>NZ_JBBOPX010000001.1:450000-2355000 GCF_038003845.1 Anoxybacillus sp. FSL W8-0382 | reverse complement strand
TGGTTCCGAATGGAAGGGCCATCGCTCAACGGATAAAAGCTACCCCGGGGATAACAGGCTTATCTCCCCCAAGAGTCCACATCGACGGGGAGGTTTGGCACCTCGATGTCGGCTCATCGCATCCTGGGGCTGTAGTCGGTCCCAAGGGTTGGGCTGTTCGCCCATTAAAGCGGTACGCGAGCTGGGTTCAGAACGTCGTGAGACAGTTCGGTCCCTATCCGTCGCGGGCGTAGGAAATTTGAGAGGAGCTGTCCTTAGTACGAGAGGACCGGGATGGACGCACCGCTGGTGTACCAGTTGTTCCGCCAGGAGCACAGCTGGGTAGCTATGTGCGGAAGGGATAAGCGCTGAAAGCATCTAAGCGTGAAGCCCCCCTCAAGATGAGATTTCCCATCGCGTCAAGCGAGTAAGATCCCTTGAAGATGACAAGGTAGATAGGTCCGAGGTGGAAGCGTGGCGACACGTGCAGCTGACGGATACTAATCGATCGAGGATTTAACTAAGCACACAAGAAAAGCTGAGAACGGTCCTTGGCGAAGCCAAGGAAACGTCCGACGGAGCCGAGAGCTTTTGACGAAGACGTGCTTGCACGTCGAACGGAAAAAGCGAAGGCGTAGGAGGATGTTAGTTCGAAGCTAGACAGTAAGAAAAGCGAAGGCGACTGTTCTGTTATCTAGTTTTGAAGGAATAAAAAAATGCTTGACAACAAAAAATATTCCGTTATAATAACATTTGTCTAAAGCATTATTGCTCGGTGACGATGGCGGAGAGGTCACACCCGTTCCCATCCCGAACACGGAAGTTAAGCTCTCCAGCGCCGATGGTAGTTGGCGGGACACCGCCTGCGAGAGTAGGACGTTGCCGGGCAAGATGCAATGGAGGATTAGCTCAGCTGGGAGAGCACTTGCCTTACAAGCAAGGGGTCGGCGGTTCGATCCCGTCATCCTCCACCATGTATGAACATTGATTTACTTTTATCATCGCGGGGTGGAGCAGCCAGGTAGCTCGTCGGGCTCATAACCCGAAGGTCGCAGGTTCAAATCCTGCCCCCGCAACCAAAATGGTCCCGTAGTGTAGTGGTTAACATGCCTGCCTGTCACGCAGGAGATCGCGGGTTCGAGTCCCGTCGGGATCGCCACTATATAAGTGAATTACTTAGACGGCTCGGTAGCTCAGTCGGTAGAGCAAAGGACTGAAAATCCTTGTGTCGGCGGTTCGATTCCGTCCCGAGCCACCATTTTAAATGATGCCGGCTTAGCTCAATTGGTAGAGCAACTGACTTGTAATCAGTAGGTTGCGGGTTCAAGTCCTGCAGCCGGCACCATCTGCGGAGGGGTAGCGAAGTGGCTAAACGCGGCGGACTGTAAATCCGCTCCCCTTGGGTTCGGCGGTTCGAATCCGTCCCCCTCCACCATTTTGACTTTAGGGGCATAGTTTAATGGTAGAACAGAGGTCTCCAAAACCTCCGGTGTGGGTTCGATTCCTACTGCCCCTGCCAAAAAACGTGGCGGCTATGGCGAAGTGGTTAACGCACCAGATTGTGGCTCTGGCATTCGTGGGTTCGATTCCCACTAGTCGCCCCATATATGCTTGAAAATTTTGGGGTATAGCCAAGCGGTAAGGCAACGGACTTTGACTCCGTGATGCGTTGGTTCGAATCCAGCTACCCCAGCCATATATGCGGAAGTAGTTCAGTGGTAGAACACCACCTTGCCAAGGTGGGGGTCGCGGGTTCGAGTCCCGTCTTCCGCTCTTCGTTTCATGGCGGCATAGCCAAGTGGTAAGGCAGAGGTCTGCAAAACCTTTACCACCGGTTCGAATCCGGTTGCCGCCTCCATTTTTTTATGCGCCGGGGTGGCGGAATTGGCAGACGCACAGGACTTAAAATCCTGCGGTAGGTGACTACCGTGCCGGTTCGAGTCCGGCCCTCGGCACTGTAAAGGCTTGACAAAGCAAGTTTGTGTGATAAAATTTAATTGTTCCATGCCGATGTGGCGGAACTGGCAGACGCGCACGACTCAAAATCGTGTTCCCTTGCGGGAGTGTGGGTTCGACTCCCACCATCGGCACTGTTAAATAGGGAAAAGGTTTTAGGGACAAGGGGTTTCACAAAGGTGAAATCCCTTGTTTTTTATTTACCGAATACATTTGACGCATTTTTATTTTGGAAAGTAGGTGAATAAAATGATCATTGCGAACAACTATAAAGAAATTAAAGATCATTTTGATTTCACGGATAGTATCATAACGGATATGAAATGGAATAATCCATTAGACCTATCTATCACGATAGACTATTATTGGGATACACAGGAGAATAGGGAGGAAAATAGGACATTAGCGTTGCATTTTAAGGATTGCCTAGATGTGGAGTACAAAATAAAAAAAGAGATACTAGAAATGTCAAGGCGTGATATCCATTTTGATAGCTTGTTCACTATTATTCTCTTCGAAAATGTAGAAGCAAATTCAAGCGAATTTTACCATTTTCATATCTATACCTTTGATTATAAAGAGCCGTTGTTAAAAATTATTTGTAAGCAAGTTCAGTTGGAAGAAGTATAGCGCCACTCGTCATGGATTTTAACAAAGAGATGGGAAAGATTAACAACTAAAAGGCGGTTCGCTCCGCCTTGTTTTATTGTTGTTTTTGCGGTATTATCTCGTTAAGAAAAGCGAACGCGTCAAGTTGTTACTAACTCATATTTCGCACCTTGGTAGGGCGGAACAAAAGGATTTTTCATTCAGTTTTTTAGAAACCCGTGGTGCTATATAAAATCGAGTAAGCATAAAAATAGCCCTTGCTTGTGGATCTCCTATAGAATGGAAGTGCCAACCAACATTCGAAAGGAGAATTCCCATGCAAGAGCCCTTTCATTTTACTACAGATCAAGCAAAGATTCAAAAACAATATGCAGTCATTTTCTTTTTTGTTTCTGCCCAGCTGTCACAAATTCAATTCTATCTTCAACGTCGCAATCGTCATTTGGTGAAACAAGAAGATACGGTGATCATTGCTATTCATCTTTTAGGAAAGCTGCTTGGCTTCTCTTCCGAACGTGCATGGCATCGCTTTGTGACTGGGAACTTGTTTACAACGTTCTCGATACAATCGCCGTTGTCGAGCGCTGCGCTTTGCGATCAAATGGATCCGCCATGAGCTAGCCAAACGTGGACAACACCACGCCTATGCGGTCGTAGATAGTATACCACTCGAGTTGTGCCATGCCGCAAGAATGTACCGAGTCAAACGATTTCAAGGAATCGCGGACATCGGTCTCTGTGCATCGAAAAAGCAGTGGTACTATGGATTTAAGCTCCATCTTCAGGTGACCAACCAAGGACTGCCCATGGGATACGTGGTAACGGAGGCGTCCTGTCACGATCGAACTGCAGCTGAAACCGTCATGACCCAAATTCCTCATCCTTTTAATTTGGGTGATAAAGGATTTATCAGTAGCGAATTGCAAAAAAAAGTTGTATGAAGCGTACCAAATCGCTTTTTGGACTCCATCTCGCAAAAATCATCGTTTTTGATTATATGAATTTGATTGTGTATGAAACCAAAAGGTGTTATGTCAAATCTCTTCTTCATTTGTAACCACGATGCCTATTATTGTCCAGGCATATATGCGCGCATTGATTTTATAGGGAAAAATGAGTTATAAAGAGATGAGTGATGCATTTTTGAAAAAGTTGTGAACAACGTATTGACTTGTCCGAGGGGAGTCGATATAATGTAAAACGTAATTACGAAACAGGGATTCCTGTTTTTATTTTTGCATCTGATTCGACAAATTTCTACTTTTTCTGCATGCGGGTGTAGTTTAGTGGTAAAACCTCAGCCACGAGCGACACATCGTCGAATAAGCGACGAGTTGCCTCGACGCACCGATCATCGTTGAGTAAGCGGGAAGAGGAAGAGGCATAGTTGAGCGTGCAGGGCAATTGTGGATATAGTGAATACAATGATGCGGGTGTAGTTTAGTGGTAAAACCTCAGCCTTCCAAGCTGATGTCGTGGGTTCGATTCCCATCACCCGCTCCATACATACGGGGACAACGCAGTGTTTCGTTTCGAAGATGAACGGGGCATTGCGTTTTTTTATTTCGCTTCGCCCCGTATTTGTTATATGATGAGTTGTGTATGAGCTGTACCCCCATGGATTTGAATAAACATCTCTTTCATCGCTTGCAATATTTGTTCACATTGCGTTTCTGTAAATGAGGGCAGAAAATATACGATTTGAATTGCATTTGTTGTTTGCTCTGTAACCATTGTTCGTTTCGAATCAACGATTGGACTGCCGAACGGGCCTTGAGCGTCTTTTGTGACGAGTTTTCGATCAAAATTTGTCGTCCGATCATTGATGCCGATATATTCATCTGCTTGTGTACCGATCGTGACGGCTATATCTCCTGTTAGATGATCTCGATCATAAATGCCGATCGGTAGTTTATAATATAAGGAAAAAAAGTTATTCACATCGGCCGCCGAGTGAATGGATGGAATAAAACTTTGCTTCTGTACGCGACGAAGCAAACTTTCCGATGAAGGACGATATCGGCTCGGATCTGTGCCAATTTGTTTAAATACAGACCGCCATTCTTTTACTTCTGGCCATTCAGCCAACGGAGTTTGTTCCATATCAAAATATAGCAACTCTTGAAATTGGCGAAGTTTCCCTTTCAGCATGTTGGGGGATGGACCGACGACGATTTGATCGTATGTAAGGACGCCGATTTTAAAATGAGGTACGCGCTGTTTTATTGTGTCACAAATGGTTAACATATCGTTCACTCCTTTTTCTTTACATTGTAACATAAACAACAAAGAAAGGAGGGATTCGGGGATGGACGTTGAAGCATTAAAGGAAGAAATCATTCAATATAGCCGAACGATCGGCATTGATAAAATCGGTTTTGCTCATGCGGATCCGTTTAGCGAATTAAAAGAACGACTGCGTCACCAGCAACAACTCGGATATGAATCAGGATTTGAGGAGCCTGATATTGAAAAGCGGACAACCCCATCTTTATTGCTTCCAGAAGCACGTTCTATTATTGCAATTGCCCTCGCGTATCCGTCGAAGCTAAAAAACGCACCGCGAAGCACGAAAACAGAACGAAGAGGCATTTTTTGTCGCGCATCCTGGGGACAAGATTATCATGTTGTTTTACGCGATCGCTTACAAAAATTAGAACAATTTATTTTAGAACGTGTACCAGATGCAAAAGTAAAATCAATGGTAGATACAGGAGAATTATCGGATCGGGCAGTAGCCGAGCGTGCAGGTATCGGATGGAGTGGGAAAAACTGCTCAATTATTACGCCAGAGTTTGGATCGTACGTATATTTAGGAGAAATGATTACAAATATCCCGTTTCCTCCGGATGCGCCAATTGAAGATCAATGCGGGACATGCACGCGCTGCATTGATGCTTGTCCGACAGGCGCACTTGTGCAAGGGGGACAGTTGAATGCGAAGCGATGTATTGCTTTTTTAACGCAAACGAAAACGTTTATTCCTGATGAGTTTCGCGATAAAATTGGTAATCGATTGTACGGATGTGATACGTGTCAACTTGTTTGTCCGAAAAATAAAGGAAAAGACTTTCATTTCCATCCAGAGATGGAGCCGGATCCAGAAGTGGTGAAACCGCTATTAAAACCAATTCTTCATATGACGAATCGCCAATTTAAAGAGACGTTTGGGCATTTATCGGGGGCATGGCGTGGGAAAAAACCGATTCAACGGAATGCCATTATCGCATTAGCTCATTATAAAGATGAAAGTGCCATCGACGATTTATTGATATTGCTTCAAAAAGATTCACGTCCAGTCATTCGTGGAACCGCGGCGTGGGCGCTTGGGAAAATCGGAAACAGGAAAGTTGTGCCGATGCTCCAGCAAGCAAAAGAAAAAGAACAAGATGAGGACGTTATTCGAGAAATTGATAACGCGTTAGCGATGCTTGAAAATGTGTAGTTGTTTTTCTTTCATCTCTGACATAACGTATTAAAAAACGAAAAAGTGGTGAGCGAGATGAGAAAACAGCTACACGCCCTTCTCGATCAGCGTATTCGTTCCTTTTTTGCGGCTAATGTGACGGATGAGGAAATGGAACGAAAAAAGCAACTGCTGGCGAAGCGACAGGCGAAGCTTGTGAAATGCGAAGGAAAAGGAGTCGTAATAGAAAAGAAACATATTGCCTCTCACACGTTCGTCCGCTACATCGTTCATTTCCGTTTTTTTATTTGGCAAGACGGGTGGATGTATGTTGAAGAGGAACAAGAGATGCGTGAAGCAATATTTGAACGACGTGAGCTTGTGAGTGATCGCCCGCTTTTGCCTAACATGGAGACGGAACAAGTTGAAAAAAAACAAGAACGTCATGAAGATGAACGAGTTCGTTATACGTATGATCGATTAGCCGCAGTACGATATGCTGAAGTATGGTGGAATGATTATAACCCCGCGTTTCATCAATTCCATGTTGATTGCACAAATTTCGTTTCTCAATGTTTGCATGCGGGCGGTATTCCGATGATCGGATATCCAAATAAAACGAAAGGATGGTGGATGCGAGAAAACGATTGGAGCTATACGTGGACGGTTGCACATGCATTTCGTTGGTATTTAAGTGGAACGAAAACAGGTATTCAAGCAGTTGAAAAAAAATCGCCGGAACAGTTGTCTCTTGGTGACGTCATTTGTTATGATTTTCAAGGGGACGGACGATTCGATCACACGACGATCGTTGTCGCGAAAGATAAACAAGGGATGCCTCTCGTCAATGCCCATACGTCCAATAGTAGAATGCGTTATTGGTCATACGAGGATTCAACCGCTTATACGCCGAATATTCAATATAAGTTTTTTCATATTATTGATCGAATATAGGAGTGAAGAATGTGGCTTTACATGTCGTTTTATATCAACCAGAAATTCCAGCAAACACAGGAAATATCGCGCGTACGTGCGCGGCGACAGGAACGTCATTACATTTAATTCGACCGCTCGGATTTTCAACTGATGACAAAATGTTAAAGCGTGCCGGATTAGATTATTGGGAGTATGTTAACGTTCATTATTACGATTCATTACAAGAGCTTTTCGAAAAATATAAGGAAGGTCAATTTTTCTTTATTACGAAGTTTGGAGAAAAATATTACACCTCTTTTGACTATAGCGATCAAACGAAAGACTACTTTTTCGTTTTTGGTCGCGAAACAAGCGGATTGCCGAAAGATTTAATTGAAAATAACATGGAACGTTGTTTGCGTATTCCGATGAATGAATACGTCCGTTCGCTCAATTTATCGAACACAGCTGCTATCCTCGTGTATGAAGCGTTAAGACAACAAAACTTTCCAAACGTATTTTAAGCGACTTTCGAATGAAAGTCGCTTAATTTTTTACTTCTGGCTTATCATTATATCCTGCGGTGAAGATCGCCACCAAAAAGGCAGCGATTACGCCAAGAATGAGAAGCGTCTTCATATACAATCTCCTCCCTTGATGAAGTGACAACAAATGTCCACGTTTTCATTATAGCTTAATTGCATGTCGGGATGAAAGTCATTCTTTCACGAATGATCCCGGACATCCTTGCATACATATGGTATTAATCACAATGCTAGATCACAACGGTGGAGGAGGTCCGTGTATGGACATTTTAAAAAAAATACAAAAATATAGAGAAGAAGAACAGAAGTTAAAGTGGGAAGGGACATTTGCGGAATATTTAGAAATCGTAAAAGAAAAGCCATGGGTAGCTCAGTCTGCTCATTCTCGCGTTTACAATATGATCAAAGATGCGGGCGTAGAAGAAGTGGATGGGAAGAAAAAATACAACTTTTTTAGCGGCCAGTTGTTTGGACTTGAGGAAGCGCTAGAGCGTCTTGTAGAAGAATATTTTCATCCAGCTGCGAAACGATTAGATGTTCGAAAACGTATTTTGTTGTTAATGGGGCCAGTAAGCGGCGGAAAATCGACGCTTGTGACGATGTTAAAGAGAGGGCTTGAGGCGTACTCATATACCGATCGTGGTGCTGTATATGCCATTAAAGGATGTCCGATGCACGAAGATCCGCTTCATTTAATCCCGCACCATTTACGCGACGAGTTTTATAAAGAGTACGGTATTCGTATCGAAGGAAATTTGTCGCCATTAAATATGATGCGGCTTGAAAAAGAATACGGTGGGCGCATTGAAGATGTGATGGTTGAACGCATCTTTTTCTCAGAAGATAAACGTGTCGGAATCGGGACGTTCAGCCCATCCGATCCGAAGTCCCAAGATATTGCTGATTTAACAGGAAGCATTGATTTTTCTACGATTGCTCAATATGGGTCCGAATCGGATCCGCGCGCATATCGCTTTGATGGGGAGTTAAACAAAGCAAATCGCGGCATTATGGAATTTCAAGAGATGCTGAAATGTGATGAAAAATTTTTATGGCATTTACTTTCTTTGACGCAAGAAGGAAATTTTAAAGCGGGACGTTTTGCACTTATTAGTGCTGATGAGCTCATTGTTGCTCATACGAATGAAACAGAGTATCGTTCGTTTATTGCTAATAAGAAAAATGAGGCGCTTCATTCGCGAATTATCGTCATGCCGATTCCATATAACTTAAAAGTGTCAGAAGAAGAGCGTATTTATGAAAAAATGATTCGCGAAAGTGACGTAGAAGATGTGCATATTGCACCGCATACGCTGCGGGTAGCAGCGATGTTTACCATTTTAACGCGATTGAAAGAGCCGAAGCGCGGTGATATCGACCTTGTGAAAAAAATGCGCTTGTATGACGGTGAGTTAGTTGAAGGATTTAATGAAGTGGATGTCGAAGAGCTGAAAAAAGAATATCCAGATGAAGGAATGAGTGGTATTGATCCACGTTATGTTATTAATCGTATTTCGTCTTGTATCATTCGAAAAGAAGTGCCGTCCATTAATGCATTAGATGTATTGCGAGCATTAAAAGAAGGGCTAGAGCATCATCCGTCTATTTCAAAAGAAGATCGGGAACGTTATTTAAATTTCATTTCGATTGCAAGAAAAGAATACGATGAAATTGCAAAACGTGAAGTACAAAAAGCGTTCGTCTATTCGTATGAAGAATCAGCAAAAACGTTAATGGATAACTATTTAGATAATGTAGAAGCGTATTGTAACAGAGCGAAAATTCGGGACCCGCTCACAGGAGAAGAAATGAATCCAGATGAAAAGCTGATGCGTTCGATTGAAGAGCAAATTGGCATTTCGGAGAATGCGAAAAAAGCATTTCGTGAAGAAATTTTAATTCGTATCTCAGCATATGCCCGCAAAGGTCAACGATTCGATTACAATTCGCACGAACGGTTGCGTGAAGCGATCCAGAAAAAGTTGTTTGCAGACTTAAAAGATATTGTCAAAATTACGACGTCTACAAAAACACCTGATGAACAACAACTCAAGAAAATTAATGAAGTTGTTGCGCGGTTAATTGATGAGTATGGTTATAACTCCACTTCAGCAAATGAATTGCTTCGTTACGTCGGAAGCTTGTTAAACCGATAAAGCATGCCGCACTTGGCATGCTTTGTTTTATCATCGTACTGTAGTTGAGCAATTTTCGTTACAATAATTACCATTTAAAAAGAGACAAACAGGGTACCCCTTATGCCACGTGGAGCTGTTTTTTCACGGTATCAATGGGAATATTTTGTTTCGCTGCACGGTAAATGAACTCCACGAGGCTATGTCCTTTTCTCTTGCGCAGGAGATCGAGCCCATCCGAAAAATCACTGTTCGACTCGAACATGCTGTACATATACGCAAGTTGCACCAAGATCCAATACCGTTTCACCGCCCGACGCCCGCGAACGCGGTATCCATCGAGTTTCAGCTGGTCTTTCGCTTGACGGAAAAAACATTCGATCGACCAACGTGCAGCATAGTAGCGCAAGATCTCTTCATCGCTTAGCTCGCGATCGGTGCTCAAGACGCAATGAAGATGTTTCGGCGTCATCGGCTGATCGGCTTTCCATGCGAGCAGCACCACGGCATCCTTGAGACCGTTCAGAGCACCTTCGTAGCGATACACCCGATAACGCTCTTTTCCCACCGTGACGAGGCGGGTATCCCGTGGCTCCATAGATTTGGCAAATTCCTTTGCTTGAATGGCCGTCCCTTTTGGATAGAGAATCCGATTCGTCTTCAGCATCGCGATGACGTGGAACCCTTTTTTCAAGCAGGCTCCCACGAGGGTTTTCGATGGATACCAAGAGTCCATGAGCACATAAACGGGGCGACTCACATCCAACGAAGAAAGCATCTCGATCGCGAGTTCCCCTTTGCTTTTCCCCGCCGTCTTGTCGTAGAGGCGAAAGGCAAAAGGAAACGCTTGGGTCATCGTATGAACCATGAGCCAAACGAGAGAATGTCCCCAGATCGACTTTTTCTCTGCGTGAGAATAGTGCCAATCACACCCTTGAATGGCGTGTGTTGCCCGTGACGAGGGCTTCGTTTTTTGGCAAATCGTATCATCGATCGAAACAAAAATGGGTTGATTCTCTCGTTTCGAGCTGCGTTCGACACGATGAAGCACCCACTGTTGGAGTTTGCGAAGCAGCGTCTCTTCCTCCCATGGGCTTTTCGTGAAAAAATGGCTCAGTGTCGTGCGATGGTTCGGATGAAAACTCCCATGATGTAGATCGGTCAGCGTTCCCGAAAAGCCCTTTGTAATCATCGCATCCACGATATGAACGAGATGCTTCATGACAGGTTTCGAGAAATAAAGGGCCAACCCCAACATCGTCAAAAACTTGTGGATTCCTTGGTGATGTGCTAATCTATTCATGAGACATGAACCTCCTTGTGAATGGTTTGTTGGCACATCTATTCTAACCAAGGAATCGGGTTCATGTCTTCTTTTTTGTTTGGTTGTAAATTTATGTTAGTAAATTTGCTCATCTACAGCATCGTATAAAACAGGCTTGTCCTTCAGAAAGGGATTTGAACAATTTTCGCAATCATTTGTCAATTTTTTTCGGTCGTCGCATAGGATAAAGTAACTAGCCATTCATTTATGATTTTTTATTAGCCAACATAGTGTATGCGAGGAAAAAGAATTTGTGCATGATTATTTCATATGTAGGAGGGGAAAAAATGAGTAGAAACTTCATTGTGTCAAAGGAAGATTGGTCCCTCCATCGAAAAGGCCACGATGATCAAAAACGGCACGAAGAAAAAGTGAAAGAGGCAATTAAAAATAATCTCGGTGACTTAATTACAGAAGAAAGCATCATTATGTCCAACGGTCGCGATGTCATTAAGATTCCGATTCGTTCGTTAGATGAATATAAAATTCGTTACAACTATGACAAAAATAAGCACGTCGGCCAAGGCGATGGGGACAGTCAAGTTGGTGATGTTATTGCGCGCGACGGTTCTGGTGACGGTCAAAAAGGACCCGGAAAAGGGCAAGGGGCAGGTGATTTGGCAGGGCAAGATTATTATGAAGCAGAAGTATCTCTAATGGAACTTGAAGAAGCGTTATTCAGTCAATTAGAACTTCCAGACTTAAGGAAAAAACAACACGCTGATCATGTTGTGCAACATATTGAGTTTAACGATATTCGCCGAACGGGATTGATGGGGAACATCGACAAGAAAAAAACAATGATGGCTGCGTTTAAACGAAATGCATTAAGTGGCAATCCGAGTTTTTATCCAATTTATCCCGAAGATTTAAAATTTAAAACGTGGAATGAAGTCATTAAGCCGGATTCGAAAGCGGTTGTCATCGCAATGATGGACACGAGCGGATCAATGGGCGTATGGGAAAAGTATATGGCTAGAAGCTTCTTCTTTTGGATGACGCGATTTTTACGGACGAAATACGAAACGGTCGATATTGTTTTTATCGCGCATCATACTGAAGCGAAAATTGTAACGGAAGAAGAATTTTTTACAAAAGGGGAAAGTGGCGGGACGATATGTTCATCAGCGTATCGAAAGGCACTTGAAGTCATTGAAACGACCTATTCACCGACGAAGTATAACATTTATCCATTTCACTTTTCCGATGGCGATAATTTAACGTCCGATAACGCCCGCTGTGTCAAGCTTGTGCAAGAATTAATGAAAGTATCGAATATGTTTGGATATGGAGAAGTGAATCAGTACAATCGTCACTCTACCCTTATGTCAGCATATAAACATATTAAGGATGAAAAATTCCGTTACTACATTTTAAAACAAAAATCAGACGTGTTACAGGCAATGAAAAGTTTCTTCCGAAAAGAAGAAAATAAGGCATTTGTATAATGGCACATCTTAAAATAGACGCGGTTTTCTATTCATGACGAGATCGGTTGAAAACTCAGTTCTATGGGTTAGGAAAATATCATGCAAAAGCCAGCCGTATAACCGGCTGGCTTCAGACTGTTGGCAAAATGGTTGTAAGGCAACTGCCTCACAACCATTTTGTTCTATTTTGATATTTGTTTTCCTCGATGAACCGACGAAAATAACGACATACATAAGTGAAAAAGAGGGGAGATGCCCCATACCCGTCAAGTTTAGTGTTAAGGGTCGTTGTGTCCATACGCAATGTTTGTGATCATTAGCTGAAGAAAAAGAATACCACATGTTTTAGGCATGCCAAATAACCCTCTTGGAGAGGGTTATTTGGCGTTTTTATGAATCTAATCAATAAATACCCAATTTAACCAAGAGATCCGATGCCGTTTCTTTTCCTTTCCTTCGATCCTTTCTTCCATGTTTTCTCAATAGAAGGAGGGGAGAAGAAAGGCTGATTTCTTCCTTGGATAGGCGCAAAAGCAGTTGTTGCCAATAGGATTGGAGAACATCTAGTGCTTTCCGTTCGCTGATTTGAATCCCTTCTGTTTGTTGCCAATACGTTCGAGCTTGAAACAGAAAGGTTTGAGTCACCAAAATGGCAATCAACGTCCCATATACATGGCATTCGAACCGTTCTTTCTTCATCTTCTTCACTTTCTCCAAATCAAAAACGGACTTCCACGCTTTAAACAGCAGTTCAATTTGCCACCGCAAAGAATAAAGCCCATAAACCTGTTGCCCATCAAACGACTCTTGTGGTAAATTAGTCAGTAAGATGTGGTATTTCTTTTGTTCGAGGGTTTGGCGTGTCAGCGCCTTCCCTTTTCTTTTTTCCCTTTTTCGCACATACGCCATCCGTTTTTGCCATTCTTCTTCCGTCAAACGTCGAAAAATCAAGCGTGGGATATACAAACGCTCATGCCCGATGTATACATGTTCCATTTCTACTGATTCCCCTTCCTTTAATTGATTCCCAAGAGATTCCCAATCCCATTCCTTCCACTGGCTATTCTCTTTGATATACACTTTCATATCGGAACGGAGCCGAGTAATATAATACGCTCCTCGGGCGTCGATCTCGGTTAGTGCGGCAACGGAGAAAAAGCCCAAATCCCGAATACATAGGTCATTCGGCAAAATCGTGTGCTGGGCATGATAGGCAAAACGGGCGTCCGAGTCATTGGCCGATTGAACGCATAGTTGAAGACAGGCACCAGACAACAAGTCATATTCAAACTGAATTTTCGCTCCTGATGAGACGGAACCTCGGTAGTCCTCCCCGTAGTCGGCAGGAACCAAAAAACTGGTCGAATCCAAAATCCGCAAGCGAGTAAAACACGTCCGGTAGGTTTGGATGGTGGACCAAAGCAATGGGCGTTGTCGTTGGAGGAGAAGGAAAAACACTTCTCGCAAAAACGCCACGGCTCGCTCGGTAAAGCGCTGATTCAATCCTTCGCTGGACAGGGAACAGTCATGGCGGAGCGTGAGAGACGTACATAACCGTTGGAGTGATTGTTGTGCCAGTGAGCCATCTCCCCATGCACAAAGAGTCAAAAATGCTTCTGCCGTTAATGCTCGTTTTCGTTGGATAAATCCTGTTTCTTGAGCAAGATGAGTCAATGTCTCAGGCGAGAAAAGTTGGCGGATGGTTTTCATCCATGCTTGCATTTGATTTTCCATAGAAAAAATCCTTTCTAACGAAGAGTATTCGCTAGAAAGGATACCATGTTTTTAACGGTGTACAAAGGCCCAAATGCTTAACTTGATGGCTATGGGGAGATGCCCATTCTCCATAGGCAGTTTGCTAATTTCTTTAAATTCATCGCAGCACAAACAAGCATCGCCTGCATCTGGTTTCTTTCCAATCCACGGTAATTCGTCCAGCGCAGACCATGCTTCCCTTTCAAATCTGCAAAATTTCGTTCGATTGTCTCTTTTCTCCGCTCATACAATTCTCGATGCTCCGGCACATATCGTAAGTGCTCGGCTTCTTCGTAGTAATCTTGCCAAACATGGCGTGTGACCACTTTCGTGTGGCTTTTGCTTTCTGTGCATTTTTCTAGATAAGGACACGTCTTGCACACAGATGGATTGGATTTATATTCCCGATAGCCTTCCCGATTCGTTGTTGAATAAGATAACACTTGGTTATTGGGACAAAGGTAACAGTCAAAATGTTCGTCATATGCAAATTCAGATTTCCGAAAGAACCCCTCTTTCGTCTTTGGACGCGTATATGGCCAAATCGGATCAATCCCTTGTTCTAATAGGTATTTCGCAATGGCTGGCGTCTTGTATCCTGCATCGATGCACAGCTTCACTTCCTTTTTGACTCGTTCAAACAGTTCAAAAAAGGCTTGACTATCATGCACGTTTGCCGCCGTGACATAGGATTGGAGGATCCAGCCATGGCGATCGCAAGCCGTGTGATAAGAGTAAGCAAATACTCGTTCGCGTTCATTTTTCACAAACATCCCACTCTCGGGATCCGTCTTACTGATCTTTACTTCTCGTTTTTTTTATCTGTTTCTGGCGGTAATGGAGATTTTCCGTGTGCGATCCGGTCTCGTTCAATCTCTTTTTCCAATTCCTCTTGATACGCTTTCGCTTCGACTTCTGCCACTTCGGTGTTGAATTTTCTTTTGTTTGCACTCGCCTTTACATGGGTAGAGTCAACAAATACGACACTTGGATCCACCAGCCCGTGTTGAAAGGCTTCTTCGAGAATTCTTGAAAAAATCTTTTGAAAGACGTCTGTACCTGCAAAACGTCGTGCATAATTTTTGCTTGGAGTCGAATGATGTGGGACAGGATCATGAAGACTCAACCCTAAAAACCACCGATATGCCACGTTGGTTCGAATTTGTTCCACCGTTTCACGCATCGAACGAATGCCGAAGATATAACGGATCAAGTACATTTTGAACAACACAACCGGATCAATACTTGGTCGTCCATGATCGGGTGAGTATGGGTCTTTGACAATGTCGTAAATAAAAGAGAAGTCAATCGCTTTTTCTAGCTTACGCACAAGGTGATCCTCAGGAACAAGGTCATCAATCAGTAGCTACACAATACTATACTCATCCTGCTCTACTTAAAGAATAGGCTTACTCCATGGGAACCCTGCCTTTTGGCAGGGGGTTTTTTTGTTTTTTGCGACATGTTTCGACATTTTTCATGATGGTTGTCTGATATGATAATAAACAAAAAATAACTAGGAGGATCAAAAATGTACGTTGTGGATAGTGTTGGTAGAGTCACTTATCCATCTAACTTTGCAAATAATTTATGGAGTGGGCAAACGCTAAAAAGAGGTGATCGAAATGATTATGTGAAAACGCTGCAATCTTGGCTTTACAAAGCCGGATTTAACCCTGGGGGAATTGATGGAGTTTATGGAGCAAATACAGAGAAGGCTGTGAAGGAATTTCAGAAGAAGGTGGGAATTACAGCCGATGGTATTGCAGGAAAGCAAACATATAATGCCTTGATTCAAATTAAAAATAATGATATCACAGGACAGAAAGATAGAGTGGAAATTTCTCAAGAATCTAGGCAACGTTTTGAGAATCAGTATAATATATATAATACATCAAAAACCTTGTTTACTAGTGCAACTAGTTGGACTAAATCAGCAGTTAGCTGGTTACAGAAAGCTGGAGAGTTTTTGCTTGATGCGGCTAAAGAAGGCCTCGATTTTTTAGTACTTGATGATATCCGTACGCTTTTTGATCCGAATTCAAGCAATCCCGAGAAAATTATCTCCCTCATAGGACTTTTTCCTGCAGGAAAAGTAGTGAAAGCGGGAAAGGTTTTTGATTTACTAAAAAGTAACTATTCAGCCACATCATAAAGTGAGCTGAATATTTTTTGCTTTTCCTGTCCATGATGTGAATATTGATAGACAAGGAGGTGAATCGCATGTTGACGGTACAACAAGCTGTATTTACAGTTGAAAGCTTAATCAGCAAAGTCCAACAACAAAAGCAGCTCATTACTCACCAACAACAAGTCATTGAGCAACTGTTGAAAGAAAACAAACAGCTACGCAAAGAAAATGAACAACTGAAGTACCGTGTTCAAGAGCTGGAAGCACGCACGAAAAAAAACAGCTCCAATAGCCATTTGCCCCCATCTTCTGACCGTTTTGCCAACACACGTTCTTCTCGTCAACCATCTGGCAACAAGCCAGGCGGACAAGAAGGACATCAAGGAACGACGCTCCGTCAAGTGGAACATCCACATCATCGTGTCGTCCACCGTGTGCATACGTGTCAAGGATGTGGGGTTTCTTTGCGTGACGTCAAACCGTTCAAAGTCGATATCCGTCAAGTGTTTGATGTCCCTCCTGTGGCGATCGAGGTGACACAACATGAACGTGAAGTGAAATCGTGTCCGCATTGTCGATGCGTGCAACAAGCCGAATTCCCATCCCATGTCACGAATCATGTGCAATACGGTCCACGCCTTACTGCGCTCGTTGTTTATTTACATCATATCCAATTGATCCCGTACAAGCGTTTAAGTGATACAATCGAAGCGTTATATCAACACTCGATTAGTACAGGAACCCTTGCCAATATGGTGAAACGAGGACGCGAAGCGCTGGAATCAAATATGGACATCATCGAAGACGCCTTACTTGAATCCAACATCCTGCATGTCGATGAAACGAGTTTGCGCATCAATGGGAAACTCGCATGGGTGCATGTCGCGTGTACATCGAGATATACATACTTGGCTTCTCACGCTTCTCGTGGAAAGAAAGCAACGGATGAGATCGGGATTCTTCCACAATACAAAGGGACGATGATGCACGATGGGTTCGGTACGTATCCGAAATACACACATGCCACCCATGCCCTTTGTCATGCCCACCATTTGCGTGAGTTAAAAGGATTCATCGAACAAGGGCATACGTGGGCGATGCGCATGACCACGTTTCTGTTAGCCGCCAAGCAAGCCGTCGAAGCCCATCACGGTGCACTTTCCGAAGAAGAAGCGAGACGGTGGGAACGAGTGTATGATCGCATCCTAGAAAGAGCACAACATCGATTGGAAACGATGACACCTCTTCCGAAAAAAGCACTCGCTTTTGTTCGACGGCTTCAGAAACGAAAGGAAGAAGCGTTGCGTTTCTTACGTGAAGTACATGTTCCCTTTGACAACAACCAAGCCGAACGCGATCTTCGCATGGTTAAAGTCAAAGAGAACATTTCGGGTACGTTTCGCGTAGAAACATTCGCCCAGTCTTTTTGTATCACAAGAAGCATCGTTTCCACACTGACGAAACACGAAAAAAACGTGTGGGATTCGTTATGTCTTCTGTTGACGGGTGACACGCTTGATCGCGTTCTTTCTACCACTTAGGGCATTTTCTATTACGGGGATGCCCTATTTGTGTTGCGCTTCTTTACATACTACTATCGGAGTGAATAGTTACACTAAAAAAATACGGTAAAGGTGAAATAGTAGATGTTGTAGCTGGAATGGGAAAGGTTTTAAAGTACAATAGCAGGGCTATTTTAATGGAAGGGAACTCGAAAGAAGGTTGGAAGCATATTGTTGATGGTCATGTAATTGGAAAGAAAGGAAAGACGTTATTTCCAAAGCATATGGGTGAAGGGGAAATTAAAAACTTAATAATGGAGAGTGTAGAAAAAGGAGGAATTCGGACAAAACATCCAGATGGGACAATGGAATATGTATATAATCCCAATAAATATGGTATTAGTGAAATGATTACCATTGTAAGTAAGGATGGAATCATTCGAACTTCCTATCCAACAAAAGGAATAAGTGTAGTTACGAAACAGTAAAAAACGAGGAGGATATATTATGGGTATCAAAATCTCATTAGAGGACTGGGAAGGAGATTGGAGAGAAACACTCAAAAGTGAAAATCTCAATAGTTTTTTTAGTTGTGAAATGTATATGACTGTTCATAACGGTATCGAACAAATGACGATCAATATTGCGACCCTCTATGGCACAGCTTTGCTAAGTATGGCTGTTGGTATTATGGAGATGATAGCCAACAAAGAGAATAAGCCGTTCCGCATCTCTGGATTTGGTTCTGTTTATGATTATTTTTTCATAGTGAAAGGACAACAAATCAAAATCGAAGCCGTAAATGTTACAAATGATGAGGTGGAATCCTTTCTTTTTTATGATAAAACAAAATTTGCTCATGATTTTGTGAAAGCGCTGAAAAACCATTTACAGGAGATTGCACAAATTAACATACGAATTAAGGAACAAGAAACATATAAGCTTCTAGAACAAAAAATGTATACTCTCAATTCCGTGCTTGAGAGTCATTAATAAGATTTTTGTAACTATTCAGCCACATCATAAAGTGAGCTGAATATTTTCTTCTTTCCTTGTCTATGATGTGAATACTGATAGACAAGGAGGTGAATCGCATGTTGACGGTACAACAAGCTGTATTTACAGTTGAAAGCTTAATCGGCAAAGTTCAACAACAAAAACAGCTCATTCATCAACTCGTTCAAGAAAATGAACATTTGCGTCACGAAAACAAACAACTACGCAAAGAAAATGAACAACTGAAGTACCGTGTTCAAGAGCTGGAAGCACGCACGAAAAAAAACAGCTCTAATAGCCATTTGCCCCCATCTTCTGACCGTTTTGCCAACACACGTTCTTCTCGTCAACCATCTGGCAACAAGCCAGGCGGACAAGAAGGACATCAAGGAACGACGCTCCGTCAAGTGGAACATCCACATCATCGTGTCGTCCACCGTGTGCATACGTGTCAAGGATGTGGGGTTTCTTTGCGTGACGTCAAACCGTTCAAAGTCGATATCCGTCAAGTGTTTGATGTCCCTCCTGTGGCGATCGAGGTGACACAACATGAACGTGAAGTGAAATCGTGTCCGCATTGTCGATGCGTGCAACAAGCCGAATTCCCATCCCATGTCACGAATCATGTGCAATACGGTCCACGCCTTACTGCGCTCGTTGTTTATTTACATCATATCCAATTGATCCCGTACAAGCGTTTAAGTGATACAATCGAAGCGTTATATCAACACTCGATTAGTACGGGAACTCTTGCCAATATGGTGAAACGAGGACGCGAAGCGCTGGAATCAAATATGGACGTCATCGAAGACGCCTTACTTGAATCCAACATCCTGCATGTCGATGAAACGAGTTTGCGCATCAATGGAAAACTCGCATGGGTGCATGTCGCGTGTACATCGAAATATACGTACTTGGCTCCTCACGTTTCTCATGGAAAGAAAGCGACCGATGACATCGGGATTCTTCCGCGATATCAAGGGACGATGATGCACGATGGGTTCGTTACGTATACGAAATACACACAAGCCATCCATGCCCTTTGTCACGCCCATCATTTGCGTGAATTGAAGGGTTTCATCGAACAAGGGCATATATGGGCATCGCGCATGACGACGTTTCTGTTAGCCGCCAAACAGGCCGTCGAAGCTCATCACGGTGCGCTTTCCGAAGAAGAAGCGAAACGATGGGAACGAGTGTATGATCGCATCCTAGAAAGAGCACAACACCGATTGGAAACGGCGACGCCTCTTCCGAAAAAAGCACTCGCTTTTGTTCGACGGCTTCAGAAACGAAAGGAAGAAGCGTTGCGTTTCTTACGTGAAGTGCATGTTCCCTTTGACAACAACCAAGCCGAACGCGATCTTCGCATGGTCAAAGTGAAAGAGAACATTTCGGGTACATTTCGCGAAGAAACATTCGCCCAGTCTTTTTGTATCACAAGAAGTATCGTTTCCACACTGACGAAACACGAAAAAAACGTGTGGGATTCGTTATGTCTTCTGTTGACAGGCGACACGCTCGATCGTGTTCTTTCTACCACTTAGGGCATTTTCTATTACGGGGATGCCCTATTTGTGTTGCGCTTCTTTACATACTACTATCGGGGTGAATAGTTACTATAATAGAAGTGGAGGGCACTCATTCTATTAATAGGGAGGTTAAAATCACTTGAAAAATAACTTACTTAAAAAATACCAACAATTAAATATGCCTCATAAGTTTTTAGTAACTGAGGGATGATGTATAAAATTTTGTGTAAAGCATTTTGCTAGACCAAAAGAAAAAAGGTAGGGTATTCTCTGATTGAACCCAAATATTCCAGAGAAAGGAGAACCCTACCTATGTCCAAAAGTATACCGAATGTCGACTGGGCAAATCAACTGGAAAGTGTCATTCGTCAGTTTGTAAAGGAAAAATTAGAACTGATCATGCGGGAAGAAATCAAACATTTCCTCGAAATCGAACAGGCCGGAACATCGAATATGAGAAACGGCTACTATCAACGAAATCTAGATACGCAATATGGCCGAATTGAAGGCCTTTTGGTCCCAAGGGATCGAAATGGGGAATTTCAAACGCAGCTGTTTGCCCCTTACCAACGTCATACTGGTTGGCTCGAGGAAGCCGTCATCAAAATGTATCAAAGTGGCATGAGTACGAGGGAAATTGGCAAGTTTATCGAACGAATTTTAGGAAATGCCTATTCTCCAACGACAATCAGTCGTATTACCGATGTAGTGAAGGAAGACATCGAGAAATGGCACAATCGTCCTCTACATCAGCGTTATTCGGTTTTATATTTGGATGGTTTATACGTAAAACTTCGTCGCGAAACCGTGGAGAAAGAAGTCATTTATGTGGTGTTAGGGGTGAACGAAGAAGGATATCGCGAAATTCTTGATTTCTTTGTGGGAGGACAAGAAAGCGCCTATGTATGGCAGGAAATCCTTCAACACCTCTATCAAAGAGGCGTCAAGGAAGTGCTTCTGGGCGTATTCGATGGACTACCGGGGTTGGAGGAAGCCTTTAAGGCGGTTTATCCGAAAGCCGATGTGCAGCGTTGTGTCGTTCACAAAGTCCGTAACACCCTCAGCCGTGTTCGAAAAAAAGATCAATTTGAAGTGGCAGAGGATCTCAAACTGATTTATCGCGCGCCGAATAAGGAGATGGCGTTACAAATGTTTCAACAGTTTGAGTCGAAATGGTCAAGCAAGTATCCGAGAGAAGTTCAATCTTGGGCCAATGAGTTGGATGTTCTCCTTACATTTATGGATTATCCAAGCAGTATTCGAAGTGTGATTTATACGACCAATGCCATCGAACGAACGATCAAGGAAATTCGGAAACGCCTAAAACCGATGAACAGTTTGAATAGTTTAGAAGCCGCTGAAAAAATCGTGTATTTGACCATTCAAGATTTTAATGAGAAATGGGCAGGGCGAAAGTTGCGAGGATTTGCCGAAGCGCATGAAGCCCTTCAACGAATGTTTGAAGAACGTTACAATTAACCAAATATTGTAAATAAACAAAATAAGGGGATTCTCCCTTTCCACACAAGAGACTGAATATTCAGTCTCTTGTGTGGAGGAAACCAGTCTCCCCTCTATTCTAAATCTATTTCAGAGATACCCTATCTATTTTACATTACACAAAATTCTTGACGGTACCAACTGAGGTAGACAATATATTAAAAAAGAAATATAAAGCGGTTGAAGTTCCTGTCAATGAGTTTATAGAGTTTAAAAAAGATCCTTTTGTTGATTATTCAACATTTGTGAAAAGTTACTTTATTCAAAATGAGGAGATTTTGAATAGTTTGTATAGTGAGAAAGAGAAAGCGGACATTGATAGAATGAGAGAGTGTATTCAAGAGATGAGGGCGGCTGGTGAACTTCTTCTTCCGCAACCGAGTGATGAAGATTATGATTTGCAGGTTAGATATACTAATTTTGCAGAGGGAAGACTAATAGCAGTTATTTTAGAAAGTATAGATAGACAATATGTCAGTGGTTTTCAAATGCAAGGTGCAATGTGTGAGAAATTATATCATGAACTAAAGGTATTTAAAGGAATTGATCCAGCAGATTGTGTAGAAGGGAACCCTATTTTGGATGAGTATTTGGAAGCTTTGGTGAAAGCAGGTTATTTACAGGAATAAAAAATGGTAAGAAACTTCGCTCATCTAGAAAAATTACGAAGAGCAGGTTATATTACATGGGAACTCGGTAAACCAAGAACACTAAGAATCTTAAAATTACAAGGCATCAATTAATATGATGCCTTTTTTAAATGCTTCCTAAAGATCAATCTGTATTACAGTAGAGGATACATCTCCCACAGTGTATAATATTTATTAGATATTATAAATTAAACCTCACATTTCGCACCCTCTCGACAAAAATCGGGAGGATTTTTTTATCTTCCTGTCGAATAAAACCTTGTAATACAAGGAAAGCAAAGGAGTTTGCTCATCATGGACGTTCAAATTCGGGCCATTTATGAAAGTTCTTATTTGAATATAATAAGCGCCCTGTTCAAAGATCTTGACCTTCCTCAGTTGATTGATCGTCTCGTTCCCGTGGATCCGCAATGCCAAACTCGAGCCAGCGATATCGTCAAACTAATCGTTCTGGATATCTTGAGCGGCCGGCAAGCGCTCGTTCATTTGGAACAATGGGCGCATGACATCGATTTGCCGAAGCTGATTCGGCCAGGGCTGGAGCCGTCTTGGTTCAACGACGATGCCATCGCGCGTCATTTGGATCGCCTGTATGAGGCGAATATCCATCAAGTCCTTTCGTCTTGCCTCGTGCAGATCTACAAGAAAGAAGGCCTCTCTCTTCGCGTCTTCCACGCCGATACGACGGACAAGACCGTTTATGGCGCGTATGAATCGGCCTCGCCGGATGCCTTGCAGATTACGCATGGCTACAACCGGCATCATCGTTGGCAAAAGCAGATCGGATTTGGGCTGATTGGCAACGAGGATGGCATCCCGTTTTATGGCGATGTACACGACGGCAACCTGCCGGATAAGACGTGGAATCCCGAGGTGTTGTCCCGTGTGCAGAAACAGCTGAAGCAGGCGAAGATCGAAGATGAATGGATTTATGTTGCCGATTCTGCCGCCATGACGAAAGACACACTGGCGCAAACGAAGGCCGCCAACGCCTTTTTGATCACAAGAGGCCCTTCTTCGCTCCGGATCGTCAAAACCGCGCTGGCTAAAGCTGATGCCCAAGACACGCCGTGGAGCGATCCGTTCTCCTTAGCGGAGAAAAACGGAGCCACCTACCGGGTGTGGGAAACGACATCGACGTACGAAGGTCATTCGGTCCGGTTGATCGTCGTTGAATCCAGCGCGCTCGACCAACGAAAAGGAAAGACGCTCGAAAAAGAGCGAAACCAAGAAGCAGAGCTTCTTCGGCAGAAACAAACCCAGTGGGAAAGCCGTCTGTTTTCGTGCCGGGAAGACGCCGAACAAGCCCTAGCGTCTCTAAAGGCGTCCCTTCGTCTCCGGTTCCATCGCGTCGAGGCGTCGGTCGAAGCGATCGTGCGTCCGAAAAAACGGCGCGGACGTCCGAAAAAAGGGGCGGAACCGGACATGGAAACGCTGTACGCCCTTCGCTTGAACGTGGAATTCGACCAAGATGCGTGGGAACAGGCGAGACGGAAAGCGTCCCGGTTTGTCCTTGTCACGACAGTTCCGGAGGAATGGAAAGGTCAACCGATGGATGCGAAAGAGATCTTGAAGTTGTATAAAGGCCAAATCTCGGTGGAAATGAACTTCTCTTTCTTGAAAGACCCGTTCTTTACGGATGAGATTTACGTAAAAAAACCGGAACGGGTCGCGGTATTGGGCTATTTGTTTCTGTTGGCCTTGGCGATTTACCGCGTCTTCCAGCGCCGGGTGCGTCAGTTCATCACCCCGGAACACCCATTAAAGGGCGCGGGAGGCCGGAAACTGACCCGACCGACCGGACAAGCGATTTTTCAATTGTTTTGGTATGTCAGAGTCGTCCTGTTGGAACTGCCGGATGGACGAATTCAACGCGCGTTAGGTCAACCGCTCACGTACGAGCAGCGAAGGATTCTGCAAGGATTAGGGATGGACGAGAGCATTTACGTCTAATGGGATAAAGAACGACCAACGATGGTAAAAAAAGGATACCATCGCTTTTGGTGTTGGTTTAAAAGTTATTCTAAAAAACTGAATAAAAAATCCTTTTGTTCCGCCCTACCAAGGTGCGAAATATGAGTTAAACTTTAATACGCAGAAGTGTACAGCGTTTATAGTTGTATCAGTACAATCGGCATTCGACTCTCATGTCCGCATATAAGCATATTAAAGATGAAAAGTTTCGCTACTACATTTTGAAACAAAAGTCGGATGTGTTACAGGCAATGAGGTCGTTTTTCCGGAAAGAAGAATTGAAAACACTCGTTTAAATCCTTGTGTCATGCAAGGTTTTTTTTTGGAGAAAAAACAGTTGACAAACGGGTGGGGGTTTTTGTAATATACTCATAGAGGTAATGGTAATAAATTATTTTTTTGAGATTAAAAATACCCTTATGAGTATAGAGAGGTGATAAAAATGAAGCATATATTGCCACAGGAAGTAGATCAACAGTTAAAAGAAGGGCGTGCGCTAAGCATTATTGATGTCCGCGAGGATGAAGAAGTGGCTCAAGGGAAAATTCCTGGTGCTTGTCACATCCCGCTCGGTCAATTACTTGAGCGGATGAACGAAGTGAATAAAGATCAAGAACATATTCTTGTCTGCCGCTCAGGAAATCGAAGCGGTATGGCTTGCCAATTGTTAGAGAGTTACGGATACCGCGTCGTAAATATGACGGGCGGGATGCTCGAATGGACAGGAGAAGTTGAAAAAGGGGAGGGAGTAAAGTGACAATTCACGTAGATTATGTCGTTGATGCGCGTGGACTAGCGTGTCCGATGCCGATTGTTCGTACGAAAAAGGCGATGGAGCAATTACAACCTGGTCAAGTGCTTGAGGTGCAAGCAACGGATAAAGGATCGCTTGCCGATATTCAAGGTTGGGCAAAAAATACAGGCCATCAATACATCGGAACGATCGAAGAAGGGGAGGTATTGAAGCATTACCTTCGTAAGGCGAATCCTACCGAAGTGAAAGTAGAAACAAAATACCCTCATGTCGTCGCTTTAGATGAATTGCAAAGAAAAGTAGAAAACAATGAACAACCGTTTATTTTAGATGTGCGTGAAGAAGCAGAATATGCGTTTGGTCATATACCAGGGGCGTATCATATTCCGCTTGGACAATTAGAAATACGTATGAATGAATTAAACAAAAATGAGACGATTTACGTCATTTGTCGAACAGGCAATCGCAGTGACCTTGCAGCCCAACAATTAGCTGAAAAAGGATTTGCGCATGTATTTAATGTCATTCCAGGTATGACAGAATGGAAAGGAACAATGGTTAAAGGGGGAAATGAATAATGAAAAAACGTGTAGCAATTATTGCAGCAAACGGCGGTTTATTTGATGCATATAAAGTATTTAACATTGCAACAGCAGCTGCGGCAACAGAAGCGGAAGTAGCGATTTTCTTTACGTTTGAAGGACTGAATTTAATTCATAAGGAAGCGTATAAACAACTGCCGTTGCCAGAAGGAAAAGAACAAATTCAACAAGGATTTGCACAAGCGAACGTCCCATCCATTCCAGAACTTGTGGGAATGGCGCAAGAAATGGGCGTGAAGTTTATCGCATGCCAAATGACGATGGATGTTATGGGATTAACAAAAGAACATTTTGTAGACGGCATTGATGTTGGTGGAGCCGTTACATTCCTTGATTTTGCGAAAGACGCTGACATTACATTGACATTTTAAGGAGGGAAAAACATGAAAGCGGATCTTGTTGTTGATGCAAAAGGGTTAGCGTGTCCAATGCCGATTGTTCGGACAAAAAAAGCGATGGATACGTTACAATCAGGTCAAGTGCTAGAAATTCATGTCACGGATAAAGGAGCAAAAAACGATTTATCTGCATGGGCGAAATCGGCTGGTCATGAGGTGATCGACATGATTGAAGAAGGAGATGTACTAAAATTTTGGGTTCGTAAAGCGTAGTGAACATCGGGAATGTTTCCCGATGTTCAATGTAAGGAGTGAGCTAGCATGAGCATAGGTTTTATCGTGACGATTTTTCTCATCGGCTTCATCGGTTCGTTCATTTCCGGCATGGTTGGGATTGGTGGTTCAATTATTAAATATCCGATGTTGCTATATATCCCTCCATTGTTAGGCTATGCGGCATTCAGCGCACATGAAGTATCAGGTATTAGCGCCATTCAAGTATTATTTGCGACGATTGGCGGTGTTTGGGCGTACCGTAAAGGTGGGTATTTAAACAAGACGTTAATTATTTACATGGGAACGAGCATTTTGATCGGTAGTTTCATTGGCGGTTACGGCTCGAAATTAATGAGCGAAGGCGGCATCAATATCGTTTATGCGGTGTTAGCTACTATCGCGGCAATGATGATGTTCGTTCCGAAAAAAGGAATTGACAACATTTCACTTGATCAAGTAACATTCAACAAATGGCTTGCTGCGGCATTAGCATTCATTGTCGGTGTGAGCGCTGGAATTGTTGGTGCTGCTGGTGCGTTTATTCTCGTACCAATTATGCTCGTCGTATTAAAAATTCCAACGCGCATGACAATTGCGACTTCACTAGCTATTACGTTTATTTCATCGATTGGGGCAACAGTAGGAAAAATTACGACAGGTCAATTTGATTTTTGGACGGCGTTCATTATGGTTGTTGCAAGTTTAATTGCTTCCCCGATTGGAGCGAACGTTGGTAAAAAGGTAAATACAAAAATATTACAGTTTATTTTATCAGCACTTATCGTAGCAACAGCTATTAAAATTTGGTTGGATATTTTGTAAAAAATGTTGAAAAGTTCATCCTTCATGTTATAATACTAGTAGGGGTATATAGAATACCGTAACACAAAGGAGGAGTAGTGAGATGAAACAAGTAACTGTATATACAACAACAACATGTCCATATTGTACATTATTGAAAAACTTTTTAGCTGAACGCGGCATCCCATTTAAAGAAGTGAATTTGCATCAACATCCTGAGGCTATTGATTATGTTGTTCGCTCAACTGGACAAATGGGTGTGCCACAAACTGAAATTAATGGACGTTGGGTGATTGGATTTGATCCGCAACGCATTATGCAATTGTTACAACAATAATTTTTTATCTATAAAAATACCCTATAAGGTATAAAAGAGAGGTGGAGAGTATATGGCAGTACATGCATTAACGGCACAGCAAATAAACGAGATGATTGTAAATAAAGAACCGTTTTTCTTATTTGATGTTCGCAATGAGTCAGACTTTGCGGATTGGAAAATTGAAGGGGAACAAATTGAATATTTAAATATCCCTTATTTTGAACTCATTGATGGTGTGGAGCCTGTGTTAGAGCGTTTACCGAAAGATAAAAAAATCGTCGTCGTTTGTGCAAAAGAAGGGTCTTCTATGATGGTTGCGGAAATGCTCGCCGAAAAAGGATTAGAAGTATTTTATTTAAAAGGCGGCATGAAAGCATGGAGTGAATATTTATATCCGGTTGTCGTATATCAAAATGAAGATATGAAAGTATATCAATTCATCCGAGTCGGCAAAGGTTGTCTTTCTTACATGGTCGTATCAGGAAAAGAAGCTCTTATCATTGACCCTTCTCGTTTTATCGATGTGTATAAACAAGTGGCAGAAAAAGAAAATGTAACGATTACTCATATCGTTGACTCGCATCTGCATGCAGACCATATTTCAGGCGGATATGAATTGGCGAAACAAACAGGAGCAAAGTACTACTTAATGAAAAGTGAAGGAGCCGTATTTGAATTCGAGCCGCTTGAAAACCATGATCGCATTGAATTTGAAAAAGTCAGCTTAGAAGTATTAGCGATTAAAACACCAGGTCATACTCCGGGAAGTGTATCGTTCTTCGTAAACAATAAATTGTTATTCTCAGGCGATACCATTTTCGTCAGCGGTCTTGGTCGACCAGACCTTGGTGGAAAAGCGCGCGAGTGGGCAAAAGACTTATACGACACAGTATATAACAAAGTCGCACAAATTGCAGATGATGTCATTGTCCTGCCAGCACACTATGCAAACTTCGATCAAGAAGTGAATGAGCAAGGATATATTGGCAATACGTTAGGAAACATTCGTCAAATGAATGAAATTATGCAAGGGAAAACGAAAGAGGAGTTCGTTGAACATGTGGCACAATCGGCATCTTCTGAAACACCGCCAAACTTTGAAGACATTATTGCTATTAACCGTGGCGTAAAAGATGCTACACAAGAGCAACAACAAGAACTTGAAATTGGTCCAAACCGTTGTGCTGTTCACCATACACACTAAAACAAAATACCCCAATTTGTTGGGGTATTTTGTTTCTAGAATGAAAGGAGATGAACAAATGGAAAAGAAGGAGAAAACAACAATTATTTTATTTAGTGGTGATTTAGATAAAGCGATGGCAGCGTTTATTATTGCCAACGGTGCTGCGGCTTATGATCATGATGTGACGATTTTCTTTACCTTTTGGGGATTAAATACGTTACGAAAAGAAGAAAGCGTGTCTGTAAAAAAAGGATGGCTTGAAAAAATGTTTGGCTGGATGATGCCAAAAGGAGCGAATCGACTAGGATTATCGAAAATGAACATGGGCGGACTCGGTCCAAAAATGATTAAACATGTGATGAAAAAACATAACGCGATGACGCTTCCGCAATTAATTGAAATGGCACAAGAGCAAGGAGTGAAACTTGTCGCTTGCACGATGACAATGGATTTATTAGGCATTAAGAAAGAAGAATTAATTGATGGTGTTGAACTTGGAGGGGTCGCTGCTTATTTAGGAGATGCGACAGAAGGAAAAGTAAATTTATTTATTTAACCTCGCTTATGGTGAGGTTTTTTTTCGGTTTTATGAAACTTTTTGGACACAATAGTCGTATATAACATATGTAAAGGGTATTCTCTTTCATTTTCGATCATTTTTCACTAAAATAAATGTATGGAGGGATGATGTGATGTTTTTTCATCCAATGGATTTTCTCATTTTAATTGCCTTCGGGGTATCGATTTGGGCGCAATTCAAAGTAAGAGGAAACTTTAGCAAATGGTCGGATGTTCCAGCTTCATCTGGTTTAACAGGAGCGGAAGTTGCGCGACTCATTTTAGACAGAAATGGGTTATATGATGTGCCAGTTGAGCTTGTTCCAGGCACATTAACGGATCACTACGATCCAATTGCGCGTGCGGTTCGTTTATCAGAGCCTGTGTACTACGGTCGTTCGATTGCTGCTGTATCGGTGGCTGCCCATGAAGTTGGCCACGCAGTGCAACATCAACAAGCGTATGGTGCGCTCGTTTTACGGCACCGTATGTTCCCGCTCGTGAATTTTACATCAGGAATTGCTCCATTCCTTCTTCTTGGCGGGTTTTTGATGCAACAATTTTCGTTAATTGGTTTAGGGATCATTTTATTCTCGTTTGCCGTTGCATTCCAAGTTATTACATTGCCAGTTGAGTTTAATGCAAGCTCACGCGCCAAAGACTTTATGATTGCGGAAGGTATTATTCGCAATGAAGAAGAACGTGGAGTCAGTAAAGTATTAAACGCCGCAGCGTTAACATATGTTGCTGCAGCGCTTATTTCGGTGTTAGAATTAATTAAGTATGTGCTTATTTTTGTACAAGGAAACGATGAAGATTAATCAATAGGAGGTCAACAACCCAACGGTTAAAGCCGTGGGCTTGTAAGCCCCGTGTTGACTAGACCAAGGCTTGAAACAGAGCCTACGTTATAGATGTCATGACACGGTGGGGTGCTTCTCCAGCCCTACCCTCTGTCGTGCAAGATTAAACAAGCGTGGTGGGTAGCGCTAGTGTCTTGCATATAACAAGCATCTATAACATGGTCGAGGAGAATATGACCTGCTTTATGCAGAGGAAAGGGGAGAACCCTATGGTTTTTGTATTAGATACAAATAAGCGTCCACTCGCCCCTTGTCATGAGGCGGTCGCAAGAAAGTTATTAAAGCAAGGAAAAGCAGCGATCTACAAACGCTATCCATTTACGATTATTTTAAAAGAAATTGTCGATAATTTTCGACCGAAAACACCGTATCGGCTCAAAATCGATTACGGAAGTAAACACACAGGACTTGCGATTGTGCGAGGACGAGAAGTGGTATGGTTAGGGCAACTTGACCATCGCACAGACATCAAAGAGCGATTAGACAAAAGACGGGCGTTTCGTCGTGCAAGAAGAAAGCGAAAAACTCGATACAGAAAACCACGTTTTCTTAATCGTAGGAGAAAAGACGGGTGGTTGCCACCATCGTTAGAGAGTCGTGTGCAAAATATTCAAACATGGGTGGAGCGTTTAAGGAAGATATGTCCGATTGAGCATATATCGTACGAGAACGCAAAGTTTGACACGCAACTCATGCGAAATCCTGAAATCAATGGTGTAGAGTATCAACAAGGTACGCTACAAGGATATGAAGTACGGGAGTATTTGCTCGAAAAGTTTGGACGAAAATGCTGTTATTGTGGAAAAGAAGGCGTTCCGCTTGAAATCGAGCATATCATTCCAAAATCGAGAGGTGGAACAGATCGAGTGGATAACCTATGTCTTGCCTGTCATGACTGTAATCAGCGCAAAGGAAGTAAGACAGCAGAAGAATTCGGGTATCCACATATTCAAGAAATGGTCAAAAAAACGCTAAAAGACGCAAGTGTAGTGAATGCCACTCGATGGAAAGTGTATGAAGTGTTAAAACAAAGCGGATGCGAAGTAGAGTGTGGAACAGGCGCACGAACGAAAATGAATCGAATACGATTAGGACTACCGAAAATTCACTATTTTGATGCTTGTTGTGTAGGCGAAAGCACGCCACTCCAATTGCATTTCAAAACAAAAGAAGCATTATTTATCAAGGCAAAAGGACGCGGAAGTCGCTCTCGTACAAATCTTGATAAGTATGGCTTTCCAAGAGGATTTTTGGCAAGACAAAAATACTTCTTTTGCTTCCAAACAGGCGACATAGTCAAAGCCAATGTACCAAAAGGGAAATATCAAGGCGTTTGGTTTGGCGAAGTCGCATGTAGGAAAAATGGAAGTTTTGATATGAAAGACAAAGACGGAAAACGAATCGCACAAGGAATCAGCTACAAATATTTTAATATCATTCAGCGATTCGACGGATACACATATCGAAGGGAGGGAATGAACATTGCGTAAGGCGCAATTCCTCCCCGTGCCTTAAGGCAGGGGCTTCCTTGCGCAAGTGTTCGTGAAAAAAATTGAAGTGACACGTCTTCCCCATAACGTAGATGTAGTGACAGATATGAATGAAGAGGCAGCGTTATAATAACGTGCCTCTTTTTATGTGACCGAAAGTGGTTTCATCAGGCAAAGCGGAACAAGTGATACGTTCCCCAGTAAACGGATGTAGGAACGATAAAGAGAACGCATGTAACGCTTGTCGATCGATCCACGGTTTTCCTCCATATAACGTATCACCAACTAATGGATGGCCAATATAGCTCATGTGGACACGAATTTGGTGCGTTCGTCCTGTATCAAGCGTGAGACGAACAAGTGATACGTGCTTTTGTTTGTCATATTGGAGACGTTCATAGTGCGTGATAGCTGTATCTCCTGTTTTTGATACGCGGCGTCTTGTTGGATGATGGCGATCACGGCCGATCGGTGCTTCGATCGTTCCCTTTTTTTGTTTGACATATCCGTGAACAAGTGCAATATATGTGCGATGAATCGTTCGTTTCGCTAAATATTGATCCAGAATAGCCCCAGCCAGTGCATGCTTGGCGAATAAAATAACGCCGCTTGTATCGCGATCGAGTCGATGAATATGACGAACTTTACTATAAATGCCTTCACATTGAAAGTGGAAGGCTACAGCGTTTGCTAACGTATTTGTTTGACTCGGTTGCGTCGGATGGACGTCTATATGCGCTCGTTTGTTAACGACGAGCACATGATCGTCTTCAAATACAATATGAAGCGGGAGCGGTGTTGGAGTCGGTTCAATCGTTTCTTCTTTCATATGAATGCGAATGCGATCATGCGGTGAAATGATTGTTCGAAAAGAAACGATTTTGTCATTTATAGCCACTGCCTTTGTCATTCGCCATTCATGCAACATCTTTTTCGGAACGAACCATTTCGTTTGAAATGCTTGTTCGAGCGATAAACCGCTCCATGATTTTGGCGCTTCAAACAGAAGCCAATTTCCTTTCTTTTGCACATTCATTCGTCTCACTCTTTCTGTACAATAAATTACCAACACCATAAAGTGCGTTGATATGTTACAATTTCGTTATACATTAGGAAGTGAAATGGAATAAGGTGAGGCCAATTGAAAACCGTCTATGCTGCTACGGAAGAACAAAAGCAATATATTCATTCGCTTATTGAACAGTTTTATACATGTATTTTTCCAAAATATTTTACAGACGATGAAATTGAAACGTTTCAATCGCTCGGTGTATTACAATTTGAAGCGTCCACATATGACGGAACGTTGAAAGAGGCATTTACGATTATTTCTGCATTGCAATCACTACAAGCCATCATTGAGTTTGTTTCGTTCCATCATCGTTCCGCCCATTATGAACAGCTGTTTCAGCGAAATATTGAGCAGCTAGAACAGCATGGGATTAGTTTTCCACTCACTCTTGAACATTTTTTGCATCAAAGAGATGAGTATGTAAGCATGTATATGAAGCCTATTCATGCTTGGGTGATGTAAAAAAAGCCTTCGTGATGAAGGCTTTTTATTCCATTTGTTCAAACCATTTTCGAAATACGTCTTCCTCGTAATATCCTTCAATACGCGCGACTTCTTGTCCATTTTTAAAGTGAACAATGGTCGGTGTTGCCTCGATATGATACTCATCCCAACCTTCTTCAAATTCAAGCAGGTTAAATTGCTTCAAGTCGATTCCCATTTCTTTCGCTAATGGTACGACGATTGGTGTCGTTTTTTTACAAAACTCACATGTTGAACTGTAAAAATAAATCGTCATCGTTTCTTTATTGTTTAATGCTTCTCTTAATTCATCAGGCAAAATAATGTTTTTGTAATTCGGATCATCGAGAAGATCGATCGTGGCAGGATGTAGCTCTTCTTTCCCGAACGGGTTCCCTTCTGCTTTTTGTTTTTGGGTATATGATGTAATCCAAGCTAGCGCCCCGAATAAAATGATAATGATCCCACCGAAAATAAGCAACTTTTTCATATGTATTTCCCTTCTTTCTCCATTTGAATTACTCGGTAACTAATTACACTAATGGAAATAAAGGCAATCAATGCTAGTAGTGGGATGGTAATAAACCCAAGCCAGTTTAAATAATCTCCTGTGCAAGGCACAATGCTACATGATGGAGCGGTATTACGGAAAAATGGAACTTTTTGAATGAAATAATGGTATAAAGAAATCGTTCCACCGATGATGGACAACATCAGTGTATAACGTGCGATAATAAATTGTTTTCGTACGAAAGCCATACCGAGCAAAAATACTTGTGGATACATAAAAATACGCTGGTACCAACAAAGTTCACACGGAATAAATTTTAGTACCTCGGAAAAGTAAAGGCTGCCAAGTGTAGCGACCAGCGCGACGCTCCAAGCGGCTAATAAGTAATTTTCTTTATGCATCATCGTCCCACCTTTTTATATTTCGCTCTTCGTTCATTATAGTACATAGAAAGAAATGATGTAAATTCCGACGATATTTTACTTACATAATGAACGGTTGAACGTACACAATAAAAAGCGAAAGGGGAGGATGATATTGAGTCATACTGTTGAATCGATTATGACGCGCCAAGTGGCAACGGTTACACCAGAACAATCTGTTCAAGAGGCCGCGCAATTAATGAAGGAACATAATGTTGGTGCCATTCCTGTCGTTGAAAATGGAAAGGTCAAAGGGATGGTTACTGACCGCGATATTACCCTTCGCACAACAGCGAAAGGGCTAACTCCTTCGACAGCTGTTTCGCAAGTGATGTCAAGCGATGTTATTACAGGCACACCAAATATGAGCGTTAACGAAGCAGCGAAAGTGATGGCGAAAAATCAAATTCGTCGTTTACCGATCGTACAAAATAACGAGCTTTGCGGCATTGTTGCGCTTGGAGATATTGCCACAAATCATACGTATGATGAAGCGGCAGGACAAGCGCTATCCGAGATTTCTGAACCTTCATACCATTAAGCGACAAGGGGCTTCTTTTAAAGAAGCTCCTTTTTAACTACGAAAAAGGAATTTGTATAAAAAAGCGAGAATTTTAACTACGAAAAAGGAATTTGTATAAAGAAGCGAGAATAAGTTACAATAGACAACGGGTATGGAGGGATAAACATGACGTGGAAAATCATATATGAGCGTTGGAAAGAAGCACAGTTAGATGAAGAATTGCGCTCACACTTGCAACAACTAGAAAAAGACGAAAAGCTGTTAGAAGATTGCTTTTACAAAACGTTAGAATTTGGCACAGGAGGCATGCGGGGAGAAATTGGACCAGGAACGAACCGCATGAACATTTATACCGTACGAAAAGCATCGGCAGGATTAGCACGATACATCGCATCGTTTGGGGAGGAGGCGAAGAAACGGGGAGTTGTGATCGCATACGACTCGCGTCACAAGTCGCAACAGTTTGCGATGGAAGCAGCCAAAACGCTTGCCACCCATGGTATTCAGACGTACGTATTCGATGAGCTTCGCCCGACACCGGAGCTTTCATTTGCCGTCCGTCATTTACGTGCTTTTTCGGGTATTGTCATTACCGCAAGCCACAACCCACCAGAGTACAACGGGTATAAAGTATACGGAGAAGACGGGGCGCAATTGCCGCCACACATTGCGGATGTTGTCATTGAATATGTCAATGCGATTGAAAACGAATGGGAACTCGTGGTTGAACGAGAAGAGGTATTAAAAGAAAAAGGACTTATTCAAATGATTGGCACAGAGATTGACGATGCATACATACAAAAATTAAAAACGATTTCGCTACATCCAGAACTCTCTCACGAAGTTGATGTCAAAGTCGTATTTACACCGCTTCATGGCACAGCAAATAAACTCGTTCAACGTGGATTAAAGGAATTCGGCTATGAACACGTGTTTGTTGTAAAGGAACAAGAACAACCGGACCCGAATTTTTCAACGGTAAAATCACCGAACCCAGAAGAACATGCTGCGTTTGAATTAGCGATTCAGCTTGGAAAACAAGTCGATGCAGACGTGTTAATTGCAACAGACCCGGATGCGGATCGTTTAGGCATTGCAGTTAAAAACGATGAAGGGGAATACGTTGTTTTAACGGGCAACCAAACAGGTGGATTGTTACTTCATTACATTCTTTCACAAAAGAAAGAAAAAGGGATATTGCCAAAAAACGGGATTGTATTTAAAACGATCGTCACATCTGAATTTGGGCGTGCGATTGCCAAGTCGTTTGGAATCGAAACGATGGATACATTGACAGGGTTTAAGTTTATTGGTGAAAAAATTAAACAGTACGAACAAACAGGCGAGTATGTTTTTCAATTTGGTTACGAAGAAAGCTACGGCTATTTAATTGGTGATTTTGCCCGTGATAAAGACGCGATTCAAGCGGCTGTGTTAGTTGTTGAAGTGTGCGCGTTTTATAAAAAGCAGGGCTTATCTTTATACGAGGCACTTATGCGATTATTTGAACAATATGGATATTATCAAGAAGGACTTCGCACATTAACGCTCAAAGGAAAAGAGGGAGCGGAGCGCATTGAATCGTTATTAGCTACGTTTCGCTCGGAGCCACCGACTATTGTTGCCAATCAGCGTGTAGTCATTCGCGAAGACTATAAGACGAGCGAACGAGTGCATATGGAAACAGGAGAAAGAGAGAACATCGATTTGCCGAAGTCGAACGTATTAAAATACGTATTGGAGGACGGCTCGTGGTTTTGCGTGCGTCCGTCTGGAACGGAGCCAAAGATGAAGTTTTATTTTGGGGTGAAAGGGCAAACATTGACGGAGGCGAAAACGAAGCTAGAACAGTTAGAAACGGCAGTCATGGAGCGTGTATATGCATTAACAGCTGATAAGGTGTAATACCTTATCGGTTGTTTTTTTGTATAGGGTGAGGGTAACATAAAAGCGACAACATAGAAAGGGTGTGTTCAACATGTTACAAGGGCAGGTTGCGATTGTGACGGGGGCGTCACGCGGCATCGGTTTGGCAATCGCACATGCGTTGGCTAAGCAAGGAATGAAACTTGTATTAATTGGGAGTTCATCCGATATTCACCGTGTTGGCGAACAATTGAAAGGGTCGAAAACATTTCAAGCGGACGTATGTAATGAACAACAAATGAACGAGGTCGTCGCGGAAACTGTTGCCACATTTGGTCGCATTGATTTGCTTGTAAACAATGCAGGCATTGGTGTATTTAAGCCTGTGGAAGAAACGACAGTCGAAGAATGGAAGCGGTTGTTTGAAGTAAATGTACAAGGTGTATTTATCGGGACGAAAGCCGTTCTCCCACAAATGAAAAAGCAACGTTCTGGTACGATTATTACCGTTTCATCGGACGTTGGACGATACACCATCGCAAACGGTTCGGCATATACAGCGACGAAATATGCGGTTCAAGGATTTTCAGGAAGTGTGGCTCAAGAAGTGCGCCCATACGGCATTCGTGTCGGTACGATCAATCCAGGGATGGTTGATACATACTTCGCTAACTCGACGCAAGGATTGCCTGAAAAAGCAGAATGGTTAAAGGCAGAAGACGTCGCCGAAGCTGTTGTCTATATGGCAAGCGCACCGAAACATATGTTGGTCGATGAAATCGTATTACATCCGCTTATTCAAACGTATCCGGTCGTATAAAAAGCGAAAGGAGATCGTTCCTTTCGCTCTAATAATCATATTGCATCGTAAGTGTTGGCTCTTGTTCGTACACATCCAACGCGTGGTCGATGTAACGCAACAATGCATTTAATCGCTTTTGGACGACGGTATAATCTTTTTCGAAGTTGTATGCATGAAGAAACTGTTCAATTTTTTTTGAAAGTAAATCGTCTTTTGTGCGTACCATAAGAATGAGTAAATGATCCCATTCCGATCGGTACGTATAGTAAAGCGCTTTGTCGTAATCGGCTGTATGCACCGCAAACCCTCCTTGTCGTGAGGAGCTATATGTAGTTTATGAAAAAACGGTCATTTTTCTCGCTGTAAATGTTGTGCGATTTGGCAGAGGAGAGTTGGACATGGAGAAACACGTTGTGTATTATGAATCACCGATCGGTTGGTTACAAATCGTTAGAACGAATGAAGGAATCGAGCGGATTGATGTCGTTGAACGAGGTGAAGATCAGAACGAAAAAGTGGCGGAGCCTCTCATGCAATCGCTAGAAGAACTTGAACAATACTTCCAAAAGAAACGGACGTCGTTTTCGATGCCCTTAAAGCTCGTGGGCACTCCGTTTCAACTGCGTGTATGGGAAGCATTACAAACGATTCCTTATGGACAAACGGTTTCATATGCCGATATTGCCAAACAAATTGGGCAACCGAAAGCGGTACGGGCGGTTGGCAACGCTGTCGGCAACAATCCCATAACGATCGTTGTTCCTTGTCATCGCGTCGTTCGTACGGGTGGGGGACTTGGTGGATATGCGTGGGGAATCGAAAGAAAAAAATGGTTACTTACACATGAAACGCGCTGAAAGCTCAGCGCGTTTGTCCTAATAGCCATTTCGCATACGGTGAGTTGGCTGGTAAAATGACAACCGTATCTTCGCCGATCGTTGTCTTATACGATTCGAGCGTACGGTAAAATGAGTAAAATTCAGGATCTTTTGCGAATGTTTCGTTATAAATGCGTGCTGCTTCTTGTTCACCTGCTGCGCGAATGCGCTCCGCATCTGCTTGCGCTTTAGCGAGCATTTCTTTCACTTCGCGGTCTGTTTGCGCGATAATACGTTGTTTTTGGGCATCCCCCATTGATAAATATTCTTGTGCTTTCGATTCACGCTCGGAAATCATACGTTTATAAACGGACTGTTCGTTTTCTTTCGGTAAGTCAATACGTTTTAAGCGCACATCTACAACGCGAATGCCGTAGCTGTCTTTTTGTAGTAGGTCGTTTACTTTCGCTGTTACTTCGTCATTTAAACTACCGCGTGATGATTTTTCGTCGTTAATAATTTCATCGTAATTTAACTGTCCAAGCTCGGTGCGGACAATCGAGAAAATAAATTCGTCCATTTTCGATTCTGCATTTTCTAACGTGCGCGCGTTTTGAATCATCTCTTTTGGGTTTGTAATTTCCCAAATGGCGTAATGGTTGACGAGAATGCGTTTTTTATCTTTTGTATTAATTTCTGCTTCGGCGACGTCATAAAAAATTTGGGCTTTTGGCAACGATGTTACGCTTTGAATAAAAGGAATTTTAAAGCGTAATCCTGGCGTTTGATCAATGCGAACAATTTCACCAAATTGACGTACAACTTTATATTCATTTTCATGAACAATGTAGACGTTTGTTAAAGCGATAACGAGTAAAACAAGTCCGATGACTCCCCCGATAAAAAAACGAAACCATTTCGTTGGCAGTTTATCTTTCAAGCTAATGACGTTTTGATCATCTTGGAAGTTTGTCATTCGTTACCACTCCCTTGCTCTTTCTTTTTCTCTGTCGTTTGTTTTTCTAGTGGTTGGATTGGTAAATATTTTAACGTATTGCCATCGTCGTTCATAATGTAAATGCGTGTGTACGGTAGGACTTGTTCAAGCGTTTCAATCATTAACCTCTGTTTTGTAATGTCTTTTGCGTTTTTATATTCTTCGTATAAGGCATTAAATTTAGCGACATCTCCATACGCTTTTTCGATGCGTGCCACTTTGTCAGCCTCCGCTTGGGAGATGAGGGCGTCTTTTTCCCCTTCGGCTTCTTTCGTTCGTTTGTTGCGATATTTATTCGCTTCGTTAATTTTTGTGTTCATTGTTTCGCGCGCATCTGTGACATTTGTAAATGCTTTGCGCACTTCGTCGTTCGGTAAGTCAACGTCCTGTAATTTCACAGCTAAAATGGAAATGCCGATATCATATTTTTTCATTAATGCGGTGAGCAATTCGCGCACATCCGCTTCAATTTTTGCTTTACCTGATGTTAACGCATCATCAATTTTTGAACTGCCGATGACGCTACGCAAAGAAGCAGACGTCGCATTATATAAAATTTGTTCCGGTTCGTATGAGCGATAAAGAAATTTTGCAGGATCAGTAATTTTCCATTGAACAACCATATCGGCAAGAACAATATTTTCATCACCTGTAATCATTTTCGTATCGCCTTGGTTTGTAGCGACAACTTTTCCGTTTTCTTCTTTGTAGCCAAACTGTAAACTAAACGTTTCTCGCGACAACGTTTCGACCGTTTGAATCGGCCAAGGAAGTTTAAAATGTAGTCCGGGTGTTGTCACTTCTTCATCAATTTTACCAAATGTTAAAATAATGGCTTGTTCTGACTCATCGACGGTGTACCATGATGTTAGTGCGGCAACAAGAAGAAAAATACCAGCAATCGACCCGATGACGATGCCTGTAATAGAGCGCTTACCCATATAAATCCACCTTTCTTGTTATTTATATGTATGTACGGAAAAAACAGAAAAAAGTTTCAATAAAAAAGCAAGCTACTGATGTGCTCAGTAGCTCATATATATTTTCTTTGTACGTTTCTTCCGTCGTATGTGAATAGCGTCGGTTTGTTTTCAATGATCGTTTCCATATGAACCGCTCGGCCCCAAAGTTGATAAATATACGGAAGCACTTTTTCTAAATATTTGACGTCTAGTTCAATGCCTTCGTACGAATGTTTTAAATACAACTCCCCATTGCGCATGTAATCGCCGTCATTGACTGTAATGTATGGAAAGCCACCGTTGACGCGCATGTTCACAAGTTGATCGCGCACATGTTCCCAATGTTTATCAACAATTTTATAGTCTTTTCCTTGTTTTTGGAATAAATACATATCTTCACGCATAACGAGTTCTTTCGTTAAATAGTTGCGTAAAAACGAAATGTCCGATTCTAGCTCGCGCACTTCAAATATTTTTGCACGCCCTGAACCTGGTTTGACTCCGAGCTTTTTCATTTCTTCCGTCGGATTGTCCCACCGTTTTTCAATATCTTCAAAAATTTTTAATCCTAAGTAATATGGATTAATGCTGGTGCGAGAAGGTTGGACAACACCTGCGTTTAATTTGGCAAATTCGATCGCTTCATCACTCGTTAAATCCATTTCGCGTAAAATGCGTTGATGCCAATACGTTGCCCAGCCCTCATTCATAATTTTCGTTTCAAGTTGAGGCCAAAAATAAAGCATCTCTTCACGCATCATCGTTAAAATGTCGCGTTGCCATTCATCAAGCTCGCGGCTATATTCCTCAATAAAAAGCAACAAATCTTTTTCAGGTTGAGGAGGAAATTTTCTTCTTTTTTTTCGATTCGATGGTGTTTTCCTTTTTTCATCAAGCGACCATAAATCGTCATATGGGGACGGTTTCTGTGCTTCATCATCTTCTTCGTATACCTCTGTATCTGCTAACGTCCACGCTAGCTTTGGACGAAGAAGTGAAGGATCAATATGCTCTTGAATAGCTAAAACAGCATCTAAAAATTTTTCAACTTCTTGCTTCCCATATTCATGTTCGTAATGTTTAATTCGTTCCGCTGTCGCCGCCATGCTTTCAACCATATCCCGTTTCGTATTGCTGAAGCGAACGTTATTTTTAAAAAAGTCGCTATGGGCAAGGACATGCGCGACAATTAATTTATTTTGAATAAGGGTGTTTGTGTTTAATAAAAAGGCATAGCACGGATCGGAGTTAATGACAAGCTCGTAAATTTTACTTAATCCGAGATCATAATGAAGTTTCATTTTATGAAATTGTTTCCCAAAACTCCAATGCGAAAAGCGTGTCGGCATGCCGTACGCTCCGAACGTGTAAATAATATCAGCTGGGCAAATTTCATAGCGTATTTCATAAAAATCAAGCCCAAATCCTTCGGCAATTTCTGTAATTTCCGCAATCGCTTTTTCTAATGCTTTTTGCTCATCACGTTTCATCACATTCCCTCCTCGTATAGTATGTTTAGAAAGATTTTTAAATCGAATTTCCAGTTGGATATGCTCCTTGACAATCGCATATGTGTAAGTGATTTGCCCACGGGGGAGGGGCGCGCCCCTCCCCCGTGGATGGCACTACATCGGGGTTGGACTTTTCGCGATGTTCTTGGATAATGGTCTTAGGATCATCGGGGACACTCTTCTCTCTCCTGTAGCTTTGACTACTTAGAAAGTCTGTCTCCCCGGCTCCTGTTCGGACTTCTAACCCGCAGGCTGTTCCCGTTGGTTTCCCATGCTGGAAGGAGCAGCTTCCAGGCAGCCCATGGCCCAACGTGAGTTCTCATATGCGAGGGTGACTGGTCAACAGGCGCGGTCCGGGGGCATCCCGAAGAGTCCCAACCCCACGATCCTACTACGATTGGAGGTGATCTCATGAAACTCTACGTCGGGATTGACGTGAGCTCAACGGACTTATACACGTGTATCATGGATCAAGAAGGAAACACGTGCGCCCAATTCAAGGTGGACAATCATCTCCTTGGCGCGACCTTCCTTCGCGATCAAATCCTCCTGTGGGCCAACAAGCTCCAACCATCCGAAATTCTCATCGGGATGGAAGCCACTTCGGTCTACAGCTGGCATCCAGCGATGTTTTTCCACCAACAGGAGGAGCTGAAGTCTTGGAATGTCAAGGTGTTTACCATCAATCCAAAGCTCATTCGCAAATTTAAAGAAGCGTACACTGACTTGGATAAAACGGACGGCATCGATGCGTGGATCATCGCCGATCGGCTTCGCTTTGGCCGTTTGAAAGTGACAGCTGTCATGCAAGAACAGTTTATCGCCCTTCAACGGCTCACGCGCATGCGCTATCATCTCGTCCATCAGCTGACTCGGGAAAAGCAGTACTTCCTCCAACACTTGTTTTACAAGTGCAGTTCCTTTACCCAAGAGGTGGACAGCTCCGTGTTCGGACATGCCATCTTAGAGCTTCTTCTCGAGTCGTTTAGCTTAGACGAAATCAGTCAGATGGACGTGCAACAGCTCGCTGACTTCTTGCGCCAAAAAGGACGCAATCGCTTTGCCGATCCGGAATGCATCGCCAAGTCCATTCAAAAGGCGGCTCGTTCGTCGTATCGGCTTTCCAAATGTGTCGAGGATTCCATCGACTTGCTTTTAGGGCTATCGATTCAATCCATCCGTAGCCTTCAAGCGCAAATTAAAGAGCTAGATAAAGCGATTACTCGCCATTTGGAAGGCATCCCAAATACGTTACAAACGATTCCCGGCATTGGTCCGGTCTACGCCGCTGGCATCTTAGCCGAAATTGGACAAATCGAGCGCTTTGACAACCAAGCCGCCTTAGCAAAGTATGCAGGTTTGACTTGGTCTAAGCACCAGTCCGGTCGGTTCCAAGCCGAGGAGACTTCCCTCATTCGTTCCGGCAATCGCTATCTCCGTTACTACCTAGTGGAGGCTGCCAACTCGGTACAACGGCATGATGCGTCGTTTCGCACCTATTACCGGAAGAAGTATGAGGAAGTACCAAAGCACCAACACAAACGAGCCCTCGTCCTCACCGCTCGAAAACTCGTGCGTGTGATCGATGCGCTGCTACGCAACGGTCAAATCTACACGCCAAGAAAGGGGGAAGATCGATAGGGGTATCGATCTAACTGATTTTGCATTAAAACCCAGTTAATGACATAAGACAAGACTGGGCTTCTTAAGTATTGCCTTTTTTCGGGTCATCGGACAATCGAATTTCCAATTTCGATGATTTTTCACCTTGACATATTACCGCAGGACTTATGACAATGTATGAGCGAGTGCATCATTTGATACGTCAGGAATAATTGATTGGCTTTATATTTTCTTTCGTTTATATTTAACTATGTTAAATATTTATATCGTTAAAAAGGTGGGGTGTGTATGGAGCGGACGCCGTTTACTGTACTCGTTGAGCGATTAGAGCATGCGTTTTCGTTAGCCCTTCGCAAATTGGCCGCGGATTTAGCAAAGGAGGAAATCGGCTTAACGAAACCGCAGTTTTTTATTTTAAATTTGCTTTCAAAGCGCGGGAAATGTACAGTAAGTGAATTAGCGGACGAAATGTTTGTTAAACCGAGCGCCATTACTACGATGATCGATCGCTTATATAAAAGTGGGTTTGTATTGCGTGATCGAGATGAAGAGGATCGGCGTGTCGTGTATGTGCAATTGTCTGAAAAGGGGAAAGAAATGCTTCAGCATGCACGAGCGGAGCGAAGAAAAATTATTGAGCGTTATTTAAGCCGATTACAATTTGATGAGCTTGAACAGTTTGTCTATATTATCGAAAAAATTGCTGCGATAAACGAAAAAGAGGAGAAGTGAGACGTATGAAAGAACAAGCAGCGATACAAACAAGTGTTGCGAATATACAACAAAAACGAGGTATTTTAATTACGGGGCTTCTTGTTGCCATGTTGTTTGGTGCACTCGATGGAACGATCGTTGGCACAGCGTTGCCGCGCATTGTCGGAGAACTTGGGGGACTGAGCATGATGGCATGGCTAACAACGGCATACATGCTCACATCAACAACGATTGTTCCCATTGCGGGAAAACTTGCCGATTTGTTTGGTCGAAAGTCGATTTATATTTCGGGACTAGCGATTTTTATCATTGGTTCTGCGCTATGCGGCATGGCGGATACGATGACCCAACTCATTATTTTCCGTGCTATTCAAGGAATTGGCGCGGGATTATGATGCCAATGGCGATGATTGTCATTGGTGATTTGTTTACAGGAGCAGAGCGTGCGAAATGGCAAGGCGTGTTCGGCGGCGTATTTGGATTAGCATCTATTCTTGGGCCACAAGTGGGTGGATGGATTGTCGATTCGTTAAATTGGCGTTGGGTATTTTACATTAATCTTCCTGTTGGTATATTAGCCATTGTTCTCATTTCGCTCGGTTTGCATAATCATCGCGTCGCTGAGCGAGTAAAGCTTGATTTGGCAGGCATGTTTACGATGGTTGTAGCCGTTGTTTCGTTGTTGCTTGCCTTAACGTTCGGTGGCGATAAATACGATTGGCTATCGTGGCAAATTATTTCTTTACTAGCTGGCTCGGTCGTTTTCTTTAGTTTATTTGTATTTGTAGAGCGAAAAGCAGAAGAGCCGATTATGCCGATTCATTTATTAAAAAATAAAACGTTTGTTGTGCTTAATAGCGTCGGGTTTTTTATGTCTGTCGGCATGTTTGGAGCGATTATGTTTGTACCGCTCTTTATGCAAGGCATCATTGGCATGAGCCCATCAGAATCAGGAACGATGATGTTTCCGATGATGTTTGCGCTTATTATCGCAAGTATGATCGGTGGACGACTTGTACAAAAAATCGGTGTTCGCCCGCAAGTGATTGTTGGGATGGTGCTTGTGGCGCTTGGCTTTTTCTTATTGTCAACGATGGATGTCAATACGAATAAATGGACAGCGATGTCATTTATGGCGACGCTCGGTTTTGGGTTAGGATTCGTCAACCCAGTTATCACGCTCGCGTTGCAAGAAGTATTTCCGAAGTCGCAGCTTGGCATTGTAACATCATCAAGCCAGTTTTTCCGACAAATTGGTGGAACGTTTGGAGCGACGTTGTTAGGAGCGATTATGAATCATCGTTCGAAAGATTTATTAGAAGCGAAGTTTCTTCCGTTGTTAGAACAATTGCCAGCGCAAGCGCAAGCGATGACAGATTCATTTAAGCAACTTGTTGAATCGAACCCGCAAAGCGTATATTCCGTCATTTTAAATCCGGATACGTTAAAAAAAATTCCTGAACAAATGCAACAAATGTTTGTGCCTATATTAAAACAAACGCTTGTTGATGCGTTGAGCGATGTATTTTTATATGGATTGATCTTCGTTGGCATCGGCTTTATTTTTGCGATGTTTATCGGTCGCATTACAATTTCAAATCGGACGAATAAAGTGAATGAAATGGAATAAAATTATAAGTATATAACAGGCAACGATGATCAATCGTTGCTTATTTTTGTTCGTATGTAAACCGTTTGCACACATAAAATGAAATTTTTTATGAAAAAGTGCAACTTCCTCTTTTAACGAGAGCGTTTGTGTATTAACATGAAAGAGTAGAGATTATTGAAAGCGATTTAGTTTGAATGGATTGAGGAGGTTTTTACGTGAAAAGAGCTTGGTGGAAAGAAGCGGTTGCATATCAAATATATCCGAGAAGCTTCATGGACTCGAACGGAGACGGGATCGGAGACTTACAAGGAATCATTCAGAAGCTTGATTATTTAAAAGACCTTGGAATCGATGTCATATGGATTTGCCCGATTTATAAATCGCCGAATGCCGACAACGGCTACGATATTAGCGATTATCAAGATATTATGGAGCAGTTTGGCACGATGGAAGATTTCAATCAACTGCTTGAAGAAATTCATAAGCGCGACATGAAAGTCATTTTAGATCTCGTTATTAACCATACGAGCGATGAACATCCTTGGTTTATTGAATCGCGTTCGTCACGCGACAATCCAAAACGCGATTGGTACATTTGGCGCGATGGAAAAAACGGCAAAGAACCGAACAATTGGGAAAGCATTTTTGGTGGCTCGGCATGGGAATATGACGAGGCGACGGATCAATATTATTTGCATGTGTTTGCAACGAAGCAACCGGATTTAAATTGGGAAAATGAAGATGTTCGTCGTGCGTTATATGATATGATTAATTGGTGGCTCGATAAAGGCATTGATGGGTTTCGTGTTGATGCGATTTCACACATTAAGAAAAAAGAAGGTCTCCCTGATTTACCAAATCCCAAAGGGCTTGACTATGTCCCTTCATTTGACGGACATATGAATCAAGAAGGGATTATGGACTATCTTCGTGAGTTGAAAATGCAAACGTTTGCGCGTTATGACATCATGACAGTTGGAGAAGCGAACGGAGTAACGGTCGAGGAGGCAAAAGATTGGGTCGGTGAAGAAAACGGCATTTTTAATATGATTTTTCAGTTTGAGCATCTTGGACTTTGGCAAAAAGGAACAGATGGCGGTGTTGATGTTCGGAAATTAAAACGTGTATTAACGAAATGGCAAAAAGGATTAGAAGGTGTTGGCTGGAACGCACTATTCCTTGAAAACCATGACCAGCCTCGTTCCGTGTCGACGTGGGGAAATGACGAAAAATATCTTGTTGAAAGTGCCAAAGCATTAGGAGCATTATATTTCCTTATGCAAGGAACGCCGTTTATTTATCAAGGGCAAGAAATTGGCATGACGAACGTCCGATTTGAAACGATTGATGAATATGACGATGTCGCCATCAAAAATTATTATCGTATTGAACGTGCTAAAGGGCGTTCACATGAAGAAGTGATGCAATGGATTTGGAAAAACGGCCGCGACAATTCACGCACGCCGATGCAATGGTCGGATGAAGAAAACGCCGGATTTACGACAGGAACACCGTGGATTGGTGTGAATGAAAATTATAAACAAATTAATGTCAAAAAACAGTTGCACGACCCGAACTCTGTGTTAAACTTTTACAAACGCATGATTCAACTAAGAAAACAGCATGACGTATTTGTTTACGGAACATACGATTTAATATTAGAAAACCATAAAGCAATTTATGCGTATACGCGCACGTTAGGTGATGAAAAAGCGATCGTCATCGTGAACTTAACAGACCGAAAAACAATGTATCGTTACGATTCATTGAAATTAAATAGCGAGCAACTTGTGTTAACAAACTACGATGTAAAACCGCATAAACATGCGACACGCTTTACATTGCGTCCGTATGAAGCGCGTGTATATTTGGTGAAATAATGAAAATCCCCTTTTCCGACATGGAAAAGGGGATTTTCACGTTTATTTGCGTGAATGCACTTCGTAAATGGCAAATTTCAAATAATCGCCTTCATCGGCGGCAAGTAGTTTTGGATGGTCATATCCTGCACCGCTCCAATGAATTTGACGTAAAATTTTCTTCGCATCAAACGCTGCTTCCGTAACCATCGCTTGGAACATATCAGGGTGCACATGGTACGAGCAGCTTGCGGTCACGAAAAAGCCGCCGTCTTTCACTAGCTTTAAGCCGTTTAAATTAATATCTTTATAGCCAGCAAGCGCCTTTGGCACCGCATGAGCGGATTTTGCAAACGCTGGTGGGGCAATAATGACGACATCCCATTTTTTCCCCTGTTGTACGCATTCGCGTAAGTAGTCAAACGCGTTCGCAACGACGAAATCCACATTTGTAAATCCGTTTAACTCTGCGTTTCGCTTTGCTGTTTCAATCGCATGTTCAGAAATATCGACAGCGGTCACATGTTTTGCTCCGTATAAGCAGGCGTTTAACATAAATGAACCTGTATGCGTAAAACAATCGAGCACGGTTGATTCGCTTGTAATCAGCGGCTTGATGGCAGCACGATTTTGACGTTGATCGAAGAAAAATCCTGTTTTTTGTCCGTTTTCGATATCGACAATGTATTTCACGCCGTTTTCTTCAATTTGTACGTTCGTATCGCACGTGCCGTACCAAAATCCTTTTTCTTGTTTTAATCCTTCTAATTCGCGCACGTGAACGTCGTTGCGCAAATAAATCGCTTTCGGTTGAAAAACGTCAAGAAGCGCTTGTAAAATCCATTCTTTTCTTTTTTCCATGCCGAGCGATAAAATTTGCACAACGAGCACATCTTCGTACTTATCAACGATGAGCCCAGGTAAAAAATCGGCTTCTCCATAAACGGCGCGACATGAACGAACGCCCGGAATCATCCGTTCGCGATACGCCCATGCTTGACGAATACGGTTCATAAAAAATTGCGCGTTTAATTCGTCGTTTGGATTTTGCGTTAACACGCGCACGATCATTTGTGATTTTGGATTAATGTATCCTTTCGCTAAAAAGTGACGTTGATGGTTATATACGTTGACGAAATCCCCCGGTTCAAAATCTCCTTCAATATAATCGACTTCGCTTTGAAACACCCACGGATGTCCAAGCTCGAGCCGCTTTTTTCTTTTTCGTTTTAAAAATACATTTGCCATACATCCCACTCCTGACTATATATTCGCTACTTTAGCATACAGGAAGAACACGATGCGCGCAAATGGTGGAGAAAAATATTTGACAATTCCATGAAATATGCTAATATTAGTGACAAAGTGAATGATGCAAATGTATTCCACTAGGGGGGCCTTTAGATAGGCTGAGATCAAAGTGTGCCTTTGAGACCCTTAGAACCTGATCTGGATCATACCAGCGTAGGGAAGTGGAAACGGTGCGAAGTGTGTCTTTTATTAATTTCCATCGTTTACAACCACTTTCTTTGCGCAAAGAAAGTGGTTTTTTATTTTTCTTAAGGGGGAGAGGTTATGTTGTTTTCAGAGCAGTTGCGCAAGGCTGTCGATCCGATTTGGGAAGCGAGCTTTCATCATCCGTTCGTGAAGGAGATCGGGGAAGGAACACTTGATTTACGTTGTTTTCGCTATTATGTATTACAAGATTCATATTATTTGACACACTTTGCAAAAGTGCAAGCGCTTGGCGGGGCGATGGCTGATGATTTACAAACGACCGCAAGCATGGCGCATCATGCGCAAAGTACGTATGAGGCTGAGCTTCGTTTACATGAAACGTTTATGAAAGAGCTCGGCATTACAGAAGAAGAAAAGGCTTCGTTTGTTCCTGCTCCAACTGCGTATGCGTACACGTCCCACATGTATCGCGCGTCGTTTGCAGGACGTTTTGGCGATGTATTAGCTGCCATTTTACCGTGCTATTGGTTGTATTACGAAATTGGTGAGCGGTTAAAACATTGTAAGCCGAATCATCCAATTTATGCACAATGGATTGAAGCGTACGGCTCTGACTGGTTCAAACAGCTTGTCGAACAACAAATTGCGCGTTTAAACGACATCGCAAAAACAGCTAGCGAAAAAGAGTTAGTGCGGATGAAGCAACACTTTGTGATCAGCAGTCAATATGAATATTTATTTTGGGAAATGGCGTACAAATTAGAACGTTGGCCAATTGAAGAGGAGGATGTTTATGCAAACGAAAGGGCTTAAATTAACAGACGTATTAACGACCGTTGTGGTGGCGATTGTGTTTGGGATTGTGTATAAAGTGTGGGGACCGCTTTACTATGCGGTGAAACCGCTTGGACTTCATCTTGATCAACTCATTTATGGCATGTGGTTTATTGCGGCAACTGTTGCCTATTTATTAATTCGTAAACCAGGAGTGGCGCTACTTGCGGAGGTGGCTGCGGCATCAGGAGAGTTTTTAGCTGGTTCTGAATGGGGGCTTGAGGTGCTATTTTACGGCTTTGTGCAAGGGTTACTCGCCGAGCTTGTTTTCGCTGCTTTCCGCTATAAACGTTTTGATGTGGCGGTTGTGTCGCTTGCAGCGGTTGGTTCAACGATCGCTTCATTAGTGCTTGATTTTTACAAAGGATATATCGACCAATTAGCATGGTGGAATTTAACGTTATTTATCGGTGCGCGTTTCATTGGAGCGATCATCATTGCTGGTGTATTTGCTTATTCGCTTGTGAAAGCGCTCGAAGCGACAGGTGTGACGCAATTGTTGCGTCCGACGACAAAAGAAGATTACGACTCACTTGATAAATAGGATGTGACATCATTGATCCATATCGAACAATTGCGCTTAAAATTTCCGGGGGCAGAAAAGCGGTTATTTACCGATGTATCGCTTTCGATTAAAAAAGGAGAAAAAGTGTTGCTTTTAGGCCCATCGGGATGCGGAAAATCCACGCTTTTGCAAGTGATGGCGGGCATTATTCCGCGCTCGATCGATGTGCCGATGAAAGCGAGTAAACTGCACATTCCAAATCGTGTAGGCTATGTGTTTCAAGATCCCGATGCCCAGTTTTGTATGCCGTATGTTGATGAAGAAATGGCTTTTGTTCTCGAAAATCTCGGTGTGCCACGTGCAGAGATGGAAGAAAAAATCGCGCGCATGCTTCGTCTTGTGCGCCTCCGTCTCCCGCACGTTCATGTACCGATTCAAACATTATCTGGAGGAATGAAACAGCGGTTAGCGATTGCGTCAGTTTTAGCGCTTGAACCTGATGTGTTATGTTTAGACGAACCGACAGCACTTCTTGATGAAGAAGGAACAAAAGCGGTGTGGGAAACGTTAAAAGAAGTGGTGGAGGATCGAACCGTTGTCATTGTTGAACATAAAATTGATCACATTCTCGACTTTGTCGAGCGCATCATTTTATTTAACGAACATGGTGAGATCATCGCTGACGGCGGAACGAATGAAATTTTTTCAACGTATCGTTCGTTTATTACAGAACAAGGGATTTGGCATCCAGACGTGTGGGAAACGTATAAAAAGCCAAAAACAGCGCAACAACCGTATGCACATGGGGATGTTCTTTTACATGTACAGTCGCTTCGCGGCTTTCGACAAAAAGAAGAAAAAATAGCGGTCGAAGAGTTAGTGATTCATTCGGGTGAATGGATTGCGGTTACAGGGGAAAACGGTGCAGGGAAAAGTACGTTGTTGCAAAGCTTAATGAAACTTATTCGAACAGAAGGTGATATGTATTGGCAAGGAGAGCTTGTCAAACATGAAGAATTGTTATATGACAACATTGCTTTTGTGTTCCAAAACCCCGAGTTTCAATTTGTTACAAATCGTGTAGATGATGAGTTAGCGTACTCTTTCCGTCTTGAAAAACGTCCAGAACATGAAGTAGCCGAGGAAGTCGAAAGATTGCTTAAACGGTTTCATTTGAGCGCGCAGCGTCATTTGCACCCGTATCAATTGTCGATGGGGCAAAAACGGAGGTTGAGTGTTGCTGCGTCGGTGACGGAGCAACATCGCCTATTGCTTCTTGATGAACCGACGTTCGGGCAAGATGCAAAAAATACGTTTGCGCTGCTCGAATGGCTTGAAGCATACCGGCAACAAGGAAAGGCAATTGTCATGGTAACACACGATGAACGTATCGTGTCTGAATTCGCGACAAGACGATGGATCATTGAAAGCGGAAAGCTTGTCGCTGATGAAATGATTGCACCGCGGATGCTTGTACGAGGTGAAATAGGATGAGATGGAGCATTGACCATCGCGAAACATGGTTGCATCAAACGAATCCGACAGCGAAATTGCTTTTCTTTTTGCCGATGTTTGTTGTGATTGTTTTTGTCCATAATCCGAACGTACTCATCAACTGGACAATCGGATTTACCGCCTTATTTATGTTGTTTAGCGGTTATCGGATGAAGCATATGCTTCTATTTTTTGCTCCGTTTTTGTTCATTTTCATTTCTACGTCGTCGTCGATGATTTTGTTTGGAAAAGGGGAGACGACGTGGTTTCATTGGGGGCTGATTCATATTACCGAAGAAAGTTTTTACCGCGGCGTTCACCTCGGCTTTCGTACGCTTTTGTTTGCGATTTTCGGATTAATGTTTGCGCTCACGACAAAGCCGGTGCTTTTATTTTACTCGCTTATGCAACAAGCGAAAGTGAAACCGAAATATGCGTATAGTTTTTTAGCAGCTATTCGTTTATTGCCGATCATGTTAGAAGAATTTCAAACGGTTCATCAAGCGCTAAAGGTGCGACGGGCTGCCAAAGCGAAAGGATTTCGCGGTAAACTTGAACTCATGAAACGATATGCCATTCCGCTTTTATCGCAAAGCATTCGCCGCGCTCAACGCATTGCGGTGGCGATGGAAGCGAAAGGGTTTACGAATGAGCGGACACGGACGTTTTATTATGAAGTGACGCTCGGAAGATATGATGTGTATTTATTTGTTGCCATGTGTGTCATTGTTGCTGTTGGCTACTACATGGCAGATGTGTTCCCATACGTTGCGATCAAGGATGTGCGGTAAGATGAAAGAACTTCATCTCATCTCAACAGGCAATCAGTCGATGGACACGTTTGTTCATATTTCATCGCTCGTCCATTCATATGTCGATTACATTCATATTCGTGAAAAGCATCGCTCAGCGAAAGAAATTAGCATGATTGTGGAAAAGTTGCTTGAAGCAAATGTGCCAACACAAAAAATTATCGTCAATGATCGAGTGGACGTCGCAGTCGTTTATGGCGTTGGCGGCGTTCAGCTCGCTCATCATAGTTTGGCGCCTAAACGAATAAAAGAGAAGTTTCCATTTTTGCGTGTCGGCCGATCTGTTCATACGTTGGAAGAAGCAAAACAAGCGGAAGACGAAGGAGCGGACTACGTCGTTTTCGGACATATATACGAAACGAATTGTAAAGAAGGCTTGAAGCCGCGCGGGCTTTCATCGTTGCAGCAGTTGGCGAGTTACATATGCATTCCTGTTGTTGCCATTGGAGGCATTAAACCTTATCATGTTCGTGATGTGTTCATGGCGGGGGCAAAAGGGATTGCGGTGATGTCTACTGTATTTGACGCGGATGATCCGCTGTATATGGTTCAACTATATCGGAAACAAATGGGGGCGAATACATGGACGTTTTAATTATTGGGGGAGGCATTATTGGCAGTAGCATCGCTTTTGAGCTAGCAAAAAGAGGAGCGCGTGTTGTCGTCATTGAACGAGGGGAATTGGCACAAGAAGCATCATCGGCGGCAGCTGGTATGCTCGGTGCGCACTCTGAGTTTGCGACAGATCATCCCATCATTCCGCTTGCTTTAGCGAGTCAGGCGTTATTTCCGAGCGTCATCGCTGAGTTGCAAGAGTTAACAAATATAACCGTTGGATGGAATGAAGCGGGAATGTTAAAAATGGCAACCACATCGGAAGAGTATAGCGAATTAACGAAACATTATGAATTTTGGAGGCGAATTCAACCGCAACACGTTCGCTGGCTAACCTCCGATGAAGTGACGCAACTCGAACCGCACGTACGAAGTGAATATGGGGCGATGTATACGATCGATCAACAAGTGGACGCAAAACAGCTTTCGCTTGCTTTCGCTCGGGCAGCGATGGCAAAAGGGACAAAGTTTTTACCGTATACGGAAGCGTACGATTTTATTGTTGAACAAGAACGTGTTGTAGGGGTAAAAACAACGAGTGGTTCGCTATATGCAAAGCGTATCATTATTGCGTGCGGGGCATGGACGCCAATGTTAGCTGAAAAGTTGCGGTTATCGCTACATATGTATCCGGTCAAAGGAGAATGTGTTTCGGTGATGACAGAAACCCCTCTTTTACAAGCTACTGTATTTGCGAAAAACGGCTGCTACATCGTGCCGAAAGCGAATAATCGACTTGTCATCGGAGCTAGTGCGATTGCACATTCATTTACGAAAAACGTGCAAACATGTAGTGTGCATCAATTGTTAACACGCGCAATGCAAATCGTTCCGGCTATTGCCCATTGCACATTCGAGAAAACTTGGGCAGGCATTCGTCCACAGACAAAAGACGGAAACCCTTATATCGGGGCTCATCCGCAGTATTCAAACGTGTTTGTTGTGACAGGGCATTATCGAAACGGCATTTTGTTAAGCGCCATCACAGGCCGATGCGTGGGCGATATGCTAGAAGGAAAAGAAGTTCCATTTGATATGACGCCGTTTTCGCTTACAAGAAAAGGGGGGGCTCATGCATTGCATCATTAATGGCGAGACAATCCATTTGCCGTCTCATGTGCGTACGGTCGCCCAATTGTTACGCCATTTTCACATTCATGAAAAGATTGCGATTGTTGAAATCAACATGGATATCGTTCCGAAAGAGGCCTATGAGAAAACAACAATTGCAGATGGTGATCGCATTGAAATCGTTCATTTTGTAGGGGGAGGATAATATGTTATAAATCGGGCCATATACATTTCAATCTCGCTTATTGCTTGGTACAGGGAAATATCCAAATATCGACATTCAAAAAGAAGCGGTTGAAGCGTCGGGGGCAGAAATTTTAACGTTTGCGGTAAGACGGATGAACATTTTCGCACCCGATCAACCGAATTTTTTAGAAAAAATAGATGTAACGAAATATAAACTGCTACCGAATACGGCAGGAGCAAAAACAGCAGAGGAAGCGGTGCGCATCGCTCGTTTAGCGAAAGCTTCTGGGCTTTGTGATATGGTGAAAGTAGAAGTGATTGGGTGCGATCAAACGTTGTTGCCTGATCCTGTCGAGACGTTAAAAGCGACAGAAGTGTTATTAGAAGAAGGATTTATCGTTTTGCCGTACACGTCAGATGATGTTGTGCTAGCGAAGCGACTGCAACAACTCGGTTGCCATGCGATCATGCCCGGCGCCTCACCGATCGGATCAGGACAAGGAATTATCAATCCGTTAAACATTCAATTCATTATTGAACAAGCAACCGTCCCTGTGATTATTGACGCAGGCATTGGCGGACCGGCAGATGCGGCATTGGCAATGGAATTAGGGGCGGATGGAGTATTGCTAAATACAGCTGTTGCTTCTGCGAAAGATCCGGTAAAAATGGCGAAGGCGATGAAGCTTGCGATTGAGGCAGGGAGACTTGGATATGAAGCAGGGCGCATTCCAAAAAAGAAATATGCTACAGCGAGTAGCCCGAGCGAAGGGATGAGCATCGTCTAATGGATCGTTATTCACGCCAACAACTGTTTGCTCCCATTGGGGAAAAAGGACAACAACACATTCGTGAAAAACATGTGCTCATTATCGGTGCTGGGGCGCTTGGAGCGGCAAACGCGGAGACGCTTGTACGAGCAGGGGTTGGAAAAATAACGATTGTTGATCGCGACTATGTGGAATGGAGCAATTTACAGCGTCAGCAGCTATATACGGAAGAAGATGCAATCAAACGCCTGCCAAAAGCGATGGCGGCCGCTACGCATTTGCGCGCGATAAATAGCGACGTTGTTATCGAGCCGATCGTGGCGGATGCAGATGCGCGGTTGCTTGAGTATCTTGTGGCACACGATCGCCCTCATGTTATCATCGATAGTACCGATAATTTCGATGTGCGGATGATCATTAACGATGTTTCACAAAAGTATGCTGTGCCATGGATTTATGGGGCGTGTGTAGGTAGTTATGGATTAAGTTATGTGATTATCCCAAATGAAACGCCATGTTTACGTTGCTTTCTCGAAGATGTGCCACTTGGTGCTGCTACGTGTGATACAGTCGGAATCATTAGCCCTGTCGTCCATATGGTTGTTGCACATCAAACGGCTGAAGCATTAAAAATTTTAGTAGGTGATAAACGTATAAACCGCAAGCTCGTTTCGTTTGATGTATGGCACGGACAATATCGGATGATCGATGTGCACAAGTTAAAAAAAGACGCTTGTTCGTCGTGTGGTGAAAAACGAATATATCCAGCCCTCCAATATGAAAATGAAACGAAATTTGCGGTATTGTGCGGACGTGAGACGGTACAAATTCGCCCTGCGCAACGAGGGGAGCGCGAATGGACAACACTCATTTCTTTTTTACAGCAACAAGGCATTCGTATTGAACAAAATGAATATTTACTTGCGTTTACCATTCATCCTTATCGTTTTGTCGTCTTTTCCGATGGGCGTGTATTCATTCATGGGACAAATGATATTCAGGAAGCGAAGAGACTATATTATCAATATTTGGGGTGAAAGAATGGTATATAAAGCATTGACGATTGCCGGTTCCGATAGTGGAGGCGGAGCGGGCATTCAAGCGGATTTAAAAACATTTCATCAATTACACGTGTTTGGCATGTCAGCCATCACAGCTGTAACGGCGCAAAATACGCTCGGTGTACAAGGAGTGTACCCGCTCCCTCTTGAAGCGATTGAAAAACAAATGGATTCGGTTGCTGTCGATTTGCCGCCAGATGCAGTGAAAACAGGCATGTTATTTAATGAAGAAATTATTGAGCTAGTTGCTCGTAAAATAAAACAGTATGGCTGGGTTCGTGTCGTTGTCGATCCGGTGATGATTGCAAAAGGTGGTGCCCCATTGTTAAAGGAAGAAGCGATTGAAGCGTTCAAACGTCATATGTTGCCACTTGCTTATGTGTTAACGCCAAACATTCCAGAAGCGGAAGTGTTAACGAATATGCGAATTGAAACGTTAGAGGATCGAAAAGAGGCAGCAAAAAAGCTTCATGACATGGGCGTTCGGCACGTTGTCATGAAGGGTGGACATGGGGAAGGCAACGAACTTGTCGACATCTTATACGACGGTGAACAATTTTATGAATGGAAAAGCAAGCGGATCGATACAAAACATACGCATGGAACCGGCTGCACATTTGCCGCAGCGATTACAGCACAACTTGCAAAAGGAAAAACAATATATGAAGCAGTAGATGTGGCGAAACGATTTATCCACGCAGCTGTTGAACAAACGTTACAAATTGGCAGCGGGCATGGTCCGACGAACCATTGGGCGTTTCATGAATCAGAAAAATGTTCACATCATTGACAAACAAAATCGTTCCTACCATTGTTAAAATAAAAATGGGGAATATATTGATGGAGGGGACGAACAAGTGGAAGAACTTTCAATTACACTAAATATTACGTACGTATTGCTTTTAACTTTTTTTATCGGTACAATGTTGATCGAGTCATAATGAACGACTGCGCGTATGTGTGGTCGTTTTCTTTTTCAGTTAAATTTGGTATGATAAACGTATATATTTATAGTGAATCCATTTTTTTCATTAGGAGCGTGAATGTTCGTTGGGAGATCTGCCTCTGAGTTTAATTTTTTTACTCATTGTTTTAATTTTATTATCCGCTTTTTTTTCAGCTTCAGAAACAGCGTTTTCAAGCGTCAATAAAATTCGTTTAAAAAATTATGTCGATGAAAAACGACGCGGCAGTAAAAAAGCACTATATATTGCAGAAAACTTCGATCAAGCGCTCTCTACTATTTTAGTCGGGAACAATATCGTGAACATTGCCGCAGCATCTATCTCAGCTAAAGTGGCAACCGATTTGTTTGGTGGCAGCACAGGACTTGTCATTAGCACGGTTGGTATGACGATTTTAATTTTAATTTTCGGGGAAGTGTTGCCAAAGTCATTGGCGAAAGAACATGCCGAGTCGTTTTCGCTTCTTATTTCTGACGTGCTGTATATGTTAATCCAACTGTTTACTCCCGTTACAGCGCTACTTGTTATGTTGAAAAAAGTTGTATCGAAACTTGTTGGTCAGCGAACAGATGTACCTTCTGTGACAGAAGAAGAAATTAAAGTGATGGTGAACTTAAGTGAAGAAGAAGGAGTAATCGACAATAAAGAGAAAGAACTTGTTCATCGTTCGCTCGATTTTAACGACATTTTAGTTGGCGAAATTTTCACGCCACGTATCGATATGGTTGCAGTAGAAGTGAATCAACCAGTTGAAGAAATTCGCGATATTTTTTTACGCGAACGATATTCGCGCGTTCCTGTATATGAAGGAGACATTGATAACGTCATCGGAATTTTATCGGAAAGCGACTTTTTCAGTCAACTCGTACAAGGAAAAGAAGTAAACGTGCGCCAATTGTTGCGCACGCCGCTATTTGTCGTGGAGTCGATGCGCATTTCCACTTTGTTGCCGGAATTGCAAAAAAGTAAAGTGCATATGGCAATCGTCATCGACGAGTTTGGCGGTACGTCCGGACTCATTACGTTGGAAGACATTTTGGAACAAATTGTCGGCGAAATATGGGATGAACATGACGAAGCAGTGAAAACGTTTCAAAAAATTAATGATTACGAATATGAATTTAATGCAGAATTGCCGCTTGATGAGTTTTGCGACATTTTGGGCATTGATGAGTTAGAAAGTTCTTCCCATACGCTCGGCGGCTGGGTGTTTGAAATGTTTGAACGCATCCCTACCGTCGGCGAATCATTTGAATATGAGTCATTAACGGTCACTGTCCGTCAAGTTGAAAATCGGCGCATCCGAAAAGTGCTCGTCCGCATTCGTGAACCGATTGTGGAAAACGTGTAAAAAGGGAGCAATTTGCTCCTTTTTTTATGGGAAAATCGAACAACGGTTAATACGTCGTGCGATAAACGGATAAGGAGAGCTACAATGTTAGTTGTTGAAGGGTTGCGTAAAACGTTTGGAGATCGTCAAGTATTAAAAGTGATGAAAGATTTAGCGAATGAAGGGATGACGATGGTCGTTGTGACCCATGAAATGCGCTTTGCTCGTGAAGTGGCTGATGAAGTCATCTTTTTTGACGAAGGAATGATTATTGAGCGTGGTCATCCGGAGCAACTATTTACACATCCGAAACACGAGCGGACGCAACAATTTTTGCGACGTATTCAGTAAAACCCCCAAGCGAAGTGCTTGGGGGTTTTCAGCCATGTTATTTAGTTGTGTAAGATCCACCTAATTGTTGTTGCGCCATTGCAACAAGACGTTTTGTAATTTCGCCACCAACTGAACCGTTTGCGCGTGATGTTGCATCTGGTCCAAGGTTTACACCAAATTCTTGAGCGATTTCGTACTTCATTTGATCAATTGCCTGTTGTGCACCGTATACTAATAATTGGTTTGTTTTTGTGTTTGCCATGTTCAATCATCTCCTCGTTACATTTTTTTATGGTTGGGTTAGCTGGATTTGCACCAGCAACGCGTGATCGTTTTTCACGCTGCCAAGCTTGGCTTAACCCATCGAATGTTGTTTGCTTGCTTGTACTACTATTTTGGGGAAAAAACATGTTATTATTCTTTTTTTTATGTGGTAATTTTTTGTGTAGCGGGAAAGATAATGGAAAATAGCGAAGCGAGGGATGAAAATGAACATTTGTCCGTTATGTAATGCCTTGCGGACAATCGTTTTTTATTGTGATCAATGTGGGGAAAAATTAAAAGACGAAGGGAAATTAACAGATTATTTTGATGATTATAGTCCGTATATGGATGCAGATGTGATGAAAATGGTCGATGGATACGCACATACGAGAAAAAGACACGTATGTGTTCATTTGTTTCATTGTCGCCATTGCGATGATGATGTTGTTCGGTTTATTCAAGAATAAAAGCCCGCTCAAGCGAACGGGCTTTCCATTTATTTTTCACTATTTGAACGAATGCGCAATTCTGTATTGACATCGAAGAAATGTGCTTTATTCATATCTAACGCAAGGTCGATCGTTTGACCTGCTTTTACGTCTGTGCGCGCATCAACGCGTGCAACGAATTCTTGGCCGCTAATTTGTGAATATACCATAATTTCTGCGCCAAGCAATTCTGCGACTTCGACATGAGCGCTTACCTTTGTGTTTTGTGATGCTTCAAGAAATACAGGCTCATCATGGAAGTCTTCCGGACGAATACCTAAAATAACTTCTTTGCCCACGTAACCTTGCTCACGAAGCACTTTCATTTTTCCTTCTGGCACGGCAATTTTTACGTCACCGATCACGAATACGCCGTCTTGTAGGACGCCACGCAAGAAGTTCATCGCTGGTGAGCCGATAAATCCGCCGACGAAAATATTTTCCGGCTTTTCATACACTTCTTTTGGTGTACCGACTTGTTGAATGACGCCATCTTTCATAACGACAAGGCGCGTCGCCATCGTCATCGCTTCTGTTTGGTCGTGTGTGACATAAATAGTCGTTGTGCCTAAACGTTGATGAAGTTTTGCGATTTCTGCGCGCATTTGTACACGCAACTTTGCATCTAAGTTAGAGAGGGGTTCGTCCATTAAAAATACTTTCGCATCACGTACAATCGCACGTCCTAATGCCACGCGTTGGCGCTGACCGCCAGATAACGCTTTCGGCTTGCGGTCCAAATATTGCTCAAGACCGAGAATGCGTGCAGCTTCGCGAACGCGACGATCGATTTCATCTTTTGGGAACTTGCGTAATTTTAATCCAAACGCCATGTTGTCATATACGCTCATATGCGGATAAAGCGCATAGTTTTGGAATACCATCGCGATGTCACGATCTTTTGGTGCTACATCGTTCATCCGTTTTCCATCGATGTAAAAATCACCTTTTGAAATTTCCTCAAGTCCCGCAATCATCCGAAGCGTTGTTGATTTTCCGCAACCGGATGGACCGACGAATACGATAAATTCTTTATCTTGAATGTGTAAGTTAAAGTCTTTTACAGCTGTGACGTTGTTGTCATAAATTTTATACACATGTTCTAAACGAAGCTCAGCCATATGTATGCCTCCTTATGCAATCGATTTCATTTGATTTAAGCATATAGAAAAACGAACGAAGCGTAAATGGACAACGTGCACAAAAAAAGAAAACGTTTTCGGGCAATGTGCCTAATGGTGTTCGTGAAGCAAAATCGCTAAATATACAGTCAGTGCCCCTTTAAACTGTTTGATATCAATACTTGTTTTTTCGATAAACTTATCGATACGATATTGCAAACTATTGCGGTGCATATGAAGTTTTTTCGCTGCGAGCGAAACGTTTAAATTGCATTCAAAAAACGTCTTTATTGTTTTCAACATGTCGTGCTCTCGTTTTACCGCCTGTAAAAACATCGTCGCATATGTCATCTCCTCACCGCTAATAAGCAGAAGAGGAAAGATGTCTTCAATACAGTAAACACGTTGAGCGGGATTGTGTTTCAGCCCGACGTGAAAATATCGTTTTTCCGCTGCGAATATACGAGCAAGTTCAACGGAATGGAGGCATTTTTGTCCAATATATGCTCGCAATTGAATGTAAAAATCACTGCATAGCGTGTCGATCCATTCGTGAAGGGTAGAGGCAACGCTTTCTTCTTTTTGTTCAATCACGATCCATTGTTGTTCTGTTTCTGAAATAATCGTCACATCGTAAGGGAAAAGCGACTGGATCGCTTCCGTAAAATCACGTGTGTCAACTGTTCCTTTTTGTATGTAAAAGTAAATAAATCGTGTATGTGTCGAGGGAGGTAATTGTTCAAAAGCATGTTCCGCACCATGAATTAAAAAACGATACCATGCTTGTTGTTGTTTGTTCATCTGAGCAGTTACGGCTTCATACGGTGTAAACAATGTGGCTAATAGTGCACGTTCTTTTTGCGTGAGCATTTCTTTTTTGATACCGAAAAGCTCACCATGTTCTGTAGAAAACCACTCGTACGCATGTCGTTCATTCACTTGTCCATATTCAACAAGCGCATCTCGATAATATGCTCGTAATTTTTCTAACATGTATGTCCATTCCTTTCGTCTCTCCTCACGACTATTATACAAAAAGCGGCGAGAAAATGCTCGCCGCCTCATTTTACTTCATGTGGTGGTTGTTCCGTTTGTACATCACGCGCTTCTTCAATATTCGTGGCGCGATGGCATGAATATACATAGCCTCCCGCCATGCCTTCATTGATCATACGATCGATGTCCCATTCATAATTATCGCGTTCTTTCATCATACATGCCCCCTTATTCATTATTTTGTATGAACGGAAAAAAAGTATACATCATTCACGTTGTGCGCACATATATTCATAACGAGAGGTGAAAATGATGATTGTTCAGCTTTTACATGCATTGACGAATTACGATTTAGATGAAGAGGAAGAAGCGCTTATTCGTTATTTATATGTACTGCACATCGGAAAAGAATGGGATAGAGAAAAGAAAGAGAAAAAAGATGATTGGCGACAACAATTTGAGAAAATGAACATATATAAAGAAGCATGGTGTGCATCAGAACATGCGACAGAACGAGAAGTATTCCGGTTGTTGTTATGTAAATGTTTGAAACAGTTGCATAAGCAGTTATCGCACATTTGCGCTCATAGCGGACAAGCCCTATAATGAATGGTTAGAATAGCTTATTGGCAGAAGGGAGATCGTTATGGGGCTTTTTCTTTATTTATTATTTATGATCGTGGTTGGAGCATTTATTGGGGGAATGACAAATTCCCTTGCGATTAAAATGCTTTTTCGACCGTATCGTCCGATATATATTGCAGGAAAAAGACTACCATTCACACCTGGACTTATTCCGAAACGGAGAGAGGAATTAGCGGAACAACTTGGACGTATGGTTGTGGAACATTTATTAACAGCGGAAGGGTTGCGTCGAAAATTAAACGACCCATCGTTCGTTCAAGATATGACGAACTACGTGCAAGAAGAAGTAGAAAAATGGCTACAATCAGATCGAACTGTTGAACAATGGCTGAAGCAATTCGGGATGCCAGATCCGAAACAAACGGCAGAAACATGGATAGAAACGAAATATAAAACGTTCATGTCGCAATATCGTCAACGTTCGCTTCATGAAATCATTCCAATTGAGGTATTACAAAAAATAGATCATGCTATTCCTTCGATTGTCGATCGCTTATTGCTCCGTTTGCGCACGTATGTTGAGAGTGAGCAAGGAGAACGTCAAATTGAGCATATGATCAATGAATTTTTACAAAGCCGAGGCATGTTTGGCAATATGCTTCAAATGTTTCTTGGCAACGTTAGTTTGGCGGAAAAAATTCGCCCGGAAATCGTGAAATTTTTACAAAGTGAAGGAGCAAAACAGCTGCTTGTGCAACTATTCATAAACGAATGGGAAAAAGTGAAGGAGATGCGTATACATGAGGTGGAGCAAATAATCGATCAAGAAAAAATCGTCGTATGGGTGAAACGTCTCACCGCATTCATTGTACAAGAGCCGCTCCAAAAACCGCTTGGTGCACTCGTTGCACCTTATGTGCGGCATTCATTACCGACGCTCGTTCGCTTCCTTTTACAATTTGCTTCCGAACGCATCGAACGATGGATGAAACAGCTTCATTTGCAAGATATCGTTCGTGAAGAAGTCGCATCGTTTTCTGTTGAACGGCTAGAAGAAATGATTTTAACAATTTCGCGCCGTGAATTTAAAATGATTACGTATTTAGGGGCTTTGCTAGGTGGGATCATCGGGCTCATTCAAGGTTGTATCACGTTTTTCGTTCAAATGTAGACATACAGCGGCCGCTTCGATCATAGGGTAAAAAGAAAAGGAAAATGAGAGGAGTGTGCCGCATGGACGTCCTTCAAGCCATTCACGAGCTTTCAATAGCGATTCGTACAAGTGAGCCATTTGCCGAGCTTCGCCGCGCCTACGAGCAAGTGCAGCGCGATCCGACAGCGCATCAGTTATTCACGAAATTTCGTGCGCTACAAAAACAGCTCCAACAAAAACAAATGAGCGGATTCCCGGTCAGCGATGCAGATGTCGAATTGTTGCAACAACATTTACATATTATTGAAATGAATGAAAACATTGCGCGGCTCATTCATGCCGAAGAACGTTTAAACGAGTTGTTTGCCAAAGCGATGAATGCGATGATTCAGCCAATTGACGAACTATATGACGGACACTCATAAAAATGGGTGTTCTTTTTTTTCCCCCCTTGTCATACGTATGAATGAAGCCAAGACATCGAGGGGGGACGTTCATGTATAAATTACTTGCGCTAAATATTGACGGAACATTATTAAAATCGAATGGCAAGTTGGAGAAAAAAACGAAAGAAGCGATCGATTTTGTGAAGAAAAAAGATGTGTATGTGACTTTGATGACGTCAAGAAACTTTTTATCAGCGAAAAAAGTAGCGAAGGCGTTGAAGCTAGATTCGTATTTAGTGACGTTTCGAGGGGCGCTTGTTGCAAAGTCGTTAGAAGAAAGGCTACACGCCTCTGTCATTCCAGCGCAAAAAACGTTCGATATTGTACACGTGCTTGAGCATTTCAATTGCAACGTACGCTTGCTTCACGAACGGTATTCGATCGGAAATCGAAAAAAAATAAAAAACAACATGATTGCGAAGACAATTTTAGGAGATCCATTTTTTTATCCGGCACAATTTGTTGACTCGTTAAGTGACGTGTTGCGCGACGATCCGATTGATGTAATGAAAATCGATGTGTTTTACTCGAAAGAAGATGAATGTGATGAAATTGTTGAAACGATCACACATGCATTTCCAGACGTTTCTCTCAGCGTGAGCGATGGAAAAATTGAATTGTTGCCAACAAACGTTTCAAAACTAAATGGGTTAATTCGGCTTGGAAACGAGCTCGGCATTTCGTTAAAAGAAATGGTCGTCATCGGTGACCATTTGGACGATATGCCAGCCATTGAAGCGGCCGGTCTTGGCGTTGCGATGGGAAATGCTTCAAAAGAAGTCAAAGCTGTTGCTGACTGGGTGACGCGTTCAAACGACCAACTTGGTGTCGCATATATGATTAAAGAACATTTTCGGAAACAACATCGTCCTCAGTTTTTACGTCAAATTCGCACAATCGAGAAAAAATAATTTCCGTTTCTTGACGAGCTTTTCGCTTCTTCTGTACACTTAAATGAGTTTAATACTTCGAAGCGAAAGGTGATTTCATTGCGTATTCATATTTGCGGACTTGAGCCGGTGGATCGTTTTCAACGTTCCCTTGAGGTCATTACCGGTTTATTTTTTGAAGAGGCAACGCTCTCTTTTATGGCGACAGAAGAAGCGGAAGTACGTGTGACGATGGATATACAACAAGGAGACCGCCTTGTTGTTAGTGGTACGTTGCAACATGAACACGGTCGCACGTATGAGGCTTATCACGCACGATCGTGGAAGACAGAAGAAGAAAAAGGACGCATGAAACAAGTGAAACATGCGGTTTCCTATATATATTTATCTCTTATGCAGCAATATACAGACTTTGTGCAACAATGGGGTATTTTAACAGGTGTTCGTCCAGTGAAATTATTGCATCAAAAATTGCGCTCTGGCTTAACGAGAGAAGAAGCACATCGCGAGTTGCGCGAAGATTATTTAGTGACGGATGAAAAAATTCAGCTTATGCAACAAATTGTTGATCGTCAGTTGACAGTTGTTCCAGATCTTTAAGATTTATCGAACGAAGTAAGCATTTATATTGGCATTCCGTTTTGTCCGACGAAATGCGCGTATTGTACATTCCCAGCCTACGCGATTCAAGGAAAACAAGGATCTGTTGATTCCTTTTTATTCGGATTGCATTACGAAATGGAACAAATCGGGAAATTTTTAAAAGAGCGCAACATTCCGATTACGACTATTTATTACGGTGGCGGCACGCCAACAAGCATTACGGCAGAGGAAATGGATGCACTATATGCGCACATGTATCGTGTGTTTCCAAACGTTGAACGCGTACGTGAAATTACAGTTGAAGCTGGAAGACCAGATACAATTACACCGGAGAAGCTTGCGGTGTTAAAAAAATGGAACATCGACCGCATTAGCATTAATCCGCAATCATATATTCAAGAAACGTTGCGAGCAATTGGGCGTCATCATACGGTGGAAGAGACGATTGAGAAATTTCATCTTGCCCGCGAGGCAGGGATGAACAATATTAATATGGATTTAATTATCGGCTTGCCAGGAGAAGGTGTTGAACAGTTTTGTTATACGCTTGAGCAAACGGAAAAGCTCATGCCGGAGTCGTTGACGGTGCATACGTTGTCGTTTAAGCGTGCGTCGGAAATGACGAAAAATAAGGAAAAGTATAAAGTAGCGGATCGTGATGAAATTAATGAAATGATGAAACGTGCGGAACGATGGACGAAAGAAAAAGGGTATGTGCCGTATTATTTATATCGCCAAAAAAATATTCTCGGCAATTTAGAAAACGTCGGTTACGCTTTACCGGGTCAAGAAAGCATTTATAACATTATGATTATGGAAGAGCAACAGTCGATCATCGGGCTGGGATGTGGAGCGTCAAGCAAATTCGTGCATCCAAAAACAAAAGCGATTACGCATTTTGCCAATCCGAAAGAGCCGAAAGCGTATAATGAAAATTACGAACATTACACAAACGAAAAATTAAAAATGATGGCACAATTATTTTAGCCCCGAGATGATCGGGGCTTTATCGATGAAATAAAATCAATTTGCCGCTCGATGTTGTACAGCGATGCGTTTTATGTTCAAATTGTTTTTCTTTTAATTTTTGCTCGCCGATTCGTTTTGCTTCTTCATCATTTGCGGCAGTAAATGTTTCATCAAGCAGTTTTTCTCCTGTTTTTTCAAAGACAGTAAGCGTATATGTCTTCATCTTCCCCACCCCTTTCCTTTGCATGTATTCGCTCATTCACGCTTATTTCCTTCTTTATACGTCTATTTTTCTAGTTGTTTGCATATGTGTAAAGTAAGACAAGCTTAAAGGAGGATGCACATGCTTATTACATTGCTTCTTGCAGGCATTATCATTAGCGGATATATGGCGATTCGCACAGCAAGAGAAGAAAGGAAAATAGATGAAAAGCTGTTAGAAAAAGAAGGAGAAGTGTATATGGAGCGCATTCGGCAAGCGCGCGAGCAACGTCAGAAGGCCTTGGAATAAACAAGGTCTTTTATTTTTTTAAAAAATTCACAAAAATTTTTCTTCATTTTTTTATGTTTCATGTTAGGATATATATTATTACATATATGAGGGGGAGAAAGTCGTGAAGCGAGCGTACAATTTTAACGCAGGACCATCTGCTTTGCCGCTTGCTGTGTTAGAGCGAGCGCAAAAAGAATTGCTCAACTTTCAACAAACAGGTATGTCTATTATGGAGTTAAGCCATCGAAGCAAAGAATATGATGCGGTGCATGAGCGCGCAGAAACGTTGTTGCGCAAACTGATGAACATTCCTGATACGCATGATGTGCTTTTTTTACAAGGAGGAGCTAGTTTGCAATTTTCGATGGTGCCGATGAACTTGTTAAAAGAAGGGGAAGTCGGTAACTATGTGTTAACAGACTCATGGTCGGATAAAGCGATGAAAGAAGCGAAAAAAGTAGGGGCAACGCACGTGGCAGCTTCGTCGAAAGAAGAACAATATACATATATTCCGACGAATATCGAATTGTCTGAACGCGCTGCGTATTTGCACATTACATCAAACAACACGATTGCAGGGACACAATGGCGTGAATTTCCTAATGTAGCTGTCGATTTAATTGCAGATATGTCGAGCGATATTTTAAGCCGCAATATTGATGTAAGCCGTTTTGCTCTTATTTATGCGGGGGCGCAGAAAAATTTAGGCCCTTCAGGCGTGACGGTTGTCATCATTCGGAAAGATTTGCTCGCAAAAGGAGACGATCATTTGCCGACAATGTTAAACTATCGCACATATAGCGAAAGCCGTTCGTTATATAACACGCCACCAACGTTTGCGATTTATATGTTATCGCTCGTTCTTGAATGGGTAGAGGAACAAGGTGGTGTTCAAGCGATTGAAAAGAAAAATGCGGAAAAAGCTGCGATATTGTACCGTTGTATTGATGAAAGTGAAGGTTTTTACAAAGGGCATGCAAAAAAAGAAAGCCGCTCGCATATGAACGTAACGTTTACGTTGCCGAATGAGGAGCTTACAAAGAAGTTTTTAGCGGAAGCGAAAGAAAAAGGATTGATTGGATTAGCTGGTCATCGATCTGTCGGTGGATGCCGGGCATCTATTTATAACGCAGTAGATATGGAAGCGTGTGAAGTACTTGTACAGTTTATGGAAACGTTCCGAAAAAATATTTTTTGAAAATTTTTATTTTACCTTGGCACTTTAAAGTGCTTTAATGTTATTAAACTTGTTTACAAGCTGAGAAGAGAAAAGAATGAGATGAGGAGAGATGAGAAATGAATACGAGAACGTTAGTATTGTTGTCGCTTTTTGTAGGCATTGGCGCAGTGTTGCATACGGTTATTCCGGGGTTTTTCTTCGGGATGAAGCCAGATATGATGTTGACGATGATGTTTTTAGGCATTATGCTTTTTCCGAACAAAACAGCCGTTAGTTTATTAGCTATTGCCACAGGCATTATTTCTGGAGTGACAACGAGTTTCCCAGGAGGGTTTATCCCGAACATCGTTGATAAAGTTGTGACGGCTGCGATCTTTTTCGGCTTGTTTACGTTACTAAAGGCGAAAGCGACGCCAATAAAGGCGGCATTGCTTACGGCTGTGGGCACGTTCATTTCCGGTGCGACGTTTTTAGCTGTTGCGCTAATCATTGTTGGGTTGCCGGGAGGAGCAACGTTTGGCGGGCTGTTTATCGCTGTTGTCATTCCGACAGCGTTTGTCAATACGATTGCAATGATCGTCATTTATCCGATCGTACAGTCGCTCATGAGACGAACATATACAGTTCCGCAACAATAATAAAAAGAACCCGATCGTTTCTGGTCGGGTTTTCCTTATATCGTTCTTACTGTATACGCATGAGCAAAAGAGTGACAGCGATAAAAAAAATAGCAAGACTTCCGAACACGCTTATGCGTTGCTTTAACACTTTTTTTGGGGGATACATGCGTGCTCTATTCAACATAGAAAACGTGGCAATCGTCAAATATAAAAAAATGAACCCAATCGTCGCCATCGCGATGATCATGTTTGTTCCTCCTAATTTGAAAAGTTATATATTTCAATTTATTAAAAAATTTTAATATTTAACACTTTATTATTTATTGTTTTACTGGCATAATAAAAGATAAAAAGAAGGAAATACGAAAAAGGTAACTATTCACTCCGATAGTAGTATGTAAAGAAGCGCAACACAAATAGGGCATCCCCGTAATAGAAAATGCCCTAAGTGGTAGAAAGAACGCGATCAAGCGTGTCACCCGTCAACAGAAGACATAACGAATCCCACACGTTTTTTTCGTGTTTCGTCAGTGTGGAAACGATGCTTCTTGTGATACAAAAAGACTGGGCGAATGTTTCTACGCGAAACGTACCCGAAATGTTCTCTTTGACTTTAACCATGCGAAGATCGCGTTCGGCTTGGTTGTTGTCAAAGGGAACATGTACTTCACGTAAGAAACGCAACGCTTCTTCCTTTCGTTTCTGAAGCCGTCGAACAAAAGCGAGTGCTTTTTTCGGAAGAGGTGTCATCGTTTCCAATCGATGTTGTGCTCTTTCTAGGATGCGATCATACACTCGTTCCCACCGTCTCGCTTCTTCTTCGGAAAGTGCACCGTGATGGGCTTCGACGGCTTGCTTGGCGGCTAACAGAAACGTGGTCATGCGCATCGCCCACGTATGCCCTTGTTCGATGAATCCTTTTAACTCACGCAAATGGTGGGCATGACAAAGGGCATGGGTGGCATGTGTGTATTTCGGATACGTACCGAACCCATCGTGCATCATCGTCCCTTTGTATTGTGGAAGAATCCCGATCTCATCCGTTGCTTTCTTTCCACGAGAAGCGTGAGAAGCCAAGTATGTATATCTCGATGTACACGCGACATGCACCCATGCGAGTTTCCCATTGATGCGCAAACTCGTTTCATCGACATGCAGGATGTTGGATTCAAGTAAGGCGTCTTCGATGATGTCCATATTTGATTCCAGCGCTTCGCGTCCTCGTTTCACCATATTGGCAAGGGTTCCTGTACTAATCGAGTGTTGATATAACGCTTCGATTGTATCACTTAAACGCTTGTACGGGATCAATTGGATATGATGTAAATAAACAACGAGCGCAGTAAGGCGTGGACCGTATTGCACATGATTCGTGACATGGGATGGGAATTCGGCTTGTTGCACGCATCGACAATGCGGACACGATTTCACTTCACGTTCATGTTGTGTCACCTCGATCGCCACAGGAGGGACATCAAACACTTGACGGATATCGACTTTGAACGGTTTGACGTCACGCAAAGAAACCCCACATCCTTGACACGTATGCACACGGTGGACGACACGATGATGTGGATGTTCCACTTGACGGAGCGTCGTTCCTTGATGTCCTTCTTGTCCGCCTGGCTTGTTGCCAGATGGTTGACGAGAAGAACGTGTGTTGGCAAAACGGTCAGAAGATGGGGGCAAATGGCTATTGGAGCTGTTTTTTTTCGTGCGTGCTTCCAGCTCTTGAACACGGTACTTCAGTTGTTCATTTTCTTTGCGTAGCTGTTTGTTTTCTTTCAACAGTTGCTCAATGACTTGTTGTTGGTGAGTAATGAGCTGCTTTTGTTGTTGGACTTTGCTGATTAAGCTTTCAACTGTAAATACAGCTTGTTGTACCGTCAACATGCGATTCACCTCCTTGTCTATCAATATTCACATCATAGACAGGAAAAGCAAAAAATATTCAGCTCACTTTATGATGTGGCTGAATAGTTACCGAAAAAGTGGGTGGAGAGATGAAAAGCACGGGACGACATTATTCTGTTAAAGAGGCGATGTTATTTAGTCAAAGGGTTGCCCAGTTAAGTAAAGCGTTATGGAAATCAATCGAAAAAGATTGGCAACAATGGATTAAACCGTTTGATTTAAACATTAACGAGCATCATATTTTGTGGATTGCCTACCATTTGAAAGGGGCTTCCATTTCTGAAATCGCCAAGTTTGGTGTCATGCACGTATCGACGGCATTTAACTTTTCAAAAAAATTAGAGGAACGTGGCTTGTTGTCGTTTTCGAAAAAAGAAGACGATAAACGAAATACGTACATTGAACTGACGGAAAAAGGAGAAGAAGTTTTATTAAAATTAACTGTAGATGAGCAAAATCACTAACATAAATTTACATCGAAACAAAAAAGGAGACATGAACCCGATTCCTTGATTAGAATAGATGTGCTACCAAACCATTCACAAGGAGGTTCATGTCTCATGAATAGATTAGCACATCATCAAGGAATTCACAAGTTTTTCACGATGTTGGGGTTGGCCCTTTATTTTTCAAAACCCGTTATGAAGCATCTCGTTCATATCGTGGATGCGATGATCACGAAGGGATTTTCGGGAACATTGACCGATCTTCATCATGGGAGCTTTCATCCGAACCACCGCACGACACTCAGCCATTTTTTCACGAAAAGCCCATGGGAGGAAGAGGCGCTGCTTCATAAACTCCAGCAGTGGATCCTTCGTCGTGTCGAACGCATCGCCAAACAGGAGAATCAACCCTTGTTTGTTTCGATCGATGATACGATTTGCCAAAAAACCAAGCCTTCGTCACGGGCAACACACGCGATTCAGGGATGTGATTGGCACTACTCTCACTCAGAGAAAAAATCGATTTGGGGCCATTCTCTTGTTTGGTTCATGGTTCATACTGCAACCCAGGCGTTTCCCTTTGCCTTCCGCCTCTACGACAAGACGGCGGGAAAAAGCAAAGGGGAACTCGCAATCGAGATGCTTTCTTCGTTGGATGTACGCCGTCCCGTTTATGTGCTGATGGATTCGTGGTATCCATCGAAAGCGCTCGTGGAAGCTTGTCTGAAAAAAGGATTCCACGTCATCGCGATGCTCAAGACGAACCGGATTCTCTATCCGAACGGCGTTGCCGTCCAAGCGAAGCAGTTGGCCCGCTCCATCGAACCGAATGACACTCACCTCGTCACGGTGGGAGAAGAGCATTATCGCGTCTATCGTTACGAAGGAGCGCTCAACGGTCTCGACCATGCGGTGGTGCTGCTCGCTTGGAAAGCCAATCAGCCGATGACATCGGAACATCTTCACTGCGTCTTGAGCACCGACCGGGAGCTAAGCGATGAAGACATCTTGCGCCACTATGCCCAACGCTGGTCGATCGAATGCTTTTTTCGACAAGCGAAAGACCAGCTGAAGCTCGATGGGTACCGTGTTCGTCAGGTTCGAGCGGTGAAACGCTACTGGATCTTGGTGCAGCTTGCTTACGTGTACAGCCTATTCGAGTCGAACAGCGATTTTTCTGATGGGCTCGATCTCTTGCGCAAGAGAAAAGGACATAGCCTCGTGGAGTTCATTTACTGTGCAGCGAAACAAAATATTCCCATTGATACCGTGAAAAAACAGCTCCATGTGGCATAAGGGTTACCCTGTTTGTTTCTTTTTACATGGTAATTATTGTTATGAAAATTGCTCATCTACAGTAAAATTAATGGAGTCGTACGATCCAAAACGGACGTCTGTGCTCCAAGGCATTCAACCTTTATATGAATTGTATGGTAAATTTCCAGAAATGTTAGAAGTGATGTGTATGATCCGAAATGTGTACGGGGACGATTTTATGGAAATTTTCGAACGTTCTTTTCAAAACATCGAGCAAGAGTTTGTTGAAGAAAGCGGGAAGTTAAAAAAGAAAGATGAGCAGCAAAAAGAAGTAGCTTCATTCGTTGAGCGTATGTAATAAACGTTGAAACTCTGTCATAAGCGGAACGAATAGCTGTTGTTGTTTTAACGCATCAATCGTCTCAGCAAGGGGAAGGTTCGGATGAAGCGCATTCGCAAACTGTGTAAAAAGCGAGGTGAAGATGACGAAACCTTCCTCTTTTTGTTGTTTATATTGCTCGCTTAGTTGTTCGCACAGGCGCAATATGCTTTCCACTTCTTCTTTTGTTAAGCCATAACGGATGACGAGCGCGTAAAACGGCTTTTTTTCCGGTGCGATCATGTCTAACATGAGCGAACAGTAATACTCCAGCTTTTCAATACGTTGTTCAATGCTCATCTTTCGAAACTCCTTTAGCGTACTTATGTGTATTATTTTACAGGAATTGTTGCATAAATGAAATGTCCATTATTGATTTATCGAAAAAATCGTTGTAAAGTAGGGGAGTAAATACATAAAAACAGGAGGGGACTCGTTTGGCGCTTTATTTTATACCCCTTGCGACAGTTATTCTTTTTATCATTAATCAGCTAACAAATACGCTTTGTATTCAAAAAGAAATTCCAGAAGAGAAACAGCCAAAAGTATTTCGTACCATTAATGTCCTTATTACCATTTTACTTATTTCTTCCTACGTCGAAGTGTTGTTTGCGTAAAGAAGCTGACAGTGTCCCTGTCAGCTTCTTTCATTTAGTATAACCAAGCGGCACCAACGATAATTAATAAAATAAACAACACAACGATTAACGCAAACCCGTTTGCATAACCTGCTCCTGCACCCATAGACGACACCTCCTTTCGTATATGAAGGCGTTGCGACGCTTTGACAATGTATTGTATGTCAAAAGGAGCAAAAAGGTATGGGCGCAGCTTGCTTTATTTTAGCTTTCGGAAAAAATATGGTATAGTATGTTTTGTGTATATTTAAAGATAGGAGTTGTGAGAACATGAAAAAATGGACAGTTGCCATGTCGACGGCAGCGATGCTTGCGCTTTCGGCTTGCAATAACGGATCAGAAGTTGTTGTTGAAACGAAGGAAGGCAACATTACAAAGGAAGAATTGTACAACGAAATGAAAGAACGTTACGGCAAAGACGTGTTACGCGATCTCGTACATGAGAAAGTGTTAAGTAAAAAGTTTAAAGTAACGGATGAAGAGCTAAATAACGAGATCGAAAATTTAAAAGAAATGTACGGTACGCAATATGATTTAGCGGTGCAGCAAAATGGCGAAGAAGCGATTCGCGATATGGTAAAGCTTGATTTGTTGCGCCAGAAAGCAGCGATGGAAGACATGAAAGTAACCGATGAAGAATTGAAAAAATACTACAATGAATATAAGCCGAAAGTGAAAGCAAGCCACATTTTAGTCGACGATGAAAAAACAGCAAAAGAAATTAAAGCAAAGTTAGAAAAAGGTGAAGACTTTGCGAAATTAGCAAAAGAATATTCAAAAGATACAGGTTCAGCACAAAATGGCGGCGATTTAGGCTGGTTTGGTCCTGGAAAAATGGTGGAAGAGTTTGAAAAGGCAGCGTATGCGTTAAAAGTCGGTGAAATTAGTGATCCAGTGAAAACACAATTTGGCTACCATATCATTAAAGTAACGGATAAAGAAGAGAAAAAGTCATTTGACGAAATGAAAGAAGAAATTGAATTCGAAGTGAAAAAAAGCAAACTCGATACATCGAAAGTACAATCGAAGCTTGATGAGCTGATGAAAGAAGCAAATGTCGACATTAAAGACAAATCGTTAAAAGACGCATTAAAAAGCGAGTAATAATGACGAAAGAAGGTGTCCGCGCGGGACACCTTCTTTTCATAAAGCTTGTTTGATTTGTGCAGCGATGTGTTGTAACTCATCAAACGTATAGTTGCTTTGATTGGATTTCCACACAGCTCCAAATCCGTCTCCTTTACTGTACCGCGGAATGATATGCATATGATAATGGAAAACGGTTTGGCCTGCAATTTCTCCGTTGTTGTTTAAAATATTGATGCCTTCTGGGGAAAACTGTTCACGAATCGCGTTGGCGATTGTAGGAACAACTTCAAATACACGTTGCGCAAGTTCAGGTGTTAGCTCGTAAATGTTTTCTTTATGTATTTTCGGTACAACGAGCGTATGCCCCTTTGTCACTTGACTAATGTCTAAAAAGGCGATGACATGTTCATTTTCAAATACTTTTGCACAAGGAATGTCGCCGTTTATAATTTTACAAAAAATACAGTCGCTCATGTTGATGCCACCTTTCTTTCCATTTTGTCTTTATTTTACCACACGATCGTCGTTTCGAAAAACGGAAAGAGCAGGATGCGTATCGCATCCTGCCCATTGAAGAGGGATCTTTATGATTACGTGTCTTTTGGGAACACCTCATTTACGAGTAGAATCAGTTACGCGTTTGTGAGTGCGACATTGTTCAAGATGACCATCCCCTTTTCAAGGGAGTGCTTTCGTTGTTACAGGCTAGCTAATGTGCGGCCCGTAGACACCTCATTTCATCATGTTCTTGAACTTGCTTTGTTGCTCACTGCGACTTGCTACTTGTTTGTCCCTCTTCGCTACTTATCATAACCCGTTTTTCTTTTTATTATTCATTTGTTAAAATAAAAAATAATGACGGAAGAAAGGAAAGCGATGATGGCACTATTACAAGTTCAGCATATATTCGGGGGCTATACGAACAAAGATATTTTAGATGACGTATCGTTTACCGTGCAAAAAGGGGAAGTTGTCGCGCTGATCGGGTTAAATGGAGCAGGAAAAAGTACGACAATTAAACATATTATCGGATTGATGCAACCGCGTAAAGGAACAATTACAATAAACGGTATGACGTTTCAAGATGATCCACAAGCATATCGCACACAATTTACATACATTCCGGAAATGCCTGCGCTATACGAAGAATTGACGCTTGAAGAACATTTACGTCTCACCGCCATGGCGTATGGTGTGACGGATCGAGCATACGAACAGCGCGTGCCACAGTTGTTGAAGGCGTTTCGGCTTGAGAAAAAGTTAAGTTCGTTTCCTGCATTTTTTTCAAAAGGAATGAAACAAAAAGTAATGATTATGTGCGCTTTTTTAGTCGATGTACCGCTTTATATTATTGATGAACCATTTGTTGGATTAGATCCGCTCGCCATTCAAGCGCTACTTCAGCTTATTGAGGAAAGAAAAAAGGAGGGAGCGGGTGTGCTGTTGTCGACGCACATTTTAGCGACAGCCGAGCGGTATTGTGATTCGTTTATCATTTTACATGATGGGCAAGTGAAAGCAAGCGGATCATTGCCAATGCTTCAAGAGCAGTTACATATGCCTCATGCTACGCTTGATGATATATATATCGAATTAACGAAGGAAGAGACGAACGATGATTGATGGACAGCAGTTATGGAAAAAGCGGATGATTGCTCATCTCGCCGAGGTGAGACGGTACGGTCGTTATATGTTCAACGATCATTTGTTGCTTGTCTTATTTATCGGAATCGGGGCAAGTGCGGTATTTTATAAGCGAGCAGTTGATGAACTGGTGTCTTTTCCTTATGCTGTTGTTGCTTCGCTTCTGCTCGCTTTTGCGGTGACGCAAGGTGGAGTGCGGACGTTTGTTAAAGAAGCAGATGCGGTATTTTTTCTTCCGATCGAGCGACGGCTTCGTCCGTATTTTTGGCGTGCTGCGGTGTACAGCTTCTTTCTGCATTTGTACGTTTCGTTTATTGTATTTGTCGTCCTTTTGCCTTTGCATTTTCAATTTTCATCGCAGCCGTTGTTTATCGTCTTGTTGACGATTGTGTTTTTAACAGGATGGAATATGTTCGTTCAATGGCAAGAGGAGGCACGAATTGGGCGAGATCATTTTCATACGTTTGTTCGCTTTTTAACGAATGCAGCGTTTTTTTATTTTTTATTTCTCCAACAATATGTGTGGATGTTTGTCCCTTTGCTGTTTATGGTTATCCTTGCGCGATACGTGGAGCGAAAAGGACGCAAAAATGGGCTTCAATGGGAGCAATTGCTTGCTGATGAACGGCGACGAATGCAAGCGTTTTATCGGCTCGCCCACGCGTTTGTTGATGTTCCTCACATGAAACATACGGTGAAAAAACGAACGTCACTTCGTTTCCTTTTCCGTTTGTTCGATCGTTGGCATATGCGACCGTATACGTATTTGTATGTACGTACATTTTTCCGTGCGGGCGATTATTTCGGTTTGTTCGTTCGCTTGACTGTGATCGGTAGCGTCTTTATTTTTACATTGCCTCGCGGTGTGGAGTGGTTTGCTCTTTTATGTTCGTATGCAACAGCGGTACAATTGCTTTCGCTTCGCTTGCACCATCGCGGGCATCCGCTTCTCTCCCTTTATCCGATCTCGTCTGTTGAGGCGCACCGATCGTTTATGAGTGTGTTATTGACTATTGGGGTGAATCAAGCGTTTATTTTTGGTATGGTTGCATATATCGCTCATGGCGTTTTCACTATGTTATCGACGTTTTTCATTGTTTTCATATGCTACGGTGTGGTTATGTTCTATGTCGGAAAAAAAGGAGCGGCTTGAACCGCTTCTTTTACTTTTCCGTATATTGAATGGCTGCAAGACCGAGTGTTTTCGCTGCAATAAGCATCGCACGTTCATCAAAGTCAAATTTCGGATGATGATGCGGATAAGCGATTGTTGTTGTTTCGGCTTTTGCCCCTGTAAAGAAAAACGTTCCTTTTACACGTTGTAAATAATAGGCGAAATCTTCTCCGCCCATATGCGGAGGAATTTCGACGACGTCGGTGACTTCATCTATTTCATGGGCGATAGAGGCGAGAAATTTCGTTTCTTCTTCATGGTTCACAACAGGCGGATAACCGCGGGTGTACGTGTATTCATACGTACAACCGTTGGCGATGCATGTACCTTTAACAATTTGCTCAATTTCTTGTTCAATATCGTCACGTACTTGCTCAGAAAATGTTCGCACTGTTCCGATTAATGTGGCGCGATCGGCGATGACGTTAAATGCGTTGTCGGAAACGAAAGAGCCGATAGAGACGACAGCAGGTTCAAGCGGATTGACGCGACGGCTAACGATTTGCTGCAAATGTAGTACGAGTTGCGAGGCGGTAACGATTGCATCTTTTGTTTTGTGCGGCTCTGCTCCGTGACCGCCAGAACCTCGGATGACGACTTGGAATCGGTCTGCCGCTGCCATAATCGGTCCTGTCCGATATTGAATGACACCTGTTGGCGCTGTCGCCCATATATGTGTGCCGAAAATGGCATCTACTCCTTCTAAACAGCCGTCTTCAATCATCGCCTTTGCCCCGCCTGGCGCGTATTCTTCTGCATGTTGATGGATGCAAACAATCGTACCTCTCCAATGTTCACGTAATTCATATAGCGCTTTGGCAAGAACGAGAAGCGTGGCCGTATGCCCATCGTGTCCACATGCGTGCATGACACCTGGGACGGTTGATTTATATGGTACATCTTTTTCATCTTGAATCGGAAGGGCGTCAAAATCCGCCCGAAGCGCTACTGTTTTTCCGCCTTGTTGGCCATGAATAGTTGCGACGATCCCGTTTCCTCCAACATTTGTTCGCACAGGAATGCCAAGTTGTTTATAGTAATTGGCAATATATGCGGCTGTTTTATACTCTTGAAACGATAGTTCGGGATGTTGATGCAAATAACGGCGAATCGTAACCATTTCGTCGTAATATTCACGAAGCTTAGCAAATAGTAATGTTTTCACGTGAACCGCTCCTTCTGTTTTTGTAACTATTCACCCCGATAGTAGTATGTAAAGGAGCGCAACACAAATAAGGCATCCCCGTAATAGAAAATGCCCTAAGTGGTAGAAAGAACACGATCGAGCGTTTCGCCTGTCAACAGAAGACATAACGAATCCCACACGTTTTTTTCGTGTTTCGTCAGTGTGGAAATGATGCTTCTTGTGATGCAAAAAGACTGGGCGAATGTTTCTTCGCGAAATGTACCCGAAATGTTCTCTTTCACTTTGACCATGCGAAGATCGCGTTCGGCTTGGTTGTTGTCAAAGGGAACATGCACTTCACGTAAGAAACGCAACACTTCTTCCTTTCGTTTCTGAAGCCGTCGAACAAAAGCGAGTGCTTTTTTCGGAAGAGGCGTCTTCGCTTCCAATCGGTGTTGTGCTCTTTCTAGGATGCGATCATACACTCGTTCCCACCGTCTCGCTTCTTCTTCGGAAAGTGCACCGTGATGGGCTTCGACGGCTTGCTTGGCGGCTAACAGAAACGTGGTCATGCGCATCGCCCACGTATGCCCTTGTTCGATGAAGCCCTTCAATTCACGCAAATGATGGGCGTGACAAAGGGCATGAGTGGCTTGTGTGTATTTCGGATACGTACCGAACCCATCGTGCATCATCGTCCCTTGATACCGCGGAAGAATCCCGATGTCATCGGTCGCTTTCTTTCCACGAGAAGCGTGAGGAGCCAAGTACGTATATTTCGATGTGCACGCGACATGCACCCATGCGAGTTTCCCCTTGATGCGCAAACTCGTTTCATCGACATGCAGGATGTTGGATTCAAGTAAGGCGTCTTCGATGATGTCCATATTTGATTCCAGCGCTTCACGTCCTCGTTTCACCATATTGGCAAGGGTTCCTGTACTGATTGAGTGTTGATATAATGCTTCGATTGTATCACTCAAACGTTTGTAAGGGATCAATTGGATATGATGCAAATATACAGCGAGCGCTGTGAGCCGTGGACCGTATTGCACATGATTCGTGACGTGGGATGGGAATTCGGCTTGTTGCACGCATCGACAATGCGGACACGATTTCACTTCACGTTCATGTTGTGTCACCTCGATCGTCACAGGAGGGAGATCAAACACTTGACGGATATCGACTTTGAACGGTTTGACTTCACGCAAAGAAGCCCCACATCCTTGACACGTATGCACACGGTGGACGACACGATGATGTGGATGTTCCACTTGACGGAGCGTCGTTCCTTGATGTCCTTCTTGTCCGCCTGGCTTGTTGCCAGATGGTTGACGAGAAGAACGTGTGTTGGCAAAACGGTCAGAAGATGGGGGCAAATGGCTATTGGAGCTGTTTTTTTTCGTGCGTGCTTCCAGCTCTTGAACACGGTACTTCAGTTGTTCATTTTCTTTGCGTAGTTGTTTGTTTTCGTGACGCAAATGTTCATTTTCTTGAACGAGTTGATGAATGAGCTGTTTTTGTTGTTGAACTTTGCCGATTAAGCTCTCAACTGTAAATACAGCTTGTTGTACCGTCAACATGCGATTCACCTCCTTGTCTATCAGTATTCACATCATAGACAAGGAAAGAAGAAAATATTCAGCTCACTTTATGATGTGGCTGAATAGTTACCTGTTTTTTTCCATTATACCATCGTTGACAAATGATCGAAAACGGGTTAATATACCCATATACGTATTTAGGAGGAGCATATATGGGTACATGGATTAATGTCGTTCTCATCATTTTGCTTATTTATTTTGTTGCGGCAAAAATATTAGCGAAAAATGGATTTGAGCGCGTCGTGAACGTGCGCGGCGGCATGAACGCTTGGAATGGATAAGGCTGACGATGTGTCAGCCTTCTTTTACAACTGCATATGTTGTCACATAGGATGGACGCGGAAAAATGGACCGTTGTTGATCGATTGCTTTTTCTGTGCCACGTTTTTCATGCGCTTTTTCGTAAGCTTTAGACTGTTGCCAACGACGAAAGGCACTTTCATTTTCCCACATCGTCATAATGACGTATGTATCGCTTTTTAACGGACGTAACACGCGAATGGCGACAAATCCAGGCTCTTTTTCAATTAAGCGCGCCCGTTGTTGAAAACGATGTTCAAATAACGGTCTTCCTTCATCAGTAACAGGAATATTATTGCAAACAACAAATGATCCACCTAATGGGCCAACCGCATCAAGTACTTCGTATGGACGCGGCTCGTGAAAGACGCTTGTTCCTTCTGTTTCGTGAATAAGCATACCATTGTCTTCATCGTATACAAGCAACATACGCTCATTTGCATATTGGCTACGCAATCGTTGCAAATAGTCGATTGTGCCATTTGTCATAAATACGTACACCGATATCATCCCCTTCCTTTTCTTGTTCATATTTTACCACTTTCTTTTCTTCTTGGCGATTTCATGAACGTTGCGTAATATTACTACCCAGACGGTGAAAAAATCGGTATAGTTGTGTTAGTGGAAACAAATCAGCCGTTTCGTTATATAAGCGATTACATAACATGAAAGGATGGACATGATGATTAAAAACGATACATTTTTACGTGCCTGTCGCGGAGAAGCGACGGAATACGTTCCTGTTTGGTATATGAGACAAGCAGGGCGTTCGCAACCGGAATACCGCGCGTTGAAAGAAAAATATTCGCTTTTTGAAATTACACACCAACCAGAGCTATGCGCCTATGTGACGCGTTTGCCTGTTGAACAATATAACGTCGATGCGGCCATTTTATATAAAGATATTATGTCACCGCTCCCAGCGATCGGTGTCGATGTCGATATTAAAGCGGGTATCGGACCAGTCATCGACAACCCGATTCGTTCGCTTGCGGATGTGGAGCGCCTTGGAGAAATTGATCCAGAGAGCGATGTGCCGTATGTGCTTGAAACGATTCGTCTATTGACGAAAGAGCAACTGACTGTTCCGCTCATTGGTTTTGCTGGTGCACCGTTTACTTTAGCAAGCTATATGATTGAAGGTGGGCCTTCGAAAAACTATAATAAAACGAAAGCGTTTATGTATGCGGAACCGAAAGCATGGTTTGCCCTTATGGATAAGCTAGCGGATATGACAATTCGTTACGTGAAAGCGCAAATTCGTGCCGGCGCAAGCGCTATTCAAATTTTTGATTCTTGGGTTGGTGCAGTCAATGTTTCTGATTATCGTCAATTTATTAAACCGACGATGGAGCGTATTTTTGCAGCGCTTCGTGACGAAAACGTTCCGCTTATTATGTTCGGTGTCGGAGCAAGCCATTTAGCGAAAGAGTGGCATGACTTACCGCTTGATGTCGTCGGTTTAGATTGGCGCTTATCGATTCGTGAAGCGCGCGAGATGGGACTGACAAAAGCACTGCAAGGCAATTTAGATCCAGCCGTATTGCTTGCCCCATGGGAAGTTATCGAAGCGCGCGTCAAACAAATTTTAGACGAAGGCATGGCGCATGAAGGTGGGTACGTATTTAACCTAGGGCACGGCATTTTCCCACAAATCAAGCCAGAAACGTTAAAACGACTTACAGCGTTTATCCACGATTATTCAGCAAAAAGAAAAGGATGAATAAACGATGTCAAAAAAAGTAATGGGATTGCTTGTCATGGCGTATGGCACGCCGTATAAAGAGGAAGATTTAGAGCGATATTACACGCACATTCGTCATGGTCGCAAACCGTCAGAAGAGATGCTAGCCGATCTTCGCGAGCGTTACGAAGCGATCGGGGGCATCTCACCGCTTGCAGCTATTACAAAACAACAGGCGGAAAAACTTGCCGAGCGACTTAATGAAGTACAAGATGAGATTGAATTTCGCATGTATTTAGGATTAAAGCATATTGAGCCGTTCGTTGAAGATGCCGTTCAGCAAATGCATGAAGATGGGATAAAAGAAGCGGTTTCGATCGTATTAGCGCCGCATTTTTCGACATTTAGTGTCAAATCATATAACGGACGAGCAAAAGAAGAGGCGGCCCGTTTAGGTGGACCGAAGTTGACGTGTGTGGAAAGTTGGTATACTGAACCGAAATTTATTCAATATTGGGCAGAACGGGTAAAAGAAACGTATGCTTCGATGTCTGAACGAGAGCGGGAAAAAGCGGTGTTGATCGTTTCCGCCCACAGCTTGCCTGAAAAAATTATCGCAATGGGAGATCCGTATCCAAAACAACTACAAGAAACAGCCGATTTCATTGCGAAAGAAGCAAGTGTTTCGGAATACGTCATTGGTTGGCAAAGTGCAGGCAATACGCCAGAGCCTTGGCTAGGTCCTGATGTGCAAGATTTAACGCGACAACTATATGAAGAAAAAGGGTACGAGGCATTCGTATACGTTCCAGCAGGATTTGTGTCCGATCATTTAGAAGTGTTGTACGATAACGACATTGAATGTAAACAAGTAACAGATGAACTTGGCGTCAGTTACTATCGCCCGCCGATGCCAAACGCCCATCCACAGTTTATTGACGCCCTTGCAACTGTTGTTTTAAATCATTTACGTAAAGAAGGCGAGTCATTATGAAAAAGAAAGTCGTCATTATTGGCGGTGGGATGACGGGACTTGCGGCAGCGTATTACTTGCAAAAAGAAGCGCGCGAAAAACAGCTGCCCATTTCGTGTGAATTAATTGAAGCGAGTCATCGACTTGGCGGAAAAGTACAAACGGTGTATCGCGATGGTTTTGTCATTGAGCGCGGACCGGATTCTTTTTTGGCACGAAAAATGAGCGCCTCACGCCTTATTCACGAAGTCGGGCTTGAGAAAGAGCTCGTGCATAATACGGCAGGTCAATCGTACATTCTCGTTAATCGAACGCTTCACCCAATTCCAGGCGGAGCGGTGATGGGCATTCCGACGAAGCTTGCACCGTTTGTTGTAACGCGGCTGTTTTCGCCATTTGGAAAGTTGCGAGCTGCAGCTGACTTTGTTTTGCCACCGTTAAAAACGAAGGGGGACGTATCGCTCGGGCAATTTTTCCGCCGTCGTCTCGGAAATGAAGTGGTGGATCGCCTCATTGAACCTTTATTATCAGGCATTTATGCAGGCGATATTGACCAGCTTAGCTTAATGGCAACGTTCCCTCAATATTTCCACTTAGAGCAAAAACACGGAAGTCTCGTGCTCGGCATGAAGCGGTCGATGCCGAAACAAAAAACGAAACAAAAAAGCGACAAAGGCATTTTTCAAACGTTAAAAACGGGGTTGGCTTCGCTTGTCGATGCGATTGAGCAAAAGTTAGAAAAAGGAACGGTGCATAAAGGGGTGCGAGTCGAGCATATCGAAAAGGTCGATGACAAATACGTTTTAACGTTAAGCAACGGAGAGAAAAAAGAAGCGGATAGCGTCGTTATTGCTGTTCCGCATCAATCATTAACATCGCTCTTTCCAAATGAAACATTGTTTTCCTCTTTTAAAACGATGCCATCGACGTCTGTTGCAACGGTCGCATTAGCGTTTCCGAAAGAAGCGGTCGCGAAGGATATGAATGGAACGGGATTTGTTGTTTCGCGTGATAGCGATTATACGATTACCGCATGTACGTGGACGCATAAAAAATGGCCACATACGACACCAGAAGGTTATGTTTTGTTGCGTTGTTATGTCGGACGTCCTGGGGATGAGGCGATTGTTGATCAAACAGACGAAGATATCGTTCAAGTCGTGATGGACGATTTAAATAAAGTGATGAATATTACGATGAATCCGATGTTTTCGATTGTGACACGTTGGAAACAATCGATGCCGCAATATACGGTCGGTCATCGTGAACGGATGGAACGGGTGAAACAACATATGCAACAACATCTTCCAGGCATCTTTTTGGCAGGAAGTTCGTATGAAGGGCTTGGGCTCCCGGATTGCATCGATCAAGGGGAAGAGGCAGTTAAAAAAGTATTGCATTATTTAGCTTATACGAAAGAAAAGGTGTCGCTATAAAAGGCACCTTTTTTCTTGCAACTACAGATCATATGTGTTACGATATAAAACGAAATGACCAAAATGTTCATTTAGTCAAAATAAAGGATGAACGCCTATGTCAGATAAAAGAAAACAAATTATTGAAGCGGCAGCAAAGTCATTTTCGTTATTCGGTTATAAGGCAACAACGATCGATCAAGTGGCAAAAATGGCGAATGTCGGAAAAGGGACGATTTACACGTTTTTCAAAAGCAAAGAAGAGCTGCTAGAAGACATCGTTTCTTCTATCATTTCTGAAATTAAGCGTGAGGCAGATGCCGCGATTGATCATCGCTTATCGTTTAATGAAAATGTGCAACGTGCTTTGCAACGCATTTTTACGTTTCGCAAAGAACATGAATTGACGATTAAGCTGTTACAAGAAGTGCGCGATATCGGCACACCAGCTGTACGTGATGTGATGAAGCGACTTGATCGCGAAATGATCGCTTACGTTCGTGAAAAAATTGAAGAAGCGATGGCAAAAGGTGAAATTCGTTCGTGCGATGCGGAATTAACGGCATTTTTAATGTTTAAAATGTATATTGCTTTAAACGTCGATTGGGAAAAAGAACACGAACCGTTGCCACAACAAAAAATTGCTGAACTGTTTGATTTGTATTTATTGAAAGGATTATTTCCACGATGATCCTTCTCTTTTTTGCACGAAATGACTAAATGAACAAATTGGTCAATATTTTAAAAAGGGGGTTGAGTATGTGCATACATTTCGATTATTGATGCAAGAAATAAAAGCAGTCACGTCCAATCGGAAAGTGCTTATTCCGATTATCGCTGTTTTATTTATTCCGCTTTTATATAGCGGTATGTTTTTATGGGCGTTTTGGGATCCGTATGATCATTTAGACGATTTGCCTGTCGCTGTTGTTAATAATGACAAAGGCGCGACATTTGAAGGAGAAGAGCTCCATATTGGTGATGATCTCGTCGACAAGCTAAAAGAAAAGAAACAGTTTGATTGGCATTTTGTAAGCCAAAGTGAAGGGGAAAAAGGATTAAAAGAGCAACGGTATTATATGCTGATTGAAATTCCTGAAGATTTTTCTAAAAACGCAACGACGTTACAAGATGATCACCCGAAAAAGCTTCAACTTATTTACAAGCCAAATGAAGGGTTTAACTTTTTATCTGCCCAAATCGGTGGAACAGCAGTAGAAAGAATTAAAACAGAGGTAGCAAAAACATTAACCGAAACGTACGCCGAAAACATGTTTGAAAACGTAAAAACGTTGGCGGACGGATTAACAAAAGCGAGCGACGGAGCAAAGCAATTGCATGACGGATTGATAGATGCAAAAGACGGAACGAACAGGCTATATGATGGGATGAACAAAGCGCAAGATGGCTCCAATGAATTGTATCGCCATTTAGCGACGCTTGCTGAAAAATCAATTACATTTACGGACGGTTTGCATCAAGCAGCTGACGGTTCAATGCAAGTTCAAACCGGTGTTCAAACGCTTCATGATGGAATGAAGCGCATGGTAGATGGGCAAGGACAATTGCTTGCAGGAGCACAGCAAGCAAAAGAAGGAACAGTAAAACTGGCTTTAGGTACAAATCGTGTACTTGAAGGAATGAAAGCTCTCGATGCTCGCATGCCACAACTTTTACAAGGCTCAGAACAATTGAGCGGCGGAACAGAAAAGCTAGTTACATCGCTTGCCGAGTGGCAACAAGGAGCTACGCAAGTTCAAACGGGTGCCACGCAAGTGACAAGCGGGTTAGAGCAACTCGCTGCACAGCTTAATACGCTTATTGCGCAAACGTCAGATCCGGCCCAAAAAGCGGTGTATGAGCAATTAAAACAAAACGTTGTGCAACTATCACTTGGAAGCAAGCGAGTACAGGGTGGAGTTGCGCAGTTAAACGATGGAGCAAAAGCGTTACAAGAGGGAGCGGCATCGTTAAGCGCAGGGGCAAAGCAACTACATGAAGGGCATGCGGCTCTCGATAGCGGCGTAAACGAACTGCTTGCTGGACAACAGCAACTCGCCGATGGCGCAAATGCATTAGTGAACGGACAAGAACAGCTTGTTTCGGGCATGCATACGTTACATGAAAAAATGCAAGAAGCGAAACAAGGGACAGAGAAGCTCGCAAGTGGTGGTCAAACACTTGCTTCTGGTTTGCAAGCTCTTGCGAATGGGGGCGACCAACTGCAAGATGGTGCGCATCGGTTAGCGGATGGTGCACAACAATTAGCGAACGGAATGAATGAACTAACAAACGGAACCGAAGCATTACAAGCTGGAATGAATCAGCTTGCAGACGGTTCAGGAGAACTAGCAGATAAATTGAAAGAAGGTGCTGAAAAAGCAAGCAACGTTAAAGCAAACGAAGACGTATATAACATGTTTGCCGAACCGGTGAAAGTAAAAGATAAAAAAATCAATGAAGTGCCAAACTACGGAACAGGGTTTACACCATATTTCTTGTCGTTAGGATTGTTTGTCGGTGCGCTTTTACTTTCGATCGTCTTTCCACTTCGCGAACCGGCTGGAGTGCCACGCTCACCATTTCAATGGTTTTTTGCGAAGTTTGGTGTACTCATTGGTGTGGGTGTGTTACAAGCGCTTCTTGCGGACAGCGTATTGCTTTTCGGGCTTGATTTACAGGTGAAAAGCGTTCCGTTATTTATCGTATTTAGCATCGTGACAAGCATTACCTTTTTATCAGTCATTCAATTTCTCGTGACCGTTTTTGGTGATCCGGGACGATTTATCGGGATTGTCGTCTTAATTTTACAATTGACAACGAGTGCCGGAACGTTCCCGCTTGAGTTAATTCCACGTTCGTTGCAACATTTTAACGCATGGCTTCCAATGACGTATTCTGTTTTCGGATTAAAAGCTGTCATTTCAAGCGGTGATTTCTCGTTTATGTGGGAAAACGTCGGCAAATTGCTTATGTTTATCGTCGTTATGATGGCAGGAACGATGACGTATTTTACGATTCAACATCGTCGCCAATTCACAACAATTGTGGAACAAGCTTCTGAAGCGTAATAGGCTTCAGAAGCTTTTTTTGATGAAAAAATTTTTAAAAAATTAATTTGCATATACAAGGTGATGTGCGTATAATACAAGTATGAGAACGATTTCATTCGTTTCTTTTCGATTGGAATGAGGGGGGGCTGGGAGGATGGCGACGATTGAAGATGTCGCCAAGCTAACAGGGCTTTCACGGACGACGGTTTCGCGCGTCATTAACAATCACCCGTACGTGTCAGAAGAGAAACGAAAGCTCGTGCTTGAAGCGATGGAAAGGCTAGGGTATGTACCGAATTCATCGGCTAGAAGTTTGCGGAATCAAAAAACGAGCATTTTAGCGTTATTTATTCCGCGCATTACAAATCCGTTTTTCAGCGAACTTGTAGAAGCGACAGAAATTGCGGCAGCCGAATATGGCTACCAGCTCATTATTTGTCAGACGCGCTATTCGCCAGAAAAAGAATTAAACTACATGAATTTATTAAAAACAAAACAAGTTGACGGGGTTATTTTAGCCTCCATTCAAAACGAGTGGAAAAAGCTGAAACCTTTTTTGCAATACGGGCCGATTGTCCTTTGTAATGAGTTTGATGATCGTGCAAACGTTCCAACCGTTCGGCTCGATCAAGTATACGGGGGATACATAGCGACAAAACATTTGCTCGAACAAGGTCATACGAAAATCGCATACTGTTCCGGCGGTTATCGAAGCAATGTGGCAAAGTCGCGTGAAATCGGCTTTAAAAAGGCGCTGGCGGAGTATAAAGTTTCATTTCATGAGCAGTATGCTTTTCGCGATGCATTTCATATCGCAGACGGGAAGCGTGTATTCCAAAAAATGATAGCGCTTTCAGATCGACCGACGGCTGTATTCACCGGAAGCGATGAAGTGGCGGCCGGCATTATATCGGAAGCGGTGAAATGCGGCTATCGTATCCCTGAAGACTTAGCAGTCGTCGGTTTCGATAATCAAGCTATTACAGAGTTAACGAATCCGACAATTACGACGGTGCATCAACCGGTGAAACAAATGGCGCAAAAAGCAGTGGATGTGATCGTTGAAAAAATTCAAACAAAAAAATATGAAACAAAGGAAATTTACGAGTTTCCACTTCAGCTTATTGTGCGCGCATCAACGATTGGTAGCGAGCTTCGTAAAGGCTAACTCTTTATGAAGCGACAGTGATTGTGACGATTCCGCTCGTCATTATGGTATTATTATTCCAACGCCACATCGTATCGGGCTTAACGTCCGGTTCAGTAAAAGAATAATGGAGAGGGGAGAAGAAGATGGAATCGATTCCAAAAACGAAACAATGGTGGAAAGAAGCAGTTGTATACCAAATTTATCCGCGCAGTTTTAAAGATTCAAATGGGGACGGAATTGGCGATTTGCGCGGCATTATTGAAAAATTAGATTATCTGCAAGAGCTTGGCGTCGATGTCGTTTGGCTGTCGCCTGTTTATAAGTCGCCAAACGACGATAACGGCTATGATATTAGCGATTACCAAGACATTATGGACGAGTTTGGTACGCTCGCTGACTGGGACGAACTGCTTCACGAAATGCATGCCCGCGGGATGAAATTAGTGATGGATTTAGTCGTCAACCATACGTCTGATGAACATCATTGGTTTATTGAATCGCGCAAATCAAAAGACAATCCGTACCGCGACTATTACATTTGGCGTCCAGGAAAAGACGGAAAAGAGCCGAACAATTGGCAATCGTTTTTTAGCGGTTCAGCTTGGCAATATGATGAAGCGACAGGGGAATATTACTTACATTTATTTTCGAAAAAACAACCAGATTTAAACTGGGAAAACGAAAAGGTGCGCGAAGAAATTTTCAACATGATGACATGGTGGTTAGATCGTGGCATTGACGGATTTCGGATGGATGTTATCAACTTATTATCGAAAGTAGAAGGTTTGCCAGATGCGCCGGTGACAAATCCAAACGATCGTTATCAATGGGGCGGACAATATTTTGTGAACGGACCGAAGTTAATGGACTATTTGCGTGAAATGAAAGAGAAAGTGTTAAGTAAATATGACATTATGACGGTCGGAGAAACGCCGATGGTCACAACAGACGATGCGATTCGATTTACGAACGAGCAAGATGGCGTTATGAATATGTTGTTTCAATTTGAGCATATGGATGTTGATTCGAAGCCAGGAAGTCCGCTTGGGAAATGGGACATTCAACCGTGGAAATTGACCGACTTGAAAAAAATTATGAGCAAATGGCAAGTTGAACTGCACGGGAAAGGTTGGAACTCTCTTTATTTAGAAAATCACGATCAACCGCGTTCTGTTTCGCGTTTTGGTGACGACAAAACGTATCATGTAGAAAGCGCAAAAATGTTAGCGACATGGCTACATATGATGCAAGGAACGCCATACATTTATCAAGGACAAGAAATCGGTATGACGAACGTTTCTTTCCCGTCCATTGAATATTATCGTGACGTGGAAACGATTAACTTATGGAACGATGTTGTAGTAAACAAAGGGTATGATCCAGACAAAATATTAAAGGCGATTCATTACCGCGGTCGCGATAATGCGCGCACACCGATGCAATGGGATGCGACAGAACATGCAGGCTTTACGACAGGCACGCCGTGGATTAATGTAAATCCGAATTATCGCGACATTAACGTCGAACAAGCGTTGAAAGATGAAAACTCGGTGTTTCATTATTACAAAAAGCTCATTCGTCTCCGAAAAGAGCATCCGATTATTGTGTACGGTTCATACGAGTTACTTCTTGAAGATGATGAACAAATTTATGCATACGTGCGCAAGTTCAACGATGAGCAGCTGCTTGTCATCACAAACTTTAGCAGCGAGCAGCCAACGTTTACATTGCCGTCACATATCACGTTTACCGAAAAGCAATTGCTTATTAGCAACTATACGGTCGATGAAAATGAATCGATTGACACGATTGTGCTAAAACCGTATGAAGCACGTGTATATAAGTTAAAGTAAAAAGCAGCCGCGCAGGCTGCTTTTTTACTTTAACAAGAAACGTTTAAACATTGCGCACAAACGTTTCCGTAACATTCGTGTTGTTCTTCCATTTCTTCGCCGCACTCGCAACATGTTTTCGGTGGTAACTTTTTATAAAATTCAGACATTTTTTCTAACATAACTCCCCATCCCCTTTGCTTTTGTTGATTTCATTGTATTATAACAGATATATATTTGTCAATAGTTGTTTTATAACATTTGTATATGTGAAATTTGTTCAGAAATTTGGTATTGTGTAGTTGTACACATTTTTGTAAGGAAGGTGAATACATATGAAAGTGACAGTGATCGGCTATTGGGGGGCGTTTCCGAAAAAAAATGAAGCAACGTCATGTTATTTGTTTGAACACGACGGTTTTCGCCTGTTAGTCGACTGCGGAAGCGGGGCGTTAGCGCAACTTCAAAACGTCATTGACATTGAGCAAATTGATGCGGTTATCATATCGCATTATCATCACGACCATGTCGCAGATATTGGACCGCTTCAATACGCGCGACTCATTAAGAAAAATTTAGGCGCACATTTGCCTGAGCTTCCTATTTATGGACATTCGTTTGATCGGGATGGATTCGCACGCCTTGCTCATAAAGGAGTGACGAAAGCGGTGGCGTACGATCCGAACGATGAGCTTCATATCGGTCCATTTACGATTACGTTTATGCCGACAGAACATCCAGCTGTTTGTTATGCGATGCGCATTCATGCGGGAGAAAAAACGGTCGTATACACAGCAGATTCTAGTTATTTGCCTGAGTTTGTTCTTTTTGCAAAACATGCGGACGTACTGATTTGCGAATGCAACTTTTATGCCGGGCAACATGCGAAACAAGCCGGGCATATGACGAGCGAGGAAGCGGCAACGATCGCGCGCGACGCTGGCGTTAAAACATTGCTACTAACGCACTTACCTCATTTCGGTAACGTTGAACAACTTGTCGACGAAGCAAAAACGATTTTCCATGGCGATGTGCAATTAGCAAAAACAAGATGGACATGGGAAGGGTAGCGATCAGCTACCTTGTTTTTATAATTAAAATTCAGAAAATTTTTAATATAAACTTGACGATGAATCGGAAAGGAGGGAAAATGTAAGTGATAACGCTTACAAAATAATCGGAAATTAACCGTCTGAGATAAAACAGCGTCTGTGCAAACAGATGCTGTTTTTATAAGGGAGGGGAATGAATGCATCCGTTATTTAGCGGTGTTTCAAAACAAGAGATGGAAAAACTTCTTGCTGAGTGCGAACAAAAAACGTTTGAAAAAGATGAAATGATTTTAGGAAAAAATGAGCGACGTAAAGGTCTTGTCTTGTTGCTTGACGGGGTAGCGGAAGTGTACGTCGAGCATGAAGGATATGATGAAGTGCTTGAAGTTGTGCAAAAAGGGGGATTGATCGGATTTTCAAGCTTAGCCCATTTTTTAGGTGTATCGAAAAGCGATGGAAAAGAAGAGCTCGTTGCGGTACGGGCGGCGGAACGATGTGAAGTGCTTGTCATGCCGTTTTCCGTGTTAACACGGTTATGGGATGATCCGAATGTACACGATTACTTGCTTACACAGGCGTGCGTCCGTTTAAAAGATGTATACGTTTCGCTTGCAGAACAAATAAAGCAGGCGCGTAAATTTGGCGATTCAACATCATTTGTCGTTCCCGTACAAGATTTAATGGTTCGCGATGTCGTCACTTTACCGCCCACCGCAACGGTACAAGAGGCGGCGAAAAAAATGGCGGCGACTCATATTAGTTCGATCGTCGTGACAGACGAACAAACGTTATGTGGAATTTTAACGGAAACGGATCTTGTCGAACGAGTGCTCGGACAGTCTCTTCCGTACGATACGGTTGTTGAACAGGTGATGACAAAAGATGTGGCGACGATTTCGCGCTTTGCGTATTATTACGATGCGCTTGCGATGATGATTGAGCGTGGAGTAAAGCATTTACCTGTTGTTGATGACGGAAAAGTAGAAGGAATTGTGACATTTTCCGATTTAATGCGAAAGAAAAACGAAAGCATCATGCGTACCATTCAACAAATTGATTATGCAGATGAACGGACGTTACCAAAAATGAAAACTGCCATTTACGAGTTATTAGCGACGATGCTACGCGATCAAGTACCAATTGCACAATGTTTAAATATGATTACGAAATTATACGATCGGCTCGTATGGCGTTGTATGGCGTTAGCGCTAAACGAAGTAGGGGAGCCGCCGTGTCGCTTTGCTTTTTATTTAATGGGTTCAGGTGGACGGAGAGAGCAATTTTTATTGACCGATCAGGACCATTTTCTCGTCTATGAAAGCGACGAATATGCTTCGTATTTTGCTCAGCTTGGTGAGGCGATGGTGCGCTTTATGGAGAAGGCTGGATATGAGCGATGCAAAGGAAAAATGATGGCGAGTGAAGAAGCGTGGCGCGGTTCTCTTGAAGTGTGGAGAGACAGGCTGCGCGAGTGGATGATTCATGCGACAAATGACAATTTGTTATTGGCGCAAAACTTTTTTTCATATCGGTTTGTATATGGGGAAATAGAGTTGCATCGCGCGTTTGAACAGATGATTCGCGAACAGTTGAACCGTGCGAAAATGTTTTTCTTCCGCCTTGTCGAAGTGGAAAGGCAGCATGAAATTCCAACGCTTGATCGCCCGATTCGCTCGCTCTTTGGGCTCGAACGGAAAACGATTGATATGAAAAAAGAAGTGCTGTTTCCATATCACCATAGCGTGCAAATTTTAGGACTCATTTACGGGGTTGTGTCTGGCACACCGTTCGAACGGATTGAGAAGCTAAAAGACAAACATGCGTTGTCTCCGTCGTTTGCGAAAGACGTACAAAAAGCTGCCGAAAACGTATTAGCCATTTACGTTCGTTATAAATGGAATCAATATAAAGCAAATCAACAAGCATCATCGGTTTTATCGTTTACGACAATGACAACGCGAGAGAAAGATGAATTGATTTTAAGTTTAAAAACGTTAAAACAACTACAAACGCAGCTATTGTCTCGTTTTTAAGGGGGATGAACATGTTTTTTTTTACGAAAGGCGATTGACTGCAAGTTGAACGACAACATCCCGTTATCGACACCGATCGATGATATTATTTTTACCGTATTTGATACAGAAACGACGGGATTTGATGTCGCAACGACCGATCGATTAATTGAAATTGGTGCGGTGCAAGTGAAAGGAACGACGGTGCTTGAAAATGAGACGTTTCATACGTATGTGAATCCAAACCGCGACATTCCGCCTGTCATTGTAGAGTTAACAGGCATTACGGAAGAAAAAGTGCGACATGCCCCCATCGCAATCGAGGTGTTGCAACAATTTTTCCAGTTTGTTGAACAAAAACAAAGCGCCTGTTTTGTCGGCCATTACATTCCATTCGATTTATTGGTCATCAAACATGAATTGCGCCGCGAAAAAATGAAATTTCACAAGCCGACGTTTATTGATACGCTCGATTTAATTGGCTTTATTGCGCCATCATATGATATGCGCGATTTAGAGCGCTATGCACAAGCGTTCGGTACGCGCATGTACGAGCGACATTCCGCCCTTGGCGATGCGCTTACGACCGCGTATTTATTCGTTGAGCTATTAGAACAATTTCGCATGCACGGTTATCGAACATGGGGAGAACTGTTGCGAGCAACAGATAGCCAAATGCGGTCGTTGTCATTTTAACGGGGAGAGCCCCCGCTTTCTTTTTTTACCCACCTAGGAGAGGCAAGACGTGATCGTTTGCACGACAATGTCCTACTTGCTTGTTTTTTTATTTTAAAATATAATACATTTAGAATTTTTTTAATTTTAAAATGAATGACTATTCATTCATTAAGAGGGGTGGGGAGAAAATGAATTTAGTTTCACGGTTAGAACAAATCGCATCACAAAAGCCGGACAAGCGAGCATACGTGTTTGAAACAACTGAGGCGACGTATGGCGAGTTGAACGGAGCAGTTATGAAGTTTGCGAGCGGTCTAGCAAAGCTCGGGGTAAACAAAGGAGACCATGTGGCGTTGTTATTAGGCAATTCACCGTATTTTATCGTCAGTTTGTACGGTGCGATGCGCGCCGGGGCGACAGTCATTCCAATTAATCCAATTTATACAGCTGATGAAATTCATTACATTTTAACGAACGGCGATGTAAAAGTTGTCATTGCGCTTGATCTAGTCATTCCGACGCTGATGAAGCTTGACGGACGCTTACCGAGCGTCGAGCATATCATTATTTGCGAAACGCCGCAAGGAAAAGAACATGGAATCGTTTTGCCCGAAAAAATGAAATCGTTTATAACGGTGTTAGCGACAGGTGAAGTTCCGTTTTTCGGGCCAGAGCTTCACGATGACGATGTAGCAGTTATTTTATATACATCAGGGACGACTGGAAAGCCGAAAGGAGCGATGTTGACGCATAAAAATCTTTACAGCAACGCTCAAGATGTAGCTGATTACCTAAAAATAAACGAAGATGACCGCGTCATTGCGACGTTGCCGATGTTTCATGTGTTTTGTTTAACGGTTGCGCTTAATGCACCGCTTACGAATGGCGGAACGGTGCTGATTCTTCCGAAATTTAGCCCAGCGGAAGTGTTTAAAGTAGCGCGTGAACAAAAAGCGACGGTGTTTGCAGGCGTACCGACGATGTATAACTTTTTATATCAGTATCCAGACGGAAAAGCGGAAGACTTTGCACATATGCGTCTATGCATTTCAGGCGGTGCGTCAATGCCTGTTGCATTATTGAAAAACTTTGAGAAAAAGTTTCAGGTGATCGTTTCCGAAGGGTATGGACTTTCAGAAGCTTCGCCAGTTACATGTTTTAATCCGCTCGATCGTCCGCGCAAACCAGGCTCGATCGGAACGAGCATTATGAATGTCGAAAATAAAATTGTCAATGAATTAGGAGAAGAAGTACCTGTTGGGGAAGTGGGGGAACTCATCGTACGCGGTCCGAATGTGATGAAAGGATATTATAAAATGCCGGAAGAAACGGCGCATACGATTCGCGACGGTTGGCTATATACAGGCGACTTAGCAAAAATGGATGAGGAAGGATATTTTTATATTGTCGATCGGAAAAAAGATATGATTATCGTCGGTGGGTACAACGTATATCCACGTGAAGTGGAAGAAGTATTGTACAGCCATCCAGATGTTGTTGAAGCGGCTGTCATTGGCGTCCCTGATCCGAATTTTGGTGAAGCGGTGAAATGTTACGTTGTGAGTAAAAATAAACAGTTGACTGAACAACAGCTCATCGCGTATTGCAGCGAGCATTTAGCGAAATATAAAGTACCGAGTTCAATTGAATTTTTAGATGAATTGCCAAAAAATACGACAGGAAAAATTTTAAGACGCGCATTAAAAGAACAAGTCGTCTCCCAAAGCGGTGCACAATAAGCACCGTTTTATTTTTTATGAAAATTTCAAGAATTTACTTGATATTTAGAAAATATATTTGTATAATTTAACGCATAAAAGCGAAACAGCGAAAAAGTAAGGGGGATACAAATGAAGTGGTTGAAAACGTGTGGGGCGTTGTTGCTTGCCGGCAGCGTGCTTGCTGGATGTTCCGGAGAGAAAACGACGAAAGAAACGAGTGGGGAAAAAGAAAAAACGTATAAAGTCGGCGTGACGCAAATTGTTGAACATCCATCGCTTGATGCGGCGTTTAACGGATTTAAAAAGGCGCTTGAAGATAAAGGATTAAAAGTGGAATACGATGTGCAAATTGCGCAAGGAGATATGAACAATAACCAAACGATCGCAAACAACTTTGTGGCAGATGGCGTCGATTTAATCTTCGCGAACTCAACACCGAGTGCGCTTGGTGCATTAAATGCAACGAAAGATATTCCGATCGTCTTTACGTCTGTGACGGATCCGGTTGGCGCGAAGCTTGTACAGTCGATGGAACAGCCGGGCGGAAACGTGACAGGGACGACAGATACACATCCAGACGCCATTCCGAAAACGGTGCAATTTATTGATCAATTTGTTGATGGAAATCGCGTCGGGATGATTTATAACGCTGGTGAACAAAACTCCGTCGCGCAAGTGGATGCGGTGAAAAAAGCGATGGAGGGAACCGATTTAACGATCGTACCTGTGTCGGTGTCGACATCGGCGGAAGTGAAACAAGCAGCGGAATCGTTAGTCGGCAAAGTGGATTGTTTTTATGTTATTACAGACAATACTGTTGTTTCTGCACTTGAATCCGTCATTCAAGTTGCAAACGATCAAGACATCCCGCTTTTTGTTGGGGAGTTAGACTCGGTAAAACGCGGTGGTTTTGCGGCATACGGCTTTGACTACTACGATATCGGTTATGAAGCAGGAGTGATGGCAGCTGACATTTTAGAAGGAAAGAAAAAACCGTCCGAACTTCCAGTGCAATATCCGCAAAAGTTAAAGCTTGTCATTAATAAAAAAGCAGCGCAAGAGATGGGTGTGGAATGGAGAAGCGAATGGGATAGCATGGCGGAATTCATTGAATAACGTAAAGGATGGATCGTATGATTACAGCATTGTTTAGTTCTGTAGAAGCAGGATTGTTATATGCGCTTATGGCGCTTGGTGTGTATATATCGTTTCGTATTTTAGATTTTCCCGATTTGACGGTGGACGGAAGCTTTGTGACGGGAGCGGCTGTTGCTTCCGTCCTTATCGTCGCTGGTGTCAATCCGTTTATTGCTTCGCTTGCAGCGCTTGGGGCGGGCTTTCTTGCAGGATGTATGACAGGTCTTTTGCATACGAAAGGAAAAATTAATCCGTTGTTGTCCGGCATTTTAATGATGATCGCTTTATATTCAATCAACTTGCGCATTATGGGGAAACCGAACGTTCCGCTTTTGCAGCAAGAAACTGTGATGACGATGGTGACAGCTCAATTTCAACGAGTGGATGCAGCGCTAGCGATGATCGTTCCGTTCGCTCCGAAAACATGGGCGGTTATCGTTTTTGGAACGTTGTTAGTAGTGATCGCTAAAGTCGTTATTGATTTATTTTTAAAAACGGAAGTCGGGTTAGCATTACGAGCAGTTGGTGACAATAAAAAAATGATTGCTAGTTTTTCAGGCAATACAGACCGTTTAACTATCATCGGGCTTGGCTTGTCAAACGCACTTGTCGCATTCTCAGGGGCGTTGATTGCGCAATATAGCGGATTTAGCGACATTGGCATGGGCATTGGAATGATCGTCATCGGTTTAGCGTCAGTTATTATCGGGGAAGCGCTGTTTGGGGCGAAAACGATTGTACGGGCGACGCTTGCTGTCATTTTAGGGGCGATCGTATATCGCATAGTCATTACGCTGGCGTTACGTGTCCAATTTTTAGAAACAGGTGATGTAAAGCTCATTACCGCCTTCATCGTCATTTTAGCGCTCGTTGTTCCGCAAATGGTCGCAGCGCGTGCGGAAAAACAGCGAAAAGCGAGAAAGCGAGGTGCAGCCGTTGCTTCAACTCAAGCAGATTACGAAAGTATTTAACGAAGGAATGCTTGATGAAAAAATCGCGTTAAAACATATCGAGCTGTCGCTTCAGCCGGGTGATTTTGTTACAATTATCGGCAGCAACGGAGCGGGGAAATCGACGTTGATGAACATTATTTCAGGGCGACTGGCGCCAGATACAGGGGAAGTAGTGATTGATGGAAAAGATGTGACAATGATGAGTGAACATGAGCGAGCGCGCTATATTGGGCGTGTCTTCCAAGATCCGATGGCAGGAACCGCGCCAAATATGACGATCGAGGAAAACTTAGCGATCGCTTATAACCGAACAGAAAAGCGGACACTTCGTTTCGGTGTGACGAAAAAGCGACGCGAATTTTTTAAAGAAACGCTTGCTACGCTTCAGCTTGGATTAGAAAATCGTCTGCACGCCAAAGTCGGTTTGTTATCTGGTGGGGAGCGGCAGGCGTTGTCGCTACTTATGGCGACGTTTACGAAGCCGCATGTGTTGTTGCTTGATGAACATACGGCAGCGCTAGACCCAGCGCGCGCCCAACTCATTACTGATTTAACGAAACAAATTGTTGAACAACATCGCCTTACGACGTTAATGGTGACGCATAATATGGAGCAAGCCGTCCAATTAGGAAATCGGCTTATTATGATGGATGGTGGACAAATTATTTTTGAAGCAAGTGGAGAAGAAAAGAAAAAACTGACGGTTGAAAAGCTTTTACAAGAGTTTCAACGCATTCGCGGCAGTCAGTTCGCGAGCGATCGCGCCGTGCTCGTATAAAAAATCCCCGAGTTACATCGGGGATTTTAATTAACTAAATTGGCTACAATTTTAGTTGCACAACCCATTCGATACTGTGCTGGTAAATAGCCAATGCTTCTTGTATAGGGATATTTAATGTGTTTGTCAAGTCGCTTATTTTTTTTGTATCGTTTGTTTCTAATGCGATAACAAGGTCGTATAAAAGTGAATAAATACAAGGATAGCCATTTAGTCCTTGTTGAATTGCCTCGTCAACGTGTAGTTCTTGTAATATTTCATGTAATGGGCGATGAAGTAATAAATGTAAAGACGAACAAATACCCATAAAAAATAAAACATCTTTTTCATCACACAAATGAATAAGTTCAGCTAGTTGCTCCAATGTTTTTGCACGTACAAGACAATTAATAATTACTTCATTTCTAAATGGCTCGTTTGGCTCTTGTAACGTTAAAACGGTAAGCCAGCTTTTTAAGTGGTTTGTTCCTAATAAAATCGCTGCATGTCGAATTGATTTGATTTTTGGAGTAGAAGATAAAAAAAACGAATTAACGGTTTTTAATAGCCGATATGTTAAAGAAGGATCGCTTTCGATTGTTGCAACGATTTCTTCAAAGTTTAGTTCGTTTTTATTTAATTGAGTAATTAAAGATAAACGAGATGTGTATGCGATTTTTGGCAACGACTTTTCTTTTACTATAATCGGTTTGCTGAAAAAATAACCTTGAAAACAAGAGAAACCGTTACGAACTGCTTCTTCTAGTTGATCACTTGTTTCAATTTTTTCTGCGAGCAAGTGAATATGGTACATATCAATGTATGGTTTAAATCGTTTATAATCATTTTGCTTTGAGAAATCAATTTTTATTATATCAATGTATGGAAAAAGAGGGATATATTGATCAAAAAAAATAAAATCATCAAGAGCAATCGTATATCCTTCGGTTTTTAGTTTCCTGCAAATGTCTAGCAATCCTTCTGAATATGGGATGTTTTCTAAAATTTCGACGACGACTAAATTTTTCGGAAAATGAAAGGGCAATTGTTTTTTTAATAAAGTTTCTGTAAAGTTAATAAAACAACGAGCCCCATTCGTTAATTTTTCAATACCGATGTTCATAAAACTGTTGATCAATACATCAATGGTAGCTTTGTCTCCATCGATCGCATCATAAAAATTTTTGTCTCCACTTCGATATAGCAATTCGTATCCGATGACTTCATAATTTTTATTAAAAATCGGTTGTCTACCTACGTAAATGTCCATATTTTATCCCCCAATTTATAAAAAAGGCTAAATTTTGCGATCAACTGCGAACGACGTCTTACCTCAAGCTTTTGAAAGACGCTGTTAATATGATTTTTAATTTAGGAAAAACATTCCATTTTGTAGTACCATACTGTAATAATGTAGGCGTTGATATACGAAGTGAATCTTCTTTTATTGTCGATTCATTTTTGTAAAAAAATATTTCACAAGGTAGATCAGCCGATGGCTGATCTACAAGGTGAAGCGTTGAATGAGTTGTTGTAGTTTCGTCGAAATATGCGCAAGTTGTTTTGCGGATTCATCTAGTTGTTTTGAAATGTTTGCTTGTTCGTCAATTGAATTTGTCGCTTCTTGAATTTCTTGTTGAACACCTGTTGCTGTTTCTACAATGTTTTCAATAGATGCGGTGACTTGTTCCACTCCAGCTGACATTTGTTCTGTTGCCGCAGATATTTCTTGAATTTCTTCTGAAACAATGTCTGTTTTTTGGACAATTCGTTCAAAGGTTTGAGCGGTGTTTGTAATCACTATGCTTCCTTCTTTAATATCATCAGCTCCTTGCTTCGTTACTTCCTTCACTTCTTGTACTTGGTGCTGGACATGGCTAATCAAGTCGCTCACTTGTTTCGCTGCTTCATCTGCTTGTTCAGCTAGTTTTCGAACTTCCTCTGCAACGACGGCAAATCCTCGCCCAGCTTCTCCAGCACGGGCTGCTTCAATGGCGGCATTTAGAGCAAGTAAATTTGTTTGCGATGAGATGGCGCTAATCGCTGCAACGATATGTCCAATTTGTTCAGAATATGACGTGAGATTATTCACTTGTTTGTTAATAAGAGCGAAAGATTGTTCGATTTGCTTCATTTGTTTTACGGTTTGTTCAAGTTGCTCTTTTCCTTGTTTTGCCTCATCGGACATTTCTTTCGCTGAATCAGCTACTTCCGATGTCGACTCGGCTAGTTTTTGAACTCCAGTCGCCATCTCCTCCATCGCCCTCATACTTTCAAGCAATGCTTCAGTTTGTGACGCCGTTCGTTCTGTAATTTCACTCATTACCTCATGCACATATGTGCTTGCTTCACTATTTTGTTTTGCGTTTGTCGCGATATGGCTGGCTTCGTTTGATAATTGGTTGCTTTCATCAGACAATGTTCTAATTTGCTCGCGAAGTTGATTTACCATTGTTTTCATCGCTTTTGTTAATGTGCCGATTTCATCGTTATTCGGTAATGCTTCGATTTGAATATTTAACCGACCTTGAGCGATTTGTTCCGCCATATGTGCAGCATGACGTACAGGAAGCAAAATACGACGTAGTGTGAAAATGATAAAGAGCGCGAGTAGTAAAATTAAAGCTGAAATTCCAATTGCTCCGTCCACGAATAGTTTTTCAATACGTTGAAATGCAGTGCTAGATGGAACGGATAAAACGAGCGCCCAATCCTTTTCAAACAAAGATAATTCGATAGGTGCAAAAGCGCGCAACATATCGTCTTGAAGAAGTTGTGAGTAAATTTCATCAGTAAAATGCTCCCCACTTGCGATGCGCTTCAGCACAGTTTTTCCTTTATCAAGTGTAATGGTTTTTCCGATGAACTTTTCTCCTGCGCCACTTGCAATAATCGTGCCATCACCAGTGATAAAGTTTAAAAACCCGCCGAGTGGTTTTTCTTTGCTTACGAGTTGTTGTAAAAACGACACTTCAAAGTCGACCCCGACAATACCTAAAAACTGATTTGTTTCAGGGTCAATGAGAGGGAGAACGAGCGATGTGAGCAACACGCTTTTTCCGTTCACTTCATATGTGTACGGTTCAAGCAATAACGGTTTTTTAGTATTTTTTGGCGTTAAATAATAATTCCCTGGCGCCTCTTTATCATAATCACGGCTTGCTTCTACAATGATTGCTCCATCGCTACGGACAACATACGGTACAAAGCGGCCTGTTGCATCATGTCCTTCTTTATTAACGTACATCGCATCTTTTCCATCAAATGCATTTGGCTCCCACAACGTATAAATGCCGAGTAATTGCTCATTACGCTCAAGTAAATGGTGCATATGTTCCAATATTTGTTCGCGGTTGAGACCATGTCTTTTTGCAAAAAGCATATACTCCCCAAACGATTGTACAACTTTTTGCGCTCCATTAAATATTCCTTCAACTTTATGAGCGTATGAAGCCGTTTTTTCTACGGCAACCGCTTTTGTAAGCTCTTTTTCCTCTTTTAAAACTTGGTATAGCATTGTGCCTGTAGCGGTAATAGATATAATTGCAACAATTATTGAAAGTAAAAAAGCTGTTCGAAAAATAAGACTGCGGTCTTTCCATCTTTTCATATGATATACCCCCCCATATAGATCCAAAGTTCTATTCTTTCACATAGTAATATAGTATTATACAGCAAGTCATCGTACAAGAGTAAAAGAGGCTATTTCGCCTCTTTTACAATTTCTTTATACACTTTCTCTTTATCAAACCCTTTTTCGCCCATGCCGAATGTGTCGATGACGCGGTTGTTTTCGTCTAAAAAGTATGTGAGTGTTGTATGAATAAGCATGCCGTTTCCGGGATCGCGATATAAGAAGTTAAAAGCATCCGCTACTTTTTTTGTGTCTTCTTCACTACCTCGTAAAAAAATCCATCCTTCGTTATCGCTTTCTACTCCGAACATGTTCGCGTACGTTTGCATCACTTGTTGTGTGTCGCGTTTTGGATCGATCGTAATTGTAATAAATTCGACTTTCTTTTTAAACAAACCGTCTTTTTCAAGCTGTTCTTTTAACTGTTTCATTTGAAATGACGTACTTGGACAAATGTCCGGACAGTTTGTGTACACAAACTCAAGTAGACGTACTTTTGGCTCCATGTCGTTTAATGAATACGGTTTTCCCCATGCTGTTTCCATTGTCACGTTTTTTGGAAACTCCATTTTTTCTTGCCGATAAAAAGAAAAATAAAATATACCAATGCCAATACAAATCGCAAGTAAACTAAAAAAGCCGATATATAGTTTTTTCAACGTATATCCCTCCCACTTTCATCATACATAATCAACGTGTTAATGAGGAGAACGGGACGTGACAATTATTTGAATTTTTTTTCGTTGTTCTAAATGGTGAATGAAAAACTAAACTAATAGTAACGATGGACAAGGGGGGAAGGGCAATGAGAAAAATCGCTTTTTGGACGTTATTCCTTTATGCGATGTACGCACTATTTTTTGCGTTTTATTTATTTCAATGGACAGACTCATCCATTCCAGCACAATATAAAGGCACAAGTGCAGATCCTGCGACGTTTTTAACGAAAAAAGAACTGATGCTTGCTGAACAGTTTTCAGGAGTAAAAAACTTTTTATTTTTTTTATCTGTTCCATATGAGTGGGTCATTTATATATTTGTGTTGTTGTTTGGTTTGTCAGCGCGTTTTCAACAATGGGCGGAGGCAACGACAAAACGGCGGTTTATGCAAACGGCGATTTACGTCTTTTGGTTATCGCTTCTTGTACAAGTTGTGACGTTTCCGCTTAGCTATGCAAGTTACTACATGGCGAAAATGTACCATATTTCAACCCAAACCTTTTCGAGTTGGATGCGTGATGAACTGATTGATTTTTGGGTGAATTATGCGATCATGGTTGTCATTGTGTATGTATTATATGCGCTTATGCAAAAATTCGAAAAACGATGGTGGATATACGCGTGGCTTTGTTCCATTCCGTTTACGCTTTTTTTAACGTTTATTCAACCTGTGTTTATTGATCCGCTTTATAACGATTTTTATCCGCTGAAAAATAAACAGCTAGAAGCAAAAATTTTAGCGCTAGCGGAGAAAGCAAACATTCCAGCAGAACACGTATTTGAAGTAAATATGTCAGAAAAGACGAACGCGTTAAATGCGTATGTGACAGGTATCGGAGGCAACTCGCGTATTGTGTTATGGGACACGACGCTTGAGCGGTTAAGCGAAGATGAAATTTTATTTATTATGGCGCATGAGATGGCGCATTACGTCATGAAACATATTTATTGGGGAATTGGATTATATATTGTTGTTACATTTATCGGATTGCTGTTGACGAATCGATGGATGAAACGAATGATTGGACGTTTTGGCGCGCTTTGTCGCATTGAAAAATGGAACGAACTTGCTTCTTTACCGATGTTTTTACTATTGATTTCGCTATTAAGTTTTGCGGCAAGCCCTGCGATGAATGCTATTTCCCGTTATGAAGAGCATGCGGCGGACAAGTATGCGATTGAACTGACGAAAAATAAAGAAGCAGCGATCTCGACGTTTCAACAGTTGACTCGCTCTAGTTTAAGCCAAGTGCATCCACCTTATCTTGTCAAACTGTTTCGTTACAGTCATCCGACCATTTTAGAGCGCATTATTTCTTTAGAACAAAAGTAGGAAAGGCAAATTTTTTTTGAAAAAAATTCATAAAAATACTTTCTTTTCTGAAAATTGTGTTATATAATAAAAACGTCAAAAGGAAAAAGTGTATTATAACAAGAAGGGTGGGAGATGTATCAAAGCTCGTACATAGAGAAAAGAGCGTCATAACTTTTTGGGGGGCATGTGCACGGTTTGAACAACGGGTTTTTATTCAATACAAGGGGGAGAATATATATGGGGAAATTTGAAGAACGTGTAAAACAATTAGAAGAAAGTTGGCAATTGGATGAACGGTGGAAGGGCATTACGCGCCCGTATAGCGCAGAGGATGTCATTAAATTGCGTGGTTCGCTTGACATCGAGTATACGCTAGCGCGTCGCGGAGCGGAAAAGCTTTGGAACTTATTAAATACGGAAGACTACGTTCATGCGCTTGGGGCGTTAACAGGAAATCAAGCGGTGCAACAAGCAAAAGCTGGTTTAAAAGCGATTTATTTAAGCGGTTGGCAAGTCGCAGCCGATGCGAACTTAGCAGGTCATATGTATCCTGACCAAAGCTTATATCCAGCAAACAGCGTGCCGCACGTTGTGAAACGCATTAATCAAGCGCTTCAACGGGCTGACCAAATTCAATATGTGGAAGGAAAAGAAGATATCGACTATTTCTTGCCGATCGTTGCCGATGCAGAAGCAGGATTTGGGGGTCAATTGAACGTCTTCGAACTGATGAAAGCGATGATTGAAGCAGGAGCAGCAGGCGTCCACTTTGAAGACCAATTGTCTTCTGAGAAAAAGTGCGGCCATTTAGGTGGAAAAGTGTTGCTTCCGACACAAACAGCGATTCGCAACTTAATTGCGGCGCGACTTGCGGCAGATGTCATGGGCGTCCCAACCGTATTAATTGCGCGCACAGATGCAAACGCAGCGGATTTAATTACAAGCGACATCGATCCGCGCGATCAAGAATTTATTACAGGTGAGCGTACGCCAGAAGGCTTCTTCCGTACGCGTGCCGGATTAGACCAAGCGATTGCGCGCGGATTGGCATATGCACCGTATGCTGATTTAATTTGGTGCGAAACGAGCGAACCGAACTTAGAAGAAGCGCGTCGTTTTGCGGAAGCGATTCATGAAAAATTCCCAGGCAAATTGCTTGCGTACAACTGCTCGCCTTCCTTCAACTGGAAGAAAAAGTTGGACGACGAAACGATCGCCAACTTCCAAGTGGAGCTCGGAAAAATGGGCTACAAATTCCAATTCGTTACGTTGGCTGGTTTCCACGCCCTCAACTACAGCATGTTTATGTTAGCACATGGCTATCGCGATCGCGGCATGGCTGCTTACTCCGAATTGCAACAAGCGGAGTTTGAGGCAGAAAAATATGGCTACACAGCTACACGCCATCAACGTGAAGTCGGAACAGGTTACTTTGACGAAGTATCGCTTGTCATTACGGGCGGTCAAGCATCAACTGTGGCGCTAAAAGGCTCGACAGAAGAAGAACAATTTACAGGTGCATAAAATAACATCCCCTCGAAAAAAACGAGGGGATTTTTCATGAAAATTTCGTATATTTATGGTATAATATTGTCGAAATATGTATATAAGGGAGGGAGCGGTATGCTCATCGTCGAGTATCTGTATTTGACGCGCTATACGATGGGGCTTTTTCCGTTTTTTCACGATAAGCAAATGTGGACGAAAGTGTTAGAGGAAGATGGAGAAATTATCGTCAAACAAAAGCCAATGGAAATTATTGAGCAAAGTTGTTTGTATTATGGCGCAAGTTTAAGAGGAAGAAAAGATGGAGCGAGACATATTATCGGTACTTCGCATAAAGCACCGATTGCAATCGAACCAACGAACGAAATTTTCTTTTTTCCAACGATCTCCCCAATGAATCCTCAATGTGTATGGCTGTCGCATTTACATATTCGTCATCATGAGCATGTTCAAGGTGGAAAAACGCGCATTACGTTTTCAAATGGTAAAAGCTTAGAGGTATGTATTTCGCATCATTCATTCGTGAACCAACTACATCGCACCGCTCAGTTGCGAACAAAAATGAACGAACGAATCGAAGCACGCGAAAGGAAAATGATGTATTTATTATATTTACGGGAAAAGGAATTGTCGTAGTAGTTTTCTCTTTTCCTCTAAACTTGTACAATATAAACATCAGCATGTGGCAAAGGGGTTACAGTATGAGTTTAGAGGAATTAAAGCAATGGCTCACAGTAAAACATATGCTCGACATGTTAGTACAATATCGTTCGCTCGGCGTTATTCCAGGTATCGTGCTACCAATGTCAGAGGCGTTTTTGCCGTTTTTGCCGCTCTTTGTTTTTGTGATGGCGAACGCAGCGGCATTTGGGCTTTGGAAAGGATTTTTCATTTCATGGCTTGGAACGAGCGCAGGTTCGCTTCTCGTCTTTTTCCTTGTTCGAAAAATCGGGAGGCAACGATTTTTCTCCTTTTTACATCGCCATCCGACGATTCGTCGCATGATGCATTGGATTGAGCGACGTGGCTTCGGTCCGCTCTTTTTACTGCTTTGTTTTCCGTTTACGCCATCTGCGGCGGTCAATGTTGTTGCAGGGCTATCGGGCATTGCGGTACAACAATATGTGCTTGCCGTGTTGCTTGGAAAAATGGTGATGGTCTTTATGATTAGTTTTATCGGCTATGACGTGGAGGCATTAATTCGCCAACCGCTCCGCGCCATTTTTGCAGCAATCGCCATTTTTCTTCTTTGGTACATCGGAAAAAAAGTCGAGCAACGTTTTGCGGTGCACGATGGAAAATAAAGAAAGGATGAACGATATGGCTGTACGCTTCATGATCGGGCGCTCTGGAAGCGGAAAAACGACAATGTGTTTAAAAGAAATGATCGATCAACTCGCACAAAAACCAGATGGCGATCCGATTATTTATCTCGTTCCTGAACAAATGACGTTTCAATCGGAGTACGCGTTAATAAACGGTAGCCTCAAAGGAATGATTCGAGCACAAGTATTTAGTTTCACGCGCCTTGCTTGGCGTATTTTTCAAGAGACAGGCGGCATGAGCCGCCATCATTTAACGCAAACAGGCGTACATATGTTGCTAAGGAAAATTGTTGAACAGCAAAAAGAGCAGTTAACGTTGTTTCGGAAAGCGGCGGATAAACGCGGCTTTATTGAACAACTTGAACAAATGTTGACAGAATATAAACGGTATTGTGTGACGCCAGCGACGTTAAAACAAACGGAAGAGCAGCTGCGCCGCCATGCGACCGCAAATGAAACCGTGCTTGCCGATAAATTAAAAGATACAGCGATGATTTTTGAGCAATTTGAACAACAGATGGCGCATCATTACGTCGATTCGGAAGATTATTTACGGTTGCTTGCCGAAAAAATTCGCCATTCTTCTTATATGAAACGCGCGCACATTTACATGGACGGTTTTTATGAATTTACGCCGCAAGAATATATGGTCATCGAACAATTATTTATTCATTGCCCGCATGTGACCGTTGCACTCACGTTAGATGCCCCGTATGAGCAACTGCCGGATGATTTGCATGTCTTTCGCAGTACGTGGCGGACGTATGCGCAATTGCGCGATATCGCATTGCAAAATGGGGTACCGATTGAAAAAGTAGAACAACTTCGTCACAACGTCCGCCATAAACATGAAGAACTCTGTCATCTTGAAGCACATTACGATGATCGACCTGTCTGTAAGTGGGAAAAACAAACGGAAACGATCGTCATTGGAGAAGCGACTACACGCCGAGCGGAAATGGAAGGCATTGCACGTGAAATCATTCGACTTGTACGAGATGAAAAGTATCGCTATCGTGACATCGCTTTATTGATTCGTAACGTAGGAGATTATCGCAACGTGTTAAAAACAGTGTTTGCCGACTATCGCATTCCGTATTTTATTGACGAAAAAGAACCGATGCTCGATCATCCGTTTATTGAATGGTTGCGCGCAAGTATGGAAGCGGTGCGGACAAATTTTCGTTATGAAGCGGTGTTTCGTGCTGTGAAAACAGATTTCTTTTTTCACCTCGATCAGTCTGTACATGATATGCGCATGGCGATGGATCAACTTGAAAACTATGTGCTTGCTTCTGGCATCCAAGGGGATAAGTGGACGGAGCATTGGACGTATCGTAAATATAAAGGGCTAGAAGGTGTGCATGCACCTCAAACTGATGAAGAAAAACGATATGAACAACAATTAAACGAATGGCGGAAACTTGTCATTTCACCATTATTGGTTTTACAACAGCGGTTAAAACAAGCAAAAACGGGGCGTGAGCAATGTGAAGCGCTATATGCATATGCAGAACACCTTCAAATTCCGCAAAAATTAGAACGGTTGCGCGATGAAGCGGAAGAAAGAGGTGATCTGTCCGCAGCTCGCCACCATGAACAAGTGTGGCAAGCGTTTATTGACTTGCTCGATCAATACGTTGAAATATTAGGGGATGAAACGCTTTCGCTTGAAACATTTTTAACGATTATCGAAACGGGATTTGAAAGTTTGCAGTTTTCTCTCGTGCCACCGGCAACGGATCAAGTATTAATTGCGCATTTCGATCGTTCGCGCCTTTCGAATATTCGTTGTACGTTTCTTGTAGGGGTAAATGAAGGCGTCATTCCGATGCGTAAAAATGATGACGGCATGTTGTCGGAAACGGATCGTGAATTGTTGCATCATTATTCTTTACATGTTGCTCCGGCAAGCCGTGAGCGGTTGCTTGATGAGCCGTTTTTGCTTTATTTAGCGCTTGTTAGTCCGTCTGAACGTTTATATGTGACGTATGCGCTTTCTGACGAGCAAGAAAAAACGTTGTTGCCATCGATGTTCATAAAACGGCTGACCGATATGTTCCCGAACGTGACAAAAATGCAATGGGGGACGGATCCGTTTTTACTCCCACTACAACAACAGCTGACGTATGTGACAAACGATGTGGCAACGCTCGGTCCGCTCGTGCAACAACTTGAAGCGTGGAAGCGACAATATGCCATTGAGCCGATATGGTGGGATGTATACAATGCCTATGTACAACATGAACAATGGAAAGAACGAATGGCGGTCGTTGTACGTGCGTTATTTTATGAAAATCGCGCGAAACGTTTAAATAAGCAGCTTGCGAAAGCGTTATATGGAAAAAAAGTGAAAGCGAGCATTTCACGTATGGAGACGTTTAACCGTTGTCCGTTCGCTCATTTTGCGGCGCACGGCTTAAAGTTAAAAGAACGGACGGTTTTTCAATTGAAGGCGCCAGACATGGGACAGTTGTTTCATCAGGCGTTAAAAGTGATCGCCGATCGTTTGCGTCAAGAGCAACTTCCGTGGAGTCAATTATCAAAACAGCAATGTGAACAGTTGTCGTACGAGGCGGTGGAGCAAATTGCCCCGTACATTCAACAAGAAGTGTTGTTAAGCACACACCGCTACCGATATATGAAGAAAAAGTTACAGACGATTATGACGAAAGCGACGACCGTATTAAGCGAGCACGCCAAGCGAAGCGGCTTTGTGCCGATTGGTGTAGAATTAGGGTTTGGTGATGGAGAACCGCTCCCACCGCTTACATTTACATTGTCGGACGGAACCGTATTGCAGTTTGTCGGTCGCATTGATCGCGTCGACCAAGCAACGAGCGAACAAGGGGTGCTTCTCCGCATTATTGACTATAAATCAAGGCAAAAGACGCTCGATTTAACGGAAGTGTATTACGGTTTAGCGTTGCAAATGTTGGCCTATTTAGATATTGTGCTTGAGTATGCGGAAAAGCTCGTTGGTACATCGGCGTTTCCAGCTGGAGTGTTATACTTCCCGATTCATAATCCGACGATAAAAGTGAATGAATGGCTCGATGAACATGAGTTAGAGAAAAAGTTTTTAGAACAGTTTAAAATGGGCGGATATGTATTAGCAGATGAAAAAACGGTTCGCTTAATGGATGAGCATGTAGAGCCGGGGACAAGCTCTCTTATCGTTCCTGTCCGTTTAAATAAAAATGGAACGTTTGCGCAACATTCAAAAGTGTTAACAGAGCAACAATTTACGATGTTACGGCAACATGTACGTCGCTTTATTGTTGATGTTGGCGAACAAATGATCGAAGGTGTGACGCATATTGCACCGTACAAACAAAAAAATAAAACCGCATGTCAATATTGTGAGTTTCGCGATGTATGCCAATTTGACGAAGGGATTGATGCGGAACAATATCGCGTATTAACACCGAAACAGATTGATGAATGGTTAAAGGAGTGATTGTGTGATTCCGCCAAAACCACGAGAAAGTCAATGGACGGATGAACAATGGCAAGCGATTTACGCCACAGGCCAGCATACGCTCGTTGCCGCGGCAGCAGGATCAGGAAAAACCGCGGTGCTCGTTGAACGCATCATTCAAAAAATATTGCATACGACACAGCCGATCGATGTCGATCGATTGCTTGTCGTCACGTTTACAAATGCAGCGGCGGCGGAAATGCGCCAACGCATCGGGGAAGCGTTAGAGCGAGCGCTTGAAAAAGAACCACATTCGCTTCATTTACGGAGACAACTCAGCCTTTTGCAAAAGGCGTCCATTTCCACGATTCACTCGTTTTGTTTAGATGTCATTCGCAAATATTATTACGTCATTGGCATCGACCCGGTGTTTCGCATCGCGGATGAGGGAGAGATGGCGTTATTAAAAGAAGAAGTGTTAGAAGCGTTATTTGAACAATATTACGCAGAAAACGACGAAGCATTTTTAGCTGTTGTTGATCGCTATACCAGCGATCGCACAGATGTGGATTTACAGACGCTTATTTTGCGATTATACGAGTTTTCACGTTCGCATCCAAACCCAAGTGGATGGTTGCAACAAATCGTTCATATGTATGACGTGGAAGAAGGTGCGCGCATCGATGACTTACCGTATGCCCATTACCTTTTTCAAGCGGTTGATTTGGCGCTTGAAGCAGCAGAATATCGCTTAGCGCAGGCGTTGCAAAAAACGAAAGAGCCGGGCGGTCCCGCTTATTTATACGATACGCTCGCAAGCGACGAACAAGTCATTGCAAAGCTAAAAGAAGCGCGCCATGAGTCGTGGCAAAAGCTACATGAAGCAATGAAAAACGTGTCGTTTACAACGGCAAAAAGAAAGCCGAAAGACGGCGCATATGATGAACAGCTTGTGGAAGATGTAAAAAAATTGCGCGATCAAGTGAAAAAAGAAATAAGCAGCTTAACAGAGGAATTGTTTTCGTTTCAACCTGCGACATACGTGCGTCATTTGCGTGAAATGAAGCCGATTGTGGCAACGATCGTACAAATGGTGCAACGGTTTGCTGATTTGCTGCAAGCGAAAAAAGATGAAAAAGGCATCGTCGATTTTTCTGACTTAGAACATTACTGTTTACGCATTTTACGCGCTCCGTCTCTCGGGCATGAGCTAAAGCCGTCGGAAGCGGCTCTTTATTATCGAGCACAATTTGCGGAAGTGCTCGTTGACGAATATCAAGATACAAATATGGTGCAAGAGTCGATTTTACGGCTCGTATCGAACGATGATGAAGCAACGGGCAACATGTTTATGGTGGGAGACGTAAAACAATCGATTTACGGTTTTCGTCTTGCGGAACCGTCGCTTTTTTTACAAAAATATAATCGGTTTACGAAAGATGGCGACGGTGGACTTCGCATCGATTTAGCGAAAAACTTTCGCAGCCGAAAAGAAATATTGGACGGCACAAATTTTATTTTTCGACAACTGATGACCGAAACGGTCGGCGATATGCGTTATGATGACGATGCTGCGCTTCGCTTTGGTGCGCAGGATTATCCTGACAAACAAGTACCGGTTGAATGCGTATGGATAAATGAAGCAAAAGAAGAAAGCGATGAAGAAGAACAAGAGGACGTGACGGCCATTCAGCTTGAAGCTCGCTGGATCGCTAAAAAAATTAAGCAGTTGCTTGCTGAGCCGTTTTTCGTTTACGATCGTCGTTTAAAAGGAGAACGGCGCTTAATGTATCGCGACATCGTTATTTTATGCCGTTCGATGTCATCAGCTTCAGCGATGTTAGAAGAATTTCGTAAGCAAAACGTCCCTGTATACGCCGAGTTATCGAGCGGTTACTTTTCTGCGACGGAAGTGTCGGTCATGTTGTCGCTTTTAAAAGTCATTGACAATCCGTATCAAGACATTCCGCTTGCGGCGGTACTTCGCTCTCCGATTGTTGGCTTAGACGAAGAAGCGTTGGCGCGCATTCGTTTGGCGAAAAAAGACGGGGCTTTTTATGAGGCGTTGCGTGCTTTTGTCGAGCATCCTCAAGATGATGAAGCGCTCGGTGAAAAAATGAAACGGTGGTTGACAAAGTTATCCGAATGGCGCACAGCGGCGAGACAAAAACCGCTTGCGGATTTGATTTGGCAATTGTATCGAGAAACGAATTTTTACGATTACGTCGGTGGGATGCCTGGCGGAAAACAGCGACAAGCCAATTTGCGCGCGTTATACGATCGGGCCAAACAATATGAACAAACGTCGTTTCGCGGCATTTTCCGCTTTTTACGGTTTATTGAGCGGCTAAAAGAGCGAGAAGACGATTTCGGTGCTGCACGATCGTTGACAGAACAAGAAGACGTTGTACGCATGATGACGATTCATAAAAGTAAAGGGCTTGAGTTTCCGGTCGTCTTTTTAGCAGGTGCAGCAAAATCGTTTAATATGCAAGATTTGCGCAGCGACTATATATTAGATAAAGATTTCGGACTAGGGATGCGCTTCGTTCATCCGACGTGGCGAGCAAGCTACCCGACGGTTGCACAATTGGCGATAAAGAAAAAAATGAAATGGCAACTGCTAGCGGAAGAAATGCGTATTTTATATGTTGCGTTAACGCGAGCAAAAGAAAAATTGTACATCGTCTGTACCGCAAAAGATATGGAAGCGAAAAAGAAAAAATGGCAAGAAGTTGCTTATATACAAACGTGGGAATTGCCAGCTTATGTGATTGAAAAGGCGAAAAGCTATGCGGATTGGATCGGTTATGCATTAGCCCGTCACCCACAAGGAATATGTTCGTCTTCAACGGTGCTTCATGATCCATCATTGTGGGATATTCACATCGTGCCAGCGCATGCGCTTGAGCAAGAAGATGAGCAAGCGAATGAACATCGAGACATTGTCGAGGCGATTCAACAACTGCAACCTGTACCAATGAAAAGCGAATATGAACAAGAAGTAAAGCGTCGTCTTTTTTGGACGTATACGTATGCCGATGCAACGGTGTTAAGGGCAAAACAAAGCGTATCGGAGTTAAAGCGGCAGCGCGACATATACGGTGGGCATGCAGAACAGCCGTTTCGAAAAGAGCTTGTTGACCGTCCGCGCTTTTTGCAAGCGAAAATGATGACGCCAGCGGAGCGAGGAACGATGATGCACCTTGTGATGCAACATGTTGATGTCACAAAAGAAGTGACGGTTGATACGGTGCGGGAGCAAATCGCGCGCATGGTGAACGGTGAATGGCTAACGGAAGAACAGGCAACGGTTATTGATGTAGAAAGCATCGTTGCTTTTTTCCACACTCCGATTGGTAAACGAATGCAACGGGCGACTCGGCTTGAACGGGAAGTGCCGTTTTATTTGGCGCACGAAATGGAAGGCGAGACAGTTGTCGTTCAAGGGGTTATTGATTGCGTGTTTGAAGATGAACATGGGCTCGTTTTAATTGACTATAAAACCGATCGCGTGTCATGGATGAGCGATCCGAAAGAACAATTAAAGCGACGATATAAAGGGCAATTGGCGTTATATCAGGAAGCGATTGAAGCGATTTGGGGAAAGAAAGTAACAGAAACGTATGTGTACGCTTTTGATGGTGCGCTACTTGTAGCGATGGGGGGAAATTAATTTGCGTATTTTACATACAGCTGATTGGCATTTAGGAAAAACACTTGAAGGACGGAGCCGCTTACTCGAGCAAGAAGCGGTCATCGATGAAATGGTCGAAATCGTACAAAAAGAAAACATTGATGTCGTATTGCTTGCAGGCGATGCGTTCGATACAGTCAATCCGCCTGCTGATGCGGAAAAGCTTTTTTACGAAGCGCTTTCGCGGTTAAGCGATTACGGTAAGCGCCACGTTGTCGTCATTGCAGGAAATCACGATCATCCGGGGCGTTTAAGCGCTGCCGCTCCGATTGCAAATATGCACGCTATTACGTTGCTAGGTTTTCCGACCGATCGTGTGCAACAAATTTACGTTCCATCAAGCGACGAGACGTTAATGGTCGGAGCGCTTCCCTATCCGTCAGAGGCGCGACTGAATGAATTGTTGGCGGAGGAGTGCGACGAGGCGTTGTTGCGCGCACGATATGATGAACGCATTCGAGCCATTTTTGCGAAAATGAACGAATCGTTTCGAGAGGATGCGGTGAATATTGCGATGAGCCATTTATATGTTGCAGGCGGGGCAACGTGCGACTCCGAGCGTCCGATTGAGCTCGGTGGGGCGTATACGGTGTCGCCGGCAAGCTTTCCTGCGCAGGCGCAATATGTCGCGCTCGGTCATTTGCATCGTCCGCAAGATGTAAAACATGCGGTCATGCCGGCGCGCTATTCCGGTTCACCGCTTGCTTACAGTTTTTCTGAAGCAGGATACAGCAAGTCTGTCACGATCATTGATGTACAGCCACGTTGCACACCGATCATTTCAGAATATTTATTGTCAAAAGGACGTCCGCTTGTCAGATGGAAAGCGACAGAAGGGCTTGCGCAAGTGTATCGTTGGATTGAGGAAGGGCGCGATCGCGGCGCGTGGATTGATTTAGAAATTGATGTCGAGCAATCGTTAACGTTAGAAGAAACACATCGACTACGCAAATTGTATGATGGATTTGTTCATATTCGCCCGAACTACTTAAAGAAAGAAGAAGTTACTCGTGAAGTGCATACCGATGTGCCAATTGAAACGTTATTTACGCGTTTTTATGAACGACAAACAGGTGGAGGGAAACCGTCCGAAGAGATCGTTCAACTATTTTTACAGCTCGTTGCCGAGGAGGACGAACAATGAAGCCGATTCGTTTAACGATCGCAGGATTGCATAGTTTTCGTCAAAAAGAAACGATTGATTTTGAAAAACTATGCGAAGGCGGATTATTTGGCATTTTCGGACCGACAGGAAGCGGGAAGTCATCGATTTTAGATGCAATGACGCTCGCTTTATACGGAAATGTAGAGCGTGCGTCCAATCAAACGAACGGAATTATGAATCATGCCGAAAATGAGTTATTCGTTTCGTTTACGTTTGAATTGCAAAATGCAAGTGGGGCTAAACGATATACCGTTGAGCGCTCGTTTAAGCGTGCGGATGCGTTGCGTATTCGTTCCGTCGTCAGCCGCCTAATTGAAGAAGGAGCGGAACGAGTCGTCATTGCAGATAAAACACGGCTTGTCGATGAGCAAGTAAAACAATTGCTCGGTTTAGAAATGAAAGACTTTACACGAGCCGTTGTGTTACCACAAGGAAAATTTGCGGAATTTTTATCGCTTAAAGGGTCAGAGCGCCGCCAAATGTTGCAGCGGTTGTTTCATCTCGAACGGTATGGAGACGAATTAAATAAAAAATTAAAAAATAAATTAGCCGAGGCGTCAGCAAAACTCGAAGCGATTAAAGGGGAACAGGCAGGGCTTGGCGATGCGTCAAAAGAACAAGTCGAGAAACAAAAGCAAGCATTAGCAGAAAAAAAAGAGGAGTTAGAGAGAGCGAAAAGCAAGTTGCGTCACATCCATGAACAATACGAAAAAGAAAAGCAATTATGGCAATGGCAATGTGAAAAAGAAAAAGTTGAACATGAACTAAACAAATGGCGCGAACAAGAAGAACAGATGAAACAGCTTGCGCAAACGTATGAGCGAAGCAAAGAGGCGGAGCGACTTGTGCCGTATATGGAACAAGCGGAACGAAGCGCACAAGAAGTTGTAAGTTGGCAAAAAAAAGCAAGTGAACTAGCTTCCCAATTACAACAAACAAGCGTGATGTATGAACAAGCAAGTAAACAATATGAACAATGTCGTGTGAAAAAGAACGAAGAAGAACCGAAAGCGTTGCAAAAACAAGAGCAGTTGAAACAAGCGTTGCAAACGTTGGCGCTTATGCGATCGCTCGAACAACAACAAGCCAAGCTACGCGCGAGCTTGCGAGAGATCGAGCAAAAAGAACAACAAGCGCTCCAAATGGTTGAAGCGTGCACGAAAGAATATACGACATGGAGTGCGAAACAAGCAGAGTTAAAAAAACAATGGGAAGAAAAAAGAGTAGACGTACATGTCAAAGAGCGATTGGAACAAGCGTACGAGATAAAAAAGCGAATTCAATTGCAGCAACAACAGCTTGAAGAGTTAGAAAGGGAAAAAGAAAACAAACAAAAAGTGTACGAAACGTTGAAACAAACGTACGACGAAGTAATGAAACAAATGAAAGAAAACGAAGCGCGATTCGTTGCAACGTTTCGTTATGTCGAATCGTTGTATCATCGTGTATGTGAGCGCGAAAGGCAAGTCGCGGTACTCGTTTATCAAAAGAAAGAAGAAAGAAAGCAAATGGAAGCGGCGCGGTTACATGATTTAGCGGCAACGTTAGCCGAACGTTTGCGTGATGGCGAGGCTTGTCCTGTTTGTGGTTCGACGCATCATCCGAATCGAGCAAAAAGAAAAGAAACGGCGCTCGAGGAAGAAGCGATGAAACGAATGGAGCATTCCATTCAACATGGGGAACAGCTCATGATCGCTATGCAACAAATCAAAGTGCAAGTGGAGCAATTGGCCGAACTGATGGCGCGTCAACCGTTGCCGCAGCATGTTGATGTCGAAAAAGTGAAACGAGAAGTTGAAGAAACACCGCTTTGTTCGTTACAAGAGGCGGAAGTCGAACAAAAGGCGCTGTATCAAGATTACGTGGAATGTCGGGAACGTGTGCGTCACTACATGGAACAATGGAACGAACAAAAACAAAAACAACAGCAATATGCATACCAAATGGAAACGATCGGCCAACAAATTCGTGAATGGGAAGAAAAATGTTTAGAAAAACGTGCGCGAGTTGAAGAAGAAAAAAAGATGTGGCATGAGGCGTATCCAGATGTATCGTTCGAACAAGTAGATGCGATGCTTTCTGAGCTTCGCGAACGGGAACGCGAAGCTCAACAGCTACAACAGCGTATTGAAAAAAGCGTCATCGTGCTAGATGATAAACGAGCTGAATTGGAGCGATGGAAAGAAACATATCAAGACATGACGAAACAAAAAGCACAATGTATGACCGAATGGAATATGCACAAGCAGCAATACGAACAATATAAACGAACGCTACCTGAAGAGATAGACGAGGAGCGTGTGCAACAACAGATCGTTTTTATGGAACAAGCGCTACAACGTATGAAAAGAGAAGAAGAAGAAGCGTATGCGCGCTGGATGAACTTACAACAACAATTGCGAACGTTACAAGCCGATAAACAAGCAGCAGATGTCGCTTTACAAGAAGCAGAAAAAAGAAAAAAAGAAGCAGAATATGCTTTGGCTGAACAATTGCAGACTAGCTCTTTTACAGCGGTCGATGACGTACGCGCTTCTCGTTTAGATGAACAAACGAAACAACAAATCGCTCAACGCATTCAACAATATAACGATGTGCTCACGAAGTTGCAAAACGAATGGCAAAGATTACGTGAAGCGATGAATGGGGCGGTTATAACGAAACAGCAATGGGAAGAGACGGTGTACGCATACGAACAAGTGAAGCAACAAGTAGACGAACATATGCGTCAACTCGGTTCGCTCGAAGCAATCGTCGCCGATTTGGAAACGAAACATGTGCGCTTTGTGCAATTGCAACAAGAGCGAACGCAACTAGAGAAGGTCGTTGGTCAGTATGAAGAATTGCAAAAAGTGTTGCGCGGCAACAGCTTCGTTGAATTTATTGCCGAGGAACAGCTCGTTCATGTGGCGCGCTATGCTTCCGAGCGACTTGGCGAATTAACGAGACAGCGCTATGCGATTGAATTAGACTCCGAAGGCGGTTTTGTTATTCGTGATGACGCAAACGGTGGTGTACGTCGTCCGGTGACAACGCTGTCTGGCGGAGAGACGTTTTTAACATCTTTATCGTTAGCGTTAGCGTTATCGGCGCAAATTCAGTTGCGCGGAGAATATCCGCTTCAATTTTTCTTTTTAGATGAAGGATTCGGTACGCTTGACCAAGAGTTGTTAGATGTCGTTATGACGGCGCTCGAACGTTTACGGGCAGAAAAGATGGCGATTGGCGTCATTAGCCACGTGCAAGAGTTGCATGCACGCATGCCGAAACGGCTCATTGTGAAGCCAGCAGAACCGTCTGGAAAAGGAACGACCGTTTATCTTGAAGTGATGTAAAAGGGGATTTGCAATGAAAGGGATGTGCGAACTTTGCGGAAGAGAAGGTGTTGTATTAACTGCTCACCATTTAACCCCAAAAGAGTACGGTGGCACAGAAACAGCAAGGTTATGCATCCCGTGCCATAAACAAATTCACGCCCTATATACAAACGAGGAGCTAGCCAGTCGACTATACACAATGGAACAGATGCAACATGATGAACAAATTGCGTCATTTGTTCGCTGGATTCGCAAACAACCCGCTGAGCGGATACCGAAAATAAAAAAAGCAAAGCGGCAAAAGCGTTAAGCATTGCCGACAACGTTTTGATCGGATGCATCAAAGTCGAGCGTGTTCGTTAAGCTAATGCCATTGTTTGCCATAATAAAGTTTCCTGTGTTAAACGCACCGGCACCAGCGAACGTTCTAGAGGTGATTTTCGGTGATACATATAACGTATCCCCGACTTGCATGACGGCGCCGCTAGCGACGAGATTAATTTTAATCGGACCGACGAGTGCTGGCATACGGCTTCCCCCCTTATAGTTGACGAATATGTTTGACACGTGAATTTGCCTCTACTGTTTTTGTTGAACCGATATGCACGACGGATGTAGAAGAAACCCCGATAATGCGCATAGAATGAACAGCGATGAGCGGACAATCGTGCAACGTATGGCGACAAAGCGGTTCAGCATCGATTGGTGGAGTGGGAATCGGTTTTGCAAAAATCGGAAAAGTAAGTGGAAATTCCCTACTATCCACATATTCGAGCTGTCGCTGAACAGCAAGTGCTCGCGCAGAAAGACGAATTTCTTGGCTATCCCCAATTTGTACAACGGAACTAAAGGAGACAGCGTTTGCTCGCAGAAAGTGGACGACGGAAAGGCGACTCATCGCTTTTCCTCATTTTTTTTATTGCTTTGTTTTTGTGGAAACGGACCGATAATTAACGATTCCGGCGGCGTATCAAATGCGGAAGCTAATTGAATCGTTTCGCTGTCGCCGATTAATACGAGCGATGAACTTGCAACCCCACCAATCGAAATATGACCGACGGAAAGATGATGGTTGACAACCGTCATATTCATTCGTTCATCCCCTCTCGAGGTAAATGTTTTAAAAACGTTTCAATGGAATACTCGATATCTCGCTTTAAATATGCGATAATGTTTTGTTGTCGCTCATCGTTTTCTTGTTCGTTTTCTCCATGTTGGCGTAAATAAAAATGAATGCGGTCATCAATTTGTCGAGCAATATCTTCCAATATAAATTGGCGATACGTTGGATCGAGCGAACGGTTATACGTTTGTTCCATACGGGCGATAATATTTTCGCCTTCTTCTTGTAAATATGAATGAACAGCCGTTTGAATGCTACGAAAAAGTGGTGTTGGTTGCGGAATGATTGTTTGACTTTGGGGAACGGCGAAATTTTCGATCGTATCTTCTCCAAACGTGGCAGGATTTAAACCGATATTTAACGTTCCTTCTAACGTTTCCACTTTTAATTGATCAAAATGATATTCAATTTTTTCGATCGTTGTATGCGGCTTTTTTTTTAATTGTTCATATTGCTGTTGTAAAGCGTTTACTGCTTGTTCAAGCGATTGCATTTTTTGTTGTTGCCATTTTAAATACGTTTCGAGCTGTTTAAAGTAATCATGCCACATGTATGATGCCTCCTTCTTTGCCGACCTTTTTACTTTCTAATGTATGGCCGAGCAAAAAGAAGTATCACAGTTTTATACAGGAGACTGAAGTGGAACGAGCGGTCCTCCTTGAATATTCATTTTTGATTCCGGAGCAGGTTGTGTAAATTGACCGGTATTGCTTAATGTGGCGAGCGGTTGTACTTTTCCAGTTGTTCCGATTTGCAGTACAGATGAGTTAGTAAGCGAACCGATTTTTAATTGATGAATAGAAATCGTTTGTTGAACGTACACATTCATCGTCCCACCTCGCTAGACGTTTCCAACGACATTGCTATCGGCAATATCGCGGTCGTTTGTATTTGTGTTGCTATATTGATTGTAAATATGCAAGCCGTCCCCCGTATTAAATGAACCAGCACCAGCAAACGTTTTAGCAACGCTATACGGAGAGATGGCAAATACATCGCCGATATGAAACACACCGCCACCTCCGATGCTGTTAATTTGGACCGCTCCAACAATGGCTGGCATCGGCTATCCCTTGCTTTTTACGTTGCCATCGACGATGTCGGGGTCGATTGTATTTGTAAAGCTAATGAATGTATTTGTTTGTAAAAAATCTCCTGTATTTCCACCACCAGCACCTGCGAGCGATTTTGATGAACTTTTTGGTGCAATTTGCAACGTATCACCGAAATTCACTGTCCCGTCGCTGCTGACGTTCGTAATTTTTATTGGACCAGCGATATAAGAAGGCATGGCCATCGTCCTTTCTTTCGTTCTTTCCCCTACACAATCATATGAAAACAATGAAAGAAATGTGCTCTACAAAAAGAAAGATATGTTATAATATTTCTGAAAAATAATAATTTTTAGATATAAAAGTGGGGGATGGGAATCATACCCGTCAAGTTAGCGGTATAAAATTTTTTAGGATGATACGCATGTTCGAAAAATCAATGTTTTTGGCGCTGAAAAAAGATCAAATTCTTAACTTGATGGCTATGGGGTGTCCGGAAGCGAAGCATGTGGTCGATTATTTTCATGTGATTCAATTGTTTACAGAAGCGTTGGATCGATGCCGCCAATCCTTCGGAAAAGTGAACAAGAAACACGGGCATGTTCGGTATGTTTGCCGCTGATTGACCCAGTGTCCCGAGAAGCTCACCGAGGAGGAGCGCCAAACGGTGCGAAAGTGGCAGAAAGAGAGCGATTCCTTGCAGGCTGTCTATCAATCCCTTCAACATTTTCGTTATGTATCCAAAAGCCAAAGCGAGCGACAAGCGAAACGTCGTTTGAATGCCTGGGTTCATGACAGGTGCAAGTACAACTTTTGGTGATGAACCTTTCTATAAATATTTATTGAATTTACGAAAAAAAATAATAGAGAATATTGAATTTACAAAAAAAATGATAGAATATTATCTAAATATTATATATAGTCTAAAATTTATTAATACTAACAAAAGGGAGAAGGACACATTGGCAAAGCAAACGTTACTGGAAATTGAGGGGCTGCGAGTCTCTTTCCGCATCGGTGATGACTATTATGCGGCGGTCGACGACGTTTCGCTGGCGATCGGAGAGAACGAAGTCGTCGCTCTCGTCGGGGAGTCGGGTTGCGGCAAAAGCGCACTCGCTTTGTCGATCATGGGTCTCCACCCGCCCGAAAAGACAAAAATTGAGGGGCGCCTGCACTTTAAAGGGACAAATTTGCTGTCGCTCTCCGTTGCCGAACTCAATCGCATCCGCGGCAAAGAAATCGGGATGATCTTTCAGGATCCGTTAACGGCGCTCAATCCGCTCATGACGGTCGGCCGGCAGATCGAAGAAAGCATGGATTACCATCTGCGGCTGTCAGCAGCCGAAAAAAAGAAGCGAACGATCGTCTTGCTTCGCAAAGTCGGCATTCCGGAGCCGGAAAAGGTGTACCACCGTTATCCGCACGAGTTGTCCGGGGGGATGCGGCAGCGGGTCGTCATCGCGATCGCCATCGCCTGCGAGCCCGCCCTGCTCATCGCCGATGAACCGACAACGGCGCTTGATGTGACGATTCAGGCGCAGATCATAGGGCTGCTCAAAGAGTTGCAGCGGCAAATGAAAACGAGCATTATTTTAATCACGCATGATTTGGGGGTGGTGGCGGAAATGGCGGACCGTGTGGCGGTCATGTATGCTGGGGAAATCGTTGAGTTAGCGGACGTCGATACCATTTTTCACCGTCCGCTTCATCCATACACCCGCTCATTGTTGCAGTCGATCCCGTCTGCGCAGACGAAAAAGGAACGACTCCACGTCATCCAAGGGATCGTTCCGCCGCTGCATAAACTGCCGCGGCGCGGCTGCCGCTTCCAGCCGCGCATCAGCTGGATTGGGGCGGATAAGCACGAATCGGATCCGAAGTTGCGGGAAGTGGAGCCGGGGCACTGGGTGCGTTGCACATGTTACCAACATTTTTATTTTCCCGATGATCAAAAGGTAGGTGGAATCGGCCATGGCGCTTCTTAACGTCAACCATTTGAAAGTATACTATCCGGTGCGCGGCGGTTTTTTTCGCCGGGTGGTCGACCATGTCCGCGCGGTGGACGATGTCAGTTTCACGCTGAACAAAGGGGAAACGTACGGGCTCGTCGGCGAGTCCGGCTGCGGCAAGACGACGACAGGGCGCACGATTATCGGTTTGATCCGCGCCACGGCCGGGGAAGTGCTGTTTGAAGGGACGGATTTGACAAAGCTTCGCCGCCGCGAGTTTCATCCGTATCGGAAAGACATCCAGATGATTTTCCAAGATCCGTATTCTTCGCTCAATCCGCGCAAACGTGTGCTCGACATTGTCGCCGAGCCGCTCCGCAATTTTGAACGCCTGTCCCCGCAAGAGGAGCGGCAGAAGGTGCAATACGTTTTAGAGCGGGTCGGCTTGAGCGCGGAGTCGATTTACAAATATCCGCATGAATTTTCCGGCGGACAGCGCCAACGCATCGGCATTGCGCGGGCGCTCACGCTCAATCCGAAGCTCATCATCGCCGATGAGCCGGTGTCGGCGCTTGATGTGTCGGTGCAGGCGCAAGTGTTGAATTTCATGAAAGAAATCCAGCAGGAGTACGGGCTGACGTATTTGTTCATCAGCCATGATTTAGGGATCATTCGGCATATGTGCGACCGCATCGGCATTATGTACCGCGGCCGGCTCGTGGAGGAAGGGACGAGCGAGGAGATTTTTACGAATCCTCAACATATTTATACGAAACGTCTGCTCTCCGCCATTCCGAACGCCGATCCGCGCGAACGCGGCCGGCAGGAGGCGCTTCGCCGCGAAGTGGAAAAAGAGTATGAGCAGTCGTATTCCCGCTATTTTGATGCAAACGGCCGGGCTCACCCGCTCAAGCCGATTTCGCCGACGCACTCGGTGGCCATTCCGTAAAGAGGGGAGGACGGGAAGATGCTGAAATTTATTTTACGGCGAATCCTCATTATGATTCCACAATTGTTTTTGCTGAGCGTCCTCATTTTCTTGCTGGCGAAGGCGATGCCGGGCGATGCGCTGACGGGGCAGCTGGCGGCCAACCCGAAAATGGATCCGCAGACGCTTGAGGAAATGCGGGAAAAACTTGGCTTGAATGATCCGGTGCATATTCAATACATACGTTGGGTGAAAAACATGCTGCAAGGGGATCTCGGCCTTTCCTATACCCACCAGCAGCCGGTCACTGATCTGCTGGCCGGACGGATCGGGAATACGGTGTTGCTGTCGGCGGCGATTTTAATTTTGACGTACCTGATTGCCATTCCGCTTGGCATCGTGTCGGGGCGATGGACAGATACATGGGCTGATAAGCTAGTCGTCGGCTACAGCTATCTCGGGTTTGCCACGCCGCTGTTCATTTTTGCTTTGGTCATGCTGTTTATTTTCGGCTTTCACCTTGGCTGGTTTCCAACCGGCGGCAGCGTGGACGTTCAGGTCGAGGAAGGGACGCTCGCTTACTATTTAAGCAAATTGAACCATCTCATGCTTCCGGCGTTGTCGGGAGCGCTCATCAACACGGTCGTTACGATTCAATATTTGCGCAGCGAAATCGTCGATACGAAAGTGAAAGATTTCGTGAAAACGGCGCGGGCGAAAGGCGTGCCGGAGCGGCACATCTATTGGCGCCATATTTTGCGCAATGCGTTTTTGCCGATCGCGGCGTTTTTAGGGTATGAGATCACCGGGCTTGTCGGCGGTTCCGTGTTTTTGGAGTCGATCTACAGCTATCCGGGGGTTGGCCAGCTGTTTTTGCAGTCGATTATGCAGCGGGATTACAGCGTCGTGACGGCGCTCGTCATGATTTCCGGCCTGGCGACGCTGGTGGGCACGCTGTTGTCGGACATCATTTTGAGTGCGGTCGACCCGCGCATCCGGATTGAGTAGGGAAGGAGGAAGGTAGCTGACATGAAAGCGGAAATCAGCGGCCCAACGCCGGCCGGAGCGAACATCGAGAAAAGCCCTTCCGCCTTTTCGATCATGTGGCGGGAGGTGGCTCGGGATCGGCTCGCGCTTGGTTCGCTCATCGTTTTAGGAATCCTTTTGTCGATCGTCTATGGCGTGTCGCTCTTTTTGGATCAAGAGGAAATCGTGAAAGTGGATTTTCTTTCCATCTATTCTCCGCCGTCAGCGGAACACTGGCTTGGCACAGACTACGGAGGGCGCGACGTGTTTGGCCAGCTCATCATCGGCGCCCGCAATTCGTTTACGATCGGGCTGGCCATTACGCTCATTACTGGGGCGATCGGCCTCATTGTCGGATTGGTGGCCGGCTATTTCGGCGGCTGGATTGACAATGTCATTATGCGCATCATCGATTTTATTCTCGTTCTGCCGTTTTTGATGCTCATTATTGTTTTTGTCGCCATTGTGCCTAAATATAATGTATTGACGTTCATTTTGATCATGAGCGCGTTTTTGTGGATGGGCAAAGCCCGGCTGATCCGCGCCAAAACGCTGGCCGAGCGCGAGCTGGATTATGTCAGCGCGTCAAAAACGCTCGGCACGCCAGATTGGAAAATCATTATTTTTCAAATTTTGCCCAACCTCAGCTCAATCATTATCGTCAATTTGACGTTAAATTTGGCGGGCAACATCGGCATCGAGTCCGGGCTCACGTATCTTGGCTTCGGGCTGCCGGAGAGCACGCCGAGCTTAGGGACGTTGGTCAGCTATGCGACCAACCCGGATGTTTTGCAAAACAAATGGTGGGTTTGGTTGCCTGCGTCATTGCTTATTTTAGTGATGATGCTGTGCATAAATTTCATCGGCCAAGCGCTGAAACGTGCGGCTGATGCAAGACAACGACTAGGATAAGGGGGAAGAAAATGTGAAGAGAAAATGGCTGGCGGCTCTCGCCGCGCTCTTGCTCGTGCTCGCCGGGTGCACGGGCAAATCCGACACAACGAGCGGAAAGGGCAACAATAACGAAAAACCGGCGGCTCAGAAGGAAGACATCAGCAAATTCCCGATGACGGTGAAAAACGACAGGAAAATCATCGATGGCGGCGTGTTGAAATACGGCCTTGTGTCCGATACGCCGTTTGAAGGGACGCTCAGCTATGCATTCTACACCGGAGCGCCCGACGCAGAGATTTTGCAATTTTTTGACGAGTCGCTTTTCCGGACGAACGGTGACTATGAAATTACAAATGATGGGGCTGCCACGTATGAGTTGTCGGATGATAAAAAGACGATGACAATCCGTATTAAAGACAATGTGAATTGGCATGACGGCCAGCCGGTGACCGCTGAAGACTTGGAGTATGCGTATTTGGTCATCGGCCATAAAGATTACACCGGCGTCCGTTATGGCGATCCGCTCATCCAAGGGATCGTCGGGATGGAAGAATATCACAGCGGCAAAGCGGATAAAATTTCCGGCATTAAAGTCATCGACAAAAAGACGTTGACGATCACATGGAAACAGGCCAATCCGTCGGTGTTGACTGGCATTTGGGCGTATCCGCTGCCGAAGCATTACTTGAAAGACATTCCGATCAAAGACTTGGCGAAATCGGATAAAATCCGGAAAAACCCGATCGGGTTCGGTCCGTTTAAAGTGAAGAAAATCGTTCCGGGCGAGTCGGTAGAGTTTGTTCGCAATGATGACTACTGGGCTGGCAAACCGAACTTGGAAGGCGTCATTTTGAAAGTCGTCAGCCCGCAAGTCGTCCTGCAAGCGCTGAAAAAAGGCGAAATTGACGTCGCTGGGTTCCCGACTGACCAATATTTGAACGCGAAAGGGACGAAAAACATTCAGTTTATCGGTAAAGTGGATTTGGCGTACAACTATATCGGCTTTAAACTCGGCCATTGGGATGCGAAAAAGCAGGAAAACGTAATGGACAATCCGAAATTCCAAAACAAAAAACTGCGCCAAGCCATGGCGTACGCCATCAACAACCAAGAGGTGGCCGACCGCCTGTATCATGGTTTGCGCTTCCCGGCGAACACGCTCATTCCGCCGTCGTTCCCGGGCTATCATGACAGTTCCATCAAAGGGTATACGTACAATCCGGAAAAAGCGAAACAATTGCTGGATGAAGCGGGATATAAAGATGTGGATGGCGATGGCCTCCGCGAAGATCCAAACGGCAAAAAATTCAAGGTCAACTTCTTGGCGATGAGCGGTGGGGACATCGCTGAACCGCTGGCCAAATTTTATATGCAATGCTGGAAAGATGTGGGTCTCGATGTTCAGCTTGTAGACGGACGCTTGGCGGAGTTCAACTCCTTCTACGATATGATCGAAAAAGACGATCCGAAAGTGGATGTCTACGCCGCCGCTTGGGGAACTGGAACGAACGTCGACCCGTACGGATTGTACGGCCGCGACGCCATGTTCAACTACTCGCGCTGGGTGAATGAGAAAAACGATGAACTGTTGGAAAAAGGCCATTCCGAACAGGCGTTTGACAAGGAGTATCGCCGGAAAATTTACAGCGAGTGGCAAAAGCTAATGAACGAAGAAGTGCCGGTCATCCCAACGTTGTATCGTTCCGCCATCTATGCGGTCAACAACCGTGTCGCCAACTTTACGGTTGACCCGAGCTCGAAGCTGACGTGGAAAGATGTCGGCGTCACGTCCGAGCAACCGGAAGTCGAACAATGACGATTGTTGCCTTTGATGATGTATGATAAGATAGAAGATAAATTGCATACGTCTTATCAAGAGTGGGCGAGAGAACGGGCTTGATGACCCCACAGCAACCTGCCGCAGGCAAGGTGCTAACACCCGCAAAGCGGTTTCGCTTTGGATGATAAGAACGGCTCATGGCCCCTTTCGCATCATTCCGAGGCGAAAGGGGTTTTTTTGTCGATGGGAGGTGAAGGAGAAACAGTGGAGGAGGCGGTTTCGCTCCGCGCTTGCATGGCCGCTCATCTCCGTGCCGCAGCGTTCGCCGTTTGTGTCATGCGCTGTGTGCAGGCGGAGCTCATCCGGTTTGACTCTAAGGCGGCGGTGCATGTCGACCGTCCGGATTTGCCGACGGAAGGAAAAGTGCACCATGTGGCGAGCGGTTGTACTTTTCCAGTTGTTCCGATTTACAGTACAGATGAGTTAGTAAGCGAGCCGATTTTTAATTGGTGAATAGAAATCGTTTGTTGAACGTACACATTAATCGTCCCACCTCGCTAGACGTTTCCAACGACATTGCTATCGGCAACATCGTGGTCGTTTGTATTTGTGCTGCTATATTGATTGTAAATATTCAGGCCGTCCCCCGTATTAAATGAACCAGCACCAGCAAACGTTTTAGCAACGCTGTACGGAGAGATGGCAAATACATCGCCGATATGAAACACACCGCCACCTCCGATACTGTTAATTTGGACCGCTCCAACAATGGCTGGCATCGGCTATCCCTTGCTTTTTATGTTGCTATCGGCGGTGTCTGGATCGAGTGTATTTGTAAAGCTAATAAACGTATTCGTTTGTAAAAAATCTCCTGTATTTCCACCACCGGCACCTGCAAGCGACCTCGATGAACTTTTTGGCGCGATTTGCAACGTATCGCCGAAATTGACGGTTGCATCGCTACTGACGTTCGTAATTTTAATTGGACCTGCAATATAGGAAGGCATGGCCATCGTCCTTTCCTTCATTCTTTCCCTTACCCAATCATATGAAAACAATGAAAGAAATGTGCTCCATAAAAAGAAAGATGTGTTATAATATTTCTGAAAAATAATAATTTTTAGACATAAAAATAAGGGGGATTGGGGATGGACGTTCCATTAGTATTAACTCATTTTTTAGATCGTGCCGTGTCGCTTTACGGAGACAAAATCGGCGTCATTAGCGAAGGAAGATCGTTTACATATCGTGAGCTCAATGAGCGCGTCAATCAATTGTCTCACGGGTTAAGTGCTTTAGGGGGAAAAAAGGGGACCGTGTCGCTTATTTAGCGCCAAATACGTTAGAAATGCTCGAAGGATTTTACGGCGTATTTCAAACAGGAGCGATCATGGTGCCGCTTAATATTCGCAAAGGTGTTTGCCCATGAAAGTCTTGTGGAATTAGAGTCAGTATCCATGCGAAGGTATGGAAGAAGCTCTATAGTACACAAGAACCCCGTGGCTTTAGCCATCGGGAGGTTCAGGATGAAATGGAAAAGGAGGGAAAAGATGCGTATTTCGACGATTGATGCGGTGCGCGGTTTTGCGTTGTTTGGCATTTTGCTTGTAAACGTTCTTGATTTTTCGCTTCCGATGTTATATGTTGATGCGTCGGTATTTGCGAAAGATGGGGTTGATCGTTTTCTGCTCGCATTTGTAGATATATTTGCGCAAGCGAGCTTTTATCCGCTTTTTTCGTTGTTGTTCGGCTGGGGAGCATGGGTGATGTTTGAAAAAGGGGGCGAACGGTTTCGAGTGACTTTTTTGCGCCGTTTGCTTGCGTTGTTGTTATTTGGCGTCATTCATGCATTTTTCATTTGGCATGGCGATATTTTAATCGGGTATGCGATCGTCGGGTTGTTTCTTTTTCCGTTTTTTCAAGCGAGCGCAAAAACGTTACGTAACTGGGCGCTTTCGCTTTGGAGCAGTTGGGCTTTCGGTTCAACGATACTCATGTGGCTCATGTGGAAAGTAAGTGGCGATGTCGATTTTTCAGAGCCAGAGCTGGCAAGGCAGGCGATCGCAAATTATCAACAAGGCACGTGGGAACAAATTTTTATGCAACGGGTAGCCGATTGGCTATACGTCAATTCGTTTACACAAACATTCATTTTTATTTTAACGATTTTGCCATTTCTTTTATTTGGAGCATATATCGCAAAAGAAAAATGGTTTCATCATGTGGCACAACATCGCGAAACGATTCAAAAATGGTGCATCGGTTCATTCGTCGTCGGCATGGCGTTTAAATTATTGCCATATATCGAAAAAAATATCGTAACCGAGTATGCCCAAGATATGATCGGGGGTCCTGCGCTCGCTTTGTTTTATTTGACCGCGTTTTCGTTTGCGACGGCGAACGTCATTCGTTTTTTTTCCCCTGTTGGTCAAATGGCGTTCACGAACTATCTCATGCAATCCGTCATTTGTACGACCATTTTTTATTCATATGGCTTCGGATTGTATGGAAAAGTAACACCAAAACAAGCGTTAGCTGTTGCGCTCGTTGTATATGTCATGCAAATATGTTGGAGCCATTGGTGGCTAAAAAAATATCGCATCGGACCGATGGAGCGCGTATGGCGATGGATGACGTACGGAAAAAAGAAAACGACATGAATGAATCATGTCGCACACGGCTTGTCCTCTTTTTCTTTATGGAAAAGCACGGCTTCTTTCAAATGTTTATTTAACAATTCATCGAGCTCTTGACTGCATTGGATCGTTTCTTTCGCCGAAAAACCGTACATTTGCGCCAATTCAATTAATTGTCTTCTTTTCTTTTCGATGAGGGAAAGAGACATAAGATTCACCAACATTTCTCACTTTAGTTAACAAGCTGTAAACAACTGTATGTATAAACTATTATACATATTCTGAAGAAAAAGGAAATAGGATAATGTGTTGGAAAATGATTTTTTTCAAAGGAGTTTAGTTATAAAAAAGAGAACATAATGATGTTCGATCATACGAAAAAGGGGATGAGAACATGAAATTTGTTACAGCGCACGTCGGATCAGATGTGTTTGTTGGGGTTGTTCATGAGCAAAAAATCGTTCATTTATCGAAAGCAGATGAAACGATGCCGCATACGATGATCGAATGCATAGAACTTGGTGAATCGTTTATTGAAAAAGTGCAACGTGTGCTAGAACGTGTGCGACCGGAGTGGACGTATGCACTTCACGACGTACAACTGCTTGCGCCGATTCCGCGCCCGACAAAAAATATTTTTTGTATTGGAAAAAATTACGCAGATCATGCGCAAGAAATGGGAGGCGCGGCGGATCGCGAAAATATCATTGTATTTTCGAAAGCGCCAACGACAGTGATCGGGCATGAGGCAGCGATTTTACGCCATGCGGATGTAACCGATCAATTAGATTATGAAGGGGAACTTGCGATTGTTATTGGGAAAAAGGGAAAAGCGATTCCGAAAGAACAGGCGCTCGATTACGTGTTTGGTTATACGATCATAAACGATGTGACGGCGCGCGATTTACAAGAAAGACATAAACAATATTTGCTTGGCAAAAGTTTGGATACGTCATGTCCGATGGGACCGTGGATCGTTCATCGGTCGGCAATTGCCGAGCCGCATGCGTTACATATTCAAACGAAAGTGAATGGTGAAGTCAGACAATCGGCAACGACATCGCAATTGATTTTCGATATTCCAACGATGATTGCGACATTGTCGAAAGGGATGACGTTAGAGTCGGGGGATATCATTGCGACAGGAACGCCAGCAGGAGTTGGGAAAGGGATGAATCCACCGCGTTTTTTACAGTCGGGCGACGTCGTTGAAATTACGATCGACCAGATTGGCACGTTGCGCAACCGAGTACAATAAAAAGCTGGGGATCCCCAGCTTTTTATTGTTCAAATACTTTTTTCACTTTTTCAATTGCCCAATCGAGCTCTTCTTTTGTAATAACGAGCGGCGGGGCAAAACGGATGACTGTGTCATGCGTTTCTTTACATAATAGCCCTTCTTGTTGCAGTTTTTCGCAATACGGACGCGCAGGGACGTGTAATTCGACGCCGATAAACAATCCTCTGCCGCGCACTTCTTTAATGTCTGGATGATTGATTTCGCGCAATTTTTCTTGGAAGTATTGACCGAGCTCAAATGAGCGCTCTGGCAATTTTTCTTCGATGATAACATCAAGCGCAGCGATCGAAACGGCACAAGCAAGCGGGTTGCCACCGAACGTCGATCCGTGCGAGCCTGGATTGAATACACCAAGAATGTCGCGGTTTGCGGCTACGCATGAAATTGGGAATACGCCCCCACCGAGCGCTTTGCCGAGAATGTACATGTCTGGCTCAACTTCTTCCCAATCGCACGCAAACATTTTGCCGGAGCGGCCAAGTCCTGATTGAATTTCGTCCGCAATGTATAAAACGTTATGTTGTTTACATACGTCGTATGCGGCTTTTAAAAATCCTTCTGGCGGAATGTTAATGCCTGCTTCTCCTTGAATTGGCTCAAAAATAAATGCGGCTGTATTTGGAGTGATCGCTTGTTTTAGCGCCTCTACATCGCCGAACGGAATGACTTTGATGCCCGGAAGCATCGGACCGAATCCGCGTTTGTATTCTGGATTGGATGACATCGACACCGCTGTCATCGTCCGACCGTGAAAGTTATCTTCACAAACGATAATTTCGGCTTGATCCGCAGGAACGCCTTTTACGTCATATGCCCAGCGGCGCGCTGCTTTTACGGCTGTTTCGACCGCTTCGGCACCTGTGTTCATCGGCAAAACCATTTCTTTTTTCGTTAGCTTTGCGACTTTTTCATACCATGGACCGAGCTGGTCGTTATGAAATGCGCGCGATGTTAATGTAATTTTATTCGCTTGATCAATAAGCGCCTGCACGATGCGCGGATGGCGATGACCTTGGTTGACCGCAGAGTAAGCGCTCAACATATCCATATAACGATTGCCTTCTGGATCTTCTACCCATACTCCTTCGCCTTTAGATAAGACGACTGGAAGTGGATGATAGTTGTTTGCCCCGTATTTTTCTGTTAGCTCGATGATTTGTGTTGTTTTCAAGTTGATCCCTCCCACTTGGATGCTCACATATATAACATACTTGAAGTGAATATAGAAAGTAAATAGAAAAGGTGAGCGTTTTCCTTTTCAATTGTCCGATCACGATCGACGTGTTATGATAGATTCATATATGAAATGGATAGAGAAAGGAGAATGACGATGACACATGCACATATTACGACGTGGGTTGTTGCGCTTATTTTATTTGTCGTTGCGCTTGTTTTACAGTCGAAAGGACATGAAAAAACAAAAACGTTACACATGTTGTTGCGCCTATTTTACGTGTTCATTATTGCGACAGGAGCGTGGATTTTACATAGCATGTCCTCCTTCCCATTTCTTTATATCATTAAAGTGATCGTTGGGATATGGGTGATCGGAACGATGGAAATGATTCTCGTTCGGACAGCGAAAGGAAAAAATACGAATATTCTTTGGCTTCAGTTTTTTGTAGCGTTCGTGGTCGTACTATATCTTGGATTTAAGTTGCCGTTTGGTTTTTCATTCTTTTCTTAAAGTTGGCACATTTGCCAACTTTTATCTTTTTCTACCATATGGAAATGTGCTATAATGAAAATTAAGTGATAATCCTAAAAATATAAAGAGAAAGAAAGAGTGGGAAAAAGGGGATGAAATTATTTCAAACGGTTTGTAAAACGTTTGCAGATTGGGAACGATGGGTGAGCGACTCTCGTTTATATGAGTATGACCAACTAACGATTTTCGTTTCTTCGCTTTCTCCTTCGTTTCGCATGCAAGTCGAACGGTACGTGCAACATCATTTGCCCCAAGCACAACTGCTTCCGATGATTGGGGATGCATCGGAACATGCCATCATTTGTGCCCTCGTTTTTGACGATTATCGAGCAAATATGGACGAGATGCGTCAAAAAATGAAGCTATCTGAACAATATTACCGCTCTTTATTTGAACATAATCCAGACATTGTATATTCCACCGATTTAGAAGGCAATTTCACAAGCGTCAATCCTGCGTTTGAGCGCGTGTTTGGGTATAAGGCAGACGAAATTTTGCATACAAACTCGCTTGATTACATTAAAAAAGAAGATATTCCGCGCGTGCGCCGCTATTTTTATCGCGCGTTAAAAGGAAAGGTGCAACAATACAATTTAGAAATTCCATCGAAATCAGGAGAAGTGTATTTATTACAAATTAAAAATGTTCCGATTATCGTTGACGGAAAAAAGGTTGGCATTTATGGGATCGGACGCGACATTACCGAACAAAAGCGCGCAGAAGAACATATCAAATATATCGCATATCACGATAGCGACACGGGGCTACCGAATCGGCTGCAATTTACAAATATCGTGAAAAACGCAATTGACAAAGCGAAAGAAACAGGCAGTACACTTGCTGTTTTATTTATTGATATGGATCGTTTTAAAATGGTAAACGGTACGATCGGTCATTACGGTGGGGATGAAATATTAAAGCAAATGGCGGAGCGAATAAAAAACATATTGCCATCTGGCGCGCATTTAGGCCGTTTTGGCGGAGATAAGTTTAGCTTATTGTTGACAAAACAAACGGATGTGCAAACGGTCGTTGAATGGGCGAAAAAACTGCTCCAACATATCGCTTCGCCAATTGTGTACGAAGAAAAAGAGTTTTTCTTAACCGCAAGTGTCGGTGTAAGCTTTTATCCAACGGATGGGGTCGATGCGCAGTCGTTATTAAAAAATGCGGATACAGCGGTCAATCGGGCGAAACAAAAAGGCGGCAACAGCGTGAAGTTATACGCCACAAAAATGAACGAACAAGTGATGTATCGCGTCGAGCTTGAACGATATTTGCGAAAAGCGCTCGAAAAACAAGAATGTTTTCTCGTCTATCAGCCGCTTCTTGATTTAATGACGGGAAAAATTATCGGGAGCGAAGCGCTATTGCGCTGGAAACACCCGAAAATCGGATTTGTGTCTCCGCTTGAATTTATTCCGATTGCAGAGGAAATTGGTTTCATTCATGAGCTCGGTCGTTGGGTATTAACAGAAGCGTGCATGCAAACGAAAAAATGGCATGATCTCGGCTTTGATTCGTTAATGATTTCTGTCAACGTCTCAGCGACGCAATTTCAGCATCCGACGTTTTTTGAAGACGTCCAACAAGCGCTGAAGCAGTCGCAGCTTCCCGCTCATTGTTTACATTTAGAACTTACAGAAAGCTCGATGTTACGAAATATGTATTACAGCATTCACGTGATGAAAAAGCTTCAACAGCTTGGTGTGCAAGTGTCTATTGATGATTTTGGCACAGGTTACTCCTCTTTAAGTTATTTAAAAAATTTGCCGATCAATACGTTAAAAATTGCTAGGTCGTTCATTTACCAACTCCATCAAGATCGTTCGGACATTGCGATTGTGAAATCAATCATTACGATGGGGCACGGCTTGCGCCTAAAAGTTGTCGCCGAAGGGGTAGAAACGGCTGAGCAAATGAAATTGTTAAAGCGATTAAAATGTCATTATGCGCAAGGGTATGCGATTTTTAAACCGCTTTCTGCGGAACAATTTGAACAACAAGTGTTACAAGGGAACGTGGTCATTCAATAATCGAGTTGGACACCGATCACTTTTTTCCCTGTTTGCAACGTCAGTTCAAAGCGATGTTGTTTTTCGTCAAAATAATGTTGGACGTTGCACATGTCAACCGAGTTATCAAATATTAAAAAATTAACCCCTTTTTCAGCAAACAACATATAGTTATAACAATACAAACAGTCATATACGGAAAAATGCCACTCGTTAACTAAGTGAATAAAATGAAAAAACGCGTGATCGGGTAGCTGAGAAAGCCATTGTTCGTATGCGTGCGGCAACGGCTTTACGTAGCGGAGACGGTCACCGTTTTTTAATGCGTACCGTTCGGTCATATACACGTCCCCATCTTCCCCAAGCCATCCTTTTATCCATTGACCGAAACGGAAAAGTTCGACTTCCTTCGGTAAACTTGTTAATTCATGCGCATCGTCATCTTCATCAAAAAATATCCATTCACCGTTCACTTGTTCAACAACGCCGTATATGTAAGCTCGTTTTTGTGCGCGCAATGATGCAAGGCGATCCATTTATTTCACTCCTTTTTTGTCAATTCCCTTCGTACGCCATTATAGACAACTCATCATTTATATAAACGATGCATAAAATAAAAGCATGCTTCATACTTGTTCACAACAGAAGGGAATGATTGACGTGTGCGGAATTACCGGATGGGTTCATTTTGAGCGTCAGTTGCGCCAAGAAAGAGATGTTGTTCTCAACATGGCCAATACGCTTTCATTTAGAGGACCGGATGATACAAATGTTTGGATGGACGATCATGTCGCATTTGGGCATAAGCGGCTTGTCGTTGTCGACCCAGCAGGCGGCGTCCAGCCGATGACGCGAATAAAAAACGGTTATGCCTATACGATTTGTTATAATGGCGAACTGTATAATACAGAAGATATTCGCAAACAGTTATTGCAAAAAGGATATACGTTTCAAGGGCATTCCGATACAGAAGTGTTGCTTACCGCATACATGGAATGGCGTGAACAATGTGTCGATCATTTAAACGGCATTTTTGCATTTGCGGTTTGGGATGGTGAGCGCCGTCATTTGTTTTTAGCGCGCGATCGTTTAGGAGTGAAGCCGCTCTTTTATCGTCATGAACAAGGAGAGTTTTTATTCGCTTCGGAAATTAAAGCGATTTTAGCGCATCCAAACGTTCGAGCGGAAATTGATCGCGAAAGTTTATGCGAAATTTTAGCGCTCGGTCCGTCACGCACTCCGGGACATGGCGTATTTCGAACGATTCACGAACTGCGCCCGGCTCATGCGATGATCGTGAATAAAGAGGGGATACGGCAATGGCGATACTGGAACGTGAAAAGCGCCCCACACGTTCATTCGTTTGACGAAACAGTCGAGCATATTCGCACGTTGCTTATTGATGCCGTTACGCGCCAACTCGTTTCAGACGTCCCTGTGTGTACGTTTTTATCGGGTGGGGTCGATTCAAGCGCCATTACAGCGATTGCGGCGCAGTCGTTTGAACGAGAAGGAAAAGGACCGCTTCATACGTATTCCATTGATTACGAAGAAAATGAACAATATTTTACTGCGAACGCCTTTCAGCCGAATAGCGATGGTCCTTGGATTAAACAAATGTCTGATGCGTTTCAAACCGTTCATCATACGTGTGTCATTTCGCAACAACAGCTAGCCGACTATTTGACGGAAGCGATGATTGCGCGCGACTTACCGGGGATGGCTGATATTGATTCGTCGCTTCTTTGGTTTTGTCGCCAAATTAAGCAACAGTTTGTTGTGAGTCTATCTGGAGAATGTGCCGACGAAATTTTTGGAGGCTATCCATGGTTCCATAGAAAAGAAGACTTTGAGCGAGACGGATTTCCGTGGATGCGTTCATTGCATGAACGATTCGATCTTCTCAATGAAACGTGGCGTGAAAAACTGCCGCTTCATGAGTATGCCGATATGCGCTATAAAGAAACGCTTCGTGAAGTTCCTCACGCGGACGGAGAAAGCGGAGAAGAAAAACGTCGCCGCGAACTATTTTACTTAAATATGATTTGGTTTATGACGACGCTTTTAGATCGGAAAGACCGAATGAGCATGGCGGCGAGTTTAGAAGTGCGCGTCCCGTTTGCGGACCATCGCCTTGTCGAGTACGTATGGAACATTCCGTGGGAGATGAAAATGCATAACAATCGCGAAAAGGGGATTTTGCGTAAGGCGTTAGAAGGCATGTTGCCTGATGACGTATTGTATCGGAAAAAAAGTCCGTATCCGAAAACGCATCATCCGCGCTATACAGACATCGTAGCGGAACGACTAGAGACCATTTTAGCGAATCGCTCGTCCGTTTTATATGAACTGTTTGATGCAAAGAAGTTAAAGGAATTAGTAGAGACGAAAGGACAGTCGTTTCGCATTCCATGGTTCGGGCAATTGATGTCCGGTCCGCAACTTTTGGCGTATTTTATTCAGTTTCATGAATGGTTTGAGCATTATAACATTCATTTAAAAGAAAACTGAGAAAACCCGAACAACGTCGTCGTTGTTCGGGTTTTTAAGCTGTCGCTTCCTTTTTGACGAACGATTTTGTGCGCCATACGTTTGATTTCCAACGCCAATAGACGAGTAAGCCACGTATCCATTCGTCTGCCGCAAAGGCGAGCCAGATGCCGACTAAACCAAGATCGAATGAAATGCCAAGGAGGTAGGCAAGCGGGATGCTTATTCCCCACATCGAAGCGACGCCGATATAGACAGGAAATTTCACATCGCCAGCAGCACGAAGGGAGTTAATAATCACAAGGTTAAACGAACGACCAGGTTCAAGAAGCATCGTCAGCAAAATGAGCGTCCCGCCTGTTTCAATCATCCATTTATTGCTTGTGAAAATGGAAAACAGTTGATCGGAAAAAAGAGAAAACAAGGCGGCTGCTGTAAACGAAATGATGACGGCGAGCCGCAAACTTTTTAAACAGCGAGCATACGCTTCGTCAAAACGTTGTGCCCCGACGAGATGCCCGACGATAATTTGCGTCCCTTGCCCGATGGCGACGCTAAATAAAAAAATGAACATCATGATGTTTTGTGTATATACTCTCGTCGTTAATGCCTCTGTGCCAAGCATTGTAATAAAATACGTGATGACAAGCTGTGACGTATTGTAAGCGACATGTTCGCCGGCAGATGGAATGCCAATTTTTAATAATTGTTTAACGTAAGCAAATGAAAACGCCTCTTTCGATAACAGTGGGAGAGGATATGGGAGACGTTTCATGATGAGCAAAAATCCAATGACAAGCCCGATCATCCGGCTGATCGTTGTTGACCAAGCGACCCCTTCAACACCTAAAACCGGTAAGCCAAACGGTCCGAACAATACGAAATAGTTGCCAATGATGTTTAATATGTTGACTCCAATCGTAATATTCATCATATCGCGTGTAAACCCGTAGCTGCGCAAAATCGCCCCGAGCGTCATAATGAGCGCTTGCACAAATGAAAAACCACCAACAATCCATAAATAAGCACGCGCATCAGCCATTAGCTCGTTTGGAACGTTCATTACTTGAAGGAGATAATCGCTTCCTATCCAAAGCGCAACGCTTAATACGACGCCAAATAATAAATTTGCCCAAATGGAAGTAGCTCCAATATAGGAAGCTGTTTTTTCATCGTTTGCCCCAGCATATTGTGCAATTAAAATCGATGTTCCTGTTGCGATAAAGCCAAACATGACAACGACCATAAACAATAACTGATTGGCCACCCCGACAGCCGCAACCGCTTCATCTGTGTAGTGACTAAGCATAAACGTATCGGCATTGCCCGTCAACATATGAAGCGTCAATTCAATAAAAATGGGCCAAGTGAGCGCAAATAAAGAAAGCTTTTTTGCCAAACAAGACAACCCCTTTACGATTTCCGACGTGTGAGTAAAATATTTGTGGGTGACATTCAGGAATGATTCCCCGACGAGGGTTGCGAACTTTTGTTCGCGACGCTCGTCGGGGCCACCAAGCGAAGCGCGGTAGAAAAAAGCAAATGTCATGCAAAAAGGACTCTCTCCCTGCTATGATGGTGATGACCAACATCCATAAAACAGGAGGGAGAGAGTCCATGAAACATCTTACCACAGAATGGCCTTTATTAAAAGAGCTGGAGGAACAATTAGTCAGAACTCTTCAAAAGGTGTTCGCTGTCTTGTTGGCGGCCCTTTTGGAGGAGATTGATCAACAACTGGCAGAAGCGCGGGACAAGCGCCGGTATCAGCTGAAAGACAAACGGCCGACCACGATCCAAACGCTGTTTGGAGAAGTGACGTTTCGACGGAACTACTACTATGATCGGCAGGCGGGGGCGTATACCTTCTTGCTGGATGCCGAACTGGGCTTTGATGGAGCGCAGTCGATCAGCCCTTGCCTCGAGGAAACGGCGGTCGAGTTGGCCGTAGAGTGCTCTTCCTACCGCAAAGCGGCCCGTACGTTGGAGTCGATCGTGGGGTATGCGGTCATGAGCCACGAGGCGATTCGCCAACTGGTGCTGGAGGCCCCTGTCTCGCTGCACCACCCTGTTTCCAAACGGCACGGCCGAGTGCTATTTGTGGAGGCGGATGGGCTGTTCATTTCCCGCCAGGGGAAAGGGAAACGGGCGAAAGAAGAGAAAATCCTGGCGGTTCACGAGGGATGGAAACGAAACGGTTCGCAGCTCAAGCTCGTGAACCGGCGCCACTACCTCCATGAAGGGGCGGAAGACGTGTGGGAACGGTTTGAAGAGTGGCTGATGAACGAATATGCCTATGACCCGTGCCGGGACCTTTTGATCATCAACGGCGACGCGGCGTCGTGGATCACAGCCTGCCGGGAGTATTTTGGAAAGCGAGTCTGCTTTCAGCTGGATCGATTTCATGTGGCGCGGGAGCTGCGTCAGTGTCTGTCCGGCCATCCGCGTTGGCGGGACGTGCGGAAGAAGCTGGCGAAACAAGACGAAGAAGGACTTTTGGTCGAGCTGAACAGCGCGGTCGGCACGTTGGAGGACGAAGGCAAAGAACAACAGCTGGCCGCCTTGATTCGCCGGATCGAGTCGATGCCGGGATGCATCCGGGACTATCGGGAGTGGCTGTCGGAGCAAGGGGTGGAGACGACCGGCATGCGTCCGATGGGCCACGCCGAGAGCGTGATGAGCCGGTTTGCGCATCGGGTGAAATCCCGCCGCAGCTGGAAAGACCAAGGGCTTCGGGCGTTTCTGAGGGCGATGGCGGCCCGAATCGACGGGATTTGGCGGAGAAATGGGCAGTTGGTGGAGGAAGAAGAGACCCGAACGGCTGTCTCGGCCTCGACGAAGTCCAAGCGGGTTGAACAGGCCAAACGGAAGGCAGGACGGTTATGGGCAGATGTGGTGCGTCAGAATCTACCGTGTCTGCAGCGGTCATCCGGGACGCCGATCCATCAAGCGTTGTCGGCGCTCCGGGATGGTGGTTGGGTGTAAAAAAATGGAATACAATATCATCACCTCAAGATGAGGGATGAGAGTCAGAAAGCGCTTACGATATGAATTCCTTAAAATGGTTCGCTAACTAGTGATTGACAACGCCCGTAGTGAACCGAAAAAATGTTCTCCACAAAGTCTTGACTGACTCCCAGCGAAAGGCAGCCGGGCGCTGTTTCACCCGTTCAACCAACGCCCGTCCTTCGACGGACAGCGTCCTCTGTTCTTCTTCACTCAGCGCCAAGCCGGCAAAAGCCGGATTGTGGTAAATGATCACGCCTTGCAAATTCAAGATGACCACTGCTTCTGTGAAGTGATGGAAAAAGGCCGTATATTTGTCCATGCAATTGCTACCTCGCCGTTTCACCAAAATAAGCGATGTCCACACTTCCATTTTCACAAAAATACCGACAAAAATCAACAAATTTCGCAAACATTTTGTCAAAAATATGGAACTGCCCACCGGCGGCCTCCCGGTCATCCGGTTTGCCGCTGGCGGGCTTTGAGTGGGCACGTTTGGCAGCATGTCCCCCCGTTGGTTTGCACGTATAGGCAGCACGTTGTCCGCTGCATGCCGCTCGCGCCTTTCCAAAAGCGACGGAGCGGATTGTCTTTTTGGCCAAACAGGCGGCCGTCTTCAGGAATTGATATCGTAAGCGCTTTCGGACTCTCATCCCTCATCTTGAAGTGATGATATTGTATTCCATTTTTTTTACACCCAACCAAAATCCCGAAGCGCCGACAACGCTTGATGGATCGGCGTCCCGGATGACCGCTGCAGACACGGTAGATTCTGACGCACCACATCTGCCCACAACCGTCCTGCCTTCCGTTTGGCCTGTTCAACCCGCTTGGACTTCGTCGAGGCCGAGACAGCCGTTCGGGTCTCTTCTTCCTCCACCAACTGCCCATTTCTCCGCCAAATCCCGTCGATTCGGGCCGCCATCGCCCTCAGAAACGCCCGAAGCCCTTGGTCTTTCCAGCTGCGGCGGGATTTCACCCGATGCGCAAACCGGCTCATCACGCTCTCGGCGTGGCCCATCGGACGCATGCCGGTCGTCTCCACCCCTTGCTCCGACAGCCACTCCCGATAGTCCCGGATGCATCCCGGCATCGACTCGATCCGGCGAATCAAGGCGGCCAGCTGTTGTTCTTTGCCTTCGTCCTCCAACGTGCCGACCGCGCTGTTCAGCTCGACCAAAAGTCCTTCTTCGTCTTGTTTCGCCAGCTTCTTCCGCACGTCCCGCCAACGCGGATGGCCGGACAGACACTGACGCAGCTCCCGCGCCACATGAAATCGATCCAGCTGAAAGCAGACTCGCTTTCCAAAATACTCCCGGCAGGCTGTGATCCACGACGCCGCGTCGCCGTTGATGATCAAAAGGTCCCGGCACGGGTCATAGGCATATTCGTTCATCAGCCACTCTTCAAACCGTTCCCACACGTCTTCCGCCCCTTCATGGAGGTAGTGGCGCCGGTTCACGAGCTTGAGCTGCGAACCGTTTCGTTTCCATCCCTCGTGAACCGCCAGGATTTTCTCTTCTTTCGCCCGTTTCCCTTTCCCCTGGCGGGAAATGAACAGCCCATCCGCCTCCACAAATAGCACTCGGCCGTGCCGTTTGGAAACAGGGTGGTGCAGCGAGACAGGGGCCTCCAGCACCAGTTGGCGAATCGCCTCGTGGCTCATGACCGCATACCCCACGATCGACTCCAACGTACGGGCCGCTTTGCGGTAGGAAGAGCACTCTACGGCCAACTCGACCGCCGTTTCCTCGAGGCAAGGGCTGATCGACTGCGCTCCATCAAAGCCCAGTTCGGCATCCAGCAAGAAGGTATACGCCCCCGCCTGCCGATCATAGTAGTAGTTCCGTCGAAACGTCACTTCTCCAAACAGCGTTTGGATCGTGGTCGGCCGTTTGTCTTTCAGCTGATACCGGCGCTTGTCCCGCGCTTCTGCCAGTTGTTGATCAATCTCCTCCAAAAGGGCCGCCAACAAGACAGCGAACACCTTTTGAAGAGTTCTGACTAATTGTTCCTCCAGCTCTTTTAATAAAGGCCATTCTGTGGTAAGATGTTTCATGGACTCTCTCCCTCCTGTTTTATGGATGTTGGTCATCACCATCATAGCAGGGAGAGAGTCCTTTTTGCATGACATTTGCTTTTTTCTACCGCGCTTCGCTTGGTGGCCCCGACGAGCGTCGCGAACAAAAGTTCGCAACCCTCGTCGGGGAATCATTCCTGAATGTCACCCACAAATATTTTACTCACACTTTCGGATGAAGAGATTCAACTGATTGCCGAAGCGGTTGGGTATCGTGATTCGTCTCGAACCTTTACGTTGCGCGAGTTGATTCACTTCTTCCTGCTGGCCGCCATGCATCAATGGAAAAGCTTTCGCCACGGAGCCGATGTGGGGCCTCTGTATGGATTGCCGCGATTCCATTATTCCACAGTATCCAAGAAAGCGAAAGAAGTTCCCTATGACATCATGAAACGCTTGTTGGCGTTGATCATTTCCAAGTGCAACCGCCAAACCCGCCGTTCGCTTCGGTTTCCCAAACCGCTTCGGGTGGTGGATTCGACGACCGTCACGGTCGGGAAAAACCGCCTCCCATGGGCTCCGTATCACGGCGAACGCGCCGGAGTGAAGCTGCACGTCGCGTATTCGCCGGAATCCTCGCTGCCGGCAGACGTGGTGGAAACGACCGGACTGCGTCACGATGGCCCAGTGGGAGAACAGTTGACGAACGCTCAACAAGTGCTGGTGGAAGACCGGGCGTATTTCAAAATCGAACGCCTCGATCGATTTGTGGAGCAGCATCAGCTCTTTGTCATTCGAATGAAGGACAACATCGAACTTCATCAGAAAAAAAGCTTGAAACGCCTTTCCAGCACATCTTCATCGGTTCAAGCCGACTTCACGTGCCAGTTGGGGACGAAACAATGCCGATCGACCAAGCGTCACCGGGTAGTGATCTTTCGAGATGCAAATGGCCGCGACATTCGGGTCGTGACGAATCTCTTCCATGCGTCTGCGGAAACCATTGCCGACATGTACCAACAACGTTGGACCGTTGAAGTCTTTTTCCGCTGGGTAAAGCAATATCTGAATGTCCCAACCTTGTTTGGCACGACGGAAAATGCGGTATACAATCAGCTGTTTGGGGCGTTCATTGCGTATGTGTTGCTGCGATGGCTGTATGATCAAACCAAAAAAACGGACGAACGTCTCTCTTTCCTTCATTTCGTTTGTTCGCCGTTTTTTCTCTGGGCAGCTTCCTCTCGATTGGAAATCCGGGATGGCCGCTGCTTTGTTTGAGTATGCCCAAATTTATGGAAGGCGTATGTATAATTTTGGATAATCAACACTCGTGTAAGAAAATGCGAAAAAAACATTGACGATGAGAGTCATTATCAAATATACTTGACGATAGAGATATAGAGAATGAAGCAAGGGAGATCTCAGAGATGCTGGTGACAAACTGTCAAAAAATGGTTGGCCTTATCGGTTTGCTGATTGTGCTGCTTGCCGCCATGTGGATGAGCATCGTTTGCGGATATACCGATACGAGTTGGCGGCAGGCGGTGGCGGCTCTCATCGACAATAACGGATCGAATGCCCATTTAGTCGCGGCGACGGTTCGGCTGCCGCGAGCGTTGATTGCGGCTGCCGTTGGCGCAAGCCTAGCGATGGCCGGAGCGCTCATGCAAGCGCTGACGCGAAACCCGCTCGCTTCGCCAGGCATTTTCGGCATTAACGCCGGGGCCGGTTTTTTGATTGTTGTGACGGTCACCTTTTTTTCCATTTCTTCATTGCAAATGTTGTCTTGGGTCGCATTTATGGGGGCGGCGATGGCGGCGTTGATCGTGTTTGTGATCAGCGCCGCGGGGAAGGACGGGCTGACCCCGCTCAAAATGACGCTCGCCGGCACGGCGGTCGCGGCTTTATTTGCCTCGCTGACGCAAGGGATGCTGGCGATGAATGAAAAAGCGCTTGAAGAAGTGCTCTTTTGGCTGGCCGGGTCGGTCGCCGGCCGGAAGCTCGAGCTGTTGGCAGCCGTCTTTCCGTATTTGGCTGCCGCTTGGCTTGGGGCCATGTTGCTGGCGCGACATGTCAACATCTTAATGATGGGAGACGATGTAGCGAAAGGGCTCGGGCAGCGGACAACCTTCATTAAAGCGGCCGCCGCTCTCTTAGTTGTCCTGCTCGCCGGCGGTTCGGTCGCTGTTGCCGGTCCGATCGGCTTTATCGGCATCATGGTGCCGCATATGGCGCGGGCGCTGGCCGGCGTCGACCACCGCTGGCTGCTTCCATACTGCGCCTTGCTTGGCGGGATTTTGCTTCTTATGGCCGATATTGGGGCGCGCTACGTTCTGATGCCGCGCGAAGTGCCGGTCGGCATCGTCACCGCCTTGCTCGGCGTTCCATTTTTCATCTACATTGCCCGCAGGGGGATCGCCGCAAAATGAAAAAATACATCACGGTCCGAATGGGAAAACACATCTCGTTTTTCTATGACAAAAAAGCTGTTGCGGTGCTCGCCGCGCTCATAGCAGCGGCCGTCTTACTTTTCCTGATCAGCATTGGCAGCGGCGAAATGCGCATGTCCCCGCTTGAGGCCGCTGCCGCGCTGTTCGGATACGGAGAGGAAATTCATCAGACGGTGATTGTGACGTTCCGCCTGCCGCGTGTGCTTGTCGCTTGGTTGGCCGGAATGGCGCTGGCTGCCGCGGGTGCCATTTTGCAAGGAATGGTGCGCAATCCGCTCGCTTCGCCGGATGTGCTCGGCATCACCGGCGGAGCGGCGGCCGCGGTCGTTGGCTTTTTGGCGCTATTTAGCGATGAAAACAACTCTTTGACCGTCAGCATCCACTGGCTGCCGCTTGCCGCCTTTCTCGGCGCAGCGACCGCTGCTTGGCTCGTATATATGCTGGCGTGGAAAAACGGCCTCGCCCCGCTTCGGCTCGTGCTTGTCGGCATCGGCGTTTCTGCGCTCATGCAGGCGTTGACGACACTGTTGATGATCACAGGACCCATCTATCGGGCGAGCCAGGCAAACGTGTGGATTACGGGCAGTGTGTATGGAGCTTCTTGGCAGCACGTTTCGCTCATGGCGCCATGGGTCATCGGACTGCTCCTTGTGGCGATATTGGCCGCGCGGCATGTCAATGTGCAGGAGCTGGGCGATGAGCTGGCGATTGGGCTTGGCGGCGCGGTCGAACGGCAACGGCTAGGACTTGTTTTGCTTAGCACCGCGCTCACCGGCGGCGCGGTCGCTTTCGCCGGTGGCATCGGCTTTGTCGGGCTGATGGCGCCGCATATGGCACGCCGGCTTGTTGGTTCGGCGTTTGGTGCGCTGCTTCCGACGGCAGCGCTGTTAGGCGGCGTGCTCGTCATGGGGGCGGATCTCGCCGGGCGGATGCTTTTGGCGCCGACGGAAATCCCGGCCGGCGTATTTACGGCCGCACTTGGTGCGCCATATTTTATTTATTTGTTGTACCGAACCCGGAAACCATAAATGAAGGAGGGGGCAAACATGCACGCGCTGCAGGCGAAAGAATTGACATTGTCGTACGGGGATGCGCTCATTATCGATCGGTTGAACTTGACGATTCCAAAAGGGAAAATCACGGTGTTCATCGGCGCGAACGGCTGCGGCAAGTCGACGTTGCTGCGCGCCTTGGCTCGTCTGTTGAAGCCGGCAGGCGGCGCTGTCTTGCTTGATGGAAAAGAGATTGCCAAGCAGCCGACCAAGGAAATCGCCCGCCGTTTGGCCATTTTGCCGCAGTCGCCTGTGGCTCCGGAAGGATTGACGGTCCTTCAGCTCGTCAAGCAAGGGCGTTACCCATATCAAACGTGGCTCAAGCAATGGAGCGACGAAGATGAGCGCGCCGTTGCGCGCGCTTTGTCAGCAACAGGACTGACAGAGCTTGCCGAGCGGCCGGTTGATTCGCTGTCCGGCGGCCAGCGCCAGCGCGCATGGATTGCCATGACATTAGCGCAAGAAACAGACATCATCTTGCTTGACGAGCCGACCACTTACTTAGATTTGGCGCATCAAATTGATATTTTGGATTTATTGTTCGAACTCAATGCAACAGAACAGCGGACGATCGTCATGGTGCTTCACGATTTGAATTTAGCGTGCCGTTACGCCCATCATCTCGTCGCCATTCGCGATAAAACGGTGTATGCCGAAGGAAAGCCGGAGGATGTTATTTCCCGCCAGCTCGTGAAAGATGTGTTCCAAATGGATTGCCAAATCACGTACGATCCGATCTTTGGCACCCCGCTTTGCATTCCGTATGGGAAAGGACGGAGAATTTTACAGAAAGAAGGCGTATCGTGATGAGATTGCGTGAAGACGAAATGAAAACGTTGGAAACGTACCGTTTTTCAAGCGAAGCTGCTGATGTCTCGTCATCGATGTTGTTGGCCCGGCTGCTGAATGATGACGGGCAGCTCGCGAAGTATGTGGCGCACGTCCGCGCCGAGATGGGGGCGGCAAATGACGCGGTTGCCGTTTCGATGCTCGTCAAGCGCCTAAGCTTTTTGGCGCCGATGGCCTTATACGCCATGTCGGTGTGGAACAAGCGGCTTGTGCTCGATCCTGAGCGAATTTGGCTTGATACGGACGGCGAAGGGGAAATGTGGATGCCGCGCTTTCGCCTTGCGCCGCCGGAAGCGGAGATGTGTGGCATTGAGCGCAGCGGTTGGCGCGAGCAGGCCGTTCGCGACGTGTTCGCCGGCTTGTTCGCTCCGCTCATCGTCCGGTTGCGGCGCCTGACGCGTGTATCGCCGCTCATCTTATGGGAAAATGTCTCGATTTATGTGTACTGGGTATATGAACGTTGGCTTGAGGATGAGTCGCTTGCTCCGGTCGCCGACCGGCTGCGCGATGATTTTTATTTCCTTGTTTATGACGCAAATGGTTCTATAACTAGTGATTGACAACACCCGTAGTGAACCGAAAAAATGTTCTCCACAAAGTCTTGACTGACTCTTTTCTTATGATATAGTTGACAACGATTCTCAATTTTATTTATTATAATCAACGTAAATGAAATTCATTATCAAACTTCAAGGGGGATTGGCTAGTGAAATCACGACATCTCACCCTTTTTTCCGCCTTCATTCTTTCTCTCCTGCTTCTCGCGGGCTGCGGCGGAAAACAGGAAGAAACAGCCAAACCAGCGGAAAACAATGGGGCGAAAGCGGAAGTGAGCTACACGGTCGAACACGCCATGGGCTCGACCGAAATCAAAGGAACACCCAAACGGGTCGTCATTTTGACGAACGAAGGAACAGAAGCGTTGCTGGCGCTAGGCATAAAGCCGGTCGGCGCCGTCAAATCGTGGACGGGCGATCCGTGGTACGACCATATTAAAGATAAAATGGAAGGCGTCAAAGAGCTCGGTTTGGAGTCAGAGCCGAACGTGGAAGCGATCGCCGCCTTGAAACCGGATTTGATCATCGGCAACAAAATGCGCCATGAAAAAATTTACGAACAACTGAAACAAATCGCCCCGACCGTGTTCTCAGAAACGCTGCGCGGCAAATGGAAAGACAACTTTATGCTGTATGCGAAAGCTGTGAACCAAGAGGAAAAAGGGAAACAAATCATTGCTGAATATGACAAGCGCATTGAAGACTTAAAAGCGAAACTCGGCGACAAGTTAAACATGAAAGTCTCGATCGTCCGCTTTGAGGCCGGCGACGTGCGCATTTACCATAAAGACTCGTTCTCCGGCGTCATTTTGGATCAACTTGGCTTCGCCCGCCCGGAATCGCAAAACGTAAACGACTTTGCGGAAACCGGCGTGACGAAAGAACGCATTCCAGCAATGGATGGCGACATCCTGTTCTACTTTACATATGAGACGGGGGACGGCAAAGCGAGCGAACTTGAAAAAGAATGGATCAACGACCCGCTATTTCAAAACTTAAACGTCGCGAAACAAGGCAAGGTGTACAAAGTGAGCAACACGATTTGGAACACGGCTGGCGGAGTACTTGCGGCCCACTTGATGTTGGATGATATTGAAAAATATTTTCTGCAAGGCCAGTAATGCAGTGAAAGGCGATGCAAAGCCTCTTCTTCCTTTGCATCGTCTTCTTTTTTCTTATGAAAACGCACTGCCTTGATCAGCCATTTTTATGCTGGAATGGTGAGCGCAACGCGCCTAGCTACGTGTGAGTAAAATATTTGTGGGTGACATTCAGGAATGATTCCCCGACGAGGGTTGCGAACTTTTGTTCGCGACGCTCGTCGGGGCCACCAAGCGAAGCGCGGTAGAAAAAAGCAAATGTCATGCAAAAAGGACTCTCTCCCTGCTATGATGGTGATGACCAACATCCATAAAACAGGAGGGAGAGAGTCCATGAAACATCTTACCACAGAATGGCCTTTATTAAAAGAGCTGGAGGAACAATTAGTCAGAACTCTTCAAAAGGTGTTCGCTGTCTTGTTGGCGGCCCTTTTGGAGGAGATTGATCAACAACTGGCAGAAGCGCGGGACAAGCGCCGGTATCAGCTGAAAGACAAACGGCCGACCACGATCCAAACGCTGTTTGGAGAAGTGACGTTTCGACGGAACTACTACTATGATCGGCAGGCGGGGGCGTATACCTTCTTGCTGGATGCCGAACTGGGCTTTGATGGAGCGCAGTCGATCAGCCCTTGCCTCGAGGAAACGGCGGTCGAGTTGGCCGTAGAGTGCTCTTCCTACCGCAAAGCGGCCCGTACGTTGGAGTCGATCGTGGGGTATGCGGTCATGAGCCACGAGGCGATTCGCCAACTGGTGCTGGAGGCCCCTGTCTCGCTGCACCACCCTGTTTCCAAACGGCACGGCCGAGTGCTATTTGTGGAGGCGGATGGGCTGTTCATTTCCCGCCAGGGGAAAGGGAAACGGGCGAAAGAAGAGAAAATCCTGGCGGTTCACGAGGGATGGAAACGAAACGGTTCGCAGCTCAAGCTCGTGAACCGGCGCCACTACCTCCATGAAGGGGCGGAAGACGTGTGGGAACGGTTTGAAGAGTGGCTGATGAACGAATATGCCTATGACCCGTGCCGGGACCTTTTGATCATCAACGGCGACGCGGCGTCGTGGATCACAGCCTGCCGGGAGTATTTTGGAAAGCGAGTCTGCTTTCAGCTGGATCGATTTCATGTGGCGCGGGAGCTGCGTCAGTGTCTGTCCGGCCATCCGCGTTGGCGGGACGTGCGGAAGAAGCTGGCGAAACAAGACGAAGAAGGACTTTTGGTCGAGCTGAACAGCGCGGTCGGCACGTTGGAGGACGAAGGCAAAGAACAACAGCTGGCCGCCTTGATTCGCCGGATCGAGTCGATGCCGGGATGCATCCGGGACTATCGGGAGTGGCTGTCGGAGCAAGGGGTGGAGACGACCGGCATGCGTCCGATGGGCCACGCCGAGAGCGTGATGAGCCGGTTTGCGCATCGGGTGAAATCCCGCCGCAGCTGGAAAGACCAAGGGCTTCGGGCGTTTCTGAGGGCGATGGCGGCCCGAATCGACGGGATTTGGCGGAGAAATGGGCAGTTGGTGGAGGAAGAAGAGACCCGAACGGCTGTCTCGGCCTCGACGAAGTCCAAGCGGGTTGAACAGGCCAAACGGAAGGCAGGACGGTTGTGGGCAGATGTGGTGCGTCAGAATCTACCGTGTCTGCAGCGGTCATCCGGGACGCCGATCCATCAAGCGTTGTCGGCGCTTCGGGATTTTGGTTGGGTGTAAAAAAAATGGAATACAATATCATCACTTCAAGATGAGGGATGAGAGTCCGAAAGCGCTTACGATATCAATTCCTGAAGACGGCCGCCTGTTTGGCCAAAAAGACAATCCGCTCCGTCGCTTTTGGAAAGGCGCGAGCGGCATGCAGCGGACAACGTGCTGCCTATACGTGCAAACCAACGGGGGGACATGCTGCCAAACGTGCCCACTCAAAGCCCGCCAGCGGCAAACCGGATGACCGGGAGGCCGCCGGTGGGCAGTTCCATATTTTTGACAAAATGTTTGCGAAATTTGTTGATTTTTGTCGGTATTTTTGTGAAAATGGAAGTGTGGACATCGCTTATTTTGGTGAAACGGCGAGGTAGCAATTGCATGGACAAATATACGGCCTTTTTCCATCACTTCACAGAAGCAGTGGTCATCTTGAATTTGCAAGGCGTGATCATTTACCACAATCCGGCTTTTGCCGGCTTGGCGCTGAGTGAAGAAGAACAGAGGACGCTGTCCGTCGAAGGACGGGCGTTGGTTGAACGGGTGAAACAGCGCCCGGCTGCCTTTCGCTGGGAGTCAGTCAAGACTTTGTGGAGAACATTTTTTCGGTTCACTACGGGCGTTGTCAATCACTAGTTAGCGAACCATTTTAAGGAATTCATATCGTAAGCGCTTTCTGACTCTCATCCCTCATCTTGAGGTGATGATATTGTATTCCATTTTTTTACACCCAACCACCATCCCGGAGCGCCGACAACGCTTGATGGATCGGCGTCCCGGATGACCGCTGCAGACACGGTAGATTCTGACGCACCACATCTGCCCATAACCGTCCTGCCTTCCGTTTGGCCTGTTCAACCCGCTTGGACTTCGTCGAGGCCGAGACAGCCGTTCGGGTCTCTTCTTCCTCCACCAACTGCCCATTTCTCCGCCAAATCCCGTCGATTCGGGCCGCCATCGCCCTCAGAAACGCCCGAAGCCCTTGGTCTTTCCAGCTGCGGCGGGATTTCACCCGATGCGCAAACCGGCTCATCACGCTCTCGGCGTGGCCCATCGGACGCATGCCGGTCGTCTCCACCCCTTGCTCCGACAGCCACTCCCGATAGTCCCGGATGCATCCCGGCATCGACTCGATCCGGCGAATCAAGGCGGCCAGCTGTTGTTCTTTGCCTTCGTCCTCCAACGTGCCGACCGCGCTGTTCAGCTCGACCAAAAGTCCTTCTTCGTCTTGTTTCGCCAGCTTCTTCCGCACGTCCCGCCAACGCGGATGGCCGGACAGACACTGACGCAGCTCCCGCGCCACATGAAATCGATCCAGCTGAAAGCAGACTCGCTTTCCAAAATACTCCCGGCAGGCTGTGATCCACGACGCCGCGTCGCCGTTGATGATCAAAAGGTCCCGGCACGGGTCATAGGCATATTCGTTCATCAGCCACTCTTCAAACCGTTCCCACACGTCTTCCGCCCCTTCATGGAGGTAGTGGCGCCGGTTCACGAGCTTGAGCTGCGAACCGTTTCGTTTCCATCCCTCGTGAACCGCCAGGATTTTCTCTTCTTTCGCCCGTTTCCCTTTCCCCTGGCGGGAAATGAACAGCCCATCCGCCTCCACAAATAGCACTCGGCCGTGCCGTTTGGAAACAGGGTGGTGCAGCGAGACAGGGGCCTCCAGCACCAGTTGGCGAATCGCCTCGTGGCTCATGACCGCATACCCCACGATCGACTCCAACGTACGGGCCGCTTTGCGGTAGGAAGAGCACTCTACGGCCAACTCGACCGCCGTTTCCTCGAGGCAAGGGCTGATCGACTGCGCTCCATCAAAGCCCAGTTCGGCATCCAGCAAGAAGGTATACGCCCCCGCCTGCCGATCATAGTAGTAGTTCCGTCGAAACGTCACTTCTCCAAACAGCGTTTGGATCGTGGTCGGCCGTTTGTCTTTCAGCTGATACCGGCGCTTGTCCCGCGCTTCTGCCAGTTGTTGATCAATCTCCTCCAAAAGGGCCGCCAACAAGACAGCGAACACCTTTTGAAGAGTTCTGACTAATTGTTCCTCCAGCTCTTTTAATAAAGGCCATTCTGTGGTAAGATGTTTCATGGACTCTCTCCCTCCTGTTTTATGGATGTTGGTCATCACCATCATAGCAGGGAGAGAGTCCTTTTTGCATGACATTTGCTTTTTTCTACCGCGCTTCGCTTGGTGGCCCCGACGAGCGTCGCGAACAAAAGTTCGCAACCCTCGTCGGGGAATCATTCCTGAATGTCACCCACAAATATTTTACTCACACTTTCGGATGAAGAGATTCAACTGATTGCCGAAGCGGTTGGGTATCGTGATTCGTCTCGAACCTTTACGTTGCGCGAGTTGATTCACTTCTTCCTGCTGGCCGCCATGCATCAATGGAAAAGCTTTCGCCACGGAGCCGATGTGGGGCCTCTGTATGGATTGCCGCGATTCCATTATTCCACAGTATCCAAGAAAGCGAAAGAAGTTCCCTATGACATCATGAAACGCTTGTTGGCGTTGATCATTTCCAAGTGCAACCGCCAAACCCGCCGTTCGCTTCGGTTTCCCAAACCGCTTCGGGTGGTGGATTCGACGACCGTCACGGTCGGGAAAAACCGCCTCCCATGGGCTCCGTATCACGGCGAACGCGCCGGAGTGAAGCTGCACGTCGCGTATTCGCCGGAATCCTCGCTGCCGGCAGACGTGGTGGAAACGACCGGACTGCGTCACGATGGCCCAGTGGGAGAACAGTTGACGAACGCTCAACAAGTGCTGGTGGAAGACCGGGCGTATTTCAAAATCGAACGCCTCGATCGATTTGTGGAGCAGCATCAGCTCTTTGTCATTCGAATGAAGGACAACATCGAACTTCATCAGAAAAAAAGCTTGAAACGCCTTTCCAGCACATCTTCATCGGTTCAAGCCGACTTCACGTGCCAGTTGGGGACGAAACAATGCCGATCGACCAAGCGTCACCGGGTAGTGATCTTTCGAGATGCAAATGGCCGCGACATTCGGGTCGTGACGAATCTCTTCCATGCGTCTGCGGAAACCATTGCCGACATGTACCAACAACGTTGGACCGTTGAAGTCTTTTTCCGCTGGGTAAAGCAATATCTGAATGTCCCAACCTTGTTTGGCACGACGGAAAATGCGGTATACAATCAGCTGTTTGGGGCGTTCATTGCGTATGTGTTGCTGCGATGGCTGTATGATCAAACCAAAAAAACGGACGAACGTCTCTCTTTCCTTCATTTCGTTTGTTCGCCGTTTTTTCTCTGGGCAGCTTCCTCTCGATTGGAAATCCGGGATGGCCGCTGCTTTGTTTGAGTATGCCCAAATTTATGGAAGGCGTATGTATAATTTTGGATAATCAACACTCGTGTAAGAAAATGCGAAAAAAACATTGACGATGAGAGTCATTATCAAATATACTTGACGATAGAGATATAGAGAATGAAGCAAGGGAGATCTCAGAGATGCTGGTGACAAACTGTCAAAAAATGGTTGGCCTTATCGGTTTGCTGATTGTGCTGCTTGCCGCCATGTGGATGAGCATCGTTTGCGGATATACCGATACGAGTTGGCGGCAGGCGGTGGCGGCTCTCATCGACAATAACGGATCGAATGCCCATTTAGTCGCGGCGACGGTTCGGCTGCCGCGAGCGTTGATTGCGGCTGCCGTTGGCGCAAGCCTAGCGATGGCCGGAGCGCTCATGCAAGCGCTGACGCGAAACCCGCTCGCTTCGCCAGGCATTTTCGGCATTAACGCCGGGGCCGGTTTTTTGATTGTTGTGACGGTCACCTTTTTTTCCATTTCTTCATTGCAAATGTTGTCTTGGGTCGCATTTATGGGGGCGGCGATGGCGGCGTTGATCGTGTTTGTGATCAGCGCCGCGGGGAAGGACGGGCTGACCCCGCTCAAAATGACGCTCGCCGGCACGGCGGTCGCGGCTTTATTTGCCTCGCTGACGCAAGGGATGCTGGCGATGAATGAAAAAGCGCTTGAAGAAGTGCTCTTTTGGCTGGCCGGGTCGGTCGCCGGCCGGAAGCTCGAGCTGTTGGCAGCCGTCTTTCCGTATTTGGCTGCCGCTTGGCTTGGGGCCATGTTGCTGGCGCGACATGTCAACATCTTAATGATGGGAGACGATGTAGCGAAAGGGCTCGGGCAGCGGACAACCTTCATTAAAGCGGCCGCCGCTCTCTTAGTTGTCCTGCTCGCCGGCGGTTCGGTCGCTGTTGCCGGTCCGATCGGCTTTATCGGCATCATGGTGCCGCATATGGCGCGGGCGCTGGCCGGCGTCGACCACCGCTGGCTGCTTCCATACTGCGCCTTGCTTGGCGGGATTTTGCTTCTTATGGCCGATATTGGGGCGCGCTACGTTCTGATGCCGCGCGAAGTGCCGGTCGGCATCGTCACCGCCTTGCTCGGCGTTCCATTTTTCATCTACATTGCCCGCAGGGGGATCGCCGCAAAATGAAAAAATACATCACGGTCCGAATGGGAAAACACATCTCGTTTTTCTATGACAAAAAAGCTGTTGCGGTGCTCGCCGCGCTCATAGCAGCGGCCGTCTTACTTTTCCTGATCAGCATTGGCAGCGGCGAAATGCGCATGTCCCCGCTTGAGGCCGCTGCCGCGCTGTTCGGATACGGAGAGGAAATTCATCAGACGGTGATTGTGACGTTCCGCCTGCCGCGTGTGCTTGTCGCTTGGTTGGCCGGAATGGCGCTGGCTGCCGCGGGTGCCATTTTGCAAGGAATGGTGCGCAATCCGCTCGCTTCGCCGGATGTGCTCGGCATCACCGGCGGAGCGGCGGCCGCGGTCGTTGGCTTTTTGGCGCTATTTAGCGATGAAAACAACTCTTTGACCGTCAGCATCCACTGGCTGCCGCTTGCCGCCTTTCTCGGCGCAGCGACCGCTGCTTGGCTCGTATATATGCTGGCGTGGAAAAACGGCCTCGCCCCGCTTCGGCTCGTGCTTGTCGGCATCGGCGTTTCTGCGCTCATGCAGGCGTTGACGACACTGTTGATGATCACAGGACCCATCTATCGGGCGAGCCAGGCAAACGTGTGGATTACGGGCAGTGTGTATGGAGCTTCTTGGCAGCACGTTTCGCTCATGGCGCCATGGGTCATCGGACTGCTCCTTGTGGCGATATTGGCCGCGCGGCATGTCAATGTGCAGGAGCTGGGCGATGAGCTGGCGATTGGGCTTGGCGGCGCGGTCGAACGGCAACGGCTAGGACTTGTTTTGCTTAGCACCGCGCTCACCGGCGGCGCGGTCGCTTTCGCCGGTGGCATCGGCTTTGTCGGGCTGATGGCGCCGCATATGGCACGCCGGCTTGTTGGTTCGGCGTTTGGTGCGCTGCTTCCGACGGCAGCGCTGTTAGGCGGCGTGCTCGTCATGGGGGCGGATCTCGCCGGGCGGATGCTTTTGGCGCCGACGGAAATCCCGGCCGGCGTATTTACGGCCGCACTTGGTGCGCCATATTTTATTTATTTGTTGTACCGAACCCGGAAACCATAAATGAAGGAGGGGGCAAACATGCACGCGCTGCAGGCGAAAGAATTGACATTGTCGTACGGGGATGCGCTCATTATCGATCGGTTGAACTTGACGATTCCAAAAGGGAAAATCACGGTGTTCATCGGCGCGAACGGCTGCGGCAAGTCGACGTTGCTGCGCGCCTTGGCTCGTCTGTTGAAGCCGGCAGGCGGCGCTGTCTTGCTTGATGGAAAAGAGATTGCCAAGCAGCCGACCAAGGAAATCGCCCGCCGTTTGGCCATTTTGCCGCAGTCGCCTGTGGCTCCGGAAGGATTGACGGTCCTTCAGCTCGTCAAGCAAGGGCGTTACCCATATCAAACGTGGCTCAAGCAATGGAGCGACGAAGATGAGCGCGCCGTTGCGCGCGCTTTGTCAGCAACAGGACTGACAGAGCTTGCCGAGCGGCCGGTTGATTCGCTGTCCGGCGGCCAGCGCCAGCGCGCATGGATTGCCATGACATTAGCGCAAGAAACAGACATCATCTTGCTTGACGAGCCGACCACTTACTTAGATTTGGCGCATCAAATTGATATTTTGGATTTATTGTTCGAACTCAATGCAACAGAACAGCGGACGATCGTCATGGTGCTTCACGATTTGAATTTAGCGTGCCGTTACGCCCATCATCTCGTCGCCATTCGCGATAAAACGGTGTATGCCGAAGGAAAGCCGGAGGATGTTATTTCCCGCCAGCTCGTGAAAGATGTGTTCCAAATGGATTGCCAAATCACGTACGATCCGATCTTTGGCACCCCGCTTTGCATTCCGTATGGGAAAGGACGGAGAATTTTACAGAAAGAAGGCGTATCGTGATGAGATTGCGTGAAGACGAAATGAAAACGTTGGAAACGTACCGTTTTTCAAGCGAAGCTGCTGATGTCTCGTCATCGATGTTGTTGGCCCGGCTGCTGAATGATGACGGGCAGCTCGCGAAGTATGTGGCGCACGTCCGCGCCGAGATGGGGGCGGCAAATGACGCGGTTGCCGTTTCGATGCTCGTCAAGCGCCTAAGCTTTTTGGCGCCGATGGCCTTATACGCCATGTCGGTGTGGAACAAGCGGCTTGTGCTCGATCCTGAGCGAATTTGGCTTGATACGGACGGCGAAGGGGAAATGTGGATGCCGCGCTTTCGCCTTGCGCCGCCGGAAGCGGAGATGTGTGGCATTGAGCGCAGCGGTTGGCGCGAGCAGGCCGTTCGCGACGTGTTCGCCGGCTTGTTCGCTCCGCTCATCGTCCGGTTGCGGCGCCTGACGCGTGTATCGCCGCTCATCTTATGGGAAAATGTCTCGATTTATGTGTACTGGGTATATGAACGTTGGCTTGAGGATGAGTCGCTTGCTCCGGTCGCCGACCGGCTGCGCGATGATTTTTATTTCCTTGTTTATGACGCAAATGGTTCTATAACTAGTGATTGACAACACCCGTAGTGAACCGAAAAAATGTTCTCCACAAAGTCTTGACTGACTCTTTTTTATAAACAGGCTAGGCGAGAAGAAAAAAATGGTGTATTATATTCTTAACATTCACGCTCTTTGAAAAAATATATACGATGAGCAAGTACGGTGCATACGTCCGTATGCTTAAAAGGGAAGAACGGTGCAAAGCCGTCGCGGTACCCGCCACTGTGATGGGGAGTTTCGTTGCAATATGCCACTGATTTTTGGGAAGGCGCAACGAAATGATGAACCTAAGCCAGGAGACCTGCCTGCTTGCGATACGTCGGCTGCCTACGGGAATATAGGTGGACGTGCGGAGACGATGGAAAGCAACGGTTGTGAATATATGATTGTTTGAATCTTTCGTTTTTTCTGCACCTCTACCTAGAGGTGCTTTTTTATTTTGAAAAAAGGGGCGACATATATGGCAACATGGAATTTACAAGGAACGACACATCACGTGCTTATTTGCAACGGAGGAAGCTGCATGAGAAAAGGAGGGGAAGAGGTGACGCAAGCGATTCGCGATGAAATTGATCGGTTGCAGTTACATGGGCGCGTTCATACGACGCGTACACGATGCAACGGTCGCTGCGAAGATGCATGTGTCGTCATCGTTTATCCAGAAGGTGTTTGGTATCGTACGATTGATGAACAAATAGGGAGAGACATTGTACGCAATCATGTACGTGACGGGAACATATTGCGCGATTACGTCACGTATACGTATGAACATACAGGATTTGTTATGCCCGAACATAGCGTTGCGACAAGGGGGAAAGAAAAATGAAGCGAAACGCATGGTGGATCGTTTGTACATGCTTGACTGTCTACGTTTTATTTGCGCTTTCACCTTCAGTATATGCGATGCACATTATGGAAGGATTTTTACCTTGGCATTGGGCGCTCGTTTGGTGGTTGTTATTTTTGCCATTTTTCTTCGTCGGTTTACGGACGATGACGCGCATCGTAAAACAACAGCCGGAAATGAAAATGTTGCTTGCGCTAGCGACCGCATTTACATTCGTTCTTTCCGCTTTAAAAATTCCATCTGTCACAGGAAGCAGCTCGCATCCGACAGGGACAGGCCTCGGTGCGCTGTTATTTGGGCCGTTCGTCATGACGGTCATCGGTACGGCTGTGTTAATGTTTCAAGCATTATTGCTTGCGCATGGTGGATTGACAACGCTCGGTGCAAATGCGTTTTCGATGGCGGTTATCGGTCCGTTTGTAGCGTACGTGTCGTTTGTTGCATGCCAAAAGCTTCGCATTTCGATGCGCCTTTCTGTTTTTGTGGCGGCGATGTTTGCCAATTTAGCTACGTATGTGATGACATCGATACAACTTGCGCTGGCATTTCCAGACGCAACAGGCGGGGTATGGGGGGCGTTCTTAAAGTTTGCTTCCATTTTTGCTGTCACTCAAATACCGCTTGCAATTACCGAAGGGCTTCTGACTGTTGTTGTATGGAATTTTTTACATACGTACACGAAACAAGAATTAAGTATATTGCAACAGAAAGGGGCGTCTGCTAAATGAACAATCGACTATTGCTTTTCCTTGCCGCACTTTTGATCGTTTTGCCGCTCGTCGTTGTAAAACATACGGAGTTTGCTGGGGCGGATGCGCTTGCGGAGGAGATGATTCAACAACTTGCGCCCAATTATGAACCGTGGTTCGATGTGTTTTTTGAACCGCCCGGCGGGGAAGTAGAAACGTTGCTATTTTCATTGCAGGCGGCAATTGGAGCGGGAGTGATTGGCTACATTATCGGTTTATATAGAGGGCGAAAACGAAATGGTTAGCTGGCTTGACGAATGGGCGTATCGCAATCAGCTTTCGAAACTTCGGGCGACATTTAAACTGACATTTTCATTTATTTTGCTTATATGGGCGATGATTGGAACGAATGCTGGTCGTTTTTTCATTGTTGGATGGATGCTTACTTGGCTTATTGTTTATGCACGCTTACCATGGCATGTTTGTTTGCGTGTTTGTTTGCTTATGGCGCTCGTTATTCTTTGGAGTAGCGCACCGCTCCTTTTTTCACTTGATGGTGCTGTTGTGGACGTTTCATATGTAGGTACGATTTGGTTACGAGCGTTTACATGCTCGCTCGTTCTCTTTTTTCTTGCCGCAACAACGCCATTTTTTCGCTTGGCATGCGCACTACAAACATTGCGCATCCCGCGTGTACTAATAGAGCTTCTATTGTTAACGTATCGTTTCATTTTCATGTTGGAAAAGGCAGCAAGGGAGCTGTTTGTTACGGTGCGCGTGAGACAAGGAGAACGAAATTGGCGGATCGCTTCACTTGCCGTTGCACAATTGTTACGCCACACATTGCATCAATATGAGGCGATGGTCATTGCGCAACGAGCGCGCCACGTCTCTTTTACAGTTCCGCGGTGCACGGACGAGCAATTGCCAAAAAGGTATGTCATTGAAGCATCGCTTGGCATCGTTGTTTTACTCATCGTGGAGGGATTATATGTTGCAGTTTCATGATGTTCACTATACGTATCGAAACGGTGCGCACGTCTTAAAAGGAGTATCACTTACGATCGAACGCGGAAAAAAATATGCGTTGATCGGAAAAAACGGTTGTGGAAAAACAACATGGTTGCTTCATACAAACGGCATTTATCGCCCAACAAAAGGGGAGGTGTATTGGGAAGGAAAACGTGTAAAGGAACATTTACGTCAACATGTCGGCGTCGTTTTTCAAAATCCAGAACATCAATTTTTAGCACCAACGATTGAGGAAGAGCTTGCGCTTAGTTTGCAAGGGAATAGCGAACGGATCGAACGAGCGATAAAAACATTTTCGCTTGCTGAATGGCGAGACGTGCCCATTCATCATCTCAGTCTCGGACAAAAAAAGTGGTTGTCGCTCGCTGTAGCGATGGCCTCTCAACCGGAGTTGCTTATTGTCGATGAGCCAGCTGCTTATTTAGATGCTGCACAGAGCGAGCGCCTTATCATGAAACTAAATGAGTGGCACGAAGCAGGTACGACGCTCGTTGTCATCACTCATGATTTTGATTTCGTATGGCAATGGGCAGACGAAGTGTTTGTTATGGATGACGGTCGCATCGTTTTGCACGGTACACCTGCGTTTATATTTTCACAAGCGGATATTTTTCACCAGCTTCGTTTGCCGCTTCCTCTTCTTTTACGCATATGGATGAAGGAAAATAAGACGTGTACAGAACAACAACTGTTTGAATGGATCGAACGATGGAAAAAGGGGTGAAAACATAATGGGAAAATTGTTTGTTGTCGGTTTTGGCCCAGGAAGTGTTGATCATATGACGAAACGGGCGCGTGAAGCGATTGAAGAAAGCGATGTTATCGTTGGTTATAAAACGTATGTCGATTTAATTAAAGACATCATTCGTGGAAAAGAAGTGATTAGCACAGGGATGACGGAAGAGGTGAGTCGAGCACAAGAAGCTGTAAAGCAGGCAGAACGTGGAAAAAACGTCGCTGTCATCTCAAGCGGAGATGCCGGGTTGTACGGAATGGCTGGGCTTGTTTACGAGGTGTTAATTGAGAAAGGATGGAGAAAAGAAACGGGAGTGGAAGTAGAAATCATTCCGGGCGTTTCTGCAATTCATTCTTGTGCCGCTTTGCTAGGGGCACCGATTATGCACGATGCATGCACGATTAGTTTAAGCGACCATTTAACACCATGGCACATCATCGCCAAACGAATTGAGGCAGCCGCAGCAGCTGACTTTGTTATTGCGCTATACAATCCAAAAAGCGGTCGCCGTACCCAGCAGATTGTCGAAGCGCAACGTATTTTATTAACATATCGTTCACCACATACACCTGTTGGTCTCGTCAAAAGCGCGTACCGCGAACGACAACATATTGTATTAACAAGTTTAGGAGACATGTTAGAGCACGACATCGGTATGTTAACGACCGTTATTATCGGGAACTCTTCCACATTTGTTTACGATGGACTGATGATTACACCTCGTGGTTATGAACGGAAATATAAGCTAGCGAGCGCTGTTCAACCGTTAAAGCCACATGAACGGCTGCGACCAGAGGCGGAACCGTGGTCACTCGCAAACGTGCGCGCGATTGCCGAAGAAGCGTACGAAAAAGTGAGTGCTCCAAAACAGATAGAAAGATTAGAAATAGCCATTAGTCCAGGGGTGACAAATAAAACGTTAACAACGAAACAAATGATAGACATTGCACGCATCGTTGGTGAAAAAGGAACAATTACGTACACACCAGATCATTATCTTAAAGTGACGATGGAAACGGAGCGACCAGACGAAGTTGTTCGTGAGCTTTTAGAAGCTGGTTTAACCGTCGCCCCAACAGGAAATGTATTTGTTATGAAAGCATGTGATTTTTGTGACGGAGAGAAAAAAGACGCCATTCCTTATGCTGAACAATTATACAAACAATTTGGCGGGATGGAATTGCCAAAAGAATTGCGGCTTGGATTTAACGGGTGTGGCATGGCTTGTTATGGCGCTGTCCATGAAGATATTGGCATCGTCTATCGGAAAGGAGCATTTGATTTATTTTTAGGTGGAAAAACGGTAGGGAGAAATGCTCATCCGGGACAGCTTGTTGCTGAAGGTATTCATCCTGATCAGTTGATTGAAACGATCACTCGTATCATTAGGCAATATAAAGAGGAAGGATATGCGAATGAACGTTTCCATAAATTTTTTGAACGAAAAAAAGAAGTCGGCGGTTTTGTTTACGGTGAAACGTTAAAAACAGAGCCAGCGGCATGTGGGGAGTGAGGCAAATGAGAGCAATTTTATTTGTTGGGCATGGAAGTAGGGATGAAGAAGGAAACGAGCAAGTTCGCCAGTTTGTTCAAATGCTTCGTCCGCAAATTGATCAGACGTTTTATGTGTACACGTGTTTTTTAGAGTTCGGTGTCCCATCTGTTATAGACGGTATTGTCCATTGTGTAGAAAAAGGGGCAACGGACGTTATTGTTATTCCAATCATTTTACTGCCAGCTGGTCATTCGAAGTTGCATATTCCGGCAGCGATTGATGAGGCAAAAGAACGTTACCCGTACGTCTCATTTACGTACGGACGACCGCTCGGTATTCATGACGCCACGTTTACGATTTTAAACGACCGTCTGCAAGAAGCAGGGATTGTTATGGATGGGCAGACAGCGATCATTTTGCTTGGGCGCGGTGGAAGCGATCCAGATGCAAATAGCGATTTGTATAAAATTGCTCGCTTATTTTGGGAGCGAAATAAACAGACGATTGTAGAACCGGCGTTTATGGGGGTGACGAATCCGTCATTAGATGAGGCCATCGACAGATGTATCAAACTCGGTGCGAAAAGAATTGTGATTTTGCCGTACTTTTTATTTACGGGCGTATTAATCAAACGGTTAGAAAAGCGAGTTTCCGAGTTTCAAAGCACATACTCGGACATTTCGTTTGTGCTTGCGCATTATTTTGGTTTTCACCCGGCACTACAAACGATTGTGCTTGATCGGTTGCAAGAAGCAATAAGCAATTCGGTTCGTATGAATTGTGATACGTGTCAATATCGGCTTCATGTCGCTGAACATCATCACCATCATCACCATCACGATCATTGAGGTGAAGCACATGATTATGATGTTATCAGGAACAAGCGATGCGAGACAGTTAGCGCTAGCTATTCGCGATGCGGGATATGACATATTTGCGACCGTCGTTACCGAACATGCGGCAGAGCAGATGGCTCATGTCGGCATTCATGCGCACGTCGGACGATTAACAGCGTCACAAATGATTGCGCTCATGAACGAACATAAAGTTAAGGCGATCGTTGACGCGAGCCATCCGTTTGCGGAAGAGGCGTCGCGTCAAGCAATGCAAGCTGCGGAAAGAGCATGCGTTCCGTACATTCGCTATGAGCGAAAAGAAAGCGTGATTGCGTATGAGCGCGTTACATTTGTCGATAGCTATGAAGCGGCGGCACAGTATGCAGCAAAAAAAAGAGGAGTCATTATGCTTACGACGGGAAGCAAAACGTTACACATTTTTGCAGAGCAGTTGCTTCCGCTTCCCGATGTTCGCCTCATTGCCCGTATGTTACCGCGGAAGGACAATATGGAAAAGTGCGAACAATTGGGCTTTCCACAAGAAAATATTATTGCGATGCAAGGTCCGTTTACGAAACAGTTAGATGTTGCACTTATGAAACACTTCGGAGTGACGCTTCTTGTGACGAAAGAAAGCGGACGGGTTGGATTCGTTGATGAAAAAATTGCTGCGGCGCAAGAGCTTGGTATTGAAACGGTTGTTATTCGTCGCCCAAAACTTGCTTATCCAAACGTGTACAATGAGTTTTCCGACATCATTCGCGCACTTGAGCGAGAGATAAAAAAGGAGGAAAAGTAAATGTTTCGTCCAATAACTGTGCAACCAGAACAAATTGAGCAAAAAAGCTTTCAAATCATTGATGAAGAAATAGGGGAGCATGCATTCACTGCTGAGCAGTATGCCGTTGTTCAACGCGTCATTCATGCGAGCGCCGATTTTGAATTAGGGAAAAGTTTGTTGTTTCATCCGCGAGCGATTGAAGCGGGAATGGCTGCGATTCGTGCCGGGAAAAAGATCGTGGCTGATGTACAAATGGTGCAAGTTGGAATTAATAAAGCGCGTATTGAAAAATATGGTGGGAGCGTTCATGTATACATTTCTGATGAAGATGTGATAAAAGAAGCGAAACGATTAAACACAACGAGAGCGATTGTTGCGATGCGCAAAGCGGTGCAAGAAGCGGAGGGGGGCATTTTTGCCATTGGTAACGCTCCGACAGCTCTACTAGAACTCATTCGACTAGTGAAAGAAGGGGAGGCGCGCCCAAGTCTCATTATCGGATTACCCGTCGGATTTGTCTCAGCAGCAGAATCGAAAGAAGAATTGGCGAAATTGGATGTTCCGTTTATCACAAATATCGGGAGAAAGGGAGGGAGTACGGTAACTGTCGCCGCATTAAATGCGTTGTCCATTTTAGCGGAGCGGGAATAAGTATGGAAAAAGAAAAGTTGCGTGAAGGATATACGACAGGGGCGTGTGCAACGGCTGCTACTAAAGCGGCGTTATGTGCGCTCATTACTGGCGTGAAACAAACAGAAGCGACCATTATGTTGCCGATCGGACGAGAAGTTACCTTTGCGATCGTTTCTTGTGAAATGGAAGAAGAACGAGCGAGCGCAACGGTAATTAAAGATGGGGGAGATGATCCAGATGTGACACACGGTGCCTCTATTGTCGCAACTGTAAGCTGGACGGAAGAGGGCATCCATATTGACGGAGGAGAAGGGGTAGGAAGAGTAACAAAACCGGGTTTACCTATTCCTGTTGGCGAAGCAGCGATTAATCCCGTGCCGCGGCAAATGATGATGGACGTTGCCAATGAGTTGATGACAAAATACGGTATAAAACGTGGTGTGCGCATTATTATCTCTGTTCCAAATGGAGAAGAAATTGCGAAAAAAACATTAAACGGCCGTCTTGGTATCGTTGGAGGCATTTCGATTTTAGGGACGCGCGGCATCGTTGTTCCATTTTCGACATCAGCGTATCGAGCAAGTATTGTGCGTGCACTTGAAGTTGCGGTCGCTTGTGGCTGCGATCATGTTGTTGTCACCACGGGTGGAAGAAGTGAAACATATGCAATGAAACAATATCCTCATTTGAAAGAAGAAGCATTTATTGAAATGGGGGATTTTGTTGGATTTACATTAAAACAATGTAAGCGGCTCGGGATAAAAAAAGTGTCGCTCGTTGGGATGATGGGAAAATTTTCGAAAGTCGCCCAAGGCGTTATGATGGTTCATTCCAAAAGTGCACCTGTTGATTTTCAATTTTTAGCAGACGTTGCGAAACAATCAGGTGCTCCAACACATATGATTGAAGCTGTTAAACAGGCGAATACCGCATCGCAAGTTGGCGATATGATGTATGAAGCTGGACATTTGTCATTCTTTCATTTGTTATGTGACTATTGTTGCCAACATGCGTTTCGGGAAGTGAATGGCGGACTGACTGTCGAGACGACGTTATATACGCTGAAAGGGCAATGTTTAGGAAAGGCGGTGCGAAGCGATGGAGCGAATGAAGTTAATCGGGATTGGTGCTGACGGAGCAGCATCCCTCCCTACGCTATATAAACAATGGATTGATGAAAGTGAACGGCTTGTTGGTGGGGAACGGCAACTATCTTTTTTTCTCATTACAAAGGAGAAAAAATCGTTATTCGGAACAATTTATCATCGCTCGTTTCCACGTTAATGAATGAGCCGAAAAAAACAGTTATTTTAGCTTCAGGGGATCCAATGTTTTATGGAATCGGTAGTTATTTAGCAAAAAAAGTGCCGATTGAAGTATATCCTTCTGTAAGCTCGTTGCAATGGGCGTTTGCGAAAATGGGAGAAAGTTGGCATGATGCATACATCGTTAGTTTGCACGGGCGTACGATGAAAGGATTGGCACAGCGAATCGATGGAAAAGAAAAGGTAGCTATTTTAACAGATGAAACGAACGATCCGCCTGCCATTGCGTCGTATTTGTTGGCTTATGGGATGACTGAATATGAGGCGTTTGTCGGGGAACATCTTGGGGGCGAAAACGAGCGCTGTCGTTTTTTTACGTTGGAAGAGATGAAGGAGGCTTCGTTCGCTCCATTAAATATTGTCGTTTTGCGCAGAAAAACAGATGGGACGAAGTGGATGTTTGGGATCGACGATGCTGAATTTTTTCAGCGCAAGCCAGAAAAAGGGCTCATTACGAAAAAAGAAGTGAGGGTATTAAGTTTGCAGGCGCTCCATCTTCATGAAAAAAGCGTTGTATGGGACATTGGCACATGTACAGGGTCGGTAGCTATTGAAGCGGCAAAAATGGCTCGTGAAGGAGCAGTATTTGCAATTGAGAAAAACGCCTATGATATTGAGATATGTCAGAAAAATATGAAAAAATTTCGCGTAGATTTTACACTCATTCACGGCCGCGCGCCAGAACATTTGGAGCAGTTTCCTGATCCAGATGCGATTTTTATTGGCGGTACATCAGGGAGTTTGCGTGACATTATTGCTGTTTGTTGTACGCGATTAAAAAAAGGTGGGCGCATCGTCATCAATGCAGTCACGGTCGAAACGTTATATGAAGCGATCGATGCATTACGAAGCTATGGATATACTGTTGATATTTTGCTCGCCCAATTTTCACGTAGCAAACCGATTTTACAATTGACGCGTTTTGATGCATTAAATCCAATATATATCATTTCAGCATGGAAGAGGGATACAGAATGATTGGTACGTTATACGGCATAGGAGTTGGTCCGGGGGACCCAGAACTACTAACAGTCAAAGCGTTTCGTAGATTGAAAGAGGCGCACGTCATTGCTTATCCAAAAAAGGCGAATGGCAGTAAAAGTTATGCGCAGCAAATTGTCGATGCGTACTTTTCGCCAAAAGAAAAACAGGTGCTTGGTCTCGTTTTTCCGATGACGAAAGACGAAAATGTGTTGCGGGAAAAATGGAATGAAACAGTCGAAACGGTATGGACTTATTTGCGTGAGGGGAAGCATGTTGCGTTTGTGACGGAAGGCGATCCGCTTTTATATAGCACATGGATTCATTTTATGCGCACGATGCAAATGAAATATCCGAACGTTTCGATTGAAATTGTACCTGGCATTTCATCTATAAATGGAGCAGCCGCACGTTTGCAGTTGCCGCTAGCGGATGGGGATGAGACAGTTGCCATCGTCCCAGCACGAGATGATTATGATGCGATGAAAAAAGTGATTGAAACGCACGATTGCGTCATTTTTTTAAAAGTCGCAAAAGTGATGTCGCTGCTTCTTGCCATTTTAAGGGAGATGAATATAACAAACAAAGCAGCAGTTGTGACAAAAGTGACATCTCACGAAGAGGTCATATGGAATATTGAACAGTTGGAGCAAGTGTCATTACCTTATTTAACATTAATGGTGGTGAGAAAGTGAAAATATATATTGTCGGCGCTGGTCCGGGAGCGAGCGATTTAATTACAGTCAGAGGAATGAAGCTGTTGCAGCAAGCGGACGCCATCTTTTACACCGATTCGCTTGTCAATGATGAACTGCTTACATATGCAAAAGAAAGCGCGCGCATTTTTTGTACATCGGGTATGCATTTAAAGCAAATGGTTGCCATGATGTGCGAAGAAGTGAAAAACGGACGTATCGTCGTTCGTCTTCACACTGGTGATCCGTCGATTTACGGGGCGACGATGGAACAAATCGTGCTTTTGAAAAAAGAAGGCATTGACGTTGACATCGTTCCGGGAGTTAGTTCGGTGTTCGCTGCCGCCGCTGCGGCACAAGTAGAATTGACCGTACCGAATTTAACGCAAACGGTCATTTTAACGCGAGCAGAAGGAAGAACCCCAGTTCCTGAAAAAGAACAGCTCGCTTCGTTGGCGCAACATCATTGTACAATCGCTCTTTTTTTAAGTGCGACGTTAACGAAAAAAGTGACAGCTGCATTTCTTGAAGCAGGATGGAGCGAGCATACGCCTGTTGTCGTTGTGTATAAAGCGACATGGCCGGATGAAAAAGTCGTTCGTTCTACTGTTGGTACGCTACATGAAGATATGCAGCGCCACGGCATTCGGAAACATGCCCTTATTTTAGCAGGCTGGGCGCTTTCTAATGAACTCGATGAATCATGTCGTTCCAAATTGTATGATGAAACGTTTACACACGGCTATCGAAAAGGTGGGGAATAACATGTATGCCGTTGTAGCCATTACGAAGCACGGAGTAGAAATTGCACGAAAACTACATGAAACACTCCCAGATACACACGTGTATTACACAGATAAATTTGCAAAAGGTGATGAAAAGCAAAAAGGTATTTATTTATTTTCTGGAAATGTTCGCTCTCATTTAGGAAAATGGTTCGGCACGTACCGCGGTCTTATTTTAATTATTTCTCTTGGGGCAGTTGTGCGCATGATTGCCCCGTTACTAAAAGATAAAAAAACAGATCCTGCTGTTGTTGTTATTGATGATAAGGCGGAGCATGTCATTAGTGTGTTGTCTGGCCATTTAGGTGGGGCAAACGAATTAACGCGCCAAGTAGCGGCATTGCTGCATGCCCGTCCAGTTATTACAACAGCATCTGATGTGCAACAAACAATTGCTGTTGATTTATTTGGCCGCTCGTTCGGATGGGTGTGGGAGAACGAAGAAAACTTAACACCTGTGAGCGCTGCCGTTGTGAACGAGCAACACGTCGCGATTGTACAAGAATCAGGGGAGCGGCATTGGTGGACATATGATGCACCGCTTCCAGCGAACATTCGTACATATGGGTCGATTGCGGAAGCGCTGAAAGCAAGGCCTGATGCAGCATTAGTTGTGACGCATCGGCTGCTCGAGAAAGAGGAACAAGCCATTTTACAACATGGAGTGTTGTATCGTCCGAAAGTGATCGTCATTGGCATCGGTTGCAATCGTGGGACAAGCGCACAAGAAATTGAACAAGTGATTTGTGATACGTTACAACAGCTACGTTTCTCTATAAAAAGTGTGAAAGCATTATGCACAATTGATTTAAAAAAAGATGAAGAAGGTTTATTAGCCGTCGCAAACAAATATGGGTGGCCGCTTATTTTTTATACGCCCGAACAATTAAACGACGTTCCGATTGATGAACCGTCTGAAACAGTATTTCGCTATACTGGGGCATATGGTGTAAGCGAACCTGCAGCAAAGCGATATAGCGGACAACAAAAGCTTATTTTAACGAAAAAAAAGAGTGGGAATGTGACGATTTCCGTTGCGCTATGGGAGGGAGAGCGGTGAAAAGAATTGTCGTGGCTGGGACTGGGAGCGGTGTTGGAAAAACGACGATAACGCTCGGCTTAATGAGTGCGTTTAAACAAAAAGGCTATGTTGTTCAAGGGTTTAAATGTGGACCTGATTACATTGATCCGACGTATCATACGGCGGTGACGGGAAGGCGTTCGCGCAATTTAGATAGTTGGATGGGAAATGAAGACATTGTGCGCTACGTATGCAAGAAAGGAAGCGAAGGAGCGCATCTTTCCATTATTGAAGGGGTAATGGGGCTATTTGATGGGAAACGAGCGACGACAGATGAAGGTTCCACTGCAGAAATTAGCATCATCACGGAAAGCCCGGTGTTGTTAGTCGTTGATTGTTCAGGAATGGCGCGAAGTGCGGCGGCTGTCGTGCGCGGGTTTCAATCGTTTCATGAGCGCGTTCGCATCGTTGGGGTGATCGCGAATCGCGTTGGGAGCGAAGGACATTTTCGGCTTGTGAAAGAAGCGATTGAGCAACAATGCCGTATTCCTGTTGTCGGTTATTTACAAAAAGAGGTTGACTTGACGATTCCAGAGCGTCATTTAGGGCTCGTTCCATCTGTGGAGCGTGGAGAGCTTCAACCGTTTTTTAATGAGCTTGGCAAGCGAATAGAGAAAACGGTTGATTTGGATGCGATATGGGACTTAGCCGAGGCGAATGAGCTGACGAGCGCTCCACTTTTTCAGCCGAAGCAAACGTACGATGTGCGCATTGCTGTGGCGAAGGACGCTGCATTTCATTTTTACTACGAAGAAAATTTAGAAATGCTTCAGGCGTATGGGGCAACACTCGTTTATTTTTCTCCACTCGTCGGTGAATGTGTTCCACATGATGTACATGGGCTATATATTGGTGGAGGATTTCCAGAAGAATTTGCAGCGGAACTTGCACAACATGAACAAGTGAAACAGTCGGTTGCGGAAGCGATTCAACGCGGTTTACCGACGCTTGCAGAGTGCGGCGGATTTATGTATTTAACGGAAGGAATTATGACGACAACTGACGAACGATATTACGAGATGGTCGGCGTCATCCCAGGATACGTACGTATGCAGCAAAAGCTCGCTGCTCTCGGATATCGCGAAGTGACGGGACGAAAGGGGAACTTTTTGCTTGAATATGACAGAGCAAAAGGTCACGAATTTCATTACTCGACGTTTGTCCCACGCAAAGAAGAAAAGTTTGCATATGAAGTGAAAGGGTTGCGAGGATGTAAATTAGATGGCTATATGGATAAACGTCTTGTCGCCGGTTACGTTCATTTTTATTTTCCATCAAATCCTTTGCTTGTTGAGCGATGGCTCAAGGCGTGTAGCGAGGTGAAAAAAGATGCGTAGGGCGCTTCCGATTATGTTTCAAGGAACGCATTCGGATGCCGGAAAGAGCGTCATCGCGACCGCTTTTTGCCGCATCTTTGCGCGCAACGGTTGGAAGACGGCCCCGTTCAAATCACAAAATATGTCGCTCAATTCATATGTGACGGTTGACGGAAAGGAGATTGGACGCGCGCAAGGGGTGCAGGCGGAAGCAGCAGGCGTGTTGGCGACGACGCATATGAACCCGATTTTAATTAAACCGAGCCGCGATCAAGAAGCGCAAATTGTTGTACATGGGAAACCGTACGGAAATATGAAGGCGAGCGACTACCGAAGCGAGTTTTTTCATACTGGACTTCAGCTTATTCAACAATCGCTTGATATGTTGATGAAGCAATACGATCGGCTTGTCATTGAAGGAGCGGGAAGCCCTGCAGAAGTAAATTTAAATGATCGCGAACTTGTGAATATGCGTGTAGCACGCATGGCAAATGCTCCGGTCGTTCTCGTTGGCGACATCGAGCGAGGAGGGGTGTTTGCGAGTTTAGTTGGCACGTTGCAATTATTAGAGGAACAAGATCGCAAGCGTGTGATTGGCGTCATCATTAATAAATTTCGTGGCGACCTTTCGCTTCTTCAGCCGGGATTGCGCTGGTTCGAACAATATACAGGTGTGAAGGTGCTTGGCGTTGTTCCGTATACGCACGTGCGCATCGATGCGGAAGATTCGGTTGCACTTTCTCGTTATGCGACGAAAAAAGACGATGGGAAAGCGATCGATGTAGCCGTCATTCAATATCCTCGCATTTCCAACTTTACTGATATCGATCCGTTTTTTGCGGAGCCGGACTGTTCGGTACGGTTTGTGTCGGACGCGTCGTTGTTAGGTGAGCCCGATATACTCATTTTGCCGGGCAGTAAAAATACGATCGAAGACGTTTGTTTTTTAAAAGAAACGGGCTTATTTTCTGCTCTCCGACGCTTATATGAACGAACGGATGTGACAATCGTCGGCATTTGTGGCGGCTATCAAATGCTTGGCGAGCGCATTCAAGACCCTTTTCATGTCGAAACACCGCTTGATGAGATCGACGGATTAAGTTTATTGCCGATGGAGACGACGCTCGCTCGCGAAAAAACGACGGTGTTATGCGAAGGAATATTGATGTTCAAAGGCGAAACGTTCCACGTAGAAGGCTATGAAATTCATATGGGACGTTCAAGCGTAAAACGAGGCGAACCGCTCATTTTTATGGAAGGGAAAACAGATGGATGCAAAACGAAAGATGAACGTGTCATCGGAACGTATATGCACGATTTATTTCATAACGATGCGTTTCGTCATTATTTGTTAAATGATGTACGGCGAAAAAAGCACGTTTTATTCCCTATAGAGCGACCATTTTATCGGCGATTGCGCAACGAAGCGTTTGACGAGCTAGCAGATTGCGTCGAAAAACATGTCGATGTGAGAACGATTGAACGAAAAATGATTGAATTTCAAAAGGGGAGATATGGTGATGCATAAAGGAAAAGTGTACATTGTCGGGGCAGGTCCGGGGGATGAGAAGCTTATTACCGTATATGGGCGCGAATGTATAGAACGGGCGGATGTCATTATTTACGATCGGCTCGTGAGCAAACAGCTGCTTGCATATGCGAAAGAAGAAGCCGAGCTACTATACTGCGGTAAAGAGCCGAAAAAACATGGAAATATTCAACAACAAATTCACGAATGGCTTGTACAATATGCGTTGCAAGGAAAAACGGTTGTTCGATTAAAAGGCGGTGATCCATTTATGTTCGGTCGCGGTGGAGAGGAGGCAGAACATTTGCGGGCACACGGCATTCCGTATGAAATTGTCCCCGGGGTGACAGCTGGTGTGGCTGCGCCAGCGTACGCTGGCATTCCTGTGACGCATCGCAACTATGCGGGCGGGGTGACGTTCATCGCTGGACATCAAAGCGGAGAGCGCGATCGCATTCGTTGGGATGCATTAAGTCAAGCGACAGATACGATCGTATTTTATATGGGGATGGCAAATATCGCTTACATTTGCGAACAGCTGAAACGTCATGGAAAAGATGAGCATACGCCGGTGGCGGTCATTGAATGGGCAACGACAAATAAGCAGCGGACGGTCGTCGGTACGTTGCAAACGATCGTTGACATCGTCAATGAAAAACAACTTTCTTCCCCCGCGATTATTGTTGTCGGAGACGTTGTACGTTTACACGATCAATTAAAGTGGGTGGAAGAAACATGGTGATTGTTTATACAGGGGACGGAAAAGGAAAAACGACTGCAGCGGTCGGTCTTGCTGTTCGGGCCACGGGGCATGGGAAAAAAGTGATTGTCATTCAATTTATTAAATCGCCGCATCGTCCATATGGTGAGGCGAAAATATTACAGCAGCTCGGCATCGCCGTACACCAAACAGGTGTTGGTTTCACATGGACGAAAACACCGTCTGAGCATCGCGAAGCATTGCAAAAAGGGTGGGCGCTAGCGAAAGAGTGCGTGCAATCAGGTATGTATGATGTCGTTATTTTAGACGAATTAAATGTAGCGTTAGCGATTACGTCGTTTCCGATTGATGATGTGTTGCCGCTTTATGACGTTGTACATACGTTAACGAACAAGCCAGCGCATACGCACGTTGTCGTCACAGGAAGAGGGGCAAAAGAGGAAATCATTGAACTTGCCGATTTAGTGACGGAAATGAAAGAAGTAAAACATTATTACCGTGAAGGCGTTCATGCGATCAAAGGGATTGATTTGTGAAAAAGCTGACTTTAGTCAGCTTTTTCACAACACGTTAAAATATCTTGCTTCTGGATGAGCGAAGACGATGGCGGAGACAGACGCTTCCGGTTCCATCATATAGCCTTCTGTTAAATGAATGCCAATTTCTTCTGGACGCAATAGGCGAAAAAGTTTTTCTTGGTCTTCTAGATTTGGACAAGCAGGGTAGCCGAAAGAAAAACGTTGTCCTTGGTATTTTGCCGCAAACCGTTGCTCCATCGTAAAGTCAGGCGAATCTGGAAAGCCCCAGCGGTCGCGCATAATTTGATGCACGCGTTCCGCCAATCCTTCCGCTAGTTCAAGCGCTAACGCTTGAATCGCGTGGCTTTTCAAAAATTGCCCTTCTTCTTTGAACCGTTGTGCTAAATCGCGCACGCCTGCCCCGGCGGTAACGGCAAATAGCCCGACGTAGTCGATTTGTTCGCTAGAAAGATAGTCTGCTAAACATAAATACGGTGCTTTCGTTTGTCTTGGAAACGTAAACGTCTCAATGACCGTTTGTTGATCGCGCGGATCGTAAATGATCACCGTATCGCCGTCGCTTGTTGCTGGGAAAAATTGATATACTGCTTTTGGTGCAAGCGAACTTGTTTGTTTTGCCTCGGCAAGTAATTCATCGATGAGCTCTTTTAACATGATCGCTTTTTCATTTCCTTCCGCCAACAGCTGTTTGACGTTTCCTTTTAAGCCGAGATGGTGTCCGAGCAACATTTGCCAATTGACGTACGGTTCAATGTGTGAAAGCGGAATGTGTTGTAATATATGCCTTTCTGTATCGGTCGGAACGTAAATAGGTGCTTGCTTCACATTGGACTTTGTCATGACAGTGACAGCGTTTTGCTGTTTTGTTACATGTTCCACTTTTTCTTTTTTCTCATAGACGATATCTTGTTGAACGATGCGATTGGCTAGCGTCAGTCCTTCCATCGCATCTTTGGCGTACAAAACGATACCGTCATATTCAGGGGCAATTTTCGTATCGGTAAATTTGCGTGACAGAGCCGCTCCGCCAACTAAAATCGGTAACGAAATGCCGGCTTGTTTTAAGTCTTGGGCGGTAAGCACCATTTGTTGTGCGGATTTAACAAGCAGTCCTGATAAGCCAATCATATCGGGCTGTTCGTGTCGCACCGCTTCGATGAGTTGTTGTGGTGTCACTTTAATGCCTAAGTCAACGACATGAAACCCGTTATTGCTTAAAATAATGTCGACTAAATTTTTACCGATGTCATGTACATCTCCTTTGACGGTTGCAAGCAGCACTTTTCCTTTCACGCTCGTTTCGTTTTTCTCCATATACGGCTCTAAAAAGGCGACCGCGGCTTTCATCACTTCCGCACTTTGCAACACTTCGGCGACGATGAGTTGGTTGTCGTTAAATAAACGACCGACTTCGTCCATTCCGTTCATAAGCGGACCGTTAATAATGTCAAGTGGGCTGTACGTTTGTAATGCGAGCGTTAAATCTTCAATGAGCCCGTCTTTCGTTCCTTCAACGACATATGCGGCGAGCCGTTCTTCTAACGTCATATGGACGTTTGCTTGTTTCGGCTGTTTCGTTTTATCGCGATAAAATTGAATAAACGCGTTTAACGTTTCATCGTTTGTGTCAAATAACAACGCCTCGGCTAAACGTACTTCTTCTTCAGGAATGGAAGCGAATCGCTCTAATTTTTCGGTATTGACGATCGCATAGTCGAGACCAGCTTGTGTGCAATGGTATAAAAAGACGGAGTTTAACACTTCGCGCCCGACAGGTGGCAAACCGAATGAGACGTTGCTAATGCCGAGCATCGTTAAACAGTTCGGCAAATGTTGTTTAATGAGGCGAATGCCTTCAATGGTTTCTTTCGCTGCACCAATGTATTGTTCATCTCCTGTGCCGATCGGAAAAACGAGCGGATCGAAAATGATGTCGTGCGGTGAGACACCGTATTTGTTGACGAGTAAATCGTATGAACGAAGGGCGATATCAAGTTTTCGTTTCGCTTCGATCGCCATGCCTTGTTCGTCAATCGTGCCGACGACGACCGCTGCTCCGTATTGATGAAGAAGCGGAACAATTTTTTCAAATCGTTCTTCGCCGTCTTCTAAGTTAATCGAGTTAATAATTGCTTTTCCTTGTGAATACGATAAAGCGCAGGCAATGACGTCTTCGTCTGTCGAGTCGATGACGAGCGGCACTTTCACTTTTTTCACGACTTGTTGAATAAATTGTTCCATATCTTCTTTTTCATCGCGGTCAGGGTCGGCTAAACAAATGTCGATGACGTGCGCCCCGTTTTTCACTTGAGCGCGAGCAATTTCTGCCGCTTCTTCATATTTTCCTTCCGCAATGAGCCGCTTAAATTTGCGCGAACCGATGACGTTCGTTCGTTCTCCAACGAAAAGCGGGCGCATCGTCTCATCGTAAACGAGCGCATCAATGCCAGAGACGGCATGCATCGGAAACTGTTTCGGAATGACGCGCGGTGGCACGTCGCGAACGGCTTCAGCGATGGCGCGAATATGTTCAGGCGTCGTACCGCAACAGCCGCCGACGATATTTAGCCATCCTTTCTCGGCAAATTGGCGAATTTTTTTCGCGAGCATGTCTGGCGTTTCGTGATAATGTCCTTCTTCGTCCGGAAGACCGGCGTTTGGATAACAGCTGACGGCTGTATTGGCGAGGGAGGCGAGCGTGCGCAAATGATCGGTCATAAATTCTGGACCGGTTGCACAGTTTAAGCCGACGGCAAATGGTTTCATATGTTGAATCGAAATAAAAAACGATTCGATCGTCTGTCCGGCAAGCGTCGTTCCCATCGGTTCAATCGTTCCAGAAATCATAAGCGGCACTTGTTTTCCGACCGTTTTAAACGCTTCGGTTATGCCTAGAAAAGCGGCTTTGACGTTTAACGTATCTTGGCACGTTTCTAATAAAAGAAGATCGACGCCGCCAAGTAATAGTCCACGCGCTTGTTGTTCGTATGCGGCGACAAGTTCAGAAAACGTCGTTCCGCCTGTAACAGATAACGTTTTCGTCGTCGGTCCCATCGAACCAGCAACAAAGCGTGGCCAATCGCTCGTTGAATATTGCTCCGCGATTCGCTTAGCGAGCTTTGCCGCTTCGATATTTAACTCAAGGGCGATATGTCCGAGATTGTATTCATCTAATACGATGTTCGTTGCGCCAAACGTATTCGTTTCGACGATGTCCGCGCCCGCTTCAAAATAAGCTTCATGAATGTGGGCAATGACTTCTGGGGCGGTGATCGTCAAATATTCATTGCATCCCTCGTACGCTTCACCGCCAAAGTCATCCGCTGTTAAGTTGGCGGCTTGAATCATCGTTCCCATTGCCCCGTCAATAATTAAAATTTTCTTTTCAAGCTGTTCGAGTAAACTAGCCATGGTAAACCGTCCTTTCTTTTTTGAGCCGCTCTTTTTCGTGCGTGTAGCGAACGAGTTCGACTGTCATATCGTAACGTAAAAACGGTGTAATTAAATAAATACCTTGGAATAAATCGAATGCTGCGTCGATAAGCGATTTGGCGATTGCCAATCCTTCTTTTGTTGCTTGAATCGGGTCATTGGCGCAAGCGGCCATGCGAGCGCGAATGTCATCAGACAATGTAATGCCCGGTACTTCATGGTGTAAAAAGTCGGCGTTTCTAGCGCTTGTAAGCGGCATAATGCCGATGTAAATTGGCGTCGCCAAATGTTTTGTCGCCTCGTATACGTCTTCGATTTGTTTTTCACTATATAGCGGCTGCGTTAAAAAATATTGCGCTCCGCATTCAATTTTTTTCTCTAGTCGTTTCACCGCTTTATCTAAATGGCGTACGTTCGGATTAAAGGCCGCAGCGATGGAAAAGTTCGTTTTTTGTCCGAGCGGTTTTCCAGAATACGAAAGCCCTTCGTTAAATTGACGAATTAACGAAATGAGGTCAAATGACGATAAATCGTAGACGGATGTCGCCCCTGGAAAGTCGCCGACTTTTGATGGATCGCCGGTTAAAGCGAGCACATCGGTCATGCCGAGCGTATGAAGCCCCATTAAGTGCGACTGTAAGCCGATTAAATTGCGGTCGCGGCATGTAATGTGAATAAGCGGGCGCATGTTCAGTTGTTGTTTGACGATCGTTCCGACAGCGACGTTGCTAATGCGTGGTGTTGCTAGCGAATTGTCAGCAAGCGTTAGCGCATCAATATGTGCTTCTTTCAACGCTTTGGCGCCTTCTAAAAATGTTGTTAAGCCGAGCTTTTTTGGTGGATCGAGCTCGACGATGATCGAACGGCGCGTGCGTGCGATGTCAGCTAGGGAAGGTGCAGATGTTTGTTCCGCTTCTTGCACGACGATTGTATGCCGTTGTTTCACTTTTTTTTCATATACAGGTGTGCGGTCGGACAGGGCGCGAGCGATAGCGGAAATATGTTTCGGCGTCGTTCCACAACATCCGCCGATGAGTCGAACTCCTTGATCGCGAAAGGCGCGCGCTGTTTCTTCAAAATATTGTTCGCTCGTTTCATAAACGAACCGTCCGTCGCGATATTGCGGCAAGCTTGCGTTTGGGTACACCGATAAAAAGGCGCGCGTCGGAATCGGCACTTCTTCAAGCGAGCGCAACATATGATACGGACCGAGATGGCAGTTTAAGCCAACGACATCGGCGCCAAGCTGTTCGAGTTGACACAGCGCATCTGCAAGCGGCATGCCATGTTGTAAGACGCCAATGTCGTGCAAGGTGACGTGGGCGATGATCGGCAACGTCGTTTCTTGGCGAGCGATGGAAAGAACGGTTTGCAGTTCTTCAAAATCGTAATACGTCTCAAGCAGCAGGCCATCGACGCCTTCGTTTAACAAGACGTACAGTTGCTCGCGAAACGTTCGTTTCACTTCTTCGAGCGAAATGGTGCTTTTATTTGTGCTGCGGAGTCCCCCAATTGTGCCGAGCACATAGGCGCGTCCTTTTGCGGCTTGCTTGGCGAGCCGAACGGCTGCTTCGTTTATTTGTTTGACATCATCTTGCAATCCGTAGCGGGCGAGCTTTACATAGTTCGCTCCGTACGTATTCGTCTGGATGACTTCAGCTCCTGCATCGATATACGCTTCGTGAATATGAACGATTTCTTCAGGCTTTGTCACATTTAATTCTTCAAAACAGCGATCGATGCCGTGCGCATATAATAACGTCCCCATCGCTCCATCGGCGATGACGATGCGTTCTTTTAAATCATCTAGCAATCCCACGTCCATTCCTCCGTTTCTTTTTCAAATAAAAAAGTCTCCTCCATAAGAAGAAGACGTTGCACGCTCCTTCTTATCTTCCAAGCGAATCGCTTGTCTGGACTTAGCACCTTGACGATCGTCAGGTTGCTGAAGGTTCATCGGGCCAGTCCCTCCCCTTCTCTCGATAAGATGATGTGTATGAAGTTACTCATAAATGTAACTGATTTTTTAGAAATATTCAACTATTTTATTTGAGAAAAGAAAAAAGAAGGCGCATAGCCTTCTTAACGGTAGTTGACGAATTGGACGTCGATCGGTAAATCTGCTTCGCGAATCGCGGCGATGACTTTTTGCAAATCGTCTTTACTTTTGCCGCTGACGCGAATTTGGTCTTCTTGAATTTGACTTTTCACTTTTAAACCTGTATTTTTAATGATTGTGTTAATTTTTTTCGCGTTGTCTTTGTCGATGCCTTGAACGAGTTTCGCACGCTGGCGCACCGTTCCGCCAGACGCAGCTTCCACTTTTCCGTATTGAATGTTTTTTGTAGGGACGCCACGTTTAATAAGTTTGCCGATGAGCACATCTTTCAGTTGTTCTAGTTTGAACTCGTCGTCGGAAATAAGAATAAGCTCGTCTTTTTCAAGCGAAATGTCGCTTTTGCTCCCTTTAAAGTCATAGCGATTTTGAATTTCTTTTAACGCGATGTTGACGGCGTTTGTGACTTCCGACAAATCGACTTTTGACACGATATCAAATGAACTTTCTTTTGACATATGGATCACCTCAAACAAATATTGTGCTTCCATTATAGTCGGTTGTTGACATATGAACAACTTTACAAAATCTTTATTATGCTTTCTATTCAAACGAAGTAAAAAAGATGCTCCGCGCGAGCATCTTTTTTGTTTACAAATGGTTCGTTTCTTTTGAGTAGGCGCGCTTGCCAGCTTGGCGATTTTTTTCGCGCTCCATATTTTTTTCGTGTCGTTTCGCGTTATTGTCTTTTGCTTTTTTGTCGTTGTCGCTTGTCATCGCTTCGTCACCCCTTTAAAGGGTAGTGTAATCAATGCCCAAGCTGTTTATTCAAGAAAAAGAGGGCGATCGTTCCCGGTCCGGCATGTGCTCCGATGACGCCGCCGACTTCAGAAATGAAAAATTGTTTGCAGCCGAACGTTTCTTCAATCATCGCTTTTAGTTCGAGCGCCGTTTGTTCGTCATCGCCATGGCTAATGCCGATGAGCTGGTTTTGCACGTCTGCTCCGCGCTCTCGCATGATCTCGACCATTCGTTTCAACACTTTTTTCCGTCCACGCACTTTTTCAATCGGGATTAATTTCCCGTCCTCGACGTGAAGAAGTGGTTTAATGTTTAATACCCCGCCGACAAATGCTGCTGTTTTGCTGACGCGACCGCCGCGCGCTAAATATTGTAGGTCATCAACGGTAAAAATATGTTCCATATGGCGACAATACGTTTCAATGGTCGTCACGACATCTTCATATGCGATACCGCTTTCTGCAAGCTCAACGGCTTTTTTTACGACAAGCCCAAGACCGAGCGATGCGCATTTCGAGTCGATAACCGTTAGCTTTGCATCAGGGTATCGTTCAAGCACATCGTTTTTTATCATGACCGCTGTTTGATATGTACCGGATAAAGCAGAGGAAAAGGCGATATAAATGGCAGGAATGTTTTCTTTGGCGAGCGTCGTAAATAGCTCTTCCATTTGCGCTGGTTTTGCTTGCGATGTTTTCGGTACGTCGCCTGCGCGCATGGCATCGTATACTTGCTTTGGCTGGATCGTCAGTTGATCATCGTAGTCTTTGTCGTTTATATGAACAGCTAACGGTAAAAAAGCAATTTGTTTTTCTTGTATAAAAGAAAGTGGCAAATCGCACCCGCTATCCGCTATAATTTTAATATTCATTTCAATCACCCCTATGTATGTACTTATTTTAAGTGTAGCGATTATTATGAAAAAAAACAATTTTTATCGCTTTGTAGGAGGATGTTCTGTGGACGTAAAAAAACTGTTTGTCGTCGTCATTGGCGGATTATTAAACGCCATCGGCATGAATTTATTTTTAATTCCAGCGAACGTATATACGAGTGGGTTTGCTGGAGCGGCGCAGCTCATTTCCAAAGTCGTAGGCGACTATACGCCTTATGCTATTTCGACAGGTTTATTGCTTTTTTTATTTAACATTCCTGTGGCCATTTTAGGATGGAAAAAAGTAGGAAAATCGTTTACGTTTTATAGCTTTTTAAGCGTTGTGTTTATGTCGCTATTTCTTGAAATCATTCCTGTTCGTCCGCTTTCTGAAGACATTTTATTGAACGCCGTTTTCGGCGGAGTGATTGCAGCAGTCGGAACGGGCTGGACGTTAAAATGGGGGGCGTCAACAGGCGGATTAGATATTATTGCGCTCGTATTGTCTCGCGTCAATGATCGTTCGGTCGGCACGTACATTTTTGCGTTAAACTCGATTATTATTTTAACCGCTGGATATGTGTACGGATGGGAAAAAGCGTTATATACGCTCGTGACGTTATATGTGACGACGCGCGTCATCGATGCGATTCATACGCGCCATCAAAAATTAACTGCGCTCATTATTACGACAAAAGGGGAAGAGATGAAGCAAGCGATCAAGTCGCGAATGATTCGTGGCATTACCGTCATTCCGGCGAAAGGAGCATTTTTAAACGAAGATAAAGATATGCTTATGATCGTTATTACACGTTATGAGTTGTTTGATTTAAAACGAATTATTAAAGAAGTCGATCCAAAGGCGTTTACAAATATTATGCAAACGACAGAAGTCGTCGGGTTTTTCCGAAAAGATTAAAGCTGCGCGTGACGCGCAGCTTTTTACAATGTATCGAGCTCATCTTGCAAATCGTGCAACTGTCTTCGTTCCGCATCGTTCGCATTCGCAAAAGCGGATGAGAGCGCATTTTTCGCTACAGCGATGGCGCGTTCTGTTTTTTCCTCTTTTGCTTTAGCGACCGCTTCTTTTGCTTGTTGAAATAACGGATTACCCATATTAAAATCCCCCGAGATTCGTATGATCCGCTTTTTCTGCTTTGCGTTGTTCCGCTTCTTCATACGTCATATGATACGGAATGCGCTCATCATGTTTATAAACCGCATCAGCACCTTGTTGAACGAAACGTTTTGATTTATTTCGTTTGCCCACACGATACGCCCCCTTGTTTGCCGCTTGTGACGCATATGGCGTCGATGATAGTTTGTTCATGTTTACGTCACAATACGTAAGGGAATTTTTTATAACTTTAATAATGATTGCAAATAAACAGCGATCCCGTCTTCTTCGTTCGTTTTTGTCACATCGTCTGCGACCGCTTTTAGCGGTTCAATCGCATTGCCCATCGCGACACCTAATCCAGCCCATTTTAACATCTCGATATCGTTATCTTCATCGCCAAAAGCGATGACGCGCTCGCGTGGAATACCGTAATAGGAAGCAATTTTTTCAAGACCGACTGCTTTATGAATGCCGCTTCGGACGATTTCGATGACGTGCCACGGGGCTGTCCAACTGCGGTGGTCGATGACGTTGGCATGCACTTCAGATAAATATGTGCGAATGCGCCCGACGTTTTGTTCGTCAGATAAAATTAAAATGCTCGTTGGATCTTTTCGTAAAATGTCACGTAAGTTTCCGATATACACATTTGGATTTCCTAAATTAAACAAATCAAGCAACTGCTCGTCATGTTCGTGAAAATAAACATCGTCCATCACTTCGGCTAAAATGTTGCGTACGTTATATTTTCGGCTTACTTCAACAATTTCTTTTACTGTTTCTAACTGAAGTGGCGTATGGTACATTCCCCAGCTGTCATCTTTCGGATGATGGACGAATGCACCGTTGAAATTGACGATCGGCGTCGTTAAGTCGAGTTGTTCATAATACATTTTACTTGCGCGATACGGGCGACCTGTTGCGATGACGACGACATGTCCCGCCGCTTTTGCTTTTTGAATAACATCATAAGAACGTGAAGAAATCGTTTTATCATCTTTTAACAACGTCCCATCTAAATCAATTGCAATTAAATGTTGTTCCATAACCGTTCCCCTTTTCGTCAAAATTATTCCTCATTCAGTGTATCGTTTTTCCAAAATATTTGTCTATATGGTAATATAATGTTAAAACATCATATGGGAGATGAGAACATGGTATCCATTATTCGCGAGTCGATCGCAAACATTCCTTGCTTACATGTCGTAAAAGAAGATGGTATCCATCATATGCGTCCACTTGTCATTTTTATTCATGGTTTTACGAGCGCGAAGGAACATAATCTTCATTTTGGCTATTGGCTTGCAGAAGCAGGATATCGCGTCATTTTGCCGGATGCGCTGTATCATGGGGAACGTCCAAATCCGCTTTCTGACGATGAACTTCATTTGTCGTTTTGGGATATTGTATTAACGACCATTCGCGAGCTAGATGATATAAAAAATGAGCTCGTCGAACGAAACGTTGTTGATCCGAATCGCATCGGCGTCGTTGGGACATCGATGGGGGGAATTGTGACGTTCGGTGCGTTGACGCAATATGAATGGATTCGCGTCGCCGGCTCATTGATGGGAAGTCCGTGCTATAAAACGTTTTTTGATTTACAATTGCAATTTGCAGAAAGAAAAGGGATGACGTTGCCGCTCTCTAGGCAGCAACTTGAATCGTTGCGCAACACGTTAATGACATACGATTTATCATTGCAACCTGAAAAATTAAATGGCCGTCCGCTTTTTATTTGGCACGGAAAACAAGATGATGTCGTTCCGTTTGATTATACATACGCCTTTTATAAACAAATTGAGCCGTTTCATCAGCCGCTTACGATGCTAATTGATGAACATGCGGGACATAAAGTGACGCGCGAAGCATGGTTACAAACGGTTCAATGGTTTGTCACACATTTATAAAAACATGTGACATCGATCACAAAAAAGAGAAAGGGGGGATGGTACAATGAGACGTGAGGAGGGATAGTATGGTTATTCCGAAACAACATGGCGCATGGGCGATGTTAATCATTCCATTTTTATTCGGTATCGACATCGGTCAAGCGACGTGGCTTCATTTTCCGTTATTTGTCGCATGGTTTTTCCTATATTTAGCCACATATGTATGGACGTTAATGATAAAAAAACAAGCAACTGTTCGTCATCAAAAATGGTTTGCAACATATATGTTGATCGCGCTTATTTTTGTCGCGTTTCCACTTGCTTACAAACCGTCGCTCATTTATTTCGGTTTAGCGATGATTCCGTTCTTTATTGTAAATATGTATTTTGCGAAAAAGAAAAAAGAGCGTGCGTTTGTAAACGATGTCGCTGCCATTATCAACTTTTCCATTGGTGGACTTGGGAGTTACTACATCGGTACGGGACATATAGATGAAAAAGCGTTGTTTTTATTTATTGCTTCTGTTTTGTTTTTCATCGGAAGTACATTTTACGTGAAAACGATGATTCGCGAAAAAAACAATCCACGCTATAAGTGGGCGTCATGGTTGTTTCATCTATTTGTCGTTGTCGCATGTGTTGCAACAGGAAACGGTTGGCTTGCCTTCGCGTATGTGCCAAGCGCCGTACGGGCGATTTATTTTTATGGAAAAGCGTTGTCGATTAAAAAAGTAGGGATTTATGAAATTGTCAATGCTGTTTATTTTGCGCTTGTTGTGATGATCGTTTATTAATATGATGCAAAACGGGTGTCTTCATTTTTCGGACACCCGTTTATTTCATGTTGCATATGTCGATTGGACAACCTTCGCAACGAATATCATCTTTTAAAAATTGTATATCGTAAATCGTCATTTTCCCTTTCTCGAAAGAAATGACGCCACGCTCTTTTAATTCTTTCAACAGGCGGCTGACGACTTCGCGTGCACTGCCACAAAAATTGGCGAGTTCTTGCGTCGTCATCGGAAGATCGATAAAAATACCGTCTTCTGTTTCAACGCCGTAGCTATTCGCTAAACGAATGAGTGTGGAATAAAGCGCACCTTTTTTTCCGTGCAAAATTAAATCGCGCACTTTTGCTTGCATCCGTTGTAATTGTAAATGAATCCATTGCATAAACTGCAACGCAAACGCATGGTCTGTCGTCAATTTTTCTTCGAGTTGTTGCTTGTTGATGACAGCTAACGTCCCCGCCTCCATCATTTTTGCGCTAACGGTACAAACGCACATCGATTGAAACGGAACGATCTCCCCAAACGCGTCCCCTTGCTCACAAATGCGAAGCAACAGTTCGCGCCCTTCCTCAGTCGTTTTACTCAATTGTACTTTTCCTGTACATACAACATACAGCTCACTTGCCGCTTCCCCTTCTTGAAAAATATATTCTCCTTTTTGAATGTCGATCGTATGGTGAGGGAGGGAAAGAAGCTCGGATAAGGAGATCGGTTGAATTGTCATATGCTAACCACCTTTTGTTGTTATCTAATTCCATTAAAAAGAAAAACAGATGCGGCGTCAATAAATGAATGGGAAAAACGAAAAATATTTAAATATACATTTGATTTTATTTTTATGCAGTATTATAATGATAACTAAATTTATAAAATATACAGAAAGTGGGGAACAGGTTGATGAAAGTCTCCGTTATTGGAGCGACAGGATACGGGGGAATTGAACTCATTCGCTTATTGCAACATCATCCGCATATGCATGTCGCTTCTGTTCATTCATCTTCACAAGCAGGTGTTTCGCTACATGACGTGTATCCGCATATCGAGGAGCGTTTCGTCTTGCGTGATATTCGAAGCGATGATATCGAAGGCGAGCTTGTGTTTTTAGCGACACCGCCTGGCGTATCGAGCGAATGGACGCCGAAATTGCTGGCAGCAGGGCATAAAGTCATCGATTTATCCGGAGACTTTCGTTTGCGTGATGGGAACGTATATGCGAAATGGTATAAAAAAACGCCACCGAGTGAAGAAATGCTTAAGCAGGCTGTATACGGTTTAACGGAATGGAATCGTGAGCATATTGCGAAGGCGAATGTCGTTGCCAATCCCGGTTGTTACCCGACAGCGACGTTGCTCGGATTAGCGCCACTTGTCATTCAAAAATGGGTTGTTTCTGATTCGATTATTGTCGATGCGAAATCAGGTGTGTCTGGTGCAGGGCGCGGGGTGTCGCTTGGCGTTCATTTTGCAGAAACGAATGAAAACGTAAAAATATACAAAGTGAATACGCATCAACACATTCCTGAAATTGAACAAATGTTAGGCGATTGGAATGACCAAATTGGGCCGATTACGTTCAGCACGCATTTAATTCCGATGACGCGCGGCATTATGGCGACGATATATGCGGAAGCGGCATGTATCGTATCGGTTGATAGAATAATAGAGTTATATGAAGAAACGTACAAACATTGCCCGTTCGTGCGCGTGCGGGAAGCTGGATCGTTCCCATGTACGAAAGACGTATATGGCTCAAATTATTGTGATATTGGGATTGCTTATGATGAGCGCACGAATCGCATTACTGTTGTGAGCGTGATCGATAATTTAATGAAAGGGGCGGCAGGGCAAGCCGTTCAAAATGCAAATGTGATGTTTGGATTCGACGAACAAACGGGACTGACGGCGATGCCGATGTATCCGTAGATGGGGGGAGAAAAGTGAAAGTGAAAGAAAAAAAAGTAAAATATATAGCCGATGGAACGATTGTTACACCGAAAGGATTTCAAGCTGCTGGTGTGCATGCGGGACTGCGTTATACGAAAAAAGATTTAGGGGTGATTGTTTGCGACGTGCCGGCAACATGTGCGGCAGTGTATACGCAAAATGTGTTTCAAGCAGCCCCTTTGCAAGTGACGAAACAAAGCATTGCGGTAGAACAAAAACTTCAAGCAGTCATTGTCAATAGCGCGTATGCGAATGCATGTACAGGAGAACAAGGATTACAAGATGCGTACGAAATGCGGAAGTTGTGTGCGGAAACATTTGGACTTCATGAGCATCTCGTAGCGGTCGCATCGACAGGAGTCATTGGTGAGTATTTGCCGATGGAAAAAATTCGTGCGAGCATTCCAAAATTGAAACCGAAGGCGGAATGGGATAGTGCAGTTGATTTTCAAACGGCCATTTTAACGACTGACCTTGTTATGAAAAAAACGTGTTACGAAACGGTTGTAGACGGTCAAGTCGTGACTATTGCAGGGGCGGCAAAAGGTTCGGGGATGATTCATCCAAATATGGCAACGATGCTTGCTTTTATTACGACGGATGCGAACATCCCATCAGACGTATTACAAGATGCGCTGCGCTCCATTACAAATGTGTCGTTTAATCAAATTACGGTCGACGGAGAAACGTCAACAAACGATATGGTCATCGTCATGGCAAGCGGATTGGCAGGCAATGAGACGCTTTCCCCGCAACATCCGGATTGGGAAAACTTTTATGAAGCGCTTCGCCAAACGTGTGAACATTTAGCGAAGCAAATTGCGCGCGACGGTGAAGGGGCAACGAAATTGATTGAAGCGCGTGTCAAGGGAGCGCGAACAGACGAAGAAGCGAAATGGGCGGCGAAACATATCGTCGGATCGAATTTGGTGAAAACAGCAGTATATGGGGCAGATGCAAATTGGGGGCGTATTATCGGTGCGATTGGACATAGCGGAGCATACATCAAACCAGATTGTGTTGACGTATGGATTGGCTTCATTCAAATGTTAAAGCAAAGCCAACCGGTGCCGTTTTCAGAGGAAGAAGCGAAAGCCGCTCTAATGGAAGATGTTGTCGTCATTACAGTCGATTTACATCTCGGCGAAGGAGAAGGGATCGCATGGGGATGCGATTTAACGTACGACTACATTAAAATTAATGCGAGCTATCGCACATAAGGTGGGATCGTTGTGATTGTCATTAAATGCGGCGGCAGTGTGCTTCATGAGTTATCTCCATCGTTTTTTACGAGCGTTAAACAACTAAGAGAAAGTGGACTTGATGTTGTCATCGTTCATGGTGGTGGACCAGACATTGGGCATTTGTTACAGGCGCTCAACATACCGTCCGAATTTGTCAACGGCTTGCGAAAAACGACAAAAGACGTGCTAGACGTTGTTGAAATGGTGTTAAACGGAAAAGTGAACAAGACGCTCGTTTCACTTTTGCAAACAAACGGCATTCGTGCGGTTGGTTTGTCCGGTGTCGACGATCGCTTGTTACAAGCGAAACCGCTCGACGTACAAACGCTCGGCTATGTAGGAGAAGTCGTACACGTTCATACGAAAATGTTGCATATGTTGTTGCGTCACGGATACGTCCCTGTCATTGCGCCAATCGGTGTGGATGAACGTGGACAAACGTACAACATTAACGCCGATACAGCCGCCTCTGCCATTGCGCAGGCGCTTTCGGCTGACAAACTCGTTTTTGTCACAGACGTCGCTGGTATTTTAAAAAATGGAGAAGTTGTTAAAGAAGCAACTGCTCAAACGGTTGATGCAATGATGGCTGATGGAACAATTTCAGGTGGAATGATTCCGAAAGTAAAAGCTGCTCTTCACGCGCTCCATTCGGTTGAAGAAGTGGCGATTGTGAGCGGAAAGGCTTCATTTTATAAAGAAGGAACGTGGCATGGAACGATGATGAAGAAAGAGGTGTACGTATGATTTTTCCAACGTATCAACGATTCCCGATTACGGTGGCAAAAGCTGAGGGGACGAAACTTATCGCAACAGACGGAACATCATATCTCGATTTTGTTGCAGGCATTGCGGTATGCAATCTCGGTCATCGCCATCCTGCAGTGCAACAAGCCCTCGAGGCGCAACTAAATGAAGTATGGCACGTGTCCAATTTATTTCATCTCCCGATTCAAGAAGAAGTCGCTTCTCTTCTCGTTCAACATTCTGTTGGCGATGCGGTGTTTTTTTGCAATAGCGGAGCGGAAGCAAACGAAGCGGCGATCAAGCTTGCACGCAAACATACGGGACGTTCGAAAATCATTACGTGTGAACAATCGTTTCACGGGCGTACATTTGCGACGATGTCAGCAACAGGGCAAGCGAAAATTCATGACGGCTTTGGCCCGTTGTTGCCGACGTTTGTGTATGTACCGTTTAACGATATCGATGCCCTTCAGAGAGAAATGGACGAAACGGTAGCGGCTGTCATGGTGGAAGTCGTGCAAGGTGAAGGCGGTGTTGTCGTCGGAGAAAAATCATTTTTACAGGCAGCACAACAGCTTTGTCAAACGTATGGAGCATTGTTGATTGTCGATGAAGTGCAAACAGGGATCGGGCGAACAGGAACGTTATTCGCTTACGAACAGTTTGACATTTCACCTGATGTTATTACGATTGCGAAAGGGTTAGGAAGCGGATTTCCTGTTGGGGCGATGCTCGGAAAAAAACATGTCGTCGCAACGTTTAGCGCAGGTGTGCACGGCTCCACGTTTGGCGGAAATGCTTTGGCGATGGCAGCAGCGAAAGCAACGCTTGAAATCGTCACTCAGCCTTCGTTTTTACAAGAAGTACAGGAAAAAGGAATATATTTCAAGGAAAAATTAGCCGAGCAATTAAAAGACGTTCATATCGTTCAAGAAGTACGCGGTTTAGGGTTAATGATTGGCATCGTATGTCGCGAACCAGTCGCAAACATCTTACCACATATTCACGATAAAGGATTGCTTGTTTTAGCCGCAGGGCCGAACGTGATTCGTCTGTTACCACCGCTCATTGTCACGAAAGAAGAGCTTGATGAAGCGGTAAATATATTACAAGATGCGTTAACGTTATATGAACGCAATTTTTTATACGCATAAATGAATAAAAATTCTTTTTGTTTAATAAACATTCGGTTGGGGTGTTGAAATGGAAGCGTATTTACATTTACAAAACGGCAAAACGTTTGTCGGCAATTTAGAAACGGCGTGGACGGGAGATATTGCAGGAGAAGTTGTCTTTTTTACAGGAATGACAGGATATCAAGAAGTGTTAACAGACCCGTCGTATAAAAATCAAATGATTGTTTTTACGTATCCGCTCATTGGAAATTACGGGATTAATGAAGTCGATTTTGAAAGCAAACAGCCGCATGTAAAAGCTGTCATCGTTTATGAAGCAGAAGAGACGGGACATCATTACGAAGCGGCCTATAGCCTCAAGCAATATTTGCAAAAATGGAACGTCCCCCTTCTTACGCATGTGGATACGCGAGCGGTTGTGAAACAAATTCGTGAACATGGGGCGATGCCTGCCGTCATTTCAACAAGTCGTCAAGCGGTCGTGCAAATGGAGGAACGAGCGCCTGTTCCACTCGTTAGTACATCGGATGTACAAACGTACGGAGACGGTCATATGCATGTTGTTTTATTTGATTTTGGCTACAAAAAATCAATTGTTCAGTCGTTAATTGAACATGGTTGTCGTGTCACCGTCGTTCCGTACAATACGCCGTTACAAACGGTTGAGCAACTCGATGCTGACGGGGTGTTGTTATCGAACGGACCGGGGGATCCGAAACAGTTGACGCGCGAGCTGCCCAATATTTTAGCTGTCATTGAACGGTATCCGACGCTTGCGATTTGTTTAGGACATCAGCTCGTGTCGCTCGCTTACGGGGGGGATACGGAAAAATTGCCGTTTGGGCATCGTGGGGCGAATCAGCCGGTATATGATGTGAAAACGAAAAGAGTATGGATGACATCGCAAAATCACGGCTATGTTGTCAAGGCAGAAAGTTTAGCTCATACGCCGCTCTCTGTTCGGTTTATTAACGTGAACGACGGTTCGGTCGAAGGCGTTGTCCATGAAACGAAGCCGATTTTATGCGTGCAATATCATCCTGAAGCGCACCCTGGACCAAACGATACGCAATTTATTTTTGCAGAATTTGTCGACATGATGAAAGCAGCAAGAAAGGAGAAAGTGTATGCCTAAAGATACAACGCTTCGCTTGATTCTTGTCATCGGTTCAGGGCCGATCGTCATCGGGCAGGCAGCGGAGTTTGACTATTCAGGAACGCAAGGTTGTTTAGCATTGAAAGAAGAAGGGTATCGCGTCATTTTAGCTAACAACAATCCTGCGACGATCATGACGGATGAAGTGCATGCCGATGCTGTATATTTTGAGCCGCTGACCGTTGAAAGCATGGAAAAAATTATCGCAAAAGAGCGACCCGATGGGTTGCTAGCTACGCTTGGCGGCCAGACGGGGCTCAATTTAGCTTTTGCGCTGCATGAACGCGGCATTTTGCAAAAATATAACGTTCGCTTGCTCGGTACACCGATTGAATCAATTAAGCGTGGGGAAGATCGTGAAGCGTTCCGTGCGTTAATGTACGAATTAAATGAACCCGTGCCAGAAAGCGAAATTGTAACGACAGTTGAAGAAGCGGTGCAATTCGCAAAACAAATCGGGTTTCCGATCATCGTCCGTCCGGCATATACGCTCGGTGGAACAGGCGGTGGCATTGCCGAAACGATGGATGAGCTTGTTGACATTGTCACAAAAGGATTGCAGGAAAGCCCGATTACGCAATGTTTAGTGGAACGAAGCGTCGCGGGTTTTAAAGAAATTGAATATGAAGTGATGCGAGACCATACGAATACGTGCATTACGATTTGTAATATGGAAAATATTGATCCTGTCGGTATTCATACGGGCGATTCGATCGTTGTTGCCCCGTCGCAAACGTTGACGGATGTCGAATATCATATGTTGCGTTCCGCTGCCATTAAAATTATTTCGGCGCTTGGCGTTGTCGGTGGATGCAACATTCAATTTGCGCTCGATCCGAAAAGTAAAAAGTATTATTTAATTGAAGTCAATCCGCGTGTGAGTCGATCGTCTGCACTCGCATCGAAAGCGACCGGTTATCCGATCGCTAGAATGGCGGCGAAATTGGCGGTCGGCTATACGCTAGCCGAGCTTATTAATCCGGTGACGGGACATACGTATGCGAGCTTTGAGCCTGCACTCGATTACGTCGTCGTCAAATTTCCGCGCTTTCCGTTTGATAAATTTTCGTTTGCCGATCGTCGTCTCGGGACGCAAATGAAAGCGACAGGAGAAGTGATGGCGATCGACCGCAATTTCGAGCGAGCGTTGCAAAAGGCCCTTCATTCGCTTGAGTTAGACCATATTGGCTTATATTCACCAACAATGGCAAAACAGCCGACGACGATGTTAATTGACATCGTAAAAACGGGAGACGATCGGCGCTTTTTTGCGATCTTAGAGCTGCTTCGGCGCGGCATGTCAACGGAGCAAATATATGAATGGACGAAAATCGATTTGTATTTTTTAACGCGTTTTGCTCAGCTCATTGCGCTTGAACAACAGGCGAAAGAAACGACGCTCGATCTCATTGATGAACAAACGTTTCGCACGTTAAAAGAAAAAGGATTTTCCGATGCGTATTTAGCTCATATATGGAACGTTGCTGAAAAAGATGTACGTGAAAAAAGAAAAGCATACGGCATTGTTCCAGCTTATAAAATGGTCGATACGTGTGCGGCAGAATTTTCAGCAGAAACGTCATATTACTATTCGACATATTTTGGCGAAAGCGAAGTGCAAACGAGCGACAAACCGAAAATGCTTATTCTCGGTTCAGGACCGATTCGTATTGGGCAAGGGATCGAGTTTGATTACAGTTCTGTTCATTGTGTGTACGCTTTACAACAAGCGGGTTATGAAGCGATTTTAATCAACAACAATCCCGAAACGGTAAGTACCGATTTTACGGTAGCGGATCGTTTATATTTTGAACCGCTCACCGTCGAAGACGTATTAAATGTGGTGGAAGCGGAAAACGTCAAAGCGGTCATCGTGCAATTTGGTGGGCAAACGGCCATTAATTTAGCAAGCAAACTTGAAGCGTATGGCGTTTCCATCATTGGAATGAATAGCGATACGATCGATCAGTTGGAAGATCGGGAGCGTTTTTATACGTTGCTTCAATCGCTTGACATCCCACACGTGAAAGGGGCGATGGCAAACGATGAAACGGAATTGTGGAGAAAAGTAGAAGAAATTGGATATCCACTTTTGCTTCGCCCATCGTATGTCATTGGCGGGAGAGGGATGCATATTGTTCACGATAAACAATAGCTTTCTGCCCTTGTAGAGCAAGGCATCGTTTATCCTGTATTAATTGACGAATATGTGCGCGCAAAAGAAGGCGAGCTTGATGCGATTTGTGACGGATATGACGCGTTTGTTCCGACGATCATTGAACATGTCGAAAAAACAGGGGTGCATTCGGGCGATAGTTATGCATTGTTGCCTGCTCAATCGTTTACGAAAGAAGAAAAAGAAAAAATGATCGACTATACGAAACGAATCACAAAAAAGCTTTATTTTAAAGGATTAATGAACGTTCAGTTTATCGTACGAGACGGCGAAGTGTACGTATTAGAAGTGAATCCGCGGGCAAGTCGTACCGTTCCAGTTGTTAGTAAAGTGACAGGGGTACCGATGGTTCAACATGCGACAAACGTATTGCTTGGGAAATATTTGTCGGAAGAAGTCAAACAAACGGTTTTACTCCCGTATGTTGTCTTAAAATATCCGGTGTTTTCGACATATAAATTGCCTGGTGTCGATCCGCTCGTTGGGCCGGAAATGAAATCGACAGGCGAAGGCATTAGCATCGCCAAAACGATCGAAGAAGCGGCATATAAAGCGTTTTATCCATATCTCGTGAAGAAAAAAGAGGCGCATGAAATATACGTCGATGCGCCAGCGGATGCGAAGTCCTTTATTGAACAAGCGCAACAACAAGGAGTAACGATTGTAACAGATGAGCCGTTTGAACAATGGGTCGCGAAAAAAGAGGCGCTTGCGTTTGTTAGCTTTATGCGTGATGAACAAAGTGCGGGGCGAAGAAAACAAGCGCTCGCTCGCCATGTGCTCGTGTTAACGGAAGAAGAAACAGCGAAATTGTTTTTACAAGCGTTGTCCGTGCAACATTTTTCCGTTTGTTCGATTCAAGATTGGTTAAAAACAATAAGTGAAGTGGTGAGAAAATGAACATGACAGCAACCATTCAATTAAAAGGAAAAGATTTTTTAACGTTAGCGGATTATTCAAAAGAAGAAATTGAATATTTGCTTCATTTAGCTGTTGAATTAAAAGAAAAACAACAAAATGGGGAGCGGTATACGCCGTTAAGCGGCAAAACGTTGGCAATGATTTTTGAAAAGCCGTCAACGAGAACGCGCGTCTCGTTCGAAGTAGGTATGGTGCAATTAGGCGGACATGCGCTTCATTTAAGCAGTCGCGATTTGCAAATTGGGCGCGGAGAAACGATTGCCGATACGGCGCGCGTATTGTCCGAATATGTCGACGCCATTATGATTCGCACATTTGAGCATGAAAAAGTCGCGGAACTTGCTCATTATGCGACGATTCCAGTTATTAACGGGTTAACTGACGACGATCACCCGTGTCAAGCGCTTGCTGATTTATTGACGATTTATGAAGTAAAAGGAAAACTACAAGGACTAAAGCTAGCCTACATTGGCGATGGAAACAATATGGCACACGCCTTAATGCTGGCTGCTGCAAAAGTCGGCATGCATTGTGTGGTCGCTTCACCGAAAGGATATGAGCCGAAAGAAGCGATTGTTAAAGAAGCGAAGCAGATCGCAAACGAAAGCGGAGCGACGATCGTTGTCACAAACGATCCGTACGAAGCAATTGCTGATGCGGATGTGGTGTACACAGACGTTTGGGCAAGCATGGGGCAAGAAGCGGAAGCAAATGAGCGCATGCACATTTTTTCCCCATTTCAAGTGAATGAAGCACTCGTCCAACGAGCGAAACAAGATTTTATTTTCTTGCATTGTTTGCCAGCACACCGAGGAGAAGAAGTGACGGAAGGTGTCATCGATGGGAAGCAGTCGTATATTTTCCAACAGGCAGGCAACCGCCTTCATGCACAAAAAGCGCTGCTCGTTTCGTTACTGTAACATTTGGATGCCCATCCGTTATTTCTCATGATGTTTACGAAGCCAAACGGACATATTATAAAATGATGAGACGATGAGGAGGGATACGGATGGGACAAAGTCGACATTTCCGCCCAGGGCAAAAAGCACCTAACAACGGGATATATATTGAAATTGGTGAAACAGGGGATCAAGTGAAAAACCCGAAAAAATTAAAGCTAAAAGCAGGTGACCGTTTCCCCGAGACGTCAAATCATAATCGCATTTGGACGTACTTTCCAAAACCGTAAGCCATCCTTGCATAAGGGTGGCTTTCTCGTTATAATACGTAATAGATAAAAGTCAAATAAAGTCAAAGTCAAAGTCAAAGGGGTGAGCGCGATGAATATGCAACAAATGACGGAAAAAGTGCAAGAAGCACTCATGCGGGCTCAATCGTTGGCGGTGGAAAAACAACATCAAGAAGTCGATGTCGAACATGTATGTATAGCGCTTTTTGAACAAGAAGATGGGCTCGCTCGACGAATATGCGAGAAAATGTCAGTTTCCGTCGCAACGTTGTTAGATGAATGGCATAAACAGCTAAACAAAAAACCGCAAGTTATTTCGAGTTCAGAGGCAGGAAAAATATATGTAACAAATCGTTTACAACAATGGCTTGTGCGGGCAGAACAAGAAGCGAAACAAATGAGAGATGAATATGTATCGGTTGAACATTTGTTGCTTACCCTCGTTGATGATAAAGAAGCGAAACAAATATTGTCGCGCTACGGTATTGACCGAGAAAAGCTACTACAAGCGATTATGGGAATAAGGGGGAATCAACGCGTGGTTAGTCCAAATCCGGAAGCTACATACGAAGCGTTGCAAAAATACGGTCGCGATTTAGTCGCAGAAGTAAAAGCGGGAAAAATAGATCCGGTCATCGGCCGCGATAGCGAAATTCGCCGCGTCATTCGCATTTTATCGCGCAAGACGAAAAACAATCCGGTTTTAATTGGGGAGCCGGGCGTCGGTAAAACAGCGATTGTCGAAGGACTCGCGCAGCGCATCGTCCGAAAAGACGTGCCAGAAGGATTGAAAGATAAAACGATTTTTGCACTCGATATGAGCGCGCTCATTGCCGGTGCGAAGTTTCGCGGAGAGTTTGAAGAGCGGTTAAAAGCGGTATTAAATGAAATAAAGAAAAGCGAAGGTCGTATCATTTTATTTATTGACGAACTGCATACGATCGTCGGGGCAGGGCGAGCAGACGGTGCGCTCGATGCTGGTAACATGTTAAAGCCGATGCTTGCGCGCGGGGAATTGCATTGTATCGGAGCGACGACGCTTGATGAATATCGTCAATATATTGAAAAAGATCCAGCGCTCGAACGTCGTTTCCAACAAGTGCTCGTCGAAGAGCCGACGGTCGAAGATACAATTTCAATTTTACGCGGATTAAAAGAGCGATTTGAAATTCATCATGGTGTCAACATTCATGACGGTGCGCTTGTGGCAGCAGCGACATTATCAGACCGTTACATTTCCGATCGGTTTTTACCTGATAAAGCGATTGACTTAGTTGATGAAGCGTGCGCGATGATTCGAACAGAAATTGATTCGATGCCAACGGAACTTGATGAAGTAATGCGAAAAATGATGCAATTGGAAATTGAAGAAGCAGCGCTTAAAAAAGAACAAGACGAAGCGAGCAAACAACGCTTACAGGCGCTATCGCAAGAGCTGGCAAATTTGCGCGAAAAAGCAAACGCGATGAAAGCGCAATGGGAAAAAGAAAAAGAAGCGATTCAACACGTGCGCGCGTTGCGTGAGCAGTTAGAAAAAGCAAAGCGTGAGTTAGAAGAAGCAGAAAACAATTACGATTTAAATAAAGCAGCAGAACTTCGTCACGGACGCATTCCACAGCTTGAAAAACAATTGAAACAATTAGAGCAAAGCGAAAAAGAGCGACGCTTGCTACGTGAAGAAGTAACGGAAGAAGAAATCGCAACGATTGTGTCGAAATGGACGGGCATTCCGGTGACGAAACTCGTGGAAGGCGAGCGAGAAAAGTTATTGCGGCTTTCAAATATTTTACATGAACGCGTTATCGGACAAGATGAGGCTGTTGAGCTAGTGAGTGATGCGGTGTTACGCGCGCGTGCAGGGATGAAAGATCCGAATCGTCCGATCGGTTCATTTCTTTTCCTCGGTCCGACAGGTGTCGGAAAGACCGAACTGGCGAAGGCGTTAGCGGAAGCGTTGTTTGATAGCGAACAACAAATGATTCGTATCGATATGTCGGAATATATGGAAAAACATGCAGTATCTCGTTTAATTGGAGCGCCTCCGGGGTATGTCGGCTACGAAGAAGGGGGACAACTCACCGAAGCGGTACGCAGAAAACCGTATTCGGTCATTTTGCTTGATGAAATTGAAAAAGCGCATCCAGAAGTGTTTAACATTTTACTGCAAATGTTAGATGACGGTCGCATGACGGACTCGCAAGGAAGAACGGTAGACTTTAAAAACACAGTCGTCATTATGACATCAAATATCGGATCACATACGTTGTTAGAAGCGGTCGATGCGCACGGGGAGGTAAACGAAGAAGCGCGCGAACAAGTGTTAAAACAGTTACGTGCGCATTTTAGACCAGAGTTTTTAAACCGCATCGATGATATTGTCTTATTTAAGCCGTTAACGGTACGTGAAGTAAAAGGCATTGTCGAGAAGTTTATCAAACAATTAGAAGAACGGTTAGCGGAGCGTCACATCACAGTCACATTAACGGACGAAGCGAAAACATACATTGCGACACATGGGTTTGACCATGTATATGGTGCGCGCCCGTTGAAGCGGTTTATTCAAAAACATATTGAAACAAAACTTGCGCGTGAAATTGTCGCTGGACATATCGGAGACTATAGCGCGGTGACGATCGATGTCGAAGGCGATGAATTGGTTGTAAAAAAAGGATAAACGGACAAATGCCGTTTATCCTTTTTTAATGATGCACAGGGTCGTCTGGAATAAGTTGCGCGATTAACAAAATGAGAACGGTTGCAATGACTGCCAATGTTGTACCGGTTGCGAAATGGTACGCCACACCGATCATGGAGCTAACGACGTATGTCAACATGTTGACTAATAAAAACGTCCAAAAAAACGTCCAAAAAATGCGCATGTAACTCCCTCCTTTGCACTCTTTTTTTATCTTATCACAAATGATGGATAAGCGAAAACGAAAAATTATAACGCCTAGTACACGAAAAAGAAAATCGCATACGATATATTGTACAATGATGTGCTTAAGGTGGACGGTTATGACAGAGAAGCAACGATTTTTCCAATTCAGCGAGCAATGGTGTGCGATTCATATGAACGCATTTACGAACAATATAATGATGTATAGTCCCCATACCCGTGGGGATTTTTTCTTTACCAACTAGAAACAAAGCAAGTAAAATAAGAGATGAAACGGAAAAAGGAGTGTTGCATGTTGATGTGGCGATATACATATTTGATTTTTGCACTACTTGTTATATTATCTTCTTGCGCTCCTGCTCAATTATCATCGGGACATGTACAAAAGGTTGGTTTGCTCGTTCCGGATACGATCGACGATCAAGTGTGGGGAACGAAAGGATATAAAGGGTTGCTTCGTATTCAAGCGAAGTTTGGCGCTGAAGTGTTTTATCGGGAGGGTGTGAACTCGGAAGCGGCCACAAAACAGGCGGTAAAAGAGTTTCATCAAAAAGGCGTTAAGTTAATTTTCGGGCACGGAAACGAATATGGGGAATATTTTGATGACATCGCGGAAAAATATCCGAACATACATTTTGTATTTTTTAACGGAGAGGCGAAAAAGAAAAACGTCACAAGCTTCAATCTCCAAGGACATGCGATGGGCTTTTTTGGAGGCATGGTCGCAGGACATATGACGAAAACGAATAACATTGGCGTGATTGCCGCATTTGAATGGCAGCCGGAAGTGGACGGTTTTTTCGAAGGAGCGTTATATGAAAACGAAAATGCCCATGTCGACGTCGAATATGTGCAAAATTGGGATGACATAAATACAGCTTTGGAGATTGCTGAGCGGATGATCGCAGATGGCGTAGATGTCATATACCCAGCTGGCGATAAATTTAGCGTACCGATCATTGAAAAGATGAAAGAACATGGTCTTTATGCGATTGGCTATGTGACAGACCAATCAGATTTAGGGGAACGAACAGTGCTGACAAGCACCGTCCAACATGTCGATGCACTATATGAACTCGTTGCGCAAAAGTTTATCGACGGGGAGTTAACGTCAGGAACGACATATGTCGACTTTCAAGACGGTGTCGTTGAACTCGGCGCGTTTAGCCCGCTTGTAGATGAATCGTTTCAACAAAAAATGACAAAAGCGATTGAACGATATAAAAAAACAGGGAAATTGCCGAATGAGTAAATGAGGTGTCGAGTAAGCACCTCATTTTTTTTATTGCACGGAACGAAAAAAGAAAGTAAAATTAGTACCAAGTAATAAAGTTTGATAATAAAAGGAGACGATATTTCCGTGAATGCAGGAATTATTGGAATTGGACGATATTTGCCGGAACGTATTGTGACGAATAAAGAATTAGAACAACAAATGGATACGTCCGATGAATGGATTCGGACGCGTACAGGCATTGAAGAGCGGCGCATTGCGTCAGACGATATCGATACGTCCGATATGGGCTATATCGCAGCGAAGCGCGCTCTTGATGATGCGGGTATTTCTCCCGAACAAATTGATTTGATTTTAGTAGCGACGGTGACACCAGATCGCGCGTTTCCGTCTGTTGCATGTATGCTGCAAGAAAAGCTTGGTGCGGTGCGCGCGGCGGCGCTTGATGTGAGCGCGGCATGCGCAGGATTTATGTATGCCATGGTGACAGCGAAACAATTTATTGAAACGGACACGTACAAATATGTGCTCGTTGTCGGGGTAGAAAAATTATCGAAAATTGTCGATTGGACGGATCGCAACACAGCGGTGTTGTTTGGAGACGGCGCAGGCGCTGTCGTGATGGGAAAAGTGTCTGAAGGTCGTGGCATCGTGTCGTTTGAGTTAGGAGCGGATGGAACAGGTGGAAAATATTTATATCATGACGATTATGTCGTCATGAACGGACGGGAAGTATTTAAGTTTGCCGTGCGTCAAATGGGAGAGTCGTGCATTCGCGTATTAGAAAAAGCAGGCTTGACGAAAGCGGACGTCGACTTTTTAATCCCACATCAAGCGAACATTCGCATTATGGAAGCGGCGCGCGAACGGTTAGAACTACCTGTCGAACGCATGTCGATTACGGTTAATAAATACGGAAATACGTCCGCTGCATCGATTCCGATTTCGCTCGTTGAAGAAGTAGAAGCTGGACGCATTCAAGATGATGATCTCATCATTATGGTTGGCTTTGGCGGTGGATTAACGTGGGGCGCTATCGCGTTGCGCTGGGGCAAATAACGATGTATGATGAAACAAAGGAGTGATGAGTGGTGGCAAAAAGACGAGTCGTCGTCACGGGATTAGGGGCTGTCACACCGTTAGGACATGATGTGGAAACGACATGGAAAAACATCGTGGCAGGAAAATCGGGCATCGGTCCGCTTACACGGTTAAATGCGGACGATTTCCCTGCGAAAGTGGCGGCAGAAGTGAAAGATTTTCAAGTCGAACAATTTATTGATAAAAAAGAAGCGCGCAAAATGGACCGTTTCACGCAATATGCGGTTGCTGCTTCGATGATGGCCGTAAAAGATGCCGACTTACAAATTACAGAGGAAAACGCAGCGCGCGTCGGCGTATGGATTGGCTCAGGTATCGGCGGGATGGAAACGTACGAAGAGCAAATGAAGACGTTTTTAGAAAAAGGGTATCGTCGCGTCAGCCCGTTTTTTGTTCCGATGATGATTCCAGATATGGCGGCCGGACAAGTGTCGATTATGCTTGGCGCGAAAGGAATAAACTCATGCACGGTGACCGCCTGCGCCACAGGAACGAACTCGATTGGCGATGCGTTCAAAGTAATTGAACGTGGCGACGCTGATGTGATGATTACAGGCGGAACAGAGGCGCCGATTACACATATGGCGTTTGCAGGATTTAGCGCCGCAAAAGCGCTCTCGTTTAACCCTGATCCGAAAACGGCGTGCCGTCCGTTCGATCAACATCGTGACGGATTTATTATGGGCGAAGGGGCAGGCATTATTATTTTAGAAGAACTTGAACATGCGTTAAAACGTGGTGCACGCATTTATGCAGAAATTGTCGGCTACGGTGCGACAGGCGATGCGTATCATATTACAGCGCCAGCACCGGGCGGAGAAGGCGGCGTACGCGCGATGCGCCAAGCGCTTCATGATGCGGACATGCAACCAGAAGACATCGATTACATTAACGCACACGGAACGAGCACAGAGTATAACGATAAATACGAAACGATGGCGATTAAAGAGGTTTTTGGTGAACATGCGTACAAATTAGCGGTCAGCTCGACGAAATCGATGACAGGGCATTTGCTCGGGGCAGCAGGGGCTGTTGAAGCGATTTTCTCCGTGTTATCGATTTACGATGGTGTTATTCCGCCAACGATTAACTATGAAACACCAGATCCAGAATGCGACTTAGATTACGTGCCAAACGTTGCCCGCAAACAAGACGTGCGTGCCGTATTAAGCAACTCGCTCGGTTTTGGTGGCCATAATGCGACGATCATTTTCAAAAAATATGAAGGATGAGGCTCTCCTCATCCTTTTCACATTTTCCTTTCGTTTGTCGTACAATGCGATAACGAAAGTCCTGCGGTAATATGTCAAGGTGAAAAATCATCGAAATTGGAAATTCGATTGTCCGATGACCCGAAAAAAGGCAATACTTAAGAAGCCCAGTCTTGTCTTATGTCATTAACTGGGTTTTAATGCAAAATCAGTTAGATCGATACCCCTATCGATCTTCCCCCTTTCTTGGCGTGTAGATTTGACCGTTGCGTAGCAGCGCATCGATCACACGCACGAGTTTTCGAGCGGTGAGGACGAGGGCTCGTTTGTGTTGGTGCTTTGGTACTTCCTCATACTTCTTCCGGTAATAGGTGCGAAACGACGCATCATGCCGTTGTACCGAGTTGGCAGCCTCCACTAGGTAGTAACGGAGATAGCGATTGCCGGAACGAATGAGGGAAGTCTCCTCGGCTTGGAACCGACCGGACTGGTGCTTAGACCAAGTCAAACCTGCATACTTTGCTAAGGCGGCTTGGTTGTCAAAGCGCTCGATTTGTCCAATTTCGGCTAAGATGCCAGCGGCGTAGACCGGACCAATGCCGGGAATCGTTTGTAACGTATTTGGGATGCCTTCCAAATGGCGAGTAATCGCTTTATCTAGCTCTTTAATTTGCGCTTGAAGGCTACGGATGGATTGAATCGATAGCCCTAAAAGCAAGTCGATGGAATCCTCGACACATTTGGAAAGCCGATACGACGAACGAGCCGCCTTTTGAATGGACTTGGCGATGCATTCCGGATCGGCAAAGCGATTGCGTCCTTTTTGGCGCAAGAAGTCAGCGAGCTGTTGCACGTCCATCTGACTGATTTCGTCTAAGCTAAACGACTCGAGAAGAAGCTCTAAGATGGCATGTCCGAACACGGAGCTGTCCACCTCTTGGGTAAAGGAACTGCACTTGTAAAACAAGTGTTGGAGGAAGTACTGCTTTTCCCGAGTCAGCTGATGGACGAGATGATAGCGCATGCGCGTGAGCCGTTGAAGGGCGATAAACTGTTCTTGCATGACAGCTGTCACTTTCAAACGGCCAAAGCGAAGCCGATCGGCGATGATCCACGCATCGATGCCGTCCGTTTTATCCAAGTCAGTGTACGCTTCTTTAAATTTGCGAATGAGCTTTGGATTGATGGTAAACACCTTGACATTCCAAGACTTCAGCTCCTCCTGTTGGTGGAAAAACATCGCTGGATGCCAGCTGTAGACCGAAGTGGCTTCCATCCCGATGAGAATTTCGGATGGTTGGAGCTTGTTGGCCCACAGGAGGATTTGATCGCGAAGGAAGGTCGCGCCAAGGAGATGATTGTCCACCTTGAATTGGGCGCACGTGTTTCCTTCTTGATCCATGATACACGTGTATAAGTCCGTTGAGCTCACGTCAATCCCGACGTAGAGTTTCATGAGATCACCTCCAATCGTAGTAGGATCGTGGGGTTGGGACTCTTCGGGATGCCCCCGGACCGCGCCTGTTGACCAGTCACCCTCGCATATGAGAACTCACGTTGGGCCATGGGCTGCCTGGAAGCTGCTCCTTCCAGCATGGGAAACCAACGGGAACAGCCTGCGGGTTAGAAGTCCGAACAGGAGCCGGGGAGACAGACTTTCTAAGTAGTCAAAGCTACAGGAGAGAGAAGAGTGTCCCCGATGATCCTAAGACCATTATCCAAGAACATCGCGAAAAGTCCAACCCCGATGTAGTGCCATCCACGGGGGAGGGGCGCGCCCCTCCCCCGTGGGCAAATCACTTACACATATGCGATTGTCAAGGAGCATATCCAACTGGAAATTCGATTTAAAAATCTTTCTAAACATACTATACGAGGAGGGAGTGTTATGGGAGTAATTAACACAAAAAACTGGTTTGAACATGACAAATGGCGAGAAAAAATAAAAGAAGACGTACAGCGCCATTTATTTGCGCACGGCATGGCGCGACGCAATCAACATGACATGATGAAACAGCTGGAACAAAAAAACGTATGGGCATTTGTCGCCAAAAAGTTTGCGGAGCTAAAAAAAGAGTGGAATGGGCCAGATGTGCCGATTTATATTTTTCCTGCAGATGCCACAAATCGTTCGCTCCAACATGAATTTGGCGGAAAGTCAGGCGTCGCTTTTCGCGATCAACTATTTTTGTTTTTGCTTCCTCATGTCTCGGATGAACATATTTACGCCCTCCTCATTCACGAATACAATCACGTTTGTCGTTTACATGTGGATCCGAAAGATGAACGAGAATATACGCTCCTTGACCGCATCGTCATGGAAGGATTAGCCGAACATGCGGTGTATGAGCGACTCGGAAGCGAATATGTCGCGAAATGGACGACATATTACACAGAAGAACAACTGAAGCAGTTTACGAAAAAATGGATCGTTCCGAACATGTCGCTTCGTCCTGATGATGTGCGCTATCGTGCGCTTTTATACGGTTCAACATTTTATCCGCGCATGCTCGGCTATGCGGTCGGGTATGAAATTGTGAAGCGGGCGTCGACAAAAAAAACGATGATTGAGCTATTTGCTATGCCGTCGGAAGAAATTTTTTTGTTGTAACGCATCGTTATGTCGCTTGTTCATACATATAGTAGTGGACAAGGGGGACTTATATATGCGTTTCTTTTTTTATTTGCTTGGGTTTGGAATGTCGGTGATCGGTGGGACGACGATGATTGCGTATTTAAACATTATGGCATCGCGCTCAGACTGGAAAGAATATTTGTTATTTATTAGCACAAAAGTGGAGTGTTATTTTTTACCGATTGGCTTATTCATGACGTGGCTAAGCATTTTTTTCCCATTTCGTGATGATGGTTAAATTTAGGGTGAAATGGAATAAAATGAGCAACCTCTGACCATACTGTGAACAAATCGTTCGAAGTGAGGGGTTATGTATGTTATATCTTCACGATGTTTGGGTGAATTGGTTTGAAGGAGAAGAAAACGGATATAACGTTTGCCACTTTTATGAGTGGAGAAAAGATGATGCGATTGAACTGTTAGATCAAGTGCCAGTGTTGAAAGTGAGCGCGCCGTTGTTTCACTACTTAGAAAACAGCTTGGCCGAAATTCCGAAACCGTTGCTTGAAGACGTATATCAAAAAGCGTACGTGCGCAAAAACCACGAACGCATTCAACTTGATTATTGTTTTATCGCCACAGATGGTTACGGCATTATCGCCATTGATACGATTGGTTATCATATTCCGATTCGAAAAAGCCGCCTCATTCCACGTCAAGAACAGCTCGTTTATGAGATGATGAAAGAGCAAGATGTACGCATATATCCGTTTCAACAAAGTGAGAGAGAATATCACATTTTATCGCCTCATCCTGCGCTCATGAGCGGATTGACACGTAAAGAGCGACAATTGAAACAGCTGTTATTTATGGCGCTTGATCAACTATACGGAACGAAAAATGTTGCCGAAGTGCGTTATTGGTATACGGAATGGGCGCCAGAAAAGTATGCGTATATTCAACAAATGTCGTTCGAAGAAGCGTGGAACGGCTTGTACGAAGAAACGAAACATGGATGGTCGGAGCGCCATGCGCATTTGTGCGAACGGCTCGTGAAAGGACAACCGTTTTTTGAAAAACTATGGGAAATGGAACAAGAACCGAAAGTCAATTAAAAAAACTCAGCCCTTATGGAGCTGAGTTTTTTATCGTTTTTTTCTTCCTAAACCGATGGCGTTTTCCATTTTCTTTAACATTTTGCTTGCGACGCGATTTGCTTTTTCGGCTCCTTCGTCTAAAATGTCGTCTAGTTCGGAGCTTTCCATAAGCTCATAATATTTTTCTTGAATTGGTGTCAAGGTGTTAATGATCGCTTCTGCGACATCTGCTTTAAACTCCCCATATCCTTTTCCAACATAGCGCGCTTCTAGCTGTTCGATCGGTTCGTTCGCCAAAATGGAGTAAATCATTAATAAGTTCGATACGCCCGGTTTATTTTCTTTATCGTAACGAATGGTGCCTTCGGAGTCCGTCACGGCACTTTTTACTTTCTTCTCGATCGTTTTTGCATCGTCAAGTAGTGTAATGTACGATTTTTGGTTTGGATCAGATTTGCTCATTTTTTTCGTCGGATCAGTAAGCGACATAATGCGGGCTCCGATTTTCGGAATGCGCGCTTCTGGGATCGTGAAAATTTCCCCGTATCGTTTATTAAACCGCTCCGCTAAATCGCGTGTCAGCTCAATATGTTGTTTTTGATCTTCACCGACAGGAACGATGTCTGTCGAGTAAAGTAAAATGTCGGCTGCCATAAGCGGCGGATACGTTAACAACCCAGCGCTGACCGCTTCTTTTCCAGCTGATTTATCTTTAAATTGCGTCATGCGCTCCAATTCGCCAATGTAGGCGATGCATTGCAAAATCCAACCCGCTTGCGCATGCGCAGGAACTTCTGACTGGATAAATAACGTTGATTTGTTCGGATCAATGCCAACCGCTAAATAAAAGGCCGCTAAACTGCGAATGTTTTTCCGAAGCGCGAGCCGATCTTGCGGGACGGTAATCGCATGTTGATCGACGATACAAAAGTAGCAGTTGTAGTCGTGTTGCAGTTCAACAAATTGCTTCATCGCCCCGATATAGTTCCCGAGCGTAATGACGCCGCTCGGTTGAATACCTGAAAAAATCGTCTTCATCGAATCACTCCTTTTTTTATTTTTCCAAATAAAAAAGGCTCTATCATCTGTAGGGACGATAGAACCGTGGTGCCACCCTAGTTATTGTCATGTCGACAATCACTTTGCCCATGCTTTACGCATGGCGCCTTTGTAACGGAAGGCAACCGTCCAAGCTTACTTTCGTTTCAGCTTGAATGCTCGAAAGCCCATTCCATATAACTAGCGGCTTGTTCGCACCGTCCACAAGCTCTCTGAACGCCTCGTCATATGTACTATTCTTCGTCATCGCATCGGTTTTTTAAAACATTATATGGTGTTCGTTTTTTTATGTCAATAAACGTATGACAAAATGAGCGTCATGAACGTTACGAATAGCCCAGCGAAAAAAAAAGGAGCACCCCACTGCGTTTTTGTTTCATCATGTTCGTCTTGGGCATAATAACGCTCGACAGGTGAGCGAAACAACCGCTTAAAACTCGCGATCGTTACATCGAAAAATCCTCGTTCATAAATGAACCGTAAGCCACCGATGATGATGAGCGGTTGAGCGAGGAGAAACGAAACGTTAATAAAAGTAAGCCATCTATGTGCAGAAAAAAGTGCAACTGTTAGCGCAATAAAAAAGACGAGAACGCTTGTCACAACTAGTTTTTTCACAACTTATCCACCTTCCACGCTTAATCGCTGTGAAGTATTATACTAAAAAAAGTGTAAATTTTCTATTTACAAATGAGAATAAAACGAATAAAATAGTCCTCAAGTTGATTTTATCATATTTGTGAAAAAACCTTACATTCGTTTAAGATGTTAGAAAATTTAAAAAAAGTTTTTAAAAAATCTTTTCAAGTATACTAATTCATTATATAATATCCTTGTGTTTCAAATCTTCTGATAAATCAGAAGATGGAAATAAAATCTAAAAAAACAAAAAATAAGGGGGAAACTCGTATGAAGAAAAAGCTATCTGTCTTTTTCGCTCTTCTTCTCGTCGCTTCCATGGTGCTAGCAGCGTGTGGCGGCAAAAAAGAAGAAGACAAGACTGCCAATGAGGGTGAAAAGTCGGCTCAAGAAGAGTCAGCGAAAAAGCAAGTATTGAACTTGTTAGAAAGTTCGGAAATTCCTTCACTAGACACTACGTTAGCGACTGATTCCGTATCATTCCGCGTCATGAACAACGTATTTGAAGGGTTATATCGTTTAGACCAAAACAACGAGCCTACACCAGGAATGGCTGAAAGCTATGAAGTAAGCGAAGATGGAAAAGTGTACACATTCAAACTTCGCGATGCGAAATGGTCAAATGGTGAGCCTGTAACGGCAAACGATTTCGTGTTTGCATGGAGAAAAGCGCTTGATCCAAATACAGGTGCTGAGTATGCATACATTATGTACGACATTAAAAACGCTGAAGAAGTAAACACAGGAAAAGTGCCTGTTGACCAATTAGGCGTAAAAGCAATTGACGAAAAAACGTTACAAGTTGAATTGAAAAACCCAATTCCATACTTCTTAAGCTTATTAACATTCCCGACGTTCTATCCACAAAACGAGAAATTCGTTAAGGAACAAGGGGACAAGTACGGTCTTGAAGCAAACACAACAATTTACAACGGTCCGTTCGTATTAAGCGAGTGGAAACATGAGCAAAGCTTCCAATTAAAGAAAAACGAGCAATATTGGGATGCACAAACAGTTAAACTTGAAACAATTAACTTCAACATCGTTAAAGATGTAGCGACAGGTGTAAACTTGTATGAAACAAACAAAGCAGACCGCGTCGGTTTAAGTGCAGAGTTTGTTGACAAATATAAAAGCGACAAAAACTTTAAAACAAAATCTGAACCAGTATTATTCTTCATTCGTATGAACCAAAAGAATGAAGTGTTGAAAAACGTAAATGCTCGCAAAGCGATTGCGATGGGCTTCGATAAAGAAGCGATGGTTGCGACGATTTTAAATAACGGTTCTAAAGCAGCGAACTACCTCGTTCCAGAAGGATTCGTTAAAGGTCCGAACGGAAAAGACTTCCGTGAAGAAAATGGCGATTTATTAACGTTTAATGCAGAAGAAGCGAAAAAATATTGGGAACAAGCGAAAAAAGAGCTTGGCAAAGACAAAGTTACGCTTGAATTGTTAAACTTCGACGATGAAAGTGCGAAGAAAATCGGTGAATTTTTTAAAGAGCAACTTGAAACAAACTTACCAGGTTTAACAATTAACATTAAACAACAACCATTTAAACAAAAACTTGATCTTGAAAACAAAATGCAATATGAGCTTTCATTTGCAGGTTGGGGTCCAGACTACCAAGACCCAATGACATTCATCGATATGTTTGTCACAAACGGTGCTCATAACCAAACAGGTTGGTCAAATGCGGAGTACGACAAACTTGTAAAAGATGCGAAAACAACGCTTCTTTCTGACTTGCAAGCTCGTTGGGATGCGATGGTAAAAGCTGAGAAAATCTTGTTAGACGAGGCAGTTATCGCACCAGTGTACCAACGTGGTTCAGCGTACTTAGAGCGTGAATACGTGAAAGGTATCGTTGATCATCCATTCGGTCCAGACAATAGCTATAAGTGGGCTTATATCGAGTAATCGAAAAAGAAAGGAGAGTATATGTGCGAAAGCATATACTCTCCTTTTGCCTGCTAATCAGTAAAATTTCAAAAAGTTTTTAATTTTTAAGGAGGTGTGCGATATGGCACGATATACGTTGCAACGTCTTATTTATATGATTATTACGCTATTTATTATTGCAACGGCCACGTTCTTTTTAATGAAACTTCTCCCAGGTTCTCCTCTCCAAAATCAAGAGAAGTTATCACCAGAACAACAAAAAATCGTTTTAGAAAAGTATGGATTAAATGATCCAGTTCCTGTGCAATACGTTCGTTATTTAGGCAATTTAGTAAAAGGTGATTTAGGAATTTCCTTCCAATATGATAACCGTCCAGTCACACAGCTTATTGGTGATCGCATTGGGCCATCGGCACAACTCGGTTTTCAAGCGCTCGTATTCGGGACAATTGTTGGTATTTTACTCGGTGTCATTGCTGCTGTTCGCCATAATACACCAATCGACTATGGTGCGACAGTACTAGCTGTTCTAGGTATTTCTATCCCATCGTTTGTATTCGCTGGCTTGTTACAATACTACATTGGTGTTAAATTAAAACTACTTCCTGTTGCGTTTTGGGAAGGATTTGAATACACAATTATGCCAACGCTAGCATTATCCGTATCCGTTATCGCGAGCATCGCTCGTTTTATGCGTACAGAAATGTTAGAAGTGCTCGGTTCCGACTATATTTTAACAGCGCGCGCGAAAGGAATTAGCGGCTTTGGCGTCATTTTTAAACACGGATTGCGAAATGCAATGATTCCGATTATTACAATTCTTGGTCCGATGGCTGTTAACTTAATGACAGGAACACTTGTCATTGAGCAAATTTTTGCTGTCCCTGGTTTAGGGGAACAGTTCGTTCGTTCCATTAACTTAAATGACTATCCGGTCATTATGGGAACGACTATTTTCTATAGTGCGTTATTTATTTTTGTTATTTTTATTGTGGACGTGCTTTACGGCTTAATTGATCCGCGAATTCGTTTGGCGGGAGGGAAAAAATAATGACAGAAAAGCAACTATCTCCTGAGTTGTTTGAGTTAGCGACAGAACGTCAAGGTGATATGGAAAAAATTAATCGTCCAAGCTTAACGTTTTTACAAGACGCTTGGCTTCGATTAAGAAAAAATAAAGGTGCTGTTTTCGGACTAATCATGATTATTGCCATTACGTTGATGGCTATTTTTGCACCGATCATGAGCGATCGTACGTACAAACAACAAAATTTAAGTCATGCGAAATTACCACCGCGCATTCCGGTGTTAGAACATATTGATTGGCTTCCATTTAACGGAAAAGATATGAACGGCATTGATGTGTACGAGAAACGTGGCGTAAAAGAGTACTATTGGTTTGGAACCGATGACCTCGGTCGCGATTTATGGACACGTACGTGGTATGGTGCCCGTATTTCGTTATATATCGGGGTGTTAGCTGCAGCCATTGACTTGTTAATTGGAATTATTTACGGTGGTGTGTCCGGTTTTTACGGTGGGCGCGTCGACAATGTGATGCAGCGCATTATTGAAGTATTAGTCGGTATCCCGAACTTAATTGTCGTTATTTTATTTATTCTCGTATTTGAGCCGGGAATTATTTCAATAACGATGGCGATGGTTATTACAGGTTGGGTGACGATGGCGCGTATTGTGCGCGGACAAATTTTAAAGTTAAAAAATATGGAATACGTATTAGCGGCACGTACGCTCGGAGCGTCAGATGCACGCATTATCGGCAAACATTTGCTTCCGAACGTCGTTGGTCCAATTATTATTACGACGATGTTTACGGTTCCAAGCGCCATTTTCACAGAAGCGTTTTTAAGCTTTATTGGACTTGGTATTCGTCCACCAGAAGCATCGCTCGGTTCACTTGTAAATGACGGTTATAAGTCGATCCAAACGTTCCCGCATTTAATGATGATTCCAGCGTTTGTTATTAGCTTGCTCATTTTAAGCTTTAACTTATTAGCAGACGGATTGCGCGATGCGCTTGATCCAAAAATGCGTAAATAGAGGAGGTGGAACAATGGAAAAAGTGCTCGAAGTAAAAGATTTGCACATTTCGTTTGATGTGTACGGTGGAGAAGTACAAGCTGTACGAGGTGTATCGTTTGATTTGTACAAAGGAGAGACGTTGGCGATTGTTGGGGAGTCCGGATCAGGAAAATCGGTGACATCAAAAGCGCTTATGCGTTTACTACCGGTTCCTCCTGCGCGAATTAAACAAGGACAAATTTTGTTAGAAGGTCGCGATTTGACGAAACTATCGGAAAAAGAAATGCAACGTGTGCGCGGTGCGGAAATCTCGATGATTTTCCAAGATCCGATGACCGCGTTAAACCCGACGATGACGATCGGAAAACAAATTACAGAAGTATTGTTAAAACATCAACAAATGGCAAAAGCGGAGGCGAAAGCGCGTGCCATTGAATTGCTTGATCTTGTCGGCATTAAAGAGCCAGCGCTTCGCTTTAAACAATATCCGCATCAATTATCAGGTGGTATGCGCCAACGTGTCGTTATTGCAATTGCGCTTGCATGCAATCCGAAAGTGCTCATTGCCGATGAGCCAACGACAGCGCTGGACGTGACGATTCAAGCGCAAATTTTGGAACTCATTAAAGACATTCAAAAAAAGACAGGCACATCGATTATATTCATTACACATGATTTAGGTGTTGTGGCAAACGTAGCTGATCGTGTGGCGGTCATGTATGCAGGAAAAATTGTTGAAAAAGGAACGGTCGATGAAATTTTCTACAATCCGAAACATCCGTATACGTGGGGGCTGCTTGCGTCGATGCCAAGCCTAGAGCACGGAGACGAAGAATTGTACTCCATTCCAGGAACGCCACCAGACTTATTAAATCCGCCAAAAGGCGATGCGTTCGCGCCTCGTAATGCGTACGCGTTAAAAATTGACTATGAAATGGAGCCGCCAATGTTCCAAGTATCAGACACGCACTATGCAGCGACGTGGTTGCTTCACCCGAACGCACCGAAAGTTGAACCTCCGAAAGTCGTTCGTGAACGGATGAAAAAATTCGTTACACTAACGAACAACAAAGGAGGGAATAAGCAATGAGCGAAAAACAAAAACTCGTTGAAGTGAAAAACTTAAAACAATATTTTAAAGTCGGGAAGGGTCAAGTCGTTAAGGCGGTTGACGATGTGACGTTCGATATTTATAAAGGTGAAACGCTCGGTCTTGTTGGGGAGTCAGGATGTGGAAAGTCAACGACAGGCCGTACAATTATCGGGCTATATGAAGCAACAGGCGGCGAAGTGTTGTTTAACGGGAAAAGTGTGCATCGGAAAAAGTCAGCGAAAGAAGCGAAAGAGTTAAAGCGAAAAATGCAAATGATTTTCCAAGACCCGTATGCGTCATTAAACCCGCGTATGACGGTTGCGGATATTATTGCGGAAGGCATCGATATTCACGGCTTAGCGTCGTCGCGAGAAGAGCGCATGAATCGCGTATATGAGCTTCTTGAAACAGTCGGGTTAAATCGTGAACATGCGAATCGCTATCCGCATGAGTTTTCGGGTGGTCAGCGTCAGCGGATCGGCATTGCGCGCGCGCTCGCTGTTGAGCCGGAGTTTATTATTGCGGACGAGCCGATCTCGGCACTTGACGTATCGATTCAAGCGCAAGTCGTCAACTTAATGAAAAAGTTGCAGCGTGAAAAAGGGTTAACGTATTTATTTATCGCGCACGACTTGTCGATGGTGAAATACATTAGCGATCGCATCGGTGTTATGTATTTCGGAAAAATGGTTGAGCTTGCTGATGCAGAAGAACTGTATCGCAACCCAATTCATCCATACACGAAATCGCTTCTTTCTGCGATTCCACATCCAGATCCAGAAACAGAGCGGACGCGTAAGCGCATCATTTACGATCCGTCACAACATAACTATAAAGAAGGCGAAGATGTGCGCATGCGCGAAATTACGCCAGGTCATTTCGTTTACTGCTCTGAAGCAGAGTACGAAACATATAAAGCGATGTACAGCTAATCTCTCGGCTTTCGAGAGATTAGCTTTTTTCGTTTGATGCACTAAAGTATTATACAATATTTCGATTTATTCGACTATTTCATTTTTAAAAAAAGCTCCGAGATTATCTCGAAGCTCTTTTGCCGCCGACCGTTTTCCAACCGATTTGGATATGTTCACTCATCGCTGTATGTAGCCGCTTTTTTCGTCCGCCAAATACGTTTTCACCAATGCCGTTTAAAATGACGCCCATGAGCGCAGTTATTCCAATCACTAAAATAGCGACGATCGTAAAGTCAATAAAAAATTGCGCCATTGTCACTTCCCCCTTTGTTTGCCATCTGTACTTTTATTGTAGAGAAAATTGCAAATGAACGCAACGAAAAATGAAACCATTTTTATCGGACAACCGTATAATATGTTGGGTAAATTGAAAAAAGGTGTATCTTTCTAAACTTTTTTGTTGTATAATATACGTTGTAAGGTTTTTTAAAGTCATTTTAAAATAAGATGTGTTTTAATACAGAAAGCGAACAAAGCAACCCATAAGGGAGTGATTCACATATGGTGATCGTATATTCATCGCCAAGTTGTACGTCTTGTCGAAAAGCGAAAGCATGGTTAGAAGAGCATAACATTCCGTATAAAGAGCGCAATATTTTCGCTGAACCGTTAACGATTGAAGAAATTAAAGGCATTTTGCGCATGACTGAAAACGGGACAGACGAAATTATTTCGACGAGATCAAAAATTTTTCAAAAGCTAAATATTCAAGTCGATTCATTGCCGCTGCAAGATTTATATGAAATTATTCGCCAACATCCAGGCTTGTTGCGCCGTCCGATCATTATGGACGAAAAGCGCCTGCAAGTTGGTTACAACGAAGATGAAATTCGCCGCTTTTTACCGAGAAAAGTGCGGACGTATCAATTGCGTCAGGCACAACAGCTTGTCAACAGTAAAGGCTTAGCATAAACGCTAAGCCTTTTTACAATAGCGGCGAAAGGAGGCGAGCAGTCGACTCGGCGAGCCGCATCCAAAGCGGTCGGCATTTGAATTGATTGATATCAATTTTTGATGAATGCTCGAAGTCGTTTATAAAATCATCGACTAACGTTTGCACGCTTGGTGTTTGATATAAAAACGCATTCACTTCAAAGTTCAAATGGAAGCTGCGCATATCCATATTCGCTGTGCCGATGGAAGCGAGTTCTCCATCTACAACGATAATTTTGCTGTGCATAAATCCTTTTTCGTACTCGTAAATTGTCGCTCCTGCTTCGAGTAGTTCGGGAAAATAAGAGCGTGACGCATAAAATACAATTTTCTTATCCGGTCGCTTCGGAACAAGAAGCCGCACGTCAATTCCGCTTAATGCCGCCACTTTTAATGCCGTTAAAATGTCCTCATCTGGAATAAAATACGGCGAGGCGATCCAGATCGAGCGCTGTGCCGATGTAATCATCGCAAAAAATAAATGTTTCAGCACTTCCCATTTCGTATCCGGTCCGCCGGCGACAAGCTGAACGCCTCCAAGTGCTTCATCCTCAACTGTCGGTGCACTTAAGTAGTTCAGCGTTAATAGCTGTTGACCGGTCATGTAATACCAATCTTGTAAAAAAATAAGTTGTAGCGTACGTACTGCTTCGCCGTACACGAATAAATGCGTATCGCGCCAAAAGCCGAAATATTCGTTTTTCCCTAAATATTCGTCTCCAATATTTAACCCGCCAACAAAACCGACTTTTCCATCAACGACGATAATTTTACGATGGTTGCGGAAGTTAATTTTATTGTTTAAAAACGGCAAGCGCACAGGGGAGAAAGGGATGATATCAACGCCAGCTTCACGCATCTCCTGTATGTACGTTTTCGATAGCTGCCAACTGCCGACCGCATCGTATAAAAAGCGGACGTGCACCCCTTTTTTTGCTTTGCCCATTAATATTTGCTTCAGCCGTTGGCCGATGTCGTCGTCACGTACGATATAATATTCAAGATGAATGTGATGCTCGGCTTTTTCCAATTCGGCAAAAATAGCGGCAAACGTTTCTTCTCCGTTCGTTAAGACGCGCGTTTGCGTAGCGGTTGAAATCGATTCTTTCGTCATGCGTCTCGCTAGTTGTAGCAACGGCTGTTGATGCGGTTTCATATATAATGTTTGCGCGTCATGCGCCTCGTTGCGCTCTAGTTTGCGAAACGTTTGTTCATCAAGCAACGCCTTTTTTCGAAATAGTCGTTTTTTGCGATAGTTTTGGCCGAGTAAAAAATAAAGAATAAAACCAACGAGCGGAAAGCTGCTGAATAAAACGAGCCATGTGAGCGTTTTCGTTGGATGGCGATTTTCTAAAAAGATGACAAACGAAATAAAAATTACTGACAAGGTGACAAATAAGCTGAACGTTCCGAGTAGCCAGCCTTCCCAATAATCTTTTGTCACTACTAAAAAGCCGACGAAAGCAAGTATAAATAGCACAACTTTTAAAGCGTTTCTCATTTGTTGTTCACCTGACCTCGCGAGAAAAAAGCCGATTTCAATCAATTGAAATCGGCGTTATGAGTTTGGAAAGTGTTTGGCGATCATTGTTAATGCTTGTTCTGCGATGACGATTTTTCCGTATTCTTCGAGACGATGAATCGTCATTTGCGAATCTTGCCCGTATTCAAGCAATATGCTTAACATATTGTCAATGTCGCGATCGGTATCTTCTTCTGTAAATTCGACGTACAAGTAGTAGTGATTTTCAAATGCGAATAGTTTGTTGTGCAATGTTGAAAAATCGCGACGGTGCGCAAGAGCAATGACGTCTTCAATCGTTTTGAAACGGATGACGAACTGGAGCGGATTATCAGGTTCTGATGACGATGCTTTTATAATGTTAAAATGCTGGTCTAATATATGTTCAATTTTTTCATCAACCGGTAAGTCTCTGAAGCGTTCATCGACAATTGGCAATTCGAGTTTGCTGCCGTCTTTTGAAATTTGCGCTTTTGTGACGAATACTTCTAACCCTTTTTCAAGAGCATGCACTTGAATCCAAAGCGGTCCTTCTAAATAAATTTCTGCTTCTTGATGGATTTCATCCATCATTTCCCAAAATAATTCTTCACTCCGTTCGCGATTGTACCAAATTTCTTCACGATCGAAGCCGCGTTCTTCAATATCTCCGTAAGATATATATAGTTTCAACGTATATTCATTGATGCGTTCGATTTCCATGTTCCTCAGCTCCCTTCTACGATTATCCAGTCAGGAAGGGAATGTATCCCCGAGCGTTCGCCCATCCTCCTACATCTTGTACTTCTATTGTATGACAAAATGTGAAAGAAGGGAAATAAAAAACGCCTAATTCAATAAATTTAGTTGTTCCCCTATTTTTTGTATTTGTTGCAGGAAAAAAGACGATGGTGGTGAAAAAAATGTGTGGAGAAAGGAGAGGTTATATGTTTGTCGCATTATTGAAAAATGGAGAAACATGTTCGTTGTTAGACGATTGGACGATCGAGCAGCTACATGTATTGCGAGCGACGCAGGCGTTTTTTTGTCCTGTTTGTTTAGAACGAGTTCAGTTGAAAATAGGGACAAAACGTATGCCGCATTTTGCGCACGAAACGAAATGTACGATTGAAACAGAGCGGGAGACATTTGCTCATTTACAAGGGAAACAACAATTGTATGAATGGTTGACAAATGAAAAAATCGAAGTAGAAGTCGAGAAGTATTTGCGGCACATTCAGCAACGTCCAGATGTATTTGTTCGACATATGCAACACATGTACGCGATCGAATATCAATGTTCCGTCATTCCATTCTCTTTATTCGCGAAACGAACGAATGCATACAAGAACGCACATATTGTCCCGATTTGGTTACTTCATACATCTCATGTCAAACGCCGCAGTTTGTTTTTTCAACTTTCCTCATTTTCATGGCTATTTTTCAATGATCAAGAAGTCATCCCGTTTTATTGTGCTGAACGCCGAGAAGTATCGTTTCTTCATCATCTTATTCCGCTCTCTTCTACGCTCGCATACGGAGAATGGGCGACGTTTCCACTTCATGCGATATCGTTTTCTTCTTTTTTTCAGACGCCACAACGACAACATGATGTTTTGTTTCATGCATGGCAAATGAAAAAGAAGCAATGGCGGCTATCTCCCCTATACTATCGCACAAATCGAACGTTTTGCCGCATCGTATATCATGCGCATATGACCCCATCATTATTTCCGCATGAAGCTGGCATTCCACTTCGCCATTCGTATTGGTTTGAGACACCTCCGTTTATTTGGCAAACGTATATGTTAGTTGAGATGATGAACGTTCCGCTTCATGTGACGTTTTCGTTTCATCAATTATATGAGCGAATGCGATATTTCATTCGTCAAAATCTTATTCATATTCGCCGCTTGCCGCTTGTGACAAAAAGTCATTACTCATATGCCCTTATGGATTATTTACATGCGCTCGTTTCGCTTCGTTTTTTAAAAAAAGTCGGAAAAAGTTCGTTTCAGCGCATTCGGTCATGGTCGCTTCCGCGCAACGCTGAAGAAGCGATTCGTGGAGATGAGCAACTATTGCGACGAATTGTAAGCAAAAAAGAGGATTTTTTCACAAAACGAGAATAATATATAAGTAAACATTTTGATGTAAGAGGTGATTGATATGGCAAAAACGTTGCCGACACGTAAAGACGTTCCGGTAGAGTACACATGGCGTCTCGAAGATATTTTCGCGACGGATGAACAATGGGAACAAGAATTTCAACAAATTCAAGCACTGCTTCCGAAATTTTCGGAGTATAAAGGCAGATTAGGGGAAAGCGCACAGATGTTATACGAAGCGTTACAATATCGCGACCATGTGTTCATGCGACTAGGAAAATTATATGCGTACGCACATATGCGCCATGACGAAGATACGGCTAATTCGCTTTATCAAGGATTGGAAACGAGAGCGGAAGGGTTGTATGCGGAAGCAGGTCAAGCGACGGCGTTTATCGTGCCAGAAATTTTAGCGATGGATGAAGATGTGTTGCGCACGTTTTTACAACAATACGAGCCGCTTCGTTTGTATGCGCATGAATTAGATGAAATGAACCGCCAACGTCCGCACGTGTTATCGGAAAAAGAAGAAGCGTTGCTTGCACAGGCGGCGGAAGTGATGAACGCATCAAGCAATACGTTCGGGGCGTTAAATAATGCTGATTTGCGTTTTCCGACGATTACAGATGAAAACGGCGAAGAAGTGGAAGTGACGCACGGCCGTTACATTCGTTTCCTTGAAAGCGAAGATCGCCGCGTCCGCCGCGATGCATTTAAAGCGGTATACGATACATATCGCAAATATGAAAATACGTTTGCGAGCACGTTAAGCGGAGCGGTGAAGCGCAATAACTTTTTTGCGCGCGTTCGCAACTATCGCTCAGCGCGCGAGGCGGCATTAAGTAAAAACCAAATTCCTGAAACGGTGTACGATAACTTAATTGAAACGATTCATCGCTATTTGCCACTTTTGCATCGTTACGTTCAATTGCGCAAGCGCGTGCTCGGATTAGATGAATTGCATATGTACGATTTATATACGCCGCTTGTCAAACAAGTCGATATGAAAGTGACGTATGAAGAAGCAAAAGACATATTGTTAAAAGGATTGACGCCACTAGGTGACGAATATATTTCGATCGTGAAAGAAGGGTTTGATAACCGTTGGGTTGACGTGCAAGAAACGCGCGGCAAACGAAGTGGAGCGTACTCGTCTGGTTCATATGGAACGAATCCGTACATTTTAATGAACTGGCAAGATAATGTGAACAACTTATTTACGCTTGCCCATGAGTTTGGCCATTCGGTGCATAGTTACTATACGCGCAAATATCAGCCGTATCCGTACGGAAACTATTCGATTTTCGTTGCGGAAGTCGCATCGACGTGCAACGAAGCGTTGTTGAACGATTATTTATTAAAAACGATCGATGACGAGAAGAAAAAGTTATATTTATTAAACCATTATTTAGAAACGTTCCGAGGGACGGTGTTCCGTCAAACGATGTTTGCGGAGTTTGAACATATGATTCATCAAATGGCACAAAACGGGGAAGCGCTGACCGCCAAAGTATTGACGGAAAAATATTATGAGCTAAACAAAACGTATTTCGGGGATGGCGTCGTCATCGATGAAGAAATCGGTTTAGAATGGGCGCGCATTCCGCATTTTTACTACAACTATTATGTGTATCAATATGCGACAGGCTTTAGCGCTGCGACCGCATTAAGCAAACAAATTTTAGAAGAGGGTACACCTGCGGTTGAACGTTACATTGGATTTTTAAAAGCAGGAAGCTCCGATTATCCGATTGAAGTGTTGAAAAAAGCAGGTGTCGATATGACAGCGCCTGAGCCGATTGAACAAGCGTGTCAAGTGTTCGAACAAAAATTACAACAGCTTGAGCAACTATTGTAAAAGGCGACTGCGTGTCGCCTTTTCTTAATGAAATCCGCGAAAACGGTGGCGGTTGTTGAGGTAAGTAAAAAACGAGAAAAAAGAAAGAAATAAAAACGGAGTTGAGATGAGCAGCGGAAATAAGCGCATTAATGCAAAAAAATGAATGATCCATGCGACGATGATCCAGACGATATGCAACGCGAACATGCTGATCCCCCCTTACTTATTCATAATAAGCAAAAACGAAAATAATTATGACAAATGTGTGAACAAGTAAGCAAAGCACTTGTCAAGGCATAAAGGAGTCTGTTAATATATAAACGTGAAGTGAATCACAATCAAACAAACTTATACCCCTTTGTTTGACCGTGAAAAATTTCTCCCATCCCCTTTGTTGTCTTTGTGACAAAGAAAAAGGACTCGGCATCCCCCGAGTCCTTTTTCTTTATCCGATCCAGCGCCAAAATGAGCCGATTTTCTCCACTTTTTGCTTTAAACGCAACTTTTTTAATTCGCATTCCGCTTTGCTGTGCGGGATGTTGTATACCATGGCAATATCATCGGTCGTAACGAATAGCGCATGATGTAAAAACTGTTCAATTGGTGGAAGTGAAGATGGTTGAGGATGAAATCCGAGCATTTCATGGATTAAATCGACATATACGTCGTACGGATAACAGCCTGAAATTTTAATGCCTTCCTCTTCAATGTTTTCGTTAAAAAAGACGAGCGTTGGAACTTCGCGAACGTCCATTTCTGCACTAATTTTTAAATCGCATTGTAGCGCTTTAACGGCACTTGGAGAAGATAAATCGTTTATAAACTCTTGCACATCTAAACCAGCATCGATGGCGCATTGAATGAGTGTGTTTGTTTCTGTAATCGTTTTGCCTTGAATAAATACAATTTCTTGTAGTTGACGCAAAAAGCGAATGCTCGCTTGACGCCCTTGCAATTCGGCTGCTTTCACAGCGAGCGAAGCAATGTATGGGATCGGCAACGGCGTTTGAAGAAGCACGCGGTCTTCACAGGCGATGCCGACGCGCGACGCATGCCGATCGATTCGTTTATAACTGACGCCATTCAGCCGATCGAGTTGACCGGTTAAGACGTGACGCAAAGCAAAATATTGTCCGTATTCGATCCATAATTTTTTTAAAACAGGTTCAAGCGCCCAACAGTCTGGGCAAAGAGGATCGACAAATAAGTAAATCTCTAATTGCTTTGCCGTTCCTTCTTGCTTACCATTCACCTTCATGCTCCTTTCGCTCGTCATCTGGTGTATTAATCATATGTTGGGCAGTCAACATGAGCCGTTGATACAATTCGTCTCGAACAGGTCCTTTTAGTCCGATCGCATCCATCGCTTCATGCATACACGCAAGCCATGCTTTTGCGCGCGTTGGTGTAATTGGAAACGGCAAGTGGCGAGCGCGCAACATCGGGTGTCCGTGTTCGGCTGTATAAAGCGGTGGGCCGCCTAAATATTGCGTTAAAAATTGTTTTTGTTTTCGCGCGGTTTCTGTTAAGTCTTTTGGAAAAATCGGCGCTAAATCAGGATGTTTCGCCACCCGTTCATAAAAAGCATCAACGAGTTTTGAGACAACTTGTTCGCCTCCAATCGCTTCATAAGGGGATTGAAACATATGAAAAACTCCTTTGCCGAGATATATACATATTGTAACAACGACTTTGTTTCATCTCAAACGATGTGACTTGCGGCATAGTACGTTTGCATGACTTTTTTCACGTAGTTTATCGTTTCGCGAAACGGTGGAATGCCTCCATGTTTATCGACATTTCCCGGCCCGGCGTTATAAGCCGCAAGCGCAAGTGCCATGTTGCCGTCGTACCGATCGAGAAGCTGGCGTAAATATTTTGTCCCGCCTTCAATGTTTTGTTGTGGATCGAAGGCGTCTTGTACCCCTAACATGCGCGCCGTGCTCGGCATTAACTGCATCAGTCCCATCGCGCCGACGCGGCTTTTTGCTTGCGGATTGAAATTCGATTCATGGCGAATGACCGCATAAATGAGTTTCGGATCGACATCGTATTTCGCTGCAGCTTCGTCAATCCATTGATGTATCGTATCTTTATGAAGCGGTGTGCTCACTTTATATGTCGGCGCTTTCGTTTCTCCGCTTGTCATAAGCGGAAGCGATAGGCGCATTGCTTCCGTTTTTTCGTTCGTCTCTGGCGTTAACAGCTCGCGAAATAGGTCGTGAAACGATGTTGTTGGCGCTTCTTTTTTTCCTTGTAAATGTTGCAACGCTTGCAGTTCAAGAAGCAATTTCAATTGTTGCACGTTCATGACGATCGCTCCGTTTCGTATTTAGCTTCGTAAAATCGTTCAATTTTATTTTTCGTTTTTCGTTTTGGAATATGAAACGATTCGAGCAGTTGCGTAAACGTTTTTTCCCCTTCTGCTCGTTCGTTCGCTTCGTATTCGACTTCATAGTCAGCTACGTTCATATATTCGTTATAATCGAAAACGAGCGTGCCATTTTTATACGGGCGTTCCGCGCGCCGAGTTGTGAGCGATCCGAAACAAACGATCGCTGTTGGATCGATATGAAGCGCCTGCAATATGTTGGCGATGTCGCCTTGAAGTGATGTCGCACCCGAAATAAGTGCTGTCGCGGTTTCAGACGTTAGCGGCTCATGCGTTTCTAACAGCCCGTCTTCGTATGGTTGTTTTAATGTTAATGTATATGAGCCGTTTTTGAAACGAATGCGTAATGCGCTTTTTTGTTGTTTCAGTTGAAAGTCTGGCGTGTCAAAATAATAATTTTGTTGCACGTCCCATTCCTCATCGCGCACGCAAAATGCGTTCGTTAAGCGGGAAAATTCTTCAGCCGTTAACACGTTTTTAAATTCAATTTCTAATTCATGCTTCATCGTTTTTTCTCCTTACGTCATTCTACTTTTATTATCAACATGTACGCGAAAAAGTGCAACTAGTGAACATCGCTAGGTGAAATGTGGTAAAATAAAGGCGGACATCATGGATGACGGAGGAACAAACATGAAAATATATGTACATACAGCAGAAAAAAAAGAAAACGGATGGTACTTTTTATGTGAGGCGTCGCTTCAAGGGTTACAAGCGAAACGCCATATGCTTGTTGATTCGGATGCATGTGCGTTCGCATACATATTAGAAGCGGCGGATGCGTTCGTTTATGTCATTATGCCAAAGGAAGTATGGGGGGCGATTAAAGAAGCGCTTCGTACAAGCGAGCCGGTGTTTCTTGTCGGAAACGATGCAACAATCGAGTTAGAAGGCATTCATGAAGAAGTGGCATACTTAATCGAAAATATTGCAGGAAATGCAAACTACGGTGAAGAAATGGAACAGGCGGTAACGGCATTTTTCGCATAAGTAGGTGGTTGAATGGAAAGACATTGGGAGTTTTTTTTAGCGCCGTATAAACAGGCGGTGGAAGAGCTGAAAGTAAAGTTAAAAGGGATGCGCGCCCAATTTGAAATGCAAGGGGTGCATTCTCCAATTGAATTTGTGACAGGAAGAGTGAAGCCGATTGCGAGCATTTTAGATAAAGCGCAAAAGAAAAATATTCCGCTCGATCAACTTGAACAACAAATGCAAGATATTGCTGGTTTGCGTATGATGTGTCAATTTGTCGATGACATTCAGACGGTCGTTGAACTGTTGCGCAAGCGAAACGATTTTACGATCGTTGAAGAGCGCGATTACATTACGCAAAAAAAAGAGAGCGGGTATCGTTCGTACCATGTCGTTATTCGTTATCCGGTGCAAATGATTTACGGTGAAAAAAACATTTTAGTGGAAATTCAAATTCGAACGCTTGCGATGAATTTTTGGGCGACGATTGAACATTCGTTAAACTACAAATATAGCGGCAAGTTTCCAGAAGATATTCGCCAACGATTGCAGCGCGCCGCAGAAGCCGCATATTTGTTAGACGAGGAAATGTCGAAAATTCGTTTTGAAATTCAAGAGGCGCAAGCGGCGTTTTCGCGTAAGCAAGACTTAAAAGAGAGCGAGGAGTGAAGGCGCGTGAAATTTGCGGTCATATCAAAAGGGGATGCGATATCAAACGAATGTATGTATAAAATTCGTACATATTTAACCGATTTTCGTTTAACGTATGATGAAGATGAGCCGGATATTGTCATCTCAGTCGGCGGGGATGGGACGTTGTTGTATGCGTTTCATCGTTATCGGAGCCGGCTCGAACAGACGGCGTTTGTCGGGGTACATACGGGTCATTTAGGCTTTTATGCCGATTGGGTGCCAGATGAAATTGAAAAGCTCGTCATTGCGATTGCGAAAACGCCATATCAAATCGTGGAATACCCGCTTTTAGAAGTGACGATTCGATATGTGCGCGGCGGACGCGAAGCAAAATATTTAGCGCTCAATGAATGTACGGTGAAAAGCGTTGGAGGGACGCTTGTGATGGACGTTGAAATTCGCGGCGATTTGTTTGAAACGTTTCGCGGGGATGGGTTATGCATTTCGACGCCATCGGGAAGTACGGCATACAATAAAGCGCTTGGCGGGGCGATTTTACATCCATCGTTAGAGGCCATTCAAGTCGCGGAAATGGCGTCGATTAACAATCGCGTCTTCCGCACGATCGGCTCGCCGCTCGTTTTGCCGAAGCATCATACGTGCATGTTAAAGCCGGTCAATGACGTCGATTTTCAAATTACGATCGACCATTTGTCGCTACTTCATAAAGATGTGAAGTCGATACAATGCCGCGTCGCTGATGAAAAAATTCGCTTTGCGCGCTTCCGTCCGTTTCCGTTTTGGAAGCGTGTACGCGAATCATTTATTCAGTAGAAAGGGATTCGTATGTTTCAACTTCGTTGGATTGTGACAAAGCAACAAGATGGAATGGCTGTAAGGGAATTTTTAAAAGAAAAGCATATTTCGAAAACAGCATTGACAGACATTAAGTTTAAAGGGGGAAATATTGAAGTAAACGGTCAGCGCGTCACCGTTCGCTACGTGCTAAAAGCAGGCGATGAAGTGTGCGTTTCGTTTCCACCAGAACAAAAAGGGGTACATATGGTCGCTGAGCCGATTCCGCTTGCGGTCGTGTATGAAGATGATTATGTGATCGTCATCAATAAGCCTCCGCACATGTCAACCATTCCGTCGCGCGAACATCCGCATGGGACGCTTGCGAATGCGTTATTGCATCATTACGAACAACAACAGTTACAAACGACGGTGCATGTCGTCACACGGCTTGACCGCGATACGTCTGGGCTTGTGCTTGTCGCAAAGCATCGCCACGTGCATCATTTACTTAGCGAACAACAAAAGCAAGGGCGGGTGAAACGGCGGTACGAAGCGGTTTGCCACGGTTATGTCACCCCGCTCGTTGGAACGATTGATGCGCCGATCGGACGAAAAGGCGACAGCATCATCGAGCGGGAAGTGCGATTAGACGGTCAGCGGGCGGTGACGCATTATGAAGTATTGCAACAGAAAAATGAGATGACGCACGTGTCGATTCGATTAGAAACGGGGCGTACGCATCAAATTCGCGTTCATTTTTCTCATATCGGTCATCCGCTCGTTGGTGATGATTTGTATGGCGGTTTTCGGGAACATATCGACCGCCAAGCGTTACATAGTTGTGAGCTGACGTTTTTTCATCCATTTCTCGAAAAAACGATGACGTTTCATGCGCCGCTCCCTCATGACATGGCCCGTTTGCTTTAGTCAAACGGGCGAAATTTTTCTGCGACATATGGCATCGTTGATGGAACAGAAACCGTCTCCATTTCCGGATAGCGAAGCGCTGTGAGTTGTCCACCGAATACGCAGCCGGTGTCGATGTTGACGGTGTTGTTTAGCCAGCGCGGCTCTTTGACGGGCGTATGTCCGTATACGATAAGCGCATCGCCTCGGTAATATTTTGCCCAATCGCGCCGAACGGGCGAGCCGTCTGGATGTTTTTCTCCTGTAATATCGCCGTATAACACAAATGTTTTTACTTTTTGATTCGATTTGCCAATATAGTCCCCTCGAATGCCGGCGTGGGCGATCACAAGTTTTCCATCGTCTAAGACGGCATAAAGCGGGGCGTTTTCGTACAGCTTCATAAATTGCGTACGAAGGCGCGTTTTTGTTTTTTCATCGGCTTGTTCCCATTCAGCAACGGTCGTTTCAAGCCCGTGCGTAATTTGTACGTTTCGACCGAGAAAAAAACGATACAATTTGTCGCAATGGTTGCCCGGAACGTACACCGCTTTGTTTTGTTGAACGAGCGAGATGACCGTATCAATGACGCGCAACGATTGCGGACCACGATCGGCTAAATCGCCGACGAAGGCAAGCTTTCGCCCGTTCGGATGAATCGGGATATCGTGTTCCCAAACGTAGCCAAGCTTTTTTGTTAATAACATGAATTCGTGAAAACAGCCGTGAATATCGCCAATAATGTCGTACATCATTCGTTGACCTTCTTTTAAAGATATTTGTTATTCATTATGCACAAAAAAATCCCCAGAGCAACATGCACTGGAGAATCATTTAATTTTTTCCCCAAAAAATTTCAGGGTTATATTCTGTAAGGGTCATCTTGTCGTTGTAAACACTTACTTCGATCAGTCGATTATCTTTACTGAATATATGGCGATATTCGCCTAATTTTTTTATTGCTTCTTCATCTTTCCATCCTTCATTTACAATAGTTTGATAGAAAGGATGGGACGGTGTAAAGTCAGACATAGGCTCTTCTAACTGGAAGAAAGCTTGACTGATAAAAACAGGATGCACCTTGCCTTTATCGCTATCTATTTTTATAACTTTTGCCCCTTCAGGAATGGGAAATCCATTGTACATTGGGATGTCTTTATGACTACATCCTATAAAGAAAGCTAACAACGTGAACAACAACATATATTTTTTCAATGTTTTTTCCCCGCTTTAAATTTGTTTAATTTGAATACCAGTAATCATTTGTTTGAATAAAGTAATGTTTTGCTGACGGATTGACTGATTTCCAAGGGCGGTTATAGTCACTTGGAGTATGTTGAGCAGTCAAAGGTTCTCCGTTGCTATCATAATTCACTACAATAGAAAGGTGATCGAAATAACCATCGTCGTCAAAGTCATATCCAACAAAATTGTAGGTAAGTTGAGATTTGGAGATTGTTCGTCGGAGTAGTCCATTTCATCTTCGAATTTGTAGTCAACTAATAAATATGAATCGTTTCTTTTGTTTTCGTTAAAAGAGAAAACAAACTCATGTGTTCTTGTTTCAAGCCATGGATGTTCCTCCATCTGTTTTTTATTTTTGTACTGGTAGTATTTAGCTACCTCCACACGTAAGCTCAATTTGATTGTGTCATTCATTTTATCTATTTGTATATCATCTACGTTTAAAATTTCTATTTTCTTGTAGGATGCACCTAGTTCGTTTATATAATTTTTATCTCTCGTTATAATATTTTCTAATCTTAATTGCGAATTAGTGTTTTTCAGTTGAAGTATTTCACTTTCTTCTTGTTGTTGAGAAATAAGAGAGTTGTATCTTTTTTCAATAACTTTTAAAGCTTCTTGAACAACTTTATTTTTCTCTTGCTCACTTATATTGTTATGGGCTAAAGTAGTAGAAAGAGGAAGAATGAAAAAGAAAAGCAAAACAGAGAGAGTTGAGATGAAAATATTTCTCATATAGAAACCTCCTTTCTGTGAAGGAGATAGGGGAGAAGTCGATGAAATAATGTAATAATTATAAAGAAATTAACTTGTTAGATAGAGAGGGGAGTAAGATTGGCAAAGCAAACAAAAATTTGTGCATGTGGACATACAGCACCTATAGATTTTGATCAAGAACAAATAGAATTAACAGGTAAAGTAAGTGATCTGAATATGCTTGATCCTATAAGCTATAAAGCAGAAGCAACAGAGTTGTATAAGGGTATAGAGCTGTACTACTATTACGAAGAAGATACTTTAAAATTTATAGATGACGGGAGCGCACCTAAAGCAAAATTCAAGAACTTATGTGAATCATGTTTGTTGGAAACTTTACAAACTGATGAACCACATTATGGCGATGGTGTATATTTGACCCAACACAAGCAATTGTTTGATAATGCTACCCATGAAGAGGTGAAAAAAAGTCACGGAATTTCTTATAGAAAACACCGCGCTACATATGTTTGTCTTGATGAAAGTGTATTTCGAAAAATATATAAAACCGGAGGGGTTGTGCGTTCTTGCAAGCATACAGTACAAACAATAGGTGATAAAAAAATGGTAAGTGTAGATGATGGGGTTTTGTTTCAGCTTTACTTAGACTGGTAAGAAAGGAGGGGAGAAAATAATGATAACAGGAAAAGGAATTATTGATGATTTCTTTAATAAAAAGAATCCTATTGATAAAAAGAAGATATTATCCAATATATGTAAATATACATATATATATTATGGAATAATCCCATTTGCAAGCTGGTTTGCAAAAGATGAAAGAGGAGTATCTTATGAGGATTTGTTGTGGGAACTTTTCCGATCAGCAAATGCAGAAGAAACTTCAATTGGGGCTTTTTTATTATTGGCAGAAATAAAAGAAAAATATCCTCCTGTACCAATTGGATTCGCTCAACGGGCATTGACTATCTGGTGTCAACGAGATTTTAAGGACGATAAAGTACTGGCTTATGTATTTAATCGTTTCCCTCAAAATCGTAAAGAATGGATAAAAATATTAACTGATTATGGACGATTCAAAGGTGATATACAATTAAAATGGGGAGATTCATCTTTAGAAACTATCTTACATCTTTGTTTGACCATGATAAAAGGAGTACAGACATGTAAAATAGAGCAGATAGATTACTTTCTCAAACCTGAACTGGATCGATCTTTGAACCTTCTTACCAAACAGATAATCGGTTTAGTGAACAATAGCGAGGAAATTAGTAATCATTTTATCAATGAATTGCTGTCAGCAATTCCAAACAGTAATTTGAAATTAACTACACGTATGTTAGCTTTTCAACTATTGACAATGAAAAAAATAAAAGAACGAGTTGAACCATCACACATTGCCAGAGTTTTTTTAGTTCTTCTGTAGATGCTCCGTCTCCCCTTGGAGCTTTATTATATAATACAGCAAAAGAAATAAGTGATTTGGCAGAGGATATTCCAATTCCTTTAAAGTTGGTAGCACGATCAAACCGTTATATGAATGAAGACTACAGCCAAATCAAGCCTGAGGCATGGAAGGAAATTCTTCATGCCTTTCATACTGAAATAAAAAGTAATCACAGTATAAAGAAACTTCAATATCCAGAAGGATTTACAAATGATATGATTGTCAGATCACTGTTAAGAGAAACAAAAGTACAATCACCTATTGATCCGTTTGAATTATGCGATCAATTAAATATATTGGTTAAGACAGTAGAATTACCTCATAACATAGAAGCATTTACTATCAAAAGTGAATCGGCTGATAAGGGAATGATTGTACTGAATTGTAATTTTCGAGAAACAAATAGGCAAAAGTTTACGTTAGCACATGAGATCGGTCATCTTCTAAAACACTCCTTTCCAAATGGAACTAATGTTTTAGTGGATGAACGTGTAGAAGAGTTGCTTTCTAATCAATATACACCGTGGAATCAATATGTTAATCTGCAATGGGAAAGGGATGCAAACGATTTTGCGCATCGTTTGTTATTACCTACGGGATCGATTGAAGAAAAGCAGTTAAAAAGGATTCAATCCGATTTTGTAAGTAATATATCGTTTTTTTCAAAAAAATGGGAAATTTCTATGAGTGTCTTATCATCGAGACTAATTTCTGTTACAGATATAGAGATGATACTTATTATCTCAGAAAATGGGGATATTGTATTTTGTCAAGTTTCACCTTCCTGGGAAGGAGAAACAGTGTCATTAAAGAATTGTACTGTCCCTGATAATTCTCTTACGTATGATTTCATCTACTGTGAAAAATTTAGTTATACATCGCGGCCAGGTCAAACGAATTTAAATATTTGGTGTAAGGAAGCAGATGATATCTTTCTAAAAGAAGAAGTATTTGCCACTGGTTATGGAAAAGTGTATACATTTTTGTATAAGTAAAGTTTAAATAAAGTGTAATATTAAAAGAAGAAATGAGAGCTAACGTCAATTCTTGCTGCTCTCATTTCTTTGTGTTTTGATCAATTTGTTAAGTAATGGAGTTTAAGCGTTGTACGGTCCGATCGATTTGTTGTTGTATTCTCCGTTTCCATTCTGGAGCGTCATTATTGCTTTCAACGAGACAGTCACGAAGCACTTGTTCTAACAATTTATAATCCAATCGTCCGTTTATTCGGAATCCAGTTTCAAATAAATGGATAAACTGTTCTAAGGTTAAAGGAACAATTCTTAAGGCCATTCGCGAATCGTCTGGTCGATACCACACACCGATTCGGAAGGTTTCGGCAGTATTTGTATCGATTTTATTTGCAAGGAATAGTCCATAAACTCGCTTCCCATGTTGTTCATAGTGATCTACTATTTCCGCAACATGCCTACGTACTGGTTCCCCTTCCGCAGCCTCTTGACGTGAAGACTGCGTTAGAGTGACCTCAACTACTATAACGAAATCATCGAATTCAAAAATCATATCTGGTCCATTACCAGGGGCTGGATGTAATGGCAGAAAGTCTTGGTCAACTTTAAATCTCCTTGCTTCCCACGGCTCATTACAAAGCGAATTTATTGCTAAAAAGGCTCGCCAAATTGACCATTCGAAATATGCAGCACCTTCTCCTTGTGGAATTATACTATTACGTCGAATTGGTTGAGTTAAGGCTTGAAGATAATGCAATATATTCTGCCATTGATTAGCCTGATCTTGCGCATACTGCTTTTCAAGAACTTTCAACCAATCATCTTCCAATTCAAGGCGCAAACGAGAGAGATCAGGTACTCCCATCTCTTCAAGGTTAGGAAGTTCTACTGTTTGGCCACTTTCTGTGAGAAGCTGAGCTGTTGTCTGAATCACCTCGATAGCCTTAGGAGCATTGTCGGTAGGTAGCTTTGCTCCATTCCAAAGTGTCTCAAGATACTCACTTTCTGGTATCGGAGTGTACGGTTCTTCAAGAATTTGCTCAATGATGGTTTTTTTATGGCTTGCAAAACGAAGTTTGTTTCCCTTTTCTACAAAAAGACCGGTTAACTTCAAATATCGGAAGTTCGAGTCAGCATAATCCATAAGCGTATTTGCGCTTTGACTCGCAGTTACAACTGATTGTAGATGTTCTCGAATTAACTCTTTTCTCATCCTTGCACTAGTAGCTGTAGCAAGTTTCTCACGATATCTAACAATGCGATTGACCACATCATCAATTTCTTCTAAAGACGTTGTTAGTTGAACAATTGAGGCCATCTCGTGCTTGCTAATTTCAGCTTCTAACCCCCGACGTTCTAACGCAGCTATTATTTCCAGGACTATGCGAAGCGGGCTAAAAATAGGTTCGTGAAAAGATCTTTCGATGTCTGAAGGAATTTGATAGGCTAGTAATGCTCGCAAAAAACATTCCTGTTCACTAGGCATAGTCCTTGATTCCACGAGTCTCATTCCATTTGGAGTGATCGTAAATGGATCATCTGCAAAAAAGGGTTTGATAAATCCAAGCTGCATTAAAGCAGCACGCCATTTTCTTCCTACGTCGCTGGCATCACTACTTGGTGAATCATTGAGTCTTTTAACAAAAACGATACCTTCATTATGAAGGAGTTTGGCAAACTCCTGCTCTTTTTCTCTTCCGATTAGGTTCCCATGCAGTGGAGAGTTCAAGAGGACTCTCAATCCATCTTTCAAACGTTTAGCGTTGCGCACAGTTGTATTGCCGATGTACCATGCTTTTTGCGTCATGAATTGTTCCCCCGATAAAACCTAAAATCCGACAAATAGATACTCTTGAACTTGGTTGTTGTTGTCTCCAACTTTATGTCCTTGGTTGCCAAACGAGTATCTATGATCTATGGACACAACTTCGACTCTTTTTTTGTATTTAGCCATCAAAGCAAGCATTTCGTCTTTTGTAGGTAACGAGTTAGAGGAATAGGATACTATCAAGATGCTGTTTTGATGGCGTTTGAACAAAAGATCAAAAGCATCATGAGCACCTTTGATGGAACTAAATGGAGTAGGGTAGCTCTTGAATTTCTTTGTTTTTGTATGCCATTGCATTTCTACTCCTTTCCAGTTCCGAGCGATTCCTTCAACAAAATGATAGCGACGAACATAATCGTTATCTGACAATGGACTGTAGTAAGGTGGATCAATATAAACTAAATCTGCTTTTTGTCGACAATCCATTGCATCACCATAACGAGATTTACTCATTTTCCCATTATCAAAAACTGCTCCATTCACTTGTGTTACCGCCTCGAGAAATTGTTGCTGTAAAGTCAGAGTTAAATCGCGTCTACCGTCGTCGTAACGATATCCCGTATAAGTAAAAATACCTCGAGGACGTTTTTTAAGACACGCTCTGACTAGTGCTGATATAGCAATAGCTTGTTTATATTCGTTTTTTAATCTGTCTAAATTTGCACGAATAGTATCAATAAACTCATTATCCTCATCGTTGAAATACAGGTCCTTGAATGTCTCGGAAACAAAGTTATCACGTGGAGTTGACTTATCAAACAAAAGCTCTATATCTTGATCGGTTAAGGTTACAAAACTATTCTCGACCATCGCTTTTGTAAAGTAATGCGAAAAGGCCATATAGTCATTGCTGAAAACCTGCTTTCCTTGAGTTTTAAACATATAACTAACTACGCCACTTCCGCTGAACAGATCCAGAACGCTATCGAACTGGAAATGAGAAGCAACAGACCAGATATGTTCTAAAAGGTTCTGTTTGCTCCCCATAAAACGAGTCGGAGGATATTTGTCCATTTGGCTTGGGAGTTTGACGGGTTCTGGAACGATAAAAATACGTTGTTTTGGTTCGACCTTTACCATGACGTCCTCTCCTGTCCTTTTTGAAGCGTCGCTATTTATGTTTCTCCGAGTCTTATGAACGCTAATTGCGTATTTTCCATACAGTTCATGAACTAAAGGGTGATTCGAGTTTGTCAGTATTACATAACACCCTAACTCATGAAGCCTGTCAACTTCTTGGGCAAGTTCAATATGATCTTCTTCGTAAAACTGTTCCTTCGTATATCTTTTGAAGTCAGAATACTTTCCAACGGGCAGATACGGCGGGTCGAGAAAAATAAAATCGCCCGGTCTCGCGTGTTCTCTCAAAACGTCTTTATAATCGCCTTCAACAATGAGGACGTCTTGAAGTGCGTTACTAGCCGCACGAAGATTTTTTTCATCACAGATTTTTGGATTTTTGTATTTCCCATAAGGAACATTGAATTGTCCTTTTCGATTCACTCGATATAATCCGTTGTAGCAAGTCCGATTCAAATATATAGTTCGAGCTGCTCTTTCAACCGGAGACAGTAAATCTGGGTCAAGACCTCGAACCTCATAATAGAAAGATTCGTCATTTTTCATTTCTTTCAAAATTGAAATCAGTTCTTCGACATTGTCAGCAACGACACGATACAGGTTTATCAGTTCAGGATTAGAATCCGCAATAATTGCGTCTTTTGGGGTGAGTGCAAAGAACAAAGCACCTCCACCAAAAAACGGTTCTATATATCGGTTATATTGTTTTGGTACTTGTGGCAACAACACGTCTAGCATTTGTTGCTTTCCGCCAGCCCACTTCAATATTGGTTTTGGTTTCACCATAGTTCTAATTTCTTCTGAAGCCTGTGGTTTCATTCTGTTTTCTCCTATCAACTATCAGTAATCTTTCTATCAAAAATAATAACATATATATGGGATGTATTGAATTATGCGGTTCTGGTGCGAAGAAAATTCACAAAAAACATAGGACATGAATTTCCTGCTAACTTACGGATTATGGAGCAATATGGATGATCTTAATTCGTTTTCCTTTAATCGATAATAGGGCTGCTCTGTTTTTCCTCCTTTTTTTCTGAAAGAAAATTTTATAAATCAAGAATAATTTTAACATGTAAGTAAAAATTATTTCAATAGGGATTATTTACCGTAATTATGGTAGTACGTCGTCTTATATGTGAGAGGAGACGAGATGTGAAAAACAATAGGGGAGGTGACAAAGTCTAAACCTCTCCTATTGTTCTGCAGAAAACATAAATTTTTGTGTGCGGGAGCGGACGTTTAAGACGAGCCCGATCGCAAGCATGTATGTGGCAAGCGAGCTTCCTCCGTAGCTGACGAATGGAAGCGGAAGACCGGTAATCGGCAGCAACCCGATTGTCATGCCGATGTTTTGGAATACTTGGAACGTAATCATGCCGATGACGCCGGCGCATAAATAACTGCCAAACGGATCGTGGCATTCTAGCGCAATTTGAATCATGCGGTAAATTAATAGGAAAAAGAGCGACACGACGATGCTTGCCCCAATAAAGCCGAATTGCTCCCCGATAATGCTAAAAATAAAGTCGGTATGCGACTCTGGTAAATAGACGTCTAAGTTTTTATATCCTTTTCCATATAATTCCCCAGATCCGATCGCAAGTAGCGATTTAATGAGCTGAAACCCTTGATCGCTTGAATATTCGTACGGATTCAACCAGCCGTAAAAACGGTTTAATTGATATTGTTGAATTTTTAATACGTCTGGGAAATATAAAAACGCCACGATAAACGCTGTTGCGCCAAGTACAGCAACACCGACGATAGCGACGATAATGCGCAGGCGAATGCCGGAAACGAGAATGAGCGAGCCGGCGATCGCCATAAATACCATTGACATCCCCATATCCGGTTGACGCGCAAGTAAAAAAAGCGGCGGCAGTAGCGACAGCCCGATTTTTCCGAGCAGTTTCAAATCGTCTTGCAACGTCGGGTCATGGTATTTTTCACGATGGTTGACGATAATTCGGCTCATGACGATAATCATAAAAATTTTCATTAGCTCAGACGGCTGAAAGTTTCCGCCCGGCAGGCTGTACCAGCTCGTTGCTCCTTTAATCGTTAATGTACCCGGAACGTTTAATTCTAATCCAAGTAAAAGAATCATCCCGAAGCCGTACAAATACCAAGCGATTTTAAACAGCCGGTCGTAATCGATAAGCATCGTCACCGCGATGACGACGGCTCCGATGGCGTACCACATGAGCTGCTTTTGCGCAAAGTTAATATGTTGCAGTTTAGCGGGGAGCGTCTCGCGCGCGCTTTCGATGGCAATGGCGCTGACGATCGCAATTAAAAATAAAATGAACAATAAATGATAATCTATTTTCGATTGAACGGTTTTTTCGTTTTCCATTTTTGTTCCCCCTGCGTTTCATCGTGCATTATCATTTTACATTGTCGGTTGCAAGTTGGCAAAGATTCGCGCATAATAAAAAAAGCGATTTTCGTCGAGAGGAGGGAAACATCATGTTGCAAGCTTTATACGACGAAAAGATGGAAGAGTTTCGCCGACAGTTTTTAAAATTGCATCCGTATGATCGGGCGAAGTTTTACGTTGAACAAAGCCCAGAAGTGAGAAAACGCATGTATGAATATTTGTCGCCAGCGGAAATGGCGGAAATTTTTGACCACCTCGACATTGAAGAAGATGAATATAAAATTTATTTGTCGGAAATGGATCCGTTATTTGTGGCGCAAATGCTCGCGCACATGTATGCCGACAATGCGGCGGACGTATTAAATGAACTAGATAAAAACGAAGTAGCGAATTATTTAACGATTATGGACGATGAAGCGGCGAAAGATATTCAAGGGCTGCTTCATTATAAAGAATATACGGCCGGAAGCATTATGACAACGGAATATATCGCCATTCACGCCAATCAAACGGTGCGTTCGGCGATGCAAATTTTAAAAAGAGAAGCAGCGAATGCGGAAACGATTTATTATTTGTATGTCGTCAATGAACAACGGCAGCTCGTTGGGGTATTGTCGCTACGCGAGCTGTTGACATCGGATGATGATGCGATGATTTGTGATGTCATGAACGATCGGGTCGTTTCTGTATTTGTTGATGAAGATCAAGAAGAAGTGGCGCGCAAAATGCAAAACTACGATTTTTTAGCGCTTCCTGTCGTCGATATGAACAATCATTTGCTTGGTATTATTACCGTCGATGACATTGTCGACGTCATTTCGGAAGAAGCGACAGACGACTATTCGAAACTCGCGGGGGTTCCGGATGTCGATATTCAGCGCAATCCGTTTGAAGCGGCGAAAAAGCGGTTGCCGTGGCTCATTATTTTACTGTTTTTAGGCATGATGACGGCGAATTTAATTAGCCGTTTTGAAGATACACTGCAAAAAGTTGCGATTTTAGCCGTCTTTATTCCGCTCATTGCGGGCATGTCGGGAAATACAGGGACGCAGTCGTTGGCGGTGGCGGTGCGCCGACTGGCGATGGGCGATTTCGAAAAAGAAGGAAAGTGGAGTATGATCGCGCGTGAGGCGTTGACAGGGCTGATTATTGGGTTGTCGTGTGGCATCGTCATTACGATTGTCGTGTATGTATGGAAGCAACAATTTTTCTTAGGGATGCTCGTCGGGCTGGCGTTATTTGCGACGCTGACGGTTGCCACAGTCGCTGGGGCGCTCATTCCGCTTTTTATGCATAAACTGCGCATCGACCCTGCCGTTGCCTCTGGTCCGTTTATTACGACGATTAACGACTTAATTAGCATTCTCATTTATTTCGGTTTAGCAACGATGTTTATGGACTATTTATTATAATTCCCTATTTGAAAGTAGGGAATTTTTTGTTATAATCATATTAATACTAGGTTCTAATAACAAATCATAATTTTAAGGGGATGAACGAACATGCAATTATCATTACAAGGAAAAACGTACGTCATTATGGGTGTGGCAAATAAACGAAGCATCGCTTGGGGCATTGCGCGCGCGCTTCATGCGGCAGGGGCGCGATTAATTTTTACATATGCAGGTGAGCGCTTTGAAAATGAAGTGAAAAAATTAGTTGCGACGTTAGAAGATGACACAGCGCTTGTATTGCCTTGCGATGTGACGAAAGATGAAGAAATTGAAGCATGCTTTGCGCAAATCAAAGAACAAGTAGGCGTCATTCACGGCCTTGCGCATTGTATCGCGTTTGCGAATAAAGAGCATTTAGAAGGCGAATATATGAACGTGGATCGCGAAGGATTTTTGCTGGCGCACAATATTAGCGCATATTCATTAACAGCTGTGGCGAAAGCGGCGAAAGAGTTAATGACGGAAGGCGGAAGCATCGTCACGTTAACGTATTTAGGAGGCGAGCGCGTCGTACAAAACTATAACGTTATGGGCGTAGCGAAAGCGTCATTGGAAGCGAGCGTCAAATATTTAGCAAACGACTTAGGCAAATACGGCATTCGCGTCAACGCCATTTCCGCAGGTCCGATTCGCACATTATCAGCTAAAGGCGTCGGCGACTTTAACTCGATTTTAAAAGAAATTGAAGAACGCGCACCGCTGCGCCGTACAACGACACAAGAAGAAGTAGGCGATACTGCTCTATTTTTATTTAGCGACTTATCGCGCGGCGTGACAGGCGAAATTATCCACGTTGACTCTGGCTACCACATTTTAGCACGCTAATTTGAAAGCTGTTTGGCATTTGCCGAACAGCTTTTTTTCTGTACACATCAATCCAAATAACATTTTAAAGTCCTCTGATGGGTTTTTACCAGCATGTGGCGTGTCGCGTTAGGGGTTAATATGTGGTATAAGTAAACAACTGGATTAAGATCTCTTGAATTTAATCGATTTTTATTTTTGGAAAATTTTTTATTGACAAAATTATATATATATATATATAATTACTAATGTATTTAATTTTTGGAGAGAGGAGGAAAAACATGCAGGTAAAAGTGATTAAGAAATCTAAGAAAAAGTTGGCTAAGGAGACTTGTTATAACTGGTAAATTAACTTTCCGTGACTGGTGACTTTACTCAGTCACGGAGACCATCTTTTACTTGCATGTGCATTAAATGTGTATTTATTCGAAAGATGAGATTTTTAAAAAGTTTGTTGTTCAATCCCTTGATAGATTTATGATTGTGTTCAAACAGTATTTACCTAAAAATGTTGAACTTCCTCGTGATGTTCAAGTTGATATACTTCGGATCTACTTTGAAAAAGAATGTTCATTTTCTTTCTTTTTTTTCTTAGAAGTTGTTAAGTATGCCTATGAAAAAGAGATGAATGTTATCGTAGAATCACTTTTACAAACAATAGTTATCTACTTTGAAGATTTTAACTATGGTGTGTTAGTGAAGTATAAAAATGGTTATGAGCTATATGTTTCTGAAATAGGTGAGGATGCCTCTGTCTTTTTCTTTCATGATAAGCTAGAGTTTGAAAACTTCAAGGAACAAAAAAAGGGAATTACGTATTATGAAATATGTTAAAATAATACATAAATTAATTTTATTGTATTTGTTCTTAGTTTTGTCTTCAGGGATGACCTATTCCTACACGATTACTAGAGTTGTGTCAACTTCTAATTTATCGCCTTTTTTAGTTATAGTTATAAATTCAATTATTAGCATCTTAGTCTTTATTTTTATAAAAAAAATATCGATTTTGCATTTTCGAATTATTAGTTTGATCACAAGCTTTTCTTTGTTGATATTATTTTTTCTATCTTACTTTTTACAAAGTGAGATAATCATTCTATTGGTTACATATGTAGTTTTATTTTTTTCATCTTCATATGTAGGGAGAAGCTTGGAGGAAAAGATATTTGAGAGTGAGGAACGTCTGTTTGGTGGTATGGCAAAAATAAGCATAGCTGGGAATCTAGCTAAACTTATAGGATTTGGATTAGGGGCTTTCATTTTTAATATTCCGTCGACGATATATATCTTCTTATCACTAGTTTTGTTTATAGTAATCGCGAGTATAAATGTCGAAAGTAACTTTTCATATGATAAAGTTGTTACTATATCTCCCAGAAAAGTAGAAAGTGTATTTTTGTTAATATTTATGAGTTTTATATCATCTATCCCAATGCTTTGGATCCCATCTTTAGTAGAAAGATTTGATCAAGAAGGAATGATAAGGTTATCCTTTATTCCATTTATTTTACCAGGAATAATGAATGTTTTATTTTTGAGGTATCTCAAAGACAAGGAGTATAGTAGATATATTCCCCTTTCTTACTTTGTGATATCCTTACTTTTTATGGTGATATATTTCACCGATACTCCCCTTATCTTTCAAGTTATCATGCTAAGTACTACTATCACTTTAGGCGTATCCATAAATGTTTACATCAATACGATTTTTATTCACAAAAATAAGACAAGAGATAAGAGGGAGTTAATGCAAATCATTCAAGTGTCTATATCGATTTCCAATCTATTATTTAGTTTTTTGGGTATGTACATTCATTCTATAGTTCACTTTATGTTATTAATAAACGCTATTTTAAGTTTAGTTTTTTTTATATCTTTCGAGCGCATGAAAGTGAATGAAAAGGGATACAGCAGCCCTAAACGGTAGTGTCAAAAGTTTTATGAAAAGCATCAGTGGGGGGACGGAAGGTATGATGGAGTAGGATTCCCCTTTGACCAGTACTCGCTAAATATACAAAAAAAATAAAATTTCCAGTCGTATATATTTAACAAAAGAAGGTAGGTGTCTTCGCTAATCATGAAAATAGGAATATGTTATAGAGATTCTATCCATGAGGATCTTATCAATGAAATCATTGAATATGTAGATTTTATTGAACTTATGCCTGATATAACAGGATATAAGGAAACGAAAAGATTGTTGGAAATTTGTAAGGATAAAAATATTGGGATAGGTATACATTGTCTAAGATCTTCCTTAGGGTCAAAGGAAGGAATATATAGATCGGCAATTGAACAATATGCTTTTTATAGTGATTATGTAGAAGCTGAATATTATTCAGATCACGTCGCCTACTCCCATATGCACGGGGTTTATTTATCAAAAGTTTTTCCGATAGAGTATGATGTAGAAAATGTACTCATAATGAGGAGGAACTTAGAAATTATATTAAGCTTCTTTTCTAACCAAATACTCGTAGAGAATATTACGCAAAATAAATTGTCTAACAATGATCAATTAAATGAGGGAAGATTTTTCAGCGAATTATTGAAGGATGCAAATCCTAGGATAAAAATTTTGTTTGATGTTACAAATGCTTACGTAACAGCCTTAAATAATAACCACTCTTTCGAAAAATATGTTTCAGAATACCCTTTTGAAAAAATTGAATGCATTCATGTTTCTGGATTTGAGAGGGATGGTAAGGGAACGCTGAGAGATACTCATTCCAACTCCCTTAATGAAGAGATTTTAATATCAACGGAGTGGATGTTGCAACGCGTGAATCCAAAGTACATACTGATAGAGAGAGATTTTAATGTTCGATCCATTGATGATGTGTTAGAGGATATTTATAAACTTAGGGGCATCGTTCATAAAAAGAAGAGTATCTTGTAAATTTGTTACTCATTCCTTTAGCATGCCCCTTTCTTTTTGCGCATATAGTAGTCGTAAAAAGGAGGGGTATGGAAATGAAAAAGCATGTGGAAAATGCACCGTTGTTGTATATCGTTCAGCCGAATTTAGGGCCGAAAACGTGCTATATGCAACAGACGTTTCGGACAAAAAAAGAAAAGCCGTCGTATCCACCGCCATCGTTTGCGAACTTTCGCGACATGGATACGATCGAGCGCATTGAGTTTTTAGCGACGCTCCCGAATGAACTTCGCCCGGTGACGTGCGAATTAAAAACGAAAAACAAGACGTATGAAGGGGTTATTCAAACGTGCGATAAGAAAAAAGTCGTTTTTACATTGAGTGAAGAAGAAAAAACGATCACGATCCCGCTAGAACATATCGTATCCGTATCGCTTATTGGCAAATCGTAATATATACACGATCGAGCTGCTCGGCTGTGTTTGCGAATGAAAACGTCGTTTCTGCCCGTTTTCGTCCTTCGCGAGCAAGTGCGAGCGCTTTTTCTTTATTTGTTTTTTTTTGCTAAAAAGTCTTTGCTGAAAAAAATGCGATACATTCGTTCCACTCCTTTCTTCGTCTAGTACGGAAAGGAAAAGGGGAATGGGCGGTTTGCCGACATTTTTTCATCGTATGTCACATACAGTAGAGCGAGGAGGCGAGAAAGATGGATGCGTTTCACTTTTTTCTTTTATGTATTGCTTCGTTTCGCTTGACGCACCTCATTGTATATGACCGTATTACGTCGTTTTTGCGCGCGCCGTTTCACGATGAAGTTGAACAAGATGGAGAAACGTATATCGTCATAAAAGGAACAGGAATACGGAAATGGATCGGAGAACTGTTAAGCTGTCATTGGTGTACAGGGGTATGGTGCGCAGCGGCGTTGTACGTTGGCGTGATGTTCGCCACGTACATTGTCATGCCGTTTGTGTGGATATTAGCGATTGCGGGAGGTGCTGCGCTTATCGAAGTCGTTGTCCAACAATGGAGCCGATAAAAAAAGCGGGCAAATGCCTGCTTATTTATTGATAACGATATGATTGAAGGAGGGGATTCCTTGTTTGAGCTGGCGGAAATAAACGAACGCTTCTACAACGATCGTATGGAATATGCTCAATTCAAATGACGGAAAGCGCAGTTGTTCGTTCGGTAAAAGCGTTGTCTGGTCGATCGGTTTTAGCCAATATTCCCCTTCTTTTACTTTTTGGCGCCAATCTTCGACCGCAAACGTCCATCCGCCTTCTTCTTGCAGTTGGCGAAATGAAAATTTTCCGCTTAACTGAGCGTGATGTGCGGGGCGGAGACGAAGACAAATGATCGGGTCATTGAGCGGCGTATTGCCGATATTTTCAATGACGAAATCGCCAACAATCGTCACATGTTCTTCTTTTTCTTCCGGGATCATGACGGCATATGCAAAATAGGCGTGGGCGCGCACGATCTCTTCTTTTTTTGTTTCTTTTTTTGTTTCTTTTTTTCGCTTTTTTTCTTCTTCAAGCGCCACTTCGTAAAACAGAAGCTGTTGTTCGAGCTTTTCGATCGTTTGTTCATATTCATCCATTTGTTCAAGCTGTTTTTGTAAATAATGATTGCGCAGCTGCTCACGTTTTAGTTCGGTTTCAGCAAGCTGCAAAAGTTGTTTATATTTGGCCACTTCCGAGCGATAATGAATCACTTTTTGTTGAAGTTGAATATGTTGGTCGTTCATCTCCTCCCCCCTATAAGCATTCTGGACATCCTTGCCAACCATTTGGAGTCATATGACTTGGTTGAATGATAAACATCGAACAAATGAAAAATACGACCAATATTTTTTTCGTCATTTTATGCCATCCTCTCTTTTTGTTGTTTCAATATTCATTTTATTTTATCATATGTCATATATACCAAAATAAAGGTTTGATTGAATGGGAACATCGCTTTCTATTTTGACTACAATCGTATTTTTATTTTTTGTTCCATATGCCGCAAGTGAAAAAACAGGCGTGCCATATATGGAATGGACGTTTCTTGTCGGTGTGATTGCCACAAGTTTTCTCTTCTATATACATGGAAGTGGGTATATGTGGAATAGGTCTTCAGAAGAAGTGAAAAATACGTGCTATCGTTCTTATTCCTTTTGGATTGCTTGCACATATACGGTAATCAGCTACATGTTAAACATATAAAAAAGCAGGCTGTATGTGAGCCTGCTTTACTCATTAATGTGCTGGGAATACTTCAGGGCATTGCGGTGGGAATTTGTCTGTTGGGCAAAGCGTCGCTTCTAAAATTTCTTCGCGCGGCTGGCAGTAGCGTGCTTCGACTTCAAGTTTTACCTCGGCTTCCATTTGCACTTCTAAACATAATGTAATCGATACATCGAGCTGTGAGAAGTTGTCGGTGCAAATTAAGCTAGCGTCACATTCGAAAAATGAAATGTGGCAATCAAGCGTCGTTCCTTCTGGGGCGCATAAAATAAATGTTTGCGCTGTCGCGAATGGAATTGGATTTGATTCACAAACAACGTAGCCATTTGCGTTTACGACTTGCACAACAACGTGGCCTTTTACGAGCACTTTTACTTTTTGTAATGTAACTGTGTCGCCTGATGGAAGAGTGACGTGAACAGGTTGGCGTCCGTCTGGTTGCAAAATTTCTTGGCAAATAAGAGCATTGTTATCTACTGTTTGATCGATGCGGTTTCCTTCATCGTCTGTTAAAAAGCAGCGAATCGAGAAATCGCCAGCGCTTAAGCCGTTGGACGCGAAGAAATCACAAACCGATTGCCCTCCACGCGGACATTTGCATTCAGGAAAGATATTTTCCAAATCCCCATTTGAAAAACTACGCAACGGCACATCGACTTGACGAGTAACCCAGTCATACACTTTGCGTGTTTTAATACACACTTTTTCTTTACATTCTTTATGATGCGTCATGCCTCGTTCCTCCTATTTCAGTTTTTCCCGTCGCATGTATCGGGACTACTGTATAGTATGAGAAAGGTAGGTAAGTGTGCAGGGATATGTGCGGAATCTTTTTGTCATAAATGAGCGCAATGTTGAATTGTTATGTAGTAGAGAGGAGGCGGCATATGCAAAACGAGTTAGACGTGTTGCGGGCGGAAAATGTGTTGTTAAAAGAATTAGCAGCGTTAAGTGAACAGCGCTATCAAGAAATGAAACGGTTAAAAAAAGAAAATGAGGAGTTAAAAAAGCAGCTCGAACAAATGACCAAACAGTTATTTGCCCAAGGAACAGATTCATGGTTTATGCACAATATCAAGCGACAACAGACGTTAAAGCATGACGGACAGCTGCCACTTTCGACCCCATTTTCGTTTGCGGAAAAAAAGAAATAGGGAAAACGCATAGTCGTTCGCTCCATCTTTTTCATATGTTATTGTATCTTACATGTGTGGAGGGTTACAAAATGGAAAAGAAAAAGACGATGGCGCTTTACGGAACACAGTCGGCAAAAGTATATACGTCTTCCCCAGCACCTGTCAAAAAAACGGGTGGCTGCGGATGTGGAAAAAAAATAAAAAAACAATAAGCACGGGGTGAGAAGAAGATGGAGCGTTTTAAAAATTACGGGCTATGGCTCGCGATCGGCGCTTTTATACCGCTTTTTTTGCAAACGTTTGGAGTCGATATTGATTTAGGAAAATATGAGCAATTATGGAACGCCTTTTTAAGTATTTTAGTCATGGCTGGAATCATCAATAACCCGTCGCTCGGAAACGGATTTCGCGATAAATGTTAGCTCCTTCGGGGGCTATTTTTTTTGTATAACTTTACGAGATGTGTGCACACTATGGGATGAAAAAGAAAAAGGAGGTTTTTCAATATGACTGTTGCAAGTTCTGTGAAACAAACGTTAGCTGGATTAAAATCGGCGCAAGCAAGTTTTGAAACGTTTGCCCTGCAAACAGAAAACCAACAAGCGAAACAATTGTATCAACAAGCGGCTCAACAAACGCAAGCGATCGTTGATATGTTGTCCCCGCGCCTGCAAGAAATTGAACAAGAAGAGCCACAATACAAACAGTGAGTGAGTCGGGTGTCCAATCGTGGGCGCCCTCTCATTACATGAACAGAAAGGTGAATGCGATGAGACAATTGCTCGTAATGATCCTCTTTTTTTTCATCATAGGTTGTGCACATGAGCCAAAAGAACAAAAACAGTCGCTGCAAAACGAAAACATCACGAACGTAAGCCATGACGGGAGCGCAAGTCGAAGCGACCAATGGCACGCAAAAAAAGCGGTCGATATGTTAAAAGCACGACGCGATGTGAAAGATGCGGTGGCGGTCGAAGCGAACGGACGACTGCTTGTTGCGTATCAAGTGAAGCATATGCAACGATTTCGTATGAAAGATATTGAAAAAGATATAGAGCGCATGTTAAACGATACGTTCGATAAACAAGTGATCGCTTCACGCGATTTAAAAATTTTTTGGGAAACGAAAGCGTTAAAAGAAAAACTCGAAACGAAGCATATGAGTGAAAAAGAGATTGAAAAAAAAATGATGACCATTCAGAAATTAAGCGAAGAACAAACGTAGCGAGGTGAGATGATGGCAAACGAAAAACGAAAAAATTCAACACCCGTTCAACAAGAATATCATCAGTTTGAACAAGCGCGTGAAACGAAGCGACCGGTGTTAAAAAATTGCGTGCGTGCCTTTCTTGTTGGCGGTTTGATTTGTGCGATTGGCCAAGCCATTTCTTATTTTTACATGTACTTTTTCGACTTTACAGAAAAAACAGTCGGCAATCCGACGGTGGCGACGATGGTGTTTATCGCGATGTTATTAACGGGGTTTGGCGTATATGACCGATTGGCGCAGTTTGCCGGGGCAGGAAGTGCGGTGCCTGTCACCGGATTTGGAAATGCCGTCATTTCGCCTGCGATTGAGCATCGGACGGAAGGGTTTGTGCTCGGTGTCGGTGGAAATATGTTTAAATTAGCGGGCCCTGTCATTTTATTTGGCACGTTTTCTGCCTTTGTCGTTGCGCTCATTAAAACGATTGCGGTGAGATGGGGTGGTCTCGGATGATGAAAGGGCATCGTACGTGGGTGTTTGAAAACCGTCCGGTCATCGTCTCCACCGCCACAGTCGGCGGACCGTTTGAAGCGAACGGAAAGATTGCCGATGATTTTGATTTGCTTCACGAAGACCTTTGGCTCGGGGAAGATTCGTACGAAAAAGCGCATAAAGTGTTGATTGAAGAAGCGTTTTTTCAAGCGATGAAAAAAGCGCGCATCGAAAAGGAACAAGTGCAGTTTATTATTTGTGGCGATTTAATTAATCAAATGACGCCGTCAAGTTTTGCGGCGCGCACGCTTAGCACGCCGTATCTCGGTGTATTTGGCGCATGTTCAACGTCGATGGAGGCGCTCGCACTAAGCGCGTTTATCGTCAATTACGGCGGCGCAAAGTACATATTAACAGGAGCGGCAAGCCATAATACAGCGGTCGAAAAGCAGTTTCGCTATCCGACGGAATACGGGGGACAAAAGCCGCCGACGGCACAATGGACGGTGACCGGGGCAGGCGTGGCGCTCGTCGGGGGCGAAGGAGACGGTCCGCGCATTACGTCCGCAACGATCGGGCGCGTCGTCGATATGGGATTGACCGATCCGTTTAATATGGGGGGAGCGATGGCGCCAGCGGCTGTTGATACAATTGAGGCGCATTTGCGCGATATGCAAGTCGATGCGTCGTATTATGACTTAATTGTCACAGGTGATTTAGGAAAAATTGGCCGCACCGTCTCGCTCGATTTATTGCGGAAAAACGGAATGGAGCTAGAGGAGGAGCGATATCAAGATTGCGGGTTAATCATTTATCGCGAAGGGCAGCCGGTGTTGTCAGGTGGAAGTGGGGCGGGATGTTCTGCGACGGTCGTGTACGGTCATTTGTTGAATCGTATGAAGCGAGGAGAGATAAAGCGCATGCTCGTCGTCGCGACGGGCGCACTTTTGTCGCCGCTGACGTTTCAACAAGGGGAAACGATTCCTTGTATTGCTCATGCAGTGGCGATTGAATATGGAGGCGATCATTCATGATAGCGATGTTTTTTTGGGCGTTTGTCGTCGGAGGGCTCATTTGTGTCATCGGGCAGTTGATGTTTGATGTATTCAAACTTACCCCAGCCCATACGTTAAGCACGCTCGTTGTCGTCGGAGCGATTTTAGACGGCTTCGGCTTATACGAGCCGCTTATTGATTTTGCTGGAGCGGGTGCGACTATTCCAATTACAAGTTTCGGTAATGCGCTCGTGCACGGAGCGATGCAAGAAGCGGAAAAGCATGGCATCGTCGGGGTGTTGACGGGCATGTTTGAAGTGACGAGCGCCGGCATTTCGGCAGCCATTGTATTCGGCTTTATCGGAGCATTATTATTTAAACCGAAAGGATAGAGGAAGATGACCATTGGTTCACAAGTAAAGCAAAGTTTAGCGAACATGAAGGCCATTCATGCGACGCTGCAACAGTTGGCGCTCACTTCGACAAACGAGGAAGCACAACGGGCGTTTCATGAAGCGATGCTTAAAACGGAACAAATGATTGCGGCGCTGAAAGGTCGAATATCGACGCTTGAACGCGAGGAGCCGCAATACAAGGGGATGTAAATATGCCAGCATGGTTAGAAGTTGCGATTCGCTCCATTTGCATTTTAATCGGACTGTTCATCATTACGAAATTGTTAGGAAAAAAACAGTTGTCAAAGCTGTCGTTTTTCGAATATATCGCCGGCATTACGATCGGGGATATTGCTGGCACGATGTCAATGGATTTAGATATTCGATTAACGGAAGGGATTACGAGCATTTTAATTTGGACGCTTTTCCCCGTCGCCATCTCGCAAATTTCGTTACGAAGCAAAAAATTTCGTGATTTTGTCGCAGGAAAGTCAACCGTATTTATTAAAAACGGAAAAATCTTAGAAGATAATTTGAAAAAAGAGAAATATACGGCGGACGAATTGCTTGAACAGCTGCGGAAAAAAGATGTGTTCCGCGTCGCCGACGTGGAATTTGCGACGCTTGAAGCGAACGGTGATTTAAATATTTTATTAAAACGCGACAAACAGCCGTTGACGCTCGGAGACATCAAACCGTATGTGCCAGGAGAAAAAGAACCCCAAACGGTCATTATGGACGGCAAAATTTTAGACGAACCGCTCACAACTGCGCGCTTAAACCGCGGCTGGTTAAAGCAGCAACTCGATCAAATGGGCGTCGCTATCGAAAACGTCTTTTTAGCGCAAGTCGATTCGTACGGCCAGCTGACCGTCGATTTATATGACGACCGCATTCAAGTACCAGCACCGCAACAAAAACAACTATTGCTTGCCTCGATGAAAAAAGCAGAAGCGGACTTTGAACTATTCGCCTTGCAAACGAATGACGAGGACGCAAAGCAAATGTATGAACAACAAGCAAAACAAATGCAGCAGCTTATTCAAAAATTGAAGCCGTTTCTTATGTGAAAGATAAACACCGCTCTTATGCGAATAGGCATAGGGGCGGTATTTTTGTTTTTCTAAGGGGAAATGGTTCAGCTTACATATAGAAAGCAAAGTGGACGATGGGTCATTGTCGCATGTAGTGGTTAAGCGATTTAACGTTGACACATGCGAACATTTCATTTTGCCAAGTTATTTTCGGATAGTATACGAGTTCTAGGTGAAAAACGTAACGTTTTTATGTAAAATAAACTTTACATTTTGTAAAAAATACTTTACTATGTGTATATAGAAATCTTTGCATAATGGAGGTGTGATAAATGACAAAGAACAACGGCTCTTTATCCAATCGAATCAACGTTTTAAGAGCCGAACGGAAAATGACACAAAAAGATTTAGCTGAAAAAGTAGGGGTTAGTAGACAAACGATTATTTCAATTGAAAAGGGAAACTACACACCCTCGTTAGTATTAGCGTTTGAAATTGCAAATGCTTTTGGAGTGGACATTAATGATGTATTCCAGTTTAAAAAAAATGAGGAGGTTTGATAATAATGGGTACTTTCGTTCATTTTACTAATATTTTAGCAGTATTAGCACTGGCTGCTTTTTTAGTTTTAATTTTTTTGATTAAGCGAGAAGGTAACGATGAAAGAACACAATATATGGTTTATAAATTGTTTAGTTTTCTGTTTACTTTCCTGCTGATCGGACTATCTTTAATTATAATTGTGACAGGGTGGAAAACTATAGATTATACTTTGCTTAGAGTTAGCATCACTACTTTAATGTCATTGAACATTTTTGTTGGACTTGTTTATTGGATATATCTTAGTAAAACAGCTTAGTAAAAATAAAAGTTGTACACCATTTTTTATAACATGTTGTACTGACATTTATACGAAAGAATAAGCAAATGAATGATGTTTTCACATTCTTGTTCAGGAGAGAGCATCATTTGTCAAGTACATGTTGTGATAATGAACCAAAAAATTTTATCAAAAAATGAAGGAACATTTGAAAGAGGCAGCTGAAAAACCGTATGCCGATATTTATTTACAATCTTCTGTTCCGTTTGTTTTTGTTGATTCCCAAAAAGTATATTTAGCGTTTGTGGATGGCAATCTCAGCTATGAGCATGCGCATGATATGAAATCGGGCGATTATCTTGTTGGATTTTACAAAGATACGTATGTTGGTTTTGGGCTATACAACAACATCAAAAATGAAAAAACGATTCAAGACTGTTATTCACGGTTGTTTACTGTATTAGAAAGAATAAAATATACAGGAAAAGTGGAGATTCGATAAAGAAGGGCTGACATCATTTGTCAGCCTTTAATTGTTTGCAGAAACTCCTCGACTTGTTCGCGTGTTTTTGCATTGGCGCTATGCAAGTGGGCGATTTTTTCGCCGTTTTGGAATACAAGTAAGCTCGGAATGCCCATGACGTTGTACGTTTCGGCGATGTCTGGCACATCGTCGCGATTGATGTCATACCATGTAAATTGTGGGTAAGCGGCAATGACTTCATCAATAAACTGATCCATTCGTACGCAATCTGGGCACCATGTTGTAAAAAATTTCACGACAACAGGTGTAGCCGATGCGATTGCTTGTTCAAATTGTTGTGCGTCTTGTAGCCGTTCCATATGACACGTCCTTTCTTTTGATTTCGTCTTTTATTTTAGCACATGTTTTCGTTTTTTACGTATGAAAAAGCAAGGGGGGAAAAACGATGGATCGATTGGAAAAAGAACTGCAATCGTATACGCGCGCCAAACATCAAAAGCACGATGCGTTCATGAAGGAGTTTGACACATGGGGGAAAGAAGTCGAAGCAACGCTAAGCAAACTTGAAAACATAAACGGTAAGCTATTGCAACAATTTGAAGCAAACATGAGCGATGCAGAAGCGTTTTTTGCGAAAAAAGAAAAGCAGTTCGCGCGGATGTTTCGGCAAGGAGGGGAATTTTTATAGGAGCGCCCATACCAAATTCATTTGTATGCATATGATGTAAGCGACAACGTTCAAGGAGGTGGAGTTTCATGGGCTTCGGATATTGCGGATATGGTTACGGTGGCTACGGCGGCGGATACGGCGGCGGATACGGTTCAACATTCGTGTTGATCGTTGTGTTGTTCATCTTGTTGATTATCGTTGGTGCAGCGTTCGTTCACTAAGAAGAGACGTTCCAAAGGGCATACCTTTGGAACGTTTTTTTTTGTTTTTTCATATGCTGAAAAAGAAAAGTGAAGGAGGTAGCGAAGATGGATCAACATTTTTTTAAAAACATTGAAAAGAAAACGGGTGTGAATATGCAAGACATTTTTGCGCTCGCCAATTCGTTGCAACATGCGAACTTTAAAGATGAAAAAACGGTGCGCGATATCGTGAAGCGCGTGGCGCAAATCGCGAATCGCAACGTGCCGAAAGAATTGGAAGATAAAATTGTTCAATCGATTATCAACAACGGAAAACAAATGGACTTCAATACGATCGCGAACATGTTAAATAAAAAATAACGCAAAAGCGAAAAGTCTTAGACGAGGCCTTTTGCTTTTGTTTGAAGAAAGGAAAGCAAGCGCGAGGCGTTTGCTTTTTTTAATCGGCGCATCGACGGGACGGAAATAAAGAGACGCTCTTTGGCGCGCGTGACGGCGACGTAAAGAAGGCGGCGCTCTTCTTCAAGCGGTGCGACATCGCCGTTTCGGTACGCCTCAAGCGCATAATCGTGAGGCAATAGTCCGTCCACCGCCCCGATGATATAGACGATTGGAAATTCTAGCCCTTTTGAGCGATGAATCGTCATAAGTTGAACGCCATCGTCGCACGTTTTATTGGCGTATGCTTGAACGCGTTTGACGTGAGATAGAAACGCTTGAATCGTTTTAAATTTGCGCGCGACAACTTTTACATCGCGCACGTCGTCGGATCCTTTTTCAATTGCGTTACCTTCGTTGCCGCGCTTTTTTAAAAAGTCGCCAAACCCCATTTCTTTTTCAATGAAATCGATCGCCTCAAACGGCTTCATCTCTTTCACTTTCGCAAACAGCGGGGCGATCGTGCGCAATTTTTGTTGTTGAAACGGTGCGATACGATCGAGTTTAGCGAGCGCCTCCACGAGCGAACAGTCTTGTAAAATGGCGTTCGCCTTTAAGTCGTTCATAATCGTTTGTTTTAAAAACAAAACGGTGGCGACGTCGGTCATTGCTTGTTCGTCATTTGGATCGAGCGCAAGTTGAAAAAAGCTTAACAAATAGCGCACGATGCGACGGTTGTAAAACGAATCGCCGTCTGTCGTGACGGGGATGTGAAGTTGTGAAAGCCGTTCAAAGACGGCGCGCGCCGATGCGTTCGTGCGACATAAAATGGCGATATCGCTCGGTTTCGCACCTTGTTTCATTCGCTCTTGTATGTCGCAGGCAATCATCGTCGCTTCTTCTTCTTCATCGTACGGAAAGAAACATATCGGCATATGTGCGCTATCCGTTTGGGCGTTCATTTGTTTCGGAATGCGCGTGCGACTTTTAGAAATAATGCTGTTGGCAAGCGATACGATCGGATGTGGCGAACGATAATTTTCCGTTAACTTTACGATTTTTGTATGTGGAAAATCTTGTTGGAATTGATGAATAAACGATGAATCAGAGCCGCGAAACGCATAAATCGCTTGATCGTCATCGCCGACGGCGCATATATGGTGCGTATGTGACGCAAGCAACTTCATCGTTTCATATTGCACGCTGTTAATGTCTTGAAATTCGTCGATTAAAAAGTAATGAAACCGTTCGTGATATTGTCGCAATCGTCTTTCGTCCGTCCGCAACATGTCATAGCACGCGTATAACATATCATCAAAATCAAACAATTCGAGCTGTTGTTTTTTCGCTTCATATTGTTTGTACAATTGCACAACGCGCTCGTCCCATTCGTTTTCAATGGTGATGGTGTGAAGGGGCGTCAGCGTATTTTTCCAATATGAAATACGTTGCATCGCTTCATCGTACGGAAAATCGCGCTCATCGATGCCGATGTCGCGCCCGATTTCTTTCATCATCTTCTCTTTTTGCCAGTCGCGAATGAGCCGCTCATGTCGCCAACGGAACGGATCGGCATGTTGCAACATGCGATAAAATAAGCTATGAAATGTGCCGATTGTCGGCAGGACATCAAGGTTGTATGCATACAGTCGTTCCGCTAGCTCTTTTGCCGCTTTTGTCGTAAAGGTGACGATCATCATGTTTTTCGATTGAATGCGATGATGTGCGATCATGGCGGCAGCCCGCGTCGTTAACGTGCGCGTTTTGCCGCTTCCTGCACCGGCGAGGACGAGAAGCGGTCCTTCGACGTGGCGGACAGCTTCATATTGATCCGCATCGAGCGACACTCCGCATACGATCGTCTGTTTTTTTTCTTTCGCTTGAAACGGTTGGTGCGGTCGAATAGCAACCGCGTTTCCTCGTTGTCGTTCTTTTTTTATGCACGGATTCGAAACATGATAAAAGTGCGGGGCATGTTCAATCGCTAAATGAAAGCGAACGATTCCACCGCACATCGGGCACGTCCATTTGTTGCGTAAACTTTGTTCGTAAACGAGCTCGTATTTTTCCCTTGGTAACGTATGAATGTCAAACAATTTGCCGTTATATTGCGCCTTATTCATCAGTCAAACTCCTTCGTCTAACGTCAACGTCTATGTTAACAAAACATACAATAAGAGAAAAGGAGTTTTTTGTTGGTTGGCGAATATATAAACAAAGGAGGCGATTTGTATGCACATCCCACCGATTCGTTCAAACCCGCTTCATATTCCGCGCGTCACAAACATACAACGAGCAACAAACGAGAAAAAACAAGAAACGTCCCAAAAGAAAAAACGACCTCAAGATCGTTCTTTAAAAAAGCGTTAGTATGATTGTACGTGCATGCCTTTGCCGTCTTGCCATTCGGCGTATAAAATGTCGCTATAGTTTTCAAAGCCCGCATGGCGCATATGTTTTTTCAGCCATTGTTCGTCCCAGCCGTTTTCACGTAAATTGTCCCAAATGACTTCCCCGTCGATAATGACCGTCACAGGCAATACCGCTTCAGATGCAGATATGTTGTGGTCTTGGCGCGTCGGTTGTTCGTATGGGGCTTTTTTCATGACGCTTACGGTTCCGTCTGTTTCTAAAATGGCGTATTCGACTTCGCGAATGGAAAAGACGTTGCGAGAGCGAAGTAAATGTTGCAGTTGGTTTAAATCAAGCTTCGTTTTTTTCAATGCGTCATATAAAATTTTTCCTTTTGAAATGACGATCACCGGTTTTCCTTCTAGCAGTTCCCTCAGCTCTTTTTTCTTTTGCGTAATCATTTCAGTTGCGTAAATTAAAAGTCCCCAAAGAGCGATTGCGAACAATACTTGCGCAAGTCCGACATTTACATCGTATAGTCCATTTCCGACAAGCTCTCCGAGAACGAGGGCGGAAATGAAGTCAAATGGTGTAATTTGCGTAATTTGTGTCCGTCCGAGTATTTTCGCCATAATAAACAAGGTGATATAACCGACAATGAGTTCGACCGCAATTTGTCCAAATTCGTTCATCACGATATCCTTTCTTCTGTCGCTTTTTTTGTTAGTATGCCAAGGGAAAAAGAAAACATGCGACCGTTATGATCGCATGTTGATTGCTTTGACCATTGTCACATGTGGAATGCCAGCGTCAAGGAAGACGCCTGATACGGTTTCATAGCCGAGTTGTTTGTAAAACGGTTCGGCGCGTGTTTGGGCGTTTAGCTTCACTTTCGTCACGTGCTGTTTCGCGTATTGTTCGATCGCTTCCATGATGCGTTTGCCAAGGCCGCGTCCGCGATAAGAAGGGAGGACGCAAATGCGTTCAATTTTACCGACGTCGTCAATCGTTCGGAAGCGTCCTGCCGCAATCGGTTTGTCATCGTCGTATAGTACGAAATGAATGGACGTTTGTTCAAATGCGTCAATTTCTTCCTCTTCCGATACCCCTTGTTCGTCAATAAAAACGGCGCGGCGAACGATCAGGGCGTCGCGCCAAAGCGTTTCCTCTTGTCCGTATTTGACGTACATATGATTATTCCTTTCCGAGATGAAATGTTTCGTATGTCGACCAAGATCCGTTGTCAAGCTGATATAACAGATGGAAGCGGTCGACTTGTTCTTCAAAATGGATGGACTGCATGTTAAAGCGTCCGAATACGTCGGAATATTCGTCGTTTGATAAATCGCATGCGATCGTAATGTGCGGTACGAACGCATAGTCCGTTTGTTCGATAAACGGTGGACGATGTAATTTTTCATGTAGTTTGATGAGCGGCTCTGTTTTTTCCACTTTTAAATAAATGACATTGTTGACTGGATAAAACGAACTAAATTTCGTGACGCGCAACGTGAATGGCTCTGTTTCGCGCGCGACGTTGCGAAGTTGTTGAACGAGCTCATTGAGCTTGTCCTCTTCCACCTCAAACGCATACTTTAACGTGATATGCGGTGGGATTAAGGCGTAGTGAGAGTCGTACCGTTTACGATACGAATTTGCAAAATCTTGAATTTTTTTTGATGGAAAAATCGCGATACCACATTTCATGCGATTTCCTCCTTTCGTCATTATATTTATATATTATAACAAATTTTCGGAAAATACTGTTCCATTTCAATAACTTTTTTTAACTCTTGCATGTTCTCCCATCCTTTTACGACGTTGTTCTTTTTTATCGTATCACATTTCTGCATTTTTTGTCGTTGCGTGATATAATGATAGAACGAGAGGAGGATGAGGAATGAAGCGTGTGACAAGTAAAGAAGTGTACGAAAGAACGTTGCAGTTATTAACAGAACGTGGGGTAACGATTCCAGCCATTGCTGAGATTGTATATGAAATGCAAAGTCCTTACAACAAAGAGCTAACGATGGCAGAATGTATCGAAAGCGTCGAAAAAGTGCTACAAAAACGCGAGGTGCAACATGCGATTTTAGTTGGCATCGAGCTTGATAAACTAGCAGAGCAAGGCATGCTGTCCGAACCGCTTCAGACGATTGTTGAAACGGACGAAGGACTGTTTGGCGTCGATGAAACGTTGGCGCTCGGCGCAGTGCTCGGATACGGAAGCATCGCGGTGACAACGTTTGGTCATCTCGATAAAAATAAAGTCGGGATCATTAAGCAGCTTGATACGAAACGTGGCAAAGGCGTGCATACGTTTTTAGACGATTTAGTCGCAAGCGTTGCCGCAAGCGCCTCTGGTCGCCTTGCGCACAACTTGCGCGACGAGGAAGAAGCTGCGTTGAATGCGTAAAAAAAGCCGTAAATCCGCATGGGTTTACGGTTTTTTTTACGGAGAAAATGTGAAATATAAACGGCTTGCTTATTATGCGAATGAAGCCCCCAAACTTTGAGGGCTACGGTGTTTCTTTTTGCTGTTTTAACAAATCGCGAATTTCTGTGAGTAGTTGTTGTTCTTTTGTCATCGTTGGTGCGGTTTGTTTCGTTTCTTCTTGTTTTTTCATTCGCTCGTGCAAGTTGTTTAAAAGTTTGACAAATAGAAAAATCGAAAAGGCGATAACTAAAAAGTCAACGACGGTTTGAAGAAACGCCCCGTATTTCACTTCCGCTTCGCCGACTTTCCAAGATAACTCGCTAAAATCAATGCCGCCTAAAATAAGACCAACGAGCGGCATAATGATGTCGTTGACGAGAGAAGAAACGATTTTCCCGAACGCCCCGCCGATAATGACCCCGACAGCTAAGTCGATGACGTTGCCCCGTACTGCGAATTTTTTAAATTCTTGCCACATCCGAACCCCTCCTTTAAAACGATACAGCCATTAAACTTAAGCTTCCGTACTCGTATGCTCGAAATAAGACGCGTGGAGCTTCTTTGCGGTCGCCTGCTCCGTAAGCGATCCAGTACGGTGCTAAATGTTCTGGTGTTGGGACAGCTTGTTTCGCATAAGGGGCTTTTTCTTCATAGTGAAACACATCTTCACGAAACTTACGCAAGGAAGCCCCTGCCTTTAGGCACGGGGAGGAATTGCACCTTACGCAAGTTCCGCCACCCCCTTTCCATAAGCATATCCGTCAAATCGCTGAATGACTTGGACATATCTATAATTTATTCCTTGTGCGATACGCTTTCCGTCCTTGCCTTTAATATCGAAACTTCCAGTCTTTCTACATGCGACTTCGCCAAACCAAACGCCTTGATATTTCCCTCTTGGGACAACAGCCTTAACCATGTCCCCTGTTTGGAAGCCAAAGAAGAATTTTTGTCTTGCAAGATAACCTCTTGGGAAGCCATATCTATCTAGGTTTGTGCGTGAACGACTACCACGCCCTTTTGCCTTGATAAATAACACTTCTTTTGTTTTGAAATATAAGTGATTTGGTGTGCTTTCTCCCACGCAACAAGCGTCAAAATAGTGTGTTTTCGGCAAGTCTAAACGAATACGATTCATTTTCGTTCGTGCACCTGTTCCACACTCGACATCTAATCCTGTCTGCTTTAACACTTCATACGCTTTCCATCTTGTCGAGTTGATAGCACTTGCATCCTTTAATGATTCTTTGACTTGCTTTTGAATGTGCGGATACCCGAATTCTTCTGCTGTCTTACTTCCTTTGCGCTGATTACAGTCATGACAGGCAAGACATAGGTTATCCACTCGGTCTGTTCCACCTCTCGATTTTGGAATGATATGCTCCACTTCAAGTGGAACATTTTCTTTTCCGCAATAACAACACTTCCGCCCAAACTTTTCAAGCAAATACTCCCGTACTTCATATCCTTGTAGCGTGCCTTGTTGATACTCTACACCATTGATTTCAGGATTTCGCATGAGTTGCGTGTCGAATTTGGCATTTTCGTATGATATATGTCCAATGGGGCATAACTTTTTTAGACGGCTAACCCATGTTTGGATATTTTGCACACGACTCTCTAGTGATGGAGGCAACCATCCCTCCTTTCGCTTGCGGTTCAGAAAGCGTGGTTTTCTGTATCTTGTTTTTCGATTTCGTCTTGCTCGACGAAAAGCACGCCTTTTATCTATTCTTTCCTTGATGTCTGTGCGATGGTCAAGTTGCCCTAACCATACCACTTCTTGTCCTCGCAAAATCGCTAATCCTGTATGCCTGCTTCCATAGTCGATTTTTAGCCGATATGTTGCTTTAATTTCTGATTCGTCTACTGATTTTTTCAAGATGATGGTAAATGGAAATCGCCTGTAAATCGCCGCCTTCCCTTGTTTCAACAGCTTTCTTGCAACTGCTTCGTGACAAGGAGCAAGCGGACGTTTGTTTGTGTCTAACACAAAAACCATAGGGTTCTCCCCTTTCCTCTGCATAAAGCAGGTCATATTCTCCTCGACCATGTTATAGATGCTTGTTATGTGCAAGACACTAGCGCTACCCACCACGCTTGTTTAACCTTGCACGACAGAGGAACGGGCTGGAGAAGCACCCGAACGTGTCATGACATCTATAACGTAGGCTCTGTTTCAAGCCTTGGTCTGGTCAACATGGGGCTTACAAGCCCATGACCTTAGTCATTGGGTTGTTGACGTGGGAAGCCGGAAAAGTCATAAATCATCTCATACGTTCCGTCAATCGACGAAACGGTCGGTTGACGCGTCGTCCAATGTGCAGTGAAGACGACGATAGCTTTTGGATGCATCTGTTTTCCGAGCGTTGTTAAAAACGATGCATATGAGCTATCTTCAATCGCTAACATCGGTGATCCATGCGCAAGAAATAAAGCAGGTGCTTTCATTATCTCACTCCTTTTTTTAATGTACCATATATATTTCTGATTTGTCGATTTTTGCATCCGAGGCGCATGGTCGGGCAGTTGTGCATAACATGACGATGAATGTGATTAATCATGAAAAAGAGGTGAGAACATGTATTATTACATTATCTCTTTTTATGATTTTGTTCTATTAGTAATTGGATAATGTGTTCGTTTTGTTTAATTTGTATATCGCTATTTTTTTTTAGCTGGTAAGCACATTTCAAAAGAAAAAATAGTGAAAATGCAAAAATAATAATGGCTACAAGTGAAAAGTATCCCATTGCTCTCCGTCCTTAGTAATTAGTTACTTTGTCATAATTCATGCTTTCCGATAAAATAAAGGGCTCAACGATAAAGGTTATTTCTTTCCCAAATTCATTGACGATACTCATCTCGTGTTTTTCTTGATTAGACAAATCGAACTGAACGACAATCTCTTTTTCGTTTTCTGTTTCTTCTGTAATAATTATAATTTAAGATATATTTTACATGATTTATAGTCAAAAATTCTATATAATTCACATTATTGTAAAAAATAAGGTTTGTCATATTCCTATATAAGGAGGTATGCGTTCCGTTATATCAGATAAGACTTATTTGTTGTTTTTTATATAAAAAAGGGGTTCATCATCACAACATGTGCTTGACAAGCGATATGCTCTCCTAGACAAGGATTTGCAAAAATCATTGACTCACTGATTTTTCCTTACAAGCGCGAGGGGGGCATGTTGCGAAAAAATCAAGCACAACTTTTAGTGAAGAAAACAGTTGCAATTTTGTTGTAAATGATGTACATTAGTTAAAAATCAGAAAATTCAATACCGTTTTACGTTCTTATCAAGAGAAGGGGAGGGACTGGCCCGATGAACCTTCAGCAACCAGCCGAAAGCGGTCAGGTGCTAAATCCAGCGAATTGGCGTTCAATTCGGAAGATAAGAAGAAGCGACTGTAAAAGCCTTCTTCTTTGAAGGCTTTTATTTTTTTAGAAAGGAAGAGAGCGAATGAGTCATGTGGAAACGATATTAGCGCAAATTGGCAATCGAAGCGAGACGGTGACAGGGACGGTCAATCCGCCTGTCTATTTTTCAACAGCGTATCGGCATGAAGGGATCGGACAGTCGACAGGGTACGATTACATTCGAACCGGCAACCCGACGAGACGTATTGTCGAGGAGGCGATTGCGCAGTTAGAAGAAGGGGATCAAGGGTTTGCGTGTAGCTCAGGTATGGCAGCGATTCAAACGGTGTTTGCTCTGTTTGAAAGCGGCGACCATTTTCTCGTTTCCGCCGACTTATATGGCGGAACGTATCGGCTATTTGAAAAAGGGTGGAAGAAATACGGTTTGTCGTTTACATACGTCGATTTTCGCGATCTCGATGCGGTAAAGGCGCATGTGACTGAAAAAACGAAAGCGATTTTTTTAGAAACGCCGACAAATCCACTTATGCAAGAGGCGGATATTGAAGCGGTGGCAACGTTCGCGAAGCAATATGGGCTTCTTCTTATCGTCGATAATACGTTTTATACCCCTGTGTTACAAAAGCCATTAACGAAAGGAGCTGATATCGTCATTCATAGCGCGACAAAATATTTAGGCGGACATAACGATGTGCTAGCCGGGCTCATTGTCGCCAAAGGAAAAGAGCTGTGCGAGCAACTCGCGATGTATCATAACGCGATCGGGGCGGTGTTATCACCGTTTGATTCATGGCTGTTAATTCGCGGCATGAAGACGCTTGCGCTGCGCATGCGCCAGCACGAACAAAACGCAAAGGCGATATATAAATTTTTAGTCGAACATGAAGATGTGACGGACGTATTGTATCCGGGGAGAGGCGGCATGTTGTCGTTTCGCGTGCGCGATGAAAAATGGGTGAATACCTTTTTACAAAGTTTAAAACTGATTACGTTTGCGGAAAGTTTAGGCGGTGTCGAAAGTTTTATTACGTATCCCGCAACGCAAACGCATATGGATATTCCAGAGGATATTCGCATCGCAAACGGGGTGTGTAATCGTTTGTTACGTTTTTCGGTCGGCATTGAACATGCGGACGATTTAATTGCCGATTTAACTCAAGCGTTTCAACGCATGAAAGAGGTGTAAAAGGATGGATTTACAAACGCAACTTGTTCATAATAAATGGCGAATTGATGCGCAAACAGGGGCAGTTAGCGTCCCGATTCATCATGCATCGACGTTTCATCAGTTTGATTTTGATACGTTTGGCAAGTACGATTATAGCCGTTCTGGCAACCCGACACGCGAGGCGCTTGAGGAAACGATTGCGGAACTGGAGGGGGGCGTCAGCGGTTTTGCGTTCGCATCGGGCATGGCTGCCATTTCAACAGCATTTTTATTGTTGTCAAAAGGAGATCACGTATTAATTACCGATGATGTGTATGGTGGAACGTATCGCATCATCACGGACGTATTGAGCCGATTTGGCATCGAACATACGTTTGTCGATATGACTGATTTAGATGCGGTAGCGCGTCACATTCGCCCGAACACGAAAGTCATTTATATGGAAACGCCATCGAATCCGCTTTTGAAAATTACGGATATTCGTGGGGTTGTGAAGCTTGCGAAAGCGCACGGTTGTTTGACGTTTTTAGATAATACGTTTGCGACCCCTTTGTTGCAGCGTCCGCTTGATCTCGGCGTCGATGTCGTTTTGCATAGCGCGACGAAATTTTTAGCTGGCCATAGCGACGTTGTAGCCGGGCTGGCGGTTGTAAAAGACGAGCGTCTCGCAAAACAGCTGCGCAAACTGCAATATTCGTTCGGGGCGGTGCTTGGCGTGCAAGATGCGTGGCTCGTGTTGCGCGGGTTAAAAACGCTTCACGTTCGGTTAGATTATGCTTCACGTTCGGCGTTGCAGCTGGCGCAGTTTCTCCATCATCATCCGAAAGTTGCGCACGTATATTATCCTGGGCTTTCTTTTCATGAAGGACACGATATTCATCGCGATCAAGCGCGCGGATTTGGTGCGGTGCTGTCGTTTGAATTGGAGGACGAACAAGCGGTGCGGACGTTTGTGAAACATGCGCGCATCCCTGTGTTTGCGGTCAGTTTAGGAGCGGTCGAGTCGATTTTATCGTATCCGGCGAAAATGTCGCACGCAGCGATGCCGAAAGCGGAGCGCCATCGCCGCGGCATTACGGACGGCTTGTTGCGCTTAAGTGTTGGATTAGAGGCGACCGATGATTTGCTTGCTGATGTGGAACAGGCGTTATCATATGTATAGGCTAGGAACATCGCCTAGCCTTAGCTAATTTGGTCGAGCGCGTCACGCTTCATTTGCTGTTCGACCATGCGATCAAGTTGTTGAATTTTTTTCAAGGCGAGTTTGTCATCGATTTGGCGATAATGATGTTTGCCACCCGGTTCTTCATCTGCTTCATCGGCGAGCTTCACGATCGTTTGGAGCGGCTTTCGTTTTAATTCTCCTTCTGGAAGATACGAATCGGTATGAAGCAAAATGGCGAGGGCGATTTCTTTGGCGTGTTGAGGATGTTCACCGAGTCGAATAAGCAGTTTATGTGCTCGCTCCGCCCCTTTAATCGCATGAATGTCGTTTTGTTTATATGTTTCATAGTCCCATGTTCCATTAGAGTACCATTCATAATGCCCGATATCATGAAGCAATGCGGCTTTTGTTGCTAAATCAACATTCACTCCATATTGCAAGGCAAGGCGATACGCATGATATGCGGTCGCAATGGCGTGCGCGACGCCTGAACGTTTTAAATATTTTTGGGTGATGGGGTGAAGGAAGATGTCAGTTAATGTGACACGTCTCATAGCTCACCATCCCTTTCAAATGTTTTTCTAATTATCATATCATGTCTTTTTTAAAGAAGGCAATATCTATTTTTACAGAAAAGAAAAAACAGACGAAAGACGTCATGACGAAAAAATTTTTTAAAAAAAGTATTTGACAAACTAGGGAACGATACGTATAATGAAAAATGTGTTCGATAACACAACAACATACGATTCCGTAGCTCAGCTGGGAGAGCGCCACCTTGACAGGGTGGAGGTCGCTGGTTCGAGCCCAGTCGGAATCATCGCAAACCCCGAGTTCGATGAAAGAGCTCGGGGTTTTTTGTTGTTTCTCCCCTGTAGTGGCAGGGGAGAAGTATCGCGTTGATTTGCTTGTGGAAACGAAGCTGAGAGGGGAGGATAGCTTAATTATCGTTCATATCGAAAATCAAAGCTACGTTCAATCGTCGTTTTCCGAACGGATGTTTATTTATTTTAGCCGTTTGTTTGAAAAGTACCGTAAAAACATTGTACCAATTGCTGTATTTAGCTACGATACGATCCGCGACGAGCCATCGACATTTACCCTCCAATTTCCTTTTGGCCACGTGCTTGACTTTCGTTTTTTTACTGTCGAATTGCGCAAACAAAACTGGCGCAACTACATCCGCCAAGACAACCCGATCGCCGCTGCACTACTAAGTAAAATGGGGTATACTGAAAGTGAACGGGTAGAATTGAAAAAACAATTTTTACGCATGCTTGTCCGAATGGAATTAGACGAAGCGAAACAACGGTTATTGTTTGGCTTTTTTGAAACATATGTGAAACTATCAGATGAAGAAGAACGAAGACTGCGAAGCGAGGTGAATGAAATGGAGACGAAAGAAAAAGAACAAGTGATGGAATTGATTATTTCTTATGAACAAAAGGCGTTAGAAAAAGGAAGAGAAGAAGGGGTGAAGCAAGGAATAAAGCAAGGAATGAAGCGTCTTGTACAAACGATGGCGAAAAAAGGGATGAGTGTAAAAGACATTGCGAACGTCACGGACCTTTCGGAAGAAGAAGTGGAGCGGTTGTTGGAGTAGGGGGGACTGTCGTCGACCTTTTTGGAGACGGCAGTTTTTTGTTTTACAATGAGTGGGTGCCAATATGATGTTCGTTTGCCGTTTAACACGCTTTCTTCTAACGTTGCAAATTATCACGAATATTTCTTAAGATGTTCTCATTTTGTTGTCATTGTGCGTGTGTCCGTAAGTATGAGTGTGATAAAAATTTTCATTGACAAACATTTAAAAATCATCAATCCTTCTAAATAAGAGCGTCATTAGTACTATCGTTTATAGTGAAGAAGGGATTGGATTGAAAATAGCTAAGGTACTGTAGTTGAGCAATTTTAATCACAATAATTACCATGTAATCTTGCGCAGGAGATCGAGCCCATCCGAAACATCACTGTTCGAATCGAACATGCTGTACACGTAAGCAAGCTGCACCAAGATCCAGTAGCGTTTCACCGCCCGACGCCCGCGAACGCGGTATCCATCGAGTTTCAGCTGGTCTTTCGCTTGACGGAAAAAACATTCGATCGACCAACGTGCAGCATAGTAGCGCAAGATCTCTTCATCGCTTAGCTCGCGATCGGTGCTCAACACGCAATGAAGATGTTCCGATGTCATCGATTGATCGGCTTTCCATGCGAGCAGCACCACGGCATCATCGAGACCTTTGAGAGAGCCTTCGTAGCGATAAACCCGATAACGCTCTTCTCCCACCGTGACGAGGTGAGTGTCTTTCGGTTCGATGTAGCGGGCAAACTCCCTCACCTGAACCGCAATGCCTTTTGGATAAAGAAGCCGATTGGCCTTGAGCATTGCGATGACGTGGAATCCCTTTTTCAGACAAGCTTCCACGAGCGTTTGCGATGGATACCAAGAGTCCATCAGCACATAAACAGGACGGTGTACATCCAAAGAAGAAAGCATCTCGATCGCGAGTTCCCCCTTGCTTTTCCCAGCCGCCTTGTCGTAGAGGCGGAACGCAAAGGGAAAAGCCTGGGTCATCGCATGAACCATGAGCCAAACGAGAGAATGTCCCCAGATCGACTTTTTCTCTGTGTGAGAATAGTGCCAATCACACCCTTGAATGGCGTGCGTTGCCCGTGACGAGGGCTTCGTTTTTTGGCAAATCGTATCATCGATCGAAACAAAAATGGGTTGATTCTCTCGTTTCGAGCTGCGTTCGACACGATGAAGCACCCACTGTTGGAGTTTGCGAAGCAGCGTCTCTTCCTCCCATGGGCTTTTCGTGAAAAAATGGCTCAGTGTCGTGCGATGGTTCGGATGAAAACTCCCATGATGTAGATCGGTCAGCGTTCCCGAAAAGCCCTTTGTAATCATCGCATCCACGATATGAACGAGATGCTTCATGACAGGTTTTGAAAAATAAAGTGCCAACCCCAACATCGTGAAAAACTTGTGAATTCCTTGATGATGTGCTAATCTATTCATGAGACATGAACCTCCTTGTGGATAGTTGTGGCACATCTATTCTAATCAAGGAATCGGGTTCATGTCTCTTTTTTTGTTTGGTTGTAAATTTATGTTAGCGAATTTGCTCATCTACAGTTCATTATTATTTTTTTCTAACTAAAAAAAATAAACTGGAAATAAAAACAAAAAAATAAGAGGCTGTCTCAAAAGGGTGTTAACCTTTTGAACTCAGCCTCTTTTATTTACTACGATAAGCTGTTATTCCCCTTTATTCGTTGTGTCATTCGGATCTGGGGTATAGTCCGATTTGTAATCGGTATATTTTACTTCTGTGACCATTCCGGCTGAAGCATGGTGCAAGTCATGGCAATGGAACATCCAATTTCCCGGATTATCCGCTTTAAACGCGACGACATATTCTTCACCAGGGTTTACATTTAAGGAATCCTTTATCAATGGAGAGCCTGTGACCGGCTTGCCGTTTTTGCTTAATACTTGGAAGAAATGTCCGTGTAAATGCATCGGATGTACATCTTTTGGTGAATTGTTCACTATTTTTACTTTTACTAAATCTCCTGTCTTCACATTGACAGGTGCTGTTTCAGGATACGTTTTCCCATTAATCGTGAAGACCATGCCATCTTTGCCCATGGCTGTTCCTAAATCCATTGTGTACTCTACATCATATTTTTGGTCTAGTGTAAATTGACCTACTTCATATTTTCTGTATGTTGTCATATCCACAACAGGGAGATTTTCTTTTGCGTTCGCTTTGTCCGTATTGTTTGTCTGGTCTTCGTATTGAATTTTCACTTTCATGCCATCGGTACCTTCCATATCACCATGACATTCTAATAACCATTCACCCGGGTTATTCGCGATAAATTCAATATCATAACGTTCACCCGGAGCAATACTTAAAAGTTCATCTTTGATTGGTTGCGGGTTCTTTAACGGTTGGCCGTCAGTTGCGACAATTTTAAACTCATGACCATGCAGGTGAAGCTTGTGGGACATGTACCCTGCGTTAATTAGGCGAAGTCGCACTTTTTCGCCTTTTTTCACTTTTAACGGTTTGACAGCAGCCCCGCTTTTTCCGTTAATCGTGAAAATATCGTACATATTCATATTATGTCCCATGCTGCTCATATCCATTTGTTGATTATCAGAGCTATTTCCATTATTCATATTACTATGATCCATTCCACTCATATCCATATTTCCTTCATCCGGATTGCTCATCCATTCATCTAACACAAGTGTATAATCTCGATCGACTTTTTCTTCATTTTTCGGTTCTACGATTAATGTACCGTATAATCCCTTGTCCACTTGCTCGGCGCTTTTTTGATGGGAATGATACCAATACGTTCCCGGCACGGTTGCTGTAAATTCATACGTAAACGTTTCACCCGGTTTAATGGCGTCCATCGTGACACCCGGTACTCCATCTTGGTTATTTGGAACAGGGTAGCCGTGCCAGTGAATCGTAGTCGGTTCTGGCAATTCATTTTTTAAAACAATTTTCACATTATCCCCTTGCTTTACGCGGATTTGCGCACCGGGTACCGATCCATTATACGTGTATACCGGGAGTTTGACTTTATCATTTATTTGTAATAATGCTTCCTTAGCAGTAAGATTAATCTCTTTACCGGATAAAACTTCTGTATTGGTTGCCAAAGGCAGTTTCTTACTGGAGTCCTGTGCGGTGTTTTCTTCCTTCATATTCATGTTGGACATGTCGTGTCCTTGCATCGAAGAATTATTTGAGCAAGCTGCACCAATCGCAACAACTCCTGCCAAAACAGTTCCTAACAATAATTTCTTCATCGCTTTCCCTCCATAAACTTGTGATGTAAGTCATAGTAACATCATCATAAAAAATAAATGTGCAAAATTTATGGGGAAAAATTATATTTTTTTCACACGAAGTAGTTCGAAGATTAAAATAAAAAAGATAAGCCACTACCTATAACCGGTTAATTGCGGTTATAGGTAATAGCTTGTTTGCCCATTTGTATCCAAGCTTGAATAAATTCAGACTTAGGTGCTTTTTTATTTTTCGTACCTGTCAATGGGTCATTAAAATAAATATATTTCTCATCATATCCGGTGATTAACACGGAATGCTCCCGGTATGTTATTTTTATAGGGCCTTGCGGGGTCTGCCATTCAATAAATTCAGACGGAGGAAGTATACGAAAGGTTGTGTTGGTAATAACCCAAACTGGGGTACCTTCAGACAAATACTTATATATTTCTTCAAATGATTGTCCTGTTAAATCAACGATTTGGTTTGGTAAATAAATCTCGGCTAATTCTTTTATAGGTTTATGATAGACACCATATCCCGGTTTCTTTATTGTATACATGTCACCAACAAACCCTTCATTTGGATGTCCATAAAATACTTTTCCATTATGTATTCGATAAGGGGTTGGATTTTTCTTTATTTGCTTCGCTAGTGTCATCTTGTCTACATTGATTCCCGCGTGATTCAAAAGCATTGCCAGACTTGTTACCTCGCACCCCCCTTGGTAGTTCTGGGAGTTGCGAGAAAAGGGGGGCATCAATGAGAGCTGATTTAACCGGGATTTGTTCTTTTGAATGTCTAGATGATGGATTTCTCGCTTCAACTTTATTTTTATATGATGTTTTCTGTACTAGATTGTTTATAGCGTCGACCATATTTTCAGAATTTACATAATGGAAAAATAGAGTTAAAAACAATAGGAAAAAAGCGATATAGGATCCTATTGCTAGTTTATATAACTTCTCATTGGTTGGCTTTCGTAAAAGAAAAATAGAAAGTGAAACAATCATAAAGGCTAAAAAAAGTATAATCCCTAACATGATAGTTGCAACTCCTTTGTTAAACTTGCTGTTTTTATATTATCGACTACATATGCAGAAACAATGGAGATGATTCTTATCATGTAATTATGTAACAATTATGTAACAATCTCAAAAAATCCATAATTTCTCCACATTTTATTGTTTTAATATGTTAGAGGAATGAAAATATCGCAAGCAGGTCAAGTTCCCAGTCACAAAGCGATGCCATGCATGTTCGGAAGAGAAGCCAAGCAGCTTTCCTAAAAGATGTAAAAGATGAATAGCAATGATCACCGTATCTTCTTGTTTCACCAAATGACGATTGCGACGTTGAAGATAGCATTGAATTTGTGACAGCTGGGCAGAAACAAAAAGAAAATGACTGCATATTGTTTTTGAATCTTTGCTTGATCTGTAGTAAAATGAAAGTGCTCTTGCATAGGGATTCTCCTTTCGAATGTTGGATCGCCCTTTCATTCTACAGGAGATCCACAAGCAAGGGCTATTTTTATGCTTACTCGATTTTATCTAGCACCACGGGTTCTATAAAATTTAAATTTAATAAAGTGGGGGAATAACAACATAATGTGCGGTTTTATTGGTTGTATTCATGATCATCCAAGAATCATTGATGAAAAATGGAAAGAAACGTTTCAAGAAATGAATGATATCATTACTCATCGTGGTCCTGACGATGGTGGTTATTTTTTTGATGAATATGTGAATTTTGGATTTCGACGTTTGAGTATTATCGATCTTGAGACAGGGCACCAGCCATTGTCCTATGAAAATGAACGATATTGGATCATATTTAATGGGGAAATCTACAACTATGTGGAATTGCGAGAAGAATTGCTTGCAAAGGGATATAAATTTACTACTCATTCCGATACAGAAGTCATTATTGCTCTTTATAGTGCTGAAAAAGAAAAAGCTGTAGAAAAGCTTCGAGGTATGTTTGCTTTCGTCATCTGGGACAAACAAGAGAGAACGATTTTTGCGGCACGTGACCCGTTTGGCATAAAACCATTTTTCTATATGGAACAGGGCGACCGTACGTTTTTTGCTTCCGAGAAGAAAAGTATTTTGCTAGCTCTTAAAAATGATTTATTAGACTATGATTCACTGCAGCATTATTTAACATTCCAATATGTACCTGAACCAATGACGATGTCTGTTGGTATTAAAAAGTTAGAACCGGGTCATTATATTAAGAAAAAAATCGGTGAAAAATTAACCATTCATCGCTATTGGAAAGCCCAATTCCAACCTATCATCAAATCAGAAGATGAACTTGTCAAAGAAATTCGCAACGCGCTGTTCGATTCCGTGCAAGTGCATATGCGCAGCGATGTGCCGGTAGGTTCGTTTTTATCAGGAGGAATTGATTCATCCTTCATTGCAGCAATTGCTAAACAATTCAATCCTAATATCAAGACATTTTCTGTCGGCTTTGAGCGGGAAGGCTTTAGTGAAATTGATGTGGCAAAAGAAACAGCGGAAAAGCTGGGCGTTGAGAATATTAGCTATGTCATTTCACCAGAGGAATATATGGCGGAATTACCGAAAGTTATGTGGCATATGGATGATCCACTTGCCGATCCTGCGGCAGTACCGCTTTATTTTGTTGCCCGGGAAGCAAGAAAGCATGTAACGGTCGTTCTTTCCGGTGAGGGAGCTGACGAGTTATTTGGCGGTTACAACATTTATCGTGAGCCACAGTCATTGGAACTTTTTGAGCGAATGCCAAGTACGGTTAAATCAGCTTTGAGAGTGATTGCATGGCTACTCCCGGAAGGAATAAAAGGAAAAAGCTTTATTGAGCGCGGTACAACACCAATGGAAGAACGATATATCGGCAATGCGAAAATGTATAGCGAGACAGAAAAACAAGAACTGCTAAAAGGATATAAGAGGGGATTAGAATATATATATATTACAGCTCCTTTTTATAGAGAAACAACTCATTATCCTCCTGTAAACCGGATGCAATATATTGATATTCATACATGGCTGCGAGGCGATATTTTATTAAAAGCCGACAAAATGACGATGGCCCATTCATTAGAGTTAAGGGTTCCATTTTTAGATAAAAAGGTATTTGAAGTAGCCGCCAAAATTGCTCCGGAAATGAAAACGACAAACAAAACGACGAAATATATTCTACGAAAAGCAGCAAAAGGAATTGTTCCAGATCATGTTTTAAATCGCAAAAAATTAGGATTTCCGGTGCCAATTCGTCATTGGTTAAAAAATGAAATGCATGATTGGGCGAAAAACATTATAAAAGAAAGCGAAACCGATCATTTATTTAATAAAGATGTATTGTATCGTTTACTAGACGAACATTGCAAAAATAAAGCAGACCATAGCCGAAAAATCTGGACCGTCCTTGCTTTTATGATTTGGCATCAAGTATACATGGAAAAGAAATACGATTTTACAAATATATATAGAAAAGACAAGCTGTCGCTATTAATCTAATTTGACTGATTTTCGTTGCCTGTCTTCTATTGTCGGCCTCCAATCTTGCAAAAACTCCGGGGGATTGACGACAAATGTACCAATCCATAAAGATGATGGACTAAACTTAACCCCAGCTATGTTCAGATAGCTGGGGTTTCGTATATTTGGGCATATGAGACGAGACATGATGTTCTTATCCATTGTTGTCAAGTATGAGTAAAATGTTTGTGGGAGAAAAAAAGACAGGTTCCTGATTTGGTATAATAAGGAACCTGTCAGATATGTAAGCAAAATAGATGAAAAACGGGCTCTCCTCCTGGTAAGGTAGTAAGTGAGAAAAAAATACAACCAAAGAAAGGAGTGGAGCCCATGCAGGATTATATCACAAACGGCTTGACATTAAAAGAGATCGAACAGTCTTTATTTAGACATATGCAAAAACAATATGGTCATCTCCTTCAACAGGTGTTGGAGGAGATCGACCGCACATTGGCAGAACAGCGGGACAAGAAACGATATGCGCTCAAAGATAAGCGGACGATCCGACTCCAAACGCTATTTGGAGAGGTGGAAGTGAAGCGAAACTACTACTTTGACCGTGAAAAAAAGGTGTATACGTCTTTACTCGATGTCTTTCTTCAGTTCGATGGGGCGCATGGAGTGAGTCCGCTATTAGAGGAGACAGCGATTCATCTCGCCGTGACGGGTTCTTCGTATCGACAGGCTGCGCAGTCGCTTGAAAAGCTGGTGGGGTATGCATGTATGAGTCACGAAACGATTCGCCAGTCCATCATCGAGGCAGAGGTGGAAGGGCACCGTGCGATGGAGAAAAAAGGGCGCGTGTTTTTTATCGAAGCAGACGGGTTGTACGTGAAACGTCAACGAAGCCGCATCAAAGGAAAAGAAGAAAAGATCATCACGATTCACCAAGGATGGGAGAAAAACGGGAAACGCGTATCCTTAGTGAATCGACGGTATATGGTTCATCAAACGAATGAACCGATTTGGGAAGCTGTAGAGAATTTTCTGATGAAGGAATACAGCTATGATCCGTTTGAGGATTGGGTGGTCATCAATGGAGATGGAGCCCCATGGATTACAGCGTGTCGAGAATATTTCGGGGACAGGGGGTACTTTCAGCTTGATCGGTTCCATGTGGCAAGAGAGATTCGTCAATTGTTCCGAGGTCATGCGAGATATCGGGTGATTCGAAAGAAGTTAGCATCATGGGATGAAGAAGGTGTGTTACGAGAACTCACAAGTGCCATCGGTACGTTAGAACATGAGGAGAAGGAAAAGCAACTCGAGGCGCTTGTTCGTCGAATCGAGGAGATACCAGGATGTTTACGTGACTATCGCGTATGGTTGAAGGAAAAAGGGATTGACACGACAAACATGAGGGCGATGGGGAGTGCGGAAGCAACGATGCATGTGTTTGCGAAACGAAGTAAAAACGGTCGAAGTTGGAGGGATGCAGGGATTGAAGCGATGTTGCGAGCGATCGTCGCGATAAAAGATACGTTACTCATTCGGACACGCGATGGAGTGATGTATGGCGTGGAAGAACGAGAAGAAACGAAACGAGAAACGATCGTGAAAAAGGCACTGAAGCGCGTGCAAACGCAAATGACAGAAGTGGTACGAGATAACATCCCATACCTTCGCCAATCTTCAGGGACACCGATTTACGAGGCATTGCAAGCATTGAAAGGTTTTTAAAACGAGAGAAAACGCACATACCTACAGGATGAGAGTAAGTAAAAGCGCTTACATATAACGATTTTATAAAACCATATATAACCAAAAAAATCGGTCGAGAAAAAAATCTCCCACAAAGTCTTGACTCAAACAAAACAAGCAAAATCGTTGACAAAATGACATTCGCTGAATAAAATAAGATTAAAAGTTGGTTTAGGGAAAAATTATAACCTCTGTACAAATTGTTAATAGGAGGGAAACTGTTATGACTCAAGCAAAACTCGAACGTTTATGTGATGCTCAACCAGGAGAACGTTTTCGTATCACAAAGATTAATATAGAAGGAACAATGAAGCGGAGACTGCTTGATTTAGGGTTTGTGCCCGGCTGTGAAGTAACAGTCTTGCAAAAAAGTCCGTTAGGTGACCCAACGGCTTATCGTGTCAGCCATACGACCATTGCTTTAAGAAAGGAAGAAAGTTCTAATATTTACGGGGAGAGGATCGGCAATGAATAATCGTGAATATACGATTGCACTCGCAGGAAATCCAAATACAGGAAAAAGTACGTTATTTAACGTGTTAACGGGCTTGCGGCAACATACAGGAAACTGGCCGGGGAAAACGGTCGTTCACGCCGAAGGCTTTTTCACCTATAAAGATGAACAATATCGAATCATCGATCTTCCCGGAACGTATTCGTTATACTCTAACTCCGTGGACGAAGAAGTGGCGCGGGATTTTATCATTTTTGCCAAGCCTGATGTTACGCTCGTCGTGTTGGATGCAACGGCGCTGGAGCGAAATTTGAATTTAGCGTTGCAAGTATTAGAAATGACCGACCGTGTCATCGTCTGCCTCAACTTAATGGACGAAGCGAAAAAGAAAGGAATTGTCATTGATATCGCTAAACTTTCCAAAAAACTAGGCGTTCCGGTTGTACCGCTTGCGGCGCGTAATAAAGAAGGCATCGAGGAATTGCTCGAAACAATCGTCCGGATGGTTCATGGGGAAATCAAAACAAAACCGATCGTTGTTTCATACAGTCGCGCGATCGAAGAAAAGATCACCAAACTTCTCCCGCTTGTTAAAGAAATTGTCGGGGAGGAATATCCGGCGCGCTGGGTTGCGCTTCGTTTATTAGACGGAGATACGTCATTGCTTCACGCCTTGCAGCATCAGCCGCATCATTTGTTAAAGGGGGTGCCGAACTATGCGTGCCACTGTTCCGCTAAATCCATTTGATGAATTGATGGATTATGCGAAAAGTTTATCGGACGGCGATACAAGGGAACAAATTGTTTCCGCTATTTTCCAAACATCAAGAGACATTTGCAAAGAAACTATTACGTACACAAAACGTGAAAAGCTGCATGAAACCGAAAAGCTCGATCGTATTTTTACTTCAAAAATCTGGGGATTCCCTATTATGCTCGCCATGCTTGCCGTCGTTATTTATATCACAATCGCTGGCGCAAACGTTCCTTCTTCGCTGCTCGCTGAATTTTTCGGATGGTTTGAAGGATATATAACGCTTGCTTTTGAGAAAATGCATGCCCCAGAGTGGCTGCACGGAATTCTCGTGCTAGGATTGTACCGTGGCACAACGTGGGTCGTGAGCGTCATGTTGCCGCCGATGGCGATTTTCTTCCCGATTTTTGCTTTGCTCGAAAACTACGGATATCTTCCACGCGTTGCTTTTAACATGGACCGGTTATTTAAAAAGTCAGGAGCGCACGGAAAGCAGTCGCTGACGATGGCGATGGGGTTCGGCTGCAACGCTGCGGCGATCATGTCCACAAGAATTATCGAGTCGCCACGTGAACGAATGCTGGCCATTTTAACGAACAACTTTGTCCCTTGCAACGGCAGATGGCCGACGTTAATTTTGCTTGCTTCATTATTTATGGCAGCTGGCTATACAGGTGGCTGGAAGACGTTGATGACAGCAAGTGTGGTCGTCGCGATGGTCGTATTTGGAATCGTCGTCACCCTCACCGTTTCCTGGGTGTTATCCAAAACCGCGTTACGCGGCATGCCGACCCATTATACGCTCGAACTTCCGCCATACCGGCGGCCAAAAATATGGGATACGATTGTTCGCTCCACATTGGATAAATCCATTTGCGTCTTAAAGCGGGCTGTAACAGTCGCTGCTCCAGCTGGCGTGTTGACATGGGTGTTAGCTAACATTCATATCGGTGATACAACAGTCCTTGCTTATGTCGCCCATTTGCTTGATCCGTTTGCCCGCCAGTTAGGACTCGACGGCTACATTTTGATGGCGTTCATTTTAGGGCTCCCTGCCAATGAAATTGTGCTTCCGATTTTATTGATGGGGTATTTATCGACAGGAGCGTTAACCGAAGTTGATGGGCTTCATTCTCTGAAACAAATTTTCCTCGACCACGGCTGGACATGGCTGACGGCGTTAAATATGATGCTGTTTTCGTTGCTTCACTATCCGTGCGGGACAACACTCATCAATATTTATAAAGAAACGAAAAGCAAAAAATGGACGTTTGTGGCGTTCGCACTTCCAACAGGTATTGCGATTGCCGTAACGTTTACAACCGCCCATATCGTACAGTGGCTAGGGCTCCTTTAATGAACATCCCGCTTCCTTAGTTAAAAGGCAAGCGGGATATTTTGTTATACCTCTTTCACTTCCTCTAAATGCGACACATCTGCTTCTACAAGCAACTCCAATCGCCCGTCTTTCACTCGAACGGTTGTAAGACTCGCACCATGCATAAACGGCCGAGCCCAAAGTTCTTCCAGCGGGGCTTGTTTCAGACGAGTCACGATCGTTTTTAAGACAACTCCGTGCGTTACAATTACAATATTGCCGGAACGGTACTCATTGATGATGTCAGTTAATGCAGCAAACGCCCGATTTTGCACGTCACTAAATCGTTCCCCTCGCTTCGGGGCGTACAAGTGCGGCTCATTCCAAAAATGGTGAAACAAAATGGGGTCGAACCGCTGAATTTCGTCATGCGTTTTTCCTTCCCAATCCCCGAGATGGATTTCCCGCAATCTTTCCTCTTGATAAATCGGAATCAACCGCTCCCCACGGATGATCTTTGCTGTATCAAGCGCCCGTCCGCTTGTGCTCGCATAAATTGCTGTCAAATCGACTTCCTCTAACCTTTTCCTAAGCCGGCGCGCATCTTCCCTGCCTTTTTCCGTCAGCGGCGAATCTTGCCAACCTTGCATGCGCTTCTCTATATTCCACTCCGTTTCCCCATGTCTTGTCAAATATAGCATAAGCACGCTAGTCCCCCCTTGTAACATACCCTCTCACCATTACGTGTTAGAGGGCATGTTTGCTCGGTTATATTGCTCAAGCCATTGCTTTAACTTTTCCGCTTCGAGCGATTTGCTGAAATAAAAGCCTTGGGCAAAATCACAGTGCATTTGTTGAAGGAGAGATAATTGGTGATTCGTTTCGACCCCTTCTGCAAGTACTTGAATATCAAGGCTTTTCGCTAAATGAATAATCGTATCGACAATCGTTGCATCTTTTGAATTTTCAACAATCCCTTGAATAAAGCTGCGGTCAATTTTTAACATCGACACCGGCAAATAGGATCGGTGCCTGTCACCGCCCGAAGTATGTCGAAAAGCTCTGCGGAGAGAAATCTCTGCGGGGCTTTTCTTTTGTCTTCCCTTTCTTTGATTAAAAAGAAAAAAGGCAAAGCGACAATGGCTTTCCCCTGAAATGGATGTGGATGATATCTAGTCATCTGAGACTTTAATCAAAACTTCTTCTCTTTTCCGTTTTATTCGTTTCCAAAGATATGGTCCAGCGAAGAATAAACACTTTGTAACTATTCAGCCACATGATCAAGTGGGCTGAATTTAAACAGTTGGAATTTATTTTATCTTTTAATCACTCTCTCCCTTCAAAAATTAAATTTTCAACCTAAAAAACGGTTCATCCTCTCACTTTTTTACCCCATTTGTCATAAAAATTTTCCGCAAAATTCAATTTTCTACTTTTGCATTTCCCTTATTTCCCGATTTTAATCAAATTGTCCCTTATATTCTACGAAAGGATGATTTGTATGCAATACCTCGATTTAAAAATGGATTTTATGTTTAAACAACTGTTCGGCCACCCAAGTAGAAAGTCAATCACGATGGCGTTTTTAAATGCGTTGCTACATCGGACTGGAGATGATCGCATCATCGACGTACAGTTTGAAAACACCGAACTAACGAAAGAAACAGAAGACGGTAAGACTGGACGGTTAGATGTCATCGTTCGCACAAACCGCGGCGAGCGCATTCACGTTGAAATTCAAATCATCCCACAATACGGTATGCCCGAACGGCTATTGTATTACTGGGCAAGGTTGTTTTCATCTTCACTATCGAAAGGAGAACGGTACGACATCCTCCCTCCAACGATTATGATCGCCATCTTAAATTATCCCCTTTTCCCACATGAAACAGATCGCTTCCATACCGTTTTTCACATTCGTGAAGACGAAGAACAGTTTCTTTGGAGCCATCACCTTGAATTTCATGTACTCGACTTGTCACAATTTATGGTAAAATGGAAGAAATATCGGAGAGAAGTGAAACAGTCACCAGAATGGCCATGGCTAACGATGTTGTCGGCTGTCGATGGACGAACGAAAAAAATGGATGAAGAGATGTTTCGTGAATTGGAGGGAATAGCCATGACAGAACAAGACATTTTAGAAGCGCTAGAAGAATGGCAAAACTTAAGCGTCGACCCCGAAAACCGCTACGCATACGAAATGCGGCTGAAATGGCTCCTTGATCAACTCTCAAACATTCGCGGCAGTCGGGAAGAAGGATTGAAAAAAGGATTAGAACAAGGTCGAGAAGAAGGGAAAAATGAAACGATTCGAAAAATGGTCGAAAAAGGAATGAGTATAACAGACGTTGCCCATATTCTCGACATGACAGAGGAGGAAGTACGGGAGCGGTTGGGAGATTAGCGAACGGTGTCGGGTGCTGTTCAACTATGTTGTGTCCCTCTTTGTCCCACGTCAATGATGTTGCACAGGTGATTGGAGAGCGATCAGAAAATCGATTCGCTGTTCAAATACGTCCTAAATTAGCGAACGGTGCCAGGCACTGTTTAGCGAACAGTGCCAGGCACTGTTCGTAAGGACTACGGCAGTAAAAAGGTAGCAGATACTATCAGGGAATATGCCGATAATATTGCTGATACCTTGCGGACCATAGCTTCTTGGAAAGACCTTTCTATCCAAATCATTCAAGATCAAGTTAGCGGGGCGTTATATGATCTGGGAGTACCACTGAGTACAGCGAGACAGGTTGGTTGGGTCATTTCAAAATTCGTAGACTGGGTATTACTATAGTACAAGGAGGGTGCTATGAACGAGGAAAGAATCAAGGATCTTGAAGCAAAATTGAGTCTAGCCACCGACGCAATTACGTTACTCTTAGATATGGTGAACAAGGAGCACAAAAGCTTTGCGATTCTGGCCTTAGCCACTGGCTTTACTGCCGACGAGTTGGAACGCCTGGAAAAGCTGTTTTATCACGCTGGCAAATCACAGTGGGACAAGGACACATTTGTGGCAGAGTTCGAGAAGCAGCTTCCCAAAAGAAGTGCAATGTTGAGAAGCATTTTGGAAGGGCTAAAGTCAGATGGAAAGTTCGTATCGTTATGCGAGAAGTATTTGGATTGACAGAAAAAACCCGCCCATGTCGAGGCGGGTTTATTTTTCTTCAAAACATCCAAATCTTCACCAAACGATTCTGTCAATGTCAAGAGAGTATGGAGATCGCGAAACTCAAAAACCTGTCGCTACTGGCCAGCATGACCGGCGACGTTGAGTGGCAGCATGAGTTGTGCGCGAGGCTGGAGAAGTTGTCGGGATGAAAAAGGAGCCCTTCTCGCTTGATATTATCCCTCTAGTGTAGACAGTTGGGAAAATGCCCATACTGTCATGAAAAACACTGGAGGGATTTGTTTATGTTCGAGACCAAGCAAACACCGAAAGGGAAGACCACCTATTCCGTGGAGTTTAAATGGAGGGCTGTCCAGATGTACATCGAAGAAGGATGGGGATATAAGCGGATATGCCAAGAGTTATAGGGATTCCCTGCACGAAAACGATCAGACTTTGGGTAAAACGTTATCATGAACATGGTCGAAAAGGGCTCGAAGAACGGCGCGGGACATCCAAGTCTCCATTCAAGGGAAGACCCCGAAAAAAAGAGTGCAGTTTAGAGGAAGAGAATCGAAGACTGAAAGCTGAGGCGGAGGCGCAAATAGATCGCATACAGCGCCGGAATCGCCGCCAGCCATAACGCCGTCCGCCAGCCGTAAGCTGGTATGACGAAATACGAGATGAGCGCTGCCAATAGCCAACCGCCAGCCCAAAAGCTCTCGAGCAGCACGACAGCCCGGCCGCGATCCTTAGCTGGCACCGCTTCTGAGACGAGCGTTGACGCGACCGGCAGCTCGCCGCCAAGTCCCATGCCGATCAAAAAGCGGAGCGCCAAAAACGCCGCCAACGTCGTCGTCAGCGCCGACAGCCCACTGCCAAGCGAGAACAGCAACAATGTGAAAATAAAAACGTTTTTCCGCCCGATCCGGTCCGCAAGCAATCCGAACACGAGCGCCCCGACCGCCATGCCGATCGAGTTGACGCTGCCGATCCAGCCGACTTGTTCGGCTGTCAAGTTCCAGTCTTTTTGCAAGGCGGCCATCAAAAACGACAACATGCCGACATCCATCGCGTCAAACAGCCAACCGAGATCGGCAATGCCTAACAGCTTGCGCTGGGAAATCATCGGTTGATTCATGTGTATCCCCCTGTCATCAATATGGTGCCAGGCACTGTTCGTAAGGAAGTGCTTTTAGGCGTATTTGATGGTCTTCCGGGGCTGGAGGAAGCCTTTCGGGCGGTTTATCCGAAAGCTGACGTACAGCGTTGTGTCGTTCACAAAGTCCGTAACACCCTCAGCCGTGTTCGGAAAAAAGACCAATTCGAAATGGCGGAGGATCTCAAACTGATTTATCGCGCACCGAATAAGGGGATGGCGTTACAGATGTTTCGACAGTTTGAATCGAAATGGTCGAGCAAGTACCCGAGAGAAGTGCAATCTTGGGCCAATGAGTTGAATGTCCTCCTCACCTTTATGAATTATCCAAACAGTATTCGAAGTGTAATTTACACGACGAATGCCATCGAACGAACGATCAAGGAGATTCGAAACGTCTAAAGCCGATGAACAGTTTGAGCAGTTTAGAAACCGCTGAAAAAGTCGTGTATTTGACCATTCAAGATTTTAATGAGAAATGGGCAGGGCGAAAGTTACGAGGATTTGCCGAAGCGCATGAAGCCCTCGAGCGAATGTTTGAAGAACGTTATCATTAACCAAATAATGCAAATGACAAAGTAAGGGGATGCTCCCTTTCCGCACAGGAGACAGAATATTCTGTCTCCTGTGCGGAGGAAACCGACTCCTTATCCATTCTAAATCCATTCAGAGATACCCTATCTATCTTACATTACACAAAATTCCTGACGGTACCTAGTTCGGTCAAGTCCTGATTATTGTGTAAAATTTCGCTCTCGTTCCAACGAATTTAGGCCTTGGGAAAATTAAACAGCTTTTTGGCGTTTCTTTTTACACAAAAACTCGGACTTCATCGAATTATCAATCAGAACTTTAATCTCTTTTGTTCTTTTCATTTAAAATTTTATCTATTTTTTCAGTTAATCTAGAGCTATCTATAGCTCTTCTAACTGCTGTTTCAATTATTACATATAAAATTAACCCTGAAAGAAGACACCAAAATATTAGTAACCCCAAAGATACTTTCACAATCTTCCCCCCAAAACAGATGTTTATCATATTATAACACATAGTTATATTTTTCCTCTTAATAAAACATATCCTACTTTTTGTCTATTTTATTTTAAATTTGGATCTTCATCGAAAGTTGTACTATTCTTTGGTTAAGAAATAGTAAACCTCATTATCTTTTTGCGGATAATGAGGTTTATTGTTTTTAGCTAATAGACTGTAGATGAGCAAATTTACTAACATAAATTTACAACCAAACAAAAAAGAAGACATGAACCCGATTCCTTGGTTAGAATAGATGTGCCAACAAACCATTCACAAGGAGGTTCATGTCTCATGAATAGATTAGCACATCATCAAGGAATTCACAAGTTTTTCACGATGTTAGGGTTGGCCCTTTATTTCTCGAAACCTGTGATGAAGCATCTCGTTCATATCGTGGATGCGATGATTACAAAGGGCTTTTCGGGAACACTGACCGATCTACATCACGGGAGTTTTCATCCGAACCATCGCACGACACTGAGCCATTTTTTCACGAAAAGCCCATGGGAGGAAGAGACGCTGCTTCGCAAACTCCAGCAGTGGGTGCTTCATCGTGTCGAACGCAGCTCGAAACGAGAGAATCAACCCATTTTTGTTTCGATCGATGATACGATTTGCCAAAAAACGAAGCCCTCGTCACGGGCAACACACGCCATTCAAGGGTGTGATTGGCACTATTGTCACGCAGAGAAAAAATCGATTTGGGGACATTCTCTCGTTTGGCTCATGGTTCATACGATGACTCAAGCGTTTCCTTTTGCCTTTCGCCTCTACGACAAGACGGCGGGGAAAAGCAAAGGGGAACTCGCGATCGAGATGCTTTCTTCGTTGGATGTGAGTCGCCCCGTTTATGTGCTCATGGACTCTTGGTATCCATCGAAAACCCTCGTGGGAGCCTGCTTGAAAAAAGGGTTCCACGTCATCGCGATGCTGAAGACGAATCGGATTCTCTATCCAAAAGGGACGGCCATTCAAGCAAAGGAATTTGCCAAATCTATGGAGCCACGGGATACCCGCCTCGTCACGGTGGGAAAAGAGCGTTATCGGGTGTATCGCTACGAAGGTGCTCTGAACGGTCTCAAGGATGCCGTGGTGCTGCTCGCATGGAAAGCCGATCAGCCGATGACGCCGAAACATCTTCATTGCGTCTTGAGCACCGATCGCGAGCTAAGCGATGAAGAGATCTTGCGCTACTATGCTGCACGTTGGTCGATCGAATGTTTTTTCCGTCAAGCGAAAGACCAGCTGAAACTCGATGGATACCGCGTTCGCGGGCGTCGGGCGGTGAAACGGTATTGGATCTTGGTGCAACTTGCGTATATGTACAGCATGTTCGAGTCGAACAGTGATTTTTCGGATGGGCTCGATCTCCTGCGCAAGAGAAAAGGACATAGCCTCGTGGAGTTCATTTACCGTGCAGCGAAACAAAATATTCCCATTGATACCGTGAAAAAACAGCTCCACGTGGCATAAGGGGTACCCTGTTTGTCTCTTTTTAAATGGTAATTATTGTGACGAAAATTGCTCAACTACAGTAAATACTTGAATAATAAAAGAAATGGGGTATAATATATTCAAACGGAAATTTGAATATGAAAGGGGGATAATGAATGAGTAAGAAAGATACATGTGAAACCCGTGGTGCTAGTTGAGCGCTAGCGCTCAACTAGCCCAAGTGTTACAAGTGAATACACCAACAATATGCCATCTAGTGCTACTTCAAATCCCGCAATCGAATTCGCACGAATGTCTGTGATACGATACTGGTCAACGAGGACAGAGAACACCGTTTCAATGACTTTCCGTTTTTGTTTGAGCCATTTCTCCCATGATTCAGATGGGCGGTGTTTCTGATTTTTGCGAGATGGAGTCCAAAAAGCGATTTGGTACGCTTCATACAACTTTTTTTGCAATTCGCTACTGATAAATCCTTTATCACCCAAATTAAAAGGATGAGGAATTTGGGTCATGACGGTTTCCGCTGCGGTTCGATCGTGACAGGACGCCTCCGTTACCACGTATCCCATGGGCAGTCCTTGGTCGGTCACTTGAAGATGAAGCTTAAACCCATAGTACCACTGCTGTTTCGACGCACAAAGCCCGATGTCCGCGATTCCTTGGAATCGTTTGACACGGTACATTCTTGCGGCATGGCACAACTCGAGTGGCATACTATCTACGACTGCATAGGCGTGGTGCTGCCCACGTTTGGCTAGCTCATGGCGAATCCATTTGATCGCAAAGCGTAGCGCTCGACAACGACGATTGTAGCGAGAACGTTCGAGAAAATGTCCATCCGTAAACAAGTTCCCAGTCACAAAGCGATGCCATGCACGTTCGGAAGAGAAGCCAAGCAGCTTCCCTAAAAGATGAATAGCAATGATTACCGCATCTTCTTGTTTCACCAAATGACGATTGCGACGTTGCAAATACATTTGAATCGATGGCAGTTGAGCAGAAACAAAGAAAAAAATGGCTGCATATTGTTTTTGAATCTTTGCTTGATCTGTAGTAAAATGAAAGTGCTCTTGCATGGGAATTCTCCTTTCGAATGTTGGTTGGCACTTCCATTCTACAGGACATCCACAAGCAAGGGCTATTTTTATGCTTACTCGAGTTTATCTAGCACCACGGGTAACAGTATTGAATTAGTAAGCGATTTATACGTAAACAAAAGTCTAAGATTATTGCCATTAAAAGTCTGATATTATTGACAGTGGTTCATCACCAAAAGATGTACTTGACTTTTAAAGACAAACATGATAGCAATGTTGCTCAAAGAGATGTGTGGTATAAAAAGGAAAAATGCTGTTTTGATTTTCTCTATCATAATCGTCTTTCTTTGTCAAGTACACTTTGTGGTGAAGAGCCTTGACAGTCAAAGTTAGAATTAAACCAAAAAATTTAAATGGAAGGAGGAGTTAAAAGACAATAATTAATGACAAATAAATCTATACGACATCAGTGTTTTATTACACAAATAAGAAACTAAAAATCAAGTCATAAGGAGGAAAAACATGACAAAAAAAATTAAAAGTTTACTAGGTATAATGATGGCACTAGCAATGATTCTATCAGCAGGCTTTGGAAGTTCAAAGGTATTAGCTGCTGGAGGTAATGGAGAAATTGAAGTAACAGGAACAACACAAGGTAAGAGTTATTCAATATATAAGATTTTTGACTTAACTCAAAGTGGAGAAAATGTTTCGTATACTATTGCAAAAGAATGGGAAGACTTTTTCACTAATGGTGCAGGTAAAGAATATATCGCTGATAAAAATAATGAACAAGGAAACCTAAATCCAATAGTAGTAAGCGGTGCTGTTAAGTATATAAATATAACCAACGAAAATATTGCTGACTTTGCAAAAGCTGCATTGGGTGAATTAAATAAGGAAAGTATAAAGAAAACTCAGACAAAAAAAGCATTAGGAGACTCGGTGACTTTTAGTGGATTAGAACTTGGTTACTATTTAGTACATCCAGAAGGAGCTACAGATAAAGCAGATGGCCAAAATTCAATTGTGTCTTTAACTTCAACAACTCCAAAAGCAGAAGTTAAAGTGAAAGCAACATATCCAACTGTAGAAAAGAAAGTGGATAAGCCAACAGCTGACATTGGACAAGAACTTACTTATACATTAACAAGTAAAGTTCCTGACACTACAGGATATAGTAAGTATACCTTTAAAATGAAAGATACATTATCAAAAGGGCTAACTTTTATTTCTAAACCTGAGGAAGTAACAGTAACAATTGGTAGTGACCCTATTGAAGAACATGTAACAAAAAAAATAAATGGGCAAGTCTTAGAAGTATCTTTTGATATGTTACAACTACAAGATAAAGTAGGTCAAACAATTACGATAACATATAAGGCAAAACTAAATAAAGATGCAGTGATTACAGATAAAGCTAATCCAAACGAAGTTACTCTTGAATATAGTAACGATCCAAAAGATCCTGAATCAACAGATACAACAAAAGATAATGAAAAAGTGTTTACAGCTAAAGTTATAGTAAATAAAGTTGATGGAAAAGACCAAAAAGCTTTAGAGGGTGCAAAATTCAAGTTAAAAAATGACCAAGGTAAATATTATAAAGTTGATGAGTCAACTAAAGAAGTAACTTGGGTTGACAAAGAAGAAGCAACAGAAGTTGAAACAAAAATCGGAACTGATGGAAAAGCAACTGCTTCTTTTGAAGGTTTAGCTGCTGGAACATATTATTTGGTAGAAACTAAAGCACCAGAAGGATATAACCTATTAACAGAAGAAAAAGTAGTAGAAATTAAAGTGACTAAAGAAAATGAAACTGTTACTGCTATTATAGATGGTCAAGCAACAGTTGAAAATAATTCAGGTGTAGAACTTCCAGGAGTTGGTGGTATGGGTACAACCCTATTTACAATTTTAGGTGGAGGAGTTATCTTAATCGCTCTATTTGGTCTTGCAAAAGGAAAAGTAAAAAAAGGAAAGGAGCTAAAAATTTGAGTAGAGGTGGACTTACCACCTCTACTTAAATAATAGTTAATTATGAAAAAAAGCAAATCAATTTTTTTTCGCGTTCTTTTATTAATAGGTTGTAGTATTTTCTTCTACCCTACTATTAGTGATTATGTCAATAGCATCACTCAATCCAGAGCGATTGTTGAATACCAAGAAGCACTAAGTCAGCTCGAAGGGATGGAGATAGAGAAAATAAAAGAAAAGGCGGATAAGTACAATCAAAATTTATTAAAGATAGAACATCCCTTATCCAACCCTCTTTCACTCAAAGGATATAAAGAAAACCTGGATCCTTTTAAAAACGGAATGATGGGAACGGTAATCATAGACAAAATAAATGTCAACTTACCTATTTACCATGGTGTCAACGAGGGGGTACTCCAAGTAGGAGTTGGACACCTTCCGGGATCTTCTTTACCGGTAGGAGGCAAAGGCACACATGCTGTAATTACAACTCATAGTGGACTGCCATCGGCTAAATTATTTACTGATTTAAATAAACTGAAAATAGGTGATGAATTTACCTTATCTGTCTTAGGGGATAATTTAACCTATAAAATAAATCAAATTATTACTGTTTTACCAAAAGAAGTAGAAGCCTTAAAAATTGAAGAAGATAAGGACTATGTAACCATGGTTACATGCACACCCTATGGAATAAATACTCATAGGCTTTTAGTAAGAGGAGAAAGAGTAATAAAAGATACAAATCATAAAGAAGCAAAAACTCTTGAAAAAGCAGAAAAAAGTATAAAAACACATCTAATTAAGATGATATTTTTCTTGATTGTATTCCTTATTATTCTATTTACTATTATAAAAGATTTAATATCTTTGATAATAAATAGGAAAAAGCATAAAAACCAAGATAAAAATTAAAAATTTGCTTAAAGCAAGATTTATTGGTGGTGAAAGATGAATAAAACTAAAAAAATCCTACCATTATTTCTTATGTGCTTAATATTAAGTCTTATTATATTTCCTTCAAAGATTTTAGCAAGTAGTGAGTTTGATGCAAACAAAGACGTTGAGTTTACTATCGACTATCAGAATGAAGGTAAAAGATTATCTAATGCGGAATTTGACATATATAAAGTGGCAGATGTTGATAAAGATTTAAACATTAAACTTACAGAGGAATTTAGTAAATATCCTGTGGATTTAACAAAATTAAATCAAGATGGTTGGAACGATTATGCTCTGACTCTTAAGGGATATGTACAAAGTGACGGGGTAAAACCCTTACAGACAGGAATAACTGATGCCAAAGGAATTTACAAAACAAAACTAAAAGCAGGCTTGTATCTTGTTATCGGTAAAAATCTAACTTTGGATAATTATATATATGAGTCTAGTCCTTTTCTAGTATTACTACCTAATGTCGAAAAAGAAACAGGAACATGGAATTATGATGTTATCTCAAAGCCAAAGACAACAAGAAATGAAAAAATCATAAAGGAAGTATCTAAAAAAGTCATTAAGATTTGGAAAGATAAAGGATTTGAAAACTTACGTCCTAAAGAAATAGAGATTGAACTATTAGGAAACGGGAAGCTAAGAGAGACCATAGTTTTAAGTGAAAAAAATAATTGGCAACACACATGGCATAAATTAGACGAAAGTGTTAATTGGACATTGGTAGAAAAAGGCGTGGATAAAGGAAAATATAAAGTATCTATAAGTGAAGAGGGGGATACTTTTATAGTTGAAAATACCTATATACCACCTAAAAGACCACCAAAAGAACCACCCAAAAAAACAAAAGAACCCTTGCCACAAACGGGTCAGTTATGGTGGCCGGTGTATACACTAGTTGGTCTCGGCTCAGTCATGATTGTGTTAGGCTTTATTCAAAATAGAAGAAAGAAGGATGATGTATAAAATTTTGTGTAAAGCATTTTGCTAGGCAAAAAGAAAAAAGGTAGGGTATTCTCTGATTTGAACCAAAAATCTTAGAGAAAGGAGTACCCTACCTATGTCTAAAAGTATACCGAATGTAGACTGGGCAAATCAACTGGAAAGTGTCATTCGTCAGTTTGTAAAGGAAAAATTAGAACTGATCATGCGGGAAGAAATCAAACATTTCCTCGAAATCGAACAGGCCGGAACATCGAATATGAGAAACGGCTACTATCAACGAAATCTAGATACGCAATATGGCCGAATTGAAGGCCTTTTGGTCCCAAGGGATCGAAATGGGGAATTTCAAACGCAGCTGTTTGCCCCTTACCAACGTCATACTGGTTGGCTCGAGGAAGCCGTCATCAAAATGTATCAAAGTGGCATGAGTACGAGGGAAATTGGCAAGTTTATCGAACGAATTTTAGGAAATGCCTATTCTCCAACGACAATCAGTCGTATTACCGATGTAGTGAAGGAAGACATCGAGAAATGGCACAATCGTCCTCTACATCAGCGTTATTCGGTTTTATATTTGGATGGTTTATACGTAAAACTTCGTCGCGAAACCGTGGAGAAAGAAGTCATTTATGTGGTGTTAGGGGTGAACGAAGAAGGATATCGCGAAATTCTTGATTTCTTTGTGGGAGGACAAGAAAGCGCCTATGTATGGCAGGAAATCCTTCAACACCTCTATCAAAGAGGCGTCAAGGAAGTGCTTCTGGGCGTATTCGATGGACTACCGGGGTTGGAGGAAGCCTTTAAGGCGGTTTATCCGAAAGCCGATGTGCAGCGTTGTGTCGTTCACAAAGTCCGTAACACCCTCAGCCGTGTTCGGAAAAAAGATCAATTTGAAGTGGCAGAGGATCTCAAACTGATTTATCGCGCGCCGAATAAGGAGATGGCGTTACAAATGTTTCAACAGTTTGAGTCGAAATGGTCCAGCAAGTATCCGAGAGAAGTTCAATCTTGGGCCAATGAGTTGGATGTCCTCCTTACATTTATGGATTATCCAAGCAGTATTCGAAGTGTGATTTATACGACGAATGCCATTGAACGAACGATCAAGGAAATTCGGAAACGCCTAAAACCGATGAACAGTTTGAATAGTTTAGAAGCCGCTGAAAAAATCGTGTATTTGACCATTCAAGATTTTAATGAGAAATGGGCAGGGCGAAAGTTGCGAGGATTTGCCGAAGCGCATGAAGCCCTTCAACGAATGTTTGAAGAACGTTACAATTAACCAAATATTGTAAATAAACAAAATAAGGGGATTCTCCCTTTCCACACAAGAGACTGAATATTCAGTCTCTTGTGTGGAGGAAACCAGTCTCCCCTCTATTCTAAATCTATTTCAGAGATACCCTATCTATTTTACATTACACAAAATTCTTGACGGTACCGAAAGAACCGAAAGAAGGTGGATGAATGAAAATTAAAATTAAAATGAAAAAAATTATATCGATAGTTTTAGCGTTGCTAATATTATTTTCAAATTCCCCTCTTTCTCTAGCTATGGGTAAAGATTCTTTTGATGAGAATACAAAAGAAAGTAATTCAATTGTTACAACAAACACACAAGAAATAAAAAAAGGCTCATTAGACGAAAAAAAGAGTGAGAGTAATTCACTAGATGAATTTATTCAGCTTGAAAAGAGTTTATCAGGTAATAAGAAAATTACTATTGAGGGGTTGAGAAAAGACTTTTCAGAATTAGAAGGTGAAATACAGCTTGAGGTAAAAGAACTTAATCCAAACAATGGGAAAGATAAAGAGCAAATTGAAATTATCGAGACAGAGATGGAAAAATTTATTCCTGAAAAAAGTGATTCCATTAAGATCAATTGGCATCATTATGATATAAGCATCTTGTTAGATGGGGAGGAAATTGAACCTGTTAATAAGTTAAGGGTGTCCTTCTCAGGTTTTGATACTACTGATCTTGATGATGCTACAAAGGAAGTAAAGGTTCTTCATCTGAATGAATTAACAAATGAGGTAGAAGATAAGGAAATTGAAATTGGGGAAAACGGAGTTATAGAAGCTGAATTTGATAGCTTCTCTCCTGTGACAGTTGTTGAAGTAATAGCAGATCATCCCTCTACTCTTAAGGCAACAGACTTTGTTAATGATGTTAAGCACTATATAGAATATGCTCCCGGTTCTCTTGGAAAAGCAGTAATAGACTCTTCTCAAATACTGAATCCAGGTCGTACTTCCGATGCCTTTGGTAATATAGTTCTTGAACATGGCCAAGTTATAACAAAGAAAACAGCAACACCTGTTAAGGGAAAGGTTAATACTTGGGATATTACTGTTCGTGTAGAAGGTAGGGACAACATACCTGATACTACAGATGTTGTTCTAGTTCTTGATAATTCATATAGTATGTATAAAAACAAACTAGCTGATGGACGAACTCGTTTTCAAGCGGCACAAGAGGCTGCTAAGAAATTTGTTGATATAGCACTGAATGAAAATCCTAACTTAAGAATTGCTATAGTAGTTTATAATGGTGAGGTAACGATAATCTCTGGGGATATTAAACAACCATTTTCACAAGACAAACAAGCACTATATTCAAATATTGATGCGATTAAAAAACCGCCTTCATTTGACCCAGAGAAGAAAGGGGGAACTTTTACTCAAGCAGCTATTAAACAGGCTGGTGAAATTTTAAAAGGTTCTTCAGCAGATAATAAGCACATGGTGCTTATGACTGATGGTTTTCCGACTTTTAGTTATGACTTAGATTCTTCATCTTGGGATGAGAAAATAGAACAAACAGAATTATATTACCAGCCAGGTGGTCCTTTTAATATAAAGGATCTTTATAAAAAGACTAAATACTACAGACTACCTGAAGATGAAAGTAAGATTCAATTTAATTACAATAATAGGGTAGGTTTGGGAACTGAAAATATGTCGTCAGCAGCATATAAGACTCTGAAAGTTAATAAGAATATACGAAATGTTTACTGGTATACCTATGGAGAATATAAAACAGGTACTAAAGATCCGAATAATATAGACCTAACTGTACAAGCTCATCGTTATCATGTGGACGGTGAGAACTTTGCAAGAGAATACAGATATTCACATCAAAAATCAACTGTTTTAGAAGCTAAAAGATTAAGAGAAGACCCAAACATAGGTTTGGATACTTTGTATGCTGTAGGTGTTGGCTTTGAAACCTATACTGGACAAGCATTGGAAATTGCTGTTAGAACGCTAAGCGAAATTGCTGATTCTGGAAAGTTTTATGATGTTAGAAATGAGGAGCGATTGACAGATACCTTTAAAGAAATAGCAAAAACTATTAGTATCAAAAGTGCTATGCGTGACTTCAAAATCGTTGACATCATGGGTAAAGGCTTTACGGTAACAGATGAGTCAAAAATAAAAGTAAGTGAAGGGAAAATAAGTTTTGATCGAAATTCAGAAACAATAAATTGGGATATAGGAACTGTAACTAAGAGTGTGGCTGCAAAAAGTGACGTAAGATATGCAGAATTAACTTATAGAATTGAAATCAACGATGATATTCTAACTCTACCAGGTGCAAAGACTAATCAACACGAGAAGTTTATTACCAATGCCGTAACTGATTTGACTTATACAGATATTAAGGATGAGAAGAAGACCGTATCAATTGATTCTCCAAAGGTAGATCCAGTTCTTTTGAAGGTTAAAAAGGTCTTATTAGATATTAATGGAAAATTATTAAATGAAGATATAACATTTACAATTAATGTTACTAATGATTTGAAGACCTACGATGAAAGCCATGTATTAAGTCCAAATGAAGATTATAAGTGGCGTACTACTCTGAGAGATGAGGGAACCTACTCGGTTGATGAAATAGCTACTCCAGAAAAAAACTATATTACGACTATTAAGATTGATGGAGAAGAAACTAGTAAGTTCTTGGTAAATCATGAAGGTGATATTCCGAGAGGAGATGTTAATATTGAGGTTATAAATCAGGAATTAGGAGGCTATGAACTGCCAACAACTGGTGGATCAGGAAATACTATATTCAGATTAACTGGGCTTTTAGTGTTAGCCATTGCCTTAATCATCCCTTATAGAAAGAGACAATTTAGAATGCGAAAGGTAAATAAGTTTTTCTTATTTGGTACTATCTGTATTTTAGCAGGACTTGTACTTTTTTCTAAAAACTTATGGGAAGATTATCAGGTTGGAAAAGAAACCGAGATTATCAAAGAAAGGCTTGAAGAAAAGAAGGTCACAAAAATTGAAAAACCAATTGATGATAGACCTGATTATGTTAAAAACCCGTATATGGAAATGCCAAAAACAACGATTGATGGCAATGACTATATCGGATATGTAATTATACCGAGCTTAGAGCTGGAACTTCCGGTTCTGAGCTCTTGGTCTTATCCTAAGCTTAAGATCGCCCCGGCAAGATATGAGGGATCGGTATACCTAAATAATATGATCCTGTTAGCACATAACTATAAAGCCCATTTTGGCAAGCTTCATCGATTAAATATTGGAGATATCATTCAATTTAAAGATATGAATGACAATCTTTTCGATTTTACTGTAGAAAAGAAAGAAGAGTTAGATGAAATACAAGTTGAAGAGATGGTCTCTGGAGATTGGGACTTAACATTATTCACTTGCACTCTAAGTGGTGAAGCAAGAACAACTATACGATGTAAAAGAATTGAAAAATAGGCAATAATTTTTCTTCATATATCATTGTAGAAATAAAATTTAAGAGAGGTTATATTTTGAAAAGAGAAAATTTTTGTAGATATGACATCAAACAAAGCAAAAGAAATAAATAAAAAAGATAAACTTGTAGGAAAAAGGTTTGGAAAATTAAAAGTATTATCTGTTTATAAAAAAGGCAAGTACAAAAAATGTAAATGTATTTGTGATTGTGGAAATACTACTGATGTATACTATAGCAATCTTGTTTCAGGAAGAACAGTAAGTTGCGGTTGTCGAGGGGCAGAGATTGCTAATAGCTATAAAAACATAGTAGGGGAAATATATCACGATCTTATAGTCGAAGAGAAGACTGAAAAACGTGAAGATGGCTTAATTGTTTGGAAAATGTAGATGTCTTAAATGTGGAAAATATATTGAAGCCACTAAAAAGCAACTGGACAGAGGATATGTCAAAGACTGTGGGAATCATAAATATGAAGACTTATTGGGACAAAAAATCGGAGAACTTACAGTTATCTCATTTGATAAAAATAGAGAAAAATATCTTTGCCAATGTTCTTGCGGTAAGTCCACTTATGTATCCAGATCTAATTTAATCAGCAGGCATACACTTATTAGTTGTGGTCATCTTGGTAATGACCGAAAATATAACTATGTAGACGGAGCTTTACCATACCTATTAACAGGAAAAGTTCCATCAAATAATACCAGTGGTGTAAAAGGCGTTAGTCAAACTAAAAGTGGCAAATGGGTTTCTTATATTACCTTAAGAAAAAAGAGATATACACTGGGAACATTTAAGAAAAAAGGCTCTTCACCACAAGTTGTACTTGATCATTTAAGGTAGGTGTGCATAGAGGAAATAGAGGGTACAAAAAATGCGAATTTTCCTGTATGGTAAAGGTGACCAAACCAAACCATGGAGGGAAATTCGCATGTACTCTCAGTTTATCAAAGAACTCATCGATTTACCAGATGTTTTGATTCAAAAGGTGCGGAAAGAAGGGGAACGTTGGATTTTCGAACTTTCTCTACCCGAACAATGCCCGTTATGTCCTGTCTGCTTGAAGCGCACGATCAAAATGACAGACAAAAAGAAGCAATGGATGCATGGCTATGCTCAGCGAATCGGAATTTTTTGGATCGAACTTCCTGTCGAGCGCAGACGTTGTAGCACGTGTGGCGTGACGTTCAGCACGTCGTATCCAGCCATCTCTCCTCGAAGTGTGGCGACGGATGCTTTTCAGCGATGGGTCGCGCAATCTTGCATCGGAACATCCATTCAGGCGGTGGCTCGTATGCTCAAGCTTCCTTACACGACCGTTGAACGCTGGTTTTATACCCATGCCCCTTCCTTCCTATCGAATGACGTCCAACCAAAGGCGGTTTGTGTCGATGAGTTTGCTTTTCGAAAAGGGCACGACTATGGAGTGGCGATCATGGATGCCGAAACGGGAGAAGTGTATGCCATGGAAGCAGGAAAGAACGAGGAAGCCATTGGGCGTGCATTGGCTCATGTGTCTCGTTCCGTTCAGTATGTCGTGAGTGACTTGACTCCAGCGATGAAAAAAGCGATTCAACGGGTTTGCCCAGAGGCGACACATGTCGTCGACTATTTCCATGTCATTCAGCTGTTTACCGATGCTTTAGAACGTTGTCGCAAATATTTGGGCAAAGGAGGCAAGAAACACGGAAATGTTCGTTACGTTTGCCGTTTATTGAGCCAATGTCCAGAGAAATTGACGGAGGAAGAACGTCAAATCATACGAGAATGGTGTAATGAAAGCGATTACTTAAAGTCTGTTTACCAATCGCTCCAACATGTTCGCTATGTGTTCAAAAGCAAAGATGAGCAACAGGCGAAACGTCGTTTGAACGCCTGGGTTCATCGGTATTTGTTTTGTCCTTGTTCTGCTGTTCGCGCCATCGCAAAATCACTCGTCAAACGAACAGACGAAATCATATCGTGCATTTTATCCCCTTATTCAAATGGGAAAATGGAGGGAACAAATAACAAGATCAAGCTGATGAAACGTCGGGGATACGGATACAGAAATATCCAGCGTTTTGCATTGCGGGTTCGGCTAGAAACAGCTAACATACTTTCATGACAGGTGCAAGTACAACTTTTGGTGATGAACCTAATTATTGTAATAATTGTAATATAATGAATCTTTAGTTATATTAAAACCGCCCCTTATCCTATGTTTTGATTTTGTTCTGTTTCACAAGTGCATTACATGCCTAGTCTCAATCTTTCTAAGGGTGATCATTTTGAACGCTACAAAATTTTGTATAGCAACGTTTCTTTCAAACTTGGGGGATGTCATATACAGTGTTGTTATAGCTTGGTATATTGCTGATGTTTTACAATCAGGTTTTTTGATGGGAGCAGTTTTATTTTCCCTAGGTTTGTCGAGATTTATTGCTGGGCTTCTTTGCGGACCGGTTATTGATCGAATAGGGGCAAAGTTGTTTCTGTGGTTGTCAGACATGATAAGGGCAATCATTGTGTTAGTTTTGGCTATTCTGTTATGGGATCATACTATCTCTTTTGTAATTCTCATAATGGTCTCCGTTTTGTTTGGAGCGATTGATGCTTTTTATTGGTCAGCCTCAGAATCAATAAAGCCAAGATTAGTCGCTACTGAATATTTGAGTCGTCTCAATAGTCAATACTTCACTGTTGTAAGAACAACGATCATTTTGGGACCTTTAATCGCCGCTTGGACGGTTGAATCAATCTCAATAGAACATTCCTTGATAGCCATTTCTATCTTATATGTATTTTCAACTTTTTTAATTTTGTTTATTGACTCTAAAAATAGTCATCTTGAAAATATGAACGATAATAATGACAAAACTTCTTACTTTTCGGATTTAAGACTTGGTTTTAGTTTTTTGAATAGACAAAAAATGATTTTTTATTTGGTTATAACTATGTTTTTTGTAAATATTGGAGCAAACGGGGTTAATGTATTGTTCCCTTTTTTAGCTAAAAATGTTAGTGATGATGCTAAGTATTTAGGATATATATATTCATCGATGTCAATGGGAAGTTTGTTAACTGGTTTAATCTTTTCAGTTAAAAGCATTCACAGGGTTGAATTGAAGATTATTTATTTATCTTTTCTTTTACAAGCTACTGGTATTGCCGCACTATGTTTCACCCGAAATTTTTTGATTATTCTAATTTTTGTTTTTGTAATTGGCTTAATTACTGGTTTTATAGGAGTCCTTATACCTACTTTTGTTCAACGTTCTGTACCTATTCATTTATTAGGAAGAGTTAATAGTATTATGATGGCGATTTCAATGCTTTCAACGCCAGTAGCCCAGTTTATTTTTGGGGTCAGTGTCGATTATTTCAATATAAAATATCTTTTCTTCATTGCAGGTGCTTTGGGTATAGTTACTAGTTTATCTTCGTTATTAATTAATGAGAGAAAAGGTACGCCAAGAGAAACTGTAATGTAAAGGAGGTGTTAAGCTTGAATATATTAGTTGGCGTTACAGGTTCTTCAGGAGTTGTTGAACTACCTATGTATTTACGAGTTTTTAGAGAAAAACTAGATGCTAACATTAGACTAGTTTGTACATCGAACGTTCAGAAATTTATTGCGAACGGTGCCAGGCACTGTTCGTAAATTTTCCACTTTTGCATTTCCCTTATTTCCCGATTTTAATCAAATTGTCCCTTATATTCTACGAAAGGATGATTTGTATGCAATACCTCGATTTAAAAATGGATTTTATGTTTAAACAACTGTTCGGCCACCCAAGCAGAAAGTCAATCACGATGGCGTTTTTAAATGCGTTGCTACATCGGACTGGAGATGATCGCATCATCGACGTACAGTTTGAAAACACCGAACTAACGAAAGAAACAGAAGACGGTAAGACTGGACGGTTAGATGTCATCGTTCGCACAAACCGCGGCGAGCGCATTCACGTTGAAATTCAAATCATCCCACAATACGGTATGCCCGAACGGCTATTGTATTACTGGGCAAGGTTGTTTTCATCTTCACTATCGAAAGGAGAACGGTACGACATTCTCCCTCCAACGATTATGATCGCCATCTTAAATTATCCCCTTTTCCCACATGAAACAGATCGCTTCCATACCGTTTTTCACATTCGTGAAGACGAAGAACAGTTTCTTTGGAGCCATCACCTTGAATTTCATGTACTCGACTTGTCACAATTTATGGTAAAATGGAAGAAATATCGGAGAGAAGTGAAACAGTCACCGGAATGGCCATGGCTAACGATGTTGTCGGCTGTCGATGGACGAACGAAAAAAATGGATGAAGAGATGTTTCGCGAATTGGAGGGAATCGCGATGACAGAACAAGACATTTTAGAGGCGTTAGAAGAATGGCAAAGTTTAAGCGTTGACCCCGAAAACCGTTACGCGTACGAAATGCGGCTGAAATGGCTCCTTGATCAACTCTCAAACATTCGCGGCAGTCGGGAAGAAGGAAGACAAGAAGGATTGAAAGAAGGATTGAAAAAAGGATTAGAACAAGGTCGAGAAGAAGGGAAAAATGAAACGATTCGAAAAATGGTCGAAAAAGGAATGAGTATAACAGACGTTGCCCATATTCTCGACATGACAGAGGAGGAAGTACGGGAGCGGTTGGGAGATTAGCGAACGGTGTCCAAAAGGTGCCAGGCACTGTTCGTAAAAGCGGCGGCGATAATTTGGCCGCCACATTCAGTCCGGAGCTCGTTGACTTCTCTATTTATGTCAACAACCCAATGACTAAAGTCATGGGCTTGTAAGCCCCATGTTGACCAGACCAAGGCTTGAAACAGAGCCTACGTTATAGATGTCATGACACGTTCGGGTGCTTCTCCAGCCCGTTCCTCTGTCGTGCAAGGTTAAACAAGCGTGGTGGGTAGCGCTAGTGTCTTGCACATAACAAGCATCTATAACATGGTCGAGGAGAATATGACCTGCTTTATGCAGAGGAAAGGGGAGAACCCTATGGTTTTTGTGTTAGACACAAACAAACGTCCGCTTGCTCCTTGTCACGAAGCAGTTGCAAGAAAGCTGTTGAAACAAGGGAAGGCGGCGATTTACAGGCGATTTCCATTTACCATCATCTTGAAAAAATCAGTAGACGAATCAGAAATTAAAGCAACATATCGGCTAAAAATCGACTATGGAAGCAGGCATACAGGATTAGCGATTTTGCGAGGACAAGAAGTGGTATGGTTAGGGCAACTTGACCATCGCACAGACATCAAGGAAAGAATAGATAAAAGGCGTGCTTTTCGTCGAGCAAGACGAAATCGAAAAACAAGATACAGAAAACCACGCTTTCTGAACCGCAAGCGAAAGGAGGGGTGGTTGCCGTCATCACTAGAGAGTCGTGTGCAAAATATCCAAACATGGGTTAACCGCCTAAAGAAGTTATGCCCCATTGGGTATATATCATACGAAAATGCCAAATTCGACACGCAACTCATGCGAAATCCTGAAATCAATGGTGTAGAGTATCAACAAGGCACGCTACAAGGATATGAAGTACGGGAGTATTTGCTTGAAAAGTTTGGGCGGAAGTGTTGTTATTGCGGAAAAGAAAATGTTCCACTTGAAGTGGAGCATATCATTCCAAAATCGAGAGGTGGAACAGACCGAGTGGATAACCTATGTCTTGCCTGTCATGACTGTAATCAGCGCAAAGGAAGTAAGACAGCAGAAGAATTCGGGTATCCGCACATTCAAAAGCAAGTCAAAGAAACATTAAAGGATACAAGTGCTATCAACTCGACAAGATGGAAAGTGTATGAAGTGTTAAAGCAGACAGGATTAGATGTCGAGTGTGGAACAGGTGCACGAACAAAAATGAATCGTATTCGTTTAGACTTGCCGAAAACACATTATTTTGACGCTTGTTGTGTAGGCGAAAGCACACCAAATCACTTATATTTCAAAACAAAAGAAGTGTTATTCATTAGAGCAAAGGGGCGTGGTAGTCGTTCACGCACAAACCTAGATAGATATGGCTTCCCAAGAGGTTATCTTGCAAGACAAAAGTTCTTCTTTGGCTTCCAAACAGGGGACATGGTTAAGGCTGTTGTCCCAAGAGGGAAATATCAAGGCGTTTGGTTTGGCGAAGTCGCATGTAGAAAGACTGGAAGTTTCGATATTAAAGGCAAGGACGGAAAGCGTATCGCACAAGGAATAAATTATAGATATGTCCAAGTCATTCAGCGATTTGACGGATATGCTTATGGAAAGGGGGTGGCGGAACTTGCGTAAGGTGCAATTCCTCCCCGTGCCTAAAGGCAGGGGCTTCCTTGCGTAAGTTTCGTGATGTTGGTAGGGTTAGAAGAATGAGCTGGTCAGGACTGTTGCAGTGTACGGCTGTGGAGAAAAACGGCCGTACGGTTATTTCCGATTGCTATTATGAAGGAGCGTTGAAGTTGACCCGGCCGGTATACCTTCACCCGTCTCAGCCGACGATTTACTTGATTCATGTAGGGGGAGGGTATGTAGACGGGGATCGATATAAAACGGAAATAATGTTGCAAGAAGGAGCACATCTGATTGCCACCACCCAATCGGCAACGAAAATATACAAGACAGTCAAGGTGCCGGTACAACAATATACGTCAGCTTACTTGGATGATCAAAGTGTGCTCGAATTTTTTCCCGATCCAGTCATTGCTTATGAAAAAGCTCAATTTTATCAAGAAATGACCGTTTATATGAAAGAAAGTTCTACATTTATTTATGGGGATATTATTACGCCAGGGTGGTCAGAAAGTGGCGAGTTGTTTCGCTACGATTGGATCCGCTCTAAATTAAAGATATATTATGAGGACAATTTAAAGTTGTTTGATCATCTCTATTTAGAGACAAGCACAGGGATGACAGGAATTTTTCAGATGGAAGGATATACTCATTTTGGTTCGCTTTTTGTGATTAGCCCTTTTATGACACAGGATCTTCTTCAAAAATTTGAATCGATGGCAGCGCGTTTTCCTGCTTCTGTACACCTTGGCTGGTCCATCCCTATGATCCCTGGATTGGTTATTCGTGTTTTGGCCCATGAAACGCATGCTATTGAAACGATTTTTCAAATGATTCATCAGTTTATTCGCGAAGAATGTTTTCAAGAGGAACCTATTTTTCTGCGAAAGTACTAAAAAGATAAGGAGATGGAGTGTTGGTGAGTACCGTATTACCGATTTTACTTTTTGGATTTGTCTTAGGCATCAAACATGCAACCGAACCGGATCATGTCATTGCTGTATCCACCATTGCCAGCCGAACAAATAAGCTTTCGCTTTCATCGCTTGCAGGGGTTTTTTGGGGGATCGGCCATACCGTAACCCTGTTTGTCATTGGCATGGTTATAATAGGGATGGAGCAACAAATACCAGAAACCACAGCAATGTGGCTGGAACTAATCGTTGGAGTGATGATCGTAGTCTTAGGAATTACAAGCTTTCGTTCCGCTTATATGATTCCTATTAGAAAAGAAATGAATATAAACCATCTGCATTTAAAGTCGACCTTAATTGGAATTATTCATGGATTAGCCGGCAGTGCCGGGATGGTGCTTTTAACGTTAACAACTGTTGATAATCGATGGCAGGCGCTGCTGTTTATACTCATATTTGGCGTAGGAACGATCATTGGCATGATGTTATTCACTACTTTTCTAGGGCTTCCGTTCATCTGGATGAAACAGAAGCGTAACTATTCACTCCGATAGTAGTATGTAAAGAAGCGCAACACAAATAGGGCATCCCCGTAATAGAAAATGCCCTAAGTGGTAGAAAGAACGCGATCAAGCGTGTCACCCGTCAACAGAAGACATAACGAATCCCACACGTTTTTTTCGTGTTTCGTCAGTGTGGAAACGATGCTTCTTGTGATACAAAAAGACTGGGCGAATGTTTCTACGCGAAACGTACCCGAAATGTTCTCTTTGACTTTAACCATGCGAAGATCGCGTTCGGCTTGGTTGTTGTCAAAGGGAACATGTACTTCACGTAAGAAACGCAACGCTTCTTCCTTTCGTTTCTGAAGCCGTCGAACAAAAGCGAGTGCTTTTTTCGGAAGAGGTGTCATCGTTTCCAATCGATGTTGTGCTCTTTCTAGGATGCGATCATACACTCGTTCCCACCGTCTCGCTTCTTCTTCGGAAAGTGCACCGTGATGGGCTTCGACGGCTTGCTTGGCGGCTAACAGAAACGTGGTCATGCGCATCGCCCACGTATGCCCTTGTTCGATGAATCCTTTTAACTCACGCAAATGGTGGGCATGACAAAGGGCATGGGTGGCATGTGTGTATTTCGGATACGTACCGAACCCATCGTGCATCATCGTCCCTTTGTATTGTGGAAGAATCCCGATCTCATCCGTTGCTTTCTTTCCACGAGAAGCGTGAGAAGCCAAGTATGTATATCTCGATGTACACGCGACATGCACCCATGCGAGTTTCCCATTGATGCGCAAACTCGTTTCATCGACATGCAGGATGTTGGATTCAAGTAAGGCGTCTTCGATGATGTCCATATTTGATTCCAGCGCTTCGCGTCCTCGTTTCACCATATTGGCAAGGGTTCCTGTACTAATCGAGTGTTGATATAACGCTTCGATTGTATCACTTAAACGCTTGTACGGGATCAATTGGATATGATGTAAATAAACAACGAGCGCAGTAAGGCGTGGACCGTATTGCACATGATTCGTGACATGGGATGGGAATTCGGCTTGTTGCACGCATCGACAATGCGGACACGATTTCACTTCACGTTCATGTTGTGTCACCTCGATCGCCACAGGAGGGACATCAAACACTTGACGGATATCGACTTTGAACGGTTTGACGTCACGCAAAGAAACCCCACATCCTTGACACGTATGCACACGGTGGACGACACGATGATGTGGATGTTCCACTTGACGGAGCGTCGTTCCTTGATGTCCTTCTTGTCCGCCTGGCTTGTTGCCAGATGGTTGACGAGAAGAACGTGTGTTGGCAAAACGGTCAGAAGATGGGGGCAAATGGCTATTGGAGCTGTTTTTTTTCGTGCGTGCTTCCAGCTCTTGAACACGGTACTTCAGTTGTTCATTTTCTTTGCGTAGCTGTTTGTTTTCTTTCAACAGTTGCTCAATGACTTGTTGTTGGTGAGTAATGAGCTGCTTTTGTTGTTGGACTTTGCTGATTAAGCTTTCAACTGTAAATACAGCTTGTTGTACCGTCAACATGCGATTCACCTCCTTGTCTATCAATATTCACATCATGGACAGGAAAAGCAAAAAATATTCAGCTCACTTTATGATGTGGCTGAATAGTTACACAGAAGCAAACGATTTATCAGTTCATTGTAAAAGTAGTTTCCTTAATTAGTATAGTATATGGTTTATACTATATGTATCGCATAAGTAGTGAAATCATTGTTTAATCGCTTGCAAGGTTCGAAACGAAAAGCATAAGCGAACGGTGCCAGGCACTGTTCGTAAAAAGAATCAGAGCAATTTCGCCCTGATTCTTTCAGATGATTGTTTCGGATGTACCGATCGAACATTAATGTGTTAGTTCTTTTATGCCGGTATTTGCTTTGACGAGAATTTCTTCGTATTTTTTCTCGTCTGCTTTTTTCGACGAGAGGAGCGTACCGACAATAGCCCCGATAAAGCCTAACGGAATGGACACAATTCCTGGGTTTGAAAGTTTGAAAATTGGTTCGCCAACGAGAATGGCTACACCAGGTTCTGGTGCCCAAACGTTCGGGCTAAGCGCTACAAGCAAGAGTGAGCTAAACAAGCCGACGAGCATGCCTGTAATGGCGCCTGTTGTATTAAAGCGCTTCCAAAAGATCGTTAATAAAATGATTGGCAAGTTGGCGCTTGCTGCTACGGCGAACGCTAATGCAACGAGGAATGCCACGTTCATTTTTTGAGCAAATAACGCTAATAAAATGGACAATACGGAAACTCCAACTGATGCCCAACGCGCAGCCAACATTTGCTCTCTTTCTGTTGCTTGCCCATGACGAATAATATGGCTATAAAAGTCGTGGGCAAATGCTGATGCGGCAGATAAAACAAGTCCAGCGACAACCGCTAAAATGGTTGCGAATGCGACCGCAGAAACGAATGCGAACAAGAAGTCGCCGCCTAACGTTTCAGCTAATAATGGCGCAGCCATATTTCCAGCTGGGTTTGCTGCAACGATTTTATCGTAGCCTACAAACGCTGCTGCTCCGAATCCTAAGAAAATCGTCATAACATAGAACAATCCGATAATCCACGTTGCATATACGACTGATTTTCGAGCTGTTGGTGCGTCTTTTACTGTAAAGAAACGAATTAAAATGTGTGGAAGTCCTGCTGTACCTAAGATGAGAGCCAAGTTGAGTGAGATGGTGTCAAGTGGATTTTTAAACTTATTGCCTGGATTTAAAAACGCTTCGCCTAACGGTGTTGCTGTTTTTACTTCTTCAAACATTTTGAAAATGCTAAAATCAAATTTCGCAAATACCATGATGGAAATAATGAACGTACCAACCATCAATAAAACAGCTTTTACAATTTGCACCCAGCTTGTTGCTGTCATTCCGCCGAATACGACATAAACGGTCATCAACGTTCCGACGATTAAGACGGAGTACACATAATCAATACCTAATAAAAGTTTAATGAGGGCACCTGCACCGACAAGTTGTGCAATCATGTAAAAAATAGAAATCGAAACGGTGTTTAATGCTGCCACACCGCGCACTTTTTTATCATCAAAACGTGCAGCGATCATGTCTGCCATCGTATACTTCCCTAAGTTGCGAAGCGGCTCTGCAACGATGTAAAGAACGACAAGATATGCGACGAGGAAGCCGATGCTGTAGAAAAATCCGTCAAAACCAACTAACGCAATCATTCCGGCAATACCTAAAAATGAGGCAGCTGACATGTAGTCTCCGGCGATTGCTAATCCGTTTTGCCAGCCAGTTAATGAACTGTCGGCTGTGTAAAATTCACTCGTTGTTTTTGTTCGTTTAGAAGCAAAGTACGTAATAATAAGCGTTAATGCAACAATCGCTAAAAATAGGGTGAATGCTAATCCGTTCATTACATGTTGCCTCCTTTTACTTCTTGTTTCATTTTTTCAACGATTTCATCAAAACGTGCGGCGCGCTTAGAGTACAACATGCAAAGCACCCATGTCATGATGAATTGAGCGAAAGCAAACACCCAAGCCCAGCTAATGGAGCCGAATGCTGGAGTATTGAGCACAGTTGAATACGATGTTAAAATCGGCAACGTAAAATAAAACGCTAAAAAGAACAATGAGAAAGGTAAAATGAATCCGCGTTTTTCACGCATAAGCTGTTGGAAAGAAGCTGATTGAACGACTTTGCTATAGTCAATCGTTTGCTGTTGAGAAGAAAATTCTTTCAAAGCCATGATTTAACTAACCCCCTCTTACAAATATTTTTTTGCTTTTGATGGGCAAGATAAAAGTAATGTGATCCTCCTTTCATTTCGTTTTCATAAGTATGACACATGATGTTCACAAGTATGTCACAATTTCATTATACATTTATCTGAAAAATTAGTAAATTAAAAAATTTAAAAAATTAATTGTCATTTAACTATATTTTTATCAGAAAAACAACCGAAATTATTTTTGTAAAATTAAAATAATAATTTATTTTCTGATAAATAAGGTAATTTTCGTGTTTAGAAGATGAGTTTGTGAAAAAAGAAAAGTAATCGGACTATTTCTTTATTTTTCAACTTTACAAAAAATATCGAATAGTATACAATTTCAGTCGTGCAACTTCTGCAACATTCGACAAAAAACGACAAGGAGAGACAGCGGATGAATTTATTCAGAAAGAAACCGATTGATGTCCTTCTGAGAGAAGCAGAAGGAAAAGGGGCATCACTAAAAAAAGAATTAGGTGCATTTGATTTAACGATGCTCGGAATTGGTGCGATCATCGGTACAGGAATTTTCGTACTTACAGGGGTAGCAGCAGCAGAACATGCCGGGCCAGCACTTGTTCTTTCATTTATTCTTTCCGGTCTTGCGTGCGTGTTTGCGGCACTTTGCTATGCAGAATTTGCATCGACTGTTCCGGTATCGGGAAGTGCGTATACGTATAGCTACGCAGCTTTTGGTGAATTAATGGCTTGGATTTTAGGTTGGGACTTAATTTTAGAGTACGGGGTCGCTTCCTCTGCCGTTGCGGTAGGATGGTCCGGTTATTTTCAAGGGTTGTTAGCAGGTTTTGGCATCGAACTTCCGAAAGCACTTACAAACGCTTACGACCCAGCAAAAGGAACATTTATTGACTTACCAGCCATTTTAATCGTTTTACTTATTACGTTCTTATTAACGCGTGGAGTAAGAAAATCGGCTCGCTTTAATGCGGTGATGGTAATTATTAAAGTTGCGGTTATATTATTGTTCCTTGCAGTTGGCGTATGGTATGTGAAGCCAGAAAACTGGACGCCATTTATGCCGTACGGTTTCTCAGGCGTTGCGACAGGAGCGGCGACAGTATTTTTCGCATACATCGGATTTGACGCCGTTTCTACTGCTGCGGAAGAAGTGAGAAATCCACAACGCAATATGCCAATCGGAATTATCGCATCACTTTTAATTTGTACGTTATTGTACATTGCCGTTTCACTCGTATTAACAGGTATTGTTCCGTATGATCAGCTAGGCGTAAAAAATCCGGTAGCATTTGCTTTAAACTACATCCAACAAGATTGGGTCGCTGGATTTATTTCACTTGGAGCAATTACAGGAATTACAACAGTATTGCTCGTTATGATGTACGGTCAAACTCGTTTATTCTATGCAATTAGCCGTGACGGATTGTTGCCAAAAGTATTTTCACGTGTTAGCCCAGTTAGACAAGTTCCATTTGTGAACACATGGCTAACAGGTTTATTAGTTGCGTTCTTTGCAGGAGTTGTACCATTAAATAAACTTGCAGAATTGACAAATATCGGAACATTGTTCGCGTTTATCGTCGTTTCAGCGGGTGTTCTTGTTTTACGTAAAACGCAGCCAGATTTAAAACGGGCGTTTAAAACACCACTCGTTCCACTTGTGCCATTATTGGCGGTGGCGTTCTGCGGCTATTTAGTGCTTCAATTGCCGTTAACGACGTGGATCGGTTTCGTGACTTGGTTATTGATTGGTCTTGTGATTTACTTCACCTACGGACGCAAACATAGCACGCTAAACGAAAAAGCTTCTGCTAGCGAATAATGTAAAAAGGTCTTTGCTACATGTTAGCAAAGACCTTTTTACATAGCGTCAAAGTTGACTGTATGGTTGTTTTTTTATATCCTTCTGTTTAAGGTTGTGCAATATGTTGAATTCTATAAATAAGTAGTAAGCAGGAGGTAAGGTGACGAACTTAGGTGAATATTTATTGCTTGGTCATATTATAATATTGTAGTCTTTGAAATTCATTCATGAGGTGGGTTATGGAAAATTGGATTATACATATTATAGAACAATACGGGTACATCGGCATTCTCTTTTTAATTGCGTTGGAAAACGTATTTCCCCCGATCCCTTCTGAAGTGATTTTAACTTTTGGCGGATTCATGACGACGAAAACGAATTTAACGATCGGTGGCGTAGTAGTTGCATCGACGCTAGGTTCTGTGTTTGGGGCTGCAATCCTTTACGGTGTCGGTTTGTTGATGGATATTGAGCGGCTCGGAAAAATCGTTGACAAATGGGGACATATTCTCCGCCTGACGAAAAAAGATGTCGATCATGCGAATGCTCGCTTTTTAAAATACGGGGTGTGGGCGGTATTTTTATGCCGTTTTATTCCTTTAATAAGAAGTTTAATTTCCATCCCAGCTGGCATGGCGCACATGAAATTTAGCATCTTTTTATTGTTGACAACGATTGGTACAGCCATTTGGAATATTGTACTCATTAAAATTGGCGCGATGGTTGGCGAATCGTGGGAAAATATTGTCGAGTATATGAACATGTATTCACATGCTGTTTATGCGTTGTTAATCGTTCTTTTTATTGCTTTTATTGTGTGGTTAATGAAAAAGAAAAGAGCTTAAATGAACATCCCCCACTTTCACTTGTTGAAGTGGGGGATTGTTTTATAGTGTCGTATACACGCTTAACACAAGCACCGCAACGAAAACGACGATCATGACGTTAGCGCCGAGTGAAGCGGCGAGTACGGCGCTAAAAAAGCCGAGAATGCCAAACCACGGATCGTCTTGGATAAGAAAAATGCCTGGGATAATGAGCGCACCAAGCGTAGCGTATGGTACGTTTCGCAACACGCCGCGCCAAAACGGCGACAAGTCGATGCGATGAAAAAGCGTCAATGGAAGCATGCGCGGAATGTATGTGACGATGCCCATGCCGAGAATGATAAAAATGATGTCACTGCGCATATTCCGTCTCCTTTCCTTTCTCGGCAAGCCATTGGATGACCACAGCCGATACAATCGTGGCGATGACGATCGCCCATCCTTTTGGGACGTTGAGCCATAAGAAGAGCGCGCAGTTCATTAGCCCGGAACTGATCGCGAGCCAAAGCGCTTTTCGCTCTGTTTTGATGGCTGGGACTAACAAGCCGATAAACATCGCATACAAGGCGACAGATAAGCTTTGTTGTACGTTTTCCGGCAAATATGCGCCGACGATATGCCCGATCGCAGAGTTGATTACCCAGCTGCTGTAAGAAATAAAAATAAGCCCGAACATATACGAAGCGGAGACGGTCCCTTCTTTCATCGCAGCGACAGAAAACGTTTCGTCCGTTATGCCGAATGCGTACAACGCTTTTTTCCAAAGCGACTCGCGTTCGGCTTTTTCGTTTAATGATGCCGACATTAAAAAATGGCGAATGTTTAAAATAAATGTCGTTAAAATGATTTCAAATGCGCCTGTCCCAAGAGAAAGTAAATTGAGCGAAATGTATTGCGCCGCCCCCGCAAATACAATCATGCTCATCAGCGTTGTTTCTACAATCGAAAGTCCTGTCGACTTGGCTAACAAACCGAACGTTAGCGCAACGGGCGCATATCCAATCGCAATGGCGATTCCTGCTTTGACACCACTATGAAACATATGTATCCCCCCTTCCTGTGTATTTTCTTAAAATTTTTTCTATTTCGCAAGGATATACTTTAAATATGAAACTTTTTTCTTATTTTTCCGTATAGTAAGCTATCCGTTATGAAGGGGATGATAACCATGCTGAAAAAATTGCTTGAGATGCTTTTACACAAAAATATGCACAAGCATCGTTACAGCAGCAGCGATCGCTATACGTACCGTCCGCATCGCCATCCGTCGCAATACGGCTACAAACATTATAAAAAGAAGCATCGTAGCCATAGCGTATTTTCTAGCTTTTTTGGCAGTTCATGATTTTTATTGAAAAGCCGTATCGGGAAGGAACGGTCGTAAACGGGCGATACACGATTGAAGCGCGGCTCGGTGAAGGAAGCTACGGGATAACATATGTGGCGCGCGATGAGGAGACGAACCAGCTTGTCGTTGTAAAGCAAATGAAGCGGACGAAAACAAAGAAGCGAATCGCATCGTTTGAACGAGAAGCGCTCATGTTACGAAAGCTAAACCATCCGCAAATTCCAAAGCTATATGATATGTTCGATGTGCGCGGCATTCCGCATCTTGTCATGGAATATATCGATGGAGATACGATCGAAACGCTTATTTTTGAGAAAAAACAAACGTATGGGGAAAAAGAAGCGTTTTCGTTATTGGCAGATGTGTTACGTGTCGTGCAATACATCCACGCGCACGGCATTGTGCATCGCGATTTGCGCATTCCGAATATCGTCTTTCGCAATGGGATTGTATATGTGCTCGATTTTGGGCTTGCGCGCTTTTTATATGAAAAAAACGAACGGTTGTTCACGCTTGAACAGCGGCTAAGGCGAAGCATTCATGTAAAGAGCGACATATATGCCCTCGGTCATTTTTTACTGTTTTTGTTATATTCGTCTTATGAGCCAACAGAGGACAAAGAGAAAAGTTGGGAAGACGAACTTTCCTTGTCAATAGAAGCACGCCACGTGTTGCGGCGCATGTTGCAGTTGGATCTGCCGTATGCATCTGTTGAACGGCTAGCGCGCGATGTCGCATACGTGATGAAGTAGGCGTTGTTGACGCCTATTTTTTATTTTCGATGTCGCGTTTTGCGCGGATGAATGCGATGAGTTGAATGATTTCGTCTTCCGTTAACGGTTCACCGTCTACTGTCAGTCGAACCGTCGGGCGAGTGAGCTCGATCGACGGTTGTTCCTCGTCTGTTGTCCCGAGTAAGTAGTCTGTTGTTGTGCCAAACAACGTTGCCAGCTCCTTGACCGCTTCGAGCGACGGTTGGCGATACCCAGATTCATAGCCTGCGTACGTGCTTTTAGCAATATTTAGCTGGTCGGCAATATATTGCAGCGACCATTGCTTTCTCTTTCTTAATTCCGATAGTCGTTTTGAAATCATCATGTTTCCCCCCTTATTGCTGTTCGCGAAATGAATAAAAACACTTGTTATTTTCTTTTTTCCTAAATATAATTGAAATGAATGTACGCGAATCGCGAACGAATGTATTCATAGTTTACACTACATGACACAAACAATACAATAGATGACTTAAAATCGCCATATTTGAGGTGACGATGATGAAAAAAATTTTGTTGCTTGCGACAGGCGGCACAATTGCTTCCGTGCCAAGTGAAGAAGGATTGACACCGAAACTAACCGCAAAAGAATTAACAAGCTACATTACGATTGAAAATCAGCCGTATCATTTAGATAGCCAAATTTTAATGAACATCGATAGCACAAACATGCAGCCGGAGCATTGGCGTGACATTGCGGAGGCGATTTATGAGCAATACGATCGCTATGACGGCTTTGTCGTGACGCACGGAACGGATACGATGGCGTATACGGCAGCTGCGTTGTCATATATGCTTCAAAACGTGAATAAGCCGATTGTATTGACTGGCTCTCAAGTGCCGATCGGCTTTCCGAAAACGGATGCGAAAAAAAATATACGCGATGCGCTTCGCTTTGCGTGCGAAGATGTGAGTGGGGTGTTCGTCGTTTTCGATGGGCGCGTTATTTTAGGTACGCGGGCAGTAAAAATGCGGACGAAAAGCTATGATGCGTTCGAAAGCATTAACCATCCGTACGTCGCTTACATTCATCACGATCGCATCAATTATCAATACGAACTGCCAAAGCCGAGCGGCGAGTTGCAATTTGATCCGTCGCTTTGCCCGGACGTGTTTTTACTGAAGCTTCATCCGGGTACGAAGCCAGAAATATTTGATTACATTCGCCATTTATATCGCGGTGTGATTATTGAAAGTTTTGGAAGCGGGGGCGTGCCGTTTCAAGGGCGTAATTTATTGCCGAAAATGAAGGAACTGATCGACGATGGCATGGCGGTTGTTATTACGACGCAATGTTTAGAAGAAGGAGAAGATTTAACATTATATGAAGTCGGGCGAAAAGTGGCGCAAAATACGGTCATTTTATCAGGCGATATGAATACGGAAGCGATCGTACCGAAACTGATGTGGGCGTTAGGAAAAACGAGCAATTTGATGGAAATTAAAAACATGATGGAAACGCCAATCGCAAACGACATGACAAAAAAACATGAAGAAAGTTGGGATGCATAGATGTTGCAAACAAAAGCAGTACGAATCGAACAAGATTTGCTCGGCGAAAAAGAAATTCCGTACGATGCGTATTACGGCATTCAAACGATGCGTGCGGCGGAAAACTTTCCGATGTTTCCCTGGCATTTTCCGCGGGGCGTTGGACTGCCGCGCCATCGAAATTAACGAAGAAATGAAACTTGCCGCGGCCCAAGCGATCGCCTCTGTCGTCACCGACGAAGAATTAAGCGAACAAGCGTCTTTAACAACAAAGTCGCCGAACGCGTGCGCGAAGCCGTCATGAAAGCGGCATACAAAACAGGCGTTGCCCGTAAAGACGATATGATGTTTCGATAAAAACATGGCGCAATGACGCCATATTTTTTGTTAACCTTTTCCGCCCATATCACGTCTTTCTTATTTACGAGGAAGCGCAAGAAAGCCCCTTTAGACACTGGGATGAATTGCAACACGACAAAGTCATCGGGGACAGGCTTAGGGCTGACGATCGTGAAACGAATTATTGAAAACCATGGCGGAACGATTGCGCTTCACGACAGTTCGGAGAAAGGAACGACGTTTGTTATCAGCTTGCCGATTAGGCGATAAAAAGCCAGCTCGCTAGGAGTTGGCTTTTTATTATGACATGCAGGAAAAGAGATGATATTGTCGAATAAAACCATCGAAACGATTGTATGTGAGGTGAATGTATGCCGATTGACCACGACCGTTTGTTTAAAGAATTGATCCAAACGTTTTTTGAGGAGTTTATCGTTCTCTTTTTTCCAACGATGCATGAGCATATCGACTTTCGCCACGTATCGTTTTTATCGGAGGAGTTGTTTACCGATGTAACGGCAGGGGAGAAATACCGCGTTGATTTGTTGGTCGAAACGAAATTAAAAGGAGAGGATAGCCTCATTATTGTCCATATCGAAAACCAAAGCTACGTCCAACCGTCGTTCCCTGAACGCATGTTTATTTATTTTAGCCGTTTGTTTGAAAAGTACCGTAAACATATTGTACCGATTGCTGTATTTAGCTACGATCCGATCCGCGACGAACGATCTACATTTATGATCCACTTTCCTTTTGGCAAAGTCCTCGATTTTCATTTTTTCACTGTGGAACTTCGGAAACAAAACTGGCGCAACTACATCCGCCAAGACAACCCGATCGCCGCTGCATTGTTAAGCAAGATGGGTTATACTGAAAGTGAACGGGTAGAACTGAAAAAACAATTTTTACGCATGCTTGTCCGAATGGAATTAGACGAAGCGAAACAACGGTTATTGTTTGGCTTTTTTGAAACATATGTGAAATTATCAGACGAAGAAGAACGAAGACTGCGAAGCGAGGTGAATGAAATGGAGACGAAAGAAAAAGAACAAGTGATGGAGTTGATTATTTCGTATGAACAAAAGGCGTTGGAAAAGGGAAGAGAAGAAGGGATAGAACAAGGAATCAAACAAGGAATCAAACAAGGGATGAAGCACCTTGTACAAACGATGGCCAAAAAAGGGATGAGTGTAGAAGATATCGCAAACATCACAGACCTTGCGGAAGATGAAGTGCGTGAGTTGTTAGAAAAGGAATAAGTAATTTGCGCATAATTTCACAACCGTCGTCGACCTCCAATCTTGCAAAAACCCCAGGGGATCGACGACAATTTGTTTTTTGCAACTTTTTTAGACGTATCAACGCATCAAGACGATTGACAGAATTTTCGAATGTATGTATAATGACATTGTATAGCTTTTCCAAGTATTGATTTATCAGCACTTTTTGGGATTTGTATCGTACCTATGAGGAATTGAAACCGCTGCAGAAGGTTGTGTCGAAGTTGAAACGCGGTCATATTTGTATCGTACCTATGAGGAATTGAAACCTAATTCAACCTCATTGATCTCTACCCCCTCTTTTAGAATTTGTATCGTACCTATGAGGAATTGAAACTTCTCTTTAACATCGTAATAGGCATTTTGTAAAGTAACTAATTTGTATCGTACCTATGAGGAATTGAAACTCATATGATCACGTTCAACGCGCCGTATGTTCCGCATTTGTATCGTACCTATGAGGAATTGAAACACTTCTTCACTTTCCGAATGGCCAACTGTGCAATACGCATTTGTATCGTACCTATGAGGAATTGAAACTCGTCTGTACGGACATCGTACACTACTGTGTAGCCGTACATTTGTATCGTACCTATGAGGAATTGAAACTTTCAACATCATAATCATATCCGTTTTCTGTTAAGTGAAATTTGTATCGTACCTATGAGGAATTGAAACGACGATGCAAGCCTTCCCCCGTTTTTTTTGCTAAAATTTGTATCGTACCTATGAGGAATTGAAACAGCTCATCGAAAGAGGTCTTTATGGTTATCATCAGCAATTTGTATCGTACCTATGAGGAATTGAAACGACAACACAATGAAAAAGCCGCTTCTGCTTCTTCGTCCATTTGTATCGTACCTATGAGGAATTGAAACTTTAAAAAAAATGGGGGGGTATATCATGCTTCAGCTATTTGTATCGTACCTATGAGGAATTGAAACATTGGTACGACAAGGTGGTTGATACTAGTATTGTACATTTGTATCGTACCTATGAGGAATTGAAACTTTTGGGCAGCGCGGCTCGCATGGATTCGTTCGTATAATTTGTATCGTACCTATGAGGAATTGAAACTGATTTTGAAAATGATTTCGGTGAGCGTGTGAAGGGCATTTGTATCGTACCTATGAGGAATTGAAACTCAGCAGGAGTCACCAGATGCGGACAAGGTTGTTCAAATATTTGTATCGTACCTATGAGGAATTGAAACAAACAACAGGGGTTATTTCACGCGCAACTTTTGCCCAATTTGTATCGTACCTATGAGGAATTGAAACGAGAGCAAGATAGATGCGCAACTGCTGAAAAAGCGGAGCATTTGTATCGTACCTATGAGGAATTGAAACGAATGATGTTAACAGTTGTTAAAAAATGATGTAGGAGTGATTTGTATCGTACCTATGAGGAATTGAAACTGTATTCGTACAAGTGGTATCAAACGAAATTGCCCGCAAATTTGTATCGTACCTATGAGGAATTGAAACACTGTCGTTGACCCAGCACCTCTCAATTCGGTTTCGAAATTTGTATCGTACCTATGAGGAATTGAAACTCAGACTCCAGCCGATCAACCGATCCAACAGGTTGAACAATTTGTATCGTACCTATGAGGAATTGAAACATGTACCCCATGTACATAAGTCATAGGCGATGAATTAATTTGTATCGTACCTATGAGGAATTGAAACACCTTTGTAAAAATTCTTCAATTACTTGAGCTTTTTCGTTTGGTTTGTATCGTACCTACAAGAACCAGTATGTTAGGGTCTGGATTTTTTTGTATATACCATTTTACTTTTTCTTTAACATTTGTTATAATATAAGGTAGAGAACATCTTTCTTTCCGATTATGGTAAAGTGAGATGTTTTTTTCGTGGAAATATTGATTTCACAAAGAAATGGAGGGATTTCTGATGAAGAAATACGCCATTGTGTATTGTGAACATCAATTTGGTTCCATGGATGGAAAAACAGCGAATGGGCTTGTGCGCGATTCAGGGCTGTATGAGATCGTTGCAGTCATTGATTCGACAAAAGCTGGTCAAGATGCCGGAGAGGTGCTTGATCAAAAGAAAAATGGCATTCCGATTTGTAAAAACCTTCAAGATGCAATAGCCTCCGCAAAAGAAAAACCGAACTACTTCATCTTAGGAATTGCTCCAGCGAACGCTTTTCTCAAAAAAGAAGAACGCCAAGTAATCATCGAAGCAATGGAAGCAGGCATGCACATCATTAATCCACTTCAAGAGTTTTTAACAGAAGATGAAGAAATGATGACGATGGCGAAGCGATACGGGGTAACGATTCGCGACGTTCGCAAACCGCGTCCGAAAAAAGAATGGACGTTGTTTACGGGACGTATTTTGCAAGTGAAAACGCCAATTGTGGCGGTGCTCGGGACAGACGGAGCGTGCGGGAAGCGGACGACAGCGATGATCGTTGATAAAGCATTACAAAAGCGCGGCTATAAAACGGCATTTGTTGCCACAGGGCAAACGGGCTTAATTCAAGGCGCTTCATACGGCTTTGCGATGGATGCGTTTCCGCTTCAATATATGATCGGCGAACTTGAACGAGAAGTTGTGCGCGCATATGAAACAGAACGTCCAGATATTATTATCGTTGAAGGCCAAGGGGCGCTTAGCCACCCAGCTTACGTCAGCTCGGCTGGCATTTTAAAAGGGGCGCGGCCGCAAGCCGTTATTTTACAACACCCACCGAAGCGAAAAGTGCTTGGTGATTTCCCGTTTGTTGAAATGCCAACAGTTGAAAGTGAAATTGCGTTAATTGAACATTTCGGAAAAACAAAAGTTGTTGCGATTACGTTAAATCATGAAGGTATGACAGATGACGAACTAAAACAAACCATTTACGAATACGAACGAAAATTCCGTATGCCTGTGACTGATGTATTAAAATACGGAGCCGACAAAGTCGTTGATCGTCTCATTGACTATTTCCCATCTCTACAAAAACTTGAGGTGGCGGTGTCATGACGGCGAAAGTCGAAATTGACTTGCGGAAAATTCGTCATAATGCTAAAACGCTGAAAAAATGGTGCGAAGAAAAAGGAATTCAAATGACCGCTGTCATCAAAGGGGTAAACGGAGATATGGAAATTGCCCGCGCTCTTGTCGATAGCGGTATCACAAGTTTAGCGGATACGAAAGTCGAGCGCATCGCAAAATTAAAATCAGCGCAAATTCCAGCAACGTATATGCTTATTCGCACGCCTGCGCTAAGCGAAGTGAGCGAAGTTGTTCGACATGTCGATGTGAGCGCTCAATCGGAAATCGACGTCGTGCGTGCCATCTCTGCAGAAGCGGTGAAGCAAAACAAAACGCATGCGATCATTGTGATGGTCGAGATGGGCGATTTGCGCGAAGGCGTCATGCCGAAAGATGTGCCGGCGTTTATTGAACAAATCTTGCAGTTGCCAAACATTCAAGTGGTCGGCATCGGGGCGAATTTCGCCTGCTTTGGCGGCATTATTCCAACAGAGCAAAAAATGCGTGAGCTTTCGTCACTTGCGAAACATATTCAAAAAGAGTATTCGTTATTTTTACCGTACGTATCCGGTGGCAATTCCGCGAACTATTATTGGTTAAAACAAACGAAAGACGTCGGTTGCATTAACCATTTACGATTAGGTGAAGCCATTTTTTTAGGACGCGAGACGATTCGTGGCGCAGCCATCCCCGGCCTATATCAAGATGCGTTTTGTTTCGTCGCAGAAGTGATTGAAGTAAAAACGAAACCGTCTGTCCCATATGGTGTACAAAGCCGCAATGCATTTGGCGAAGCGCCGACGTTTCCAGAGCGCGGCATGATGAAACGCGCCATTGTCGGCATCGGCCGCCAAGACGTGTACGTCAACGGATTAACTCCTCTACAACCCGTTCAAATCATTGGCTCAAGCAGCGACCATATGATTGTTGACGCTACATACACCGACATTCAAGTCGGCGACCATCTTCGCTTTGCGGTTGACTACGGTGCGATGATTTCGCTCATGACGTCCCCGCACGTTCAAAAAACGTATGTACAAACAGATGAAAAAAACGGTCGTTTTCCGACAAAAACGTCGGCGTAAACAAGCCAGCGCATTAGGCGCTGGTTTTTTTTGATAGGTGACAGGAAGCGCGAGAGTGTTATATTATGATAAAGTAGGAATTGAAAAAGAAATGGGTTGAATGAAGCATGATGAAAAAGTGGCTTGTTCTTGCACTATTGGCAGCAATCGCGTTTTTTTTGCTTCCGTACAGTTTACCGCTCGTGTTTGCGTTCTTTACCGCCCTTCTCCTTGAGCCGGGAGTACAAAAGCTGCAAAAAAGCGGATTGAAACGAATCCACGCAGTAACGATTACGTTTATGCTCTTTTTGCTTGCGATGGGAGGACTTGCTTATTTTGTTGTTGCGATTCTCGTTGAACAGACGATGATGTTTTCGCAAAAAATGCCGCTCTTTTTATCGGAAATTACCGCAGTTGTCAATGAGCTCATTCAAAAATGGCAGTCGTATTCTAGCGACATTCCGCGTGAAATCATTACATCGCTCGAAAATAGCGTCGAAACGGTGAAAAATATGCTTTTGTCGTTTGCGACAAATTTGACGCAAGCGATGATTGGCTATTTGACGAAAATTCCAGAATTTTTAATTCATTTTCTCGTCTATTTAGTTGCGCTTTTTCTTATTAGTCTCGATTGGCCGCGGCTCAAAAAAGCGCTCGAAAAACATTTGTCCGAGCGCACAAAGCAACGGTTGACAATCATTATAACGCAGCTAAGCCGTGCAGGTGTCGGCTTTATTAAAGCGCAGTTTTTATTGAGCGTCATTACGTTTTTGCTTGCGTTAGGCGGCTTGCTTATGTTAAGGGTCGATTATCCGATTCTTTTTTCCTTGTTAATTGTTGTTGTCGATATTTTGCCGATTTTAGGGACAGGTTCGGTGTTAGTGCCATGGGGAATTTTTCATATTGCCAACGGACATAGCGCGACAGGCATTGGGTTAATTGTCCTATTTGTCGCCATTACGGTCATCCGCCGAACAATCGAACCGAAAATTTTCTCGTCGAACTTAGGCATTAGCCCGCTCGCCGCATTAGTAAGCGTCTACTTAGGATTCCGCCTCCTTGGCTTTCTTGGACTGTTCGTCGGCCCTGCCATCGTCATTGTCATTGAAGCGATGGTAAAAGCAGGGATTATTAAATTCACATTTAAACTGTGACAAGCTGACGACATGTCAGCTTTTTTGTTCGACAGATGGCGCGTATCGTCTCACATGTTTTCGCGGCATTTCGGCGTATAAAATGCCAAAAAGCACAAGTGCAGCACCGATGTACCCTTTGACTGACAATACTTCTCCTAAAAACAAATAGCCAAACAGCGCCGCAAATACAGGTTCGAGGGAGAAAATTAGTCCAGCATGGGTAGCGGTCGTTTGTATCGTACCTATGAGGAAATAAAAAAGTCAGCGCTGAACACGCTGACTTTTTTGTTTGTTATTAAAACTGTTTCGCTGCTTCTTTTGCTCGTTCGATTGCTTGTTGTTTAATGGCTTCTGCTTCGTTTGGAAAAGCGTTCATGCCTTCGACCGCAATCGTTTGAACGTCTGTTATGCCGATAAAAGCGAGAACAGCTCTTAAATAGCGGTCACCAAACTCCATTTCTTTCGCCGGACCTTCAGAATATATACCTCCTCGCGCTTGAATGTGGAGCGCTTTTTTCCCTTTTAGTAGTCCAACAGACCCTTCTTCTGTATATTTAAACGTTTTTCCGGCGATACAAAGCGTATCGATATATGCCTTCAATTTTGGAGGGAAGCTAAAGTTCCACATCGGTGTGACGAATACATATTTGTCAGCTTCAATAAATTGGTCGCATAATTCGTTGATGCGCGCTACTTTTTGTTGTTCATCTTTGCTTAATTGGTCAAATGCTTGTCCTTGTTGTAGTTTGCCCCAGCCGCTAAATACATCAGCATCAATGTAAGGGACGTCGATATCGTACAAGTGTAGTTCAACGATTTCATCTTCTGGATGATGTTGTTTGTAAGTTTCTAAAAACGCACGACCGACTGATAAACTAAATGATTGTTGTTCTTGTTTTGGATTTGCAGTAATATAAAGTACTTTTGCCATAACAGATCCTCCTTGATGTAAGTTTATACTTACTTATATTCCGCTTTAATATGAAAAGCTATAACTATAATATAGTTTGTTACTCACTTTTGTAAAGTAAAAAGATTGCTGATTAGATGATAAACAGCGAAGGAATAGGCAAAATACGTATGTAGGTATAAAAATAAAAGGACGGATGATTCATGTGCGGGCGAAAGAAAAAATAGATAAATACGAAAAGGCCGTATCCTTTGTCCGAGATCATGTATATGTCATTAGCAGAGAGAAAATTTGTTAGAAAGGTGTGAGGATATGATGGTAAAAATTGTTTTAGATGCAGGGCACGGAGGACGTGATCCGGGGGCGGTCGGAAACGGACTTCGTGAAAAAGATGTAACGTTAACGATTGTGACGAAAATAGGGGAGATGTTGAAAGAGTATGAACGTGTCGATGTACACTATACGCGGACAGACGACCAGTTTATTGAACTCTCGGAACGGGCAGCGATGGCGAATCGGATCGGTGCGGACTTCTTTTTATCCGTTCATGTGAACGCAGGTGGTGGAACAGGATTTGAATCATATATATTCAATGGAAATGTGAGCAAAGAAACTGTTTCATATCAAAACATCATTCATGATGAAGTGATGAAAGCGATTGGAGATGTGCGCGATCGCGGAAAAAAACGTGCGAGCTATGCGGTGCTTCGTCAAACGAATATGCCAGCTTTATTGACGGAAAACTTATTTATCAACAACGCAGGAGATGCCGCAAAGCTGAAATCAGACGAATTTCTGTCGCAAATTGCCCGCGGTCATGTAGAAGGAATGGCGAAAGCGTTCGGATTGCAAAAGAAACCGCCTGCTCCACCGAAAGACGATGGAAAGTTATACCGCGTGCAAGTCGGAGCATTTCGCGATAAAAAAAATGCAGAACGTCTCGTCGAAGAGTTAAGAAAAAAAGGATACGATGCGATCATTGTTTAACCTCTGCGATTGGCAGGGGATTTTTTATTTGTTGTTAAAAAATACAAGTCATAATCTAAGGCTCCGATTACGCGGAGCCTTTTTGCATCATTGCTCGTTGAAACGACTGAAATAGGGCGAACGAAACGAACGTCAGCAATATGCCTGTCACATACGGCAAACTCGGTTTTAATGTAAACAGCCAACCTGCGATTGCCGGACCGCCGATGCGCCCGAGCGAATCGAACGATGATAATACGCCTGTCGCGCTTCCTTGTCCGCCCGTTGTATATTTCGTAAGCAAGGACGATACACATGGGCGAATGACACCGTTACCGATGCCGAAAATCGTTAAGTAAAGCGCCGCTGTCCAAAAATGATTGATGAACAAAATAAGAAAAAAGCCGAGCGCTGAAAGAAATAAACCAGCGCGAATGACCGTTCTTTCACCGAACGATGCGATCAGTTTTCCGAGCAGTCCCCCTTGAACGATCGCACCAGCAAGTCCCATAATCATAAAAATGTAGCCGAGCTCTTTTGACGTAAGACCTGCGCGTTTTGCGGCAAAATAAGCGAACGTCGCTTCAAGACCAGCGAGGGAAAATGTGACGATCAGCTGCAACATATATAAGCGCGCCAAAGGTCCTTGAAGGGCGGAGGAAAGCGATGGCCGTTTCGCTTGTCCGATCGAACGCTTTTCTTTCGGAAGTGACTCTTGTAAGAAAAAGAAAACGAACACGGCAGTCAAGAGCGATAAACAGCCGGCGATCCAAAATGGGACCGTTAAGCTTGTAGCGGAAAAGATGCCGCCGATCGCTGGTCCGAAAATAAATCCGAGTCCGACAGCCGCACCGATCATGCCCATTCCTTTTCCGCGGTTTTCTTCTGTCGTTACATCAGCCACATACGCCATCGCTGTCGGCATCGTCGCGGCAGATAAGAAGCCGCCAATGATGCGGGCCGCAAACAACATCCAAAGTTTTGTTGCTAAGGCGAATAAGAAAAACGACAGCGCCAAGCCGGAAATACCGATAAGTATCATCGGCTTTCGCCCGTATCGGTCAGATAAGTTTCCCCACATCGGTGCGAACAAAAATTGCATAAAAGAATACACAGCCATGAGCCAACCGAGCTCTGTTGGGGTTGCACCGATGTTTTCAGCGAAAAACGGAAGGACGGGAATAATAATTCCGAATCCCATCATGACGAAAAACATGACAATAAATAAAAGCGGCAAATAACGCCGTTCGTTCATATGACCATCTCCACTATGTAGTTTGCATCTTTATCATAATGGAAACGAGGCAATTTTTCAAAGATGTCGATGCGTTGACAACAGAAAAAATTTTAGCGAAACTGAACGTGTATGAATGACGCCGGGAGAGATGAGAGATGACATATATAAATGAGCACGTGTTAAACAATTTATTTTACATGCTAGTGAGCATTTTTTTTCTTTTATTTTTTATACGATCACGTTCGGTTTTTCCAGAGAAAAAAGGCGCATCAACGATTGTTGCTTATCGCATGTTCAAGCGTTCCGATCATTTTATGTATGAAATATCCGATTTACATCGCCCCTGATTGCGTGCACGATTTGCGGCAAGTTCCGTTTTTACTTGGCACGTTTTACGGCGGATGGACGGTCAGTTTTCCCCTCTTGCTTATTTTGCTGCTCGCGCGCTGGGTGATGTACGGCTATCAATTCATTACCGTCGCTGTTTATGTCATGATGTTCGTTTTCGGTAGTTTGTTTTCTCCTATTTTCCAACGGCTGTCGAGAAAACAACGATTATTCGCTTCGGGGGTGGTGACGTTTATATTAGCGATTGTTGCTACGATTTTGGCGATCGTCATTTCTGATTTTCAAGTGACAGAGTCGTACATCATTCACTTTATTCTCGTTCCTCCTTTTGCCGTATCGTTCGTTGTGCTTATCGTTGAAACGTTGCGTGAAGCGTTGCTCGTTCGCTCGGAAGCGATTAAGCTTGAAAAAATGGAAGTCGTCAGCCAGCTTGCCGCAAGCATTTCTCATGAAATACGCAATCCGTTAACCGTCGTCAAAGGATTTTTGCAGCTCATGAAATCAAAAGACATATTAGCGGAAACGAGAGAACAATATATCAATATCGCCCTTGAAGAATTAAACCGCGCCTGCGCCATTATTGACGATTATTTAACGTTTGCGAAGCCGTTTCCAGAAAAAATGGAGCCGCTTGACGTGCATCATGAGTTAACGAAAGTCATTGACATGTTGCGTCCGTTAGCGAACATGTCGGGGGTAGACATCGTGTCAACGCTCATGCCTGCGAAAGTAAGTGGCAACGCCCAATATTTTCGGCAATGTTTTTTAAATATAATAAAAAATGGAATAGAAGCGATACAGCATGGCGGTGCGGTATATGTCCATATGCACGTCGATGAACGAACGGTGACGATCGTTGTGCGCGATGAAGGAGCCGGCATGACGAAAGAGGAAATCGCGCGCTTCGGAGAACCGTATTTCAGCATGAAACAAAAAGGGACAGGTCTTGGGGCGATGGTGGCAGTTCGCATCATTGAAATGATGAACGGCACGTGGACGATAAAAAGCAAAGTCGGATCCGGAACGACGATGACGGTGACGCTTCCTTTGTTATTAGAAAAATAAAAATATTTCGAAATAATAAAAATGTATTGCCTTTAACGATTTTGGGCGTTAAAGTATAAAACAAGATGTTTATTTTTCAAAAGGGGAGTTTACAACGATGAGTTTGTTCAGGAAAAAGTCGATTGACGCGCTCATGAGCGAGTCAGGAAAAAGCGGCGCTGCACTAAAAAAAGAATTAGGCGCCTTTGATTTGACGATGCTTGGCATCGGAGCGATTATCGGGACGGGCATTTTCGTCTTGACGGGCGTAGCGGCGGCAGAGCATGCGGGACCAGCGCTTGTTCTTTCGTTTATTTTATCTGGATTAGCGTGCGTATTTGCGGCGCTCTGTTATGCGGAATTTGCATCGAGCGTGCCCGTATCGGGAAGCGCGTATACGTACAGCTATGCGACGTTTGGTGAGATCATCGCATGGATGCTTGGCTGGGATTTAATTTTAGAATACGGTGTGGCTGCATCGGCGGTAGCGGCCGGATGGTCGGGCTATTTCCAAGGGTTGCTTGCCGGTTTTGGCATTGAGCTTCCGCATGCCCTCACAAGCGCATACGATCCATCCAAAGGAACGTTTATTGATGTGCCAGCCATCGTTATTGTTTTACTTATTACGTTTTTATTGACGCAAGGTGTGAGAAAATCAGCGCGCTTTAATGCGGTGATGGTCGTCATTAAAGTGGCAGTCATTTTATTGTTTATTGCGGTTGGCGTATGGTATGTGAAGCCAGAAAACTGGACGCCGTTTATGCCGTTTGGCTTTTCTGGTGTTGCGGCAGGAGCGGCGACGGTGTTTTTCGCATATTTAGGGTTTGATGCGGTATCGACAGCGGCAGAGGAAGTGCGCAATCCGCAGCGCAACATGCCGATCGGTATTATCGCTTCGCTTGCTGTTTGTACGTTGTTGTATATTGCGGTGTCGCTCATTTTAACAGGAATTGTACCGTACGATCAATTAGGTGTGAAAAATCCAGTTGCTTTCGCGTTAAATTACATTAACCAAGATTGGGTTGCTGGATTTATTTCGCTCGGTGCGATTACAGGCATTACGACGGTGCTTCTTGTCATGCTTTATGCACAAACGCGCCTCTTTTATGCGATTAGCCGCGACGGCTTGCTTCCGTCATTGTTTGCGAAAGTGAGCGAACGGAAACAAGTGCCCCTTGTCAATTCATGGGTAACAGGTATTGCTGTTTCCATTTTTGCCGGTGTTATTCCGTTAAATAAATTAGCGCATTTAACAAATATCGGAACGTTGTTTGCATTTACGACTGTTGCGATCGGCATTTTAGTGTTGCGAAAAACAGAGCCGAACTTAAAACGAAGCTTTATGGTGCCGTTTGTACCGGTCATTCCGCTTCTTGCGGTCGCGTTTTGTACGTATTTAGCCCTTCAGCTTCCTGCCATGACGTGGCTTAGCTTTGGCGGTTGGCTCGCGATTGGTCTCGTCATTTACTTTTTGTATGGTCGCAAGCACAGCAAGCTAAACGAGGTGCATGCGGAACAAAAACAAGTAAGTTGACGGGTTGACAAAATGCGTTCATGTCTTTATCCTGAATCCGTGATGGATTGACATCGACTTTGACTTTTTTGCTGGTTTTATGGATGTGTGATCCACCATTCCCTTTTTATGTTTAAAACAGATGTCATCTTCACTCTCAGAAATGAAATAAATATCTTTTTTAGGTATATAAACCAAAGAAAAAACAAAAAAGGACAGAGGGTTAGGATGAGTACAGAATTGCGAACAATCGTTCGTTATGCTCCTTCTCTCCATTTTATGTAAATGTTCAGTAGGGGCTCGCTATAGCCACTCCTTCGCGTCAGTTTCATCCAGATCTGTCGTGATCGGCGGACGAGTCGACCTGCCATCGTGATCACCGTCTGAATGATCGTCTTGATGCGGCGGCGTTTCACTTTATGATGTAATGGATGTCTCGGATCGCTTAATAGATCTTGTCCAATCAGGCGAAGAAGGTTGTACACGAATGCTCCCATGACTAACACGAGCGCATTCGTTTTCATCTTCCCTGATGGAAGTCGCTCTAAATCTAAGTCGCTTTTCAGTTCGCTATGAAACTGTTCGCATGTCGCATGATCGTGATACAATGCGAGCACATCACTCATTCGAACATGCTCGTATCCTTCGAGGCGCACCCAGTAGCTTTCGACTTCGTAATTAGGAACGAGCATCAGCTGTCCATTTCGTTCCATCGTTCGTTCCGTCACTTGGGTGACTTGAACGTACGTATACGTGTGTCCATCGATTGCTGCGGTCTGTGGAAGGCATAACTCATACGTTTGTACTCCTTCTGTTTGTCCATCATCGACGCGTCTGCCCTTTTGCGAAGCGATCTGGAACCAAAGCGCTTTCGATTCTCGGCGTAAGTTTCGCTTGATGACAAAGTCCACGTCTTCCTTTAGACATACGTGCACATTCGCTTCCGCATCGTTTCCTGCATCCATGCGGACAAGCAGACGAGACGAGGTCAGCGGACGAGCTCGACGGATGGCGGTAGTTAAAAACGAAGGCATGTTGTCTTGTACATGTTGTTTCCCTGGACGCAGCTCGGCATGAACGATATACCCTTCCTTCCCTGCGTACGCAAACAACGGCGTAAAACCGTCAAATCCTTTATACGTTCGACTCACTCCTTCTTTCTTCGTATCGGAGTTGTCAAATGGGGAAGCATCTATATCAAGGGGAAGCCATGTCGTTTTCCCTTTCGCCCAACAAGGGGACAAGGTAGCGTGTTGTCGAACCAACAGACGCATCGATTCCTCCCAAATGATTGCTTCGGTCATCGGAAGACAAGCGAGCTGATCGAGACGCTGTCGCAACGTTGGGGAGGAAGGCACGTGCTGAATCCCCATCGATGCCGAAAAGATATCGTCCTGACGATACGCTTCGATATGATCGAAATCCGTTTTTCCTGTGGCAAGCAAGCCAATCATCGAGCGAATGACATCGCTATGGGAAATGTGCACATCTCGACGAACCGTTGGGAGCCGAAGGGCGTTTACTCGTTTATCCAGCTTCGTTTGGTGCAGTAAGTAGCCCACGAGAGCAAGCCCAGCACTTGGAGTAATCGCTTCATCTGTCAATACAAACCGAATCGGGAAATCTTTCATCACATTCACCTACTTGATGAAGAATCGTCAACGTCGTTTTCCCTTATCATATCAACGGTTTGCGACCATTGTAAAGATGTTTTGTCACGGATTCAGGTTTATAATAAAATTACAGTTAAATTATAGTTTTCCTTTTACAAAGGGGAGTAGCGTTCAGGCGTTGCCTGAAAACAAAGTCGTCAATTCGTGGACCTTGTCCATCGGCTTTGTTGGCACAACATGTGTCTAGCGAGACCTTTGCCGTTCGGCGAAGGTCTTTTTTGCGTTTTCATGATTTTTTGCCGACGGGCGAGGGAAAACTACATATTACAGGAGGGATCATTGATGGATGTATCATTGTTGTTAGAGTATGGTTGGGTGCTTCTCGTTTTAATCGGATTGGAGGGCATTTTAGCGGCCGATAACGCTGTCGTCATGGCGGTGATGGTCAAACATTTGCCAGAAAAACAACAAAAACGGGCGCTCTTCTACGGGCTTGCCGGGGCGTTTATTCTTCGCTTCGCTGCGCTTTTCGTCATTTCGTATTTAGTGAATATTTGGCAAATTCAAGCGCTCGGCGCGTTGTATTTAATGTTTATTGCCGTACATCATTTTATAAACAAAAATCGAGACGGTTCGCATAAAGAAGGGAAAAAGCAATCTGGTTTTTGGATGACTGTACTGAAAGTGGAGATCGCTGACTTAGCGTTTGCGATCGATTCGATTTTAGCAGCGGTCGCTTTAGCGATGACGTTGCCAGATACGAACTTACCGCCTATTGGAGGCCTGGACGGCGGAAAGTTTTTAGTCATCTTCGCTGGTGGATTGATTGGTGTCATTATTATGCGTTTTGCGGCAAATGCGTTCGTGAAATTGTTGCATAAACGCCCAAGCCTAGAATCGGCCGCATTTTTAATCGTCGGCTGGGTCGGTGTGAAGTTGGCAGTATATACGCTTGCGCATCCGAGCTTAGCTGTCGTTCCTGAACATTTCGCGCATTCGGCGTTATGGAAAGCGATTTTCTGGATCGTTCTTTTAGCGATTGCTGCTGGCGGCTGGTTTTTCTCCGGAAAAGAAACGAAACAACAGAAAGAAGCGATTCAAACGTTGAAAAAAGCGCAAAACGAATAAGGGGAGGCACGTTCCTCCTCTTTTTGTTATAATAAAGAAAGAGAGGAGTGTTGATGTTGTTAAGTGAAAAATTGTTAAACGGACTGAATGAACAAATGAATTTCGAATTTTATTCCGCACATGCGTATATGGCGATGGCGGCATATTGCTCAGCGGAAGGATTGGATGGTTTCGCAAATTTCTTTTTAGTGCAAGCGGAAGAAGAACGTTTTCATGCGATGAAGTTTTACAACTTTATTAATGCGCTTGGCGAACGGGCCATTATGACAGGTTTTCCTTCACCGAACAACGAATTTACATCCGTTCGTGACTGCTTCGAAAAAGCGCTCGCTCATGAAAAAGAAGTGACGCGCCGCATTTATAAACTATCTGACTTAGCGTTAGATGAGCGTGAACACGCGACGATGAACTTTTTGAAATGGTTTATCGACGAACAAGTAGAAGAAGAGTCGATGTTTGATACGCTTATTCAAAAACTGAAACGCATCGAAGGCGACAGCAATTCGCTATTTATGCTCGACAACGAACTCGCACAACGTACATTTACACCAGAACCGTAAAGGGAATGCGAAGGCATTCTCTTTTTTATCCCCCCTAACCAAATGTCGTGTATGAGGCGATAAATGGATATAGGGGGGATTGTGATGAAGAAGTGGTTAGTCGATGATGAGCCGTTGTTCGTATTGCCGACGGTGGCGGTAAAGCTTGGACTAAATGAAAGCATTTTTTTACAGCAGCTTCATTATTGGCTCGGAAAAAGCACGCATACGCATGATGGACATGTATGGGTGTACAACACGTACGAAGGGTGGAAAAAGCAATTTCCGTTTTGGTCAGAAAGTACGATTCGGCGCACGATCGTACGGCTTGAGAAAAAAGGGATCGTCGTCTCGCGCTATCGCTCACAGATGGATAAAACGAAATGGTATCGCATTGACTACGATGTGCTTGCCAAAGTGCTTGACACAAACGTTGTACATGACGAGCAAGTGACGGAAGATGACGAGAACATGTGTATCGAAAAAACGAACGGTCAACATGACGAGCGGACGATGCAACATGACGCATCGCACGCGTCAACTTGCCAAGACGCACGTCGCAATATGAACAGACAAACAGAAATAACAACAGATCATACGTTACAAAACTTGATTTATTTTTATGAACAAAACGGTTTCGGGACGATCAGTAGCTATGTCGGTGAACAGATGGCGCTATGGGTGAATGACACGTCAGCGGAATGGGTGCTCGAAGCGTTAATGATCGCGTTAAAAAACGGAGTGAAAACGTGGAAATATGCCGAGGGGATTTTGCGCAATTGGAAGAAGCATGGTCGCATAAAAAAAGAAAAACGAGCGGTGCGAACGGAATTGATTCCGGAATGGCTACATATCGACTATACGCAATATGAGCGAAAAACGTATAGCGAAGCGCAGTTAGAACAAAAGCGTGCTGAATTAGAAAAGCGTTTAAAAAAGAGGGTAAGGGCATGAATGTCCATACCCTTACCCTGTTTGTTTCACCGGCTCGTTTGCTTCTTTTGTCGCTTCTACCGCTTCTAAAAGCAGCTCGACAAGGTGAACGGCACGCACGTTCGTCAGTCCTTCTCGTTCAATGCCGAGCTTCATTTGTAGTAAACAGCCGGGATTGGCGGTCACAATCGTCGTCGCTTTCGTTTGTTTTACTTGTTCCATTTTGTAATCAAGCACTTGCATCGACATGTCTGGCTCGATGATGTTATAAATGCCTGCTGAACCGCAGCATCGATCGGCATCTTTCATTTCGCGAAACTCGACGCCGGAAATGGATTGAAGCAACAGGCGCGGCTCGTTTGCGGTTTTCATGACGTTGCGTAAATGGCATGAATCTTGATACGTCACGATTTGCTCAGGCAAGCGCCATCCTTCGAGATGAAAGCCGAGTTCGACTAAAATGACGGACACATCTTTTATTTTTGCGACAAACGCTTTCGCACGCTCTGCCCAAATCGGATCGTCTTTTAATAAATGGTCGTATTCGATTAAAAACGCCCCGCACCCGCCAGCGTTTGTGACGATATAGTCGACATCGAGCGCTTCAAACGCTTCAATGTTTTGTTTCGCGAGCGTTTTCGCGTCCGCTTTTTCGCCGCTATGCCCGTGAAGTGCACCGCAACACGTTTGGGCCGGTGGAATGACGATGTCGCAGCCGACAAGCTGCAATAGTTTCATCGTCGCATCGTTCGTGTCCATAAACATCGTATCCATTAAACAGCCGCTAAAAAAGGCGACCCGTTTTTTTCGTTTCGTTTCCGCTTCGATGTGCGTTGGTCGTTCGTTCATTTGTTTCCACGTCGGCACGTTCGGCAACACGTTTTCCATCATCGCTAAATGATTTGGCAACACGCGCAATAAGCCGAGTTTGCGAACGAGCGCCTGCAACCCTGAACGTTGATAAAAACCGATAAGTGCCGTCAACATGCGCATCCGCTTTGGATGCGGAAAAAGTTGTTTAAATACGACGTGGCGAACGAGACGAACGAACCACGGATATCGTTTATGTTGCGCAATAATATCGCGCGCTTCTTCTAATAAATGGCCGTAGCGCACGCCAGAAGGGCAAACCGGTTCACACGCGCGGCAGCCAAGACAGAGTTGAAGGGAACGTTCGACATCTTCGTCCGGTTCAATCAGTCCATCGACGACTGCTTTCATTAATGCGATCCGGCCGCGCGGCGAGTGCGACTCTTGAAAGCCGGATTCAATATACGTCGGGCATGTCGGCAAACAAAAACCGCACCGCATACAGTTTAGTAGTTCGTCTTCATTCATGCGCGCTTGAAATTGTTGTTGGATGAGCTGTTCGTTTTTCATCGCGTTATCACCACCCGTTTGCGCGTGCTTTTTGCGAACACTTTCCCTGGATTCATAATGTTGTTCGGATCGAGCGCTCGTTTAATCGCCTGCATCGCAGCGATTCCTTCTTTGCCGAGCTTCCATTCTAAATACGGCGCTTTCATGACGCCGACGCCATGCTCGCCAGTAATCGTGCCGCCAAGCTCAATCGCTTTGGCGAATATGTCTTCAAACGCCTGCTCGACGCGATGCAGTTCGTCTTTGTCGCGCACATCGGTCGGACATGTCGGATGAAGGTTGCCGTCACCTGCGTGACCGAACGTGCAAATGTTGACGTTATATTTTTTAGCAATATCGTTAATCGCTTTCACCATATTTGCAATTTGCGAACGTGGAACGGTCGCATCTTCTAAAATCGTCGTCGGTTTTAAGCGAGCGAGCGCCGATAGCGCTGAGCGACGCGCTGTGCGTAAATTGTTTGCTTCTTCTTCCGTTTGTGCCACTTGAACAGAAATGGCGTGTTGTTCGCGGCAAATGCGCGCCATCGCTTCCATATCGCGCTCAACGACTTCTTTCGGGTCGTCTTGTTCGATGAGCAACACCGCTTTCACGTCCGTCGGCAAGCCGATGTTGACGAACGACTCGACGACTTGTAACGTCGGCTGGTCTAAAAATTCAAGCGTCGTCGGAATGATTTTGTTGGCGATAATGGCGGAAACGGAGCGTGCTGCCGCTTCTAAATCTTCATAAAGCGCGAGCATCGTTTGTTTCGTCTCCGGCATCGGAATGAGTTTTAACGTCGCTTCTGTAATAATGCCGAGAGTGCCTTCTGAGCCGACGAATAGGCGCGTTAAATCGTAGCCAGCGACGTCTTTTGCGAGCTTGCCGCCCGTGCGAATGATGTCGCCGTTGGCGAGTACAACTTCAAGCCCCATGACGTAATCGCGTGTGACACCGTATTTCAATCCGCGCAAGCCGCCGGAATTTTCGTTAATGTTTCCACCAATCGTTGAAATTTTCATCGAGCTTGGATCAGGTGGATAAAATAATCCTTTCGCTTCGACCGCTTGAATGAGGTCGAGTGTAATGACTCCCGGTTGAACGGTCACCGTCAAATTTTCTTCGTCAATTTCTAATATGCGATTCATATGTTTAAAAATGATGACGATGCCGCCTTCCGTTGGACATGTGCCTGCACAAAGATTTGTTCCTGAGCCGCGTGGAACGATCGGAATGCGCTCGTTGTTGCAAATTTTTACGATTTCACTCACTTCTTTTGTGTTGCGTGGTGCGATAACTGCGTCAGGAAGCGATTGAAAGTTTGGTGTTGCGTCATAGGAATAAACGAGCCGTCCGGCTTTCGAATCGTCGTAGTTTTCTGCGCCGACAATTTGAATGAACTGTCGTTTCACTTGTTCAGTAATCATATCATCCACCTTCTTCCCTTTGTTTGTACTGTAAGCATATAAAAAAGCGGGAAAACCCGCTATGTATAAACATATAAAAATAAAACGCTTACACATTATTTTTTTGTTGTTTCATCTAAAAAACGAATAGCTAAGTATAAGGTGATGATATGTTCGAGATGGCGCACGTTCAGTTTCGTATAATCTTGTATTTTTTTTAGCCGGTAATGAAGTGTATTAATGTGAATGTGAAGCGCCTCTGCCGTTCGTTTGAGCGATAAGTCGTTAGCGAACAACGTCCGCAGCGTATGCAACAATTCTTCATCGTGTATGAGCGGTTCAATCGTTCGTTTAATAAGTTCTTGTTTTGTCGCAGGCGAAATGTCTTCTAAACACATGTCCAATCGTAAATCTTCATCGAAAACGATGTCGCCTGTTTGTTTGGAGATATGAAGGGCACGTTCAGCTTGCTTATACGAATGGTACACCTGTTTACTATCTCCCATTTTTCCGCATCCGATATGAAGCGTCACATCGTATTTGTCTAATAATGAGCGTTGCATCGTTTTGAGTTTAGCGATCGTTCGTTCTTTGTCGTCGTCTGTTTGTAAAATAAGTAAGCGATCGTTTCCCCAACGGACGATGACATCACGTGCATCGCTCCAAACGATTTGAACGTATTTCCACATGTCAACGGAAATCGTTTGTTTTGTTTCATTTAACGAAGCGATAATGACGCGCCGCGAGCAAGCGAGGTCGATATGAAACAGTTGGGCTCGCTCGTGCAAGGATGGCGACCATTCGCGCGCTTGCAGCCAATCGAAGACGAACGTTTCAAGCGCACGCGCTTCAAGTTGTAACTGTTCCGTATAGTAGTTTTCTTGAATGAGAAGCTCGGTCATTTTTTTTAATAGCTCACCGTATGGTGATACGTTCGCTGGATCTCCTGTAATGCCGATGACGCCAATGACGTCACCGTGAAAAAAAACAGGTAAGTTGATGCCAGCTTTTACTCCTTTGAGCTTTCCTTCGTCTTCTTTCGTAATGATTCGTTTTTGTTTTTCTTGGCAAACGAGAAACGCGCCTTCATGAAATTGCCCGATGCGCGTCGGGTCGGTGCTGGCGATAATGATGCCATGCGTGTCGACGATAATGAGATTTTCATGAATGAGGCAGCGGACGTCCGACACAATTTTTTTCGCAAGGTGAGGGGAAAGCATGCGTCCACTTCCTTTCTGAGTGAATACAAACGAAGAAACCGTCCTTTTGATGATGCGAAAGGACGGTTATCTATTTGTTACATTTGAAAGCGTGCGACCGCCTGACGAAGTTGCTCTGCTGTGCTTGCGAGTTCTTGCGACGAGGCGAGCAGCTCTTGCATCGTTGCGTTTTGTTCTTCTGTCGTTGCGGCGACTTGTTCAATATTATGGGCGGATTGAGATGATTATAGCACGACAGTTCGTGGGAAGGGGAGAACATTTTTGGACAAAATACCACGAATTTTGTTACAAATTTTTTGTTGCAATCGGTTTCAAGTTTGGTTGAAATTCAAATCAACAAGGACAATACATTAGCTATTGGAAGTACATTATGGCGGCGTCGATGGTGTTTACGATGCCTGTGTTAGTCATTTATGCATTTTTTAATCGCTACTTTCTCAAAGGTATTTCGTTTACGGGGGAAATAGCTTTAATCTGCCCCATATCCGACGTCTTTGTCTGGATGCATAAACGGAGCGTTTTCGCTTCGTTTTTCTTCTAATTGGGCACGGTTTTCAGGGGTGTTCCAGCCGATGTCGTTCGTCGGATGCACCCATTCATCACCCGCCATGACACTCGGATCTGTTTCATCGCTCCATTGATTGAGCGGGGAGTTTGGCGAATTGTATTTACTGTCGCCAATAACGCCCCCGTGTTGATTGACAAACGGCGGCTGCATGCGCATGCCCGTTCCTTTAAACGACGGAGCATGTATTTGATGCGGTTGTGTTTCGTCCAAAATTGGCGATTCGATATCTTTTTCCATCCATCATCACCTCGCTATTAATATGGCTTAACAACGTATAAAATATGTCGTTTTGCATGACATTACTTGTAGGGGGGATTTATATGCGTTTTCCTATTGCGCAGTTGCATGAGCGCGACATCGCCCAAGTGCAACAATTTGAGCGAAAGCTTCGTGAACAAACGGGCGAAGACATTATACTCATTGCATACAAAAAAGAACAAACAGACGGACGAGGTGAATGATGATGAAGCGAAAAGTGACACACGATGCAGCGAAGACGAACAATCAAACACCGACGGAAAGCATGCCGAAAGATGAATTTGCTGCGCAATACGCTGGTGGCGAAGATATGAGCCGCGGCGCGAATCGCAATTCGAAAAAAGGACGGCAAGGAAAATGAAAAATAAACAAGCAGGGAAAACGATTCCAATTCCAAGCGATATATTAAAGGAAGAATTCGGGAGCGAACAAGGCGACATCAATGCGCATAAAGTGATGGAGTTAATGGAAGAGGCAAAGAAGAAAAAGTAGGAGTGGAGGCTCCTACTTTTCCATTTCCAAAAAATACGTCTCTGCTTTCATTGTCGTTTGGTTAAAGTATACGATCATCGCCATGTTGCATATGCGCACTTGTTTCGTTTGTAAATAATGCGGCAAGTCGAACGGGATCATTTCGACGACGGTATGTTTAAATAGTTCTTTTTCGCTTAGTGAAAGAAGGTGCGGTTGTTCGGACAGTTTTTCATATACGCGCGCGCGTACATGTTTGTCCGTTTTTTCATCCCACCACGGTTTGCGTGGTTTTTGTTTTTGATTGCGCAAATAGTCGTATTTCATGAGCGCTTCGACGATCGGCAAGTCGTTCGTGTGTAACGTTTGTAAAAACGAATAGAGGCGGCGGAATAAATCTTCAAGTTGATGTCCGATGCGCGCCCATCCTTGTTCGTCCCAATACGTGCCGAATGATTGGAAAAAGTCAAACGGTGTGTCAAATAAATGGGTGACGATATATTCAATCGTTTCGTCCATCCGATGGTCGTTCCAATATTTTTCAAGCACATCTTCGACTTGTTTTAAGCGAATGACGTCGTCAAATGATAGCACGCGGTTGCGCAACATTTCATACGGTGCCCGATCCATAAAGATGTAGCCGTACTCGTCTGCTTGACGGCGCAGTCCTGTGCCGCGCAACATTTTTAAAAACCCGAGCTGCAATTCTTCAGGGCGAAGGGCAAACACGTCGTTAAACGTTTTTCGAAACGATGTGTAATCTTCTTCAGGAAGTCCGGCAATTAAATCGAGATGTTGCGCAATTTTTCCACCTTGTTTTACCATCGTAACCGTTCGGGTAAGTTTATCAAAATTTTGTTTCCGCATGACGAGTTTATTCACTTCATCGTTCGTCGATTGCACGCCAATTTCAAAACGGAATAGCCCTGGCGGCGCTTCACGGTTTAAAAACTCGATCACTTCTGGGCGCATAATATCCGCTGTAATTTCAAATTGGAACACGACGCCCGGCACGTGCTCGTCAATTAAAAATTGGAACATATCCATCGCATAGCTGCGGCTAATGTTAAATGTGCGATCGACAAATTTAATGACTTTCGCTCCGTGTTTCATTAAGTAGCGTAAATCTTCTTTTATTTTTTCACGATCAAAGTAGCGGACGCCAACTTCAATCGACGATAAACAAAATTGGCAACTAAACGGACAGCCGCGGCTCGTTTCGACGTATGTGACGCGTTTGGACAAATGCGGAATATCTTCTGGAAAGCGAAACGGCGACGGCATATTCGCTAAATTGATTTTATTTCGCTGCGGATTGATGACCGGTTTGCCGTCTTGATGAAAGGCAAGTCCAGCGATCGTTGCGACATCTTCACCGCGATGAAGCGCTGTCAGAAGCTGTTTAAACGTTTCTTCTCCTTCGCCGATGACGATATAATCAAACTGTGGTACGCGCTCAAGCCAATAAGCAACGTCGTATGACACTTCTGGTCCACCGACGACGATCGTAACGGTCGGATGCACTTTTTTCAAAAGCTGAATAACTTCAATCGTCTGTTCGATGTTCCAAATGTAACAGCTAAACCCGACGACATCGGGTTTGCGGCGATATAAATCGGTGACGATGTTTAACACAGGGTCTTTAATCGTATATTCGACAAGCTCCACGTCAAACTCTGGCTGGGCGTATGCTTTCAAATACCGGATCGCTAAGTTTGTATGAATATATTTCGCATTTAACGTTGTACAGATGATATGCACTGCAAACGACTCCTTTGCATATATGTTGCGACGAATTATTATATCACATAGGAAGGGAAAGAAAAAAGGAAGGAAGATAAACAACAATTTTATTTTTTAGAAAAATACGATATGATATGCTATTTACATAGGGGAGTAAACAAAAGATGATGGGGTGGACAATGTGTACAAACAAATTAAGCCGAAAAAAATATATGAAGAAGTAGCCGAAGCCATTTTACATATGATTCAAACGGGACAGTTAAAGCCCGGAGATAAACTCGACTCCGTTCAACAACTAGCTGAAAATTTCCAAGTCGGCCGCGCGGCCATTCGCGAAGCGTTAACGGCGCTTAGGGCGATGGGGCTCATTGAAATGAAACAAGGGGAAGGCACATACGTGCGCGAATTTGACCCAGCGATGTTATCGTTTCCGATTTCTGCTGCTTTGCTGATGAATAAAGAAGACGTGGCCCATTTATTAGAAGTGCGCAAACTGCTTGAAGTTGGCGCAGCTGGATTGGCGGCGCTAAAACGGACGGAAGAAGATTTGCGCGCCATGCAAAGCGCCCTTGCGCAAATGCGTGAGGTGATCGGCGATGAAGAGCTTGGCGAAAAAGCCGACTTTTTATTTCATATGGCGATTGCGGAGGCAACGAAAAATCCGTTGTTAGTTAGCTTAATGAACAACGTGTCGGGAATGATGATGGAAACGATGCGTGAAACGCGACGCATTTGGCTGTTTGCGAAACAAACGACGACGGAGCAGCTGCTTGAAGACCATATCGCCATCTTTGAAGCGATTCGCGAACAAAACATCGAACTTGCGCAAGAGCGAATGAAAGACCATTTAGGACACGTAGAAAAAGTGCTTTCTGACTACATTTCTTTATGATGGGAGGGCTCCCTCCACACATACTCATCAGATGACCGGTTGACTAATTTGGCAATTGCGTGTAAAGTGAAGGAAAAGAAAACGTTTTCGAAAGGGGATCGGGGATGAACGTTACATTATTCGTTACATGTTTAGTTGATTTATTTCACGTGAACGTCGGAAAGGCGACCGTTGAACTATTAGAACGGCTCGGCTGTACGATACATTTTCCAGAGGGGCAAACGTGCTGTGGTCAGCCTGCGTACAATAGCGGGTATGTAAAAGAAGCGAAGGAAGCGATGAAACATATGATTCGCACGTTTGAACACGCAGAATATATCGTGACCCCATCCGGTTCGTGTGCAACGATGTTTAAAGAATATCCGCACATTTTTCAAGGTGATGGGGAATGGGAAGAACGCGCGCAACGCCTCGCCGATAAAACGTACGAACTGACGCAATTTATTGTTGATGTGCTAAAAGCGGAAGATGTTGGCGCGCGGTTAGAAGGGAAGGCGACGTACCATACATCATGTCATATGACGCGCCTGCTCGGCGTGAAAGACGCGCCGTTTACGTTATTACAACACGTGAAAGGGCTGGAAGTTGTCCCTTTGCCAAACGCGCACAATTGCTGTGGATTTGGCGGCACGTTTTCAGTAAAAATGGGGCCGATTTCGGAACAGATGGTCGATGAAAAAATTCAATGCATTGAACAAGTCGAAGCCGACTATTTAATCGGTGCAGACTGTGGCTGTTTAATGAATATCGGCGGGCGCATCGAACGAAAAGGCAAACCGATTCGCGTCATGCACATTGCCGAAGTGCTCAATAGTAGATAGGGGGGATTCATATGGCGATGAAAATTAACATGGGAGAGTTTCACGAACGCGTCGAGAAAGGAATTCATAATACGTTTATGCGCGGAGCGGTTGCTGGAGCGCAAGAGCGGCTGCGCACGCGCCGGTTGGAAGCAGCTGCTGAGCTTGGCAACTGGGAAGAGTGGCGCGCGCTCGGAGAAGAAATTCGCCAACATACACTTGAAAACTTAGACTATTATTTAATGCAACTGAGCGAAAATGTAAAAAAGCGCGGCGGCCATGTGTTTTTTGCGCAAACGGCAGAAGAAGCGAACGACTACATTTGCCGCGTCGTTGCAAGCAAACAAGCGAAAAAAATTGTGAAATCGAAATCGATGGTGACGGAAGAAATTCATATGAATGCCGCATTAGAGAAGCTTGGCTGTGAAGTCATTGAAACGGATCTTGGTGAATACATTTTGCAAGTCGACGACCACGATCCACCGTCTCATATCGTTGCGCCGGCGCTTCATAAAAATAAAGAACAAATTCGCGACGTATTTAAGGAAAAGTTAGCGTACACAAAAACGGAAAAGCCGGAAGAGCTTGCCCTTCATGCGCGCCATATGCTTCGCCATGAATATATGACAGCTGATGTGGGCATTACCGGATGCAATTTTGCGATTGCCGAGTCCGGTTCGATTACGCTCGTGACGAACGAAGGAAACGCCGATTTAGTCACCGCATTGCCGAAAACACAAATTACAGTCATGGGAATGGAGCGCATCGTACCGACGTTTGAAGAAATGGAAGTGCTCGTTAGTTTACTGACGAGGAGTGCGGTCGGGCAAAAGTTGACGAGCTACATTACCGTATTAACCGGTCCGCGCGAGGAAGGGGAAGTGGATGGACCAGAAGAATTTCATCTCGTCATTGTCGATAACGGGCGTTCTGACATTTTAGGAACGGAATTTCAGTCGGTGTTACAATGCATTCGCTGCGCGGCTTGCGTCAACGTCTGCCCGGTATATCGCCATATCGGCGGTCATTCATACGGTTCGATTTATTCCGGGCCGATCGGGGCGGTATTGTCCCCGCTTCTTGGCGGTTACGATGATTATAAAGAATTGCCGTATGCGTCCACGTTATGCGCGGCATGTACGGAAGCGTGCCCGGTTAAAATTCCGCTTCATGAACTGTTGTTAAAACATCGTCAAACGATTGTCGAACGGGAAGGAAAAGCGCCGATTTCAGAAAAATTAGCGATGAAAGCGTTCGGATTAGGTGCGGCATCGTCGCTTTTATATAAAATCGGGTCAAAAGTGGCGCCGAGCGCTATGAATCCGTTTACCGTCAACGACCGCATTTCGAAAGGACCGGGACCGTTAAAAGCGTGGACGGACATTCGCGAGTTTCCAGCGCCAGAAAAAGAGCGATTCCGCGACTGGTTGAAACAAAGGGGGAACGAATAAATGGAAGCTTTTTTACAACGAATTGCTTCACGACTTGGACGCGATGTGCGTACGTCTGTAGAACGCCCGAAATGGAAACATGCCCCGCAACATACCGTATTTCAAGGGTATAGCCAAGACGAGTTGCTTGATGAATTAAAAAAGCAATGTACGCGCATTCATACGACGCTTGTCGAAACGACAGCAGATTGTCTCGTTGACGCGATAGACGACGTTATAGCGGCACATGGCGGCGGCTCGATTGTCGTCGCAAACGATGAGCGTTACGAGCAGTTTGGATTAAGCTCGCTTTTCACGCGCGAAGATGTACACGTATGGGATCATACGCTCGGACGGGCGAATATCGAAGCGGCTGAGCGAGCCAATATTGGCATCACCTTTAGCGACATCACATTAGCTGAATCAGGAACGGTTGTGCTATTAAACAACCGCGATCAAGGGAGAACGATTAGCTTTTTACCGACGACGTATGTGGCGCTTATTCCGAAAAGTACAATCGTTCCCCGAATGACGCAAGCGGCGCACATCATTCGGGAGAAGCATGTTCCGTCATGCATCAATTTCATTACAGGTCCGAGCAACTCCGCAGATATTGAAATGAACTTAGTTGTCGGCGTGCATGGGCCGGTGAAAGCAACATATATCGTCATTACCGATCGATGAGCAGCGAACAAGCTGCTCTTTTTTATTCCGATCAGATTAGTGAAATTATCAGAAAGTTAAGAAGGAATAACAAAAAATGTAGCGAATATAATCAAAAATATAGTAGAGAGGGAGTTAGTCGGGGAGGGAAACCATTTGAGTGCGAAAGGAAATATGATTGAAAAACCTCAATCCATCCACATGGCCAACCAAGAAAAAGAAGCGATAGAGGAGAAAATTCGTCAATATCGTTTTATTTTTGAACAAGCGATAGATGCGATTGCGTTAGTGAATAAAGACGGTGCGTTTATCGACATGAATGAAGCGGCGTGCCGCCTGTTTCGTGCGTCAAAAGAAAAACTGCTACAAAAACATTTTCAAGACTATTTGCATCTTGTTCCTGAACATATTTTCCAATTTCAAAAACAAATGCTTCATAAGTTCGGGTCATACGATGACGAGCTTGTCATCCGTTTAGCTGATGGCGAAACGAAGCATGTGCAATTGTTTATGCGCCGCCACCCATCATTTGATTTATACATCATCCGCGACATTTCCTCAAAAAAAGTGCTTGAGCGTGAACGTTCGATTAACGAAACGTTATTTAAAGATTTGTTTAACCGCGCAGGTGATAGCATCATCATTTTTGATGCACGAGGGCGATTTATTGATGCGAATCCTTCCTTTTGCGCGAGCGTCAACGCAAACAAAGAGGAGCTGTGCAAGCTTTCTATTCAAACATTTATCCCGATCGAATATCATCATTTGTTCGAACAACTGTTGCTGATGTTAAAGCGCACAGGGACAGTATCGAGCGAACTGCCGTTTATTTTAGCGGACGGCATGCAAAAGTTGTTTGAAATGACGCTCACGGCGAACGTACATAGCGGCTTTTTTATGGCGATTATGCGCGACGTCACCGAAAAGCGAAATATGGAAATGAACTTACAGCGAAGTGAAGAGCGATTTCGTGCCATTTTTGAACAAGCTCACGAAGCGATTTTCATTTGCGATGATTTTGGCAACATTTTGCGCGCCAACCCTGCGGCAAGCCGAACGTTTGAATTGCCGCTCCACGATCTTGTCCGTGCGAACTTAATGCAGTTTATTGATGCAAAAGATGAAAAAGTACGTCGCGTATTACGGCAATTTTTCCGCGACGGAGAAATTCGCGACGAATTAACGTTTCATATGCCAAATGGAGAGCGAAAACAGCTTGAATTTACGTCAAAAAAAGGAGTCATTAACGGCTACCATTTAACGATTTTTCGCAACGTTAGCGAACGTAAAAAAATGGAGAAAGAGTTGCGCGAACAAGAACAAAAGTTTCGCAGCATATTTAATCATGCGATGGACGGGATGATGTTAATTGACGATGAGCAGCGCATTTTTGATGCGAATCCGGTAGCGTGTCGCATTTTCGCTTTAAAAAAAGAACAGTTGATCGGAAAACGTGTGCACGCTTTTATCGAAACGAATCATTTAAAACATTTTCAAACGTGGTTGAGCGAAGCAGGGGAAGAAGAATTCGTCATGGTGGACGGAAAAGGGAAACAAAGAATTGTTGAACTGTCGTTTAAACGAAACGTCATTGAACATGTTGGACTTATGATGGTGCGCGACATCACGGAGAAAAAAGAAATGGAAGAACGTCTGCGCAAGTCGGATACGTTAAACGTCGTCGGGCAGCTTGCGGCAGGAATCGCCCATGAAATTCGCAACCCGATGACGGCGTTAAAAGGGTTTATTCAACTGTTACAAGGAAGCATGAGTCATGAGAGCGAAACGTATCATATGTACTTCGAGGTCATTACGTCGGAATTAAAACGAATTGAATCGATTATTACCGAGTTTCTCGTGCTCGCTAAACCGCAAGCCACTCATTATGAAAAAAACGATGTCGCGAAAGTGATGCAAGAGACGGTTGACTTATTAAGCGTGCAAGCGACGATGCATAACATTCAAATTGAAGCCACATATGAGCCGGTTCCGCCCGTTTATTGCGATTCGAAACAACTGAAACAAGTGTTTATTAACATGTTAAAAAATGCGATCGAAGTGATGCCAAAAGGCGGGACGATTACCGTGTCCGTTCAGCATGTCGACGAAGGCGTGCGCATTGCCATTCGCGACCAAGGTTGCGGCATTCCGAAAGAAAAAATAAAAAAAATAGGCGAGCCGTTTTATACGACGAAAGAGCGCGGAACGGGACTTGGCTTAATGGTCAGCTATAAAATTATTGAAGAACATCGCGGACGCATCGATATTGAAAGCGAAGTAGGTGTCGGCACGACGTTTTATATTACTCTGCCAGCGACGAACGATATGTAGTACAATAGACTGACAGCTAAAGAGGTGGATATGATGTCTTCGTTCGGCAGTAAGCGAACTGCTTGAAGGACGTCGATACGTTATCGTATAGCCATTTTACAACGGAAGATTTCGCAAAGTTAAAACAAATTGATGAACTCATTGCCCGCACAAGCAAGAAATATTTGCCGAAGTCATTCGTCTCATCGATGAACTCATCGAAAAAGTCGAAAAAGAACGGACGTTTGAAACCCACCTCGCATAAGGTGGGTTTATTTTTTTACGATATGGGACAACGCAAGTGCGAAAATTAAAATGGCGCCTTTGACAATATCTTGAGCGTAATATGGCACGTTCACACGAAAACCTCCTCAAATAATGTCGGTAGCTTCGTTTTGTAGTCGCCAGACACGATGCCTTTTTCGGTAATGATGCCGGTAATGAGTTCATGCGGCGTAACGTCAAATGCAGGATTGTACACGTTCACATTCGGCGCGATGTTTACACCAGCGATATGGGTCACTTCTTCTTTCGCCCGTTCTTCAATCGGAATGTCGTCGCCTGTTTCCGTCTGTAAGTCGATCGTCGATAGCGGAGCGGCGACGTAAAACGGAATGTTGAACGCGTTCGCTAAAATCGCTAAGCCGAGCGTGCCGATTTTGTTCGCTGTATCGCCGTTGGCGGCAATGCGATCGGCGCCGACGATGACTGCGGAAATATGTTTGGCTTTCATCGTTTGCGCTGCCATATTGTCTGTAATGAGCGTCACATCGACGCCAGCTTGCGAAAGTTCCCAAGCGGTAAGTCGCGCACCTTGCAGCACAGGGCGCGTTTCGCAAGCGTACGCATGAAGCGTCATTCCTTTTTCTTTCGCTAAATGAAACGGTGCGAGCGCCGTGCCGTATCGGGCGGTAGCAATCGCCCCCGCATTGCAAATTGTCATGATGCGGTCGCCGTCTTGGAACAAAGAAAGGGCATGTTCGCCGATGCGTCGGCATACGTCTTCATCTTCAACTTGAATGCAAATCGCTTCATGAATGAGCGTCGTTTTCGCTTCATTGACCGAGGTGGCGTTGGCGACGCTTTTCATAAGCCGGTCAAGCGCCCAAAATAAATTGACGGCAGTCGGGCGCGAGCTCGCTAAATAGTCGCGGTCGCGCTTTAAATTGGCGTGAAACTGTGCTAAGTCGTTTGTTTCATATGATTTTGCCGCAAGCGCTAACCCGAAGGCAGCAGTCATGCCGATCGCCGGCGCCCCGCGCACTTTTAACGCGACGATCGCGTCCCATACGTCTTTTATGTTTTTTAAGTCTAAATATTCAGTCTTATGAGGCAACGCTTGTTGGTTTAAAATCGTAATATGCGTATCATGCCATTGTACAGATTTCATCATTTTCCTCCTAGCTGTTGACATGTGCGGTTTGTTGTACGAGACGTTTGATAGCATGAATCGGCAAATGTTCACGTTGCACGATGAGTTCGCGTCCGAGGCGAAGAGCGTGCCGTTTTGCTTCTAGCCGCCGTTCAAGCGGCAATTCATCGAGGTCCGCCACATGCGCTAAGCCGATCGTGCGGCGAATGACTTCGCAACCCGCAAATCCGATCGCTTCGACGAGCGCGTCGCTTACGATGTCGTCGAGCACGAAAGAAACGCGCGCATACGGTTCGTTGCTTTCTTGCCAACATGTTGTAAATGTACGAACAAACACGTCCCACGTTTTTTCAATATGCGTAAAGAGCGGCTCGCGTTCGCTTTCATGGCGAGAGAGGGCGTTTAATAGTAAATTGGCAAAAAATTGCCCTAAATCAAAGCCGATCGGACCGTAAAATGCAAATTCTGGATCAATTACTTTCGTGTCATCGTCGCTTGCGAATATGCTTCCGGTATGTAAGTCGCCATGAAGCAACACGTCTGCTTTTGTTAAAAAGAGCCGTTTTAATTTCGCTGCTTCGCGCTTGAGTTCATCATCTTGCCAAAGCTGCTCGACATCAGCACGAAGCTCCGTTTCAAAGCTGTTCGTGTCGTGGTCAAAAAACGGGTCGGTAAAGACGAGATCTTCCGTAATTTTACAAAGTTCAGGGTTTGTAAATTGTTGGGCGAGCTTCTTTTTTTGTTGTTGATTCATGCCAAAATCAGACGTATAAAACGCCGTTTTCGCGACAAACTCGCCGATATGTTCAGAAAGCTTCGGAAATGTTTTTCCTTCGATCAGCCCGCGACGTGCAATTTGTAAATGGGATAAATCTTCCATCACCGTAATCGCTAAAGTCTCATCGGAATAATACACTTTTGGTACATACTGAGGGACGTAGCTTGCGAACGTGCGCAACGCTTGGCTTTCGATTGTCGCGCGCTTTAATGTAAGCGGCCAGCTTTCGCCGACGACTTTCGCGTACGGCAATGCTTGTTTTATGATGATGCTGTCGTTTGTGCGCTCGTTGACGATGCGAAAGACGAGGTTTAAGTTGCCATCGCCAATTTCTTGGCATGAAAGAAGCGCATCTTCTTGGAATAGCCCTAAACGAATCGCGAGCGCGACCGCCTTTTGCTCTGTTAACGGTTCGTACATAGTAATTCCTCCCTTAGCATAAATAAAAAACCTCTTTCGCTGAACGAAAGAGGTTTGAAGTTTGCTTCGCACCTCTTATCTCTCAGCCTACTGCTGCAAGAATTAGCACCGTGCGTCATCGCCGGTTGCCGGGTTTCATCGGGCTCGTCCCTCCACCTGCTCTTGATAAGAGTGTTTATCATTATTTGAATGTTTTGAATAGTGAAAACGTTTCGTGAATTCGCTTGATTTGAATCATACATCGCTTCTCGCTTGTTTGTCAATCTTTTTTTTCAAAAATTTTATACACGTCTGGACGACGATCGGCAAAAATCGGGATGCGGGCGCGTACGCGTTGTACTTCGCTTATGTCGATCGTTGCCTTGATGACTGTTTCTTGTTCGCTTCCTTCTGCAAGAATATTTCCCCACGGATCGATAATCATCGAATGCCCAGCAAACGTGTTGTTCGGGTCTTTTCCTGCGCGGTTGCACGCGACGACGTAACATTGATTTTCGATCGCTCGCGCCATTAATAACGTGCGCCAATGATGAAGGCGCGAAAGGGGCCATTCCGCAACGACAAATAACACTTCCGCACCGTTTAGCGTATGCGCGCGAATCCATTCTGGAAAGCGAATGTCATAACAAATGACGCCTGCGCCCGTCACACCGTCAAGCGAAAATATACCCGTCGTTTCCCCAGCTTGCAAATGTTTATGTTCATCCATCAATTTGAACAAATGAAGTTTACTATATTCACAAACGACATCGCCGTTTCGATGGACGATATACATCGTATTCGTTATGTTGTCCGCCACTTTTTTCGCGACCGATCCACCGACGATATGCACACGATACGTGCGGGCAAGTTCGGAAAGAAACGCCTTCGTTTGTTCGCCGTTTTCATCGGCAATATGAGTAAGCCTCGTTAAATCGTAACCTGTCGTCCATAGTTCAGGTAAAACGACGACATCGGCTTCTTTCGCGATTTGTTCCATGTAGCGCACGACTGTTTGTTTATTTTTTTCCGGTGCTCCAAACGCAATGTCCATTTGCACGCAAGCGATATTCATCTCATTCACCTCAAAAAAATTTTCTTTACATTTTGATTTTTACGATATATGATTCTTGACTAGAATTTCAACCTTTTTGTGAAGTAGGTGTGAAAAATGAAAACATTTCCGCAATCGAACTTGTTACAGCAACTTCCGAAGCAATTTTTTGCTTCGCTCGTGCAAAAAGTGAACGCAGTCATTGCCAAAGGGCATGATGTCATTAATCTCGGACAAGGAAATCCAGATCAGCCGACACCAGCGCACATTGTAAGCGCGATGCAACAGGCGGTAGCAAAGCCTAAGTATCATAAATATTCACCATTTCGCGGCTATTCGTTTTTGAAAGAAGCAGTGGCGACGTTTTATAAACGCGAGTATGGCGTGACGATTGATCCTGAAAAAGAAGTCGCTATTTTGTTTGGCGGAAAAGCAGGGCTTGTTGAAATGCCGCTTTGCTTATTAAATTCGGGCGATGTTGTGCTCGTTCCTGATCCCGGTTATCCAGACTATTGGTCGGGGGTCGTGCTTGCGCGGGCGCGCATGGAAATGATGCCGCTACGGGCGGAAAACGGCTTTTTACCTAATTACGAGGAGCTAAACAAAGATGTCGTTCGCAAGGCGAAACTGATGTTTTTAAACTATCCGAACAATCCGACCGGCGCAACCGCAACGAAATCGTTTTTTCAAGACACGGTTTCGTTTGCTGAAAAACATCGTATCGGTGTTGTACACGATTTCGCATACGGAGCGATCGGCTTTGACGGGAAAAAGCCAGTAAGCTTTTTACAAGTCGAAGGGGCCAAAGACGTCGGCATTGAAATTTATACGTTCTCAAAAACGTACAATATGGCAGGATGGCGCATCGGTTTTGCGGTCGGTAACGAAAGCATGATCGAAGCGATCAACGTATTACAAGACCATTTATACGTCAGCATGTTCGGGGCGATTCAAGAAGCGGCAGCAGTCGCACTACTTGATTCGCAACAATGCGTCGCCGAGCTTGTCGCGACGTATGAAGCAAGAAGAAACACGTTCGTTCATGCATTGCGTGACATCGGCTGGGATGTGCAAGCGCCAGCAGGTTCGTTTTTCGCTTGGCTTCCGGTGCCAAACGGCTATACGTCGGAAACGTTTGCTGACCTTTTGCTTCAAAAAGCGCACGTGGCGGTCGCTCCGGGCATTGGGTTTGGCGAACATGGGGAAGGCTATGTGCGCACAGGGCTGCTCACAAGCGAAGCAAGACTTCAAGAAGCAGCGGAACGCATCGGGCGGTTGCAACTTTTTTAAAAAAATGATTGACAAACGCCACATGTGCTGTCATAATTCGAATTAAATTTGTGAAAAACGAACTGTTTGAAAAATTTTATACATTGCGAATTCTTATCAAGAGTAGGCGGAGGGACGAGCCCGATGAAGCCCGGCAACCGACTTAACAAGTGTTAAGCACGGTGCTAATTCTCGCAGCAGTGCGCTGAGAGATAAGAAGAGACGAACGATTGAGCCTCTTCTTATGAAGAGGTTTTTTATTTGTAAAGGAGTGGGAAGATGATTACCGCAACATATTTGATCCATGACGACAAAGACTTAGTGAAAAAAGCGGAAGGGATTGCGCTTGGATTGACTGTCGGGTCGTGGACCGATTTGCCGCAGCTTGAACAAGAGCAGTTGAAAAAACATAAAGGCGTTGTTCAGTCCATTGAACAGCTCGAAGAAGATGAGCGGGTCAATACGTTTTTTGGCAAAAGACTAAAACGTGCGCTCGTGCGCATTTCGTATCCGAGCGTCAATTTTAGCGCCGATTTTCCAGCGATTTTGACGACGACGTTTGGAAAATTGTCGCTTGACGGAACGATTAAACTTGTTGACTTAACGTTTTCGGACGAACTGAAGCGTGCTTTTCCCGGCCCGCGCTTTGGCATTGACGGCATACGCGAAAAGCTTAGCGTTTTTGACCGTCCGCTTGTGATGAGCATTTTTAAAGCGGTCATTGGGCGTGATTTACAATACGTCACCGAACAATTAAAACTGCAAGCGCTCGGTGGGGTCGATCTCGTCAAAGACGATGAAATTTTATTTGACAATGACTTAACGTCGTTTGAAAAGCGCATTGTCGCAGGAAAACAAGCGCTACAAGACGTGTACGAACAAACAGGGCATCGGACGTTATATGCGGTCAATTTAACAGGTAAAACGTTTGAACTAAAAGACAAAGCGAAGCGTGCGGCGGAGCTAGGGGCGGACGTGTTGTTGTTTAACGTGTTTACATACGGACTTGACGTGTTGCAAGCGCTTCGTGAAGATGATGACATTCGTTTGCCGATTATGGCGCATCCGTCGTTTAGCGGAGCGATCGCTTCGTCGCACGTGTATGGCGTCAGTTATGCGCTTTTACTTGGGAAATTGTTGCGCATGGCAGGGGCAGATTTTTCGCTCTTTCCATCGCCGTACGGAAGCGTTGCGCTTGAAAAGCAACAGGCGCTCGCCATTTCTGAGGAGTTGACGAAAGAAGATTTGTTTTTACGCGCATTCCCTGTTCCATCTGCCGGCATTCATCCAGGGCTTGTGCCGCTTCTTATGCGCGACTTTGGCATCGATTGTGTCATTAACGCGGGCGGTGGAGTGCACGGACATCCGCAAGGCGCTGTCGGTGGCGGGCAAGCGTTTCGCGCCGCGGTGGAAGCGGTGCTTTCTGGGCGTTCGCTTCATGAGGCTGCGACGGAAAACGAAGCGTTAAAACAAGCGCTTGACTTATGGGGGAGCGCATGATGAAGCCGGTCATTTTTTGCGATTTTGATGGGACGATTACGTTAAACGATAATATTATTGCTTTAATGAAACAGTTTGCTCCGCCGGAGTGGGAAGCGATCAAAGACGATATATTGGCGCAGGCATGTACGGTGCAGGAAGGAGTCGGGCGCATGTTTTCGTTGTTGCCGACGACGCTGAAAGAAGACATCGTGCAATTTCTGATTGACACCGCCCGCATTCGCGACGGATTTTCCGACTTTGTCGCGTTTACGAACGAACGGCAAATCCCGCTTTATATCGTGAGCGGCGGCATCGACTTTTTCGTTTATCCGCTGCTTGACGGACTGATTGAAAAAGAGCGCATTTTTTGTAATAGCGCCGATTTTAGCGGGGAAACGATCCACATTACGTGGCCGTATGCGTGCGATGAACATTGCGAAAATGAATGCGGGTGCTGCAAGCCGTCGCTTCTTCGTAAACTCGCGCCAAAAGGGGCAAAAACGATTGTGATTGGCGATTCCATTACCGATTTAGCGGCGGCGAAACTAGCCGATCACGTCATCGCGCGCGACTTTTTACTTGAAAAATGCCGTGAGCTAAACTTACCGCATACGCCGTTTACGACGTTTTATGACGTCATTCATGTGTTGAAAGAGAGCGAGGTGATTGTATGAAAGAGAAATGGGAAGAGCTAGCGGAAGTCAAACGAGAGCTAGCGGCGCGCGACTGGTTTATGGCGACAAGCGGCAATTTGTCGCTGAAAGTGAGCGATGAGCCGCTTACCTTTCTTGTCACCGCAAGCGGAAAAGATAAACGAAAAGAGACGGCGGAAGATTTTTTACTTGTCGATGCTGACGGACAGCCAGCGGAGGCGACGCACTTGAAACCGTCCGCAGAAACGTTATTACATGTCGAAATTTACAACAAAACGAACGCCGGTTGCGTTTTGCACGTGCATACGGTCGACAACAATATCGTTTCAGAACTGTACGGTGACGAAGGGGAAGTCGTCTTTTCGAATCAAGAAATAATTAAAGCGTTCGGATTATGGGAGGAAGATGCGCAATTTCGCATTCCGATTATTCCGAATTTCGCCCATATTCCGACGTTAGCAAAAGCGTTCGCCGACCATGTCCATGGAGATGCTGGTGCGGTGCTTATTCGCAACCACGGCATTACCGTTTGGGGAAAAGATGTGTTAGAGGCGAAAAAGTTTTTAGAAGCGTGCGAGTTTTTATGTCAATATCATGTGAAATTATTGCTTATTAAACGATAAGGGGGAAAATATGTATGGCAGTCATTAAAGTGCGAAACACAGGGGAAGTGATTGAAGGAAAAGAAAACGTTGCGGCGTTTTTAAACAACCAAGGGGTGTTGTATGAACGGTGGGATGCAAGCAAACTTCCTGCTCATTTACAAAACAAGTTTGTATTAACAGACGAAGAAAAAGCGGACATTTTAGCGACGTTTCAGACGGAAATTGAAGATTTAGCGAAGCGGAGAGGCTATAAAACGTGGGACGTCGTGGCGCTTTGTGAACAAACGCCAAATTTAGAAGAGTTGTTGAAAAAATTTGAACAAGTGCATACACATACGGAAGATGAAGTGCGGGCGATCGTCGCTGGTCATGGCATTTTCGTCATTAAGGGCGATGAACAAACAGGTTATTTTGACGTTGAACTAGAGGCAGGCGACGTTATTTCCGTACCAGAAGGAAATCCGCATTTCTTTACGTTAATGGACGACCGTCAAGTCGTTGCCGTCCGTTTGTTTATTGATCCATCCGGATGGGTGGCACATCCATACGTAGAAAAAGAAGGGGAATAACGCCCCTTCTATTTTTTTGTAAACAGCACAACGCCTGTGATCGTAATGAACGAACCGATCCATTGTGCCACCGTTAACGTTTCATGAAGCAATATGTATGCAAACAATGCGGTAAAAAGCGGATTAAAATTTAAAAACATCCCTGCTGTTGTGGCACCGACTTGTTTCACGCCGACGTTCCAAAGAAACATCGCAAGCACTGTCGCCCCGATGCTCGTATAGATGAGCGCAAGCAAAAACGAGACGTTTACGTGATGAACGGAAAAGGAAGATACAAATGGCAACAATCCAACGACGCCAAAGACGCCTGACCAAAACGTTGCCGCAAGCGGAGAATACCATTTCATGACCGCTTTTGCGCATGCGGAATAGATGCCCCAAACGATGACGGCAGCGATCATCCATACATCGCCGATATTGACGTGTAGCACGCGATGAAGCTGTCCGTGCGTCATAAATAAAAGGACGCCGATAAGGGAGACGGTCATGGCTAACCATTGTCTCATCGTCAGTTTCTCACGGTATACGACGTAAGCAACAAGCGCAATCGCCATCGGATTTAACGTTGAGATGAGCCCGACGTGATCGGCCGATGTGTAGCGAAGCGCCTGAAACATAAAAACGTTAAATAATACGACGCCTGTCATGCCCATCGCAATAAGCGGGATAATGCCGCGTTTTTGCAGGCGGACGGACCGTTCTTTTTTTAATACGATCGGAAATAAAAAAAGAACTGCGATCGTCCAGCGCATAAACGTTAATGAAAGGGGGGAGGCGTGCGGCACGAGCAGTTTGCTTGCGACAAAGTTGCCTCCCCATAGTGCGCTTGTCAATAAAAGAAGCATATAATATTTCGACATGATCCTCATCCTTTAAAACGTTTCGATTAAAAAGACCATCAGTAACAATCCGATAATAAAGGCATACGTGGACGATTGTTCGTTTCCGTCGCCATGGCTTTCCGGGATCAACTCTTTATAAATGATAAACAACATCGCGCCAGCTGCGAACGCCAAACCGTACGGAACGAGCGAATCGACGACGGACGTTAAATAATAGCCAGCGATCGAAGCGACGAGTTCAATAAGTCCTGTGCCCATCGCCATGAAAAACGCTTTTCCTTTTGAAATGCGTTGATTAAATAAAAAAAGCGCAACGAGCAATCCTTCTGGAGCGTTTTGAAAGCCGATCGCTAAGGCGATTAAGTTGCCGATTTCGCCCCCTTCCCAAGAGGCGTAGCTCACGCCAACTGATAGTCCTTCCGGGATGTTATGGAGCGTAATGGCGGCGAGCACAAGGAGCGATTTTTTATCAACAGCTATGCTGCTTTCAGTATGCTTTAAATCAATATGCGGCACCATTTTTTCAAGAAGCGTTAACGTCAATACGCCGATGCATAGTCCAACCGCAAGCGAGAGAAACGTTCCTGAAGATAGCGCTTGAGGAATGAGGCCGAGCATGGATGCTGCCATCATGACTCAAGCGGTAAACGCAAGCAACATATCGCGCCATTGGTGCGTAAGGGAGCGCGATAAAAATAAAATGGGAATCGCGCCAGCACCTGTTGCTAGCGCAGATAACGTACTGCCAACAAGCATGTCAAACATGTTTCCACCTCCTACTGTAAAGGAAGGCGAACGGTAATCGTCGTTCCTTTATTTTCTATACTATGAATGTCGATCGTTCCTTCATGCATGTCAACGATTCGTTTACATATGACAAGCCCGAGTCCTGTTCCCGTTTGCTTCGATGTGACAAACGGTTGAAACAGTTTGTTTTTTACGTCGTTTGGAATGCCGCATCCATTGTCCGCCACTTGCAGCACCGCCCAGTCGTTTTGTTTCGTCAGCAAAATCGTTAGCTCACCGCCATCGGTCATCGCTTCGATCGCATTTTTTGCTAAATTTAAAACGACTTGTTTTAAATGGTCTTTATAACAGCGAATAGGTAAAGGTACGCGAGCGCATTGCAACGAATACACGACGTTATGCAAATGCGCTTGCGATTCAATAATTGGATGAATGCTTAAAACGATATTGTTCAAATCGCACGTTTCAAGTTTTTGTGCCGTCGGTTTGCCGAGAATTAAAAACTCATTGACGATGTCGTTAATGCGTGTAATTTCGTTTTGAATGACCGAAAAATAAAGTTGTGATTCGGTATCTTTATGCTTTTCACTCAACAGTTGGATAAATCCTTTAATGCCGGCAAGCGGGTTGCGAATTTCATGCGCGGTGCTTGCGGCGAGTGTGCCGACTAATTCAAGTTTTTGTGCTTCGGTCTCTATGCGTTCAAGCATCGTTTGCCGTTTTAATAACCAATATTGAATCAGTAGCCAAACAATATGGATGGCGACGATCAGCAATAAGATGTATGGAAGGGATGTTTGCACATTTTGTTTCATCGTTACGTGCGGCACGTTCGCTTCAATTATCCATGGTGCATAATTTAAATGAACCGTCACCGTTTGTTGTGATGGGCGAATGTCGTTTGTTGCCAACAACATCGTTCCACGCTCATCATATAAACGAAACGATGCGTCTTGGTCAATGATTTTCATCCGTTTTTTTATGTAATCCATACGTAATTCCGCCACAAAAAAACCGACTGTATCACTTGTTTTTTCATCGACAATCGGTGTGACGATTGTTGTTGTATGATCGCTGTCAATGACCGTTTGTTTTGTCGTTTTCGCCAATCGCATCGCTGAACTTGTACTTTCAGAAAAAAACGATATGTGATGAAAACGAACGTCTTGTTTTTCTATTTGTTGCAACATGTCGTTTATGTCTTTTTCGCTTAACATCGCCATATGTTTGCTAACCATAAACGCTAACGTCTCGAGTTTTGTCGTTGTCTCCGCAAGAAAGCGATCGAGATCGTTTTTATGTATATTCGCAAACAAGAGCGTTTCTTCGAGCAATTGTTGTTGCTGTTGTTCATCTTGCCAAAGCACAATCCACGCGCTTCCTACAAGGCATGGGATCATAACAAGCAAGATGTACAACCATCGTCTCATTCTCTCTCTCCCCATATACGCTCCCTCAACAAAACAAAATTCAAGGAATATTATAACATAAAGATGAAAAAAAGACTGAGAAAATGAAAAAACCCCGCCAAATATGGACGGGGGTTTTGTTATGCTGATTGTTTTTGTTTGTTCGGTTGTTCGTTATGTTGTTTGACAACAAGCGGATAGAAAAGTAAGCTGCTTGCAAGCAAGGCGACGCCGAGCAAAAATGTTTTCATATCGGCCGTTCCTGCTTTGACGAGCCAAATGGAATAAACGGTCGCAAGAAGGGCGATGATGCCGTCTGTCATTCGTTGTTTCGTCGTTTCATATGTTTCACCCGTCCAAACGAGCTTCAATTGGAAGACGGAGGCGATGAAATACGGAACGAGATACGATAATGTTGCAATATAAATGACGAAATCAAATGCGGCCGCCATTGAGTTTGAAATCGTTGAAAAAATAAATAATTGGGCAATCATATTTGAGACGATTAAAGAAAAGCGCGGCATGCTTTTTTCGTTTTCTTGTAAAAAGGCGCGAATAAATAATCCTTGTTTCGCTGCTTGGTACGGCACTTCAGCACTTAAAAAAATCCAGCCGAGCGTTGAGCCGATTAAACTAATTAAACCGAGTCCGGCAAGCAGTTGCGATCCGATAGGACCTAATACCGTACCGATTGCATCGACGAGCGGTTTTTCAGATTGAATGAGCACATCTTGTTTTAACAGACCCATGACGAGTATGCTAATGCCAATATAAATGGCTAAAGCAATGAATAGTCCGACAATCGTTGCGCGTTTGACATCGCTTTGTTTTCGGGCACGCGAAGCAAAAACGATCGCTGATTCAATGCCGATAAACGCCCAAAGTGTGCTTAACGCGACGTTGTTAATTTGCGAAAGCAATCCGAGCGTATGACCTGCTTCATCGTAACGCGGAGCAACAAACGGTTGGAGATAGCTTTTTTCAAACGCAAACAATCCGATAACAATGAATAAGAAAAAGCCAAGCACTTTCGTTGCCGTTGCGACAAAGTTCAACTTTCCGGCACTTTCTGCTCCTTGTAAAATGATCGCATGCATCATCCATAAAAGTGCGGTGCAGACGAGAAACGTGAGCAGATTGCCAAGTTTTAATGTAAATGAGCCAACAGAGAAGACGACATGTCCGCTCGTTAAAATAGGGAAGAACGTCGATAAATAACTAGCAAACGTCGTAATGATCGCAACGTTTCCAGCGACGTTGCCGATCCAATAGCCCCAAGAAGCCATAAAACCGGATAAAATGGATGCTTTTGAACCTTTCGGAAACAGTTCCTTCGCGTAAATTTGCGGTCCGCCGTTTAATTCCGGTTTACGAATAGCTAAATTGCCAAAAATGATCGCAATCATTAACACCCCAGCCCCCGTCAGCAGCCAACCGAGCAACACGCCAGCAGGGCTTGCCGCCTCAGCAAGCGAGCGCGGAAGCATAAAAATGCCCGATCCGACCATATTGCCGACAACGAGCGCTGTCAATAACCAAAACCCGAGTTGTTGTTGTTTCATGTTCGTCATCCTTTCATTCATGATTATGGCGACGCAGGCGGGCGGAGGGCTGTTGTCATACGAAAAATAAAAAAGTGCACCCTAAGTTTTCAACGGGTGCACAATATATGACACATCCGCATCAAACTTAAGATCGATAGCTCTCCACCGCATGCGCGATGACAGTCCTGCACCTATTCGGTCACAGGCCCAGCTTATAGCGCCAGAGCACGCTATAAACTTCGGCGACAAATCCTTTCATTCCACTTCATCGGCGTCTCTGCGCCTCGATGAAACTACTCTTATTTGCCGCGACCTCTATCTCATCTTAGTTGACGAGAAAGATTTCGTATTTCATTGTCGTTTCTATCGTACAAAAATCTTTTCCTTTCGTCAACGAAAAAATTTTTAGCACATATTTACAAGAAGGGAACGGAATATATATAATATCCACTTCCGCCGAAAAGGTCACGACAATTGCCGGTTTTTTATTAACGCGCCTTATCGTCATGCCGGATTATCCGTGGGATGATGAAAAAGAAATCGATCGGACGATTCAGTTTTTGATGAATGGGTTGAAGAAAACATGATAGGGAATTTTTCTATCATTTTTTTTTATTTTTTTTTAAAAAAGGTCTTGAAAATCAAAAAAGGTCAAATTATAATAAAGACAGAAAGGTCAAATATAGTCAAAGTCAAAAGGAGGTTGGTGCCTATGATGTGCCAAGTATGTAAACAAAAACAAGCGAACGTCTTTTTACACGTGCAAGTCAATAACGAAAAACAACAATTACACCTTTGCGATGCGTGCTATGAAAAACAAAAACAACAATTAAAAGTTCCAGCAGGATTCCACTTCGATCATTTCGATCAATTGTTCTCCGACTTCTTCGCACCGCTGACTAGCGAATCTGTTTCCCATGTCCAACAACAACAAGAACAACAACCGAAACGAAATGGATTGCTTGATCAATTCGGTCGCAACTTAACACAACTTGCGAAAGCAGGACTTATCGATCCGGTTATCGGACGCGAAAAAGAAATTGAACGCGTCATCGAAATTTTAAATCGCCGCAACAAAAACAACCCGGTATTAATCGGTGAACCGGGCGTCGGTAAAACAGCGATCGTAGAAGGATTAGCGCTTAAAATTGCCGAAGGGTCTGTTCCGACGAAACTATTAAACAAAGAAGTGTACGTGCTTGACGTTGCATCGCTCGTTGCCAATACAGGCATTCGCGGTCAATTTGAAGAACGAATGAAACAATTAATTGCCGAATTGCAACAACGGAAAAACGTCATTTTATTCATCGATGAAATTCATTTACTCGTCGGAGCAGGTTCGGCAGAAGGCTCGATGGACGCAAGCAACATATTAAAACCGACGCTTGCTCGCGGCGAATTACAAATCATCGGCGCAACAACGTTAAAAGAATATCGTCAAATTGAAAAAGACGCTGCGCTTGAACGCCGTTTCCAACCTGTCATCGTCCATGAACCGACGATCGAGCAAGCGATTAACATGTTAAAAGGCATTCAGCCAAAATATGAACAATTCCATCAAGTGAAATATACAGATGAAGCGATTCACGCCTGCGTCACATTGTCGCATCGCTACATTCAAGACCGCTTCCTTCCTGACAAAGCGATTGACTTATTAGACGAAGCGGGCTCAAAAGTAAGCTTAAAAGCGACACCGACAAATAAAGAAGCGATCGAACAACGTCTCGAACAAATTAGAAAAGAAAAAGAAAAAGCTGCGCAAGAAGAAAACTACGAATTAGCGGCGAAATTGCGCACAGAAGAATTGCAACTTGAAAAACAATTACAACAAAACGGACAAGCGGAACAACCTGTCGTTGACGTCATTCACATTCAACAAATCATTGAAGAAAAAACAGGCATCCCAGTCGGCAAATTACAAGCTGAGGAACAAACGAAAATGAAACATTTAGAAGAAAACTTAGCGAAAAAAGTGATCGGTCAAGAAGAAGCGGTGAGAAAAATCGCGAAAGCCATTCGCAGAAGCCGCGCTGGCTTAAAAGCGAAAAACCGTCCGATCGGTTCGTTCTTATTCGTCGGTCCGACTGGCGTAGGTAAAACAGAATTATCGAAGACGCTTGCTGAACAATTATTCGGCTCAAAAGATGCGATGATTCGCTTAGATATGAGCGAATATATGGAAAAACATGCTGTATCGAAACTTATCGGTGCACCTCCTGGCTACATTGGGCATGAAGAAGCTGGTCAATTGACGGAAAAAGTGCGCCGCAACCCTTACAGCATCATTTTGCTTGATGAAATGGAAAAAGCGCATCCAGACGTTCAACATATGTTCTTGCAAATTTTAGAAGATGGTCGTTTAACAGATAGCCAAGGCCGCACCGTCAGCTTTAAAGATACGGTCATCATTATGACATCAAACGCTGGTACGATCGGAGAAGGTGACTTACTTCAACGCCTCAGCCTATACTTTAAACCAGAATTTTTAAACCGTCTCGACGCCATTGTCGAATTTAAACCGCTTGAAAAAGCGCATATGTTGCAAATCGTTGACCTTATGCTTGCGGAATTGCAACGTACGCTCGCTGAACAACATGTGACGATGACGATTAGCGACAAAGCGAAAGAAAAATTAGCTGAACTCGGCTATCATCCAACGTTCGGTGCTCGTCCGCTCCGCCGTGTCATTCAAGAACATGTCGAAGATCAAATTGCCGACGTGTTGCTTGATGAACAAGATGTGCGCACGATTCATATCGACGTAGAGGACGATCGCATCGTCGTAAAAGCTGAAAAACATGAGAAGGTGTCCTAAAAGATTTGGACACCTTCTTACATTTTCCAAATAGAAAAAGTTAAACGATCTTTCCTTTTAGCTGTATGGATTTTCCTTTTTTCTTAGATGGATAAGTCCATTGAAAAGAAGTACCCATTTGTCCTTTCGTATTTTGTAGTATATTTTTAATGTACGTATCCATTTTTTCCATTTCTATCTCTTTTGTTTCATTTTTGAAAACAACCATATATTTTGCCCAATGAATCTTTGGATCCCCATAGCCTCCAATTCCTGCATAAGCCCATTGCGCTAATTTTTTATTGAGGTTAGGGAGTTCATTTTCCATTATTTTTAGGAATAGCATGTAATTTCATCGCGCTGTGTCCTTCTAATCATGGGGTAAGTCTGTTGTACTATATCGCATCGTATAGCGGCAATTCGATGTATACGGTCGTTCCATTCCCTCGTTCGCTTTCAAAACGAATCGAGCCGCCGTGTAGCTTGACAATTTGTTTAGTAATCGCAATGCCAAGTCCTGTGCCGCCATGTTCGCGCGAGCGCGAGCGGTCGGCGCGGAAAAATCGTTCGCCTAATCGTTCGATATCTTCTTTTGACATGCCGCATCCGGAGTCAGCGATCATGAGTTCGCACATCGGCTGTTTGTTTACTGCACGCAACGAAATCGTTCCGCCGAAAGAAGTATAGCGCAACGCATTATCGAGCATATTTTGCAACACTTGTTCGATACGGTCGGGATCGCCATCGACGATTAAGTCATGATCGAGGTCAAGCAAAAGGCGAATGTTTTTTTCTTGCAACATCGGTTCATATTTTTCAATCGTCTCCTCGACTAATTGTGCAATTGAAAATGGTGTGCGTACAAGCGGATACGTGCCTTCGAGTTGTGCTAAATCGAGCAAATCGCGCACGAGGCGTTGCATGCGGCTCGCCTCGCGATGAATGAGTTTTATATATTTTTTTTGTTGCGCTTCATCTTTCACGACGTCGTCTAGTAGCGCTTCGCTATATCCTTTCACATAGCTTAGCGGCGTGCGCAATTCATGAGAGACGTTTGCTAAAAATTCTTTTTTTCGTTCATCTTCTTGCGCGAGCGCTTTTGCCATTTGGTTAAATGTTTTGGCAAGTTGCCCAATTTCGTCTTCCGCTTCGACGTTCACTTGTGCGGAAAAATCGCCTTGCGAGACGCGATAGGCGGCTTGTTGCATATGTTGCAGCGGTTTCGTGAAATGCATCGCGATTTTTCGTCCGACAAATACAGTAATGAGTAAAAAAAGGCTTCCACCAATAATGATGAACGTTTGAATGCGCTTAAGCACATCTTCAATCGATGCAAGCGGCACGTACAAATATAAAATGCCCATGAGGCGATGTTCATCGAGTAGCGGGATGATGACACCGACAATATGCCGATTAAATGTTTGTTCATATCCTTTTTTCGTTACCGTTTTTCCAGCGAGTAGTTGTTGTCGTTCCGCTTCGCTAATAATCGCATGATGGTCGACTTCAAACGGCAAGCATGCGCTCAATTCACGTGGGTTGTTCACGAGTACAATTTCCGTATCGGATACGTCATTGATGATAGAAACGGTGTTGCGAAACGAGTCGGTGAGTGCACCGCCTTTATATTTTGCGGCAATGTTCATTCCTTCTTGTAATAAACGTTGTTCGACGTTGGTGATATAAATGTTTTCATATATATAAACAGCAACAGCATATAAAAGCAACACCGCAAGCATTAAAAAGGCGCTAATCGTTAGCCATAGTTTTTGTTGGAGTGAGAGAGAATTAAATCGTTTCATCAAATTTATATCCCACTCCCCATACTGTTTGAATGCACTGTCCGGCTTCGCCGAGTTTAATGCGCAACGTTTTAATATGCGTATCGACGGTGCGCGTGCTGCCGACGTAATGAATGCCCCAAACGCGATCTAACAGCTGTTCGCGTGTAAATACTTGACCGCGATGTTTGACAAACAACACGAGCAGTTCAAACTCTTTTAACGTTAATACAACCGGTTTTCCGTTTACGATCACTTTTCGTGCTTTTTCATCAACAACAATTGGGCCTGCTTCATATGACGTCGTTACGTCTGTTCCTTTCGTTCGGCGAAGGACAGCGTGCACGCGTGCGACGACTTCATTTGGGCTAAACGGTTTCACGATGTAGTCGTCCGCGCCAATTTGTAATCCATAAACGCGATCCCACTCATCGCTTCGTGCTGTTAAAAAAATGATCGGCACTTGCGAACGTTCACGCACGTGCATGCAAAAGCGGTAGCCGTCTAGTTTTGGCATCATAATATCGAGCAAAATTAAATCGATATGTTTTCGTCCGAACTCGGCAAGTCCAGCTTCACCGTCTTCTGCTTCGATGCACGTAAACCCTTCAGGTTCTAAATAAAGACGAAGCAATTCACGCATTTCTTTTTCATCGTCAACAATTAAAATCGTTGGCATATTTATTCCTCCTTCGCATCGCGGAAAAAGATGTAAAACGGCCCTTGTCCGACGGAAACGGTTTTCGTTTGTTTGAATGTTTTTTCATCGACAAAAACGAGCTCGTTGCTGTCGTAGCTAGCGATGATAAGCTCGCTTTTTGTTTTTATCATCGCAAAAGGATTCGCGCCAATGTTAAGTGAGTGTATGACATGTTTCGTTTTCGGTTCAAATGCATATAGCATGTTTGAACCGTGACAAAGTACATATACCGCTTCGCTCGTTTGCGAAAATTGAATCGGCATCGTTTCTGCCTTCACACGCGCAAGCAACCGTCCGTCGACAAGCGAATGAACATACGCTTCTTGCTGAATATACGCTCCGCTGCCATGTCCACCGACCCATAGTTCATCCGTTTCAGCAACAACTAAGCCGCTGACCGCAAAATCGAGCGTATCGACCGTTCGTTTGACTTGTTTTGTCGCCTGATCAATGAATGAGATTGCTCCGTCTTTAAAATGAATGACAATCCATTGCCGATGTTTGTCGTCGGCGACGATGGAAAAAGGGGAGGGGGGAGTAGCGATCGTCTCTTTTACTTTTCCGTCGAACGTCATGACCGATACCGTTCCGTCTTTTTCGTTCACAACGAGCAATTCGTGTTTTGTGACGAGCACATCGGTAACCCCTTTGTTTACGCGCCAACGTTTTTTCTCTTTCCCTGTCGATAGCGTGTACATCATCATTTCATCCATGTCTTGTCCAAACAACATGACCGTATCGCCATCAGGAAGGAGGATGGCTTTCGTTACCGGATTTTTCATCTTCCATGTTGCCATCGTTTTTTTTGTGTTATAATCAACGAAGGATAAGCTTTGCTCCTTTATATTGACGACCCCAACGACCGATTTGTTTCGGGGAATTGGGGTGTACGTCTCTGGTGTGCAGCTTGCCAATAAAACGACGATGATAAGTAAAAAAAAGAAACGAACTTGCATCGTACGCATCCTCCATCGTGTATATGTATCATCATTGTAGCAAACATTTGTGATGATTTTGTGAAATTATTGTAACATGGAAGGAGATTAAAATGAAAAAGTGGTTGTTGTTGTTGTTTGTCTTCGCTTTGCTTGTTGTGGCAGGTTGTGCAAACAAAGCAGAAGAAGAAGAGCTGGCGTATTTAGACGTCAAAATGGCGGTAGAAGAAAAGCTTCCGGCAAATGAAGAAGTCGAGCTTGCATGTTTTGTGACATACGGTGACGAAAAAGTGACCGATGCATCGGAAGTAAAATTTGAAGTGTGGAAACATGGCGATGACAATCGCGAAAAGATTGAAGGAAAGCATGCGGGCGACGGAAAGTATGTCGCGCGCTATACGTTTGAAACGAAAGGGACGTATACCGTCGTCGCACATGTGACAGCAAAAAATATGCACAATATGCCAAAAGTCGATATAGTTGTAGAATAAGAAAAACGGCGGAAAATATTCGCCGTTTTTTTTCATATACATATAGAAAAAATGGACGAGTGGGGGAGAGCGTATGTGGATGCGGGCGATTCAAATTGCGTTTGTATATGTCGGAACGGTAGTCGGGGCTGGATTTGCGACAGGAAAAGAAATTGTACAGTTTTTTACGCAATACGGAGCAATTGGGACGGTCATGATTGCAGGAAGCGGAGGTCTATTTATTTTTTTAGGGACGCGTTTAATGGTGATGGCAAATCGGCTTCAAGCGCGATCGTATGAACAAATGAATGCATATTTGTTTGGAAAAATGAGCGCAGTTGTCAATTTGTTTATGTTTGTTGTGCTATTTAGCGTGACGTCTGTTATGTTGTCTGGGGCGGGGGCGGTGTTTGAAGAACAGCTTCATATGCCGGCGCATGTCGGGCTTATGTTTACGGTGTTGCTTGCGTTTGTGACGATGTTGTTTGGTTTAAACGGCATTTTAAGCGTCAATCTCATTGTCGTGCCGCTTATGATCGCATTTAGTTTATCGATTTCGTTTATGAATGGGGGAGAGATCGTTTGGACAAAGCCGCCGCTTGCCGCTTTTTTCTCTCCGTTTGCGTATGTGGCGTTTAATTTAGCGATGGCACAAGTTGTGCTCGTTCCGCTTGCAACTGAAGTAAAAGATGAACGGGCGATTCGCCTTGGGGGATGGCTTGGCGGCTTATTGCTTATGTTTATTTTATTTAGCAGTCATTTCGCGCTTTCTTTACTTCCTAATTTGCTATCTTACAGCATTCCGATGGCGGAAGTCGTGAAACGTTCGCTCGCTTCGTTTTATGGGCTATATGTTGTGATCATTTACGGTGAAATTTTTTCATCGTTTGTTGCAGGGGTGTTCGGACTGCATCGAAAATTGGCGCTTTTTTCTCAAACGCCGATCTTTGTTCTCATCGTGCTTTTACTTATGATGTATGCGTTTAGTTTAGTCGGGTATCATGCGCTTTTAACCGTATTGTACCCTTTGTTTGGGTATGTTAGTATCATCTTTATTTTTTTACTTTTCTATCGAAAAATGCCTAGCTAGAAAAAACGAAATGTAGTACATTGAATGTAAGGGGGTGATCTCATGCGGCAAACGGTTATCGCTATTGTAGCTTTGCTTATTGTATTTACACTTGAGACATTCCACATCATTCAATGGTACGATGCACGTGTATGGCCTCTTATTGTTTTTTCTTTTGGACTTATCGTTCATATATATGTGTTTAAGCGCGGTGTACGGGAGCACGAAGCGTTTCTTTTATTGCCGGCTGCCATTGCGCTATGGGGCGGGGCGTTTGCGTTTAGCCAGTACTTTTTGCTTAACGACGGAACGATGTATGTGTTGGCGTTTACGATAGGATTGTTAGAATGGTGGATGTTTAGCCATGAAGCGTGGTTAAAACAGCCGCTTCTCTTTTGTTTCGGATGTAGCGTCGTAGCTAGTTTAGAAGCAGGGGAGATGCTTTTACCGTTCGTTCTTTCCGTCATCGGGATCGGGGCATACGTTTATCGCACAAAAAACGAGCGAGCCAATGCGCACTAGGCTCGCTTTTGTCGTTTTTATGAAATACCAAACCGATGTAAAATTTGTTTCAGCTGATTGACGTTTTCTGCCAACACGGCTGCTTCTTTCGCGACTCGTTGCACTTTTTGTAACGCTTTTTTTGCTTGTTTCGATTGTAGCAATTTCCTCTCCCTCTTTTCCCCTTATCTAAAATATACAAAATTTTCAAACAATAAAAAAGTCATAAAATAAACGAATGGACAAATGATAAAAGGGGAGGTGGCACAATGACTCAATCGAAACGACAAAAAGAGCGACAATGGACCGTTCGAAAGCAAGCGCAAAATGAACCGCACGGGAAAGTGAAGTCGTTTGAACAACTAGCAAAAGAGGAAAAATAAATGGAAAAGGCTGTCCCAAGGAAGTTTGTGACAGCCTTTTGCGTCGTTATTTTGCTTTTAGTGCACGAATTTCGTTTTCATGTACAAGTGATCGAACAGCAAGCGACTGAATCGCGAGCTCGTGTCGTGCTTGGGTTGCGATGACATCTTCAAGTTTCTCGGACATGTCAGCGAGGTTTTGCTTGATCGTTGGGATTTCATTGACTGCCTCTAGTATTTCAAATACAGCTTGTTTAATAAGAGGAAGATCTGCGATGTCATCTTTCGTGGCCATACGTTGTTCGATGCTGGCGATATCGTCTTTTGTAGCCATACGTTGTTCGATGCTGGCGATATCGTCTTTCGTGGCCATACGTTGTTCGATGCTGGCGATATCGTCTTTTGTAGCCATACGTTGTTCGATGCTGGCGATATCATCTTTCGTGGCCATACGTTGTTCGATGCTGGCGATATCGTCTTTCGTGGCCATCGTTTGCTCAATGTGCCCGATACGCTTGTCCATGGCGGCGATATCGTCTTTTGTAGCCATACGTTGTTCGATGCTGGCGATGTCGTCTTTTGTAGCCATATGTTTGCGTAGCGATGCAAGTTCATCGAAAATACGTTTGAGCATCTCATCCATGTTCACTCACCTCCCCCCGACACGATTATATCACCAGATCATAGAAAAATCGACATAATAAAAAGATGCCTCAAACGGTATGAGGCATCCGAATGTTTAATAATTTAAATCAATACGAATTCCTTTAACGCTATATAAAATATTTTCAGCGATGTTTGTTACATGGTCGCCAGCGCGCTCAAGATTGCGCGTCACAAACGATAATTGTGTAATTTGGTTTGTAAACTCAGGTTTTTCGCTCATTAAGTCGATTAATTCTTGAATAATTTTTCCTTGCAACTCATCTACGCGATCATCTTCAAGCGCAATGCGTTTCGCTTCTTCAATATCATCGTTATGGAACGCATGAAGCGCATGATCTAACATTTCATTGACGATTGCTGCCATTTCAGGAATGTGAACGATCGGTTTCACGTGTGGCTCTGTGCCGATAAATTTGACGGATTTGGCGATGTTGACAGCGATATCTCCGATGCGTTCTACATCAGATGAAATTTTTAGCGCAACAATTAATCGGCGTAAATCGGATGCGACCGGTTGTTGCTTTAAAATCGTCATAATCGCAAGCTCATTAATTTCGCGCTCAAACTCATTAATTTTTTTATCATTTTCGATAATTTCGTCCGCTTTCGCCAAATCTTGTGTTTTGAGTGCTTCAATTGCTTCGTGTAAAGCATGTTGGGAAGCAGACACCATCGTCATTAATTTTTCTCGCAGTTGTTGAAGCGCTGCATCAAATGTAGGGCGTTTTGTCATGTTGAATCACCTAACTTTTTTTGTTGTTATTATATCCTGAAAACAGTTCACAAATAAAGCATAATTTTTTTGTAGAATGAATATATGTTTTATGATATATTGTTAGGCGTACAATTGAAGAAGAATTCTGTGCGCGGCGCAGGAGAGGTTCTAGAACACCCTCTATAAAAAAACTAGGGATAGCTATGTCCGTAGAGGGATAGCTTTTTTGTTTTAGAACGCTCTTTCTTCTCACGATGTTAGAAAGGGGAGCGAAAGATGAAAAAAGAAAAAGCAGTCGTCGTGTTTAGTGGCGGCCAAGATAGCACGACTTGTTTATTTTGGGCGAAAAAGCATTTCGCTGAAGTCGAAGCTGTAACGTTCGATTACAATCAACGCCACCGGCTTGAAATTGACGTTGCTGCATCGATCGCAAAACAGCTGGAAGTGCCGCATACGGTGCTTGATATGTCGCTATTAAATCAGCTCGCACCAAATGCGCTTACAAGAAGCGATATAGCAATCGAGCAAAAAGAAGGACAATTGCCGTCCACGTTTGTCGATGGGCGCAATTTATTATTTTTATCGTTTGCGGCGGTGCTTGCGAAACAAAAAGGAGCACGCCATCTGGTGACAGGTGTATGTGAAACGGACTTTAGCGGCTACCCAGATTGCCGTGATGTATTCATTAAATCGCTAAACGTCACGCTTAACTTAGCGATGGATTACCAATTTGTCATTCATACGCCGCTCATGTGGCTCAATAAAGCGGAAACGTGGAAGCTTGCTGATGAGTTGGGAGCGCTTGAATTTGTGCGCACGCAAACGCTCACATGCTACAACGGCATCATCGCAGACGGCTGCGGCGAATGCCCGGCGTGCGTGTTGCGCAAACGCGGTCTCGACCAGTATATGAATGAGAAGAAAGGAGCAGATGCGCAATGATTCAACAAATTTATCCGCAAGTGATACACCCGTTTCGCTACGAGCTAAATAAAGATATGCAAATCGCTGCAGCGCACTTTATTCCGCACGAAGCGGCGGGGCAGTGCGCGAATATGCACGGGCATACGTATTTTGTCAACATTACTGTCGCAGGCGATGAACTCGATGAATCAGGCTTTTTAATTAACTTTCAACAGTTGAAAAAAATTGTTCACAACCGTTTCGATCATACGGTGATGAATGACCATACAGATTTATTTAGCAATACATCGGCCGAACATTTTCCGACGACAGAAGTGGTGGCGCGGAAAATTGCGGAAATTGTTCAAGCGCATTTAGACACGCTGCCAAACAAACCGACGTGCGTGCAAGTGTTTGTGCGCGAGTCCCCAACAAGCTACGTCGTATATCGTCCGAAAGCAGGGAAACAATAATGGAGCGCATCCCGGTCATTGAAATATTCGGACCGACCATTCAAGGGGAAGGGATGGTCATCGGACAAAAAACGATGTTTGTGCGCACAGCGGGATGCGACTACCGTTGCCGTTGGTGCGATTCATCGTTTACGTGGGACGGTTCTGCAAAAGATGAAGTAAAGCAAATGACGGCGGAAGACATTTGGCAACAGCTGAAACAACTTGGTGGTGACCGTTTTAACCACGTGACGATTTCTGGAGGCAACCCAGCGTTATTAAAAGGACTTCGTGCTCTTATTTCATTATTAAAAGAACATAACATGCGCATCGGCTTAGAAACGCAAGGAAGCGTATGGCAAGATTGGTTTTATGACATTGACGATTTAACGATTTCACCAAAGCCGCCAAGTTCAAATATGGAAACAAATTTTACAATGCTTGATACGATAATGGAACGACTCACAGCGCATCGCGGGCATGTGAGTTTAAAAGTTGTCGTGTTTAACGATGAAGATTTTTCTTATGCGACGTATGTGCATCAACGTTATCCGTCCGTTCCGTTTTACGTGCAAGTAGGCAACGATCATATACATGAAGCAGACGATGTGATTCTTCGCCTAAACCTATTACAAAAGCTTGAATGGCTCGTTGACAAAGTAGTACAGTCTAAAGAGATGAACAACGTCCGCGTCTTGCCACAACTACACACGTTATTATGGGGCAATCGCCGCGGCGTATAACTAAAGGAGGAGAAAGCGATGAGAAAAGATGAAGAACTACAAGGCGTCACACTTCTTGGCAACCAAGGAACGAAATATGTATTCGAATATAGTCCTGACATTCTTGAAGTGTTCGATAACAAACATCCAGACCGCGACTATTTCGTCAAATTTAACTGTCCGGAGTTCACGAGCCTATGCCCGAAAACGAATCAACCAGATTTTGCTACTATTTACATTAGTTACATTCCTGATAAAAAATGTGTTGAAAGTAAGTCGCTCAAGTTATATTTATTTAGCTTCCGCAATCATGGTGATTTCCATGAAGATTGCGTCAATATTATTATGAACGACTTAATTCGCGTCATGGAGCCACGCTATATTGAAGTGTGGGGCAAATTTACGCCGCGCGGCGGCATTTCGATCGACCCTTACTGCAACTGGGGTCGCCCAGGAACGAAATATGAACAAATGGCAGAATATCGTTTGTTAAATCACGATTTATATCCGGAAAAAGTCGATAATCGTTAATGGGGCTGGCTTGCATAAGCCAGCCTTAAAAAATTCAAAAATAATAGCTAGTTTTTTTTCGTAAACGGGTATATAATGACAAATTGTTATGAACCTTTTTTCGTTTGGGGGGTCTTCATTTGAGACAGAGAACGGCTCTTTTGATCGGAGCAACCGGATTGGTCGGAGGCGAGCTTCTCGAGCGATTGCTTCGTTCAGAGCATTATGAACGAGTGACGGTGTTTGTGCGAAAGCCTATCGCTTGTACACATGAAAAATTACAACAAGTCATCGTCGATTTTGACCGAATTGAACAATACGAAGAATATTTCCACGTGGATGACGTATTTAGCTGTTTAGGGACGACGATGAAAAAAGCAAAGACGAGACAACAATTTATTAAAGTTGATTACGAATATACGTTGCGTGCCGCAAAACTGGCGGAAAAATGTCACGTCAAAACGTTTTTATTCGTTTCTGCGATCGGTGCTGATCCGCACTCGATGTTTTTTTACAATCGCGTCAAAGGGGAAACGGAAGAGGCGTTGCAGCGACTGACGATTCGTTCACTTCACATTTTCCGTCCGTCTTTGTTGACAGGAGCGCGCGAAGAATTTCGCCTCGGCGAAAAAACAGCGGAATGGCTATGTTCCGGTTTTTCATTTGCATTCGTTGGCAAATGGGAAAAATATAAACCGATTGCAGCTAAGCAAGTGGCGGAAGCGATGTATCGTGCCGCGCTTTCGGAAAAGCAAGGTGTATATATTTACGAATGTAGCGAAATGAAAGGGCAATGTGAACAAAAAAGAGGGCTGTCTCATCAACAATAAGCAGCCCTCTTCTCGTTATTCCACAATTTTGTAGTTTTTATGATTGACGACCGTTCGTTCTTGCAAGTCGAGTTCTTTATAGTTTTCCATGTACGTTAAATCGACAATCACAGAATTTTCGTTTACTTTTTCAACGATTCCCCGCAGCCCATTTTTAAATTCAATGACGTCGCCAATTTGCGCTTTTTTCATTGAAAATCCCCTTTACTTTTGAATTTTTAAACCTTTTTTCTATTTTGCATGATTTTTCCTCATTCGTAAAGGGCATTTTTAACTAGAAAACAATTTTAGCGCTGTGGCCAATACGGCATCGGCATGCCCGGCCAATATGGCATTTGTTGCGGCATTTGTGGGAACGGCATTTGCGGCCACATCGGTCCGACCGGAGTGCCACAGCCGCAATCGCCCGGCATCATTTGCGGCATTGGCATCATTTGCGGCATTTGTTGTGGCATTGGCATCATTTGCGGCATCGGCTGCGCTTGTTGTGGCACCATTTGTTGATCCATGCGGAAATCTTCATACATATTCCAGTCATTCATCGTTCATCTTCCTTTCTTTCATTTAGAATCCACCAACATTGTATGTGCGTTTTTTATAGACGTGTGTCAATATAACAAAATTAGGCATTCGCACATCGTATTGACATTCCCATTGAAGCGCGTTAAAACAAAGAAAGTCCTGCGGTAATATGTCAAGGTGAAAAATCATCGAAATTGGAAATTCGATTGTCCGATGACCCGAAAAAAGGCAATACTTAAGAAGCCCAGTCTTGTCTTATGTCATTAACTGGGTTTTAATGCAAAATCAGTTAGATCGATACCCCTATCGATCTTCCCCCTTTCTTGGCGTGTAGATTTGACCGTTGCGTAGCAGCGCATCGATCACACGCACGAGTTTTCGAGCGGTGAGGACGAGGGCTCGTTTGTGTTGGTGCTTTGGTACTTCCTCATACTTCTTCCGGTAATAGGTGCGAAACGACGCATCATGCCGTTGTACCGAGTTGGCAGCCTCCACTAGGTAGTAACGGAGATAGCGATTGCCGGAACGAATGAGGGAAGTCTCCTCGGCTTGGAACCGACCGGACTGGTGCTTAGACCAAGTCAAACCTGCATACTTTGCTAAGGCGGCTTGGTTGTCAAAGCGCTCGATTTGTCCAATTTCGGCTAAGATGCCAGCGGCGTAGACCGGACCAATGCCGGGAATCGTTTGTAACGTATTTGGGATGCCTTCCAAATGGCGAGTAATCGCTTTATCTAGCTCTTTAATTTGCGCTTGAAGGCTACGGATGGATTGAATCGATAGCCCTAAAAGCAAGTCGATGGAATCCTCGACACATTTGGAAAGCCGATACGACGAACGAGCCGCCTTTTGAATGGACTTGGCGATGCATTCCGGATCGGCAAAGCGATTGCGTCCTTTTTGGCGCAAGAAGTCAGCGAGCTGTTGCACGTCCATCTGACTGATTTCGTCTAAGCTAAACGACTCGAGAAGAAGCTCTAAGATGGCATGTCCGAACACGGAGCTGTCCACCTCTTGGGTAAAGGAACTGCACTTGTAAAACAAGTGTTGGAGGAAGTACTGCTTTTCCCGAGTCAGCTGATGGACGAGATGATAGCGCATGCGCGTGAGCCGTTGAAGGGCGATAAACTGTTCTTGCATGACAGCTGTCACTTTCAAACGGCCAAAGCGAAGCCGATCGGCGATGATCCACGCATCGATGCCGTCCGTTTTATCCAAGTCAGTGTACGCTTCTTTAAATTTGCGAATGAGCTTTGGATTGATGGTAAACACCTTGACATTCCAAGACTTCAGCTCCTCCTGTTGGTGGAAAAACATCGCTGGATGCCAGCTGTAGACCGAAGTGGCTTCCATCCCGATGAGAATTTCGGATGGTTGGAGCTTGTTGGCCCACAGGAGGATTTGATCGCGAAGGAAGGTCGCGCCAAGGAGATGATTGTCCACCTTGAATTGGGCGCACGTGTTTCCTTCTTGATCCATGATACACGTGTATAAGTCCGTTGAGCTCACGTCAATCCCGACGTAGAGTTTCATGAGATCACCTCCAATCGTAGTAGGATCGTGGGGTTGGGACTCTTCGGGATGCCCCCGGACCGCGCCTGTTGACCAGTCACCCTCGCATATGAGAACTCACGTTGGGCCATGGGCTGCCTGGAAGCTGCTCCTTCCAGCATGGGAAACCAACGGGAACAGCCTGCGGGTTAGAAGTCCGAACAGGAGCCGGGGAGACAGACTTTCTAAGTAGTCAAAGCTACAGGAGAGAGAAGAGTGTCCCCGATGATCCTAAGACCATTATCCAAGAACATCGCGAAAAGTCCAACCCCGATGTAGTGCCATCCACGGGGGAGGGGCGCGCCCCTCCCCCGTGGGCAAATCACTTACACATATGCGATTGTCAAGGAGCATATCCAACTGGAAATTCGATTTAAAAATCTTTCTAAACATACTATACGAGGGAGGGATGAACGTGACTGAGCAAGAAGCGAAACAACATATTGAACAGTTACGCACGCGAAACATTCCACATCTCCTTGTGAAAAAAGAACATTTTTTAACGTTTCGCCATGTGCTCGTCCAACAAGAAGATTTCAAACATTTTCGCGGCGTCGCCCAGCGCGGCGGTGATGTCATTTATTACTACATGGATGAGCCGCGCAGTTAACGTATCGCTTCAGCTTTTTTACAGCGGATATGCGCCATTGTTTCACCGCATGGACGGTAACGCCTTCTTCATCGGCAATTTGTTTCAACGTCTTTCCTTCGATGACATGGCGAACGAGCCATATTCGCTCGCGCGGCGTCATGTCGCGCATTGCGTCTTCCCATATGATGTCGGTAAAAAAATCAACGTCTTCTTTCAACATTTGTTCGTCTAATAACGGAACGGCGACGTTTTTCGTTTCTTTACGCAACTGTGATATGATGCGCCAACGAATCATTTTAAACGCAAACGAATGAAACGATCCTTTCGTCTCATCGTATCGCTCGTACGCTTCCCAAAGTGCGATGAGCCCGATTTGCATATACTCATCGACGACGTGACGGCGAATATGCAGCTTGCGAATGATGTAAGAAATAAGCGGACGATATTGCTCGACGACCGTTTCAAACGACATATGTGCTTCCTTTCCCGAAAGCGCGCCCTCGATGATTCCGCGGTACGTTTAGCTTATCAAAGCGGCTCGTTTGGCGCGAATCGGAAAATAGAGCGAACGAACCGGTTGACATGTTCGCATATGCATCATATTCCTTAAGGAAATAAGGAATATGGGGCGGAAAACGGTGGGGAAATGGAGCGTTTACGAAAAAAATGTTTTGAACAATGGGAAAATTTTGTGCTATCATGATAAAAAGTGGAAAGGTATGAGCAACATGAAAATAAGAAAAACGATCATAAATGAACAATCGTCACAACAAAACGTATACATTTACGAAAATAAAAAGGAACAATATATCGTTGTTGCCATTCCTTATTTAGAATGGTCTATGCAAGTGACTTATGACGATTTAGCGAATATTGAATCACGCTTACATCACTCGCTCCGGCGCGTGTTGGACGAACAATATGTGCGATCGCTTGCGGTGAAGCTCGCGCAATGGATGCGTGAAATGTAAAAAGAAAGGTTCCGTTGTCAAATGAAATACGCCGTTTTCCTCTATGTAATTGTTAGTTTCGCTTGGATTATATTGACTGACTTGTATGTAGACAAGTTGCCTGTTCCATCACATATCGCGCCATACGTGCAAACTTTAAAAGGGTCGCTTTTTGTCGTGCTATCGGCGGTATTTATGTATATCGCCTTAAAAAAACATCGCGCGTTAAAGCAAATGAGCGAAAGGGAGCAAGAATTGTTGACGCTCATTCATGCGATGCCTGATTTCGTATCGTTTAAAGATGGACAAGGACGCTGGCTAAGAGTGAACGAATTTGGATTGAAGTTATACGGGCTCGAGCATGTCGATTATAAAGGAAAAACGGATGCCGAGCTCGCGGAATATACTCCGCATTTTCGCGAAGCGCTGCTTTATTGCATTGATTCCGATGAAGAAGCGTGGCGAGCGAAAACGGTAACGCGCGCAGACGAATCGTTTCCGATGCCGAACGGTGAAATGAAAACGTTTGACGTCATTAAAGTGCCGCTATTTTACGAAAATGGGAAACGAAAAGGGCTTGTCGTCATCGGGCGCGACATTACGCAACAAAAAGTGGCAGAGCAGCTGTTATTGAAAAAAGAAAAACTATCGGTTATCGGCGAATTGGCGGCAGGCATCGCCCACGAAATTCGCAACCCGCTCACATCGATTAAAGGCTTTTTACAAATGATGAAAGAAACGAAACAAGTAGATGAGCGGTTCGTGCAAATTATGTTAGACGAAATTGAGCGCGTGAATCAAATCGTCACCCAACTTCTCGTGCTCGCTAAGCCGCAAATGAAAGCGTATAAACCACTTCATTTAAACGATGTCATCGATTACGTCATCGAGCTGTTTACGTACGAGGCGATTTTGCAAAACGTGCAAATCAAATACGAACCGCGCACGACAGCGATCGTGTACGGCGATAAAAATGAGCTCATTCAAGTCGTCGTCAACGTGGTAAAAAACGCACTCGAAGCGATGCCGAAAGGGGGGGTGCTGACGATCACAACGGAAGACGAAGACGATCGCGTCCATCTTGTTATTGAAGATACAGGAAAAGGCATTGAACAAGAACGGTTGAAACATATCGGGGAACCGTTTTATACGTTAAAAGAAAAAGGCATGGGTCTCGGCTTAACGACGAGCATGAAAATCGTTCATGAACATAAAGGAACGATGCACATCGAAAGCAAAGTCGGCGAAGGAACAAAGGTTCATATCGTGTTGCCGCTTCATAAAAATGACCCGTCGTAACAACGGGTCATTTTTATGATCATTGTATCCATGTCGTGAGCTCATCAATCGGTAAACGGTACGACGAATGGGCAGGAGCGGCCGCTTTTCCGATCGTAATTAGCATGACAGGAACGTATCGGTCTGGAATATGGAATGTTTTCATAAATGCTTGTGGGTCAAAACCGCCGATGGCGCATGTGTCGAACCCTTCTGCTTTGGCAGCAAGCATCAATTGCATGGCAGCTAACGATGCGTTTGTGAAGGCGGCGTCACGGGCATATTGCGCATTCGTATACGCGCTTTCAATTTGTTTAGCGAGCGTTTCTTTAATGTCTTTCGTCATCTTTCCTTCTGCGACGAGCGGATCGTACACCGCATCTATTTTTTGATGAGCTTGTAAGTCGCCGAGCACCGCAACGACCGCAGACGCCTCAACGATTTGTTGTTGATTGTAAGCGATCGGAAGGAGCTTTTGTTGCGCTTCCTTTCCGTAGAAGACGATGAAATGCCAATGTTGCAAATTCCAAGCAGAAGGCGCCTTGCCTGCTAACTGCAACAGTTTCGTTAATTGTTCTTTCGAAATTGTTGCAGTTGGATCATATTTTCGAACGGATTGTCGTTGTTCAATAACCGAAAGCATATATATCCTCCTTTTATACACACAAAAATATCTTTACTTACTTTTTATAAGTAACAATATTTATGCTAACTTAGTTACTGTAGTTGAGCAATTTTCGTTACAATAATTACCATTTAAAAAGAGACAAACAGGGTACCCCTTATGCCACGTGGAGCTGTTTTTTCACGGTATCAATGGGAATATTTTGTTTTGCTGCACGATAAATGAACTCCACGAGGCTATGTCCTTTTCTCTTGCGCAGGAGATCGAGCCCATCCGAAAAATCACTGTTAGACTCGAACATGCTGTACACATACGCAAGTTGCACCAAGATCCAATACCGTTTCACCGCCCGACGCCCGCGAACGCGGTATCCATCGAGTTTCAGCTGGTCTTTCGCTTGACGGAAAAAACATTCGATCGACCAACGTGCAGCATAGTAGCGCAAGATCTCTTCATCGCTTAGCTCGCGATCGGTGCTCAAGACGCAATGAAGATGTTTCGGCGTCATCGGCTGATCGGCTTTCCATGCGAGCAGCACCACGGCATCCTTGAGACCGTTCAGAGCGCCTTCGTAGCGATACACCCGATAACGCTCTTTTCCCACCGTGACGAGGCGGGTATCCCGTGGCTCCATAGATTTGGCAAATTCTTTTGCTTGAATGGCCGTCCCTTTTGGATAGAGAATCCGATTCGTCTTCAGCATCGCGATGACGTGGAACCCTTTTTTTAAGCAGGCTCCCACGAGGGTTTTCGATGGATACCAAGAGTCCATGAGCACATAAACGGGTCGACTCACATCCAACGAAGAAAGCATCTCGATCGCGAGTTCCCCTTTGCTTTTCCCCACCGTCTTGTCGTAGAGGCGAAAGGCAAAAGGAAACGCTTGGGTCATCGTATGAACCATGAGCCAAACGAGAGAATGTCCCCAGATCGACTTTTTCTCTGCGTGAGAATAGTGCCAATCACACCCTTGAATGGCGTGTGTTGCCCGTGACGAGGGCTTCGTTTTTTGGCAAATCGTATCATCGATCGAAACAAAAATGGGTTGATTCTCTCGTTTCGAGCTGCGTTCGACACGATGAAGCACCCACTGTTGGAGTTTGCGAAGCAGCGTCTCTTCCTCCCATGGGCTTTTCGTGAAAAAATGGCTCAGTGTCGTGCGATGGTTCGGATGAAAACTCCCATGATGTAGATCGGTCAGCGTTCCCGAAAAGCCCTTTGTAATCATCGCATCCACGATATGAACGAGATGCTTCATGACAGGTTTCGAGAAATAAAGGGCCAACCCCAACATCGTCAAAAACTTGTGGATTCCTTGGTGATGTGCTAATCTATTCATGAGACATGAACCTCCTTGTGAATGGTTTGTTGGCACATCTATTCTAACCAAGGAATCGGGTTCATGTCTTCTTTTTTGTTTGGTTGTAAATTTATGTTAGTAAATTTGCTCATCTACAGTTAGTTATAATAAGTTTGTCAAATTTCATGCATAGGGTGATGATTGATGGAACATTCGCATGTCTGTCCGAAAATTGAAGCAGCGTTTCAGCTGCTTGGGAAGCGATGGAATGGACTTATTATTCACGTTTTATTTCGCGGACCGCTTCGGTTTAAAGATTTAGCAGAAAGCATTCCAGAAATTAGCCAAAAAATGTTAACAGAACGATTAAAAGAGTTGGAAGAAAAACAAATTGTCGTTCGTCATGTGTATCCTGAAAAGCCTGTGCGCATTGAATATGAATTAACGGACAAAGGGAAAGATTTGCGCATTGTGATGGAAGCTGTGCAAGTATGGGCAGAAAAATGGATGTAGTCCCTAACCTTTTACGCTCGTCGTTGCGATAGTAATAAGTGAAAGGAGGGGAGAGACATGCTTCAACGTTCTCAACTTCGCTTAACGTTTGAAGTCGGTGTGACAGAAACGGGCAAACCGCTATATAAAAACAAAACGTATACGATTAAGCCAAACGCAACGGAAAGCTCGCTCGTCTCTGTTGCCCAAGCGCTTGCCTCTTTGCAAAGCGCTCCGCTCGTTCACGTGTATCGCAACGATGTGCATGTATTAGGTGAATAGGGGGGATAATGAATGAAAACGCTTGAATTACAGTTTGTGAATGAAGAAGGAAAGACGGTTCGCTTAAGCGTGGATGCCCCGCGCGACGATGTGACAGAAACACAAGTGGCTAACGTGATGGACGTGATCATTGCGGCAAACGTCTTTCCATCGAGCGGAGGCGATCTTATCGCGAAAAAAGGAGCGCGCCTCATTGACACAACTGTGACACAATGGACGTTTGCATAAACGATGAAAGGTGCCCTGCGCGTCGGGGCACCTTGTTATGTATATCACATAGAAAGGGATGAGCAAGATGGAAGCATATTTGTCACTTCTTTCCGATGTCGGTTTTCCGATTGCGGTCACGTTTTATTTACTGCATCGGATTGAAGGCAAATTAGATGCCATCATCGACTCGATTCGCACGTTAGGCGAGCAATGGAAAACACCTAGCTAAATGGGTGTTTTCTTTTTATTTTTTTGTTTTTTCCTCATGCTTTTCGATTTTACGAATGTATTGTCTCGGTTGAAACGGCTCATAATGCCTTTCGTTTACCGTCGCGTAAATGGAAGGCTCAATTTTTTTCTCCACTGTATCATAGTTATCGATCATGATGGTGAGCATAAGGAAAAGAATCATTGCGTTACTCCTTTCTTTCTTTTATCATTTATTTTGAAAAAAATGAAACTTTTTATACATATGACTCGTACAAAAAAGAGGATTGCTATGTCAGAAGGAGGTTGATTTTTTTTATGTCAACATTACATATGACGATGTTGGCGCCATTTTTGTTGGCGATACTTGTTCCGTTTTTATACAAATTTGTTCGTTCGCTTCATGTCGGATGGTTTGTTCTTCCACTCCCTATCGCGCTATTCATTTATTTTTTGTCTTATATGGACGAAGTGCGCAAATACGAAGTTGTTCGAGCAACGATGCCTTGGATTCCGTCGCTCGACATTTCGTTCGACGCATATGTCGATGGATTAAGTTTGTTGTTTGCCCTATTGATTACCGGAATCGGTTCGCTCGTTGTACTGTATTCCATTTACTACTTACAAAAAGAAAAAGAACAGCTTGGCAACTTTTACGTCTACTTGCTTTTATTTATGGGCGCGATGCTTGGGATCGTGTTATCCGATCACCTCATTGCGTTATACGTCTTTTGGGAGTTGACGTCCATTTCGTCGTTTTTGCTCATCGCTTATTGGTATAAACGTGATCGTTCGCGCTACGGGGCGCAAAAATCGATGTTTATTACAATGTTTGGTGGATTGCTTATGCTCGGGGGATTTGTTGCCCTTGCCATCGCAGGTGGGACGTATAGCGTTCGTGAGCTCATGCAAGCCTCGTTAACAGAACATGCCCTCTTTATTCCTGCACTTTTCCTTATTTTGTTTGGTGCTTTTACGAAGTCAGCCCAATTTCCATTCTATATTTGGTTACCTGACGCGATGGAAGCACCAACGCCTGTTAGTGCCTATTTGCATTCAGCGACAATGGTGAAAGCAGGCATTTATTTAATTGCGCGCTTGACACCTATTTTTGCCGTATCTTCTCTTTGGGTTTGGACAGTTGCGCTCGTCGGGCTTGTAACGTTATTTTGGGCATCGTTTTTAGCGTCGAAACAAACCGATTTAAAAGCAATTTTAGCTTACTCAACTGTCAGCCAGCTCGGGCTCATTACATCGCTTTTAGGCGTCGGTGGGCTTGCGTTTCATTACGATTGGATGGAAGAAAATTTATTTATGGTCGCAGTTTTAGCAGCGATTTTCCATCTGTTTAACCACGCGACGTTTAAAGGTAGTTTATTTATGGTTGTCGGCATCGTCGATCATGAAACGGGGACGCGTGACATTCGACGGCTTGGCGGATTAATGACGATCATGCCGATCACGTTTACAATCGCATTGATCGGCTCGCTTTCGATGGCAGGCTTGCCACCATTTAACGGCTTTTTAAGTAAAGAAATGTTTTTTACCGCCATGTTGCGTGCAAAAGACGTACAAGCATGGGCCGTTATTTTACCCGTTGTTGCTTGGGTAGCGAGCATTTTTACGTTTTTATACAGCGTATTGTTAGTGAGTCGAACATTTTTTGGAACGTACAAGCCACATTTATTAGAAAAAGAAGCGCATGAAGCGCCGCTTGGCATGCTCGTTGCACCGATCGTGTTAGCGTCGCTCGTTGTAGTCATTGGCATTGTGCCGAACGTGTTATCTCACTCTGTGTTAGGACCAGCGGTATATGCGGTATTGTACGGATTGTTTGCACCAAACGAACAAATCGATATATATATTTCGCATTGGCACGGTTTTACCCCTGAGCTTTTTATGACGATTGGGGTATTATTGTTCGGAATGCTGCTGTATCGCACGTTTTCGAAATGGAGCGGACTATATAATCGCCTCTCCGAACGCATGTCTTTAAATTTCGTTTATGACCAATCTTTCATTTGGATGGAAAGGGGATCACAGTCGCTCATGTCGCGCATCATGACCGGCTCGATGCGCACGTATTTAATGTACATTTTTACGGCGAGTGTTGCTTTGCTTCTGTTTACGGTCGGTTTGAAAAAACAATGGCATATCGATTTAAGTCATTTGGCGCCTGTGCGAGTGTATGAAATCGTATTGGCAGTTGCCATGGTCGTTGCAACAGCGACAACAGTTGTTGCTAAATCGCGTTTAACAGCGATCGTTTCACTAGGGGCAGTCGGTTACGGGGTCGCGCTGTTTTTCGTTCTGTTTCGCGCGCCTGATTTAGCGTTGACGCAGCTTGTGATCGAAACGATTTCCGCTGCGCTCTTTTTACTTTGTTTTTATCATTTGCCGAAGTTTAGCCAAAAGCAAGAAAGCGTCGGTTTTCACTTAGGAAATGCCTTCATTTCCATTGCGGTCGGGGTGACGGTCAGCGTCATTGCCTTTTTAGCTTACGCAGGAAAGCATTTCGATTCGATTTCACAATATTATGTGGACAATACGTATGAAAAAGCGGCCGGGAAAAATATGGTTAACGTCATTTTAGTTGATTTCCGTGGTTTTGATACGTTGTTTGAAATATGTGTGTTAGCGATTGCTGCTTTAGGTATTTACGCAATGGTGAAATTGCGGCTAGCGAAGGAGGATGAAAAATGAGGCGAAATGATGTCGTTTTGCGAACAATCACAGCTGTCGTCGTACCAATCATCGTTTTATTTTCCGTCCGACTGTTTTTTGCTGGGCACTATTATCCGGGCGGTGGATTTATTGGGGGATTGATGACTGCTGGTGCGATCGTGTTGTTGCTTTTGGCGTTCGACATTGAAACAGTTCGAAAAATGATTCCGATTAATTATAAATGGCTTGTCGCCATCGGATTGTTGTTTGCGGTCGGAACGGGCATGAGCAGCATGTTTCTTGACCGCCCATTTTTAACGCATGCGTACGAATACGTTCATTTGCCGTTGCTTGATTATACTTCTCTTCATACAGCTGTGCTGTTTGATTTAGGAGTTTACTTTGTCGTTATTGGCGTGACGATGATTATTATCGAAACGATAGGGGAGAGTCACTAATGGAACTGATTATGATTGTCGTTATCGGTTGTTTATTTACCGCTGCGACATACTTGTTGCTCAGCAAAAGTTTGCTCCGCATTATTATCGGGACGGGTTTGCTCAGTCATGGTGCCCATCTTTTATTGTTAACGATGGGGGGGTTAAAAGTTGGAGCGCCTCCGCTTTTAGGGGAGAAGGCGGCACGATACGTCGATCCGTTGCCGCAAGCACTCATTTTAACAGCGATCGTCATTAGTTTTGGGGTAACAGCGTTTTTCTTAGTGTTGGCATACCGTTCGTACCAAGAAATTGGAACAGATCATATAGAAGGGATGAAGGGAGATGAATAACCTTCTGCTTTTGCCTATTCTCATTCCGCTTGTCACAGCCATTATTCTTATTTTCTTTCCGAAGCACGTGCTTTGGCAACGCGCTGTCTCTGCGCTTGCAACGATGAGTTTAGTCGTCGCAAGCAGCGCCTTGCTTTATCGTGTGCATACAGACGGCATTCAAACGTTAAACGTCGGAAATTGGCCCGCGCCATTCGGTATTACGCTCGTGTCCGATTCGCTGTCCGCTTTACTCGTATTGACGACGAGCATCATCGCGCTCGCTTGTTTACTATATTCGTTTTATGCGATTGGGCATAAGAGAGAGACGTTTTATTACTATTCATTTTTTCAATTTTTAATCGTCGGTGTGAATGGGGCGTTTACGACAGGTGATTTGTTCAACTTGTTCGTCTTTTTTGAAGTGATGCTTATGTCGTCTTACGTGCTGTTTGTGCTCGGAGGCACGAAAATACAGCTGCGTGAAGCGATTAAATATACGCTTGTGAACGTTATTTCTTCGGCGCTATTTGTCGTTGGAGTCGCGTATTTATATGCAGTAACAGGTACGTTAAATATGGCGCATTTAGCGGAGCGTATAAGCGAAATAGGAATGTCGCCTATTTTAACGGTTATTGCGGTATTGTTTATTATCGTATTTGGTTTAAAAGGAGCGATTTTTCCGCTATATTTTTGGCTTCCAGCAGCCTATTACGCCCCGCCTACCCCGATATTAGCCTTGTTTGGAGGTTTGTTGACAAAGGTTGGTGTGTACTCGATTTTGCGCACGTTTACGCTTTTATTTACGAGTGATGTCGGCTACACGCATACGTTGCTCGCTTGGCTTGCGCTCGGCACGATCGTCATCGGTGTCATTGGAGCAGTTGCATATAACGATATGCGCTATATCGTCATTTACAACATTATCGTTGCAGTCGGCGTTATGATTTTTGGGGTAGCGATGATGACGCCAGAAAGTTTAGAAGGAACGATTTTTTACATGTTGCAAGATATGGTCATGAAAGCAACATTATTTTTACTAGTCGGTATTGTTTTTTCCATCACTAGTTCAAATAACATTCGTTCATTTTCGGGGTTAATGTCGTCTTATCCGCTGCTTGGGTGGTCATTTTTCATCGCTGCATTGTCGCTTGCAGGCATTCCGCCGCTTAGCGGATTTATCGGAAAGTTATTAATTGTGAAAGCAAGTTTGCATGCTGGTTTGCTTTTCGAGGCAATTGTCATCTTATTGTCCAGCTTGCTCGTGTTGTATTCGGTCATGAAAATATTTATGAACGGCTTTTGGGGTGAGGAAAAAGGATTTGAAAGAAAGCCGCTCGATGGACGATTCGTTCCTGTATTGTTGCTTCTCGTTTTATCTATTGCATATGGAGTTGGAATTGAATTTATCCGTCCGTTTGTCGTCGACGCGGTTAACGTGTTAGCGGATCCGAATATGTACATTCAAGCGGTGTTAAAGGAGTAGAAAGCGATGGCATTTCAAATTTTATTAAATGTATGTTTAGCGTTCGTCTGGATGTTTTTAACCGTTTCATTTAATGGGGCATCGTTTATTATTGGGTACGTCATCGGGTTGCTTATTATTTTTATGTTGCGTCGATTCTTCCATTCGCGTTTTTATCTCGTTCCGGTGTTTGTCATCATCAAATTGCTGTTCATTTTTTTCAAAGAGCTCATTTTATCAAACATCGCCGTAGCGAAAGTCGTTATGCAACGTTCGTTAACGATTCAACCTGCCATTTTCGCTTTGCCGACACAATTAAAAAAAGAATGGGAAATTACATTGTTAGCGATGCTCATTACGCTCACGCCAGGTACGCTCGTTTTAGATGTATCTGATGATAAAAGCACGTTGTATATTCACGCCTTAAATAGTCCAGATGTGCAAGAAGCGATTCAAAGCATTAAGCAATCGTTTGAGAAAACGATTATGGAGGTGAGCAAATGATTTGGAATGTAGCTCTCGTTATTCTTTCTATAGCGATGGTTGGTTTTTTATACCGCGTTGTCAAAGGTCCAAGCGCTGCTGATCGAGTGATTGCTCTAGATGCGATGGGCATTACGCTCGCTGGGATCGTTGCGATCGTTTCTATACTGCTAAATACGAGCGCGTTTTTAGACGTCATTTTGCTCATCGGTATTTTAGCGTTTGTCGGTACGGTCGCGTTTGCGAAGTTTTTAGAGAAAGGGGTTGTCATCGAACGTGGTGATCGCGATCGGTAATGTGCTCGTCGCAGCACTTGTTTTGTTCGGAGCGGTGCTCGTGCTCTTGTCGGCAGTTGGTGCGATTCGTTTGCCGGATGTATATACGCGCAGCCATGCCATCAGCAAAAGCACGACGCTTGGCATGATGTGCATTTTACTCGGTGCATTTTTTCACTTTTTGCTTGAAAACGGTGAATTTAACTCACGGCTTTTGCTTGGCATCGTGTTTATTTTTATGACATCTCCTGTTGCGGCTCATCTCATTAGCCGCGCTGCGTATTACACAAACGTGCCGCGCTGGGAAGGAACGGTTCGTGATGATTTAAAAGAAAAAGCTGGCGGAAAATAACCGTCAGCTTTTTCTTAAAATGTATAAGGCATCTCACATCTTCCTTTCATTTTCATTTATGCTTATTTCAATTTAATGGAAGAATAGTTTAAAAATATACGGTTAATAGATTAATAGTTTCATGTTATGATATGAGCAAGGAAGCGCTTCAAAAAAGGAAGGAGTTTGGGGCGATGAAAAAGACGATTGTAGCTGGAGCGGTATTATCGACGTTATTTTTAGGGGAAAAAGCGGTTGATGCGGCACAATATACAGTTAAGTCGGGCGATTCGTTATGGAAAATTGCTCAAACGTTCCGCATATCGGTTAATGAATTAAAAACAGTGAACCGATTAACAACAGATGTCGTTTATGTCGGACAAGTATTGCAAGTGCCTGATGTACAAACAACTGCGCCAACGACACAAACAACAACATATACGATTCAGCGAGGCGATACGTTATCGACGATCGCACGGCAGTATAATACGACCATTACACGTCTTCTTGAACTAAACCCGACGATTACAGACGTAAAACGCATTTACGTTGGCCAAACGTTAACAGTACCGACAACGAATACAACAAATACAACAAGCCAACTTATATCGCCGGGACCGGCATCAACAGCGCCGACAAATAGCGCAAGTAAATCGTATATCGTCCAACCAGGCGACATATTGTCGACGATTGCTAGAAAATTTAATGTGACGTTAGACGATTTACTCGCACTAAATCCAACGATTACAAACGTGAACTTTATTCGCGTTGGACAAACGATTAACGTGCCGCTTTCATGGGAAGAGCGAGCGAATGCGATTATTGAAACAGGAAAAAAATATCTCGGAGCGGCGTATTTGTTCGGTGCACCAACGACGCGCACAGACGTTTTTGATTGCTCATCGTTTACCCACCGCGTGTATAGAGAAAATGGTATTACATTGCCGCGCACATCGCGCGAACAAGCGATGGTTGGAACAGAAGTGCCGCTTGCGAGCGTGCGCAAAGGTGATTTAATCTTTTTTGATACGACAGGAGATGGAGTCATTAACCATGTTTCCATCGTTGTAGATAGCGAGACGTTATTGCACGCTGCCACAAGCACAGGTGTTGCTTTCGCGAATATGAGACCTTATTGGGCGCCGCGTGCGGTCAAAGCTGTTCGTCTTTTTTAACGGAGCAGCGAGCAAAAAGATGCCTCTTACATTTGAGGCATCTTTTTGTTTATCGTTAGCACCGTTTCAATCGCTTCATGAACAGAGGAAACGATGTAACGAGCTTCTTTTTTTACTTGTTCGGGCGCATGCGACATAACGAAACTATGTGGAGTGAGGCGAAACATCGGGATATCGTTAAATGAATCGCCAAAACAAGCGACGTCTTCCGGTTGAATGTTGAGATGATTCATAAGCAACCGAAGCGCCTCGCCTTTACTAATTTGTTTTGGCATAATATCTAAACAGCGCGGTTCAGAAATGAACGTATCGACATATCGATCCCATTGTTTATGAACGAACGACTGAAAACGATTGATGACGTCTTCTTCAGCAATAACGGTAATTTTTGATGGAGAAAGATCATGGCCGATCGCATCGAGCATCTGTTTCTTTTCAACAATATCGAAAAATAGTCGCGATCGCATATGCTCCATTTGTTCCGTTTTTGTTTCGACAAAGCTCGTTTGTTCGTTACATACGAGCACGATCGCTTCAAGTGTGCGCGCTTGTTCGTAAATGGAACGGGCAAGCGCTGGGTCAAATGTACGCTGATGAAGAAGATGATGGTCGCTTGTGTATACGAATGCCCCGTTTTGGCTAATGCGATGAGCGTCATGACCGATTTCTTTCAACACTTCTAAAATTTCATTGTCCATTCGTCCAGAAGCGACAGCAAAGTCGATACCGTTTGTAATCGCGCGCACGACTGCTTCACGATCTTCTTCTTTTACACGACGGTCATAACCGAGCAGCGTACCGTCTAAATCAGTAACAATGAGTCGAATCATGCTTGGCAAGCTCCTTCCATTTTTATGATGAACAAAAGTTTAATCGAATACATGCATTTGTGCAACTGAAACACCTTTTTGTCAAAAAACATCCATAGCTGTCTTGACAAAAAACATCGCATTTCCATTGACGTAGCTTTGTTCGTTTCGTAACATTGAAAGTAATGTAAACGTTTTTAAAGGGGCGAACTAGACGTGGAACAATCGTTTCGCATTGAAAAAGTGTTAAACAACAACGTGCTCATTGCCTCCCATCCGACGTATGATGAAGTCGTATTAATCGGAAAAGGAATTGGATTTGGCAAGAAAAAAGGGGACGTCATTGAACAAAAAGGTGTAGAAAAATGGTTCATTTTAAAAAATGAGCGTGAACAAGAACAATATAAAAAATTGCTGCCACACGTTGATGAAGAATTTATCGGCTTAATGAACGATATCATTCGCCACATTCAAAAGCGGACGAACAGCTCGTTAAACGAACATATTCACGTGGCGTTAACAGATCATATTTTGTTCGCAATCAAGCGATTAGAACAAGGGATGGACATTAAAAATCCATTTTTAGTTGAAACGAAAAGTTTATATCCGCTTGAATACGGCGTAGCAACAGAAGTCGTTAACATGTTGAATGAACGGTTACACATCGAGCTTCCGGAAGGGGAAATCGGCTTTATTGCTTTACACATTCATAGTGCGTTAACAAATCACCAACTGTCCGAAGTGAACCAACATTCACAGCTCATTTCCCGCCTCGTGTCCGTTGTTGAAGAACAGCTCGACATTCGCATTGATCGTGAAAGCATTCATTATTTACGATTTGTCCGCCATTTGCGCTATGCGATTGAGCGCGTGAAAAAAGGCGAAAAAATTGAAGAGCCAAAAAAATTGTCGAATATATTGAAAGAGACGTACCCGCTATGTTATAATTTGTCGTGGAAGCTCATAAAAATTATGCAGCAAACGTTGCAGCTTCCGGTAGATGAAGCCGAAGCCGTATATTTAACGTTGCACTTGCAGCGGTTAACTGGAAAAAGTGAATAACGACGCACTTATCTTTACGTGTTACTGATTCGATCAGGCATGAGTAAAGGAGGCGGAAAAGAGGTGGATCATTGTACCCTTTTTCTGTCGTTCTTTGCCCATGCCTTTTTGTTTTCCATCGTTTGCAAATGCTTACATTTGTTAGACGTCTAATGTGTTGTTTCATCTACTTTTGATGCATGAAAATGGCGTTTGTTGCGAACGTTAACATGATGAAGGAGGGTTTTATATGAAAAAAGCGTTTGGTACGTTACAAAAAGTCGGTAAAGCGCTTATGCTTCCCGTTGCGATTTTACCGGCAGCAGGTATTTTGCTTGCGTTTGGTAACGCATTGCAAAACCCAGCATTAATTGAAAAAATTCCGGCGTTAGAAACAGGCTGGGTTGAAATGGTTGCAAAAGTGATGGAGCAATCTGGTGGTATTGTGTTTGCCAACTTGCCTCTTTTATTTGCGGTAGGGGTAGCCGTCGGATTAGCTGGCGGTGAAGGAGTTGCTGGTTTAGCAGCGATTATCGGTTACTTAGTTATGAATGTAACAATGAGCGTCATTTTAGGTGTAACGTCCGATCAAATCGACACAGACCCATCGTTTGCAAACGTATTAGGTATTCCGACGTTGCAAACAGGGGTATTCGGCGGGATTATCGTCGGTATTTTAGCCGCGTACATGTACAACAAATACTTTAACATCGAATTGCCATCTTATTTAGGTTTCTTTGCAGGAAAGCGTTTTGTTCCGATTGTGACAGCTGCATCGGCATTAATTCTCGGTATTGTGATGACATGGTTATGGCCACCTGTCCAACACGGCTTAAACACCTTTTCACACAACATGATCGATGCAAACCGTACATTAGCGGCATTCGTTTTCGGTGTCATCGAGCGTGCATTAATTCCGTTCGGTTTACACCACATTTTCTACTCACCGTTCTGGTTTGAGTTCGGTCAATACGTGAACAAAGCAGGCGAGCTTGTGCGCGGTGACCAACGTATTTTCATGGAACAAATTAAAGACGGTGCTGAATTAACAGCTGGGACATTTATGACAGGAAAATTCCCGTTCATGATGTTCGGTTTACCAGCGGCAGCGCTAGCGATTTATCATGAAGCGCGTCCAGAAAACAAAAAAGTCGTTGCCGGCATCATGGGATCTGCAGCGTTAACATCGTTTTTGACTGGGATTACCGAACCGATCGAATTTTCGTTCTTGTTTGTCGCTCCGGTGCTGTTTGCCATTCACTGCGTTTTTGCTGGCTTGTCGTTCATGCTCATGCACATCTTAAACGTCAAAATCGGTATGACGTTCTCTGGCGGTGTCATCGACTTCTTATTATTCGGTGTGTTGCCAGGACGTACAGCATGGTGGCTTGTCATTCCGGTCGGTTTAGTGTTTGCGGTCATTTACTACTTCGGCTTCCGCTTTGCGATTCGTAAATGGGATTTAGCAACACCAGGTCGTGAAAAAGAAACGACAGACACAACAGCGACAGCGGATGCAGGCGAACTCCCGCACGAAATTTTAGCAGCGCTTGGCGGAAAAGAAAATATCGCGCATTTAGATGCGTGCATCACACGTTTACGCGTTTCAGTAAACGATGTTCAACACGTCGATAAAGATCGTCTAAAAGCGCTCGGAGCAGCTGGCGTATTAGAAGTTGGAAACAACATTCAAGCCATTTTCGGACCGAAATCAGACATTTTAAAAACACAAATTAAAGACATTATGGAAGGTCGCGTACCGACAAAAGCAGTAGAAAAAGCAAAACCAGTAGTACAAGCGACAGGAGAAACAGAACAAGTCGCATCGCCATTAACAGGAAAAGTCGTTCCGCTTTCTGAAGTGCCAGATCAAGTATTTTCAACAAAAATGATGGGTGACGGTTTTGCGGTTGAGCCAACAGAAGGGACAGTCGTATCGCCAGTAGACGGCACGATCATCAACGTCTTCCCAACAAAACATGCGATCGGCATTCAATCAAAAACAGGTCGTGAAGTGCTCATCCACTTTGGCATTGACACAGTAAAATTAAACGGCCAAGGATTTGAAGCGCTTGTTTCTGAAGGAACAGAAGTGAAAAAAGGACAACCGATTTTAAAAGTCGACCTTGCATATGTGAAACAACATGCGCCTTCTATTGTTACACCGATTATTTTCACAAACTTGCAAGCAGGAGAAACGGTAAATATCGCGAAACAAGGAACAGTAACAAAAGGCGAAGACGTTGTCGTCGTTCAAAAATAATTTACTTGCAAAATGCGTCATTTTTCGGTAAAAAAACATAGAGGGTTTTCGCCCTCTATGTTTTCAAAATATAAAGTGAGGAGATGAGCAAAATGGAAAAAACGTTTAAAGTAACTGCAGAATCTGGTATTCATGCCCGTCCAGCAACGATGTTAGTGCAAGCAGCGAGCAAATTCGATAGCGACATTCAATTAGAGTACAACGGCAAAAAAGTCAACTTAAAATCGATTATGGGTGTCATGTCTTTAGGTATTCCACAAGGTGCGCAAATTACAATTTCAGCTGAAGGTAGCGATGCAGCAGACGCAATTAACACATTAACAGAAACGCTAGCAAAAGAAGGATTAGCGGAGTAATGAAACGATTACAAGGGATTGCTGCATCGAATGGCATTGCCATTGCGAAGGCGTACCGTTTAGAACATCCCGATTTAACAGTTGAAAAACAAACGATTGAAAACCCAGCTGAACAAGTAAGCCGCTTCCAACAAGCGCTCGCCAAAGCGAAAGAAGAACTTGAAGTCATTCAAGCGCATGCGTTAAAAGAACTTGGCGAAGATAAAGCGGCCATTTTCTCCGCCCATTTGCTCGTGCTAAGCGATCCAGAGCTCGTGCAAGCGGTCGAACAAAAAATTGAACAAGAACGTGTGAATGCAGAATTTGCACTTCATGATGTCACATCAATGTTCATCGCGATGTTTGAAGCGATGGATAACGAATATATGAAAGAGCGTGCAGCGGACATTCGCGACGTCACAAAACGCGTCCTCGCCCATTTACTAGGCGTTACGATTTCAAACCCAAGCATGATTACAGAAGAAGTCATCATTGTAGCTGAAGATTTAACGCCGTCTGACACAGCGCAATTAAATCGAAAATATGTGAAAGGTTTTACAACAGACATTGGCGGTCGCACATCCCACTCTGCCATTATGGCACGCTCGATGGAAATTCCAGCTGTCGTCGGAACGAAAGAAGCGACAGCAACGATTCAAAACGGCGACATCGTCATTATTGACGGGCTCGACGGGGAAGTGATCGTTAACCCAACCGAAGAAACGATCGCGGAGTACGAACAAAAACGTGCCGCATTCGCTGCCCAAAAAGCAGAATGGGCAAAGCTCGTTCATGAACAAACGACGACGAAAGACGGTCATCACGTTGAGCTTGCGGCAAACATCGGAACACCAAACGATGTCGAAGGTGTACTTGCAAACGGTGCAGAAGGTATCGGCTTATACCGTACCGAATTTTTATACATGGGACGCAACGAATTGCCGACAGAAGAAGAACAGTTTGAAGCATATAAAACGGTGCTAGAAAAAATGGAAGGAAAACCGGTCGTCGTTCGCACGCTAGACATTGGCGGCGACAAAGAATTGCCGTATTTAGACCTTCCAAAAGAAATGAACCCGTTTTTAGGTTTCCGTGCCGTTCGTCTTTGTTTAGATATGCAAGAGATGTTCCGTACGCAACTTCGTGCGTTGTTGCGCGCAAGCGTATATGGCAATTTAAAAATTATGTTCCCGATGATCGCGACGTTAGACGAGTTCCGTCAAGCGAAAGCTGTTCTTTTAGAAGAAAAAGAAAAGCTTGTCGCTGAAGGTGTTGAGGTATCCGATCATATCGAAGTCGGCATGATGGTTGAAATTCCAGCAGCTGCTGTATTGGCGGATCAATTTGCAAAAGAAGTAGACTTCTTTAGCATCGGAACGAACGACTTAATCCAATATACGATGGCGGCTGACCGCATGAACGAGCGTGTATCGTATTTGTATCAACCGTACAACCCTGCCATTTTGCGCCTTATTTATAACGTCATTGAAGCGGCGCATAAAGAAGGCAAATGGGTTGGCATGTGCGGGGAAATGGCTGGCGAAGAGCTAGCTGTGCCAATTTTATTAGCGTTCGGCTTAGACGAATTTAGCATGAGCGCGACATCGATTTTACGCGTTCGCTCGCAATTAAAGAAACTGTCCAAACAAGAAGCGGAGCGAGTGAAAGATCACATTTTATCGCTTGCCACAACAGAAGAAGTCGTTCGTTTTGTCAAAGAAACGTTCCAACAATAAGAACCGGGCGCCCCGGTTCTTTTTTATGGCAAAAATCAGTACAAAACGGTCAGGTTATCAATTTTATTAAAATCATAGAATAATGATAAAGATTTTAATAAAATTGTTTATCCGTCCACGTCGTTTAAGCGACATGTACTCGGATTGGGTGTAACCCCACACCCGCTATCCCATTGGCGAACGCCTTTGGGAATACTTTTCTCATGATGTTATATGCCCCGTTGACATCTGCGTTAATCAGTATTCCATTTTCAGATTGAAACAGTCCTCGCTTGATGCGCGTTCCTTTGTATTGCTTTTGCTTTTTGATTTCTTCCATGTCTAAAAAACTGCATTTCGATGTATAGCTTTCTTCTGTCACGATGACACGAATCCCATGCTGTGCTGCTTTGTACTGCAACTGATGAAGAAACGTTTGATACGGGATGTGAACGAACGCTTGATTTGTGCGCTTTCCGAGATGGACTTCACGCTTCCAATCTTTATTCATCCCCACCACAATCGTATCGCAGTCTAAAGACAGCGCATGTTTGATGACAAAGGCACTCGCTTGGTGCATAAAGTTTTCCACGATGCGGTTTCGTTTTTCTGTCATTTTGCTCATTCGTTTTGTCCAATCGAGTCCATTCATCTGTTTCGCTACTTTGCGGTAGTGGCTCATTTGTTTGTTATAGTATTGATTGGCGGATTTTAGACCTTTACCATTGATGACAATCGGTTGTTTGCCCACATTGTTCACAATGGTTGCGAAGTTATCTAATCCCAAATCAATACTGATATATCTGTTGTTATCTTGTTTTTGTGTTGGAATAGGGATTTTGTAAACGACTTCGACGATGATATGGCGGTGTTTCGGAACGAATCGGACTTGTTGTAGCTTCCCTTTCATGTTTGTCTTTAACCGAAACCCTTGAAAACAGGAAGGAAACGTGATTTGTTCATCGACGACTTTGCATGATTGATTCGTTAGCACAAGTACATATCGTCCGTCTTTTTTGAGATATTTGGGCGGTTTCGGTCTGCCTGTATATTTGTCTTTGTTTTTTGCCCAATCTTTCATCGACTTAAAAAATGATTGCCAATTTTGATGCAACATTCTTAACGTTTGTTGAGCACATTGAGCCATTGGCATCGCTCGATAGTCTGTATCCATCCCTTCTGTTTTCAGCAGCTTGTCTAGCTTGTTGTAAGAAAGATACGTGCCGTGTTGGAAAAACGTTTGCCTCACTTGATAGTTGGCGAAGTTGTACAAATTTTTTGACCGAAAACAATACTCATCGATCATCGGATAATACGGATGAGTGGCGAAAATCATATGCCTTTCCACTCGATTCGCCATCATGATCGTTGTTCACCTCGCTTTCTCTTTTACTATACATGTTCATAAGAGAACCATGCAATAAGATGTAAAGATAATCACGAAAGAAGTGGGATCTCAAATATATTTTATCAAAATTTTTAATATATTTTTACGATTGGATGAAAAAACAGAACCATATCGTAAATCTTTTATAACAAAAAAGCGATTCCTCCCCCACCTACTCCCTTTGGTCGTTGAAGTGGGGGTCTCCTCGCCAAAGACGATGAAACTGCGACTTTATTAATTTTTCGACAACAATCGACATAGCTGAAGGGGGACCGCTTTGTTTCGGTCATTAACGATGAAATTAACTAGTTTAAAAAGCAAAACGAACAGGGAGGAATCGCGGCATCGTTAGCGAATGTACATATCGAAGGGAAGCGGATGAAATGAAAACAGCGATTGTTGCTGCATCAAGCCAAGGTCTTGGGAAAGCGATTGCGACAAAACTTGTTTCGCAAGGTGTAAACGTCATGCTTGCTAGCCGTGACGAACGAAAGCTACACGATGTTACCGAACAGCTCAATGCGCTCGGAAAAGGGAAAGCGGCATACGTCGTAACGGACGTGACGAACAACGCGATGATTGAACAACTCGTGGAAAAAACGGTGGGGACATTTGGTGACATTCATGTATTAGTCAATAACGCTGGCGGCCCCCCGACGGGAACGCTCGCGACGTTAACAGATGACGATTGGCAACAGGCGTTTGAGTTAAATTTATTGAGCTATGTGCGAATGATTCGCGCGGCATTACCACATTTGAAAAAAACGAAAGGGAAAATCGTCAACATTGCCTCATCGTCCATTAAAGAGCCGATTCCGGGGTTGCTTTTATCGAATACGTTTCGGCTTGGCATTGTCGGCTTAACGAAAACGCTCGCGCAAGAGCTTGCCCCATACGGTATTCTAATTAATACTGTTGCACCGGGGCGCATTGCGACGGAACGCGTCGCTTATTTAGATGAACAAAATGCAAAAAAACTCGGCATTCGCAAAGAAGAAATGGAAGCGCGCATGAAAGCGACCATTCCGCTCGGTCGTTACGGCACGCCAGAAGAATTTGCGAACGTCGTCGCCTTTTTATTGTCCGATGAGAATACGTATATGACCGGTCAATCGCTTTTAGTCGATGGCGGCATGGTCAAAGCAATTTAGAATGGGGAGAGAACGATGCAAACGATCGGATTTATCGGACTTGGTGTGATGGGGAAAAGCATGGCAAGAAACTTGCTTCGGGCAGGCTATTCGCTCGTCGTATATACACGTACAAAAGAAAAAGCAGAAGATTTACTAGCAGAAGGTGCCGTGTGGAAAGAAACGGTAAAAGACGTTGCTGAAGCGGCGGATGTCGTTATGACGATGGTTGGTGAGCCGCAAGATGTGGAACACGTATACTTTGGCGATGACGGCATTTTAAAACATGCGAAGCGCGGAGCGTACGTCATTGATTTTACGACGTCAAAACCTTCGCTTGCGATTCGCATTTACGAAGCGGCAAAAGAAAAAGGCATATATGCGCTCGATGCGCCTGTGTCAGGCGGCGATATCGGCGCGCGCAATGGCACGCTATCAATTATGGTCGGTGGGGATATGGAAGCTTTTTCTGCGTGTATGCCGTTATTTTCGCACGTAGGAAAAAATATCGTTTGGCAAGGGAAAGCAGGGGCAGGGCAACATACGAAAATGTGCAATCAAATTGCGATTGCGACAAATATGATTGGTGTATGTGAAGCGCTTGTTTATGCCGAAAAAGCAGGGTTAGACCCAGAACGCGTCTTACAAAGCATTTCACAAGGAGCGGCATCTAGCTGGTCGCTTTCTTATCTTGCGCCGCGCATGCTTGCTGGCGATTTCGCCCCGGGCTTTTACGTGAAACATTTTATTAAAGATATGGGCATCGCACTTGCTGAAGCGGAAACGCTCGGTTTATCACTGCCGGGCTTAAAACTCGCGAAGCAATTGTATGAATCGCTTGCGGAGCGCGGGGAAGAACAAAGCGGTACACAAGCGTTATATAAATGGTATAAAGAATGGTGAAAAAGGTGCTGTTAACGAGCACCTTTTTTTATGTACGATTCCATGCGATCCAACCCTTTTTCTAGCTCTTCCATTGAACAAGCGTATGAGATGCGAACGTATCCTTCGCCATATGTCGAAAACGCACTTCCAGGCACGACCGCGACTTTCGCTTCTTTCGCTAGCTGTAATGCAAAGTCAAAAGATGATTGATGAAACTGTGCAATGGAAGGAAAAATGTAAAATGCTCCGTTCGGTTTTTGGACGTCAAAGTCCATGGCACGAAGGCGATCATATACATATGTCATTCGTTCCGCGTATTGCTTTTTCATATCGTTCGCATCGTTTATTCCGACCGTTAACGCTTCTAACGCTGCTTTTTGCGCAATGGATGTGGCGCATGACACGTTATATTGGTGCACTTTCAACATATGTTCCACGATCCATTGTCGCGCAAATAAAAACCCGATGCGAAACCCGGTCATCGCATGCGATTTACTAACGCCGTTAATGACGATCGTTTGATCAGGAAGCCATGTCGCAATCGACTCGTGTTTCCCTGTAAACACAAGTTCGCTATAAATTTCATCGGAAATGACCCAAATCGGTTTGCCTTTTACAAGTGCAGCGATTTGTTTCAGTTCATCGCTCGTTAACGTCATTCCTGTCGGATTGGACGGATACGGCAATACGATGCACCGCGTCCGCTCGGTGATAAGCGGTTCGATGTGCTCGGCTAACAGTTTAAAGCCTGTTTTTCTCGTATCGACATGTACAGGTGTTGCCCCACATAAACGAATAATCGGTTCATATCCTGGATACACAGGGGCAGGGAGAATGACTTCTGCGCCTTCCGTTAAAATGGTACGAAACGCAATATCGAGCGCTTGGCTTGCGCCGACGGTGACGATCACTTCATCGGTCGTATAGCGCAGTCCATATTTCGTTTCCACAAAGCGACAAGCAGCTTCACGCAACGGTAAATATCCGGCGTTATGCGTGTAAGATGTAAAGTGTTCATCGAGCGCGCGCTTCGTCGCTTCTTTAATATGATCAGGGGTCGGAAAGTCGGGCTGACCGATCGTTAATGAAATCATATCTTTCTCGTTCGCAACGAGATTAAAAAATTGCCGAATGCCAGATAGTTGAATATGGCGTACACGTTCATTCATCGGAAGCGTCATGATCGTTCACCTCTTCGTTTTTTTCTTTATTAAACAATAAAAGGTGAACGTTTCGCAATGTGTTTTGCTGAAAACGTTCACCTTATGTGCTGTTCTGTCGTTTCACAGTCGATCATGCCAAACTCTCTAAGTGACGATAGCGTTGAAGAAGCTCATTGTATTGGGCTGAGAGGGTAAGAAACAACGCTTCATCCCGCTGCTCAAGCGACTGATCGATGTCGCGCATCAACCGATCTCTTTCAAATCGAAACAACGCCTGTTCGATTACAAACTGTGCCGCTTGTTTGTAATCTGTGAGATCATACGGTTGAGATATGAGTGCCATGTCATTGTATTTTTCATACATGTTTCATTCCCCCTTAGCGAGAAGAATAATCTCCTCCCTTTTCTACATTATAAAGAGTTTTTTGTAAAATGTAAATAAAATTCCGAAAAATAAAAGAAAAAAAAATAAAAGCTGACGAATGCCAGCTTTTTAAACGATAGGCAGGCGCTTTTCGCTTTTCTTATATTAATAACCGTAGTCCCAGTCGATTTCTTCACCGTGCCAAAGAACTGCTTCTGTTTCTTCGTCTACCACTTCTTCAAGTTGTTCTTTTTCTACATCTTCTAAAATCGTGACCGTATGATTTTCTTCAAAAAGAATGGCTAACCCTTTCATGTTGACACCTTCTCTTTTCGTGTTTTTTTTCACAATCATTGTAACGCGCCATATTTGTCCACGTCTATCATGTTCATAAAGCTGTCAATATGTTTATTTTTTCTGAAAATAAAAACGAGTGTAGTCGTCCTTCTTCTTATGTTACGAAGGGGATTAGTCCCCTTCTTTTTCTATGTAATGGACAAACATGTTCCACGCATTCGTCATAAACGTAGCGAGCGGATCGGTCACATATGAAAACATCCATAAATGTAGCGCACCGACGTACAATTGCATCGCGATATGCGCAAGCGTCGAAGCGGATTGTTTCGTCCGCACATGCCCGCACCGTTTTCCTTCCTCGAATAAGCGCGTCAATACGTCATGCAATGGAGCGAGCCAACCCGCCTCTTTCGTTTTTCGGGTATGAATGTGGAGCACCGCTTTCGCTACTTCCCGTCCGAGCTGTTCGTGCATCGTCGCTAACTCATCAAATATGGAATCGATTTTTTTGTGCCAATCGTTGTTGCTGTTCATCGTTTTTTGACATATGCTCTCTATACGTGAAAAAAATACGCTTTGTAACACTTCTTCTTTCGTCCGAAAATAATTAAAAAATGTTCCTTTTGCTACCCCGGCTTCATTTGTAATTTGCAAGATGGTCGTCTGTTCATATCCTTGTTTTTGAAAAAGATGAAGTGCTGTTTGTTGCAACAATATTCTCGTTTGCTTTTTTTGTCTCTCTCTTTTCATGGAAAATCCCCCACTGTCTCTATATATTTTTATTATAGTGGTTTTTGCCTAGGAATAAAGTAATATTTATATAGGTTCACAATTTTATTTATATATGTATCATTCACATACACTTTCACATACATTATGGAAGGAAGTATAAAAAAGGAGGAATGATGCATGTGGGGCGTTGATTCAGCGGCGAAAGCACCAACATTTCGCCCGAACGTCCCGAACTGCCGTGTAAACGTCTGGATATGGCAATACGGGCGCGATGCCGACCTTTGCCCGATCGACACGAACGTCGCGAATCGAAAAGTAAGCGAGTACTTATATTAAATTTTGTTCGTGCACACAAGAAATATGATAAAATGGCAATAAATGATGTTGTAACGGAGGCTGTTTCATGGAAAATAAACATGGAATTTTGTTAGAAAGTGGAACGAATGAACTAGAAATTGTCGAATTTTTAGTCGGTGACAATCGTTTTGCGATTAACGTTATTAAAGTAAAAGAAATTATTCAGCCGATCGCACCGACAAAAGTGCCGCATGCGCACCCGTACATTGAAGGCATTATCGAATTGCGCGGCGAGGTGCTTCCGCTCATCGATTTAGCGAAAGCGCTCGGATTCGGACCATCGCAAAACCCAGCGCAAGATAAATATATTGTTGCGGAGTTTAATCAACAAAAAGTTGTGTTTCACGCCCATAACGTTACACAAATTCATCGCATATCATGGAAACAAATCGAAAAGCCATCGCAAATGTATCAAGGATTAGAAAGCCAAATTATCGGTGTAGTGAAATTAAACGGAAATATGATTTTACTGCTCGACTTTGAAAAAATCTTTGTCGACATTAATCCGCAATCAGGCATTCACGTCGACCGCGTGAAAAAACTAGGTCAACGCGACCGCTCGAATAAAAAGTTAATCGTCGCTGAAGATTCTCCGCTTTTGCGCAAACTGCTTCACGATACGCTTGCTGAAGCGGGCTATGTGTACGTTGAGTTTTTTGAAAATGGGGAAGATGCGTTAAACTATTTACAATCGATCGTTGAAAAAGGAAAGCCAGTTGAAAGCGAAGTGCAGCTCGTTATTACCGATATTGAAATGCCACAAATGGACGGTCATCATTTAACGAAACGCATTCGCGAACATGACAAACTAAAACATTTACCTGTCGTCATTTTCTCTTCGCTCATTACAGATGACCTTCGTCATAAAGGAGAGCGTGTCGGTGCGACAGCGCAAGTGAGTAAACCAGAAATTGCTGAACTCGTTCAAGTGATCGATCAATACATTTTATAAAACAGTAGGGGATTGTTATGGATCGTTACGACAAATATCGACAACATTTTTTGAAAAATATTCGCAAACGGTTAGAAGAATGGGAAACGGTTGAAGAAATCGCCCATCAAGACGTCTATCGTCTTCTCCATTCCATTGCCGGTACAGCGGCGATGATCGGCATGGACGATATCGGCAACTATGCTCGGAAGCTGATGGAACAATGGGGTGAAGATGAACAAAAAAAATGGGGGGCAAAAGAAGTGAAAGAGCGGCTCGCTCCGCTTTTTCAACTTTGTTACGAACATCAAATTGGAGACGTGGCATCAAATGAGCAAGGGGCGAAAGAAGGAGGCGAACCGACCGTTTTACTCATTGATGATGACCCGTCGTTTTTAATGTACGTCAAAGAACAGCTCGAACAAATCGGATGGTATGTCGCCGCCATCGCTGATCCGATCAAAGCGGTCGCTTCTTTTTATGACGTCCGCCCGGATTGCGTCGTCATCGACATTCATATGCAAACGAAAACCGGCTTTGAAGTATTAACGTTTTTAAAAGAAAAACTAAAACAACAATTCGTGCCGATGATTGTGGTGAGCATTGACGACCGAAAAGAGATGCGCATGAAAAGTTACGAAATGGGCGCGGACGATTTTATTCCAAAGCCGTTTGCGATCGACGAATTTATCGTGCGCATTCGCCGCCAGCTCGAACGGAAAAAGCTCATTGATGAACTGCTTTTATTAGATGAATTGACGCACGTCTATAATCGAAAATATTTAAAACAAGCGTATGAACAGTTAAAAAGCGACTGGCATCGTACGCATGAACCGTTTTGTTTAGCGGTACTCGATCTTGATCATTTTAAACGAGTAAACGACCAATACGGCCATTTAATTGGCGATGTTGTCTTAAAACAATTTGCCCAATTTGTAAAAACGAACGTTCGCGCGCGTGACATTGTCATTCGTTTCGGCGGGGAAGAATTTGTCGTGTTATTGCCGGCGACCGAAGCAAGCGAAGCGTTTCTCGTGTTTGAACGACTGCGCGAACAGTTTGAACGCATTCCGTTTCAAAGCGGTGAAACGACGTTTTCGTGTACGTTTTCGACCGGCATTGCTGAAGTGAACGACCCGTCTAAACCGATTGGATATTGGATTGAATTAGCAGATTCCGCATTATATAAAGCGAAAAACACAGGAAGAAACTGCGTCGTACTTGCGAAACAACAAGAAACATCGCTTCGTCGGACGGTGAAAGTAGCGATTGTCGATGATGATGCGATTGTGCGTGCTATTGTAACAGATGTCGTACAAAAAATGTTCGCTAAAGAACGAGTGGCGCTCGAGTTGCGTACGTTTAAAGATGGAGAGGAATTTATATCATCCGATTGGCATGAAGGAAAAGAGCCGTGTCTCGTCATTTTAGATGGCGTCATGCCGAAAATGGATGGGCTAGAAGTGCTCCAACAATTGCGCAACAAAAAAGATGCATCGCGCTACAAAATTATTATGTTAACCGCGCGAAAAAGCGAAAACGATATTGCCCGCGCCCTTGAGCTTGGCGCAGACGACTATATGACGAAACCGTTTAAATTGCTTGAGCTTGGCGCAGACGACTATATGACGAAACCGTTTAAATTGCTTGAGCTTGAAGCAAAAATACGTCATATGTTAAAAAGGATGAATTAACGATGTCGAATCCACTTATGTTATTTAGTTTGATCGTCGTGACATTATGGATCATTTTGCTAGCGATCTTCCTTTATTTAATTGTGCAAAAAAGAAAAGACTTGCGTTGGAAAAAAGAAGTAGAGACGTACAAACGATTGTACGAACCAATATTACTTCGTTATGTAGCGTACGGAGATGAACAAGTGCCCGCTCCATCTTCGTCTGCGCAATATGTCGCGATGATCGAATTGCTCGACCATTTTATCCGCGTGCTCGCCAACGGAGATGTGAGGGCGCGCGTGACATCGTTAGCTGAAACGTATTTTGCTGACTATTTGCATAAGCAATTGTATCATCGCCGACTCGGCAGACGAATGAACGCCCTCTTTTACATTGAAGATTTTGAGCTTCGCTCCTTTTTGCCCGAATTAGAAAACATGTATGAACAAAAACGTGTGACGACGATGGAAAAGCGCCAACTATTAAAAATGTTTGCGCTTTTTCAACATCCGCACGTATACGAATATATGAAACAAACAGACGATTCATTTACACAGTTTGACTACCGTCTTATTTTATCGCGCATGGATGACGAGACGTTTGCGAAAATGGTCGATCATTTTTTTGATTGGAACGAAAAAATACAATACGCCATCATTGATATGATCGGCATTATGCAAAAATTGGCGCACATTCCGTTTTTACTTACATTGCTCCGACATAAACAAAGCGAATATCGCATTCGTGCGTTAAAGGCGTTAGCACAAATGGCATATCCACTCGACGTTGAACAACTACACATTCATTTCCAATCTCCCGTTTGGCAAGAGCGTTTAATGGCATTACGACTGTGCGCACGTACGCGCCGGCAAGAAATGGTCGATCATATTGTCTTGTTAATGAAAGATGCTGTATTTTCCGTTCGGTCGCAAGCAGCGGAAGCTTTGTTGCGCATGCCGAACGGACTGAACATACTCGAACACATTGCGCAAACATCAGACGACCGCTACGCGCGCGATATGGCGCTTGAATGGTTAGAAAGGGGTCGGGAACATGATTGAAATGGCAGCGATGTTCGTCTTTTATTTTATGGTGGCGGTCATTTTGTTTTATACGTTTTTACTCGTTGTTTCGTTCGTTCAATTGCGACGCATGTACGAATTGGACGAATGGGAACCGTATGAAGAAATGCTCGATGTCAGTTATACGAAACCGGTTTCTATTTTAGTGCCTGCTTACAACGAGGAAGCTGGTATTCTTGCGACGGTGCGCTCCCTTTTAAGCATCGAATATCCGGAGTATGAAATTGTTGTCATTAACGACGGATCAACAGACGATACGCTTGAGCGATTGAAGCGAGATTTTGACCTTGTTGAAATGAAGCGCGTCATTCGCCAACAGCTGCCAACGGCACGTGTCCGCGCAGTATATCGCTCGCGAAAGTTTTCCCATTTATTCGTCATCGATAAAGAAAATGGTGGGAAGGCGGATGCGTTAAACGCGGGCATTAATTTTTCATCTTATCCATACGTTTGCTCCATTGATGGCGATTCTGTCATTGAGCGGCGCGCCTTTTTAAAAGTGATGAAGCCGATCATCGACTCAGATGAAGAAGTGATCGCATCAGGCGGAAGTGTGCGTATCGCCAACGGCTGCGACATTGAAAAAGGAGAAATCGTGCGCATCGGGCTATCCCGTCAGCCGCTCGTCGTCATGCAAGTCATTGAATATTTGCGCGCGTTTTTAGTGGGGCGCATTGGACTAAGCCGCCACAATTTACTGCTTATCGTTTCAGGCGCATTTGGCGTGTTTTCGAAACAATGGGTCATTCGCGCGGGCGGGTATGCGCATACAGTCGGGGAAGATACGGAGCTTGTCATCCGTCTTCATCGACTAGTGAAAGAAACGAACGCGAATAAAAAAATTGTGTACGTTCCTGATTCGGTTTGTTGGACGGAAGCACCAGAGTCGATGACAGATTTACGCAAACAGCGCCGCCGCTGGCATCGCGGGCTACTTGAAAGCCTTTGGCTTCATCGCCGCATATGGTTTAACCCGCGCTACGGTTCGATCGGGCTCATTTCGATGCCATATTTTTTACTTATTGAATTTTTTGGACCTGTCGTCGAACTGTTTGTCTATATCCTCATCTTTCTCTCTCTCATCTTAGGAGACATATATGTTGAATTTGCGATTTTACTATTCCTCGTTTTCGTTTTGTACGGCTCGATTTTTTCAATGGCTGCTGTATTGTTAGAAGAATGGACAATGCGAAAAATTTCAAACGTATCCGACGTCGTGCGCCTCTTTTTTTACTCTTTTACAGAGACGTTATGGTATCATCCGTTGACAGTATTATGGCGCTGTGAAGGCATTGTCGATGCGCTCTTAAAAAGAAAAGGTTGGGGAGAAATGAAAAGAAAAGGTGTGTCGAAATGATGAAACGACAACGATGGCTCATTGTATACGTACTGTTTATGTTTTTCGCTATTTCTTCACCGTATTGGCTATGGAAGCTGAATCCAGAAACAACGTTAAACGTGCTTATTATTAATAAAACCGTCCCCGATGAGACGTATCGCGAACATGCAGGGCTCGTTTGGCTATTAAATCAACAAAAATATGTAAAACCAAACGGAACGCGCTATAAATTATCGAAAGATTACGTCGGTTTTATGCCGAATGGGAAAAAAGAACGACCGTGGCCGACATCGTTACAACCGTACGATGTCATTTATGTGGCGGATACGTATGGTGTATATGAAAATGATTTCACTGCGGAAAAAAAAGGGAAACGCTCGAAAAAAGTGTATGGCGGTTTGACAGAGCAAGAAGTGAATCGCTTGCACGATGCGATGTTTGCAGGAAACAAAACGCTTATTGCGGAGTTTAACTCGTTTGCGAGCTCAACGGATCGAGCTGTTCGTGAAAAATTTTATGCGTTATTAAACGTTGAATGGACGGGTTGGATTGGCCGTTATTTTCCGAAGCTTGAAGATGACGAAGTGCCTGTATGGGTGAAAGAAAACTACGAAAAACAATATAACAAACGATATACATTCACCGGACCGGGCTATGTGCTTGTCGATGAATATGACCGGCTTATCATTTTGCATAAAAAAGAAATCGGCAAACAAGGCGTGCTTTTTACTCCGACAAAAAAAGGGGAAAAAGAGCTTGGCGTGAGCGGTTCGATTCCGTATTCGTATTGGTTTGATATTGTCAAACCGTTACACGACGAAGAAGTGTTAGCGACGTATACGCTCTCATTATCAAAAAGCGGAAAAGAGAAGTTGCAAGCGATCGGTTTGCCGACGACGTTTCCAGCGATCGTTTATCATCGCAACAATCGGTACGATGCGTACTATTTTTGCGGCGATTACGCTGATTACGGAGATGTCCCGAGCATTTACCGAACGGCCGGTATCGACATATGGCGGAAATGGACGACGCGCCACGATCCGAACAGCACCGCATCGTTTTATTGGAAAGCGTACGTTCCAATGATGAAAACGATTTTAAAACAAGCGTCTAACGATGACAAGCAATGGAGCGAGCGTGCGATCGCCAAAACAGACGACGGCATTCAACTCGCTGGTCGCGTTGGTGAACAATATATACAAATTTACAAAAATGGCAAATGGGAAAATATGTTGTTGAAAGGGGTCAACATGGGCATCGCAAAGCCGGGGCATTTCCCGGGAGAAACAGCGATTACGAAAGAACAATATTTTCGCTGGTTTAAACAAATTGGGGCGATGCATGCGAATGCCTTACGGGTGTATACGATTCATCTACCTGCGTTTTATGAGGCTTTTTACGAGTATAATCAAATCGCAAAACAGCCTTTATATTTATTTCACGGTGTTTGGGTGAATGAAGAAACGTTTTTACGTACAAACGATGCATTTGCAAAAGAAAATACAGATGAGTTTGTCGCAGAAATAAAGTGGACGATTGACATTGTGCATGGACGGGCAACGATTTCACCTCGTCCCGGTCATGCGAGCGGTGTGTATAAACACGACATTTCACGATATGTACTCGGTTGGATTTTTGGCGTCGAGTGGGAGCCGACCGTCGTCCATGCGACAAATACGAAACATGCGGGCTTGTCAGATTATCAAGGGGCGTATGTGTATACAAAAGGTGCTTCCCCATTTGAAATTTGGCTCGCGCGCATGATGGACGAAGCGATCGCCTATGAAACGAAAACGTACAACTGGCAACGGCCAGTCAGCTTTACAAACTGGTTGACGACCGATTTGTTAACACATCCGAGCGAACCGTTAGAAAAAGAAGATTTCGTATCGGTCAATCCGAACGTCATATATGCGACAAAAGCGATGCATAGCGGCTTGTTTGCTTCGTATCACATTTATCCGTATTATCCAGACTTTTTAAACTATGAGCCGAAATACGTCAATTATATCGACCATCGCGGTGAGAAAAACAACTATGCAGGTTATTTGCACGATATGAAGCAAGTGCATCGTATGCCAATCGTCGTCGCCGAATTTGGCGTCCCTTCATCGCGCGGCATGACGCACCGTAACGTATACGGGATGAATCAAGGGTTTCATTCCGAGCAAGAGCAAGGTGTTATCAACAAAAAACTATTTGAAGATATCGTCCACGAGAAGATGGCGGGCGGATTTATTTTCACATGGCAAGATGAATGGTTTAAACGAACGTGGAACACGATGGACTACGACAATCCAGATCGTCGACCGTTTTGGTCAAACGCGCAAACGAACGAACAGCAATTCGGTCTATTAAGTTTTGACCCTGCGCCAGACGAAACGAAAATGATGAAAGTCGATGGGAGAAAAGAAGACTGGGCATTGCAAAAAATCGCTCCAGCGTTCCAACAAAACGGTCGTGCGCTATATATGACAAGCGACGAACGATACGTATACATTCGTTACGATACAACGGTAAAACAAAACAAAGACGTATATATATTATTTGACACGATCAACAATCAAGGACAATCGACTATTCCCGATGTGCCGAACGTACGAACGGAAGGCGTTGACTTCGTCCTCCATTTACGCGGTGAAAAAGAAGGGCGATTATTGGTTGATAGCTACTACGATTCGTTTTATTATCATTACGGACATATGTTGCAAATGATTGATCGCCTGCCGTATGCGCACAAAAAAAATAACGGCATGTATCATCCGATTCGCCTTACGCTCAATAAAAAGTTACCAATTAAGGGAAAAACGTATCCGTTCGATTTTTATGAAACAGGTATCATGACGTTCGGTACAGCTAATCCGAATGACGAAGCATACAATTCATTGACGGACGTCAGTGTCAGCCAACAAAAAGACGGATATGAAATTCGCATCCCTTGGGCGCTTCTTAACGTAAAAGACCCGAGCATGCATGAAGTGATGGGAGATATGTGGCAAGGTGGACTGACAAGCAGCAAAACGATTGACGGCATTCGCATCGGCGTATATGAAAAAAATTTTTCATATCCGGCCCATTTAGATCCAAACCATTTTTATCTCTATACATGGGATGGTTGGGAAGAACCGACATATCACGAACGGTTGAAACGTTCATATGACATTGTAAAACAAACATATAAAGGGGAGACGAAGTAATGGCGAAAATTTTACTTTCGAAAAAGTTTAGCAAGACAATTTATTCCGTTGCCAGAGGAGGAAGCCAATTAAGGTTTCCTCTTTTTTTGCATAAAAATGAGCCGTCATTGCAAACTAGTAAAAAACGGAGCGGAAGAAAAAGGGGGCAACATCATGTGGTTTACGGAAAAAAATCGAGTCGATGATGTCGCGAAACGGCTCGCCCATTCGCCAGATTTCAAGTGCCGTCGCATTCAATGCAAAGGAAAAATGGTCGACGTCTTATTTTTAAGCAATTTAATTAATCACAATTATTTGCAACAAAACGTGTTGGCATTTATTCATGAACAAGAGAACGTATCGATTGAACAGTTGGCGCGCTGTTTGCCGATTGGCGCGGTGCACATTTGTGAAACGACGGACGATATGGCGACATATATACGTGATGGCTGGGCAGGCATTTATATTGAAAAAGAAAAGAGCGGGCTTGCCGTCAAAATCGCAGAAAATATCGAACGGTCGCTTGAAAAGGCAGAGACGGAATCGCTCGTTTTAGGACCAAAAATATCATTTACCGAGTCGATTGATACGAACATTCGCATTTTACGTCAAAATATTACCGATCAAAAGTTAGTAACTGAAAAAATGACGATCGGTGAGCGCAACAAGCTTGAAGTGCGCGTCGTGTACATCGAAGATATTGCCGATGAAGAAAACGTTCAAACGGTGAAACAACGGCTGTCTGAGCTTCACATTGACGAAGTGACCGACAGTTCCGTATTAGCTCAACTATTGGACGATCATACGTATACGATTTTTCCGCAATATTTATTAACGGAGCTTCCTGACCGACTAGCGTACAATTTAATGAACGGGCGCATCGGCATTTTCGTTGATCGCAGCCCGACGGTTATTATTTGTCCGACGACGTTTTTTAGCTTTTTTGAAACGACAGAAGATATTTATTTACGTTGGACGATGAGCACGGTGTTGCGCGCCATTCGCATGCTCGGCATTTTTTTCTCAATCTTTTTATCGCCGCTTTATGTTGCTGTCATTACGTATCATCCCGAAGTCCTTCCTTCCGCTTTGCTTTTGACGATTGGTCAATCGCGTTCGCGCGTCCCGTTTCCTCCGGTCATCGAAGCGCTATTGCTTGAATTTATGATTGAACTGTTGCGCGAAGCGGGGGCGCGCTTGCCGACAAAAGTCGGTCAAACTATGGGTATTGTTGGTGGTATCGTCCTCGGACAAGCAGCGGTAGCGGCAGGCTTTACGAGCAACGTGCTCATTATTATCGTCGCATTAAGTGCGCTCGGTTCATTTACATCGCCGAGTTATGAAATGGGGGCGACGATTCGCATTTTACGCTTTCCGATTATTGTTTTAGCGGCGTTTTTGGGGCTCGTTGGCATTTTTGTTGGCTTTGGCTTTTTGCTCACTCATTTATTAAAACTTACATCGCTCGGACGTCCATATTTATCGCCTGTTTATCCGTTTCGTTTGGCGGATATAAAATATGCGCTCGTTCGCCTTCCAATTAAATTTTATAGCCAACGTCCGAAAACGAACCGTCCGCAAAACTCCCGCCGTTTTTCATGGCGGGAAGCGGCGAAACGAAAGGATTTGGATGAATGATGAAAACGCCACGCGAACGGATATTGATTAACGCTTATCTCGTTTTTTTTCTCGTTCACGACATGCAAATCGGGCTTGGCATCGTCGGTGTGCAGCGTGTCATTTTTGTCGAAGCGCGCCAAGATGCGTGGATTGCTGTGTTACTGAGCGGCTTATGGATTCATCTTGTCGTTTTCATCATTTGTCAAACGTTAAAACAAACAGAACATGACAACATTTTTTCGCTTCATACGTTCGTCTACGGGCGCGTGCTCGGCTGGATCGCCAATGGCGCAGTTGTTGTTTATTTTTTAATGGTGTATACGTCCCTTTTGCTCGGTTATGCTGAAATAATGTCAACGTGGATGTACCCTGATTTTCCGCTTTGGAGTGGGGCATTAGTTTTATTACTGTTAACCGTATATGCGTTGTACGGGGGAGGACTTCGCTTTGTAGCAGGTGCAAGTTTTTTAACGTTTTTTATGACGATTTGGATTGTGTTTGTCTTCTTTCAACCGCTCAAATACGCGGAATGGATTCATTTACTTCCTATTTGGGAAGCGACGCCAAAACAAATGGCAAACGGCGTATTAAAAACAGCATACACAATGCTCGGATTTGAAGTATTGTACATCATTTATCCGTTTGTAAAAGAAAAAGAACGCGTGCATCGTTATGCCCAATTTGGTGTTTTATTAACGACGTTTCTTGTAGCTGTAGTGACTGTCATCGCCATCGTCTTTTTTAGCCCGAAGCAACTCGATGGCACCATTTGGGCATCGTTATCGATGGTTAAAATCGCCAAGCTCCCATTTTTTGAGCGATGTGAATATCTCCTCATTCCGCTTTTGATTCTTGTCATTTTACCGAATTTACTTATGTCTATGTGGGCGATGACGCGCGGCGGAAAAGAGCTTTTTCGTGTGAAACAAAAATATTTACTTTTCGTTTTTGCGTTTTTATCGTACGTTGTTGCGATTATTTTTGAAAAGCGGGCAACGATTAACGAATTTATTGACCAAGTCGGTTATTACGGATTTGGGCTTAGCTTTGTATATCCGTTTATATTGTACGTGCTTGTGCGCATAAAAAAATGGGCAAAGGGGAGCGCTAAATGAAACGGCTTATCGTTTGTATGTTATTGTTAAGCGGATGTGTATCGCCGCGCATCTTAGAAGAAAGAGGCATTATTACCGCTACTGCCTTCGATAAAAAAGGAAAGTCGTATGAAGGTGGTGCAGTGATACTTTCGTTTCAAACGAACAAATCTTCGATGTCCGAAGTGATTGAAGCGACGGACAAAACGGGCAAAGGATTTCGTCAAATTTTAGAAGCGCGAACGAGCCACGATTTAGACTCAGGGCAATTACGCGTTGTTGTGTACGGAAAGGAACTAGCGGAGGAAGAAGGCATTTTTACGATGACCGATTCGTTGCGGCGCGATGCCAGTATCGGATCGCTCGTTTATTTAACCGTTTCCGAACCGAGCGCGAAGCAAGTGATAAAAAGTAAAAAGTATGAAGATATGACCGACATTGGCACGTACTTATATCGATTAATTGAAAAAAACTTGCGCAGCGAATCATTGCTTGCGGCAACGTTGCATGAGTTTGTTAGTAGTTATTACGATGTCGGCAAAGATCCGGTATTGCCTTATTTATCGATGCGGGATGATAAACCGATTATTGAAAAAGTGGCGTTATTTCGCGGAGACAAACTAGTCGGAAGCGTGCCGCTCGATGAAAGTTTTTATATTAAAATATTAGCTTCCGAATATAACGCCGGGTTGAAAAGAATATCGGTGTCTCGCGACGAAGTAGCTCCGTTGCTGCCCAAGAAAAAAGGGAAGAAGGTGAATATCGTCATGAACGAAATTCACACAAAACGGAAAATTAAACTCATCAGCCAAAAGCCAGCGCCGCATTTTCGTGTCACAGTAAAAATGCAAGCAGAAATTTTAGAGATGTCGGAGAAAATGAAGCCGATTACGCAAGCGAATATACGCACACTTGAACGAGCGATTGAAAAACAAATGAAAAAAGAAATAGAGAAACTATTAAATAAACTAAAAGCATACAAAACCGATCCGATCGGCTTCGGGCAAATATACGACCACTCGGTGCGCGCATTGCAGTTGACGGATAAACAATGGTACGAATTGTATCGAGAAGCTCAAATGGATGTGGATGTCAACGTATCGATTTTACGCACAGGAAAAATTGACTAATCTGTATTTCTTCGTGAAAAGCTATTTTCAATCTTTATCACGTATGGTTTAATAAGAAAAGGAGGGACAATACAAAAAGCGAGGATTACAGCATGAATGAACAACAGTTTCTGTACCAACACCCCCATTCATGAAATGGGAGGTCGTTGGGCAACAGTTTGATCAATATGCCATTTTTTTATTACGAATGAAAAAGGGCGATCTCATTAAGAGGTTGCCCTTTTGTGTAATATGATAAAGTATGTTTGCCGTTTTTCGAGGAAGGTTTGTCCTTAGCGAAATGTTTTCCCTAACCGATTCGTGCGTGGCCACTCGTAGCGTTTCGGCTTCGGCTGTACATCTTCTGGCGAAATGCCTGTATACGCTTGTAGTAATCGCTTCGCTTGAGACAAAGGCATTTTAACAACAGGGTTGCGATAAGAATCGTCCAACGTACCGAGATGAGGCAAATGCTTGAAGTCTTCTTTTGTTGGAGGTATGTGGAAGTAGTACGCACCGATCGCCACAAGCACATCCGATTTTTGCTGGCTGTACTTCGGATTTCGGGAAAAATGAAGCCCAACTTTTTTCGCTTTTCCTTCTTCGAGCATTTTTTCAATCGTTTTTTTCTTCAACAAATACAAGTACGAAGGATTTAAAGCGGTTTTCGCATGACGATTGACAGTAAACAGCGCAACCGACAAATTTTCAACGGTGCATTCGACTGTTTCCATTGGCATTCAACCCCTTTTCATTTGGTTACACTTTTATTATACACGATAACCTATGTTTTTGGAAAATTTTCAATTTATTTTTTTTTTTTTTACATTTTATTCATAAGGGAGGACGAACGTTGAAATACGGCATTATTGATATCGGCTCAAATACGATGCGCCTTGTCATTTACGAACGAAGCAAAAGCGGTCGCTTGAGAGAGCGAGAAAATGTAAAAATCGCAGCCCGCTTGCGCAACTATTTAACGGAAGACGGATGGTTGACAGACGAAGGATTACATGTGCTTTTAGAAGGGTTGCTTACCTTTCAAGATGTTACGCGTTTTCATCGCTTGCACGATGTGAAATGTGTAGCGACGGCAACAATTCGCCAAGCGCGCAATCGCGATGACATCGTTCGCATCGTCGCGGAGCGCACTGATTTTCATATTCGTATTTTATCCGAATATGAAGAAGCATACTACGGTTTTTTAGCGGTTGTCCAATCGACATCGTTTCACGAAGGCATTACGGTTGATATTGGCGGAGGAAGTACGGAAGTGACGTATTTTCACAATCGCGAACTTGTCGATTATCATAGCTTTCCATTTGGGGCGCTATCGTTAAAGCGCGATTTTGTTGCGGGGAACGTTCCGACCGATGAAGAGTTGCAGAAGTTGCGTGCGTACGTCGAAAAACAATTTCAGTCGCTTCCGTGGCTAAAACAACGCCGTCTGCCAATTATCGCGATTGGCGGAAGCGCCCGCAACGTCGTGCAAGTGCATCAAATGCTGCAAAACTACCCGATTGCTGGCATTCATCAATATGAAATGAAGCGCGACCATATCGTTGAAGTAAAAAAATATTTACGTTCGTTGACATTTGAACAGCTACAAAAAGTGGAAGCATTATCGAAAGATCGAGCCGATTTAATTATTCCTGCGGTTGAAGTATTTCAAACGTTATATGAAACGGTAGATGCCACGATGTTTATTTTAAGCCGAAAAGGCTTGCGCGACGGCATTTTTTATGAACAGTTCGGACCGAGTGCTTTTCCCAGCGTATTAGAAGAAAGTTTTTTTGAATTAGCCCAAGACTACGAAGTGAATACAAATCATGTCCAACACGTATTAAAACTTGTCATTCCATTGTTTGAACAAGTGCGCGCGCTCGCCCTTTTTCCGCTTACCGGGGAAGACCTCGTCTTATTAAAACGCGCTGCTCATGTGTTTTATTTAGGGCAATATGTCGATGAAGAAGCGAGCAGCCAACATACGTTTTACATTTTGGCGAATCGAACGATTGACGGATTAAACCATCGCGATCGCGTGCAGCTTGCGCTTGTCGCTTCATTTAAAAATAAAACATTGTTTAAACAATATATTCAGCCGTTTCATTCGTGGTTTACTCGTGCAGAACAAAAAAAGCTTCGTTTTCTTGGTGCATTATTGAAATTTGCTTATAGTTTAAACAATACGAAACGAAACATCGTCAACCGTTTGCAGCTTGAACGTCACGAGGAAACGATCGTGATACACATCTTTTGCAACGAATCGTTTAAGGCGGAAGAATATCAAGCCGAAAAACATAAAAAGCATATCGAAAAAATGTTAAAACGACCGATTTTATTACAGTTTCATATGGGGGGATGAGGATGGATTTTAGTCATCCGATGTATTACAATAACCGCGAATTAAGTTGGCTCGCATTTAACGAGCGCGTTTTGCAAGAAGCGATTGACGAGCGCAATCCGCTATTAGAACGATTGAAATTTTTAGCGATTTTTAGTTCGAATTTAGATGAATTTTTTATGGTGCGCGTGGCCGGTTTAAAAGACCAAGTGAAGGCTGGTTTTAATAAGCCAGAAAATAAAGCCGGGTTAACGCCGAAAGAACAGTTGAAAAAAATTGCGAAAAAAACGCACGAGCTTGTCAAGTTGCAGTATGACATGTACAATCGGACGTTGTTGCCGATGCTACGTGCTGAAGGGGTACATTTGCTTGCCCCAAATGAATGGAACGACGAACAAACAACGTATTTGCAGTCGTATTTTATGAAAAACATCTTTCCTGTTTTAACGCCGATGGCTGTCGATGCGTATCGTCCGTTTCCGATGTTGCTAGATAAAAGTTTAAACTTGGCGATCGTTCTTGATGACGATGAGCGAAAAAAATTAGCGATTGTGCAAGTGCCGGCTGTGTTAAATCGTTTTATCCCTCTCCCGACGAACAACGATATTCGCGCTTATGCGCTGTTAGAGGATGTCATTACGACGTTTATTCATACGCTATTTAAAGGGTATACGGTGCTGTCTGTCACGCAATTTCGCATTACGCGCAATGCGGATTTAACGATTCATGAAGAAGGGGCGCGCGATTTATTAAAAGAAATTGAAAAAGAGTTAAAAAAGCGGAAATGGGGCGCAGCGGTGCGGCTTGAAATGAGCAAAAAAGGATTTGACGAATGGGTGCTCGATTATTTATTAGATGAGCTAGAAATTCACGAAAAAGATGTGTACAAAATAGATGGGCCGATTGATTTGACGTTTTTATTTTCGTTTTATCATGAAGTGGCGCGCTACAAAGAACATTTGATTTTTGAAACGCTCATTCCGCAGCCGCCAAAAGACTTAGATGATGAAGAAGACGTATTTGAAAAAGCGAAAGAGCGCGATTTATTGTTTCATCATCCGTATGAGTCGTTTGAGCCAGTAATTGATTTTATTTCCGATGCGGCAGATGACCCAGATGTGTTGGCAATTAAACAGACGCTGTATCGCGTCAGTGGCGATTCGCCAATTATTGAAGCGTTAAAGCGTGCAGCAGAAAACGGCAAACAAGTGACCGTTCTCGTCGAATTAAGAGCGCGGTTTGATGAAGAAAATAACGTGCAATGGGCGAAAGAGCTTGAGAGAGCAGGCTGCCATGTCATTTATGGCATGACGCATTTAAAAACGCATAGTAAAATTACGTTAATCGTTCGGCAAAAACATGGAAAAATTGAGCGGTTCGTTCATTTAGGAACAGGCAATTATAACGATGCGACTGCGAAAGTGTACACCGATTTCGGCTTCATTACCGCCAATGAACAATTTAGTGAAGATGCGACAAACTTTTTTAATTATTTAAGCGGCTATATGGAAAAACCGGAATTTCATCATTTAGTCGTCGCCCCGTTTGATTTACGGCAACGATTTTTACAGCTCATTGACGACGAAATTCGCTCTCATCAACAATACGGAGATGGTCGCATCATCGCAAAAATGAACTCGCTTACGGATAAACAGCTGATTATGAAGCTATACGAAGCGTCACAAGCGGGCGTACAAATCGATTTAATTGTGCGCGGCATTTGTTGTTTGCGCCCGCAAATCAAAGGAGTAAGCGAAAACATTCGCGTGCGCAGCATCGTCGGCCGCTTTTTAGAACATAGCCGCGTTTATTATTTTCATCATCATGGAAAAGAACGCGTCTTTTTATCGTCTGCCGATTGGATGACGCGCAATATGGATCGCCGCATCGAAATTTTATTCCCGATTTTCCGTCAACAATTAAAAGAGCGGCTTATTGAGGTGTTACACATTTTGCTTTCTGATAACGTCAAAGCGCGCGAACAAAATGAAGATGGCGAGTACGAATATGTGAAACGAAAAGAAGACGAAGAAGAAGTCGATAGCCAAATGATGTTGTTTCAAATGGCGTATGATGTGGCAGACGATGAAGAATGAGGTGATGTGATATGATGAAAGAAAGCGGAGCGGTCGCCATTGGGGGAGCATTCGGAGCGTTATGCCGATACGGCGTTGCGCTTCTTTTCCCGTTTCTTACATTTCCGTGGGGAACGTTGTTTGTCAATTACATCGGTTCGTTTTTGCTTGGCGCATTGACTTCTTACGTCGGAAAAGGAAAAATGGCTGAATGGTTGCGGCTTGCGATTGGTACAGGATTTTGCGGCGGATTGACGACGATGTCGACGTTTAGTAAGGAAACGGTCGTGTTATGGCACGTACAGATCGCTAGCGCAAGTTTGTATGTTGTCGCTTCACTTGTTGGTGGCTTGCTTCTTTGTTATGCAGGAATATATGTCGGTGAACGAGTTGGTGCAAGAAGCGTAGGTGAGGCGTCATGATGTATGTCGCACTTGGTGGCGCGTTAGGGGCGTGGTGTCGGTACAAGCTTGGCATATGGCTGATGCGTTGGACGAAACAGTCACCTGTGCCTCTTTCCATTTTATTTATTAACTGGATCGGTTCGTTTGGGCTCGGTATCGCGCTTGCCTACGACGTCCAGTCGGTTGGAGTGACGGTCGGATTTTTCGGCGCGTTTACGACGTTTTCAACATTTAGCGTCGAAGCTTTACAGCTGTTATTGGGCAAACAATATAAAGAAGCGTTTTTGTACATAAGCGCTTCAATCATTGGGAGCATATGCTTGTTTCAAGCCGGGTTCATGTTATGACCCGGCTTTTAACGTAAACAACGTAAGTTCTGGCGGCGTTAAAAAGCGAAACGGCATGCGCGTCGTACCAAGTCCGCGATTGACGTACAAGGTGAGCTGCCCGATGTCATAAAATCCTTCAACATACTGTTTCGCAAGCGGAGGGGTTACGAGCGGGCCGATCCAAGGCAGTTGAATTTGTCCCCCATGGCTATGACCTGACAATTGAAGATGAAACGGATAGACGCTCGCTTGCGTCACAAGGTCAGGTTCATGAATTAAAGCGATCGTGTACGTTTCTTTCGGCAACTGTTGCACCGTTTTGGCGAAATTAGGCTTACCGAGCATAAAATCATCTAACCCCGCGATCGCAATTCGTTCATGTCCTCGTTCAATCGTTACCCATTCATTGACAAGTAGTCGAAATCCGCTTGCTGTCATCATTCGTTTATATATGTCTGTACCGTATCCGCCATGATCGTGGTTTCCGTAAATGCAAAATTTCCCAAGAGGAGCGTGAAGTTGTTTCAATAATGTCGTAATCGTTTCAACGTGCTCATATTTGTTCGGCTCATCAAGCAAATCACCTGTAAAACAAATCAGATGCGGATCGAGCGCATTTATTTGTTCGACTACTTGTCGAAAATGACGAACAGTATAATGGTACCCGATATGCACATCGCTAAATTGAAGCAGCCGGCATCCGTCAAAGCTTTTTGGAATAAGCGGATGCACGACATCATAACGGCGCACCGTCAACCGTCGCGGTTCAATATATTTCGCATACATATATCCCGCTGTTGAAAGCAACGCCCCTTTGACGAACAAAGAAAAAAACGTTTTTAAAAAATCTCGTCGTTTCATTCGCTTCAAACCTTACTATGAAAATGTTCTCCACTCATTATAAAAGAAAAAAGTCGATAAAAACAACAAAAAACAATGTTAAAAATTTTCTAAATATATAGTACAATAAAAATGAATGAATAACCATCCATAAAAAGAGGTTGAGAAGATGAACGGAAAAGTCATTATTGTTACAGGTGGTTCAAGCGGTATGGGGAAATATATGGCGAAGCAGTTCGCTGAACAAGGGGCGCATGTCGTCATTACAGTTGACGGCGGTCAATGGCTCAATCAACATCCGTTTTAATGCGACGTTTGCCGACGTCGCTTTTTTTCTCGGATGATGTACGATGAACGCGCGCGTTTCTTATGATATTTATGATATAACTCATATTTCGCACCTTGGTAGGGCGGAACAAAAGGATTTTTTATTCAGTTTTTTAGAATAACTTTTAAACCAACACCAAAAGCGATGGTATCCTTTTTTTACCATCGTTGGTCGTTCTTTATCCCATTAGACGTAAATGCTCTCGTCCATCCCTAATCCTTGCAGAATCCTTCGCTGCTCGTACGTGAGCGGTTGACCTAACGCGCGTTGAATTCGTCCATCCGGCAGTTCCAACAGGACGACTCTGACATACCAAAACAATTGAAAAATCGCTTGTCCGGTCGGTCGGGTCAGTTTCCGGCCTCCCGCGCCCTTTAATGGGTGTTCCGGGGTGATGAACTGACGCACCCGGCGCTGGAAGACGCGGTAAATCGCCAAGGCCAACAGAAACAAATAGCCCAATACCGCGACCCGTTCCGGTTTTTTTACGTAAATCTCATCCGTAAAGAACGGGTCTTTCAAGAAAGAGAAGTTCATTTCCACCGAGATTTGGCCTTTATACAACTTCAAGATCTCTTTCGCATCCATCGGTTGACCTTTCCATTCCTCCGGAACTGTCGTGACAAGGACAAACCGGGACGCTTTCCGTCTCGCCTGTTCCCACGCATCTTGGTCGAATTCCACGTTCAAGCGAAGGGCGTACAGCGTTTCCATGTCCGGTTCCGCCCCTTTTTTCGGACGTCCGCGCCGTTTTTTCGGACGCACGATCGCTTCGACCGACGCCTCGACGCGATGGAACCGGAGACGAAGGGACGCCTTTAGAGACGCTAGGGCTTGTTCGGCGTCTTCCCGGCACGAAAACAGACGGCTTTCCCACTGGGTTTGTTTCTGCCGAAGAAGCTCTGCTTCTTGGTTTCGCTCTTTTTCGAGCGTCTTTCCTTTTCGTTGGTCGAGCGCGCTGGATTCAACGACGATCAACCGGACCGAATGACCTTCGTACGTCGATGTCGTTTCCCACACCCGGTAGGTGGCTCCGTTTTTCTCCGCTAAGGAGAACGGATCGCTCCACGGCGTGTCTTGGGCATCAGCTTTAGCCAGCGCGGTTTTGACGATCCGGAGCGAAGAAGGGCCTCTTGTGATCAAAAAGGCGTTGGCGGCCTTCGTTTGCGCCAGTGTGTCTTTCGTCATGGCGGCAGAATCGGCAACATAAATCCATTCATCTTCGATCTTCGCCTGCTTCAGCTGTTTCTGCACACGGGACAACACCTCGGGATTCCACGTCTTATCCGGCAGGTTGCCGTCGTGTACATCGCCATAAAACGGGATGCCATCCTCGTTGCCAATCAGCCCAAATCCGATCTGCTTTTGCCAACGATGATGCCGGTTGTAGCCATGCGTAATCTGCAAGGCATCCGGCGAGGCCGATTCATACGCGCCATAAACGGTCTTGTCCGTCGTATCGGCGTGGAAGACGCGAAGAGAGAGGCCTTCTTTCTTGTAGATCTGCACGAGGCAAGACGAAAGGACTTGATGGATATTCGCCTCATACAGGCGATCCAAATGACGCGCGATGGCATCGTCGTTGAACCAAGACGGCTCCAGCCCTGGCCGAATCAGCTTCGGCAAATCGATGTCATGCGCCCATTGTTCCAAATGAACGAGCGCTTGCCGGCCGCTCAAGATATCCAGAACGATTAGTTTGACGATATCGCTGGCTCGAGTTTGGCATTGCGGATCCACGGGAACGAGACGATCAATCAACTGAGGAAGGTCAAGATCTTTGAACAGGGCGCTTATTATATTCAAATAAGAACTTTCATAAATGGCCCGAATTTGAACGTCCATGATGAGCAAACTCCTTTGCTTTCCTTGTATTACAAGGTTTTATTCGACAGGAAGATAAAAAAATCCTCCCGATTTTTGTCGAGAGGGTGCGAAATGTGAGATATAATGAGTGGAAAAAACGGGGGAGGAGGCGTCGTTTTGGATGCGCTAGACATTTTAACACATATCGATCAAGTCGTCCCGCATTATCAGCCGATTTTTAGTGCTGATGAGCAGTGCATCGTTGGATATGAAGTGCTCGGTCGCTTTCAACAAGATGGTGAAGTCATCAGCCTCGGTCCATTTTTTCACGACGAAACAATTCCAGAAGAGTTTCGTATGGAAGTCGATGTTGCCATAACGACGAAGGCGCTCGAACAGTTTGTCAACGAACAGCCAGCATCGCTTATTTTTATCAATCGTGACGCAAACGTGTTAATGCTTGATCGAGGCGAATCATTTTTACAATTACTTCTTCCATATAAAGAAAAAGGATTGCGATTAAACCAAGTCGTCCTTGAAATAACCGAACATCATTTCAAAGGCGACATTCAACAGCTCGGGCACGTATTGACGTATTTGCGTACATACGGCATTCAAATTGCGGTTGATAACATCGGAAAAGAAAGCAGCAATTTAGATCGCATTCGTCTGTTGGCACCCGATTTATTAAAAATTGATTTACATTCGTTGCGCACGTCAACCGTATCGTACGATGATGTGCTGTATTCGATCTCGCTTTTAGCGCGCAAAATTGGCGCAACGTTTTTGTATGAAGACATTGAAAACGCCTTTCAACTGCAATACGCGTGGCGAAATGGGGGAAGATATTATCAAGGCTATTATTTGCACGAACCTTCGCCATCATTTCTTCCGAAAGACTTATTAAAAGAAACGTTGCGCAATCAGTTTCATACGTTCATTCAGCACGAAAAAAAGAAACTGCAAACGTTGTATGACATTTCCGAACAGTTTCAAGCGCGCATTTCCGAGCTCGTTTCTAAATATAAAAAAGCGTCATCGTTTAACGAACTCATTTCTGCCTTAGCCAAACAGTTAAGCGATTGCAGTTTTCGCATTTACATATGCGATGAAGACGGATTTCAACAGTCCGCAAACATATTTAAGCAAGGCGAAACGTGGGAGTTACAGCCCCAATACGAAATGAAAAACTGGAGCTGGCGTCCGTACTTTTTAGAAAACATTATTCGCATGCGCTCACGCAAGCGCGGCATTTTATCAGATTTGTACAGCGATATTGAAACAGGTGAAATGATTCGCACATATTCGTATCCGATTGATGAACACCATTATTTATTTATCGACTTAACGTACGAGTATTTATTTGAACATAACGCCCATTTGTAATAAAACGTCGCTTGCGGTGGAAAAGTAAACGTGAGGTGAGTGATGATGGATATGTTGTCTTGGATGCTTTTACTGATCGCAAGCGGGGTATTAGTCGGGGGATTTGTGTATACGTATCAAGTTGGCAAGCGCCAAAAAACGCAAGGCGAATACGATACGAGCGTTGGCGAGAAAGTGGCAGCTCATCCGTATGTACGCAATCCGGTATTTATTGCTTACATCGTGTTTGTCGCTCTTTTGCTCGGTTATATTGCATACGTCGCGCTTCAAACGTAAGCCCGCTATGGTGGGCTTTCGTTTTTGTTTACTTTTTATGCGAATCTTGGTACAGTAGTGAATAGTCGTTGAAATACGTATCGGAAAGGAATGAACGTCATGTCGCAATTATTAGGCATTATCCAACGTTTAATTAGCTTGCAAGAACAAAAAACAGGAACGAATGAAGCGCCACAACGTAACTTCGAAGTGAACGGTGAAAAAAAATGTAGCGTCACATATTACGAAAAAACGAACACGTTCGTATTAGAAGTGTACGAAAAAGGCGAGAAGCCGAAATCGTATCAGTTTGACAACATTGATATGATCGCCATCGAAATTTTTGATTTGTTGAATTAAGTCTTCACATCGGTGAAGGCTTTTTTTTACACTTCTCGCTTTTCCATATCGAAACGAACATGGTACAATGACAAATGGGGATTATATTGTGAAAGGCGGAATGACGATGCAACGACCACCGCTTATTGAACTGATGATTCCGTCCGATAAAGTGGCGCACGTGCAAGTAGGGAACCATTTAGAACACGCATTATTAGTATTGACGCGCACAGGATATTCAGCCATTCCTGTGTTAGATATGACGTACAAACTACAAGGGCTCATTAGTATGACGATGATTATGGATGCGATTTTAGGCATTGAACGCATTGAATTTGAGCGGTTAGAGACGATGAAAGTCGAACAAGTGATGCAAAAAAATATGCCGCGTTTACATGTGAACGATTCATTTTTAAAAGCGTTGAAGCTGCTTATTGACCATCCGTTCGTTTGCGTCGAAAACGATGACGGCTACTTTGTAGGGATCGTGACGCGCCGAGAAATATTAAAGCGGTTCAATCGCTCGATGTACGAAAAGCGACAATAAGCTTGTCACCGTTTGTTTCATTTGTTAAAGTAAAAAATAAAACGACAAGGAGGAGCTGACCATGATGATGGATGCGAATGAAATTATTTCGTTTATTCAAAACAGCAAAAAGAAAACACCTGTGAAAGTATACATAAAAGGAGACATTGCCGACATCGATTTCGGTCCGAGCGCGAAAACATTTATTACAGGTCAGACAGGCGTCGTATTTGGAGAATGGGCAGACATTGAAGCGGCACTTGAAGCAAACAAACATAAGATTGAAGACTACGTCGTTGAAAACGACCGCCGCAATTCAGCCATTCCGCTTCTTGATTTAAAACATATTAAAGCGCGCATCGAGCCGGGAGCAATCATTCGCGATCAAGTGCAAATTGGCGACAATGCGGTTATTATGATGGGGGCGGTCATTAACATCGGTGCCGTTGTCGGTGAAGGTACGATGATTGATATGAATGCGGTGCTCGGCGGACGGGCGACAGTAGGGAAAAACTGTCACGTTGGGGCAGGCGCTGTGCTTGCCGGCGTCATCGAACCACCATCCGCAAAACCGGTTATCGTAGAAGACGATGTCTTGATCGGAGCAAATGCGGTTATTTTAGAAGGTGTAACGGTCGGAAAAGGTGCGGTCGTTGCGGCTGGGGCGATTGTGACAGAAGATGTGCCGCCATATACGGTCGTTGCAGGTGTACCTGCGCGTGTCATTAAACAAATCGATGAAAAAACGAAAGCGAAAGTAGAAATTAAACAAGAACTTCGTCAACTATAAAGCGTGGATTGATTCCACGCTTTTTTCAAAAGGGGGATCGAAATGTTTGTAAACATTCGGCGCGATTTGCATCAAATTCCTGAACTTGGCTTTCAAGAATTTAAAACACAACAATACATATTGAACTATATCGCAACGCTTCCGCAAGAACGAATACAAATCAAAACATGGAAAACGGGCATTTTCGTTCGTGTGCTCGGCACGGCGCCAACGAAAACGATCGGTTATCGCGCCGATATGGACGGGCTGCCGATTGATGAACAGACGGACGTCCCGTTTCGCTCGACGCATGAAGGACGCATGCACGCCTGTGGGCACGATATGCATATGGCGATTGCGCTCGGCGTGCTTACTTACGTCGTCCATCATCCGATTCGCGATGACATGTTGTTTATTTTTCAACCTGCCGAAGAAGGACCGGGCGGAGCGCTTCCGATGCTTGAGAGCGATGAAATGAAACAATGGATGCCCGATATGATCCTCGCTTTGCATATCGCTCCGGAATATCCGGTAGGAACGATTGCGACAAAAGAAGGATTGTTATTTGCGAACACGTCCGAGCTGTTTATTGATTTAATCGGCAAAGGTGGGCATGCCGCATTTCCGCATGAGACGAAAGATATGGTCGTTGCGGCCAGCGCCCTCATTATGCAACTGCAAACGGTCGTCTCGCGCAACGTCAACCCGCTTGATAGCGCCGTCATTACGATTGGCAAACTGACAAGCGGCACCGTACAAAACGTAATCGCGGAGCGGGCGCGGCTAGAAGGGACGATTCGCACCCTTTCGCCAGAAGTGATGGAAAAAGTGAAAGGGCGCATCGAAGCGATCGTGCGGGGCATAGAAGTGGCTTACGACTGCGAGGCGCATATCGATTACGGTGCAATGTATTATCAAGTATACAACGATGAGAAGCTAACGAATGAATTTATGCAATTTGTTGAAAAAGAAACGAACGTCCGCCTCATTCGCTGTCAAGAAGCGATGACGGGCGAAGATTTCGGCTACATGCTTGCACGCATCCCTGGGTTTATGTTTTGGCTTGGCGTCCAATCCCCGTTCGGTTTGCACCATGCGAAATTAAACCCGAACGAAGAGGCGATTCATGTTGCGATTCAGCTACTGACGCGCTACGTCGCTTGGAAAGGGAATGACAACGTCCTAAAATAAAAACGACATGACAAAGCAAAGGAAGAAGAACGATGAAACTACGAGAGCCGATGCCGTCATTAGACGGAGCAACGATCGTATGGAATGGAAACGTCACACGTGAACAGCTCATCGGAAAACCGACGCTCGTTCACTTTTGGGCAGCAAGTTGTCACCTTTGTAAAGAAGGAATGAAACAAGTGAACGCTTTTCGTGACCGCTATCAAGGAGAATTAAACGTCATTTCCATTCATATGCCGCGGCGCGAAAGCGATAAAAATGTTGAAGTCGTCAAACAGCTTGCTGAACAATACGGCATTACGCATCCGCTTTTTATTGATAACGATCATCGCTTGAAAGAAGCGTTTGACAATCGCTGCGTGCCGACATATTACGTGTTTGATGCAGATGGCATATTTCGCCACTATCAAGCAGGAAGCGGTGGCGTGCACATGTTAGAAAAACGGATTTTGCGTGTGCTTGAACAATATCGAACAAGGGGGGATTATTGATGAAGAAAAAAGAATTTGCAGTCATCGGTCTTGGGCGCTTTGGTGGCAGCGTATGCCGGACGTTAAGCGAACAAGGAATGGAAGTGCTTGCGATTGATATAAACGAAGATAAAGTGAACGAATATGCATCGATCGCGTCACAAGCGGTCGTTGCCGATTCAACGGACGAAAACGTCTTAAAAAGTTTAGGCATTCGCAATTTTGACCATGTCATCGTCGCCATCGGTGACAATATTCAAGCAAGCATTTTGACGACATTAATTTTAAAAGAGCTCGGTGTCGAAAAAATTACAGTCAAAGCTACGAGCGATTATCATGAAAAAGTGTTGAAAAAAATTGGAGCGGACCATATCGTTCACCCGGAACGAGATATGGGCGAAAGAATTGCAAACAATATGATTTCAAACAACGTGCTCGATTATTTAGAGCTATCTGATCACCATAGCATCGTCGAAATTGTCGCAAACAAACAGCTCCACGGTCATTCGCTTCTCGAGTTAGACATTCGCGCGAAATACGGCATTAATATCGTGGCGATTAAACGAAATAACGACATTATCGTCTCGCCGCTTGCGTCAGAAATCATTTGCGAAGGCGACATTTTAATTGTCATCGGTGCGGATCACGATATTGACCGCTTTGAAAACGAAGTTGTTGGGGAATAAGAAAAGAAGGTGTCCAAATGGGCACCTTCTTGTTTATACTTCCATAATAATCGGTAAAATCATCGGTTTTCGCTTCGTTTTTTCGTATAAAAACGGTGCGAGCGTATCAGTAATTTCCGTTTTAATGTCGGACCATTGATTTGTTCCTTGTTCGAGTAGCTGTTGTAAATGTTTCGCAATCAGCTGTTGTGCATCGCTAATTAAATTGCCTGATTCACGCATATAGACGAATCCGCGTGAAATAATATCTGGTCCTGCAGCAATTTTCATTTCTTTCATATTAATGCTCACAACGACAATAACTAATCCTTCTTCCGATAAAATGCGGCGATCGCGCAGAACGATGTTGCCGATATCTCCAATACCGCTTCCGTCAATATACACCGAGCCGGATGGAATTTTGCCGACAATGCTTGCGCCTTCTTCACTAATGCCGAGCACATCGCCGTTGTCCATAATGAAACAGTTTTCTTCTGGAACACCACAATCAACCGCAAGCTTCACATGCATTTTTTGCATGCGATATTCTCCGTGAATCGGCATAAAATATTTCGGTTTCATGAGGCGAATCATCAGCTTTTGTTCTTCTTGGCCGCCGTGACCGGATGTATGAATGTCGCTAAGCGGTCCGTGAATGACTTCCGCACCTGCGCGCGCCAGCATGTTAATAATGCGGTTGACGCTTACTGTATTGCCTGGAATTGGGGAAGATGAAAAGACGACCGTATCCCCCGGCATAATTTGAATTTGGCGATGTGACCCGTTGGCGATGCGCGATAACGCTGCCATCGGCTCTCCTTGGCTTCCGGTGCAAAGAATCGTGACGCGATGAGCAGGAAGGCGGTTAATTTGCGCTGCATCAACGAACGTATCTTTCGGACATTTAATGTAGCCGAGCTGCTGTCCAATTTCAACGGCCGCTTCCATGCTGCGACCGAAGACAGCAATTTTTCGATTGTTTAATACCGCTGCTTCCGTCACTTGTTGTAAGCGGTGAATGTTCGAAGCGAACGTTGCGAAAATAATGCGTCCTTGCACTTTTCGGAAAATGTCATGAATGCCTTCCCCGACGCGCCGCTCAGACATCGTAAAATGCGGAATTTCGCTATTTGTACTATCCGACAATAAACAAAGGACGCCTTCTTTTCCGATCTCGGCCATTTTCGTTAAGTTCGCTGGCTCGCCAACAGGAGTAAAGTCGAATTTGAAATCGCCTGTATGCACAATTTGACCGACTGGCGTTTTCACGACGATCCCGTAGCTATCCGGAATGCTGTGCGTTGTGCGGAAAAATGTCACCGCTGTTTTTCCGAACGAAATGACATCATCTTCTTTAATTTCAATCAGTTTCGTTTGACGCAACAATCCGTGTTCTTCTAGCTTATTGCGAATAAGTCCGAGCGCCAATTTGCCGCCATAAATCGGTACGTTCACTTGGCGAAGCAAATACGGAATGCCGCCAATATGGTCTTCATGTCCGTGTGTAATAAATAGCCCTTTAATGTTTTCAGCATTTTTCACTAAATAGCTATAATCAGGAATGACGTAATCAATTCCGAGCAATTCATCTTCGGGAAACTTAATGCCGGCATCAATCACGATAATTTCGTCTTCATACTGCACGCCATATGTATTTTTCCCGATTTCGCCTAGACCGCCGAGAGCGAAAACACCAACTTGTTTATTTTTTAAAATGTTCATTGTTCAATCTCCAATACGTGAAAATTAGGGTTTTGTTGCTCGTACGCTAAATACGCCCCCTCAAGCGGTTGAATGTATTCAATATTGATATGACGGTCTTGTAATTTTCGGCGTACATCTCGCTCGCTTTCCGCTTCAATATAGAGCGTCTTCGTTTTTTCTCTTACCGGCACTTCATCGATCGTATCTTGGTAAAACACTTTAAAAATCAACGTTCATCTCTCCTTATGTGTAATGTTGCTTTTTTTACTATACTACAATGCATCGTTCTCTTTTAGAAAGTAAAGCGATATGTAGCTCCGGACGCTTTCCGCTTTTCTTATTATATATAACAAAGTGGGGAATGGGAAACAAAATTGAAAAGAAGCCCTTCGATCGAAGGGCTCGTACAACTAAGCAATGGATTTTCTGCGCAAAAGTTCTTTCCATTGTTTGAGCAGCTTGCGTTTCAACTTTTTCAACATGACGCATCACTCCTCACTTTTATTGTATCCGATTTTGATGGAAAGTAAATGTCTTCTCTATATATTTATTATAAGAAGATGATCGACAAATTTTGCGTAGGAAAATATATACATTGAAACAACCAATTTATTGACAATATGGCGCAATTCCGTTAGGGTAAGTTTGTGAACTTTTACACGAGGAGCGCGAGAAATATGGAGAGAAAGATCGTCTTTTTTGATATTGACGGAACGTTGTTAGATCATGATAAACAGTTGCCGGAATCGACATATGAAGCGATACATGAATTAAAAAAACAAGGGGTATATGTAGCGATCGCCACCGGACGAGCGCCGTTTATGTTTGAATCGTTGCGAAAAGAACTCGATATTCAATCATTTGTCAGCTTTAACGGACAATATGTCGTTTTTGAAGGGGAAGTGATTTACAATCAACCGCTTGATCGCAAGCAACTTCGTGCATTAAAACAAATGGCACGCGACAATGACCATCCGCTTATTTTTATGGACGCCGACACGATGCGTGCAAGTGTAGCCGATCATCCGTACATTCACGAAGGCATGGGAAGTTTAAAATTTACTCATCCACCGCACGATGAAACGTATGACGAACGAAACGACATTTATCAAGCGCTTTTATTTTGTAAACCAGAAGAAGAACAGCCGTATATTCAATCGTTTCCGACGTTTCACTTCGTGCGCTGGCATGCGGTGTCAACGGACGTATTGCCGTATGGCGGATCGAAAGCAGAAGGAATTAAAAAAATGATGAACGAACTCGGCATTCCGCGCGAAAACGTTTATGCGTTCGGCGACGGGTTAAACGATACAGAAATGCTTCGCTTTGTCGGTACAGGTGTCGCGATGGGAAATGGGCATGAAGAAGCGAAAAAAGTAGCTGATTTCATTACAAAACCGGTCGATGAAGACGGCATTTTATTCGGCTTACGCCACCTTGGTTTGTTAAAATAAAAGGGCTCCGTCATGGTAGCCCTTTTTGAAAAGAAAGTATAAAATTTCGAATTGATGTCTAGCTCCAAGCGCCATCGGCTCGAGTCGCTCCGTCCCACACTGCGGCGGCGACAGCCTCCTCGGTGGGGCTCGTGCTCTCTTCGCCGATAGGCGGTCGCTTTCCGCTTTTCTTATTACCTTTCAATCGGGATAGCGCCAGCTGGCACGTCGTAAGGGTTTTGTTTATTAATATGGTCATAAAACATCACGCCGTTTAAATGGTCGATTTCATGTTGAAACACGATCGCTGGAAGCCCTTTTAAGCGCAGCTTCACCGTTTCGCCTTCAAGCGTCGTTCCGGTGACGGTAATGCGCATATAGCGCGGCACGTAACCCGGAATTGCTTCGTCCACAGACAAACAACCTTCTCCGCTCGTTAAATAGCACATCTCAACCGAATGGCTCACAATTTTCGGATTAAATAACGCATAGCTATGCAACGTTCCTTTTTCATCCGTCACATGCACAGCAATCATCCGTTTTGAAACGTTAATTTGTGGGGCAGCTAAGCCAATGCCTGGACGAAGCCCGTATGCCTTCGCTAGTTCAGGATCTTGGCTCATTTTTACATATTCCAATAAACTCGCTAAAATGCGGCGATCTTCTTCAGAAGGGGGAAGGGGAACTTCTTCCGCTACTTTTCGTAACGTCGGATGTCCATCTTTAATAATATCTTTCATCGTAATCACGTCGTTTCACTCCTTATCCACAAAGTAGACTACGTTTTATTATGGGCGATTATGCACAAAAGTGCAATTGGCTGACGAAACATGTTTGAGTCAAGACTTTGTGGGAGATTTTTTTCTCGACCGATTTTTTTGGTTATATATGGTTTTATAAAATCGTTATATGTAAGCGCTTTTACTTACTCTCATCCTGTAGGTATGTGCGTTTTCTCTCGTTTTAAAAACCTTTCAATGCTTGCAATGCCTCGTAAATCGGTGTCCCTGAAGATTGGCGAAGGTATGGGATGTTATCTCGTACCACTTCTGTCATTTGCGTTTGCACGCGCTTCAGTGCCTTTTTCACGATCGTTTCTCGTTTCGTTTCTTCTCGTTCTTCCACGCCATACATCACTCCATCGCGTGTCCGAATGAGTAACGTATCTTTTATCGCGACGATCGCTCGCAACATCGCTTCAATCCCTGCATCCCTCCAACTTCGACCGTTTTTACTTCGTTTCGCAAACACATGCATCGTTCCTTCCGCACTCCCCATCGCCCTCATGTTTGTCGTGTCAATCCCTTTTTCCTTCAACCATACGCGATAGTCACGCAAACATCCTGGCATCTCCTCGATTCGACGAACAAGCGCCTCGAGTTGCTTTTCCTTCTCCTCATGTTCTAACGTACCGATGGCACTTGTGAGTTCTCGTAACACACCTTCTTCATCCCATGATGCTAACTTCTTTCGAATCACCCGATATCTCGCATGACCTCGGAACAATTGACGAATCTCTCTTGCCACATGGAACCGATCAAGCTGAAAGTACCCCCTGTCCCCGAAATATTCTCGACACGCTGTAATCCATGGGGCTCCATCTCCATTGATGACCACCCAATCCTCAAACGGATCATAGCTGTATTCCTTCATCAGAAAATTCTCTACAGCTTCCCAAATCGGTTCATTCGTTTGATGAACCATATACCGTCGATTCACTAAGGATACGCGTTTCCCGTTTTTCTCCCATCCTTGGTGAATCGTGATGATCTTTTCTTCTTTTCCTTTGATGCGGCTTCGTTGACGTTTCACGTACAACCCGTCTGCTTCGATAAAAAACACGCGCCCTTTTTTCTCCATCGCACGGTGCCCTTCCACCTCTGCCTCGATGATGGACTGGCGAATCGTTTCGTGACTCATACATGCATACCCCACCAGCTTTTCAAGCGACTGCGCAGCCTGTCGATACGAAGAACCCGTCACGGCGAGATGAATCGCTGTCTCCTCTAATAGCGGACTCACTCCATGCGCCCCATCGAACTGGAGAAAGACATCGAGTAAAGACGTATACACCTTTTTTTCACGGTCAAAGTAGTAGTTTCGCTTCACTTCCACCTCTCCAAATAGCGTTTGGAGTCGGATCGTCCGCTTATCTTTGAGCGCATATCGTTTCTTGTCCCGCTGTTCTGCCAATGTGCGGTCGATCTCCTCCAACACCTGTTGAAGGAGATGACCATATTGTTTTTGCATATGTCTAAATAAAGACTGTTCGATCTCTTTTAATGTCAAGCCGTTTGTGATATAATCCTGCATGGGCTCCACTCCTTTCTTTGGTTGTATTTTTTTTTCACACTTACTACCTTACCAGGAGGAGAGCCCGTTTTTCATCTATTTTGCTTACATATCTGACAGGTTCCTTATTATACCAAATCAGGAACCTGTCTTTTTTTCTCCCACAAACATTTTACTCATACCGAAACAGGAACCTGTCTTTTTTTCTCCCACAAACATTTTACTCATACCGAAACATACATAAACACGTTGTAAAACAGAAATAATACAGATTTTAAAAAAAGTATAACAGATTCATAACACAGTTAAAATTTTCTAAATTTCATTTTTACATAGAACGTGTCAAGCAAACTGATTGACGTGCGTCTTCGAAAGGTGTAAACTGAAAGATGTAAAAAAACAGTTGTATTAATCGTAATTGCTTTTTTTATTAATACAGCTTTTCATACACAAGCGTAGTAAAAACAAATCGTTTTTGGGCAAATTAAGAGGTGCATCATTTTACGTGTTGAAAAAGAAAGGATGAGGTGAACAACATGGGTAAAAAGCCCCTATTTGATGTGAAAAAGCAACTTGAAAAAGTCGCTGAGCAGTTCCCGACATTTCAAATTTTAAATGAAGAAGGCGAAGTCGTAAACGAAGCGGCAATGCCAGATTTAACAGATGAGCAATTGAAAGAATTAATGCGCCGCATGGTATACACGCGCGTACTTGACCAACGTTGCATTTCGTTAAACCGTCAAGGACGTCTTGGCTTCTATGCGCCAACCGCAGGACAAGAAGCGAGCCAATTAGCGAGCCATTTCGCGCTAGAAAAAGAAGACTTCATTTTACCGGGCTATCGTGACGTTCCGCAAATGATTTGGCACGGTTTACCGCTTTACCAAGCATTTTTATTTTCACGCGGACATTTCCATGGCAACCAAATTCCTGAAGATGTAAACGTGTTGCCGCCGCAGATTATTATCGGTGCGCAAATTATTCAAGCAGCCGGCGTTGCGCTCGGCATGAAAAAACGCGGCAAAAAAGCGGTTGCGGTTACATATACAGGTGACGGCGGTGCATCACAAGGGGACTTCTACGAAGGAATGAACTTCGCAGGGGCATTTAACGCACCAGCGATCTTTATCGTTCAAAACAACCGTTTTGCGATTTCGACACCAGTCGAAAAACAATCTGCGGCAAAAACAATCGCCCAAAAAGCAGTTGCAGCAGGTATTCCGGGCATTCAAGTTGACGGAATGGACCCGCTTGCAGTATATGTCGCAGTTCGTGACGCTCGCGAGCGTGCAATTAACGGCGGAGGACCAACATTGATTGAAACGCTTTGCTTCCGTTACGGTCCGCATACAATGGCAGGAGACGACCCAACACGCTATCGTTCGAAAGAGCTTGAAAACGAATGGGAGAAAAAAGATCCGCTCGTTCGCTTCCGCAAGTTTTTAGAAAACAAAGGATTATGGAGCGAAGAAGAAGAAAATCGCGTCATCGAACAAGCGAAAGAAGATATTAGAGAAGCGATTAAGAAAGCGGACGAAACACCAAAACAAAAAGTAACAGACTTAATGTCGATCATGTACGAAGAAATGCCAGCGTTCTTAAAAGAACAATACGAAATCTACAAAGAAAAGGAGTCGAAATAAGCCATGGCGCAAATGACAATGATTCAAGCAATCACGGATGCGTTGCGCGTAGAAATGCGCAAAGACCCGAACGTTCTTGTGTTCGGTGAAGACGTCGGTGTAAACGGCGGGGTATTCCGCGCGACAGAAGGATTGCAAGCGGAGTTTGGCGAAGATCGCGTATTCGACACACCGCTTGCAGAATCAGGAATCGGTGGTTTAGCGATCGGTTTAGCGTTGCAAGGATTCCGCCCTGTGCCTGAAATTCAATTTTTCGGATTCGTCTATGAAGTGATGGACTCGATTTCTGGTCAAATGGCGCGCATGCGCTATCGTTCTGGCGGACGCTTCCATGCGCCAATTACCGTTCGTTCGCCATTCGGTGGCGGCGTACATACGCCAGAATTGCACGCTGACAGCTTAGAAGGGCTTGTTGCACAACAGCCAGGATTAAAAGTTGTCATCCCATCGACACCGTACGATGCGAAAGGGTTATTAATTTCAGCCATTCGCGACAACGACCCGGTCATTTTCTTAGAGCATATGAAATTGTACCGTTCGTTCCGTCAAGAAGTGCCAGAAGGCGAATATACAATTCCGATCGGAAAAGCAGACATTAAACGTGAAGGAACAGACGTATCGGTCATCACATACGGTGCCATGGTACACGAATCATTAAAAGCAGCAGCGGAACTTGAAAAAGAAGGCATTTCTGTTGAAGTTATTGACTTGCGTACAGTTCAACCGTTAGACATTGAAACGATTATCGCATCAGTTGAAAAAACAGGTCGTGCGGTTGTTGTACAAGAAGCACAAAAACAAGCAGGTATTGCCGCAAACGTTGTTGCAGAAATTAATGAACGTGCGATCCTTAGCCTTGAAGCGCCAGTGTTGCGCGTTGCGGCACCAGATACAGTATATCCGTTCTCGCAAGCAGAGCCGGTATGGTTACCGAACTTTAAAGATGTCATCGAAACAGTGAAAAAAGTAATGACGTTTTAATGGAGGGGGCATTCCCCTCCCCATTTAAGAAATAGGAGGTTGAGATCCATGGCATTTGAATTTAAATTACCGGATATCGGTGAAGGAATTCACGAAGGTGAAATTGTCAAATGGTTTGTAAAGCCGGGCGATGAAGTAAACGAAGACGACGTGCTTTGCGAAGTACAAAACGATAAAGCAGTAGTAGAAATTCCATCTCCAGTCAAAGGAAAAGTATTAGAAATTTTAGTGAGCGAAGGCACAGTCGCAACGGTTGGCCAAACGTTAATTAAATTTGATGCGCCAGGATACGAAAACTTAAAATTCAAAGGCGATCATGGCGATGAGCCAAAAGTAGAAGAAAAGAAAGAAGAAGTAAAACAAGAGCCAGCTGCACAAAGCACGGAGCCGAAAAAACGCGTCATCGCGATGCCATCAGTGCGCAAATATGCGCGTGAAAAAGGTGTCGACATTCGCCTCGTACAAGGAACAGGCAAAAACGGCCGCGTATTAAAACAAGATATCGATGCGTACTTGGCAGGCGGTGCAGCGCCACAACCAGAAACGAAAGCACCACAAGCAGAAACAGTTGCGCCAGCGCAAGAACAAAAAGCGGCACCAGCACCACAGCCAGTTGTTCTTGAAGGCGAGTTCCCAGAAACACGCGAGAAAATGAGCGGCATTCGTCGCGCGATCGCCAAAGCGATGGTGAACTCGAAACATACCGCACCACACGTTACATTAATGGACGAAGTCGATGTGACAAAACTCGTTGCGCATCGTAAGAAATTTAAAGACGTCGCGGCGCAAAAAGGCATTAAGTTAACGTTCTTACCGTATGTCGTTAAAGCGTTAACGTCTGCGCTTCGCGAATATCCAGCGCTTAACACATCCATTGACGATGCAACGGAAGAAATCGTTCATAAACATTACTACAACATCGGAATTGCAGCGGACACAGATAAAGGCTTGCTCGTTCCGGTTGTGAAACATGCCGACCGCAAATCGATTTTTGCGATCGCAAAAGAAATTAACGAGCTTGCAACAAAAGCGCGCGAAGGCAAATTAATGCCAAACGAAATGAAAGGTGCAACGTGCACAATTACAAACATCGGTTCAGCAGGCGGCCAATGGTTTACACCAGTTATTAACCATCCGGAAGTAGCGATTTTAGGTATCGGTCGCATTTCAGAAAAACCGATCGTGCGCGATGGCGAAATTGTTATCGCTCCAGTATTAGCGTTGTCGTTAAGCTTCGACCACCGCATGATCGACGGTGCAACGGCACAAAATGCGTTAAATCATATTAAACGTTTATTAAACGATCCTGAATTATTATTAATGGAGGCGTAATGCGATGGTAGTAGGCGATTTCGCAATTGAAACAGAAACTCTCGTCGTCGGTGCAGGTCCTGGCGGTTACGTCGCAGCGATTCGTGCGGCGCAGCTCGGCCAAAAAGTAACGATCGTTGAAAAAGGAAACCTCGGCGGTGTGTGCTTAAACGTTGGATGTATTCCATCGAAAGCGCTCATCTCTGCCGGTCATCGTTACGAAATTGCAACACATTCACAAGATATGGGTATTTTTGCAGAAAACGTAAAAGTTGACTTTTCAAAAGTGCAAGAATGGAAAGCGAGCGTCGTGAAAAAATTAACAGGTGGCGTAGAAAGTTTATTAAAAGGAAATAAAGTCGAAATCGTGCGCGGCGAAGCGTATTTTGTTGACGAAAATACCGTTCGCGTCATGACAGAAAATAGCGCGCAAACGTACAAATTTAAAAACGCCATTATCGCAACAGGTTCTCGCCCAATCGAGCTGCCAGCGTTTAAATTTTCAAAGCGCGTCCTTGACTCGACAGGCGCATTAAACTTGCCTGAAATTCCAAAATCAATGGTCGTCATCGGCGGCGGTTACATCGGTACAGAGCTAGGGACAGCATACGCAAACTTCGGAACGAAAATTACGATTTTAGAAGGTGCAGATGAAATTTTATCTGGCTTCGAAAAACAAATGAGCGCCGTCGTTCGTCGTCGCTTGAAGAAAAAAGGTGTTGACGTCTTTACAAACGCGCTTGCGAAAGGTGTCGAAGAGCGTGAAGACGGCGTAACGGTAACATTTGAAGTAAACGGCGAAACGAAAACGGTCGATGCCGAATACGTGCTCGTTACTGTTGGTCGCCGTCCGAACACAGAAGAAATGGGACTTGAACAAATTGGCATCAAAATGACAGAACGCGGTTTAATTGAAATCGACAAGCAATGCCGCACGAGCGTGCCGAACATTTACGCGATCGGTGACATCGTGGCAGGACCACCGCTTGCGCATAAAGCATCATACGAAGGAAAAATTGCGGCAGAAGCGATCGCTGGTCATCCGTCTGAAATTGACTACTTAGCGATTCCAGCTGTTGTCTTCTCCGATCCTGAATGCGCGTCTGTCGGTTACTTTGAAAAACAAGCGATCGAAGAAGGCATTGACGTCATTACCGCAAAATTCCCGTTCGGTGCAAACGGCCGTGCCCTTGCGTTAAACGAAACAGACGGCTTCTTAAAGCTCGTCTTAACGAAAGACGATGGCGTCATTATCGGTGCACAAATCGTCGGACCGAACGCATCGGATATGATCGCAGAGCTTGGCTTAGCGATCGAAGCAGGCATGACAGCTGAAGATATTGCGATGACGATTCATGCGCATCCAACGCTCGGTGAAATTACGATGGAAGCAGCGGAAGTGGCGATCGGTAGCCCAATTCATATTATTAACAAATAAAAGAGGATGGCTTCGCCGTCCTCTTTTTTCATGATTTTTTTGAGACGATCATATGATGTTTGTAAGGGGTGTATAAACATGTATATCGTCTTTTTACTTCAAATGATTTTATGGAGTTTGTTTTCGCTCATCGAATGGAGATCGGCCCACGATCATTTTATTTTTAAAGCGTTGTTGTTTGTCATGTTTATGTATGTTGCTTTTTTGCTTGCGCTTCGGTTTCGTTTAACGAAAAGACAAGCATGTTGGACAACCGTCTCGACGATTGCCATTTATTTTCTTTGCCGCGAGCTTTTTTGGGCTTATCGTTTGTAATAATACATCACTCGCCCGTTAAATAAATGCAGTTTTCCTGCCATTCGTTTAGCGAAAAATTTACATAGTTCATTCGCTTTTCCTTTATCGCCATGCGTCGCTTGTTTCGATAAAGCAAACTCCACCGCACGCTCATGAATGCGGCATTCAATCATATGATAACGTGCATCTTTTCCGACGAGAATGATGCGGTCTTCGTTTATGACGATATCGTATGGAAAAGCGTACTGTTCGTAGTCCCAGCCAAGCTGTTCGCCCGTTTTGCGCGCGATATCGCGAAATTGTTCGAGCAGTTGTTTGCATTGTTCTAACGTCACCGTCTCCCACGTTGATGCAGGGACAAGTTCAATGGTAGCTGTATGAGCCATTTTGTTCACCTCAAACATGTTGAAATCACTTTCATTGTATCATGAATATATATAAAAAAACAAATAATTGCGAAAATATAAACGATGCGGTATAATGAATGTTAACCTATTAGAAGGAGGGAATGATATGCACGTATTTGAAAAAATGTATGATGAGCATGAAAAAGTAAAAGTGAGGTTCGTCGGTTTTACGACAAAAGACGTTCGCTACGATTTTGGCATCGTTTATACGAGCATGTTTTTTGGCAAACCACTTGTCATCTGTATGCAAACAGGCCGCTCCGCTCTCCTCGACCCGAAAGACATCGAAGACCACGACTACTTACAACGAATATTTCGCATCGACACAAAAGAACAAGCTGAAGATTTAGCTGAATTTTTCTCAGACATTTTACCAACGACACCTTATGTTGAACAATATGAGTAAGAGGCGTGAAATACGTCTCTTTTTTTGTTTAAATATGTCATACTAATTCCTATTTACAAAATAAATGTGACATATTATTATGTAATCAGTAAAACGTTTTCAAACATTCCAAAGGAAAAGGGGTTATCGGGGATGGGTACAATTGTATGCCAAACATGCAATGCGACAATCGATCATTTTGAAGATGAAAAAGTAACGGTATTGTACGGTCAATGTTGCACATGCGATTGTGAAGACGAGGAATAATAAGCTTTGGGGGATGGGGAGGATATATATAGAAAAGAGACTGGTTTTCGCCAGTCTCTTTTTTTAAAAGCGGAGTGCTACACTCCGCTTTTATCGTCTATGATGTTCTTTAATGACGCGCAACGTTCGCAACGTATCGTCTTCTGGACCTTGAACAGGCAAGCCGACTTCGATATTTTTGCGAATGTAATTTAAATTTTCTTCCGTAATAATTTCGCCCGGGATGAAAATCGGGATGCCAGGTGGATATACCATGACAAACTCCGCGATAATGCGCCCTGCCGATTCATCAAACGGCACGACTTCCGTTTCCGCATAAAACGCATCGCGTGGGGTGAGCGCAAGCACAGGAATATCTGGTAAAATCACTTCCGCTTTTTTCCCGACTTCCGCTTGATGGCGAAATTCATTCGATAAATGACGAAGCGCATCAACTAATACGTTCGTTTCCTGCTCCGTATCGCCCGGTGTAATAATACATAAAATGTTATATAAATCCGACAATTCGACTTCAATATTGTAGCGTTCACGAAGCCATTTTTCCACGTCGTAGCCAGTGAGTCCAAGCTCTTTGACTGAAATAATGAGCTTCGTCGGATCGTAATCAAACGTTGCTTCTGTCCCGAGAATTTCTTTTCCGACGCAATATAAATAATCGATGTCGTTAATTTGCTTCCGCGTTTCATTTGCCAGGCGAATCGCTTGTTCCGCAAGCTCATGTCCTTCTGTCGCTAGCCGTTTACGCGCGACATCGAGCGAAGCGAGCAATAAGTAAGATGTTGATGTCGTCGTTAACATGCTTAAAATCGCTTGCACGCGCTTCGGTGACACAAGCCCTTCTTTCACGTTTAAAATGGAGCTTTGCGTCATCGAACCGCCTAGTTTATGCACGCTCGTCGCTGCCATATCCGCACCTGCTTGCATCGCTGATAGTGGCAACTCTTCATGAAAGTGAATGTGCACACCGTGCGCCTCGTCCACAAGAACAGGAACGCCGTATGCGTGCGCAATGTCAACGATGCGTTTCAAGTCGCCAGCAATGCCGAAGTATGTCGGGTTAATGACGAGCACCCCTTTGGCGTCGGGATGTTGCTTTAATGCCGCTTCTACCGCTTCTGGTGTAATGCCGTGCGAAATGCCGAGCTCTTTATCAATTTCAGGATGAACGAAAATCGGTGTCGCTCCCGAAAAGACGATGGCAGACATAACGGATTTATGCACGTTTCGTGGGGCGATAATTTTATCCCCAGGTCCTGCGACAGACATGACCATCGTCATAATCGCTCCGCTCGTTCCTTGCACGGAGAAAAACGTATAGTCCGCTCCAAACGCTTCCGCTGCTAGCTGTTGCGCCCGTTTAATCATTCCTTTTGGCTGATGTAAATCATCAAGCGGACCGATATTAATTAAATCCATCGCTAACGCATTTTCTCCAATAAAGGAGCGAAACTGCTCGTCCATGCCTGCTCCTTTTTTATGGCCAGGAATATGAAATTGAATCGGATTTTTCTTTATATGCTCTAACAGTCCGGTAAATAACGGTGTTTCATACTGTGACAATTTCGCTGTACACCTCTTTAACTTGGATTTACATAAAACAAAGTGAATTATAGCACTTCTTCATACGTTTGCAAAGATGGTTTTTTTGTTTAAAAATGAAAGGCGGTGTATGTTTCTTCATTTATTGTTTGTGAAGGACTTTTCTTTATAAGTGAAGAATGATAAAAAGTAAAGGGGGAATGGGTTGTGAACTGGAACACGAGGGTAACCGAGCTGTTAGGCATTCGTTATCCGATTATTCAAGGAGGGTTAGCGTATTTAGCATATGCCGATTTAGCGGCGGCGGTATCGAATGCCGGGGGGCTCGGGCAAATTACAGCGATGTCGCTTGAGACGCCAGATGCGTTGCGGGAAGAAATTAAAAAAGTGCGGGAAAAAACGGACAAACCGTTTGGTGTGAATTTTGCGATCGGACAACATGGACGTCCGTTTGCGCACATGCTTGAGGCGGCGCTTGATGAGGGCGTGCCGGTCGTCTCGGTCACAGGCGGCAATCCGGCGCCGTTTTTTGAACTGCTGAAAGGAACGAACGTCAAAACATTAGTGCTTGTCGCAGCTGTTCGCCAAGCAGTGAAAGCAGAGGAGCTCGGCGCAGATGCGGTTATGGTCGTCGGGCAAGAAGGGGGCGGACATCTCGGCAAACACGATATCGGAACGTTCGTCCTAGTGCCGCGCGTCGTCGATTCCGTATCGATTCCTGTCATCGCGTCAGGCGGCATTGGCGACGGGCGTGGGCTGATGGCTGCCCTTGCGCTTGGAGCGGAAGGAATCGAGATGGGCACGCGCTTTATTGCGACAAAAGAGTGCATTCATGCCCATCCTGTGTACAAACAAATGCTTGTGGAACGTACAGAAAGCGACACCGTCGTCATTAAACGATCGCTCGGTGCCCCTGCGCGCGCTTTGTTGAACGAATGGACGGAAAAAATTTTACAGTTTGAACGAGAAGGAAAAGGGTATGAACAACTAAAAGAGTACATTAGCGGACAAGCGAACAAACGATTTATTTACGACGGTCATACGGAAGAAGGGTTTGCATGGGCGGGGCAAGTGATCGGACTTATTCACGATGTGCCGACCGTTAGCGAACTTTTTGCGCGCATCATTCAAGAGGCAGAACAAATTCGCACCCGTTGGGCAAACTAAAGGAAGACAACGATGGGAGAAAGGTGAACATCATGAAATATGCTTATCCAATTGATTACAGTTGGTCAACCGAAGAAATCATCGACGTTATTAAATTTTACGAAGGCATTGAGCGAGCGTACGAACAAGGGATTGAGCGAGAGCAACTCATGAACTTATATCGCCGCTTTAAACAAATCGTTCCAAGCAAAGCGGAAGAGCGAAAACTGTGCGATGAATTTGAAAAAGTAAGCGGCTATTCGTCGTACCAAACAATCAAAAAAGGAAAAGAGTTGTCCAACGGAGAGATTGTGAAAATGTAAAGTTGCATATCCCCCTTCCGTTACATAATATATAAAAAAGAATTTTCAGAAAAAAAAGAGCGGAAGGGGTGCACGATATGAGAAAAACAGCCGATGGATTTAAAAAAATGGATGGAGAACGCCGAATTAAAGTATTAAAGCTCGAAGTTGATTACGAACTAGCCACCCTTTATGAAGCGATGTTAGAAAATAATGAAGCGAAAAAAAATGAATGTAAACGAAAACTCGAAAGACTACGCCAAGAACTCATTCGTCTGTCGTCGAAATGAAAGGCGGCAAGCGCCGCCTTTTCTACATAAGTATATGCAGGAGGTTTTTTATGTGGAACGAAATTGATCAACATATGCAGCATTGGATTCGCGAAGCAGGGGAGCGCATACGCGATGCGTTTCAAACGAAACTAAAAATCGAAACGAAATCAAGCCCGTCCGATTTAGTAACAAATGTCGATCGCGAAATTGAACAATTTTTTATTGAACGCATTCGCCGAACGTATCCGACGCATCACGTTTTAGGGGAAGAAGGATTTGGTGATCAGCTCGAGGCGTTAGACGGCACCGTTTGGATCATTGATCCGATTGACGGCACGATGAATTTTGTCCACCAGCAGCGTCATTTCGCCATTTCAGTTGGGGTGTTTCACGATGGGGTAGGCATGCTCGGCTACATATATGATGTGGCGTTTGACGAGCTATATTACGCCCAAAAAGGAAAAGGGGCGTTTTTAAACGGCACTCCCCTCCCCCCACTTGAAAAAACATCGCTCGACCGCGCGATCATTTCACTAAATGCAACGTGGGTGACAGAAAACCGTCGCATCGACCCCCATGTGCTAGCACCGCTTGTGAAAAAAGCGCGCGGCACGCGTTCGTACGGTTCTGCGGCACTTGAGATGGCGTACATCGCATCAGGTAAACTAGATGCGTACATTACGCTTCGGTTGTCGCCGTGGGACATTGCTGGTGGGATGGTTATTGTTGAAGAAGTAGGCGGCGTGGTGACAAATTTGTACGGTGAGCCGCTCAATATGATTGAAAAAAGCTCGGTGTTTGTTTCAAAACCGGGATTGCATGAAGAAATACTTGCGATGATCAAGCGCTAACTATCGCTCGTTAGCGCTTTTTCTTTTTTTTTAGTGAAAAACTAAGCCCCATCACGCCAAAAAAGGCAATAAGAGAACCGACGATCGCTGGTACATGTCGATAAGCGATCGCAATGCCGGTGCCTATTAACGTTATCGTCGCAAGTAGCGCCATTATAAAAAAAAGCGGTTGAAATTTATTCATATGTTTTCCTCCTCTTTCCTTTAGATTACAACAAAACATTCCGCTTTTCTACTATGTTTGTGCTATAATAGACGCGCAATGTTGAAAAATAGGAGTTGAAACCATTGAGAAACGATATTCGCAACATCGCGATTATTGCGCACGTTGACCACGGAAAAACGACGTTAGTCGACCAATTGCTTCGCCAATCCGGCACGTTTCGGGCGAACGAACAAGTGGAAGAACGGGCGCTTGATCGCAACGATTTAGAGCGTGAACGAGGCATTACGATTTTAGCAAAAAATACAGCCATTCAATACAAAGGCACGCGCATTAACATTTTAGATACGCCGGGACATGCCGACTTCGGTGGAGAAGTCGAACGCATTATGCGGCTCGTTGATGGGGTGTTGCTCGTCGTCGATGCGTACGAAGGATGTATGCCCCAAACGCGCTTCGTGTTAAAAAAAGCGTTAGAACAAAACTTAACGCCGATTGTTGTCGTTAATAAAATTGACCGCGAATTTGCGCGCCCACACGAAGTCGTCGATGAAGTGATCGATTTATTTATTGAGCTTGGCGCAACGGAAGATCAGCTTGAGTTTCCGGTCGTGTACGCTTCAGCGATTAACGGGACGGCAAGTTTAGATGCAGACAAACAAGACGCCGACATGACAGCGCTATTTGAAACGATTATTGAGCATATTCCGGCTCCAATCGACAATAGCGATGAGCCGCTTCAATTTCAAGTCGCCCTTCTCGACTATAACGACTACGTCGGTCGCATTGGAATCGGACGCATTTTCCGCGGGCGCATGCAAGTGGGGCAGCAAGTCGCGCTGATGAAGCTAGACGGCTCTGTGAAAACGTTTCGCGTCACAAAACTGTTTGGCTTTCTCGGATTAAAACGCATCGAAATTGAAGAAGCGAAAGCGGGCGATTTAGTGGCTGTTTCCGGCATGGAAGATATTAACGTAGGTGAAACGGTATGTCCGCTTGACGCGCAAGAAGCATTGCCTCCGCTTCGCATTGACGAACCGACGTTACAAATGACATTTCTTGTGAACAATAGCCCGTTTGCAGGACGGGAAGGAAAACATGTGACCGCAAGAAAAATTGAAGAACGTCTTCGCCTCCAGTTAGAAACGGACGTATCGCTTCGCGTTGAGCCGACCGATTCCCCTGATGCATGGATCGTGTCAGGTCGTGGGGAGCTTCATTTATCGATTTTAATTGAAAATATGCGCCGTGAAGGTTTTGAACTGCAAGTATCAAAGCCAGAAGTCATTATGAAAGAAATCGATGGCGTCATGTGCGAGCCGGTCGAGCGCGTGCAAATTGATATTCCAGAAGAATATACAGGAGCGATTATGGAGTCGCTCGGTGCGCGCAAAGGGGAAATGATCGATATGGTCAATAACGGAAACGGACAAGTGCGCCTTATTTTCCTCGTGCCTGCGCGCGGATTAATCGGCTATCGAACAGAATTTATGTCGCTTACGCGCGGATACGGCATTTTAAACCATTCGTTCGACAGCTATCAACCTGTCATCCAAGGGCAAATTGGCGGGAGACATCAAGGGGTGCTCATTTCGATGGAGACAGGAAAAGCGACGGCTTATGGCGTTATGCAAGTCGAAGACCGCGGCGTTATTTTCATCGAGCCGGGAACGGAAGTGTATGAAGGGATGATCGTTGGCGAACATAGCCGCGACAACGATTTAGTCGTGAACGTATGCAAAATGAAACATGTGACAAACGTTCGCTCATCGACAAAAGAACAAACGGTGACGATGAAAAAACCGCGCCTCATGACGTTAGAAGAAGCGCTCGAATATTTAAACGACGACGAATATTGCGAAGTGACGCCACAATCGATTCGCTTGCGCAAAAAAATATTAGATAAAAACGAACGCGAAAAAATTGCGAAAAAGAAAAAACTCGCCGAGCAAAAGAAATAGGGGGAAGTCGTCATGGATGTGATCGGTCGCCTGTCATTTTTCGCTTCGCTATACAACGTGCACGAACAGCCGATAACAGGGATGTGGTTGTTGTACGCGACGATCGTCGTGTTAGCGATCATTGTGTATCGTCTCGGCTTTGCGCGTAAATTACCGATGTTAAAAAACGTCGTCATTTATACGCTACTTGTGCTCGGTTGTACGATTTTAACGTTTTTTGCTGTCTTTTTACCTGTGGCGGAAGGATTGCTTGTCGCTGCCGTCGTGTTAATCATTTATAAATGGCGTCTTCGTCGCGAGGGGGAAAAGGCGTGAAATTACAAGATGCGGTATACAATTGGCTGACAATTAAAGTGGTTGCGCAGGCGCGCCCAGACGATACGGCAGCACAAGAGACGGAACAATTTTTTGCCGACTTGTTACGCGAAGATCATGCGGTTGAACAAATCGCATATACAAAAGAAGACGACGTTTATACAGTCACTTTTGCTGTGAACAATGAAGCGCGCACGCTTCGCTTTCCAGCGGAACTTGTTGAAACAATGCTTGATCAAATTAATCGCGAGCCAGAAAAATATATCAATTACCCGTGGTGCTAGTTGAGCGCTAGCGCTCAACTAGCACCACGGGTACTTAGATGTATTTGATCAATAAGTGAATGTTTTGAGTTAGTAAAACAGGGGGATATTATATATGAAAACAGATCATAAGCAGATTAGAAGAACGGTTGAACGATTGAAAAAAGTTTATGATTTTAAGGGTCCATTACATTTTACTGACTTTTCAAATTTAGGATCGATAATTAATTCAGGATATATTTATAGTAGAAAATTTTGTCATAATCATAATATTGAATTTTATGATGTTGCCGACCAAGAAGTAATTCGACATACTAAACTAGACGTGCAAAATTGTGTTAGATTCTATTATAAGGAAAAAACCATGACACTATATAGAAATGAAGGTATTAAGGTAGAGGGTTCTCATCCTCATATTCCAATACCTGTGTATTTATTGTTTGATGAAGAAATCCTTTATTTAGACTATACAGTATTTGCTGATGGCAATGCAGGGTCACAGTATACAACCTATGGTAAAAATTATGAGTTTTTTAACGATATTATGGATTGGGACACAATATTTCATAGAGGGCCAATCTATTTAGATGAGGGACCATATAAATGGGAATTTAAGCGAAAACGTCAAGCAGAATTATTATCAACACAACCCATATCATTAGAGTATTTGAGAAAAATAATATTTAGATGTGATACTGATTATAAAAGGGCCTGTAATCTCTTTGGAAAAAATGACTTATATGTTGTAGATAGAAATATGTTTAATAATGAGAGAAATTTTATAAAGGATTATAGAATAGAAATAGATAATTCAATTAATAAAAGGAGTTTATTATTAACGTTCAGTACTAATCTACCAGTTGTTAATCATGCCAAACATGAATACAAATTGTTTGATATGAATAATAATCAACTATCTAGGGTGCGCATTAAGTACCCACAAACAAATAATACCGAATTTAATCTTAAAATAGATAACATACCCAATACTGCAATTAAGTTTATGTTTTGGTTTTATGGTATATTAAGCATAGAAGAACAAATACAGTAAGTCCTGCGGTAATATGTCAAGGTGAAAAATCATCGAAATTGGAAATTCGATTGTCCGATGACCCGAAAAAAGGCAATACTTAAGAAGCCCAGTCTTGTCTTATGTCATTAACTGGGTTTTAATGCAAAATCAGTTAGATCGATACCCCTATCGATCTTCCCCCTTTCTTGGCGTGTAGATTTGACCGTTGCGTAGCAGCGCATCGATCACACGCACGAGTTTTCGAGCGGTGAGGACGAGGGCTCGTTTGTGTTGGTGCTTTGGTACTTCCTCATACTTCTTCCGGTAATAGGTGCGAAACGACGCATCATGCCGTTGTACCGAGTTGGCAGCCTCCACTAGGTAGTAACGGAGATAGCGATTGCCGGAACGAATGAGGGAAGTCTCCTCGGCTTGGAACCGACCGGACTGGTGCTTAGACCAAGTCAAACCTGCATACTTTGCTAAGGCGGCTTGGTTGTCAAAGCGCTCGATTTGTCCAATTTCGGCTAAGATGCCAGCGGCGTAGACCGGACCAATGCCGGGAATCGTTTGTAACGTATTTGGGATGCCTTCCAAATGGCGAGTAATCGCTTTATCTAGCTCTTTAATTTGCGCTTGAAGGCTACGGATGGATTGAATCGATAGCCCTAAAAGCAAGTCGATGGAATCCTCGACACATTTGGAAAGCCGATACGACGAACGAGCCGCCTTTTGAATGGACTTGGCGATGCATTCCGGATCGGCAAAGCGATTGCGTCCTTTTTGGCGCAAGAAGTCAGCGAGCTGTTGCACGTCCATCTGACTGATTTCGTCTAAGCTAAACGACTCGAGAAGAAGCTCTAAGATGGCATGTCCGAACACGGAGCTGTCCACCTCTTGGGTAAAGGAACTGCACTTGTAAAACAAGTGTTGGAGGAAGTACTGCTTTTCCCGAGTCAGCTGATGGACGAGATGATAGCGCATGCGCGTGAGCCGTTGAAGGGCGATAAACTGTTCTTGCATGACAGCTGTCACTTTCAAACGGCCAAAGCGAAGCCGATCGGCGATGATCCACGCATCGATGCCGTCCGTTTTATCCAAGTCAGTGTACGCTTCTTTAAATTTGCGAATGAGCTTTGGATTGATGGTAAACACCTTGACATTCCAAGACTTCAGCTCCTCCTGTTGGTGGAAAAACATCGCTGGATGCCAGCTGTAGACCGAAGTGGCTTCCATCCCGATGAGAATTTCGGATGGTTGGAGCTTGTTGGCCCACAGGAGGATTTGATCGCGAAGGAAGGTCGCGCCAAGGAGATGATTGTCCACCTTGAATTGGGCGCACGTGTTTCCTTCTTGATCCATGATACACGTGTATAAGTCCGTTGAGCTCACGTCAATCCCGACGTAGAGTTTCATGAGATCACCTCCAATCGTAGTAGGATCGTGGGGTTGGGACTCTTCGGGATGCCCCCGGACCGCGCCTGTTGACCAGTCACCCTCGCATATGAGAACTCACGTTGGGCCATGGGCTGCCTGGAAGCTGCTCCTTCCAGCATGGGAAACCAACGGGAACAGCCTGCGGGTTAGAAGTCCGAACAGGAGCCGGGGAGACAGACTTTCTAAGTAGTCAAAGCTACAGGAGAGAGAAGAGTGTCCCCGATGATCCTAAGACCATTATCCAAGAACATCGCGAAAAGTCCAACCCCGATGTAGTGCCATCCACGGGGGAGGGGCGCGCCCCTCCCCCGTGGGCAAATCACTTACACATATGCGATTGTCAAGGAGCATATCCAACTGGAAATTCGATTTAAAAATCTTTCTAAACATACTATACGAGGAGTTTTTAATATGATACATTACTATGATGGTACAGTTTTTAATACACCCGCTAAGACGTTAGTTAATACAGTAAATTGTTTTGGAGTTATGGGTTCAGGTATAGCATTAGAATTTAAATTGAGATATCCTGAAATGTTCGAGGATTATGTAAGAAAATGTAAGCAAAAAGAAATAAGAATAGGGAGACCTAGATTATTCAGATATTCTGAAGACTTATGGATTATGAACTTTCCTACAAAAAATCATTGGAGAAATCCTTCTAAGATGAGTTATATAGAAGAGGGATTAAAATATTTTATTGAAAATTATAAGAAAGTAAACATCGATTCTATAGCCTTTCCCAAATTAGGCACTAATAATGGTGGATTGGATTGGAATGATGTCAAAACTGTAATGGAAAAATATTTGAAAAGAGCAGACATAGATGTATATATATGCTTGGACGAAAAGGAAGAAGCAGAAGGCATAGAGGCAAAAATGGTTAATTCACTCAATGAATTTACAGATAAAATGTTAGTTAATCAGATTGGCATTACAAAAAGACAAGCGAATATTGTCAAATCTAATATGCCGATTAAAAGATTTTGGGAATTAAGTAAGGTAAAGGGAATAGGAGAAAAAACATACGAAAAATTATTTAGGTATTTTTATGAAAAAGAATTATTGGTAGAAAATCTCAGAAATAAGAGGGATAATAAGATGGAAATTCAGGTTGGAGAACAATTAAGTTTATTTTAGGGGGGCAATAGATGGATAAGTATATAGGAAAACTAATTGGAAATACAGGGAATCCAAATGACATTAAGATTGCATTAGAAGACAGTTTCTCTGCCAAAAGGGGAGAGTTTGTTAAAATTAAACATAAGGAATCCATGGATGAACCAGAGACTTGGTTCGGTGCCTGTGCATTGCGAAGTATGTCGAAAAGCTCTGCGGAGAGAAATCTCTGTAGGGCTTTTCTTTTGTCTTCCTTTTCTTTGATTAAAAAGAAAAAAGGCAAAGCGACAATGGCTTTCCCCTGAAATGGATGTGGATGATATCTAGTCATCTGAGACTTTAATCAAAACTTCTTCTCTTTTCCGTTTTATTCGTTTCCAAAGATACGGTCCAGCGAAGAATAAACGCTTTGTAACTATTCAGTCACATGATCAAGTGGGCTGAATTTAAACAGTTGGAATTTATTTTATCTTTTAATCACTATCTCTCTCCCTTCAAAAATTAAATTTTCAACCTAAAAAACGGTTCATCCTCCCACTTTTTCCCCCCATTTGTCATAAAAATTTTCCACAAAATTCAGTTTTCTACTTTTGCATTTCCCTTATTTCCCGATTTTAATCAAATTATCCCCTATATTCTAAGAAAGGATGATTTGTGTGCAATACCTCGATTTAAAAATGGATTTCATGTTTAAACAACTGTTCGGCCACCCAAGTAGAAAGTCAATCACGATGGCGTTTTTAAATGCGTTGCTACATCGGACTGGAGATGATCGCATCATCGACGTACAGTTTGAAAACACCGAACTAACGAAAGAAACAGAAGACGGTAAGACTGGACGGTTAGATGTCATCGTTCGCACAAACCGCGGCGAGCGCATTCACGTTGAAATTCAAATCATCCCACAATACGGTATGCCCGAACGGCTATTGTATTACTGGGCAAGGTTGTTTTCATCTTCACTATCGAAAGGAGAACGGTACGACATCCTCCCTCCAACGATTATGATCGCCATCTTAAATTATCCCCTTTTCCCACATGAAACAGATCGCTTCCATACCGTTTTTCACATTCGTGAAGACGAAGAACAGTTTCTTTGGAGCCATCACCTTGAATTTCATGTACTCGACTTGTCACAATTTATGGTAAAATGGAAGAAATATCGGAGAGAAGTGAAACAGTCACCGGAATGGCCATGGCTAACGATGTTGTCGGCTGTCGATGGACGAACGAAAAAAATGGATGAAGAGATGTTTCGTGAATTGGAGGGAATAGCCATGACAGAACAAGACATTTTAGAAGCGCTAGAAGAATGGCAAAACTTAAGCGTCGATCCCGAAAACCGCTACGCGTACGAAATGCGGCTGAAATGGCTCCTTGATCAACTCTCAAACATTCGCGGCAGTCGGGAAGAAGGAAGACAAGAAGGATTGAAAGAAGGATTGAAAAAAGGATTGAAAGAAGGATTAGAACAAGGTCGAGAAGAAGGGAAAAATGAAACGATTCGAAAAATGGTCGAAAAAGGAATGAGTATAACAGACGTTGCCCATATTCTCGACATGACAGAGGAGGAAGTACGGGAGCGGTTGGGGGATTAGCGAACGGTGTCGGGTGCTGTTTGCGATTTGATCGCAAAGCGCAGCGCTCGGCAAGAACGTTCGAGAAACTGTCCATTCGTGAACAAGTTCCCAGTAACAAAGCGATGCCATGCACGTTCGGAAGAGAAGCCAAGCCTAAAAGATGAATGGCAATGATCACCGCGTCTTCTTGTTTCGCCAAATGACGATTGCGACGTTGAAGATAGCGTTGAATGTGTGACAGCTGGGCAGAAACAAAAAAGAAAATCGCTGCATATTGTTTTTGAATTTTTGCTTTGTCTGTAGTAAAACGAAAGTGCTCTTGCATGGGGATTCTCCTTTCGAATGTTTGGTCGCACTTTCATTATTCTAAAGGAGATCCGCAGGCAAGGGCTATTTTTATGTTTGCTCGATTTTATCTAGCACCATGGGTATCAATTATGAATAAGCACCCATGTCTCGTGCATGGTGCTTTTTCTTATTTTCATACATAGCTGTCGTCGCCCACCAATGTTGCAAAAGTTTTTGGGGGGACGACAGTATTTGACTTACCATTCTGTTTCATGTTTGCTCGTGCGGAAAAAGCGAAATTTGCCCGTTGCAAGCCGTTCTTTCGTTTTTTGCGCAATGCGCTCATGGCACGTTTCACACATATACGTATGAATCGGGCGATTGCGCAATCGTTTTGCAAGCAACGTTTCATCGTTTAACGTATCTATTTTTTCACAAAGAATGCATCGTACTCTCATCGTCAAACCTCACACGTTTTTTTAAAAATTAGTATATCATATTGTTTGAAACTGTGTGAAAAAAAGGTATGATAAAAATAAGGAGGGATACATATGCCAAATGCGGTAGAGCCAACATTAATTGAACCGTTGTTCCAAGCGTTACAAAAAGAACGATATGTCATTGTATGTACGGTTGACCACGAAACAGGTGCACCAAATGCAAGTGCGATTTCATGGGTGTATGCGCCTGCCCATGACAAAGTATATTTTGCGGTCGATCAACGTTCCCGCATCGTTGCGAACGTGAAAGCAAATCCAGCGATTTCGATCGTTTTAATCGCCAACGAATCGACGTACTCCATTAGCGGAAAAGCGCACGTGAAAGTTGAAAAATTAGAAAATGTTCCGTTGAAGCTCGCCGCGGTTCAAGTCGATATTGAAGAAGTGCGCGATGTCATGTTTTACGGAGCAAAAATTTCCGTCGAACCGAAATACGAAAAAACGTATGATGCACAAGCTGCAGCGAAACTTGATCAACAAGTGATGAGCGCATTAAAACAAGCATAAGCCGAGCAATACGCTCGGCTTATTTCATATGGTCGTTTGATTGTTTTTGTTGTTCGTTTTCTAACTGCTGCTCTTCCCCTTCATTTAGCTGCTTATCGTTTTGTCGTGTTGGGCGCGGATTTCTCATTTGCAGAAAGTCGCTTGGAATTTCAGGCATGACCCGTCCGACGATGGCGGCGAGTTCATCCATAAATCCTTGAATCGGCTTTCCTTCCTCCACTTGTTTTTGAATGGCTTTTAACCTCGTATTCAAATCCGCATCAGCGATAACGATCGCATTCGCCCCGTACGGATCTTTTTGTAAGCTTTCCACGACAGAATATTTCACCGTCCCTACCCGTGATGGATCGAGTTTAGCGTTGACGTCGATGCCGACTAACGCATATTTCCCGACAACTAATACGGTCGCATCGTTTACATTCGGCACGCTGCTCGCAAGATGAGCGAGATGACGGGCAATTTGTTGTCCTGATTTATTTACAATTTCTTCATTTGTCGTATTTTTCACATGAATGAGCGAATCGCGATCGTTCGGCTGTGCTTGTTGTCCACAGGCGCTCATAAAAAGCAACATGAAGATGAAGATATATTTCAATCGTTCCACCCCTTTTCGTCTTTAAGTTTATTTTGCGAAACTTCTTCTATCTTTATACGCCTGTTCATATATATAAACAACAATCCCGTCCAACGACGGTCGTCAAGAGGGAGAAAACGTGGGCAAAAAAATATACGTATTAGATACAAACGTTCTTTTGCAAGATCCGTATTCCATTTTTTCCTTTCAAGATAATGAAGTTGTCATCCCGGGTGTCGTGTTAGAAGAAGTGGACTCAAAAAAGCGATATATGGACGAAGTAAGGAGAAACGCGCGCCAAGTGTCCAAACTTATTGATCAATTGCGCCAAAACGGCAAACTCCATGAAAAAATCCCGCTTGATAACGGTGGGGTGTTGCGCATTGAATTAAACCATCGCTCCTTTCAGCAGCTGCAAGAAATTTTTGTTGAAAAAACGAACGACAATCGCATTTTAGCGGTTGCGAAAAATTTATTGCTTGAAGAACAAACGAAAGAAAACGGTCGCCCGGTTATTTTAGTGAGTAAAGATGCGCTCGTGCGCGTCAAGGCAGATGCGATTGGACTAGAAGCGGAAGATTTTTTAAGCGATCGCGTCGTTGAAGTCGACCATATTTATACCGGATTTTTAGATTTGTACATAAGTCCGGAGCATTTGTCACGCTTTTATGAAAAAGGTGAGCTTGTGCTAGCGGAAATTACAAACCACCCGTTTTATCCGAATCAGTTTATTATTATGAAAGACGCGCTTGGCGGTTCGTCATCGGCGCTTGGCATCGTTGACCATACCGGGAAAAAAGTGCGCAAACTTGTATTTCATTACGATCACATCTGGGGCATTCGCCCGCGCAATGTACAGCAAACGATGGCATGTGAATTGTTGCTTCGCACCGACATCCCGCTTGTGACGCTGATCGGAAAAGCTGGGACAGGAAAGACGCTGCTTGCGTTAGCGGCAGGACTGATGCAGACAGAAGATATGCGGCTATATAAAAAATTGCTTGTCGCTCGTCCGATCGTGCCTGTCGGCAAAGATATCGGCTATTTGCCAGGCGAGAAACAAGAAAAGTTAAGGCCGTGGATGCAACCGATTTTCGACAACTTACACTTTTTATTTGATACAAAAAAACCGGGAGAACTCGATGCGATTTTATCAGGCATGGGGTCGATTGAAGTCGAGGCGCTTACGTATATACGCGGCAGAAGCATTCCAGAGCAGTTTATTATTATTGATGAGGCACAAAACTTAACGAAACATGAAGTGAAAACAATTTTAACGCGCGTCGGGGAACGAAGTAAAATTGTATTAATGGGTGATCCTGCCCAAATTGATCATCCGTATTTAGATGAATACAATAATGGGCTCACATACGTCGTTGAAAAATTTAAAGAACAAAAAGTGGCTGGGCACGTGCGGCTCATTAAAGGCGAACGGTCATCGCTTGCGCAGCTTGCCGCCGATCTTTTATAAGAAAAGAGGCGAAGCGCCTCTTTTTACTCGACGATAAACGCCCGCACGTGTGTGATCGGATTGTCGCGGTTCGAGCCGTCGCCGAAATAAATATGGACAGGTCCATCTTCTTTGAGTGGTTTGCCGTCTTTTGAAAAACATAATAACAACTCGTAAGCTTCAGCAAGTGAAATCGTCGTATCGCCGTTTTCTGTGATGATCACGACCTTTGTAGCATTCTCGTTCGGCTCTGCATTGCGCAAAAACGGGGCGAACGGCATGCCGAACGTGCCTGTTAATATTTTTTCTTTTTCAAATTGCTTTTCGGTTTGCAACGTCGGAGGCGACACAGCTCCTTCTTGAATTTCGCGATCCCAATATGCTGAAATTTTTTGAATGTCGTCGCTGTCTTCTCGTTGTTCTATTTCTGGATGGCGTGTAAAATAAGTATGTACATCTACTTTGCGATCGTCAAAAATCCACACGCTCGGGTCGAGTGTAATCGTAAATTTGACGTTTCCCTTGATGACGATGACCATGTTTATTCCCCCTATCTGCCTTTCATTATATGATGAAAGCGCTTGTTTGTAAAACGAATCGTCCGAGGCGTGATGCTTGCATTTTTCTCGTATTCACGATAAGATGAAAAGACAGGAACGTACGGAACGGAGGGGTCAACGTGACGCCTGAAGTGGCGATAAACTTTCGAGAAAGAGCCTATTCGTTATTGCAAGCGGATGCGGAGAAAATTGTGAAGCTGATTCAAGTGCAAATGGATCATTTAACGATGCCGCAATGTCCGCTTTATGAAGAAGTGCTAGATACGCAAATGTTCGGGCTATCCCGTGAAATTGACTTTGCGGTCCGCTTAGGGCTTGTCGATGAAAAAGACGGGAAGGCGATTTTAGACCGACTTGAGCGGGAGCTTTCGGCATTGCATGAAGCGTGCACGAAAAAAAAGAAAAAATGACAAAAACTCAAACGAATTTCGTTTGGGTTTTTTCTGTTTTGTAGTACAATGCAAAGTAAGAAAATGAAAAGGAAGATGGGGCGAATGCGCTTGAAAACGTTTCTGAAATATCATGATTATCCGTTAATCATCGCTGTCATGTTATTGTCGTTGTTTGGGCTTATCATGGTATATAGCGCAAGCATGATTACAGCGGTCGTCCGTTTTCATACGGCGAGTGATTATTTTTTCCAAAAACAAAAATGGGCGTGGATCATCGGTGCATGCATGTTTTTATTCACTGCATTTGTTCCGTATAAACATTATGCGCGCAAAAAGTTTTTGCAATTCGTTTTTTTTGTTATGCCTTTGCCGCTCATTTACGTCCTTTTGTTTGGACATACAGCAAACAATGCGACAAGTTGGATTAAACTAGGTCCGGTTAACGTTCAGCCCGCAGAGTTTGCGAAAATTGGCTTAATTGTATATTTAAGCGGGGTGCTTGCAAACAAACAAAAAAAGCTACAAACATCGCCGCAAGAGGTGCTTTTTCCGATTTATTACATGCTGTTTATTTGCTTGCTTGTTTTTCTTCAACCAGACGCTGGAACAATGCTCATTATCGTTGCGATTTGTTTAACAATCATACTTTCATCAGCAACAAGCAAATGGCTATTAATTAAACAAGGCGTATTATTCGGGATTGTTTTTCTCTTATCCCTTCCGTTCATATATGACAAAGTTTTTACTGAAGTGCGCAAGGCGCGGCTGTACAGCTTTTTAGATCCGTTTGCATACGCACAAAAAGAAGGATATCAACTCATTAACTCATATTTCGCAATCGCAAACGGGGGACTAAAAGGTCTCGGTCTTGGACAAGGCATTCAAAAATACGGCTATTTGCCAGAAGCGCATACCGACTTTATTATGGCAGTCATCGCAGAGGAGCTTGGTTTATTCGGCGTTTCATTCGTCCTTATTTTACTATCGTTTATCGTATTGCGCGGCTTTGTCATTGCAAGGAGATGTCCAGATGCGTTCGGCAGTTTATTAGCTATCGGTATTTCCGCAATGATCGGCATTCAAGCGTCCATCAATCTCGGTGGGGTGACAGGTATTATCCCGCTTACAGGGGTGCCGCTTCCGTTTGTCAGCTACGGCGGTTCTTCGCTCGTTTTACTTATGATGTCTGTGGGAGTGCTTGCCAACATTTCCGCTGTCGCAAACTACGAAAAATACAAAACAGAAAAACAAAACAATATTCAAAAAAATCACGTTTCTTTTTCGTAATCCTATTTACAAATACAGAAAATTCGTTATAGTTTTTATTATGAACGACAGGGGGAGGATGCATAATGAGGCGTATTCAAAAAGTACTTGTTGCAAACCGTGGGGAAATTGCGATTCGCGTGTTTCGTGCGTGCAACGAGCTTGGCATTCGCACTGTTGCCATTTACTCGCGCGAAGATGCTGGATCGTACCATCGCTACAAAGCGGATGAAGCGTATTTAGTTGGAGAAGGAAAAAAGCCGATTGAAGCTTATTTAGACATCGAAGGGATCATCGAAATTGCTAAAATGCATGATGTTGATGCAATTCATCCGGGATACGGCTTTTTATCGGAAAACATCGAATTTGCGAAACGATGTGAAGAGGAGGGTATCATTTTTATCGGACCGCGCCAACAACATTTAGATATGTTCGGCGATAAAGTAAAAGCGCGCCACCAAGCGAAACAAGCGGGCATTCCGGTCATTCCGGGAAGCGATGGCCCTGTGCAAAGCTTGGAGGACGTGTTGCGCTTTGGTGAGACATACGGTTATCCGATGATCATTAAAGCTGCGTTAGGCGGCGGCGGTCGCGGCATGCGCATCGTTCGTTCGCAAGCGGAAGTGAAGGAAGCGTACGAGCGCGCCAAATCAGAGGCGAAAGCGGCATTTGGTAGCGACGACGTGTATGTCGAAAAATTAATCGAACGTCCAAAACATATTGAAGTACAAATTTTAGGTGATGCATACGGCAATATCGTTCACTTATACGACCGAGATTGTTCGGTGCAGCGTCGCCATCAAAAAGTGGTCGAAGTGGCGCCAAGCGTGTCACTTTCGAAGGAGCTTCGCGAAGAAATTTGTGAAGCGGCAGTCAAACTTATGAAAAACGTGCAATATGTGAACGCAGGAACGGTCGAATTTCTCGTTTCTGGCGATGAATTTTATTTCATTGAAGTAAACCCGCGCATTCAAGTTGAACATACGATTACCGAAATGATTACCGGCATCGATATCGTTCAATCGCAAATTTTAATTGCGGAAGGGTATGCGTTACATAGCGAAAAAGTTGGTATTCCAAAGCAAGAGCACATTTTTGTTCACGGCTATGCGATTCAGGCGCGCGTCACAACAGAAGATCCGCTAAATAACTTTATGCCAGATACAGGGAAAATTATGGCGTATCGCTCAGGCGGCGGTTTCGGCGTTCGTTTAGACGCAGGAAATAGCTTTCAAGGGGCGGTCATTACCCCGTATTACGATTCGCTGTTAGTGAAAGTGACGACATGGGCATTAACGTTTGAACAAGCGGCGGCGAAAATGTTGCGCAACTTGCGTGAGTTCCGCATTCGCGGCATAAAAACGAACATTCCGTTTTTAGAAAACGTCGTGCAACATCCGAAGTTTTTAACAGGGGAATATGATACATCGTTTATTGATACGACGCCAGAGCTGTTTATTTTCCCAAAACGAAAAGACCGTGGTACGAAATTGTTATCGTATATCGGAACAGTAACTGTAAACGGATTTCCGGGCATCGGAAAAAAGAAAAAGCCGATCTTTGACCCTCCTCGCATCCCGAAAGTGAGCTATATCGAACCGATGCCGAAAGGGACGAAACAAATTTTAGATGAGCGCGGAGCTGACGGGCTCGTCCAATGGATTAAAGAGCAAAACCGAGTGCTGTTGACAGATACGACGTTTCGTGACGCCCATCAATCGCTTTTAGCAACGCGCGTGCGCACAAACGACTTGTTGCGCATCGCTGAGCCGACCGCACGCTTATGGTCGCAACTATTTTCGATGGAAATGTGGGGCGGGGCGACGTTTGATGTCTCATATCGCTTTTTAAAAGAAGACCCGTGGGAGCGCCTCATTCAATTGCGTGAAAAAATTCCAAACATCCTGTTTCAAATGTTGCTTCGCGCTTCCAATGCCGTTGGGTATAAAAACTATCCAGATAACGTCATTCGCGAGTTTGTTGCGAAATCAGCCGAAGCGGGCATTGACGTATTCCGCATTTTCGATAGCTTAAACTGGGTCAAAGGAATGACGGTTGCGATTGATGCAGTACGTCAATCTGGAAAAGTGGCGGAAGCAGCCATTTGTTATACGGGCGATATTTTCGATCCGGCGCGCACAAAATACAACCTCGACTACTATAAAAACTTAGCGAAAGAGCTTGAACAAGCTGGCGCTCACATTTTAGCGATTAAAGATATGGCAGGGCTATTAAAGCCGCAAGCTGCCTATACGTTTATTTCTGCTTTGAAAGAAGTCGTCGACATTCCGATTCATTTGCATACGCACGACACAAGCGGAAACGGCATTTATACGTATGCTAAAGCGATCGAAGCGGGAGTCGATATTGTCGACGTAGCGGTAAGTGCGATGGCCGGTTTAACGTCACAGCCGAGCGCCAACACGCTTTATTATGCGCTAGAAGGAACGGAGCGCGCGCCCGAAGTCAATATTACATCGCTTGAAAAACTGTCGCGCTATTGGGAAGATGTGCGCAAATATTACGCCGACTTTGAAAGCGGCATGAACGCACCGCATACGGAAGTGTATATGCACGAAATGCCAGGCGGACAATATAGCAATTTGCAACAACAAGCGAAAGCGGTCGGTTTAGGAGATCGTTGGGATGAAGTAAAAGAAATGTACCGCCGCGTCAACGACATGTTTGGCGATATTGTCAAAGTGACACCGTCATCGAAAGTTGTCGGTGATATGGCGCTATATATGGTGCAAAACAATTTAACCGAACAAGACATTTACGAACGCGGGGAGACGCTTGATTTTCCTGATTCGGTTGTTGAACTGTTTGAAGGATATCTCGGTCAGCCGCACGGCGGATTCCCAGAAACGTTGCAGCGTATTATTTTAAAAGGGCGCGAACCGATTACCGTTCGTCCGGGCGAGCTGTTAGAGCCGGTCGACTTTGAGAAGTTGCGCGAAGAGTTATATCATATCGTTCAACGCGAAGTGACCGACTACGACGTGTTAGCGTATGCGCTTTATCCGAAAGTGTTTGTCGAATACGCCCGCACCGTTGAACAGTTTGGCGACGTATCTGTTTTAGATACACCGACGTTTTTATACGGCATGCGCCTTGGCGAAGAAATTGAAGTTGAAATTGAAAAAGGAAAAACGTTAATCGTCAAGCTTGTTGCCATCGGTCAACCACAGGCGGACGGAACGAGAGTCGTTTACTTCGAACTAAACGGCCAGCCGCGCGAAATCGTCATTAAAGACGACAGCATTAAGACAACTGTCGTTTCGCGTGTAAAAGCGGATCGTAACAATCCGAACCATATTGCTGCAACGATGCCAGGGACGGTTGTAAAAGTGCTCGTTGAAAAAGGGGAAAAAGTGAAAAAAGGCGACCATTTAATGATTACCGAAGCGATGAAAATGGAAACGACCGTTCAAGCACCGTTTTCAGGTGTTGTAAAAGACATTTACGTCCAAGGTGGCGACGCGATTCAAACGGGAGATTTATTAATTGAATTAGCCGAAAAATAAAAGAACGAGGGATCCCTCGTTCTTTTATTTTAATACGGCAGACGGAATGACGTTCGATCGTTGCGGCGCATCTTCTTGTTTTTGACTGCGCGTTGCCAGTAGCACAAAGTAACTTAACACACCGAACAAACAGGAAATAAAAAACGCATGTGCTAAGGCGATGTATAAGTTCAACTCTGTAAAGACGACGAGCGCCCCTGTTGCGACTTGGCAGCTGACAAGAACGAACGCAATCAGCCAGCCCCAATACATAATTGGCTGTTGTTTATATCGTTTCATCGCATATATCGTCGCTATGAAAATCCAAATAAATAATAATCCCGCGGCGAAGCGGTGACCCATTTGCACCCATTCATGTAATTGGGTTGGGAAGAACCTTGTTTGTGCGCAAAACGGCCAGCTTGGACAAGCTAAGCTCGCCTGCTTATGACGAACGAGCGCGCCTGTATATACGACGATATAGCAATACGCAATAATGCCGTAAATATGAAATTTCATCGTACGATCAAGCACGACGGACGCGGCATCAAATTTTTTATCGACTTCAAAAATAAACAACGTCAATAAAAAGACGGCCGCAAATGAAATGAGCGAAATGCCAAAATGAAGCGCTAGCACAACGTCCGATTGGCCCCATACGACCGCGGCAGCGCCGATGAGTCCTTGCAAGACGAGAAACACGAACGACACGATCGCCAAAAACTTCGTTTCACGAATATGACCGATCGCTTTCCAAGCCCAAATGGATAAAATAAGTACCATCAACCCAACGACGCCAGAGACAACACGGTGGCTTAATTCAATTAAAAGCTCAGCCGTAATGTTAGATGGGATGAGTTGTCCGTGACAAAGCGGCCACGAACGACCGCACCCCATGCCTGAGCCTGTTTTTGTGACGAGTGCGCCGCCAATTAAAACGAAAAGCATGCCGATTGTTGTCGCTACCGCAAACCATTTCAAAAGCCGTTGCAATGTATCCACTTCCTTAATGCGAAATTTGATCTAGCAAATATCTAGTAAAAACTGTATAATAAATGTGAAAAATGTGAAATACGTGTGAAGAAATTCTAACCTCATATTAGCGGAAAATGCCGAAAAGCGCAAAGTTTTATTATTTTACAACATAGCAATCGTTGCAAATGTGGTTGAATATTTGTGCGGAGTTTGCTAGAAATATAAATGCAGTTATTTTTCAACGTTTTCATCGTAACAATCTCATTTTGACACAAATTCGACACAATTAAGACAAAAAAAGTTCACAATTTGACGAAGAAATGTGCTTTAATATACAGAGACGACATATCGTTATCGTGTATAGATTGGAAACGCCTTCAAAGGCATAAGAGAGGAGTGGCGGCAGATGGCGGATGTAGTCGAAGATGTCAAACCGACAAAAATACAAACAGGTGTTTTAAAAGATGTGTTGGCAGTCGTTAAAATTGGCATCGTCAATTCCAATTTAATTACGACATTTACGGGACTTTGGTTAGCCCTTCATTTTACCGGAAAAGGGTTTTTAAGCAATTTGCATATCGTGTTTTTTGCGCTTATTGGATCTGCCCTTGTCATTGCAGGTTCGTGCGCATTAAATAACTTTATTGATCGCGACATCGATCACTTAATGGAGCGGACGAAAAATCGTCCGACGGTAAGCGGAAGCATGGAACCAAAGCGCGTGCTCTGGTTTGGCGTGTTTCTCATTGCTATCGGCACGTTAAGCTTGCTTATGACAACTGTCACCGCCGCAGTGATCGGACTCATTGGCGTTGTGACGTACGTCTTTTTATATACGATGTGGTCTAAGCGAAGCAATACGTTCAATACCGTTATCGGAAGCATTTCAGGTGCTGTCCCGCCTGTGATCGGTTGGACGGCGGTCGATGACTCTTTCCATATCGTTCCTGTCATTTTATTTTTGCTTATGTTTTTATGGCAACCGCCGCACTTTTTAGCGCTGGCGATGAAGCGATGTGAAGAGTATCGCGCAGCAGGCATTCCGATGCTTCCTGTCGTTCACGGATTTGCGATGACGAAGCGGCAAATCATCATTTGGATTGTAGCGCTTTTACCACTTCCATTTTACTTATTTTCATTAGGCGTTCCGTTTTTGGTGATTGCCACGTTGTTGAACGTTGGTTGGCTAGCGCTCGGACTAGCTGGTTTTAAAATGAAAGACGATATGAAATGGGCGAAATGGATGTTTATTTATTCGCTCAACTATTTAACGATTTTGTTTGTCACAATGGTGATCGTAACAATTGATTAAAGAGGTTTACAATTCTTTCTTTTTGTAAAGAAAGAATGTATATATTTCACTTTATTTCATAATCGAAAGAGGGGTTTGATTAGGCTATGAAAAAGTGGCTACGAAATTGGCGCTTGGTTTCTCTTGTATCCGCCATGGCGCTTTTGCTAGCTGGTTGCGGTAAGCCGTTTTTATCGACGCTTCAACCAGCAGGAGAAGTAGCTGACATGCAGTACAACCTTATGCTGCTCAGCACGGCCATCATGGTCATCGTCATTGCGGTTGTAACAATCATTTTCCTTTACGTTGTGACTCGCTTCCGTCGTCGTAAAGGGGAGGAAAACAAAATTCCAAAGCAAGTGGAAGGAAGCCATACGCTTGAAATTATTTGGACAGTTATTCCGATTATTTTGCTAATCATTTTAGCTGTTCCAACGGTTTTATACACGTTTGAGCTTGCGGATGTAAAACCGATGAACAAAAAAGAACGCGACGTCGTTGTCGTCAACGTTCGTGCGAACTTGTACTGGTGGGAGTTTGAGTATCCAGATTACGGCATTATTACAAGCCAAGATTTAGTCGTTCCAACAGATGAACGTGTGTATTTCAACTTAAAAGCGTCTGACGTTAAACACTCGTTCTGGATTCCAGCTGTCGGAGGAAAAATGGACACAAATACAGATAACACAAACCAATTTTTCCTCACATTTGATGAAAAACGCGCCGAAGAGGCAGGACGTCTATTTTACGGAAAATGTGCGGAGCTTTGCGGCCCGTCACACGCTTTAATGGACTTTAAAGTAAAAGCGCTTCCTCGTGCGGAGTTTGATCAATGGGTAGAAAAAATGAAAAATGCTAAACCTGTTGCTTCAACAGATCCAGTTGTGCAACGAGGGGAAGAAATTTTCAACAAAAGCTGTATTGGCTGTCATGCTGTCACACCAATTGATGGTCGTCCAGAGCAAGCTCGCCTTGCGCCAAACTTAGGCAACTTTGCAGATCGTTCTCGCATTGCTGGCATTTTAGAACATAACGAAGAAAACTTAAAAGCTTGGCTAAAAGATCCAGAGAAAATTAAGCCAGGCAATAAAATGACAGATACTTATCCAGCATTGTCTGATGAAGAGTTAGAAGCATTAACAAAATACTTAATGACATTATCTGTTGAGTAAGGGGATTATCGATAAAGGGAGGTTAAACTGTGAGTACGTTAGCTCGGAAAAAAGGTGTCGGCGCAGTCATTTGGGACTACTTAACGACAGTAGACCATAAAAAGATTGCGATTTTGTACTTAATCGCCGGCGGATTCTTCTTCTTGCTTGGCGGTTTAGAAGCGATGATTATTCGCATTCAGCTCGCCGTGCCAAACAACGACTTCATTAGCGCAGGGTTTTACAATGAAGTGTTAACGATGCACGGAACGACAATGATTTTCCTTGCGGCGATGCCGCTCGTGTTTGCGATGATGAACGCGGTTGTACCGATTCAAATCGGCGCGCGTGACGTTGCGTTTCCGTTTTTAAATGCGCTTGGATTTTGGTTATTTTTCTTCGGTGGTGTGTTTTTAAACTTATCATGGTTTTTAGGTGGCGCACCTGATGCTGGTTGGACATCGTATGCATCATTATCGCTTGCATCACCAACACACGGGATCGACTTTTACGTATTAGGTTTACAAATTTCCGGTCTCGGAACGTTAATCGGTGGAATTAACTTCCTTGTGACAATCATCAACATGCGCGCACCGGGAATGACATATATGCGCATGCCGATGTTTACATGGGCGACGTTTGTCACATCTGCGCTTATTTTATTCGCGTTCCCACCATTAACAGTCGGTTTAATTTTCATGATGATGGACCGTTTGTTCGGTGGAAACTTCTTTGATCCAGCGCTTGGTGGAAATACGATCATTTGGGAGCACTTGTTCTGGATTTTCGGTCACCCAGAAGTATACATTCTCGTATTGCCAGCGTTCGGTATTTTCTCTGAAATTTTTGCGACGTTTTCACGTAAACGTTTATTCGGCTATTCATCGATGGTATTTGCAACGGTGTTGATCGGATTTTTAGGATTCATGGTGTGGGCGCACCATATGTTTACGGTCGGTATGGGTCCAATTGCGAACGCCATCTTTGCGGTTGCGACAATGGCAATTGCCGTTCCTACAGGAATTAAAATTTTCAACTGGTTGTTTACGATATGGGGCGGAAGCATTCGCTTTACAACACCAATGATGTATGCCATTGCGTTTATTCCGTCGTTCGTCATCGGTGGAGTGACAGGGGTTATGAACGCAGCAGCTGCGGCAGACTATCAATATCACGATAGCTATTTCGTCGTTGCGCACTTCCACTACGTTATCGTCGGTGGGGTTGTATTCGCACTACTTGCAGGTGCTCACTACTGGTGGCCAAAAATGTTCGGTAAAATGTTAGATGAAAAATTAGGAAAAGTGACATTCTGGTTGTTCTTCACTGGTTTCCATTTAACATTCTTCATTCAACATTTCCTTGGCTTAATGGGAATGCCTCGTCGCGTATTCACATTCTTACCTGGTCAAGGATTTGAAACAGGAAACATGATTAGTACAGTCGGTGCATTTTTCATGGCAGCAGGTACAATCGTGTTATTAGCAAATGTTGTCATCACAACAGTAAAAGGAAAACGCGTTGGCAACGATCCATGGGAAGATGGCCGTACGTTGGAATGGGCAGTATCTTCACCAGCGCCAGAATACAACTTTGCCCAAACACCACTTGTGCGTGGTTTAGACGCATATTGGATTGAAAAAATGGAAGGCAAAAAAGGCTTAACACCAGCAGAACCGCTTGGCGATATTCATATGCCAAATCCGTCGATTTTGCCGTTTGTTATTTCGCTCGGCTTATTTGTAGCCGCATTCGGTTTCTTGTTCCATCAAGATCATGCGTGGGGAACACCAGTTGGCGTATTCGGCTTGCTCATTACGCTCGGTGCGATGTTCTTCCGTTCAATTATTGATGACCACGGCTTCCATATTCCTAAAGAAGAAGTAATGGAAGCAGAGAAGAAGGGGGCTGGGGCATAATGCATGTGGAAGAAAAATTAACGCCGGAGACGTTCCCGGCAGAGCCTGAAAAAGCGACCCTTGAAGGGAAAAATAAGTTTTTAGGTTTTTGGTTTTTCCTCGGCGGAGAGACGGTATTGTTCGCCTCTCTCTTCGCCACATATTTAGCGTTGAAGGATTCTGTCGCAGGCGGTCCGTCTGCAAAAGAATTGTTCCAAATGCCGATCGTCTTTTTAGCGACGATGTTGCTTTTAACGAGCAGTTTAACGAGCGTATATGCGATGCATCATATGCGCAACTTTGACTTTAAAAAAATGCAGCTTTGGCTCGGCATTACCGTATTGCTTGGCGCCGGCTTCTTAGCGCTTGAAATTTACGAGTTTACAGAATACGTACATGAAGGATTTAAGTTTTCAACAAGCGCCTTTTCTTCAGCGTTTTATACGCTTGTTGGTACGCACGGTGCCCACGTCGCATTTGGTTTACTTTGGATTTTAACGTTAATGATTCGCAATGCGAAACGCGGGTTAAACTTATATAATGCACCGAAGTTTTACGTTGCCAGCTTATATTGGCACTTTATCGACGTCGTTTGGGTGTTCATTTTCACGGTCGTATACTTAATGGGAATGGTGGGGTGATTGTATGGCAAATCATACACATGTACAAAACCCAAAAGTAGATGTACAATATCGCCGCAAAAAAAATGCGGAAGAAATGAAACATCAAATCATTTCGTTTACGTTAATGATCTTTTTAACGCTTATCGCCTTTTTTGCGGTTGGATATGAAGGATTTTCCGCTTGGTTTTCTGTACCGTTCATTTTATTGTTAGCGGTCGTGCAAGTCATTTTCCAGCTATATTACTTCATGCATATGAGCCATAAAGGGCATGAACTTCCAGCGCTTTTCTTGTACGGCGGGGTAGCCGTGGCGTTTATTACGATTTGGGCGTTTTTAACAGTCGTCTGGATTTAAGAAGCTAGCATTGGCTAGCTTCTTTTCTTTTCACGTTTGTTACGTTTGTAGTATAATAAAGTTGGAAAAAAAGCGAGGTGAGTATGATGCCGTTAAGTATATTTGGTTTTGAAGCGATGTGGAGTCCATACTTTTTTATTTTTTTAGTCGCTGTGACGATCGTTTATTTTTGGCTTGTCAATCGCTCAAAAGAACAAACGACGACGAAACAAAAAACGTTGTTTGTGACTGCGATTGTTTTGCTTTATATTTGTAAAGGTTCTCCTGTCGATTTGTTAGGTCATTTAATGTTTAGTGCGCATATGACGCAAATGGCTGTTCTTTATTTAATGGTGCCGCCGCTACTTATTAAAGGCATTCCGTCGTGGATGTTTGAAGCGTTATTTCGCATGCGCATCGTCCGTTCAATGTTTACGTTTTTCACAAAACCGTTAATTGCGTTATTTTTGTTTAATGGCATTTTTTCGCTATATCACGTGCCGCTTATTTTCGATGTTGTGAAAACAAATATGTGGCTTCACGCGCTCATGACGACAGCTATTTTTATTGCGGCGATGATGATGTGGTGGCCACTTGTGAACGACGTTCATGGTTTTCCGAGATTATCGGGTGTGAAAAAAGTTGGTTATATTTTCGCTGATGGTGTATTGCTTACACCTGCTTGTGCGCTTATTATTTTCGCCGATACACCGTTGTATGCCACATATTACGATCCAGCTGCCTGGATGAACGCGTTAGCGCTTTGTGTGCCGCAAACGACATTAGCGTCACTTGAATTGAGCGGACCGGAAATGTTTAGCTCGATGTCTCTGTTACACGATCAACAGCTCGGTGGCGTTTTAATGAAAATTATTCAAGAAATTGTGTATGGGGTTATGTTATTTTTCATTTTTATTGAATGGTATCGAAAAGAAAGAGATGAAGAACACGTGGCTGTTTAGACGACAAAATGATCAAATAGGAGAGGGAATACGATGGGTTCGTTACCGATTTTACCTACGATTAGTACAAGCTTTATCGTCATTAGTGCTATCCTTGTAGCAGTCGGCTGGTATTTTATTCGCCAAAAGCAAGTGAAGAAGCATGAAAAAACGATGTGGCTTGCGGCCGCTTTCGCACTAGCATTTTTCATCATTTATTTATCACGTACGATTTTCATTGGAAATACAAGCTTTGGTGGACCGGATCATTTGAAAATTTACTACACACTCTTTTTGTTTTTTCACATTTTTTTAGCGACTGCCGGCGCGGTGTTCGGCATTGTCACGTTGCTTTCCGCGGTGAAAAAAAATTGGGTACGCCATAAAAAGCTCGGTCCGATAACAAGCATCGTTTGGTTTTTCACCGCGACAACAGGCGTTGTTGTGTATTTGTTGTTATACGTATTTTACCGCGGCGGTGAAACGACATCGGTCATTAAAGCCATTTTAGGATTTTAAAAAGAGGGTGGGCATTCACCCTCTTTATCATTTGTATCATAAAGTAATGGCATCAAAACATAAATATTTTGAACGACGAAGCGGCATCTGCTTTGATTTTAGTGTGGGGGATGGATATGCATAAACCCGTTATAACGATTGTTGCGATGAGTGTACAACCGTTTGATCATGTCATATTAGAAGAAGTGAACGTGTATGAACGACAAAACCGATTGACGATTTCCATGACCATTTCTGTCAAGCTGCATGGCAATATGCTCACCTTATGTGAACGTATTCAAAAACAAGTGATCGATGACATATACGACATGACAGGAAAAGAGGTTGTTTCTGTTCACCTGTACGTCCGTCGTCTCATTGACGGAAAAAACGCATGAGCGCGCTCATGCGTTTATAGTTGCAAGACCTTCTTTCACTTTTGCTAAAAGAGCTTCACATTGGTTTACTAATGATGAAGGGAAGTTCTCTCCCTCACCATATTCGACACCATGTGGATAATAATACTTGCCAAGCAACGGCTTCATCAGTTTAATGACCGCATGGCGACCACCAACGTCTCCTTCAATCGCATAACCTTGCACACGTAAATAAAAGACGTCATTTTTAATTTCAAATTTGCGGTCATATGTGACACGTTCGTAATCCCATTGACCGGCACGTACGAAGCCGAGGCTTTCCATTAAGTCATCTAAACGTGTTAATGGCGCTGTTTGATTTTCAATACCTGTATTTTCGAAGCGCATCGTTTAAGTCCCCCTTATGTAAAATAAAACATTCCTCCATTAATGATAGTACGAAAGCGCATAACTTTCAATGACGAGCTTTATAATTGTTTCGATTTTGGTGAAACTAATGTGTGAAAGGAGAGATGCACATGCCAAAAGTAAAAGAAATGATGACAACAGAAGTCGAATGTTGTACACCGCTCGATAATATGTACGAAGCAGCGGTAAAAATGCGCGATTATAACGTCGGTGCTATTCCGATGAATGAGGGCTATGTTTTTTGCGTAGCCTTTATTTTTTAGTGTTGCAATGCAGACAAGCTGTATATAATGGAAGTATCAACAGCTAAGGGAGAATGATGGATGCGTTGGATCATTGCTCTAATTACGATCTTTATTTTTATTTTTTCTTTTTTTCCAACTAATGAACAAGCCCCGCTAAATGATACATCGATCATGAGTGAACAAACGAGCGAGAAAATTGTTGCAGAAGGGTTAGGGGCGTGGATTGGCAAGACGGAAGAAGAAGTGAGACAAACATTCGGACAACCAGCACGTATCGATCCGTCCGCTTACGGTTACGTATGGTGGGTATATAACGACCCGAAAACGTATATGCAAATCGGTATTGTTGACGGACGGGTTGTCACAATTTATGCGTGTGGACCGAAAGTCAACGTTGCACCGTTTCAGTTCGATCGCTCGATTAACGAACTATTACAAACGATGCCGCTTCACGATACAATTCATGTGCAACTGGACGATGGCGTATATCGCTTTCAATTGACAGAAGAAGATTTACTCATTCAACCGCTTCTTTCGTTTGACGACGTTTACGTACAATTGTATATTGATCGTTTTACCGGCAAATTATCAAGCATTCGCTGGGTCGACGGAGAAACGTTAGTGAAGCTTCGTCCATATGAACTTGAATATCGTGGTCCGTTACCGAGCATAGAAATGGATGAAACGCTCGAAAAACAAGTCGAGCAAGCAAATGCACAACAAATTTTTGAGATTACAAACGTCATGCGCATTCGTCACGGTGTTCCACCGCTTACATGGGATGAGCGCGTGGCGGAAGTGGCGTACGGACATAGTAAAGATATGGCAGAAAATGATTTTTTTGCGCACGAATCGCCAACGAACGGAGATTTACAACAGCGGTTGACGAAAGCAAACGTTCGTTTTGAATTAGCGGGAGAAAATATCGCCTCGGAATATGTCGATGGACCGGCGGTTGTCGAAGCGTGGCTTAACAGCCGTAGTCATCGGCAAACGTTGTTAAATGCTGAGTTGACGCATTTAGGCGTTGGTGTATATAAACGTCATTATACGCAAAACTTTATTCGCCCTTTTTCTGAGCCAAAATAGGCGCACGCATTGGCTGTTCGGTCGTAATATATGATAGGCAAACAAACAAGGAAGGAGCGACCGATATGTCCATCGAACAATTTAAACAGTTTGTGAAAAACCATCCGAAACTGATTGAAGAGGTGCGCCAAGGGAAAAAGACGTGGAAAGAGTTATATAACGATTGGTACGTGTTTGGCGAAGACGATGACATGTGGGACGAATATCGCCCAAGCGATGTCAAACAAGATCAAGGGGATTTGATGCAAAAGCTAGCCAGTTACGTCAAACAACTTGATGTTAATGAACTTCAAACGTACATTGCAAACGTTCAACAAGCGATCGCATCCATCCAAGAAGTCGTCCGCCAAATGCAGCAGACGAAAAAAGATCCGTTTTCGTTTCGAAAAGATTAAGGAGATAGGCGATGAGAAAAGACGTATACGAATACATTGTAGCAAAGCCGAAGCTTCATCAATTTTTACGCGAGCAACCGATATGGTATCGGCGATTAGCAAGACGTCCGATGGATGTGAAAGAAATGGAAAAACAAGCGCGTCACTATTATAAACAAACGTTGCCGCATAAAGTCGAACAAGTCGTTCAAACGGTTGAAATGGCTAAAATGATGATGGCGATGATGAAACTGATGAAAGACACTCATAATTAAGCGAGAAACGCAAACACTATCACTTATAAACAAAATGAAAGGACGGTGAAAGTGTTGCGCTTCTTTTTTTTATGTATTGCGCTTTTGTTTTCTACGTATGTTCATCACGACAGCACAATCGTTTTTGCTGAGCAAAAACAAACGTTATTTGTGAAACATCTCGTCAAAGGAAATAACGTATTTGTCGAATGTATTGTCGATCAGTTTACGTTTACAAAAGGAACGCATCCGAAAAAAGACGGACAAGGACGCATATACATTTACGTGAACGGGAAACGAGTGGGCGAAACGACAACGGCGGCTTTTGTCATTCGGGGGTTGCCCGTTGGAAAACATGCGATTCGGTTGGAACTTGTCCATAACGATGCAAGTAAATATAACATCTCACATGAATTTACGGTGACGATTTCATAAGTCTGGGGCAACCAGACTTATTTGTTTTGTTGGCGAAATCATGTTATGATACCGTTGTGGAGGTGTTGCTCGTGATTGTAGCAACGATCGAACGATTACAGTTGTTAGACTTTGCTGAAGAGCTTGGCAAAATGATTGTCGAATCAGACGTGGCGGAGGAATACCGTCGCTGTTTTTATCATATGCAACAAGATGAAAAAGCGCAGCAACTTATTCGCCGGTTCGTTCAGCTAAAAGAACGGTACGAAGAGGTGCAGCGTTTTGGCAAATATCATCCAGACTACAAAGAAGTCACAAAGCAAGTGCGTGAGGCAAAACGCGAACTGGATTTACACGGTCCGATTGCCGCGTTTAAACAAGCAGAAAAAGACATGCAGTCGCTGTTAGATGAAATTAGCACGATGATCGGTCGCGCCGTATCTGAAAACATTAAAGTGCCGACAGGAAATCCGTATTTCGATTCTTTATCTTGCGGTGGAGGATGCGGATCTGGCGGTGCGTGTGGCTGTCGGACGAAGTGAAAAAGGGGATGGGATTTTTATGTTTCCAATGCGTCAAGGCATTATCGTTTGGCTGTATTCGTTAAAACATAGTAAACAGTTGCGGAAATACGGAAACGTTCATTACGTATCGAAACGGTTAAAATACGCCGTTTTATATTGCAATATGGACGAAGCAGAAGAGACGATGCGAAAACTCGCTTCGCTTCCGTTTGTTAAACGCGTCGAACCTTCATATCGCCCGTATGTGAAAGTGGAATTCGAATCAAAAGCAGACAAAGAGAGAGAATACGAATACGGCATATAAAAAAAGGATGTCAATCGCTGACATCCTTTTCGCTTTTCTTACTGTAGTGGCGGAATAAATCGATTCATGCGCATAATGCCGATTAGATGCTGATAGTACAATTGTAAGTCCGCAAAAAAGTTAGACGGTTTGACGTCCAAATGAATGATTTCTTGATTCAGTTCCTTCGCTAAATCGAGGAACAACTCATATCGTTTTGTCACTTTCACAGAAGGGTGTGGAATGCCTTCACGGCAAATGTATAGCGGTTGAAAGTCGCCAGGATCTGTCGGATGAAGCACGACGACGAACGACGTGAGCGCCTTGCCGTCTTTCATCGTATGAAAAGCAAACAAACCCGATAAACGATGACGGTTTGATTTCGCAATTTCAATTAACTCATAAATGTCAGAATATCCTTCCCCTAATTCAATAAAACGTTGAATCATCACCATTCCCTCACTTTATGTTGTATTCCCTCATTTACTTTAACACGTTCAACTTTTTTCGACAATTAGTGAAAACGGTGTATGACAATGCATCGGAATTTTGCTATTGTTATAATATAAACTGCTGAATGAGGAGCCATCGTATGTGGAAAGTAGCTTTTATTTCAATGCTCCTTTTCCTTGGCGTTAGCGCAGGAGCTTTATATTACCAATGGAACGAATATCATACGGAAGCGACGAAACAATCAGTGTTGCAACATGATATTGAAGCAACATTTACTGGAAAAACGATCGAAGTCGTTCATCATATACGCGGTGCGGTTGCTGACGCATATGAAGTGACGGTGCCAAAAGAAGTGACAAACATTTCCTGTGCGAAGAAAAAAACGTGCGTCGAACAAAAAAATGGGAAAACGATCGTCGACGCATCGAAAACAAATACACTTTCGCTCACTTATCGCGTGTCGATTGTTCCAAAAGAACCGCTTTTCATTCAACAATGGCTCGTTTATTTTCATACGACACAGCCACAACAAACAAACGTATCGTTCACCGATGTCGTTCATCCGGAAGGGGTATGGGCAGCAGACGGAAAGCTCGTTGGTTACGTCTATAAACCGTCTTTTTCCTTTTTTATGTGGGAAAAAAAAGGCGGACAAACCGTTCCGCTTTATTTTCAATCGCAACCGTTGCAGCCAACGTTTAACGGTGATTTAGTCATATACGCGACAAAACCGCTTCACGAAACAGCGTTATCGTTTTGGAAAGAAAGCGATGTGCAAACGTTAATTGTTACTTCATCACGTTTGCAATATATGACGCCGACGTTCGTTATTATATCGGATACAGCTTCCGTTTCTGACATACAGCGCGCTTACGTTCGCGTGCAGTTACAGCACCGTTTTCCAAATAGCGCTGTCCCCGATTCGATATGGGATTTGCTCGTTTCATATATGACGAAAACTGAGCCGGTGACAAAAAGGGCGAAACTTGTTTTTCAGCAATTGCAACAGACGTTAACGGAAGAACAACAACAAACGTTTTGGACGTTAGTCAATAAAAATGAAGGTCAGCCGTTGACGTTGAAAAAATTAGACGAATGGCTAGGCGAAGCGTACGAAGGAAACACGACATTTTTTCAAAACGAGGAACCATACATGACGTTTACAGAGCGAAAAATGCTCGTCGTCAATGACGTGAAATTGCCAAACGCTCACGTTTTATTAAAAGACGATCAACAACTGTTTCCGTTTATTCCGATTATGCGCACGCTCGGCTATACTGTTCAACGTTCGGGAGAAGCGGTATTTATTGAAAAAGGGAATGGTCGTTGGAGATTTTTTACAAACAGCGCAAATGCAGTCATTCGAGAATGGAACGGGACGCTATACATTGAACGGACGGAATTTCCGAAATGGTTTTCCGTCTACATTAGCGAAACGGCTGAAGAAATACACGTGGTTGGTCAGTAAGGAAAAAAATGCCCTGTGGCATATGCCGCAGGGTCCCTTCCATTCTTTTTCGGACAAGCCGAAAAAGAGAAGGAAAAAAGGGAGAGGAGAAACCGGAGGAAGAACTTATGGGGAACGTAAGTCTTCTCCGTGGTTGGCAACAACATCATTAACGATGTTGTTACTAACAGTATGACCATTGTTTTTCATTGTATACATGATCATCATATTTTTCTTCTCTTCGGTTATGTTACGATAATAAGAAGTGAGGTGAAAGTGATGCGAGTCATATCAGGGAAGTGTAAAGGAAAGCTGTTACAAGCTGTACCAGGGATGACGACACGTCCAACGACAGATAAAGTGAAAGAAGCGATGTTTAATATGATCGGTCCGTATTTTTCTGGCGGACTTGGGCTTGATTTATTTGGCGGAAGCGGTGGACTTGGCATCGAAGCGTTAAGTCGCGGATTAGATCGCGTTATTTTCGTCGATCATGACGCAAAAGCGGTGCAAACGATGAAAAAAAACGTCGCTGCCTGTCGTTTGACCGATCAAGCGGAAATTTATCGCAACGATGCCGAACGTGCATTAAAAGCAATTATAAAAAGAGGGCTGACCTTTCGCTTAATTTTTCTTGATCCGCCTTATAAAAATAAACAGTTGGAAGCGCTTATCGCGATCATCGATGCACATCAACTATTGCAAAAAGACGGTTTTATCGTTGCTGAACATGGGGTTGAAGTCGAGCTTCCCATTCACATCGGTCGTTTAACAAAAGTGAAACACGAAACGTATGGCATCACGGCTGTATCGATTTACGCTTACGTAGACGAGGAAGGAGAATAGAGATGGCAAGTATTGCGGTATGCCCAGGAAGCTTTGATCCTGTCACATATGGACATTTAGATATTATTCGCCGCGGAGCGAAAGTGTTTGACAAAGTATATGTTGTCGTGTTAAACAATTCATCAAAAAAACCGTTGTTTTCAGCAGAAGAGCGAGTGCAGCTGCTAGAAGAAGTGACAAAAGATTTACATAACGTCTTCGTTGACAGTTATCAAGGTTTGCTTGTTGATTATGCGAAAAGTAAACACGCAAGCGCCATTTTGCGTGGCTTGCGTGCTGTTTCCGATTTTGAATACGAAATGCAAATTACGTCTATGAATCGCATATTAAATGAGCAAATTGAAACGTTTTTTATGATGACAAACAACCAATACTCCTTTTTAAGCTCAAGCATCGTGAAAGAAGTCGCGAAATATAACGGCAACATTTCCGAACTTGTGCCAAAAGTTGTCGAAGAAGCGCTCCGAAAAAAGTTTGCTCATGCAGAAAACCACCTTTAAACAGGTGGTTTTTCGCGTCGGAAAGCCGAAAAGACATATAGGAAACATGCGATTGCCGTCACAAAAAAGCCATATTGCTCGATCCAATGTATGTACAATATCGGCCAACGGATCGTCGCTTCCGGAAGCCAAACAGGCAACGTTTCTGCCGACTCAAGCGGCTGAACATACAGCGGTTTCCAAAGAATGAATGCGAAAAAAGCAGCGAAAAAACCGTGAAATATACGAGCGATAAAAAACGGTTGAAAGCGAATATGTGCTTCCGCTAAAATGCTTGCGACTTGAGCTTGGACGGAAAAACCGCCAAAAGCAAGGATGAAGCTTGTGACGATGACTTTTTGTAATAGCGTTGCGTTTGTTGCTTCGCTTGCCATTTGGCTGCCGAGCGTAATTTCAAACAACCCGGCGATGAACGGAACGCTTAATTCGCTAGGTAAGTGAAAGAATGCCAAGGCGTATTGTACGATGTCGGCTAGCCATTTCGTTATGTTTGTAATATAAAGTAGCTTATTCAAAACAGAAAATAAAATAATAAATCCACCGATCATTAAAAGCGTTTGAATGGAGGAACGAACCGCATCTCCAAGCAGCTTTCCGATGGCTTGGCTATGTTTTAAGCGTGTTTCATGCATGGCGCGAAACGCCTGGCGCAAAAGGCTTTTTGTTTGTTTTTGAACCGCGTTGCTTTCGTCTTTTCCGTAAAAGCGCATCATCAACCCGACGCAAATGTTGCCGAGATAATGAGACAAAGCAAGAATGATGCCGATGTTCGGATTATGAAAAAAACCGACGGAAATCGCCCCGAAAATAAAAAGCGGGTTAGATGAGTTTGTGAACGAAACGAGCCGCTCCGCCTCGATGGCGGAAAGTTGTTGTTGCTGTCTTAGGCGAGCAGTCAGTTTTGCACCGGCAGGGTATCCCGAAGCCATGCCCATCGCCCAAACAAATCCGCCGATGCCCGGCACTTTAAATAGCGGACGCATGAACGGCTCAAGCAATACGCCGAGAAAATGAACGACGCCAAAGCCGATCAAAATTTCTGATACAATAAAAAAAGGAAGAAGAGATGGGAAGACGACATCCCACCACATATGCAATCCACGCACCGCCGCTTCAAATGAATGTTGCGGATAGCGAAGTAATGCGATACATAAACAAATAATGATCGATGATAACAGCAATGTTTTCCATTTTTCTTTCATCGTTCGTTAGCCTCCTCATTTGCCGATCGTACTCGTTTTAATATACGAGTATATGTGGACATTTTAGACCATAGTATTGAACAGGAAGGGGGAGCAGGAATGAAAATCGGGTTGGCGTTAGGTTCGGGCGGTGCGCGCGGCCTTGCGCATGCCGGGGTCATTAAAGTGTTGGAAGAAGAAAACATTCCGATTCATATGATCGCCGGAAGTAGCATGGGGGCGCTCGTTGGTGCGTTGTACGCATCAGGCATGACAACGGAACGATTATATCGGCTCGCGACAGCGTTTCGACGCAACGATTACATCGATTGGACAGTCCCGAAAATGGGACTCGTTGCCGGGCGTCAAATTAAACATTTCATTTCGGTCATGACAAAACAAAAGCGTATTGAAGACGCCCATATTCCGCTTGCGATCGTGGCGACCGATTTACAAAAAGGGGAGAAAGTTGTGTTTCGCAAAGGAAGTATAGCAGATGCGGTGCGCGCCAGCATTTCCATTCCGGGCATTTTCGTGCCAGAGCGATGGAACGGGCGTCTGCTCGTGGACGGCGGAGTGATCGATCGCGTACCAGCGACCGTCGTGCGCGACATGGGAGCTGACGTCGTCATCGCTGTCGACGTCGCTTCCGTGAAAAAAAACGATACGATCACCTCAATTTTTGATGTCGTTTTACAAAGTTTAGATATTATTCAAGCTGAACTTGCTTCCCACCGTATCGCCCAAGCGGATGTCGTCATTCGTCCATCGCTTGAGCGTTATAGCTCGTATGCGTTCACCCATGCGAAAGAGATGATTCAAATGGGAGAAGAAGCAACGCGCCAACAGCTTCCGATCATTCGTCAATTGCTTGCAGAGAAGGGGTTTAAACAATGAATAAAAGACGGTATATTCGAATCACGATCATCGTCGCACTACTACTCGCTTTTGCGACTTTTTTTCACTTGCCGTATTATGTGACGATGCCTGGAACGGCAGAACCGTTGCGTCCGCTCGTTGAAGTGCAAGGCGGCTATAAAGAAAAAGGACAATTTATGTTAACGACCGTTCGCATGGGGCAAGCCAATCTTTTTTCGTTTATGCTTGCGCATGTGAGTAAATATAACGAGTTATACCCCATGGATGAAGTAAGACAAGAAGGGGAAAGCGACGAAGAATATACGCATCGTCAATTAAAAATGATGGAAAATTCAAAAGAAACGGCGATCGCTGTCGCCTACAAAAAAGCAAACAAATCGTTTTCGTATCGAAATAAAGGGGTGTATGTGTTATATGTCGTTGATGGCATGCCAGCTTCAAACGTGCTGAAAAGCGGCGATCAATTAGTTGCGATTGACGGGCAACGTCTCAACGACGCAGATGAATTTATTCAATACGTAAGCGGAAAGAAAAAAGGAGATCGCGTCCAAATTACGTATAAACGATCAGGAAAAGAAAAAACAGCAACGTTGACGCTTGCGCCGTTTCCAAAAGAAAAGCATCGCGTCGGTCTCGGACTTTCCGTCATGACCGACCGCGATATCGTTACCGATCCGCCTGTCCGCATTGAATCCGATCAAATCGGCGGACCGTCCGCTGGGCTTATGTTTGCGCTTGAAGTGTACAATCAATTGATCCGAGAAGATTTAACGAAAGGGTATCGCATCGCTGGCACCGGAACGATCAACATCGACGGCGAAGTCGGACCAATCGGCGGCATTTCTCAAAAAGTGATTGCTGCTCATAAAGCAGGAGCGGACATTTTTTTCGCGCCGAACGAACGCGGAGCGAAACATTCCAATTATAAAGAAGCGGTCAAAACAGCGAAAGATATTGGCACAAACATGAAAATTGTACCTGTTGATACGTTTGATGATGCCGTTCAATTTTTACAAAAGTTATCGTAACGGCGGAGTTTTATACTCGCGCTGTAACGCTTCCGAACAAAGCGGCTCAGGCAAAATCGAAAAATACGCCTGCGTCGCTTTTTTTTCTATTTGATATATCGGATCGTGTCTCATTTGTTTGGCGTTTGTCACAAGTGGCAACGTCATGCGCTTTTTAATTTCTTGTAAATACGCTCTCCCTGTTTCGTTCATCGCTAGCGGACGAACGTATGTTGCACGCTTGTTTTCGATTGCTTTCGCTATTTCCTTTTTCATGACGTTCGTTAATATGTGGGTGCATATACGTTGCAATCGTGTCCACGTATATCGTTTCGTTTTGACAGCCGAAAGAAAATCGTGAAATGACGTGGCGTGAATGATTGTCTTTTTCAGACGATGCTCAATTCCTTCTTCCACTTCAGCAATTTGGCGAATGTCATCTACTTCCATCGTCAATAACCGATATTTTAAAAACGGAAAATATTTTTCCCAATCATGCCACGTCATATACGTATGGCGATACGTTTGTAACGTTTCATATGTTGTATGCGGAACGTAGCGTGCGACATCGTTATAACTAATTTGTAAAGAGCGACGAATGCTCGTTGCGCTCGCAATGTTATCGTTTGCTGGAAGCGTTTCGTCGTGATAATGAGCAGCCGTTCGTTGAATCGTTTCTGGCATCATCTTGCTTCGTTGTTCGATAATCGCCTTGACGTAATGTAACCCTAAAATGTTGTTCGGTTGTGAAACGTCAAGCGTATCGTGACCAATGTCATGAAGGGCAAGCGTATACGCTTTTGCATAGTTGATACCTTGTTGCATATATTGTTTTACTTTTTCGTTATGTTGCTCTTTTTCATAAACAAGAAGTTGAGCCGTTTTTATAAACGGTTCGATGCTTCCGTCCTCGCTTCCGAAACATAATTGCTCGCAAAAAAGCGCATCGAGAATCGAAATAGCCCCTTGAGCGAACCATTCTGCTGTTTGAACAGCAAACGTATAAGGAAGTTCAACAACGAGATCGACGCCGCCTGCAAGCGCCATGCGAGCGCGCTCCCATTTCGGTACGATCGCAGGTTCGCCCCGTTGTGTAAATGAGCTACTCATGACGGCGATGACGCAATCTGCGCTCGTTTTTTTTCTCGTTTGTTGCACATGATATAAGTGCCCGTTATGAAACGGATTGTATTCGACAACGATGCCAACCGCTTTCATGTATTGTCCACCTTTCTTTTTTATGTAAAACGTGGTACAGTGAGTATAAGCTGATTATAATGGAAGTAGTGTAAAGAAAAAATATTGACAAAACCGTTGTTCAAACGTATAATTTTCTTTGTTGTCTTGAGGTGATTATCATTGAGATGGTCTATTCATCAACTTCATCAGTTGCAACATAAAGGGCTGTCGATTGACGAAATGGCTGATGTGTCCGAATTGAAAGAAGTGGACGACTCGATTCGCGACATTTCCCCTGTGCGTGTTCATGGACGGGCAGATGTGAGCGCGAAAAAGTTCACGTTCCACTTAACGATTGAAGGGACGATGACGTTACCGTGTTCCCGTACGCTTGTGGACGTATCATATCCATTCGCCATCGAAAGCACAGAAACGTTTTTTTTGAACGATTATGATGCAACCGATGAAGAATCGCATGTTGTTCAAGGAGAGGCGATCGACTTAATGCCGATCGTAAAAGAGCTCATTCTTCTTGAAATTCCAATGCAAATTTTTAGCGAGCAGCCGGATCATCCGGATGCCGTTCCGCAATCAGGAAAAGATTGGGCGGTCATTTCGGAAGAAGAACATGAAAACAAAATTGATCCGCGCCTTGCGAAGTTAGCCAAGTTTTTTGAAAACAAAAATGAATCATAAGGGAAGATCCGGAACTACACCGGCCTCCATATTCGCCTAAATCTCTTTAAGGAGGTGGAAATGATGGCAGTACCTTTTAGAAGAACATCGAAAATGAAAAAGAGACTACGTCGTACGCACTTCAAATTGCGCGTACCTGGTATGGTAGAATGCCCAAACTGCGGTGAAATGAAACTTGCTCATCGCGTATGTAAAGTTTGTGGAACATACAAAGGAAAAGACGTTGTAAACAAATAAGAAAAGCGTAAGGGCCATCCCCTTGCGCTTTTCTTATTTGGAAGGAAAAAAGAACGGGAAAGCGAATAAAAAAGATGGACATGCAGTAAAGGGGAGAGGGAAAATGATCGAAGAACAACATGGCATCGTCTCGTTTACCATTTGTCGTCCGTCAAGACGAAATGCGATTGATTATGCAGTCATGGATGAACTCGAGCAAGCGCTGACGCTCGTTGAACAAGATGATGAGGCGAAAGTGCTCGTCATTACAGGGGAAGGAGAAGAGGCGTTTTGCGCGGGTGGCGACTTACAAGTGTTTCATCAGCTGAAAACAAAAGAAGAAGCGCATGCGATGTTAGCGAAAATGGGAAACATTTTATATCGTTTATTGACGTTATCGAAGCCAACGGTTGCGTTAATCAATGGAACTGCGATCGGCGGAGGTTGCGAATTAGCGACCGCATGCGATTTTCGTTTCGCGCGTGCCGGGGTGCGCCTCGGATTTGTGCAAGCGAATTTAGCGATCACGACCGGCTGGGGCGGCGCGACGATGTTATTTGAAAAAATGCCGTACGATCAAGCGCTCAATATATTGTTGCGCGCGAAAACGATGACAGCGGAAGAAGCGGAGCATATCGGCTTTGTACATCGCGTTTTTCCTGACTCGTTGCGCGAACGATGTGAAAAAGAGTTAAGGGAGTATACGAATAAATCAACGGCTGTATTGCGCGCTTATAAAGAAGCCGCGGTGGCACGTTGGAAAACAGAGCAGTTTCGCCAACGGTTTTTCGCTGAAATCGAACGATGTGCATATTTATGGGAAAGCGAAGAACACGATCAAGCGGTGCAATCATTTTTAACGAAACGAAACAAATAGTCTTCTATCTTCTCTATTAGCTGCATACTCATATAGTAAATGTAGCGAGGAGGGATAGAAATGACGCGCCAAGATGCATGGACAGAAGAAGAAGATGTATTGCTCGCTGAAACGGTGCTAGCCTTTGTGCGCGAAGGGAGCACCCAATTACGCGCGTTTGAAGAAGTAGGGAAAAAACTATCACGAACGGCAGCCGCTTGTGGTTTTCGTTGGAACGCATATGTGCGGAAGCAATATGAAGAGGCGTTAGAGCTTGCTAAACAGCAACGAAAAGAGAAAAAAGAACCGCAACTAGCCGAGCGAAACATGACGTTGCAAGATGTGATCTCTTTTTTACAAACGTTGCAACAACGCGGGGAAGGGCAACAAGAAATCGAACAGTTGCGCGAACAAGTACGGACGCTCCAAAAAGAAAAAGAAGAGCTTGAAAAGAAACTGCAAGCGGTGCAACAAGAATATCAAACGGTGATGCACATTTTAGAACGCGCACGTCAATTGTCTGTGTAGTAGCTGATAGACGCCAGCTACTTTTTTTTATACAATAAAACATAGCAAAAAAGAGGAGGATCGCATCGTGCGCATCGGAATTATAGGGGGCGGAGCAGTCGGCTTATTGATGGCAGCTTATTTCAGTAACCACTATGACGTGACGGTTTATACGCGTCGGCAAGAACAAGCAGAACAATTATGTACGCATGGGCTGACGGTCATTTGTGGCGATGAACGGACGACGCATCGTGTTCATGCTGAACCGTTCGTTCGTGAAACGAATGTAGATGTGTTATTTATAGCGGTGAAACAATACGACTTAACAAACATATTGAAAACAAACATGCATATGCTTCGAGCGGACGCTGTGATGTTTTTGCAAAACGGCATGGGGCATGTGTCCCATTTACCGCACATGCCTCATCATCATATTGCGCTTGCGGTTGTTGAACATGGCGCGTTCAAAATCGACGATACGACGGTTTCCCATACGGGTGTCGGTAAAACGAAATGGAGCGTGTGGCGCGGAAAAAAAGAAACGTTTTCTTTTCTATATACGACAGACGCCCGTTTTCCGTTCCAATATGTCGACGATTGGGAAATGATGTTAATTGAAAAATTAATGGTGAACGTTGCTATTAATCCGCTTACCGCTCTATTGCAAGTACCAAACGGCATGTTAGTGACACATGCGCCGTATCGGCAAGCGATGGAACAGTTGTTTCATGAAGTCACATCTATTTTTCAGATTGAACAGCGAGAGCGTATATGGAAGCATATTGAAACGGTTTGTCAACAAACGGCTGCCAATCGCTCATCGATGTTGTGTGACATCGAGGCGGGGCGAATGACGGAATTAGATGCGATTTTAGGCTATGTGATCGAGCGGGCGAACGAGCGATGCGTCCCAGCCCCAATTAGCACGTTTTTATATGCGCTTATGAAAGGGAAACAATTAGAGGGGGAGACGGAGAGATGAAAGATATACTCACCTCTTTCATTGCTATCATGATTGTTATGCCGTTTTTGTCGTTTTTTTTTATATTTACACTTGCCAAAGCGGTTTTTAAGCGAAAAGGGAGGCGTGCGTTCCACGTCGCTGTAAACGGATCGACCATTTTTTTTATTTTTGCTGTTCATGTTTTATTGCAAGCTATTTTTCGGCGATCATATATTGTTGAACTACTTATTTTTTTTATTGTAACATTAATGATTGGGATCGTTTGGTATTGGAAAAAAACAGGCGACGTATCGTTGCAACGAACGTTTAAACTATATTGGAAAATGCAGTTTTTATTATTTACTGCCGCTTATATTGGATTATTTATATATGGGATCATTCATCGTGTCATGATCGCATTTTCATCATGAAGGAGAAAGGAAGTTCACAATGGAAGTCATCGAGCTGTCACTGCCAGCAACAAACCGTTTAGCGACGGAATACATGGAAGGGGCGTTTCCTGTTCACGAGGCGTTCCATCCTTGTTCTTTTGAAGAACGTTTGCATGAGTTACAAAAGCGGACGTATGCCCGTGATGCGCTCGTTGATCATTTGCTTGCGTATCATAAACAGTTTCAAGCAAGTGAAGAAACGATTGCAAACATTGAAAAATTGCGTCATCGAGAAAGCGTCGTCGTCATCGGCGGGCAACAGGCAGGTCTTTTAACCGGACCGCTCTATACGATATATAAAATCATTTCCATCATTACATTAGCAAAACAACAAGAACAACAGCTTCGTGTGCCGGTCGTTCCGGTATTTTGGATGGCATCTGAAGACCACGACATTGCAGAAATTAATTACGTCCATGTCGCACAACGTGGAAAAGTGAAAAAACATGTGTATTCGCCACTAGCGAAAGAAAAGCGAATGGCTGCTCACATCGAGCTTGATGCAGATGCGTTGAAACAATGGATAGATGATATATTCAAAACATTTGGCGAAACAAATGTAACAAACGAATTGCGCACGTACATATATGAATGTATGGCAACGTCAAAAACGGTGGCCGACTTTTTTGCGGCGATCGTACTTAAGTTGTTTGCGAAAGAAGGGATTGTAATTGTCGATGCAGCACATCCGCATTTGCGGGCGATTGAGCGCGAATGGTTTATGACGCTCGCTCGTGAACACGAAGCGATTACAACTGCGTTGCAAACTCAACAACGACATCTCGCCCAACTCGGCTATGAGCAATCGATTGATGTATCGCCGATGTGCGCACATTTATTTTATGATGACGGTCAACGTCGCTTGTTATATTATGACGATGAGCAACATTGTTTTTACACAAAAGATGGGGTGTATCGTTTCACGCGAGACGAATTAAGACAGCGAATCGAAAGTGAGCCGCAATCGTTTAGCAACAACGTTGTTACACGACCGCTTATGCAAGAATGGTTATTTCCGACGCTCGCCTTTATCGCTGGTCCAGGGGAAATTGCTTATTGGGCGGAATTAAAACGAGTATTTGAGCATTTCCATTGGCATATGCCGCCGATCGTGCCGCGCCTTTCGCTCACGCTTATCGAGCGTCATATTGCTACGGACTTGGCGGATGTGCAAATGACAGTAGCAGAGGCGTTGACAAACGGCACGAAGCAAGCGTTAGAGGAATGGGTGCGCAACAATCAACCTGTGGCGTTTGATGAGACGTTTCATGAAGCGAAAAAACAGATAGCGCACATTCACGAGCAACTTCGCCAACTCGGCATGCAAGTCGATCCGCATCTTGAAAGAGTGATGTTGAAAAATGCCGAACGAGTCGAGACACAAATCGATTATCTTCAACAATTGATTACACGACGCATGTTGCAAAAACATGACGTACATGTGCGCAAATATGAACGCATTGAACTGTCGCTTCGCCCGAACAATATGCTACAAGAGCGGGTTTGGAACGTGCTTTACTATATGAATCGCTACGGCTTAGACTTTGTGGATCGTCTGCTTCATGTCGATTATCGTTGGAACGGAATGCATAAAATTGTATATCTTTAACTATTTTCGTCGATAAAAAAATCCTGTCGCGTACAGGATTTTTTTTATGTACAATAGAATAGTTCGGAAGTAAGTAGTGAATTTTGTGAAATGATGGTACAATACAATTGCACTCATTTTTTATGTATATGTTGTTTAGGTAGGTGACATCATTGTTTCATCACGTAACCGTATTATTGAAGGAAACAGTTGACGGATTAAATATTAAAAAAGATGGTACATATGTAGATTGCACGCTCGGGGGAGCTGGACATAGCGAATATTTATTATCACAATTATCGCCAGAAGGAAGACTATTTGCCTTTGATCAAGATGATATCGCGATTCGTCATGCGCAACAGCGACTTGAACGATATCGTGGTCAGTTTACGATCATTAAAAGCAACTTTCGCTATTTGAAACAACAGCTGGCGCTTTACGGTGTGCATGAAGTCGACGGCATTTTGTTTGATCTTGGTGTATCGTCCCCGCAGTTAGATATGCCTGAGCGTGGCTTTAGTTATCAACATGAAGCGCCGCTCGATATGCGCATGGATCGTGACCAAACGTTGACAGCATACGACGTTGTCAACACATGGTCGTACGAACAGCTCGTGAAAATTTTTTTCCAATATGGTGAAGAAAAATTTTCAAAAGCGATCGCTCGTAAAATTGAGCAAACACGCAAGCAAAAGCCAATTGAAACGACAACAGAACTTGCAGAAGTCATTAAAGAAGCGATTCCCGCACCAGCGCGTCGAACAGGGGGACATCCAGCCAAACGCGTGTTCCAAGCGATTCGCATTGCAGTCAACGACGAATTGCGCGCGTTTGAAGAAGCGATTGAACAAGCAATTGATCTATTAAAGCCCGGAGGAAGAATTAGCGTCATTACGTTCCATTCGCTAGAAGATCGCATTTGCAAAATCGCATTTAAACAAGCAAGTGAAACACCGCACTTGCCGCCGGGATTGCCGATCATTCCAGATGAATATAAGCCGAAATTAAAAATCATTACAAAAAAACCGATCGTCCCGTCTGAAGAAGAATTGCAACATAACCATCGTGCACGATCTGCAAAATTGCGCATTGCTGAAAAACTGTAAAAAGGGGGAAAATGTATGGCTGCTGTTCGCATTCAACAAAAAGTACAAAAAGTACAACAAGAACAACACGTCCAACGCGCGCCAAAGAAAAAGCGAAAACGAAATATACGTTGGACGATTGGGGAAAAAATGGTGTTCGTTTCGTTTTTTGCCTTCGCTTTGTATAGTAGCGTCACAATCGTTTCGAATCAATTTACGATTTATCATGTCAATAAAGAAGTGCAACAATTACAAACAAGCATTGAGGAGCAAGAAAAACGAAACCGCGATTTATACGTACAAGTGAAAGAGTTAAGCACGTATGAGCGCATTTTAGCGAAAGCGAAAGAACTTGGCCTTACATTAAACGAAAATAACGTAAAAGTTGTGCAGGACTGATGCAAAATGAGAAAGCATAAACATACGCATAGAGGAGCAGCTATATGTTTTGTTTTTTTTAGCTTGCTCTTTTTTATATTGTTTGTACGTTTCGTTTATTTACAAGCTACAGGTGTTGTAGATGGACAAGTGTTAGCGGTCGAGGCACAAAAACGTTATTTCAAAAAACAAACGCTTGAAGCGAAGCGTGGAACGATTTTCGACCGAAGCGGAGAAGTAATTGCTGAAGACATTCCTTCGTATACAGTGGCCGCCATTCTCGATCCGAACATGCCGCAACATGTGACCGATCCGGAAGAAACCGCACGTAAACTTGCGCCGCTATTAAACATGAATGCAGCGGATGTCGAGCGCATTTTAAAAAAGAAGGCGAAGCAAGTTGAGTTCGGCCCGAACGGCCGCGGCATTAGCCAAACGGTGAAACAAAAAATTGAGGCGTTACAGCTTCCAGGCATTACGTTTATACGCGATTCAAAACGATTTTATCCAAACGGCACGTTTGCCTCATACGTCGTCGGCTATGCGCAAAAAGATGAAGCGACGAACGAAGTCGAAGGAAAAATGGGCATTGAAAAACAGTTTAATGAGCAGCTGAAAGAAAAAGACGGAGAGATCACGTATGAAAGCGACCCAAAAGGATTTAAACTCCCATATGCAGATGAACAAATCGTTCCACCGCAAAACGGAAAAAACATTTATTTGACGATTGATAAACATATTCAAACGTTTTTAGAAGACGCGATGAATGCCGTCGAAAAACAATATACACCGAAAAAAATGATCGCCATTGTCGCTGACCCGAAAACTGGGGCGATTTTAGCGATGAGCACCCGTCCGAGTTTTGATCCGAACAAACGAAACATCGAAAACTATTTTAACGATGCGATTTCGTATCCATATGAACCGGGATCGACGATGAAAATTTTTACGCTCGCCGCTGCGGTGAATGAAGGGGTGTTTGAGCCGAATGAAACGTATCAATCCGGTTCGTATCAAATTGGTTCTCATCGCGTTCGTGACCATAACAAAATCGGATGGGGGAAAATTACGTTTCTTGAGGGAGTACAGCGCTCGTCAAACGTCGCATTCGCAAAAATTGTGCGTGAAAAACTAGGGGAAGATCGTTTTTTACAATATTTGCATCGTTTCCGTTTTAACGAACCGACAGGCATTGAATTGCCGGGTGAAAAAGCTGGAAACATTTTGTATCGTTATCCGATCGAAAAAGTGACGACAGGATTCGGACAAGGAACGTCAGTCACACCGATTCAACAAATTCAAGCAGCAACCGCCATCGCAAACGGTGGAAAAATGATGAAACCGTACGTTGTTGACCGCATTGTTGACGGAGATACAGGAAAAACAGTGATGAAGCACGAACCGGTTGTTGTCGATACACCGATTCCAAAAGAAACAGCTGAAAAAGTACTAGACATTTTAGAAACGGTCGTCACATCTGAAAAAGGAACAGGGCGTCCGTATCAAATTGAGGGTTATCGCGTCGCAGGAAAAACAGGAACAGCCCAAATCCCAGATCCAGAAGGCGGGTATTTAACTGGGCATCAAAACCACATTTTTTCATTTTTAGGGATGGCGCCGCGTGAAAATCCGCGCTTAATTATGTATGTTGCTGTGCAACAACCGAACATTTCATATACAGAAACAGGGGCAGAACCTGTATCGATGATTTTTAACTCGGTGATGAAAAATAGTTTACAATATTTAAACATTGAACCGACCGTTAAGAAAAAACAAGTGAAAAAAGAAAAAAGCATCGCTCTTCCTTCGTATATTGGTCAGTCGGTAGAGCAAGCAACACAGTCATTGAAAAAACAAGGATTGCGTGTGACGGTCATCGGAAAGGGAACGAAAGTGCGTGCCCAATTTCCACAAGCAGGCGAATACGTCGTTGCGCCAGATCGCGTGTTGTTGCAAACGGACGGAGATGCGATCATGCCGGATGTGACAGGCTGGTCGTTGCGCGATGTCATGAAGCTCGCTGAATTGTTGCAACTTAAACCGAGCTTTATCGGAAGCGGATACGTATTTAGGCAAAATATCGCTCCAGGAGCGGTGATAAAACAAAACGATTACGTCATCGTTGAGCTTGCGAAACCGTCAGACATCGATGAAAAACAACAAGCAAGCACTGAACAGCAAGAGATAGACGGCCCAGTCGATTAGTTCTATATAAAACGGTACAAGCATATAGTGGAACGAGCCGAAATAGATGAAGGAGGTTCCGCTGTATGCGTGCAGTAACAGTTCGAAAGCGATTGACGGCCGTTTTATTGATCGGATTTTTCATTTTTGCAATTATTGATATTCGTCTCGGTTATGTGCAATTTGTATTAGGAGATATGTTAACAGAACGAGCGAAAGATTTATGGAGTCGAAACATTCCGTTTGAACCAGAGCGTGGGGAAATCGTCGATCGTAACGGAGTGCCTCTCGCAACAAATATGAGTGCTCCATCCGTGCTCGTCGTTCCACGACAAATCGAAAACCCATCGGAAGTAGCGAAAGAGCTTGCGCGCATATTAAATATGCCGGTAGAAAAAGCGTATAAACATGTGACGAAAAAAACGTCGATTGAACGTATTCATCCAGAGGGGCGAAAAATTTCAAACGAACAAGCGAAACAAATTCGCGATTTAGGGATGAAAGGAGTATACATTGCGGAAGATTCGAAGCGTTATTATCCGTTCGGGAGCTATTTATCACATGTACTCGGCTTTGCAGGTATTGACAATCAAGGATTAATGGGACTTGAACTTTACTACGATAAACAGCTAAGCGGAAAACCGGGTTCCGTTCAATTTTATTCCGATGCGAAAGGAAAACGCATGCCTGGGATGGCGGATGCGTACACGCCACCCGTGGATGGACTTGATTTAAAATTGACAGTTGATACGCGTGTACAAACGATTTTAGAGCGCGAGCTAACGATTGCGGAAGCGACGTATCGCCCTGACGGAATGATTGCGATTGCGATGAATCCGAACAACGGAGAAATTTTAGGGATGGCAAGCCGTCCGACATTTGATCCCGCTGATTTTCAAAACGTGCCACCTGAAATTTTTAACCGAAACTTACCGATTTGGAGCACGTATGAACCGGGATCCACGTTTAAAATTATTACGCTCGCGGCAGCGTTAGAAGAAAAAAAGGTCGATTTATTGAAAGAACATTTTTATGATCCAGGACATGTGAAAGTGGCAGGAGCGACGTTGCATTGTTGGAAGCGAGGAGGACATGGCGACCAAACGTTTTTAGAAGTAGTACAAAACTCGTGCAACCCGGGATTCGTTGAACTTGGTGATCGACTCGGCAAAGATAAACTATTCGAATATATTCGCGCGTTTGGTTTCGGTGAGAAAACGGGCATCGATTTGCAAGGGGAAGGAAAAGGAATTTTATTCCCACTTCATCGCGTTGGACCGGTCGAACAAGCAACGACTGCTTTCGGTCAAGGGGTAGCTGTTACACCGATTCAACAAGTGGTAGCGGTCGCTGCTGCGGTAAATGGAGGGATTTTATACCAACCATACATCGCAAAAGAATGGCTCGATCCGGTTACAGGAGAAGTAATTCAACGACAAACACCGAAAGCAAAAAGAAGGGTTATTTCCGAGGAAACGTCTAAACAAATTCGTTATGCCCTCGAAAGCGTGGTAGCCCAAGGAACAGGGAAGGGAGCGTTTGTCGACGGTTACCGCGTTGGCGGTAAAACCGGAACAGCTCAAAAAGCGAAAGACGGTCAATATTTAAAAGACAACCATATCGTTTCATTTATCGGTTTTGCGCCAGCAGACGATCCACAAATTGTTGTATACGTGGCGGTCGATAATCCGAAAGGCACAGTACAATTTGGTGGTGTCGTCGCCGCTCCGATTGTTGGAAACATTATGGAAGATAGCTTGCGCGCGCTCGGTGTCAAACCGCGCAAACAGCAAATTGAAAAAGAAACGACATGGCTCGACCCACGCTATGTAGAAGTGCCAAATTTAATCGGTTTAACAAAAAAAGATTTGCAACAGCAACTTTTTAACTTAAAATTAGATGGTAGTGGCGAAGGCGATACGGTTGTTGAACAGGCGCCGAAGCCTGGAGTCAAAGTGAAAGAAGGAGCGACGATCCGGGTTTATTTTGGAACGAAACGGTAAAGCCTAGAGGAAGGTATCCTCATGGCTTCTTTTTCTGTTTAGATAAGAAAAAAAGAAAGGAACGATCGGTATGAAGTTACAAACGTTACTTCAACATTTACATAGCTTTACCCCACTTGCAACAGAAAATCCAACGATTACATCGATCGAAATGGATTCAAGGGAAGTCAAACAAGGTTCATTATTTGTTTGCATCAAAGGATTTACAGTGGACGGACACGATTTTGCGGAACAAGCTGTCGCGCGCGGAGCAGTTGCAGTCGTGGCAGAAAAACCGCTCGCATTGCCTGTACCGGTCATTTATGTGAACGATAGCCGACGTGCTCTCGCTGTATTAGCCGACGCCTTTTACGGTCAGCCGACGCACCACCTTCATTTAATTGGGGTAACAGGAACGAACGGAAAAACGACGACGACGCATCTTATCGAACGCATATGCCGTCACGCTGGAAAAAAAACCGGACTCATCGGTACGATTAACATGAAAATTGGCGATGATACGTATGATGTAAAAAATACAACACCTGAATCGCTTATTTTACAAAACATGTTTCGGAAAATGGTTGATGCGCACGTGGACGTCGTTGCGATGGAAGTATCGTCTCATGCGTTACATATGGGGAGAGTACACGGATGCGATTTTGATGTCGCGGTGTTTACAAACTTAACGCAAGACCATTTAGACTATCATCAAACGATGGACCATTATCGTTGGTCGAAAGGGTTGTTGTTTGCGCAACTCGGTAACCGTTTTGATCACCGACGTCCAAAATTTGCGATATTGAATGCAGACGATGCTGCCTCAGAAGAGTATAAAAAAAGTACGGCCGCAACAGTTGTGACGTACGGCATTCATCATAAAAGCGACATTATGGCGAAACAAATTGAAATAACTACAAGTGGTACGACATTCCAACTTGTTACCCCAATCGAAACGGTACAAGTGAGAACGAAGCTTATTGGCATGTTTAATGTTTATAATTTGTTAGCTGCAGTCGGCGCTTGTCTCGTTTCAAACATTCCGCTCTCTACGATTGTCGAAGCCATCGCCGATATCGAAGGTGTTCCCGGTCGCTTTGAAGTTGTCGATGCCGGACAACCGTTTACTGTCATCGTCGATTATGCACACACACCAGATAGTTTAGAAAACGTATTGCAGACGATTCGACAGTTTGCGAAAAAACGTGTATTTGTCGTCGTCGGCTGCGGTGGAGATCGCGATCGGACGAAGCGTCCATTAATGGCGCAAATCGCTGTCAAATATGGCGATGTCCCGATTTTTACATCGGATAATCCACGCTCGGAAGACCCGATGGCCATTTTAAACGACATGAAACAAGGCGTAACCGAAGACGTTATATGTATCGTCGATCGAAAAGAAGCCATTACATATGCGATCGAGCAAGCCGAAAAAGACGATATCATTTTAATCGCTGGAAAAGGACATGAGACGTATCAAATCATCGGGAAAGATGTGTTCCATTTTGATGATCGTGTCGTCGCACGCGAAGCTATTCAACGAAGAAAAGATAAATAGGAAATGAGGAAGGTGCAACGATCATGAACGAGAAAGTCATTTTGTTTACGGCGGGGCTTGCCTTTATTATTACCGTTGTGTTATCGCCCATTTTTATTCCGTTTTTAAGACGATTAAAATTCGGGCAAAGCATTCGTGAAGAAGGACCAAAATCTCATCAAAAAAAATCAGGTACGCCTACGATGGGCGGGTTAATGATTTTATTGTCGCTTTCTATCACCACATGGATCATGAGCGATATATTTTTTGAACGCACAGCGCACACATACATGTTGTTGTTCGTTACGGTCGGATATGGGTTGCTCGGTTTTATTGATGATTTCATTAAAGTCGTCATGAAGCGCAATCTCGGTTTGACGAGCAAACAAAAACTAGCTGGGCAATTGCTTATCGCGCTCGTATTTTACTTTTTCTTTCAACGTTACAGCATGTCAACCGTCGTCTCCATTCCCGGAACAGACGTGTCCATTGATTTAGGTGTCGCTTATGTTTTGCTTATTATTTTTATGCTTGTTGGCGGCTCGAATGCAGTTAATTTAACAGACGGCTTAGACGGCTTGCTTGCGGGTACAGCGGCGATTGCGTTTGGTGCATATGCTGTATTGGCATGGAACCAAGGGCAATATGACATCGCCATTTTTAGCGTCGCTGTCGTCGGTGCGGTGCTTGGATTCCTCGTTTTTAACGCTCATCCTGCGAAAGTGTTTATGGGCGATACCGGTTCCCTTGCGCTTGGTGGGGCGATTGTGACGATTGCCATTTTGACGAAACTTGAAATATTATTAGTCATTATCGGCGGTGTGTTCGTCATCGAAACGTTATCCGTCATTATTCAAGTCATTTCGTTTAAAACGACAGGCAAACGCGTGTTTCGCATGAGCCCGATTCATCATCATTACGAATTAATCGGCTGGTCGGAGTGGCGTGTTGTCGTGACGTTTTGGGCAGTTGGCTTATTGTTTGCCATTTTAGGAATTTACATAGAGGTGTGGGTATAATGTATAACGGAAAAAAAGTGTTTGTATTAGGTTTAGCGAAAAGTGGATTCGCAGCGGCGAAAAGGCTTCGTGAGCTAGGAGCGGATGTCGTCGTCAACGATCGAAATGAACCGAGCGAGCAAGATAAACGCGAATTAGAGGCGCTTGGCATCCGCCTCGTATGCGGAGGGCATCCGCTTGAACTACTTGACGAGCCATTTGATGTTGTCGTGAAAAACCCAGGCATTCCATACTCAAACGCGCTCGTTCAAAAAGCGCTTGGCAAACAAATTCCGGTCATTACGGAAGTTGAAATTGCCTATGAAACGTCTAAAGCGCCTATTATCGGCATTACAGGCTCAAACGGAAAAACGACGACGACGACCTTGATTTATCACATGTTACAAGAAGCGAAACGTCGGCCGCTTATTGCAGGAAATATCGGAACGGTCGCATGCGAAGTGGCGAAACGCGCGACAAAAGATGATGTGATCGTCATGGAATTATCTTCGTTTCAACTGCTCGGAACGATTCGCTTTCGTCCGCACATCGCCGTGTTGTTAAATATTTTTGATGCACATTTAGACTATCACGGAACGAAAGAAGCGTACGCAGAAGCGAAAGGAAACATTTTTAAAAACCAAACGGAAACAGACTACGCGGTTGTCAACGCCGATGATCCGATCGTCATGCAATTAGCGAAAAAAAGCCGCGCACAACACGTGCCGTTTTCTGCGACTACGCCATTATCGTACGGTGCGACGGTGAAAGAGGGAGCGATTTATTTTCATGACGAGCGGATCATTGATGTCACAGATGTGGCGTTACGCGGGGCGCATAATATCGAAAATATATTGGCGGCTGTTGCAGCAACAAAACTAGCAGGTGCAGACAACGAGGCGATTCGCCGTGTCTTAACGACGTTTACAGGCGTTCCTCATCGCTTGCAATTTGTCGCTGAAATCAACGGAAGAAAATTTTATAACGACTCAAAAGCGACAAACATATTAGCGACGCAAAAAGCGTTAAGCGCCTTTCATGAGCCGGTCATTTTACTTGCCGGTGGGTTAGACCGCGGCAACGAGTTTGATGAGTTATTGCCGTACTTCAAACATGTGAAAGCCGTCATTACATTCGGGCAGACGGCACCAAAAATTGAGCGCGTTGCGCGCGAAGCAGGAATACAGCAACTGAAACGTGTCGATAATGTGGAACAAGCAGCTTTTGCCGCATATGAATGGTCGTCACCGGGCGATATTATTTTACTTTCCCCAGCGTGTGCAAGTTGGGATCAATATAAAACTTTCGAACAGCGTGGGGACATGTTTGTACATGCGGTGCATAAGCTTAAATAAGACGAATTTTAAGTAAATTGAGGTGTTCTGCATTGCATGGAAAAAAGTCTGCACCTGATTTTTTGTTAATGATCATCACGTTTTCGTTGTTGGCAATCGGGCTTGTTATGGTGTATAGCGCTAGCGCCATATGGGCGGATTACAAGTTTCATGATTCGTTTTTCTTTGCGAAACGCCAACTATTGTTCGCAGGGGTTGGCATCGTCGCGATGTTTTTTTTCATGAACATCGACTATTGGACGTGGCGGACGTGGGCGAAAGTGTTGCTTATCGTTTGTTTTATCCTTCTCATTCTCGTCTTAATTCCGGGCATCGGCATGGTGCGCAACGGCTCACGTAGCTGGATTGGTGTTGGTGCGTTTTCCATTCAGCCATCTGAGTTTATGAAAATGGCGATGATCGCGTTTTTAGCGAAATATTTATCTGAAAACCAAAAAAAAATCGCGTCATTTAAACAAGGTTTACTTCCGTCTTTAACGCTCGTATTTATTGCGTTCGGAATGATTATGTTGCAGCCCGATTTAGGGACGGGAACGGTCATGGTCGGCACGTGCGTCGTCATGATTTTTGTCGCTGGTGCGCGTATGAGCCACTTTGTTCTTCTTGGCTTGCTTGGTTTGGCTGGTTTTGCTGGGCTTGTGTTATCCGCTCCGTATCGCATCAAGCGCATTACGTCATTTTTAAACCCGTGGGAAGATCCGTTAGGAAGCGGTTTTCAAATCATTCAATCGCTTTATGCGATCGGGCCGGGCGGGCTATTTGGGCTCGGGCTCGGACAAAGCCGCCAAAAGTTTTTTTACTTGCCTGAGCCACAAACGGACTTTATTTTTGCCATTTTAGCAGAAGAGCTTGGCTTTATTGGCGGCTCGCTCGTTTTGCTTCTGTTCAGTTTACTGCTTTGGCGTGGCATTCGTATCGCTTTAGGAGCACCAGATTTATACGGCAGTTTTTTAGCTGTCGGTATCATTGCGATGGTGGCCATCCAAGTGATGATCAATATCGGGGTCGTGACCGGACTTATGCCGGTAACGGGGATCACGTTGCCGTTTTTAAGTTATGGCGGCTCGTCATTGACGCTCATGCTTATGGCGATTGGTGTTTTGTTAAACATTAGCCGTTATGCGCGATATTAAGGCTGACTTCCCGGAAGTCAGCTTCTTCTGTTACTTTTGATGAGGGGGAAAAACGATGAAAATTGTAGTAAGTGGTGGCGGAACAGGAGGTCATATTTATCCTGCGCTTTCGTTTATTCATGAAGTGAAAAAACAACATCCGAACGTCGATGTATTATATATCGGGACAAAAAAAGGGTTAGAAAGCACGATCGTTCCAAGAGAAAACATCCCGTTTCATGCGATCGACATTAGCGGATTGAAACGTAGTCTTTCATTTGAAAACGTCAAAACGATCGTACGTTTTATAAAAAGTGTGCGCGCATGCAAAAAACTGTTGAAACAATACAAACCGGACGTTGTGCTCGGCACAGGGGGATACGTGTGCGGACCTGTCGTATATGCGGCAGCTAAACTAGGTATTCCAACGATCATTCATGAACAAAACAGCATTCCGGGGCTGACGAATACTTTTTTAAGCCGTTATGCCGATAAAGTGGCCATTTGTTTTGAAGAAACAAAACAATATTTCCCACAAGAAAAAGTGGTGTTAACAGGAAACCCGCGCGCTTCAGAAGTCGTAGGAAAAGACGGACGAGAAGCGAGACGGTCGCTCGGATTAGATGAGAAGAAAAAAACGGTGCTCATTGTCGGTGGTAGTCGCGGTGCACGTCCGATCAATGAGGCGTTTTTGCAAGTGCTGCATGAAGTTGAACAAAAGCCGTATCAATGTTTATATGTTACAGGTGACGTTCATTATGATAAAGTAATAAAGGCGGTAAACGATGTCGGCAATCCTTCAAACGTCATCATCCGTCCGTTTATTCACAACATGCCGGAAGTATTGGCAGGGGTCGATGTCATCGTCGCTCGTGCAGGCGCAACGACACTCGCAGAAATTACAGCGCTCGGCATTCCAAGCATTTTAATTCCGAGCCCGTATGTGACAAATAATCACCAAGAAAAAAATGCGCGGGCGCTTGAAAAAAAGGGAGCAGCGATCGTTCGTTTAGAAAGCGAATTGACAGGCGGGCGCTTGCTTGATGATATCGACCGCATATTGTTAGACGAACAAACGTTGAAAAATATGAAAGAAGCAGCGTTTCAATTAGGCATTCGTGACGCGGCAGAGCGTTTATATCGCGTCATGGTGGAGATGATTTCATAAGTTGCATACGATATAGGAAAGAGGTAGAGGAGGTAGACCATTGGAAAAACTACGTGAAGAGCTCCTGCAAGCTAACGTGGGAACAGTAAAAGAAAACGAACGCATGGCTAGTCATACAACGATTAAAATCGGTGGGCCTGCTGATTTGTTTGTGGAACCGAAACATATAGATGGTTTAAAAAAGACGATAGAAATCGTACGAAAATATAATGTGCCTTGGCGTGCGATCGGTCGCGGCTCCAACTTACTTGTGCGAGACGGAGGCATTGAAGGGGTCGTCATTAAACTTGGCGAAGGATTAGATGATTTATACATTCATGATACTGAAGTGACAGTCGGCGGGGGATATTCGCTCATTAAACTAGCGACGGTCATTAGTAAGCAAGGATTGTCTGGGTTGGAGTTTGCAGGAGGCATTCCGGGCACAGTTGGCGGAGCGGTGTATATGAACGCTGGTGCTCACGGATCGGATATGTCGCGCATCGTAAAAAAAGCACAAATTTTATTTGAAGACGGAACGATTGAATGGTTAACGAATGAAGAGATGGAGTTTTCGTATCGCACATCGGTATTGCAGAAAAAACGAAAAGGCATTTGTGTTGCAGCAACGCTTGAAATGAAAAAAGGAAACCGTGATGAAATTGTCGCAGCGATGCAAAAAAATAAAGATTACCGCCGCGAGACGCAACCGTGGAACTATCCGTGTGCGGGAAGCATTTTCCGCAATCCGCTTCCGCAATACGCCGGTCAGTTAATTGAACAAGCAGGGCTAAAAGGATATACGATCGGCGGGGCGAAAATATCTGAACAACATGCGAACTTTATTGTCAACGCAGGCGGAGCAACGGCAAACGACGTGCTCGAACTCATCGATTATGTGAAAAAGACGATTCACGACTTATATGGCGTGTCGTTGCAAACAGAAGTTGAAATTGTTGGGCGGAAGTAATGCAATTTCCCCATCCTAATTTTTGCTATATTATGCTATAATAGAAATGGAGATGATGAACTAACGGTGGCTGACATGCGCCGTTAGTTTTCTTGTTATTTTGATTTGGTCCATCGACCGGGGTGGAGTGAATGGGAAAAGAAAAAGGAAAAGTTGTTGTTCTTGAAGAACGTGTACCAAAATTAAAGGAGCAGCGACGACAGCGTGCTAATCGCTTACTTGTTGCATATATCGCTTTATTTTTTATGCTTTTATTAGGCGTTGTTTATGCCCAGTCGCCACTTAGCAACGTCGCAGTCATCCACGTCGAAGGAAATCATCATATCGCTTCGCAACAGATCATCCAACTAAGCGGTATAACGAAACAAACGAGCTTTTGGAAAGTGAAAAAAGACGAGGTCGAACAGCGAGTGAAACAACATCCAGAAGTGAAAGACGTCAGCGTAAAAAAACGAATTCCGAATCGTATCGACATCGTGATCGTCGAGCGAACGCGCATCGCTTACATTTTGGACAAGCATTCCTTTTTGCCGATTTTAGATAACGGAAAAGTGTTGACGTATGCGAAACAAGTGATTCCGAGCGATGCTCCGATTTTAGTCGGATGGAAAGAAGGAGAGGCTATTCAAGACATGGCTGCCCAATTGGCGAATACGCCAAATTCGATTTTAAACCTTATCTCAGAAATTCATTATACCCCAAACGCATCGGACGAAAGGCATATTACTGTCTATATGAATGACGGCATCGAAGTGAGTGCTACAATCGATCGTTTTGCGAAAAAAATTGTGCATTATCCTTCGATCGTTAGTCAGTTACAACCGGGGGTAAAAGGCGTTCTTCATTTAGAGATGAGCGCATATTTCAAACCGTACAAAGCGGATGAAGGGGATGACAAAGACGATGAAAATGAACGGTAGCCACGTCATTTTGTCGTTCGTTTGTTTAGTTTTAGGCTTTATGTTGGCCTTTTCTTATCAGATAACGAAAAAAGAGACGACCAATCGCCAGCTTGAACGTCAATGGAATAAAGAATATGAATATCGTCAACAGCTCATTGAACAACAAGAGCAAAACAAAAAGTTGCAAGCTGAATTGTTTAAAAAACAACAACGCGTACGCGAAATGGAAAAACAATTAGCAAGCGAAGAACAAATTTATTTTAACCTCGCTGAAGATGCAGAACGGTTGCGCATGTATCTTGGCAAAGTGAAAGTGAAAGGAAAAGGGGTCGAAGTGACGCTATCTGATGCTTCATACATTCCTTCAGAAGCGAACGCCACAAACTACATCGTCCATGAACAACATGTGTTTCAAGTCGTCAATGAACTACTGATTGCAGGGGCGTCTGCAATATCGATTAACGGACAGCGATTATCGCACCGATCGTATATTTTGTGCAATGGTCCGGTCATTGAAATCGACGGGATACAACATCCAGCCCCGTTCGTTATTCAAGCGATCGGCGATCCAAACGTACTTATTTCGGCGTTAACGATTGCTGGTGGGGTGAAAGACCAGCTGACGAGCGACCATATTATTGTTGACATTACGGAAAAATTGGAAATTACAATGGAACCGTTGATGCAAAAATAGAGGAGGACCGATGTTGACGAAAAAAACGATATGGCATTTCACGCTTGTGTCGCTCATTATTGGCTTTATGTTAGCTGTCCAATTCCGAACGAACAACGAGCCAGACGTGCGCGATACACGTGACATATGGGAAATTAGACAAGATTTAAAAAAAGAACAAGAGCTACATAAACAACTATTAAACGAAATACGAAAATATGAAGAAACGTTAGAAAAATACGAACAGCAACGTTCAGAAAGCAAAGGAGCGATTCTTCGCCAAACGGTAGAAGAACTAAAAAAAGAAGCTGGGTTAACGGAAGTTGTCGGGGAAGGTGTCGTGCTTTATGTCGAACAAATGTATGATGAATCGTACGTCGGCCCGATTAGCGATACGGTGTCGGCAGAGTTGCTTCGCCGACTCCTTAATGAATTAAACATGTATGGCGCTCAATACGTATCGATTGCCGACCAACGCATCGTCAACACGACGGTCATTCGCGACATTAACGGTGTGACGAAAGTCGATTCGTATCCGCTTCGCTCTTTCCCATTTGAAATTAAAGTCATTGCGGCGGACGCCGAAAAAATGTACAACCGGCTAAAAGCTTCAACGATTGCTGATGACTTTGCCATTGAAAATTTGCTTCTTACGATTTCAGAACCGCAACAGCGTGTCGTCATTCCTCCGTACGATGGAGCAGTGCACGTCAAACAAATGGAAGCAGTTGAAGATGCTAGGAGGTGAACATGATGTGGCTTCCCCTGCTCGGCCTCGTCATTGGCATATTGCTCGGCTTGTTGACGGATTGGCGCATTTCGAGCGAATATGCCAACTACTTATCGATCGCGGTGCTCGCAGCGTTTGATACGCTCATAGGTGGTATTCGCGCACATTTGCAAAATATTTACGATGAGCACGTGTTTGTATCCGGATTTTTTTTTAATATTATTTTAGCAACAAGTTTAGCTTTTCTCGGTGTGCATCTTGGTGTAGACTTGTATTTAGCAGCTGTATTTGCGTTCGGTGTGCGCCTGTTTCAAAACATCGCTGTCATCCGCCGAATTTTGCTAACGAAATGGTTAGAAAGCCGCCAAAAAAATCGTTTATAAAAAAGGGAATGCTGTTCGAATGTGGAATATAGTGTTGATATACATAGTAACGTTCATTTTGTAAAGGAGGTGCCACCAGAATGAACAGCAACGATTTTTATGTTAGTCTTGACATCGGTACGTCTAGTGTAAAAGTTATCATTGGCGAAATGATTAACGATCAGTTAAACATTATCGGTGTCGGCAATGTGAAGTCGCAAGGGCTAAAAAAAGGCTCTATTATTGATATAGATGAAACGGTACAATCCATTAAACGAGCGGTTGAACAAGCGGAACGGATGGTCGGTGTAACGATTAAAGGCGCCATTGTCGGAGTAAACGGCAACCACATTCAACTTCAACCGTGCAACGGGATTGTCGCTGTATCAAGCGAAAATAAAGAAATTACAACTGAAGACGTCACACGCGTCATTGAAGCGGCACAAGTCGTCTCCATTCCACCAGAGCGCGAAATTATTGACGTCATTCCGAAACAGTTTATCGTTGACGGCCTTGATGGCATTAACGACCCGCGCGGTATGTTAGGTGTCCGATTGGAAATGGAAGGAACGATGATTACTGCATCGAAAACCGCTTTACATAACGTGCTTCGCTGTGTCGAACGAGCGGGGTTAGATGTGCTTGATGTGTGTCTTCAACCGCTGGCTGCCGCCTCGATTGCGTTATCGAAAGATGAAAAAAATTTAGGTGTGGCACTTATTGATATCGGTGGTGGTTCAACGACGGTCGCTGTGTTTGAACAAGGCTTTTTACAAGCAACGACCGTACTTCCGATCGGTGGTGAACATATTACAAAAGATTTATCGATCGGCATGCGTACGTCGACAGAAGATGCAGAACGCATTAAACTTAAGCATGGACATGCTTTTTACGACCTCGCTTCGGATGAAGAAGTATTTAGCGTTCCGATCATTGGCACCGACCAACAGCAACAGTTTAGTCAATTGGAAATTGCGGATATAATCGAAGCGCGTGTCGAAGAAATTTTGCAAATGGCGCAAGCTGAAATTCGTAGACGTGGATTTCGCGATTTGCCTGGCGGATACGTGTTAACAGGTGGGACAGTCAATATGCCGGGCGTATTAGAACTTGCCGAAGCGATTTTTGAACATACTGTTCGCGTGGCGATGCCGGATTATATTGGTGTTCGTGATCCACAATATACAAACGGTGTCGGTTTAATTCAATTCGCCTATAAAAACGCGAAGTTGCAAGGAAGAAACGTTCCTGTTCTTTCTTCGAGCGCGACAGACGATTTCCAACCGGAGAAAAAGGTGCATAAAGCGCCAGCAAAACCAAAACAAAAAGAAGAACATTTAGGACATAAAGTCAAGAAATTTTTCGGATACTTTTTTGAATGACAATTTGAATGGCTAGGAGGATTATCATGTTGGAGTTTGACACGACTGTTGATCAGTTAGCGACAATTAAAGTAATTGGTGTCGGTGGCGGCGGAAATAACGCTGTCAATCGCATGATTGAACACGGAGTACAAGGTGTTGAATTTATTGCGGTCAATACAGATGCTCAAGCGTTAAACTTATCAAAGGCTTCAATTAAGCTACAAATTGGCGCGAAATTGACACGTGGATTAGGTGCAGGGGCAAATCCAGAAGTAGGAAAAAAAGCAGCAGAAGAAAGTAAAGAACAAATTGAAGAAGCGCTCAAAGGAGCCGATATGGTATTCGTCACAGCCGGCATGGGCGGAGGAACAGGAACAGGAGCGGCGCCAGTTATTGCTCAAATCGCACGCGATTTAGGTGCGCTTACTGTCGGCGTCGTCACGCGGCCGTTCACATTCGAAGGAAGAAAGCGCGCGATGCAAGCGGCAAGTGGTATAGCAGCGATGAAAGAAGCCGTTGATACGCTCATCGTCATTCCGAACGATCGTCTATTAGAAATTGTTGATAAAAATACGCCGATGTTAGAAGCGTTCCGCGAAGCAGACAACGTGCTTCGTCAAGGGGTACAAGGCATCTCTGACTTAATTGCCGTACCGGGATTAATTAACTTAGATTTTGCCGATGTGAAAACGATTATGTCAAATAAAGGTTCAGCCTTGATGGGAATTGGCGTAGCGACGGGCGAAAATCGCGCGGCAGAAGCGGCGAAAAAGGCGATCTCGAGCCCGCTATTAGAAACATCGATCGACGGTGCCCAAGGCGTATTAATGAACATTACAGGCGGTACGAACTTAAGCTTGTACGAAGTGCAAGAAGCAGCTGATATCGTCGCATCTGCTGCTGATCAAGACGTCAATATGATTTTCGGTTCGGTTATTAACGAAAACTTAAAAGACGAAATTGTCGTTACGGTTATCGCGACAGGATTTAACGAAGAAGTGAATCAAGCGAAAGCGACGCGACAAGCGGTTGTCAAACCGACAGTTGGCGTCAAGCGCGAGAAAAAAGAAGAGCCAGTCGACTACTCGCCAACACGCGGACAACAAGTCGAGGATCCACTCGACATCCCTGCCTTTTTACGCAATCGCAACCGTCGCCGTTAAAAAAACGCTCACTACGTGTGGGCGTTTTTTTATTTCCATCATCATATGACAAAATCTCTGAAGAAATGACGTCATCGTTTGACACACTTTTCTATTGGAAGTGCTATATACTAGTTTCAAGATGTTGTAAGGAGGGGATGCCGCTGATTTATGCCGATCTCGTATGGTTATTAAATTTTTGTTTTGATGCGATGTTGCTATGGCTTGCGGCAATTATGTTAAAGCGCCGCGTTCGTTTATGGCGGCTTATGCTTGCAGCATTATTCGGTTCGTTGCTCGTCTTGCTTGTTTTCACTCCTTTTGCTTATATGACATCTCATTTCGTAACGAAACTTGTCATCTCTTTTTTCATCGTGTGGATTTGTTTTGGTTTTCATCGCTTTCGCTTTTTTGTGGAAAACGTGCTCGCTTTTTATTTTGCCACGTTTATGATGGGGGGAGGGATGGTGGCCTTTCACTTTTTGTTGCAAAGTGAAATCACGCCTTATTCATCGGGTTGGCTCACTCATTCAACTTCGATCAGCTGGTTGTTTATCGTCATCATGTTTCCAATTTTATGGATGTTATCAAAAGTGCAAATGGGAACGATTCGCGAAAAAAAATTGCGGTTTGAACACGTCATCGATGTGCGTGTCACATGTTTTGGACAAACGGTATGTTTAAAAGGATTAATCGACAGCGGAAACCAGTTGCGCGACCCATTCACAAACACACCGGTTATGATCGTCGAATTGCAACCGTTCGCACATATTTTCCCTCAAGCTGTTTTACAAATGATTCAAAAACGTACGTACACAGATGACATCCCGAACGAATGGGTGAGCCGGATACGTTTCGTCCCGTACCGTGCCGTTGGCGTCGAGCAACAGCTGTTAGTGGCGATGAAACCAGACGACGTACAATGGTTGGACGGAAAACAATGGATATCTGTCAAAAAAGTGCTTGTTGGCTTTTATCCGTCATCATTATCAGCAGACGGAGAGTATAACTGCATCGTTCATCCGCATATGGTTATGTCGCAAGCTTCGTAATTATTATTATCATACGGCCGTTCGTGCTGAAATAGAAGGAGGTTTTTTTATGAAGTTATTCAAATTACGTCTCACTTATTTATGGTACAAACTATTAAAAAAATTAGGGCTTAAAGCGGACGAAATTTATTACATTGGTGGAAGCGAGGCATTGCCACCGCCGCTCACAAAAGAGGAAGAAGAAATGTTATTAAAAAAACTTCCTTCTGGGGATGAAACAGCGCGTTCGCTCCTTATTGAGCGAAATCTTCGCCTCGTCGTCTACATCGCCCGAAAATTTGAAAATACCGGCATTAACATTGAAGATTTAATTAGCATTGGTACGATCGGATTAATTAAAGCAGTCAATACGTTTAACCCGGAGAAGAAAATTAAACTCGCTACATATGCATCGCGCTGCATTGAAAATGAAATTTTAATGTATTTACGACGCAACAATAAAGTACGTTCAGAAGTATCGTTTGATGAACCGTTAAACATCGACTGGGACGGCAACGAACTGCTGTTGTCGGACGTATTAGGCACAGAAGATGACGTCATTACGAAAGATTTAGAAGCAAATATTGACCGAAACTTATTATTTCGTGCGCTCGATCAATTAAGTGAACGCGAGAAACAAATTATGGAACTTCGCTTCGGGCTAAGTGGTGGAGAAGAAAAAACACAAAAAGATGTCGCGGACTTGTTAGGTATTTCTCAATCGTACATTTCCCGTTTAGAAAAGCGAATTATTAAACGATTGCGAAAAGAATTTAACAAAATGATGTAATGCATATTTTTCCCTTCAAAGGAGATACTGAAAGCTGACAGCATCTCCTGCAAGGAGGGAAAGACATGGCAAGAAACAAAGTTGAAATTTGCGGCGTTGATACATCGAAACTTCCCGTACTGAAAGACGAAGAAATGCGTGAACTATTCCGACAAATGCAAGCCGGTGACATATCGGCACGCGAAAAATTAATCAACGGGAATTTACGGCTCGTATTAAGCGTCATTCAGCGATTTAACAATCGTGGTGAATATGTCGACGACTTGTTTCAAGTCGGCTGCATCGGACTTATGAAATCAATTGATAACTTTGACTTAAGCCAAAATGTTAAGTTTTCCACGTACGCTGTGCCGATGATTATTGGTGAAATTCGCCGATATTTACGTGACAATAACCCGATTCGCGTGTCCCGCTCGCTGCGCGATATTGCATACAAAGCGCTACAAGTGCGCGAAAAAATGATGGGCGAAACAGCGAAAGAACCGACAGCAGAAGAAATTGCAAAAATTTTAGACGTCCCACACGAAGAAATTGTGTTTGCATTGGATGCGATTCAAGATCCTGTTTCCTTATTTGAACCGATTTACAGCGATGGCGGCGACCCGATTTATGTGATGGACCAGCTGAGCGACGAGAAAAACCGCGATATAAATTGGATTGAGGAAATCGCGCTGAAAGAAGGGCTACGTCGGCTAAATGAGCGCGAAAAAATGATTATTCGCAAACGATTTTTTCAAGGGAAGACACAAATGGAAGTGGCCGAAGAAATCGGCATTTCGCAAGCGCAAGTATCTCGTTTAGAAAAAGCGGCCATTAAACAAATGAATAAAAATATTCAATGGTAACATCCCCCACACAGCTGGGGGTTTTTCTATGCTTTCAACATGACTACAACCTTCGATTTACGCATACATATAGGAGATAGAAAGAAGAAAAGGAGCGGGGGAACATGGTGAAAATTTCTGAACTCCAACAAAAAGACGTCGTCAATGTCGCAAACGGCAAACGGCTTGGAAATATTGGAGATATCGATATTAATTTAACGACCGGTCAAATTGAAGCTATCATCATTATCGGTACGGGAAAAGTGCTCGGTTTATTTGGACGGGCGGATGAAATGATCATTCCGTGGCGCGATATTGTGAAAGTTGGTGCCGACGTCATTCTCGTTCGATTAGATGGCAATGAATAATTCACGTTTTCGGCAAGCTGTGATAAAATAGGAAAAAAAGTGATAAAATTGTACGAAGGATGTCGAACGATGAATGAAATATTTCGACAAGCGAGCGAGTCATTGCTTTTGTTTGATGGATGGGAAAATGTGAGCGTTGCGTTTACGACAAAACGAGGCGGAGTGAGCACAGGGGCGTTTGCCACGTTAAACCTCGGCATGCATGTCGCAGACGATTGCGATGTCGTATATGAAAATCGAAAAAAAGTAGCCGAGCAGTTAAACGTTTCGCTTGATCGCTGGGTATGTGCCGATCAAGTGCATGGCGTACACATCGAAAAAGTGACGAACAATCATGCAGGAAAAGGGGTACGCGCGTACGATACCGCTGTGCCTCATACAGACGGTCTGTATACAAGCGAACAAGATCTCATGTTGGCGCTTTGTTTTGCGGATTGCGTTCCGCTTTACTTTTTTTCGCCAAGTAAAAAGCTAATTGGACTTGCACATGCCGGCTGGAAAGGGACGGTGCATAACATCGCGGGTGAAATGGTGAAACGGTGGGAAGAAGAAGGCGTCGCTCCCCAACATATTCATGTTGTGATCGGTCCGTCGATCGGCCGTTGTTGTTACGTCGTCGATGATCGCGTCATTGAATTCGTTCAAAAGGCGCTAGTCAACTCGCCACAATCTCTTTATAATGAAACAAGTAAGGGACAGTATGCGCTTGATTTAAAAGAAATGAATAAACAGCTTTTGCAGCAAGCAGGTGTTCCGAGCGAACGTATCGCTGTTTCATCGTATTGCACAAGCTGTGAGCGGTCATTATTTTTCTCCCACCGTCGCGATGGTGGAAAAACAGGAAGAATGATGGCGCTTATTGGCTGGAGGTGATCATATGTCTGTGAAACAACGCTTACAAACGATTCAACAACAAATTGCCGAAGCGTGTGAAAAAACAGGACGAAGCGCATCAGACGTTCAAATCGTTGCGGTGACGAAATATGTAAGCATCGCGCGCGCAAAAGAAGCGATCGAAGCGGGGATCGTTCATTTAGGCGAAAGTCGTGCCGATGGCTTTTTACGCAAATACGAAGCGATTGGAAACGAAGCAACGTGGCATTTTATCGGCACGTTGCAATCAAGAAAAGTGAAACAAATCATCGATTACGTTGACTACGTTCATTCGCTCGACCGTCTTTCATTAGCGGAAGAAATTAACAAACGAGCGAATCGAACGATCAAATGTTTTGTGCAAGTTAACGTATCAGGAGAGACGTCTAAACACGGATTAGCACCAGAAGACGTATTGCCGTTTATTGAAACATTATCCGCTTTTTCGCGTATCGAAGTTGTCGGATTAATGACAATGGCGCCATATACGGATGATGAGGCGACGATTCGTCGCTGTTTTCGGACGTTGCGCGAGTTAAAAGAACAAGTACAAGAAAAACAATTGCCGCACGCCCCTTGTACACAATTGTCCATGGGGATGTCAAACGATTATGTAATTGCAGTCGAAGAAGGAGCAACGTTTCTTCGACTTGGTACATGCCTTGTTGGTGAAGAGGAGGTGGAGTAAATGGGATTTGTGAAAAAAATTCGTGATTTTTTCGATTTAGATGAGGAAAAATGGGAAGAAGATGAATACGAGGAAGAAGAAGTCGTTCAACAACCGAAAGCCGAACAAAAACAAAATGTTGTGAGTTTACAAAGTGTACAAAAATCGTCCAAGCTCGTTTTATTTGAGCCGCGCGCATATGCGGAAGTACAAGAAATTGCCGACCATTTAAAAAACCGGCGTGCTGTCGTCGTCAACGTCCATCGTGTTGACCGCGATCAAGCGCGGCGCATCGTCGACTTTTTAAGCGGAACGGTGTATGCAATAGGCGGAGACATTCAACAAGTCGGCTCGACCATTTTTTTATGCACGCCAGATAACGTCGATGTGAGCGGTTCAATTTCGGTCGTATCGGACGATGACTCAACGATAAAGAGGTGGTAAAATGTATCAAATAGCAAATGTTGTTGTGACAATTATTCAAGTATATTCGTATGCGATTATTGTTTACATTTTAATGTCTTGGTTTCCAAATGCGCGCGACACAAAAGTCGGGCAGTTTTTCGCCAACATTTGTGAGCCGTATTTAGAGCCGTTTCGTCGCTTTATTCCGCCGATTGGTATGATCGATATTTCTCCAATTGTCGCCTTGCTTGTTTTGCGCTTTGCGACAGCAGGCGTTTATGGGTTAGTTGATATGGTTAATAGAGGGCTGTAATGGACATTTATCAACATTTCCGCAAAGAAGAGCATCATTTCATCGATCTCGTGTGCGAATGGAAGCGGCTCGTGACGGAACAATACGCTCCGAAACTAACCGACTTTTTAACTCCGCGCGAACAGCAAATTGTCCGCTCGATTGTCGGCCATCACGATGATGTACACGTTGCGTTTTTTGGCGGTTCATCGTCGGTCGAACGAAAGCGTGCGCTATTATATCCGCCGTACATGCAACCGAATGAAGAGGATTTTCAACTATCGTTATTTTCCATTCGCTACCCGAAAAAATTTGTGACGCTCGGGCATCGCGACGTGCTCGGCGCACTTTTGTCGCTCGGTGTGAAGCGGGAAAAGTTTGGTGACATTATCATCGTTGATGATGTTATTCAATTTGTCGTTGCTAAAGAAATTGCGCCGTTTGTTCAAATGAACGTCACAACGATTGGAAAAGCAAAAGTATCGTTAGAAGAACAACTGCTTTCGCAACTTCTCGTCGTGGAAGAACAGTGGGAGGAAGAGACGTTTACCGTTTCTTCTTTGCGACTTGACGCCATTTTAGCGCAATGTTTTCGCATATCACGCCAAAAAGCGCAAGCGCTCATTGACCAAAACTTCGTGAAAGTGAATTGGAAAACGGTTGACCAAGCTCATATGGAGTGCCAAGAAGGCGATTTATTGTCGCTGCGTGGGTATGGGCGCTGCCGACTGCAAGCGATTGTCGGTCAAACAAAAAAAGAAAAATGGCGCATCGTTGTCGAAAAAGCAAAATAAAAGCAGGATTTCCGCAAAAGATGTCGAATAACCCGATACGTACATAAGATGGAGGTGGCCGCATGCCGTTAACGCCGTTAGATATTCATAATAAAGAATTTAGCCGAGGCTTTCGCGGATATGATGAAGATGAAGTAAACGAATTTTTAGATCAAGTGATTAAAGACTACGAAATGGTGTTGCGTGAAAAAAAGCAATTAGAAGAAAAAGTGAAAGAGCTGACAGAAAAACTCAACTATTTTACAAATATTGAAGAAACGTTAAATAAATCGATTTTAATTGCGCAAGAAACAGCCGAAGAAGTGAAGCGAAACGCGCAAAAAGAAGCGAAGCTCATCATTAAAGAAGCGGAAAAAAACGCGGATCGCATCATTAGCGAGGCGCTCGCCAAAACGCGGAAAATCGCGATGGAAGTCGAAGAATTAAAACGGCAAGCGAAAGTGTTTCGCAGTCGTTTTAAAATGTTAATTGAAGCGCAGCTCGATATGTTAAACAACGACGATTGGGATCATTTATTAGATTACAAACTTGATGATGAAGCGGTGCAAGAAATAACAGAGTCTTGACGATGGCTATTGTGATTGCCTATAATATCGATTACAGTTATATCGTAAAAACGATGAAGGGGACAGTAGTTCTTTCATCAGCTTATTACAGCGAGCCGAGGGCGGTGGAAGCTCGGCATAAGCGAAAGAATGAAAATCACCCCGGAGTTCCGTGCTGAACAAATAGTAGGCCACGGCGCGTCATTCCCGTTACGAATGTCAAGTGGGCTATGTTTACATAGTCAACAAGGGTGGTACCGCGAGACCTTCTCGTCCCTTTTGGGCATGAGAAGGTTTTTTTATTTACATAAAAGGAGGTTACATGATGGATTACAAAGATACGTTATTAATGCCAAAGACCGATTTCCCGATGCGCGGAAATCTTCCACAACGTGAACCACAAATGCAAGCAAAATGGGATGAAATGGACATTTATCGAAAAGTGCAAGAGCGTACAAAAGATCGCCCGCTTTTCGTATTGCATGACGGACCGCCGTATGCGAACGGCGACATTCATATGGGACATGCCCTTAATAAAATTTTAAAAGACTTTATCGTTCGCTATAAGTCAATGAGCGGCTATTGTGCTCCGTACGTACCGGGCTGGGATACGCACGGCTTGCCAATTGAAACGGCGCTGACGAAAAATAAAGGCGTCAATCGGAAAGAAATGAGCGTTGCGGAATTCCGCAAGCTATGTGAGCAATATGCATACGAGCAAATCGACCGCCAGCGCGAACAATTTAAACGCCTTGGTGTGCGCGGCGATTGGGACAATCCTTACATTACGTTAACGCCAGAATATGAAGCACAACAAATTAAAGTATTTGGTGAAATGGCAAAAAAAGGATTAATTTATAAAGGATTAAAACCTGTGTATTGGTCTCCATCAAGTGAATCGGCGCTTGCCGAAGCGGAAATCGAGTACAAAGACAAACGTTCCCCATCGATTTACGTCGCTTTTCCTGTCAAAGACGGAAAAGGAGTGCTTGATGGGGATGAAAAAATCGTCATTTGGACGACGACGCCATGGACGATTCCAGCGAACTTAGGTATCGCTGTTCATCCAGAGTTGCAATATAGCGTCGTTGAGGCAGACGGTGGCAAATATGTCGTTGCATCCGAGTTATTACAATCGGTACAAAAAGAAATCGGCTGGGAGCATGTGACTGTATTAAAAACAGTGAAAGGAAGCGAACTCGAATACGTCGTTGCGAAACATCCGTTTTACGACCGCGATTCGCTCGTCATTTGTGGCGAACACGTCACAACAGACGCCGGAACAGGTTGCGTTCATACGGCCCCAGGACACGGGGAAGACGACTTTATCGTCGGCCAAAAGTACGGCTTAGGTGTCCTTTGCCCTGTCGATGAGCGCGGATATATGACAGAAGAAGCGCCAGGGTTTGCTGGCATGTTTTACGATGACGCAAACAAAGCGATTACAGAAAAGCTACAAGAAGTAGGTGCTTTATTAAAACTATCGTTTATTACGCACTCATATCCGCACGACTGGCGGACGAAGCAACCGACGATTTTCCGTGCGACAGCTCAATGGTTTGCGTCCATCGACAAAATTCGTGAGCAATTGTTGAAAGCTGTCGAAGAAACGAAATGGGTGCCGGCATGGGGTGAAATTCGCATCCACAACATGATTCGCGATCGCGGCGACTGGTGCATTTCGCGCCAACGCGCATGGGGGGTACCAATTCCGGTCTTTTATGCCGAAAATGGTGAGCCAATTATTACAGACGAAACGATTGAACACGTATCGAACTTGTTCCGCCAATACGGTTCAAACGTTTGGTTTGAGCGCGAAGCGAAAGATTTGCTCCCAGAAGGGTTTACGCATCCAGGTAGCCCGAACGGACGCTTTACGAAAGAAACAGATATTATGGACGTATGGTTCGACTCTGGTTCTTCTCATCAAGCGGTATTAGAAGAACGCGATGATTTACAACGTCCAGCAGATCTTTATTTAGAAGGGTCCGACCAATATCGCGGCTGGTTTAACTCATCGCTTTCCACCGCAGTTGCAGTTACCGGAAAAGCGCCGTATAAAGGCGTATTAAGCCACGGCTTCGTACTAGATGGCGAAGGACGAAAAATGAGCAAATCGCTCGGCAACGTCGTCGTGCCAGCAAAAGTCATGGAACAGCTTGGTGCCGACATTTTGCGTCTTTGGGTTGCTTCTGTCGACTATCAAGCGGACGTGCGCATTTCTGACAACATTTTAAAACAAGTCGCAGAAGTATATCGTAAAATTCGCAACACGTTCCGTTTCATGCTCGGGAACTTATTCGATTTCAATCCTGCAGAACATACGGTAGCGATCGAGCAGTTGCGCGAAGTGGACCGTTACATGCTCATTAAATTAAATCGTCTCATCGACAAAGTAAAACAAGCGTATGAAACGTATGAATTTGCGACGATTTACCATGAAATAAACAACTTCTGCACCGTCGATTTAAGCGCTTTTTACTTCGATTTTTCAAAAGACGTGTTGTACATCGAAGCGGCAAATAATCATGAACGTCGTTCGATTCAAACGGTGTTGTATGAAACGCTTGTAGCGTTAACGAAACTTGTTGCGCCAATTTTACCGCATACGGCAGATGAAGTGTGGTCGTACATTCCACACGTCAAAGAAGAAAGCGTACAGCTTGTCGATATGCCAGAAGCGGTGCATATTGATGATGCAGATCGCATCGTTGCGAAATGGGATGCGTTTATGGAATTGCGCGATGAAGTATTAAAAGCGCTAGAAGTGGCGCGCAATGAAAAACTAATCGGCAAGTCGCTAACGGCGCACGTCATTTTATATCCGACGGACGACACGAAAGCGCTCATCGATTCAATTGAAGAAGATATGAAACAGCTATTAATCGTTTCAGCATTTTCGATCGGCGGAACGTTTGCTGATGCACCGAGCGAGGCGCAAACATTTACGAAAACAGCGATTGTCGTCAAACAAGCGGAAGGAAAAACGTGCGCACGTTGCTGGGTCGTTACACCAACAGTCGGCGAAGATGCAGACCATCCAGAGCTATGTCCACGTTGTGTGGCCATTGTCAAGCAATAACACATATCCCCCCTCGCTTTCAAGGGGGGATTGTTTATGATAAAATGAAAAAGAATTTTGCTTTGGAGGGGTATGATGTTATATTATTTGCTTGCTTTTGTCGTTATATTGATCGACCAATGGACAAAATGGCTTGTCGTTCGCTATACGGAATTAGGGGAAAGCATTCCAATTATTGAAAACGTGTTATACATTACATCGCATCGCAATCGTGGAGCGGCATGGGGCATGTTGCAAGGACAATTTTGGCTGTTTTATTTGATTACAATTGTCGTCGTTGTCGGCATCGTCATATACATTCAACGGTTGCAACCGACGCAACGGCTGTTTGGCATCGCGCTCGGGCTCATGCTTGGCGGCGCGCTCGGGAACTTTATTGATCGCGTATTTCGAAAAGAAGTTGTCGATTTCATTCATGCGTACATATTTAGTTACAGCTTTCCGATTTTTAACGTTGCTGATGCCGCGTTAACGATTGGTGTCGCGCTCATGTTTATTTATACATGGACCGAAGAAAAACAACGAAAGGGAATGAACGATGGAGCAAATTCAACTCACGATTGAAGAACAACACGATGGAGAGCGCATTGATAAAGTCATTGCCGAATTAAATGAACAATGGTCGCGCTCCCAAGTACAACAATGGCTAAAAGAAGGCCGCGTGCTTGTCAACGGCAAAGCGGTGAAACCGAACTACAAATGCCATGTCGACGATGAAGTGGTCATTTCCATTCCTGACCCAGAACCGTTAGATGTTGAGCCGGAGCCGATTCCACTCGACATTTATTACGAAGATGCGGACGTGCTCGTTGTCAATAAGCCGCGCGGCATGGTCGTTCATCCAGCACCAGGGCATATGCACGGGACGCTTGTTAACGCGTTACTTGCACATTGTCAAGACCTTTCCGGCATTAACGGTGTGCTTCGACCGGGCATCGTTCATCGCATCGATAAAGATACGTCCGGTTTATTAATGATTGCCAAAAACGATTTGGCGCATGAGTCGCTTGTCAATCAACTTGTAAACAAAACGGTGACGCGCAAATATGTCGCGATCGTTCACGGTGTTATTCCGCACGATTATGGGACGATTGATGCTCCAATCGGGCGCGACCCACGCGATCGTCAAAGCATGGCCGTTGTTGAAAATGGGAAAGAAGCGGTGACGCATTTTCGCGTTCTTGAACGATTTGAACATTATACGTTTTTGGAGTGTCAACTCGAAACAGGGCGAACGCATCAAATTCGGGTTCATATGAAATATATCGGCTATCCGCTTGCGGGTGACCCGAAATACGGTCCGCGCAAAACGCTACCGATTGATGGACAAGCGCTTCATGCCGGCGTATTAGGGTTTCATCACCCGCGCACAGGCGAATATTTGCAGTTTGAAGCCCCGATTCCTCACGAATTTGAACGATTGCTCGATATGTTGCGAAATAATCGTTGACAAACGAAACAAGGAAACGTAAAATGAACTCAAGTGAACAAGGGCCTTTAAATTCAGTCCCGTGAGGCTGAGAAGGTGTCGGATTTAGGTGACGTCTGCCTACATATACCCTCTCGCCAAACGGTGAGAGGGTTTTTTGTATGGAGGTGGAACGATGCAAAAGGCCATTGTATTAGACGAACAAGCGATTCGACGCGCGTTGACGCGCATTGCTCACGAAATTATTGAGCGCAATAAAGGGATTGACGATTGCGTCCTCATCGGTGTTAAGACGCGCGGCATTTACTTAGCAAAGCGATTAGCTGAACGCATTGAACAAATTGAAGGAACGTCTATTCCTGTTGGCGAGTTAGATATTACATTATATCGTGATGATTTAACAGTAAAAACAGACGATCGTGAACCGCTTGTGAAAGGAACGGACGTCCCATTTTCTGTTACAAATCGAAAAGTCGTTTTAGTTGATGACGTATTATTTACAGGCCGAACGGTGCGCGCCGCCATGGATGCCGTTATGGATCTCGGTCGTCCGGCGCAAATTCAATTAGCTGTTCTCGTTGACCGCGGTCATCGCGAGTTGCCGATTCGGGCCGATTTCGTCGGCAAAAACATTCCGACGTCAAGCTCGGAAATGATCGTCGTCGAATTAAAAGAAGTAGACGACATCGATCAAGTGAGCATACATGAATAAAGCACCCTTTTTAAAGGCAGTCCAGCGAGGCTGACAAAGGGGATTCGTTTCCTATACCCTCTTTGTGCCTTCGTACGGACAAAGAGGGTTTTTTATATAAATTGAGAAAGGGAGAGAGAAGATGAACAAACCGGTATTAGACGTGAAAGATGTTCCTTCTTTCGGACAGCTTGTTACACTTAGTTTACAACATTTGTTTGCGATGTTTGGTGCAACGATTTTAGTGCCATATTTAGTCGGATTAAGTCCAGCGATGGCGCTCATTTCCAGCGGACTCGGTACAATCGCCTTTTTGATTGTAACAAAATGGCAAGTCCCTGCGTACCTTGGCTCATCGTTTGCGTTTATTACGCCAATTATTGCGGCAAAGGCAGCTGGTGGTCCGGGTGCGGCGATGATCGGTAGCTTTTTAGCGGGACTCGTATACGGGATCGTCGCTTTAGCAATTAAAAAAGCAGGTTATCGTTGGATCATGAATTTACTTCCGCCGATCGTTGTCGGTCCAGTCATTATCGTCATCGGCTTAGGATTAGCAAACGTTGCCGTCAGCATGGCGATGAACGGTCCAGACGGAAAATATAGTTTAACGCACTTTTCCGTTGCGATCGTGACGCTCGCGGCAACGATTGTATTCTCGATTTTATCGCGAGGAATGTTTAGCCTTGTACCTGTCCTTATGGGCATTATCGTCGGCTACGTGTACGCATTAGCTGTTGGTGTCGTCGATTTATCAGGGGTAGCAAAAGCAAAATGGCTTGAGATGCCTGATTTCTTGTTGCCGTTCGTTCATTACGATGTCCGCGTGACACTCGATATTGTGCTATTGATGGTGCCTGTCGCCATTGTGACATTATCTGAACATATCGGGCATCAGCTCGTATTAAGCAAAGTCGTTGGGCGCGATTACATTAAAGAACCAGGTTTACATCGCTCGATTTTCGGTGATGGATTAGCGACGATGATTTCAGCCCTCATCGGCGGTCCGCCGAAGACGACATACGGAGAAAATATCGGGGTATTAGCAATTACGCGCGTATATAGCGTATATGTGTTAGCTGGTGCGGCTGTGCTCGCGATCGCATTCGGATTTTTAGGAAAAGTGACGGCGCTTATTAGCTCGATTCCGACGCCGGTCATGGGTGGCGTATCGATCTTACTGTTCGGAATTATCGCTTCTTCAGGTTTGCGCATGCTCGTCGACAGCAAAATTGATTTTGGTGACAAACGAAACTTAGTCATCTCATCAGTTATTCTTGTCATCGGCATCGGGGATGCGGTTGTGAAAGTATCAGAACAATTTGAAGTGCACGGTATGGCGCTTGCAGCAATCACAGGTATCGTATTAAACCTCATTTTGCCTGGTCGTCCGAAAGTGTCGGATAGCGTATTTGAACAAAAACATGATGTCGCATAACACACCTTTTAAAAGAAGTCCAGCGAGGCTTACAAAGGTGTACTAGAGGAAACCCGTTCATCGAAACGGTCTATTTCCTCGAGCTTTCAAACACCTTGCCTCGCTCGGCAAGGTGTTTTTTTACTAAAAAGGAGGAGTTTATATGCATTTACTAACGTTAGCAGAGCTCTCGGTTGATGAAGTGCTCGCCATTTTGCATGAAGCGGAACGATTTGCGAACGGTGAAACGTGGAAAGTCAATAAACAAACGTTTGTCGCCAACTTATTTTTTGAACCGAGCACGCGCACAAAATGTAGTTTTGAAATAGCGGAACGAAAACTTGGGCTTGAAGTCATTCCGTTTGATGCAGACATGTCGAGCGTCCAAAAAGGAGAAACGTTGTACGATACGATTCGGACGTTGCAAGCGATCGGAGTGGAAGCGGTCGTCATTCGCCACCCATCCGATCATTACTTTGAACCGTTGCGCCATACGATTGACATTCCGATCATTAATGCAGGCGACGGGTGCGGTCATCATCCGACGCAATCGTTATTAGATTTACTGACGATTCGTCAACAATTTGGCACATTTATCGGACTGAATGTTGCCATTGTCGGTGACATTCGTCATAGCCGAGTAGCACGTTCGAATGCTGAAATATTAACAAGGCTCGGCGCAAACGTCTTCTTTTGCAGCCCTCCTGAGTGGCAAGATATAACGAATCCGTACGGCACATACGTCGATCTTGACACGGCAGTGAAAGAAGCAGACGTCGTCATGCTTCTTCGCATTCAACATGAGCGGCATGAAGAAAAAATGGGATGGACGAAAGAGCAATATCATGAACAGTACGGTTTAACGATCGCGCGAGAAAAACAGATGAAGAAAACGAGTATTATTCTACATCCCGCTCCTGTCAATCGCGATGTAGAAATCGCAAGTGAACTCGTTGAATGTGAACGATCACGCATTTTTAAACAAATGGAAAACGGTGTATACGTGCGCATGGCTGTTTTAAAACGAGCATTACAAAAAGTAGGAACGAAACATGGCTATCATTTTCAAACGTGCGCGTTTGCTTAATGAGCAAGGCGAGTTCATATCGGCCGATATACAAATTGACGAAGGTCGCATCGTTCATATTGCCCCTGACCTCGATGCAAGCGATGACGATGAAGTGATTGATGTTAACGGCCAATTTGTCGCGCCAGGATTTGTCGACGTACACGTTCATTTGCGCGAACCCGGTGGGGAACATAAAGAAACGATCGCGACAGGTACGCTCGCTGCGGCGAAAGGTGGATTTACAACGATTGCAGCGATGCCAAACACAAAACCAGTACCTGATACGAAACAACAAATGGAGTGGCTCGTCAACCGCATTCGCGAAACGGCGCACGTGCGCGTGTTGCCGTATGCCGCCATTACCGTGCGCCAAGCAGGAAAACAGCTCGTTGATTTTGCCGCATTAAAAGAAGCAGGAGCGTTTGCATTTACAGATGATGGCGTGGGAGTGCAAAGCGCGCGCATCATGTATGAAGCGATGCAACAAGCGGCAGCTCTCGATATGCCAATTGTCGCACATTGTGAAGACGAAACGCTGACGTATAAAGGATGCGTGCATGACGGAGCGTTTGCGAAACGACACGGACTGACCGGTATTCCTTCCGTTTGTGAAGCGGTACATATTGCACGCGATGTGTTGTTAGCCGAAGCGACCGGGTGTCACTACCACGTTTGCCATATAAGCACGAAACAGTCGGTGCGCATCGTGCGCGAGGCGAAACAAGCAGGCATTCGGGTCACTGCTGAAGTGACTCCGCACCATTTACTGCTTTGTGATGAAGACATCCCAACGTTAGATGCGAACTTTAAAATGAATCCACCGTTGCGAACGAAAGAAGATCAACAAGCGTTAATTGAAGGATTGCTTGATGGAACGATTGATTTTATCGCAACCGACCATGCACCGCATACAGAAGAAGAAAAAAGCGAAGGGATGGTGCTTGCCCCGTTTGGCATCGTTGGATTAGAAACCGCCTTTCCGCTTTTATATACGCATTTTGTTGAAAAAGGAATATGTACGTTAAAACAGCTTGTTGACTGGCTTTCAAAAAAACCAGCCGAGACGTTTCGCATTGACGGCGGGGAACTAAAAGTTGGCGCCAAAGCAGATTTCGTCATTATCGATTTACATAACGAACAAGCCATTGATCCAAACACTTTTGTATCGAAAGGAAAAAATACACCGTTTGCAGGCTGGACGTGTAAAGGATGGCCAACGATGACGATTGTAGATGGAAAAATGGTTTGGCAGAAAGGAAGAGGAGAATGAAACGACAACTCATTTTAGAAGATGGTACACGTTTTGTTGGCGAAGCGTTTGGAAGCGAACGACAAACAGTCGGTGAAGTCGTTTTTAACACCGGAATGACAGGATATCAAGAAATTTTAACGGACCCGTCGTATTGCGGACAAATCGTAACGATGACGTATCCTTTAATCGGAAACTATGGCGTCAACCGCGACGATTTCGAATCAATCGAACCGCATGTGTTTGGATTTATTGTGAAAGAAGCGTGCCTATCTCCGTTCAATTGGCGAAGTGAGCTAACGATTGACGAATATTTGCGCATGAAAAATATCCCCGGCTTAGCAGGTGTCGATACGCGGAAACTGACGCGCATTATTCGTCAATACGGCACGTTAAAAGGGATGATTTGCGACATGGACGTGTCTGTGACGGAGGCAGTCGCTTATTTAAAAGAAACGGAGCTTGCGCGCGATCAAGTGAAACGCGTATCGACAAAAAGTCCGTACGCTAGTCCAGGGCGCGGCCATCGCATCGTTTTAATCGACTTTGGCATGAAGCACGGCATTTTGCGTGAATTAAATAAACGCCATTGCGATGTCATCGTGTTACCGTACAACGCAACGGCCGAAGAAGTATTGCAATGGCATCCCGACGGTGTCATGTTATCGAACGGACCAGGGGATCCGAAAGACGTACCCGAAGCGATTGACATGATTCAACACATACTTGGCCACGTTCCGCTTTTTGGCATTTGTCTCGGCCATCAACTGTTTGCGCTCGCTTGTGGGGCGAATACGGAAAAAATGAAGTTTGGTCATCGAGGTTCGAATCATCCTGTGAAACATATTGAAACAGGAAAAGTAGCGATCACCTCGCAAAATCACGGCTACACTGTCACGGAAAAGTCGCTCGTTCATACGCGATTAGAAGTGACGCATATCGCATTAAATGACGGAACGATTGAAGGGCTTCGCCACCGCGACGTTCCTGCGTTTACCGTGCAATATCATCCGGAAGCGTCGCCAGGTCCAGAAGACGCAAACGGTTTATTCGACGATTTTATTGCGATGATTGAACAGTTTAAAAAAGAAAGAGGTGCCGTTCATGCCTAAACGTCAAGATATTAAAACGATTCTCGTCATCGGTTCTGGACCGATCGTCATCGGGCAGGCAGCGGAGTTCGATTATGCGGGAACGCAAGCCTGCTTGGCGTTAAAAGAAGAAGGATATAAAGTCATTCTCGTCAACTCCAACCCGGCAACGATTATGACCGATACAGAAATTGCTGACAAAGTATACATGGAACCGTTAACGCTCGAATTTGTCTCGCGCGTCATTCGGAAAGAACGGCCCGATGCCATTTTGCCGACGCTTGGCGGGCAGACGGGATTAAACTTAGCTGTCGAATTAGCAAAAGCAGGAGTGCTTGAAGAGTGCGGCGTTGAAATTCTCGGCACGAAATTAGAAGCGATTGAAAAAGCAGAAGACCGCGAAAAATTTCGAGCGCTTATGAACGAACTTGGCGAACCGGTGCCGGAAAGCTCAATCGTGCATAGTTTGCAAGAGGCGTATGCGTTCGTTGAACAAATCGGGTATCCGGTCATCGTTCGCCCTGCATTTACGCTCGGTGGAACAGGCGGAGGCATTTGTACGAACGAAGAAGAGCTAATCGACATCGTCTCAAGCGGTTTAAAAATGAGCCCTGTTCATCAATGTTTATTAGAAAAAAGTATCGCAGGCTATAAAGAAATTGAATACGAAGTGATGCGCGATGCGAAAGATAACGCCATCGTCGTTTGCAATATGGAGAATATTGATCCTGTCGGCATTCATACGGGCGATTCGATTGTCGTTGCGCCAAGCCAAACGTTAAGCGATCGCGAATATCAACTGTTGCGAAACGCCTCGCTCCGCATTATTCGTGCGCTCGGCATTGAAGGGGGTTGCAACGTGCAGCTTGCCCTTGATCCGCACAGTTTTCAATATTACGTCATTGAAGTCAACCCGCGCGTCAGTCGCTCATCGGCGCTTGCATCGAAAGCAACGGGGTATCCGATTGCGAAGCTTGCCGCAAAAATTGCGGTCGGTTTAACGCTTGATGAAATGATGAATCCGGTGACGGGAAAAACGTACGCTTGCTTTGAGCCAACGCTCGATTACGTCGTCACAAAAATTCCGCGCTTTCCATTTGACAAATTCGAATCAGCGAACCGCCATCTCGGCACGCAAATGAAAGCGACAGGCGAAGTGATGGCGATCGGGCGCACGTTTGAGGAGTCGCTATTAAAAGCGGTCCGCTCGCTCGAAACGAACGTCTATCATTTAGAATTAAAAGAACAAGTCGATGATGCATTGCTACAAAAACGCATTCAAAAAGCGGGTGATGAACGGTTATTTTACATTGCGGAAGCGTTTCGCCGCGGCGTAACAGTCGAACAAGTGCATGCATGGAGCCAAATCGATCCGTTCTTTTTAACGAAAATTTCAGGCATCGTACAGTACGAATCCGTTTTACGCGAACATGTTGGTGATATCGACGTACTAAAAAAAGCGAAAGAAATGGGCTTTTCTGATGTAGCAATCGCGAAATATTGGCAGATGACCGAACGCGACGTGTACGAAATGCGGAAACGTGCTGGCATTACACCTGTATATAAAATGGTCGACACGTGCGCAGCGGAATTCGAATCAGAAACGCCGTATTATTACAGCACGTATGAAGAAGAAAACGAATCTATTGTTACAACGCGTGAAAGTGTTGTCGTCCTCGGTTCGGGTCCGATTCGGATCGGGCAAGGGATCGAATTTGACTATGCGACCGTTCATTCCGTATGGGCGATTAAAGAAGCGGGATACGAAGCGATTATTATTAACAACAATCCAGAGACGGTTTCAACCGACTTTAGTATTTCCGATAAGCTTTACTTTGAACCGTTAACGATTGAAGATGTGATGCACGTCATCGATTTAGAACAGCCAATTGGCGTTATCGTTCAATTTGGTGGACAAACAGCGATCAACTTAGCGGCGGAATTAGCGGCGCGTGGGGTGCGCATTCTCGGCACTTCGCTTGAAGATTTAGATCGCGCCGAAAACCGCGACAAATTTGAACGAACGCTTGCGCAACTCGGCATTCCGCAACCGAAAGGAAAAACAGCGTTTTCGGTTGAAGAAGCGGTACGCATTGCTGAAGACATCGGCTATCCTGTTCTCGTGCGCCCATCGTATGTGCTTGGTGGTCGTGCGATGGAAATCGTATATAAAGAAGAAGAGCTGTTACATTATATGGAGCATGCAGTGAAAGTCAATCCGCAACACCCGGTATTAATTGACCGTTATTTAATTGGAAAAGAAATTGAAGTCGATGCGATTTCCGATGGGGAAGATGTGTTTATCCCAGGCATTATGGAGCATATTGAGCGCGCCGGTGTTCATTCGGGCGATTCGATCGCCGTCTATCCGCCGCAGACGTTAACAAGAGACATCAAACAACAAATTGTTGACTATACGATTGCGTTGGCAAAAGGATTGCGCATCGTCGGATTGTTGAACATTCAGTTCGTACTATATGACGGCGATGTGTACGTGTTAGAAGTGAATCCACGTTCAAGCCGCACCGTTCCATTTTTAAGTAAAATTACGAACGTGCCGATGGCAAACATCGCAACAAAAGTCATTTTAGGCGCAAAGTTAAACGAGCTTGGTTACTACACTGGATTAAAAGAAGAAAGTGAAGGGGTATATGTGAAAGCGCCTGTGTTTTCATTCGCAAAGTTGCGTAACGTCGATATTTCGCTCGGTCCAGAAATGAAATCGACGGGTGAAGTGATCGGGAAAGACGACACGTTTGCGAAGGCGCTTTATAAAGGGCTTGTCGCTTCTGGCATCCACATTCGTCCGCACGGTGCCGTCTTATTGACGATTGCCGATAAAGATAAAGAAGAGGCGATTGATATCGCGCGCCGCTTTTACAACATTGGTTATCAGTTGCTAGCGACAAACGGCACAGCGCAAACGTTGCGGAAAGCGAACATTCCTGTGACTGTCGTCAATAAAATTCATACCGGCTCACCAAACATTCTTGACGTCATTCGCCAAGGCGAAGCGCAAGTCGTTATTAACACATTAACAAAAGGAAAAGAAACAGAAAGCGACGGCTTCCGCATCCGTCGCGAAGCGGTAGAAAACGGCATTCCTTGTTTAACGTCGCTCGATACAGCGAAAGCGATGCTTCTCGTCTTAGAAGCGATGACGTTTTCGACAACAGCGATGGCAGAAAAGAAGGTGGGCGTATGAAGGAAAATATGACGATTATCTCCAATCGCCAAATCGCAAAAGACATTTATGAATTGACGCTCGCTGGTTCACTCGTTCGGCGCATGCGTACGCCCGGACAATTTGTGCATGTTAAAGTGGGACATCGTGAACCGTTACTAAGACGGCCACTCAGTCTTTGCGACATTAATCCCGAAGCAGGAGAATGTACGATCATTTACCGTGCGGAAGGGGCAGGAACAATGCTCCTTTCGCAAAAACAGCCTGGGGAGTCGCTCGATGTGCTCGGTCCGCTCGGAAACGGCTTTCCGCTTTCCGCTCTTTCAAGCGGGCAACATGCCCTTCTTGTCGGTGGTGGCATTGGGGTGCCGCCGTTATATGAACTAGCAAAGCAACTAGTGAAAAACGGTGTATGTGTCACAGTCGTGCTCGGTTTTCAAACGAAAGAAGTCGTCTTTTACGAGCAACAATTTGCTTCGTTCGGTAAGACGTACGTTGCAACGGCAGATGGTTCGTACGGCATGAAAGGATTTGTTACCGACGTCATTCAACGTCACGCCCTTTCGTTTGATGTGCTATATGCGTGTGGACCGAAGCCGATGTTAAAAGCATTACAACAACAATTTCCGCATAAAGAACTATATTTGTCATTAGAAGAACGAATGGGTTGCGGCGTCGGCGCTTGTTTTGCATGCGTATGCCACGTGCCAAACAGCGAAACAGCATATAAAAAAGTATGTAGCGATGGGCCGGTGTTTCGAGCAGGGGAGGTCGTGTTATGAACCGATTAGCAGTTGAATTGCCAGGACTTTCATTAAAAAATCCGATTATGCCTGCATCGGGCTGTTTCGGATTCGGACGGGAATACGCGAAATTTTACGATTTAAGCGTTCTCGGAGCAATTATGATTAAAGCGACGACGCTTGACGCGCGCTTCGGCAATCCGACGCCACGTGTCGCCGAGACGGCAAGCGGCATGTTAAATGCGATCGGGTTGCAAAATCCCGGCGTTGATTATGTGCTTGCCGAAGAACTGCCGTGGTTAGCGCAATACGACGTGCCGATTATCGCAAACATTGCCGGTTCTACGATGGAAGAATATGTGGAAGTCGCCAAGCGCATATCAAAAGCGCCAAACGTTCATGCGCTCGAGTTAAATATTTCATGCCCCAATGTAAAACAAGGTGGCATTGCGTTCGGTACTGTGCCGGAAGTTGCCGCCGAACTGACGCGGGCGGTAAAAGAAGTGTCTGCCGTGCCTGTGTATGTGAAACTATCTCCAAACGTGACAAACATTGTCGCGATGGCGAAAGCGATTGAACAAGCAGGCGCGGACGGATTGACGATGATTAATACGTTATTAGGCATGCGTATTGACGTCAAAACAGGGAAGCCGATTTTAGCGAACGGAACAGGCGGATTATCCGGTCCAGCCATTAAACCGATTGCCATTCGAATGATTTATGAAGTAAGCCAAGCGGTATCGCTTCCGATTATCGGCATGGGCGGCATTCAAAGCGCCGAAGATGTCATCGAGTTTTTTTACGCTGGTGCGAGTGCGGTCGCGATCGGAACAGCGAATTTTATCGACCCGTACGTTTGTCCACATATTATCCGCGATTTGCCACCGCTTTTAGATGAACTTGGCATTCATCATATTTCGGAATGTACGGGGAGGGGCTGGAACAATGGACAAACCGTTTATTGTGGCACTTGATTTTTCATCAAAGGAAGAAGTGCGGTCGTTTTTGCAGTTATTTTCTGACACATCGCTTTTTTTAAAAGTCGGCATGGAGCTATATTTTCAAGAAGGTCCAGCGATCATCGACGAATTAAAGCAGCGCGGACATGATATTTTTTTAGATTTAAAGCTTCATGATATTCCACATACAGTAAAACGAGCAATGAAAGGATTGGCGAAATTAGGCATTGATTTAGTGAACGTTCATGCATCAGGGGGAAGCGCGATGATGCGCGCAGCGATCGAAGGATTAGAAGAAGGAACGCCGCCTGGAATGAAGCGTCCCCGTTGCATCGCGGTGACGCAGCTAACGAGCACAAGCGAACGAATGCTTCATGATGAATTGTTGATTGACCGGACGATGAATGAAACGGTGCTTCATTACGCTACGCTTGCGTATCGTAGCGGGCTTGACGGCGTCGTTTGTTCGGCGCAAGAAGTGCCGTTTCTTCGCGCATCACTTGGCGCATCGTTCATCACCGTTACCCCAGGCATTCGTTTTGCGGATGATCAAGCGGACGATCAAGTGCGCGTTGTAACACCATATGAGGCGAAACAGCTTGGAACAAATTATATCGTCATCGGACGAAGCATCACAAAAGCGCACAATCCATATGCGGCATATGAACGGCTAAAACGAGAATGGGATGGTGGACAATGATGAAAAAAGAAATCGCAAAACAACTTCTTTCGATCGGTGCAGTATCGTTAAGCCCAAACGAACCATTTACGTGGTCTTCCGGCATACAAGCTCCTATTTATTGCGACAATCGGCTGACGTTAGCGTACCCAGCGGTGAGAAAAATGATTGCCGATGAACTCACTTCGCTTATTCGCATGCATTTTCCGGATGTGGAAGTTATCGCTGGCACAGCGACGGCAGGCATTCCCCATGCGGCATGGGTGAGCGAACGACTCGATGTACCGATGTGTTATATTCGCAGTCAAGCGAAAGGACATGGAAAAGGGAAACAAATTGAAGGGAAAGTCGAACGAGGGCAACGCGTTGTTGTCGTAGAAGATTTAATTTCAACAGGCGGCAGCTCGCTAAATGCTGTACGGGCTTTGCGCGAAGCAGGATGCCACGTGCTTGGCGTCGTTGCCATTTTCACATACGGATTACAAAAAGGCAAACGAGCGTTTCAGCAGGAACAAGTCCCATACTACACCGCCACTGATTACGATACGCTCATCGAAACAGCAACAGAGCTTAGTATCATTACCGAAAAAGAGCGAGCAACGTTACACCAGTGGCGCGAGCAGTTAGAAGCATAAAAAAAGGGTGTCCGATGAGCGACACCCTTTTTGATTTTACACTTATTTCGTGGAAATCGTGTTTGTTTTTAAGTAGTGGATATCGTTTGCTTGTTGAATCGAACGGAGTGATAATGCTTGTAGAATCGTTTCTTGATGCGCCATTTTTTCAAATCCTTCTTCCATTTGTTGCGACAATTGTTCGATTTGCTGTTTTATGGCCGGAATTTCTTGCACATGCAACTCAACAACAGTCATTCGTTCCATCAACTGTCCAACCATTTCCCGAATAGCTGGCACAAGCGCCACATCGTCTTTCGTCGCCATACGTTGCTCGATGCTTGCGACATCGTCTTTCGTAGCCATTGTCTGTTCAATATGCCCCACTCGATGCTCAAGCGTATGCATACTGTTTTGCAAAGCGGCAACATCGTCTTTCGTCGCCATACGTTGCTCGATGCTTGCGATATCGTCTTTTGTAGCCATGCGCTGCTCGATGCTTGCGACATCGTCTTTTGTCGCCATACGCTGCTCGATGCTTGCGACGTCGTCTTTTGTCGCCATCGTCTGTTCGATATGACTCACGCGGTTTTCTAATACGCGAATGTCATCTTTCAACATAGCGACGTCTTCTTTCGTTGCCATATTCGCACGCAAATATGCCAGCTCATCAAAAATGCGTTGCAACAACTGTTCCACCCATCTCACCTCCTCTTTCCGTTTCTATTATACCATCATTCGACAGAAAGAAGGGAGACAAAACGAAAAAGTACGACAATTTTTTTGAATTTTTTTCTTCTTGTACATATATTGTCCATGTAAAATAGTAATATATTGTTATAAAAGATAAAAAAACGGGTGATTTATATAGTATTTCTATTTATGGACTGTAGATGAGCAAAATCACTAACATAAATTTACATCGAAACAAAAAAGGAGACATGAACCCGATTCCTTGATTAGAATAGATGTGCTACCAAACCATTCACAAGGAGGTTCATGTCTCATGAATAGATTAGCACATCATCAAGGAATTCACAAGTTTTTCACGATGTTGGGGTTGGCCCTTTATTTTTCAAAACCCGTTATGAAGCATCTCGTTCATATCGTGGATGCGATGATCACGAAGGGATTTTCGGGAACATTGACCGATCTTCATCATGGGAGCTTTCATCCGAACCACCGCACGACACTCAGCCATTTTTTCACGAAAAGCCCATGGGAGGAAGAGGCGCTGCTTCATAAACTCCAGCAGTGGATCCTTCGTCGTGTCGAACGCATCGCCAAACAGGAGAATCAACCCTTGTTTGTTTCGATCGATGATACGATTTGCCAAAAAACCAAGCCTTCGTCACGGGCAACACACGCGATTCAGGGATGTGATTGGCACTACTCTCACTCAGAGAAAAAATCGATTTGGGGCCATTCTCTTGTTTGGTTCATGGTTCATACTGCAACCCAGGCGTTTCCCTTTGCCTTCCGCCTCTACGACAAGACGGCGGGAAAAAGCAAAGGGGAACTCGCAATCGAGATGCTTTCTTCGTTGGATGTACGCCGTCCCGTTTATGTGCTGATGGATTCGTGGTATCCATCGAAAGCGCTCGTGGAAGCTTGTCTGAAAAAAGGATTCCACGTCATCGCGATGCTCAAGACGAACCGGATTCTCTATCCGAACGGCGTTGCCGTCCAAGCGAAGCAGTTGGCCCGCTCCATCGAACCGAATGACACTCACCTCGTCACGGTGGGAGAAGAGCATTATCGCGTCTATCGTTACGAAGGAGCGCTCAACGGTCTCGACCATGCGGTGGTGCTGCTCGCTTGGAAAGCCAATCAGCCGATGACATCGGAACATCTTCACTGCGTCTTGAGCACCGACCGGGAGCTAAGCGATGAAGACATCTTGCGCCACTATGCCCAACGCTGGTCGATCGAATGCTTTTTTCGACAAGCGAAAGACCAGCTGAAGCTCGATGGGTACCGTGTTCGTCAGGTTCGAGCGGTGAAACGCTACTGGATCTTGGTGCAGCTTGCTTACGTGTACAGCCTATTCGAGTCGAACAGCGATTTTTCTGATGGGCTCGATCTCTTGCGCAAGAGAAAAGGACATAGCCTCGTGGAGTTCATTTACTGTGCAGCGAAACAAAATATTCCCATTGATACCGTGAAAAAACAGCTCCATGTGGCATAAGGGTTACCCTGTTTGTTTCTTTTTACATGGTAATTATTGTTATGAAAATTGCTCATCTACAGTTATGGAGTGAAAAGTGTGAGTGAACAGTGTTCTAAACCTTGGAGAATTTTATCCATTTACGACCGTCTACGAGAAGGGGAGACTATTTTAAAAAAGCAAGAAGCTGATCGTTTTAGTGTAGATGAAAAAACGATTCAACGAGACATTGAAGAATTGCGGGCGTATATCGCAGACACGTTCTATGATTCGGTTACAATTGACTACGACCGTCAAAAAAGGGGATACGTATGGCGCCAGAAGGAATCAAAACAAAGGTGTTTGACAAATGAAGATATTCTTATTATTTCTAAAATATTACTTGAAAGTCGTGCATTAAAAAGGGAAGAAATGGATCGGCTATTAAAAAAGCTTATTTTTCAATCACATCCACAAAATCAGCGTTTTATCCAAGATGTCATCCGAAATGAACATTTTCACTACGTTTCGTTACAACATGACCAACCGCTCATTCAGACGATTTGGGATTTAAGTCGTGCGGTGCACACAAAACGAGCGATTGTCATTGATTACAAGAAAGAAGGAGAAGATTCGCCAATCACAAGGAAGTTAAAACCTGTCGGAATCGTTTTCTCAGAATATTACTTTTACTTAATCGCCTTTCTTATAGACTATGAATTTAATTTTCCAACAATTTATCGAGTAGATCGCATTGTTCGTTACACCGTTACGAATGAGCATTTCCAATCCGATTATAAAAATCGGTTTGAAGAAGGAGAATTTCGCAAACGAGTGCAATTTATGTATGCGGGGGAACTAATGAAAATTACGTTTCGGTTTTGGGGACCTTCCTTGCAAGCGATTTTAGATCGCCTTCCTACTGCTAAAGTCATTGAAACAGATGGACAAGTATCGGTCATTGAAGCAGAAGTTTACGGACGCGGCATTAAGATGTGGCTGTTAAGCCAGGCGCAATATTTGGAGGTAATCAAGCCGGAAGAATTTCGCGAGGAGATGAGGGAGACGATTGAGAAGATGTTGGAAAATTATAGGTGAGAGGTTGGAATTAAGTTAGTTTAAAAAGAATGTTTATAGGGAGTTTGATATACGTATGTCGCTTACGATAATAGAAGAACTTACAGATGTTAGTCAAGAGTTTAAACCATATATAAACGTTGATGAAAAAATGGAGGAACTACAACAGCTTTTAAACACATTCGTTTCGAAACCTGCTATTGTCACTGCTGGTATAGTGAAATCGGGTAAAAGCTCTTTGCTAAATGCGCTTGTACAAAAACCAGAGTATTTCCCAACTGGTGCTGTTCGACAAACGACTGCAAATAAAGTCTTAGAGTTAGACGATTACTTTCTGGTCGATACACCTGGTGTTAATGCCAATCAAGAAGATACAGATGAGGCTATCAAGGCATATAAACAGGCTGATTTACTATTGTTTGTTCATAATCTTGTGGATGGGGAGCTGCAAAGAGTAGAGGTGGAATTCATTAAGAGATTAATGCAATATTTTCCGACAAAAGATGAATTTTGGAATAGATTCGTTTTTGTTGGTTCCAATAGGCATCAATTAGAGAATGAACAAGTGTCGAAAATAACAGAGATAATTCAAGAACAAATTTTTAGGGAGCTTGATACTAAAATTGATGTTTTTTTTACAGTGGACTCCGTTTCATATTTAAGAGGAATGATAGAAGAAAAGGAGAAGTTGCGCGAGTCTAGTGGAATAAGCGAATTATTGTTTTATATTAATGGCAAAAACCAAGAATTGAAAAATAAAAAAATAGATATTTTTTGTGAGAGGGTTCACTCAATCACTACAAAAATAGAAGAGTCTATTAGAAATTATTTAATAAGTCGACTACCAGATGTTGAATCTTTAAATGCAAAAAAAACAAAAGTTTACAAAAGAGATACATATGCTTGAAGAAATAAAGAGCTATATACAAAGTGAGTTATCAACAGAACAGCAGCGTTTGAATAAACTTACAGAAAATTTTCTTGTTTTACCGTCGACATATATTTATTTTTCTGCTAACCCATTTTCACAATACAATTATCGTTCTGAAGAAGCAGCTGAGCGAGCAGCAAAAGAATCTTTCAGGGAAAAATGTTACAGCCATGTAAGTAGTAAAATGTATTCTTTTCAAAAAGAACTAATCAATGCAATAAAACCTTATCAATACTATGAAAAATCTGCTAATAATCCCTATTTTAAAGTTGAGTTAGAATTACAAAAAAATTTAGTTCGACTTACAGATAATGTATTGCAAAGGATAGGAGAACTTGAATTAAAGTATCCGTTCGACTCTCAAATTTCTTTCAATGTTAGTTCTATTAATGTAAATGTTAATACTAATGATATTTTAGAAGCTCTTAACGATTATGATAGTTGCGACTGGTATTTAAAAGCTAATGTCGATACTTATTATATTACTAGGTATGAAAAAGGATGGTTTGGAAGCGAAAAAGAAGTGGAATATTATCAATATGATTTTTCTAAGGCAAAGTCGGATTTAGAAAAAGATCTTAATGCGAATATTGATCAAGCAAAAAGAATTGTAAAAGACGCTTTTTCTCCAGCTATTAAAAAGTTTATCCGTGAGTTGGAAGAAAGCTTAATAAAACATACAAATAAGCTGTTGAGAAGCCTCTCTAAAAATAGTGAGAATATTTTATCGCAAATAAAAGACATAGATTTGCAGTTATCATATATCAAAGCTGAAGAGAAAAAGTTAGAAAAAGCGATAAAAAAATTAAAAGATTATGTAGAAAATTGTTTGGGGAAGTGATTAAATATGTTAACCATTCAACAATATGTTGATTCGTTTTTAGCAAATATTAAAGAAGGATCTGAAAAACTAAAAAATTACACAATGGAAGTAAACGATCGGCAAAAAGAAATTAAAAATCAGTTAAAGTTATTAGACGATTTTATGAAATCTATGTCAAGTAAAGCAGTGAATATGGAAGAAGACGAACTAAAAAAAATGATGATGGAAACAATAGAATTGTATCAACAAAAAATAAAGAAGTGGATTGATCGGGTAGACAATTATATAGCAGGGAAAGAATTTATTCATCAGTTTGAAAAGTCTATTTTACTAGCGGTATTTGGAAACGTTAATTCTGGAAAAAGCTCGCTTGGTAATTTTATTGCTGGCATTCCTTTTGAACAAAGTAAAGTCAGTTATACAACACGACCTCAATTTTATGTGTATGACTGGAGCACACAAGCAAAAGAGCGAGGTGCCGTTCCGCTACAAACGAATGAGTTTAAGGAAAACGATGTGGAGGAAACGAGCACAATACAATACTATACATTAAATGACGGGCTTACATGGGTAGATACACCGGGAATCCATTCACTAAATAAGGAAAATGAAGAGTTGGCTAAAAAATATGTTGACTATGCTGACTTAATTTTGTTTGTTGTTTCCTCGTCTTCCCCGGGTCAAGCTGATGAAATTGTTGAACTAGAGAGATTAATGAGAAAAGAAAAGCCTGTGCTTGTTGTGATAACCAAATCAGACAAGACGATAAAAGACGAGATTGACGGACAACTAGTAACCATTCTTATGCCGAAAGATGAAGAGACAAGAAAAACGCAAGAAAGGTACGTACAAGAAGTAATCTCAAAGAAAGGCATAACAAGCTATTTAAAAAATCAAACGTATTTAAGTGTATCTGTAAGAGTAGCTAAGAAAGCCATTATCGAAAATGATAATGAATTGTTTGTGAAAAGCAACATGCCTAAATTGTACGAGCAAATAGGTAGAACCATTAGTGACAGAGGATTGGAATTAAAGATTGAACGCCCACGCAAAGAAGTTAATAGTACGATTAAAGAAATTCAAGAAGGTTTCAGTGTTGGTGATAATTATTCTATCGGTCTGTTTGAAATGATGGAAACAATCAAGCAATTAGTCGCAAAAATTGATTCGAAAAAACAAGAATTACATTCGTTAAGGAAAAGAATTCTTCCCCAATTAAAAGTTGAAATTACGCCAATCATTGAAACTTCATTAATGAAACTATCCTTAAAACATGATGCGGGCGAAAAAATTGATTCAGAACAGATTGCGCAAAAATTGCTGTACGATATACAGCCAAAATTTAATAAAGTCTTAAGTCAAAACGTAACGGAAATTATAAAAGACTACCAACATATACAACTTCAAGCACTTTCATTAGATATTAACGTTAAATTTGAAGATAAATACGAAACTATAAAATACCAAGAATATGACATCGTTAAAAGGCAACGTGATCCACAGGGAATTTTAGAGCATATCCAACATTTTTTTGGAAAAAAATTTGAGGAAATTGCCCATGTCAAGCGAGAAAAAGAAAAGAAAATTCGTCTAGGCAACAATGTTGTCGATGTTACGGAAAAAGTACTTGATCAAGTATATAAGCAACTAGACTTATTTGTTGAAGAAGCAATTGATGTAATTGCTAATAGTTACTTTAATGCTGTGGAACAGACTTTAAATGAAATAATTAAAAAAATGGAAGAAGTTAATTCTCGGCTTGAACAATTAAAATTTTAAACAGTGGGATGGGGATAGAATGACAGCAAGCAAACTATTAGATTTTAAAAAGTTGTTATCAGAATACTTAGCAGAAACAACTGCATTATTAAACAAACATGGATTTGAGCATACAGCTGTTTCTTTAAAGTCTGAAATTGAACCAAGACTAAAAGAATATGCGCCTAGCCTGATGTTTTATGGAATTTATAATGCCGGAAAAAGTACTCTACTAAATGCGATTTTCGGCGAGGAAAGAGCTTCCGTTGCAGATGTCCCGGAAACAAAGAGTGTAACTAGATATGCTTGGGGTGGATACGATTTAGTTGATACTCCAGGAATTAATGGTCCTGAAGAAGATTATCGGCTATCTCGAAACGAATTAGAAAAACATGATGTCATTTTATTTGTTATTGATGATAGTGAAACGTTTGATAACCGGATTGTTACCCAAGAAATTTTAAAAATTATCCAGATGAATAAGCCATTAATTATTGTTTTAAATAATAAGCAAATTGCAGATAGTGACGAAGGGGACGAAATGCGTGCCCAGCAAATACGAAAAAAAATATTCGCCAATTTGCAACGGGAAGCTGAAAACTATGGGATTGAGAAGATTCAATCTAAATATACTTTTTTACGAGTCAATGCTGAGTCAGCATTGCGAGGAAAATTACAAAATAAGCATATACTTATGCAAAGCAGTGGTATTGAAGACTTGGAAATTACGATTTTAGAAAAATTGAGGGAAGTAGACGGTCCGAAGATTTTGCGCCCTCCAATCTATATGATATTAAAGAATTTGACGGATCTGTTAGAAAATCTTAAACAGTCGATCAAAAAAGAAGACGAAAAAAATTTGCTGCATTTATTAACAACGCTATCTACACAAAAAAATACTTTGTATCAAACTGTTTACTTGAGGGTGAGACAACAAATTTATTCCATTGGCGATGAAATTTATCGTTTTGCCGCAAACGGTCAAGACATTCAATTTTTGGTTGAACAGCTCCAGCGGATTATTGAAACAATTGTTAATGAAGAAATACAGCAAGCTATGTACACTTGGAAAAAGAGTATAAAGACACAAGTAAACATTCCGGCGTTAAATATTCCACGAAGCATCCCCAACTTAAATGAATTAACAACTGTAGCTATAAACATACCGGAAGTAAGCCAAGTGGAAAAAGTGATAGAGGTCGATTCATATGATTCGATTTCCGGGAATATTTTTCGTAGTTTAGTTCGACCAATCATCAAAGAAACTATTTTAATAGAGATAGTAAGAATGATTTTAAATTACCATAAACAGCGTGAGCAGGAACAGAAGGAATTTGAAAAACTAAAAGCTCAGGTAGCTGAGGCTAATGCCAAACAGCAAGAATTACTCCATGCCCAAATAGCGATGTTACAAAATTTGAATACGAAAATACGATTGAGTTTGTTTAAATTTGAAGAGGAAACGATAAGAAATGTCCGGGAAACAATTGACAATCTGTTTACGGAAATAGAGAAAGAAATTAGAGAGCAAATAAACGATGTCGAACGTGATAACGTTGAAATTGAAACTAGTATTAATGCTGTTACCCAGCTAATGCATAAGTTGCAAGTGCTTGATTTGCAATTGGATTCTATATAAATCCAGTTTGAAAATTTGGCATGTTTAACTTAATGCCTGTCCTTGTTTGTCTAAGGTAGTTTAATTAAAGGGCTATGTTTTAAAGCAAGATGAAAATGAATAACTGACGAACGAAAAAATTCTCGTCATAGCGACAGTGTTGCTAGAAAACCGAACATGTCAAAACGGGAAATGTGTCAGTTGCTTAAAGAGTTGATTTTACAATTACATCACAAAATCAAAACTCTGAATTCGCAGCAGTTTTATTCGTCATCACTTAATAATATTCTTTCCGTTTCGTCTTTTCGCCTATTAGGTGAAAAGACGAAATAATAAAACCTCTTGTTGTTTTGATCCTCGTTTGTAAGGGAATGAAGCCAAGTTTTTTCAAAATATACCTAGATGAAGCGATTGCGCGATTAGATCAGGAGATCGAGGAGAGAACGCGCCCTTTTGAAGAAGCGCTGGAGCTCTTAGATACGATTCCGGGAGTCGGGCGGCAAAGTGCGGAACAAATTTTGGCAGAAATCGGAACCGATATGAGTCGCTTTGCATCAGCGAGCCATCTGGCATCGTGGGCAGGCATGGCACCAGGAAACTACGAGAGTGCGGGGAAACGGTTATCAAGCCGAACGAGGAAAGGGAACAAGAAGCTGAGAGCGTGTTTAGTAGAATGTGCCCGTGCCGCCGCGAGAAAGAAGGATGCGTATTTATCCGCGAAATATCACCGCATAGCCGCAAGAAGAGGGGCGAATCGAGCGAGTATGGCAGTTGGACGAACGATATTAGAAATCATCTATTACCTGTTAACTCGGAAGGAACCGTATAAAGAATTAGGGGCAGACTATTGGGATCGTCAACGGGAAGCAAAGATCGTGCGTCAAACGGTGAAGAAATTAGAGGGGTTAGGGTACGAAGTGAAGTTAGAAAAAGTGAGTGCATAAGGGAATTAAACCATATATAAACTTTAATACCTTCCTTTGGAAATTATATTCCAAAGGCTAGGTGGGGGTTGTTTTTTGCCAAATTTTGTTTTCAGGATAGATAGTAAATGAAGGGGAATTATCTATGAATGAAAAAAATAAGAAGAAAGATCATAGCGGACTTATTGATTCGGTCATTGGGGCAACAACAACTGAGAATGTTGAAAGGTATGGTAGAGCAGCGGCTGAATATATTAAGGGCTACAAGGATAATGTTTCAGCTGACGGACACATAATTAAAAAGGGTCTTAAACAAGTAGCAGAATCCAATGTCAATCCTAATTTTGAATATCAGAACCTTAAACAGCAAGCTGGATTCGCTGCAGAAATCCATTATGTCGATAAAACAAATGCAGATAATATAATTAACAGGAAAAATACTCGAGTAAGTAGATCAAATGATGTTGGTCTCGGGAATCATACTCAGTTTGATATTTTAGCAGTGGATGTAGATGGAAACCCAATAGTAAACGCAAATCAACCTCTATGGAGTGCACAGATGAAATTTTGTGGAGGTTATCAAACTCAAGAACAAATACAAAAAAGTTCAGAAAAACTTGTTAGAAAATTAGTAAGTAAAGATTGGGATAGATATAGGGGAAATAAAGTTCTTGTTCCTTCTGAACAATATGAGTTAGCAAAAAAATATGCACAAGAACAATCAGAAAAGTTAAGTGCCAAAGCAAAAGAATTTCGTACAAATGGGAATTTAGAAAAAGCTAAAATGCTTGAGGATAAAGCCAAAAAATATAGGCAGGCAGCAAAGGATATTACAGACAGTGGGATAAGTTCTCGAGAAGCAATGTTTTTAAGAGAACATCCTAAATTGGCTACTGCTAAATATGTTGCTAAGACTGCCCATCATTCCGGAGTAGAGCAAGCAAAAGCCGTAGCAGTTATTTCAGCGGCAATTTCTACATCAAAAAATATTGTTTGTGTAATGAGAGGGGAAAAGGAAATTAAGGATGCATTAAAAGATGTTGCTATAGATACGGTAGGAGGAAGTACAAGTGCTTATATTATTGGTGCGAGTGATACCGCAATAAGAGGTTTTATGGCTTCAAGCAAGAATAGTATCTTTGTAAATTTATCCAAGACTAATTTGCCTGCAACAATTGCTACGGTAGGTGTCCAAGTAGGAAAATCGTTAATACGATATGCAAATGGAGAGATAGATGCAATTCAATTAGTTGAAGAGTTGGGTGAAAAAGGTACAGGGGCTATTGCAGCAAGCTGGGGAGGAGCAATTGGGACAGCTATCTTTCCAGGGGTAGGGACAGCTATAGGTGCAATGATTGGATATATAACATCTTCAACAATATATGGTGCTGCAATGCAAGTGTTACATGAAGAACAAATTTCTGTAGAGCGTCGTGTGAGGGTTCATGCTATTGCTACAGCTGCAATTGAGTCAATGAATTCTCAACGTAGAATATTAGAAAAAATGATAAATGAATTTTACAGCAATCGAGAAATACTCTTTCAGCAGAGTTTTCAACTTATAGATTTAGCTATTAAGAACGATAATTTAGAACAATTTACTGAAGGGCTAAATAAAATAGCACTAGAGATGGGAAAAGCCTTACAGTTTAAAAATTTTGATGAGTTTAATAATTTTATGCTCAATCAAAATATAGCACTTGAATTTTAATAATTTTATAGAGGGGAGTAGATATTTATGCCATTACCGCTTATACCAATTATTTTAGGAGGAATTGCAGCATCTACTGCAGCAAAGGGTCTTAAAGACGGAATTGAGGCCAAAAGAAATATGAATGAAGCCAAAAAAGTAAATGAAGCTGCAAAAGCAATAGCTAAAGAAGCAGAAGACTTTATTGCTATGGCTAAAGATAAGACAAAAGGAGCTATAGAGGCTCTGGGACATGAGAAAATACGATTGCTTACCACATCTATGCATGACTTTGTAACAAGCTTCGAAAAAATTAAGAATATTAATTTAAAAAATAGTCAAGGAATTGACGAGTTAAGGAATTTTAACCCATCGAGTGAAAGTTTCAGGCAATTAAAAGAAGCTACTTTTGAAGCCAAGCAAGTTGCGGTTAACGGTCTTGCCGCTGTTGGATCTGGTGCATTACTTGCTTATGGTACATATAGCGCTGTTATGAGCGGCTTAGGCGGTTTAATTGTTACATCTACAACAGGTACAGCACTTGGAACTCTTTCGGGAGCAGCTGCTACAAATGCAACATTAGCTTGGCTTGGTGGTGGGGCACTTACAGCTGGTGGTTCTGGTATGATGGGAGGAATGATCGTTTTAGGTGGGCTTGTTGTAGGACCAGCACTTGCAGTTGGTGGAAGTATTTTTGCAAGTCAAGCTCGTAAAGCGTTAAATGATTCTTATGCAAACTATGATAAAGCCAAGGCATTCAAGGAGCAGGCAAAAAATATTGGGGTTGCATTAAAGGGGATATTTATTAGAGCAAATCAGCTCACGGAGTTATTACAAAAACTCGATACTTATTTTGTAAATTATGTATCTAAAATGAAAGTTACAATTAATAATCGAGGAGTTGATTGGAATAATTATAGTTTAGCTGAACAACAGGACATATATAGATGCGTACAATTAGCCCAAACAATAAAGACTGTGCTTGATACTTCTTTGTTAAAGGAAAATGGAGAATTAGAAGAGGCAACAAATAGAGTATTGGAAGATGGAAATCGTTATTTACAGATGATTGAGCGTATGTAGGTTAAAATGTTGAGGAGGTTATAAAAATGGACGATAAGAAACGAAGAATGATTGAAAAAGAGGAAGAAATAACTAGTGGTTCTGGTATCTGGAGTGGTTATTCAATGGGAAACGATCCAAGTAATGAGTATTCAGTTAAATATCTTAGTAGAGCAGCTGAAAAGATATGCGATAACAGAGTAAAGTGGAGGGATATCATTATCTTATTTAGTGATAGTTTTTTCGGTGAAGGTAAATCAGGATTTGTTTTATCTACTGATGGAATATATGTAAAGTCATCATTAAATAAACACTCAAAATTTAGTGTTCAATACTCTGATATTGATTTTGTATTTTATGATACGCTTGAAAGTAAGCCTGTACTTAAAATATACACGAAATATGATGATTGTAAAATTATTGATCACCCATGGTTTAATTTAGAGGTATTATGTGATCTGATTGATGCAATGAAAGAAATAGAAGACGAGTATGATAATCTTAAATTAGAGTGGTAGGCTTATCAATTCTACTATTAGGGATAAATCATGTTGGATGGGGAATCTTTAAGTTGGATTTTACTTTTCGAAGGGAGAAACGATAAACATGAAAAGACTTTTATCGCTATTTTTTGCATTTGTATTGCTACTTGTAGCTACAACAGGTTGCTCATCCGAACAATCATCCAGCAGCAAAAATGACGACAAAAAACAAGAATCGAAAGAACCATTGTCAAAAGAAGAATTTACTAAAATGATTTCTAACCCAGATAAGTATAAGGGCTCTAAAGTGGATTTTTACGCTAAAATTTTTGTTGAACCAGAGAAGGATGATGACGGAATTTACATTCAAGCATTTGCTGATCCAAAAAATAGCGAACAGAATGTGATTGTTGTAGCTGACCCGAAGACTGATGTGAAAAATGAAGACATCATTCATGTAGTTGGAACTGTTAGAGAATCATTTGAAGGTGAAAACGCACTAGGTGGAAAAGTTACTGCTCCAATTATTGATGCAGAAAAAGTGGAAAAAGCAGATTATGTAACGGCGTTCTCCAAACCAATTAAAACTATTGAAGTAAATAAAGAAATCAATCAGCATGGTTATATCGTAAAATTGAATAAAGTAGAGATTGCAGAAGATGAAACAAGAGCGTATGTTACGATTTCAAACCAGAGCAATTCCAAAATTAATTTCTGGGAGAATAATGCAAAGCTTTTAGTAGGTAATACACAACTTGATAGAGCGGATAACTTTGAAGCAGGCTATCCTGAAATTCCGACAGATATTTTACCAAAAACAAATGTAGAAGCAATCATTCCTTTTCCGGCTATCGACGCAAATGAACAAGTAATCAAATTTTATTTCGAAGGAAGTTCTGAAAACTATGATATTAATATCGAGCCGTTCCAATTCGAAGTAAGCATTGCTCAACAGTAAAATGGTGAAGTGAGGGAATTGTGAGTAAATCAACATTCCCTCGCTGTCCGTTGTTTTACAGAGAGTAATAGACACCGATCAAAATGACAAAAATAATGTTTCGATTTTTGGAACCTTCACTGCAAGCTTAAATCGTCTGCCCATGGCAAAGCCGTTGAAAAAGATGGTGATTAAGCCAGAATAATTTCGCGTGAAGACGATAGAAAGCATGTTAAGGAATTATACATAAGCTTTATAGACTTGTCGATATATGTCATCTTTTCAGGAATTTTATCTAAAATTTCATCGTTAAATGTATAGTAAAATATACCTATAAATTGCTAATTTACATGTTTCTTGTCGAAGGAGAATAGGATGTATGCTGGCTGTAGAGGATAACGTTCGCATTCGGAGAGAAAGTAGTTTGGAATATTACAAAATGATTTGTTCATTTCCTTATCAAAATCACCCAATCTTTTATGAAAATAAGGCTCTCCGAAGGGCATATATAATATTGCTGCATCATTATGCAAAAGAAGATGTGGATTATCAGAGGTACTGCAAACCGATCATTACATTATATGAACATTGTTTCAATATAGAAGAAATTTATAAGGAACAAACCTCGCAGAGTAGTCTAAAATTTATCAAAGAAATTCGAAAGACAAGATGGAAATTCGAAAAAGCGAAACTTCATGTATATAACTACAAATACTTGTTTTTCGCGCATTATTTGTTGTTAATATATGGATATATATCAATGGATCATCCTTATGTATTAGACGTAATCGATAAACAACATTTAAAGATTCATAATAAAGATGCAGAGTGCATTGTTCATTTTGTCAATGCGCTAAAAACAGGAGATTTCGAAGCAGCAAAGTCGTATTTGAATCGAAAGAAGTTTCATCATTTGCATTTTTATTATGATGCATATAAGAAACAAACACAATTTTTAAAGGGTGTGGAAAAAAGATATTTAATTGTGGGAACGATGAGTTCCGGCAAATCAACTTTTTTAAATAGTTTAATAGGAAAAGAGATATTTCCTTCGCAAAATGAAGCATGTACCTCAAAACTGTTTACATATGTTCATCGACCTTCTGTAGAACATTTCATTTTGCAATGGGATCAACATGAATCTTTTGATTATGTGACTGATGACATTATGGGGAAAATTGATGAGTTAAATAAACATTCGACAGTTAAGCGAGTGCAAATCGAAGGAAAAACGTCCCCCATATTGTCTTTTGAACATCGTGTTGTATTTATCGATACACCTGGAACGAATAATTCTATGAATCGCCGTCATGAGGAGGCTACTTTGGAAGCGATTCGAAACGAACAATACGATACAATCTTTTATTTAATGAACGCTACCCAGCTTGGTACAGACGATGATCGAAGGCTGCTTAGCTATGTAAAAGAGCATATTGAAAATCATAACGATAAGCCAATTATATTCATTGTAAACAAAGCCGATGAAATCGATGAAGAGGCAAATGAATCGCTTCAAGAACTGTTGGAGAGCACAAAAACATACTTAAAGCAAAATGGATTTGAAAACCCTAGCATAATACTGCTTTCCGCCTATATAAGCAACCTATGTCAAAAAGTTTTAAACGGCGAAAGCTTAACGAGAAGGGAACAAAATCAATTCGATTTCTTTTACGACTATTTTGCGGAAGAAACACAAGACTTGACAAAATATGCAACAGAACCTTGCGCATTTCGACCAGAGATTCCGAATGATCAACGGGAGGTGAAAACAAAAAATAAACCATATGATATTAAGCGTATTTATACCGTTTTACAGCACTCAGGAATGTATCAAATTAAAAACTACATGTAATTTAGGGGGAAGAGCACTCAATGGTTGATGTGTATATGAAATATAATCCATACACTGTTGAAACTGTCATCGAAATAGATGGGAAAAATGTGATGGAAAACGGAAAGCTAAGCAAGTATAAAAATGAAAGATTGCAAGTGTGGATTCATGAATTGCTGCCTACATTGATTGAAGAGTTAAATGAAGATAGCATACATATTCGCTTTAAAGGAACATTGCCTGACTATGAAGATTTACGGGAAGCTTGCCAACAGTTTTCTTCTATTCGCATTGAACATATCCCAGCAAAAGAAAGCGCCGATAAAATGGAAGAATTAAAGAAATTAGTTGAACATATGCAAAGCGGTCCTTTCGAATCGTTGCGTAACGAAAAAGTGAAAGAAAATTTCTATAAAGCGCTAAATAGCGAATTTGAAATCGCTGTTATTGCCACGATGAGTTCTGGAAAATCAACATTAATCAACGCACTATTAGGAAAAGAATTAATGCCTTCAAAAAACGAGGCGTGCACAGCGACCATCGCTCGAATTAAAAACGTTCCTGAACGTTCCACTTTTTCAGCTGTTTGTTACGATGCTGATGGGAATGAAATTACGTCCAAAGAAAATGTAACTTATGAAGATATGGATGACTTTAATAATAATCGAACAGTGTCTGTCATTGAAGTGGAAGGAAATATTCCGCCGATCTCGGCAAAGACAATGAATTTAGTGCTCGTGGATACTCCAGGTCCTAATAACTCAGTGGACAGTAGTCATAGGGAGCACACATATCGCGTGATTAAAGATGACGACAAACCAATGGTCCTATATGTTTTAAATGGAACGCAACTGCATACAGATGATGATTATTTTCTGCTAAATAGTGTTGCAGAGGCAATGAAGGTAGGCGGCAAACAATCAAAAGATCGTTTTATTTTTGCCGTCAATAAAGCGGATGAATTTGATCCAGAAAAAGGAGAAGACTTACGTGGCGTTTTAGAGCGTGTCAAAAAATATTTAGAAAAGCATGGAATTGAAAATCCGAATATTTATCCTGTATCAGCTGAGACGGCAAAAGTCATTCGAATGTATCAAAATGGATTAGATTTAACTAGACATCAAAGAAAAACATTAAATAGTATTGATTTATTTATTGAGGAACCAGTTATGCATTTAGAGCAGTATGCTCCTTTAAGCCCATCGTTAAAGAATAAGATAGCAGATCAAATTATGATAGCAAGAGATAACAATGATGAGTATACGGAAGCATTGTATCATTCTGGAATTCCATCCATTGAAGCAGCGATTAATGAGTATTTAGATAAGTATGCAGTCACATCGAAAATTACAAATGCTGTAAATTCGTTTAAAAAGATTGTTGAACGCGAGCAGATGATGCAAAACCTCCAAGAAGAAATGGCAAAGGACGAGGAAAAACGCCAAGAAATAAAAAGACAAATGGAGCGCATTGAGAAAGAGTTAGCTCAGGGAGAAAAAGCTAAGCAATTTAAAGAGCAAATTAATAAGCTAGATTTTAATGTAGATGAATACTTTGAAAAGGTATATCAAAAAATCTTTGTAAAGTTACAAGAAATTGCAGATAAATTTCGTAATGAACGAATCCCAAAATATAAAGCGGATGCCATTTTGTATGGTGTAAAAAAAGATATAGAAGCGCTTCAAAGCGATGCAATTACCGATTTAGAAAAGATCATTATAGATGTATTGCGTAACAGTGCACAAAAATATATCGATGAATATCGAACGTACATTAAAAATATTGTCGGCTTCAATGAAGGAAAAGTGTTAAACTGGATGCCTGTTGAATTTTTTGAATCGGAATTACCTGATGTAGAAGATTTAATAGATTCCTATACTTATAAAGAGAAGGAATGGGCTGGGACACGAACAGTGAAGAATCATCGAAAAAAATGGTATAAGCCGTGGACATGGTTTGAAGACAGTTATATTGAAGAAGATGTATACGAATATAGGGAATACGTTGATTTAACGAAAATTCGTGAAGAATTTTTAGCACCTATTAGATTCTCTTTGGAAGAAAATTTTAATAGCACAAAAGACTATGCAGAAAGAGAGAAAAATAATCTAAAAGCATACTTTATTTCTGAAATTAATCAGCTTGAACAATTGATGAAATCACGTGTACAAGAAATTAAACAATTAGCTAGTCATAGCAATGAACTGAAGGAGCGAATAGAAGAAAATAAAAAGAAAAAACAATGGCTCGATAATTTCGTTGCAAGATTAGATTCTATTCTTGATATATAAACTATGAAAAAGGAGTAATAGTATGGGAAATTCCAAAACGTTTTTAGAACAAGCAATTCAAGAAAAAAATATTCGTAAAATCCGCAATGCTATTGGTTCATATATTATGGCAGATCCACTGGATAGAAATGGAGAAATAGCGAACGCAGTTCGAAAGGTAGAAGCTGCCGGTATCAATATATGGCAAGAACATGACGGTAGAGACTTTGAATATGACTGCACAAAATGGGATAAAGAATACTTCACATTACTGCAATCACAATTAACATTAAATTTTTCAAAAAAGCGCTTTGAACATATGTTGGAAGTTGGTAGAAAAGTATATGAAGCAGAGCAAACAATAAGATCTTCTGATTCTTTCACTTTAAAAGTAAAGCCAACTCAATCTTTAAAAGGGAAACAAGATCCTTTGGGAAAGTTTTTGACAGCAGGAACGGTGGTGATCGCTGCTGCAGCAGCAGTACTTTATTATCTAATAAAGAAATAAACGATGAACTAAGAGAACAGATTCGAAAATATCATCTACTTAATGAGCGGCTTGAAAAGGAAAATGAGAAACTATTCAAAGAAAATAAAAAACTTCGTCAAGAAAATGAAATGTTGCAAACAAGAGTTAGAGATTTGTTGCAACGAATTGAAGAATATGCGAGCATTGATGACATTCAAAAGGTTAAAGAATTAATGAATTTTTCACGAAATAGGGATTACTAATTCATAGTTAAAAGGGGAATTTTTTATGAACTCACTTGATGTCAGAAAGGAAAACGACCTTATTCAATCGTTTCAGTTGGCAAGTGAATTTGTCGAAAAAAACTACTTATCTGAGCTAACAACACATGAGGTGGTTCCTATACCACCTCATATTGAAAGTTTAACAGTGAGACAGCATATTCGTTTGTTTAAAATCACCAAAATTGTTTATGATCAAAACGAGGATATTTCAGAAAAGCTTATTAACATTTTTAATACGGTGGGAAACTTGAATAGTTCTCTTATTCTCATTCTCGACAGTAAAGGAACGGATGTAGATTTATATATTGGAGTGCGCTCGATCGATCCACAGCGAAGCATAAATGAAGCGAAAGAAGGATTGCAAAAAAGTTTTAACGGCCATTTCCCAGGAACAGAACTGCGTAATTTGCGAAATAGTGAAATTGAGAAAGTTGTAGAAAATTTATTTCAATCACGCTTAAGTGAATTGAATAAAGTGATTACAGCAGTCTCAGGTATTCCTGCGCTTAAAGATGTTGATAAAAAAAGCTATATACAAGGATTGGAAAAGTTAATTGACTCGATGAAAGGTGAGACATTTTCAGCCATATTTATTGCTGAGCCTGTACAACCGAAAACAGTCGCTGAAATTTATCAAGGCTACGAAACATTATATTCACAGCTTGTCCCATTTCAACAAACGGAACTTTCTTTTAGCGAAAATGATAGTAAAGCGGTCGCCGAAGGAATCAGTAATAGTGTTACGAATACCATTAATGAAAGCCTTGCTAAAACACAAAGTCATACAAAAGGTTCAACGGAAGGAAGTTCCCGGAATGAGAGTGTTTCTAAAGGGGGAAACACGGGATTTTCTCTCTTTTTCTCAGTAGGAACAAATCGAACATCAACGAAAGGAGTAACAATTAGTTCAACGTTAAGCACGTCAGATACAGAAGGAACAACGACAACGACAGGGACATCAAAATCAGACGCAACAACAACTAGTAAGACAGAAACGATTACAGAGGGGACAAGCAGAAGTTTGCAAATTAAGTTTGAAAATAAATCGGTTACAAATTTACTTGAAAAGATCGATGAACAATTAAAACGTCTAAAAAGCTCAGAAGACTATGGCTTATGGAACTGCGCTTGTTATTTTGTCGCAGAAGACGCCCAAACTGCAAAAGTGGCTGCAAGTACGTATCAATCGATTATGCGAGGAGATAATTCCTCTGTTGAACATTCCGTTATTAATACGTGGGATAATGATAATCAACAAAAATTAGAAATGATTACGAAGTATTTAACTAAATTGCATCATCCGCTCATTCGCCTGCAAGTGAATAATGGGCTAAACGTTCCTTACGTATCTCCGGGGACGCTCATTAATGGAAGAGAACTGGCGATTAGTTTTGCGTTGCCGAGAAAATCGGTCAGCGGGTTGCCAGTTCTTGAAGCAGTGGAGTTTGGGAGAAATGTTTGGACATACGATAATAACGATGATGGGAAAACAAAAATAAAATTAGGTAAAATATTCCATATGGGACGTTCTGAAGAAACGGAAGTCACTCTTGATCTACAAAGTCTTTCTATGCACACATTTATTACAGGATCTACAGGATCTGGTAAATCTAACACAGTCTACACTTTATTAGATCGTCTTGAAAAAGAAAATATACATTTTCTAGTCATTGAACCTGCTAAAGGTGAATACAAACAAGTATTTGGTGGACGAAAAGACGTTTATGTTTTTGGAACGAATCCAACGTTGTCTACTTTATTAAAAATTAATCCGTTTCGTTTCCCAAACGGTATTCATGTGTTGGAGCACATTGATCGACTAATTGAAATTTTTAACGCATGTTGGCCGATGTATGCCGCCATGCCAGCAATATTAAAAGAAGCAATTGAGCAGAGTTATGAGAAATGTGGTTGGGACTTAGAGGAATCCATCAATATTTATGAAGAGCCTGTTTTTCCAACATTCAAAGATTTACTTAACACGTTGCCGGAAATCATTCATAGTTCCGCTTATTCGCAAGATACGAAAAGCGATTATACCGGCGCGTTAGTGACAAGGGTTCACTCATTAACAAATGGTTTAATTGGGCGTATGTTCTCTGACGATGAGACGGATAATATGAAACTATTTGATCGAAACTGTTTGATCGACTTAAGCCGTATTGGTTCAACTGAAACGAAAGCGTTAATGATGGGGATTTTATTGATGCGGTTACAAGAACATCGTATGTCATTCACATCAACTATGAATCACGAATTACAACACGTAACGGTATTAGAGGAAGCCCATCATTTATTAAGACGTACAAATTTTGATCAAGCTCAAGAAAGTGCCAATCTTCAAGGGAAAGCGGTTGAAATGTTGGCAAATGCCATAGCTGAAATGCGGACATATGGTGAAGGATTTATTATTGTCGATCAGGCTCCTGGACTATTGGATAGATCGGTGATACGTAACACAAATACAAAAATCATTCTTCGCCTGCCGGATCGGTATGATCGTGAAGATGTCGGACAAGCTACAACATTGAATGAACAGCAAATGAACGAAGTAGCAAAATTAAAAACGGGGGTTGCTGTTATTTATCAAAATAACTGGCTTGAACCTGTTCTATGTGAGATTGATGAATTTAAAAGCGCGAAACCTTATATTTATATGAATGATGCCAATAACGACAATGATAAGCAAATGCGGAGTAATATTATCCAGCTGCTTTTAGAAGGACGGGTAGCTACAGAACAAAAACTCGATTTAAGCCATCTCGATATCCATTCACTTATAAAATGGTTGGAACAGCAAGAGATTCATTTGAAAGAAAAGCAAATATTAATAGATAATTTGTACCAATATATAGAAAAGGGAGCAATGAGTCTATGGGAAACAAATCGTTTTGAGGAATTGGCGCATCTTGCTGCTCTTTTTGTGCCAGTAGAAAAATTATTGCGATTTGCAAGAAGTTCTAAAGATTTTAATGAATGGAACGAACGTGTAAGTTTAGCATTGAAGAGATATGTTGACTTACAAGAAAACGATGCATACGAGAAGGTATTTATTCAATGTATCCTTCGGGAGCGATCGAAAGAAAATGATGAGTTTAAAGATTTTTATTTTAAGTGGATTGAACATTATCGCAGGGAGAGTGCAGTATGATTGAAGTTTTTGTAGCAGAAATAGCCAAGAAAGAAATTGGCTCATTATTAAAAGATATCCCGACATTTGTGAAGGATTTGAATGCTACTGAGGTATTAAACTATGCAGAAGCGGACAAACCTTTATATGAACAAGAAATGAGTAAAAAAGATATTATTGACCTAAACCGTATAAACGGCGATTTAAGCGAAGTACAAGTGGATAAACAGTTACAAGAACTATATCCTGAACGACAGAGACATACGGTTATTGATGAAGCACATTTTCCTATCGCTAGAATAGAGACAATTAATGATCATTTAGAAGGAACTGTTCACCCAGAAACAGGTGTACCATTTGAAGCAAAAGTAATTGAACTTACAGACGGCACGAGAATTGAGGGGGTTTTTCCGCAATTCGACCCCACTTTTGATGTGCAATTACCTGAAAATATGTATTTAGACACTGATTACCGGCAATTTTCCTATGCAAATCAACAACTTAAAGAAGCGATTCAACAAAACCCGGAATTGGCTAAGCGGTTTAATGCTCTTCAGCTTGAACAGATTGAAGAAGGGGAAACACCAGATGGATTTACATGGCATCATAGTGAGGAAGTCGGGAAATTACAATTAGTTGATGAAAGGATTCATGCTCTAACAGGTCATACTGGAGGACGGAATATATGGGGTGGAGGTTCGCCGCACCGTTAATAAAGATTTAGGGAGGATAATGAAGATGTTTCCGCAAATTGAATGGAAATTTACTAAGTCACCAATTGATAGAGAGACCATTTCTAATATTGAGAAGTATTTTGATATAGAATTTCCAGAAGAATATAAGAAAATTGTATTAAATTATAACGGGGCTAGACCGAAACCTAACGTATACGATACCGAAAAAACAAAAGAACGTACAGTTAAATCATTATTATCTTTACATCAAAAAGATGAGGGAAATATTTTGGATGTAATGAATTGGATATCAGGAAGACTACCTTCTAAGTTTATCCCATTTGCAAATGATGATAGTGGTAATTACTTATGTTTTGATTACAGTAAAAATCACAAAAATCCTCCAATTTACCTATGGCTTCATGAAGAAAATATGGCTGAAAAAGTAAGCGAAAGTTTTGTAAGCTTTTTATCGAAACTTTATTTACCATAGATGATTTAGCAAACAGTGAAGTTAAAGAGGCGAGAAAGATAATAAAATTCCCTATGGTGCTATATAAATTGAAATAAAGGTTTTCTCCCGTTCCACGGCGAATAAATACAAAGAGAAAATAAGGGAACGGAGAGAAAACTATGATGCCAAATCACAAAGACGAGATCGAAAAGTTGTCCACTGCCATGAAAGAAGCAAAAAGTAAACGAGCATATGAACGCTACCAAGCGATTTGTCTTCATTTGCAGGGATATACCAAAGGAGAAATCGCAACGATTATTGGTCGATCCAAGAAAACTATTTATAACTATATTCATGCCTACGCCCAGCGCGGTCTTGATGGACTGGAGATGAAATACTCACCTGGCGCCCCACGTCGATTGACCCCTGAGCAGGAAAAAGAGCTGGCTTTGATCATTGAACATCAGCTCCCCGTAGATGTGGGATTCGAAGCAAAATATAATTGGACGCTTGCGATAATCGCTGAACTCATTCAACAAAAGTGGGGGCCAACATACACGCTTCGCGGAACAAGTGACATTCTGCATCGGTTAGGGCTAAGCTATACGAAACCGACCTATACACTAGCCAATGCCGATGAAGAGAAACAAAAAGAATTCGTCGAAATCACCTTCCCTGAAGTAAAAAAAAACTGGTAGATGGGAACATCGCCCATGTCCTCTTTCAAGATGAGTCGATGATTCGTGATTACCAAGCGATTCAAAAAACATGGTTTGTCAAAGGAAAACAACGAATCATTCCGACGTTTGGAAAACATCAAGGGCTGAAGCTGATTGGCACGTTGAACTACGAAACAGGGGAAGTGTTTTGCATCGAAGAAGAACGCTATGACGCGGAAACATTTCTTCGATTTCTTCAACTTGTGTTAGAACGCTATCCCACAGGCAAAATAGTGATGATTTTAGATAACGCTCGAATTCACCATGCCAAACTCATTCAGCCATTTTTAAAAGAACACGAAGATCGGTTAGAGCTCGTCTTTTTGCCACCATACAGTCCGCAATTGAACTTGATTGAAGGGCTATGGAAATGGCTGAAATCAGACGTGATTTACAACGTGTTCTATTCGAGTGTGCAAGAAATTAGAAAGAATGTCCAAGCCTTTATTCAGCGAATCAACCAGAAACCAGAACAAACGATCGATCGTTTGTGTGTTCAGTTGTAAATCTTTAATTCAACTTATATAGATTATGAAAAATTCATTTCGGGTAAATAACTGGACTTTGTGAAATATGAAAAATATGGAGAAAAAGCAAAAACCCGCCTGCCCATTGTCAGACGGGTTTTTTCATCCTCACAACTAACTCCTCATCCGGTGTGACGTAAACGGTCTGTTGGTTTTCGTAAATGACAAAGCCCGGTTTGGCACCGCTCGGTTTTTTAACGTAGCGGACGCGCGTGTAGTCGACCGGGACGGAGCTCGAGTGGCGCGCTTTGCTAAAGTAGGCGGCTAAATGGGCAGCTTCGATGATCGTTTGTTCCGACGGTTGTTTACTTTTAATCACGACGTGCGAACCCGGAATGTCTTTCGTATGAAGCCAAATGTCGTCTTTGCTTGCGAATTTGTTTGTTAAGTAGTCGTTTTGTTTATTGTTTTTGCCGACAAAAATCTCCGTTCCGTCACTTGAGATGTAGCGTTCAAGTTCAATCGTGCGCGGTTTTTGTTTTTTCTGTTTTGTCGCCCTGGCGCGCAAATATCCTTGTTCGATTAATTCGTCGCGAATGCCCTCAATATCTTTTGACGAGGCGGTTTCTAGCTGCTGCAATAGCGTATCGAAATACACGATTTCTTCTTTTGTGCGTTCGATTTGCTCTTGGACGATCGCAAGCGAGTTTTTCGCTTTTTGATACTTTTGAAAATAGCTTTGCGCGTTTTCCGATGGCGTTTTTTGTTCATCAAGTGGAATCGTGACCGTTGCACCATTTTCGTCGTAATAGTTAACAACTTCCACTTCTTTCATTCCGCGTTTGACTGCATAAAGATTTGCGGTTAACAATTCCCCATATAGTCGATATTGTTCCGCCTGCTTTGCTTCCTCTAACGTTTTTTCTAATTTCAACAGCTTTTTCTCATTTTTCGCTTTTTCATTCGCGACAAATCGCTCTAAATCGTGTGCTTGTTGTTTGACACGGTCGCGTTCGGCCTTTCCGAAATAAAAGCGGTCAAGCATCTCGCTTAATGTGTCAAACGACTGCACTTCCCCGTCCATATGCGTAAGAGGTAAAGCGTAAAATATTTCTTTTTGTCCGCGATATATACACGGAGTAAATGCTTCATTTCGCACTTCTGCGATGAGTGACATAAAACTTTTCGGTAGCGTCGTCCGATTAGCTAGCCCTGCCCGATGAACAGCTTCGCGCGCAAACAGCGGAGAAATGCCCATAAATGTGGCGACGAGTTGATCGGCTAATTTTCCAGCGAGAAAATCGATTTTTTTTAACACCGTTTCTTCCGTCGCATCAAGCGGATTCAGTTTGTTGTGTGATGGCGGCGAAATGTAAGGCGCCCCCGGCAGCACCGTTCGATAGCGGTTCACAGCAGGTGAAAGATGTTTGACGCTGTCGATGATTGTATTCGTCTGTGCATCGACGAGAATGATGTTGCTGTGGCGGCCCATCATTTCAATAATGAGTTGCTTCGTACATACATCACCAAGCTCATTTCTTGCTTTCACGTGAATGATGATGATGCGATCAAAATCGACTTGCGTAATCGCTTCGATGACGCCTCCTTCGATATGTTTACGGAGAAGCATACAAAACATCGGCGGCTCTGATGGATGATCGTACACCTCATTGGTTAAATGAATGCGCGCATAAGTAGGATGAGCAGATAATAACAGTTTATAGTTGTTTCCGTACGAACGAATATGAAGTACTAATTCATGTGGAAACGGTTGATAAATTTTTGAAATGCGCCCCCCGACAAGCGTGCGCTGCAATTCTTTTGTCATCGCATATGTAAATACTCCGTCAAACGACATAAAAAACACCTTTCTCTTTTTCTTTTCATTATACCATATCATTTTTTCGTACATGCCTGAATAAGCTGTCATAGATAAGATAAGCGGAAGGGGGAAAGAAATGAGCTGGCACGGACTGCGTGTTGAACAAGTCGAACAACAAGTAAACACAACAATCGGTTTCGGATTAACGGAAAAAGAAGCGAAAAAACGATTAAAACAATTTGGAAAAAATGAGCTATCAGAAGAAAAAAAGCCGTCTGCGTTCAAACAATTTATCGGGCAGTTTCAAGACTTTATGGTGCTCGTTTTATTGGCGGCAACGGCGATTTCTGCCGTATTAGGGGAATACATTGATGCGATCGCCATCGTAGCGATTGTGATCATTAACGCATGCCTAGGATTTATACAAGAGCGGCGAGCGGAAAAGTCGCTTGAGGCGTTAAAAAAACTATCCGCCCCAGAATCGCTCGTTTTACGTGATGGTCAATGGATGAAAGTGCCGTCTGCCGACCTTGTCGTTGGTGATATTGTGAAATTCGCAAGCGGCGATCGTATCGGGGCTGACGTACGCCTTATTGAAGCGAAGGGACTATATATTGAAGAATCGTCTTTGACAGGGGAGTCGCTTCCGATTGAAAAACAAACAGCGCCACTTCCCCAAGACGTTTCGTTAGGTGATCGGACGAATATGGCGTTTATGGGCACGCTCGTGACGAAAGGAAGCGGTGCAGGTATTGTCGTAGCGACAGGGATGAATACCGCGATGGGACAAATCGCCCATTTATTGCAGTCTGCACCAACGATGATGACACCATTACAGCGAAAGCTTGAACAACTCGGAAAAATTTTAATTGTCATCGCTTTAGCGCTCACAGCGCTCGTTGTTGTGCTTGGTGTATGGCAAGGACATGAACTGTATGACATGTTTTTGGCAGGCGTGTCGCTTGCGGTTGCGGCGATTCCTGAAGGATTACCAGCTATTGTCACCGTCGTATTAGCGCTCGGTGTGCAGCGAATGATGAAACGAAACGCCATCGTGCGCAAACTTCCGGCCGTTGAAACGCTCGGGTGCGCGTCCGTCATTTGTTCCGATAAAACAGGAACGATGACAGAAAATCAAATGACCGTCACACACGTATGGGTAAATAACCGATTATGGACGGTCAGCGGGACGGGCTATGAACCAAAAGGAACGTTTTTGTTGAACGGGAAACAAGAAAAAATAGACACATCGTTGCAACAACTGTTACTGTTCGGGGCGTTGTGCAATCATGCCGAGCTGAAGAAAAAAGGAAAAACATATATGATTGACGGCGATCCGACAGAAGGGGCGCTCGTTGTAGCTGCTGCGAAAGCCGGATGGACGAAAGACAAAATCGCTAATGAGTTTACGATTGAACATGAATTTCCATTTGATTCGACGCGCAAAATGATGACCGTCATCGTGAAAGATCGTTCGAATCGGCGCTTTATCGTGACAAAAGGAGCACCAGATATGTTGCTCGAACGATGCCGTTTCCTATACATGAACGGTCAAGCGAAACCGTTGCATGACCAAGAACGAAAAACGGTGCAACAAACGGTCAATACGCTCGCCTCACAGGCGCTTCGAACGATTGCGATCGCGTATCGTCCGCTTTCATTCGCCGAAGCGATCAACGATGAAACGAAAGCAGAAAGCGACTTAACGTTCATCGGTTTACAAGGAATGATCGACCCACCGCGAAAAGAAGTGAAACAAGCGATAGCCGAATGTAAAAAAGCAGGCATTAAAACGGTGATGATTACAGGCGACCATATTTTAACCGCGAAAGCGATCGCCCAGCAACTTCACATGTTGCCGCCAAACGGAAAAGTAATGGACGGAAAGACGTTATCGCAACTCACTGTCGATGAGTTAGAAGACGTTGTAGAGGATGTGTATGTTTTTGCGCGCGTATCGCCAGAACATAAATTAAAAATCGTACAAGCGTTGCAAAAAAGAGGGCATATTGTCGCAATGACAGGCGATGGCGTCAACGATGCCCCGGCTATTAAAACAGCAAACATTGGCATTGCGATGGGGATCACAGGAACGGACGTCTCAAAAGAAGCGGCTTCCCTCGTTTTGTTAGACGATAACTTTGCGACCATTAAAGCTGCCATTGAAGAAGGGCGAAACATTTACGAAAACATTCGTAAATTTATTCGCTATTTGCTTGCATCAAACGTCGGAGAAATTTTAGTCATGTTATTTGCGATGATTTTAGCTCTTCCACTCCCGCTTGTACCGATTCAAATTTTATGGGTCAATCTTGTGACAGATGGATTGCCTGCCATGGCGCTCGGATTAGACCCTGCAGAAGAAAACGTCATGAAACGGCCGCCACGCCATCCGAAAGAAGGGGTGTTTGCGCGCGGGCTCGGTTGGAAAATTGTTAGCCGTGGCTTTCTTATCGGTATGGTGACGCTTATCGCGTTTCTCGTTGTGCATACGCGACATCCGGAAAACTTAACGTATGCGCAGACGGTCGCCTTCGCAACGCTCGTGCTCGCTCAGCTCATTCACGTTTTTGATTGTCGAAGCGAACGATCGGTGTTTGACCGCAACCCATTTGAAAATATGTATTTAGTGCTTGCGGTTTTGTCGTCGCTTCTACTGTTACTTGTTGTCATTTATTATCCGCCGCTACAACCAATTTTCCATACCGTTTCGCTACCGGTTACCGATTGGTTGCTTATTATCGGCTTATCGGCTATTCCGACGTTTTTACTGGCAGGTTCGCTATTTGCGCGTCGCCGTTCATGAAATGTTTTCGCTATATAGTGATATGTGCTATAATAAGAGAAGGTAATGGAGTGAATCTATTACCTTCTTTTGTTGTCGATATTTCATATGTACAATGGATGTGAGAACATGATCGTCAGTATGACAGGATTTGGCCGAGGGAAAAAAGAAGGCGAAAACGTACGCGTTACGGTGGAAATGAAATCCGTCAATCACCGTTTTTGTGAAATTTCGATCCGCATGCCTAGACAGTGGATGATGTTTGAAGATAAAATAAAAAGGGTAATTACAGAACATATTGCACGTGGACGTGTTGAGGTGTTTGTGACGATTGAAGGGGAACAGCTCGTTGAACGAACGCTACACGTTGACTGGCAGCTTGTCGATGCGTATTATCGGATGCTGACTGATGTGCGCAGCCGGTTTCATTTGAAAGACGATGTATCGCTTCGAGATGTTGTATACATGCTATCAGATGCGGTGGAAATGACAGAACAGCCGTTACAAAACGATGCGCTTCTTTCTTTGCTTTTAGAAGCGACAAAAGAAGCGGTGGAGCAACTGAAATATATGCGCGAACAAGAAGGAAAAGCGCTATTAGCAGATATGCTGACGCAATTGGAAACGATTGAAAAAAGTGCACGTCGCATTGAACAACTTGCGCCAACGGTCGTCGCTTCTTACCGCGATCGCATACATAAGCGAATGCACGAGTTTGTACAAGGTATCGTCGACGAACAACGGCTATTAACAGAAGTCGCTTTATTTGCAGAAAAAGTCGACATTAATGAAGAATTAAAACGCATATATAGCCATATCGAGCAATTCCGTCGCATCGTTTCCGAAGGAGGATCTGTCGGACGAAAGCTCGACTTTCTCGTTCAAGAGCTCCATCGCGAAACGAATACGATCGGTGCTAAAGCAAACGATAGCCACATTGCTTCGGAAGTTGTTAACATGAAAAGCGCCCTTGAAAAAATTAAAGAACAAGTGCAAAATGTGGAGTAGTTTGTTTATTACAGAAGGGTAGGGATCAACGTGAAAGAGCGAGGTTTATTAATCGTTTTATCAGGACCGTCCGGTGTCGGAAAAGGGACGGTGCGTAAAGCTTTATTTTCACAGCCAGACATTCAATTACAATATTCCATTTCCGTCACAACGCGCAAACCGCGCGAAGGTGAAGTGGATGGCGTTGATTACTTTTTCAAAACGCGAGAACAGTTTGAACAAATGATTCGCCAAAATGAATTGTTAGAATGGGCCGAATATGTCGGAAATTACTACGGCACGCCAATTGAGTACGTGGAAAAAACGTTGCAAGAAGGAAAAGACGTCTTTTTAGAAATTGAAGTGCAAGGAGCGATGCAAGTTCGCAAAGTGTTCCCAGAGGCGCTCTTTATTTTCTTAGCCCCGCCAAGTTTAAGCGAATTGCGAAAACGAATCGAAATGCGCGGAACTGAATCGGAAGAACTCATTCGCGATCGGTTAAAGGCGGCAAAAGAAGAACTAGAAATGATGGATGCGTACGATTACGTCGTCGAAAACGACCAAGTCGAGCTTGCGTGTGAACGCATTAGAGCGATTGTGATGGCAGAGCATTGCCGACGCGAACGCGTCGCACAACGATACAAAAAGATGTTGGAGGTTGAGTAATATGTTGTACCCTTCCATTGATTTACTTATGACAAAATTAGATTCAAAATATACGCTTGTGACCGTGGCGGCGAAACGCGCCCGTCAATTGCAAGTCAAAAACGATTTAACAATCGAAAAACCTGTGTCGAAAAAATTTGTCGGCAAAGCGTTAGAAGAAATTGCGGCGGGTCATATTGAAGTCGTTAGCGAAGAAGAAGCAACGCAATAACCTACTTACGACAACCTAGTTTTAGGTTGTTATTTTTTTACAAATATCAAAACGAAAGGGGCAACGTTGATGCTTGAGCAAAAAAACATTTTATTATGTGTTACCGGTGGCATTGCGGTGTATAAAGCAGCAGCGCTCACAAGCAAACTTGTACAAGCGGGGGCGAACGTCAAAGTCGTTATGACGGAAGCTGCTTGTCAATTCGTCACACCGCTTACGTTTCAAGCGTTATCAAAAAATGAGGTGTACGTCGATACATTTGATGAAAAAAAGCCAAACGTCATTGCACACATTGATTTAGCTGATTGGGCACATGTCGTACTCGTTGCCCCTGCGACTGCAAACACGATCGCAAAGCTCGCACACGGTTTAGCTGACAATATGGTGACAACGATTTTGCTTGCGACAAAAGCACCGGTGTGGCTTGCACCAGCGATGAACGTCCATATGTACGAACACCCAGCCGTCCAACAAAATATGCGCACGTTGCAGTCGTTCGGTTATCGCTTCATTGAACCAGCCGAAGGGATGCTTGCGTGCGGCTATGTTGGAAAAGGACGATTAGAAGAACCGGAAACGATCGTTACGTTGCTTGAACAACATTTTGCAACAAATCACATATTAAAAGGAAAAAAAGTGTTAGTAACCGCTGGTCCAACGCGTGAAAAACTTGACCCTGTTCGCTTTTTCAGCAATCATTCGACAGGAAAAATGGGCTATGCACTTGCAGAAGCCGCACGTGATTTTGGAGCGAATGTCGTTCTTATTTCTGGTCCGACGGCGCTTCCTAGCCCTCCGGGTGTACAAATGATTCGCGTTGAAAGTGCGCAAGACATGTATGAAGAAGTGATGAAACATTTTCATCATAGCGACATCGTCATTAAAACAGCCGCCGTTGCTGATTATCGCCCAAAATACGTCGCTGACAATAAAATAAAAAAGCAACAAGGGGACTATACCGTTGTTTTGGAACGAACGATCGACATTTTACAAACGCTCGGTGAACAAAAAACGCATCAATTTTTAGTCGGCTTTGCGGCAGAGACGAACGATGTCGAACAATATGCCAAAGATAAGCTTGCGCGCAAAAACGCCGATATGATTGTCGCTAATAACGTCGTACAAGAAGGGGCGGGATTCGGAACGGATACAAATATTGTGACACTGTTTAAACGGGACGGAACAGTGAAAAGCCTTCCGCTTTTACCAAAGTCGGAAGTGGCAAAAGAAATTTTGCGTGAAGTTCATCGTGAAATTGAGGGACGCTTATGACGATTGCTTCTGTCATTGTTGATATTCCAGCGAGTCAAACGGATCGCCCGTTTGATTATATCATCCCGCCTAAGTTTGTCGATATCGTACAACCAGGCATGCGCGTCGTCGTGCCATTTGGCAATAGACTTTTACAAGGATTTGTCATCGAAGTAAAAGAAACGACCGATATGCCCATCGAGCAACTAAAGCCAATTCATTCCCTTCTTGATGTCGTTCCTGTATTAAACGAGGAATTACTTCAATTAGGGAGGTGGCTAACCGAAACGACACTTTGTTTTATGGTATCTGCCTTTCAAGCGATGTTACCTGCGGCGATGAAAGCGAAATATGAGAAAGATATTCGACTCATCGAACAACATATGCCCCTCGTCCACGAAAACGTGCGCGCGCTGTTTCGTGATCGTCTCACCATCCCATGGAGCGAGGTTGAGCAAACGCCATATGTGCGCCTATTACAAAAAGAAATTGCAAAAGGTCATATTGAAGTCGTTTATCGAGTTGAAGAAAAAGGAAAAATAAAAACAGAAAAATGGGTCGAATTATGTGCAAATGACGAACACGTCACCCATGCACTTGCATCACTTTCAACGCGCGCAATGAAACAAAAGCAAGTGCTCGAACATTTGTTGACAGCACGAGCTTTGCCTTTAAAACAGCTGTTGAGCGAAACAAATAGCACATGGGCAACTGTTCAAACACTCATTAAAAAACAACTTGTCGCTGTGAAAGAGAAAGAAATATATCGAGATCCGTACTCCAATCGCTCATTTTCAAAAACAAAACCATTCGTCTTAACAGATGAACAACATCAAGCGTTACAAGCGATCGGACAAGCCATTGAACAAAACGTGCACGATGTTTTTTTAATGTACGGTGTTACCGGGAGCGGAAAAACGGAAGTGTATATGCAAGCGATCGATCTCGTTTTAAAAAAAGGGAAAGAGGCGATTGTGCTCGTCCCTGAAATTTCGCTTACGCCTCAAATGGTCAGACGGTTTAAAGAGCGATTCGGCTCCAAAGTAGCCGTTCTTCATAGTGGATTATCACTCGGAGAAAAGTATGATGAATGGCGGAAAATTCAACGAAAAGAAGTGAAACTTGTCGTTGGCGCTCGCTCTGCCATTTTCGCCCCATTTGAAAACATCGGCATCATCATTATTGATGAAGAACATGAAACGAGCTACAAACAAGAAGAATCGCCTCGATATCATGCGCGCGATGTGGCTATTTTTCGTGGTCGTTACCATCGTTGTCCGGTTGTGCTCGGCAGCGCTACGCCATCACTTGAATCGTTTGCGCGTGCGAAAAAAGGGGTATATAAGCAAGTGACGTTAACGAAACGAATGAATGATCATGCGCTCCCACCTGTTGAGATTGTTGATATGCGTGAAGAACTGCGCGCAGGAAACCGTTCCATGTTTTCTCGTCTTTTATATGAAAAATTAACGGAGCGGCTACAAAAAGGGGAGCAGTCTGTTTTGTTTTTAAATCGTCGTGGTTATTCATCTTTTGTCATGTGTCGCGATTGCGGTCACGTCATTCAATGTCCACATTGCGATATTTCGCTTACGTATCATCGCGTGCAGCAGCAACTGAAATGCCATTATTGTGGATACGAACAGCGCATGTCTGCCCATTGTCCTGCTTGTCAAAGCGAACATATTCGTTTTTTCGGAACAGGAACACAAAAGGTGGAAGAAGAATTAACTAAACTTCTCCCTCATGCTCGCGTCATTCGCATGGATGTCGATACAACGAGCCGAAAAGGAGCACATGAACGGCTGTTAAACGAGTTTGGCGACGGAAAAGCGGACATTTTACTCGGCACGCAAATGATAGCGAAAGGGCTTGACTTTGCGAACGTCACATTAGTTGGCGTATTAGCGGCAGACACGATGCTTCATGTCCCTGACTTTCGGGCGGCCGAAAAAACGTTTCAACTGTTGACGCAAGTGAGTGGCCGAGCGGGGCGGCATCATTTGCCGGGAGAAGTCGTTATTCAAACGTATACGCCCGAACATTACAGCATTCAACTAGCAGCCGATCATCACTTCGAAGCATTTTATGAGCGCGAAATGATGAACAGAAAAAAACATGGATATCCACCGTTTTACTATTTAACGCTCATTACCGTATCCCATGTCGATGCGCTAAAAGGAATAAGCATCGCTGAAAAAATCGCTGCACATGTGAAAAAACATTTGTCAGCTGAAGCGGTCGTGTTAGGACCTGTTGCTTCGCCAATTGCACGCATGAACGATAGATATCGTTACCAATGCATGATAAAATACAAGCGGGAAACGAACTTAACGACAGCGCTTCGCGCGATTGTCGAACATTATCAGCGCGACATGGCGCGCGGCGATGTGACGATTACGATCGATTTAAATCCATATATGATGATGTAAATAAGGGAGGAACCATTTTGGCCATTTTACCGATTGTGACATATCCTGCACCCATTTTAGAAACGGTTTGTCAACCAGTCACCGTATTTGACCGAAAGCTAATCAAGTTATTAAATGATATGTACGATACGATGCTTGCGGCCGATGGAGTTGGATTAGCTGCTCCACAAATTGGTGTCGATCAACAAATTGCCATTGTCGATATTGGCGACCGTCATGGGCGCATTGAATTAATTAATCCAATCATCGTTGCCCAAAACGGCGAGCAAATCGGTCCCGAAGGCTGTTTAAGTTTTCCGGGACTGTTTGGGGAAGTAAAACGTTTTCAATACGTGAAAGTACGTGCGCAAAATCGTCGCGGTCGCCCGTTTGAAATCGAAGCGACCGGCTTTTTAGCGCGTGCCTTACAACATGAGATTGACCATTTACATGGCATATTATTTACGTCAAAAGTGATTCGCTATTATGAAGAAGGGGAGTTCGAACAATGAACATTGTGTTTATGGGAACACCTGATTTTGCTGTTCCGATTTTAGAACAATTGATCAAAGACGGATACAACGTGGTCGGCGTCGTTACACAGCCAGATAAACCGAAAGGGCGAAAACAACAATTGACGCCACCACCTGTCAAAGTGGCAGCGGAATCGTACGGCATTCCGGTATTTCAACCAACGAAAATTCGCGAGAAAGAACAATACGAGCACGTCATCGCTCTACAGCCTGATTTAATTGTGACCGCTGCATTCGGACAAATTTTACCGAAACCGCTTCTTGACGCACCAACGTACGGTTGTATTAACGTGCATGCCTCGCTTTTGCCTGAGTTGCGTGGAGGGGCACCGATTCATTACGCCATTTTACAAGGAAAAGAAAAAACAGGTATTACCATTATGTATATGGTTGAAAAACTAGATGCAGGCGATATATTAACGCAAGTGGAAGTGCCAATCGATGAGCGCGATACCGTCGGAACATTGCACGACAAACTAAGCCAAGCAGGAGCACGACTACTTTCTGAGACGCTCCCAAAACTGCTTCGAGGCGACATTATGCCGATCAAGCAAGATGATGAACAAGCGACGTTTGCGTACAACATTAAACCAGAACAAGAGCGAATCGATTGGACAAAAACAGGAGAAGACATTTACAACCATATTCGCGGCATGAATCCGTGGCCTGTTGCCTATACGATGTATGGTGAGGAACGGTGGAAAATTTGGTGGGGAGAAAAAGTACCCGCTTCTTCACAAGCGAAACCTGGTACCATTGTCGCCGTTGAACAAGATGGCATCATCGTTGCGACAGGGAATGAAACGGCAATTAAAATTACGGAACTACAACCAGCGGGGAAACGGAAAATGAGCGCAACTGACTTTTTGCGCGGCACGACGATTTCCATCGGGACAGTATTAGGAGGAACGAATGAGTAACGTGCGAAATGTAGCATTAGATGTGCTAATCGATATTGAAAAAAAACGAGCATATAGCAATTTATCATTACATCATGTGATCGAAACGAACGAATTATCCGCCCAAGACGTTGCCCTTTTAACAGAATTAGTATACGGCACGATTCAGCGACGCGATACGCTTGATTACTATTTACAGCCGTTTATCAAAGGAAAAATCGAGCCGTGGGTGCACCTACTACTTCGCATGTCGCTTTATCAAATGGTATATTTAGATCGAATCCCTGATCGGGCGGTGTTATTTGAAGCAGTCGAAATTGCCAAGCGTCGTGGTCATCGTGGCATCGCTTCGCTCGTCAACGGCATATTACGTTCTGTTCAACGGCAAGGATTGCGCTCCTTGGACGACATAAAAGATGAGAGCGAACGGTTAGCCATCGCGACAAGTCATCCCGTATGGCTTGTGCGCCGATGGATCGAACAGTTTGGCTTCGATGAAACGAAACGGATGTGCGAAGTAAACAACTTCCCACCAGAACAAACAGCGCGAGTAAACGTGATGCGCGTAACCGTTGAAGAAGTTATCGATCGCCTAAAAGAAGAGGGAATAGAAGCTATCCCTTCTTCCATCGTTCCGATTGGCATTAAAATAACAAAAGGAAATGCCGCTAAAACGAGCGTGTTTCGCGAAGGGCTTATAACGATTCAAGATGAAAGTTCGATGCTTGTCGCTTATGCCCTTTCTCCAAACGAAACAGATGTCGTGTTAGACTGTTGTGCGGCTCCAGGCGGAAAAACGACGCATATCGCAGAGCGCATGAACAATCGCGGGCGCGTTGTCGCGTTAGATATTCACGATCATAAAGTAAAACTGATTGAACAGCAGGCGAAGCGACTCGGCTTGTCGAATATAGAAGCGAAACAGCTCGATAGCCGTCAAGCGCATACGCAATTTGCCACTGAAACGTTCGATCGCATATTAGTTGATGCCCCGTGTTCAGGGCTTGGTGTCATTCGTCGCAAACCGGAAATTAAATATGCGAAAAATGAAAAAGATATTACACAACTTGCGAACGTTCAACTCAATATTTTACGAGCGGTTGCCCCGCTTTTAAAGCGTGGCGGAACGCTTGTATATAGCACATGTACCGTTGATCGCGAAGAAAATGAACAAGTCATCGCCCAGTTTTTAGCTGAACATCCCGAATATGATCGCGACGAAACACTTGCTTCGCGTCTACCATCGTCTGTTGCGTCATATGTAGATCGCGGCATGTTGCAATTGCTTCCTCATCACGTATATAGCGACGGATTTTTTATCGCAACATTGAAAAAGAAAGGTGACATCATATGAAACTATCCATTTACTCAATGCGTTTAGAAGATTTACAAAGTTGGATAGAACAGCAAGGGGAAAAGCCGTTTCGCGCCACACAAATTTTTGAATGGCTATATAAAAAACGGGTGACGTCATTTGAAGACATGACGAATATTCCGAAAGCATTGCGCGAGCGGTTAGATGAACATTTTGTCATCACAACGTTAAAAACGCTCGTACAGCAAACATCAAAAGACGGAACGATGAAATTTTTATTTGAGCTTCATGACGGTTATTCGATTGAAACGGTGCTTATGCGCCATGATTACGGAAATTCAATTTGTGTCACGACCCAAGTTGGCTGTCGCATTGGGTGTACGTTTTGCGCTTCGACATTAGGCGGATTAAAGCGCAATTTGCAAGCAGGTGAAATCGTTGCTCAAGTCGTCAAAGTGCAAAAGGCGCTCGATGAAACGAATGAACGTGTAAGCAGCATCGTTGTAATGGGAATAGGCGAACCGTTCGATAACTATGATGAGCTAATCAAGTTTTTAAAAATCGTCAACCACCCAAAAGGGTTGCATATCGGCGCGCGTCATATTACTGTATCGACAAGTGGTATCATCCCAAAAATTTACAAATTCGCTGATGAAAATATGCAAATTAATTTTGCGATTTCGCTTCATGCGCCAAATACAGAATTGCGCTCAAAACTAATGCCGATTAATCGAGCTTATAAATTGCCAGAACTCATGGAAGCGGTGCGCTACTACATTGAAAAAACGGGACGACGCGTCACATTTGAATACGGTTTATTTGGCGGTGTAAACGATCAAATTGAACATGCAGAAGAGCTTGCGGAGCTCATTAAAGGATTGAAATGCCATGTCAATTTAATTCCAGTCAACTACGTACCTGAACGCAACTACGTTCGTACACCGCGTGAACAAATTTTTGCGTTTGAGAAAACGTTAAAAAAACATGGTATTAATGTTACGATTCGTCGCGAGCAAGGACACGATATTGATGCTGCATGCGGACAGCTGCGCGCAAAAGAACGAAAAGAGGAAACGAAAGCGTAAGATGTGGCAACACCTATATGAAGGGAGGAAGCGATACTCTTGTGAGTGTCGTGCGTGTATGAAGGCGGTGTTTCAAACGGATGTCGGGAAAATTCGGTCACATAATGAAGATAATGGTGGAGTTTTTATTAATCAGGCGGGCAATTATTTAGCTGTTGTCGCTGACGGGATGGGGGGGCATCTCGCTGGCGACGTGGCGAGTGAAATGACGATGACGCAACTAAAACAATTTTGGGAAGAAACAGGCGAAATGACCTCGCCGCAACAGGCAGAAATGTGGTTAAAAGAACATGTCATGAAAGTAAACGAATCGCTTTTTCATCATTCGCAAACGAACGAGCATTGTCAAGGAATGGGTACGACCGTTGTTGCTGCTATTTGTACAAATCAGTTTGCGACAATTGGACACATCGGTGATAGCCGTTGTTATTTATTGAACGCAAACGGATTTCAACAAATGACCGAAGACCATTCCCTTGTGAATGAATTAGTGAAAAGTGGACAACTATCAAAAGAAGATGCGGAGTACCATCCGCGTAAACATGTACTATTGCGTGCGCTCGGAACGGAACAGACGATTCAGTTAGATGTCAAAACGGTTACGATCGACAAAGGAGATATGTTGCTCCTTTGTTCTGATGGGCTTTCTAATAAAGTGACGGAACAGACGATGATCGACGTATTAACGTCTGACCGTTCGCTTGAGGAAAAAGCGCAAGCGCTTATCAACGTCGCAAACGAGCACGGCGGCGAAGATAATATTACGTTAGCGATCGTACAATTTGTAGATGTGGATGAAAGTAGGTGATCGCTCGTGCTCATCGGCAAACGATTAAACGATCGCTATAAATTGTTGCAACTTATCGGCGGCGGTGGAATGGCGAACGTTTATTTAGCTAGAGATATCATTTTAGATCGCGACGTTGCCGTCAAAGTGTTACGCTTAGATTTTGTAAACGATGAATTATTTATTAAACGTTTTCGCCGCGAAGCACAAGCCGCAACAAGTTTAAATCATGAAAATATTGTCACGATTTACGATGTTGGGGAAGATGACGGCATTTATTATATGGTCATGGAATATGTGCGCGGCTGTACGTTAAAACAATATATTCAACAACATGCCCCGCTTCCTGTACAAGAGGCGCTACGCATGATGGATCAACTAACAGGAGCAATTGCTCACGCGCATCAAAACGGCGTTATTCATCGTGATATTAAGCCGCAAAATATTTTAGTGGCGGAAGACGGAACGGTTAAAGTGACTGATTTTGGCATCGCTATCGCACTAAGCTCGACAACGATTACGCAAACGAATTCTGTTTTAGGGTCTGTTCACTATTTATCGCCTGAGCAAGCAAAAGGCGGCATGGCGACAGAAAAATCGGATATTTATTCGCTCGGTATCGTCATGTTTGAGCTATTAACCGGTCATTTGCCGTTTTCTGGTGAATCAGCTGTCGCAATTGTACTAAAACATTTACAAACGGAGACGCCTTCTTTGCGGCGATGGAATCCGAATATTCCACAGAGCGTAGAAAACATTGTATTAAAAGCAACAGCAAAAAATCCGTTGCATCGCTACAATAGCGCGCTGGACATGCAGCAACATATTCGTACGGCTCTTTTACCTGAGCGCATCAACGAAGCGAAGTTTACGTTGCCTATGGAAGACGATGATGAAGAAACAAAAGTAGTGCCGATTGTCAAATCACCCGCTCCTCCGTCGCCAGAAAAAAAAGAAAACGTTTCTGCTCCAAAAGAAAAGCGACAAAAAAAATGGCTCATTTTATGGACGGTGTTTCTTTTCTTATTTATTGGTGCTAGTGTGAGTGCGGTTACATGGCTTCCCGATTTATTTTTCCCGAAAGATGTTACTGTACCGGATGTGACGAGCAAACATTATGATGATGCGATCGCGGAACTGACATCATTAGGTTTAAAAATCGAAGAAACGATCGAACAAGAACATGATGACATCGCCGAAGGATTTGTTATCCGTACGAATCCACAAGCTGGAAAAGTCGTGAAAGCAGGAACGGCTGTCACCATTTATAAAAGTATCGGAAAGAAAAAAGTCGCGTTCGAAAATTATGTGGGTGAACAAATTGCTGATGTCGAACCGCAATTGCGTTCAGAAAAATATTTGCTTATCGATAAAAAAGAAGTATATAGCGATAAGCCAGCAGGGACGATTATTGAACAATTTCCGCTTCCGGGTGAAAAAGTTGTACCAGAAGAAACAGAAGTGCGCTTTACGGTCAGCCTTGGACCAGAAAAAATCATTTTAAAAGATTTAACAGGATATACGGAAAAGAGCGTACGTGACTACGCGGCAGATCAACAATTGTATGTCATCGTCAAACAACAATATTCCGATACGGTCGAAAAAGGACTCGTTATTTCTCAAACGCCACAAGCGAATGCAAAACTAGAAAAAGGAGCAACCGTTACGGTCGTCATTTCCCTCGGAAAAGAGCCGGTACAAACAAAGAAAGTAATTCAAGACATCGACATTCCGTATGAACCGCCTGTTGATGTGAACGAACCAGTCATGGCAGAATTATATATTGAAGACGAAAATCATTCGTTCGCCCAACCGTACAAACGTTATCGCTTAACTAATGACGTGAAAGAGCGTGTCGAATTCGTCATTCAACAAGGAAAACAAGGACGCTATCGCGTCGTTGTAAACGGCACGACGGTACGCGAAGGCATTGTTCCATATCCGACAACACCTTAAAGGAGGGAAGCTATGGCAGAAGGAAAAATCATTAAAGCGCTCAGCGGCTTTTATTACGTGTTAAGTGATGGCAAAGTGTATCAATGCCGCGGCCGCGGGGTGTTTCGCAAGCGGAAAGTAACGCCGCTTGTCGGCGACTACGTTTCCTTTCAGGCGGAAAATGAACGGGAAGGCTACATATTAGATGTATTTGAGCGGAAAAATGAACTCGTTCGTCCGCCGATTGCCAATATCGATCAAGCGATTTTAGTGTTTTCAGCAGTAGAGCCAGATTTCAGCCCTGGATTACTCGATCGTTTTCTCGTATTAATTGAAGCAAAAGACATTCGTCCGCTTATTGTTGTGAGTAAAATGGATTTAGTAGACGATGACACAAAGCCTCGTATTGAACAATATATTCGCGATTATCGTCAAATCGGATATGAAGTGTTCGAAGTTTCGGTCAAAACGCGCGCAGGTATTGATGCATTATTGCCTTATTTTGAAGGAAAAGTATCGGTATTTGCAGGGCAATCAGGCGTCGGGAAGTCGTCTTTATTAAATGCATTACGTCCGAACTTGCAGTTAAAAACGGGCGACATTTCCCATCACCTTGGGCGTGGAAAACATACGACAAGACATGTCGAGTTAATTGAAATCGGAGGCGGTTTTGTCGCAGATACACCAGGATTTAGCGCGCTAGAATTTGATGATATTGAACTTGAACAATTACCGCTTTGTTTTCCGGAGTTTGTCACAAAAAGCAGTGATTGTAAATTTCGCGGTTGCACGCATACGGCTGAGCCGAAATGTGCGGTCAAAGAAGCATTAGCATCAGGAGACATTCCTCCTTATCGCTATGAACATTACATGAGTTTTATAGAGGAAATCAAGGAACGAAAGCCGAGGTATTAAACATGATCAAAATTGCGCCATCCATTTTATCTGCTAATTTTGCTAAACTTGGCGAAGAAATTGTGGACGTAGAACGAGGGGGAGCTGATTACATTCATGTCGATGTGATGGACGGCCATTTCGTTCCAAACATCACAATCGGTCCGCTCATCGTGGAGGCGATTCGTCCTGTAACGAAACTGCCACTTGACGTTCATTTAATGATTGAACAGCCGGATCGCTATATTCCAACGTTTGCGAAAGCGGGAGCCGATTATTTAACGGTGCATGTTGAAGCTTGCCCGCATTTACACCGGACGATCCACCTCATTAAAGAACATGGTGTGAAAGCAGGAGTAGCGTTAAATCCGCATACACCGATTTCGATGATTGAACATTTGATTGAAGACCTCGACCTCGTTTTATTTATGACGGTCAACCCGGGTTTTGGTGGACAATCGTTTATTCCAGCAGTGCTCCCAAAAATTCATGCGTTTTCAACACTCGTTCGTGAACGAGGGCTTTCTGTTGAAATTGAAGTAGACGGTGGCATTCATGCAGAAACGGCAAAACTTTGTGTCGAAGCAGGCGTGGATGTTCTTGTTGCAGGATCAGCCATTTATAACAAAGCGGATCGTGCCCAAGCCATTCGCATGATTCGTGAGGGTGTGTCACGTTGACACATCCTTCTTTATTAGGGAGGTGAATTTGTTGATTATTCATCTTGTTGCAGGTGGTCCGACAAGTTTTTTACCTCATTTAAAAACATACGACGGAGAGGACGTATGTTGGGTAGGGGTAGATCGTGGCGTTTTAGCGCTGCTCGATGCGGGAATCATGCCAAAACGGGCGTTTGGCGATTTTGACTCCATTGCCGAATATGAGTTGCAGCAATTACAAACACAATTGCCGCATATCGACATATGGCCAGCTGAAAAAGACCAAACGGACACAGATATTGCGCTCGATTGGGCGCTTGAACAACAAGCGACAAAAATTCGCCTATTTGGAGCAACAGGCGGACGGGTCGATCATTTCTTTGGCAACGTTCAACTTTTGTTCAAAGGAAAAGACGGGCAGATTGAGTTAATCGATCGTCAAAATATCGTTACGCTTTATCGAAGTGGAAAACATGTCGTTGAAAAAAAAGACGAATACCGATACATTTCATTTATTCCTATGACTCCGATTCGCGCTTTAACGCTTCGCGGATTTAAATACCCGCTCGATGCGCACGATGTGCCGCTTGGATCAACATTATGTGTAAGCAATGAACTCATCCATAGTTTTGGTACTTTTTCATTCACTGAAGGCATATTAATGATGATAAGAAGCAAGGATGAAAAATAACGCTTCGAGGTACAATTTGTGCGGAGATGAATATATTAAATGGAAGAGTGTGCACAGTAGGGGAGGGAATGACCGTGAAGTTTTATACGATTAAGTTGCCAAAATTTTTAGGTGGAATTGTTCGGGCGATGTTAAATTCGTTTAAAAAAGGATAAAAAGCACCAATCATTTGGTGCTTTTTTCTATGAGGCGTGCGCTTTCCGCTTTTTTTATTACACACGTTCTACTTTTCCGGATTTTAATGCGCGAGCAGAAACCCAAACGCGCTTTGGTTTTCCGTCAACTAAAATGCGAACTTTTTGAAGGTTTGCTTTCCATGTGCGGCGGCTCGCATTCATTGCATGAGAACGAGCGTTTCCGAATGATTTTTTCTTACCAGTCACAAAGCATTTTGCCATTTTGTTTCCCTCCTCACTTGCCAAACTACGTGCTCAAAACACTACTATAATTTATCATACATAAAAACGGATTGCAATACTTCCGATCAACTGTTTCAAGAAAATAACCTTGACATCTGTTTTCTGTTTCGGGTAAATATACTATGGGTAGAAGCTTTTAAAAATAAGCCGAGTATAGTACAATGGCGTTAGCTACCTAATAAGAAAGGGGACTTGAGCGATGTCCATTGAATTACAAACGAAATACGGTCGTGTTGAAATTAGTAACGATGTCATTGCAGCGATTGCCGGGGGAGCGGCAGTAGATTGTTACGGTATTGTCGGTATGGCATCAAAAAATCAATTAAAAGACGGCATTGCTGAAATTTTACGCCGCGAAAACTTTGCAAAAGGCATTGTCGTTCGCCAAGAAAACGATGAAGTGCATATTGATTTATACGTCATTGTTAGCTACGGCACAAAAATTTCGGAAGTTGCGCACAACGTACAAACGAAAGTCAAGTATACGCTAGATAAAACGTTAGGTTTATCTGTTCAATCGATCAACATTTATGTTCAAGGGGTTCGCGTCACGAATCCGTAGTGAGGGGGAACTAATCTGTGGCAATGACAACATTAGATGGAAAACGCTTTGCACAAATGGTGCTGCAAGGCGCGACACATTTAGCGAACAACGCAAAAACGGTAGACGCATTAAACGTCTTTCCCGTTCCAGATGGGGATACAGGAACGAATATGAATTTGTCGATGACGTCCGGTGCGAAAGAAGTAAAAAACCACGTATCTGATCATATCGGAAAAGTGGCGGGCGCATTAGCGAAAGGATTGCTAATGGGAGCGCGCGGCAACTCGGGCGTTATTTTATCACAACTATTTCGTGGATTTGCGAAAGCGATCGAACAAAAAAGTGAAATTAACAGCAAAGAGTTTGCGGCAGCGCTTGAAGCGGGCGTGCAGACAGCGTATAAAGCGGTGATGAAGCCGGTTGAAGGCACGATTTTAACGGTTGCGAAAGATGCGGCAAAGCGCGCAGTAGCTGTGGCGAAAAAAGAAGCTGACATCGTCGTTGTAATGACGGAAGTATTAAAAGAGGCAAAAGCATCGCTGAAGCGCACCCCTGATTTACTTCCTGTATTAAAAGAAGTAGGTGTCGTCGACAGCGGCGGCCAAGGTCTCGTATTTGTGTACGAAGGATTTTTAGCGGCGTTAAAAGGTGAAACGATTGCAGAAACAGAAGCGTTGTCGATGGGACAGCTCGTTCGTACCGAACATCACCGCAACGTGCAAAGCCATCTTAGCGCAGATGATATTGAATTTGGGTATTGTACGGAATTTATGGTGAAGTTTGAACAAGATAAAGTAGCGAAACATCCATTTCGTGAAGAGACGTTCCGTCAAGATTTGAGCCGCTTCGGCGATTCGCTACTTGTCATTGCAGATGATGAAGTAGTGAAAGTGCATATTCACGCAGAACAACCGGGCGAAGTGCTCACATACGCGCAACGTTACGGAAGCTTAATTAATATTAAAATCGAAAATATGCGTGAACAGCATGCAAATATCGTCCATCAAGAGATGCAGCCGCCGAAAAAGCAAGAACGCATCCCGTACGGCATCGTTGCGGTAGCCATGGGCGATGGCATTGCTGAATTATTTAAAAGCATTGGTGCTCATGCGGTCATCGAAGGCGGACAAACGATGAATCCGAGCACAGAAGACATCGTAAAAGCAATTGAAGAAGTAAATGCCCAAACGGTATTTGTGTTGCCGAATAATAAAAACATTATTTTAGCAGCCCAACAAGCTGCGTCTGTCGCTTCATGTGATGTAGTCGTCATTCCATCAAAAACCGTTCCACAAGGAATGACAGCATTGCTTTCCTTTAATCCTTCTGCGACAAAAGAAGAAAACGAGGAAGTAATGACAGAGGCACTTGCCCGCGTAAAAACAGGACAAGTAACGTTTGCTGTACGCGATACAAACATTGACGGCGTTGAAATTGAAAAAGACGATTATATGGGAATTGCCGATGGCAAAATTGTCGTATCTCATAAAGAGCTTCATTCTGTCGTTGAGACGCTACTTACGCATATGATTGGCGAAGAAGATGAAATTGTAACAATTCTTTCTGGTGAAGATGCGACCGAAGAACAAACTGCGCACATCGTTCAATTTATTGAACAACAATTCCCGCATGTGGAAGTTGAAACACATCATGGCGGTCAGCCGTTATATCCGTTTATTTTTGCGATTGAATAAAACGCATGGTTGCTATTCACATACGATAAAAGAAGGGGAACGTTCCCCTTCTTTTTCATGAAGATAACAAAGGGGAGGAAAAAATGAAATATCGCAGTGTATTTGATATTATCGGTCCGATTATGATTGGTCCGTCGAGCTCGCACACGGCAGGAGCAGTACGCATCGGCAAAGTGGCACGCAACTTATTCGGCAGAAAACCAACGTGGGCGGATATTTTCTTTTACGGTTCATTTGCCCAAACGTATAAAGGACACGGAACAGATGTCGCCATCGTCGGCGGTTTATTAAATTTCGATACGTTTGATGAACGAATGAAAACATCGTTGCAAATCGCCAAACAAGAAGGGATTCGCATCACGTTTCATGAAGAGGAAGCCATTCCTCCTCACCCAAATACAGCAAAAATTCGCCTCGGTGATGAACAAGGTGAGCTTGAGCTTGTCGGCATTTCCATTGGCGGTGGGAAAATCGAAATTATTGAGCTAAACGGTTTCGAGCTGAAGCTTTCTGGTCATCATCCTGCCCTTTTAATTATGCATAATGACCGTTACGGTGCCATCGCAGGAGTAGCGAACGTGCTAGCGAAATATGCGATTAATATCGGCCATATGGAAGTATCGCGAAAAGAAAAAGGAAAACAGGCGTTAATGGCGATCGAAGTCGATCAAAATATTGATGATGCGATCGTTGAGCAATTAAAAGCGTTACCACATATTATTGATGTAGCAAAAATTGTTGAGTAAAGCGGTGCAAAGGGGAGACAACGATGTTTCGAAATGTAGCAGAACTCGTTGAACGAGCAGAACGAGAACAAATGAAAATTGCAGAAGTAATGATTCGTCAAGAGATGGAAGTGACAGAGCGCAGCCGAGAGGACATTATTGCGCAAATGGAGAAAAACTTACAAGTGATGGAGCAAGCCGTCATTCGCGGACTAGCGGGTGTTCGTTCGCATTCCGGATTGACAGGCGGCGATGCGACACGCTTACAGCAATATATTGCACGCGGCCAATTTTTATCGGGAGAAACGATTTTAGATGCCGTCAGTAAAGCGATGGCAACGAACGAAGTAAACGCAGCGATGGGAATGATTTGTGCAACACCAACAGCAGGATCAGCTGGTGTCGTTCCGGGCACATTATTTGCGGTGAAAGAAAAACTGCAGCCGACGCGTGAACAAATGGTTGAGTTTTTATTTACAGCTGGTGCGTTCGGATTTGTTGTCGCAAACAATGCATCCATTTCCGGTGCGGCAGGAGGATGCCAGGCGGAAGTTGGTTCAGCGGCAGGTATGGCGGCGGCAGCGCTTGTCGAGATGGCTGGCGGCACGCCAAGACAAGCGGCAGAGGCGATGGCGATCGCTTTAAAAAATATGCTTGGACTCGTTTGTGACCCCGTTGCAGGGTTAGTGGAAGTACCGTGTGTCAAGCGAAATGCAATTGGAGCAGCAAATGCAATGATTGCTGCTGACATGGCGCTTGCTGGCATACAAAGCCGCATTCCGTGCGATGAAGTCATTGAAGCGATGTTCCGCATCGGCCAGACGATGCCAGTGTCATTAAAAGAAACAGCACAAGGAGGGTTAGCGGCGACGCCGACCGCTCGCAAATTCGAAGCGGATATTTTCGGTAAGCCAAACAACGAACGTGAGTGACGTATTACATCAATCAGTCACAGCGATTAAAGGAATTGGAGAAGAAACAGCCGCCGCGCTTCATGAAATGGGGATTGATACAATTGAACAACTGTTGTATCATTTCCCTTTTCGTTACGAAGATTATCGCATATGTGCATTAGAAGAAGCAAAGCACGATGAAAAAATTACGATCATTGGCAAAGTGTATAGTGAGCCTGTGCTTACGTATTATAGCCGCAAAAAGTCGCGCTTAACGTTTCGCGTCCTTGTTGACCGATTTTTAGTGACGGCTGTTTGTTTTAACCAACCGTATTTGAAAAAAAAGCTCACCCTGCACGAAACGGTGACGATCACAGGCAAGTGGGACAAACATCGTCAAACGATCACCGTACAGCAGCTGCATATCGGCGAAATGAAGCGACAAAAAGAAATCGAACCGGTCTATTCAACGCGTGGCGACTTGACAGTAAAAGGCATGCGTCGCTTTATTGCACTCGCTTTACAACAATACGGTGATGCGATTGTCGACCCGTTGCCGAGCGAGCTATTGCAAACATATCGCCTTATATCAAAACGTGATGCGATTCGGGTGATTCATATGCCGCTTTCGCACGAGCAACTAAAGCAAGCACGACGCCGTCTCGTTTACGAAGAGTTTTTACTTTTTCAATTAAAAATGCAAGCGTTAAAAAAATATCGTCGTGAACAGTCACCAGGTATTGCGCATCGCTTTTCAGATGGGCAACTTCAATCGTTTATTCAATCGCTTCCGTTTCCGCTAACGAATGCTCAGCAACGCGTTGTACGTGAAATTGTGCAAGATTTAAAATCGCCATATCGCATGAATCGCCTACTACAAGGAGATGTCGGTTCCGGAAAAACAGTCGTTGCTGCCATTGCATTATATGCGGTGTATTTATCAGGGTATCAAGGAGCGTTAATGGTACCGACGGAAATTTTAGCCGAGCAACATGCTGAATCGCTTCGTGCGCTGCTTGAGCCGATGGGTATTCGTGTCGAACTGTTGACAAGTTCGGTAAAAGGAAAAAGGCGCAAACAGCTACTTGAACAGCTCGCTTTAGGTGACGTTCATGTTGTTGTCGGCACGCATGCCCTTATTCAAGACGACGTGAATTTTGCGAAACTTGGCGTTGTCATCACAGACGAACAACATCGCTTTGGAGTAGAGCAGCGACGCATTTTACGTGAAAAAGGACAATCGCCTGATGTGCTATTTATGACCGCCACTCCGATTCCACGCACGCTTGCCATTACGGCATTTGGAGAAATGGACGTCTCGATCATTGATGAAATGCCAAAAGGAAGGAAAAAAATTGAAACGTATTGGGTGAAACACGATATGCTTGAGCGTGTATTTCAATTTATGGCGAAACAAGTTGATGCGGGTCATCAAGCATACGTCATTTGCCCGCTCATTGAGGAATCGGAAAAACTGGATGTCCAAAACGCGATCGACGTGCATGCGATGTTGACGCACTACTATAAAGGGCGGTATCGCATCGGGCTTATGCACGGCCGTCTATCTTCAGAAGAAAAAGAAGAAGTGATGCGCGCATTTAGCGCCAATGACATTCATATTTTAGTATCAACAACGGTCGTAGAAGTCGGTGTAAACGTCCCGAACGCAACCGTGATGGTCATTTACGATGCCGACCGTTTTGGTCTTTCGCAACTTCATCAGCTACGCGGACGAGTTGGGCGCGGACAAGCCCAATCGTACTGTATTTTAGTCGCTGATCCAAAATCAGAAGCAGGAAAAGAGCGAATGCGCATTATGACGGAAACGAACGACGGTTTTGTGCTGTCGGAAAAAGATTTAGAGCTGCGCGGACCGGGCGATTTTTTTGGGACGAAACAAAGCGGCATGCCTGAATTTCGTCTCGGCGACATCGTTCACGACTATCGCATTTTAGAAGTTGCCCGTCAAGACGCTGCTCGCCTCGTTGATTCGCAAGCTTTTTGGCATGACGATAAATACGCTTTTCTTCGCGACTATTTACAACAATCAGGCATTTTAAACGGCGAAAAATTAGATTAAAAGTTGTTGAAATGGAAGCACGGGTGTTATATACTACTATTAGTACCTAGTAATAATTCGGATGGTGGATCGAAAATGAGAAGAAATAAACGCGAACGGCAACGACTACTGCAAGCAACGATTGAAGAAAATCCATTTATTACGGACGAACAACTTGCCGAAAAATTTTCAGTCAGCATTCAAACGATCCGCCTCGATCGCTTAGAACTATCGATTCCGGAGTTGCGTGAGCGCATTAAACATGTCGCTGAGCGCACATTTGCTGACGAAGTGAAGTCGTTGCCCATTGAAGAAGTGATCGGAGAAATTATCGATATGCAATTGGACGAAAGTGCAATTTCCATTTTCGATGTAAAAAAAGAACATGTATTTAAACGAAATCAAATTGCACGAGGACATCATTTGTTTGCGCAAGCGAACTCGCTCGCAGTCGCGGTCATTAACGATGAATTAGCATTGACCACCAAAGCAAACATTCGCTTTATGCGCCCGGTGAAAGAAGGGGAGCGAGTCGTTGCCAAAGCAAAAGTAAAAAATTTAAACGAAAACGGTCGCACGATCGTCGAAGTGAATAGTTACGTAGGTCAAGAGCTTGTTTTTCAAGGAGAATTTCATATGTACCGCTCAAACGTTGTTAAAAAGGATGGAGAAAATGATGAAAATCGCAATTGATGCCATGGGAGGAGATCACGCACCAAAAGAAGTCGTGATCGGTGCACAAAAGGCGATTGAGCATTTCAACGATATCGAAATTACGCTTATTGGGAACGAATCGCTCATTCGCCCGTACATAACAAACAATGAACGACTATCGATCATTCATACGGAACAAGTCATTGAAGCAACAGATGAGCCCGTTCGTGCCGTTCGCCGCAAAAAAGAGGCGTCCATGGTGCTAATGGCAAATGAAGTAAGCGAAGGACGTGCCGATGCGTGCATTTCAGCTGGGAATACAGGCGCTTTAATGGCGGCGGGGCTGTTTATCGTCGGTCGCATCGAAGGCATTGACCGTCCAGCGCTTGCGCCGACGCTCCCAACGATTGATGGAAAAGGGTTTGTACTGTTAGATGTTGGTGCTAACGTAGACGCCCGTCCAGAACATATATTGCAATATGCGTTTATGGGTGCAGCATACGCCGAAAAAGTACGCGGGGTTGAACGACCGCGCGTCGGGCTGCTAAACGTAGGGACAGAAGACCAAAAAGGCAATGAGCTAGCTAAAAAAGCGTTTCAGCTTATCCAACATACATCGTTAAATTTTGTCGGCAACGTAGAGGCGCGCGATTTATTAGAAGGCGTAGCTGATGTTGTTGTTACTGACGGATTCACCGGCAACGTCGCACTAAAAACGATCGAAGGCACGGCAATCGCTATTTTCTCGATGTTAAAATCGGCATTGACAAGCAATGTTGTAAGCAAAATGGCGGCGCTTGCGTTAAAGCCACAACTTATGCAGTTGAAGAAAAAAATGGATTATGCAGAATATGGCGGTGCAGCACTGTTCGGTTTACGAGCACCTGTCATTAAAGCGCACGGTTCATCTGATGCTCACGCGATGTTTCACGCTGTGCGTCAGGCGCGAGAAATGGTTGCAAACGAAGTAGTACAAACGGTAAAGCAATCGATAGCGGAAATAAAATAATAAGAGGTGACATGATGGGGAAAATTGCATTTATTTTTCCAGGACAAGGTTCACAAACGGTCGACATGGGGAAAGAATGGGCAGAAAAAGACGAGGCGGTAGCTGCGATCTTTCGCCTAGCAGATGAACGGTTGCAAATGTCTTTGTCACAACTTATTTTTGAAGGACCACAAGACGTATTAACAAAAACAGAAAATGCCCAACCGGCATTACTCACGACAAGCATCGCGTTTTTGCAAAAAGTAAAAGAAGCAGGTATTGCCCCTCATTATGTGGCAGGACATAGCCTCGGGGAATATAGTGCACTTGTTGCAGCATCGGTGCTGTCGTTTTCTGACGCTGTATATGCGGTGCGTAAGCGCGGAGAATTTATGGAAAAAGCAGTGCCGTCAGGACAAGGAACGATGGCTGCGGTGCTTGGGATGGATGAAGCTTTATTGCAACAAGTAGTCGATGAAGCTTCAACGGAATCATCTCCGGTTCAATTAGCGAACTTAAACTGCCCGGGACAAATTGTCATTTCAGGAGCGAAAGAAGCGGTTGAGCGAGCGTCACAACTAGCAAAAGAAAAAGGAGCGAAGCGAGTCATTCCGCTCGAAGTAAGCGGGCCGTTCCACTCCATTTTAATGAAACCGGCGGCAGAACAGTTTTTATCGGTACTTGATACGTTGGCGTTTCAAGAAAGCGCTGTGCCAGTCATTTCAAATGTGACAGCTGAGCCGATGACAGATCCAACAGAAATCAAACAACGTCTCGTTGAACAGTTATACTCTCCGGTTCGTTGGGAGCAATCTGTTCAAACGATGATTGACTTGGGTGTAGATACGTTTATCGAAATCGGTCCTGGAAAAGTATTAAGCGGTCTAGTGAAAAAAATAAACCGTCATGTCAACGTCCATTCGATTTTTGATGAAGCTTCGTTTATAGCGACAGTGACGGCGTTGAAAGGGGAATGAAGCATGGAAGGGAAAGTAGCGATTGTGACCGGGGCGTCACGTGGGATTGGGCGTGAAATTGCTTTACATTTAGCTCGTCTTGGTGCAAAAGTAGCAGTCAATTATGCAGGAAGTGAAGCGAAAGCAAATGAAGTTGTTGCTCAAATTGTTGAACATGGTGGCGAAGCGTTCGCTGTGCAAGCGGATGTCGCAAATAGTGAAGCCGTCGATCGCATGGTGAAAGAGGTGCTTGAGCGTTGGGGCCGCGTCGATATTTTAGTTAACAATGCAGGCATTACGCGTGACAACTTGCTTATGCGCATGAAAGAAGAAGAATGGGATGCGGTCATCAATACGAACTTAAAAGGCGTCTTTTTATGCACGAAAGCTGTGACGCGTCCGATGATGAAACAACGATACGGTCGAATTGTGAACGTGGCGTCCATCGTCGGTGTAAGCGGCAATCCAGGGCAAGCAAACTACGTTGCAGCCAAAGCAGGTGTAATCGGATTAACAAAAACAGCTGCCAAAGAACTCGCAAGCCGAAATATTACAGTCAATGCGGTTGCCCCTGGGTTTATTACGACAGATATGACCGATCAATTAAGCGAAGATGTGCGTCAAACGATGTTGCAACAAATTCCGCTTGCACGTTTCGGAAACCCTGAAGATATTGCGCACGTTGTCGCATTTCTCGTCTCAGACGGGGCAAGCTATATGACAGGGCAAACGATTCATGTAGATGGCGGCATGGTTATGTAAAAATTCGTTTTATTTTCTTGTATAATTCAGTATAATGACTTGAGGGGAGGTGAATAAAAATGGCGGGCGTATTAGAGCGTGTAACGAAAATTATCGTTGATCGCCTTGGTGTAGAGGAGTCACAAGTGACGCTTGAATCTTCATTTAAAGAAGATTTAGGAGCAGATTCGCTTGATGTCGTTGAGCTTGTCATGGAATTAGAAGATGAATTCGATATGGAAATTTCAGATGAAGAGGCGGAGAAAATCGTTACTGTCGGAGACGCAGTAAACTACATAAAAAGCCGTCTATCATAATAAGTAAAGTCCCGTTTTGTAAGCGGGGCTTTCTATGCTTTTTACGTTTATTAGTTGGAGGTTCATATGCATGTCTAAGCAACGGCCATACATGAAATTTAAACAGTTCCAAGAGCAGATTGGCATTTTTTTTCGCAATGAAAAATTGTTAATGCAAGCATTTACCCATTCATCATATGTGAATGAGCATCGAAAGCGGCTACATGAAGATAATGAACGTCTGGAGTTTTTAGGAGATGCCGTTCTTGAACTGACCGTCTCTCAATATTTATTTGAACAGTTTCCGCAAATGAGCGAAGGAGAACTAACGAAATTGCGGGCAGCGATCGTCTGTGAACCGTCGCTTGTTACGTTCGCTCATGCGCTATCGTTTGGCGATCTCGTCTTGCTTGGCAAAGGCGAAGAGTTAACGGGGGGGCGCATGCGTCCGTCGCTGTTAGCTGACGTATTTGAAGCGTTTATCGGGGCGCTTTATTTGGATCAAGGCATGGAGGCGGTCGTACAATTTTTAGAAAAAACGATTTTTCCTAAAATTCGCGAAGGTGCTTTTTCTCATGTGATGGATTACAAAAGTCAACTACAAGAATTTGTACAACGTGATGGAAGTGGAGTATTAGAATATAAAATTTTACAAGAACGAGGGCCTGCTCATAATAAAGAGTTCGTATCGCGCGTATCGTTAAATGGCGAGGAGCTCGGTGTTGGAGTTGGGCGCTCGAAAAAAGAGGCAGAGCAGCGCGCCGCGCAAATGGCATTAGCTAAGCTAAAACAATTACAACAAGGCTGATCCGGTGCGAAAGGACAGCCTTGCTTGTTGTGACATCTTTTAGATAAAGGGGGATATATGTGTTCCTCAAACGGTTAGAAGCTATCGGATTTAAATCTTTTGCGGATCGTATTTCCATCGATTTTGTTTCGGGGATGACGGCAATCGTCGGTCCGAACGGAAGTGGAAAAAGCAACATTACGGACGCGATTCGTTGGGTGCTTGGTGAACAGTCCGCCAAGTCGCTTCGCGGCGCAAAAATGGAAGACGTCATTTTTTCGGGAAGTGAATCACGCAAGCCGTTAAACATGGCGGAAGTGACATTAACGCTCGATAATAGCGATCAATTTTTGCCGCTCGAATACGAAGAAGTAAGTATAACAAGACGTGTCTATCGTTCCGGCGATAGCGAATTTTTTATTAATAACCAGCCTTGCCGTTTAAAAGATATTGTCGATTTATTTATGGATTCTGGCGTTGGTCGTGAAGCTTTCTCCATCATTAGTCAAGGAAAAGTAGAAGAAATTTTAAGCAGTAAAGCAGAAGATCGCCGCATGATTTTTGAAGATGCAGCTGGCGTCTTAAAATATAAAACAAGGAAAAAAAAGGCAGAGCAAAAACTAAACGAAACAGAAGATCATTTGCAGCGTGTGCAAGATATTTTACACGAACTAAACCAGCAGCTCGAGCCGTTGAAACAACAAGCGTCAATCGCCAACGAATATCTTGAGAAAAAAGAGCAGCTACAAACATATGAAGTCGGCTTAATTGTTTATGAAATCGAGCAGCTACATGAAAAATGGGAAGCGTTGAAAAAACAACTCGCTTTACATCAACAAAACGAAATGGAATTAGCGACGACGTTACAAAAAGAAGAAGCGCACATCGCTCAGTTGCGTCATGAACTGACAGCGCTTGATGAGTCGATAGATGGCTTACAGCAAGTATTGTTGCTTGTTAGCGAAGAGCTTGAGAAAATGGAAGGGAAAAAACAGTTATTAAAAGAGCGAAAAAGCAACGCCTATAAGCAACAACAGCAAATGGAGCAAACGATGGGGCAACTTGCTGAGCGAAAACGTGCACTTGAAGCGACAATTGCTGAAAAAAAGAAAGTGCTGCAACAGCTTCAAACAGATGTGCAAGCGCTTCAAGCGCAATTAAAAGAACAAAACAACATCCTTTCTGCTTACGGTCCAAAAGCGGAGGAAGAAATTGAACGGCTAAAAAGCGAATACATTGACCTCGTTCACGAACAAGCGACGTTAAAAAATGAGCGCATGCACATTGAGTCCCAGTTGCAAAAAAATGAAGAAAAACAACAGCAGCTCATCACTACAAACAACGAACATATTCAAGCATACGAACAGATCGTTGAACAATGGGAACAAAAACAAAAACTCATCCATGAGTTGCAAGAACGCATCGCTAAACAAGAGCAAACGCTTCAAACAAAAGAAGAACAATTGACCGCACGAAAAGAACAATATCGAAAAAAAGAAACGACGTTATATGAAGCGTATCAATATGTACAAAAAGTAAAATCAAAAAAAGAAATGTTAGAGGCGATGCAACAAGAGTATGCTGGATTTTTCCAAGGGGTAAAAGAAGTATTAAAAGCAAAAGATCGGTTAAACGGCATTCATGGAGCGGTTGTTGAGTTGATGACGGTGCCATCTGAGCTTGAAACAGCGATCGAAGTGGCGCTCGGGGGAGCGGCGCAACATATCGTCGTAAAAAACGAACAAAGCGCACGTGAAGCCATTCAATTTTTAAAACAAAATAAGTATGGACGAGCGACGTTTTTGCCGCTCGACGTTATTCAGCGAAAACTATTTCCTCCATCCGTTCGAGAAAACATTGCCAAACACCCCGCTTACGTTGGCATTGCTTCCGAATTAATTTCGTATGAAGCAACGTACGAAAACATTATGACAAACATTCTTGGAACAGTCATTGTTACACGTGATTTAAAAGGGGCAAATGAGCTTGCTCGCCAATTGCAATACCGCTATCGTCTCGTCACGCTAGAAGGGGATGTTGTGAATCCAGGTGGGGCGATGACGGGAGGAACGGTAAATAAACAGACAAACTCATTATTTAGTCGTGCGCGTGAGCTTGAAGAAGTGACAGCACACTGGCGCGATGCTGAGCGAAAAACGCTGGAGCTTGAACAGCTTGTGCAACGAGAAAAAGAAGCCATTGCACAAGCTGAGCAAGAGCGAACAGCGCTTTATACTGAGCTAGAAGCAAGCCGTATGGAGCTACAAGAAGAAAAAAGCGCATGGATGGAACTCGATCTTCGTAAAAAACATATGGACGAACGACTAGCTGTGTATCGCTATGAAAGACAGACACTCGAAGAAGAAAAGAAACAATTGACTGCTCGACTTCACGATATTATGCATTCGCTCCATGCACTTGAGAAACATATTGCTTCTATCGATGAACAAGTGAAACAATGGACAGAAAAAAAACAGTTAGAGCAGCAATCGAAGGAGCAAATACAAGAAAAGTTGACCGCATTGAAAGTCGCGCTCGCTGAAAAGCAAGAACATGTCAGAAATGAAGAGCAACATGTGCATCGACTAACGGAAGAATGGGAGGAAGTGAAGCGAACACTTACGCACATCGAAAAAGAACGCAATGAACTTGTACGCCATACGAACGAACAAACGGAAGATGAACAGCAGCTCGAGCGAATATGCGAAGAAAAAACGAAGCAAAAAGAAGAAACGATTCAGCTCATCGCAAGCCGACGCGAACAGCGGTTACACTATCAAACAAAGCTTGAGCAACTCGAAAAAGAAATAAAAGAATTGAAACGACAACATAAACAACTCACAGATACGCTAAAAGACGAGGAAGTGAAGCTTGCTCGCTTCGATATGGAGCTTGACCACTTACTAAACCGCCTTCGTGAAGAATACAAACTGTCATTCGAAGCAGCGAAAGAAGCGTTCCCGCTCCATATCCCTGCTCAAGAGGCGCGGAAAAAAGTGAAGCTCATCCAGCTCGCTATTGATGAACTTGGGACGGTCAATCTCGGTGCGATTGAAGAGTATGAACGTGTCTCTGAACGCCACCGTTTTTTAACTGAACAAAAAGAAGACTTACAACAGGCAAAAGATACGTTATACCAAGTGATTGATGAAATGGACGATGAAATGAAACGAAGATTTGCGACAACGTTTGAGCAAATTCGGACGCAATTTGCACGCGTGTTCGTTGAATTGTTTGGAGGAGGAAAGGCCGATTTACAGTTGACTGATCCGAACGATTTACTCCATACGGGTGTCGACATTGTCGCACAGCCACCGGGAAAAAAACTGCAACATTTAAGTTTATTATCAGGCGGGGAGCGAGCATTGACGGCGATTGCGCTTTTATTCGCCATTTTAAATGTTCGACCTGTTCCGTTTTGCGTGCTTGATGAAGTAGAAGCAGCACTTGATGAGGCGAACGTACAACGATATGCGAAATATTTAAAGAAGTTTAGCGACGATACACAATTTATCGTCATTACCCATCGAAAAGGAACGATGGAAGAAGCAGATGTACTATATGGAGTAACGATGCAACAATCAGGTGTATCGAAGCTCGTTTCTGTTCGACTAGAAGAAGCAGATGAAAAGAAAGGATGAGAAACGGTGAGCTTTTTTAAAAAATTAAAAGAAAAAATCGCAAAACAAGCAGATACAGTAACGGAAAAGTTTAAACGTGGTTTAGAAAAAACGCGCGACTCTTTCGCAGGAAAAGTAAACGATCTAATCGCGCGTTATCGAAAAGTAGATGAAGAGTTTTTTGAGGAGCTAGAAGAAATTTTAATCGCCTCAGACGTTGGTGTCGCAACGGTCATGGATTTTATCGATGAGTTAAAAATGGAAGTGAAACGTCGCAACATTCAAGACCCGAAAGAAATGTATAGCGTCATTTCCGAAAAATTGATTGACATTTACGAAGCAAGCGGCAATGAAACGACAGAACTAAACATTCAACCAAACGGCTTGACGGTCATTTTATTTGTCGGTGTCAACGGCGTCGGAAAAACGACGACGATCGGGAAACTCGCGTACAAATTAAAAAGCGAAGGAAAAAAAGTGATGCTTGCCGCTGGCGATACGTTCCGGGCAGGTGCAATTGAACAGCTTGAAGTATGGGGCGAGCGCGTTGGTGTGGAAGTCATTAAACAGTCTGCTGGCTCTGATCCAGCGGCGGTGATGTATGATGCGATTCAAGCAGCCAAATCGCGCAACGTTGACATTTTGTTGTGTGATACAGCTGGCCGCTTACAAAACAAAGTGAATTTAATGAAAGAACTTGAAAAAGTGAAACGTGTCATTGAACGAGAAGTGCCGGGCGCACCGCACGAAGTATTGCTCGTATTGGATGCAACGACAGGGCAAAATGCGATGAGCCAAGCAAAAACATTTAAAGAAGCAACGAATGTCACCGGCATTGTGCTTACGAAACTGGATGGAACAGCAAAAGGCGGCATCGTATTAGCGATCCGCCATGAGTTAAACATTCCGGTGAAATTTGTCGGTTTAGGAGAGAAAATGGACGATTTAGAGCCGTTTAACGCCGAACAATTCGTGTATGGGTTATTTGCATCGTTTATGGAACGAGAAGAGGCGCAAGGAGAATAACTTGACAGCATCGGTTAAAACATATACACTAAATTCATGTAAAGGCGTTTCACTTAACAGGGGGGAGTTTCATGCTAGAAAAAACAACGAGAATGAACTATTTATACGACTTTTACCAATCGTTGTTGACGCCGAAGCAACGAAACTATATGTCCCTTTACTATTTAGACGATTACTCCCTCGGTGAAATTGCCGAAGAGTACGAAGTGAGTCGTCAAGCTGTATACGATAACATTAAACGGACGGAAGCGATGCTAGAAGATTATGAGCAAAAGCTATTGCTCTTTCAAAAGTTTCAACAACGTCACAAACTATTGCACCGATTAAAAACGCATATAGCTGAACGCTATCCGAACGATGAGGAGCTGATGAGGCTCGTTATGGAGTTGGAGAAATTAGAGTAGGGGGCGGTAACGATGGCATTTGAAGGATTGGCCGACCGTCTGCAACATGTCATGAATAAAATTCGTGGCAAAGGCAAAGTCACGGAAGCCGATGTAAAAGAAATGATGCGTGAAGTGCGGCTCGCGCTATTAGAAGCGGATGTCAATTTTAAAGTCGTCAAAGACTTCGTGAAAAAAGTAAGCGAACGAGCTGTCGGGCAAGAAGTAATGAAAAGTTTGACCCCAGGACAGCAAGTCATTAAAGTCGTAAAAGAAGAATTGACGGAGCTGATGGGGGGAGAAAATAGCAAAATCGCTGTAGCGAGCCGCCCGCCAACTGTCGTCATGATGGTCGGTTTGCAAGGGGCGGGAAAAACGACAACAACGGGAAAATTAGCGAATTTATTACGTAAAAAACATAATCGTAAACCGTTGCTTGTCGCAGCTGACATTTATCGGCCGGCAGCGATTAAACAGCTTGAGACGTTAGGGAAGCAGTTGGACATCCCTGTGTTTTCGCTCGGCGATCAAGTGAGCCCGGTGGAAATTGCGAAACAAGCGATCGTAAAAGCAAAAGAAGAGCATTATGATTACGTATTAATCGATACGGCCGGACGCTTGCACATTGACGAAGCGCTCATGGACGAACTAAAGCAAATTAAAGAAGTGACGAAACCTGATGAAATTTTTCTCGTTGTCGATGCGATGACGGGACAAGATGCGGTCAATGTCGCGCAAAGCTTTAACGAACAACTTGGACTGACGGGCGTCATTTTGACGAAGCTTGATGGTGATACGCGAGGCGGGGCAGCCTTATCGATTAAAGCGGTCACAAATACGCCAATTAAGTTTGTCGGTATGGGCGAAAAGCTCGATGCGCTTGAGCCGTTTCATCCGGAGCGGATGGCGTCGCGCATTTTAGGTATGGGGGACGTGTTGACGCTCATTGAAAAAGCGCAAACGGCCGTCGATGAAGAAAAGGCAAAAGAGCTCGAACAAAAAATGCGTACCGCATCATTTACACTTGACGACTTTTTAGAACAGCTTGGGCAAGTGCGCAAACTCGGTCCGCTCGATGAACTTTTAAAAATGTTGCCGGGCGCTAACAAAGTGAAAGGTTTAAACAACTTACAAATTGACGAAAAGCAAATTAGCCGCGTCGAAGCGATTATTCGTTCGATGACAAAAGAAGAAAAAATGAACCCAGACATCATTAACTCTAGTCGCAAAAAGCGAATTGCAAAAGGGAGCGGAACGACGGTTCAAGACGTCAACCGCTTATTGAAACAGTTTGACGAGATGAAAAAGATGATGAAAATGATGACAACCATGCCAAAGGGGAAAAAGAAAGGGTTCCGTTTCCCGTTCATGTAAACAAAATAACAGTGTTAAGAAAAAACACTTTACAAACAAAACGTTTATTGCTAATATACTATCTTGTGTGAAATATTTTCGGAGGTGCTATAATCATGGCAGTAAAAATTCGTTTAAAACGTATGGGTGCAAAAAAATCACCATTTTATCGTATCGTTGTTGCAGACTCTCGTTCTCCACGTGACGGTCGTTTCATCGAAACAATCGGCACATACAATCCGTTAACAGAGCCTGCAGAAATTAAAATTAATGAAGAGCTTGCATTAAAATGGTTGCAAAACGGCGCAAAACCATCTGACACAGTGCGCAACTTGCTTTCAAAACAAGGAATTTTAGAAAAATTCCACAACTTAAAGTACGGAAAGTAATATATGAAAACGTTGCTTGAGACGATCGTTCGGTCACTTGTCGATCATCCAGAATGCGTCGTCATTCGCGAAACAGAACAACAACAATCGATCACATATGCGATTGCCCTTCATCACGAAGACGTTGGGAAAGTGATCGGAAAAAACGGGCGAATGATTCAAGCCATTCGCACCGTTGTTCAAGCAGCCAATGAGTCAAAGAAGCGAATAGACGTACGCATCGAAGAGTAAGGGAGAGGGAAGACACCTCCCCTTTTTTCGTTCAGAAAGGCGGTGCGCCATGAAAATCATTCAAAAAGTGGAAGTGAGACAGCGATTAACTGAGAACAGTAAACAGCAACTCATTCAACAATTTATGCAACAAAAACAACAACTGGAACAACAATGTGAGCAGCTCATCTTTGAACAAAAACGAATGGAAAAGCACACTTCGTTTTCACAAAAACAAATTAAAGAAAAATTTGGACGAGAAATGCAAGTTCGCCGCCAAAAAATAGCGGAACTTGATTTCCTTCTTGAACAATTGCGCATATTACCGATAGGAAGTGAAATAAAAGAAAGAGATGTCGAGGCGATCATCGACGTCCAAATAGGGATGCGATGGGAATCTCCGAAAACGATTGTCATTGAAGATGGAATCGTTGTGGATATACGCGAGGGGTGATCGTTGTGAAATGGTTTCATGTCGGAAAAATTGTGAATACGCACGGTATTCGCGGTGAAGTGCGCGTTATTTCACGCACAGATTTTGCAGAAGAGCGGTATAAAATCGGGAATGTATTATATATTTTTATGGAAAATAAGCCACCGGTTGAAGTCAAAGTGGCGAGCCATCGAGTTCATAAGTCGTTCGATTTATTAACGTTCGAAGGATACGATAACATCAACTTAGTCGAACCATTTAAAGGGGCGATGATTAAAATACCAGAAACGCAATTGCAACCGCTTAACGAAGGAGAATATTATTTTCACGAAATTATCGGTTGCACAGTTGTGACCGAAGATGGTGAACCGATTGGCGAAATAAAAGAAATTTTAACGCCAGGTGCAAATGACGTATGGGTCGTCAAACGAAAAAAAGGCGGAGATGTGTTAATCCCTTACATTGATGATGTCGTCAAACAAGTCGATGTTGAAAATAAAACGATTACGATTCATGTGATGGAAGGATTGCTTGACGAATGAAAATCGATGTGCTCACCTTATTTCCAAATATGTTTACTGGCGTGTTGAACGAGTCGATTTTAAAACGTGCGCAAGAAAAAGGTGCCGTTACATTTCAGCTCGTTAACTTTCGCGAATTTGCCGATAATAAACATCAAACAGTGGACGACTACCCTTACGGCGGTGGGGCTGGCATGGTATTGAAGCCGCAACCGATTTTTGATGCGGTCGATCACTTAACGAAACAAAGCGACCATCGTCCGCGCATTGTTTTACTTTGTCCACAAGGCGAACGTTACACACAAAAAAAAGCAGAAGAACTTGCTAAAGAACAACATATCATTTTCATTTGTGGACATTATGAAGGGTACGACGAGCGTATTCGTGAGCATCTAGTAACCGACGAAATTTCTATTGGAGATTACGTCTTAACGGGCGGAGAACTGGCAGCAATGGTCGTCATTGACAGCGTCGTTCGTTTGCTTCCTGGCGTGCTTGGCAACGAGCATTCCTCTATGCTTGATTCTTATAGCTCTGGTTTGCTCGAACACCCACATTATACGCGCCCAGCCGATTTTCGTGGCATGAAAGTACCAGATGTCCTTCTTTCAGGTAATCACCGTTTAATTGAAGAGTGGCGTCAAAAAGAATCGTTGCGTCGCACATGGCTGCGCCGGCCAGATTTGCTCGAAACGTATGAACTAACGGAAAAACAAAAAAAATGGATTGAACAATGGGAAAAAAATGAGCGGTAACTCTTGCATCCTGTACATCTTTATGCTAGTATAAACGTTGTGACTTATGTCGCACGTAAAACGATGTTCCGCTGCTATGAACGATACACATAAGCATGAGCATCTGTTGGAAGGAGATGAATACGATGCATCATTTAATTCAAGAAATTACAAAAGAACAACTACGTAACGATCTTCCAGAATTTCGCCCTGGTGACACTGTACGCGTTCACGTGAAAGTTGTTGAAGGAAACCGTGAGCGTATCCAAGTATTCGAGGGCGTTGTAATCAAGCGTCGTGGTGGTGGAATTAGCGAAACATTTACAGTTCGTAAAGTGTCTTACGGTGTAGGTGTTGAGCGTACATTCCCATTACACACGCCGAAGATTGCAAAATTAGAAGTTGTTCGTCGCGGTAAAGTTCGTCGTGCGAAGTTGTACTACTTGCGTCAACTCCGCGGTAAAGCAGCACGCATCAAAGAAATCATCTAACAAAAGAAATGATTGCGAGGAGCTTGATCATCAAGCTCCTTTTTCAACATGTATCATATAGGTGGGAGAAGGATGGAAAAACAAAAGAATGAATGGTTTGAATGGGTGAAAGCAATTCTTATTGCAGTGGCGTTAGCAGGTGGCATTCGCTACTTCATTTTTGCTCCGATTATTGTCGAAGGGGAATCGATGATGCCGACGTTACACAATCAAGATCGGATGATTGTCAATAAAATGGCATACAAAATTGGCGAACCGAAACGGTTTGATATTATTGTGTTTCATGCCGAAGAAGGAAAAGATTATATTAAGCGCGTCATTGGATTGCCAGGCGACCGGATTGAATATAAAAATGATACGTTATATGTCAATGGAAAGCCGTATAAAGAGCCGTACTTAGATGAAGAGAAAAAACAACTATTTGACGGTCCGCTAACAGAGTCGTTTACTCTTGAAGAGCTATGGGGGGAAAAAACAGTCCCAGAAGGCCATTTATTCGTGCTCGGAGATAATCGTCGATATAGTAAAGATAGCCGCCATATCGGATTTATTCCGATGGAAAAAGTGGTAGGGAAAACGTCGGTCGTTTATTGGCCTCTTTCTGATGCGCGCATTGTTGAATAACATAACTAAAGTAGGTGGCAGCGATGACGATTCAATGGTTTCCCGGTCATATGGCGAAAGCAAAGCGGGAAGTAACAGAAAAATTAAAACTTATCGATATCGTATTTGAGCTAGTAGATGCCCGCATTCCTATTTCATCGCGCAATCCGTTAATTGATGAAATTGTGGCGAATAAACCGCGCATCATATTGTTAAACAAAGCGGATATGGCTGATCCCGATGTGACAAAACAATGGATCGACTTTTTCGCTGCACAGCAAATTGACGCCATTGCGATCGATTCGCAAAGCGGAACAGGCGTCAAGCAAATGGTAGCGGTCGCAAAAGAGAAGTTGCGCCCAAAATTTGAAAAAATGATAGCGAAGGGAATTAAACGTCCTCGGGCGATGCGTGCGCTTATTGTCGGCATTCCAAACGTCGGAAAATCAACGCTCATTAACCGACTCGCAGGAAAACATATTGCCAAAACAGGCGATACACCGGGAGTGACAAAAGCGCAACAATGGATTAAAGTCGGCAAAGAGCTCGAGCTACTTGATACGCCTGGAATTTTATGGCCGAAGTTTGAAGATGAAGAAGTCGGATACAAACTTGCAACGACGGGAGCGATTAAAGATACCATTTTAAACTTACAAGACGTTGCTGTGTATGCGTTACGTTTTTTATCTACTCATTATCCCGATCGTTTAAAAGAACGATATGCGCTTGCGGACATTCCAGAAGACATCGTCCAATTGTTTGATGACATCGGAAAAAAACGAGGATGTTTAGCCGCTGGTGGTGTCGTCGACTACGATAAAGTTGCTGAGCTTGTGTTGCGCGATATTCGTACAGAAAAATTAGGCCGACTTAGTTTTGATCGCCTGTAAGGTTCGCATAAGCGAGCCTTTATTTTTTTGTTTATTTGTCGATATAAGGGATAAGGGGTGATGACGGTGAATATACAAGAAATAAAAAAAAGACTACAAACGATTCACGATGAAACAGATGAATGGTTTCAAAAACTATTACACGATGAACGAAAAGGCGTCCAGCGCCTCGTTCAACTATGGTATAAGCAAAAAGAAGAAGAAAAACGGGAACGCGAACGTTTTTTGCATATGTTGCAATATGAACAGGCGCTATACGACAAAGGAATCCGCTACATCGCGGGGGTAGATGAAGTAGGACGAGGGCCGCTTGCCGGTCCGGTTGTTGCTGCTGCGGTCATTTTGCCACAAGACGTGTTTCTTCCGCATTTAGATGATTCAAAAAAGCTATCAGAAACGAAGCGAGAACAACTGTTTTCTGTCATTCAACAAACGGCGCTTGCGATCGGTATTGGCATCGTTAGCGCACACGAAATTGATGAGCTAAACATTTACGAAGCGACGAAAAAAGCGATGATGCAAGCTGTCCACGCGCTTGCGATCGTTCCAGAACATTTGCTCATTGATGCGATGCACATTCCACTATCTATTCCACAAACATCGATCATTAAAGGGGATGCGCATAGCGTTTCCATTGCAGCAAGCTCCATTATCGCGAAAGTGACGCGCGATCGCATGATGAAACAGTTAGGTGAGAAATATCCACAATACGGATTTGAAAAGCATATGGGATACGGCACGAAAGAACATTTGCAAGCGATTGAGCGATATGGAGTCATTGAAGAACATCGTCGTTCGTTTGCCCCGATTCGCGAACGATTAAAGCGGGGGAAATGAGATGAAACGAAAACGTGCCGTTGCTTTATCGTACGACGAACAACATGTTGCCCCTATCGTTGTAGCAAAAGGAGAAGGAGCTGTGGCTGATCGCATCATTGAACGCGCGAAACAATACGACGTCCCCATTTATGAAGATGAAACGCTCGCGACGATGCTCGGTCAATTACAATTAAACGAAACGATTCCAGAAGAACTGTACAAAGTCGTTGCCGAAGTATTCGCGTTTATTTATCAAGTCGAAAAAAAGGCAGAGGGGCGATGACAACGATCGCTTCTTTTTCTTTTGTTAAAGAATTTTCTGTCTAAATGGTAGACAACTGACAAAGTATCATTATACAATGAAAGCGCTAGTACTTTTATTTTTATACATAGGAGGATGGGGTATGAATATTCATGAGTATCAAGGAAAAGAGATCCTCAGAAGCTACGGAGTGAGCGTGCCGAACGGCCGCGTGGCGTTCACGGTTGAAGAAGCGGTTGAGGCGGCGAAAGAGCTCGGCAGTAGCGTTTGTGTCGTGAAAGCGCAAATTCATGCCGGCGGTCGCGGAAAAGCAGGGGGAGTAAAAGTCGCAAAAAGTTTAGAAGAAGTTCGTACATATGCGAGTGAGCTGTTAGGCAAAGTGCTTGTCACACATCAAACAGGTCCAGAAGGAAAAGAAGTGAAGCGCCTTTTAATCGAAGAAGGATGCGACATTAAAAAAGAATATTACATCGGGCTTGTTGTTGACCGTGCGACATCCCGCGTAGTATTAATGGGATCAGAAGAAGGCGGAACAGAAATCGAAGAAGTGGCTGCAAAAACGCCAGAGAAAATTTTTAAAGAGTATATCGACCCAGCTGTCGGTCTACAAGCGTTCCAAGCGCGCCGGATGGCGTTTAACATCAATATTCCGAAAGAGCTTGTCAATCAAGCTGTAAAATTTATGTTAGGCTTATATCAAGTGTTCGTTGAAAAAGATTGCTCAATCGCTGAAATTAACCCGCTTGTCGTAACGGGTGATGGAAAAGTCATGGCGCTTGATGCGAAGCTTAACTTTGATTCAAACGCGCTATATCGTCATAAAGACATTTTAGAATACCGCGATTTAGACGAAGAAGATCCAAAGGAAATTGAAGCGTCAAAATACGATTTAAACTACATTTCGCTCGATGGGAACATCGGCTGCATGGTTAACGGTGCAGGCTTAGCGATGGCGACGATGGACATCATTAAATATTACGGTGGCGAGCCGGCAAACTTTTTAGATGTTGGTGGCGGTGCGACGACAGAAAAAGTAACAGAAGCGTTTAAAATCATTTTATCTGACCCGAACGTCAAAGGCATTTTCGTTAACATTTTTGGCGGCATTATGAAATGTGATGTCATCGCTAACGGAATTGTTGAGGCGACGAAGCAAGTTGGTTTAAATCTTCCGCTTGTCGTTCGTTTAGAAGGAACGAACGTTGAATTAGGGAAAAAGATTTTAGAAGAGTCCGGACTAAACATTACAGCGGCTGAATCGATGGCGGACGGCGCGCAAAAAATCGTTTCGCTAGTAAGCTAATAGAAGGGATGGGAGAAACGTGAGCGTTTTTGTTAATAAAGATACGAAAGTAATCGTGCAAGGAATTACAGGTTCACAAGGATTGTTCCATACGAAACAAATGATTGAATATGGTACAAACATCGTTGGTGGGGTAACACCAGGAAAAGGTGGCACAGAAGTTGAAGGCGTACCTGTGTTTGATACGGTTTCAGAAGCGGTTGAAAAAACAGGAGCGAACGCTTCAGTCATTTACGTTCCGCCAGCATTTGCGGCAGATGCTATTATGGAAGCAGTTGATGCAGAAATCGACTTAGTTGTTTGTATTACAGAAGGCATCCCTGTATTAGATATGGTCAAGGTGAAGCGCTACATGGAAGGTAAGAAAACGCGCTTAATCGGACCAAACTGCCCAGGCGTTATCACACCAGAAGAATGTAAAATTGGTATTATGCCAGGCTATATTCATAAAAAAGGGCATGTCGGCATCGTTTCACGCTCCGGTACGTTAACGTATGAAGCGGTTCACCAATTAACACAAGCAGGCATCGGGCAATCGACAGCGGTTGGGATTGGCGGTGACCCAGTCAATGGAACAAACTTCATCGACGTATTAAAGGCGTTTAACGAAGATGAAGACACATATGCGGTCATTATGATCGGGGAAATTGGTGGAACGGCAGAAGAAGAAGCGGCCGAATGGGTAAAAGCGAACATGACAAAACCGGTTGTCGGCTTTATCGGCGGACAAACAGCACCTCCAGGAAAGCGCATGGGACATGCTGGTGCGATCATTTCTGGCGGAAAAGGAACGGCGGAAGAAAAAATTAAAACGATGACAGCATGCGGCATTAAAGTCGCAGAAACGCCAGCAGTGATTGGCGAAACGCTTATCTCGGTATTAAAAGAGCGCGGCTTATACGAAAAGTGTAAAACACATTAATAATCGCGAATCGTCCTAAGGCACAAACCTTAGGACGATTTTTATAAATAGGAGGGATATCATGTACGATACAACTCGCGAACGGCTCATCCATTTGCATCATTGTCGTGGCATCGGGTGGAAAAGTATCGCACGCTTGCTTCATGCAGACCCATCGCTAGCCTCCATTTTTCATCTTTCGTCACAACAACTTCAACGACTACTTCCGATCCCCCAAAAACATTTCACTGCTTTTTTCCATGATTTGCATTGTCACAAATTGAAACGTATGATAAAAACATATGAGGAACAAAACATTCATATTGTAACAATAAAAGATGATGGTTATCCGGAGTGGCTGAAACATATATATGATCCACCGTGGGTACTATATGCGAAAGGAAACGTAGCGTTGCTTAAGCGAAAAAAAATAATTAGCGTCGTAGGGACACGGACGCCCACTCGTCAAGGAATCGCAGCGATGCATATCGTCCTTCCGCCCCTCATTCAAAACGGCTGGATCGTTGTGAGCGGACTAGCAAAAGGTATTGATGCTGAAGCACATCGTTTATGTTTACGGCATCATGGTGAAACAATTGCGGTCATTGCGGGCGGATTGCATTACATATACCCACCTGAAAATGAATCATTATTTCGACAATTAGTGACAACGCAATTAATTATTTCAGAATATCCACCATTCGTTCGCCCACAGACGTGGCATTTTCCAATGCGCAATCGCATCATTAGCGGTTTGTCGCTCGGTACGCTTGTTGTACAAGCAAAAGAGCGAAGCGGCTCGCTCATCACCGCTCATTTTGCGCTCCAGCAAGGAAGAGAAGTGTTTGCGATTCCCGGTGACATCACAACAAAAGAGGCGCTCGGGACTAATCGGTTGATTCAACAAGGAGCAAAATTAATATTGTCAAGTGAAGATATTGAGGAGGAATTTCGACATCTTTTTACATGAACGAAAGAAAAAATCGAAAAATGATGTTTGACAAATGAACGAATCATCATTAATAATAATGAGGATTTTACTTTACGAATTACCTCTTGAGGGAGGGCAAAATAATGTCAGACTACTTAGTCATTGTAGAGTCGCCAGCCAAGGCGAAAACGATTGAACGGTATTTAGGAAAAAAGTATAAAGTAAAAGCATCAATGGGTCATGTGCGCGATTTGCCAAAAAGTCAAATGGGCGTTGATATACAAAACGACTATGAGCCAAAGTATATTACGATTCGTGGAAAAGGCTCCGTGATTAAAGAGTTGAAGGCAGCAGCGAAAAAAGCAAAAAAAGTATTTCTTGCCGCCGACCCCGATCGTGAAGGGGAAGCGATCGCTTGGCATTTAGCACATGTACTTGATTTAAACATTGATTCACCATGTCGCGTCGTGTTTAACGAAATTACGAAAGATGCGATTAAACAGTCATTTGAGCAGCCGCGTGCCATCAATATGCATTTAGTTCATGCCCAGCAAGCGCGGCGTGTGCTCGATCGTCTCGTCGGCTACAATATTAGCCCGTTGCTTTGGAAAAAAGTAAAAAAAGGATTAAGTGCGGGGCGAGTGCAATCTGTTGCCCTTCGCTTAATTATCGATCGCGAAAAAGAAATTCAATCGTTTCAACCTGAAGAATATTGGACGATTCAAGGCACGTTCATGAAGGGAAACGACACATTTGAAGCGCAATTTTATCGCTTGAACGGTGAAACGTTCGACGTAAAAACGGAGCAAGACGTACAACATGTATTAAGCCACATTCAAGGAAACGAATTTGTCGTCACATCGGTAACGAAAAAAGAGCGAAAACGCAATCCTGTTGCCCCGTTTATTACATCGTCTTTACAACAAGAAGCAGCGCGGAAATTAAACTTCCGCACGAAAAAAACGATGATGGTTGCTCAGCAACTGTATGAGGGGATTGACCTTGGAAGCGAAGGAACTGTCGGTTTAATTACATATATGCGTACAGACTCGACGCGCGTATCAGAAAGCGCTCAACAAGAGGCAATGCAGTATATTGAACAGACGTTCGGAACATCATATGTAGCGACAGAAAAAAGAAAAGAAAAACAAAAAGCGAACGCGCAAGATGCGCACGAAGCGATTCGTCCAACGTCCGTCTGGCGTCATCCTAGCGCGATTAAGCCATATGTGACACGCGATCAATATCAGCTATATAAACTCATTTGGGAGCGTTTTATCGCGAGCCAAATGGCGCCGGCTGTGCTCGACACAGTAGCAGTGGAACTATCAAACGGAACTGTCATCTTCCGTGCGACTGGTTCGACGGTTAAGTTTCCTGGCTTTATGAAAGTGTATGTAGAAGGAACGGACGATCCGAAAGACGAACAACAACGACTATTGCCAGACTTTGTTGAAGGAGAGCGTGTATTTAGTAAAGATATTGAAGGAAAGCAACATTTCACACAGCCTCCACCGCGCTATACGGAAGCTCGGCTTGTGAAAACGCTAGAAGAGCTCGGCATCGGTCGCCCATCGACATATGCACCAACGCTTGATACGATTCAAAAACGGAATTACGTAACGCTTGAAAATAAGCGATTTGTCCCGACTGAACTTGGTGAAATTGTACTAGATTTAATGATGCAATTTTTCCCAGAAATTTTAGACGTTGAATTTACAGCGAAAATGGAAAAAAACTTAGACGACATCGAAGAAGGAAAAGTCGAATGGGTGCGCATTATTGATGAGTTTTATCGCGAGTTTGAAAAACGGTTAAAAATTGCGGAAGTTGAAATGGAAAAAGTTGAAATAGCCGATGAATCAGCAGATGTCGATTGCGAAGTATGTGGAAGCCCGATGGTGTACAAAATGGGGCGCTTCGGAAAGTTTATCGCCTGCTCAAACTTCCCGCATTGTCGCAATACAAAAGCGATCGTCAAAGACATCGGAGTGAAATGTCCGCGTTGCCATGAAGGGAACATTGTGGAACGAAAAAGCAAAAAGAAACGAATGTTTTACGGCTGTGATCGTTTTCCGACGTGCGATTTCGTGTCATGGGATAAACCGATCAGTCGTCCGTGTCCGAAATGCGGTGGCATGCTTGTTGAGAAAAAAGGGAAAAAGAGCGTGCACATTCAATGCACGCAATGCGAATATAACGAACAACAGTAAGGTGAGGCGCATACCCTCACCCATTTTATCGAGGAGGGAATATGAATGGAAGTAACAGTAATTGGAGCAGGACTAGCAGGAAGCGAAGCGGCGTGGCAGCTAGCGAAGCGCGGCATTCGTGTCAAATTGTATGAAATGCGCCCGGTGAAACAAACCCCAGCGCATCATACCGACAAATTTGCTGAACTCGTATGCAGTAACTCGTTGCGTGCGAATACATTAACGAATGCAGTTGGCGTGTTAAAAGAAGAAATGCGTCGATTAGACTCTGTCATTATGAAAGCAGCAGACTCTTGTTCTGTCCCAGCCGGTGGGGCTTTAGCAGTAGATCGTCACGAATTTGCTGCAAAAGTAACAGAAATGGTGGCAAATCATCCGAATGTGACTGTTGTGCGTGAGGAAGTGACGTCGATTCCAACCGGTCCGACGATTATAGCAACCGGCCCGCTAACATCGCAACCGCTTTCGGAACAGCTTCAAGCGTTAACAGGAGAAGCATATTTATATTTTTACGATGCCGCTGCACCGATTGTTGAAAAAGAAAGCATTGATATGGAAAAAGTATATATAAAGTCTCGCTATGATAAAGGGGAAGCGGCGTACATTAACTGCCCGATGACAGAAGAGCAGTTTGAACGATTTTATGATGCGCTCATTTCTGCTGAAACAGTTCCTTTAAAAGAATTTGAAAAAGAAATTTATTTTGAAGGATGTATGCCCATTGAAGTGATGGCACGACGCGGGAAAAAGACGTTGCTGTTTGGTCCGATGAAGCCCGTCGGTTTAGAAGACCCACGTACAGGGAAACGTCCTTTTGCCGTCGTCCAGCTTCGTCAAGATGATGCCGCTGGAACGTTATACAATATTGTCGGTTTCCAAACGCATTTAAAATGGGGGGCACAAAAAGAAGTCATTCGCCTCATTCCAGGGCTTGAACAAGCTGAAATTGTGCGATATGGTGTGATGCATCGCAATACGTTTATTAATTCGCCGAAATTATTAAAACCGACGTATCAATATAAAGAGAGGGAAGATTTATTTTTCGCAGGACAAATGACCGGTGTTGAAGGATATGTTGAGTCGGCAGCATCAGGACTTGTGGCGGGGATTAATGCCGCACATTATGTGCTCGGGAAAGAACTGATCGTATTTCCACAGGAAACAGCAATCGGCAGCATGGCGCATTACATTACGTCAGCGAACCCAAAACATTTTCAGCCGATGAATGCCAATTTCGGCTTATTTGCCCCGCTTGATGAGCCGATTAAAGACAAAAAGAAAAAAAATGAACGGTATGCAGAACGGGCGTTAGAAACAATTCAGAATTTTTTAAAAAAGTTGTGAAATTCATTGCAAGAGCTGCTAAATTATGCTACTATTTAGTAGCTCTTGTGAGGTGATCGAATGGAAAATGTGAATTTTACGTTACATTTGTTTATTGAATATTTACAAATAGAAAAAAATTATTCAGAATATACAATTGCGTGTTATAAGCATGATATTGGCGAATTTTTCGAATTTATGGAGCGCGAACAAGTCAAACGATTGCAAGACGTCTCTTACAGCGACGTTCGCCTGTTTTTAACGGAGCTTCATAAGCGGAAGCAATCTAGCCGTTCGATTGCCCGAAAAATGTCGAGTTTGCGCAGTTTTTATAAATTTTTAGTGCGTGAAAAAATCGTTTTTGAAAATCCGTTTGCCCTTGCTTCGTTGCCGAAGAAAGAACAGAAAATTCCACATTTTTTGTACCAAGACGAATTAGAACAGCTGTTTGTTGTTAATGATTTAAATACAGCGATCGGTCAACGAAACCAAGCCATCATCGAGCTGTTGTACGCAACGGGTGTACGGGTAAGTGAATGTTGTAACATTCGCTTATCACACATTGATTTTTCTGTATGCACCATTTTAATTTACGGAAAGGGAAATAAACAGCGATATGTCCCGTTCGGTACGTACGCCAAAGAAGCGCTCGAACGATATATACAAGACGGACGTCAGCAACTAATAAGCAAAGCAAAAGTGCCGACGGATGTGCTTTTTTTAAATGCGCGCGGTGGCGCGTTAACACCAAGAGGGGTGCGTCATATTTTAAATGACATCGTCGAACGAGCGGCACTTTCTTTGAAAGTAAGTCCCCATGTGTTTCGACATACATTTGCGACCCATTTGTTAAACGAAGGCGCTGATTTACGTTCTGTGCAGGAATTGTTAGGTCATGCACATCTTTCATCAACGCAAGTGTATACACATGTAACGAAAGATCATTTGCGCTACGTTTATTTACATTCCCATCCGCGGGCATAAAAAGGAGGATGTTTATGAGTCAATTTCATGCGACGACGATATTTGCGATTCGCCATCAAGGAAAAGGAGCGATGGCAGGCGATGGTCAAGTGACGTTCGGCAATGCTGTCGTGATGAAACATACCGCCCGGAAAATTCGTAAACTTTTTCATGGCAACGTGTTAGCTGGTTTTGCAGGAGCAGTGGCGGATGCGTTTACGCTGTTTGAAATGTTTGAAGGGAAGTTAGAAGAATATAACGGAAATTTACAGCGTGCTGCGGTTGAATTGGCGAAAGAATGGCGGAGCGACAAAGTGTTGCGCCGATTAGAAGCGATGTTGATCGTCATGGACGCCACGCATTTACTCCTCATTTCCGGAACGGGAGAAGTGATCGAACCGGATGATGGTATATTAGCGATCGGCTCAGGGGGCAACTATGCGCTAGCGGCAGGGAGAGCGTTAAAGGCGTATGCGGGTGAGCATTTAACAGCGAAGCAAATTGCAGAAGCTGCATTAAAAGTGGCGAGCGATATTTGCGTATACACAAACGATTGCATTATTGTCGAAGAGCTGTAAGGGGGGAGCGGCATGTTAACGCCAAAACAAATTGTTGAAAAGCTTGATCAGTTTATCGTCGGTCAGCATGAAGCAAAAAAAGCGGTGGCCATTGCGCTGAGAAATCGCTACCGTCGCAGTTTATTAGATGAAAAATTGCGCGATGAAGTCGTGCCGAAAAACATTTTAATGATTGGACCGACGGGCGTAGGAAAAACGGAAATTGCGCGGCGATTAGCGAAACTTGTTGGCGCTCCATTCGTAAAAGTAGAGGCAACAAAATTTACGGAAGTCGGTTATGTTGGTCGCGACGTTGAATCGATGGTACGCGATCTCGTTGAAACGTCTGTGCGCATCGTCAAAGAGAAAAAAATGAACGAAGTAAAAGATCGCGCGCAAGAGTTGGCGAATAAGCGTCTTGTTGAATTGCTCGTGCCTGGAAAAGCGAAGCAGCCGATGAAAAATCCGTTTGAACTTTTGTTTGGTGGTACGCAAGAGCAGGTGGATGGCGGGCACGAAGAACAGCATATTGCTGAGAAGCGGAGACAAATCGCTTGGAAACTAGCAAACGGTGAGCTGGAGGATGAATTGGTCACCGTGGAAATTGAAGAACAACAACCGCTCATGTTTGATTTATTTCAAGGCGCTGGCATCGAGCAAATGGGCGTCAATATGCAAGATATGCTCAGTAGCTTTATGCCGAAAAAACGAAAAAAACGAAAATTAAAAGTGAAAGAAGCCCGTCATGTACTAGCAAACGAAGAAGCGCAAAAGCTTATTGACATGGATGAAGTGACGCAAGAAGCGATTCGATTAGCTGAACAATCAGGCATTATTTTTATTGATGAAATTGATAAAATTGCGCGAAAAGGGCAAGCTGGTTCATCAGCTGACGTTTCGCGTGAAGGTGTGCAGCGCGACATTTTGCCGATTGTTGAAGGTTCAACCGTCATGACGAAATATGGACCAGTTAAAACGGACTACATATTATTTATTGCGGCCGGGGCGTTTCATATGGCGAAACCGTCTGATTTAATTCCAGAATTGCAAGGACGTTTTCCGATTCGCGTAGAATTGACGAAGCTTACCGTCGATGATTTTGTCAAAATATTAGTCGAACCAAATAACGCGCTGTTAAAACAATATGTTGCTTTACTTGCGACAGAAGGTATACAACTTGAATTTTCTGACGATGCTATTCGTAAAATTGCCGAAGTTGCTTTTGAAGTCAATCAACAAACAGATAACATTGGCGCGCGCCGTCTTCATACGATTATGGAAAAACTGTTAGAAGATTTATTGTACGAAGCACCAGATGTACATCTTGAAAAAATTGTTATCACCCCGCAGTATGTGGAGCAAAAACTCGGAAATATTGTGCGGAATAAAGATTTAAGTCAGTTTATTTTATAAGGAGGATGCAATATGAATTTACTTGAAAAAACAAGAAAAATTAATGCGATGTTACAAAACGCAGCTGGAAAACCAGTAAACTTTAAAGAAATGGCAGAGACGCTTTGCGAAGTAATCGAAGCAAACGTGTTCGTTGTTAGCCGTCGCGGAAAGCTGCTTGGCTTTGCGATTAAACAAACGATTGAAAACGAACGAATGAAAAAAATGTTAGCGGATCGTCAATTCCCAGAAGAATATACAAAAAATTTATTTAACATTACAGAAACGTCGCCAAACCTTGATATTCATAGCGAGTATACGGCATTTCCTGTCGAAAATAAAGATTTATTTAAAAACGGGCTAACGACGATCGTGCCGATTATCGGTGGCGGTGAACGTCTAGGAACGCTCATTTTATCTCGCTTAGATAAAGAATTTCACGATGACGATTTAATTTTAGCAGAATACGGAGCAACGGTTGTCGGAATGGAAATTTTGCGTGAAAAAGCGGAAGAAATTGAAGAAGAAGCGCGCAGCAAAGCTGTTGTTCAAATGGCAATTAGCTCGCTTTCGTATAGTGAATTAGAAGCAATTGAGCATATTTTTGAAGAGTTAGATGGGACAGAAGGATTGCTTGTTGCAAGTAAAATTGCTGACCGCGTCGGTATTACACGTTCAGTCATTGTTAATGCGCTTCGCAAACTAGAAAGTGCCGGAGTTATTGAATCTCGTTCGCTTGGAATGAAAGGAACGTACATTAAAGTATTAAACGATAAGTTTTTAACAGAACTTGAAAAATTAAAACATCATTAAAAACAAGAAGGCATCTTTGCAAGAAAGATGCCTCTTTTGTTAAAGTATGTGAAAAATAGTCCAATGTTCCCTATATACAATATGTAAATAATTTTTTACAATAAAGGTGTCGAACGGTGTCTTCACAAGGAGGAATATGTCGTGAAATTGTTTTCGAATACAATACAAATATTAGAACAAGGGTTAAATTATTCATCGTTGAAACAAAAAGTAATCGCCAACAACATTGCGAATGTCGATACACCGAATTTTAAAGCGAAAGACGTTCAATTTCGAACGGAATTCCATCAAGCATTGCAAGCGTACCGCACCGATCCACGCCATTTTGAGTTTAAAGGCGGAACAAGCAAATTTCTCGTGACAACTAAAAACGATCTCGTTTACACTCATAATAACAATAATGTCGATTTAGATAAAGAAATGTCGGATTTAGCGCAAAACCAAATTTATTACAACGCGTTAGTTGAACGGTTGAATGGAAAGTTTAACTCTTTGAAAACGGTCATTAAGGGAGGAAAATAATATATGTTTCAAAGTTTCAATGTATCCGCCTCTGCGTTAACAGCTCAGCGGTTACGCATGGATGTCATTTCTGCAAATATGGCAAACGTCGATACGACGCGGGCGAAAATGGTCGATGGGAAATGGCAGCCATATCGTCGCAAAATGGTTGTCATGCAACCAAACGAATCGTTTTCCTCTTTTTTAAACAAAGCGATGAACGAGCGGTCAGCAGGTGGAGTAAAGGTAACGAAAATTGTTGAGGATCAAACGCCATTTAAACTTGTCTATGACCCATCTCATCCGGATGCAGATGAAAACGGATATGTGCAGCTACCAAATGTTGATCCGTTAAAAGAAATGGTCGATTTAATGAGCGCCACACGCTCGTATGAAGCGAATGTGACGGTGTTAAACGCAACGAAAGGAATGTTAATGAAGGCGTTAGAAATCGGGAAATAGGGGGAATAAGCGATGATTGATCGCATCCAACGTACAGTTTTATCACCAGCTGTACAGCAGCAATCGATAAAGCCCGCGGAAGCACAACGGGCGTTTTCTCAATTTTTAAAAGAAGCGATTAACGAAGTAAATAAACAGCAAATGGAATCGGATCAGTTGACAACGAAGTTAGTAAAAGGAGAAAACGTTGATTTGCACAATGTGATGATCGCTTCACAAAAAGCAAGTGTGTCGCTTCAATTAGCAATTGAAGTGCGTAATAAAGTGATCGAAGCATATCAAGAAGTGATGAGAATGCAAGTATAGACCTCATGAGATAGCGGAGGAAGCATATGAACGAGCGATTAAAACAAGCGATAGAACGATTAAAATTGTTTTGGAGCGAGAGAACAAAACAACAAAAAATGATGGCTTTAGGTCTTGTGGGATTGTTGGTTGTTGCCGTTGCGCTTACCGCTTTTTTGGCGACGCGAACGAATTTTGTTCCTCTCTACAGCAATTTATCGCCGCAAGAAGCGGGACAAATTAAGGCAACGCTTGATCAGCGCGGTATTCAGTCGCAAGTTGCCGATAACGGCACGACCATTTTAGTGCCCGAACAGCTTGTCAATACGTTAAAAGTCGAACTAGCCGCTGAAGGCATTCCCGATAGCGGAAGCATCGATTATTCGTTTTTCGGAAAAAACTCTGGTTTCGGCATGACAGATAACGAATTTAACGTATTAAAAATTGAGGCGATGCAAACCGAACTTGCCAATTTAATAAAAAGTATCGACGGGGTAGAAGACGCAAAGGTGATGATTAATCTACCCCAGCCGACGATCTTTGTTGGCGACCAACAGGAAGAGGCATCTGCATCGATCGTTTTGAAAACAAAGGCAGGGTATAAATTTAATGAGCAGCAAATTAAATCATTATACCACCTTGTTTCCAAAAGCGTACCGAACCTTCCTACTGAAAATATCGTCATTATGAATCAATATTTTGAGTACTTTGATTTAAAAAATGAAGAAAATTTTTCGTCTGGCAAAACATTTGCTGAACAATATGAAGTGAAACAACAAATTGAACGCGACATTCAACGCCGCGTCCAACAAATGTTAGGAACGATGATGGGACAAGATAAAGTCGTCGTTTCTGTCACAGCAGACGTTGATTTCACGCAAGAAAATCGCCAAGAAGAGCTTGTTGAGCCAGTAGATAAAGAAAATATGGAAGGCATCGCTGTAAGCGTACAGCGCATTACAGAGACGTTTTCCGGTCAAGGGGCTCAACCAGGCGGCACAGCGGGCGTAGGGGAAAACGAGGTGCCAGGGTATGAAGGAGCAAATGGCGAGACAAACGGGGATTATGAGCGAATTGAGGAAACGATTAATAACGAGGTTAATAGAATAAAAAAGGAAATTGTTGCAAGTCCTTATAAAGTAAAAGATTTAGGCATTCAAGTGATGGTTGAACCGCCAAAACCTAATGATCCGAATTCGCTGCCTGCGCAAACGGTAGATGATATTACAAAAATTTTAGGAACGATTGTGCGTACGTCAGTCGACAAAGAAGTTGCGGGACAATGGACGGACAACGATTTGCAAAATCGCGTCGTCGTTTCTGTACAACCGTTTAACGGAAAAGTGCAGTTTGACGAAGAAACTACAACGATTCCGACATGGGCATATATAGCTGGTGGCGGAGCGCTTATTTTGCTTCTTGCTTTGATCGTCTTTTTATGGTTGCGCAAACGCAAGAAAGAAGAAATGGACGAACAACCAGTGCAAGAACAACAAGTGGCAGTAGAAATTCCAGACGTCAACGAAGAAGTCGAAACAGAATCCACATTGCGTCGCAAGCAACTTGAAAAACTCGCAAAAGAAAAACCAGAAGAATTTGCGAAATTGCTAAGAACATGGCTTGCAGAGGAATAAAGGAGGGGATTGTATGGCAAAAAAAGGCGAACTAACAGGAAAACAAAAAGCGGCCATCCTCCTCATTTCGTTAGGTCCTGACGTGTCAGCATCCGTATATAAACATTTATCTGAAGAAGAAATTGAAAAGCTAACGCTTGAAATTTCTAACGTTCGTCAAGTTGATGCTGAGAAAAAAGAAACGATTTTAGAAGAGTTTCATCAAATCGCCTTAGCGCAAGACTACATTTCACAAGGCGGTATTGCTTATGCGAAACAAGTGCTTGAAAAAGCGCTCGGTCCAGAGCAAGCGATGAACATTATTAATCGTTTAACGTCTGCCTTGCAAGTGCGTCCGTTTGATTTTGCACGGAAAGCCGATCCGGCGCAAATTTTAAACTTTTTACAAAACGAACATCCACAAACGATTGCACTCGTACTTTCGTATTTAGACCCTGCTCAAGCCGGCCAAATTTTATCTGCGCTTCCACAAGAAATGCAAGCGGATATCGCTCGCCGCATTGCCCTTATGGACCGCACATCGCCGGAAATGATTAATGAAGTCGAACAAGTGCTTGAACGGAAACTATCGACGACAGTTGTACAAGATTACACGCAAACTGGCGGCATTGAAGCTGTTGTTGAAGTGTTGAACGGTGTCGATCGCGCAACCGAGCGCGCCATTTTAGATGCCCTTGAAATTCAAGATCCAGAGCTAGCAGAAGAAATTAAAAAGCGCATGTTTGTATTTGAAGATATCGTTACGCTTGATAATCGTGCGATTCAACGCGTTATTCGCGAAGTGGACAATGCAGACTTGTTGCTTGCGTTGAAAGTGTCTAGCGATGAGGTGAAGGAAGTTATATTCCGCAACATGTCTTCTCGTATGGCGGAAACGTTCAAAGAAGAAATGGAGTTTATGGGTCCTGTTCGCCTTCGCGACGTAGAAGAAGCGCAATCGCGTATTGTTGCAGTCATTCGTCGTCTCGAAGAAGCGGGTGAAATTGTCGTCGCTCGTGGCGGAGGAGATGATATTATTGTCTAAAGTTATTAAAGCCCCTTTTGCTCGCACGTGTACCGAGCAACAGGCGGTCATTCAAGTGAGAAAAGTATGGTCTGACGTGCAGCAAGAAGAACATGAACAACCTGCCGAAACGATGATGCAACATGCACAAATGTTAATCGAGCAAGCCGAGCAACAAGCGGCAAATATTCGTCAAGAAGCGGACATGTATTACGCATCTGTCCAACAACAGATTGCAGAAGAACGGAGAAAATGGGAAGAAGAACGAAACGAATGGATAAACGAAGCGCGTCAAGAAGGATATGCGGTCGGTTTAGAACAAGGGCGCGAAGAAGGATTTCAACAGTACATGGAGGCAATTCGTGAAGCGAAGAAGATTGCACAATCCGCCAATGAACAGTTTTATCACATGTTGCAGTCGGCCGATGAAACGATTTTACTTGTTGCATGCAAAGTAGCGGAACGAATTATCGGTGAGCGTCTTGCTGAAAACAAAGAACATTTTCTTGGCCTTGTGAAACAAGTCATTCAAGAAGTTCGTGAACATGAAGAAGTGAAAATATACGTTCATCCGGCTTATTATGACGTTGTCGTTCGTCAAAAGGAGGAGTTAAAAGCATTATTTAGCCAAGACGTTCATTTGTTTATTTATCTTGATGAAACATTAGCTGAAACAAGTTGCATTGTCGAGTCGCCGTTTGGACGTATTGATGCAAGCGTTGACACGCAACTCGAGCAACTGAAGCAACAATTGCTCGAGCGGATCGAGGGGGCGGACGAATGAATTGGCAGGCACTTATCAATGAAATTGAGTTGCTCGATCCGTATAAGCGATTTGGCAAAGTGACGCGTGTGATCGGCTTAATGATTGAAGCAAAAGGACCAGAAAGTTCCATTGGAGATGTTTGCTATATTCATATTGGCCATAAAAAAAAGAAGAAAATTCAAGCGGAAGTCGTTGGATTTCGCGATGAATACGTACTATTAATGCCATATGCAACCGTTCAAGATATTGCCCCCGGTTGTATTGTAGAGGCAACGGGGGCTCCACTTGAAATAAAAGTCGGTTCAGCGCTTGTCGGACGTGTTATTGACGCATTAGGAGCCCCGCTTGACGGTCAACCGCTTCCAAAAGGATTGACGGCTGTTCCAATCGATCGCCAACCGCCCAATCCAATGACGCGTCCTCCGATTTCAGAGCCGATTGAAGTCGGGGTGAAAATGATCGATAGTTTATTAACGGTCGGAAAAGGGCAACGTGTCGGTATTTTTGCTGGTTCTGGCGTTGGAAAAAGTACGTTAATGGGGATGATTGCTCGCAATACAAATGCGGATTTAAACGTCATCGCACTCATCGGTGAACGCGGACGCGAAGTGCGAGAATTTATTGAACGCGATCTTGGTCCCGAAGGATTAAAACGCTCCATTGTCGTTGTTGCGACATCTGATCAGCCTGCCCTCATGCGCATCAAAGGAGCGTATACAGCGACAGCCATTGCGGAATATTTTCGCGATCAAGGACTTAACGTTATGCTGATGATGGACTCTGTCACGCGTGTGGCGATGGCGCAACGTGAAATTGGACTGGCGATCGGAGAACCGCCGACAACGAAAGGATATACGCCGTCCGTTTTTGCGATTTTACCAAAACTACTTGAACGGACAGGAACGAATGAACATGGGACGATTACCGCTTTTTATACGGTGCTCGTTGATGGCGATGATATGAACGAGCCGATTGCTGATACCGTTCGCGGCATTTTAGATGGTCATTTCGTATTAGAACGCCAACTAGCCAATAAGGGTCAATATCCAGCAATTAACGTATTAAAAAGTGTAAGCCGCGTCATGAACTACATTGTCACGCCAGAGCATCGAAAAGTGGCAGAAAAGTTGCGTGAGTTGTTGGCGACGTATGTGCAGTCTGAAGATTTAATTCAAATCGGTGCCTATAAACGAGGATCGTCGCGAGAAATCGACGAAGCGATCCGTTATTATCCGAAAATTATTTCGTTTTTAAAACAAGATGTTCATGAATGTTATACAATAAACGAAAGTGTTCAACAGTTGTTTCAACTTATCGAACAAGGGTGAATAGGCGATGACATCATTTCAATTAACGAAAATTTTAAATTTAAAAGAGTATGAAAAACAAAAAGCGCTACACGAATATGAAGAGGCGCGCCGTCGCTTTGAAGAAGTGGCAGAAAAACTGTACCACTTTTTAAAACAAAAAGAAGACTACGAGGAACAACATAAACAACAATTACAATCAGGGTTGGCTGTTCAACATATCCGTTCGTTTCAACAATTTATGAACAATTTGCAGCGCATCATCGACCATTACCAGCATCTTGTTATGCAAGCGCGTCAACAAATGGAGTTGAAACAACTAAAGTTAGTTGAATTGAATGTAGAGGTGAAAAAATACGAAAAAATAAAAGAAAAACATGATGAAATGATCGCGCAACAAATGCGAATTGCAGAACAAAAGCAAATGGATGATATTTCAATTCAACAATATTGTTATCGAGAAACAAGGTGAGCGTCAATGGAACAGTTTGAAAAAGATGAAGAAACGAAAAAAACAAGCAAGTTGCAATGGTTTCTCTTTGTCGTCTTCATCCCGCTTTTATTTACGATCTCGGTTGTTTTGTTGATTTTAACATTCTCTGGCATTAACGTATTTGAACAAGGGAAAAAATATGCAAGTCAATTGCCGTTTGTTTCGCAATGGATTGAAGGAACAGAAGCAAACGAAAAAAAGAAACTAGAAGAGCAAATCGTTGAGCTAAAAGCAACCATTGTTGAGAAAGAAAAGGAGCTTACAAAAACGAAAGATACTATAAAAGAAAAAGATGCAGAAATTGATGCGCTTAAGCAAGAAATCGCACGTTTGCAGACGGAAAAAGAACAAGCGCAACAGCCGACAACACCGTCAACAGAGCAGACAGATGCTACGCGTGTAGACGTTGTGAAAATGTATGAAACGATGTCACCAAAAAAAGCAGCGGAAATTATTCCGCAAATGTCGGATCAAGAAGCGGTTCATTTATTATCAAAGTTAAAAACAGACAAAGTGGCGGCCATTTTAGAAAAAATGGATGCACAAAATGCGGCGAAATATACGAGCTTGCTTGCGAAAAAAGCGAATAATTGAAAGGAGGTGAAAAAATGAATATCGCGGCGATTTCTTCCATGGCTCCATTCAGCGGATCAAATCAACAAACGACTGTTGAAACGGGCGATGGACATGCATTTGCTCATTTGCTTTCCTCGTTGCGTCAAAAATCGGAGTCGGTACAACCGTTGTCCGAACAGTCGGAAGCGATGCAACGAATCGATTGGGAACAGTTGCAGCAATGGTTTGCTCAACTTCCTGTTCATGACGGGTATGCAGACAAGCACATATTATCAACTGAAATAATACAATCGTTTCTTTCTCTTTTACCAGAAGAAACGAAAGAGCAAATTGTTCAACAATTTTCAGCTGAGCCACCGTTTGAAACGATGTTTTCAGCGTCCGATGATCATGATGAAAAAGATGAACTGATGCTCATCATTGCTTTGTTTCAACTAAAACAAAAGCAATGGACGATTCCAGAACCAATAATTGAACAGGCACGTGCAACGTTACGCCATTTGTTTGAGGCACATGATGAGCGAAGTGGAACAATTACAACGATGATTCAAACGATGATAGACAGCCAAAAGCGATTAGTCAACGAATTTCGTACGGATAGCGATCAAGGCAAAGCAATTCAATTGATGACGGAAACAACGATAGACAGCCAAAAACGATTAGTCAACGAGTTTCGAACGGATAGCGATCAAAGCAAAGCGATTCAATTGATGCCGGAGACAACGATAGACAGCCAAAAACGATGGGAAACGAATGAAAACATACAACATGGTGAAACATGGAAATCACTTTTATTTGCTCGTGAGCGGTTAGCTCCAAATGTCGAACAACGTTTAACAGATGGAAACGTAAACGATGAAGCGTTGCAAAAATATTCAGTACGTTCTTATGCGCAATCAACAAATACACGTTTCCAAACAGAACAATCACCTGATTCTGTACAGAAGAAAGTTGTACAATTGCCACAAGAGCGCAAACAATGGACGAGTCAGTTGTCTCATTTGGTGCACGCTGTTCAACAATCAGATGATAAACATGTCCCGTTTGACCGACCAACGATTGATACGACGAATGAAACACCGTTTGTCGCACAGTTTGAGCGAATTGTTCGTTCAAGTCAATTCACGCGATGGAAAAACGGCAATGCACAAATGCTGATTCGCCTTCATCCTGAACATTTAGGATATATAACAATTAAGCTTATTCAACAAAAAGGGAAGCTAACGGCAAAAATGATTACGTCTACAGAAGCAGCGAAGCAGCTAGTTGAACAACATATTCATCAGCTAGCGCATATTGCTGATCATATTACGGTAGAGCAATTCAATGTGTTCGATCAAGCTAAATTTCGCGACCATGCATTCCACCAACAAAAGCAGCAACAGCAGCAACAACAGCAAAAAGAAGAAAAAAAGCAGCCTGATCAATCGTTTGATGAATGGTTAAAAGAGTTGTTTCATTTCGACGTGTAGAGGTGATAGTTGTGACAGCGATCGATCCAAGTTTGCTTTTATCGCAACGCCAAGTCGCGCAGCGTGAAACAGGAAAAAGTTCGCTAGGAAAAGATGATTTTTTAAAAATTTTAATTGCCCAATTGCAACATCAAGATCCGTTAAATCCGATGGAAGACCGTGAATTTATTTCACAAATGGCAAACTTCTCATCGCTTGAGCAAATGGTCAATATGTCAAATATGATGAGCAAGTTTATTGAATCGCAAACGAGCACATCAGAAAAACTCGGCAGCACGTTAGATGCATTGCAAAAGCTTATGCAACAACAATCTGCACCGTCGCTCGCTCAATATAGCGAATGGATTGGCAAAACCGTCACATGGGATGAACAAAGCGGTGTAGTGAGAGCTGTCGTCCAAAAAGGAACAGACATATGGTTAGAGCTTGAACAAGGAGAAACGGTGTTAGCCTCTCGCGTCACAAAAGTGTCGCAATAAAGGAGGTGAAGAAATGGATCGCATTCAGTTTTTTCCGCACACCCCATTGATTCCGGCGAAAAAGCAGACGGTTGTTTCAACGGAGCGGCAATCGTTTCGCGATGCGCTTGCTGAAGCAGGACAAGTATTAAAAATAAGCAAACATGCACAACAACGTTTGCAAGAACGAAATATTCACATTAACGATGAACAATGGGCGGTCATCGGGCAAAAAATTGTAGAAGCAAAACAAAAAGGTGTGCGCGACTCGCTCGTTATTACAGATGAAGCCGCCTTAATCGTGAGCGCTGTCAATCAAACGGTTATTACAGCGATGCATCGTGAAGAAGCACAGAGCCAATTGTTTACAAACATTAACGGAGCCATTATTATATAAGGCTGGACCTTTACAGGAAGCCTTTGAGCGTGTGGAATGACAGAAGCCGCTCAAACAAAGAAAAGGAGAGGATTATATGTTACGTTCCATGTTTACTGGTATTGGTGGTATTCGCAACTTCCAATATAAATTAGACGTCATTGGTAACAATATTTCTAACGTCAATACGTACGGCTATAAAAAAGCGCGCGTCACATTTAAAGATCTCGTTTCCCAACAAATTTCCGCCGCGACATCATCGACAGGAACGCGCGGAGGAATTAACGGAAAACAAATTGGTTTAGGAAGTGGACTTGGTTCGATCGAAACGATTCATACGCAAGGATCGACGCAAACGACGGCACGTCCGCTCGATTTGGCGATCGGTGGCGACGGCTTTTTCGTTGTCGGTTCGATTAATGATGTCACATTAATTAGCATGGATGAACCAGCTGGAAAGCTCGGAACGAATAAAGTGAATACAGGTGTGCCGATCGACCGCGTGTTTAACTTAAGCTTTACACGTGCAGGGAACTTTTATTTAGATGAATACGGCTATGTGGTAAATGCAGACGGGCAATATTTAATCGGGGAAGCAGCGATTAAGACGTTACCTTCTGACAAAAATCTCACTCAAGTTAACAATCTCAGAACACAGCTTGATAACTTTGTTAATGGACGAGATGGACTAGTTAATTTTGTGCAAAATTGGAAAAATAATTTTGATCCTTCTTCTTCGTTTACTAACTTTAATAAGTTTATCGGTGACTTTAATAAGCAAATCGATGTTATGAATGAGAGTGTTAGGAACTTTAACGACGCCGTTTCACCAAAAGCAAACATCAATAACATGACAAAAATTCCGAATAATGGATGGCCGAATACGTTAGATCAGGCCGAAAAAATGATGGGACCGTACTTAGAGCAAATTAGCGGTTTTGTGGAAAGCGTCCAGCAAGTATTACAAGATTATAGTGAACCGAAATACGGAAATGTGACTAGCTTTGAGCCAGGACTCATTCAAATTCCAAAAACAGCGAAAAGTTTCGGGATTACAGCGGATGGAAAAGTAACGTTCATCGATAGCAATGGACAATTAAAAATTGCAGGTCAAATTTTATTAGCGCAATTTCCAAACCCAACAGGTTTAGAAAAAATGGGCGGCAATACGTTTAAAGAAACAAACAACTCCGGTAAGCTCGACCGAAATGCTAACGGGTTAACGATTAATGAGTTATCACGACCTGGTTTAAACGGTGCAGGTGAAATTATTTCTGGAGCGCTTGAAATGTCAAACGTTGACTTATCCGAAGAGTTTACCGAAATGATCGTCGCGCAACGCGGATTCCAAGCAAACACGCGCATTATTACAACATCGGATGAGATTTTACAAGAATTAGTTAACTTAAAGAAATCCTGAATCCGTGATGGTTGGAAATCAACTTTGATTTTGGTGTTAGTTCTATGGATATATGATCCATACATCCCTTTTTTTGATGATTCCCTGCACCACTTTCATGTTTGAAAACGAGATAAATCCTCTTTTATGGAGATACAAACCAAAAAAGAGACAAAAAAAGTACAGGGGGGAGTGATGGATATGAGTACCCGAACATCTGTTTGTTATCTTGCCTCTTTCCATTTTTGATACACATTCAGTAGGAGTATACTGTACCCACTCCTTCGCGTCAGTTTCATCCAGATCTGTCGTGATCGGCGGACGAGTCGACCTGCCATCGTGATCACCGTCTGAATGATCGTCTTGATGCGGCGGCGTTTCACTTTATGATGTAATGGATGTCTCGGATCGCTTAATAGATCTTGTCCAATCAGGCGAAGAAGGTTGTACACGAATGCTCCCATGACTAACACGAGCGCATTCGTTTTCATCTTCCCTGATGGAAGTCGCTCTAAATCTAAGTCGCTTTTCAGTTCGCTATGAAACTGTTCGCATGTCGCATGATCGTGATACAATGCGAGCACATCACTCATTCGAACATGCTCGTATCCTTCGAGGCGCACCCAGTAGCTTTCGACTTCGTAATCAGGAACGAGCATCAGCTGTCCATTTCGTTCCATCGTTCGTTCCGTCACTTGGGTGACTTGAACGTACGTATACGTGTGTCCATCGATTGCTGCTGTCTGTGGAAGGCATAACTCATACGTTTGTACTCCTTCTGTTTGTCCATCATCGACGCGTCTGCCCTTTTGCGAAGCGATCTGGAACCAAAGCGCTTTCGATTCTCGGCGTAAGTTTCGCTTGATGACAAAGTCCACGTCTTCCTTTAGACATACGTGCACATTCGCTTCCGCATCGTTTCCTGCATCCATGCGGACAAGCAGACGAGACGAGGTCAGCGGACGAGCTCGACGGATGGCGGTAGTTAAAAACGAAGGCATGTTGTCTTGTACATGTTGTTTCCCTGGACGCAGCTCGGCATGAACGATATACCCTTCCTTCCCTGCGTACGCAAACAACGGCGTAAAACCGTCAAATCCTTTATACGTTCGACTCACTCCTTCTTTCTTCGTATCGGAGTTGTCAAATGGGGAAGCATCTATATCAAGGGGAAGCCATGTCGTTTTCCCTTTCGCCCAACAAGGGGACAAGGTAGCGTGTTGTCGAACCAACAGACGCATCGATTCCTCCCAAATGATGGTTTCGATCATCGGAAGACAAGCGAGCTGATCGAGACGCTGTCGCAACGTTGGGGAGGAAGGTACGTGCCGAATGCCCATTGATGTCGAAAAGATATCGTCCTGACGATACGCTTCGATATGATCAAAATCCGTTTTTCCTGTGGCAAGCAAGCCAATCATCGAGCGAATGACATCGCTATGGGAAATGTGCACATCTCGACGAACCGTTGGGAGCCGAAGGGCGTTTACTCGTTTATCCAGCTTCGTTTGGTGCAGTAAGTAGCCCACGAGAGCAAGCCCAGCACTTGGAGTAATCGCTTCATCTGTCAATACAAACCGAATCGGGAAATCTTTCATCACATTCACCTACTTGATGAAGAATCGTCAACGTCGTTTTCCCTTATCGTATCAACGGTTTGCATCCATTGTAAAGATGTTTTGTCACGGATTCAGGAGAAATACCTGAATCCGTGATGGTTGGAAATCAACTTTGATTTTGGTGTTAGTTCTATGGATATATGATCCATACATCCCTTTTTTTGATGATTCCCTGCACCACTTTCATGTTTGAAAACGAGATAAATCCTCTTTTATGGAGATACAAACCAAAAAAGAGACAAAAAAAGTACAGGGGGGAGTGATGGATATGAGTACCCGAACATCTGTTTGTTATCTTGCCTCTTTCCATTTTTGATACACATTCAGTAGGAGTATACTGTACCCACTCCTTCGCGTCAGTTTCATCCAGATCTGTCGTGATCGGCGGACGAGTCGACCTGCCATCGTGATCACCGTCTGAATGATCGTCTTGATGCGGCGGCGTTTCACTTTATGATGTAATGGATGTCTCGGATCGCTTAATAGATCTTGTCCAATCAGGCGAAGAAGGTTGTACACGAATGCTCCCATGACTAACACGAGCGCATTCGTTTTCATCTTCCCTGATGGAAGTCGCTCTAAATCTAAGTCGCTTTTCAGTTCGCTATGAAACTGTTCGCATGTCGCATGATCGTGATACAATGCGAGCACATCACTCATTCGAACATGCTCGTATCCTTCGAGGCGCACCCAGTAGCTTTCGACTTCGTAATCAGGAACGAGCATCAGCTGTCCATTTCGTTCCATCGTTCGTTCCGTCACTTGGGTGACTTGAACGTACGTATACGTGTGTCCATCGATTGCTGCTGTCTGTGGAAGGCATAACTCATACGTTTGTACTCCTTCTGTTTGTCCATCATCGACGCGTCTGCCCTTTTGCGAAGCGATCTGGAACCAAAGCGCTTTCGATTCTCGGCGTAAGTTTCGCTTGATGACAAAGTCCACGTCTTCCTTTAGACATACGTGCACATTCGCTTCCGCATCGTTTCCTGCATCCATGCGGACAAGCAGACGAGACGAGGTCAGCGGACGAGCTCGACGGATAGCGGTAGTTAAAAACGAAGGCATGTTGTCTTGTACATGTTGTTTCCCTGGACGCAGCTCGGCATGAACGATATACCCTTCCTTCCCTGCGTACGCAAACAACGGCGTAAAACCGTCAAATCCTTTATACGTTCGACTCACTCCTTCTTTTTTCGTATCGGAGTTATCAAATGGGGAAGCATCTATATCAAGGGGAAGCCATGTCGTTTTCCCTTTCGTCCAACAAGCGGACAAGGTAGCGTGTTGTCGAACCAACAGACGCATCGATTCCTCCCAAATGATGGTTTCGGTCATCGGGAGACAAGCGAGCTGATCGAGACGCTGTCGCAACGTTGGGGAGGAAGGTACGTGCCGAATGCCCATTGATGTCGAAAAGATATCGTCCTGACGATACGCTTCGATATGATCAAAATCCGTTTTTCCTGTGGCAAGCAAGCCGATCATCGAGCGAATGACGTCGCTATGGGAAATGTGCACATCTCGACGAACCGTTGGGAGCCGAAGTGCGTTTACTCGTTTATCCAGCTTCGTTTGGTGCAGTAAGTAGCCCACGAGAGCAAGCCCAGCACTTGGAGTAATCGCTTCATCTGTCAATACAAACCGAATCGGGAAATCTTTCATCACATTCACCTACTTGATGAAGAATCGTCAACGTCGTTTTCCCTTATCGTATCAACGGTTTGCGACCATTGTAAAGATGTTTTGTCACGGATTCAGGGAAATAATAAGGGAGGGGAGGGCACTAGGCTCTGTCTAGTGCCCGCATACATATGATTACATTAACGCGGTTAAATGGAAAACAATTCACACTAAACGCGATATACATAGAGCAAGTTGAAGCGTTCCCAGACACGACCATTACGTTAACGAATGGCAAAAAGTTTGTCGTGCGGGAGTCTGTAGAAGATGTTATGTCATTAGTAGAAACGTTTTATCGTAACATTTCTGTTCTCGGATTAAGGAGAGAGGCGGAGGGATCCGACGTTGAAAGACAATAAAATGTTAAAAATGATGCTAATTATTATGGGAGTGATTACGCTTGTTAGCGTCGTTGCCCTTGTTGTCGTTATGAAATTTATGGGGAATGATGAACCGAAAGAGCCGTCGGTCGATGAAATTGTTGCAAGCTCGTTTGACGTGCCCGAAATGATGACGAATTTAATGGATGGAAGCTTTATTAAAATCGCGTTTAAAATTCAAACAGACAGCGAAAAGGCAAAAGAAGAAGCAGAAAAACGAGATTTTCAAATTAAAAGTATCATTATTGAAGAGCTGTCGGAAATGACGGCGGAGCAGTTTAAAGGAAAGCAAGGAAAACTTCTTTTAGAGAAAAAACTTCGCGAACGCATAAACGAGCTTATGCAAGAAGGAAAAGTTGAGAAAATTTATATAACCTCCTTTATTCTCCAGTAAACAAAATGAATAGGAGTAGGAGGTGAGAACAGTGTCAGGAGAAGTTTTATCACAAAGTGAAATTGATGCCTTGCTTGCAGCGTTATCTGCTGGAGAGATGGACGCGGATGAGCTGAAAAAAGAAGAAGCAGAGAAAAAAGTGAAAGTGTACGACTTTAAACGGGCGTTGCGGTTTTCTAAAGACCAGATTCGCAGTTTGACGCGCATCCATGAAAACTTTGCCCGATTGTTAACGACGTTTTTTTCCGCACAACTGCGTACGTATGTGCAAATTTCTGTCGTATCGGCCGATCAGTTGCCATACGAAGAATTTATTCGCTCTATTCCAAAAATGACGATTTTAACGGTGTTTGAAGTTCCTCCGTTGGATGGACGCGTGCTGTTAGAAGTCAACCCAAACATCGCCTATGCTATGCTTGACCGCGTATTGGGAGGCAGAGGTGTCAGCTTAAATAAAATTGAAAATTTAACCGAAATTGAAACAAAAATTATGTCGAATTTGTTTGAAAAAGCGTTTAGCAATTTGCGAGAAGCGTGGGAGTCCGTCGTAGATATTGACCCGATGCTGATAGATTTCGAAGTCAATCCACAATTTTTACAAATGGTATCACCAAATGAGACGGTTGTCGTTATTTCGTTAAATACACAAATTGGTGATACGAGCGGAATGATTAATATTTGTATTCCGCACGTTGTGTTAGAACCAATCATTCCGAAATTATCTGTTCATTACTGGATGCAAACGCAAAAAAAGGCTCGTGAACCTGAAGAAGTTGCGACGTTGCAAAAGCGATTAAAGCAAACGAAGGTGCCGATGATCGCAGAGCTCGGTACATCGACGATCTCCATTCAAGAATTTTTGCAACTCTCTGTTGGTGATGTCATTCAACTCGATCAAACGGTACGTGATCCACTCGTGATTAAAGTAGGAGACGTGCCGAAATTTATCGGTCAGCCAGGAAAAATGAATAAACGATTAGCCGTACAAATTTTGGATGTCATAAAGGGGGAAGACGGCGATGATGAGTGACGATATGTTATCTCAAGATGAGATTGATGCGTTGTTGCGAGGAATTGAAGAAGACCCGATGCCGTCTAGCACAATGTCGATTGATGAAGTGTTGACGCCGATTGAACAAGATGCGCTTGGTGAGATCGGGAATATTTCGTTTGGCAGTTCAGCGACAGCGTTATCGATGTTACTAAATCAAAAAGTTGAAATTACGACGCCGAACGTTTCGCTTATTGAGCGTGCGCGCATCGCTGAAGAGTTTCCGCATCCGTACGTTGCGATTCAAGTCAGCTATACCGAAGGGTTTTTAGGAACAAATTTACTTGTCATTAAACAATCTGACGCTGCGATTATCGCAGATTTAATGATGGGGGGAGATGGCACAAATCCACCCGATTTTATGGACGAAATTCAATTGAGTGCTGTACAGGAAGCGATGAACCAAATGATGGGTTCGGCTGCGACGTCGATGTCGACGATCTTTAGCAAAAAAGTTGATATTTCGCCACCAAGTTTACACTTACTTGATTTATCGGAAGGCGAAGGATTTGAATATTTACCGCCGGACGATGTATTTGTTAAAGTATCGTTCCGTTTAAAAGTAGGCAATTTAATTGATTCGAATATTATGCAACTGTTGCCAATTCATTTTGCGAAAGAATTAGTCGAAAATTTATTAAATCCGTCTAGTACAAAGACCGAAACATCAGCTACAATAAATACGAACGAGCCACATCAAACCGCGCCATCCGCACAGACGAAACTAGCGCCTTCATCGGCTCAACAAACGCAAAAAGAAGCTCCTCAACATTTTGGGACGGGAGCCGTGCAGCAGCCTGTCAACGTCCAGCCTGTTGCTTTTGCAAGTTTTGAACCAGCGCCATTGCCAGAAGCGGAATCACGCAATCTTGATATGTTGCTTGATATTCCGTTGCAAGTGACGGTGGAACTCGGGCGAACGAAGCGCTCTGTGCAAGATATTTTAAGTTTATCATCAGGCTCCATCATTGAACTTGATAAGCTGGCTGGTGAACCGGTTGACATTTTAGTTAATAACAAATTGATCGCGAAAGGTGAAGTTGTCGTCATCGATGAAAATTTCGGCGTGCGTGTGACGAGTATTATTAGCCAAAGCGATCGGTTAAACAAATTACGATAATTCGGGAGGTTTTTGGAGAATGGCGAGAATTTTAATTGTTGATGATGCAGCATTTATGAGAATGATGATTAAAGATATTTTAACGAAAAATGGGCACGAAGTCGTCGCGGAAGCAGCTGATGGGGCGCAAGCGGTCGAAAAATATAAAGAGTTTCGCCCAGACTTAGTCACAATGGACATTACGATGCCAGAGATGGATGGCATTACGGCGCTGAAAGAAATTAAAAAAATTGACAGCAACGCCAAAGTCATTATGTGTTCAGCCATGGGGCAACAAGCGATGGTTATTGATGCGATTCAAGCAGGAGCAAAAGATTTTATTGTCAAACCGTTCCAAGCAGATCGCGTCATTGAAGCGATTAATAAAACGCTCGGTTAGAGGTGGAATTCATTGCGCTATATTCGCATCATCATGTTGTGCGCATTCGTTGTTCTGCAAGCAGTTTCCCCTGCTTTTGCAGAACAAGCGAACAGCGTAAAAGAATGTGTAGAACATCCAGAAAAGTGTAAAGAACAACAAACAAATGAGGCAACTCAAACGGCAACAGTTTCAGAATCGACTCCGATTACCGTTTGGGATTTCGTTAAACTGATTGGTGCAACTGCTTTTGTTATATTTTTGTTATATGCGCTTTTAAAATGGTTAAATAAACAAAACCGATTTTATGAGCGAAAAGGGCTCATTCAACATTTAGGCGGGGCAAGTTTAGGAACGAATCGAACGATTCAAATTGTAAAAGTCGGTCGGCGTGTGTTAGTTGTTGGTGTAGGAGAATCGATTCACTTATTAAAAGAAATTACCGATGAACAAGAAATTGAAGAACTGCTTAAGCAACATGAAGCGCGCCTCGATTCATTGCTTGATACAAACGTATGGAAATCATTGCAATCGCTTTTACAGCAAAAAACGAACGAGCCTCGTTTTCGCCAATTGTTCGATCGAGAGTTACAACAGTTGGTTGAGAAGCGAAAACAAGCGATGAGAGCGCTGGAAAAAGAAAGGGATTCACATGAATGAAGTGATGCAATTTTTTAACAATAGCGCGCCCGAAAACGTAGCGACATCTGTGAAGCTGTTATTGTTGCTGACGGTCTTATCGATTGCGCCAGGCATTTTAATTATGGTGACGTCGTTTACGCGCATCGTGATCGTCTTATCGTTTGTCAGAACAGCGCTCGGCACGCAACAAATGCCGCCGAACCAAGTCATTATCGGGCTATCTTTATTTTTAACATTTTTTATTATGGCACCGACGTTTCAACAAATTAACCGCGATGCCTTGCAGCCGCTGTTTGATGAAAAAATTAATTTAGAGCAAGCATATGAACGAGCCGAAGCACCATTAAAAGAGTTCATGAGCAAACATACGCGACAAAAAGATTTAGCTTTATTTTTAAGCTACGCAGGGGCTGAACAGCCAAAAACAGTACAAGATATTCCGATATCAGCGCTCGTCCCTGCTTTTGCGATTAGCGAATTAAAAACAGCGTTTCAAATCGGCTTCATGCTATTCATTCCGTTTTTAGTTATTGATATGATTGTGGCAAGCGTATTAATGTCGATGGGAATGATGATGTTACCGCCGGTCATGATTTCGTTACCGTTTAAAATTTTACTGTTTGTTCTTGTGGATGGTTGGTATTTAGTTGTGAAATCATTATTAGAAAGCTTTTAAAGTAGGTGGGAAAAATGAGTCCCGATTTTGTCATTCAAGTTGCGGAACGCGGTGTGTACATGGTGCTTGTCGTATGCGGACCGCTCATGTTGCTTGCGCTTGCGGTCGGACTATTGATTAGCATTTTGCAAGCGACGACGCAAATTCAAGAACAAACGTTAGCGTTTGTTCCTAAAATTGTTGCCGTGTTACTCGGTCTCGTTTTTTTCGGACCGTGGATGCTTTCGCGCATGGTGTCATATGCATACAATATTTTTAGCAACTTAAGTAAATTTGTAGGATGAAGCGTATGGAGCTATACACGTATGTACCAACTTTTTTACTTATTTTTGCGCGCGTCGCTTCATTCTTTGTGACGATGCCGCTTTTCTCATATCGAAACGTGCCAAACGTTCATAAAATCGGTTTTGCCTTTTTTATTAGTTGGCTCATGTTTTTTTCGCTTGATCCAAAGCCATTGGATATTGACGGGACGTATATGATGTTGTTAATCAAAGAAGTGCTTGTCGGGTTATTGATTGGGCTTGTTGCATTTATCATTATGTCGGCTATTCAAATTGCGGGCGGATTCATCGATTTTCAAATGGGGTTTGCGATTGCAAACGTCATTGACCCACAAACAGGTGCCCAAAGCCCGCTAATGGGACAATATTTATACACGATCGCTTTGTTTTTTTTACTCGCCGTCAATGGACATCATATGTTGTTAGACGGTATTTTTTATAGCTATCAATTCATTCCGCTCGATCATCTCGTTTCGTTTGGAAATGAACAAATCGCAGAACAAGTTGTTCGTTTATTTCAAGCGATGTTCGTCATTGCTTTACAAATGGCTATTCCGATTGTTGGATGTTTGTTTTTAGTCGATGTAGCACTTGGTATTGTCGCGCGAACTGTCCCACAGATGAACATTTTTGTGATCGGTCTTCCCGTAAAAATTATCGTTAGTTTTGTGCTGTTTGTTATCGTATTTTCAAGTATGTTTGCCGTCACAAAGCAATTGTTTGAATTCGCTTTTATATCGATGCGCGGCATGATGAAATTGTTAGGAGGGGCGTAGCGTGAGCTGGTTGTCGGTCGATCTGCAGTTTTTTGCAGGAGAAAAAACAGAAAAAGCGACGCCAAGAAAACGGCAAGAAGTTCGTAAAAAGGGACAAGTAGCAAAAAGTGCAGATGTAACAGCTGCCTTTTTAATGCTTATCGTTTTTCTCGTCCTCTCTTTTTCTTCCGGTATGTGGGGAGATGCAATCGTTCGATTATTTCGCCAATCGTTTCAACATTATTTTTTTATGGATGTGACGATCGATTCTGTACAGCTCATTTTCGTTGATCTCCTACAGCAACTTGCATTGCTCGTTGGACCTATTTTTTTAGCGGCAATTGCGGCGGCGTTATTTGCTAATTTTGTGCAAGTCGGTTTTTTATTCACAACGGAACCGCTGCAAATGAAGTTAAGTAAACTTGACCCGATTCAAGGGTTTAAGCGCATCTTTTCGCTCCGCGCCCTTGTAGAATTGCTCAAATCGATTTTAAAAGTATTGTTTGTTGGTGTTGTCACATTTTCTGTTTTATGGTTGCACATCGATGATATTTTATCGTTGTCGCATAAATCGATTGGGGCAATTGCCGCGACGCTTGGACGTTTAACGATTCAAATGGGGATTGTTGCTTCTGTCGCTTTACTATTTCTTTCGCTGTTCGATTATTTATATCAACGGTATGATTTTGAAAAAAATATTCGTATGTCAAAGCAAGATATTAAAGACGAATACAAAAAGACAGAAGGAGACCCGTTAATTAAATCACGCATTAAGCAAAAGCAACGAGAAATGGCGATGCGCCGCATGATGCAAGAAGTGCCGAAAGCAGATGTCGTCATTACAAACCCGACGCATTTTGCTGTGGCGTTAAAGTACGATGAACAGCAAGCAGACGCTCCGATCGTTGTCGCGAAAGGAGCAGATTATATGGCACAAAAAATAAAAGATATCGCGAAAAAAAATGACGTCATGATCGTTGAAAATCGGCCGCTTGCTCGCGCACTATACGATCAAACAGATGTCGGGATGGTCATTCCAGAAGCTTTTTTCAAAGCAGTAGCAGAAATTTTAGCGTACGTTTACAAAACGAAAAATAAACTTTAATTTTATGTATGCGAACAGGAGAGAACGTTTATGTCGGCAAGGGACTTATCTGTATTAATTATGGTTGTATTAATTGTAGCGATGCTCATCATTCCTCTACCATCATGGTTGCTTAGTGTCCTCATTATCATGAACATTTCTGTTGCGTTGCTCGTTCTCTTAACATCGATGAATATGCGCGAACCGCTCCAATTTTCGATCTTCCCTTCGCTCCTCCTTTTGCTTACCTTATTCCGTCTCGGTTTAAACGTTTCAACGACTCGCTCGATTTTAAGCAAAGGAGAAGCGGGAGGGGTTGTTGAAACGTTTGGAACGTTTGTCATTGGTGGTAATGTTGTTGTCGGTTTCGTCGTCTTTTTAATTTTAGTTATTATCCAATTCGTTGTTATCACAAAAGGGGCAGAGCGCGTATCAGAGGTGGCTGCACGTTTTACGCTTGATGCGATGCCGGGAAAACAAATGAGCATCGATGCCGATTTAAATGCTGGCATCATTTCCGAACAACAAGCGAGAGAGCGACGCGAAAAAATTGCTCAAGAAGCGGATTTTTATGGAGCGATGGACGGAGCAAGTAAATTCGTGAAAGGTGATGCCATCGCAGGAATTATCATCGTATTAATTAATATGTTATTTGGCATGGTCATTGGGATTGTACAACAAGGTATGGATATAGGTGAAGCAGCGAAACGATATACGTTGTTAACGGTTGGTGATGGGATTGTGAGCCAAATTCCTGCATTATTAATTTCAACTGCAACAGGAATTGTTGTTACGCGCGCCGCTTCGGATGATAACTTAGGCGCCGATATTATGCAGCAATTGTTTGCGTACCCAAAAATGTTATACGTGACAGCAGGGACGATTTTTTTACTTGGGCTATTTACCCCAATTAATGATTTGTTAACAATTCCGATCGCTTCGTTGCTCGCTTTTGGGGCATACCAATTTACAAAACAAGCCGATGCGCCTGAATCAACAACAGAAGAGACTGAAGAAGAAATCGAAATGGATCAAATGAAAAGTCCAGAAAGTGTTGTCAGTTTGCTTAGCGTTGATCCGATTGAGTTTGAATTTGGATACGGATTAATACCGCTTGCTGATGCGAATCAAGGTGGAGACTTACTAGACCGCATCGTCATGATTCGTCGACAACTCGCTTTAGAGCTCGGTATCGTTATTCCTGTTGTCCGCATTCGCGATAACATTCAGCTGCAGCCAAATGAGTACCGATTAAAAATTAAAGGAAATGAAGTGGCGCGTGGCGAGTTGTTACTTGATCATTATTTAGCGATGAGCCCTGGCATTGATGACGATGCCATTGAGGGAATTGATACAGTAGAGCCAGCGTTCGGATTACCAGCGAAATGGATTTCTGAAGAAATGAAAGAACGAGCTGAAATGTTTGGCTATACGGTCGTTGATCCACCATCTGTCGTATCTACGCATATTACTGAGCTGTTGAAGGCGCACGCACATGAATTGCTCGGTCGTCAAGAAACGAAACAGTTAATCGACCATGTGAAAGAGTCGTATCCGATTTTAGTGGAAGAAGTGACGCCAAATCCGTTATCCGTTGGCGATATTCAAAAAGTGCTTGCGAACTTATTACGTGAAAAAGTATCGATTCGCAATTTGCCGGTTATTTTTGAAACGCTTGCGGATTTTGGACGAATGACGACAGATCCAGATCTTTTAACAGAATATGTTTGTCAAGCGCTTGCCCGTCAAATTACGAGCCAATACGTTGTTGAAGGACAGCCATTACGGGTAATTACATTATCAGGAAAAGTAGAGAAAATGATTGCCGAAGGTGTGCAACAAACGGAACATGGCAATTACTTAGCGCTTGATCCGGTCGTCTCGCAAGCGATCGTTGAAGCAATTGCGATGCAAATTGAACAATTTCCGTTTCAAGATCAAACGCCAATTTTACTTTGTTCACCGGCTGTGCGCATGTATGTGAGACAATTGACTGAACGATATTTCCGTCACGTTCCAGTATTGTCGTATAATGAACTTGAAGCAAATGTGGAAGTTCAAAGTGTTGGGGTGGTGAATGTGGAATGAAGGTAAAAAAGTTTGTCGCTTCGTCTATGCCAGAAGCGATGAAAATGATTCGAGCGGAACTTGGCAATGACGCCGTCATTTTAAATTCGAAAGTTGTGCAAAAAAAGGTTTTCTTGGGTTATTTTCCAGAAAAAATATTGAAGTGATTGCTGCTGTTGATCCAAAACCAGCCACTCCGCCCGTTCAAAAAATAAAAGAAAAACAAAAAGAGCGCACAGAATCGATGCGTGATGAACAGTTATTAAAGGAAATCCATGAATTAAAAGCAACGATTCGTCAATTATCGCAAGGAGGAGGAGTTGAGCATTATCCTACTCCATTAAAAGCAATCGATGCGCATTTAATCGACCAAGAAATAAGCGACGATGTGCGAGCGATGCTGATGTCCACGTTGTTGCAGCGTTGGTATACGTCGGAAAAAAATGCCACATATGACGAGGTGAAGCAATGGCTTCATGAAGAAATCGTTCGTGCATTATCTTCGCTTTCGTTTGGGGGAATTTCGTTTCAAAAAAAATTTATTAACGTTGTTGGACCAACGGGGGTTGGCAAAACGACGACGCTTGCGAAAATGGCCGCTGATTGCGTCATTAAACATCGGAAAAAAGTTGCATTTATTACGACAGATACGTATCGCATTGCCGCCATTGATCAGTTGAAAACATACGCAAAAATTTTAAACGTTCCTCTTGAAGTATGTTACAATCTCGACGATTTTCGTAAAGCGAAAGAGAAGCTAGCATCGTATGACATTGTATTTATTGATACGGCAGGACGAAATTTTCGCAACGCTCAATATGTAAATGATTTAAAAGAAATGATCGACTTTAATGAGGAAATGGAAACGTTTCTTGTGTTATCACTCACAGCAAAATGGAGAGATATGAAAGACATTTATACACAGTTTTCACTCATTCCGATTCATAAATTTATTTTTACGAAAGTAGATGAAACAAGCCGACATGGTGCGATGTTAAATATGATGATTCAATGCCGTATCGGCGCAGCGTACATGACGCACGGACAAAACGTGCCCGATGATATTGTTGAAGCCACTCCACAGCTTGTTGCAAATATGGTTAACGGGGTTGAGCTACGATGATGAGAGATCAAGCGGAAAGCTTACGTTTACGCGTGAAAAAAATGCAGCACGGAACAGAAACGAAAACGATTGCTGTATTAAGCGGCAAAGGCGGAGTTGGAAAATCGAACGTTTCGTTAAACTTTTCATTGGCGTTACGCCAACGCGAAAAACATGTATTGCTGTTTGATATGGATATTGGTATGGGGAATATCGATATTTTACTTGGACAATCGTCATCTTATACAATGATCGATATTTTTCGTCCAAACGTTACCATTCATGATACTATAAAGACAGGACCTGAACAGTTATCGTTTATTGCTGGCGGAACAGGGTTCACAGAAATTTTTCATATGGACGAACAAAAAGTCGAGTATTTTATTGAACAATTGCAACTCGTTTCCGAGCAATACGATTATCTTATTTTCGATATGGGAGCAGGGATGTCCGAAGATCATCTGCAGCTGCTCAAAGCGGTTGATGATATTTTTATCATAACAACTCCGGAACCGACCGCTTTGACAGATGCATATGCAACGGTGAAATACATTCACTTAGCAGATCCGCAACTCCCGATTTATGTGTTAGTCAATCGCGCACGTTCGGATAAAGAAGGAGTAGAGACACTCCAGCGTTTAAAACAAGTGGCAAAACGTTTTTTAGGAAAAGAATTACACGCATTAGGATATGTACCTGAAGACCGAACGGTAAGTAACGCTGTCATTCGTCAAACGCCTTTCCTTTTATTTGATCCGAGTGCAAAAGCAAGCAAGGCGCTTATGCGAATGACTGATCGCTACTTAGCGAACGGGGAACACGAGGAGCAAACGAAACGTCCGTTTCACTTTTTTGCAAAGCTTCGCCAATACTTTTTGGAAAGGTAGGTTATCATCGCTATGAATAAGGTGAAAGTGCTCGTCGTTGATGACTCTGCTTTTATGCGAAAATTAATTAGCGATTTTTTGTCAGAACATCCGCGTTTGCACGTCGTAGGTACAGCGCGCGACGGACAAGAAGCGTTGCAAAAAATTGAGCAACTCAATCCGGATGTCGTGACGTTAGATGTTGAGATGCCTGTCATGAACGGGCTTGAGACGTTAAAGCATATTATGCAAAAAAAGCCACTTCCTGTCGTCATGATTTCAAGTACGACGACAGAAGGAGCGGAAAATACAATTTTAGCGTTGCAATACGGGGCGGTTGACTTTATTGCGAAGCCTTCAGGAACCATCTCACTAGATTTATATAAAATTAGAGATAAGATGATCGAAAAAGTGCTCTTAGCAAGCGAAGCGAATTTGCGAACAGTGAAAATAAAGCAAAAAATGTCTATGTTGCCACAAAAGCAATATAGTAAAATAGGAGTAAGCGAACGGAACAACGCAATCGGAAAGAAAAAAATTATCGCCATCGGCACATCAACAGGAGGACCACGCGCGCTTCAACACGTATTAACGAAATTTCCAGCGACCATTGACGCGCCGATTTTAATCGTCCAACATATGCCGAAAGGGTTTACAAAATCGTTAGCGACAAGACTTGATTCGTTGTGCAACATTCGTGTCAAAGAAGCAGAAGATGGAGAAGTGATTCAAAAAGGGATAGCATATATCGCCCCAGGTGGGAATCATTTATATGTGAAACGCGTAGGCACATCGTTAGCCATTCATTTAGATGAAGCAGCGCCGCGCAATGGGCATCGACCTTCTGTGGACGTGATGTTTGAATCGTTAAGCGCTTTAACAGATTACGAAAAAGTAGCTGTCATTATGACAGGCATGGGGTCAGACGGTACGGCAGGATTAAAACAGTTAAAGGCATCTGGCAACACGTTTGTCGTTGCAGAATCTGCCGAATCTTCCGTTGTGTTTGGTATGCCTAAGTCAGCCATTGCTGCAAACGTTGTTGATGAAATCGTTCACGTTGACGATATTGCTGAAGCGGTAATGAGACACGTACAAGTTTGAGGGGGATAGGAACAATGGACATGAGTCAATACCTCGAAGTGTTTATTGATGAAAGTAAAGAGCATTTACAAACGATTAACGAGCAACTGCTAGAACTTGAAAAAAACCCAGACGATGTGGCGATCGTTAATGAAATTTTCCGCTCTGCCCATACGCTAAAAGGAATGTCAGCAACGATGGGATTTGAGGACTTAGCAAATTTAACGCATCAAATGGAAAATGTACTTGATGCCATTCGCAATGAGAAAATTTCGGTCACACCTGAACTGCTTGATGTCATTTTTCGCGCTGTCGATGATTTAGAAGCGATGGTTGTCTCTATTTCAGAAGGTGGAGACGGAAAGCGTGACGTCACCGAAGTCGTTGCGCAGTTAAAGCAAATTGAAAAAGGGGATGTTGTTGCAGTCCCTCAAAAAAGCAACTCAACGTATGAACAAACGTATGAACAAACGTATGATGAATTTGAATATACCATTTTAAAGCAGTCCGCTGAACAAGGGTTCCACAGTTATGAAGCCACGATCAAACTACGTTCTGACTGTCTATTAAAAGCTGCTCGTGTATTTATGATTTTTGAAGTGATTGAACAAATTGGAGAAGTGATTAAATCTGTTCCGACCGTTGAAATGTTAGAGGCCGAACAGTTCGACGATCAATTTGTCGTGACCGTCGTGACAAAAGTGTCACAAGATGAATTACAAAAGCGCATTATGAAAGTGTCGGAAGTGGAGCAAGTTATCGTTCAACGAGTGAACTTACATCGATCTACAGAAGAAGAAAAAACGACGGAAACAAAACACGAACAAAAAGAAGAACAGCAAGCAGTAGAGCAAGCGGTTGAGAAAAAACAAGAAGCACAAGAAGAAAAAGCAACTGGAAAACAAGTAAGCAACAAGACGATTCGCGTCAACATTGAACGTTTAGACGTACTAATGAACTTGTTTGAAGAGCTTGTTATCGATCGCGGACGATTGGAGCAAATTTCGCGCGAACTGAACAATCCAGAATTACACGAAACGGTTGAACGGATGTCACGCATTTCCGGAGACTTGCAAAACATTATTTTAAATATGCGCATGGTGCCCGTTGAAACGGTATTTAACCGCTTTCCGCGCATGGTTCGTCAATTAGCTCGCGATTTAGGAAAGAAAATTAACCTTGAAATTATCGGTGCTGAAACAGAACTCGATCGTACGGTGATTGATGAAATTGGCGATCCGCTCGTTCATTTATTGCGCAACGCCATCGATCACGGCATAGAAACGCCAGATGTACGTCGCGCAAAAGGAAAACCGGAAGAGGGAACAGTCAAATTAAAAGCATATCATAGTGGCAATCATGTATTTATTGAAATTGAAGACGACGGTGCAGGCATTAGTCGCGAAAAAGTGCTGAAAAAAGCCATTAGTAAAGGCATTATTTCTGAACAAAATGCGGCGAACTTAACGGATAAACAAGTATATGAGCTTATTTTTGCTTCAGGTTTTTCTACAGCGGATAAAGTATCCGATATTTCAGGCCGTGGTGTCGGATTAGACGTTGTAAAAAGTACAATTGAGTCGCTAGGTGGATCCGTGTCGATTGATTCAGAGGAAGGAGTCGGCTCGATCTTTTCGATTCAACTACCGCTTACACTATCCATTATTTCTGTTATGCTCGTTGAAATTCAACATGAAAAATATGCGATTCCGTTGTCATCGATTATCGAGACGGCCATCGTGAAAAAAGAAGACATTTTACATGCCCATAACCAAAAAGTCATTGATTTCCGTGGCAAAGTTGTTCCGCTTTTATTTTTGAAAGATATTTTTGAAGTACCTGTTGTGAAGGGAGACGACGATTTCTTGTCCGTTGTTATTGTGCGGAAAGGTGAAAAAATGGCTGGACTTGTCGTTGACTCGTTTATCGGTCAACAAGAAGTGGTGTTAAAATCGCTTGGCAACTACTTAACATCTGTGTTTGCCATTTCTGGCGCGACCATTTTAGGAGATGGACAAGTGGCGCTCATTGTTGATTGCAACGCGCTAATTAAGTAGGGACAAGCGAGAGGGGGAATTTGATGTGGCTGAGCTGAAAGTAATTGTGTTTCAATTAAAAGACGAAGAATATGCGATTCCAGTGCAACAAGTGCGCTCCATCGAAAAAATTCAACATATTACACGCGTTCCTCGCGTGCCGAAATATGTGAAAGGTGTCATCAATTTACGTGGGGTCGTTACACCAATTATTGATTTACGCATGCGTTTCGGATTAGAAGAAGCGCAATTTTCCGATCATACGCGCGTCATTATCGTCGCGCTTGACGACATTGAAGTCGGCTTAATTGTTGATGCAGCAAACGATGTAATAGATATTTCGACAGAAGCGATTGAACCGCCACCGGAAGTAGTTGATGCAACAACAGCGGACTATATTAATGGTGTTGTAAAAATCGGAAAACGTCTATTCATTTTATTAAACTTAGAAAAAGTCATTAGCATTGCATAAATATAGTTAGAATTTTCTGTTAATTATTTTTTGTGAATTTGTGCCAAAAAGATAAAACCTAAAGAAAGGTGGTACTGCCCATTTGGTAAATATATACAGTTAAATCAGAGTGACAACGACAAAAGGGAGATTATGGACTGGCTCGCCCATCAAATTTTCGCAACCAAACATAAGCTGGTTTCCACAGAGCTCTCTTTAACCAACGAGTAATTCGAAGTAGGGATTTCTTACTTTTCATCTCCAATTGAATGAGAACATGTAAGCAATACGTGATAAGGGCTAAGAAAATTTGATTTTGAATAGCTGTTTCACTCATTCCATAAAAGTGCTTAATTTCTACGTGTTGCTTAAGCCATTTGAAAAAGAGTTCAATAGCCCAGCGAGATCGGTAAATACCACTTATCTCTTCTGCTTTTAAATCAAATCGGTTGGTAATTAAACGAAGTAAGTTCCCTTTTGTGTCCATAACTTCTAGTAGACGATAGACATTTTCAGTACGATTTTGTGTGGTACCAATATAGACCATTTTATCGGATAGAACGTGACAATCATCAGGAAGTGAAAATGTATAGACTTCACGAATGACTGCGTTTTTCTTCAGTCTTGAAACGAAGAAATAGCCATCATCTGTCATCCGGTCAAAACGTTCATAGTCCACATAACCGCGGTCAAACACATACATGGCTTCTTTATCATCCACTAGGACTTCGAGTTGATTTCGGTCATGTTCTTTTGCTGTCGTAATCACTGCTTTTTCAGGATAGACGGTGTCTTTATCCATGAAAACGAGCCGTAAGTGTAGCTTTACACCAGCTTTTGTTTTACGGAATTTTGCCCATTTATAATTGGTCAAATTCAACGGGAGTGTACTCGAATCAATGATTTTCAGTGGCATATTCTTTCCGTTTTTATAATGGTACCGTTGAATTTTCCAAACAAGATCCAAGAACAAATTTGCAAGAATTAGTGGGTTGATCTGATTGTTTTTTCGGGATAGCTGAGAGGCACTTATCGATTCAAATCCGAGTGCTTTTTGAAGATCTTCGTCTACAAGTGCATCACTCATTTCCTCTAAGCTCTTAAATTCGAGCAGTTGGGCTACCAATAAAAATTTAATATAGGCTTCTGTTGTCAGCTTTTTTGTGTAATAGTCCTGTTTCAATTCTTTGACTTGTTCGCTAAGTTTTTGAATATTTATGGGTGAAACCCATTTACCAAATGATGAAATTAGTGTATTCTTGTCCATAACAGTTATCCTTTACGATTGGATTTGGACAGGAACCACCTGTACTTCCATTGTAAAGGATTTTTTTGTTTCGAAATCAATAAAAAATTGAACATTCTTAGTATTTTGAATCATCAGATTTAATTACTGCAATGCTAGTGAGAAAAAGTATTAAAAACAAAGAAAGGATAAATCGTCCATGTCATATTTTGAACAGATGGATGACGTCCATATGGACATACTAAAAGAAATTGGAAATATTGGTGCGGGTCACGCAGCAACAGCGTTATCAAAGCTGTTAAATAAAAGAATTGAAATGACGATTCCGGATGTGCGCATCATTTCATTTGATGAAATGATGGACATTGTCGGAGGAGCTGAAAATGTCGTTGCTGCTGTTTTTTTTGCGCATTGAAGGGGATGCGCCTGGCAATATGTTTTTTGTATTATCGATCGAGCAAGCAGAACGATTTATCCAACAAATGATTGGTGACGAACAATTTAAATTAGAACAAGATTGTTCGGAATTATCGTTGTCCGCATTGCAAGAGCTTGGCAACATTTTAGCAGGCTCGTATTTATCGTCTTTATCAGATTTCACGCATTTAAAATTATATCCATCTGTTCCTGAGCTCAGCATTGATATGATCGGGGCGATTTTAAGCTACGGCTTAATCGAAATGTCGCGCGTCGGTGATCATGTTATTGTTATTGATACGGCTATTCATGAAGAACATCAATCGAATGATCGTGTAAGTGGCCACTTTTTCTTGCTTCCTGACCCCGAATCATTTCGTATCATCTTTCGGGCTTTAGGTGTGGGCGATGATGAGTGAAATTGACCAAGTAGTGAAAGTCGGCATTGCTGATATGAACGTTGTAAAGGCACCGCATGTCATTCGCACATGCGGACTCGGCTCGTGCGTTGGTGTTGTTGTATATGATTTAGTGAAAGAAGTGGCTGGCATGGCGCACGTCATGTTACCTGATTCATCGTTAGCAAAATCTGACCAAATGAATGTAGCCAAATATGCCGACACCGCGATTGAAGAGTTAGTGCGGCGCGTCATCGGGGCAGGAGGACGAAACGGTCATTTAAAAGCGAAAATGGCTGGTGGTGCACAAATGTTTCAATTTCGTACAGGAACGACAGATATGATGCGCATTGGGCCGCGCAACGTTGATGCTGTTCGCGAGCAGCTTCAGCGGTTTCGCATCCCGATCGTTGCTGAAGATGTTGGAGGGAGTAGTGGACGGACGATTGAATTTCATCCGAAAACAGGCATGTTGCTCATTCGAACAGTAAATCAAGGGGTACGGGAAATTTAATGGCTGGTACATGGAAATTTAACGTTATTTTTGCTTTATTCAGCTGTATAATCGCCTTGTTTTCCTCATTATTGCAAAATAGCATATGGACGTCTACTATACGTGCGTTGATTGCATTTGTTGTTTTCTTTATTTTTGCTTTTATCATTCGTTGGATGATCGCATTTATTCAAAAAGATACATCAACGTCAAATGTCTCTTTCACACAATCAGACGATGTACATGTCGAACAAATGATAGAGAACCTAAACGAAGAAGAGCAGGAAAAAGTAGCAGAATATATTCGTCAATTATTAAACCGCGACGAAAAATAATTCAGCTTTTGAAACGTAGCTTAGGGGGGATGATATATTGTGCTGGCAAAAGTGGATAGACGTACGAGATCGTGAAGCGGGCGACCAACTCATTGAAAGATATATGCCGCTTGTCGATTATCACGTACAACGTATTGCCTCATCCCTTCCGAAAAGCGTAAAAAAAGAAGATTTGAAAAGCTTAGCTTTATTCGGATTATACGATGCGCTAGAAAAATTCGATCCTTCACGTGATTTGAAATTCGACACGTATGCTTCATTTCGTATTCGCGGGGCCATTTTAGATGGATTGCGCAAAGAAGATTGGCTTCCGCGTAGCGTGCGGGAAAAAGCAAAAAAAATTGAAGCGACGATTGAACAGTTGCAACAAACATATATGCGTGATGTAAGTGCAAAAGAAGTTGCTCATGCATTAAACATGTCAGAAGATGAAGTATATGCTGTCATGAGTGAACAGTTTTTCGCCAATGTTTTATCGCTTGATGAGCGTCCGTTTGACGATGATGACCAACCATCGTTTACCATTCGCGATGATCAATCGCCGTCGCCAGAAGAACACGTTTTGCGTGAAGAACGAATTGCCCAATTAGCGAACGTCATTCAACAATTAAATGAAAAAGAGCAGCTCGTCATTAGTTTATTTTACAAAGAGGAACTGACGTTTACAGAAATCGGTCATATTATGGGGTTGTCAACGTCACGAATTTCCCAAATTCATGCAAAAGCGTTGTTTAAAATGCGCAAACTGATTGAGCAAGCGATATGACAGTCCTTCATCAATCTTTATGAAGGAAGTGAAACCGATGAGTTTAAAGTTAATCGAGTTACAAGTAGCGTTACCGAAAACGCATGAGCTCGGAAAATGGCAAGAACATATGCAACAGTACGGACAGCTTGCTCAACAACAGCTTGCAGCAGAAATGAAAAAACAAGATGAGCGCATTCGGCAACAAGTGACGAAAGCTGAACAAAGCGAGCGTGCTAAATGGAAAAAACAATCTGAGCAAAAAGAAAAAAGCAAACATCCTTACAAAGGAACGCATATTGATTTTATCGGATAAGAGGGATGATATGACGACGTTTTTATGGTTTGCTAGCTTCGTTTTGCACGGTATTTCGCTCTTTCTTATTATTCTTTTGTCTTTAAAATGGGTAAAAATTAAAGAGACGGAAAGAGAGCAAGCGGAGCTTATTCGTGAGATGGAAACGATGATGACAACGTATTTAATGCAATTTAAAGAGGAAAATGAGCGCTTTGTTAAACAAATCACATCATCGGCTGTTCGTCAAAAGAAAAGAGAAACTCCGCCTTCGCTTCGAGAAGAACAACCGTCGCTTCCGATTGACGACGTTGTCGACCGCATCGAGTTATCAACAACTACACCAAAGGGAGAGCAATCGCTCGACTCGCTCGTTTCGGAAGCATTAAAACTGCAACAACAAGGAAAAACGATCGACGAAATAGCGAAAGCGTTAAAACGTGGCAAGACAGAAATGGAGCTTTTGCTTAAATTTCACCAAAAGTAGTTGAATGTGTTTTTTAATTGTGATATAGTTCTATTTGGTGTGAATACACACGCTCATCGATTTAAGCAACGGTGCTGCTTTGCAGTCTTGCTTAAAAATGACATGAGCGGAGGAAAAAAACCGTGTAGGAGGATGAAAAATGTCTGTTATTTCAATGAAGCAGTTGCTTGAAGCAGGGGTTCACTTCGGGCATCAAACACGTCGTTGGAACCCAAAAATGAAAAAGTATATTTTCACTGAGCGCAATGGTATTTATATCATTGACTTGCAAAAAACAGTGAAAAAAGTAGAAGAAGCGTATAACTTCGTCAAAGAACTTGCGGCAAACGGCGGCAAAATTTTATTCGTTGGTACGAAAAAACAAGCGCAAGATTCTGTGAAAGAAGAAGCAGAACGTTCTGGCATGTTTTACGTGAACCAACGTTGGTTAGGTGGAACGTTAACAAACTTTGCAACAATTCAAAAGCGTATTAAACGCTTAAAAGAAATCGAAAGAATGGCTGAAGATGGCACATTCGATGTATTGCCTAAAAAAGAAGTGGTAAAACTAAAGAAAGAGTTAGAGCGTCTTGAAAAGTTTTTAGGCGGTATTAAAGAAATGAAAGAGTTGCCAGATGCGTTGTTTGTTATCGACCCACGCAAAGAGCGCATTGCCGTTGCGGAAGCTCGTAAATTAAACATTCCGATCATCGGAATCGTGGATACAAACTGTGATCCAGACGAAATCGACTACGTCATTCCTGCAAACGACGATGCGATTCGTGCTGTGAAACTTCTTACTTCTAAAATTGCTGATGCGATTTTAGAAGCAAAGCAAGGCGAAGAAGCTGTTGTCACAGCTGAGTAAGCATGCGAAAGGTGATAAGAGGGGGAGCCTTTTATCACCTTTTTTTAAGAAAGTTGGGCATACTAAGCCGGCGAACCGTTTCGGTTTGTATACATACGAGGCACATAAAAAGGAGGATGTTTAACATGGCAATTACTGCTCAAATGGTAAAAGAATTGCGCGAAAAAACTGGCGCAGGAATGATGGACTGCAAAAAAGCGTTAACAGAAACAAACGGCGATATGGAAAAAGCGATCGACTGGCTTCGTGAAAAAGGAATGGCGAAGGCAGCGAAAAAGGCAGATCGCATTGCAGCTGAAGGAACAACATTAATCGAAGTTGACGGAAATGTAGCAGTCATTTTAGAAGTAAACTCTGAAACAGACTTCGTTGCGAAAAACGAAGGATTTAAAACATTAGTCAAAGAATTAGCAGATCATTTATTAAAACATAAACCTGCAACAGTAGAAGAAGCGTTACAACAAAAAATGGACAACGGTGCAACAGTAGAAGAGCACATCAACGCGGCGATTGCTAAAATCGGTGAAAAAATTACGTTGCGTCGCTTTGCTGTTGTAGAAAAAGGCGACAACGCAGCATTCGGTGCATATTTACACATGGGTGGTCGCATTGCTGTATTAACAGTATTAGAAGGTACAACAAATAGCGACATTGCAAAAGATGTAGCGATGCACATTGCTGCTATTAATCCAAAATACGTTTCTCGCGATGAAGTATCTGCAGACGAAATCGCTCGTGAGCGCGAAGTATTAAAACAACAAGCATTAAATGAAGGAAAACCAGAAAACATCGTTGAAAAAATGGTTGAAGGCCGTTTAGGTAAATTTTTCGAAGACATTTGCTTACTTGAGCAAAGCTTCGTAAAAAATCCTGATGTGAAAGTACGTCAATTTGTAGAATCTAATGGCGCAACTGTAAAAAGCTTCATCCGTTACGAAGTAGGCGAAGGCATTGAAAAACGTCAAGATAACTTCGCTGAAGAAGTTATGAGCCAAGTTCGTAAGTAATGAAGACAAATAGGGAACACATACGTGTTCCCTATTTTTAAAGAACGGTATGGAGGTTTAAAATGGAAAGCCCAAAGTATAAACGTGTCGTTTTAAAATTAAGCGGTGAAGCGTTAGCTGGTGATCAAGGATTTGGCATTAATCCGTCTGTCATTAAATCGATTGCCCAGCAAGTGAAAGAAGTAGCTGAACTTGGAGTCGAAGTTGCTGTCGTTGTTGGCGGCGGGAACATTTGGCGTGGAAAAATCGGCAGTGAAATGGGCATGGATCGCGCCACAGCCGATTATATGGGCATGTTAGCGACGGTGATGAACTCGCTCGCCCTGCAAGACAGCCTAGAGCAACTCGGTGTACAAACGCGCGTACAAACGTCGATTGAAATGCGCCAAGTGGCAGAACCGTACATTCGTCGACGGGCGATTCGTCACTTAGAGAAAAAGCGCGTCGTCATTTTTGCGGCAGGAACAGGAAACCCGTACTTTTCAACAGATACGACAGCTGCGCTTCGTGCTGCCGAAATCGAAGCAGACGTCATTTTAATGGCGAAAAACAACGTAGACGGCGTATATAGCGCCGATCCGAAAGTAGATAAAAATGCAGTCAAATATGACGAGCTATCTTATTTAGAGGTTATTAAACAAGGATTGGGCGTCATGGATTCGACCGCCTCATCGTTATGTATGGATAACGATATTCCGCTTATCGTTTTCTCGATTATGGAAGAAGGAAATATTAAACGTGCTGTATTAGGCGAAAATATTGGAACAATTGTAAGGGGGAAATAAGATGCAAGTATTAACGAACGCAAAAGAAAAAATGGATAAAGCTGTTCAAGCTTTTTCGCGTGAGCTCGCAACCATTCGTGCAGGTCGTGCCAATCCTGCGTTGTTAGAAAAGATTACAGTAGATTACTACGGCATGCCAACACCAATCATTCAATTAGCAAGCATTCAAGTGCCAGAAGCGCGTCTTCTTGTCATTCAGCCGTATGACAAATCCGTATTGAAAGAAATTGAAAAAGCGATTTTAGCATCCGATTTAGGTTTAACACCTTCAAACGACGGTTCAGTTATTCGCATCTCTATTCCGCCACTAACGGAAGAGCGTCGTCGCGAGCTTGTTAAACTTGTAAAAAAATATGCTGAAGAAGCGAAAGTTGCTGTGCGCAACATTCGTCGCGATGCAAACGACGAGTTGAAAAAACTCGAAAAAAATGGCGAAATTACAGAAGATGAGTTGCGTGGTTATACAGAGGATATCCAAAAATTGACGGATGATCATATCGCAAAAATTGATGCGATTACGAAAGAAAAAGAGAAAGAAGTCATGGAAGTATAAGTCCCTCTATGTTTATAGAGGGTTTTTTGCTATAATTACGAAATAGGGCGCACAGCCTAATCATGTTGGATCAAAGCTGGAGGATACGCGCTAATGTTTGAAAAGATGAAAAGATGGAAAAACAAAGAAGAAGGGCATGAAAAAGAAACGATTTTACAAGGTCCGATCCCTGCGCATGTGGCAATCATTATGGATGGAAACGGACGATGGGCGAAAAAGCGTGCATTGCCACGCATGGCTGGGCATTATGAAGGGATGCAAACGGTTCGGAAAATTACGCGCTTTGCGAATGAACTCGGCGTGAAAGTGTTAACGTTATACGCATTTTCAACAGAAAATTGGAAACGACCAAAAACAGAGGTCGATTATTTAATGCAGTTGCCGGAACAATTTTTGAACACATTTTTGCCAGAGTTAATCGAGGAAAACGTGCAAGTACGCGTGATGGGGCATAAAGATGAACTACCTTTACATACGTTACGTGCAGTTGAAAAAGCGATCGAAGAAACGAAGCAAAATGCAGGTTTAATTTTAAACTTTGCTCTAAACTACGGAAGTCGCGCAGAAATTGTACATGCGGTACAAAAGCTCGTTACTGATATTCAAAGCGGAACGATTGAAGTAAACGATGTCGATGAGCAGTTGTTCCATTCGTATTTGATGACAAACGGTTTGCCTGATCCGGATTTACTCATTCGTACAAGCGGGGAAATTCGGTTAAGTAATTTTATGCTTTGGCAGTTAGCTTATACGGAGTTTTGGTTTACAGATGTATTATGGCCAGATTTTACAGAGCAACATTTTTTACAGGCGGTACATGCATTCCAGCAACGAAGCCGTCGATTTGGAGGCGTATAATTTCATATGAAACAAAGAATTGTAACAGCGATCATTGCAGCTTCAGTCTTTTTACCAATCGTCATATATGGCGGATGGCCATTTTTCGTTTTGACGTATGTACTAGCTACAGTTGGTTTATTTGAGCTCATTCGTATGAAACACATATCGCTCTTTTCGTTTCCGAGCGTTGTCAGTTTTCTCGTTTTATGGCTCTTTTTATATCCATATGAACATATGATAAACATATGGATGCTCATCATCGGGTTTTTATTGTTGCTTATTTATACGGTTATATCTAAAAATGCGTTTACGTTCGATGACGCCGGTTTTATGATTGCTTCTTTGTTATATGTAGGCGTCGGATTTTATTCCTTTTTACAAGTGCGAGAAGCAGGATTGTCTTATATTTTTTATGCTCTATTTTTAATTTGGGCAACAGATAGCGGAGCGTATTTTATCGGTCGAGCGTTTGGGAAGCGTAAATTATGGGAGCATATTAGTCCGAATAAAACGGTAGAAGGTGCAATAGGCGGTGTGTTATGTGCGCTTCTTGCTGTGAGCGTTTATGAGTGGCTATCGCCGTTTGCCCCATCGTTTCTTTTGTTGCTTATTGCAACGGTCGTCTTATCAATTTTCGGTCAGTTAGGTGATTTAGTTGAATCCGCGTTTAAACGCCACTATGGAGTAAAAGATTCAGGGGCGATTTTACCAGGGCACGGCGGCATTTTAGATCGTTTCGACAGTTTGCTGTTTATTTTACCGATTTTATATTTGTTTTACCTCGTTGTGTAAAAAGGAGTGAATAGTTTGCGAGCAATTAGTTTATTAGGAGCGACTGGCTCGATCGGCATGCAAACGTTAGATGTTATTCGCGCTCATTCTAATGCGTTTCGTCTCATTGCTTTTTCAGCCGGACGAAATATTGAACAAGCAAGAATCATTATTGAGCAATTTTCTCCGAAAGTTATATGTGTCGCTCAAAAAGAAGATGCTGAACGGTTACAAAGCGAATATAAGGGACGAGTACGCATCGTTTTCGGTGAAGACGGGCTCATTGAAGTAGCAACAGTTCAAGAAGCGGATATTGTCGTTAATGCGGTTGTAGGAAGCGCCGGACTAGTGCCTACGTTAAAAGCGATAGAGGCGGGAAAAACAATCGCATTAGCGAACAAAGAAACGTTAGTTACTGCGGGTCATCTCGTCATGAAGCACGCCGCTGCCTATGGTGTCTCGATTTTGCCGATAGATAGTGAACATTCCGCGATTTTTCAATGTTTACAAGGGGAAAAACAGAAAAACGTTGAATGTATTATTTTGACCGCATCCGGAGGTAGTTTTCGCGATCGTACGCGCGAACAACTACAGCATGTTACGGTGGAAGAGGCGTTAAAACATCCGAATTGGTCGATGGGAGCGAAAATTACAATTGATTCTGCGACGATGATGAACAAAGGACTCGAAGTGATCGAAGCACACTGGTTGTTCCACTTACCGTATGAGCAAATTCATGTGCTCTTACATAAAGAAAGCATTATTCATTCCATGGTACAGTTTCATGACGGAAGCGTCATTGCCCAACTTGGAACGCCAGATATGCGCGTGCCCATTCAATATGCATTAACATATCCAGATCGCTTTCCGCTCCATATTGAGCGACTAAACTTAGCAGAAGTGGCCACGTTACATTTTCAAAAAGTGGACATGAACCGGTTTCGTTGTTTACAATTTGCTTATGAGGCAGGAAAAATAGGCGGGACGATGCCGACCGTATTAAATGCGGCCAACGAAGAAGCGGTGTCGGCCTTTTTAACTGGACGAATATCGTTTTTAGCGATTGAACAATACATTGAACAAGCAATGAATTGGCACGTACCGATCGCTCATCCGGATTTGGAAACGATTCGTACAGTTGATCGCGAAACGCGACAATATGTAAAATCACTATACATGTAAAAGGTGGTTGAAACGTTGGAAACGGTTATTTCTTTTATTGTTATTTTTGGTGCGCTTGTATTTTTTCATGAATTAGGACATTTCATTTTTGCTAAGCGTGCAGGTATTTTATGCCGTGAGTTTGCGATCGGATTTGGTCCAAAAGTGTTTTCGATGAAAAAAGGGGAAACGACGTACACCATTCGTTTACTTCCACTCGGTGGTTTTGTGCGCATGGCTGGCGAAGACCCTGAGATGATTGACGTTAAGCGCGGTCAAGTTGTCGGATTATTGTTTGACTCGGAAGGCAAAGTGAAAAAAGTCATCGTCAATCATAAAGATGAATATCGAGATGCCAAAATCATTGAAGTAGAACGCGCTGACTTTGAACATGAGCTATATATTGAAGGCTATGAAGGTGATGATGATCACTTACAACGTTTTGAATTAAGCGATCCAGCTTACATCGTTATTGATCGGGAAGAAGTGCAAATTGCACCGTATCATCGTCAGTTTGGTTCAAAAACGCTCGGACAGCGAGCGATGGCCATTTTCGCTGGTCCGCTTATGAATTTTGTTCTAGCGCTTGTCATCTTCATTGTTATTGGACTATTACAAGGCTATCCTGTTGACAAACCGATCATTGGCGAGTTAACCGAAGACGGTGCAGCACGTGAAGCTGGGTTAAAGCAAGGGGATGTTGTCGTTTCCATTGATGGACAGTCCATGTCTTCGTGGACGGATGTGGTGACAATGATTCGGAAAAGCCCAGAAAAACCGCTCCAGTTTCAAATCAATCGCAACGGTGAAATGATCGATCTTACCGTTACACCGGAAAAGAAAACGATTGAAGGAGAAACAATTGGACTAATTGGCGTGTATGGACCGATGGAAAAATCGGTTGTTGGTGCTATAAAGCAGGGCGCGCTAGAAACGTACTATTGGACAAAAGAAATTATCGTTGGGCTAGGTCATTTATTGACAGGGAAATTTTCATTTGATATGTTATCTGGACCTGTTGGTATTGCGGTTTCGACTCATAAAGTCGCCCAATCTGGCGTGTATTACTTAATGAAATGGGGAGCTATTTTAAGCATTAACTTAGGGATTATTAACTTGCTTCCACTTCCGGCGCTCGATGGCGGACGATTAACGTTTTTTGCAATTGAGGCGTTACGTGGAAAACCAATTGATCGCCAAAAAGAAGGCATTGTACATTTTATCGGTTTTGCTCTTCTCATGTTGCTTATGCTTGTTGTTACATGGAACGATATTCAAAAATTTTTCTTATAAATCAATGAAGTAAGAGGTGCAAGAGATGAAACAAAGTATGTCATTTATTCCTACGTTGCGTGAAGTACCAGCAGATGCGGAAATTAAAAGCCATCAGCTATTGCTTCGCGCCGGCTTCATTCGCCAAAATGCGAGCGGAGTATATAGCTTCTTACCGCTTGGTAAACGTGTATTACAAAAAATTGAAGCGATCATTCGTGAAGAAATGGAACGGGCAGGTGCGGTAGAGCTACTAATGCCAGCGCTTCAACAAGCAGAGTTGTGGCAAGAATCAGGCCGTTGGTATTCATACGGACCGGAATTAATGCGTTTAAAAGATCGCCATGATCGCGACTTTGCGCTTGGGGCAACACATGAAGAAGTCATTACGGCACTTGTGCGCGATGAAGTGAAGTCATATAAACGTTTGCCGCTTACGCTTTATCAAATTCAAACAAAGTTTCGTGACGAAAAGCGTCCACGTTTCGGTTTGCTTCGTGGTCGTGAGTTTATTATGAAAGATGCATATTCATTTCACGCTTCACACGAAAGTTTAGATGAAGTATACAATAAAATGTACGAAGCTTATGCCAATGTGTTCCGTCGTTGCGGATTAAATTTCCGCGCTGTCATTGCCGATTCTGGGGCGATGGGTGGAAAAGATACGCATGAATTTATGGTTTTATCCGACATCGGTGAAGATACAATTGCATATTCAGACTCGTCTGACTATGCTGCGAACATTGAAATGGCTCCTGTCATTACGACATATGAGCGGAGCGATGAGCCGCATGCACCGCTTGAAAAAGTGCATACACCAGAACAACGTACAATTGAAGAAGTAAGTCAATTCCTTCAAGTGCCAAAAGAAAAATGCATTAAGTCGCTATTATTTAAAGTAGATGATCGCTATGTGCTCGTTCTTGTGCGTGGTGACCATGAAGTAAATGATGTAAAAGTAAAAAATATATTAGAAGCAACAGTGGTGGAGTTGGCGACACCAGAAGAAACGAAACAAGTGATGAATTGCGAAATCGGTTCACTTGGCCCAATCGGTGTCCGAAACGATGTGCTTGTTTTGGCAGACCACGCGGTAAAAGCGATTGTCAACGGTGTATGCGGGGCAAATGAAGCACACTATCATTATAAAGGGGTCAATCCGGATCGTGATTTTGTTGCGCAATACGCGGATGTTCGTTTCATTCAAGAAGGAGATCCATCACCAGATGGAAAAGGAACGATTCGCTTTGCGCGCGGAATTGAAGTAGGGCATGTATTTAAACTCGGCACGCGTTACAGTGAAGCGATGAATGCAACATACTTAGATGAAAATGGACGTACGCAACCGATGATTATGGGTTGCTATGGTATTGGTGTCTCTCGCACGCTTGCAGCGATTGCTGAACAATATAATGATGAGCATGGACTTATTTGGCCGACAGCTGTTGCTCCGTTCCACGTCCACCTCATTTCTGTCAATCCGAAAGTGGACGAGCAACGAGAACTTGCTGATGAATGGTACGTACGTTTGCAACAAGAAGGATTTGAAGTGTTGTATGACGATCGTGCCGAGCGTCCAGGTGTGAAATTCGCTGACAGCGATTTAATCGGCTTACCTGTGCGTGTAACAGTCGGAAAACGTGCAAGTGAAGGAATTGTCGAAGTAAAAGTTCGCAAAACAGGTGAAACAGAAGAAGTACATGTGTCGCAATTAGTGGAGACTTTGCGCCGATATTTGTAAAAGGCAGAGAGGGGGATCCCCCTCTTTCCGTCGTCTATCACTCCCAACCAACGTACAAAAAAAGGGAGGTTTAACGAACAACGATGAGAGAAGAACAAAAAGAGCGATTTTCTATTTTACTACAACAACTACAGCTCACTTCTTCGAGTATAGCAAACGACTTAGCACACGGACGGATTAACAAAGTTGTTGTTAATAAACAAACGAAATGTTGGCATTTTTATTTTCAATTTCCTACGATTTTACGAGCGAATGTATATGCCGAATTTCGTAAACGATTAATCGAACAATTTCGTCATATCGCTCACGTGCAATGTACCATTGAAGCAGAGGATCAAACGTTTACCGCTGAAGACGTCATATCGTATTGGCCGATGTTTGTGGAGACGATTCAACAAAGCTCGCCTCTTCTTTCACTACTGACAGAGCAGCAACCGCACGTCAAAGGAACGAAAGTAATTGTCCAAGCACGCAATGAAGCAGAAGCGATTGCTTTAAAAAAACGATTTGCGGAAATATTTGCCGAGACGTATGCTTCATTCGGCTTTCCGCATTTACAATTAGAAGCTGATGTGAAGCATGATGAACAACAATTTGAACAATTTTTAGCTCAAAAACAAAAAGAAGATGAAGAACGAGCGTTAGCCGCATTTATGGAAGCGATGCCGAAACAAGAAGAGACAAATGTAACTGAAGCAAGCGGCCCGCTTGTAATTGGCTATCAAATTAAAGATGAAGAACATATTCGTTCGCTCGATCAAATTGTGGAAGAAGAACGTCGTGTCGTCGTACAAGGATACGTCTTTGATGCCGAGGCAAAAGAACTAAAAAGTGGCCGTACGTTATTGACGTTAAAAATGACGGACTATACAAACTCTATTCTTGTGAAAATGTTTTCACGCGATAAAGAAGATGCGGAATTAATGCAACGTGTAAAAAAAGGTATGTGGGTTAAAGTGCGCGGTAGCGTGCAAAACGATACGTTTGTACGCGATCTTGTGCTCATTGCGAACGACTTAAATGAAATAAAGCCGAACGAGCGACAAGATACAGCCGAGGAAAAACGTGTGGAATTGCACGTCCACACACAAATGAGTCAAATGGATGCGGTCGCTTCGATTACAAAACTCGTTGAACAAGCGAAAAAATGGGGACATGAGGCGATTGCTGTGACGGACCATGCCGTTGTTCAGTCGTTTCCGGAAGCGTATAGTGCGGGAAAAAAATATGGTGTGAAAATTTTATATGGACTAGAGGCTAATATTGTTGATGACGGGGTACCGATCGCTTACAATGAAGCGCATCGACGGCTCATGGACGATACGTTTGTCGTGTTTGACGTGGAAACGACAGGACTGTCGGCCGTATACGATACAATTATTGAATTAGCAGCGGTCAAAGTCAAAAACGGAGAAATTATCGACCGTTTTGAGTCGTTTGCTAACCCGCATCATCCGCTTTCTGCGACAACTATTGAATTAACGAAAATTACAGATGATATGTTAAAAGATGCACCAGACGTCGAAGAAGTATTAGAAAAATTTTATCATTGGATCGATGACTGCGTGCTCGTTGCCCATAATGCAACGTTTGATATTGGCTTTTTAAATGCAGGATTTAAAAAAATCAATCGCGGCAAAGTAACTAATCCAGTGATTGACACACTTGAACTTGCTCGTTACTTATATCCAGAGCTAAAAAACCATCGTTTAAACACGCTTTGTAAAAAATTCAATATTGAATTAACCCAACACCATCGTGCCATTTATGACGCGGAAGCGACAGGGTATTTACTCATTCATTTGTTGAAAGAACTTGATGAAAAAGGAATTCAATACATTGATCAGTTAAACGAAGCATCAAAAGAACAAGGAGCGTTTCAACGATCTCGGCCGTTTCATGCCACGTTGCTTGTCCAAAATGAAGTGGGGTTAAAAAATTTATTTAAACTCGTATCGCTTTCACATGTGAACTATTTTTATCGTGTTCCCCGTATTCCGCGTTCCGTCTTGCAACAACATCGTGAGGGTATTTTAGTCGGATCAGGATGCGATAAAGGGGAACTATTTGAAGCGATGATGCAAAAAGGGATCGAAGAAGCAGAGGCGATTGCTCCGTTTTATGATTTCCTTGAAGTGCATCCGCCAGAAGTGTACGCACCGCTTATTGAAATGGAATATGTGCGCGATGAGGACGCGCTAAAAGAAATTATTACAAATATTGTGCAACTTGGCGAACGGCTCGGCATTCCGGTTGTTGCGACAGGAAACGTGCATTATATCAATAAAGAAGACAAAATTTATCGCAAAATTTTGATTCATTCACAATCCGGTGGCAATCCGTTAAATCGTCATGAACTGCCAAACGTTCACTTCCGTACAACAAACGAAATGTTAGAAGCATTTTCGTTTCTTGGTGAACAAAAAGCAAAAGAAATTGTCGTTACGAATACAAAAAAAATTGCCGATCTCATTGGGGAAGTAAAACCGATTAAAGATGAGTTGTACACCCCAAAAATTGAAGGAGCGGACGAAGAAATTCGGCGAATGAGTTACGAACGAGCGAAGAGCATTTATGGTGATCCACTTCCGGACATCGTTGAGAAACGGTTAGAAAAAGAGTTGAAAAGCATTATTGGTCATGGCTTTGCAGTCATTTATTTAATCTCTCATAAACTCGTAAAAAAATCGCTTGATGACGGCTATCTTGTCGGTTCACGTGGTTCAGTTGGCTCATCGTTTGTTGCGACGATGACCGAAATTACAGAGGTGAACCCGCTTCCGCCGCATTACGTTTGTCCGAACTGCAAACACTCTGAGTTTTTCGATGATGGTTCGGTCGGCTCGGGATTTGACTTGCCTGATAAAGACTGTCCAAAATGTGGCGCACGGTACAATAAAGATGGGCACGATATTCCGTTCGAGACGTTTTTAGGATTCAAAGGTGATAAAGTACCAGATATTGACTTAAACTTCTCAGGTGAGTATCAACCGCGAGCGCATAACTATACGAAAGTGCTATTCGGTGAAGATAACGTATATCGTGCTGGAACGATTGGTACAGTTGCTGATAAAACAGCGTACGGATTTGTCAAAGGGTATATAAGCGATAAAAATCTTCATGTACGTGCGGCAGAAATCGATCGTTTAGCTGCTGGATGTACGGGAGTGAAACGAACGACAGGGCAACATCCAGGAGGTATTATCGTCGTTCCAGATTACATGGACATTTATGATTTTACGCCAATTCAATATCCAGCCGACGATACAGAAGCAGAATGGCGGACGACGCACTTTGATTTCCACTCTATTCACGACAATTTATTAAAACTCGATATTCTTGGACACGATGATCCGACAGTCATTCGGATGTTACAAGATTTGAGTGGAATTGATCCGAAGACGATTCCAACAGATGATCCTGAAGTGATGAAAATTTTTAGTAGCACAGAATCGCTCGGGGTGACACCGGAACAAATTATGTGTAACACAGGAACGCTCGGTATCCCAGAGTTCGGTACGCGCTTCGTTCGTCAAATGTTAGAAGAAACAAAGCCAAAAACGTTTTCCGAGCTTGTGCAAATTTCGGGCTTATCGCACGGGACGGACGTTTGGCTTGGTAACGCGCAAGAGCTTATTCAAAACGGCACATGTACGCTATCAGAAGTGATTGGATGTCGTGACGACATTATGGTGTATTTAATTTACCGCGGTTTAGAACCGTCATTAGCATTTAAAATTATGGAATCCGTTCGTAAAGGAAAAGGATTGACGGCAGAATTTGAAGAAGAAATGCGCAGACATGACGTACCAGAATGGTATATTGAATCATGTAAAAAAATTAAGTATATGTTCCCGAAAGCGCATGCGGCAGCCTACGTTCTCATGGCGGTACGCATTGCGTACTTTAAAGTACATCATCCGCTCCTTTACTATGCATCTTATTTTACCGTACGTGCAGAAGATTTTGATTTAGATGTCATGATTCAAGGATCTGCGGCGATTCGTCGACGCATTGAGGAAATTCAAGCGAAAGGGCTTGACGCTTCCGCAAAAGAAAAAAACTTATTGACGGTGCTTGAAATTGCCCTCGAAATGTGTGAACGAGGATTTTCATTCAAAAATATCGACTTGTATCGTTCACAAGCAACCGAGTTTATTATTGATGGCAATTCGCTTATTCCGCCGTTTAATGCCATTCCGGGACTTGGGACGAACGTAGCGCATAGCATCGTACGTGCTCGTGAGGAAGGCGAGTTTTTATCGAAAGAAGATTTGCAACAACGCGGTAAAGTATCGAAAACGATTTTAGAATATCTGGAAAGCCGCGGTTGTTTGCAGTCGTTGCCGGATCACAATCAATTATCACTCTTTTAAACGAGTTGCAATTTTTTTGCCAATATGTTATAGTTCTAGTGGAAATGGTAAAGATAATGTACAAAAAGAGTGGGGAAACCCACTCTTTCGTATTGATTCGAGATTCCTTGCCGTTGCAAGGGATTTTCTTGCAGTTAGGAGGACCAAGATGAAAAAAGTGACGCACATTGTTGAAGAGCTCGTCACCCCGATTTTGACAGAGATCGGATTAGAGCTTGTCGATATTGAATATGTGAAAGAGGGAAAGAACTGGTTTTTACGCGTCTTTATCGATTCCCCAACGGGAGTTGATATCGATCAATGCGGTGTCGTAAGTGAGCGGTTAAGCGAAAAACTTGATGAAATCGACCCTATTCCCCACAATTATTTTTTAGAAGTATCATCACCAGGGGCGGAGCGTCCGCTCAAAAAGATGAAAGACTTCGAACGCGCTGTCGGAAAAAACGTTTATGTGAAAACGTATGAACCGATTGATGGCCAAAAAGAGTTCGAAGGGTCGTTGACCGCGTTTGATGGGCAAACCGTGACGGTAGAAGTGAAAGTGAAAACAAAGAAAAAAACAATCAAGATTCCATATGAAAAAGTAGCTAGTGCACGGCTAGCTGTCATCTTTTCTTAATTCACGTTAGAGGGGGACGACCGGTTCATGAATACAGAGTTGTTAGATGCTTTAACGGCGCTTGAGCGCGATAAAGGCATTAGTAAACAAGTGTTAATTGAAGCGATAGAGGCGGCGATTGTGTCCGCTTATAAGCGCAATTTTAATCAAGCCCAAAACGTTCGCGTTGATTTTAATCAAGAAACGGGAACGATTCGCGTGTTTGCTCGCAAAGAAGTCGTTGATGAAGTGTACGATTCACGTTTAGAAATTTCGCTTGATGAGGCGAAGCGAATCAATCCGAATTATCAAGTAGGCGACGTTGTTGAAATTGAAGTGACGCCGAAAAACTTCGGACGTATCGCTGCCCAAACAGCAAAACAAGTCGTCACGCAGCGTGTTCGCGAAGCAGAACGAGGCGTCATTTATGCCGAGTTTGTTGATCGTGAAGAAGACATTATGACGGGAATTGTACAGCGGACGGACTCAAAATTTATTTACGTCAGCCTTGGCAAAATCGAGGCGTTGCTTCCGGTGAGCGAACAAATGCCGAATGAAACATATAAGCCGCATGATCGCATTAAAGTGTACATTACAAAAGTAGAGAAAACGACAAAAGGACCACAAATTTACGTATCGCGCACACATCCAGGACTACTAAAACGATTGTTTGAATTAGAAGTGCCGGAGATTTATGACGGGACGGTCGAAATTAAGTCCGTTGCACGCGAAGCAGGAGATCGCTCGAAAATTTCCGTTCATTCGGATAACCCAGAAGTCGATCCGGTTGGTGCATGTGTTGGACCAAAGGGACAACGAGTGCAAGCGATTGTAAACGAGTTAAAGGGCGAAAAAATCGATATCGTTCGTTGGTCAGCCGATCCAGTTGAATTTGTGGCCAATGCGTTAAGTCCATCTAAAGTGCTTGATGTCATCGTGAATGAAGAAGAGAAAGCGACGACGGTCATTGTGCCGGATTATCAATTATCGCTTGCGATCGGAAAACGTGGTCAAAATGCTCGTTTAGCGGCAAAATTAACAAATTGGAAAATTGATATTAAAAGTCAATCGGAAGCGGAACAATTAGGTATTTACCCTCGTTCTTCATCATCGTTCGAAGTTGACGAAGAGGAGATTAGTGAGGTGGAATAACATGCCAAAAAAAATTCCGATGCGTAAATGTGTAGTCACAGGGGAAATGAAACCGAAAAAAGAGCTCATTCGCATCGTTCGTTCGAAAGAAGGCGATGTGTCGATTGATCCTACAGGAAAAAAAGCCGGGCGCGGTGCGTACATTACGTTAAGTAAAGAATGTATTTTGCTTGCGAAAAAGAAAAATACACTTGCGCATCATTTAAAAGCGACTATTGACGATTCGATTTACGAACAGCTATTACAGCTTGCCGAGAAGGAGAACAGAGAAACAAATGAATCATAAACCGTGGGTCTCTTTTCTCGGACTGGCGAATCGGGCGCGCAAAGTCATTTCGGGAGAAGAGCTTGTTGTAAAAGAAATTCAGCGTAAACGCGCGAAGCTTGTCATTTTATCGGAAGATGCGTCAGAAAATACAAGAAAAAAAATTTTCGATAAATGCGCGTTCTATCGCGTTCCGCTTTGTTACGTAGATAATCGCCATGAATTAGGTGGGGCGATTGGAAAAGGAGCACGAGTCGTTGTAGCGATTACAGATGAAGGATTCGCACAAAAGCTGAAAACGATGCTCTAACATTTTGGGGGTGAATGTATGTCAAAAATGCGTGTATACGAATATGCGAAAAAACATAATGTGTCAAGTAAAGATGTCATCCATAAATTAAAAGAAATGAACATCGACGTATCCAATCATATGACGATGATTGAAGCCGATGTTGTCAAAATGTTAGATCGTTCATTTAAACCAACACAAGAGCAAGAACGAAAACAACAAATGACAAAAGAAGAAAAGAAGCAACCAGCAAAGAAACCTGTTTTAGAACAATTTGAAGAAGATGACGATACAGTTATTCAAAAGAAAGTGCCAATTAAAAAACCAGTAGTAAAAAATCGCGAAGGGAAAAAACACGACTTGCAAATCCAACAAAAAGAAAAGAAAATTTTCAATAACAAAAAAAACAAAAAACAAAAGCCTCAGCCAGCTCCACAGCCAGAAGTGCAAAAGAAAAAAGAAAAAGAGCTTCCGAAAAAAATTACATTTGAAGGTTCATTAACGGTCGCTGAGCTAGCGAAAAAACTAGGTAAAGAGCCTTCAGAAATTATTAAAAAGTTATTTATGCTCGGCATTATTGCAACAATTAACAAAGATTTGGATAAAGATGCGATCGAGTTAATCTGCTCCGATTACGGCGTGGAAGTAGAAGAAAAAGTAACGATTGATGAAACAGAATTTGAGACAATTGAAATTGTCGATAACCCAGAAGATTTAGTCGAACGTCCGCCAGTTGTTACGATTATGGGGCACGTTGACCACGGCAAAACAACGTTACTTGACTCGATTCGTCAAACGAAAGTGACAGAACAAGAGGCGGGCGGTATTACACAACATATCGGTGCGTACCAAGTCGTGGTGAACGGCAAAAAAATTACGTTTTTAGATACACCGGGTCATGAGGCGTTCACAACGATGCGCGCGCGTGGAGCGCAAGTAACGGATATCGTCATCCTTGTTGTTGCAGCCGATGATGGTGTAATGCCACAAACTGTTGAAGCGATTAACCATGCGAAGGCGGCAAAAGTTCCAATCATCGTCGCAGTCAATAAAATCGACAAACCAACAGCGAACCCTGATCGCGTCATGCAGGAGTTAATGGAATACGAACTCGTTCCAGAAGAATGGGGCGGAGATACAATTTATTGTAAATTATCGGCGTTAACGGGTGAAGGAATTGACAACTTGCTCGAAATGATTTTGCTTGTGAGTGAAATGGAAGAATTAAAAGCAAATCCAAACCGCCGTGCGACAGGAACGGTCATTGAAGCAAAATTAGATAAAGGTCGCGGTCCGGTTGCAACGCTTCTCGTTCAATCGGGTACGTTGCGTGTTGGTGATCCAATTGTTGTTGGTTATACGTACGGACGCGTGCGGGCAATGACAAACGATCTTGGTCGTCGCGTGAAAGAGGCAGGTCCATCTACCCCTGTTGAAATTACGGGATTAAACGAAGTACCGCAAGCAGGCGATCGCTTTATGGTATTCGAAGATGAGAAAAAAGCGCGTCAAATTGGCGAAGCGCGTGCGCAAAAACAAATTGCTCAACAACGAAGTGTAAAAGCGCGTGTCAGCCTAGACGACTTGTTTGAAAAAATTAAGCAAGGCGAAATGAAAGAGTTAAACATTATCGTCAAAGCGGATGTACAAGGTTCCGTCGAAGCGCTCGTTGCCGCATTGCAAAAAATCGAAGTCGAAGGTGTGCGAGTGAAAATTATTCACTCTGGTGTTGGGGCAGTAACAGAGTACGACATTATGCTTGCCTCGGCATCGAATGCGATTGTTATCGGCTTTAACGTTCGTCCGGATGCGAACGCCAAACGTGTCGCAGAAGCAGAAAAAGTAGACATTCGTCTCCACCGCATCATTTACAAAGTCATCGAAGAAATTGAAGCGGCGATGAAAGGGATGCTTGATCCGGAGTATGAAGAAAAAGTCATCGGCCAAGCAGAAGTTCGTCAAACGTTTAAAGTATCGAAAGTTGGTACAATTGCAGGATGCTATGTAACAGATGGGAAAATTACGCGCGATAGTAGCGTTCGCCTCATTCGTCAAGGCATCGTCGTTTATGAAGGACAAATCGATACGTTAAAACGTTACAAAGACGATGTAAAAGAAGTGGCACAAGGATACGAGTGCGGAATAACGATTAAAAACTTTAACGATATTAAAGAAGGCGACGTTATCGAAGCGTATGTCATGCAAGAAGTGGTACGTAAATGATCGGATACGTCGAATGTGAATGCATCATTTACGACGTCCAATCATTAAAAGAAAAGCGAGCCGTGTTGCAACGCATTGTCACACGGCTCAAACAAAAATATAATATATCAGTAGCTGAAGTCGATTATCAAGACGTATGGCAACGAACGAAGCTCGGAATTGTAGCTATTACGGCCGAACGAGCTGCGACAGAACAAGAGCTTCAACGTACGTTGCAATTCATTGATTCGTTTCCAGAAATCGAACGAACAGTTACAACATTCGAGTGGTTTTAATCGAGGTGATGATCATGAGTTTGCGAGCCACACGTGTAGGCGAACAAATGAAAAAAGAGTTAAGTGATATTATCGGTCGCAAACTAAAAGACCCACGCATTGGCTTCGTTACTGTAACAGATGTTCGAGTAACGGGCGATTTGCAACAAGCAAAAGTGTACATTTCTGTTCTTGGAGATGAAGAACAAAAGAAAAATACGCTCAAAGGATTAGCAAAAGCAACTGGATTTATTCGTTCGGAAATCGGTCAGCGTATTCGTTTGCGCAAGACTCCAGAAATTTACTTTGAAATTGATGAAACGATCGATTACGGACAACGCATTGAAAGTTTAATTAAACAAATTTCCGAAGAAAAAGAACATAAAGAAGAATAATGGATAGACATGCGTCTATCCATTTCCGCTATTTTAGAGGTGAAGCGATGGACGGAGTGTTATTGTTACATAAACCTGCGGGCATGACGTCGCACGACTGCGTCATGCGCATTCGTAAGCTATTTCAAACAAAAAAAGTTGGTCATACAGGAACGCTCGATCCTGACGTGCGTGGTGTGTTACCCATTTGCATTGGCAAAGCAACAAAAATTGTTGAGCTATTAACAGCGGAGAAAAAAACGTATGAAGGAGAAGTGACGTTAGGGATAGCAACGACAACAGAAGACGCATCGGGCGATGTTGTTTCAATCAAACCGATAGAGCGGTCGATCGCTCGCCATGAAATTGAACATGTATTGGCTAAGCTGACAGGGGAAATTGAACAAACTCCACCGATGTATTCTGCAGTAAAGGTAAATGGAAAAAAATTATATGAGTATGCGCGTGCAGGGATTGATGTCGAACGACCGAAACGACATGTACATATTTACGAGTTGCAACTCCTTGATGACAGGCAAGTATTTACAGGTGAGCGTATATCGTTTCGTTTTCGGGTGACGTGTAGTAAAGGGACATATGTGCGTACACTTGCGGTTCAAATAGGCGAACAACTTGGATACCCAGCGCATATGTCCCGCCTTGTTCGTACAGCGTCCGGATCGTTTACGCTTGATCAATGTGTGACATTTGCTGACATCGAACAACACTTGTCGGCTGGTACTGCACATATGTTACTTTTACCGATTAAACGAGCGTTAGCCCATTTGCCGACATATGTACTGAATGATGAAGAAGAGAGAAAAGTAAAAAACGGAGCGCTTTTGCCAGCCCTGTCTGACATGCCTGCGCGTCTATTGATGATAAATAAGCAAGGTGAAGCATTAGCGATTTACATGCCTCATCCGACAAAGCAAGGCTGTATGAAACCTTTAAAAGTATTGTAGGTGAAAACAATGAAAACGATTTGGCTTTCCCATCCGTTAAACGAAAAAAACAATGGTCCGCTTGTCATGGCACTCGGATATTTTGACGGTGTTCATCTTGGGCACCAAAAAGTGATTCAGACAGCGAAGCGAATTGCGGACGATCATCAATATAAAAGTGCGGTTATGACGTTTCATCCGCATCCGTCTGTCGTGCTAGGGCGCTCGAAACAACATGTTCGTTTTATTACGCCATTAAAAGAAAAAGAAAAACAAATAGCTAAACTCGGTGTCGATTATTTATACGTCGTTGAATTTACACCGGCATTTGCCCATTTGTTGCCACAACAATTTGTCGATGAATATATCATCGGACTCGGTGTGAAACACGTTGTGGCAGGGTTTGACTTTACGTACGGTCGCTTAGGAAAAGGAACGATGGAAACGTTGCCTTTTCATTCTCGACAGCAATTTACACAAACGGTAATCCCGAAACAGACTTTTGGCGAAGAGAAAATTAGTTCGACATATATTCGCCAGTGTTTAGCTGAAGGGGACGTTGAGCAACTTCCGCATTTGCTTGGGCGATTATATGAAGTGACGGGCACAGTTGTTCATGGGGATAAACGCGGGCGTACAATTGGATTTCCAACGGCGAACGTTGCGCTTGACGATGATTACATCATTCCGCGTATCGGGGTATATGCGGTAACGGTCACGATCGACGGTAACACGTGGACGGGAGTATGTAACGTTGGGTATAAGCCGACATTTCATACGGAACAGCCGAAAGAGCCAACGATTGAAGTGCATGTATTCGATTTCTCAGCAGACGTTTACGGTGCGAGCGTATCGATCCAATGGCATAAACGATTGCGTGATGAACGAGCGTTTTCTTCTGTTCAAGAGTTGATTGAACAAATTCATCGCGATGCGCAAGCGGCACGCGAATATTTTCAAAACCCCCTTGCATTTTATCGGAAAAACATGTATTCTATTTAATGTATGTTAACCATTGCTGGGCGATACGAGTCACCGCCGTTTGCTCGGTAATTGGGGCTGAAAAAAGAGGAGGTGAACAAGGATGGCATTAACACAAGAGCGTAAAAACGAGATCATCAACCAGTTTAAAATTCACGAAACTGACACAGGTTCTCCTGAAGTACAAGTTGCTATCCTTACAGAGCAAATTAACAACTTGAACGATCATTTACGCGTTCATCGTAAAGACCATCATTCTCGTCGTGGTCTTTTGAAAATGGTTGGTCGTCGTCGTAACTTACTTACGTACTTACGCAACAAAGACATCAACCGTTATCGTGAATTGATCAACAAACTCGGATTACGCCGATAAGTAAAAAGCGGGAGCATTCCCGCTTTTTATTAGTATTTGCACCGATATTTGATTATACTAAAACAAATACGATTTTTCATTTGTACATAGAGAGGGGTACTCGGTTTATATGGAACAAGAAAAACATGTGTTTTCGATCGACTGGGCAGGTCGGCCGCTAACTGTTGAAATTGGCGAATTAGCCAAGCAAGCAAACGGCGCTGTGTTAGTGCGTTACGGCGATACGGTCGTATTGAGCACAGCAACAGCATCGAAAGAACCAAAAAGCGTAGATTTTTTTCCGTTAACGGTGAACTATGAAGAACGGTTATACGCTGTCGGTAAAATTCCAGGGGGATTTATTAAGCGCGAGGGGCGTCCGAGTGAAAAAGCGATTTTAGCGAGCCGTCTCATTGACCGCCCGATCCGTCCATTGTTTGCGGAAGGATTTCGAAACGAAGTGCAAGTTGTCAGCATGGTCATGAGCGTTGATCAAGACTGCTCACCGGAAATGGCAGCCATGTTTGGGTCTTCCCTTGCGTTAACGATTTCCGATATTCCGTTTGAAGGACCGATTGCAGGAGTGACAGTTGGTCGCGTCAATGGGGAGTTTGTCATTAACCCGTCTGTCGCGCAAATGGAACAAAGCGATATGCACCTTATTGTTGCAGGGACAAAAGACGCAATTAACATGGTTGAAGCAGGAGCTAATGAAGTACCAGAGGAAGTTATGCTTGAAGCGATCATGTTTGGTCATGAAGAAATTAAGCGTCTTATCGCCTTTCAAGAAGATATCGCAGCAAAAGTCGGCAAAGAGAAAATGGAAGTTGTTCTCTATGAACTTGACGCTCAGCTAGAAGCAGAGATTCGTGCGCGCGTGGAAGGGGAAGTGAAACGCGTTGTTCAAGTACCTGAGAAATTGGCGCGTGAGGCAGCGATTGAACAATTAAAAGCGGAAGTTGTTGCTGCGTACGAAGAACAAGAAGCGGACGAAGAAACGATTAAACAAGTAAAAGAAATTTTATATAAACTTGTGAAAGAAGAAGTGCGTCGCTTAATTACAGAAGAAAAAGTGCGCCCGGATGGACGAAAAGTTGATGAAATTCGCCCGCTTTCGTCAGCTGTGGGACTTTTGCCACGTACGCACGGATCTGGTTTGTTTACGCGAGGGCAGACGCAAGCACTTAGCGTATGTACGCTCGGAGCGCTTGGTGATGTACAAATTTTAGATGGGCTTGGCATTGAAGAAACGAAACGGTTTATGCATCATTACAATTTCCCGCCATTCTCCGTTGGAGAAACAGGAGCGATGCGTGGACCAGGCCGTCGTGAAATCGGGCATGGTGCGCTTGGTGAGCGCGCACTTGAGCCAGTCATCCCATCTGAAAAAGAGTTCCCATATACGATTCGTCTCGTGTCTGAAGTGTTAGAATCAAACGGTTCCACGTCTCAAGCAAGCATTTGTGCAAGTACGCTTGCCATGATGGATGCGGGAGTGCCGATTAAAGCACCTGTTGCAGGTATTGCGATGGGGCTTGTGAAAAGCGGTGAACATTATACGATTTTAACAGATATTCAAGGTATGGAAGACCATCTTGGCGACATGGACTTTAAAGTGGCCGGTACAGAACAAGGGGTCACCGCCTTGCAAATGGATATTAAAATTAAAGGATTGTCTCGTGAAATTTTAGAAGAAGCGTTGCAACAAGCGCGCAAAGGTCGTCTCGAAATTTTAAAACATATGATGCAAACGATTAGCGGACCGCGTAAAGAGCTATCGCCATATGCACCAAAAATTTTAACGATGCAAATTAATCCTGATAAAATTCGTGATGTGATCGGTCCAAGCGGAAAGCAAATTAACAAAATTATTGAAGAAACAGGCGTAAAAATTGATATCGAACAAGATGGAACGATCTTCATTTCATCAGTAAATGAAGAAATGAACAAAAAAGCGAAAAAGATCATTGAAGATATCGTTCGTGAAGTGGAAGTTGGACAAGTATATTTAGGCAAAGTGAAACGGATTGAAAAATTTGGAGCGTTTGTCGAATTGTTTAGTGGAAAAGATGGTCTTGTACACATTTCAGAATTAGCGGAGGAACGCGTCGGAAAGGTAGAAGATGTTGTTTCCATCGGCGATGAAATTTTAGTGAAAGTAACAGAAATTGATAAACAAGGTCGCGTAAACTTGTCGCGCAAGGCCGTATTACGCGATCAAAAAGAAGCCGAGCAATAAAATTGGAGCCTTGGGTTCGCATCCCCTTGGCTTCTTTGCTATGTGTAAAATTTTTTCATGCTCGTTCTACCTTGTCCCTCTTACACATACCCTCTTTATTAGAAAAGGAGGGGACGAAGCGTGCGGCGAGCGTTTTTCTTAACGATGATCATATGTATGGCGGCTATGATTGTACAAAACCCATGGACGACAACGTACATCCATGAGTTACGGCATGTGACGGTGGCAAAACAAAGCGATCCGCTATACATTCAAATTACGGAGCGAGCAGAGCAGTATAATATTCCTGCGCAAAATGCGAAAATAGATGCTGTATGGAAAGCCATTCCTGGATATAATGGGCTAGTCATAGATGTTGAGGCATCATATAAGCAAATGAAGCAAAATGGGACATTTTCTGAACAACAGCTTGTATATAAACAAGTATCGCCGTCTATTCACTTATCTGATTTGCCCCCATCGCCTATTTATCGGGGACATCCAGACAAACCGATGGTCTCTTTTTTGATTAATGTTGCATGGGGAAGCGAACATATCCCAAGTATGTTACATATTCTTGAAAAATACAACGTACGTGCAACGTTTTTTTTAGAAGGGCGTTGGGTAAAAGAAAATCCACAACTAGCGAAAATGATTGCAGATGCCGGGCATGAAATTGGCAATCATTCATACAATCATCCAGATATGAAAACGATGAGTAAACAAGCCATTCGGGAACAAATTGTCAAAACAAATGATGCAATTGAGGCGGCAACAGGAATAAAACCTCGTCTATTTGCTCCGCCAAGCGGCAGTTATCGTGATGATGTCGTATACATTGCCCATGAGCTTGGCATGTATACGATTTTATGGACGGTCGATACAATTGATTGGCAAAAACCATCACCTTCTGTTATAGTGGAACGAGTAACATCAAAAGTGCATAACGGAGCGATGATTTTAATGCATCCGACCGTATCAACGGTAAAGGCGTTAGAGCCGTTAATTCAATCATTACAAAAACAAGAATACGCAATTGACAATGTGTCCACATTATTAAGTGAGGAAAGAATTGTAAAAAGTAGGAGGAAGGGACTTGATTAAAACATATACATGTCAAAACGGGGTAAGAGTTGTACTCGAACACATTCCAACGGTTCGATCCGTGGCGATCGGCATTTGGATTGGCACCGGATCACGCAATGAAAATGAACAAAACAACGGTATTTCACACTTTCTTGAACATATGTTTTTTAAAGGAACGAAAACGCGCACAGCGCGCGATATTGCGGAATCGTTCGATCGCATTGGCGGTCAAGTCAATGCGTTTACGTCAAAAGAGTACACGTGCTATTATGCCAAAGTGTTAGATACACATGCGTCATTTGCTTTAGACATACTAGCCGATATGTTCTTCCATTCGACGTTTGTAGACGAAGAATTACAAAAAGAAAAAAATGTTGTATTCGAAGAAATTAAAATGTATGAAGATACACCAGATGATCTCGTTCATGATCTATTGAGTAAGGCAAGTTACGGCAACCACCCTCTCGGCTACCCGATTTTAGGAACGGAGCAAACGTTAGCGACATTTACAGGCGATACGTTGCGGCAATACATGTACGAAACGTATACTCCAGATCGGGTCGTCATTTCGATCGCAGGGAATGTCGATGAATCGTTTATTCAACAAGTAGAAGCTTACTTTGGTTCGTTTACGAGACAAAAAGGGAACGACGTGTATGTAGCACCATCGTTTTACCCGAATAAAATCGCGCGCAAAAAAGAGACAGAGCAAGCGCACGTATGCATTGGATTTAATGGGTTACCAATTGGTCATGAAGATGTTTATAGCTTAATTATTTTAAACAATATTTTAGGTGGAAGCATGAGCAGCCGACTGTTTCAAGAAGTGCGCGAACAACGTGGATTAGCTTATTCCATTTTCTCATACCATTCCGCATATCGCGACGGAGGAATGGTAACAATTTATGGTGGGACAGGAAGCCAACAACTTGATCTTTTATTCGATACGATTCAACAAACAATTGAACAATTAAAACAAGATGGCATTACGGAAAAAGAGCTAGAAAATAGTAAAGAGCAAATGAAAGGGAACTTAATGCTTAGCCTAGAAAGTACAAACGGCCGTATGAGCCGAAATGGAAAAAATGAACTTCTGCTTGGCCGTCACCGCTCGCTTGACGAAATTATTGAAAGCATTGATCGCGTAACAAAAGAAAGCGTTGACCGCATGGCGCAAACGATTTTTACAGATGACTTCTCTGTTGCGCTAATCAGCCCGGAAGGAACATTGCCAAAAAGCCTGCAACAATGAACTTGCAGGCATTTTTTTATGCCCTTTTTTCTACAATGATAAAGAAAGGGGGCATCATATGCGATTAAGTGAATTAAGCGGAAAAGAAATTGTTGATATGAAGCGAGCAGAGCGGCTCGGTATTTTAGGACAGACTGATTTAGAAATTAATGAACGAACAGGTCAAATTCAAGCACTTTTAATTCCAACAACAAAATGGTTTGGCTTTCGGAAAGATGGAACAGATATACGCGTACCATGGAGCCGTGTAAAAAAGATCGGCTCAGATATGATTTTAATTGATGTCGATGATTAGACACCTCAAGGGGTGTCTTTTTTCATTTTCCGCTCACCGTTTGATGACTGACATCATAAGATGTGAAAGTAACGACGGGCAAAAAACTAGATGTATAAGAGGGTGAATGAACTCATGCTGACAGGAATGCACGTTGCGATCATCGGTGGGGACGCTCGGCAGCTTGAAGTCATTCGGAAATTGATGGAACTTGACGCAAAATTGTCGCTCGTTGGCTTCGATCAATTAGACCATGGCTTTGCTGGAGTAACGAAAATGAAAATTCACGAAGTCGATTTTCACGAAGTAGACGCCATTATTTTACCTGTTCACGGAACGAGCATGGACGGTGAAATTCAAACGGTATTTTCAAACGAAAAAATGACGTTTACTGAAGAATTGCTTCGTCAAACCCCGGCGCGTTGCACCGTTTATTCAGGAATTACAAATGACTATTTAGACCACGTCGTCAAATCCGTTGGTCGAAAACATGTGCAACTATTTGAGCGAGACGATGTCGCCATTTATAACTCGATTCCAACGGCAGAAGGAACGGTCATGATGGTCATTCAACATACAGATGTGACGATTCATGGATCACGCGTTGCTGTTTTAGGTTTGGGACGTGTAGGGATGACGGTCGCTCGAACGTTTGCAGCTTTAGGTGCAAAAGTAAAAGTGGGAGCCCGCCGCTCCGAACATTTAGCGCGCATTGCAGAGATGGCGTTAGAGCCGTTTCATTTAAACGATTTAGAACAACACGTGGAAGATATTGACGTTTGTATTAATACGATCCCATATCCTGTTGTAACCGCAAGCGTCATTGCGAAAATGCCTGCTCATACGCTTATTGTTGACTTGGCATCAAAACCTGGTGGCACGGATTTTCGATATGCGGAAAAGCGCGGCATTCAAGCGCTATTAGCCCCGGGACTTCCCGGCATTGTCGCGCCAAAAACAGCGGGGCAAATTGTCGCAAATGTATTGGCGCAACTTCTTTCTGCAGATTTGAAAAAACGAAAGGAGAATAAAAAATGAACGTACAAGGAAAGCGCATTGGTTTTGGTTTAACAGGCTCTCATTGCACATATGATGCGGTAATGCCGGAAATTGAAAAATTAATTGCGAAAGGGGCAGACGTCATCCCGATTGTTTCGTATACGGTGCAATCGACAAATACCCGATTCGGTAAAGGAGAAGAATGGGTGAAAAAGCTTGAAGAGATGACAGGTCATCAAGTCATTGATACAATTGTAAAAGCGGAACCATTAGGACCGAAATTACCGCTTGATTGCATGGTTATTGCGCCACTAACCGGAAATTCGATGAGCAAATTAGCGAACGCGCTGACGGATTCGCCTGTATTAATGGCTGCAAAAGCAACGATGCGCAATCATCGTCCCGTTGTTGTTGGCATTTCGACAAACGATGCGCTCGGTTTAAACGGTGTTAATTTAATGCGATTAATGGCAGCAAAAAATATTTACTTCATCCCATTTGGGCAAGATGATCCGTTCAAAAAACCGAATTCGATGGTTGCTCATATGCCGTTGTTGCTTGATACGGTAGAAGCGGCGCTCGAAGGTCGGCAAATTCAACCAGTCATCGTTGAATATCGTCGCTCATAAATAAACAGTTGAAAGAAAATTTATAAAAAACGTCTCTCCTTTACGAATGAATGTGCTAAAATAAATGATATTAAAATTGCCTATGAGTTGGAAGGAGAAGAAGAGATGGAGCAAAAAGGATTACATGTCGCCGTCGTTGGTGCGACAGGAGCTGTCGGACAACAAATGATTCAAACGTTAGAAAAAAGAAATTTCCCAATTGCAAAACTATCTTTACTTTCATCGGAGCGTTCAGCTGGAAAAAAAGTCGTATTTAAAGGTGAAGAAATTGAAGTGCAAGTAGCAAAACCGGAAAGTTTTGAAGGTGTGCATATCGCGCTATTTAGCGCAGGTGGATCTGTATCAAAGCAACTTGCTCCCGAGGCGGTGAAACGCGGAGCGGTCGTTGTTGATAATACGAGTGCATTTCGCATGGACGAAAACGTACCGCTTGTCGTCCCTGAAGTAAACGAAGCAGATTTACATTGGCATAACGGAATTATCGCAAATCCAAACTGCTCAACGATCCAGATGGTTGTGGCGCTCGAACCGATTCGTCAAGCGTTCGGATTAAAGCGCGTCATCGTCTCGACATATCAAGCGGTGTCAGGCGCAGGAGCACAAGCGGTAGAAGAGTTAAAAACGCAAGCAGCGCACATGTTAAACGGCGAAGAAGTGACGCCGGAAATTTTACCGGTAAAATCGGATCGCAAACATTATCCGATTGCATTTAACGCCATTCCACAGATTGATAAGTTTCAAGACAATGGATTTACATTTGAAGAAATGAAAATGATTAACGAAACGAAAAAAATTATGCATATGCCTGAATTGGAAGTAGCGGCAACATGCGTGCGCATTCCGGTGATGGTAGGGCATTCGGAATCTGTATATATTGAAATTGAGCAAGAAGGCGTAACGGCCGAGCAGTTGAAGTCGTTACTAAAAGAAGCGCCTGGTGTCGTGTTGCAAGACGATCCAAGCGAGCAGCTTTATCCGATGCCGTTGTTTGCAACAGGGCAAAATGACGTATTCGTCGGTCGCATTCGCAAAGATTTACATCGTGATACAGGGTTCCATTTATGGATCGTTTCTGATAACTTGTTAAAGGGAGCGGCGTGGAACTCTGTTCAAATCGCTGAAAGTCTTTTAAAATTAGGGCTTGTGAAAGCGTAAAATCAGCATCGAGGTGTTGACGTTGAAAATTATCGTTCAAAAGTTTGGTGGCACGTCTGTTCGTGATGAACACGGCCGGAATTTAGCGCGCAAACATATTGAAAAAGCGTTGCAAGACGGTTATAAAGTCGTTGTCGTCGTTTCTGCGATGGGGAGAAAAGGGGATCCGTATGCAACAGATACGTTGCTCAGCCTCATTGATGGAGCGAATGCACATGTGACAAACCGCGAAAAAGATTTATTGATGGCGTGCGGGGAAATTATTTCAAGCGTCGTTTTTACAAACATGTTAAATAAACATGGTATCAAAGCGACAGCCTTTACAGGAGCGCAAGCTGGTTTTCGCACAAACAACGACTATACGAATGCAAAAATTATTGATATGCGTTGTGAACGGTTGTTGCGTGCGCTAAAAGAGCATGATGTTGTCGTTGTCGCAGGCTTTCAAGGTGCTGCTGAAAACGGAGATGTGACAACGATCGGGCGCGGCGGAAGCGATACGTCGGCAGCTGCGCTTGGGGCTGCACTCGGTGCAGAATGGGTTGACATTTTCACTGACGTCGAAGGTGTAATGACGGCGGATCCGCGCATCGTAGAAAATGCGCGACCGCTTGATGTTGTAACATATACAGAAATTTGCAATATGGCATATCAAGGGGCAAAAGTCATCCATCCGCGTGCGGTCGAAATTGCGATGCAAGCGAAAGTGCCTTTGCGCATTCGCTCGACGTATTCTGATTCACCGGGAACGCTCGTTACATCGATTGGAAAAAAAGGAAGCGATGTAAAAGAACGATTAGTCACAGGAATTGCCCACGTTTCAAACATTACGCAAATTAAAGTGCCTGCAAAAGAGGGACATTACGATTTACAAGCTGAAGTATTTAAAGCAATGGCAAATGAAGGAATTAGTGTAGACTTTATTAACATTTCACCAAATGGCGTTGTATATACGGTATCAAGCGACGTCGCAGATCGAGCAATCGCCACGTTGCAAAAGCTTGGCTATGAGCCAACCGTCACGCGCGGTTGCGCGAAAGTATCGACTGTCGGAGCGGGTATTGCTGGCGTTCCGGGAGTAACCGCAAAAATTGTGACAGCACTATCTGAACGAGGCATTCAAATTTTGCAGTCGGCTGATAGCCACACAACCATTTGGGTACTTGTGAAAGAGGAGCATTTAAAAGAAGCGGTAAATGCATTACATGATGCATTTCAACTTGCGGAACAAAAACAATATGATTTCAGTTAGGAGTGAAACATTGTGGTTCAATTTGGTCAAATTGCCACAGCGATGGTCACCCCATTTGACAATAAAGGGAACATCGATTTTGCGAAAACAACGCAATTAGTGAACTATTTAATTGAAAACGGTACAGATTCACTCGTTGTTGCTGGAACAACAGGAGAATCTCCAACGTTAACGACAGAAGAAAAGTTGGCGCTTTTCCGTCACGTTGTCGACGTTGTTGATGGACGTGTCCCTGTTATTGCTGGAACAGGGAGCAACAATACGCGTGTATCGATTGAACTAACGAAAAAGGCAGAACAAATCGGTGTCGATGCGGTGATGATCGTCGCGCCGTATTACAACAAACCGAACCAAGAAGGAATTTACCAACATTATAAAGCGATTGCTGAAAGCACGTCGTTGCCTGTCATGGTGTACAACATTCCAGGGCGAGCTGTCGTCAATATTTCCGTTGAAACAATCGTTCGCCTCTCCGAAATTCCAAACATTGTAGCTGTCAAAGATGCAAGCGGAAATTTAGATGCGATGACGGAAATTATAGCAAAAACGCGCGATGATTTTATGCTATATAGCGGAGATGATGGATTGACCCTTCCTGTATTAGCTATTGGTGGAAAAGGTGTCGTTTCCGTTGCCTCGCATATTATCGGCAACGAAATGAAAGAAATGATAGAAGCTTTCATGAGCGGAGACAATAAAAAAGCGGCAACGATACACCAAAAACTATTGCCGATCATGAAGGCGCTATTTGCTGCTCCAAGTCCTGTACCAGTAAAAACTGCTTTACAGTTGAAGGGATTAGATGTTGGTTCTGTTCGACTACCACTTGTACCGTTGACGGAACAAGAACGTTTGCAACTCATGCACGTGCTACAACGTTAAAAGAAAGGGAATTCATCCCTTTCTTTTTTATTGTTGAATCAGTTATAATGGATGTAAGTGACTTTGAGCGGGTAAGTTTGGTTGACTGTAGGAGGATTTAAGATGAAACAAGCAGAGAAAATTCGTGTGTTTGCTCTCGGCGGCGTGGGAGAGGTAGGCAAAAACATGTATGTCGTCGAGGTGGACGAAGACATTTTTGTCCTTGATGCAGGACTTATGTTTCCAGAGGACGAGATGTTCGGCATTGATATGGTTATTCCTGATATTTCGTATTTAGTGGAACAACAAGAACGTATTCGTGGCATTTTTTTAACACACGGTCATGACGATCATATTGGCGCAATTGCATACGTGTTGCGAAAAATTACTGTACCTGTGTACGGGGCAAAGTTGACGCTTGCGCTCATGGAAGAAAAATTGAAAGAGCAAGGGATTACATCGAAAGCGAAGCGCATCGAAGTACATGCTGACAGTGAAATTGTGTTTGAAAAAGCGATTGTGTCGTTTTTCCAAACGAACCATAGTATCCCGGATTGTCTTGGTGTAAGCATTCAAACATCGCAAGGCGCCATTGTATATACGAGCGATTTTAAATTTGATCAAACACCTGTTGGCATATGTCGCACCGATTTTGGTAAAATGGCGAAAATCGGAGCGCAAGGAGTGCTTTGTTTACTATCCGACAGTACAAACGCAGAAAAACCGGGATATACTGGTTCTGAAGCGATTGTTGGTCAAGAAATTTCCGATGTTATTTACAATGCCCATGGGCGTGTGATTGTCGCTTGCTTTGCCTCGAACATTACACGCATTCAACAAGTGCTAAACGCTGCTCGTGATCATCGACGGAAAGTGGTCATTATGAGCCGTCATATGCATAAAGTCATCGATATCGCGGTGCGCCTTGGGTACTTGAAATTGGATGAAAACATGATTATTTCGATGGGGGAAGTCGACCGTTACAACGATCGTGATTTAGTCATTTTAACGACAGGCAATCAAGGAGAACCGATGGCGGCGTTAGCACGCATGGCGAAACAGGCGCACAAATACATCAATATTAAAGAAGAAGACACAGTTATTGTCGCTTCTTCTCCGATGCCAGGGCATGAGTTATTTATTGCTCGCACAATTGATGCTCTATATCGTGCAGGAGCAAATGTCGTGTACGGACAACGTCAAGTCCATGTGCCTGGGCACGGGTATCAGGAAGAATTAAAGCTTATGTTAAATTTTATGAAACCAAAATATTTTATTCCGGTGCATGGAGAGTTTCGTATGCAAAAGGCGCATGGGAAAATTGCCCAAGCGGTCGGCATTCGTCAAGATGCGATTTTTCTAATTGAAAAAGGGGAAGTTATCGAATTTCGCAACGGTCACGCCCGTCTTGGTGGCAAGGTGCCGAGCGGTCAAATTTTAATTGATGGGTTAGGCATTGGAGACGTAGGAAATATTGTGTTGCGTGATCGTCGCTTACTGTCACAAGATGGAATTATGATCGTTGTTGTAACGTTAAGTAAACAAGAGAAGCGCGTCGTTGCTGGGCCAGAAATGATTTCACGCGGATTTGTATATGTGCGTGAATCCGAAACACTTTTCGAAGAATCAATAAAAATTGTGAAAGAGATTGTGGAAAAAAGTATGGAAGATTACGTCATTGAATGGTCTTCATTAAAAACAAACATTCGTGATGCACTTAGCCAATATTTATTTGAAAAAACAAAACGAAAACCGATGATTTTACCAATTATTATGGAAGTATAAAACAACATGCTCAAAGTCAAGAAAACACCTGCGGCGCGCAGGTGTTTTTTGTATGAACATGTCGATGTTCACGCATACTAACGACATCACACGACAGAAAGGGGATTGTGTTATGGACGAGCGTGATATATCTCAAGAGGAAACGAAGCCGTCTCCGACAGAAAATATTGTACAGCTCGGTCAAACGAATATTCCACAACTTCCTTCAGATTCAACGATCCATTGTTTAACGATTGTTGGACAAATTGAAGGGCATATTCAATTACCGCCACAAAACAAAACAACGAAATATGAACATCTTATTCCACAAATTGTAGCGATTGAGCAAAATCCGAATATTGAGGGTTTGCTCGTCGTATTAAATACAGTAGGTGGTGATGTGGAAGCAGGGTTAGCCATTGCAGAAATGTTAGCCTCGATGTCTAAGCCGACTGTTTCGATTGTGCTCGGCGGTGGACATTCGATTGGTGTGCCAATTGCGGTTTCGTGCGACTATTCGTTTATTGCAGAAACGGCGACGATGACGATTCATCCGATTCGCCTCACAGGTCTTGTTATTGGTGTGCCACAAACGTTTGAGTACTTAGATAAAATGCAAGAGCGCGTTGTCAATTTTGTTGTTAAACATTCAAACATTAGTGAAGAAAAATTTAAAGAACTTATGTTTTCGAAAGGTAATTTAACGCGCGATATCGGAACGAATGTGGTGGGAACAGATGCTGTGAAGTACGGTTTAATTGATGAAGTCGGGGGACTGTCACAAGCGATGCGCAAATTGCGCGAACTCATTGACCATTCACATCAGCAAGGAGCGATGTTACAATGATTTTACATACGATCGTTCCGGAGTTTATCGTTTTTCAAACGAACGAGGCGGAGTATAAAAAGCAACGCACCGTTCAATATAACGGAGTGACGTTACTTGTGCAACAAACAGAAATGAACGAGTATGAAATTGTGCGTGTATTAAGTAGCGATCCACAACATTATTTAACGTATGAACCGGGTACAAAACTTTATGCGACATCACTACAATTTATGGTATAATAAGAACAAGCAGCCACGCTTCTCTGTTGGCTGCTTTTTCATCTTATATGTTGGAGTGGGCGAAATGGGAAAGAAAAATAAGCGTCGCACAAACAAACAAGAACAATGGAAAAAAACGTTACGTTTTGAATTAATCGGTTTAACGATGTTAGCATGTACGGTCATTGCGATGGCAAACGTCGGAGCGGTCGGCCGTTCACTCGTTTTTACTACGCGCTTCTTTATGGGTGAATGGTATATTGTTGCGCTATTAGGGGCGCTTGTGACATCGCTATATGTCATTTGGAAGCGCGCATGGCCTCCATTTTTTCAACGCGTTCTCGTTGGGCTGTACTTGATTGTTCTTTCCTTATTGTTGTTTAGTCACGAAGCGTTATTTCATATTTTATCAAGAAATGGGAAATTAGCAAATCCAAGCATTATTCGAACGACATGGGAACTATTTTGGGCAGATGTGCATGGAGAAAATAGTTCTTTTTCGGATTTGGGCGGTGGGATGCTTGGCGCCTTGCTGTATACGATCAGTTATTATTTATTTGATCAATTAGGAACAAAATGGATTGCCTCATTATTGATGATCATTGGTGTATTACTTCTTACAGGAAAAACGTTACGTGATACAGCCGGCAAAGGAATTGAATGGTTCCTTTCGTTTATTCGAGCGCAAACGAAAGCAGTAATTGCGGACGCTCGTTCATTTTTAAGCCGTCCGAAAAAAGAAAAACAACAGCCAACTCATATTGAAGTGGTGACAGCGCTCGAGGAAAAAGAAGAAAATGAAATAGAAGAAATTGTTGTTGAAGGACCTGTTATTTCTAATTTTAATGAAGCTGTTGAAGAAGGAAAGCCGATATCATTTACGCAAAATCATGCGGCGGATTATGCATTGCCGCCAATTGATTTACTTTTCCCACCAAAAGCGGTCGATCAATCGCGGGAAAAAGAAAATATTTATGAAAATGCCCGCAAGCTTGAAAAAACGTTTCAAAGTTTCGGGGTAAAGGCAAAAGTAACGAAAGTGCATATTGGTCCAGCTGTAACGAGATATGAAGTATATCCAGACGTCGGTGTGAAAGTAAGTAAAATTGTAAGCTTAAGTGATGATTTAGCGCTTGCGTTAGCGGCGAAGGACATTCGCATCGAGGCACCGATTCCGGGAAAATCAGCAATTGGTATTGAAGTACCGAATGAAGAAATTGCGATGGTATCTCTACGCGAAGTGTTAGAAGCGAAAGAAGCAGATAAACCTGAAGCAAAACTGTTAATTGGACTTGGGCGTGACATATCGGGACAAGCGGTGCTTGCTGAATTAAATAAAATGCCGCACTTACTTGTTGCGGGTGCGACGGGAAGCGGGAAAAGCGTATGTATTAACGCCATTATCGTTAGTTTATTGATGCGCACGAAACCGCATGAAGTAAAGATGATGATGATCGATCCGAAAATGGTTGAGTTAAGCGTGTACAACGGCATTCCACATTTGCTTTCTCCTGTCGTCACCGATCCGAAAAAAGCGTCCCAAGCATTAAAAAAAGTAGTGAGCGAAATGGAGCGACGATACGAGCTATTTTCGCATACAGGAACGCGTAATATTGAAGGATATAATGAATATATTGAGCGGCATAATGAAACAGCGGAAGTGAAACAACCTCTTTTACCATACATTGTCGTCATTGTAGATGAGCTAGCAGATTTAATGATGGTTGCTTCAAGCGATGTCGAAGATTCGATTACACGTCTTGCCCAAATGGCGCGGGCAGCAGGCATTCATCTAATTATCGCAACGCAACGTCCATCTGTTGATGTCATTACCGGCGTCATTAAAGCGAACATCCCATCGCGCATCGCGTTTAGCGTATCGTCACAAACAGACTCGCGCACGATTTTAGATATGGGAGGGGCCGAAAAGCTGCTCGGGCGTGGTGATATGCTCTTTTTACCTGTCGGTGCCTCTAAGCCCGTTCGCGTGCAGGGCGCTTTCGTTTCCGATCAAGAAGTGGAAGCGGTCGTGCAATATGTTATTTCACAACAACAAGCGCAATATGAAGAAACGATGATCGCACAAGATGATGAACCGCAAGAAGCGTTTGATGATGAGCTGTTTGATGAGGCGGTTCAGCTCGTCATCGAAATGCAAAGCGCATCCGTTTCTATGTTGCAGCGACGGTTCCGCATCGGCTATAATCGGGCGGCACGTTTAATTGATGCGATGGAAGCGCGCGGTATTGTCGGGCCTTATGAAGGAAGTAAGCCGCGCGCGGTGCTCGTATCTCCGAGCGATCAAGCAAAAACGTCATGAAAGAGGCTAAAAGTAAGCCTCTTTTTTGTATAAATGGGACCACTAGCATTGCAGTAATTAAATCTGATGATTCAAAATACTAAGAATGTTCAATTTTTTATTGATTTCGAAACAAAAAAATCCTTTACAATGGAAGTACAGGTGGTTCCTGTCCAAATCCAATCGTAAAGGATAACTGTTATGGACAAGAATACACTAATTTCATCATTTGGTAAATGGGTTTCACCCATAAATATTCAAAAACTTAGCGAACAAGTCAAAGAATTGAAACAGGACTATTACACAAAAAAGCTGACAACAGAAGCCTATATTAAATTTTTATTGGTAGCCCAACTGCTCGAATTTAAGAGCTTAGAGGAAATGAGTGATGCACTTGTAGACGAAGATCTTCAAAAAGCACTCGGATTTGAATCGATAAGTGCCTCTCAGCTATCCCGAAAAAACAATCAGATCAACCCACTAATTCTTGCAAATTTGTTCTTGGATCTTGTTTGGAAAATTCAACGGTACCATTATAAAAACGGAAAGAATATGCCACTGAAAATCATTGATTCGAGTACACTCCCGTTGAATTTGACCAATTATAAATGGGCAAAATTCCGTAAAACAAAAGCTGGTGTAAAGCTACACTTACGGCTCGTTTTCATGGATAAAGACACCGTCTATCCTGAAAAAGCAGTGATTACGACAGCAAAAGAACATGACCGAAATCAACTCGAAGTCCTAGTGGATGATAAAGAAGCCATGTATGTGTTTGACCGCGGTTATGTGGACTATGAACGTTTTGACCGGATGACAGATGATGGCTATTTCTTCGTTTCAAGACTGAAGAAAAACGCAGTCATTCGTGAAGTCTATACATTTTCACTTCCTGATGATTGTCACGTTCTATCCGATAAAATGGTCTATATTGGTACCACACAAAATCGTACTGAAAATGTCTATCGTCTACTAGAAGTTATGGACACAAAAGGGAACTTACTTCGTTTAATTACCAACCGATTTGATTTAAAAGCAGAAGAGATAAGTGGTATTTACCGATCTCGCTGGGCTATTGAACTCTTTTTCAAATGGCTTAAGCAACACGTAGAAATTAAGCACTTTTATGGAATGAGTGAAACAGCTATTCAAAATCAAATTTTCTTAGCCCTTATCACGTATTGCTTACATGTTCTCATTCAATTGGAGATGAAAAGTAAGAAATCCCTACTTCGAATTACTCGTTGGTTAAAGAGAGCTCTGTGGAAACCAGCTTATGTTTGGTTGCGAAAATTTGATGGGCGAGCCAGTCCATAATCTCCCTTTTGTCGTTGTCGCTCTGATTTAACTGTATATATTTACCAAATGGACAGTGCCGCCTTTCTTTAGGTTTTGTCTTTTTGGCACAAATTCACAAAAAATAATTAACAGAAAATTCTAACTATATTTATGCAATGCTAATGAAATGGGACATAATAATGATATATTATTAAAATCGCTTACATATGATTTTATACGACTTTTTTCGACAATTTTTTTATTCGGTATTTATTTATGAATAAAAAAATGTTATATTATCAATAAGAAATTTGTCTAACATCAGATGTCTGATATCTAAGGTGGGGGATGGTGAATGTCTGTTAAAACAGATCATCGACATTTATATTTACAAGTCATTGATCGGATTAAAAAAGATATTGAACAAGGGGTATACAAGGAAAAAGAAAAACTCCCTTCGGAATTTGAATTAGCCAAGCAGTTAGGAGTTAGCCGCTCGACGTTGCGTGAAGCTTTGCGAGTGTTAGAGGAAGAAAACGTCATCATCCGCCGCCATGGCGTTGGAACATTCGTTAGTTCCCGCCCGATGTTCACCTCTGGCATTGAGCAGCTAAGTAGCGTGACGGAGATGATTCGCCAAGCCGGACGCAAACCGGGAACGATTTTTTTATCTTCTTCTATTCAGAAACCGACTGAAGATGATATAAAGCGCTTTCAATGTGATAAAGAGGAAGATTTACTTATTGTTGAGCGGGTGCGAACTGCAAATAATGAACCGGTCGTTTATTGTATCGATAAAGTTCCTTGTAAATATTTACCTAAAGGGATTGCTTATGAAAATGAGTCATTATTAGAGATATTACATAATGAAGCGAATCGATACATCGCCTATGCGGTTACCCACATTGAGCCGCTCGGCTACCATGAAAAGGTGTCGCCTATTTTGCAATGTGAGCCAGAAACAGCGCTTTTAGTTTTAAAGCAAATGCATTTTGATGAAAATGACGAGCCGATTTTGTACTCAATTGACTACTTTGAATCAGATAAGTTTAGCTTTCACGTGTTGCGAAAACGCGTGTAGCTTCTTATACAAGCGCTTATCCTGTTAAGGAGGTGACATTGGAGGGAGAAGGTTCGTTCACATTTCAAATGTTTTACTTATCCATATTTTTAAATTGAGGGGGTAATGATTGATGAAGAAAAAGCGTTTTGGATTGTCAATGTCTTTATTATTAACTGCCGGCATGCTTCTTGGCGGTTGCGGACAAGCAAAAGAAGAGCCGAAAAAAGAAGAAGGAAAAGCGTCTGAATTTAGCGTAGCAATGGTTACAGACGTTGGTGGAATTGACGATAAGTCGTTCAACCAATCTGCATGGGAAGGGTTACAAAAATTCGGTGAAGAAAACGGCTTGAAAAAAGGAAAAGGCGGCTATGACTACTTACAGTCACAAAGTGATGCCGATTATGCAACAAACTTAAACAAACTTGTACGCAACGACTTTGATCTCATTTTTGGTATTGGGTTTTTAATGCCGGATGCCATTACAGAAATCGCAGAACAAAAGCCAGATAACAAATTTGCGATCGTTGATAGCGTCGTAAAAAAACCGAACGTAGCGAGCATTGCGTTTAAAGAGCACGAAGGTTCGTTCCTCGTTGGGGTTGTCGCTGGCTTAATGACAAAAACAAATAAAATCGGTTTCGTTGGCGGTATGGAAATTCCGTTAATTGAAAAATTCGAAAGCGGTTTTATTGCAGGAGTAAAAGCAGTAAATCCAAATGCCAAAGTTGAAGTGCAATATGCAGGTGCATTCGACAAAGCAGATAAAGGAAAAGCTATTGCTTCAAGCATGTACGCTTCTGGTATTGATATCATTTACCATGCAGCTGGTGCAACAGGAAACGGTGTGTTCTCAGAAGCAATCGACTTGAAAAAACAAGATCCAAACAAAGAAATTTGGGTGATCGGTGTTGACCGTGACCAATATGAAGAAGGAAAAGTGCCAGGAACAGACAAAAGCGTAACATTAACATCGATGGTAAAACGTGTTGACGTTGCTGTATATGACTTAGCGACAAAAACGAAAAATGGCAACTTCCCAGGCGGTCAAGTAGTTGAATACGGCTTAAAAGAAGATGGTGTAGGTATTGCTCCGACAACGAAAAATAACGTTCCTGAAGATGTGTTGAAAAAAGTTGATGAGTGGAAACAAAAAATTATTAACGGTGAAGTGAAAGTGCCTACAACTCGCGCAGAGTTAAAATAGGTAGATGATCGTTCTCCGAAGGGCTCCTTCCCTTCGGAAAATTCACTAAATGAAGGGTTGCAACATGTTGCAGCTCTTCATTTAGTGATGTAAATCATGCTCATATAAGGAGTGGATCACGTTTGGAGTACGTAATCGAAATGCTAAACATCCGCAAAGTTTTTGGGAATTTTGTGGCAAATGATAACATTACGCTGCAACTGAAAAAAGGGGAAATTCATGCGTTATTAGGCGAGAATGGTGCAGGAAAATCGACGCTAATGAACGTGTTATTCGGTTTATATCAACCAGATGGTGGGGAAATTCGCGTCAAAGGAAAAAAAGTAAATATCGTCAACCCGAACGTCGCCAACGACTTAGGAATCGGAATGGTACACCAACACTTTATGCTTGTTGATACGTTTACAGTAACGGAAAACATCATTTTAGGAAGCGAGCCAACAAAAGGGGGACAAATCGATATTGAAAAAGCAGAGCAAGAGGTGCGTGAGCTTTCTGAACGATACGGTTTAGCTGTTGATCCGAAAGCGAAAATCGCAGACATTTCTGTCGGTATGCAACAACGGGTAGAAATTTTAAAAACGTTATATCGCGGGGCAGATATTTTAATTTTTGACGAGCCGACAGCTGTATTAACACCGCAAGAAATTCAAGAGCTCATCCAAATTATGAAATCGCTTGTACGTGAAGGAAAATCAATCATTTTAATTACGCATAAATTAAAAGAAATTATGGAAGTGTGTGATCGCGTTACTGTCATTCGACGCGGAAAAGGCATTGGCACATTAAACGTATCGGAAACAAATCCGAACGAACTTGCTGCGTTAATGGTCGGTCGTGAAGTGCATTTCAAAACAGAAAAACAGCCTCCGAAAGCGGGCAAACCTGTACTTGAAATTGAAAATTTAGTCGTTAAAGATTCTCGTGGTGTGACTGCTGTCGATCACTTGAATTTAACGGTACACGCAGGAGAAATTGTCGGAATTGCAGGGGTAGACGGCAACGGGCAAACGGAGCTTATCGAAGCGATTACGGGCTTAATCAAATCAGAATCAGGCTCCATTCGTTTAAACGGCAAAGAAATTCGTAACTTAACACCGCGCCAAATTACAGAAACAGGTGTTGGGCACATTCCACAAGACCGTCATAAACACGGCCTTGTCCTTGACTTCTCGATCGGAGAAAATATGGTGCTTCAAACATATTACAAAGAGCCATATTCTAAACGAGGCGTTTTAAATTTCAAAGCTATTTACGATAAAGCGCGCCAACTTATTCAAGAGTTTGACGTTCGTACGCCAGATGAATATACGAAAGCGCGGGCTTTATCAGGAGGAAACCAACAAAAAGCGATTATCGGACGTGAAGTGGATCGCGATCCAGATTTACTTATTGCCGCGCAACCAACGCGTGGACTCGACGTCGGAGCGATTGAGTTTATTCACAAACGTCTGATCGAACAACGAGATAAAGGAAAAGCAGTATTGCTTGTTTCGTTTGAATTAGATGAAATTATGAACGTTAGTGATCGCATTGCTGTCATTTATGAAGGGAAAATTGTCGCCATTGTCGACCCGAAAGAAACGACAGAACAAGAGCTTGGTTTGTTGATGGCAGGAAGCAAACGGAAGGAAGCAGGTGTATCATCATGAGTGAAAATCGTTTAACAAATATTCTCGTTCCTGTTTTTGCGGTTATTCTCGGAATTATTGCTGGCGCCATCGTGATGATCGTCAGTGGATATGACCCAATTGCTGGCTATTCCGCTTTATTGTACGGTGCTTTTGGGGATCGATATTACATTGGGGAAACGATTCGTCAAGTGACACCATATATTTTAGCGGGGTTAGCGGTTGCGTTCGCTTTTCGCACCGGGCTATTTAACATCGGTGTAGAAGGACAACTGATCGTCGGCTGGCTCGCTGCGGTTTGGGTAGGCGTTGCGTTTGAACTTCCAAAAGTTATTCATTTGCCGCTTGCTATTTTTGCAGCTGCAGCGGCGGGAGCGCTTTGGGGATTCATTCCGGGATTTTTAAAAGCGCGTTTTCGTGTTCATGAGGTAATCGTCACGATTATGATGAACTATATTGCTTTATACGTGTCGAATGAGATCATTCGCTCTGTTTTATCTGATCAAGGATTTAAGTCGGAAAAAATTCATCCGACTGCATCGTTACGTTCGGAATTTTTACAGTCATTAACTGATTACTCTACCCTTCATTACGGCATTATTATTTCGTTAATTGCAGCTGTTGTCATGTGGTTTTTACTTGAGAAAACGACAACAGGATATGAACTTCGTGCCGTCGGTTTTAACCAACATGCATCACATTATGCAGGTATGAACGTTAATCGCAATATTATATTATCGATGGTTATTTCTGGGGCATTTGCTGGTATTGCTGGAGCGATGGAAGGATTAGGAACATTTGAAAACGTCTCAGTCAAAGCTGGATTTACCGGGGTCGGATTTGATGGAATTGCCGTCGCCCTTCTTGGTGGAAATAGCGCCTTTGGCATTATTTTAGCAGCTATTTTATTTGGAGCGTTAAAAGTCGGAGCGTTAGAGATGCCATCAGCGGCTGATGTGCCGACAGAACTTGTTGACATCGTCATTGCGTTGATCATTTTCTTCGTTGCTTCTAGCTATTTAATTCGTCTTGTGCTTACGCGCTTGAAAAAGGAGGGAAAATAAATGTTACACATCCTTGAAATTATTATTCCTTCCGCGATTTTCTTTGCGGCACCGCTCATTTTCACGGCGCTTGGTGGCGTATTTAGTGAGCGTTCCGGCGTTGTAAATATCGGATTAGAGGGCTTGATGGTCATCGGAGCGTTTACTGGTGTAGTATTTAACTTAACATTTGCAGATCAATTTGGTCAGTTAACTCCATGGCTTGCGATGGTTGTGGCGATGGTTGTTGCTTCTATTTTCTCGCTTATGCATGCGGTCGCAGCCATTTCGCTTCGTGCTGACCAAGTCGTTAGCGGGGTGGCGATTAACTTTTTATCGTTAGGGTTATCGTTGTTCCTCGTTAAAATGTGGTATGGAAAAGGACAGACAGACCAAGTACAAGTTGGTTTTGATAAAATTGATATTCCGATTTTAAGCAAAATTCCAGTTATCGGTCCGATTTTTTTCTCAAACGGATATGTGCCATCTTATTTAGCGATTGTATTAGCGTTTGTCGTATGGTACGTCATTTATAAAACACCGTTCGGACTTCGCCTTCGTGCCGTTGGGGAACATCCGATGGCGGCAGATACGATGGGGATTAATGTGACAAAAATGCGCTACATCGCAGTGATGTTAAGCGGTGCACTTGCAGGAATTGGCGGTTCGATTTATGCGACGATTATTTCACGCGATTTCAGCCATGCGACGATCTCTGGTCAAGGATTTATGGCGCTTGCTGCAATGATTTTCGGAAAATGGCATCCGCTTGGCGCGATGGGAGCGGCTCTTTTCTTCGGATTTGCACAAAGTTTAAGCATCGTCGGACAGGCGATTCCATTTTTGAAAAACGTACCGACTGTTTATTTGCTTATTTTGCCGTATGCTTTAACGATTTTAGCGTTAACTGGATTTATCGGACGTGCGGATGCGCCAAAAGCGCTCGGTACGCCGTATGAGAAAGGAAAACGTTAATAGAAAAAGACTTCGGGCTGCCCGAAGTCCTTTTTTCACGCCTTTGATCAAGTGTTGTACATGCAATCAAAAACAGTGAGCGAAATGTTTTAAAAGAGGTGAATACGGTGTTTGCACAATTATCGAAAAACATCTTTTTGTATGCTTCGCAAAGTAAAATGTTAAATCAAGCAGCGAGAAAATGGGGGATCCGTTTTGGAGTTTCCCAAGTCGTTGCGGGTGAAACGATTGAAGGCGCTATCAAAAAAAGTGCGTAAACTGAATGAAAAAGGACTTGTTTGTACGCTTGACCAACTTGGGCTCGACATTGATTTTAATTTTTTGTTTAAATAACATGCGTCAAATTGTTGACACAGCAAAACGATATAACAACTTTGTGCGCATGGATATGGAAGATTTAGGGCATTGTCAAGCGACGCTCGATCTTTTGCATGAGCTTCGGCAAATGTATGATAATGTTGGAACAGTCATTCAAGCATATTTATATCGCGCTGAACAAGATGTGAAAGATTTAAAAGGTGTATCGCTTCGTTTAGTGAAAGGTACGTATAAAGAGCCGCCGGAAGTGGTGTTTCAAGATAAGCAACAAGTCGATGAAAACTACATGAACATCATTCAACTTCACTTATTGAACGGAAGCTATACAGCGATTGCAACACACGAAACAGATATGCAGCAGCAATTGGTGAAAGAAGGATACACTATGCGCGTATATGTACCGTTTTGGGAACGATTGGTTCGGATATTTTATGAGCCGGCTTGCATAACGCCCGCAAAACGTCGCGTTCGCATTAAAAGGCTTTTTTTGGAAATAATTTTTTGTACAATTGTGAACATATTTTAGTATAATGATAAATACAAAGGGGTTTCAAAGACAACAAAGGAAGGGGAGATTGTTTTGGTTATTGCATCTGTTGTCGTATATATGGTGGGGATGTTACTCATTGGGTATTGGGCATATAAACGGACGTCAAACTTGTCTGATTATATGTTAGGTGGAAGGACGCTCGGCCCAGCGGTGACGGCATTAAGCGCTGGGGCGTCAGATATGAGCGGTTGGTTGTTGCTCGGTTTACCTGGGGCGATGTATGCACAAGGGTTAAGCGCTTCATGGATCGTCATCGGACTAGCTTTAGGGGCGTATGCGAACTGGTTATACGTTGCTCCACGCTTGCGTGTGTATACAGAAGTGGCAAACGACTCGATTACGATTCCGTCATTTTTAGAAAATCGTTTCGGCGATACATCGAAGTTGTTACGCCTCGTTTCAGGATTCGTCATTATGATTTTCTTTACGTTTTACGTTTCTTCTGGTTTCGTTTCTGGCGGGGTCATGTTTAAAAACTCGTTCGGTACAGATTATCATACGGGGCTATGGATTGTCGCTAGTGTTGTTATTGCGTACACGTTATTCGGGGGATTTTTAGCGGTCAGCTGGACAGACTTTGTGCAAGGTCTCATTATGTTTATTGCACTTATTCTCGTACCTGTTGTGACATTGATGCATACAGGGGGATTCACAGAAACGACAGCAACGATTCGAGACACCGATCCGAATTTGCTCGATTTGTTTAAAGGAACAAGCGTAGTCGGCATCATTTCTTTATTCGCTTGGGGACTTGGTTATTTTGGACAGCCTCACATTATCGTTCGCTTTATGGCGATTTCATCGGTGAAAGAGATGAAACAAGCTCGTCGGATTGGAATGGGCTGGATGATTTTTTCAACTGTCGGCGCGATGCTCACAGGTCTTTTTGGAATCGCCTACTTTAAACAAGCCGGCATGACGTTAGAAGATCCAGAAACGGTATTTATTAAACTTGGGGAAATTTTATTCCATCCGCTTATTACAGGGTTTTTACTTGCAGCCATTTTAGCGGCAATTATGAGCACGATTTCATCGCAATTGCTTGTTACATCAAGTTCGTTAACAGAAGATTTATACAAAATTTTATTCCGTCGTTCAGCATCGGATAAGGAGCTCGTTTTTGTCGGTCGTTTATCTGTATTGCTCGTATCGATTGTTGCTTTATGGCTAGCATACGAGCAAAACAACACAATTTTAAATCTTGTCGGTTATGCGTGGGCCGGGTTCGGCGCTTCGTTCGGTCCTGTCATTATTTTAAGCTTATGTTGGCGCCGCATGACAAAATGGGGGGCGCTTGCCGGAATGGTGGCAGGAGCGACAACGGTAATCGTGTGGGCGAACTCTTCATACGCCAAAGTGATGTATGAAATGGTGCCGGGCTTTATCGCTAGCTTGATCGCTATCGTCGTCGTCAGTTTATTGACAGCAGCGCCAGATAAACAAGTGACAGAGCAATTTGATACGTTTAAACGTACGATTTCATCATAAGAAAAAGGTGTCCGCATCGGGCACCTTTTTTACGTGATGAATTGTAATATTAAGTGTAACACCTTGTAGGTCAAAATAAAGGAGTACTATATACAAAATTAGTTGACAATACATGAATATGTATTTTTTGAATGTTTTTACACAGTATTTACATGATCTATGATATATTTTTACAAAAGGCAAGTGCATACAATTCGTTTATGTATTCCGTTTTGGTGGTTGAGGGGGGATAAGAGTGAGCATGTTTGGGGCGGTAGTTGCTTTTCTTTCTGCGATTATTCTTATACTACGAAATGTTCCAGTCGCATACGGAATGATGTGTGGGGCGTTTATTGGTGCTTTACTCGGCGGGGCTTCTGTCGATGAGGCAGTTCGTCTAATGATGGATGGTGCAAAAGAAATGATTCCGTCTATTTTGCGTATTTTAGCTGCTGGTGTGCTTGCAGGTGTGTTGATGCAGTCGGGGGCTGCATTAGCAATTGCTGAAAAATTAGTGAGGGCATGTGGGGAGAAGTATGCACTATTTGCGTTATGTTGTACAGCAATGGTGCTAACGGCTTGTGGAATATTTGTTGACGTAGCAATTATGACGATTGCACCGGTTGCGCTTGTCATTGCCCAACGTCTTTTCATTTCACGTTTTGCGATATTACTCGCACTAATTGGTGGAGGAAAAGCAGGAAACATCATTTCACCTAATCCGAACACTATCGCAGCGGCGGAGGCTTTTCATGTGCCGCTTTCTTCGCTTATGATGGCCGGGATTGTGCCTGCTTGTATCGGTCTTTTCGTGACGTACAACATAGCAAAACGATGGTCCGTAGACAGTACGCAAAAGGTGGAAGTCGAAATCGTTCAAAAGGAAACTCCTTCTTGGACGAAAGCGATTGTCGCTCCCGTTGTAGCTATGACTCTTTTATTGTTGCGTCCTCTTTTTAGTATTCATATTGACCCGCTAATCGCTTTGCCGGCCGGTGCTCTCGTTGGTGTGGTAGCTATGAAAAAGACGAACGAGCTGAATGATTTTTTGCGCGTTGGCATGGAGAAGATAAGCGGTGTTATTTTCATGCTTATTGGTACAGGGGCGCTCGCCGGTGTGATCGCAAACTCATCGCTACATGATTCCTTTATGCAAACACTTCAATCATTCGGTTTTTCGTCGTATACAATCGCCCCGCTAGCCGGTGCGTTGTTATCAGGTATTACAGCATCGACGACCGCAGGCACAGCAGTAGCGAGCCACATTTTTAGTGGAGCGCTTATTGAAGCGGGTGTTTCACCGCTTGCTGGTGCAGCGATGGTACATGCTGGAGCGACGATGCTTGACCATTTGCCGCATGGCAGCTTTTTTCATGTGACGGCGGCAAGCGTTCATATGTCAACGAAAGAGAGATTAAAATTACTTCCGTACGAAACGGCAATTGGTTTAACTATAGCAGTAACGTGTACAATTATTTTTGTTATGTTTTCATAAAACGATGTTCTAAATAATCAACAAATAAAACAAAAATTGTTCATTTATCAGCAAAAATAAATAAGCCGACATGGCTTGTACATGAAAGATAATGTTGAACAAGGGGGGGAGTTCGTTCAGAAATTAAAACCGAGCATATCGCTCGGTTTCATAGTTCTTTCCCACAAGATGGACAAAATTGAAAGCTTGTTTGAACCATCGTTCCACAATACGGACAAAACTTTTCTCCTTCATTACGACCGAAGCGCTCATTTAGCGGATCTTTCTCTTCATGTTCATCAACGATATCGACGATGGACATCCGCTCTTTTCCTGTCGCATTTTTATAATGGTAGACGGCTTGAAAAATACCAAGCCCAACAAAAATCAGTCCGAACAGCGGAAATATTTGTGTTCCTGGAAACGGAGAGTCTTTTGTAATCGAAAAAGTCATAAATGTCCAAAAAATACCAAAAATAATTGAGAAGAGGCTTCCGACAAATCCTTGCATCGACGGTCCACGGCCAGGCTTTATGCTTTTCATGTTTTTTCTCCTTTCGCTATATTCATACATTCCATTATACACAAGAGACAGGAGAAATTCATTTCATATTTTGATAAAAAAGGTATCATTTTTCAAATATGTATGCTAGACTAAGTAATGACATCATAAACTACATATGTAGGCAATACGCAAAAGGAGGGATTAGTTTATGACCTTATCATCGTTAAGGCGGCAGGCGAGAGATGCATTAAGAGGGAAATGGGGTAGTGCAGCACTTTTTATGCTCGTGTATGCGGCTGTAACCATTATTTTTCCAATGATCATTGAGGTTGCGCTAAGCGGAGGATGGGAAACATGGCTTGATCAAGAAGAAGTACCAACTTCAGCCTCTATCGCAAGCATGATTGTCTCCTTTGCGCTCATTCCTCTCACTATCGCGATGTATTGGGTGTTTTTAGATGTGTATCGGAATGAACCGGTTCGTATTTCTCCGTTATTCACGGTGTATCAAAACGGAAAATTAGTTTTGAAATTGATCGGTACGTCGCTATTAATCGCTCTTTTTGTCATTTTATGGAGCTTATTGTTCATTGTCCCGGGAATTATTAAATCGTTATCTTACTCACAAACGTTCTTTTTATTGAGAGATCACCCAGAATATGGTGCACTTCAAGCGATTAGTGAAAGTAAAAAGCGCATGAAAGGATATAAAGGAAAGTTATTTTTGCTATATGTTAGCTTTATTGGCTGGGGGCTTTTGTCCATCATTACGCTTGGAATCGGACTTTTATGGCTCATTCCGTACGTTTACACATCGCTTGCTGCATTTTATGATCAATTTATTCGTACACAAGAAGCACCGATTGAATAAAACGAACAAGGGCAACCTTGTTCGTTTTTTATAAATAAAGCTAGCAAAATATCAAATTATTTTGTAAAATCATTAAAAGAAGAATATTGTTTCTTTTTGTTGAACATATGTGAGTATATTCGTTTTTATTTAATTATATAAACATTTTTGTAATCGTGTAGAACAATAGTGACATACTATAATTGAAATATGTTATAATAAATGTGGAGAAGTTTTTGGTCGAATCGATGGGAACGTTTAGGGGGTCCAATGATGAAAACAGATGTGATTTTAATTGGTGCGGGGATTATGAGTGCGACATTAGGGACGTTGTTGAAAGAGTTAGCGCCAGAGTGGGAAATTACGGTGTTTGAAAGACTTGATCAACCGGCAGATGAAAGCTCGAATGAATGGAACAATGCCGGAACCGGTCATGCTGCACTTTGTGAACTAAACTACACAGTAGAGAAGGCGGACGGATCAATTGATGTAAGCAAAGCGATCAAAATTAACGAACAGTTTCAAGAGTCGCTCCAATTTTGGTCTTATCTCGTTCAAAATAAGCACATTCGCAACCCGAAGGACTTTGTTATGCCAATTCCGCATATGAGTTTCGTGCAAGGGGAAGAAAATGTTGCGTTTTTGAAGAAGAGGTTTGAACAGATGGTGGATAATCCTTTGTTTAAAGGGATGGAGTTTTCTGATGATCCGCAAAAATTAAAAGAGTGGATTCCGCTAATGATGGAAGACCGCATCGTGACAGAACCGATTGCAGCGACGCGGATTGAAGCGGGAACGGACGTCAACTTTGGCGCTTTAACGCGCATGTTATTTGAGCATTTAGAACATAAGCATGTGAATTTGTATTATAAGCATCATGTTGAAGATATGAAACGAACAAGTGACAACTTATGGGAAGTAAAAGTGCGCAATTTAGCGACTGGTGAAGTTGAAGTTCATCACGCGAAGTTCGTCTTTATCGGGGCGGGTGGCGGAAGCCTACATTTGTTACAAAAGTCAGGTATCCCTGAAGGAAAAGGAATCGGTGGCTTCCCAGTAAGCGGACTATTTATGGTGTGCAACAATCCAGACATTATCGCGCAACATCATGCGAAAGTGTACGGCAAAGCGAAAGTTGGTGCACCCCCAATGTCTGTTCCACATCTCGATACACGTTTTATTGACGGTAAAAAAATGTTATTGTTCGGGCCGTTCGCTGGCTTTTCGCCGAAGTTTTTAAAGAACGGATCGATGTTCGATTTAATTACGTCTGTTAAGCCACATAATGTGTTGACGATGCTCGCGGCAGGAGCGAAAAACATGGCGTTGACAAAATATTTAATTGAACAAGTCATGTTATCGAAAGAACAACGGATGGAAGAATTGCGCGAATTTATCCCGCATGCGAAAAGTGAAGATTGGGATGTCATTATTGCTGGTCAGCGTGTACAAGTCATTAAAGATACGGAAGCGGGCGGCAAAGGTACGCTTCAATTCGGTACGGAAGTTGTTGCCGCACACGACGGCTCGGTTGCTGCGCTACTTGGGGCATCACCGGGTGCTTCAACAGCTGTTCACGTCATGCTTGAAGTGATTGAAAAATGCTTCCCGAACGAAATGAAACAATGGGAAGCGAAAATTAAAGAGATGATCCCATCATATGGTGTATCGCTAATGAAAAACGAAGCGCTTTTACGCGATGTCCAAACGCTCGCTGCTCAAACGCTTGGCCTAAAAGAAAATATGCCACTTCAAATTGCATAAACATAAAAGGCAGAAGTCGGTGGACTTCTGTCTTTTTTTGTAGCGATCGTGCATGCATTTGTTATAATGAGGAAAAAGGGGGATGAGTGAATGATTTACCTTTGCTTTGTGGTTTTACCGATTATCGCAGGTTTATGGTTTTTTAATTTGGCATTGCTGTTGAAAAAATTGCACCAAGGCCGTGATATTCATAACGAAACGGTGTTAGGTACAGTGTACACAGCGATTTTTGTTTTTTTCTTTATGTACGTATGGATTGGGATGTTATAAACGAGAAAAAAATACTTTTGATTTTTAGTTGCATGAATGATATTTACAAGCGGTGGGTATCAAAATTACTACTGCATCGCAAACAATGGTTGATCAAATGGTATATGGAGGTGAAAGGATGAGTCGACCTTTTGTACTTTGGCTTATTTGGCAAAATGAACGTACTCGTCAGCGATATCATGTAGGCAATTTAGTGCATCATGAAGGAAAATACATGTTTTATTATGAGAAACATGCGAAGAGAAGAGGAGTTATCGAAGCATTAAAAAACGGATATCATCTACATTTAGCTTTCCCAGATGTAAATAAAGTTTATGTATCTGAGCGTTTGTTTGGCCCTTTTGAACGACGGTTACCCGATCGTCGTCGTCCAGATTTTCAAGAAATTCTACGGGCGCATGGCTTATCCAATGATTATACAAATATGGATTTATTGCGTGCGACCGGTGGAAGACTTGCGACTGATACGTATGAGTTTGTACCACCCATTTATGTATATGGCAATGAGTTTGACTTTGATTTTTACATTGCTGGATGGAGATATTATGAAGGGGAACGAGTACTTGACCGCTTGCAAGTGGGGGATGACGTGACGCTTCAACTAGAACCGACAAATGAAAAAGATCCGAAAGCGGTTGTCGTATTGACGAAACAAGGCGAAAAATTAGGATATGTCCCCGCTTTTTATAGCGAATTTATGTTTCGGCTTATTGACGAAAGTGGCGGAACATATAAAGCAAATATCCAATTTATTCATCCAAATGCTAATCCGCAGTTAAAAGTAAACGTTTATGTACACGGAACGCTGACGCCAACAATGAAAAAGCTTCAACGAGACATGGTGCATGATATGGAGTTAGTCGTTACGGTGTAGTAGAAAATAACGCAAAACTTTGAGAGCATGGAACAGGCAGCTATCGTCCTTGTTGGAGATGCGACGAGAGTGAAAATTTTCATGAAGTTTTGTGGAATGGATCCATAGCGGGAGTGGCTATGGATTTTTTGTTCTAACATAATTGCATCATTTTTCACACGACAATAATATATATTATGTAAACTATTGAGAAGAAAGTAAGGCGGGAAATGCTATGTCTGATTACAAAATATAAAATATATGGTAAAATGAAGCTGATAATTGGACGATGAATAATAAAGAATGGTGGGAGGTATATGTCGCATAACTTTCGCTTTTTAGAAGAAAAGTGGGAAGTACTTGCAAGAGTTGGGGAGACGGCAGAGCGCAATGTATATGAAAACCCGAACGTAACGATTAGCGAACTTCGAAAATTTGCTGAAACGATCACCAAGTGTATTTTAGCATTGGAAAACATTCGCGAAGAAAAAGGAACGGACCAGCAAGAACGACTTAAAGTGCTGTTTTATGACCAAATCATCCCAAAAGAAATATATGATTTATTCACGGTCATTCGTTTAAAAGGGAATCTAGCGGTACATAACCCGAGTTACGGGGAAGTAGAGGAGGCAAAAGCGTTATTACATATGGCGTTTCGCATTGCTGTTTGGTTTATGGAAGTGTACGGCGATTGGTCGTTTGAACCACCAGCATACGTCGAACCAGTGCCACGTGCTAAAATGCATGAGGAAGAACTACAGCGTGTGATTCAGTTTTATGAACAAAAACTTTCCCAGCTAGAAACAGAACTTGAGAAAATCCGCAAAGAACAACTCTATGTCCCAAGCGAAGAGAAACAAAAACGGCGTGAACTTTCACAACGGGCAGTTAGTCATATGGAATTGACCGAAGCGGAGACACGCATTCTTATTGACCAACAGCTACAAGAAGCAGGCTGGGATGCCGATTCGGAGAATTTGCGATTTTCGAAAGGTGCTCGTCCACAAAAAGGACGGAACATGGCGATCGCTGAGTGGCCGTTACAAAATGGCTACGCGGACTATGCTTTATTTGTTGGACTGGAATTGGTCGGGATTATTGAAGCAAAGCGAGCGAGCAAAGATATTCCATCCGATATTGAACAAGCAAAAAAATACGCGAAGTCGATTGTTCGCCACGGCAATGAAATCATTCACGAACCGTGGGGCGATTATTTTGTCCCATTTCTTTTCGCGACAAACGGCCGTCCTTATTTAAAACAATTAGAACAAAAATCAGGCATTTGGTTTTTAGATGCACGAAAATCAACGAACCATCCGCGCCCACTGCAAGGGTGGTATACGCCGCAAGGATTAAAAGAACTGCTTGCTCAAGATATTGAACGTTCCGAGCAGCTGTTGCGTGATGAAAAGTTCGACTATTTAAAATTGCGCCCTTATCAAGTAAAAGCGATTCAAGCGGTTGAAAAAGCGCTCGAAGAGAAAAAACGCAACATTTTAATCGCGATGGCGACGGGAACAGGGAAAACGAGAATGGCGATCGGGTTAGTTTACCGACTAATTAAAGCAAACCGCTTCCGCCGCATTTTATTTCTTGTGGATAGAAAAGCGTTAGGCGAACAAGCCGAAGGGGCATTTAAAGAAAGCAAGCTTGAAAACTTCTTAACGTTTACGGAAATTTATCATTTGCAGTCGTTGTACGACCAAAAACCAGACAACGAAACGAGAGTGCACATTGCGACGGTGCAAGGAATGTTAAAACGCATTTTTTATAACGATCGGTCAGAAGACGTTCCGCCAATCGACCAATACGATTGCATTATTGTCGATGAAGCCCATCGTGGATATACGTTAGATAAAGAAATGGATGAAGTGGAACTGCAATTCCGTGACCATCAAGATTATGTAAGCAAATACCGCAAAGTGCTCGACTATTTTGACGCCGTTCGCATTGGGTTAACAGCGACGCCAGCATTGCATACGACCGAAATTTTCGGTCCGCCTGTGTTCACGTATTCGTATCGGGAAGCGGTCATCGACGGATATTTAGTCGATCACGAACCTCCTTATCAATTTGAGACGGTGCTAAAAAAAGAAGGGATTACGTGGACAAAAGGGGAAACGGTCGATGTGTACGACACGGTGTCCGGAACGATTTCACAAGAGTATTTAGAAGACGAAGTGAATATCGACGTAGCGCAGTTTAATACAAAAGTCATTACCGAAAGCTTTAACCGTGTCATTATTCGTGAATTGACGAAATACATTTCCCCTGACGATGAAGGAAAAACATTGATTTTTGCGGCGACGGACGATCATGCCGATTTAGTCGTGCGCATTTTAAAAGAAGAATTTGAAACAGTATATGGAGCAGTCGAAGATCAAGCAATTATGAAAATTACAGGCTCGATTAAAGACCCTTCCGGCGCCATTCGCCGCTTTAAAAACGAAAAGTATCCAACGATTGTCGTGACAGTCGATTTGTTGACGACAGGCATCGACGTACCAGCCATTACCAACCTTGTATTTTTGCGCCGAGTTCGTTCGCGCATTTTGTATGAGCAAATGCTAGGACGTGCGACAAGAAAATGTGACGAGATTAAAAAAGACCATTTCAATATTTTTGACGCGGTCGGTATTTATGAGTCGTTAAAACCGTATACGAGCATGAAACCAGTAGTAACACGACCAAATATCTCGTTAACACAACTTGTCGAAGAATTAGAGAGCATGGAGAAACAAGAACATCTCCAATACCAGAAAGAACAAATTATCGCGAAAATACAGCGGAAAAAGAAAACATGGTCGGAGCGTCAACACCAAGACTTTCACGTGCTATCTGGCGGAAAAACGGTCGATGAATTTATTGATTGGATAAAAGACTTGCAGCCGGAGCAATTACCTGTAGAATTGAAAGAGTACAAATCAATGTTCCGCTATATGGACGAAAATCGCTACCGAGAAAATAAGCAATTTATTTCGAATCATGAAGATGAACTGATTGCGGTAAAACGCGGATACGGCAATGCGGAAAAACCGGACGATTATTTGCAGTCATTTGGCGAATTTATTCGCAACAATATGAACAAAATCCCTGCACTCATGGTCGTTTGCCAACGCCCTACCGAATTAACAAGGGAAGAGTTAAAAAAGCTTTTACTTGAATTAGACCAAAAAGGTTTTTCTGAGAAAAAGCTACAAGCCGCATGGCGAGAAGCAAAAAATGAAGACATCGCGGCAGACATTATTGCTTTCATTCGCCAGCAAGCATTAGGCGACCCGCTCATTAGTCATGAAGAACGAATTAAAAACGCGATGAAAAAAATTTATCAAATGAAAGCATGGCCGCCGGTGCAAAAGAAATGGCTAGAACGCATCGAAAAGCAGCTATTGCAAGAATACGTCCTCCATCCCGATCCAGAAAAAGCGTTTGAATACGAGCCATTTAAGAGCCATGGCGGATTTAAGCAAATCGACAAAATTTTCGACGGACAACTCGCGCAAATTGTCCGCGAAATTAACGTCAACTTATATAACTATCACACAAAGAAGGAGCAAGCCTAAATGAACAACCGAGAAATTGTGCAGAAGCTTTGGAATTTATGTAACGTTCTTCGCGATGATGGAATTACGTACCATCAATACGTGACCGAGCTAACGTATTTGCTGTTTTTAAAAATGATGAAAGAAACAGGACAAGAGTATATCATTCCAGAAGCGTATCGCTGGGATTCGCTCGTGACAAAAAGCGGCATTGAATTGAAAGACCATTATCAACAGCTTTTACTTGCATTAGGAAAAGAAGAAAATGAATTGTTAAAGCAAATTTACACAGACGCCGCTTCGAACATTCGTGAGCCGAAAAACTTAGAAAAAATCATTCAATCGATTAATAGTCTTGATTGGTACAACGCGAAACAAGAGGGACTAGGCGATTTGTACGAAGGGCTTTTAGAGAAAAACGCGAACGAAGTGAAATCAGGAGCGGGGCAATATTTTACGCCTCGCCCGCTCATTGAAGTCATTGTCGAATTAGTGAACCCACAGCCAGGGGAACGTTGCCATGACCCAGCGGCAGGAACGTTTGGTTTTATGATTGCCGCCGATCGCCACGTTCGCAAGCAAACAGACGATTATTTCGATTTGTCACAAGAAGAAATAGAGTTTCAAAAATATAAAGCGTTCTCTGGTGTAGAGCTTGTCCGAGATACGCATCGCCTTGCGGTCATGAATGCACTGCTTCATGACATTCATGGGGAAATTATATTAGGGGATACGCTTTCATCGTTAGGGGAAAGCTTGAAAAACTATGATGTTATTTTAACAAACCCGCCGTTTGGAACGAAAAAGGGCGGTGAACGTGCGACGAGAACAGACTTTACGTTTATGACATCGAACAAACAATTGAATTTCTTGCAGCACATTTACCGTGCGCTCAAACCGAACGGAAAAGCCCGCGCAGCAGTCGTTCTGCCGGATAACGTCTTATTTGAAGGCGGAGTCGGGGCGGACATTCGTCGCGATTTAATGGATAAATGTGAGCTCCATACGATTTTACGCTTGCCAACAGGCATTTTTTACGCCCAAGGGGTAAAAACGAACGTCTTATTTTTCACGCGCGGCACAAGCGATGTCGGCAATACAAAAGAAGTATGGGTGTATGATTTGCGGACAAACATGCCGTCGTTTGGGAAACGCAATCCGCTTACGAAAGAACATTTTGCCGACTTCATCAATGCGTATACAGCAGAAGATCGCCATCAAGTACAAGATGAACGCTGGAACGTATTCACGCGCGAAGAAATTGCGAAAAAAGGCGACAGCTTAGACATCGGCTTAATCGCCGACGAATCGCTATCGATTTACGAAAACTTACCAGACCCAATCGACTCAGCAGAAGAAGCCGTCGAAAAATTAGAACTAGCCATTTCCTTATTAAACGAAGTCATCGATGAACTAAAAGCGGTTGAACAACTGAACAGCTACCAACCATCGAACGACACATTAAAAGTAGCAGAAACATCTGAGGTGCTGAAAAAATGAGCAAAACAAAACAAAAATCAATCGACGAGCTACTAAAAGAAGCACTAGTGCCCAAAGACGAACAGCCGTATCAAGTGCCAGAGAATTGGACATATTTTTACTTCACTTCAATATTAGATATTCAGGGTGGAACACAGCCTCCTAAAAGCCAATTTATAAATGAGCCAAAGGAAGGTTATATAAGACTAGTTCAGATCAGAGATTTTGCATCAGATGATTATTTGACATATATCCCATACACAAATAAGTTAAGATTGATTGAAGAAGAAGACATCTTAATAGCAAGGTATGGAGCTTCAATTGGCAGGATTTTAACAGGACTAAGCGGTGCATACAATGTTGCATTAGCTAAAGTAGTTTATCCAAAAGAACATATTTATAGAAAATACTTATATTGGTTACTACAAACAGAACATTTTCAAGGACCTTTGAAAATGATCTCTCGTTCAGCCCAAGCAGGATTTAATAAAAATGATTTGTCTAACATTAAATTACCATTACCTCCTTACAATGAACAAAAACGCATTGCTGAGAAGGTCGAGCGGCTTTTTGCTAAAATTGATGAAGCGAAGCGGTTGATTGAGGAAGTGAAGGAATCGGTTGAACTAAGAAGGGCGGCGATTTTGGATAGGGCGTTTAGGGGGGAGTTAGGAACAAATGATCCTTTTGAACCTCCTAATCAAATAAATGAAAAAGAAATCGTTCCACCAAATGAACAACCTTATAAAGTGCCGGGAAATTGGGTGTGGGTAAAACTGAAATCATGTTTAAAAAATTTGCAGTATGGATACACAGCTTCATCCTCAGCATCAGAAGAAGGTCCGAAATATTTGCGTATAACCGATATACAAAATAGCCGTGTTGATTGGGAAAAGGTACCGCATTGCAAAATAGATGAAGAGCAACTAGAAAAGTACCGTCTCAATAAAGGGGACATTGTTATCGCTAGAACGGGTGCAACCACTGGAAAGAGTTTTTTGATCGATGACGTGCCTTGTGCAGTGTTTGCTTCTTATCTTATTCGATTGACTACAAATGATTATTTAGATGCCCGCTATTTATGGAACTATTTAAAAAGCCCAATGTATTGGAAACAAATTACTGTTGTGCAAAAGGGAATTGCGCAGCCAGGGGCAAACGCCCAGATTATAGGTGGACTTAGTCTTCCGTTACCCCCTGTTAGGGAGCAACAACGGATTGCAGAAAAAGTAGATTTTCTACTAAATAAGTTGGACTCAGAAAAACAACTCGCTTTAGAAATCGAGCAAAAAATAGACTTAATAAAACAATCCATCCTTTCCAAAGCCTTCCGCGGGGAGCTTGGCACATGATCCGAACGATGAGCATGCGATTGAGTTGTTAAAGGAAGTGCTAAAATCTAAATAAACTATAATCTAGAAGCTCACTCGACACATATAGAGTTGTTTTGGTACGGTGCCTGTCACGCCCCGAGGATTGGCGAGATTTGTAGAAATAGAGAGTCATAGCGCGTGTACTCCTCCGTGATCTTTGACTCTCTTTGCTTTTTATTGTAGGAAATGTGCCTTCACATTTTGAAATTCAAATTGTTCCCTTAGGGACGCCTGCGATACGATTAGGGTTGGCTGTTTTTGTTCTCGCTGTCGAAAAAGTGTATTTTGCGTTTCCACATTGCAGCAAGCGGGTTGGGAAATATCTTGTTGCGGAAGGAGTATTTTGAAAATATTTTGGTGATGAGGTCACGAATGTCGTTAATGGAGATGTCGTGTAATACGTAAAGGGTAATATGTTCGAATAAAAATGCTAACGTTCTTTCTAAACCCCTCTGCTTTCGATATAGGCTTTGACAAATTCGCCGTAAGCTTTCTTATCCATTATGGGATTTACATAATTTAACTTTCGATCTTTATAAGTATAGTTCTCTCGAATCCAGCGAAAGTCTTTATCGTTATTACTAACTAATGTGGCATTATGTATAAGAGCTGCAGCTGCAACAAGAGCGTCTGGTGCTTTAATACTCTTTTTGCGTGTACGATCGGCTCTTGCTTTCCTTCTTATGTCAGCTGCTAGCTCTGTATCTTCTCTAGTGATGTCATAAATTTGATCAGCCAGTTGAATATATCCTTTTCTATTTTCTCTTATGTCAGGATCTGTTTCGATTTCGAAATGAGACATGATTTCCATCTCAATCAAGGTAGTCATAATAATCTCTGCCTCATCTTCAATTAGCTGTTCAATGAACTCCACTGCATCAGGGTAACCCATTTCATGTGCCGCATATATATTTGTATCAATTAGTATTTTTGTTGACACCGCTTAATCCTCCCACTCTTCCCTGTTTGCAATTCTCAATGATTCCAACACGCCTTCTTTGCTAAATAACTTTCCACTACCAGCTAGACGTTTGTGTAACGCTTTTTTTTCTTCTTTGGTTAGTTTTTTCTTTTCAGGTCGCACTTGAATGACCTCCTTCATTTGCCCTTCTGTTAGAACAGGCACTTCGATTCGGTAATGATGACGGTTCTGACGCACGATTCTCTTTAAAATTGGTCGTTTTGCTGTTCCAGTTGTTATATGATAGGCGCCACGGTTCCCTTTTTTGTTAGTTCTCATTTGTATCCCACCTTGGTTGAGGTTTTATACACATTATACCATATTTCAAGAAGTCATGATACGGTGCCACCGCCCCGAAGATTGTCGAGATTTGTAGAAGCAGAGAGTGATAGTTTTCTCTCTCCTTTTTCCATTTCTAAAGAAGGAACATCACCAATTTTGTCGAAAATACACCACAAAATAGAAAGCGAGGTGCATATATGTCCATTGACCATGATAGGTACGGTGCCTGTCACGCTCAAAAAGAAAAAAGCGCTAGAAAAAGGTTTGAAAGAAGGACTACAACAAGAAAAGCGCCACATTGCGAAAAAGATGCTGGAAAAAGGCTACGACGTACAGACAATTCATGAACTAACGGAATTGTCTGTGGAAGAGATTGAGGGGTTGAAGTCAACAACCCAATGACTAAAGTCATGGGCTTGTAAGCCCCATGTTGACCAGACCAAGGCTTGAAACAGAGCCTACGTTATAGATGTCATGACACGTTCGGGTGCTTCTCCAGCCCGTTCCTCTGTCGTGCAAGATTAAACAAGCGTGGTGGGTAGCGCTAGTGTCTTGCATATAACAAGCATCTATAACATGGTCGAGGAGAATATGACCTGCTTTATGCAGAGGAAAGGGGAGAACCCTATGGTTTTTGTATTAGATACAAATAAGCGTCCACTCGCCCCTTGTCATGAGGCGGTCGCAAGAAAGTTATTAAAGCAAGGAAAAGCAGCGATCTACAAACGCTATCCATTTACGATTATTTTAAAAGAAATTGTCGATAATTTTCGACCGAAAACACCGTATCGGCTCAAAATCGATTACGGAAGTAAACACACAGGACTTGCGATTGTGCGAGGACAAGAAGTGGTATGGTTAGGGCAACTTGACCATCGCACAGACATCAAAGAGCGATTAGACAAAAGACGGGCGTTTCGTCGTGCAAGAAGAAAGCGAAAAACTCGATACAGAAAACCACGTTTTCTTAATCGTAGGAGAAAAGACGGGTGGTTGCCACCATCGTTAGAGAGTCGTGTGCAAAATATTCAAACATGGGTGGAGCGTTTAAGGAAGATATGTCCGATTGAGCATATATCGTACGAGAACGCAAAGTTTGACACGCAACTCATGCGAAATCCTGAAATCAATGGTGTAGAGTATCAACAAGGTACGCTACAAGGATATGAAGTACGGGAGTATTTGCTCGAAAAGTTTGGACGAAAATGCTGTTATTGTGGAAAAGAAGGCGTTCCGCTTGAAATCGAGCATATCATTCCAAAATCGAGAGGTGGAACAGATCGAGTGGATAACCTATGTCTTGCCTGTCATGACTGTAATCAGCGCAAAGGAAGTAAGACAGCAGAAGAATTCGGGTATCCACATATTCAAGAAATGGTCAAAAAAACGCTAAAAGACGCAAGTGTAGTGAATGCCACTCGATGGAAAGTGTATGAAGTGTTAAAACAAAGCGGATGCGAAGTAGAGTGTGGAACAGGCGCACGAACGAAAATGAATCGAATACGATTAGGACTACCGAAAATTCACTATTTTGATGCTTGTTGTGTAGGCGAAAGCACGCCACTCCAATTGCATTTCAAAACAAAAGAAGCATTATTTATCAAGGCAAAAGGACGCGGAAGTCGCTCTCGTACAAATCTTGATAAGTATGGCTTTCCAAGAGGATTTTTGGCAAGACAAAAATACTTCTTTTGCTTCCAAACAGGCGACATAGTCAAAGCCAATGTACCAAAAGGGAAATATCAAGGCGTTTGGTTTGGCGAAGTCGCATGTAGGAAAAATGGAAGTTTTGATATGAAAGACAAAGACGGAAAACGAATCGCACAAGGAATCAGCTACAAATATTTTAATATCATTCAGCGATTCGACGGATACACATATCGAAGGGAGGGAATGAACATTGCGTAAGGCGCAATTCCTCCCCGTGCCTTAAGGCAGGGGCTTCCTTGCGTAAGTTTCGTGATTTGAACATTCAGACCCAAGAAATAAAGGAAGCAAATTTTTTTCTGCTAACTAGCAAAAACATTTCAAAATATATAACGAGACCGCATATCGCTTCACGAGTACAGGATGCGATGAAATGTAATTGTTTAGTACCGTATGAAGCATGGGAAGTGTCACCGTGTCGAACGCTAGGAAGGGTGGGCGTATAACCGAACCTGCTTATCACGCCTATTTTCAAGATCATGATCCGAAATCACTTGAACGGTTAGGTGAAACAGAACAGTTAGAGTTGTTTTGAGCATAGGGAAAAAAGAGTCATTGTCTTTGATTTTCAATAATGTGGAGGAAAATGTATGTATCCGAATTATCGAATTTCTGTTGAAGTGATTGTATGGCACGATGGGAAAGTTCTTTTAACAAAACGAGCAGAACATTGTAAGGTAGCTCCGAATGTATGGAACGTTCCAGCTGGAAAAATAAAATATGATGAGATTCCTGTGCAAGGTTTGTTTCGAGAAGCGAAAGAGGAATTGAATTTGGATGTAGAATTGATAGAAGAACTATTCGTTCGAAATTTAAAAAGCAAAAGTGGTGACGAAGATATATATCGGGTTGTTTTCACGTATCTTGTCAAACCAAAAAATGATGATATTTCTTCACTTACACTAAACGACGAACATTCTGAATTTGCTTGGGTAACGAAAGAAGATCTCAACGATTCTAAGTATGAAACGCTTCATGACGACATACGACACATTTTGTTGACAAAGGTGTTTGTGTAAGACGATGTGAAACCATCTCTGCAATTTATGGAGGTGGTATTTTTTATTGAGCGAAACTTTTGCTTTTCTTTGTTTCTTCCTTTTTAATGAAGTTACGAGGTATTTTTTGTAGAGGATAGGAGAGAAACAAATGAAGATTCAATCCATTGAACCGACGCCAAGTCCCAATACAATGAAAGTGTTGCTTGATAAAGAGCTTCCATTTGGCACAAGTTATAACTATAAGCCGTCGCAAGCGGAACAGGCTCCAGAAATTATTCAACAATTATTGAAAATTGAAGGCGTGAAAGGCATTTATCATGTCGCTGATTTTTTAGCTATCGAACGGCATGCGAAATATGACTGGAAACCGATTTTAACGAAGGTGCGCGAAGTATTTGGCGAGCAGGTGGAGGAACTCCAAGATAATGAGCCCGTACGCAACGATCATTTTGGCGAAGTGAAAGTGTATGTGCAAATGTTGTATGGCTTGCCGATGCAAGTGAAGTTAACGGACGGTCACGAAGAGAGACGTGTTGGCTTGCCAAAGCCGTTTGTCGATGCGGTGCTAGAAGCGCAAAAACATGCGGGGAATATCGTCATAGAGCGAAAATGGGTCGAAAAGGGCGTGCGGTACGGAACGTTTGAAGAAATCGGCGCTGATATTGTTGAGGAATTGTCTGCCGCTTATCCACCCGAACGGCTTGAACGGCTCGTGCACATGTTTAAACAAGGCGAACAGGCAAAAACACAAAAACGAACAAGCATTCAAGTAACAGAACAAATGCTAGAGAACCCAGACTGGACGAAACGATATGCGGCGTTGGAACAAATGATAGAGCCGAAGGAAACCGATTTGCCTGTATTGGCAAAGGCGTTAAAAGACGAAAAAGTCGCCATTCGTCGCTTAGCGACTGCGTATTTAGGAATGATTGGTGGCAAAAGCGTGCTTCCGTATTTATATGAGGCACTAAAAGACCCGGCCGTTTCTGTGCGCCGTACCGCTGGTGACTGTTTGTCTGACATTGGTGACGTGGAAGCCATTCCTGTCATGGTTGAAGCGCTAAACGACGCAAGCAAGCTCGTTCGCTGGCGTGCCGCGATGTTTTTATACGAAAATGGTGATGAATCCGTCTTGCCTGCATTAAAAGCGGCCGAAAACGACCCGGAATTTGAGGTAAGCATGCAAGTAAAAATGGCGATTGAACGCATCGAAGGCGGCGAAGAAGCGAAAGGATCCGTTTGGAAACAAATGACGGAGAGTAGGAAGAGATAAATATCGTTATTTTAGTGGAGAGGAGAATTTTAATGCGAATACGCAAATGCGCTAGGGCAGTAATCACCAGTCAACTACCCCCACTTAGCTAACGCTTGAAGTGAGGGCTTGCAACTCCCCAGAAGTGCAAACGGACTTCTTCCTCCTTCCTTGACTTGGGGTTGCATCAGGGGCAGGTTGACGACTACCCAACGACGCAGGTCATGCCTGCATCGTTACCGATTCTCTCGGTGTGTCTGTTGGCAGTACTTGGCTTCCACACACAACAGACGGACCTACGCTCGATGTTTTACGGTTACAACGTTTCCTGTAACCAACTCCATACATCGAGTAGCAGTTATTGGAGTGCCTTTATTGAACGGTTTTCTCCACGCCTTTATTATATCATACACAAAAGAAAGGGGGAACGCGCATTCCTCTCCCACTTACTCCCTTTGGTCGTTGAAGTGGGAGTCTCCTGCGCGAAATAGGATGAATATCATGAAATTTTTCTTCAAAAATTTGAATTTACAATAAGGAAGAAAATTCCCTCCGATCTGGAGGACAAAACCGAGGTGTGACGATGAAAATTGAAGTATGGTCCGATTTTGTTTGTCCGTTTTGTTATATCGGAAAGCGACGATTAGAAGAGGCGCTCGAGTCTTTTCCGCATCGGGAGAATGTCGAGGTCGTCTTCCGTAGTTTTGAACTTGATCCGCATGCAAAAAAAGAAACGCCATTTAGCATTCACGAAATGATTGCGCAAAAATATGGCATTTCCGTTGAAGAAGCGAAGCGTGCAAACGCCGATATTGGCAAGCAAGCGGAGGCGCTTGGTCTTACGTTCCGTTTTGAGACGATGAAACCGACCAATACGTTTGATGCCCACCGTCTCGCGCAATATGCAAAGGAAAAAGGGAAGGAAGTAGTGGAGCGGCTGTTTTACGCCTATTTTACCGAATCGAAGCGAATTAGCGACCGCGATGTGTTGCTTGAACTTGCCGAAGCAGCAGGGCTTGACCGTAAAGAGACGGAAGCGGTGCTTGCTGACGGTCGCTATGCAGAACAAGTGCGAAACGAAGAAGCGATAGCGGCTCAACTCGGCATCCGGGGCGTTCCGTTTTTCGTGCTCAATCAAAAATACGCCATTTCCGGTGCCCAGCCTGTTGACGTATTTAGGCAGGCGCTAGAGAAAGTATGGGCAGAAGAACAGCAGTCCTCATCGCTGCAATCGCTAGCGGAAGAAGGAAAAACGTGCACGGACGGAAATTGCGCTATCGACTAAATTTAAGCAAATGAAAAGCCGGTTAGGGAACTCTAGCCGGCGTTATCTTATTACACATCATCCATATGCAAGATGGAATCAAGCGAAATTGCTAAATCTGGATACAAAAAAGACGTTAACACATCTTTCGGACCGAATACTGCGCGTTTTTGAAACCGCCCGTCTTCTAAGCCGATGACTTCAATCGTCCGATTGCTTGGGTCGACCATCCAATACTCTTTCACGCCGTTTGTTTCATATAAATAATATTTTTGGTTTCGATCTTTAATTCCTGTGCTAGCGGATAACACTTCGATCACGAGATCAGGTGCGCCTTGTACTCGGTTTTTCTTCAGTTGATTTAAATTGCAAATGACGAATAAGTCTGGCTGTACAACGGTTTGCGCTTCTTCTTCATTGTTATCTGTATCGAATTGCACGTCAAATGGGGACAAGATGAGGCGGCATCCACGTGCTTTGAAGTAAGGAGCTAAGGCGAGATACAGTTCGCCGACGACATATTGATGAATATACGAAGGCGATGCAAGCAAATAAGGGACACCGTCAATCAGCTCCCAATTTCCTTCCCATTGCTGAATCTCTTTATATGAATACATACGACCGTGTTGTGCTTTTTCCATCTCTTCCACATCCTTTTTTCTACATTATATCATAATGAGAAAGTACTTTTGACATACGACGAAACCGACACTTCATTTGTTTTGTCTGGACAAAATTCGACAAAATTTTGTGTGTATATTTGCTATAGTAGAATTAATATTGATCGTAAAGGGAGATGGACATGATTCGTAAGTTGAATAGCGCAGATCATCATGTTGTGTTTTCTTTTTTAAGGCAGGAGCCTTCATTGAATCTTTTTATTATCGGTGATATTGAAGCGTTTGGATATGAACAAGAGTTTCAAGAGCTGTGGGGCGACTTTGATGAGAATGGCGAGTTGCGAGCTGTATTGTTGCGATTTTATGATTCGTATATTCCATATGCTCCAGGGGAGTTTGATATAGAGGGATTTGCGAAAATTATGAGACATGCCGCTCAGCCTGTTCGACTCTCAGGCAAAACCGAGCTTGTCGCAAAATTTGAACCTCTCTTATCACTTGGAAAAAAGCGTGTGACGTATTTTTGCGAATGTAACGAAATCATATTTCCGGAAGTGGAAAGCCGCTATGAAATAAAACAAGCAACGATTGATGATGTCGATCGAATACTTGAATTGCGCAGTCGCATTGCTGAGTTTTCGGTGCTTCCTTCATCGCGTGATATGCTTGTCAAATCGTTAGAAACAAATACAGGGCGTGTGTACTATATCGAGGAAGATGGTCGCATGGTGTCGTCTGTTGCGACAACTGCAGAAAATACGCTATCTGCGATGGTTGTCGGCGTTTGCACAGATCCGAATGATCGTCACAAAGGGTATGCAAGCGAAATCATGAAACGAGTTATCCAAGACTACATTCGCGCAGGCAAAACGTTATGTTTATTTTATGACAATCCGAATGCGGGACGCATTTATAAAAGACTCGGTTTTTATGATATCGGGATGTGGACGATGTATGGATAATTTCTAGCTATGATATGAAAAGCGTGAAGTTGCCGAGCTTCACGTTTTTCTTTTGTTGCATAGGTGAGCTATAATGGAGAGGTTAGATGAACGGAAGGGGAAGGATTGGTCGGTTATGCACATCATATTATTTGATGGCATTTGTCATTTTTGTAGTGCAACGGTTCGGTTTATTATTGAAAGAGACGAAAAAGCTTATTTTCGTTTTGCTTCGTTGCAAAGTGAAGTAGGTCAAGCGTTGCTTAAGAAATATCATATCCCTCAACAACTCGATAGTTTTGTATTCATCGATGAATCTACATACTATGTTAAATCTACTGCAGCGTTACGCGTATGCAAACATTTGCGAGGGTTTTGGAAGTACTTATATTGGCTTATTCTTATCCCATCTCCTATTCGCGATCGAGTATATGATTGGATCGCGAAAAATAGGTATCGTTGGTTCGGAAAGAAGGATTGTTGCTTTGTTCCGACAGAGGATATAAAAAAGCGCTTTTTATAAGGAGCTGTTGTCAGTGAAGGAGGAAAAATGATTCAAGGAGAAAATTTGTTGCTTGTAGCAAGTTTGGTTATGACATATTTATTTTTTTATTATGGTGTGTTCGTTTTAAAAGCGGAACGACGCATGATGGATGTTATTTTTAACAGTTTCATATATGGCTTAGTCATATGGAAATTGAGTTACGGTATTGTACATCCAAACATGGTGCTGGAAAATCCGTTAACGCTTCTTTATTTTAACGGTGGCGTTGTTGGACTTGTTTTAGCGGCTGTGTTTATTGTTTTTTATACATATTGGCATTTGAAAAAAGAGCATATAATGTCTTTGGGGATATTGTCTAGGCAACAAGGGATCTTTCAGTAGAAATAATCGAAACAGGCATTGAAGAGGAAAGCAAGAGCAGGGGGAATGTCCTGCTCTTGTCTTTATTAGAATGACGTATCTTCGGTAATTGAAAATATTTTATAAATCTCTGATCTTCTTCCTTTTTCGATTAATATATAAACAACATCATTTTCGTGTAATCTCACGTTTCCTTTCGGGGTAATAATTTTATCATTACGAATAATAGCCGTAATTAAGCAATCCTTTGGCAATGGAAGTTGGCTAATCGTCATATTTAGTAAATGTGACTGCTTATTACTGATATGGACTTCAACAATTTCCTTATTTGCTTTATTTGCTTTCGTCGTTGACATCAGTTCGATGGAGTGAGCCACTTCCCTCTTTTCTCCGAGTAGCAGTCCTAAATGCTTGGCTAAAAAAGAAGTTGTTGATCCTTGAATAAGGGCGGAAATGAGCACAATAAAGAAAACAATATTAAAAATGAGCTGACTATTTTCAATGTTCGAGGTAAGTGGGTAAGTTGCCAAGACGATCGGAACAGCACCTTTTAGCCCAGCCCAAGAAAGGAATAGCTTTTCCTTAATAGAGAAATTCATGTTTATTGTACTTATCATGACGCTGATCGGCCTTGCCACAACAATAAGTAGGATAGCTAGGGCGACACCTTCCCATGCTACTTTTACTAGTTCATTTGGAAAAACGAGTAGTCCGAGTAAAATGAACATAAATATTTGCATCATCCATGCTAGCCCTTCGTTAAAACGAAAAATAGAATGGCGATAAACGAGTTGTGCATTGCCGACAAAAACGCCCATAATATATACCGAAAGAAACCCACTACCTTTTAGCAGGGCTGCTATACTATAAGAGAGTATCGCAAATGATAAAGATAGAGTGGGGTATAATCCCGAGGAATCAAGATTTATTTTATTCAAACACCACACAGTTAATTTTCCTAATCCAAGCCCAACAAGAATACCGATAACGATCTGCCAAATAAAGCTGAGAAAGGTGTGGGAAATAGTTAGTTCTGGCTGTTGGATAAATGTAATCAAGGAGAGGGTTAAAATAACGGCCATCGGATCGTTCATCCCCGACTCAGCTTCTAGTGTTGCTGAGAGACGGCGTTTTACATTGACGCTTCCTAGCGTAGCAAATATTGCTGCAGCGTCAGTCGAAGAAACGATAGCGCCTAATAGAAATCCCTCGGCCCATGAGACGTGTAAAATGTATTTGGCAAATATGCCTACGCAAATGGCAGTAATTAGCACTCCAAACGTTGCAAGGGAGGAAGCGGGAACTAAAACTTTTTTTAATGTATTCCACTTTGTGTTCATCCCACCTTCAAACAAAATAATGATTAACGCAAAAATGCCAACAATCTGGGTGAGAAAAGCGTTATCATAATATATAAATTTGGATAAAATCATTCCGACGAGTATGTAAAATACAAGTGATGGCACGCCTAGCCAAGAAGAAAACTTCGTTGTTAATACACCGATGATTAGAAGTAATCCTAACAAAAAAATGATGAAATCTGTGAGCAAGCAAGTCACCTCTTTCCATACTTTCTACTTAAAGTTACGACTTAAATTTAAGCTATAGTAAGTGGAATGTCAATGAATATGACTTAAATAACATTTTTTGTAAAAAAGTACAAGCTGAGCGCTATCTCTCAGCTTGCATGATGTTTGTATATTCAACAAATTGTTTTGCCTTTTCTTTCATTCCTTCGCTTTGTAGTGTTTTTTGTAATTCATGAGAAATATTCATTGAACAAAATTTCGGACCGCACATCGAACAAAAATGAGCAAGCTTTGCTCCTTCGGCCGGTAGTGTTTCATCGTGATATTCACGTGCGCGCTCAGGATCTAGTGACAAGTTGAATTGATCTTGCCAACGGAACTCAAATCTCGCCTTTGATAATGCATCATCACGCGTTTGTGCGCCAGGGTGTCCTTTTGCTAAGTCAGCAGCGTGGGCAGCAATTTTGTAGGCGATGACTCCTTGGCGGACGTCTTCTTTATTCGGTAGTCCAAGATGTTCTTTTGGTGTCACATAGCAAAGCATGGCCGTACCGTGCCAGCCGATAAGCGCTGCACCGATAGCTGAGGTGATATGGTCGTAACCTGGTGCAATGTCGGTAGTGATAGGACCTAGCGTATAAAAAGGTGCCCCGTGACAAATTTCAATTTGTTTATCGACATTTTCTTTAATTTTATGCATTGGAATATGCCCTGGACCTTCGATCATCACTTGGACATCATGTTCCCAAGCGATTTTTGTCAACTCTCCAAGTGTTTGTAACTCGGCGAATTGCGCCTCATCGTTTGCGTCTGCAATTGAGCCTGGACGTAATCCATCCCCAAGTGAAATAGCAATATCGTAAGTTTTTAAAATTTCGCAAATTTCTTCGAAGTGGGTGTATAAAAAGTTTTCTTCATGGTGTGCTAAACACCATTGTGCCATAATTGAGCCACCCCGAGAGACAATACCAGTTGTTCGATTGACTGTTAGTGGGATATAGCGAAGTAAGACACCTGCATGAATAGTAAAATAGTCTACGCCTTGTTCGGCTTGTTCAATTAATGTTTCTCGGTAAATGTCCCATGATAAGTTTTCGACAATGCCGTTCACTTTCTCTAACGCCTGGTAAATAGGTACAGTTCCAATCGGCACAGGGGAGTTTCGAATAATATATTCTCGCGTCTCATGTATATGTTTTCCTGTCGATAAGTCCATGACTGTATCGGCACCCCAACGAACAGCCCAAAGCATTTTTTCAACTTCTTCATCCATCGAGGATGTAACAGAAGAGTTTCCAATATTCGCATTAATTTTTACATGGAACTTGCTTCCGATGATCATTGGTTCACTCTCAGGGTGATTGATATTAGCTGGGATAATTGCCCTTCCTGCTGCCACTTCCTGTCGAACAAACTCTGGATCCATCTGTTCGCGAATAGCAACAAACTCCATTTCAGGTGTAATGATTCCTCGTTTTGCATAATGCATTTGGGTCACAACTTTCCCTTTTTTCGCACGAAAACGCCTAGGTGAAAAAGGAATGTTTGTTCTCACTAATGAAGGGCTATATTCTTCTACATCGCCACGCTCCGTTATCCATTTTTCTCTTAATTTTGGCAATCCTTTATCAATATTCGGCGCGAAAAGTGGGTCAGTGTATGGTCCACTCGTGTCATAAACTCGAATAGGCTCATTTTCTAGCATCGTTGTACCTGTCTTGGTTGGCGACAGTTGAATTTCTCGCATTGGCACACGAACATCTTCACGCGTTCCGGGCACATACACTTTTTTACTCGAGGGAAATGGCATTGATGAAAATAAGTCTTTCATTTTTAATCGCTCCTTTTCATTTTTTAGTTGGAGCAACGCCAATACGTAAAAAGATCAGGCTCCATAACGAGAACCTGATCTTGTCCGCAAATAGCACAAGTAAAGAACACTCGCGCCATCTACTTCCCTACGCTGGCATCACCCAGATCAGGTTCAAAGGGTCAAAGAACTTTTGCGCGTTCTTCTCTCAGTCCAAGCTATTGGACTCCCCTAGTAGATGATAAATTATGAATTTTAAAAATAGTCTAACATATGATAAAAATGTTGTAAAGTTATAAATGAAAAACTTGTTAAAATGGAGGCATAGTGGATTGCCAATTTGCTAAAATTGTATGTCCGATATGTGGTTGGCATTCAAGAAGTGTGCGAATACGATATTGATAAAATGCGATAAACTCGTCTCGATTATGTTGCATAGCATACGTACTTGCCAATTGTTGTGGATTTTTCGTGCGCCAAAGTCCTGATTTTGTCGAACGAAAATCGGGAAGCCCGCTTTCTGTAGACATTCCTGCTCCAGTAAATACGACTGTATACGAAGACTCTTTCAACCATCTTTCTAGCATTATCTCCCTCCTCTATAGATCAACAATTACTTCTATGTTCGCCCTGTTCTTCCTTTATTTTCACATATGTTTATGAGAAAAAAAGGACTTTCGATTCATGTGTATAAAAAATAAGAGCAGCATACCAACCTTGTGGGTGCTCTTTTTTTGTATATTTTTAACGTGAAGCGTAGATGATAATAATCATTTGAAGGGAGGGAAACAGCATGAACGTAACACGTGCGCAACAAATTGCTCAATCGCCCGATATGAAAAATGTAACGTATAATGGAAAATCGGTATATATCGAACATGTCGATGCGGAAACGGCAACAATCCATTTTTTAGACAATTCGGAAAATCAACAGCGTGTTCCAGTGTCACAGCTAGCAGAGCATTAAGACGAAAAGGGTGTAACAGAGCAGGATAGCCGTGCTCGTTACATCTTTTTTCGTTCGAGAAAATCAATAAATAAATGAACAATTTTTTTGCTTTTCATTGTCGGTGCATAAAGATAAGAAAACGTTCGGTAAAAAGGGGGGTGCTTTAAACAGACGATCGATAAGTGACCTTGTTTTAATTCACGCTCAATCACATGACGTGAAAGAAAGGCTAACCCGTTTCCGCGCATTAACGTTTCTTTAATTCCTTGATTGCTGCTGATGATCATGAGCGATTTAATTTTTAATCCATTTGAACGAATAAAATGGTTAAAGTATTCACGTGTGCCAGAGCCTAATTCGCGCGTAATCCATATTTGATTTTGTAGATCGCTTATACATACTTCTTGTTTGTGAACGAGCGGGTGATCGTTTGAAGCCACGATGACAAGCTCATCTTGCATGAATGGATAAACAGCCAATTCTTTTTCGTTCGTTTGCCCTTCAATTAAGCCAATATCGGTTTCATATGAACGGACAAGCTCGACGATCTCCTTCGTGTTGCCAATCATCACTTCGAAGTGTAGTTCTGGATAATCGTCTTGTAAAGAAAGTAAAAAAGAAGGAAGCACATATTCCCCGATCGTAAAACTAGCCCCGATTTTCAACGTTCCTTTCACACAATCGTGGTATTCTAAAATATCTTGTTTTGTTTGTTCGTACAAGGCAATCATTTTTTTAGCTCGATCGTAAAGTAATTCGCCAGTCGCTGTCACTTGTAGTTTTTTTGGCGAACGAATAAATAGTTTCGTTTGAAATTCTTTTTCTAAATTTTTAATGTGCAAACTGACGCTCGGTTGGGATAGATGGAGAATTTCCGCAGTTTTTGTGAAGTTTTTCACCTCTACTAAAGTCATAAATGTTTTTAATTCGTCGTACACAGCTATCGCTCCTTAATCATTAAAAAAATAAATAGTTCTGATAATTTATATTTATTTTACTAATTTTATTTTTTGCGGTAAAGTCAAATAAAACATACTTAATTTATAGGAATAGTAAAAAAACGAGAGGTGAAAGATGTTGCCGTTTCAAGTGACGAATAGCCCATTTAACGAACAACAAGTTGACTTGCTCAACCGACTTTGGCCGACATTAACGCCAGCGCAAAAGCTTTGGTTAAGCGGATATTTAGCTGCTACCGAATTTGCGAGCACAGCGGTACAGCAAGAAGCCCACGTATCGAAAGAAATAACGATCCTTTACGGCTCACAAACAGGAAATGCACAAAAATTGGCAGAAAAAACTGGAGAAGTACTCAAAAGCCATGGGTTTCATGTTCATGTTTTATCGATGCTTGATTTCAAACCAAACGACTTAAAAAAAATCGACACGTTGCTTGTTGTCGTTAGCACGTATGGTGAAGGGGAACCGCCAGATAATGCTTTATCATTTTACGAATTTCTCCATAGCAAGCGCGCACCAAAACTTAACCATCTGCGCTTCTCGGTATTGGCGCTTGGCGATACGTCGTATGAACATTTTTGTAAAACAGGAAAAGACTTCGATCAACGGCTAAAAGAACTCGGAGGAGAGCGGTTATACGAACGCGTTGATTGTGATGTCGATTATGAGGAAGCAGCGGCGAAGTGGCTTGATGGGGTGCTTAGTGAGTTGAATAAGCAAGGCGGGGGTTCCGTCACCGTCCTTCCCCAGCAGTCGCAAGTGAAACCTGTTTCTAACTACTCGCGCAAGCATCCGTTTCAAGCAGAAGTATTAGAAAATATCAATTTAAATGGACGCGGCTCGAACAAAGAAACACGCCATATTGAATTATCGCTCGAAGGTTCAGGATTGGTATTTGAACCAGGCGACGCGCTTGGTGTTTTCCCGAAAAACGATCCAGAACTTGTCGATCTCATTATTCAAGAAATGAAATGGAATCCAGACACACCGGTTTCTGTTGAAGGAAAAGAAGAATCGTTACGCGAAGTGCTGCTTTCCCGATTAGAAATTACGGTGTTAACCGAGCAATTATTGCAAACATTGGCTTCGTTTTCACGTAATCAAGCGTTTCATGTGCTCCTTTCTGCTGAGCAAGAAGTGAAAAGAAAGGAATATATGAAAGGGCGCGATGTGCTCGATGTTCTTCGCGATTTCGGTCCGTGGGATATGTCGCCAGATCAGTTTGTTTCTTCTTTACGTAAGTTGCAGCCGCGCTTTTATTCAATCGCAAGCAGTTTAGCGGCGTATCCAGAAGAAGTGCATATCACCGTTGGTGCAGTGCGTTACGAAGCGCACGGACGTTTACGTAAAGGTGTTTGTTCAACGTTTTGTGCGGAGCGCCTGCACATTGGTGATAAACTTCCGGTGTTTATCCATCACAATCCGAACTTTAAACTGCCGAAAGATGCGAATACACCAATTATTATGATTGGACCAGGTACAGGGGTTGCGCCGTTCCGCAGCTTTTTGCAAGAGCGCGAGGCAATAGGGGCGAAAGGGAAGTCGTGGCTATTTTTTGGCGATCAACATTTTGTGACGGATTTCCTCTATCAAACAGAGTGGCAAGCGTGGTTGAAAAATGGTGTGTTGACAAAAATGGATGTTGCGTTTTCACGTGATACAGATCAAAAAGTGTACGTGCAGCATCGCATGCTAGAACGAAGCAAGGAGCTGTTCCGCTGGCTTGAAGATGGAGCTGTCGTTTACGTTTGTGGTGATAAGCAGCATATGGCGCGCGATGTACATCAAACGCTTATTCATGTGATTGAAAAAGAAGGAAACATGACAAGCGAACAAGCAGAAGCGTATATAGCTGAGATGCAAAAACAAAAACGATATCAGCGCGATGTATATTAGGGGGGATATGAATGGAAAAGTTTGTATTAACACCACCAGATGGACCACCGAGCGATGTTGAGCGCATTAAACGGGAGAGCAACTATTTGCGCGGCACGTTAAAAGAAACGATGGAAGATCGCATTACTGCCGGTATTCCAGAAGATGATAACCGGTTAATGAAATTTCATGGCAGTTATTTACAAGATGATCGTGATTTAAGAGCAGAGCGGCAAAAACAGAAGTTAGAACCTGCATATCAATTTATGATTCGCGTTCGTACGCCAGGCGGAGTAGCAACACCAGAACAGTGGCTTGTGATGGATGAACTAGCAAGAAAATACGCCAACGGGACATTAAAGCTTACGACACGACAAGCGTTTCAGTTTCATGGTGTATTGAAATGGAATATGAAAAAAACGCTTCAAGCGATTAATGATGCCCTACTTACAACGTTGGCGGCATGTGGTGACGTGAACCGGAATGTTATGTGCAATCCGAATCCGTATCAGTCAGAAGTACATGTGGAAGTGTATGAATGGGCGAAAAGGTTAAGTGACCATTTATTGCCACAAACAAGGGCGTATTACGAAATTTGGTTGGATGAAGAAAAAGTAGCCGGTACACCAGAAATAGAGCAAGAGCCGATTTACGGACCGCTTTACTTGCCACGGAAATTTAAAATCGGCATTGCCGTCCCACCGTCAAACGATGTCGATGTGTTTTCGCAAGACCTTGGTTTTATTGCGATTGTCGAACAAGGAAAGCTCGTTGGTTTTAATGTAGCGATCGGTGGGGGGATGGGAATGACGCATGGCGATCGTACGACATATCCACAGCTAGCAAAGGTGATCGGTTTTTGTAAACCTGAACAAGTTATTGATGTCGCCGAAAAAGTTGTCACGATTCAGCGTGACTATGGGAATCGTTCTGTGCGCAAACATGCTCGATTTAAATACACGATCGATCGCCTCGGCCTAGAAGCAGTGAAGGCTGAGCTAGAGAACCGCCTTGGATGGAAGCTAGAGGAAGCGCGCCCATATCATTTCGAGCATAACGGCGATCGCTACGGCTGGGTTGAAGGGGTAAACGGGACGTGGCATTTTACCCTATTTGTCGAAGGTGGTCGGGTGAAAGATACAGATGATTATCCGTTAATGACAGGCTTGCGAGAAATTGCAAAAGTGCATACAGGGGACTTTCGCTTAACAGCTAATCAAAACTTAGTCATTGCGAACGTGCCAAGCGAGAAAAAAGAAGAAATTGATACGCTTATTAAGCAATACAAATTAACAGATGGGAAACATTATAGTGCTCTTCGCCGTAACTCGCTCGCCTGTGTGGCGTTGCCAACATGCGGATTAGCGATGGCGGAAGCGGAACGTTATTTGCCAAAGCTGCTTGATAAAATTGAAGAAATTGTTGAAGAAAACGGCCTTCGCGATGAGGAAATAACGATTCGTATGACGGGCTGTCCGAACGGCTGTGCCCGTCATGTGCTTGGAGAAATTGCGTTTATCGGCAAATCCGTCGGTAAATATAATATGTATCTCGGTGCGGCGTTTGACGGCAGTCGTCTTGGAAAATTGTATCGAGAAAATATCGGAGAAAAAGAAATTTTATCCGAACTTCGTACGCTCTTTTCTCGGTATGCGAAAGAACGCCTCCCTGGCGAACGTTTTGGCGACTTCGTTATTCGTGCGGGCATTGTGAAAGAAACGACAGATGGAAGGAACTTTCATGACTAAACAAATCGGCTTCCTGTTTGGGAGCCGATTCGTTTTTGGAGAAAGGATGATTTTAAACGGTGGAGAATATAATAAAGGAGTTCATTTTATTTATAGAAAGGGGTAATTGACATGATCGTTACAACAACAAATAGCATTGAAGGAAAGCAAATTGAGCAATACCTCGGTTTAGTGTCTGGTGAGGTGATTTTAGGGGCTAACGTCGTACGCGATTTTTTAGCGAGCATTACAGACATTATCGGTGGACGAAGTGGAACGTATGAAAGCAAGTTAGCTGAAGGACGGGACATGGCTGTAGAAGAAATGGTAAAAAAAGCGCGCAATATGGGAGCAAACGCGGTCGTTGGCGTCGATCTTGATTTTGAAACGTTGCGCGATGGCATGATGATGTGCATTGCGACAGGTACAGCGGTGAAAGTGAAGGAATAGGGAATGTGAGAAGAAGCGGAATCGGCTTCTTCTCTTTTAATTAAGGTAAGAAAACATTCTTGTTAGAAAGGTTTTCGGGGACTTGAAAGAAAAAAGCTCTCTTGGTATGAAGAGGGGGTGCCGATGGAAGGTTGACCCTAACATCAGACGTACACAAAATTGCGAAATTGAACACTTGTGGTGAAGAACCTTTGTTTTTTTCTCGTGTATGCATGGCTTGGGGTGTCATGAATGATTGACAATACCGACGTAATATATAAAAATCACACAAAGCGTTCAGAAGAACAGGCAGTCATCGCCCTTGGTGGAGATGCGGGAGTGAAAGCCCGCCTGAAGTTTTGTGAATGAAGTCGATCCATAGCGGGAGGGGCTATAGATTTTTGTTTTACCACTATGCAATAGGCGAGCTCGTTACGTGACAAGGATGGTGTGTGTTGCCATTGTCGTGTTTTTGTTGTATAATTGTGCATAGAATAAACGCTGTCGTTCGTATGGATGGCAGGTCAAGAAGGGAGCGGCATCGTGTCGCTCCTTTTGTTTTTCATGTGGGGAGGGATGTTTTTGTATTCACGAATCGCCTTATTTATTGATGGCGGGTATCTTGACAACGTATTGAAATGGCATGGAAAAACAAAAATTGATTATGGTAAGCTTGCTGCAGCTATGGCTAACGACCACTTGCTTCTGAGAACGTACTACTATCACTGTCTCCCTTATCAATCTCCAAATCCATCTTCAGAGGAAAAAGAGTATTTTTCCAATGCTCAAAGTTTTTTCAAAAGATTGAACAGGCTAGAAGGCTTCACTGTTCGAGAAGGAAAACTTGCATTCCGCGGTATTGATGATCGCGGTTTCCCTGTGTTCGAGCAAAAGCGTGTCGATGTTATGCTAGCGACAGACTTAGTTATGCATAGTACGAAAAAACTGATTACGCATGCAGCTCTTTTAACAGGGGATAGTGACTTTTTGCCAGCGTTGCAAATTGCACAATCAGAAGGAGTGCATATTACTCTCTATTATTCTGATGAAAGCGACGACATTCGCCCGCATGATGAACTGTTGGATATTGTAGATGATCGGAGGTTGATCAATAAGGAGTTCATCCATAGCATTCAAAGAGGATCATGACATAGTGTATTACATTGGTCATTGAAACGAATCTATGCTCCAATAGAGAGGAAAGTGTATATGAAAAAAGACCGCTATATTTATCCGGCTATTTTCGATGATGGCAGTGACGGAATATCTGTGGAATTTCCTGATCTTCCTGGATGTTTCACGTGTGGCGATACAGAAGAAGAAGCGCTGCAAATGGCAAAAGAAGCGTTAGCATTGCATTTATACGGATTAGAACAGGAGAATGAAGTCATTCCGAATCCTTCAAAATTGTCGGACATTCCATACAAAAATAATAAAACCGTTGTCTTTATTGAAGTATGGATGCCGACTTTTCGACACGAAATGGAAGCTTAGCTATAAAAAAGACGTTAACGATTCCAAAATGGCTTGATGATTTAGTGGAAGAACAGTATGTGAACGATTCGCAAGTTCTGCAAGATGCATGAAAGAAGTATTTACGTATTTACGAGAGTGAAATGCCCTCTTCCTTGACAATGAGGGAGGGGGCTTGTAGTATTTTTAAAAATGATAAATATAGAAATGTCATGTTTTGTCGAATGTCTGTTCTTGTAAAATAATGTCGGGTATAATAAGACATAGATAGTTTGTTCGGATATATAGGGGGTTTTTGTAGTGACAACGCCATACCAAAGCCAATATTTTGCTTACGAGCTAACCCGGCAACATTCTTCACGTTCAATCGGTCGGTTAAGTCAGTCACTAATTAACGCGACAGTTGATTTAAACCCTCATCAGGTAGAGGCGGCTTTATTCGCTTTTCGAGCCCCGCTTGAGAGAGGAGCGATTTTAGCCGATGAAGTAGGATTAGGAAAAACGATTGAAGCAGGGCTCATTATTAGCCAATTATGGGCAGAACGAAAGCGCAATATCCTTATTATTGTACCGCCACCACTAAGGAAGCAGTGGAATCAAGAACTTTGGGAGAAATTTTATATTCCGTCGATCATTTTGGAAAGTAAAAACTTTAATGAAATGGTGCGTTCAGGTCATCGCAACCCTTTCTTGCAGCAAGATCAAATTGTCATTACTTCCTACCAATATGCACGAAATAAAGCGGATATGTTACGAAAAGTAAACTGGGATTTAATTGTTTTCGATGAAGCCCACCGGATGAGAAATGTATATAAAAAATCAAACAAAATTGGCAGAGCTTTGCGTACAGCGACTGCTGGATGCCCGAAAATTTTACTTACCGCTACACCATTGCAAAATTCATTAATGGAATTATATGGATTAATTAGTTTTATCGACCCACATATTTTCGGGGATGAAACGACATTCCGGCGCCAGTTTGCGCGCGGGGCGAAAGAAATGTCGGATGCGGATTTTCTCGATTTGAAACGACGCATTAAACCTGTTTGCCACCGGACGTTGCGGCGGCAAGTGACGGAGTATGTGAACTATACGCAACGTATCCCGATTACGCAAGAGTTTATGCCGACGAACAATGAATGGGAATTGTACGAAAAAGTATCGGCGTATTTGCAGCGGGAACAACTTTTTGCGTTGCCGACAAGCCAGCGGGCGCTAATGACGTTAGTTGTCCGCAAATTGCTCGCTTCTTCTTCGTTTGCGATTTCTGACACACTGCATTCTCTCATCAAACGATTGGATCAATTATTGATCGAGCTAGAGCGGGGTAAGCTTGAGACGGCGGCAGGATGTTTTGACGTTTACGAAGATGTTGATGAATTCAACGAAACAATGGAAGAGTGGGAAGAAGAACAATCAGCACATAGTATTGACTTATCGCTCAATGAAATGAAGCGGCTCATCTTACAGGAAAAACAAGAATTAGAACAATACTATGCGCTAGCGAAATCGATTCGTGAAAACTCAAAGGCAGAAGCGTTGTTAATCGCTCTCGAAAAAGGATTTGAGAAATTAAAAATGATAGGCGCGAATGAAAAAGCAGTTATTTTTACCGAATCACGCCGAACGCAAGCGTATTTGCGCGAATTTCTTGAACGCAATGGGTATGCAGGGAAAATCGTATTATTTAATGGGAAAAATGAAGATGAACAGTCAAAACAAATTTATGCACAGTGGCTAGAAAAACATCAGCACAGCGACAAAATAACTGGCTCAAAAACAGCGGATATGCGGGCAGCTCTTGTAGAGTATTTTAAAGAGCAGGCATCGATTATGATTGCAACAGAATCAGCATCAGAAGGAATTAACCTGCAATTTTGCAGCTTAGTTGTGAACTATGATTTGCCATGGAATCCGCAGCGGATTGAACAGCGGATCGGTCGCTGCCACCGTTACGGCCAAACGCATGATGTTGTCGTGATTAACTTTTTAAACCACAAAAATGAAGCGGATAAAAAAGTGTATGAAATTCTTTCTGAAAAGTTCCGGCTGTTTGAGGGAGTTTTTGGCTCTTCGGATGAGGTGCTAGGCGCGCTTGAATCCGGTGTCGATTTTGAAAAGCGAATTCAACAAATTTATCAAACATGCCGCACAGCCGAGGAAATCGAGCAAGCATTTAAACATTTGCAAGCAGAGCTAGATGAGCAAATTCAACTGAAAATGAAAGAAACTCGTATGCACTTGTTAGAGAATTTCGACGATGAAGTGCGGGAGAAGCTACGAGATCATTACCATCAAACAAATTTGCATCTCAATCGGATGGAGCGCTATCTCTGGGGTTTGTCTAAGTATGAAGGTGCAAAAGAAGCGATATTTGATGATGAAACGTTAAGCTTTACGAAAGATGATGAAACGTACCAAATGATATCGCAAGCGAAAAAACAAGATCGTTCAAACGTCCATCATTATCGTTTTTCCCATCCATTGGCGCAAAAATGGATCGAACAGGCAAAAAGCCGCCAGCTTATCCCAAAAGAAATTACTTTCCGCTATTCAGATTATGAGGGAAAAGTGACGATTTTGGAACAATTGATTGGGAAAGAAGGATGGTTGTCGTTAGATTTGCTTCATGTTCAATCGTTGGAAAACGAGCAGCATTTTATTTTTTCAGCAATTGATTTAGAAGGGGAGCAACTTGATCAAGAAATTTGTGAAAAAATGTTTGAGTTGCCTGCTGTGGAAGGAGAAGAAATCGAACTTTCCGAATCAATCGGAAATACGCTTCAGCGTATTAGCGAAGCACAGCAACAATCGATTTTAAATGACATTATGGAGCGGACATCCACTTATCTCGACGCGGAATTAGAAAAATTGGAAAAATGGTCACAAGACTTGAAAAATAAGCTCGAAAAAGATATAGATGAAGTGACGGTGGAAATTGAACATTTGAAGCGGGAAGCGAAACTAACCCGCAATCTTGCCGAAAAGCTAGAAATGAACAAGCAAATTAAAGAGCTGGAAAAAAAGCGAAATGAAATGCGGCGAAGTCTTTATGACCAGCAAGATGAAATCGATGAACAAAAAGATCGGCTGTTTGAAGAAATCGAGAAAAAACTCGAACAACGAACCAAGACAGAGCATCTTTTTACAATCAAATGGAGAATCGTATAGCAACAGGAGGGAGTACATTGGCACAAAAACTAGAGTTAACGTGGATTGGCAAAGGCGAACAGCCAAAGCTCGAACCGCGTATTCTTCTTGAAGATCCGGAACTTTCTTATCACGCGAAAGAACGGGTAACAGAAAATGATATTTTCGATAATCGGTTGATTTTTGGGGACAACTTGCTGGCGCTGAAAGCATTGGAGCAAGAATTTACAGGGAAGATTAAGTGCATTTACATCGATCCGCCGTATAATACAGGAAACGCGTTTGAACATTATGATGATGGATTGGAGCATAGTATTTGGTTAACATTGATGAAACAACGTTTAGAGTTGTTGAAAACGCTTCTATCAGAGGAAGGTAGTATCTGGATTAGTATAGATGATGATGAGGGACATTATCTTAAAGTAATGGGTGATGAGATTTTTGGGCGCTCAAATTTTGTAGCCACTTGTGTATGGCATAAAAAACATACAAGAAGTAATGACACAAGATGGTTTTCGGATAATCATGATTTTATATTAGTTTGGGCTAAGAACAAAAACGTTTGGAGACCAAATCTATTACCGAGAACAGAGGAGAGCTTAAAAGGGTATGCGAATCCAGATAATGATTCGCGAGGACCTTGGACATCTGGTCCTTGTCATGCCAAAACACCTAACCCAAAGGATATATATCCTATTACTACGCCATCTGGGCGTGAAGTTTGGCCACCTCCAGGGACAAGTTGGAGATTTTCAAAAGAGAAATTTAAAGAATTAATCGATGATAATAGGATTTGGTTTGGAAAAGACGGAAATAATATTCCACGCTTTAAAAGATTTCTTTCTGATGTTCAAGACGGCTTTGTACCAACAACCTTGTGGTTTAGAGATGAGGTTGGAGATAATCAAGAAGCCAAAAAAGAAGTGAAATCATTTAATAACCAAGATGTATTTGCAACTCCAAAACCCGAACGTTTAATACAACGAATTATTCATTTAGCAACTAACGAAGGCGACTGGGTTCTTGATTCTTTTGCCGGCTCTGGTACGACTGGGGCGGTGGCGCATAAGATGGGGCGACGTTGGATTATGATTGAGCTTGGCGAACATTGCCATACGCATATTATTCCACGGATGAAGCGAGTGATTGATGGAACGGATCAAGGCGGAATTAGTAAAGCTGTCAATTGGCAAGGCGGCGGCGGTTTCCGCTATTATAAACTAGCACCAAGCTTATTAAAGAAAGACAAATTCGGCAATTGGATTATCAACCCAGAATATAATGCCGAAATGCTTGCGGAAGCGATGTGTAAACATGAGGGATTTACGTACAATCCAGACCCGCACGTCTTTTGGAAACAAGGTCAATCGACAGAAAATGATTTTATTTTCACAACAACGCAGCTTGTCACTCACCAAATGGTCGCTGGCATTGTAGAACAAATGAAAGAAAATGAAACGCTGTTAATTTGCTGCAAGGCATACAATGTCAATGTCGATGAATTTCCGCAAATCACCATTAAAAAATTGCCGCAAGCAATTTTAAATAAATGCGAATTTGGCCGTGATGATTACAGCTTGAATGTCAATAATTTGCCAATGAAAGAAAGAGAACCAGAACAATTGGAGCTATTTTAGGGGGAAGAGGTCATGAATCGTATCGTTAACGCTATTTCATCCCGTCTTAGCCTGCGCAAACCACAGAAAGAGTCGTTAGAAATTCTTGCCGAAGTGATTGAGCACTTCGGCTTAAATAAACAAAACGATCCCCAATCATTACAAGAGAAGTTATCTGCTGTTAACGCGAACTTTCCAAGCGTAACAGATTTTGAACGCGAATTTCCTTCGCTCTGCTTTGCTTTGGCAACAGGCGTCGGGAAAACACGGCTGATGGGGGCGTTTATTGCTTATTTACATATGGCGAAAGGAATTCGCAACTTTTTTGTGTTAGCACCGAACTTAACGATTTATGAAAAATTAATCCAAGATTTTACACCAAATACACCAAAGTATGTATTTAAGGGGCTTTCATCGTTCGCAAATAAACAGCCAAATATTATTACAGGGGATAACTATGAACAACAAGCCCTCTTTTTAGAAGATCCTCTAGCTGTAAATATTAATATTTTCAATATATCTAAGATTAACAGCGAAGTAAGGGGAGGAAAATCGCCGCGTATTAAACGGTTAAGCGAATATTTAGGACAAAGCTATTACGATTACTTAAAATCGCTTCCTGACCTTGTGCTTCTAATGGACGAATCGCACCGTTATCGCGCAACGGCAGGGGTAAAAGCAATTAACGAATTAAATCCGATTCTTGGTTTGGAATTAACTGCGACCCCGCAAGTCGAGAGCGGAAGCAAAACGATTCCGTTTAAAAACGTGATTTACAGCTATCCTCTTTATAAAGCGATGGAAGATGGGTATGTAAAAGAACCTGCTGTTGCAACGAGGGAAAACTTTAATCCAGAGAAATTAAATCAGGATCAGTTAGAGCGTTTAAAACTTGAAGACGGCGTTCGAGTTCATGAGGAAACAAAACTAGAATTAGAACTATATGCTCGTGAAAACAACGAAAAATTAGTTAAGCCGTTTATTCTTGTTGTGGCTCAAGATACGAAACACGCAGAAGATCTCATGAATATGATGGAAAGCGACGACTTTTTTGAAGGACGTTATAAAGGAAAAGTCATTACCGTTCATTCCAATCAGCGTGGGGAAGAAAAAGATGAAACAATTAAAGAACTGTTAGCGCTTGAAGATCCTCATTCAAAAGTAGAAATTGTTATCCATGTGAATATGTTAAAGGAAGGCTGGGACGTCACAAATTTATATACGATTATTCCGCTTCGAGCGGCAAATTCAAAAACGTTAGTTGAACAATCGATTGGTCGCGGTCTTCGTCTTCCGTATGGAAAACGTACAGGTGTGCCGGCAGTTGATCGTTTAACGATTATTGCCCATGATAAATTCCAAGAAATTATTGATGAAGCGAACAACCCTAATTCTGTTATCCGCCGTGGTGTTGTCATTGGTCGTGATATAGCGCAGACAGAGAAGAAAATCGTTGTTGTGGAATCAAAAGTAGAGGCTACGCTTATTGAACAACTTGTTGGTGAAAATAAACCCGTTACTCCTGAGGAAGAAAAGAAAATTGAACTGAAGAAAAGTATGGCAGAAACTGTGGTGAAAACGATTGCAAATAAGCAAACGTTGTATAGTTCCAAACAATTAAAAGACCCTTCAGTCCAGCAACAGATCATTCATGAAGTCAATGAGCTTTACGCATCGTCTCAGTTGTCCTTATTTGAAGAGGAGTCGCAAAAAATAGTGGAAAACATGGTGGCAAAGGCGGTTGAGTTAATTCCTGATTTGTCCATTGAAATTCCAAGGGTGATTTTACAACCGACGGGCGACATTTCATGGGGGTATTACGATTTTGATTTAGATTGTAGTGCGATTCCGAAATTGCAACCAGTTGCGGAAAATATTTTAATTGAGCATTTACGTACTCATGAACGGGAATTATTACAAATCAAAAAAGACGTCCAAGGAACAGAAGAGCATTTAGAAAATTATATTGTGTTTCATCTCATAGATTATCCGAACATTTCGTATGATGACCATGCGGAATTGTTATATAAACTATCAGGACAACTCATTGATTATCTTCGTAGTTATTTGAAAGAGGATGATGTAAAAAATGTTGTTATTTACAATGCACAACGACTAGCTCAACTTATTTATGTACAAATGAAAGCACATTATTATGAAGAGCAAACGAATTATGAAGTGATTGTTCGGGTAGGATTCGACACATTAAAGAGCAACGTAGTAACCGTCGATGCTGATGAAGAAGTGCGCGATTTTCGCCAACCTATTACGAATAAATCCTCGATTCGTGGCATGTGCTTTGGCGGCTTTACAAAATGCTTATATCGAACGCAAAAATTCGAGTCCGACGCAGAACGAAAATTCGCTACCATTTGTGAAAGCGATCCATCCGTTTTAAAATGGCTGAAACCAACGCAAAACCATATCAAAATTTACTACAACCAGACAAAGGCATACATTCCAGACTTTATTGTTGAAACGATTGACAAAATGTATATATGTGAGATCAAAGCGGCCAATAAAATCGAAGACGATAAAGAAGTCAAAGCGAAAGCGAAAGCAGCGATCACTTGGTGCCAACACGCCTCCAACCACGCCCGCGAAAACAACGGGAAAGAATGGATATACTTGCTAATCCCACACGATGATGTTGATTCGAATAAGACGATAAAAGGGTTGGAGGCACTATATAGACAAAATTAGCGAAGAAAGATACAGCTCAGCCATCCATTTACGACAGAAGTTGCTAAAACTTCTGTCTTTTTTTGTTTTTAACGACAGAATTCGACAGATTTTTTTGTGGAATTTATTTAAGATAAGGGTGGATGCTTGTGAGGGGAGGTTTCAGAATATGAAATTACATAGTCTCTATTTAAAGAATTTTCGAGGATATAGGGAGGAAATGATAGATTTTTCTGAGGGTATGAATGTTATTATCGGCAAAAACGATATTGGTAAATCGACAATTATGGAAGCATTAGAAATATTTTTTAACGGTGAGAATAAGGATGCTCTAGTGAAACTAGAGGTAGAAGATTGTAATGTAAATAGTACAGAGAAAGTTATAGAAATAGGCGCATGCTTTACATTCGAAGAAGAGGAAATTACAGTAATAGACTCTTCTAATCCGACATCCCTGAAAGATGAGTATTTATTAAATAAAGACGGATTACTAGAAATTAAAAAAATTTGGGATTGCTCTAAAGATAAAATAACAGCTTCAAGTTTAAAGGTTTATTTAGTAGCACACTATCCAAAAGGAATTGATAAACCTTTGATTACTCTGAAGCAAGAGGAGTTAAGAAGAGAGTTGCGTAACATTGCTGAAGAGATTGATAATTATGATTTAGTTAATAAAAATAAAAACGCAGAAATGAGAAAGGCATTATATAAATATTTGGTAAATGAAAAGACTGAATTTGAAACAAGGTTTATTGAAATTCAAAAAATTGATAAGGATAGTAAAGATATTTGGGAGAAAATCAAATCAAATTTACCATTATATTTTTTATTTCAGTCAGATCGGAGTAACTCTGACAATGATAGTGAAGTGCAAAATCCTCTTAAAATTGCCACGAAAAAAGCATTAGCGGAGATGGAAGATCGATTAAACACTGTTGTAAAAGAAGTTGATGAAAAGGTTTCGACTATTGCAGAAAATACTATTAATAAATTAAAAGATTTCAATGGTCAAATTGCAAATAGGCTAAAAACTAAGCTTAATCATAAACCTTGGGATTCCTTATTCTCTTTCCAACTAGAAAGTGACGATGGTATTGCATTAAATAAGCGGGGAAGTGGTATTAGGAGATTAATTCTTATAAGTTATTTTCGTGCTGAAGCGGAAAGAATTGCGGAAGAAAGAAATAATAAGAATATTATCTATGCAATAGAAGAGCCTGAAACTTCTCAACACCCAAACTTTCAAAGGATGATTATTGACTCGCTCCTAAAAATTAGTTCGGATGATAAGCATCAAGTTATTATCACAACTCATACACCAGAAATTGCAAAAATGGTAAATTTGGATAGTTTGATTTTTATAAGTAAAGATGAATATGGTCCTAAAATAGTGAGAGAAGAAGAAGAAAAGCTGAAGGGGATAGTCAAATCACTAGGAATTTTACCAACTATTGAATCAAAGGTAGTTATTTGCGTTGAAGGGGAAAATGATATTAACTTTATAAGAAATATTAATCAAGCTATTGATGATTTCAAAAGTATAATAGATTTAGAAAAAGCCAATATAAGCATGATTGGAATGAAAGGGAGTAACCTAGTAAACTGGGTAAATAGAAACTATTTAAAAAATTCAAATGTTATTGAGTTTCATCTCTATGACAATGATAGGGAGGATTATAGAAAAACAATAGAGGAGATTAAAGCTAATAATGATGGAAGAAGGTTTGGAGAAATAACTTCAAAACGCGAAATGGAAAATTATATTCCACCAGAATTGATTGAAGAAGAGTTTGGTATAAATTTAGACTTAGAAAAAATGAATTGGGATAATGTAGATGTACCAAAGCTTTTGGTAAGTAAAATTATGCAACGTATCAAATGTTCCAAGAAAAGAGAAGAAGCTATAAAAGGGTGCTTGAATGGACAGCTTTCTAAGAAAATTACAAAAGAACATTTAATCTATTGCAATAGCTATGAAGAAATAAAATCATGGTTTGAACAAGTAGCGTATTTATACAATAAAAATTGGTATGAACAGCTTCTTCAATCTCCTACAACTTCTTTAAACAATTAATATTTATGTTCGAGAGGATAGTGTTACTGTTCGCCTATCGAGTACGGTACCTCTGCATTGCGATCCAAAAAGTAGATAATATAAAATCGGTTTGGTTTCGGTGCCTGTCACCTGTCGACGATAAAGGGGCAAATTTTATTTTTTATAGAAAGGAGTTATTCACATGATCGTTACAACAACAAATAGCATTGAAGGAAAGCAAATTGAGCAATACCTCGGTTTAGTGTCTGGTGAGGTGATTTTAGGGGCTAACGTCGTACGCGATTTTTTAGCGAGCATTACAGACATTATCGGTGGGCGAAGTGGAACATACGAAAGCAAGTTAGCTGAAGGTCGAGACATGGCTGTAGAAGAAATGGTAAAAAAAGCGCGCAATATGGGAGCAAATGCAGTAATTGGTGTCGATCTTGATTTTGAAACGTTGCGCGATGGCATGATGATGTGCATTGCGACAGGTACAGCGGTGAAAGTGAAGGAATAGGAAATTTTGGGGAGAAGCCAAGTCGGCTTCTTTTTTCTTTTTTACGGTTGAGCGTGTATTCAAAATTTCGTTGAGAAACTGACATACAATGTTCAATGATGAACGAATTCTAAAGTGCATATATTTTTTACAATAAAGATTGTGATACATTCAACAGAATAAAGAGACGTTTTTCGTTAAAATGAGGCGAGGAGAGTGAGTGAGATGAGGTGGGTTCCTTCACGATTTAATGCAATCTCGCATACAGATTCAGGTGAAATGATCATTTACAATAGTTATACAGGTGCCATTGTGGCAGTTGATGAACAAGAAAAGTCTGAAGTATTGTATGCATTACGCAAGGGGATAGGCGATGAACGGGCTGATATCTTTCAAACGCTTGTACAATGTGGATTTTTAGTTCCAAACCAAACGGATGAAAGACGGCGAGCGCAATTTTTACATGCTTCCATGCATCGAACAGATGTCATGCATCTTATTATTTTACCGACTGAAGCATGTAATTTTCGCTGTACATATTGTTATCAGGACTTTGCCCGCGGACATATGAAACGGGAAATCATTGAAGGGTTGAAACGTTTTTTAGAACAAAATATGGCACGGTTACGACATTTAACGGTTAGTTGGTTCGGTGGAGAACCGTTATTGGCGCTTCACATTATTCAAGAATTAAGTGAATGGATCATTTCGTTAGCGGAGAGATATGGTGTAACGTATGAAGCGGACATCTCGACAAACGGTTACTATTTATCAAAAGAAACGCTGCAACAACTGTTACGTTATCACGTCCGTCGCTTTATGATTACCATCGATGGAGCAGAAAGGATCCATGATGCCCGTCGTTTTCTAGCGGATGGACAAGGTACGTATCATACAATCATGCAACATTTACGGGATATTCGTACGTTACACGACTCATTTGATATTTATCTTCGTCTGAACTTTGATGAGGCAAACATCGATCATGTTCCATCATTCCTTGCCGACTTAGCACACGAATTTGCAGGGGATGCTCGTTTTCAATTGTTTTGCCGTCCAGTTGGAAGATGGGGTGGAAAAAATGATGAACATTTGCCGATCTGTGATGATCGCACAGCTGAAAGGAAAATATGGGAATTGACTGAACAGGCTGTAAAACAAGGGATTTCGATGAGTAAGATTATTGAGTCGATGCTTACACCTGGAGGGGCGGTTTGTTATGCAGCTAAGCCCCATTCCTTGGTAATCGGAACAGACGGACAGTTGTATAAATGTACGTGTTTTTTAAATGAGCCATATAATCATGTTGGTAAACTTCATACAGATGGAACGATACATATTGACTATGATCGTTTTGCATTGTGGGTGACGTCGGGCGAAGAACAAGATGAAACGTGCCAGTCTTGTTTTTTTCGACCAGCTTGCCAAGGGAATCATTGCCCGCAGTATCGAATTAGGAAAGGTAAACGTCCTTGTCCGTATGAAAAAAGAAAAATAAAACAAGTATTGCGACTTATTTACCGACAGGAGAAGGAGGTGATCCGATGAAAATTGTACGGCCAGCTGTTTCCCCAACAGCAACTTCAGCTTCAGGACGGTTGTCTAAATCTGTACCGGGCAACTTGAAATAATGGGGAATCAAGGTTTTCCTTGGTTCCTTTTTGTATATTGACTCATGTATAAAAAAGGGATATGATGCAATTAGAAATTTGTCTAAATATCTAATTTTTTTTGAGTGATATTTAGACATTTATCTAAATATATAAAAGAAAGTTGGTGAAAAAAATGTCGTTTAACGGAGCGTTTAAAGCGATTGCTGATCCGAACCGAAGAAAAATTCTTTCTTTATTAAAAAAAGGGGACTTAACCGCAGGGGAAATTGCCGAACATTTTGATATGCAAAAGCCGAGCGTTTCCCATCACTTAAAAATATTAAAACAAGCCGATTTAGTGGAAGATCGCCGAGTTGGTCAGCATATTTATTACTCATTGAACACAACTGTTTTCCAAGATTTAATGAGCTGGTTTTATGACATATTACAAAAAGAAGGTGATGAATCATGAAAAAGCATTCGTTTGTTATTTTTCTTATTATATGTAGCTATATCTTAAGTTTATTAGCTATTCCATATTTGCCGAATGAGGTAGCCATTCATTGGAACGTTGCGGGAGAACCAGATGGCTTTACAAACAAATGGTGGGGCGCGTTATTATTACCGATTTTGTTAACAGGAATTGTTGCTCTCATCGTCTTTTTGCCGAAAGTGGATCCACGCAAAGAAAACTACGAGAAATTTGAAAAAGTATATCGTATTTTTTTACATGTATTTATTTTGTTTTTATTTAGCATACATGTGGTGACGCTCGCATATAATCTCGGGTTTCCTGTGCAAGTTGATATTGTTGTGCCTATCGGGGTGGGTGTTTTATTTATTGTCCTTGGCAATTATATGCCGAAAATTAAACCGAATTATTTCATTGGCATTCGCACCCCTTGGACGTTAGAAAATGAAGTAGTTTGGCAAAAAACGCACCGTGTCGGTGGAAAAGTGTTTGTTATCATGGGTGTATTGATTATGTTCACGATATTTGTAACAAGTGTGTGGCGCTTTATTTTTCTTATGATCATCGTATTTGGTGGCACGATGTATTTGTTTATCCAGTCGTATTTATTTTCGCGTAAATGAAAGGGGAGATCGATTTGGTTGGGATGTCTATTCAGTTGTTTCTTTCTTTGATTGTTCCTTTTGCACTTATCATATATGGACGAAAAAAAGGATGGCTTTCTTGGAAAGCGTTCGGTGTCGGCTTGCTTATTTTTGTTTTATTTTCACAAGTGTTAGAGAAGATGCTTCACTTTCTCGTAATTGATCCGAGCGGCACATCACTAAAAGGAACAAGTAGCGTTTGGGCGTTTGTCGCTTACGGAGCTTTAGCAGCCGGAGTATTTGAAGAGATAGGGAGATATGTTGGATTTCGTTTCATGTTAAAAAACAATCGATCGTATGGGGATGGGCTATCATTTGGCTTAGGACATGGAGGAATGGAAGCCGTGCTAATTGGTGCTTTTAGCGCTGTGAACATGATGGTCATTTCTCATCTCGTCGAAACAGGGCAGTTTGAGCAAATTGCTTCCTCTCTTCCTGCTACGCAAGTGGAGATGCTCAAAACTATGTTAAATCAGCCTGATTGGATGTATGTATTAGGTGGTATAGAGCGAACATTTGCGATAGTGATTCATGTTGCGCTTTCGCTTCTTGTTTTATACGGGGTTCGGAAAGGACAATTCCGTTATGTGGTGTATGCGATTTTGATTCATACGTTAATTGATGTAGTCCCTGCGTTATATCAAGTGAAAATCATTTCGAATGTTTGGGTGATCGAAACAATCTTTGCTTTTTTGGCAATCGCTTCACTTGTCTTCATTCGACGTATAGCAGAAAAATTTTAAAAACATATTGCATCGAAACGCGTTTCATACCTTATGCTTGCGTCAAAAGCATAAGGGAGGAGAATTTTATGGGTATATTGTATATTTTTATTTTATGTGTTATTGAGTTAATCGGAGCACAGTTCGCCATAGAAGCAGATTCAAAGCGAAAGTAAAAAGGGGGGATGGACAAATGAAACAAATAAACATTGGTAACTCTAGCCTAACAGCATCGGAAATTGTGTTAGGGTGCATGCGAATTTCGGGAATGTCTGTTTCTGAGCTATCGCGGTATATAGACGAAGCGCTTGAAGCAGGAATTACGATGTTTGACCATGCAGATATTTACGGAAAAGGGCGTTGTGAAGAGCTGTTTGGCGAAGTGCTTGCTTCTCGTCCGCATTTGCGCGGACGCATTCACATTCAAAGCAAATGTTCGATTCGTGATGGCTATTATGACTTATCAAAAGAGCATATTTTAGCATCGGTCGATGGCATATTGAAGCGACTTCAAACCGATTATTTAGACATGTTGCTTTTACATCGGCCGGATACACTGATGGAACCAGAAGAAGTAGCAGAGGCGTTTGAACGTTTACATGAAAGTGGAAAAGTTCGGCATTTCGGGGTGAGTAACTTCAATAGTATGCAAATTGAGCTATTGCAAGCATACGTTAAACAGCCGATTATCGCGAACCAAATGCAGTTCAGTATTATGCATGCGAATTTAGTGACAAGCGGCATTCAAGCAAATACGCTATTTGATGGAGCAATGAACCGCGACGGACATATTTTAGAATATTGTCGCCTAAAAAATATCACCCTCCAAGCATGGTCTCCGTTCCAATACGGCTTTTTCGAAGGAGTGTTCATTGACAACGAAAAATTTCCAGAAGTTAATGAAGTACTCGGACGGCTAGCGGAGGAAAAAGGAGTAAGCAAGTCAGCGATTGCTGTCGCTTGGATTTTGCGCCATCCAGCGAACATGCAAGTGATCGTTGGCACAACAAACTCTGCTCGCTTAAGAGACATTTGCCAAGCAAGTCACGTGCAACTCTCTCGACAAGAGTGGTACGAAATCTATCGTACGGCAGGTCATCGGTTGCCGTAATTGACGAAAACACTTTTTTGGCGATTGCTGAAAAAGTGTTTTTTCATTGCTTAAGCTCTGTCATCTTTTCATACCACCGTGCTAAAATAAGGGGGGATTATTTTTATACTGGGGGACTGAACGATGACAATGACGACGAAGATTAAAACAGACATTGAAATTGCCCAAGAAACGAAATTAAAGCGCATTCAAGACATTGCAAGTGAACTGGATTTGTTAGAAGAAGAGATTGAACCGTATGGGCATTATAAAGCGAAAATTTCCCTTCATGCACTGAAGCGGTTAGCGACGAAACAAGATGGTAAAGTCATCTTAGTGACGTCGATTAATCCAACGCCAGCGGGAGAGGGAAAATCGACGGTCACTGTCGGTCTTGGTCAAGCATTACATAAAATGGGTAAAAAAGTGATAATTGCGATGCGGGAACCTTCCCTTGGTCCGACGATGGGAATAAAAGGCGGTGCGACAGGTGGAGGGTATTCACAAGTGTTGCCGATGGAAGACATTAATTTGCACTTTACAGGAGACTTACATGCGATTACGACCGCGAACAACTCCTTAGCTGCGCTTATTGACAACCATATTCACCAAGGAAATGAATTACGAATCGATACGCGCCGCATCGTTTGGAAGCGAGCAGTTGACTTGAATGACCGTGCACTACGTAAAGTCGTGGTCGGATTAGGTGGACCGACGCAAGGCGTGCCACGCGAGGACGGATTCGATATTACCGTTGCCTCTGAAATCATGGCGGTGTTTTGCTTAGCAACCGATTTGCAAGATTTAAAGCGACGTTTAGCAAACATGGTGGTAGCATATAACGTGGATCGTCAACCTGTGACCGTAGCGGATCTTGGCGCCGAGGGAGCCCTCACACTTTTATTAAAAGATGCGCTAAAACCGAATTTAGTCCAAACGGTAGAACATGTACCTGCGCTTGTGCACGGTGGTCCGTTTGCCAATATCGCTCACGGATGCAATAGCGTTATCGCAACAAAAATGGCGCAAAAGCTTGGGGACTATGTCGTGACAGAGGCGGGATTTGGTGCGGATTTAGGTGCGGAGAAATTTTTACATATTAAAGCGCGCACGGCAGGAATTGAACCATCAGCAGTTGTCATTGTGGCAACGGTTCGGGCGTTAAAAATGCACGGCGGGGTAGGGAAACAACAACTAGCGAGCGAAAATGTCGAGGCATTAAAAAAAGGACTAGCCAATTTAGAGAAACATATTGAAACGATTCAAGCGTTTGGTTTGCCGTTTGTCGTTGCTATTAACCGTTTTATTACGGATACAAATAAAGAAATTCAAGCATTAACGGCATTTTGTGAAGAAAAAGAATATCCTGTATCGTTAACGGAAGTATGGGAAAAAGGTGGGGATGGCGGAATTGATTTAGCTCATAAAGTATTAGAAGTAATCGAAAATACAAAAAGCACGTACACTCCGTTATACGAATTAGATGAACCGATTACGGATAAAATTCAAAAAATCGCGCGCGATGTTTATGGTGCAAGCGACGTTTCTTTTTCTGACAAGGCGAAAAAGCAAATCGAACAATTTACATCGTTTGGGTGGGACAAGCTCCCGATTTGCATGGCAAAGACGCAATATTCGCTTTCCGATGACCCAACAAAGCTTGGCCGCCCGACCGATTTCACGATCACAGTGCGCGAATTAAAACCATCGATTGGCGCTGGATTTCTCGTCGCCTTAACAGGGGATGTCATGACGATGCCAGGCTTGCCGAAACAACCAGCAGCGCTTCAGATGGATATCGACGAACATGGAAACGCACGCGGACTTTTCTAAGTGAGCAATAAGGTAGCGTCTCATCTGTGTGATGAGGCGCTTTTTATGAGTAAACAAAAAATTGAAATGTTGGCAGAAGGTATTATAATGTAAATATTCAATTTGTTTTCTAGGGAGAGAGGAAGATGCAAGCAAGTGTTGAACAACGCACAAATATGCAAACAGTCGTTTATCCGATTTTAATTGCCATTAGTATTGGTCATTTATTGAATGATGCCATGCAAGCTGTGGTGCCAGCGCTATTTCCGATTTTAGAATCATCCATGCGCTTATCTTATACACAAATTGGTTGGATTGCATTTACGCTGAATATGACTTCGTCTATCCTACAGCCGGTTGTCGGCTTGTTTTCCGATCGGTATCCATCGCCGAGCTTTTTGCCGCTTAGTATGGGAGCGAGCCTATTAGGTATGATTGGATTAGCGTTTGCACCTAATTTTTTCTTTGTGTTATTGTCCGTTTTATTCATTGGATTTGGTTCAGCTATATTTCATCCAGAAGGTTCGCGCGTCGTTTATTTTGCCGCTCGGGCGAGAAGGGGGTTCGCTCAATCCATTTATCAACTTGGCGGAAATACAGGCAACGCTCTTGCACCATTGTTTACAGCGCTCATTTTTGTTCCATTTGGTCAAAAGGGAGCAGTTTGGTTTGTCATTGTTGCAGCACTTGGAATGATTGTTTTATTTTGGGTGTCGAAGTGGTATGCTGTTCAATTGCATCAAGTGAACAAACGCCGGAAGGAAACGATGGGAGAGAAGAAACAAATAAGTCAAAAGATTATATTTGCACTTATCCTCCTAGTTCTTTTAGTATTTGCACGTTCGTGGTACTATGCTGGAATTTCAAATTATTATCAATTTTATTTGATGAAATATTACGATATTTCCATTCGTGAGGCGCAGCTTTATTTATTTGTTTTTATGATTGCTGGAGCGATCGGTACCGTTTTTGGCGGTCCGCTTGCTGATCGATTTGGGAGACGAAATTTAATTTTTGCATCCACGCTCGGTACGGCACCGTTTGCGCTCATTTTGCCATATGTGCCACTTCATTTTGTTTTGCCAATTATTTTTGTCACGGGTTTTATTTTATCGTCTAGTTTCGCTACGTTTGTCGTCTATGCACAAGAATTGCTTCCAGGAAATGTTGGGATGGCTTCGGGATTAATTGTTGGTCTTGCGTTTGGGATGGGGGCGCTTGGAGCGGTTGCACTTGGAAAAATTGCTGATGTGTATACGTTAAAAGCACTTATGGTCATGTGTAGTTTCCTTCCCTTATTTGGTGTCTTGACATTTTGGCTACCTAAGGAAACGTAAGTATCGCTTGTGGCTATACAGATGCCCGTTCAATAAGGCGAACGGGCATTTTTTCTTTTTGGGACTGTGTAAAAAAGTCATGCATTCGCATGTTAAAGTAATGAAAAAGCATATAGACATCAATCCGGCTTGCCCGTTTTTCTAGGCAAGTTGGCAACTATGGTAAGTCGATAAGCATAAATTGGCTATCTGCTTTTGCGGTAATATGCAATATTGGCGTATTTGTTATACGGGCGGCGTCACGACGGTGTAATATCGTTTCGTCGTTTAACGTAATCTCCCCCTCGATAACAAACAAATATATTCGACGTCCTTCTTGTTGTTGGAATGTAACGTGCTGGTTACTTTCTAGATTAGATAAATACATCGTTATGTCTTGATGAATGTAGGCAACTTCATTTCCGGCCTGTGTTTTCGAAACAATAGGCAATAAACGGTTCTTCATTTTTTGAATATCGTATGAAACTTGTTCATATGACGGGGTAAGGCCGCGTGCTTCAGGTAGAAACCAAAGTTGTAGAAGATTGACTTCTTCTGTAGCAGATGGATTCATTTCTGAATGTACAATGCCTGTTCCGGCTGTCATCCGTTGTACTTCACCGAATGAAATGATGCGATGATTGCCGAGATTATCGCGATGTTCAAGTTGTCCTTTTAGAACGACTGTAACAATTTCCATTTCTTGATGGGGGTGCGCTCCAAAACCACGTTGTGGCGCGATGATATCATCATTAAATACACGTAATGGACCAAAGTGCATATTGTTTCGATCAAAGTATTCAGCGAATAAAAAACTAAAATAGCTTTGTAGCCAACCGTGGTTTGATTGAAACCGTTTATGTCCAGGATATACGTGAATCATGGTGTGCCTCCTTATTTTATGAGTGCATCAATTGAGTAGTCGCCTGCGCCGATAAGAGCAATACCGATCACAACAACAATCAAAATAAAGTTGTACTCAAAGCCATTTTGAGTGACCCAAAATCCATTCGGAGCGTGCACTTTTACAATAGCGACGACCATTGTAGCAGCGAGCAACAAAGCGGCAAATGGGGTGAACAGCCCGAGAGCAAACAACAATCCCCCAACGAACTCCGCTAGGCCAGCAATGAGTGCCATTGTCACTCCCGGTTTTAACCCAATGGACTCAAGCCACCCACCTGTTCCTTTTAAGCCGTATCCTCCGAACCATCCAAACAACTTTTGAGCCCCATGACCGACAAACGTTAAACCAACAGCGAGACGAATAAGTAAAATACCAATGTGCATCATGATCATTTCTCCTTTCATATATCTTGATTTCAAGATAAAAGTTGTGCGATAGGCCTTTAAAAAGGCGCTAATGAAAGACCTATCTTTTTGAGCAAATGAATCGCCATTTCTTTTTCATCTGTGGACAAAGATTGGAAAATCTCCAACATTTTTTGTGCGTGTTGCGGAAAAATGTGATCCATTAGTGCTTTTCCTTCGTCAGTAATAACAGCGTACGTAATGCGCCGATCTTTTTCACAACGTTGCCGGACAATATATCCTTTTTCTTCGAGTTTGTCGACGACATATGTCATACTTCCACTAGTGAGTAAAATTTTGTCACCTATTTGTTGAATCGGCTGCGCTCCTTTATGATACAGTAAATCGAGCACACCAAACTCCGTTGGGTTTAGTCCGTAACGTTGGATGTCATGCTTAACATGTTCGGATACGGCTTTATGTGCCCTAGAAAGAACAACGAATAGTTTTAACGATAATGTTTGCTCGTTTTGATTCATACGCATCAACCTTTATCTTGACTTCAAGATAATTATAAACTTACGAAAAGTAAGTTGTCAACGGTTAATATGTCATCATTTGTTCAAAAAATTCCATCGTCAAGTGATTTGTAGCACAACTTGAATTTTATGTAAGACATTATAATAGATTGTGAAGGAAAAATGAAAAGAGGTGAGGAAATGAAACAGTCACTGCTTATTTTTTTGCTTAGCGCTGTTATAGGCTTGGCGGGTGGATATACATATTTCCATTTCGCTAACAAAGAGCCTGCCAAAGAACAACCAACAGCTACTGAGCAAAGCAACGAAACATCGACTGAACAAAAGGACACCACTGTAAGTTCGAAGGAGGGGGAAATCTTTAAACAAAAAGGGTGTATTTCTTGTCACGCTATTTCTAAATTGAACGTGCAAGGCGGTACGACAGGACCGGACTTATCGAACGCTTATGTAGAAGTCGAAGAAAAACATGGAAAACCAATTGATGAGTTTTTAAAGGAGCCAACGTCTGCGGTGATGTCTGGCGTAATCAAATCGAATCCATTAACGGATGAAGAACGAAAAGCGATCGTTCAAGCGTTAAAAGTTGCCTCGGAAAAATAAACGAAAAGAGGTGTTCGTATGAAGAAAAAATGGATTTCCGCCATTTCTGGATTGGCTGTCGGTGTGTTAGCTTCCACTGTTTTTTTCGGCGATTTTTCTCCAAAACAACCGACTTCAACGGCATCTGCGAAAACTAATGCGGAAAAAGTATACGTTCCGTTTGGTGAGAAAGATGAATACTACTTATTTGCTTCTGGTGGCCACTCAGGACAGTTATTTGTATATGGTGTTCCATCGCTTCGACGCATTCGAACTGTCCCTGTATTTTCACTTGACTCCGCTACTGGATATGGATGGGACGAACATTCGAAAAAAATGCTTGGCGGCTACACATGGGGAGATTTGCACCATCCTGCGCTTTCCGAAACGAACGGAGATTATGACGGAAAATATTTATTTGCGACCGATGTCGCCAACAGCCGTGCGGCAGTGATGGATTTGAAAACGTTTACCGTTAAAGACATTATTAGTGTGCCAAATACAAGCGGTCCACACTGTGCGGCATTTGTGACGGAAAACACGGAATATTTGTTTTTGCCGACGCGTTTTGCCGTTCCGCTTGGGGATAAATATGAATCGCTCGATGACTACAGCACAAAATACCGCGGCGTGATGAGCGCTGTCACATTTGATGAAAACGAGCAAAAATTAAATATTGCCTACCAAGTGGCGTTGCCGCCATGGTCATATGACTTGTCCGATGCAGGAAAAAAAGTATCAAAAGACTGGGCGGTTATTACGACATATAACACAGAAGAAGCAACAACGAACTTAGAAATTAACGCTTCCAAGGAAGACCGCGACTTTATCGTTTTATTTAACTGGCGGGAGCTTGAGAAAATGGTGAAAGAGGGAAAATACGATACGGTTGAGGGGCAAAAAGTGATTTTCCCAGAAAAACATGAAGGCGGCATTTATTTAATACCGGTAGCAAAATCGCCGCACGGAGTAGATGTCACCCCTGATGGCAAGCGATTTATTGCTTCAGGTAAACTAGCACCATTGCTTACCGTATTCTCGTTTGAAAAGGCGTTTAAGGCGATTGAAAATAAAGACTTCGCCGGTGAACGAAACGGCATTCCGATTTTAAAATATGAATCGGTGGTAGAACGTGAAGTAAACCCAGAAAATGCAATTGGACCACTTCATACCCAATTCGATGATAAAGGAATGGCGTATACGACGATGTTCATTTCTTCTGAGGTCGTCAAATGGGATCCGAACACAGGCGAAGTGCTTGACCGTGTGCCGGTGCAATATTCGCCAGGCCACTCGGTTGCTGCGGAAGGCGACACCGTTTCTCCAGACGGAAAATATTTAGTTTCGTTGAATAAATTGGCAAAAGACAGCTATTTATCTGTTGGACCATCGCACCCAGAGTCGATGCAGTTAATTGATATTAGCGGCAAAATGGAAGTGATTCAATCGGCACCGGTCGATCCGGAACCGCACTACGGGCAAATGATTAAAGCAGATAAAATTAAAACGATTGAAGTATATCCAAAAGACGAGAAAAACCCGTACGCTGTCTTTAATCAAAAAGATACGCGCATCGTCCGCAAAGGGAACGAAGTGCACGTATATGGTATTGCGATGCGTTCGAAATTCATTTTTGATGCGAAAGCAAAACGTCCAGATGTCATAGAGGTAAACGAAGGCGATAAAGTATTTATCCATCTCACGAACATCGACCGTGACGAAGATATTACACACGGCTTTGCGATTAATAAATACAACATTAATATTGAAGTGCAGCCAGGGCAAACGAATACGGTCGAGTTTGTGGCGGATAAAGCAGGAACATATCCAATTTATTGCACAAATTTCTGTTCAGCATTGCACCAAGAAATGACAGGATATTTACTCGTCAAACCAAACCAATAAGAAAAAGGGGGGAATCTTTCCCCCTTTTAATTAAAAGGAAGTGAAAAGAATGAAGAAAGCGAAATTATCTATTTCATCCGCACTCATCATTAGCTGTGCGGCTGCTTTAATCGGTGCATCGCTCTTTTTTCCGTGGTGGGGAATGCGGTTTGTTGCACCGCAATATCCTGAGGGACTCGATATTATTGTCTATCCCAATAAGCTGAAAGGAAATATCGACATTATTAACGGGTTGAACCATTATATCGGCATGAAACCGTTCAGTGAAGAAAGTTTTCCGGAATTGTCGTATTTGCCGTACGTTATCGGGGCGCTGGCGGTTTTGACGTTAGTGGTCGCGTGGCTTCGCGATAAACGATGGCTTTTCGGACTAATCATTGTTTTTGCTTTCGGAGGATTGTTAGGGCTTTATGACCTTCATCGCTGGTTAGTTGACTTCGGAACAAATTTAAGCGATGATGCACCAATTAAAATCGAACCGTTCGTTCCGCCAGTGTTTGGGGAAAATCGCATCGCTAACTTTGTGACGAACAGCTATTTTTCTACCGGTGCGTATATGATTGGGGCAGCATTTCTTTTACTTATACTTCCGTTATGGAAGGAGCGAAAATGATGAAAAAGTGGTTGCTTGGGCTTGTCCTTCTTTTCTTTCCGTTCTTCTCTCCACTGGCGACTTATGCAGAGGGGACGCTGCAACAACTAATTGATGAAACGCCAGCGAACGGAACGCTTTTATTAAAAAATAAAACATATGTCGGCGATATCGTTATCGAAAAGCCGATAACGATTAAAGGGGCAGCCCATACGGTTATTAAAGGAAGCGGCAACGGCAACGTCATCAGTATTCGCGCACCGCATGTGACGATTTCGAACGTGGTGGTGACAAATAGCGGGAAAAGTCGTAGCACACAAGAAGAGTATGCTGCGATTAAAGTATATTCCGATAATAACACGTTGAAACATATTACGATTACCAATTCGTTTCACGGTATTTACTTAAGCCAAGCTCATCATAATGTCGTCGAATATGTGCGCGTCATTGGGAAAAGTGGGGAGATAGCTGGACAAGGGAATGGATTGCACGTGTATTACTCTAATTTTAACAAGCTTGCCCATAATACAATTGTCGGAACGAGAGACGGCATGTTTTTTGACTACGCCAATCATAACGTTGTGAAAGATAATGACGTTTCGCGTACAAGATACGGACTTCATTATATGTATTCAGACGATAACGAGTTTTACCGAAACCGATTTACGTTAAATACTGGCGGTGCGGCAATTATGAATTCGAATCGCATCGTGTTAAAAGGTAATGAATTTTTGTTAAATAAAGGAATGCGTTCGTTCGGGGTGTTGTTGCAAATGGCGAATGACAACAAAATTATTGGTAACGAATTTTATCAAAACGAACGAGCGTTCTATATTGATCAATCGACGAACAACTTTATAGAGGGCAATACGATTGTCAAAAACCAAATTGGCGTTGAATTATGGGGAAGTTCACAGCGCCAAACATTTACGAACAATCGTTTTTGGAATAATACGATTTCTGTATTAAGTTTAGGGGGCGAAGAAAATAATCGCTTCAGTTTTCGTGGCGTAGGAAATCATTGGGGAGACGACGCGCACTTTTTCGACTTAAATCAAGACGGAAAAGGCGATTCTCCGTTTCAATATAAATCATCGTTACACAAAATCGTCGAACAAAATGAATTAGCGTATTTATTTTTAAATACACCAAGCATTAAACTATACGAAAAAATAAACGAGTTGATGCACGAAACAGAAGTTATGGCAACCGACAATCATCCGTTTGTCGATCGCCACAGCATGCCGTGGACAACGATATTATTTGCGCTTGTAATGATGGTCTGGATTTTACAAAGCAAAAGGGGTCAACGACAATGAACTTTATTTGGAAAGAATGGTTAGAAATTTCTCGTGGAAAAGCGTTTTGGCTTTTCTTTATTTTGGTAGTTGCTACGTCTTTTTCCGTTTTTTTAAACACAAAAAATTTGCCGGTAGATGAAGGATTTGCAGTGTTTTTATTAACGCTGTTTGAAATGAATATTTATGTCATCCCAATTCTTTGTCTCTTTTTTGCTTCATTTGCTGTGATGCAAGAAAAAGAGTTTAAGACGCTCCTTATGATGATGGCGCGCAGCGGTTCATACGGCTCGTTTTTATGGCGAAAAAGCGTAGCAGTGCAAACGATCACGATCGGCATGTTTCTCCTTTCGTATTTTGTACTGATGATACCAGTAAAATTTGTTTTTTCGTTTCACGCGACACATTTTCTTTCTTTTTTAGCTGCTATCACGGTGCTCATTGTCATCTTTAATCAAATTGGGCTATTGTTAGGAAGCGTTTGCCGAACGAAAATTCAACTGATCGGTGCGAACTTATTTGTTCTTTTCTTTTTCTTATATTTGTACGATTTCGTGTTGCTTTATATGTTGCCGAACGTCACTTATGATAACGTCCAAAGCTTTGCGCTCCTTTATTTCTTGCAGCCGATGCATACGCTTCGTTTCTTTTTAGAAACGTCGCTTGGTGTTTTTTCGCTCGATTATTTATCGCGAACGATGGAAAAATTTTTCTCATTTCCAGCGCTAACGTTAGTAGCACTCAATATCGTCGTTTGGGTTGGTATCGTCTTTTTCGCTTCTGTCTTGTTTTATCGGAAGGGGGAACAAGGATGATTGTTATGGAACATGTCACCGTCGCGTACAAGCAGAAAAAAGTGTTAGACGATGTTTCACTTGTCGTGGGGAAAGGAGAGCGGTGCGCGCTTATCGGAAGAAACGGAGCGGGCAAATCGACGCTTATTTCGAGTGTGTTAAATATGATCCCGATAAAGCAAGGGAAAATTTCGATTTGCGGCATCCCAAACAAACAACACCAGTGGAAACCGCATGTCGCTTATTTGCCGGAAAAGTTTCAGCTATATCCTCATTTGACAGGAGAAGAAAATATTCGCTTTTTCGCGTCATTGAACGGTTCGGCTGTCAATGAACAAAAAATCGAAGAGGCGTTGAAATTAGTCGGATTGTGGGAAGAGCGAAACGTCCGAAGCAAAGAATATTCCAAAGGGATGCTTCAACGGCTTGGGCTTGGAATTATGCTTTATTATGATGCCGACCTTTTTATATTGGATGAGCCGACGAGCGGACTAGACCCGATGGGACGGGCCGATATTTTGTCGATTTTGCATTCGTTGCACGGCAAAACGATTTTTCTATCTTCGCATCATTTAGACGAAGTGAAGCAAATTTGTACTCATATTGCTTATTTAGAGAACGGAAAAATGACGAAATATACGTTAGCGGAATTTGAAGCTAACGTGATGTATGGGGAGGAGAGAAGATGAGGAAACTAACCGTTTTTCTTTTCAGCTTGTTATTTTTGTTCACAGGATGTTCGAACGGTGACTGGGAAGTGACGATAAAGACGACTCCATTTTATAAAGAAGGGGTAGCGGCTCCGTTTGCCGTACAAATTAAAGAAAACGGAAAACTAGCTAAACAATTAAAAGTTCATGCGACGTTTGAAATGAGCAATATGGATCATGGGAAAATTGAGGTAGATTTGCACGAGAAAGAAAATGGCGTTTACGAAGGAAATGTACAGCTACCAATGGAAGGAGATTGGGAAGCGCTTCTTGTCATTAAGAAAGGGAATGACAAAGTCGAAAAATTGCTAAAAATGCATGTAAAAAAAGAAACAGCAGTCGCCAAAATCGGTAAAGAAAAAATTACGATGAACGACGTTCGTTTTTATCAAGCGTTGAGTAAAATCGAAATTGCGATTCAAAAAGAACGCGCGCAAGCAACGTATAAAGGAGCCGCGCTAAACGAACAACTTGCCTACTGGAATCGAAGAGAGCAGTACGCACATCGATTGGATCAAGCTTTGTCACACTTAGTAGAGTTGCAGGTGATGGCTTTATTAGCTGAAGAAAAAGGACATGTTGTTACAAAGCAAGAAATCACGAAAACGATTGCTGCGCTTCGCCATCAATATGAGCGCTATGAAGTTGTTCAACAAATGATTGATACGTATGGAGAAAAAAAGTTTTGGGAAGATTATTCCCACTATAGTAAACTCCGTTTGCTGGTGAGCGATGTTTACAACGATTTGGCAGGTGCAGTGAGAAAAGCGAACCCAACCGTCAACGACAACGAGATTCGCTATTTAGCGCAAAAACAATATAACGAGTTGTTTATTTCTCAAATCAATTCATTGCAAATCGATTTGTATATTCAGGGGCAAACAGAAGGTCGTTTGCCCCATTAATTTGATAAAAAGCCCAATTGCCGTAGTGCGGCTTCGCTCATTCGCTCTGGTGTCCATGGCGGATTCCACGTAATTTGTACATCGACATCTTTTACCCCCTCCATGTGTGCAAGCGCTCGTTTGACACCACCAACAATGGAATCGTGAAGCGGGCAGCCTGGGGTAGTAAGTGTCATCACTATTGTCACAACTCCGTCATCAATTCGCAAATCATAAATTAACCCTAAATCCACGACATTAATTCCTAGTTCTGGATCATATACGGTGCGCAGTTGCTCCATGACCATTTCTTTTAATTCCATTTGTTTTTCCTCCCTTATTTTCGTAATACGGCGATGATTGTTCCTGCAAACAAAAGAGAAAATGCAACCATTCCACCTTGCGCAACATAAAATAACGGCAAGCTAGAAACAATAAGCGCTAGGATGACACCGATAAAGCTAACGAGAAATAGCCCGCAGGTAAAAACAGTACATTTTTCATTTATCATTTGCTTTAACGTCGGTACGTTTTCTTTGCCGATTTTTTGGCTATAGCGGTGCGTCCACCATAAAAACGGCACGATTTTATATAAATAACCGACAATGCTTAAAATAATCCATCCGAAAAGATACCCGTATATAATCACGCCAAAACCGGCCGTATTTCCTATGATTGCGAACAGAAAAGCGAATCCATGTAGGCAAAGCGCGATAGCGATTGCGAAAAGCGCAAATAAAAACGGACGATCTAATTTTTTCTTGACCCGCTTTCGCAAAATCGTTACGATATGGTAGCTAAATAGCGCAAACCCAAGCAACAAAAGTCCTGTTCCACTAGCGAAAAGAGCAGAACTGTTCATGAAAAAGCTGAAAAAGGTAACGGCGAGTCCGCTGACGTAAAAGGTGTACACATAGCGGGCAAGCGTCATCGAAAATCCGTGCGCCAACGAAAACATCGGCACCATTTTGTAAGAAAAGCCGATAATAAGCAACGTAAACCATCCGGCAATTCCTAATAATAGATGTGTTTTTAGCATGAATACATGATCTGCTATTTTGCTGCCGCTAAAAAAATGAAACGAAAGCGCTATTCCTAAAGAAACCGTCAATAGCAAGCAAAAAAGCGCTGTACTGACAAATAACGTCATGATATTTTTTGCCGGCTGTTTTTTTAGCGTCATCGCCATTTGGATGAAAAAAAGAACAAACCCGAGCATAAGCAACAAGCCAGCGAAAAACACGAACTCCATTTTCCAAAGGAAACTAATCGAAAGCAGAAAAATGCCAAGTGCGGTGATAAAAAATTGCACAAATCCTAATGTTTCGTTCCATATCGGCGTTAAAAAGGCAACTGGAACGAGTTGATACATCGCGCCCATCGCGACCATTAACGCCCAACCGAGCACTGCTAGATGCATCGCTGCCCATACGCTAGGGATACGGAACGCCCCTTGAACGAGCGATGTGCCGGAAAAAAGCAACATCGCTTCAGAAGCGATGAACGCAGCGACGCCAAATAAAATAAAAGAAAACGGCAAGCGAATATTTGTTTCATACGTTTGTTGTGTCGAAGGAAACATCGTCGTCATCCCTTTGTAATCGTAATTTCAAAGCTCCCATCCTCGCGCTCTTTCGTTTCATAAAGGTAGCCAAGTTCATCAAGCTGTTCGTATAAAAACATCGGGCGGCGGTCATTAATAATCGTTAATGTCTCTCCTTTAGGAAGCGTTTCTAATGCCGCAAGCGTCCGTATCATCGGTTGCGGTGGTTCTAATCCACGATTATCTAAGATCATCGTTCTCACCCCTGCTTGACAAACGTCACTTTCCAATGTTTTTTGTCGAGTTGTTCCGCTTCATACGTAAATCCTTTCGCTTTCATTACCGCAAAAAGTGGGACGGGCTTAAACGGTGCATGTAAAATAAACGTATCACCCACTTCGAGCGGTTGAACAGCGTTCATAATTTTTTGGAACGGCTCCAACTTTTTTTGCAAATCATCACGAACATCCAACTCCACGATTTTTCCCATCGTTCTCCCCCTTTCATGATCTCTTCACTTTCTATGATAGTGATTTTCACTCGTGGGTATTGTGATTTCTGTCACATATTATAAAAAAATCTCCTTTTCCAATTTTTCTGCATCAATTAAGTAATAGCCATTGTCATCAATATCGATCAGTCCTTTTCGCTTCAATTGGCTGAGCGTACGACTAATCGTTTCGCGCGATGTGCCAATCATATTGGCGAGTTCGCGGTTTGTAAAATGCGTCGTTAAGCGATGGAATCGTCCTTGCGAGACTGCGTTTGTTTTTGTCAGTCGCAATAAAAGCAAAATAATTTGTTCATACGTATTATGGAGAATTTGTTCTTCTAGGCGGTTTTGTAGGTCGATAATTTTTTCTCCCATCACGCGAAATAGTTTCATGCACAATTCTGGGTAACAAATAAGCGTTTGTTCAAATTCGGCGATTGGAATGGCAATGAGCGTTGCTTCTTCCATCACTTCCGCATGGGCTGGGTAGCTTCCACGACGGAAAAAGCCAGCGTGCGGGAACATTTCTCCTGTTTGCAAAATCGACACAATTTGTTCTTTGCCGTTAATATCCGTTTTGTAAATCTTTACTGTTCCTGATTGAATAAAAAAGACACGTTCAAGCGGCTCTCCTTGCATAAAGACGAACGTTCGCGGTTTATAAACACGCACTTGAGAAATTTTCACGATTGAGTCAAGTTCTTGATCGGATAATTCCCGAAAAAGCGCGACATTTTTCAACCTTGTTTTAATCCAATCATGCGTCATATTATCCACTCCTTATGGAATTTCTAAGCAAAATTTTACGTTGTTTTCTATTGAGAAGCTGTGACATAAATCATAACTTTTCGTGAACGTGTGACGAAAATCATAGGGAACGTTTGCGACATCTCACATAACGGAACATTTTTCAGCGCTACAACGAGAACGAAAGAACGAAAAGGAAGGTGGAGGGATATGGAAATAAACCGGAACGTTCGCGCATCGGTCGCTCGTTCAACGCAAAACAGCTTTTTAAAGTCTGTCTTTTTGTAGAATGTTTTCGGACGTTGTTTTTCCAATTGATATGGTATACTTGTTCGTAATACCGTTTTTGTTGTGTGGGCGATGTCACAGAGCGATGAACGGTTGTTTCCTATAGTGAAAATAGAACGATGCGTAAAATAATGATGGATAAAGAATTTATGCTTGGTCGGCTTTATTTCCTCAGTGACGGAATCTTTTTGCCAAAGCTGTACACGAGCGCGCATTTCTGCTAATGGGACGCTTTATACGTGCTTGTTCGCTACGGAAGGGGTATCATTGAAACAACTGTTGCGCCAAGGAGCAGATCGAACAGCGCTGAAACAGCTTATTGTTGATACGTGGAACAAGCGAACCGATCGTTATTCGGATGAGCGAACGGAGCAAACCGCGAAAATGCGCAAGAAAATCGAAATGTCCTATATTGGTGGATAAAAAATGGGATCGCTTTTATCAAGCGATCCTGTTTTACTGATTATTTCGCATTAGCAAGAATGCGTGGAAAGAGAATATTATTCTCAAGATGAATATGAGTGAATAGATCTTCCTCTAGCGCTTCAAGCCGATTGTAAACTAGTCGATACGTTCCGCATGCATCAAAAGGTGGTGTAAAATCGTTCGTGATTTTGCGAATTTCTTTAATAATATCTCCTGCCGTATCGTGTTCGGTAACAAGTTCTTCAATAACTTCTCTCATCGCTTGTTCATTTTCTTTTGTCGGATATTGTTCGAATTGGATGATTAATGGAAATGCTTTTGTTTCTTCTTTCATTAAATGTTGCTCTAGATCGGCTTTTAAATCGTTGAACAGTTTATGCACTTGCACTAAATGCGGCTGTTCTGGTCCGTGCACGCGCAATACTTTTGTCACGTACGGGCTGAGCTGTGGCAATTCCTCCATTAAAAAACGGTGGTGTTTTTGGATAATATGATCGATTAATTCTGTATAGGAAGCCTCCATCCAGTTTTTTTCTACCTTTTCGAGCGATTTTTCATACAGTGATTGTAGCTCGCTTAAAATTGTTTCTATATCTAATTGTTTTTCAGCGAGCACTTCAGATAAGGAACGATTTCCACCACAACAAAAATCAATTTTATATGCTTTAAACAAATCGCCCGCTTTTGGGAACATCGCCACAATTTCACCGACCGTCGATTGTGCATTGAATATATTTTCCATAATTTTCTCCTCCGAAATGTATTGATATTTACAATGTAATCATATCTTCTTTTTTGTCTGTTTGTTGTGATGCTCATCACATGATTCTTGTGATTTTGGAAAAAACTTTGACAAATAAACTGTTCATATTGAAAGTATAATAGTTTATGAATAAATTTCCATATACCTTCTCGGGCTTTGAGCGCCATATGATCCGGGTGTTTTCCATAAATTAGATAATGATAGATTGCTAAATCCCTGCTAGTCTTATAAGCGAGCAACGGACTAGGAGGGATAACATGAGGAGATTATTAGCACTTGCTTCTATGTTTGTAGTTGCTTTTTGTTTTTCAACAAATGAAGTAGCTGCACAAACGACAGTTCATTATGTAAAGCCAGGTGAAACGTTTTGGACGATTGCAAAAAGTTACAATGTTTCATTGCTAGAGCTTCAACGAATCAATCATAAACAAACGGATGTTTTATTCGTTGGGGAAACGTTGCGTATCCCACAGCCGATCTCTCAAGCTGATAAAGACTTATTAGCTCGTCTCGTTCATGCAGAAGCAAAAGGGGAACCATATGCAGGAAAAGTAGCGGTGGCAACTGTCGTTTTGAACCGTGTCGATCATCCAAATTTCCCAAATACGATTCGTCAAGTCATTTATGATCGTTCAGGAGGATATTATGCGTTTACTCCTGTACAAAATGGCGAGATTAACAAACCAGCAGATCGTGAAGCATATCGAGCGGTTGAAGAAGCCATTGCTTTTCGCGGTTTAGGAAGCGGATCATTATATTTTTACAATCCAAAAACGGCGAAAAGCGAATGGATCCGCTCGCGCCAAGTGACAGTTGTGATTGGAAACCATGTATTTGCGAAATAGTTTTTTTCTATGTAGTTGGAGAGCGCTGAAAAAGTTCACGAGAACTGTGAACTTTTTCAGCCTTTTTTATTTCTGGTGATTTAAGTCTATATCTTGAGATTGAAGAGGATCTGCTTTTTCACGTTTTAGATTATGACAGTGATTCAAACTCCTGTACGTGTGGGACCCCATGTAACGTGCAAAACGTAGCTGGTGGAGTTTTTTACTTTCCGAAAAACTTCGTTCAATGGGGAAAGGCCGAATAAGTTCAAAGACTTTCCTATTTCCTCAAAGACCTCTCGATGAATCGAAACTTGTAATACTTGATTGTTTTTTTCTTCCGCTGCAGGGCAACTAAATTCGTAACTTTTTTAATTCCGACTCATAGTACATACTCGACATTATTCGACTAATGTGGGAAATATCGTGCCCGAAAAGGTGAACATAAAGCGGAGTACATACTCGACATTATTCGACTAATGTGCAGAAAAAATATATGTTAAAATTAAAGAAACTTTTTATTTAGGAGGATTATGAATATATTAGTCGAAATATTATAAATATATTAGTCGAAATATAACGAAAAACATGTGATGGAGTCGAAACGAAGATGGATAATGTATATGCTCATACCCCACGGAAAAATGATCAAGAATGGCATTACTTGAAAGATCATTTGTTAAGCGTAGCGGAATTGGCACGGTCGTTTGCTGAGCCTTTTCAAGGTGGAAGAGTAGCTTATTTATGTGGACTTTTACACGATCTCGGCAAGTTTCATCCCCTTTTCCAAACATACTTAAAAAGAAAGGAAGATGGAGAGAATGCCCGAAGTGTTCCTCATGCAATTTGGGGGGCGGCTTTTATGTATCAGCTGTATTATGAAAAGTTAAAACATCCACACATTTGGAAATGGTTTGCCTTGCCGATTGCCGGTCATCATGCAGGTTTGAACTCATCTTTTTATTTATCTCTCACTTTAAAAGAGAATTTGAAAAAAAATTTCGCCCATTTTTCAGAAATTTTACAGCAGGCTGAACTGTTCTTAAAAGAGTTCGTATTTCCTTCGATGCGGTCGGGGATCGACACTTTGCCATGTTCTGAAACAGAAAGAGAGATGTGGATTCGTCTTGTCTTTTCAGCGCTCGTCGATGCCGATTATTTAGATACAGAGCGACATTTCCAACCAGAACTGTCTCAATCCCGTCAACCATTGGTTTCTATAGAAAGTTTATGGAACGGTTTTGTTGCCAATCAGACGAGATTGACTAAAGAAGCTGATGATACAGTCGTCAATCGGGTGCGAAGAGAAGTATATGAGGAATGTATTTATGCTGCAACCAAGCCACAAGGGATGTTTCGTTTGACAGTGCCAACTGGAGGAGGAAAAACAAGAAGTAGTCTGGCTTTTGCGCTGAAACATGCTATGGAGCATCGTCTCGATCGCGTCATTGTCGCGATTCCGTATACAAGCATTATTGAACAAACAGCAAACGTGTATCGCGATATTTTCGGGAATGATGCAGTGCTCGAACACCATAGCCAAGTTGAAGTAGATGATCAGAGGGAAACTGGAGAAGAACAAATTATCCAGCAACGTTTGTCGGCTGAAAATTGGGACGTGCCTCTCATCGTCACAACGACGGTACAGTTGTTTGATAGCTTATTCAGCAACCGGCCAAGCAAAGTGCGCAAACTGCATAACTTAGCGAACAGTGTAATTATTCTTGATGAAATTCAATCGCTACCAGCTGAGTTGTTGAAGCCCACATTAGACGCACTTACTATGCTAGTCAAGCATTGTAAAACAACGGTTGTTTTATCAAGTGCTACTCAGCCGTTTTTTGAAGAAAGCAAGTTTTTGAATGTGTTCTCACGAATAGAAGTAAGTGAGATCGTGCCATCACTGCTAGTAGACAAACACTTTCAGCAAATGAAACGCGTGGAATATGACGTATGGAAAACACCTATTTCAATGCAAGAGCTTGTGCACTTCATTCGGCAACAAAAACAATTGTTAGTTGTGTTTAATACGAGAAAAGAGGCGAGAGAGTGTGTTGAACTCCTTCGAGAAGATGAGGGGGTATTTCATCTGTCCACTCTTCTTTGCGGAGCGCATCGTCGGCGAATTTTAGATGAAGTGCGTGAGCGTCTGCGGAAGAATGAGTCAATTCGTCTAATTAGCACGCAAGTTGTTGAAGCAGGAGTTGACTTAGATTTTCCTATCGTCATGCGGCAAATGGGACCGCTTGATCGGATCGTCCAAGCAGCAGGGCGTTGCAATCGTGAAGGAAAGATTGACAAGGGGAAAGTAATTATTTTTGAAACAAAAGAAATGCCAAGTCCAAAAGGTCCGTATAAAACAGCCATGGAAACAGCGCGATTTTTATTGGCTCAAAGGCAACCTGAAGATTTGTATAACCCAAATATATTTCGTGAATATTTTCGCCGTCTATTCGCTGCGGTGGATGTGGATTCGAAAAACATACAAAAAGATCGGGAAACACTTGATTATCCATTAGTTGCTGAAAAATATCGCCTTATTGATCAGGATACGGTTTCCGTTATCGTTCCATATGCAGAGGCATTGAAATGCTTGCGAATGTGGGAATCTTCTCCGTCCCGCTATTCGTTTCGCCGTTTGCAACCATATATGATCCAGTTGTATCGTTTTGAGGCAGAGAAAAAAGAAAAAGATGGATGGTTGCGTGAAGTGGCGGATAATGTTTATGAATGGCTCGGTGATTATGATGAACGGTTAGGAATTATAGAAGAAGTTCATGATCCGTTCAGTCTAATTGGATAAAAAGAAAGGTGATAATATGATGCAACGTCAAGCAAAAGTGCAAGTAAAAGTGTGGGGGGATTACGCTTGTTTTACAAGACCAGAGTTCAAAGTAGAGCGCATTAGCTATCCTATCATGACGCCAAGCGCAGCGCGGGGAATATTGGAAGCGATTTTTTGGAAACCGGAATTTCGTTACGAGATTCGAAAGATCGGGATTTTGAGTTTGGGGGGGCAGCAAGCAATTTTGCGCAACGAAGTCACAAGCAAGCAAAACGAAAGTCCGATCGTGATTGAAAGTGTCCGCGCCCAGCGCACGAGCTTGATTTTAAAAAGCGTCGCCTATTGGATTATTGCAGAGATCGTGTTAACAAATCGCGCGGTTGATCCAGCGGCAAAATACCGAGATCAGTTTAACCGCCGGGTTGAGAGAGGGCAGTGCCATCATACGCCATATTTAGGAACGAGGGAGTTTGCCGCTTACTTTTCATCTATAGACGTAGATGATGTTGTTCAGCCAATCAATATGGACATTGGCACGATGTTATTTGATTTTGCTTTTATTGAAGATGATTCTAGAAAAGAAATGGAGTTTATCCGCCATGATGAGACAGGTACACGAACGGCGGCGGGATTTGCGAAGCCGCTCTTTTTTGAAGCAAAAGTAGAAAACGGTTGGCTACGTGTTCCAAAAGAAACATATGAGCAACTGTATGCATTGGAGGGACAAGATGCTTTACGAGTTGATTGAGTTTGCCACTAAGTTGCAGACAGAAAAGAAAATGCCTCCTCTTTGCTATGAAAAAAAACAAATCAATTGGATTATTGATTTAAGTGGAGAAACCCCTTATTTAAAAGGTCCGTTTGAAAAAGGGGAATATCGCATGATCGAAGCTCCGATTCGCCAAAGGTCAGGACAAGTGTCCGAGAAAAACTTGAAGCCGTATTTATTAGTCGACGATGCACGATATGTGTTGGGCATTCCAGAAAATAAAGAATCAAAAAAGATTGATGAAGCACAGCTTATGCATCAGGGCTATGTCGAGCTTATAAGAGAGGCTTATGAGCAGACAAGTATGCCAGAACTAAAAAAAATTCTTGACTTTCTTCACAGCCCTTTGAAAGTACAGTTTTTTCAATCGATCAAACCAAGAGATATTGTCACATTTCAAGTAGATGAAGAATCACTGATTTGTGAACATCCGAAAATCCAACGATTCTGGGTTCGACATTTAGAGCAAGAGCTGGTGTCTAATGATAGAAACTACTGTACGATTTGTAGAAACTACGCCCCTTATGTGCGTATTTTTCCAAGTGGGATTTCACTATTTAGTCAACGGCGTGGATTAACAACCTTTAATGAAAGAGCATTTGAATCGATGGGTAAAGATCAGACGAATAATGCCCCTATATGTTTTCATTGTGCAACGTTGACCGTAGACGTTTTCAATTACTTGTTGCGGGAAGATAAACATCATACAGAGTTATACAGGGACAAAAAAAAGAAAGACACTTTGCAAGCCCAAATGGCTGTATATTGGATCAATGATTCTACGAATGAAGGAAAACGAGGCGAAATACAAATCGATGAGAGTGTGTTCGCTTCCATACTTGAACTACAATCTTTTGAAGACGAGATATACGACTTGGCACCTCCCCCTGAGTTGAAGCAGTTGGAAGAATTACTTTCTCTTCCGAAAACGGGGCGGGAACAGGCGTTTCATTTAGATAAGACATCTTTTCACATGGCCGTTCTTTCTGCCAATAAAGCGAGATTAGTCGTTCGTGAGTGGATTCATACATCCATTTCCCAGTTGCTTGTACATTTGGAACGGTATACAACGGCTTTGCGTATTGTTCAGACAAATGGAGAAAATGGTCGTTTGTTGCCGCTAGCCACATTGATTCAGGCGGTTGATATGTCTCCAAGTTTAGTGCGTCAATATTTGCGTACAATTTACCAAGGAGCTTTGCCCCCTGCTGAACTATTGTCATTAGCTCTTCAACGTTTTCGCTTGCCGAAAGTGTTAGGCGAAGTGAAAGAGGCATGGAAATATCATGCCCTAGCATGCTTATTAAAACTATCTTTGACTTATGGAAAGGAGGAAGCAAGTACAATGGAATCTTTGAACATTCATTATTCACAGCCATCTTATATTTGCGGCCGCTTATTGGCGATATTGGAAGAAATTCAGTTGCGTGCTTCCGGATACCGACTTGGGAGCACAATTGTCGATCGTTTTTACGGCGCTGCTTCAACCGCTCCAGCATCAACATTTGGTTCGTTGCTACGACTTTCAACGACGGCTCATCTTTCGAAAGTGTCTGTTGAGCTTAGAAGTTTACTCGAGGAAGTCATGAAGCAATTGGATGAATGTGGAGGATTTCCGATAACCTTGAATTTAAGAGGGCAAGCAGAATTTGCTCTTGGATTTTATCATCAGCGCGCAGAATTTAGCAAACACCGTCCAAAAAATCAAACAAATAAAGAGGGGGAAAAATCATGACAGAACGCTATATAGATCCGAAAAAAAGACATGAGTTTGTACTGCTATTCGACGTAAAGGATGGAAACCCAAACGGAGATCCGGATGCTGGAAATATGCCCCGTGTTGATCCAGAAACGATGCATGGTATCGTAACTGACGTTGCTATTAAGCGGAAAATTAGAGACTACGCTGCAACGGTTTTAGGTAAACCAATTTTTATTCAAAGCCAAACAGCGTTAAATACAGTCATTTTTCAAGCGTATCAAGAAATTGGCGTACAGTTTGCTGAGATAAATTTAAGCAAAGAAGAAAGAGAAAATGAATTGCTGATCGATTGGATTACCCAGCTGGAAGAGAAAGGAGTGGAGCTCGAGGAGGGACGAATCATTTATACAGGGGAGGATGTCAAAGAAGCTGATATTCGCAAAAAACTCACTGAAGGTCTCGAAGAAGCGGGGCTTAAAAAGCAACTCGAATCCATGTTGCGAAATATCGCAAAGCGTTTAGTACAAGCTGCAAAAAATACGAAAATTGATGAACAAACGCGCCAAAAAGCGCAATACGCTTTGTGCCAAAAATACTATGATATTCGTATGTTCGGTGCTGTTATGTCAACAGGACTAAATGCTGGTCAAGTGCGTGGTCCAATGCAACTGACATTTTCTCGATCAATTGACCCGGTATTTCCATGGGATTTAACCATTACACGCTCAGCGATCACTAAAGAGTCGGATCGCCACAGAAAACAAACGGAGATGGGAAGAAAGCCGTTAATTCCATACGGCTTGTATCGCTTGCATGGATTTTACAATCCATTTTTCGGGGAGAAAACAGGAGTTACTGCGGAAGATCTAGCTAATTTTTGGGATGCACTCATTCATTTATTTACATTTGATCATTCTGCAGCCCGAGGCGAGATGAATGTGAGAGGTTTGTATATTTTCAGTCATGAAAATGCCAAGGGGACGGCGGCAGCTCACAAGCTGTTTGAATTGGTCAGAGTAGAGCGCTGTCAAGCCGAAGCGCCACGGTCGTTCAATGATTATGTATTGCTCGGACCTGTGGATGATGGACAAAAAGATGTCCCACTTGAACGATTCCCTGGCGTCACAGTGACGCGTCTCGTATAAACGTTGGAAAAGGATTGATCCCATGTGTTGGAACGAAGATGAATGGATTATGCTATCTGCTTTGCAACATTATGTATATTGTCCACGTCAATGTGCCTTAATCCATCTTGAACAGACATTTGAGGAAAACGTATTTACACTTCGGGGAAACCGGGTACATGAGCGTGTTGATAAACCAGAAGGGGAACAATTAGGGGACAAAAGAATTGAACGAGCGCTCCCCATTTGGTCTGAGCGTCTCGGGGTCATGGGAAAAGCAGATTGTGTTGAATTTTTTTCTGATGGAACACCATACCCAGTTGAGTACAAAGTCGGAAAGAGAAAGACAAAGCAGGCAGACATAGTACAGCTGATCGCTCAAGCTCTTTGTTTAGAAGAAATGTTTAATCGGCCCGTGACGAAAGGGGCTTTATACTATTACCAGTCAAGAAGACGATTAGAAATCGACATGACACAGGAGTTACGGAAACTAACGGAAGAAATAATACAGAGTGTAAGGAAAATGTTGAAAAACGAGCAACTGCCGCCACCCGTTAACGATGCGAGGTGTCGCGATTGCTCGTTACAAGACGTTTGCATGCCACAAGTTCCTGCTAATGTGATTGTATGGATGAACGAGGAGAATGGACAGTGATTAGAGTATTGTTAAACACACTATACATTCAGACGCCACAGGCGTATTTGCGTCTTGATCATGAAACAATTGTTGTCGAGGTGGAGGGCACAAAAACATTACAAGTTCCTATTCACCACATTGGTGCCATTGTTATGTTTGGACATGTTTCTATCAGCCCATATTTGCTCGGTAAATGTGTCAATCGAGGTATCTCTGTTATTTGGTATGATGCATACGGTCGTTTTTTAGCTCGAGCAGTAGGGAGGACGAATGGGAACGTGTTGCTTCGGAGAGCACAACATCGAGTGTTAGAAGATGAACAACAAATATTGCATATTGCTTCACGTTTTGTGTTTGGCAAGATTCGCAACAGCAAGAGCGTACTACAGCGGGCGATGCGTGATTATCCGGAGCAACGTCCACGCTTAGAACAATCGGTAAAACAGCTGAATCAGAGCTTGCGAAATATCGCAAAACAAACCACGTTAGATGAACTGCGGGGAGTTGAAGGGTATGCTTCATCTGTGTACTTTGAATCATTTACATCGCTTATAAGGTCGGATGAAGACGAGTTTTTTGCCTTTACCGTAAGATCCCGTCGTCCTCCGCGTGATCCAATCAATGCATGTTTGTCTTTTGCTTATAGCATTTTGACGCAAGATTGCATTTCAGCTCTAGAGGGCGTGGGGCTGGATCCACAGATTGGCTATTTGCATGCACTGCGGCCAGGAAAACCATCGTTGGGATTGGATCTTGTTGAGGAGTTTCGGCCATACTTAGCAGACCGTTTTGTTTTGACATTAATTAATCGAAAACAACTAGATAAAAGCGATTTTGACATGCGTCCAGGTGGGGCTGTATTTTTGAATGAAAAAGGAAGAAGAACATTTTTGGCTGCTTATCAAAAGAGGAAACAAGAAGAGATCCAACACCCTATTATAAACCAAAAAGTTCCATTGGGGTTACTGCCCCACGTACACGCTCGACTATTAGCCCGACATTTGCGTGGAGATATAGATGAATACGTGCCGTTTATCATGAGGTGATTACTAGTGGATATTTTAGTGACATATGATGTTGAGACATTGGAGTCAGATGGTCAAAAACGATTACGAAAAGTAGCAACTATTTGTCAAAATTTTGGACAACGTGTGCAAAAATCTGTTTTCGAGTGTAATGTCAGCCAAGCGCAGTTGGAAGAAATGGAACATCAATTGTTGAAAGTTATTGATCTAGAAAAAGATAGCTTACGAATATATACGTTATATGGTCAACGATCCAAAGCAGTTCGCTCCTATGGAAAGGACCATTACATTGATTATAATGATCCGATTATTTTGTAAGAGTAGAACATATACAATATGTGTAGCAGTTATGAATTTTGGTGCGCGAACATAAAGCAATAGTAAACAATCAGGAGGATCGCGATGAGTAAAAAAGGCTTAGTAAAGCGAAGATCCAAAAATTCATCAGAGACTATCTTTAGCCACAATGCACACCAGACAAAACAGTTCGCGTTTTTATACTTTTACACTTGCTTCACGCATAGGATTGAAGCGTAGGCTGTTGCACCCAGCATAAAAGCTGGGTGAGGATTGAAACCATATAATTCGAACAATAAGGAATCTATATATTTATAAGTTGCACCCAGCATAAAAGCTGGGTGAGGATTGAAACACCTCCACGTGTCGCGACACAGCCACGCTCCAAGGGTTGCACCCAGCATAAAAGCTGGGTGAGGATTGAAACGCATAACTATCGTATAAATCGCGCAAATAATCGGTTGCACCCAGCATAAAAGCTGGGTGAGGATTGAAACACGTAAAAGCCGTCAAGCGTGTACTTTTTGCTACAGTTGCACCCAGCATAAAAGCTGGGTGAGGATTGAAACCAATGTGAAAAATCGTCACCGTTTTTTTCTGCCTCGTTGCACCCAGCATAAAAGCTGGGTGAGGATTGAAACTTGCTCTCGCCTTCGAGAAAAAAGTCAATCAGCGTTGCACCCAGCATAAAAGCTGGGTGAGGATTGAAACACACGCGTCGCTAAACCGCTGCGAGAACAGACTTTCGGTTGCACCCAGCATAAAAGCTGGGTGAGGATTGAAACCCTCCTTACATAAATATCATGCGGCAAAACAGAAGGTTGCACCCAGCATAAAAGCTGGGTGAGGATTGAAACTCGAAAGTTTAGGGCTTGAGAAAGAAACGATTGATAAGTTGCACCCAGCATAAAAGCTGGGTGAGGATTGAAACTTCTTCGGTCTTAAATTCAGCAAGCTCCTCAATCCACGTTGCACCCAGCATAAAAGCTGGGCGAGGATTGAAACACATTACTCATTACCTCCTGTATCCATTAGATTGTTGCACCCAGCATAAAAGCTGGGTGAGGATTGAAACTACAAGGTAGAACTCAACAAGGAAGTCACCATTGTGTTGCACCCAGCATAAAAGCTGGGTGAGGATTGAAACATAACAAGCCGAGCGCAGCCGATGATATCAAAATGTTGCACCCAGCATAAAAGCTGGGTGAGGATTGAAACTGCAGAAGGAAGTATTGCGTAATAACGTATGTGCTGAAACTGTCGTGCGCATGACGATGTTGATCGTGGAACAATTATCAAATAAGTACATGCAACTGTATAAACATAAACAATATGATCCCATTCGGCAAGGGGATTTGCTTGTACGGGAGTTAGAGGAATATGTGAATATTATAAAATATGGAATTTACAAGTAAAGGCGGGGCTTTTCCCGCCTCATTTATTTGTAAGAAAATTATTGAAATTTTCTGTTTTTATATGATATGATATTCTCAAGGAATTTGAAACTATGTTTCGTAATACGCAACAAAAAAGAAAGGGGAATAATGATGGGGGAATATGTACAAGTTGGACGTTTGCAAGTCGCTAAGTTGTTTTATGAATTTATCGTTGAAGAAGTATTGCCAAATAGCCAAGTAGATAAAGATAAATTTTGGAAAAACTTTGAGCAACTCATTAATGAGTTAACACCAAAAAATAAAGCGTTGCTTGCCAAACGCGATGAGCTGCAAGAAAAAATTCATGAATGGCATAAACAACATCGTTCGCAGTTCAATTTTGAACAATATAAATCGTTTTTACAGGAAATCGGCTATTTAGAGCCGGAAGTCGAGGACTTTGAAATTACGACAGAAAATGTCGATGATGAAATTGCTAAACAGGCAGGACCGCAATTAGTTGTTCCGATTACAAATGCGCGCTATGCACTGAACGCAGCTAACGCTCGTTGGGGAAGTTTGTACGATGCGTTGTATGGAACAGATGTCATTAGTGAAGAAAATGGTGCGGAACGCGGGAAAGGATATAATCCGGTGCGCGGTGAAAAAGTCATCGCTTACGTTCGCACTTTTTTAGATGAAACGGTACCACTTCGCGGATATTCGCATAAAGATGCCGTTCAATATGCTGTCGTAAACGGCGTGTTAACCGTAACGGTAAAAGATGGGCAAGCGACAACGTTACGAGATGAGGAGAAATTTGTCGGGTACCAAGGTTCGCCTGAGCAACCGTCTGCCATTTTGTTAAAAAATAATGGTCTACATATTGAAATACAAGTGGATCGTAACCATCCGATCGGGCAGACTGATCTAGCAGGGATAAAGGACGTTTATGTAGAAGCAGCTTTAACAACAATTATGGATTGTGAAGATTCCGTTGCCGCAGTAGACGCGGAAGATAAAGTACTTGTATATCGCAATTTGCTCGGTTTAGTTCGAGGTGATTTAACGGCGAGCTTCGCGAAAGGAAGCAAAACGGTTACACGCGAGCTAAATCCAGATCGTGTATATACAACGCCAAGTGGAGAAACGTTCACATTGCCAGGACGCTCACTTATGTTTGTACGCAACGTCGGACATTTAATGACAAACAATACAATTTTGCTTGAAAACGGAGAAGAAGTGTATGAAGGTATTTTAGATGCGGTTGTGACGACGTTAATTATGAAACATTCGCTTCTTGGTAATGGAAAATACGTCAATTCAAGAAAAGGTTCGATTTATATTGTAAAGCCAAAAATGCACGGTTCAGAAGAAGTAGCATTTGCGAACGAATTATTTGATCGTGTGGAAGATATGCTCGGTCTTGAACGCAACACGATTAAAATTGGTGTAATGGATGAAGAACGACGGACAACGTTGAATTTAAAAAATTGTATTTATCAAGTAAGAGATAGAATTGTTTTTATTAATACAGGCTTTTTAGATCGCACAGGAGATGAAATTCATACGTCTATGGAAGCGGGTCCGATGATTCGGAAAAACGAAATGAAATCATCAACATGGCTGCAAGGCTATGAAAAATCAAACGTTAGTGTGGGATTGGCGACAGGCTTTCAAGGACGTGCTCAAATTGGTAAAGGAATGTGGGCAATGCCAGATATGATGGCAGAGATGGTGAAGCAAAAAATCGCCCATCTTCAAGCGGGAGCAAATACAGCGTGGGTGCCGTCCCCAACAGCAGCGACGTTACATGCGCTTCATTACCATCAAGTAGATGTATTCGCGGTACAAGACGAATTGAAAAAGGATGTAAAGAACTATCGTGATGATATTTTACAAATTCCTGTCGCTATCAATCCGCAATGGACGCCAGAAGAGATTCAACAAGAGTTAGATAATAATGCACAAGGTATTCTTGGTTATGTCGTTCGTTGGATTGATCAAGGGGTTGGATGTTCTAAGGTACCGGATATTCATAACATCGGTCTCATGGAAGATCGTGCAACGTTGCGTATTTCAAGTCAACATATTGCCAACTGGTTGCACCATGGCATTTGTACGAAAGAACAAGTACTTGAAACGCTAAAGCGAATGGCGAAAGTTGTTGATGAACAAAATGCAGACGACCCAGCATATCGACCAATGTCGACTGATTATGATAACTCAGTTGCTTTCCAAGCAGCATGCGATCTTGTTTTTAAAGGCTATGAGCAGCCAAATGGCTATACGGAGCCGATTTTACATCGTCGTCGTTTAGAAGCAAAAGCAAAATATGCACATGTAAAACAATAGTAAGATGGAGGGCATTCTATACGAGTGCCCTCGTTATTATGTTAAAGGTGGGAAATGTAATGAGGGAAGATTCGTTTGTGAAATCAGTCAGCCGAGCATTGCAAATTGTCGATATGGTAAGCAACTATCGTCATGGCGTAGGGGTAACCGAAATTGCTAAGCAAATTGGCATTCATAAAAGCTCGGTGTATCGGTTATTATCAACGCTTGTTGAGCATGGGTATATCGAACAAGATGAAGAAACAGAGCGTTATAAACTTGGCTATAAATTTTTAGAAATGAGCTCGAAGTTGTTGGAATCGATTGATTTGCGTAAAGAAGCAAAGCCGTATTTACGTGAGTTAGAACAAATGACGAATGAAGTGGTGCATCTTGTCGTGTACGATCAAGGGGAAGTCATTTATATTGAAAAATTGGATGGGAACGAAACATTGCGCATGCATTCGAAAGTCGGAAAGCGGGCTCCAATGCATTGTACGGCTGTTGGTAAAGCAATTTTAGCGCACTTACCAAAGCACGTTGTCATGGACATTTTAGAAAGAAAAGGACTACCGCCACATACAGATTATACGATTACAGAGCGAGAGGTGTTGTTTCGTGAACTTGAATGTGTTCGAAAACGCGGTTATGCGCTCGATTTAGAGGAAAACGAGTACGGCATCCGTTGTATAGCTGTGCCTATTTTTGATCACACAAAGCAAGTTGTTGCAGCAGTCAGCGTTTCTGGGCCGACGATTCGTATGACTGATGAACGACTAGAACAACTTCGCATACAAATGAAAGCGATTGGAAAACAAATTTCTGAGCGGCTCGGGTATCGATGAATAATGTATACGTTTGGCTTCTAGTCATAGTATAATGTTAAAAAGGATGTTTAAGGAGGCCGCTTTATGGCACAACGTGTTGTGAAAACAACCTACTTGCTTGGGCTTTTGTTTCTCGTTTCAGCACTTGTTTATTTTTTTGCTTCGAATTGGCCGGAGCTTGGACGGTTGACGAAAGTCGGGATTGGTGCTGGGTTTATGATTTTGTTTTATAGCCTGAGCGCCACGGTTTTTCGCCATCATTTTTTTAGTAAATGGTTGCTTATTTTTGGAGCGATTACGTTCGGGATTTGTGTTGCATTAATTGGGCAAGTGTATAATTCACACGCTGATAGCTTTTTGTTGTTTTTTATTTGGTTTATTCCTACTGCTATTTTGGCATGGCTTACTCGCGGTCGATTTCTCTCTATATTCAGTTTTGGGTTGCTGCAGCTTACATTTTGGTTTTACTATTTTCCGTCTTCGTATCAAATTGAACGTGGAGAATGGCAGTCGTTTTTTATTTTATTGCTTTTTGCTGTAATAAATGGAATGATTGCACTTCTTGGGCGCTCATCCATCTTGTCTGTTCTATCGTATTTCGCGATGCATAGTTGGTTATTTGTCGTATTTTTTGAAGGGATTTCCACTGATCAGTTTCATTTTTGGTCATACGCATATGCTGTTATTCTTGTGTTGTTTTTAATGTATGTAAAAAAACAACCGTATTTTATATGTACTGTGTTGTTCACAGGTATGTTTTGGATCGTGCAATATTCTCGCTTTGTTGAGCGACATTTTGGGGGTAATTGGTATATATTTGGGTTTGTATTAGCTGCTATCATCGTTTATATAGGCATTTATGTACTTCGCTGGATGAAAAGGCGAAGCAACGGAAAAGTAGAAAAAGTTTCCCTTGTCGCTTTTCAAATCATTGTCACAGGGGTTGCTTCAGTCATTGTGATTGGAAGTATTATGCAGTTATTATCGTTTTGGTTTGATGTGTTTTCTCCCTATTGGTTGTTTAGTATATCTGTTTTTTTATTTGTTGTTCCTGGGCTGTTATGGAAAAGATGGAACGATGTTGTTCGTTACACGTTGCTTGCGATTGGATATATGCTCGGTGCGTTTAGCGTTAGCGTAACAGAGATTTCCTTTATCGTAATTAGTGTATATATCGCTGGATTATTTATTGTTTCATGGCGTATGCCAGCAGGTGTGCGAACGATGACGAATATCGCTGTTTCGCTTTATGCTGCTATGATGATGCTTGATGAATGGAGCGACATTCGTTTCATGTTATTTGCTGTATTTGTTTTTTACGGCATTATTTATTGGGTTACAAAACATACGTATGAGCGACTCGTGTTCCTCATTTTTTCATTCACTTCGTTTCTGTTATTGACGAGTGCTGATTCAGTTGAGATGGATTGGATGTATGTTGTATGGAACGTACTGTTTCTTTGCTTTGTTGCCTTTGTTCTCTTCTTCCGTACAAATGAAAAGGAACAATCGATTGCTTGGTTGTATACTTTTTTGTTTTTGATTCTAAAGTATTATGAGTGGGTTTGGAGTTTATTGCATAAATCTATGGCGTTAGCGATTGTTGGGGTATGTTTATTGATCGTTGCTTCGATCGTACAAAAAAGAAAAGCGATTTCGTTTTCCGTCCGTGAACAAAAATGGTTACTCCTTTTGGTCGTCATCACCTTACAAGTTGTATTTATCGCGTATGTGACATTTGATAAGGAACGACATATTCGGCATGGTGAGCAAATCAAACTGCAGCTTGAGCCCATCGATCCACGTTCACTTATTCAAGGAGATTATGTTCGTCTTCAATACGATATTTCAACGATTGAAAGGATTGATGAATGGGGCAAGGTTCAAGTCATTTTACGAAAAGATGATACGGGGGTTCATCGATTTGTCGGTATTTATTCGGTTAATGGAAAGAAGCGCAATCCGCATTTGTACCGCGAGAGCGATGTGTTAGTGAATGGGAATATATATGGAAACACGATCATTTACGGAATTGAAACGTACTTCGTTCCGGAGAAGACAGGATTAGATATACAGCAACGTGCTCGCTTTGCGTATGTACGCGTCAGTCAATCAGGCGATGCGTTGTTAGAGAAAATTGTTGAGCAGTGAGAAGACCCGCCGCCTCACACCGAGACGGCGAGTTTCTTATTTCCCAACAAACATTTGTGTCCAATAATTTCCGTTTCCATCGAATCCGACACCGATATGCGTAAAGTTACGATTTAAAATGTTCGCTCGGTGTCCTGCGCTATTCATCCACGCATGGACAACCTCCTCTGGGGTCCGTTGCCCTTTGGCGATATTTTCTCCCGCCGTGCGATAAGAAACGCCAAAATCGCGCATCATATCGAAAGGAGAGCCGTACGTTGGGCTCGTATGTGAGAAATAATTGTTTTTACGCATATCTTCCGATTTTTTTTGTGCAACAAAACTAAGCTGCGCATCAGCACGTAATGCTGGCAGTCCTGCGCGCGCTCGTTCTCTATTTGTTAAATCAATAACTCGTTGGGCATATTGACTAATTCCAGTTGTTGGTGTCGTTCGTCTTGTTTGTTGCTGCGTCGGTTGTTGTGTTTGTCTGTTTGGCTGTGTCGGTTTCACTTGATTTGGACGTTGATACACATTTGGTGCTTGTGTATAAGGTCTTGGTTGCATATACATTCTTTGCTGTTCCATCAACGATCGTTCAATTTGTGTGTGCAGATTGGCTGCGTCTTTCGGATCGATTGGAACAAATTTATAACGAGCTTCTTGAATCAATATCGCTTTTGTATGAGGATATTGATCGCTCGATAGCGTTGTATGCAAAGCAGAAATGTTTGAACGATTGTTCATATCCATTGCGTTGTTACAGCCAACAATGGCAAGTAAACTTAAGGCGGCAATAGATTTTGTCAACTTTGCTATCATTTGCTCATCCCTCCTTGGCATATTTCACCGTCATGCACCGTTAGTTTTTACAATGATGAGGCAAACTAAAGATGGAAATGGTTGAGAAATGTTTTTTCCTCTTTTTGTTTTTTAAAAATGACAAGATTGTGACAGACAAAATGATATTTACTTTACATTGAACGTGACATGTAAGCGCTTTAATATTAAGCTATAGCAAGACCAAATAAAAAAGAGGAGGAGAAAACATGGAAAATCAAACAGGTTTTCGTGTAAATGTGCAACGTTTTGGCAGTTATTTAAGCGGAATAATTATGCCAAACATTGGGGCATTTATTGCGTGGGGAATTATTACTGCATTATTTATCCCAACAGGTTGGTTGCCAAATGAAACATTCGCTAAATTAGTTGGACCGATGATTACGTATTTATTGCCATTATTAATCGGTTATACAGGCGGAAAAATGATTTATGACGTTCGCGGTGGTGTTGTCGGTGCAACCGCAACGATGGGGGTTATTGTCGGTTCAGACATTCCGATGTTTTTAGGGGCAATGATTATGGGTCCGCTTGGCGGATATGCAATCAAACAGTTTGACAAGCTATTCCACGGAAAAGCCAAACAAGGTTTTGAAATGTTAGTGAACAACTTTTCAGCAGGTATTATTGGCGGATTGCTCACATTTGTTTAAAATACATGGAGATGTCAAGTAACAAACGAGAACCGGCTAGTGTACAAAGAAAAAGACATACTAGTGCTTTGATCGATTTTTAGGAAGCATGAACATCTTCTTCACTCCTTTATCTTTTTTTTATTATATCTCATCAATGGCTTTTTAGGGATAAACGATCATAAAAAACCCTTGTTGCTTATTGTCGTTGTTTTCCATAGAATGATAGAGTCAAACTATTACAGATAGGTGAATACATTTCATGAAACGATTATTTGCACTATATGTGACGCTCATTTCTTTGTTTGGGTGTGCATTATTTCTATACGTATGGCCATTTTCTAGTGTGCATGTGAAAGAGCAGTGGTTGTTGTTATTGTTGTTTGCTAGCTCGGCAGTTTTGTTAAGTAGGTATGTGATATATTTACCACCTAATGGGAATGCTTTCACTTTAGAGTCTTCCGTTTACCTGTCTCTACTTTTTATTTATAGTTTGCATTTTATGACAACGAAACCGTTAGGGACAGGCTTAGGGTTAACGATTGTCAAACGAATTATTGAAAACCATGGCGGAACGATTGCGCTTCATGACAGTTTGGAGAAAGGAACGACGTTTGTCATCAGCTTGCCGATTGGGCGAAAAGAAGAATAGAAAAAGGTGTCCGTTACGGGCACCTTTTTCTATCCATTTTTTATCTCCATATAAAAAGCGGTTAAAAATTTTTTTACGTTAATGCGACATTTTGTTGCTTTTTCCCCAGCTTCTAACTCTTGCATGCGCAGGCGAATTTCTTCAAAGTCAAACAAGCGTGGAGCGAAATGTTCAAATGTCGGGTTTGTGTAGTCAGCTAATCCGAGCGATGATAAATGTGTAAACGCTTGTAACACCATGCGGCGAATGCGTTGTTCCATGGCACGTATTTCTTTTTGAACTAATGGTTCCTCTTTATATACCCGCTGCAATGTTTGGGCATATAGCTCTTTTAATGGTGGCAAGTCATGAATGGATCTCCCTTGCTGTTCTTGCTCAAAAAGCCAACGTATAATAGCTAATAAGTCGGCTGTTCCTGCTTCGCCAGCGATGCCTAAAACGAGAAGAAGCTGTCGGGCTTTTTGTTCGAGCGTTGGTTCATGATTGGTGGCTGTTGGTTGCTTTGTATTTTCTAACGTTTGCACGAGACGACGAATCGAGTCAAGCGATGAAGCAACAGAAAGGTAATCGGCGACCCGTTTTAAAACGGAGACGACTTCGTAACGATTAATCGGTTTATGAATGTATGTATCGATGCCGTGAAGATACGCTTGGCCAATCATTTCTTTATTTTCTACTTGAGAAATCATAACAAATGGACCGGTAAACCCTTGAGCACGCAACTTTTTGATCGTTTGAATGCCGTCAAGCCCTGGCATAAGCAAATCGATCAGCACAACGTCAACACCATATAGCTGATCGATCGATACGTGCAGCCCGTCTTCGGCTTGTCCAACGACTTCCCCAAGCCCGCTTTCATGAATGATTTTTTCTCACGGCTGTTGATTATCCAAAATTAGGCATACTCCTCCCATATATTCGGGCATACTCAAATAAGACAGCTGCCATCTCGGATTTCCATTCGAGAGGAAGTTGCCCAGAGAAAAAACGACGGACAAACGAAAGAAAGGTAAGGGACGAGGTTGTCCGTTTTTCCGTTCGATGATATAGCCATCTCAGTAACACATAAGCGATAAATGCCGCAAAAAGTTGGTTGTATACCGCATGCTCGTTGTTGCCAAATAAGGTCGGAACGTTTAGATATTGCTTGATCCATCGGAAAAACACTTCCACTGTCCAACGTTCTTGATACATCTCGGCAATCTTTTCCGCCGATGCCTCTAAGACGTTCGTGACCACACGGATTTCATGCCCGTTCGCATCCTGAAAGATCACGACGCGATGGCGCTTTTTGGAACGACATTGTTTCGTTCCTAACTGGCAAGTAAAATCCGCCACAATAGAAGAAGAGGAGGAAGAAAGGCGCTTTAGGCTCTTTTTTTGATGGATCTCGACATTGTCTTTCATCCGAATCACAAACGGTTGCTTCTGTTCGACAAACCGATCGAGGCGTTCAATTTTAAAGTACGCTCGATCTTCGACAAGAACCGTTTGTACGTCTGTGAGCCGCTCTCCCACCGGTCCATCGTGGCGCAACCCTACGGTTTCTACGATGTCGCTCGGCATTTGTTGCTCAGGGGAATACGCGACGTGCATTTTCACTCCGGATCGTTCCCCATGATAGGGTGCCCATGTCAGGCGGTTTTTCCCCACGGTGACGGTCGTGGAGTCTACTATACGCAATGCTTTTGGAAAGCGAAGCGAACGGCGGGTTTGGCGATTGCACTTAGAAACAACCAAAGCAAATAAGCGCTTCATCACCTCGTACGGAACTTCTTTCGCTTTCTTAGAAACCGTCGAGTAATGAAACGTCGGCAATCCGTACATTTTCGCCACATCGGCACCATGACGGAAACTTTTCCATTCGTGAAGTGCCGCCAGCAGAAAAAAATCAACCAACGTGCGCACCGTAAACGTCCGCGAAGTGTCATGGTAGCCAACGGCTTCGGTAATCGACTGGAGATCTTCATCAGAAACAATTTTTTGCATCAAATTTGGGAGTGTGGTATGCTTGTGCATAGAGAGCACCTCCTAGGTTTGTTTGTGTTGTTACTTACATTCTACAGGAAAGGTGCTCTTTTTTCTATGTTTTTTATGGATATTATTGGTTAATCAACACGCCTGTAATTATATATTAAATACAAATTATTTAGGAAAAGATAGTTCTGCACAAGTAAAGAGTGATATTCAGTTGGAATATCTTTTAGAAATGGATGCCTTACCTTATTATATTTCTTCAGACAGAACATATTCAGATGGGGATATTAGAGATTGTTTTCCAAAATGGTTAACCAATCTACATATTATTATGCTACAAAATGAGCTTTATCCATTATTAAAGTGCGTAAAGGTTTTTTCATTAGATCTATATAATCATGTCCCTATTAAACAATATTTAAAAGTGAATCAAAAAATTAATGTGGAAACTGTTAAGATATCGAAAGATGTCTTGTGTAAAATTCCTGATTGCATTTTTGTGTGAGGTGATTTATGTAAATGTATATATTTAATCAAAAAGGTTCACCTTTTATATTGAAGGAAGCCGGTGTATATCGTTCATTGTTTCAAAATGCACCCAAAAAAGTATTTATCCGTCCCTCTCTTTTAGAAGGGGCTCATGGGGGAGCGACTCATTTTGAAATTTCTCGAGTAATCAAAGCTGCCTTAGGTGAACATATTGAGCGTACTTCTTTATATTTGAATTTAGGGAATTTTAAACAAAAAACTGTACACGCTTTAAACTTAGTAACATTAAAAACAATCGAAATCCCATTAAAAAGAGTTTTGCTTTGTTATAATGCTAAAGTTTTTGATGGAGATCTAGAGGAAGGAATCGATTATAACGATTCATGTGGTGTTGCATCACATGTTAGTTCTTTTCGCGCAGTAAATAATGCATTTTTAGAGTTTTTTGAAAGACAGTGCTTTGTACATAACTGGCTTACACAGTCTTCAGGTAGAGAAATTAGGCAAGAAACAATAACTAGTGAATTGCTAAAGGAATTAATATATAAGGCAAAGCAGTTTGTAGACGATGTTTTCTTTTTTGACATTTCTTTACATAACAACTTGTATGTTATTCTCACATTAGGCTTTGGTAAACAGTATATGGCAATAGGATTAAGTAGCCATTGGAATTTGGAAGAAGCTATGTGTAAATCATTAGAAGAATGGTTTCAGTTTTTTGGTGGTAAGGTGAGTAAATACTATCTTTACGAAAAAAATAATATAGATTACAAAATGGCACATAGAGAATACAAGAGCAATTCTAACTATGTTCATTATGATCCTTGTTACTATTCTAACTACTTTTTTAGCACTTTCACACCTAGTAAGTTAAAGGAGAGCTTTGGTTACTTATTTGAACGTTCCATATCTATTGATTATAGAGAGCAAAGTAACCATCGAAGTGTTTCTTTTACAAACTGTATAAAAGAGATTTCAGAGGATTTACAATTAGATATTTTATGTGTATTTATTCCTTGCGTTTTAGAGAATGTTCCAGCAAAAATAGTTAAGGTTCTTTCTGAGAATGGTTATCCTCATATGCTAACGCAGTGGCTTAACCCACGGGATTACGTGTTTAGTAGGGTATTTAACCAAAAGGAGTTTCCAAACGAAGGCAAGCCCATTCCGTTTCCATGATAACTGATAAGAGAGGGAAGAGACGATTGTATGTTAAGAAGAACATGGGAATTTTTCGTTTTGTTCAATAAAGAGGTTTTTTATAATAAGATTGCGTTTTTTTGGACACTTATTATTCCAATCATTTTTATTGTTTTTAATAATCTTGATTGGTTCTTAAAATACCCAGATTATAGTACTTTTCGACATAATATATCCTTTTATTGGTGCTACATGATTTTGATTACTGCCATAAATGGAGTCGGAGTAAGTATTTTAATTCTTCGGGATAATGGGTTTTTAAAGATGTTTAAGTTTATTGCGCGAACCAAAACTCCTATCATTGTGGGAAGAATTTGTTCACAGTGGCTTTTCACAGTTGTTAATATTGTCATTTTTACTGTTGTGAGCTCACTGCTATTCCGCCAACCGATTTTCCCATTATTAAGTGCTATCATGGTTATTGCTTTCATAGCGCTATTACCTGTTTTTCTTTCTTTTTTATGGATCGGTTCTCTGCCATATCGTCAGGAATCAGTTTCTCCTATATTTACAATTTTAGTGTTTATACTTATATATTTGACGAAATTTTCTTTAAAGGAAGGTAATATGTTTGTATTAGAATGGCTTAATCCAGCAGTGTTTATTTTGTATTTGTCTAAACTAGTTTGGACTTTTGAACACAATTGGAATGGAGAATTAATTTATCAATTACTACTAACGATTTTAGTTTATGTTTTTATAGGAGTCATATCCTATCGCAGAATTAATGTTATTCCAAAAATAGGAATAAATGAGAGAGAATAATTCTATTTTAAATGCTCTATTCCGAAAAAAGGTAATAAAAAATGATTTTTGAGGGAGGAGAAACTGTGAAAGTAAACTCTTTGACATATTATTATAAAGATCAGGTGAAACCAGTATTAGATAAATTATGTATAGAGTTTGAAACTGGAAAATTAAACGTTATTATTGGGCCAAATGGTGCGGGTAAAACTACATTATTGGATATTATATCTGGGGTTATATCTACAAATCAGTTTAAAAGCCCTTTTTCTGAAAAAGATATAGTATACCAATTACAGGGGATTCCTCTTCCCGCAGCAATGAAGGGAAAAGACGTTATTCGCGTAATCTTTAACTGTGATAGTGAATTTCCTTTTATAGAAAGAATAAAATTATTTGAACAATCTTTGAATTCGAGAGAAAGAGAATTGTTCAATAAATTATGGGATCGAAAAATTGGACATATGTCTGTTGGTGAGAGAAGATGGCTACTTATTCGTTCTATATGTCAACTTGAACGGGAATTGTATATTTTCGATGAACCAACGTCCGGAATTGATCCAGACGCAAGACTTTTTATTCTTGAGAGTATCGACAATTTGGTTAAAAAAGGGAAATTAGTAGTGATGACAACTCATATTTTATATGAATTGGAATATATAGATTGTAAATTATATTTTTTGCATAGAGGGAATATTTTATATGCAGGAGACTATATATCGTTTTTAAATAAATATAATACCCAAAATCCTGATGTCGCCTTCCAATTATTTCTGAATGGGGATGGAGATGCATAATATGAAAAAGTTATGCTTGTCTAACGGTCTACGTTTAATTATTGATCAAGTTCCAAATAGCCGATCGATTTCTATAGGTGTTATGATTCGCGTAGGCACAAAACATGAAACAAAGAAAACAAATGGAATAGCACATTTTATTGAACATCTTTTATTTAAAAATCGCATCGGTTCTGATAATTTGTACGGAAATATCTATATTGAGGAGTTAGGGGGGAAAATTAATGCATTTACGGGGAAAGAGTTTACATGTTTTTACATGCATATTTTAAATGAATATCTAAACGAAGCTTTATGCATATTAAGAGATATGGTTTTTTCTTTTTCGATTTCTAATTTTGATTTTGAAAATGAAAAAAGAGTAGTGATCCAGGAGATATATCAGTATCAAGATAATACATTAGAAAAAGTCAAGATAGCATCTCTAGCGCATGCTTTAGGTGAAAGTTCTTATGCATTTGATATTTTAGGCACAGTATCTAATATAGAGTCGTTTACGTTAACTGAAGTGTATGAGTTTTATCGGAAATTTTATTTATCAAATAATACTGTTGTTTCGATTTCAGGAGATGTAAAAGAGGACATGTTACATGATATAGTGAAAATATTAGAAAATATCGGTTTCGGAAAGACAGTAGACAAGAAAACACAACCTATAATGTTTAATGGAGGTATTAATTACATTCCTATCCACAGTCAAGAATACCAGTCTCACATGTGTATATTGTTTCCTGCTATTTCATCTGATGTTCCTATGCGTGAGTATTATACTTATTATATCATGAGCCATCTTTTTGGAGTAGGAAGAAATTCTCGATTAAACAAGGTGTTACGTGAAGAAAGAGGGCTAGTCTATAATATCCAGTCTCATCCAATAGTGTTTGAAGAGGTAGGATTGTTTCGAATCTTAGCTTCAACGGGCAAAGAAAATTTGTGGGATGTGCATAGTGCAATTATGGAAGTTATTGAAAGTGTCAAAGAAGTAGGGATTACACTAGATGAATTTAATCGTTCTAAAAGAGTTCTTAAGAGCGAAATAATATTCTTAACTGAGAATACGATACAAAGGATGTTTTTCTTTGGCCAGGAGGAGCTTTTAGGTATACATAAATCTTCTGATGTTGATAAAATTTTGGAAACTATTGATGCTATTGATGTATGGGAAGTAGAAAATACATTAAAGGGTATATTTGACGATATTTACTCTTTAACTGTAACTATTCCCCCCAGTGCTAGTGTGTAAAGTAGCCTAGCACATATAGGATGATTCTGTCATAGAAAATGCCCTACGTAGTGTGGAAAGAACACGATCTATTGTTTTATCCGACAATAGAAGGAGCCAGTTCTACCCGTTTTTCCGTGCTTGTTGAGTGTAGAAATGATGCTTTTTGCGATACAAAACAACTGGGCGAACGAACATTCCTGAGATGTTCTATTTAACTTTGAACATACAAAGATCTCGTTCGTCTTGGTTGTTGTCAAAGGGAACGTGGGTTTCACTCAAAAAAGCGCAACGCTTTTTCCTTTCGATTTTGAAGTCTCTGAATCAATGAGAGCACTTTTTTCGACAACGGCGTCATCCCTTCCAACTGATGTTTGGCTTTCGCGAGTATGCGATCATACATGCGATTCCAACGTTTTGTTTCTTTTCCAAGCAGAAAGCCACCATATTATTCGACCACTTGTTTAGCGTCTAATAGAAACGCAGGTACATGTTTCGCCTGTGTATGCTCTTGTTCACCGGAAAATATTTCAACTTACTCTATAATGTGGCTGATTATTTATCTATTCGTTGTGTATAATCTAAAATAACATTAGAGATTCCATCCCACGGCATTCATCGTTTCCTTTCTCTTGGGAGGTACTGCATTTTCTGTAATCACCAGATTGAATGACAAGGGTTATTTTCTCTTGATTGAATCGTTCTAGACCGATTCGTACGACGACCTCTGCTGACTTCTGATGTTCAGCTACTTTAGGTTATGAAGCGTACTTCGCGTATCCATCAGACCTCCCCGAGTAAGCGTGCCATCTTCCCTTCCATCTATCTGCTTCATTCCCTCTGTATCACCTTTAGCAGAAAAGCTTTTGTTTAGCAAACTCATTCAATGATATCTAGCCTTATTATGAAGAACGCCGTAATATTCGACATTAAATCACCGATGCCTGCCAAAATAAATCGTTCAGGAGCTTGCTGAATGATATGTAAATCAGCTAAAATGCCGAACGGTACTTTGGCGGGAACGGTTGTTTTTCTACCATGAACAAGTAACGAGCAGTTTGTGCTTGCAAAACCGTCATTTGACGCAGATGTTGGTATGCTAAGAAACGGCACTTGTCGTAAAAACGCCATATACTTGCCGCAGTCGATATCTTTTATTTTTCCAGCACGCCATTGTTCGAATAATCGTTTCCCTTCAGGAAAATATTTTTCAATAACAATCCATATAAGTTGAATTAAAGATTTACAACTGAACACACAAACGATCGATCGTTTGTTCTGGTTTCTGGTTGATTCGCTGAATAAAGGCTTGGACATTCTTGCTAATTTCTTGCACACCCGAATAGAACACGTTGTAAATCACGTCTGATTTCAGCCATTTCCATAGCCCTTCAATCAAGTTCAATTGCGGACTGTATGGTGGCAAAAAGACGAGCTCTAACCGATCTTCGTGTTCTTTTAAAAATGGCTGAATGAGTTTGGCATGGTGAATTCGAGCGTTATCTAAAATCATCACTATTTTGCCTGTGGGATAGCGTTCTAACACAAGTTGAAGAAATCGAAGAAATGTTTCCGCGTCATAGCGTTCTTCTTCGATGCAAAACACTTCCCCTGTTTCGTAGTTCAACGTGCCAATCAGCTTCAGCCCTTGATGTTTTCCAAACGTCGGAATGATTCGTTGTTTTCCTTTGACAAACCATGTTTTTTGAATCGCTTGGTAATCACGAATCATCGACTCATCTTGAAAGAGGACATGGGCGATGTTCCCATCTACCAGTTTTTTTTTACTTCAGGGAAGGTGATTTCGACGAATTCTTTTTGTTTCTCTTCATCGGCATTGGCTAGTGTATAGGTCGGTTTCGTATAGCTTAGCCCTAACCGATGCAGAATGTCACTTGTTCCGCGAAGCGTGTATGTTGGCCCCCACTTTTGTTGAATGAGTTCAGCGATTATCGCAAGCGTCCAATTATATTTTGCTTCGAATCCCACATCTACGGGGAGCTGATGTTCAATGATCAAAGCCAGCTCTTTTTCCTGCTCAGGGGTCAATCGACGTGGGGCGCCAGGTGAGTATTTCATCTCCAGTCCATCAAGACCGCGCTGAGCGTAGGCATGAATATAGTTATAAATAGTTTTCTTGGATCGACCAATAATCGTTGCGATTTCTTCTTTTGCGTACCCCTGCAAATGAAGATAAATCGCTTGGTAGCGTTCATATGCTCGTTTACTTTTTGCTTCTTTCATGGCAGTGGACAACTTTTCGATCTCGTCTTTGTGATTCGGCATCGTATCTTCTTTCCGTTCCCCTATTTTCTTTTTTTATTATTCACCGTGGAACGGGAGAAAACCTTTATTTCAATTTATACAGTAAAAGTCTTTATGCGAAATCGTCCCGTCAAAATCAGAAACAAACGCCCATTTGTTCATGAGATAACCTCCGTTTTTTGTATATGCATTCATCAAAGAAATTGAATCGCTTGGGCAACATCGTAGTCGCTTTGTTGTAATGTGGTAGATTGCCCAAGAATCATTTTCGCAAGCTCTGCTCCAACATACGGTCCTGCAGTCAAGCCGGATGCGCCAAGCCCATTCGCCACGTAAAGGCCTTCGATTTGTGGTACTGAACCAAATATAGGTAAAAAGTTCGGTGCATGGGGACGGAAGCCAACACGTGTTTCCACATGGGTCCAATCCGCTAAGTGAGGGGCAATAGTTAATGCTTTATGTAACACTTCGTATAATCCACCAGCAGTCACACGACAGTCGATATCGACACCGTCTTCATGTGTAGCTCCAACAACCATTTTTCCTTTTGGAAAGGCGAGTAAATATTGATTGTTTGGTGGCATGACGACAGGCCAATGATCGGTATGTTGTTCGGGATGTTGTAGATGGACAATTTGTGCTCGCTGCGGTGTGATGAGAAAATGAATGCCGAGCGGCAAAAGCAATGATTTCGCCCAAACACCTGCTGTGACAACGACCGCATCTGCTTCAAAACGTTCATTCCCAACTGTTGCGCCAATGACCCGTCCATTTTTATGCAAAAGGGTCGCGCTTCCTTTTACATATGTTGTTCCTAGTTGAATGGCAGCATGAATAAGAGCACGTCTTAATGCACGCCCATCCACTCGGGCAGCACCGCTTACATATATCGCCTCGTACCCATCGCTTAATACGGGAAAGCGCGTTATGACTTCCTCCGAAGACAAACGCGTAACCTCTCCGATTTCAGGGGCCTCTTCACGTCGTTTGTACACGCGTTCTTCCATACTTTGCAACTTGTCGGAATCATAATGTAAACAAATGACCCCGACACGTTTGTATCCTGTTTGATGACCGTACGCTTGCAATTGTTCAATGAGATAAGGGTAAAATGCTGCTCCTCCTTTTGCAAGGGCATACCATTTTTTGTTTCTGCGTTGCGATGTCCATGGACAAATTATTCCCGCCGCAGCATCAGTTGCTCGCCCTTGATCTTCACGGTCGATTAAAATGACGTTTGCTTTTTCTTTTGCTAAGTGAAAAGCAACAGAGGAGCCAACAATTCCACCGCCAATGACGATATAACGATTCATCGTTTACACCTTTCCTTTTCGTGATACTGTATCATTACGATAACATAGGACGTCAACTACCCAACGACTAAAGCCGTGGGCTTGCAACTCCCCAGAAGTGCAAGCGGATGTTATCCTCCTTCCTTCACTTGGGGTTGCATCAGGGCAGGTTGACAACTACCCAACGACGCAGGTCATGCCTGTGTCGTTCCTTCAACGATGTACTCGATTCCTTTTCGTTGAAGGTTCATCGCACCAACTCGGTCATCGTTTGAGGTATATCCGCATGTTCGACAACAAAACGTGTGCGTTTTCTTATTTCGGTTTGCTTTCTCTGTATGTCCGCATTTTGGACATGTTTGGGATGTGTATGTTGGGTCTACCACAATCACTTTGGCTCGGTGTTTGTGTGCTTTGTACTCGATTTTTTGTCTTAAATCATAAAACGCCCAAGATACCATTTCATACCGATGGTTAACGGACACTTTTTCTGTTCTTTGGCGAACACCTGTTAAATCCTCTAACACAAACAGCGTGTTCTTACCATAACGCTCAACGAGTGCCTTACTGATGCAATGGTTGACATCTTGCATCCAACGGTTTTCTCGTTGACCGATTTTCTTTAATCTTCTACGAGCAGACGGAGTTTGCTTTTTTTGTAGTTGTCTGCGGAGTTGTTTATACTTTGCTCGTTTGTGTTTGATGTGTCTACCTTTGAAAAATAACGTCTGTCCGTTTGAATCATAAACAGTCGCAAGAAAATTTACACCCATATCTACGCCAACCACTTGGCAAATGTGATGAAGGTTTGCTTCTTCCATTTCTTTGGATACAGGGATATGGAGAAACCACTTTTGATGTTTATTCACTAACTTTGCTGTTCCAAACGTCCATGTTCCGTCGAAATACGTTTCAAGTTCTTTCGTTTGAAAAGGAACTTTGATTCGTCCTTCTAACGTATTGATGGAAAACAACCCTTTGGTTAGGCTGTAATCTCGATTAAAAACGAGGTCTATTTGCGGTTTTTTAAACGCAATCTGACAACGCTTATGTCCATTGGTTTGGTTGGTTTTATATTTTGCAATCACCGTTTTTAACACAGACTGCGCCATTTGAGATTTTAAGCCAAATGTAGAGCGAAGTTTGCGGTACGTCATCTTGTGAAGTTTGGCTTGCACAAGGGTGTTTTCTTTGTATATCACTTCCGACACCGCATTGCACGCATCACGATATGCTTGCATCGTTTTTTGAAGAAGTTGTTCTTGTTCAGATGTCGGTAAAATTTTAATTTTTGCTGTTAAAGTCAATTTCATGTCCTCACCACCTTTCACTAATTTTATTTTATATTTTTTTAGCGAAAAATAAATAAAAAACGCATTCCTCCCCATGCTTGAAAGCAGGGGTTTCCTGCGTGATTAATCATGAAAAAAGCAAGGGTCTTCCCTTGCCTTTTAATAAAACCATTTTGCCATTTCATAATATAATGGCATGCCGATTGTTAAGTTAAATGGGAAGGTGAGCCCGAGCGCCATGCCGAGATAAATAGCAGGGTTTGCTTCTGGAACGGATGCACGCATCGCAGCTGGAGCTGCAATGTATGAGGCGCTAGCGGCAAGTACGCTAAGTAAAATCGTTCCTCCAAAAGATAGACCAGAATAATAGCCGATCACAACGCCTAAAAAGCCATATACAGGGGGGAGAAGAATGCCTAAGGCAAGCAATTTGAGCCCGTATTTGCGCACGGCCGCAAGTTGATTTCCGGCTGTTAACCCCATTCCGAGTAAAAAGAGAACAAGAATGCTCGGATATAAATCAATAAATAAAGGTTTTACAATGGTAAGAGCTCGATCTCCACCAATGAGCCCGACGAGAAGGCTGCCGACCATTAAAAAGACGCTTTTTCCAAATAACCCTTCTTTAATGATTGGTCCATACACAGATGTAGCAGAGAAGCGATATACCATTTCTTGTTTATGTGAACGACTTTCTAACAATTTCAATATGACAAGCGATACAATAATCGCAGGACTTTCTAATAAGACGACAAATGCGTTCATATAGCTTTCGTAAGGGATGTTTGCTTGTTCGACAAAAGCAAGTGCAGCACCAAATGTAACGATACTAACCGATCCGTACGTCGCTGCAATACCGGTAGCATTATTCCGATCAATGCCAAGACGACGACAAACAGCAAACGTAATAATTGGGATGATGATACCAAGTAATAATGTTCCAACTAGTGGACGAATAAGCTCACTAAAAGAATGTTCCGCAAGTTCAATGCCACCTTTCATACCGATGGCGATTAATAAATAAATGCTTAACGATTCATTTAATCCTGTTGGTAATTTTAAATCCGATTTGACGAGAGCAGCAATAATGCCAAGAAGAAAAAATAAGATGGCTGGTGACGTTAAATTGTTGATAATCATTTCTTGCATAACGTTCCTCTCCTTTTGTGTTCTTTTCTATATTCAACAGAAAAGCCGGAAACATTTTTCGATCGGATCGAAAAATATTTCCGGCTTATCTTTTACTGACCGTAAAAGGCCCTTAGAAGATCAACCTTGTGTATCGACTGGTTCCTGTAATAGAAACACGAGGATTCGTTCCCCTGTTTTCGTACTAATATCGGTATGCATACTTGCGACTTGTTTATTTGTTAGCCTATAAATAAGCTCTTTCAACTGCTCGCTACCTGATTCAATTAAATCGGCACGAATGCGTTTAATAGACAACATTCCTTCTTTTGTTTCACACAATGCTTTTTCGGCAGGAGTTAAAATACCGCGCAACTGTACGATGACCATATTTCGTAAAATATCCGTTTTGACGGAGAGAGGACCGCGGCCTAAATATTCCTTCTCCCATTGAGTAAGGGCGCGACTAATTTGATCTTCTAGTTCTCCTTTTGTTCTCATAAGAATCCCCCTTTAGAAACGAAAATCGGCATGCTTCACGTATACACCATGTGAAACATACCGATGCATCTTTAGCCTAAACAGTTTCAACGTTTGCCTTTTCGCTTTCGCCATGTCACCACGTCAAAAGCGCTAAGGTAAAACAATGGAACTGCTTGGCTATCAATCACTCGGTGCGATAATTTGTTTTTAATTGTATAAAGCTTCAAAAATTATGTCAAGGGAAAAGATTAATGTTATCTATCGATATGCCATGATAGAATAATAAGGAAAGGAGAAGATAGGGAATGGGGGAGAAAGTTTGAAACTATATTTTATTGTCAATCCTTCGGCTAAAAATGGAAAGTGCAAAAAAATATGGAATAAAATTGAGCGGATGCTTCAACAGCAGCATATTTGTTATCGTGTTGTGTTCACACAAAAACAAGGAGACGGAGCGAAATTAGCACAACAAATAGCAGAACAGACAAATGAACCGATTGCATTCATTGCGGTCGGTGGGGACGGGACAATTCACGAAGTCATGAATGGGGTGGCCATGTACAGCCATGTGACTACAGGGTATATGCCCGCCGGGACAGGAAACGATTTTGCTCGTGGGATACAAATTCCAATAAAATGGAGCGAGGCTCTTAGCTATATGTTGTCGAGTGTTAAGGACGGTCATGTGGATGTGTATGACATCGGAACGTTCAAAGGAGCAAAGCAAGGTGTTTTTGTTAATAATGTCGGTTGTGGATTTGATGCGCATATTTCACGTAAGGTAAATGCGTCCAAATGGAAACATATTTTAAATCGCTTATATTTAGGGAAGTTTGTCTATATGTTTTATTTATTGAAAGGATTATTTACATATGAACCGACAGCTGTAAGAGTGACTGTTGATCAAAAACAATATACGTTTTCAAATGCGTGGCTTGTCACCGTTGCGAATCATCCGTATTATGGCGGTGGAATGAAGATTGCTCCATTTGCGCAGTCAAATGACCAGCAGTTTGACGTGATCGTTGTAAATGATGTGTCGAGATTAAAATTACTCGCCTTATTTGTGACGGTTTTTTGGGGTGGTCATATAAAGATGAAAGAAGTACATACGTTTCGAGGGAAATATATTCATATTTGCAGCAACACGTCTCTTCCTCTCCATGCAGACGGCGAGCAAATTGGTGAAGGTGAGATTACGATTTCTGTGAATAAGCAAGTGCGTGTATTTCGATAGCTTAAGTGGAACCATTGTTCACATACTAGAACAACCATATGTGTATGAGTACTAAAGGCTCTTGACGGTGACAAGAGCCTTTAGTACTTGTTTTGCATATATCGCAATATTTCATACGCACGATCACCAAGTAGTTCGAGAAGTTGTTCAAACATCTCATCGCGCCGTAAATCGAGCTCAATAATCTGTTTCGCTAAGTCCATGATTTTTTTCTCCATTTTTTATCTCCCCCCGATATCGTTCATATTGTTTTCGAAGTTCAGCTACGGTCCAGTAGTGTAATGGATGAAACTCAAACTTTCCTCCCTTAGTTAGCTTATCAATATAAAATTGCTTCTGTTTCATCGTAGTTTGTAAAAGAGTACCCATTTTCCATCCTCCTGTGTATGTTATTTAACTACCATTGTAGTCATTTTTGTTATTTTTTTCACCTTTTTTGTTATATTTTATAACACAGATTATTTATTTTGTTAAAATTTATAACAAAAATCGCGTAAATTTTGCTAGAATTGTGTATGATCATGTTATAAATAATTACATTGAGGAGGGGGTTAAATGGATTCATATAAACATAAAAAAGTTATTTCAATTGGTATTGTGAACGAATTAACAGGGTTGTCGCCGCGGCAAATTCGCTACTATGAAGAACGTCAACTCATTTTTCCAGATCGATCAAAGGGAACGAGGAAATATTCTTTTGCCGACGTCGAATGGCTCGTTGAGATTGCAAACAAACGAGAGGAAGGAGTGCAAACACGGGAAATTCGCTATGAAATGATGAAAGAAATTCGTGAAACGATGAGAAAGGGACAAATTAATGCTCATTTCCGTTCGCGTATGTAAATGACTCATTTCCGTGTTATAATGATAGCGGAAGGAGAGTTTCGGGCATGTTTATTGAGTTCCCGTTGGATCTGTTTACGTATGTATCGCTTTTTAGCGTTTTTATTGTCGCGATGACGTGTTATGTGACGCGTCAAGCGAAGCATCCTTTCTTCGTTCAGCGTTTCATCGCTCACGATGCAAGCGATGTTGTAATGGCAAGTGATATGTATGATATGCCGCTGTGTATGCGATTTGTTACGTTTCGACAGCGGAAAATTCCGATAAATGAGCAGTCGCATGCTAGCGATGAAGAAGGAAGGTGGCTCCTTGTTTGCTTATAATTACAAACAAGGAGGCATAAAATCGTGAAAAAATGGATGTTTTCGTTTTTTGTTGTAATATTAAGTGCATGTAATCGAAATGTGCCGATTACAGAGCATAGTCAAGGTGTATGGGATCATTATTTTGTTTACCCAATGTCAAAGCTATTACTGATGCTTGGACACGCATTTCAAGAAAATTACGGGCTTGCAATTATTGCGTTGACGATTGTTGTCCGTTTTGGGTTGCTTCCGCTCATGATTAAACAATTTCGTGCTAGTATCGCAATGCAACGCATTCGTCCTGAAGTACTAAAGCTCCAGCAAAAATACAAAGCAACAGACATGGAGACACAACGAACGCTACAACAAGAAATGATGAAACTATATCAAAAGCACGGTGTCAATCCAATGAGCGGTTGCCTGCCGATTTTTATTCAAATGCCTATTTTCATGGCTCTATATTACGCGATTTCGCGTACAGAAGAAATTAAACTACATTCATTTTTATGGATGCAACTCGGTCATCGTGATCCATATTTCATTATGCCGATATTAGCAAGTTTAACGACATTTATTTCGATGCGTTTATCTCCATCTGCCACAACAACAGAAGTAGCGACACAAATGAAAATCATGTCATATGTTATGCCTGTGATGATTTTTATGGGGGCAAGTTCTGTCCCTTCCGCTTTATCGCTATATTGGGTCGTTGGTGGATGTTTTTCGATTATTCAGTCGCTTGTGATGCGTGCGCAATGGAAGAAGCATCAAGTAGAAACTGCCAAATAACCTGCTCGCTAGCTGAGCAGGTTTCTTTTCGTCAAGGGGTGAAAAAATGAAAGTGATTATTGCAGAAAAGCCTGATCAAGGAATGACGCTTGCATCGATTTTTCAAACAAAAAAACGAGAAGGATACATTGAAATTTTACCAAATGAGTTGTTTCCGAAAGGGGCTTATATGACATGGGCTGTTGGACATTTATTTGAATTAGCCTCTCCAGAAAAGTATGAAGCAAGTTGGAAACGATGGACGCTCGATACGTTACCGATTATTCCGAATCGTTTTCAATATGAGATTGATCGAAAAAAGGCGAAACAGTTTTCGATCATTAAGCAATTGCTTCATAAACCGGAAGTGACTGAAATTATTCATGCTGGTGATGCAGGGCGAGAAGGGGAATTAATCATTCGAAACATCATTTATATGAGCGGTGTAAAAAAACCGATCAAGCGTCTTTGGATTTCATCGTTAACACCAAAGGCGATTGAACAAGGATTTCGTCAGTTGTTGGATGAAAAACAGACACGTCCTTTATACGAGGAAGCGTATGCGCGAACATGTGCAGATTGGCTTGTCGGTATAAACGCCTCGAGGGTGTATACGATTTTATTGAAGCAAAGGGGAATGAACGATGTCTTTTCCGTTGGACGTGTACAAACGCCAACACTCGCTCTAATTGTGAAAAGAGAAAAAGAAATTGAACAGTTTCGCTCGGAGCCGTTTTGGGAAGTTGTTGCTACATTTGATGTGGACGGAAAACGATACGAGGGAAAGTGGTGGCACGAAAATGAGACGCGCACATACGATCGAGAGCTTGCTGAGAAAGTGAGCGCGTTTTGCAGACGAAAACAAGTAGAGGTAGCAGAAGTTGTATGTGAACGAAAAACATTTTTACCGCCGCTTTTATTTAATTTATCAACATTGCAGGCAACGGCAAACAAGCGGTTTAAATATTCGCCACAAAAAACGTTAGATATATTACAAAAACTATATCAAAAAGGATATGTATCGTATCCACGCTCCGATTCACAATATGTAACTAAAGGAGAAGCGGAAACATTTCCACATATCTTAAAACAACTTTCACAAAAGGAAGAGTATGCTCCTTATTTTCCACTTGTTCATGAATCAATTTTACATAATAAACGTTATGTAAATGAAAAGAAGGTAACAGACCATTATGCCATTATTCCAACTGAACAAGTGCCGAATTTGACAAAGTTAAGTCAGGATGAGCGAAATATTTACGACCTTGTCGTTCGGAGATTAATTGCTGCTCATAGTGAAGAAGCTATATTTGATTATACAACGATTGTAACCGTTGTCGATGGACGTGCTCGTTTTATTTCAAAAGGAAAGAAACAAATACAAGCAGGATGGCGGGACGTCCTTATGTCACAAGATGATGATGTACAACTTTTACCGAATGTACAAAGTGGAGAAAAAGGAACGGTATATGATGTGTATGTGAAAGAAGGAAAAACACAGCCGCCAAAGCGATATACAGAAGGCGAACTGATCACGTTAATGAAGACAGCAGGGAAGTTTTTAGATGATGAACAACTGGAGAAAGTATTAGCGAAAACAGAAGGACTTGGGACGGAAGCTACCCGCGCCTCCATTATTACAACGCTAAAACAGAGAAATTATATTGAGATAAAAAATAATCAAGTATATGTAACTGATAAAGGAAAAGTATTAATTGACGCAATCGGCCCGCACCTTTTGGCGTCTCCTGAAATGACAGCAAAATGGGAACAACGATTAAGTGAAATTGGCGAAGAAAAAGCATCGGCCACAGCATTTATGGAACAAGTGAAAAAATTGGCAGCGAAAATTGTGGCCGATGCGGTACAAGTGGCAAATCATTGGTCATTTGAAGGACTAGATACCACTTCGATTCAGCAGAAGAAAAAAACAACGATCGGAAAACATGTCGGGGTTTGCAAGCTTTGTGGGGGCTCGGTCATTGATAAAGGCTCGTTTTACGGTTGTGTCAACTATGCAAAAACAAAGTGCTCATTTACTATTTCAAAAACGATATTGGGCAAATCGATCTCACAAGCAAACGTCAAAAAATTATTAGCAGAAGGAAAAACGAGTGTTATCAAAGGGTTTAAAAAGGGAGAAAACACATTTAATGCTGCGGTTATATGGGATGAAAAAGAAAAACGTATATCGTTTTCGTTTGAAAAATAGGAGGCTTCCCTCCTATTTTTCAACTTCGCCTTTCCACTCATTCATACCGCCGGTCATATTATATATACTTGAGAAGCCTTCTTTTACTAGCAATTCGCTTGCTTGCGCTGAGCGATTACCGGAACGACAAACGACAATATACGTCTTGTTTTTGTTCAGTTCATCTACACGATCTGGAAGATGTTGTAAAGGTAATAAAATAGCTCCAGGAATATGACCGGAAGCATATTCCTCTTCTGTACGGACATCGAGCACAACAACGTCCTCTTTTTGCATCATTTGTGCAGCTTCATCGACAGAAATGTTTGTATAACGGTTTTGTGCACATCCGCTTATGATGAAAAGAAATGTAAATAAAAAAGAAAACCATTTTTGCGTCAACTACCCAACGACTAAAGCCGTGGGCTTGCAACTCCCCAGAAGTGCAAGCGGATGTTATCCTCCTTCCTTCACTTGGGGTTGCATCAGGGCAGGTTGACAACTACCCAACAACAAAAGTCATGCTTTTGTTGTTTCTTCAACGATGTACTCGATTCCTTTTCGTTGAAGATTCATCGCACCAACTCGGTCATCGTTTGATGTGTATTGGCATGTTTGGCAACAAAACGTGTGCGTTTTCTTATTTCGGTTTGCTTTCTCTGTATGTCCGCATTTTGGACATGTTTGGGATGTGTATGTTGGGTCTACCACAATCACTTTGGCTCGGTGTTTGTGTGCTTTGTACTCGATTTTTTGTCTTAAATCATAAAACGCCCAAGATACCATTTCATACCGATGGTTAACGGACACTTTTTCTGTTCTTTGGCGAACACCTGTTAAATCCTCTAACACAAACAGCGTGTTCTTACCATAACGCTCAACGAGTGCCTTACTGATGCAATGGTTGACATCTTGCATCCAACGGTTTTCTCGTTGACCGATTTTCTTTAATCTTCTACGAGCAGACGGAGTTTGCTTTTTTTGTAGTTGTCTGCGGAGTTGTTTATACTTTGCTCGTTTGTGTTTGATGTGTCTACCTTTGAAAAATAACGTCTGTCCGTTTGAATCATAAACAGTCGCAAGAAAATTTACACCCATATCTACGCCAACCACTTGGCAAATGTGATGAAGGTTTGCTTCTTCCATTTCTTTGGATACAGGGATATGGAGAAACCACTTTTGATGTTTATTCACTAACTTTGCTGTTCCAAACGTCCATGTTCCGTCGAAATACGTTTCAAGTTCTTTCGTTTGAAAAGGAACTTTGATTCGTCCTTCTAACGTATTGATGGAAAACAACCCTTTGGTTAGGCTGTAATCTCGATTAAAAACGAGGTCTATTTGCGGTTTTTTAAACGCAATCTGACAACGCTTATGTCCATTGGTTTGGTTGGTTTTATATTTTGCAATCACCGTTTTTAACACAGACTGCGCCATTTGAGATTTTAAGCCAAATGTAGAGCGAAGTTTGCGGTACGTCATCTTGTGAAGTTTGGCTTGCACAAGGGTGTTTTCTTTGTATATCACTTCCGACACCGCATTGCACGCATCACGATATGCTTGCATCGTTTTTTGAAGAAGTTGTTCCTGTTCAGATGTCGGTAAAATTTTAATTTTTGCTGTTAAAGTCAATTTCATGTCCTCACCACCTTTCACTAATTTTATTTTATATTTTTTTAGCGAAAAATAAACAAAAAAAACGCATTCCTCCTCATGCTTGAAAGCAGGGGTTTCCTGCGTGATTAATCATGAAATTATCGCCTCCGCATATAATCAAATACCCATATGTGTATTCTAGCTTATTTTTCGATTTCTTCAAACGTTTCGACACCATTGTTACGTCTATATGTAGTACAATAGGAAGAAAGGTTTACATGGAAAGAAGGAGAGAGCATGTGCGGATCTATCATCGACTTGATTGGAAATACGCCCGTTGTTAAGCTCAATCGGGTTGTTTTTCGGGAGGGAGCAAGTGTATATATAAAGCTCGAGTCGTTCAATCCGGGTGGAAGTGTAAAAGATCGTGCGGCCAGACGAATGATTGAGCGGGCAGAGCAAGAAGGGAAAATTGTCCCTTTTCAAAGCACGATTATTGAACCAACATCAGGGAATACAGGAATTGGGTTAGCGATGGTATGCGCAGCGAAAGGTTATCGTTGCATCATCACGATGCCAGATAATGCGACAAAGGAACGAGTGAATTTATTGAAAGCATATGGTGCGGAAGTTCACTTAACTCCCGCTTCTTTACGTATGCAAGGAGCGATTGATGAAGCATATCGGCTTGCGGAGAGTATTCCAAACAGCTTTATCCCCATGCAGTTTGAAAATAAAGCAAATCCAGATGCTCACCGAATAAGTACAGCAGTTGAAATTGTAGAGGCATTTCCAGAAGGAATTGACGCGTTCGTGCTTACAGCAGGAACAGGGGGGACGGTAACAGGAACAGGGGAGGAGTTGAAGAAAACATTCCCTCATTTACGCATTTATGTTGTGGAACCATATGGGTCTCCCATCCTTTCGGGTGGGCAACCGGGGCCGCATAAAATTCCAGGTACTGGACCAGGTTTTATTCCGCCTATTTTAAATCGCAAGGTGTATGATGATATTTTGCTTGTCAAAGATGAAGAAGCACAGATGATGGCGCGGCGATTAGCTGCAGAAGAGGGGGTTTTAGTGGGGGCTTCAGCTGGGGCAGCTGCCTTTTGTGCGGTTCAAGTGGCGCGAACTCTCCCGAAAGACGCACGTGTGCTTTGTATGGCACCAGATACAGGAGAGCGATATTTGTCCTCCGATTTATTTAACGGATAAGAGAGAGAAAAATTGTCGAGGCTATGAAATAAAAAGGAGTGATTGTATGTTTCGAGAAGAAGTAAAAACAATAGGAGGCCTTCGTCTTCATGTCATTCCGACGAAAAAATATAAGACGAATACGCTCGTATTAAAGATGAAAGCACCGTTATGTGAACGAGATGTAACGATGCGAGCTCTTATTCCGTATGTGTTACAAAACGCTACCGAGCGACATCCGTCGATGAAAGCGTTACGTACATATTTAGACGAACTATATGGTGCTACGTTACAAGTCGATTTAGCGAAAAAAGGAGAAAATCATATTATTACGATTCGAATGGATGTGGCAAACGAAAAATTTTTAGGCACCACATCTCCACTATTACGCGAAGCGTTGACCCTCTTTAGCGACATACTATTTCGCCCACTTACTGAACAGGGTGAATTTTCTGTTGCGATCGTTGAGCAAGAAAAACGGGCATTGAAACAAAAAATACAATCGTTGTTTGATGATAAAATGCGATATGCTCAACATCGACTCATCGAAGAGATGTATAAAGGCTCGCCCTATGCGCTCGATGTTCACGGTAAACTGAGCGATATCGATATAATTGATGCTAAACGTTTATATAAACATTACGAACACATGCTGAAACACGATGAAATAGACTTATACATTGTCGGAGATGTGGCGTTAACGGACGTAGAACATGATGTTGTGGAACGTTTTCCGTTAGAAGCTCGTTCGTTATGTTCAACTGAAACGACAACGTTAACAAAACGAACAAGCGTGCAAGAAGTTATAGAAAAACAACATGTGAAACAAGGAAAGCTACATCTTGGTTATCGAACAAATACGACATACAACGATGCAGATTACGATGCGTTACAAGTATGGAATGGGATCTTCGGTGGGTTTGCACATTCAAAATTGTTTATGAACGTGCGCGAAAAGGCAAGTTTAGCTTATTATGCAGCTTCGCGTATCGAAAGTCACCAAGGAATGATGATGGTCATGGCAGGAATTGAACCGAGCAATTATGAGCGTGCACTTGAAATTATTCATGCTCAGGCAGAGGCGATGCGTAACGGGCAATTTAGCGATGAGGAAATTATTCAAACAAAAGCAGTCATTCGTAATCAATTATTAGAAACGGTTGATACAGCGCGTGGAATGATTGAAATTTCTTATCATAACGTCATCGCGACGCGGCAACGTCCATTAGATGAGTGGTTAGAAGCGATTGAAAAAGTGACGTATGAGGATATTGTTCGTATAGGTGAAAAAATTGAATTAGATACAATTTATTTTTTAACAGAGAAGGAAGGTGAGAAAAAATGAAGATTATTCGCTACGATCAGTTGCAAGAACAATTATTTTATGAGCGATTAAACAACGGATTAGACGTTTACATTTTACCGAAAAAAGAATTCAATAAAACATATGCAACGTTTACGACAAAATACGGTTCGGTGGATAACTATTTTACTCCATATGGAAAAACGAGTATGAAAAAAGTGCCGGATGGCATCGCTCATTTTTTAGAGCATAAATTGTTCGAAAAAGAAGATGGCGATGTATTTCAAATATTTAGTAAGCAAGGGGCATCAGCGAACGCTTTTACATCTTTCACACGCACCGCCTATTTATTTTCGAGTACGACAAATGTAGAAAAAAACTTAGAAACTTTACTTGATTTTGTTCAAGAACCATACTTTACAGAGCAAACAGTCGAAAAGGAAAAAGGGATTATCGCTCAAGAAATTCGTATGTATGACGATAACCCGGATTGGCGTCTATATTTCGGAACAATTGAAAGCATGTATCACAATCATCCTGTAAAAATTGATATTGCAGGAACAGTGGAGTCGATTTCACATATTACGAAAGACTTATTGTATGAATGCTATGCAACGTTTTATCACCCGAGTAATATGTTGTTGTTTGTTACCGGTCCAGTTGATCCATTGACTATACTCGAACAAATTCGCACAAATCAAGCAAAAAAAACGTTCCGTTCACCAACAGACATTGAGCGATTTCACTATGAAGAACCATCCCATGTCGCCCGTGAAAAACATGTCATTGAAATGAATGTACAGACATCTAAATGTCTCGTTGGTATAAAGGCAAAAAATGTATATACAAAAGGAAAAGAAAAATTGAAACATGAATGCGCGATGGGATTATTGCTTGATCATTTGTTTGGAAAAAGTTCATCGCACTATGAGCGGCTATATCAACAAGGATTAATTGATGAAACATTTATGGTTGATTATACAGAAGAAAGTGATTTTGGGTTCGGTTTAGTTGGCGGTGATACATCGCAACCTGATCAATTAGCAGAAGAAATTCAACGTATTCTTGTGCAGTTTTCCGATATTGGTGATGAACAAGTGGAGCGGATGAAAAGAAAAAAAATTGGCTCGTTTTTACGATCGTTGAATTCGCTTGAGTATATTGCGAATCAATTTACTCGTTACGCATTCGACCAAATGAGTTTATTCGATGTTGTAGAGGCGTTACAATCATTGACATCGGATGATATAAAAACGGTAGCCCGTGAATGTTTTGTACCCGAACAGTTTACGGTATGCCAAGTTGTTCCGAAAAGGTGAAATGTGATGAAATATGCTTTAGTTACAGGAGCGAGTGGAGGAATTGGACGGGAAATTGCTCGACAACTCGCAAAAGAAGGATATGGATTATATTTGCATTACTACAAAAATGAACAATCTGTTCAATCTTTAATGAAGCAATTATCAACAGACATATATGCCATTCAGGCCGATTTATCTCATCCTTTTGGGGTCGATACGTTAGTGTCGTCTCTTTTTCATCCAATTGACGTGCTCGTTCATAATAGTGGAATGAGTACATATGGGCTGGTGACGGACATGACTGACGAACAAGTCGAGCGCATGGTACAGCTGCATGTGACAAGTCCGTTTTTATTGACGAAACGGTTGTTGCCCTCTATGATTCAGCGACGTCGCGGACAAATTGTTGTCATTTCATCGATCTGGGGACTCACAGGGGCGTCATGCGAAGTATTGTATTCGATGGTGAAGGGCGCGCAAAATACGTTCGTCAAAGCGTTAGCGAAAGAAGTTGCGCCAAGTGGCATACGAGTAAATGCCATTGCTCCAGGAGCCATTGATACACCGATGCTTCAGGAGTTTACTGCAGAGGAGTTAGAAGCGTTAGCGAACGAGATTCCACTCGGGAGAATCGGGAAACCAGAAGATGTAGCTAAAGCGGTATCGTTTTTAATTTCTGACGATGCATCGTATATTACAGGACAAATTTTATCCGTCAATGGCGGTTGGTATTGTTAAGCAAGCATAATTTTTTGTTTCATAAAGCAAACTGTTCTTGAAACGAATTTCAAGGAGGTTTGCATATGTCTGTTCTTGATAATTTTGAGCAATGGAAAAGCTTTTTAGCTGATCGTCTTCATCAAGCGGAAGCGCAAGGGATGAACCAACAAGTCATTTCGGATATCGCTTATCAGATTGGCGACTACTTGGCAAAACAAGTCGATCCGAAAAACCCGGAAGAGCGTGTACTTGCTGATTTGTGGCACGTAGCAAATGAGCAAGAGCAACATGCAATAGCCAACATGATGATTAAACTTGTACAAAATAAGTAAGTAATATGGGCAAGCTGGTGACATTCGCCAGCTTGTTTTACTATGTTTATCTGTTCACAAAAAACGGTTGTCTGTCCTTTTCATTCTCGCATTCAGATGGTAAAATAAACATACATGCGTGTTTCGACAAAGTGTTGCTTTAGGATCGTATCGTGTAACGTAAAGGGGAGAAGGGGTATATGGAAAAGAAAGAATGGTATTTAGAATATGAAATACATATCAATCGTCCGGGATTGTTGGGGGATATTGCATCGCTACTTGGTATGTTGTCCATCAACATCATCACAATTAACGGAGTGGACGATTCACGTCGAGGGATGCTTTTGTTATGCAAAAGCCATGAGCAAATTGAACGGCTACAATCCATTTTGGCAACGATGGAAGATATCACGGTGACGAAGTTGCGCGAGCCGAAGCTACGCGACCGTCTCGCCGTTCGGCATGGGCGTTATATTCAGCGTGATGCCGACGATAAAAAAACGTTTCGGTTCGTTCGTGACGAATTAGGATTGCTTGTCGATTTTATGGCCGAGTTATTTAAACAAGAAGGTCACAAGTTAATTGGCATTCGTGGCATGCCGCGTGTTGGAAAAACGGAATCCATCGTAGCTGCGAGCGTATGTGCGAACAAGCGTTGGCTATTTGTCTCATCTACGTTAATTAAACAAACAGTTCGTAGCCAATTAATTGAAGATGAGTATAACGAAAATAATGTATTTATTGTTGATGGGATTGTATCAACACGTCGTTCAAACGAGCGGCATTGGCAACTGATTCGTGAGTTGATGCGATTACCAGCAACAAAAGTGATTGAACATCCCGATATTTTTGTAAGGCATACGGAATATAAACTTGATGATTTTGATTATATTATTGAATTGCGTCATGATGCAGATGAGGAAATTACGTACGATCTTGTTGACCAATCTTCTTTCTTCGGCAACGACGGTTTTTCAAATATCGACTTTTAAAGATGGAAGGTGTTTCCGTTGACAGAGTTAGGGAAGCGTTTAAAAGAAGCGAGAGAACAGAGCAATATGAGCTTAGATGATTTACAAGAAATCACTAAAATTCAGAAGCGATACTTGATCGCAATTGAACAAGGAAATTATGTGATTATGCCCGGGAAGTTTTATGTTCGCGCGTTTATTCGTCAGTATGCTGAAGCGGTCGGCCTTGATCCCGAAGAGCTGTTTGAACAATACGCAAACGAAATTCCAAATGCTCAGCAAGAAGAACTTCCTGGCGAATTATCGCGTGTTAAATCGCGACAATTATCAGAACAAGGTGAAAAAGTACTGAATATCCTCCCCAAAATTTTAATCGGTATGTTAGCTGTTGGAGTAGCGGTTGTTCTATGGTTTTTCTTTCAAAACCGAACGATGGATGAACAACCGCAAGAGCAGGTGATAAATGAGGAGACAGAATTTGAGCAATCTGAGCAGGCGAACGAACAACAGCCTGAAAAACAAAATGAACAACAATCTGAAAAACAGAACGAACAACAACTAGAAAAAGAGCAAGAGCAACCATCGACAGCAATGATTAAGGTAGTAGACACGAATGGTCGAAAATCGACACTTGAAGTCACGGGGGAACAGTTGATCATTGACATTGCAACAAAGGGTGATGCGTGGATTGAAGTGAAAAATGGGAAAGGCAAAGCATTCACACGAAAAATGATGTATGCTAATCAAGCTGAAACGTTCGATTTGACGAACGAAACAGAAGTGTTGTTAGTCATCGGACAAACATTAAATACAGAAGTGAAAATAAACGGACAAACACTTGAATACCCTGTTAATCCAAGTGATCACGTTCGTCAAGATATTACGATTGTTTATAAAAAACAATGATGTTGTATGACGTGTTGGAGGTTAGTACTGTGAATATACCGAATCAAATTACAATTGCCCGAATGCTACTTATTCCTTTTTTCCTAATTTTCCTCTTGGCACCGATTGACTTAGGTATGATTCAAATCGGAACAGAGCAATTGCCGATGACACACGCTGTTGCCGCGCTTATTTTTATTATTGCATCAACAACAGACTGGATTGATGGATACTATGCACGAAAATATGGGTTAGTAACGAATTTAGGAAAATTTCTTGACCCACTTGCAGATAAATTGCTTGTATCGGCTGCGCTCATTGCGCTCGTTCAATTGGATTTGGCGCCAGCGTGGATGGTCATTGTTATTATTAGTCGTGAATTTGCGGTAACCGGATTGAGGCTTGTGTTGGCTGGAGAGGGGGAAGTGGTGGCAGCGAACATGCTTGGAAAAATTAAAACGTGGACGCAAATTGTAGCGATCGCCGCCCTTCTTTTGCACAATCTTCCTTTCTCCCTGCTGTCGTTTCCGTTTGCGGACATTTCTTTATGGATTGCACTCATTTTCACAATCTGGTCAGGATGGGATTACTTTGTTAAAAATAAACACGCATTTCGTCATTCGAAGTAAATAAAAAAGGGATGGGAGAAGGATGAAAGCAGAAATTATCGCCGTTGGCTCGGAGCTCTTGCTTGGCCAAATTGCAAATACAAATGCTCAATTTTTATCTCAACAATTAGCTGAAATAGGGATAGATGTATATTATCATACGGTTGTTGGAGATAATCCTCAAAGGCTTACACATGCGATTGAAGTAGCAAAGCAACGCTCGAATTTGATTATTTTTACGGGGGGACTTGGACCGACGAAAGATGATTTAACAAAAGAAACGATTGCAAAGATGTTAAATAAATCGCTCGTTTTAGACGAAGAAGCATGGCAATCCATTTGTGATTATTTCTCAAAAACAAATCGTCCGATGTCCCCAAACAATCGAAAACAGGCGCTTGTGTTAGAAGGAAGTCACGTGTTAAAAAATGAACATGGGATGGCTCCTGGAATGGCACTTGTTGTTGATCATGTGACGTACATGCTTCTTCCAGGGCCACCAAAAGAAATGCAACCGATGTTCATGAAATATGGACGTCCTTTTTTATTGCAAAAGCGTCACGTTCGCGAAAAAATTGTTTCGCGTGTTCTTCGCTTTTTTCATATCGGGGAATCACAGCTAGAAACAGAAATTGAAGATTTGATCGATGCGCAAACGAATCCGACGATTGCTCCACTTGCGTCTGACGGTGAAGTGACTCTCCGCTTGACAGCAAAGCATGAACGTGAAGAAGAAGCGAAGCGAATGATTGACGAGGTAGAGGAAAATATTTTAGCGCGTGTTCGCCCTTATTTTTACGGTTACAATGATGAAACGTTGTTTAGCAAACTGTTAGCGACGTTAAAAGAAAAGGATAAGACACTTGCTGTTGCTGAAAGCTTAACGGGGGGGTTGTTTTTAAAGGAAATGACTGCTCTTCCGACAGCTTCTTCTGTCATAGCAGGAGGGGTTGTATGTTATACAAATGAAATAAAGGAAAATGTGCTTCATGTGCCGAAAGAAATATTACAAACAGAGGGGGCAGTAAGTGGGCGATGTGCACAATTGTTGGCGGAAAATGTTCGAAAACTTTGTCGAAGTGATATCGGTATAAGCTTTACAGGCGTCGCAGGACCGGACGATTTGGAAGGGAAGCCAGTAGGAACGGTATGGATAGGGATTGCCACAGAACGAGGGACAAAAACGTTTGCGCTTACATTATCTGGTAATCGTCAAGCCATTCGGATGCGTACTGCAAAATATGGTTGTTATTATTTACTACAATTGTTGCATTGATTTACGAACATCTATTCGTTTTTTCTTGGCAAATAAACAGAAAACATGTATAGTAATAAGTAGCGGTCACTGCTTTATTTTTTGTAAGTATAAAGGAGGAGTTTCTTTGAACGATCGTCAAGCAGCATTAGAACAGGCGTTAAAGCAAATTGAGAAACAGTTTGGAAAAGGCTCCATTATGAAGCTAGGGGAGCAAACAGATCGTCAAATTTCGACTGTATCAAGCGGCTCTCTTGCACTTGATATTGCTCTTGGAGTAGGAGGATATCCGCGCGGGCGTATTATTGAAATTTATGGTCCAGAATCTTCGGGTAAAACGACAGTTGCCCTTCATGCGATTGCTGAAGTACAAAAGCAAGGTGGTCAAGCGGCGTTCATTGATGCAGAACACGCTTTAGATCCTGTTTACGCTGAAAAGTTAGGTGTTAATATTGATGAATTGTTGCTTTCACAGCCTGATACAGGAGAGCAAGCGTTAGAAATTGCTGAAGCGCTTGTGCGTAGTGGAGCGGTTGACATTATTGTTATTGACTCCGTTGCAGCCCTTGTTCCGAAAGCAGAAATTGAAGGGGAAATGGGCGATGCTCACGTTGGATTACAAGCACGGCTCATGTCCCAAGCGCTACGTAAATTATCAGGCGCGATTAACAAGTCTAAAACGATCGCTATCTTTATTAACCAAATAAGGGAAAAAGTGGGGGTTATGTTCGGGAACCCCGAGACAACTCCTGGAGGTCGTGCATTGAAGTTTTATGCGTCTGTTCGTTTAGAAGTGCGTCGTGCAGAACAAATTAAACAAGGCAACGACATGGTTGGAAATAAGACGAAAATTAAAGTCGTGAAAAACAAAGTGGCGCCTCCGTTTAAAACAGCGGATGTAGATATTATGTATGGCGAAGGAATTTCAAAAGAAGGCGAAATCATTGATATGGGTGCTGAACTCGACATTATTCAAAAAAGTGGCGCTTGGTATTCATATAAAGATGAGCGATTAGGACAAGGGCGAGAAAATGCAAAACAATTTTTAAAGGAAAATCCACACATTATGGAAGAAATTGCGCGTGAAATTCGCCAACATTATGGCATTACAGCAGGGGCATCGACGACATCTGTGCGCGAAGATGATCTAGACTTTTTAGAGTAAAAAATTGATTAAAAAGGTCGCCTTGCTTCAATAAAAAAGTGATTATGTGCATATATAATTATGGAAAGGGTGCTCCGTTATTTTTGGAACACCCTCTTTTTTGGAAAATAAAAAGATATGAAACGCTTTCCCACAATGACAAGCCTTGACAATATGGAAGGTCACCTTTAAAATGTACATGTATATTTGACAATTTTGAAGTGTATGTTGAATGGGTGCAATGTACATGCCGACATTGATGAAGTAACGAATTTATAGCAAGAGGAGGTGAGGATAATGGGTGAAACGATCATCTCCGCTTTGCTTGCCCTAGTCGTCGGTGCAGTTGTTGGCTTTTTTGTTCGTAAATCCATTGCCGAGGCAAAAATTGGCGGTGCACAAGCAGCTGCCAAGCAAATGATTGAAGAAGCGAAAAGAGAAGCAGACGCATTGAAAAAAGAGGCGCTCCTTGAAGCAAAGGATGAGATTCACAAACTTCGCGTGGAAGCAGAACGAGAAATTCGCGAACGAAGAAGTGAATTACAAAAACAGGAAAACCGCTTGTTACAAAAGGAGGAGAATCTCGATCGAAAGGACGAATCTTTAAACAAACGGGAAGCGTTGCTTGAGAAAAAAGAGAATTCTCTCAATGAAAGACAACAGCATATTGAAGAAATGGAAAGCAAAGTGGAAGAACTCGTTCGAAAGGAACAAGCAGAGCTTGAGCGTATTTCTAGCTTGACTCGTGAAGAAGCACGGCAAATCATTTTGGATCGTGTAGAAAAAGAGCTTTCTCATGAAATCGCGCTCATGGTCAAAGAAGCAGAAGCGAAAGTAAAGGAAGAAGCCGATAAAAAAGCAAAAGAAATTTTATCGCTTGCTATTCAACGTTGTGCTGCTGACCATGTTGCCGAAACGACCGTATCTGTTGTGAACTTGCCGAATGACGAAATGAAAGGTCGGATTATTGGACGCGAAGGACGTAACATTCGCACGTTGGAAACGTTAACAGGTATTGATCTCATCATTGACGACACGCCGGAAGCAGTCATTTTATCAGGCTTTGATCCGATCCGTCGTGAAACGGCACGAATTGCGTTAGATAAACTTGTTCAAGACGGGCGTATTCATCCGGCGCGAATTGAAGAGATGGTTGAAAAAGCGCGAAGAGAAGTGGATGAACACATTCGTGAAGTGGGAGAACAAACAACGTTCGAAGTGGGTGTTCACGGGTTGCACCCGGATTTAATTAAAATTTTAGGCCGATTGAAATTCCGTACAAGCTATGGACAAAATGTTCTTAAACATTCGATGGAAGTTGCGTACTTAGCTGGTTTGATGGCAGCTGAGTTAGGGGAAGATGAAATGCTTGCAAGACGAGCAGGTCTTCTTCACGACATCGGAAAAGCTGTTGACCATGAAGTAGAAGGAAGCCATGTTGAAATTGGTGTAGAGCTCGCAACGAAATATAAAGAACACCCAGTCGTTATCAATAGCATTGCTTCCCATCATGGTGATACGGAGCCGACGTCTATTATCGCTGTGCTTGTTGCTGCTGCGGACGCATTATCTGCTGCTCGGCCAGGTGCCCGTAGCGAAACGTTAGAAAACTATATTCGTCGACTTGAAAAACTTGAAGAAATCGCTGAATCGTATGAAGGTGTTGAAAAGTCGTATGCGATTCAAGCTGGACGCGAAATTCGCATTATGGTAAAGCCAGATATGATCGATGACTTGGAAGCGCATCGTTTGGCGCGTGACATTCGCAAGCGCATTGAAGAAGAGCTTGATTATCCAGGTCATATTAAAGTTACAGTAATCCGCGAAACGCGAGCTGTTGAATATGCAAAATAAAGCTACTCCTCGTTTGGAGTAGCTTTTCGTATTGATAAAAGCTTTGTTTTGTGCGAAACTGAAAAATAGAAATCATGAGTATAGAAAGGGTAATACGATGAAACTATTATTTATCGGTGATGTCGTAGGACAACCGGGAAGAAAAATGGTTGATGAATACGTCCCGAAGTTAAAAGTGAAATATAAACCACATGTGATTGTTATCAACGGTGAAAATGCTGCTGGTGGGAAAGGAATAACAGAAAAAATATATCGGCGCTTTTTAGAAATAGGAGTGCATGTAGTAACCCTTGGGAATCATGCGTGGGATAATCGTGAAATATTTGAGTTTATTGATCAAGCGAAAGTACTTGTTCGTCCAGGAAATTTTCCAGCAGGTACACCTGGAAAAGGAATTGTATTTATTCAAGCAGAGGGATATGAAGTTGCAGTCATCAGTTTGCAAGGGAGGACGTTTTTGCCAGCGATTGATTGTCCGTTTAAAAAAGCAGATGAGTTAGTAGAAATGGCGCTCGCACGCACTCCTGTCATTCTGGTAGATTTTCATGCGGAAGCAACGAGTGAAAAACAAGCGATGGGATGGTATTTAGATGGGCGAGTAAGCGCTGTCGTTGGTACGCATACACACGTTCAAACAGCGGACTCTCGTATTTTGCCAAACGGCACCGGTTATATTACTGATGTCGGTATGACAGGTCCTTACGATGGCATTTTGGGTGTGGATCGTGAGGCAGTATTACGTAAATTTTTAACGGGCTTGCCGGTTCGTTTCGAAGTGACGACGGGGCGCGCGCAGTTGAATGCTGTGCTTATCGATATAGATGAAAAAAGCGGGAGAACGAAATCAATTCAACGAATTATGATTAATGATGACCACCCATATTTCGACTAGTCTCTCTTTTTAGATTTTTCTAAAAAATGCATATAAATAGCAGGAATACGAGTGAACAGAGGTGAATATATAGTAAACAGTACGAATTTTTTACAAGCAATTGTTAGAAACAAGGAGGAGCTAGAAATGGAAATATTAAAAGTTTCAGCAAAGTCTAATCCTAATTCTGTAGCTGGTGCACTTGCTGGCGTGCTAAGAGAACGCGGTGCTGCTGAAATTCAGGCGATCGGTGCAGGTGCATTAAATCAAGCCGTGAAGGCAGTAGCGATCGCGCGAGGATTCGTAGCACCGAGCGGAGTCGATCTCATTTGTATTCCTGCGTTTACAGACATTCAAATTGATGGAGAAGAGCGGACAGCAATCAAACTTATTGTTGAACCGCGTTAATGCACATAAACCTGTTTGCTTGCATAGCAAACAGGTTATTTTTATCATATGCTACAGAGCGAATTTTCGTATGGAGGGGTCGTTGTGCGTATATTTGACGCTCATTGTGACGTTTTATATCAACTATTTTGTGACCAAGATGTATCGTTTGAGCGAAGCTCATTGCTACATGTCACGTACGATGGATTGCAGCAGGCGGGTGTAACAGTACAAGGATTTGCTATTTACATCCCAAAACATGTAAGGCCAGAATCGCGCTTTTTTGTAGCTTTAGAGATGATTGATTATTTCTATGAGAAAGTTGTGTCACAGCCAAATATGAAAGTAGTTTGTTCAAAAAAAGAAATTGATCAGTTACAACCAAATGAAATCGGAGCCATGCTCACATTAGAAGGGTGTGAAGCCATTGGCGAAAGTTTAACGCAATTGCGCACACTTCTTCGGCTTGGCGTTCGTTCTGTCGGTTTAACATGGAATGATGCAAATATGGTAGCGGATGGGGCATTTGAGCAACGAGGGGGAGGTTTAACGAAATTCGGGAAAGAAGTTGTCCGCTTATTGAACGAACAACAATGTTGGACAGATGTGTCGCATTTAAGTGAACGAGCGTTTTGGGATGTCATTGAATTAGCCCAATATCCGATTGCTTCACATTCAAATGCGTATACGCTTTGCCCGCACCCACGCAATTTGCGCGATGACCAGATTCAAGCTTTGATTAAGAAAAATGGGGTGATCGGTGTGACATTCGTTCCGCAGTTTTTACGTCATGATACGCAAACGACAACAGTGACAGATGTATTGCGTCATGTCGACTATATTTGCTCGTTAGGCGGCGAAAACCATATCGGGTTTGGATCTGACTTCGATGGCATTTTTGAAACGGTTGACCAATTAGCTAATGTTTCGCATTATACCCATTTCATTAATGAATTGCTGAAGCATTTTAAAGAGGAACAAGTGAGAAAATTTTTGTTTTGTAATTTTTATGAGCGAATCCCGCAATAAAAAATTCGGAAGAACAATTCACATTTTTGTGACAAATATGTTGCAATTTTTTTTCAATAGAGCTAGAATGAAAGCGTTTAGTAAATGAAATTTTTCGAAAAATTTATTAAGCGAAATGGTAGAGCTTTTTCTGGAAAAGTGCTACACTTATAATCGTATAATGTTACGTTACAATTGATGGAACTTTAAAGGGGTGTAAGACATGATTAGTCAACTTTCATGGAAAGTTGGAGGACAACAAGGGGAAGGTATTGAAAGTACGGGAGAAATATTCTCCATTGCGCTCAACCGACTAGGCTACTACTTATATGGTTATCGCCACTTTTCATCTCGTATTAAAGGTGGTCATACGAACAATAAAATTCGTGTTAGCACAACGCAAGTTCGTTCGATTGCCGATGATCTTGATATATTAGTAGCTTTTGACCAAGAAACAATTGATTTTAACTTTCACGAGTTACGTCAAGGTGGAATCGTCATCGCAGATGCAAAGTTTAATCCAACGATTCCAGACGAGTCAAGAGCTACGCTGTATGCGGTTCCATTTACAGATATTGCAACAGAATTAGGAACAGCATTAATGAAAAACATGGTTGCAGTCGGAGCTTCTAGCGCTGTACTCGGTCTCGATATTAGCGTATATGAAGGGGTCGTTCAGGAGATTTTCGGTCGCAAAGGCGAGCAGGTTGTTTCCAAAAACATGGAAGCGATCAGAGCGGGCGCTCAGTTTATGCGTGAACAACTTGGTGACAACATTCAACTCATGCAACTTGAGAAGGCGGACGGCAAAAAGAGAATGTTTATGATTGGAAACGATGCGATTGCGCTTGGTGCACTTGCGGGTGGCGCTCGTTTTATGGCAGCGTATCCAATTACCCCAGCGTCAGAGATTATGGAATACTTAATTAAGAAGCTTCCACAATTTGGTGGTACAGTCATTCAAACAGAAGACGAAATTGCAGCTTGTACAATGGCTATTGGTGCGAACTATGCGGGTGTTCGCACGTTGACAGCTTCGGCCGGACCAGGTCTTTCGCTTATGATGGAAGCGATCGGATTAGCTGGAATTACAGAAACGCCAATTGTCATTGTTGATACGCAACGTGGTGGTCCGAGTACAGGTCTTCCGACGAAACAAGAACAGTCCGATTTGATGGCAATGATTTATGGAACACACGGAGAAATTCCGAAAGTAGTCATGGCGCCAAGTACTGTACAAGAAGCGTTTTACGATATGGTTGAAGCGTTTAACATTGCAGAAGAGTATCAATGTCCAGTCATCGTTTTAACAGACTTGCAACTTTCGTTAGGTAAACAAACAGTTGAGCCGCTAGAATACGATAAAATTGAAATTCGTCGTGGCAAACTTGTTACGGGAGAACTCCCTGAAATTCCAGACAAAGGTTGTTTTAAACGATATGAAGTGACGGAAGATGGCGTGTCACCGCGTGTATTGCCAGGAATGGAAAACGGTATTCACCATGTGACGGGCGTTGAGCACGATGAAACAGGCCGTCCTTCTGAAGTAGCAGCGAACCGTATTGCACAAATGGATAAGCGTCTGCGCAAGTTGAAACATATTCAATTCCCGACACCAGTTCATAAACATGTGAAGCATGAAGAAGCCGATGTGTTAATCGTTGGGTTTAACTCAACGCGTGGAGCGATTGAGGAAGCGATGGAACGTCTAGAGCGAGATGGCATCAAGGTAAATCATGCTCACGTTCGTCTCATTCATCCGTTCCCAACGGAAGAAATGTTGCCACTTGTGCAATCAGCAAAAAAAGTTATTGTTGTTGAAAATAACGCAACAGGACAGCTCGCCAACATTTTAAAAATGAACGTTGGACATGCTGAGAAAGTATTTAACGTGTTGAAATATGATGGCAACCCGTTCTTACCGCACGAAGTTTATACAAAATGCAAGGAGTTGTTTTAAACATGGCGACATTTAAAGATTTCCGAAATAACATTAAACCGAACTGGTGTCCAGGTTGTGGTGACTTTTCTGTGCAAGCAGCTATTCAACGTGCGGCTGCCAACGTTGGACTTGAACCACATGAGCTTGTTGTTGTCTCTGGAATTGGTTGTTCTGGACGTATTTCTGGTTACATTAATTCGTATGGTTTTCATGGTGTTCACGGTCGGGCACTTCCGATTGCCCAAGGGGTAAAAATGGCCAATCGTGACTTGACTGTCATTGCTGCTGGTGGTGACGGTGATGGATTCGCGATCGGAATGGGGCATACGATCCATGCGATTCGTCGTAACATCGACATTACGTACATCGTTATGGATAACCAAATTTACGGCTTAACAAAAGGACAAACATCACCACGTAGTGAAGTTGGATTTAAAACGAAAAGCACACCACAAGGATCGGTTGAGCCAGCGTTGTCGATTATGGAGATGGCGTTGACAGCAGGGGCTACATTCGTCGCCCAAAGCTTTTCTAGTGATTTAAAAGAGTTGACGCAATTAATCGAAGAAGGCATAAAGCATAAAGGATTCTCGCTCATTAACGTATTTAGCCCGTGCGTCACGTACAATAAAGTAAACACATACGATTGGTTTAAAGACAATTTAACGAGCTTGAGCTCCATTGAAGGATATGATCCATCTAACCGCGAAATGGCGATGCAAACGTTGATGAAACATAAAGGGCTTGTTACAGGGCTCATTTATCAAAATAAAGAGCGCAAATCATATCAAGATCTTGTGCCTGGTTATAGCGAAAAACCATTGGCAGAAGCAGATTTAGCAATGAGCAAGGAAAAATTTGATCAGCTTGTGGCTGAGTTTATGTAAGAAAAAAGAGGGTGGTGAAAGCCATCCTCTTTTTCATGGAAAAAACATTGTTTAAAAGTCCAGAAAATAATATACTATGTTAGTGTGCGTCTATGAACAAAAGAAAGGGGAATTATGATGAACGAAAAACAACGTTTACAGTACACAGCACAAATTGAAACAGATCATCCAACGGACAAAAAATCCGCTTTGGATGAAAATTTGCAACGTCTCAAGCAAAAAACGAGTCAAGACTATGAAAAATATTTTTCAACTGTATTTGTTCCTCCATCTTTAAAAGAAGCGAAAAAACGTGGAAAAGAGGAAGTGAAATATCATAAAGATTTCTCTATTCCAGAAGAGTTTCGAGGCATGGGGAACGGTCGTAAATTTTACATTCGTACGTACGGCTGTCAAATGAATGAACATGATACAGAAGTGATGGCTGGAATTTTTATGGCGCTCGGCTATGAACCAACGGATCGCCCAGAGGATGCCAACGTCATTTTGTTAAATACGTGTGCCATTCGTGAAAATGCAGAGAATAAAGTATTCGGAGAAATTGGACATTTAAAGCCACTCAAACAAAATAACCCGGATTTATTGCTTGGGGTATGCGGCTGTATGTCACAAGAAGAATCAGTCGTCAATAAAATTTTGAAGCAATTCCAATACGTTGATATGATCTTTGGCACGCACAATATTCATCGTCTTCCGTATATTTTGAAAGAGGCGTACATGTCAAAAGAAATGGTTGTTGAAGTATGGTCAAAAGAAGGCGATGTCATCGAAAACTTGCCGAAAGTACGCAAAGGAAATATTAAAGCATGGGTTAATATCATGTACGGTTGCGATAAGTTTTGTACGTACTGTATCGTTCCGTATACACGCGGTAAAGAGCGTAGCCGTCGCCCAGAAGATATTATTCAAGAGGTACGTCACTTAGCTGCACAAGGGTATAAAGAAATTACGCTTTTAGGACAAAACGTGAATGCGTATGGAAAAGATTTTACTGATATGAAATATGGTCTTGGCGATTTAATGGACGAACTGCGCAAAATTGATATTCCGCGCATTCGCTTTACAACAAGCCATCCACGTGATTTTGATGATCGTTTAATCGAAGTGTTAGCAAAAGGTGGAAATTTAGTTGAGCACATTCACTTGCCTGTACAGTCGGGAAGTAGTGAAGTGTTAAAAATGATGGCGCGTAAATATACACGTGAACAATATTTAGAGCTTGTTCGTAAAATTAAAGAAGCCATTCCAGGTGTGGCGCTTACAACAGACATTATTGTCGGATTCCCGAATGAAACAGATGAGCAATTTGAAGAAACGTTGTCGCTCTATCGCGAAGTCGAATTTGATTCTGCATTTACGTTTATTTACTCGCCACGTGAAGGAACACCGGCAGCAAAAATGGTTGATAACGTGCCAATGGAAGTGAAAAAAGAACGTTTACAACGCTTAAACGCATTAGTAAACGAAATTTCTGCGAAAAAAATGAAGGAATATGAGGGACAAGTTGTCGAAGTATTAGTAGAAGGGGAAAGTAAAAATAACCCAGACGTTCTCGCTGGATACACACGTAAAAACAAGCTTGTGAACTTCGTTGGACCTAAGTCTGCGGTCGGTCAACTTGTAAACGTGCGCATTACAGAAGCAAAAACGTGGACATTAAATGGAGAAATGGTAGAAGAAACGATCGAGGTGAAATAACGTGGCGAAATATACAAAGGATGACATCGTCCAAAAAGCAAAAGAATTAGCTAAAATGATTGCTGAAACGGAAGAAGTAGAGATTTTTAAACAAGCAGAAGCCAAAATTCATGAAAATGAAAAAGTACGCACGATGATTGCTAAAATTAAATCGTTACAAAAACAAGCTGTAAACTTGCAACATTACGGAAAAGTTGAAGCGTTAAAAAAAGTAGAAGCAGAAATTGATGAAATTTACGAACAGCTATCAGACATTCCGATTGTAGAACAATTTAAACAATCGCAAGTAGAAATTAATGATTTGTTGCAGCTCGTTGCATCCACGATTTCAAAGACGGTGACAGATGAAATTATTACATCGACAGGTGGCGATGTGTTACGAGGAGAAACGGGTGCCCAAATGAAACATAGCCATTGCGGCCATTGCCATTAAAGAGTCCATTTGGGCTCTTTTTTTATTTTTGTCACATATTTCGAACAAGTTGCATACAATGAACTATACGGAATGATTGTTTTTTTATGTACACTTTTAGTTTTTTCGTGCATAGGATAAAATGAACAATGCATTTTTGAGGAGGGTTTGTTTCATGTCCCAATACAGGGAAATTATTACAAAGGCAGTTGTTGGAAAAGGGAGAAAGTTTACGCAATCGACGCATACCGTTTCCGCGCAACATCGTCCAACGAGCGTGCTCGGTTGTTGGATTATTAATCATCGGTACGAAGCGAAAAAAGTGGATCGTAGTGTTGAAATTCATGGGAAGTATGATGTGAATGTTTGGTATTCGTACAACGATAATACAAAAACGGAAGTGCTCACAGAAACGGTATCTTATACCGATGTCATTCCGTTGAAGTATCGTAACGAAGAACTCATTAGCGAAGAACAAGAAGTGATTGCACGTGTTGTTCAGCAACCAAATTGTTTAGAATGTACGATTGCTTCAACTGGAAACAAGGTAACTGTGGAAGTAGAGCGAGAGTTCATCGCTGAGGTCATCGGGGAAACAAAAGTACGGATTGCGGTTGTTGATACATCATCTGAAGAAGTCGATGAGGATATTGAAGCTGAATTAGAACAGTTGGATGAAGAGCTTCTTCAAGAAGGAAGCAATAAAAACTAGGAAGTTTGTTCTTCCTAGTTTTTATTTTTTGTTATAATAATTGAAGTCAAGATTTCGGACGTTGGAGGAAAGGTCATGGCTTATACACCAATGATTCAGCAATATTTAGCAATTAAATCACAATATAAAGATGCCTTTTTATTTTTTCGTCTCGGTGATTTTTATGAGATGTTTTTTGAAGATGCGATTAAAGCATCACAAGAGCTAGAAATTACGCTTACTAGTCGTGACGGGGGCGGAGAAGAACGCGTGCCGATGTGCGGTGTACCTTATCATTCAGCCGCGATGTATATTGAACGTTTGATTGAGAAAGGATATAAAGTTGCGATTTGTGAACAAGTTGAAGACCCGAAAACTGCCAAAGGGGTTGTGCGACGCGAAGTCGTTCAACTCATTACCCCTGGAACAGTTATGGAAGGGAAGCAACTGGAAGACAAAGCAAATAACTATTTAGCTTCATTGACATCATTTGAGGATGGTACGTATGGATTTGCATATGCAGATTTAACGACTGGAGAAAGTCGTATGACGATGCTCCATGCATTTGAAGATGTGCTCAATGAAATTTATTCTATTGGCGCGAAAGAAATAGTCGTTCCAACAGCGTATCAAGAAAAATGGGAATTATTTCAAGAAAGATATACTATTACCATTTCGTATGAAGATGAAACAACCATTCCGCTTGGTTGTACGTCTATTGTTTCACATTTGAAACAAGAAAAATTACTCGTGACGTTTGGGAGATTATTAAATTATTTAGTAAAAACACAGAAGCGACATTTAGCTCATTTACAGCCGGTCGAACTGTACGAAGTCGATGCACATATGAAAATCGACATGTACTCTAAACGTAATTTAGAGTTGACGGAAACAATTCGGAGTAAAGGAAAAACCGGTTCTCTTTTTTGGCTTCTGGACGAAACGATGACTGCGATGGGTGGACGTCTACTTAAGCAATGGATTGATCGTCCGTTATTAGATCGTGAAAAAATTGAACAGCGATGGCATTTTGTTGAACAACTGTTGATCCATTATTTCGAGCGTCAAGAATTACGCGAATATCTTCGCAGTGTATATGATTTGGAGCGATTAGCTGGGCGTGTGGCGTTTGGAAATGTGAACGCGCGTGATTTAATTCAATTGAAAAAGTCGTTAAAACAAGTACCTTTCATTTCCTCACTTCTTATGCAAATTCAAGATGATCACGTTCAATCATTTGCAAAACATTTAGATGCATGTGAAGAACTTGTTCAATTGTTGGAAGAAGCAATTGAGGAAAACCCACCGCTTTCCGTGAGAGAGGGTGGCATCATTAAAGATGGTTATAACGAAACGTTAGATCGCTTCCGGGATGCTAGTCGTAATGGGAAAACATGGATTGCACAGTTGGAAGCAAAAGAGAGAGAAGTAACAGGGATTAAATCATTAAAGATTGGTTACAATCGCGTATTTGGATACTATATCGAAGTAACAAAAGCGAATCTACATTTATTGCCAGAGGATCGATATGAACGTAAACAAACGTTAGCGAATGCTGAACGTTTTGTGACAAAAGAACTAAAAGAAAAAGAGGCACTAATTTTGGAAGCAGAAGAAAAAAGCATGGAACTTGAATACGAGCTGTTTGTTTCTATACGTGAACAAGTGAAACAATATATTGTTCGTCTACAAAAATTAGCGAAATACATGAGCCAATTAGATGTTTTACAATGTTTTGCTACGGTTAGTGAAAAATATAATTATTGTAAACCGCAGTTTTCTTATGATCGCCGTCTTGTCGTTCGACAAGGACGACACCCCGTTGTAGAGAAAGTGTTAGGAACAAATGTTTATGTTCCAAACGATTGTTATATGGATGCTGAACGAGAAATGTTGCTTATTACAGGTCCGAATATGTCTGGAAAAAGCACATATATGCGTCAAATCGCATTAACGGCGATCATGGCACAAATTGGTTGTTTTGTCCCGGCGGAAGAAGCGGTATTACCGATCTTTGATCAAGTATTTACGCGCATTGGAGCGGCTGACGATTTAGTTGCCGGGCAAAGTACGTTTATGGTAGAAATGCTTGAGGCGCGTCATGCGATCGTTCACGCAACACAAAACAGCCTCATCTTGTTTGATGAAATTGGTCGCGGAACATCCACATACGATGGGATGGCGCTTGCGCAAGCGATGATTGAGTATATTCATGATCGTATCGGCGCTAAAACGCTATTTAGTACCCACTATCATGAATTAACAGCGCTTGAACAACAATTGCCGCGTTTAAAAAATGTGCATGTGAGTGCAGTTGAAGAAAACGGTAACGTTATCTTTTTGCATCAAATTAAAGAAGGTCCAGCGGATAAAAGTTACGGCATTCATGTCGCGCAATTAGCGAAGCTGCCGTTAGACTTAATTCAGCGGGCGGAGCAAATTTTGCGGGAATTTGAGACAAATGCAACACCGATCGTTAAAGAAAATAGAGAGCAGTTTGAGCAGTTAAGCATGTTTGAAGAACAACGCGACGAAGGGCGCTCAAGTGCATCGAAAAAAGAAAAAGAAGTGATCAAGCGTATCCAATCTCTTAATTTACTTGATATGACACCGTTAGAAGCAATGAATAAATTATACGAAATTCAAAAATTATTAAAGTGAAAGGAGGGAAAACGTGGGGAAAATTCGTAAGCTTGATGAGGCGTTAGCGAATAAAATTGCGGCAGGGGAAGTTGTAGAGCGCCCGGCTTCTGTCGTGAAAGAACTTGTTGAAAATGCGATTGATGCTCATAGCACGATCATTGAAGTGGAGTTAGAAGAAGCGGGATTAGCGAAAATTCGTGTCGTTGACAATGGGGATGGTTTTGAGGAAGAAGATTGTTTTTTAGCGTTTGAACGACATGCAACGAGCAAAATTAAAGATGAGGCAGATTTGTTTCGTATTCGTACGCTCGGCTTTCGAGGAGAGGCGTTGCCTAGCATTGCTTCCGTCTCACATTTAGAACTGAAGACGAGTACCGGTGAAGGACCAGGGACGTGGCTCGTTTTAAAAGGTGGAGAACTTGTGCAGCATGGTCGGACAAGCAGTCGAAAAGGAACAGATGTTACCGTTTCTCATTTATTTTTCAATACGCCAGCGCGTCTAAAATATATGAAAACCATTCATACGGAACTTGGTCATGTTGTTGATGTGATAAATCGTCTAGCGCTTGCACATCCGCATATTTCATTTCGGTTAACACATAACGGAAAACAACTGTTTTATACGAACGGAAATGGGGATGTAAGGCAAGTATTGGCAGCGATTTACGGATTGGATGTCGCCAAAAAAATGATTGCGATTCATGCGGAGACGCTCGATTTTACAATTGACGGTTACGTTGCTTTACCTGAGGTGACGCGTGCGTCTCGGAATTATATGACGACGATCGTAAATGGACGGTATATTAAAAACTATTCGTTATATAAAGCGATTGAAGAAGGATATCATACGCTTCTCCCAATTGGACGGCATCCGATTACCTTTTTAAATGTTATGATGGATCCGCTTCTTATAGATGTGAATGTTCATCCAGCAAAATTGGAAGTGCGTTTTAGTAAAGAAGCCGAGTTAAACGAGCTTGTTCAACAAACGATTCGCCAATCATTTCAAAAAAAGACGTTAATTCCTGAGGTAACGGCACCGCGAGTAGAAAAAACGAAAGCAGAACAACAAACGTTTTCGTTTGAACATATCGTGAAAGAATCGAATACGATGTCACCTCGTGTAACGGAGATATATCGTGATCAAGAAAAGAAAACAGAAGAGCGAATCGTGTTGGAGAAAAGTGATGAACGTGTTCGTGATCAAGATGTCACACTACTTGATGTAGAATCCGTTGTTCCAAGCGAACATGTAACAGGAGAGATGGAGCAAGAACGCATTCCGCCATTATATCCGATTGGTCAAATGCATGGGACGTATATTTTAGCCCAAAATGAAAACGGGCTATATATTATTGATCAACATGCTGCTCAAGAACGAATTAAATACGAATACTTTCGTGAAAAACTAGCAACCGTTACAAATGAGTTACAGCCGTTGCTTATCCCATTGACGCTTACTTATTCATCAAGTGAGTATGTACTTATTGAAAGTTACCGTGATCAATTAGCTGCTTGTGGTGTGTTTTTAGAGCCGTTTGGTCATAACAGTTTTATTGTTCGTTCTCATCCCCAATGGTTTCCGAAAGGGGAAGAATTAGAAATTATTGAGGAAATGATTAAGCAAGTGTTAACGATGAAAAAAGTGGATATGAAGCAACTAAGAGAAAAAGCTGCCATCATGATGAGTTGCAAACAGTCGATTAAAGCGAATCAATTTTTACGTAACGATGAAATATTTGCGTTGCTCGAATCGTTGCGAAAAACGAGCGATCCGTTTACATGTCCGCACGGTCGCCCAATTATTATTCATTTTTCTACGTATGAATTAGAAAAAATGTTTAAACGCGTCATGTGAAAATGGATGTTTTTTCACATTTTTTCAAAATGAAATGATAAAATGCATATTGTTTGTCTATAATAGATGAATGTGAATTAGAATGGAAAGTAGTGGTATTTTATGGGAGAGAAAGTCGTTGTGTTAATCGGTCCAACGGCTGTAGGGAAAACGAAAATGAGTATACAATTGGCGAAACGCTTAAACGGGGAAATTATTAATGGCGATTCGATGCAAGTATATAAAGGATTGGATATTGGAACAGCTAAAATTCGTCAAGAAGAAACGGAAGGTATTTCACATCATTTACTAGATATAAAGGAGCCGCATGAATCTTTTTCTGTGGCAGAGTTTCAGACGCTTGCCCGTTCACTTATTAAAGATATAACGAAACGAGGAAAACTTCCGATCATCGTTGGTGGTACAGGGCTATATATCCAATCTGTTATTTACGATTATCAATTTTCAGACGCCCCTTCTAACGACTTGTATCGCCAGTCACTTGAACGTTGTTCACCTGATGAGTTGTATGAACAACTGAAACAAATTGATCCCTTAAGTGCAGAACGCATTCATCCGAATAACGTTCGTCGTGTCATTCGTGCGTTAGAAATTTATCATTGTACAGGAAAAACAATGACAGAATGGCTGAAAGAGCAAAAACGTCAGCTGGTATATAACGTAGCACTTATTGGATTGACAATGGAACGAGAGAAGCTATATGCACGTATTAATCAACGAGTAGATCAAATGATTGATCAAGGGTTGATTGAAGAAGTGAAACGATTATATAAACAAGGTTTACGTGACTGTCAAGCAATTCAGGCAATCGGCTATAAAGAGTTATATGCGTATTTTGACGGAATGCTTACGCTGAAAGAGGCAATCGAACAATTGAAACAAAACTCTCGTCGCTACGCAAAGCGTCAGTTCACATGGTTCCGAAATCAAATGCCTGTTCAATGGTTTGACATGACCGATGATACAATATTTGAAAGACGAGTCAATGAAATTTTGCATTACATAGAAGGAAAGTTTCACTTTCAGTCGAATATGTAAACGTAATGTAGAGAGAAAAAGAGGAGGACGAAGCAATGAAAAACACGATAAACATTCAAGATCAGTTTTTAAACCAATTGCGGAAGGAAGAAACAACGGTTACTGTATTTTTGCTAAATGGATTTCAATTGCGTGGGTTAGTGAAAGGATTTGACAATTTCACAGTATTGTTAGAAGTGGATGGAAAACAACAATTAATTTATAAACATGCCATTTCCACATTTGCACCACAAAAAAACGTAAAAATTGAGATTGAGTAAGATATATCGCTCACCTATATCGGTGGGCGATTTTTTCGTTAGGCATTTGTCACGAAATGGGCGATGGTAGCGTATATTGATAAAAGAAGCAACGATGAAGGAGAGGTGACGTTGCCTTGTCAGAGTTGACGATGAAGCAAACAAAAAGTCAAATTAATATCGTGCTTAATGCGAAAAACGTTAATTATTTACCGAAAGAAGAAACACCGAATCGCATTGATTATCATCAACACGCAGTATTGAAAGAGATTCAGAAGGAACTAGATGAGTTAGTTGGACTAAGTGAAGTGAAAAAATTAATTAAGGAAATTTACGCATGGTTATACATTAATAAAGCACGTCAAGCAAATGGATTAAAGGGAAATAAACAGTCTCTTCACATGATTTTTAAAGGGAATCCCGGGACTGGGAAAACGACAGTTGCTCGTATTCTTGGTAAGTTATTTTTAGAAATGAATGTGTTATCTAAAGGACATTTTATTGAAGCAGAACGTGCGGATTTAGTTGGCGAATATATCGGTCATACCGCCAATAAAACACGTGACTTAATTAAGAAAGCACGTGGAGGTATTTTATTTATTGACGAAGCATACTCCCTTGCGCGTGGAGGGGAGAAAGATTTTGGAAAAGAAGCGATTGATACGTTAGTAAAAGGAATTGAAGATTTTTCTGATGACTTAGTCGTTATTTTAGCAGGATATCCAGCCGAAATGGACTATTTTTTATCTTTAAATCCAGGATTGCCGTCACGCTTTCCGTTAATACTTGAATTTCCTGACTATACAGCAGAGGAACTTGTACAAATTGCAAAACAAATGCTTCATATAAGAGAATACGAGCTTACTAATGAAGCAGAACGAAAGCTACGTGAACATATTGAGCAACTATTAGCCGACGGATATCAAAGAAAATTTAGCAACGGCCGTTACATTCGAAATTTGATTGAAAAAGCAATTCGAAAACAAGCGGTACGTCTGTTGCACGAAGGGCGTTACGATAAAAAAGAATTAATGATTATACGTGAACGTGACCTAGTTGTTGAATAAATAGGGGAGGGAAACCTTCCTTGTCGAAATTAACGAAGCGTTTGCGCCTGTCGTCCTCGCTTGGCAAAAAGAGATCGGTGCTCCCCTTTCGAAAGTGAACGTTAACGGTGGTGCTATCGCTTTAGGCCATCCGCTCGGCGCAACTGGCGTGAAACTGATGGCATCCCTCGTTCACGAACTCGAACGACGAAAGGGGCGCTACGGCTTATTAACGATTTGCATTGGGCACGGCATGTCCACTGCGACCATCATCGAACGGTGGGAAGAATAAAAAGAAATCGGATGTCTCCATCGAGACATCCGGTTTCAGTTTCCTGCCTTCAACGACTTATTTGGCAATTTCCAGTTATATGTATACGATAAAATGCGCAATGTTGCAACAATAACAAACAATACATACAAACTAATTGAAGAATGTGCGATTCCGGTTCCGACTGCAATGCCAGCGACAATGGCCCACACAGCATAAATTTCATCCCGTAATACGAGCGGTTTTCTTCCGGCCAATACATCGCGGATCATTCCCCCACCGCTCCCGGTCAATACAGCAGCGACGATGACTGCACTCAACGGACGATTCATTTGAACAGCATATAGCGCTCCTTGAATAGCGAACGCTGAAAGACCGAGGGCATCAAAAAAGTTCCCCCACCGCTGCCAATGTGGTAGCATTTTTTGCGGAAACAAATAGACAATCGTCATCGCAATAAACGCAATCAAAAAAAGAGTTTGTTGCTGCCAGAGGATCGATACAGGTACACCAATTAATACGTTGCGTACAGCACCGCCGCCGAATGCAGTTACAATCCCGAGAATATACACTCCTAAAACATCGTATTCTTCTTCCATAGCAACAATAGCTCCGCTAATTGCAAAGGCGATGGTGCCAATCATACTTAATACTTCCCAAGTCATCGTCGCATTCCTTTCTGTCTGTAACATCACGTTAAAATTTTATGTATAAAATATAAAAAAATCAATGCTCATTTTTCAGTCATAGCACTTTTACATAAGATTTGTTATGATGAGAACAGACGTTCAACAGGAAAGAGGGAAAATATGCAAAAAGAAAGAGTGATTATTGTTGGGTGTCAGTTACCACATGTTGATGATGAACGGTTTTCGTATTCGATGGAAGAGCTTTCCTCGCTCGTTCATACGGCAAATGGTGAAGTAGTCATAAGCCTCACACAAAGACGGGACACGATCCATCCGGCGACATATATCGGCAAAGGGAAAGTGGAAGAGCTTGTTCGACTTATTGAACAGTTTGAACCAGATGTTGTTATTTTTAATGATGAATTGTCACCAAGCCAAAACCGCAACTTAACAAAGGTATTAAACGTGCGTGTCATTGACCGGACGCAGCTTATTTTAGACATTTTCGCAAGCCGCGCCCGCTCTAAAGAAGGGAAATTGCAAGTCGAGCTTGCTCAATTGCAATACATCTTGCCGCGGTTAAGTGGGCAAGGTGTAGAACTCTCTCGTTTAGGTGGTGGAATTGGAACGAGGGGACCGGGGGAAACGAAACTAGAAACTGATCGTCGTCATATTCGTCGTCGCATCGATGAAATTAAAGCGCAGCTAAAAGCGGTCGTCGAACATCGTGGACGGTATCGTGAGCGGCGGAAGAAAAACGCTGTGTTTCAAATTGCGCTCGTCGGCTATACGAACGCTGGCAAATCAACGATTTTTAATCGGCTTACGAACGCGGATGCGTTGGAAGAAAATTTATTGTTCGCTACGTTAGATCCGCTCACTAGAAAGCTTGTGCTGCCAAGCGGTTATACCGCGCTGTTGACGGATACGGTCGGCTTTATTCAAGACTTGCCGACAACGCTCGTTGCAGCGTTTCGTTCGACGTTAGAAGAAGTGAAAGAAGCCGATTTGATTTTACATATTGTCGATTCATCGAATCCTGATTATATTCAACATGAACAAACGGTCTATCGCTTGCTTGAAGAATTGGAGGCGACGACCATTCCAATCGCTACTGTATATAACAAACGTGATATCACTCTTCCAAGCTTTGTTCCAAGCCCGAAAACAGACTATATATTAGTAAGTGCGTTTAGTGAACAAGATGTACAAAAGCTGCGCCGATTTATTGAATCACACATGATCGAAGCGATGGAACGTTACGATGTAGCGATTCCTGCATTTGAGGGGAAACTGCTCGCACAGCTAAAAGCAGAAACAATTGTGCAGCACATATATTACAATGAACAAAGTGGCATGTATGAATGTAGCGGCTACATATTGTCGGAACATCCACTTTTAGCACAACTAAAAACATATCAAAAATAGAAAGGGTTGTTTTATGTTTCAACATTTAACTCATGGAGAAAAAATTGAAGCGCTCGTCAAAGAAATTGAAGCACAAATTGCCCCAGTTCATCGGGCAATTGACGAGCGAATCGACTATAACCAATATCGTGTTTTGCAGAGTTTTCGTCACCATCAAGTGAGCGATGCTCATTTTATTCCATCAACGGGATATGGTTATGATGACATCGGACGTGATACGCTTGAAAAAGTGTATGCGGATGTATTCGGTGGGGAAGCGGCGCTCGTTCGCCCACAAATCATTTCCGGTACGCACGCCATTACGATTGCCTTATTTGGTATTTTACGTCCCGGCGATGAACTTTTGTACATTACCGGCAAACCGTACGATACACTCGAAGAAATTGTCGGCATTCGCGGCAAAGGTATCGGTTCGTTAAAAGAGTTCCATATCGGCTATCAGAGCGTACCGCTCACTCCAGAAGGAAAAGTCGATTTTGTAGCAGTCAAACAGGCGATCAACGAACGGACAAAGATGATTGGTATTCAACGATCGAAAGGGTACGATCCTCGACCATCGTTTACTATTGCCGAAATAAAAGAGATGATTGATTTTGTCAAAGCAATCAAACAAGACGTTATTGTGTTTGTTGATAACTGTTACGGAGAATTTGTGGAAAACCAAGAGCCGTGCCATGTTGGCGCCGATTTAATGGCGGGTTCACTTATTAAAAATCCAGGTGGCGGATTAGCAAAAACGGGAGGATATCTCGTCGGTAAAAAAGAATATATCAATATGTGTGCATATCGTATGACCTCGCCAGGAATTGGTGCGGAAGCAGGCGCCTCCTTGTACAGTTTGCAAGAAATGTATCAAGGCTTTTTCTTGGCCCCCCATATCGTTGGACAAGCGTTAAAAGGCGCGGTCTTTACTGCAGCTATGCTTGAACGAATCGGAATGAACACGTATCCGACGTGGGATGCGAAGCGTACGGACTTGATTCAGTCCGTGCAATTTGACGATGCAGAACAAATGATTGCGTTTTGTCAAGCCATTCAATTCGTCTCTCCTGTCAATTCGCATTTTACTCCATATCCGAATTACATGCCGGGTTATGAGGATGATGTCATTATGGCGGCGGGGACGTTTGTACAAGGGGCAAGCATCGAGCTATCAGCCGATGGCCCGATTCGGCCTCCATATGTTGCATACGTCCAAGGGGGACTAACGTACTCACATGTCAAAATCGCTGTTTGCATGGCGATTGATCGATTGCTCGAAAAACAATTGATTCAATTATAAAATCTCTCAGAAAAAAATATGTAATAAAATATAACGTATCATTGACATATAGAGTAACATAGAATAAAATAAAAGTACGTATTACGTAAGGAGGGGTCGACATGAATAGTCAAATTCGTCGCTCCATGCCGTTATTTCCTATCGGTATCGTTATGCAGTTAACAGATTTATCAGCACGTCAAATCCGTTATTATGAAGAACACGGTCTTATTTCACCTGCACGGACAGAAGGTAATCGGCGGTTGTTCTCGTTTAATGACGTGGATCGGTTGCTTGAAATTAAAGATCTAATCGAGCAAGGGGTTAATTTGGCGGGAATTAAACAAATTTTTGCTTCACGTCAGCAACAACACGCTGAAGCAACGCCACCTGTTGCGCCGAAAGTCATGAAGCAAGGTTTGTCGGAAGCGGAGTTGCGCAAACTTTTGCGTGCCGAGCTGATGCAAGCAGGTCGCTTTAATCGCGCTTCACTTCGTCAAGGCGATATCGCTCGTTTTTTTCATTAAAAAATTTATGTTTTTTAACATAAATGATCTTTTCATTTTGGGGGAGGAATATGTATGACTAAGTACACAAAAGAAGACATTTTTCGTATTGTAAAGGAAGAGAATGTAAAGTATATTCGCTTGCAGTTCACTGACATTCTCGGCACGATTAAAAACGTAGAAATTCCAGTGAGCCAGCTACAAAAAGCGCTCGATAATAAAATGATGTTTGACGGATCATCGATCGAAGGATTTGTTCGCATCGAAGAATCAGATATGTACTTGTACCCAGATTTAGATACATTCGTTATTTTCCCATGGACAGCTGAAAAAGGAAAAGTGGCACGCTTTATTTGTGACATTTATAATCCGGATGGTACACCGTTTGAGGGATGTCCGCGTTACAACTTAAAACGTGTACTAAAAGAAATGAAGGAGCTCGGATTTACAGAGTTCAACCTAGGGCCAGAGCCAGAGTTCTTCTTGTTTAAGTTAGATGAAAAAGGAGAGCCTACATTAGAGTTAAACGATAATGGCGGCTACTTTGACTTAGCACCAACCGATTTAGGAGAAAACTGCCGACGGGATATTGTATTAGAATTAGAAGAGATGGGATTCGAAATTGAAGCGTCTCACCATGAAGTTGCGCCAGGGCAACATGAAATTGACTTCAAGTATGCAAATGCGGTAAAAGCGTGTGATGACATTCAAACATTTAAGCTTGTCGTCAAGACTGTTGCACGTAAACACGGTTTGCACGCGACATTTATGCCAAAACCACTTTTTGGTGTAAACGGATCTGGTATGCATTGTAACTTGTCGCTCTTTAAAAATGGTGAAAATGCCTTTTTTGATCCGAACGGTCAGCTACAACTAAGTGAAACAGCATTACAGTTTATTGCAGGTGTGTTAAAACACGCGCCAAACTTTACAGCGGTAACAAACCCAACGGTAAACTCTTACAAACGTCTTGTTCCAGGCTATGAGGCACCTTGTTATGTGGCGTGGTCGGCACGCAACCGTAGCCCGCTTATTCGTATCCCGGCGTCACGCGGCATGAGCACACGCATTGAAGTGCGTAGCGTAGACCCAGCAGCTAATCCATACTTAGCGATGGCTGTATTATTGGCGGCCGGACTAGATGGAATTAAAAACAAGTTGACGCCTCCTGCGCCAGTTGACCGCAACATTTATGTGATGACAAAAGAGGAGCGTTTAGAAGAAGGTATTGTTGACTTACCTGCGACATTAGCAGAAGCGCTCCAAAACTTAAAATCGGATGAAGTAATTGTTAATGCGCTTGGTAAACATTTATTCGAACACTTTGTCGAAGCGAAAGAAATTGAATGGGATATGTTTCGCACGGCTGTGCATCCATGGGAACGTGAACAATATATGAGCCTTTACTAAAAAAGCTAACGGTTTTTCCGTTAGCTTTTTTCCGTTTCTTTTTCTTAATGGATAGATCGATATACGCCGATGACTTTTCCTAAAATTGTAGCGTTTTGGACAATGATCGGCTCCATTGAAGAGTTCTCAGGTTGCAAACGGATATGATCTTTTTCTTTAAAAAACCGTTTTACTGTCGCTTCATGATCTTCCGTCATCGCTACAACGATATCCCCATTATTTGCTGTTTGTTGTTGACGGACGATTACGTAGTCTCCGTCTAAAATACCGGCTTCAATCATGCTTTCTCCGACAATTTGCAACATAAATACTTGATCATCTGGTGAGACGAACCGTTCTGGGAGGGGGAAGTATTCTTCAATATTTTCAATTGCAGTAATTGGTTGTCCGGCTGTGACTTTTCCGACGATTGGGACATTGATGACATTTGTTCTCGGGATGGATTCATGTTCGTCCAAAATCTCAATGGCACGAGGTTTTGTTGGATCACGTCTAATGAACCCTTTGTTTTCTAAACGAGCTAAATGTCCGTGAACGGTAGAACTTGAAGCTAAACCAACTGCCTCGCCAATTTCCCTCACAGATGGTGGATACCCTTTCGTGCGCACTTCTTGTTTAATAAAGTCCAAAATTTGTTGTTGTCGTTTTGATAATTTCGCCATCTTTATACACCTCTTCCTTTTCAATCTTTGTCCACATTATAACATATATTCGTACATGGATACAAACATAAGTTCGAGAAATAGTTGACACGAACAAAAGTTCGCGTTATCATAAATACAAACAAATGTTCTTGGGGGGTAGGTTTGATGAGCAAAATACATTATATAATAATGATCTTATTTAGCTTTTTGTTTGTATGGGCATTTGTGCATGTCACACAATCTGTTGATAAAGAAAAATATGTGGAGATTACGGTATCAGCTGGCGATACACTATGGGGGCTTGCAGAGCAATATAAACATGAACATCAATTGTCACGGCAACAATTCATTGAATGGGTAATGAAAGTAAATAAACGTTCAGACGATCAATTGATCGTTGGTGAGAAAATTGTCATACCTGTGTTAAAATCAAATAGCGAAAATCAGCTCGTTGCTAATAAACCATAAAGAAAGGGATGACGGATGAACGCGATTATTTATTGTCGTGTAAGTACGACAAAAGAGGCACAAGAAACATCGCTGCAAAGACAAAAAGAAGAGCTTCAGCAACTTGCTAAGGAATACGAAATGAATGTGATCAAGATCATTGAAGAACAGGCAAGTGGTTACGACATTGAACGCGAAGGAATTATGGAGTTGCTTGATACGATGAAACAACATCGCATCGACGTCGTTCTCGTTCAAGATGAAACAAGACTTGGACGAGGAAATGCAAAAATTGCTCTTCTTCGTTGTTTACAAAAGGAAGGGATTCGCGTGTATACGGTAAGTCATCGCGGGGAGCTTCAATTATCAGAAGCAGACTCGATGGTGTTAGAGATTATTAGTATTGTTGAAGAATACCAAAGAAAGATACATAACTTAAAAATTAAACGCGGTATGCAACGAGCTGTCCAAAACGGATATCGTCCAGAAAACAATTTGCGCAACATTGGTGGACACGCTGGACGCGATCGGAAAGATGTGCCGATTGAAGATATTGTTCGTTTACGCCAAAATGGCTTAACGTTTACAGAAATTGCGGCTACGCTTCGTTCATTTGGTTATGATGTATCTAAAGCGACTGTTCATCGGCGATACAAAGAATACGAACAACTTGTCAACAAAGAAAAGTTTTTGTATGATGATACGAGCAAAAAAATCAATACAAAGGAATGAGGTTGAATGTTATCTTCTGAAAAAATTGCACGAATTAATGCATTAGCTAAAAAAGCAAAACTAGAAGGGCTGACAGCGGAAGAGAAGCAAGAGCAGCTGCAGCTCCGCGCTGAGTATATTGCAGCGTTTCGCGAGTCGATGATTGAAACGTTGCATGCTGTAAAAGTGATTGATCCAAATGGCAATGATGTCACACCAACAAAATTAAAGGATAGTAAGAAAAAACGCCTGCATTAATACGCCTATCATGGAGAGCATACAAGTATAGATGTTCTCTCTTTTTTTATCAGTTTGTCAAAAAAAAGTGTTGTGAATTGTTGTACATTTCATGTACTTTTCTATATCATAAAAGATGAGAATGTTTGCAAATGAAAGGATGAAGATGATGACACACTCTATCGAACAATTGTCGATTGCGGCAATTCGCACATTGTCGATCGATGCCATTGAAAAAGCAAATTCAGGTCACCCAGGAATGCCGATGGGAGCTGCACCGATGGCGTATACGCTATGGACAAAGTTTATGAACCATAATCCGCGCAACCCAAAATGGTTTAATCGTGACCGCTTTGTATTATCGGCAGGACACGGTTCGATGTTATTGTATAGCTTGCTTCATTTAAGTGGCTACGATGTTACGATGGAAGACATTAAGCAGTTTCGCCAATGGGGAAGTAAAACACCGGGGCATCCCGAATACGGTCATACACCAGGTGTCGAAGCAACGACTGGACCGCTTGGGCAAGGGATTGCGATGGCTGTTGGAATGGCGATGGCAGAGCGTCATTTAGCAGCTACATACAACAAAGACAATTTCGAAATTATTAACCATTTTACATATGCGATTTGCGGCGACGGTGATTTAATGGAAGGAGTTTCTGCTGAAGCTGCTTCGTTAGCTGGTCACTTAAAACTTGGCCGCCTCATCGTTCTTTATGATTCAAATGATATTTCGCTAGATGGCGAATTACATCTTTCGTTTTCAGAAAGCGTTGAGCAACGTTTCAAAGCGTATGGATGGCAATATATTCGTGTCGAAGATGGAAATAACATTGAAGAAATTGCTCAAGCGATTGCTGAAGCTCAAAAAGATTTGGAGCGCCCGACGTTAATTGAAGTAAAAACAATAATCGGTTACGGTTCACCAAACAAAGCGGGAACAGCTGATGTACATGGCGCTCCGCTAGGTAAAGATGAAATTAAGTTAACAAAAGAAGCATATAAATGGACGTTTGAAGAAGATTTTTACGTTCCAGATGAAGTATATGCTCATTTTGAAAAAGTAGTTAAAGAAGCCGGAGAGAAAAAAGAAGCTGAGTGGAATGCTTTATTTGCTGAATATGAAAAAGCATATCCAGATTTAGCGAAACAGCTAAAAATGGCGATTGAAGGTAAACTTCCTGAAGGTTGGGAAAAAGCGTTGCCTGTATATGCTGAAGGGAAGAGTCTAGCAACACGTGCTTCTTCTGGAGAAGTATTGAATGCTATCGCAAAAGTTGTGCCACAATTTTTAGGTGGATCCGCAGACTTAGCAGGTTCAAATAAAACGTTGATTAAAGGAGCAGGAGACTTCTTACCTGGAAGTTATGAAGGTCGTAACATTTGGTTTGGTGTACGTGAATTTGCGATGGGCGCAGCGTTAAATGGTATGGCGCTCCATGGCGGTGTAAAAGTGTACGGTGGTACGTTCTTCGTCTTTTCAGATTATTTACGTCCAGCGATTCGACTTGCTGCACTTATGGGATTGCCTGTCACATATGTATTTACGCACGATAGCATTGCTGTTGGTGAGGATGGTCCAACGCATGAGCCAATTGAACAACTCGCTTCATTAAGAGCGATGCCAAATGTATGCGTCATTCGTCCGGCAGATGCGAACGAAACAGCAGCTGCATGGCGGTTAGCGGTAGAATCTACGGATCGTCCGACAGCGCTTGTGTTGACACGTCAAAACCTTCCTACGCTAGCGACAACAGCAGAGCGTGCGTATGAAGGAGTGAAAAGAGGAGCGTATGTTGTTTCTGAAGCTCAAGGAGAAGTACAAGCCCTGTTGCTAGCATCTGGTTCAGAAGTTAGCCTAGCAGTAGAGGCACAAAAAGCGTTAGCGAATGAAGGAATTCATGTTTCTGTTGTGAGCATGCCTTCATGGGACCGTTTTGAGGCTCAGCCAGCTGAGTATAAAGAAAGCGTCATTCCAAAACGTGTGAAAAAACGTCTTGCGATTGAAATGGGCTCATCTCTTGGTTGGGAGCGTTATACAGGCGATGAAGGCGATATTTTAGCCATTGATCGCTTTGGAGCTTCTGCCCCTGGAGAAAAAATTATGCAAGAATACGGATTTACAGTGGAAAACGTTGTTGCCCGAGTCAAAGCGTTGTTAAACAAATAATAAAACGGGGAGATGAGCTCCCCGTTTTATTATCGCATAAAGATTTTTTACTGAACATATTGTACAAACCGTTATTGTTTAGTATAGTGTAGTGTAGACAACATGAAGGAGGAAAAAATATGTGGGAAATGATTTTAGTAGGCATTGTAGCGCTTGCTGCTGGCGTTGCGCTCGGATTTTTTATCGCGCGTAAAACAATGATGAACTACTTAAAGAAAAATCCACCGATTAATGAACAAATGATTCGAATGATGATGATGCAAATGGGAATGACGCCATCGCAAAAAAAGATCAACCAAATGATGAAAGCGATGAACAATCAGTTGAAATAAAGGTAAGGCACTCACAACGAGTGTCTTTTTTAGCATGGAAAGAAGCTGTTGCCCGTATTTGTATTTTTTTGATAAAATATAGCTAAATGAAGAAAGAATGGAGTGCCAATCATATGGACATTCAACTGTTTGTTGCGTTTGGGGCAGGTGTGTTGTCGTTTATTTCTCCTTGCTGTTTGCCGCTTTACCCAGCCTTTTTATCATATATTACGGGAGTTTCAGTTAGTGATTTAAAGTCTGATTATGCATTGTTACAAAAAAGAAGTTTGTTACATACGTTATTTTTTTTGCTCGGTTTTTCTTTTATCTTTATTGCGATCGGTTTCGGCACATCGATTCTTGGACGTTTTTTTCATACGTACCAAGATCTTATTCGGCAAATTGGTGCAATACTGATGGTGTTTTTCGGATTTGTTATTATCGGCATCTTTAAGCCGACCTTTTTAATGACGGATCGTCGTTTATCCTTTCAACAACGTCCATCAGGTTACATCGGATCTTTTCTTATTGGCATGGCGTTTGCTGCCGGTTGGACGCCGTGTACAGGTCCGATTTTAGTATCCGTGATTGCTCTAGCAGCGACAAACCCAAGTTTAGGTGTAGTGTATATGACGGCGTATTCACTCGGTTTTGCTTTGCCTTTTTTGCTTTTATCGTTTTTTATTGGGAAAATGGGTTGGATTCGGAAACATCATGTTAAGCTAATGAAAGTCGGCGGATATGTCATGATAGGCATGGGGGTTGTACTGTTTTTTGATTGGATGACGAAAATTACGATTTATATGACAAACATATTTGGTGGCTTTACAGGTTTCTAGTTTCTTATGGTGTGGAGGGAAAGGAAATGGCAGGAATTTTAATTGTCGATGATGCAAAATTTATGCGTATGACGTTAGCAAATATTTTGAAAAAAGCGAATCATGAAGTGGTTGGGGAAGCAGAAAACGGAAGGGAAGCTGTTGAATTATATATAGAGTTAAAGCCAGACGTGGTGACACTCGATATTACAATGCCAGTGATGAGTGGTCTTGAAGCTGTGAGGGAAATTAAACGTCATGATCCTCATGCGAAGATTATTATGTGTTCCGCGATGGGGCAACAAAAAATGGTTGTTGAAGCTATTGAAGCAGGGGCGCTAGATTTTATCGAAAAACCATTTGATGAAAGTCGCGTCATGGAGGCTATTCAACGTGTGTTACAGTAAGATGAGAAAGGAAGATTGATTTTGGCTATTTTTAGTTCGGTATTTGCGGTGTTTATGGCTGGACTTGTTTTCTTTATTCGCATGAAAGCAGCAGAAAAACCGACAAACGCCAAAAAAATTATATTACCCCCTATTTTTATGAGCACAGGCGCCCTTATGTTTCTTCATCCAATGTTTCGAGTAACGATGTTAGAATGTGTAGAAGCAGTTTTTGTTGGAGCGCTTTTTTCTATTTTGTTAATTAAAACATCTTCGTTTGAAGTTCGAGGCAACAAAATTTATTTACAACGTTCAAAAGCGTTCGCTTTTATTTTTGTTGGCTTAATTGTATTGCGTCTCGCTTTAAAGACATATTTAAGCCGCACCATTGAGTACGGAGAACTTGCGGGAATGTTTTGGATTTTAGCCTTCTCGATGATTGTTCCGTGGCGAGTGGCGATGTATGCATCATATCGTCGCCTCCAACGCGAAATAAAAGAAAAAAGCTAATCAGCAACAGGCGATTAGCTTTTTTTTGTTAGTAGTAAATGTTCGTATTTTGTAAAATCAATTTGTTTTTCTCTTAGCGCTTTAATTAAAAATTTATGATCGCGTTTTGGTGTAGCGAGAATATAACCACGAACAACTAAATCTTCTGTAATTCGATCCGCCTGTTCTTGTAAAGCCAATTCTCCAATTTTACCAGCGATTTTTTGTCGAGCAACATCACGAAATAGCTCAGGAACAGGGCGAACTAAATCTTCGAGTAATGCTTTTTCTTTTTCAGACCATAGATGCCGTGTTTGTTCAATGTAATATTGTTGCCAATCCAATTCCGACTTTCCATCCTCTTTTGGCAGCCGCTTTAAAAATTTCCGAAACATGAAGAAGCCACCGATCGACATCGTAACAAGAAGAAAAACGACCCAAAATAAAATAAACCATAAAAACCAACCTGTTAGCATATATTCCACCTCAACGTTTATTATGTAAAAAAACAATGGTAGAATCAAGTAAAAGAGCTGACAGTTGCGTCAGCTCTTTTACATATCGTGACTTGAGTTATGCTTTTGACGGGTATGATTTTGATTTTTTACTTTTTTTGAACCACTAAGCGGTTCTGGTTGTCCTGGGTTATCTCCTTTTGGGGCATTTTTACGCATGTCTTTGCTTGTATTTTTGTTCACGCGACACACTCCTTTCTTTCATATGATGGCATGATAAACTGTATTTATGCATATTTCACCCGTCAATAGGCACGATAATAATAAAAAGAGGGGAGTGAAAGCGATGCCTTATCATAAAAATAAGCAACAGGCGTTTGAAGCTGCACAACAAGGAACAATGGAGGCAAAAGAATGGTATGATCATCTGGTGAAAAGTGACGCAGACTATGGAAGTCAGTTGCATCATCTAAAGCAAGAAGTAAACGAGGCGTTTGAACAAATTAATAACGCGCTTGAAGTAGCCTCGGAAAAACAACGCAAACAGCTTGAACAATTTCGTCATGATTTGCAAGCGATTGTCGAAGAAGTGAACATGTATGAATAATCCCGCTTCAAGCGGGATTATTGATTTTTCTTTCGTTTTTTATTATTTTGTTTTTGAGCTTCGGTGAGTGGCTCGTTGGAGAGCTCCTCATTGTAGCCAGCACCTTTTCCTTGTGCGCTCGCATCGTTCATGCCAGGAATGACATGATTTGCTTTTCTTTTTACCATCTTTTTTCACCTCCTACAACTATTGTTGGAAATAGAGCAAAAAAATATGCATTTATCTGAAACTTATAAACAATTATTATTTACTTATGGAGAGCATTGTATTAAGATAAAAGCGTAGGAATTTTGTGGGTGTGGGAGAAGATGATTTGTTAGAAGGGGGTAATACATAATGGTGAAAAATGATGTATTTCAAGCGCGTGATACGTTTGAGGTGAACGGGAAAAAATATCATTATTATCGTTTACAAGCGCTTGAAGAAGCAGGAATCGGAAATGTATCGCGTCTTCCGTATTCTATTAAAGTGCTTCTTGAATCAGTACTTCGTCAAGTTGATGGACGTGTCATTACGAAAGAGCATGTTGAAAATTTAGCGAAATGGGGAACGAGCGAACTAAAAGATGTAGACGTTCCGTTTAAACCATCTCGCGTCATCTTGCAAGACTTTACAGGTGTCCCTGCTGTTGTTGACTTAGCTTCTATGCGAAAAGCAATGGCCGACATCGGCGGAGATCCGTATGAAATCAACCCCGAAATTCCTGTTGATCTTGTGATTGACCACTCTGTCCAAGTGGATAAAGCAGGGACAGAAGATGCGCTCGAGTATAACATGAATTTAGAATTTGAACGCAATGCAGAGCGCTATAAGTTTTTAAAGTGGGCACAAAAAGCGTTTAGCAATTATCGTGTTGTTCCTCCAGCAACAGGTATTGTGCATCAAGTCAACTTAGAGTATTTAGCGAATGTGGTGCATGTTGTTGAAGGGGAAAATGGTGAGTATGAGGCGTTCCCAGATACGCTTGTTGGCACAGACTCCCACACAACAATGATTAACGGTATTGGCGTACTCGGTTGGGGTGTTGGTGGTATCGAGGCGGAAGCAGGCATGCTTGGACAACCGTCCTACTTCCCAGTACCAGAAGTAATCGGTGTGCGTTTAACAGGAAAATTACCAAACGGTACAACGGCAACAGACCTTGCGTTAAAAGTTACACAAGTGCTTCGGAAAAAAGGTGTTGTCGGTAAATTTGTTGAGTTTTTCGGCCCAGGTGTTGCGACGCTGCCATTAGCCGACCGTGCAACTGTGGCCAACATGGCGCCTGAGTATGGTGCAACGTGTGGCTTCTTCCCTGTTGACGCAGAGGCGCTTGATTACTTGCGTTTAACAGGTCGTGACGAGCAACATGTTCAAGTCGTTGAAGCATATTGTAAAGCAAACGGTTTGTTCTATACTCCAGATGCACAAGAACCTGTATTTACAGATGTCGTTGAAATTGACTTATCAGAAATTGAACCAAATCTTTCTGGACCAAAGCGTCCACAAGATTTAATTCCGCTTTCAAAAATGAAAGAATCGTTCCGTCAAGCCGTAGTTTCCCCGCAAGGAAATCAAGGCTTTGGCTTGACTGAAGCAGATTTTGATAAAGAAATCACAGTCACGTTAAACGGCGAAGAAGTAAAAATGAAAACAGGTGCGATTGCGATTGCAGCGATTACAAGCTGTACAAACACGTCTAACCCATACGTGTTAATCGGTGCAGGCTTAGTGGCGAAAAAAGCGGTGGAAAAAGGATTGAAAGTACCAAAATACGTAAAAACATCACTTGCACCTGGTTCGAAAGTCGTCACAGGATATTTAAAAGATTCAGGTCTTCTCCCTTACTTAGAGCAAATTGGCTTTAATATTGTCGGTTACGGTTGTACGACATGTATCGGTAACTCTGGTCCGCTTGCTCCGGAGCTTGAAAAAGCGATTGCCGAAAACGATTTGCTTGTCACGAGCGTATTGTCTGGTAACCGAAACTTTGAAGGGCGTATTCATCCGCTCGTCAAAGGCAACTATTTAGCATCACCGCCGCTTGTCGTGGCATACGCTCTTGCCGGAACAGTCGACATCGATTTGTTAAATGATCCGATCGGTAAAGATCAAAACGGCAATGATGTGTACTTTAACGACATTTGGCCATCTACAGAAGAAGTGAAAGAAGTTGTGAAAAAGACGGTGACACCAGAATTGTTCCGTAAAGAATACGAGCGAGTATTCGACGATAACGCGCGATGGAACGCGATTGAAACGACGGACGAGCCGCTTTATCAATGGGATGAAAACTCAACATATATTCAAAATCCGCCATTCTTTGAAGGATTATCGCCAGAAGTGGAAGAAGTAAAACCACTTGTTGGTTTGAGAGTGGTTGGAAAGTTTGGCGACTCTGTTACAACAGACCATATTTCGCCAGCTGGATCGATCGGGGTAAACACGCCAGCAGGACAATATTTAATTTCTAAAGGTGTTGATCCGAAAGACTTTAACTCGTACGGTTCTCGACGTGGTAACCACGAAGTAATGATGCGCGGTACGTTTGCAAACATCCGTATTCGCAACCAAATCGCGCCAGGTACAGAGGGTGGCTATACAACATATTGGCCAACAGGCGAAGTCATGTCGATTTACGATGCTTGCATGAAATATAAACAAGATGGTACAGGGCTTGTTGTTATTGCTGGAAAAGATTACGGAATGGGAAGCTCACGCGACTGGGCGGCAAAAGGAACATACTTGCTCGGTATCAAAACGGTTATTGCGGAAAGCTTTGAACGTATCCATCGTTCAAACCTTGTACTTATGGGTGTGTTACCACTCCAATTCAAAGAAGGGGAAAATGCTGAGACGCTTGGATTGACAGGTAAAGAAGTATTTGAAGTGCATATTGATGAAAACGTCAAACCGCGCGACTACGTCAAAGTAACAGCGACAGACGAGCAAGGAAACAAAAAAGAATTTGAAGTGCTTGTTCGTTTCGATAGCGAAGTAGAAATCGACTACTACCGTCATGGTGGAATTTTGCCGATGGTATTGCGCGAGAAGTTAAAACGATAAGAAGAGAGCGATCTGCTCTCTTCTTTATTTTGTGTTTGTCTTTTTCGCTGCGTTTTCTAATGCACTTTTTGGATCAGGGGTAAATGTGGCATCATATCCTTGTGGATTGACGCTTGGAGCGTTTTGCCCACGATTTCTTCCGTTATTTTTACTCATCATGTCCACCTCCTGCGCATATTGTATCCGTCTTTTTCAAAAAATATATATAAGAGGAGGCAGTGACGTCAACTACCCCCACTTAGCTAACGCTTGAAGTGAGGGCTTGCAACTCCCCAGAAGTGCAAACGGATTTCGTCCTCCTTCCTTGACTTGGGGTTGCATCAGGGGCAGGTTGACGACTACCCAACGACGCAGGTCATGCCTGCATCGTTACCGATTCTCTCGGTGTGTCTGTTGGCAGTACTTGGCTTCCACACACAACAGACGGACCTACGCTCGATGTTTTACGGTTACAACGTTTCCTGTAACCAACTCCATACATCGAGTAGCAGTTATTGGAGTGCCTTTATTGAACGGTTTTCTCCACGCCTTTATTATATCATACACAAAAGAAAGGGGGAACGCGCATTCCTCTCCCACTTACTCCCTTTGGTCGTTGAAGTGGGAGTCTCCTGCGCGAAATAGGATGAATCGAGCCATTCAAACAGCATTGTGTACAATTGCTTTAGCCCAATTTTTAAAAATTCCATTGACGAAAAGAAAAACGAAAAAGTGGGATTGGTCGCTTTTTTTTGAAACGGGAGGCATGCCAAGTTCACATTCTGCAGGTGTTACCTCCCTTGCCACATATGTTGCTTTAAAAAGAGGAGTGCATAGTATAGATTTTGCCCTTGCAGCCATTTTTGGTTTAATTGTTATGTATGACGCCCAAGGAGTGCGTCATCAAGCAGGAGAGTTAGCTATTCGTGTGAACGAATTAACTGAGGAAATCGAACGGTTAAAAGGTGCTCAAGACGACGGAAAGTTGGACCGAAAAGAGGAGTTGTTGCGCGAACGGCTTGGTCATCAACCAATTGAAGTGATTGGAGGGGCGTTTCTTGGTATCGTTACAGGAGGATTATCTTATGTAATAAGTAGGTGGAAGCGCTTGCTATGAGAGGTGAGCGCTCTTTTTTCTTTGCCATATATGTTGAGGGAGTTCTGACAAAATCATCCCTAATAAAATAAGTCCAGCTCCAAATAAGGCCGCTTGTTGAAGATACTCATCATTCCATATATATGCAGTTAGAGCCGCAAAAACAGGTTCTAAAGCGAAAATTAAGGCAACACGTGTCGGTGATGTATATCGTTGAAAATGCGTTTGAATAAAGAAAGCAATCGTTGTTGCGAATAGTGCGGTGATGAGTAGAGCCAGCCACACATCAAATTCAAAAAAAGTGGATAGTGGAATAAGAGACCAGTCTTCAAACAAATATGAACATATAAAACAAATGATGGATACTGTTTGAACTTGAATCGTTGTTAGTAGGATAGGTGAAAATTTTGTTGCATATATGCTTGTCGTTACGATATGTAGCGAGAAAGCGATAGCGCACAAAAAGACGAACACATCTCCTTTATTGATCGACATATCTCCGCTTGCGGTTAAAAGATATAGTCCGCATGTAGCGAGTATGCTTCCGACAACGGCGTTAAACGAAGGTCTTCGCTTTAAAATGATAAATGAAAGGAAAGGAACGATAACAACATTTAACCCGGTAATGAATCCCGCTTTTGATGAAGTCGTATACAATAAGCCAATCGTTTGAAAGGTATATCCAAGACATAGCCATATACCAAGAAGCAATCCAGCACATATAAGTTGTCGATCGAGAGGTTTACGTTCGAAGATAAGCACCCAAGCCCATAGCAGTACGCTAGCGATCGCAAAACGTACGCCATTAAACATTAACGGAGGTAAAAAAGCAATGGCGTTTTGAACGATGACAAACGTAGCCCCCCAAACAAATGCAACAAATAATAAACTAATATCAGCTTTGTATTTCATTTGACTCTCCTTTACAAAAAATGTTGTATAAGACAAAAGTCTCATACAACATTTTACCATTATTCTGTATATTTTGGAGATATTTTTTTTGCAAAATATACAAAAGGTGTATCCAACATTGCAACAATCCATTTTAGTACATACGTTGTCATAAAAATTTGTATCCAATCATGCAACGGAAATACACCGAGAAATGCAATGGATGTGAAAACGAATGTATCGATCAATTGGCTAATCATTGTGCTTCCATTATTGCGAATCCAAAGTTGCGAATCGCGCGGAAATTTCTTTTTAAACCAATGAAATAAGTGAACATCAAGCGATTGACTAATTACAAAAGCAAGTAAGCTACCAAACGCAATACGTGGCAATAAACCAAAAATCGTTTCTAACGCTGGTTGAGCAAAATCGCTCGCATGCGGCTTAAATAATAAAGCGATTTGCATGACGATTGTGAGTGAAATAAGTGTAAAAAAGCCGAGCCATACCGCTTTTTGTGCTTCTTTTTTTCCGTATTTTTCACTTAAAATGTCAGTCACTAAAAAGGCGGTTCCGTACATGACGTTTCCGAGTGTAGCTGTCATACTAAGCAATTCAACGGTTTTGACGACTTGTAAATTAGCAACGACAGTAGAAAAGCCGATCCATACGAATAAACCTGAGCGACCGAAGAAACGATAAATGAGCAATACAAGTGAAAATGTGAAGATGGCAGAAAAAAGACCGAGTATTTCGTTAAACATCGTGATCCCTCCTCGTATGAAAATATAAAGACACAAGCGATATTATACAACTGACATCATTTTTTGTCTAAACTGTTATAATAAAATAAAAAGAAAAGGTGAGTGACATATGAAGGTTTTTATGGAATGGACATATGTAACACCGAAGAAAAAGGAAATGGTGTGGACATCAACAGAGATGGAAGTGACAGAGGCTCTATTTTTTGCAGAGGATATAGAAAGAACAGGGAGAGTGAAACAACTTTTATTTTATGATGCAAGTGGTGTGGCTTGGACGAAAAAGGAGTTAATGAAGCTTATGAAAGAAATTGAAACGGAGCCGCACGACGTGATTGCTTATTTTGATGGCGGTTATGATCGTCAATCAAAAAAAGCAGGAATTGGAATCGTGATTTATTATAAACAAAACGGTGCACAATTTCGTAGGCGAGCAAATGCGCAGTTAGACGAATTGCAGTCAAATAATGAAGCAGAGTATGCAGCCTTTTATTTTTTACTCGAACAAATCGAGCATCTCGGTGTTCATCATTTGCCTGTTGTATTCCGTGGGGATGCGCATGTTGTATTGCATCAATTGTCTAATGATTGGCCTGTATTTTCAGACGAGGGGAGATGGGTGGAGCGAATTGAGCAAAAAATGAAAAAGCTTCGTATTTCTCCAATTTATGAACCCATTAATAGAAAAGAAAATAGTGAAGCAGATCAGTTAGCAACACAAGCTCTTCGTGGGAAGATAATTGTAAGTACAATACAATTGGAGCGTGAATGATGAATCGAAAAGATGTGTTACTTCGAATAAATGAATTATTTGACACGTATTGTGAGGAGTGTTTTGTAAAACGTGCACTCCGTAAAGAATACGGGAAATTATATGCACAATCGTTTTGCATCCAAACATGTACAATAGGAGAAAAAATGAAGCAATACGGTCAGTTGCTTGTGAAACAAAAAACGTAACAAGGTGCCCCGAGATACGGGACACCTCATCATTACGTGTGGTGGATCGTTTCTGATAATTGATGATATGCGTCTGCTAATTCCTTTTCACATTGTAATAGCAGTGGATCCTCGATGTTTGTTTTAGCGCGTGCGATCGCTTCTTTTGCATTTTCGATCGCTTGTTTTGCGTGATCGAAAGTGTGACTGTCTAAACTCATCGTTGCCGCTGCAACCATCTTTTTTGCCGATTCAACCGCTAAATGTGCATCTTCAATTTTCGTAAATACGCTATCTGCCTGAAGGTGTGGCTTTTTTGGGTTTTGTGTCATCATGATCCCTCCTCACTTGTAGTATTTGTGTGAAAAGAGGAGAGTATGTAACAAAAAAGACCAGCATATTGCTGGTCTTTTCGTCGAGCTATATATGAATCATCTCAGACGATTATAATTTCACTACGTTTGCAGCTTGAGGGCCACGGTTTCCTTGAACGATTTCAAAAGAAACAGCTTGACCTTCTTCTAACGTTTTGTAGCCTTCACCTTGGATTGCTGTGAAGTGTACGAATACATCGTCTCCACCTTCAACTTCGATGAATCCGTAACCTTTTTCGTTGTTAAACCATTTTACTTTACCGTTTTGCATAATACTGAATCCTCCTAATACCTTTTAGCCAACAGGCTAATGAAAAAATTTTTCATATAACGGAATATACTCACAGCAACCAAGTCGGTGCAGGACATATATTCAGTTAGATGATAATTAGACTATACACGAATGATGAGGAAGAGTCAAGACAAAAAGGCGATTTTTTCAAAAAATTTTTTTAGAGGAGGATTTTTGTAATAAGTGCATAACATTAACAGTAAGCAGTATAGAAAGTCCTGCGGTAATATGTCAAGGTGAAAAATCATCGAAATTGGAAATTCGATTGTCCGATGACCCGAAAAAAGGCAATACTTAAGAAGCCCAGTCTTGTCTTATGTCATTAACTGGGTTTTAATGCAAAATCAGTTAGATCGATACCCCTATCGATCTTCCCCCTTTCTTGGCGTGTAGATTTGACCGTTGCGTAGCAGCGCATCGATCACACGCACGAGTTTTCGAGCGGTGAGGACGAGGGCTCGTTTGTGTTGGTGCTTTGGTACTTCCTCATACTTCTTCCGGTAATAGGTGCGAAACGACGCATCATGCCGTTGTACCGAGTTGGCAGCCTCCACTAGGTAGTAACGGAGATAGCGATTGCCGGAACGAATGAGGGAAGTCTCCTCGGCTTGGAACCGACCGGACTGGTGCTTAGACCAAGTCAAACCTGCATACTTTGCTAAGGCGGCTTGGTTGTCAAAGCGCTCGATTTGTCCAATTTCGGCTAAGATGCCAGCGGCGTAGACCGGACCAATGCCGGGAATCGTTTGTAACGTATTTGGGATGCCTTCCAAATGGCGAGTAATCGCTTTATCTAGCTCTTTAATTTGCGCTTGAAGGCTACGGATGGATTGAATCGATAGCCCTAAAAGCAAGTCGATGGAATCCTCGACACATTTGGAAAGCCGATACGACGAACGAGCCGCCTTTTGAATGGACTTGGCGATGCATTCCGGATCGGCAAAGCGATTGCGTCCTTTTTGGCGCAAGAAGTCAGCGAGCTGTTGCACGTCCATCTGACTGATTTCGTCTAAGCTAAACGACTCGAGAAGAAGCTCTAAGATGGCATGTCCGAACACGGAGCTGTCCACCTCTTGGGTAAAGGAACTGCACTTGTAAAACAAGTGTTGGAGGAAGTACTGCTTTTCCCGAGTCAGCTGATGGACGAGATGATAGCGCATGCGCGTGAGCCGTTGAAGGGCGATAAACTGTTCTTGCATGACAGCTGTCACTTTCAAACGGCCAAAGCGAAGCCGATCGGCGATGATCCACGCATCGATGCCGTCCGTTTTATCCAAGTCAGTGTACGCTTCTTTAAATTTGCGAATGAGCTTTGGATTGATGGTAAACACCTTGACATTCCAAGACTTCAGCTCCTCCTGTTGGTGGAAAAACATCGCTGGATGCCAGCTGTAGACCGAAGTGGCTTCCATCCCGATGAGAATTTCGGATGGTTGGAGCTTGTTGGCCCACAGGAGGATTTGATCGCGAAGGAAGGTCGCGCCAAGGAGATGATTGTCCACCTTGAATTGGGCGCACGTGTTTCCTTCTTGATCCATGATACACGTGTATAAGTCCGTTGAGCTCACGTCAATCCCGACGTAGAGTTTCATGAGATCACCTCCAATCGTAGTAGGATCGTGGGGTTGGGACTCTTCGGGATGCCCCCGGACCGCGCCTGTTGACCAGTCACCCTCGCATATGAGAACTCACGTTGGGCCATGGGCTGCCTGGAAGCTGCTCCTTCCAGCATGGGAAACCAACGGGAACAGCCTGCGGGTTAGAAGTCCGAACAGGAGCCGGGGAGACAGACTTTCTAAGTAGTCAAAGCTACAGGAGAGAGAAGAGTGTCCCCGATGATCCTAAGACCATTATCCAAGAACATCGCGAAAAGTCCAACCCCGATGTAGTGCCATCCACGGGGGAGGGGCGCGCCCCTCCCCCGTGGGCAAATCACTTACACATATGCGATTGTCAAGGAGCATATCCAACTGGAAATTCGATTTAAAAATCTTTCTAAACATACTATACGAGGGAGTGAGCGGTATGTATCGTGGTCAAATTCGTGGAAAAGAAGTGATCATTAAGTTAAGCAATCATGTACGGAAGCAAAAAGTCGATCAAGAAAAGTTATATCAAACAATTTTAGCATTTGGTGAAGCAGCATTTAATCAACAAAAAGAACAATTCGGCATTGTAAGCAAGCAGGGGTTAATTGTAGCCTCAGTTGAACAGCACGATTTGCCTGTGATTTCGGTCGATTATATTATCCCTTCTCATCATGTGTATGAATAAAGTCCAGTAAAGTCTGGGCTTTATTTATGTTATAGTCGTCAATAGATGAATTTTTTATAGAAAACAATTGTGAAAATATGTATGATCATAAATATATGAGGATAAAGGTGGGAACGTATGATGATCAAACAATGGACGATTCAGACGACGAAGCGAGATGAATTTGTAGACATTACTTCACTTGTTCAATCCTTTATTACAGAGAGTGGTGTACAAGAAGGAGTTGTTGTTGTTTATTGTCCACACACGACAGCAGGAATCACAATTAATGAAAATGCTGATCCAGATGTTAAACGGGACATGATTCGCCGTTTTGATGAATTGTATCCATGGTATCATTCTCTCGATCGGCATAGTGAAGGAAACACAGCTGCTCATATGAAAGCAAGCACGGTTGGATCATCTGCGCATGTCATTGTCACAAAAGGTCAGTTGCTTCTCGGAACATGGCAAGGCATTTATTTTTGCGAGTTCGATGGACCGAGAACGAGAACATTTTATGTGAAGGTGATTGAAGGATGAACGAACAACGTATTTTGCCGGCAGTACGTTCGATGAAAGATTTTGACAGGCTATTAAAAATGAATTATGAATATGGTGTGTTTTTAGACATTCATATCGGTATGTTGAAAAGTGTGTATACATATGCAAATGAACATGGGAAAAAAATGTTTCTTCACGTTGATTTAATACAAGGGCTAAAAAGTGATGAGTATGCGACAGAATTTTTATGTCAACTCGTTAAACCGTACGGATTGATTTCAACCAAAAGCAGTGTGATCACGAAAGCAAAACAAAAAGGTGTTGTTGCGATTCAACGAACATTTATTATTGATTCGAACGCCTTTGAACGAAGTGTTCAACTTGTCGAAAAAACAAATCCTGATTATATTGAGGTATTACCTGGTGTTGTTCCGAAAGTTATCTCTCAACTTCATGAACGAACTGGGAAAGAAATTATTGCTGGAGGATTAATAGAAAACGAAACCGAAGTGGAAGCGGCGATTGCTGCAGGGGCTGTTGCGGTAACGACATCAAATGTCGAACTTTGGCGATATTTCGAGCCAAAATAAATATATTGACAGCGTTTTCGAAATCGATTAGTCTTATAGTAAGTTCATCATGTTAGTGGCAGAGAAACGGAGACTCACACGCATTTTTATTGATTGCGGTGTGGGTCTTTTTTTGTAAGGGGGATAGGTGTATGTACATTTTAGCTCTTGATCAAGGAACAACGAGTTCACGTGCTATTTTATTTAATCAAAAAGGGGAAATTGTTCATATTGCACAAAAAGAGTTTACACAATATTTTCCACAGCCAGGATGGGTGGAGCATAACCCAAATGAAATTTGGGGTTCTATTTTAGCTGTCATTGCAACGGTATTGTCAGAGGCAGCTGTCGAACCAAAGCAAATCGCCGCAATCGGTATAACAAACCAGCGTGAAACGACAGTCGTGTGGGATAAGCAAACAGGCCAGCCAATATATAATGCCATCGTGTGGCAATCGCGCCAGACAGCACAAATTTGTGAGCAGTTAAAGCAAGCTGGATATGATGATGTGTTTCGTGAAAAAACAGGTTTGCTTATTGATGCTTACTTTTCAGGAACGAAAGTGAAATGGATTTTAGATCATGTGGAAGGAGCACGAGAAAAAGCGGAACGAGGGGAGTTATTATTTGGAACGATTGATACATGGCTTACTTGGAAGCTATCTGGTGGAAAAGTGCATGTGACAGACTACTCTAACGCTTCAAGAACGTTAATGTTCAATATTTATGAACAAAGATGGGATGATGAACTCCTTAACATTTTGCATGTGCCAAAAGCGATGTTGCCAGATGTTCGACCATCTTCAGAAATTTACGCACATACAGCACCGTACCATTTCTTCGGGCAAGAAGTGCCGATCGCTGGTATTGCAGGAGATCAACAGGCAGCTTTGTTTGGGCAGGCATGCTTTGAAGAAGGTATGGCGAAAAACACGTATGGAACAGGTTGTTTTATGCTGATGAATACAGGGGAAAAAGCTGTGCAATCGAATCATGGTTTGTTAACAACGATTGCATGGGGAATTGATGGAAAAGTTGAATATGCGCTAGAAGGAAGCATTTTCGTTGCTGGATCTGCCATTCAATGGTTGCGTGACGGATTACGAATGATTAAGGAAGCAAAAGATAGCGAAGCATATGCGACAAAAGTACAATCAACAGATGGGGTATATGTTGTGCCTGCGTTTGTAGGACTCGGAACGCCATATTGGGATAGCGATGTACGAGGAGCGGTATTTGGCTTGACACGCGGAACGACAAAAGAGCACTTTATTCGCGCAACGCTTGAGTCACTTGCATATCAAACGAAAGATGTGCTAACTGCAATGGAAGCGGATGCGGGGATTACGTTAAAAACGTTACGTGTTGATGGTGGAGCGGTAAAAAACAATTTTCTAATGCAATTTCAAAGTGACATCCTCGGCGTACCCGTTGAAAGACCAGTTGTGAACGAAACGACTGCTCTCGGTGCTGCTTACTTAGCAGGGCTCGCGGTTGGCTATTGGCAAAGTAGAGAAGAGATTGCGAAACAATGGAATATAGATCGTGCTTTTGAACCAAAAATGAATGTTGATGTTCAACAACAACTTTATGATGGATGGAAAAAAGCAGTTCGTGCTGCCCAAATGTTTAAATAAAGAGTCAAACCGACTGTCTTTTGGGCAGTCGGTTTATTTTTATAAATAAAACTATGTTCTAAATAATCAATAAGAAAAACAAAATATTTTGTTAATATAACCGTTTTCACATCCGAAAAAATGTGATAATATAATCAATAAAAAACATTAGCATTGCATAAATATAGTTAGAATTTTCTGTTAATTATTTTTTGTGAATTTGTGCCAAAAAGACAAAACCTAAAGAAAGGCGGCACTGTCCATTTGGTAAATATATACAGTTAAATCAGAGCGACAACGACAAAAGGGAGATTATGGACTGGCTCGCCCATCAAATTTTCGCAACCAAACATAAGCTGGTTTCCACAGAGCTCTCTTTAACCAACGAGTAATTCGAAGTAGGGATTTCTTACTTTTCATCTCCAATTGAATGAGAACATGTAAGCAATACGTGATAAGGGCTAAGAAAATTTGATTTTGAATAGCTGTTTCACTCATTCCATAAAAGTGCTTAATTTCTACGTGTTGCTTAAGCCATTTGAAAAAGAGTTCAATAGCCCAGCGAGATCGGTAAATACCACTTATCTCTTCTGCTTTTAAATCAAATCGGTTGGTAATTAAACGAAGTAAGTTCCCTTTTGTGTCCATAACTTCTAGTAGACGATAGACATTTTCAGTACGATTTTGTGTGGTACCAATATAGACCATTTTATCGGATAGAACGTGACAATCATCAGGAAGTGAAAATGTATAGACTTCACGAATGACTGCGTTTTTCTTCAGTCTTGAAACGAAGAAATAGCCATCATCTGTCATCCGGTCAAAACGTTCATAGTCCACATAACCGCGGTCAAACACATACATGGCTTCTTTATCATCCACTAGGACTTCGAGTTGATTTCGGTCATGTTCTTTTGCTGTCGTAATCACTGCTTTTTCAGGATAGACGGTGTCTTTATCCATGAAAACGAGCCGTAAGTGTAGCTTTACACCAGCTTTTGTTTTACGGAATTTTGCCCATTTATAATTGGTCAAATTCAACGGGAGTGTACTCGAATCAATGATTTTCAGTGGCATATTCTTTCCGTTTTTATAATGGTACCGTTGAATTTTCCAAACAAGATCCAAGAACAAATTTGCAAGAATTAGTGGGTTGATCTGATTGTTTTTTCGGGATAGCTGAGAGGCACTTATCGATTCAAATCCGAGTGCTTTTTGAAGATCTTCGTCTACAAGTGCATCACTCATTTCCTCTAAGCTCTTAAATTCGAGCAGTTGGGCTACCAATAAAAATTTAATATAGGCTTCTGTTGTCAGCTTTTTTGTGTAATAGTCCTGTTTCAATTCTTTGACTTGTTCGCTAAGTTTTTGAATATTTATGGGTGAAACCCATTTACCAAATGATGAAATTAGTGTATTCTTGTCCATAACAGTTATCCTTTACGATTGGATTTGGACAGGAACCACCTGTACTTCCATTGTAAAGGATTTTTTTGTTTCGAAATCAATAAAAAATTGAACATTCTTAGTATTTTGAATCATCAGATTTAATTACTGCAATGCTAGTGAATAAAAAAGAAAAAAAATTTTGTTTTTAAAGAAATGTGAGGACTATATGGTATATGATGGGATTATTTTGAGCATTTTAATCGGTTTATTTCGCGGAGGCAATTTTAAAGGGATCGCGACATTAAAGTTAAAAGGCGGTTGGATCTTCCCTGTGCTGTTGCTTGTGCAATGGATTTTCTTCCTATTGCAAGACCGAATTGCTTTTCTAGCGAATATAAGCAACGTCACATTTATTATCGTTTACATCGTTGGACTAACATTTATTTGGCTTAATCGCCATTATCCGGGAATGAAAACGATCTTCGCAGGCGTGCTTTTAAACTTTATTGTTATTGCATTAAACGGTGGTAGAATGCCTGTATCACTTGAAGCTACCCAAGCCGTTTTAGGACAAGAATACGTTGAACTTTTAAAAACGGGACTTTACGGAAAGCATACAGCTATTACAGCTGATACGATATTTCCGTTCTTAGGCGACATCATTCCGTTAGCGCCACCTTATCCGCGAGCGAAAGTGATTAGCATTGGCGACGTTGTCATGAATATCGGTGTCTTTTTGTTTATTCAGTATTTAATGATGAAAGAGAAACAAACAAATGCTTCCCAACCAATACATGAAGGGAGGTGAAACACATGAACGCACGCGTGAAAAACGTACTTATTAATCTCCTCGTTATCGGTTCTGTTGTTGTTGCGTTGACATCTGCCATTAAAGTGATTGGGTAGAAAAAAGAGGGAGGATAACTCCCTTTTAATGTATATGTTTATATAATTATGATTATAAAAATACAGCTTTAGGATGAGTGATTAGTGTATGACAACAGTTTGGTCGAGAGTGTATATTTGTGTTCTGGGGGTAGTTACCTGTGCACTAAGTGTCTTCGTATTTAATTTTTCCTTTCGTTTTCCGCATCTTGAAGAGTGGGTATGGATTTATTTTTTATCTATCTCCGCGTTTATTTTGAGTCGTTTTGAAATTCAAATCGTTCAAAATAAAAGTTCATTTTCTATGGACTCTGCTGTTTTCTTAGCGACAGTTCTCCACTTTGGATTGTTCGTAGCCTCTTGGGTATTGTTGTTATTTTACTTGATTCAAATTATGTATAATCGTACTGTTCCGATATGGGCTCATCTTTTGAATTTCTTTATGTATTTAACCATGATATTTTTCACTAGCTTTTCATTTAGTTTTCTAAATGGAAAGGTGGGGGGGGAGATTGTATATAATCTCTATCCTTATTTCTTAAGTTTAATTGTATATTTTGTGATAAATGTAGTAATTTTAATTGGTTTTTATCGCTCCATACAATCGAAGTTTACAGGTATATTCAATTTTGGACTCTTAAAAGAAGTTTTTTTTATTTATTTCGTCACACTCCTGCTCTCTTTAGTGCTTATTATCTTAATCGATAACGAAGGGTTTTTTGGATTGTTTTTGTTTACGGTTTTAGTTGTTTTGCTGTCTATTACATTCGGAAAAGTGCTTGAGTGGTATCAAGAAATGGCCAATCAGGCAAATAAAGATTACCTCACCGGCTTATATAACCACGGATATTTTAAAGATTACTTAAAGGAATTATTTCGGGAGACGAAAAAAACAGGTGCCCAGTTTTCGATCGCTTTTTTAGATTTAGATGATTTTAAAAAATATAATGATTATCATGGTCATGTGCAAGGTGATCGATTATTAAAGTTTGTTGGGGAATTTTTGAGAAACGAAACAAAAGATTTAGGATATATTGTTGCCCGTTATGGTGGAGAGGAGTTCGCGATTGCTTTACCCAGAATAACAAAACATGAAGCAGCAGCTTTTATGGATCAATTACGAAAAAAATTAAACGATACACCATTTGACGGAGTTGACCGCCTTCCGTATCGTTGCATTTCGTTTTCATGTGGAGTTGCGGAGTATGAGTCTGACATGTATGAAGAAAGTGAACTATTACATAAGGCTGATCAAGCGCTTTATTATTCAAAAGCACAAGGGAAAAATAATGTACAATTGTACGATGCGAAAAGAATATCGCGTGATGCATTGAAATTTAAAGAAGATTTAGATGCGATTGAAGAGCAGTTAAAATTGTTGCTTTATAAAGATGTATATACATACCGTCATAGTAAACGTGTATTTAAATATGCAATGGAATTTAGCGATCGTTTAACTCTTACGGAAGAGGAAAAACGTACACTCGTTTTAGGGGCGCTTGTTCATGATATTGGAAAAATCGAAGTTTCACGAGATATTATTAACAAAACAAGCAAGCTTGATCCAGATGAATGGGAAATAATGAAAAAACACGTTATATGGGGGAAAGAAATTGTCCTTTCGGATGGTCGGTTTGAAGAAGTGATTCCTCTTGTTGAACTTCATCATGAACGTTATGATGGACGAGGATATCCTTATGGACTGAAAGGCGAAGAGATCCCGAAATTAGCACGTATTTTGTGTATTATTGATTCATTTGATGCGATGACAACAGACCGCCCGTATCAACGAACAAAAACATTCTCCGAAGCAATTGTTGAATTGCGCCGCTGTTCTGGGACGCAATTCGATCCTCAATATGTCGAGCCATTTATCCAAATGATTGGAGAATATTATCCTGAGAAAGTCGGAAATGAAAACAAAACTGTCTCACCGTGAGGCAGTTTTTATTTTTTCTGAAAATTGATCGTTTGTGAATGATATATGAAATAAAATGATTATTTTTGATTAAAATTGAATGAATTTGGTTGATTTTTTGTATATATTTCAGTATGATAAAAATGTAAGCGGTTTAAAAAGGAGGTGTAAAGTTGTTAACACCAGAACGGCATCGTATTATTTTGCAGTTGTTACAAGAAAAAGAAGTTGTAAAGTTACATGAATTGGTCGAAGCAACGCAATGCTCAGAATCGACGATTCGTCGTGATTTAAGCCAGCTGGAAAAAGAAAAAAAATTGAAGCGTGTCCACGGCGGAGCAGCGCTATTACAACAAAAAAGAGAAGAGTTGAGCGTTTTTGAAAAATCGACGAAAAACATTCATGAAAAACAGCTCATCGGCAAATATGCGGCTAGTCTTATTCAAGATGGAGATTGTATTTATTTAGATGCGGGAACGACAACGTTACAGATGATTCCTTATATCGAAGCAGAAAATATCGTCGTAGTCACTAACGGTATTATGCATATTGAGGCACTATTAGAAAAAGACATTCCAACATATCTCGTTGGGGGGTTCATTAAGAAAAAAACGAATGCGTTAATTGGTCGAGGAGCGATCCATTCGTTGCAACAATATAGCTTTGATAAATGTTTTATTGGAGTAAATGGTGTTCATATTGACTTTGGGTATACAACTCCAGATCCTGAGGAAGCATATATGAAACAAACAGCGATTCATTTATCCCGACAAGCTTTCGTATTAGCGGATCATTCAAAACTTAACGAAAGCACATTTGCGAAAATTGCAGAATTACGAGAAGCAACAATGATTACAAATGAAACGGATGAAGAATTGCTAGCGATGTACGAAACAAAAACGACAGTAGAGGTTGTGAAATGATGATTTATACATGTACGTTAAACCCTTCCGTCGACTATGTTGTTGAAGCGCAACAGATCGAACTTGGAAAATTAAATCGTGCGACAAAAACATCCTATTTTCCTGGGGGGAAAGGAATTAATGTATCACGCGTGCTAAAACGACTACACATTCATAATATTGCCCTCGGGTTTATTGGTGGATTTACCGGACAGTTCATTGCTGATGAATTGAAACGAGAACATATTTTAACGGATTTTATTACTGTACCTGGACAAACGCGATTAAACATTAAGTTAAAAGGAGAAAGAGAAACAGAAATAAATGGCGAAGGGCCTGTCATTAGCGATAAACATAAAGAAGCGCTGATCGATAAAATTAAGCAGATAAAAAAAGGAGATATACTTGTTTTAGCAGGAAGCCTTCCGCCGTCGATAGATGATACATTTTACGTCATGATGATGGAAGAAGCGAAAAAACGAAAAGTTGCAGTTGTTGTTGATACGAGTGGTAGTGCATTGAAACAAGCAATCGCATACGAACCATTTTTACTTAAACCGAATCAAATGGAGCTTGGGGAATTGTTCGGAGTGAGTATTCATAGTCGCCATCAAATTATAGAATACGGAAAAAAACTAATTGACAATGGTGTGCAACATGTCATTGTTTCCCTTGCTGGAGATGGGGCAATTTTGTTCCATAAAGACGTCATATTAATCGCTCAAGCCCCAAAAGGAATGGTAAAAAATTCAGTTGGGGCAGGTGATTCGATGGTAGCAGGATTTTTAGCTGCGTACGTGAACGAAGCACCACTTGAAGAAGCATTTCGATATAGCGTTGCGGCCGGTAGTGCAACAGCTTTTTCTGAAGATTTATGTACGGAGGACGGGGTTCATCGTTTGTTAAGTGAAGTGACTATTACAAGAATGGAGGATGCTGTATGAGGATTACGGATATATTGACAGAAGATACAATTGTCCTTGATTTGAAGTCAAAAACAAAAACAGAAGTCATCGAGGAATTAGCAGATGTGCTAGAGAAGACTGGGAAATTGTATGATCGCGAAATGTTTCTAGAAGCGATTTTTGCACGAGAGGCGCAAAGTACGACAGGAATTGGTGAAGGAATTGCTATTCCACATGCGAAAACGAAAGCAGTTCGTACCCCGGCGGTTGTTTTTGGACGCTCAAAAGAAGGAATTGACTACGATGCGTTAGACGGAAAACGAAGCCATTTGTTTTTTATGATCGCAGCGCCTGAAGGAGCAAATGACACACATTTGGAAGCGCTCTCCCGATTATCGACGTTGTTAATGGACGCATCATTCCGTTTGAAAATTGAAAGCGCTTCAACAAAGCGCGACATTATTCAAGCGATACAAGAAAAGGAGGGGGAAACGATGACAGAAGAAAAACAACAGTTTGGGAAAAAGAGAATATTGGCTGTTACAGCTTGTCCGACAGGGATTGCGCATACGTATATGGCTGCTGATGCTCTGAAGGCGAAAGCAAAAGAAATGGGAGTGGACATAAAGGTAGAAACGAATGGTTCAAGCGGGGTGAAAAATGAGTTAACACAACAAGAAATTGAAGATGCTGTTGCCATTATCGTTGCAGTAGATAAACAAGTAGAAATGGATCGCTTTGACGGTAAACATGTTATTCAAGTACCGGTTGCTGATGCGATCCGTAAACCAGAGCAACTCATTGAACGAGCATTAAAACAAGATGCCTCAATTTATCGTGCAAGTGGTGGAAACCGTTCGTATGCGTCAAAAGAACGAACAGGTTTTTATAAACACTTAATGAATGGCGTATCGAATATGCTTCCGTTCGTTGTTGGTGGCGGAATTTTAATTGCGATCTCATTTATTTTTGGTATTAAAGCGTTTGATCCAAATGATCCGTCATTCCATCCGATTGCAAAAGCATTAATGGACATCGGTGGTGGTAGTGCATTCGCACTCATGATTCCTGTATTGGCTGGCTTCATTGCAATGAGCATTGCGGATCGCCCAGGATTTGCACCGGGGATGGTCGGAGGATTTATGGCAGCGAATGGTGGCGCTGGTTTTTTAGGTGGACTAATTGCGGGATTTTTAGCCGGTTATCTCGTTGTTGGATTGAAAAAATGGTTTAGCCGTTTGCCACAATCACTCGAAGGAATTAAACCTGTTCTTCTTTATCCGTTATTCGGTATACTACTTACAGGACTTATTATGATGTACGTCGTTATTGATCCGGTAAAAGCATTAAATGAAAGAATGAAGACATGGCTTGAAAATATGGGCACAGGTAACCTTGTTTTACTTGGCCTTGTCCTTGGAGGAATGATGGCAGTCGATATGGGTGGACCAATCAATAAAGCGGCGTTTACGTTTGGAATTGCGATGATTGATGCAGGGAACTATGCACCGCATGCAGCTATTATGGCAGGTGGAATGGTTCCACCTTTAGGATTAGCGATTGCGACAACATTATTTAAAAAGAAATTTACAAAAGCAGAGCGGGAAGCAGGAAAAACATGCTATATTATGGGGGCTTCATTTATCACAGAAGGAGCCATTCCGTTTGCAGCGGCTGATCCAGGACGTGTCATTCCATCAATTATTGTTGGTTCAGCGGTTGCCGGAGCGTTGACGATGATGTTTGGCATCGGTCTCCCAGCTCCACATGGTGGAATTTTTGTAATCCCGATCGTAAAAGGAAACCCGTTGTTATATGTGCTTGCCATTTTAATTGGTTCACTTGTGACTGCATTCATGGTTGGTTTGTGGAAAAAAGAAGTAAAAGAATAATAGATAAAAAGTAAGCGTGCGATGACAACATCGCGCGTTTTTTTCTTTTGTATGAGTAAAATGTTTGTGGGAGAAAAAAAGACAGGTTCCTGATTTGGTATAATAAGGAACCTGTCAGATATGTAAGCAAAATAGATGAAAAACGGGCTCTCCTCCTGGTAAGGTAGTAAGTGTGAAAAAAAAATACAACCAAAGAAAGGAGTGGAGCCCATGCAGGATTATATCACAAACGGCTTGACATTAAAAGAGATCGAACAGTCTTTATTTAGACATATGCAAAAACAATATGGTCATCTCCTTCAACAGGTGTTGGAGGAGATCGACCGCACATTGGCAGAACAGCGGGACAAGAAACGATATGCGCTCAAAGATAAGCGGACGATCCGACTCCAAACGCTATTTGGAGAGGTGGAAGTGAAGCGAAACTACTACTTTGACCGTGAAAAAAAGGTGTATACGTCTTTACTCGATGTCTTTCTTCAGTTCGATGGGGCGCATGGAGTGAGTCCGCTATTAGAGGAGACAGCGATTCATCTCGCCGTGACGGGTTCTTCGTATCGACAGGCTGCGCAGTCGCTTGAAAAGCTGGTGGGGTATGCATGTATGAGTCACGAAACGATTCGCCAGTCCATCATCGAGGCAGAGGTGGAAGGGCACCGTGCGATGGAGAAAAAAGGGCGCGTGTTTTTTATCGAAGCAGACGGGTTGTACGTGAAACGTCAACGAAGCCGCATCAAAGGAAAAGAAGAAAAGATCATCACGATTCACCAAGGATGGGAGAAAAACGGGAAACGCGTATCCTTAGTGAATCGACGGTATATGGTTCATCAAACGAATGAACCGATTTGGGAAGCTGTAGAGAATTTTCTGATGAAGGAATACAGCTATGATCCGTTTGAGGATTGGGTGGTCATCAATGGAGATGGAGCCCCATGGATTACAGCGTGTCGAGAATATTTCGGGGACAGGGGGTACTTTCAGCTTGATCGGTTCCATGTGGCAAGAGAGATTCGTCAATTGTTCCGAGGTCATGCGAGATATCGGGTGATTCGAAAGAAGTTAGCATCATGGGATGAAGAAGGTGTGTTACGAGAACTCACAAGTGCCATCGGTACGTTAGAACATGAGGAGAAGGAAAAGCAACTCGAGGCGCTTGTTCGTCGAATCGAGGAGATGCCAGGATGTTTGCGTGACTATCGCGTATGGTTGAAGGAAAAAGGGATTGACACGACAAACATGAGGGCGATGGGGAGTGCGGAAGCAACGATGCATGTGTTTGCGAAACGAAGTAAAAACGGTCGAAGTTGGAGGGATGCAGGGATTGAAGCGATGTTGCGAGCGATCGTCGCGATAAAAGATACGTTACTCATTCGGACACGCGATGGAGTGATGTATGGCGTGGAAGAACGAGAAGAAACGAAACGAGAAACGATCGTGAAAAAGGCACTGAAGCGCGTGCAAACGCAAATGACAGAAGTGGTACGAGATAACATCCCATACCTTCGCCAATCTTCAGGGACACCGATTTACGAGGCATTGCAAGCATTGAAAGGTTTTTAAAACGAGAGAAAACGCACATACCTACAGGATGAGAGTAAGTAAAAGCGCTTACATATAACGATTTTATAAAACCATATATAACCAAAAAAATCGGTCGAGAAAAAAATCTCCCACAAAGTCTTGACTCAAACTTTTCTTTTTAACTGTAGTTGAGCAATTTTCGTTACAATAATTACCATTTAAAAAGAGACAAACAGGGTACCCCTTATGCCACGTGGAGCTGTTTTTTCACGGTATCAATGGGAATATTTTGTTTTGCTGCACGATAAATGAACTCCACGAGGCTATGTCCTTTTCTCTTGCGCAGGAGATCGAGCCCATCCGAAAAATCACTGTTAGACTCGAACATGCTGTACACATACGCAAGTTGCACCAAGATCCAATACCGTTTCACCGCCCGACGCCCGCGAACGCGGTATCCATCGAGTTTCAGCTGGTCTTTCGCTTGACGGAAAAAACATTCGATCGACCAACGTGCAGCATAGTAGCGCAAGATCTCTTCATCGCTTAGCTCGCGATCGGTGCTCAAGACGCAATGAAGATGTTTCGGCGTCATCGGCTGATCGGCTTTCCATGCGAGCAGCACCACGGCATCCTTGAGACCGTTCAGAGCGCCTTCGTAGCGATACACCCGATAACGCTCTTTTCCCACCGTGACGAGGCGGGTATCCCGTGGCTCCATAGATTTGGCAAATTCCTTTGCTTGAATGGCCGTCCCTTTTGGATAGAGAATCCGATTCGTCTTCAGCATCGCGATGACGTGGAACCCTTTTTTCAAGCAGGCTCCCACGAGGGTTTTCGATGGATACCAAGAGTCCATGAGCACATAAACGGGGCGACTCACATCCAACGAAGAAAGCATCTCGATCGCGAGTTCCCCTTTGCTTTTCCCCGCCGTCTTGTCGTAGAGGCGAAAGGCAAAAGGAAACGCTTGAGTCATCGTATGAACCATGAGCCAAACGAGAGAATGTCCCCAAATCGATTTTTTCTCTGCGTGACAATAGTGCCAATCACACCCTTGAATGGCGTGTGTTGCCCGTGACGAGGGCTTCGTTTTTTGGCAAATCGTATCATCGATCGAAACAAAAATGGGTTGATTCTCTCGTTTCGAGCTGCGTTCGACACGATGAAGCACCCACTGCTGGAGTTTGCGAAGCAGCGTCTCTTCCTCCCATGGGCTTTTCGTGAAAAAATGGCTCAGTGTCGTGCGATGGTTCGGATGAAAACTCCCGTGATGTAGATCGGTCAGTGTTCCCGAAAAGCCCTTTGTAATCATCGCATCCACGATATGAACGAGATGCTTCATCACAGGTTTCGAGAAATAAAGGGCCAACCCTAACATCGTGAAAAACTTGTGAATTCCTTGATGATGTGCTAATCTATTCATGAGACATGAACCTCCTTGTGAATGGTTTGTTGGCACATCTATTCTAACCAAGGAATCGGGTTCATGTCTTCTTTTTTGTTTGGTTGTAAATTTATGTTAGTAAATTTGCTCATCTACAGTTTTTAAAAAATTGACAAAGATAATCATTATCATTTAATATAATTATTGAAAGTGATTATCACTTATATACGTAGGGGGGACTATGCATGCCAAAAGCAATAATGATATTTACAAGTATGACAGGGAATACAGAAGAGATGGCTGAAGCGATTGCCGAAGGAGTTCGTGAACAAGGGATCGAGTTGGATGTAAAAGAAGTGTTAGATGCCGTGGCGGTAGAGCTTGAACAATATGACGGGATTTTGCTGGGGGCGTACACATGGGGAGATGGAGAATTACCTGATGACTTTTTAGATTTTTACGATGAACTAGATGACGTTGATTTAACAGGTAAAAAAGCTGCTGTTTTCGGTTCGTGCGATTCGAGTTATGAGAAGTATGGTGCAGCTGTCGACATTTTAATTGAAAAATTACAGGAGCGCGGCGCAGAAGTCGTCCTCGAGGGACTGAAAGTAGAATTGACGCCGACAAAAGAAGAAAAGCAACTATGTATTGCGTTTGGTCGTAATTTTGCCAAACAGTTGTAAAAGGTCGTGTACGAAACGACCTTTTATTTAATTAAACTATGTTCTAAATGATCAAATTAAAAAAAGAACAAGTTAACAACTAACTTGTTCAACAGAGCGTTTGGATGATTTTTCGACATCTGATTTATAATATGAAGGAAAGTACATATATACGTCTGTTCCTTGACCGACTTCACTATGAATAAACAAATCGCCTTTCATTGTTTCAACAATGCGGTAAACAACCATCATTCCAAGGCCTGTCCCTTTCGTTCCTTTTGTTGTGAAGTAAGGTTCACCTAGACGTTCAATTTGTTCTTTTGTCATTCCAACTCCGGTATCACTAATATGAATCAACACATAATCTTTATCAATCGATACGTTAATGCGCAACGTTCCTCCGTTTGGCATGGCTTCAATGGCATTTTTCATTACGTTCAGTAAACATTGTTGAAATTTTTGACGCTCTCCTTTTACGGCAAATGGCAAAAGGAAAGCTTGAATTTCGATACTACTCATGTTTGCAAGAGGACGTAAAATATCAATGACTCGCTCAATTTCGGTTTTGACATTTAACCTTTCGACGTGTTCTGGCGCAGGTTTAGCAAATGTCAAATAATCTGTAATGATTGCTTCCGCGCGATCAATTTCCTCAATGGCAATTTGAATATACTGTCTATCCTTATAGTTTACTCGTTCACTTTGTAACAACAATTGCATAAATCCTCTAGATACGGTTAACGGGTTTCGTACTTCATGTGAAATGGAAGCAGCTAAATGTCCAACAACTTCTATTTTCTCAGCGCGAATGATGCGACGTCGAAGATCGCTATGTTTTTGAATCGCCTCGGTAATATAAGAACCTAAAAATGCTGTAAGTGGTTGAGCTGAAAAATATGTCGAAAGCATACGGATAAGCTGTCGCTCATCATTCATCCATATATGAGATAATATGATCGTTAAAACAGCTGTTCCAACTGATAGAGCAGTGATGGTGGTAATTCGTTGTTTGGAAGATAAATGTGTTTGAAACTTTTTATAAAAAAATAAACAGACGATGATTTGAATGGTCGTAATGATTATTGTGACAATAATACCTTCCGTTCCGCCAATCATCATCCGATAAATTATAGTGATCATTGCAAGAAAAAGGGTAGAGAACGCCCCACCGTACAAGCCACCAATCCAAATCGCCACTTGCCGTAAATCAAAAACGAACCCATTTGTTGTTTGAATAGGAAACATCATACAAAAGACAATACATATGCCGATTGAAAACGTTTTTAAAATGGCCTTTGAGCGATCGGATATGCGACGTTCTTCAAGCCAAATAGGAGCAATTAGCAACGCCAATATAATAAAAAATAGGTTAAGCAATACTTCTTCAATTAGTGGGGGCATATAAGCCCGCTCCTTTCGACATGTATTTCAGAATAATAAGAATATTTATGTCGGATGATTTCTTTTACATTGTAAGCTAATGTAGTTACGTTGTGAACACAAAACAGTTCGATGTTTTATGTCAAGATTCAACAAATTTTGCACTACTTTTCACTTTTATATGATATGATGGGAAGAAAAAGGGGGACGACGTATGGAAAAGGCATTAGCAAACAAAAAGATTGTGCTATGTGCTTCACGAAAAATTGAAGAAATGAGCGCGCTCATTATCAAACAAGGGGGGATTCCGATTTTGCGACCCGCCCAAGGAACGACATTTTTGAATGAAGAGTTAGAGCAACATCTTCATCATATCGTTCACGAACAAAATGATTGGTTTATTTTTACAACGGGGATTGGTGTAGAGGCATTGATCAAAAAGGCAAAGGAATATGGGATTGAACAATTACTGCTTCAGTCCATTCGTCGTGCACATGTAGCGGTGCGTGGTTATAAAACGATGAATGTATTACGTACATATGGAATTACCCCTTGCATATGTGCAGACGACGGAACAACAAAAGGTTTGATCCGCGCATTACAAGAAGTCGACTGGAAAAGTAAAAAAGTTGTTGTCCAGCTTTATGGAGATTCCATTCCATCATTACAACAATTTTTAGTGAAGCGAGGGGCTTTATATAAGGAAATATGGCCATATCGACATACTCCGCCTACATTCGATGTAATGAAGCAGCTTACTGATGATATTATTTCCCGTGCTGTGCAAGCGGTTTGTTTTACATCAGCGATTCAAGTTCGCTTTTTCTTCTCGTTTGTTCGTGAGCACGGATATGTCGAACAGATCAAGCAGGCTTTTGCTAAAGATATCGTAGCTGTTGCTGTTGGAAAAGTAACGAAAGAAGCGTTACAAGAGGAAGGAATTAATCGTGTGATCGCACCGGCTCATGAAAGAATGGGAGCGATGGTCATCGAGTTAGCAAAGTACTATAGCATGATGTAGACGTGCACAAATATGGCACGTCTACATACGAAATGACTCAACTGTTGTGCGGAGTTGCTCGTCGAGTTCGGCAAGCGTTTGGGCACTAGAAGTGATTTGTTCGTTCATAGCTAATTGTTCTTCAACTGTTATTATGCTTTCATTGCTTCTTTGCATCACTTGCTCAGAAAGTTGCTTCAGTTGACTCATTGTTTGGATTAGCTCGTTGGAAATGGCGGTTATTTGCTCAATAGTTGCCGATGTGGTTTGCACTTTAGAAAACACTTGTTCCACAGACTCGTCAATTGCGCAAAATGAGCGTTCTGCAGTATCGTAATATGTCTCGCCATCAACGAGTTTTCTTGTACTATGTTCCATGGATTGCGATACTTTTTTTGTTTCCACTTTTATTCTATCTAGCATTGTTTCGATTTCTTTTGCCGCTTCTTTTGACTGCTCGGATAGTTTGCGGACTTCATCAACGAGCACAGCGAATCCTTTTCCGTGATCACCGACCCGCGCGACTTCAATAGCAGCATTTAAGGCAAGCAAATTAGTTTGTTCCATGATGGCAGTGATCATATTTTTAATTTTCTCAATTTTCTCTAAGTCATTGCAACATTTTTTTGCTGTTTGTAAAAAGAGTTCACCAGTTTTTTTGTAGTTCAGTGACAACATGTGCGCGTTCTTGTTCGTGAGCTGCGCGTAAAAATTGTTGCACGAGTAGAAAATATTGATATTCCAGTTTCTGTAGCTCTATTTGTTCACCTGAATCCGTGACAAAACATCTTTACAATGGTCGCAAACCGTTGATACGATAAGGGAAAACGACGTTGACGACTCTTCATCAAGTAGGTGAATGTGATGAAAGATTTCCCGATTCGGTTTGTATTGACAGATGAAGCGATTACTCCAAGTGCTGGGCTTGCTCTCGTGGGCTACTTACTGCACCAAACGAAGCTGGATAAACGAGTAAACGCACTTCGGCTCCCAACGGTTCGTCGAGATGTGCACATTTCCCATAGCGACGTCATTCGCTCGATGATCGGCTTGCTTGCCACAGGAAAAACGGATTTTGATCATATCGAAGCGTATCGTCAGGACGATATCTTTTCGACATCAATGGGCATTCGGCACGTACCTTCCTCCCCAACGTTGCGACAGCGTCTCGATCAGCTCGCTTGTCTCCCGATGACCGAAACCATCATTTGGGAGGAATCGATGCGTCTGTTGGTTCGACAACACGCTACCTTGTCCGCTTGTTGGACGAAAGGGAAAACGACATGGCTTCCCCTTGATATAGATGCTTCCCCATTTGATAACTCCGATACGAAAAAAGAAGGAGTGAGTCGAACGTATAAAGGATTTGACGGTTTTACGCCGTTGTTTGCGTACGCAGGGAAGGAAGGGTATATCGTTCATGCCGAGCTGCGTCCAGGGAAACAACATGTACAAGACAACATGCCTTCGTTTTTAACTACCGCCATCCGTCGAGCTCGTCCGCTGACCTCGTCTCGTCTGCTTGTCCGCATGGATGCAGGAAACGATGCGGAAGCGAATGTGCACGTATGTCTAAAGGAAGACGTGGACTTTGTCATCAAGCGAAACTTACGCCGAGAATCGAAAGCGCTTTGGTTCCAGATCGCTTCGCAAAAGGGCAGACGCGTCGATGATGGACAAACAGAAGGAGTACAAACGTATGAGTTATGCCTTCCACAGACAGCAGCAATCGATGGACACACGTATACGTACGTTCAAGTCACCCAAGTGACGGAACGAACGATGGAACGAAATGGACAGCTGATGCTCGTTCCTGATTACGAAGTCGAAAGCTACTGGGTGCGCCTCGAAGGATACGAGCATGTTCGAATGAGTGATGTGCTCGCATTGTATCACGATCATGCGACATGCGAACAGTTTCATAGCGAACTGAAAAGCGACTTAGATTTAGAGCGACTTCCATCAGGGAAGATGAAAACGAATGCGCTCGTGTTAGTCATGGGAGCATTCGTGTACAACCTTCTTCGCCTGATTGGACAAGATCTATTAAGCGATCCGAGACATCCATTACATCATAAAGTGAAACGCCGCCGCATCAAGACGATCATTCAGACGGTGATCACGATGGCAGGTCGACTCGTCCGCCGATCACGACAGATCTGGATGAAACTGACGCGAAGGAGTGGGTACAGTATACTCCTACTGAATGTGTATCAAAAATGGAAAGAGGCAAGATAACAAACAGATGTTCGTGTACTCATATCCATCACTCCCCCCTGTACTTTTTTTGTCTCTTTTTTGGTTTGTATCTCCATAAAAGAGGATTTATCTCGTTTTCAAACATGAAAGTGGTGCAGGGAATCATCAAAAAAAGGGATGTATGGATCATATATCCATAGAACTAACACCAAAATCAAAGTTGATTTCCAACCATCACGGATTCAGGTGTTCAAACATTATATGTTTGAAATAAGAAGTGGTTTGTGTGAACAAAATAAAAAAGCATCCCAAATATTAACTTGGGACACTCTTTTTAGATTTCGATAGCGATAGGATAGAAATAGTCCGATGTTCGCGCGCTTGACCGATAAACAGCAAGCTAAGTGGTGTAGCATGTATAATATAGCAAACGCCAATGGAAACGATTGTTGTGATTGTAAATAATATAACAGCTTGCAACATCGAATACATCGTTGTCGGAATGATTGGTGCAAACACGTATAAGAAAAACATATGTGCAATATATGCTCCATAAGTATATCGACTAATGAAACGTAACGCCGTATACAATCGAGATTTTGTTTGCACAATGGTAATCGATAAAGCGTATAGCAAGAAAATTTCTGATGTGACATACAACACCATCGAAGGCTTTAAATACGTAATCGTCGTTAAATCGATAGAAAAGATGCCTTGTGATGTAAATAGCTCATAACTAACAAAGATAAAAAGTGATAAAAACAAAAATGTGTTAAGTGGAATAACTCGAATGACGAATTTCCGCCATGTTGGGAGCGTGTACGCAGCCATGCCGCCTAGGCCAAAATAAAAGAAATAAGCTAAAAACGTACGATCGATATAATGTATATATGACGTGCTTTGAACAATTGGAGAAATGAACGTAATGAAGCCAATGTAAATAATTGCGCTAACGATAATAAATGATTTCCAATACTTTTTTTGATCAAGCCAACGGAAAAATGGAACAATGATTAAAATGAGTAAATGAAATTGTATAATCATTACGACGTACCATAAATGCGGTGCTGCCTCGCCGAGCAGTAGTTGTTTCATTGCATCAAGTACATGCAGATGACTAGAAAATAATATAAAGTAAACAAATGACCATATGATATACGGAATCATGAGTTCTACCCATTTATGGGATACGTAACGTCGATAATGAATCGCTTCTTTCTGTTGCACCATATGAAATCCTACTAAAAACACGAACACAGGAGCAGAAAATTTGACGAAATGAAACAGCATGCCAATCATAATCGCTTCCTCTGGATGAGGGGAACGATAATTCATTACGTATAGTAACGCGCTTTGAAAAACAACAGCTAAAAATGCTAAACTTTTCATAACGGTTAATTCTGCGGGTGTACTCTTTTTCATTTTCCTCACCAGCTTTATTTGTCAGTTTGTTCATACATTAGTATAATGCTAATAGTTTCACAAAGTTGGCTGGAGCGGTGAACATTTATTGAAAAAACCGTCTCGAATTCATGAATATTAATAACGAATATTATATAAAACGTTTACAAAAGGAAGGGAAAAACGATGCGTTATCATACTCATATTGTTTCATCATTAGCGGTTGGAACCGGGATTGCTGCGTACACTCCTGTTTCATTTACAATCGCCTATGCGGCTGGGCTGACGCTCGGGAGTTTGCTTCCAGATATTGATGAGCCTAACTCATACATCGGTCGTCGCTCGTTTGGGGTTGCCAAGCAGGTGAATAAGGCGTTTGGTCATCGTGGGTTTACCCATTCATTATTAGCATGGGGGGCTATCACTATCGTTTTATTATTGCAATATTTTTCTCCTTTTACGCTCGGGTTATGTCTTGGATATGCGTTTCATGTTTTAGCTGACTATTGTTCAAGTCAAGGTGTTCCGTTACTATGGCCATTTTCTAAAAAAAGATATCGGTTTGTGATAACGTATCGTACGTCTAGCTTTTTGGAAACACTCCTTTTTTATTGCTTTCTTGTTTTGTTCATTTATTTTTTAACAAATGGTGCGATTGAAGATAGTAGCTCGATCTTCTTATTTTAATTTATTGATTTTTTAGAATAGATTGACTATTATTGTGATGAGATTGACAAAAGTGGGGGATGAGGATGAAAACGGCAGATTTGTGTGATCAATATGGAGAAAGTGTCCGTGTTTGCTCTCTTTCATTCCGAAATTACGGTGGAAAAGCAACGTTTTATGGACGAATTACAACCGTCGATGTATGTGATGATAACGTTCTTGTTCGGGAAGCGCTAGAAACGGCACCGGCAGGAAGCGTCGTCGTTGTGGATGGCAAAGGTTCAAACAAGTGCGCTCTTGTTGGAGATCGGCTTGCACAAATTGCGTGTGACCGTCAATTGGCTGGCATTATTGTACATGGGTGCATTCGTGATTCAAAAGAAATAGGAAATATGCCAATTGGCGTACTTGCGCTTGGGACATGCCCACGCAAAAGTAAAAAAGAAGGAAAAGGGATGCGAGATACAATTGTACATTTTGGCGATATTGAGTGGAAGCCGGGTGCATACGTATATGTTGATGAAGATGGAGTGGTTGTTTCAGACGAGCCTTTGCATGAATAACGATTTGTTCGGTTATTCTATCGTCTAAAGGGGGAATAGACGATGGATAAAAAGCGAACGATGATAGAAGACGAGGTAGCATTTGTTGAACATGAGATCTGGTATTATGTCAAGAAAATAGACACGTAAAGTCGAGAGGTGGCCTCTTGAGAAGGAGAACGGTTTGGTAAACCCTTCCCCTTCTCAAGAGGAAAGATGCCCCTTATATCGTGACTTTGTGGAGAGAAGAGTTCACTGCTTTTTGCCTTGCTGATACATCTTCTCATACGCCATCGGAGACATGTACTCATTAGCAGAATGAATTCGCTTGGCATTATAAAAACACTCAATATATTCAAAAATCCGATGTTTGATCTCTTCCCTTGTTGCAAAGGTCTCGTGAAAAATAAGTTGGGATACACAGGCGAATGATGCTTCGAGTTTGTGGTTGCCTTATATTTTTTTGTTTTTGAACGAATATCACCATCTTTCATGATTCTGGCGACCGTTTTTTGAGATACCTTAACCCCTTGTTTCTGAAGGATTTCTGTGATTTTTGGACTGCCATACGCTTCTCTTGACTCGATATGAATCTTTTTGATTTGCTTTTTCAATGCTTCCTGTCTTTTCTTTTGTTGACTTTCTGGTCGTTTGGCCCATGCATAGTGTCCACTTCTTGAAACGCCTAAAAATGTTAATATAAAAAGTAAGATTTTGCTTATTCCTAAAAATGGTTAGGAGTTGTAAAAATGGATTATCTTTTTCATCCATTGGGTGATAACGCAGTAATAATTGAACTGGGCGAAGATATTAATTTAGAGACTCATCAAAAGGTAAACATGGTTACAACCTTGTTTGATGAACAGCCATTCGAGTGGATGATCGAATATGTTCCTGCATTTACAACAGTAACTGTGTTTTATGATCCGTTAAAGATTTCAGATTTTAGCTCTCATACACTCCCGTATGATTACGTTTGTGGGCAATTGAAACCCTTATTGGAATCACTTAAGATCGGTGAATTTTCATCTGAAAGGATCGTGGAGATTCCAGTTTGTTACGGGGGAGAGCTAGGACCTGATTTGGAATATGTTGCGGAATATAATGGTCTCACGCCTGAAGAAGTCATTCATATCCATTCCAGCGGTGATTATTTAGTGTATATGATCGGATTTGCCCCTGGATTTCCATACATAGGAGGCATGTCGGAGAAAATTGCCACACCGCGAAGAGAATCTCCGCGATTAAAAATTCCTGCCGGTTCTGTTGGTATTGCTGGTAAACAGACCGGTATTTATCCGATCGAAACGCCAGGGGGATGGCAACTTATTGGCCGAACACCGATAAAGCTGTTTCGTCCTGATGACAAATCACCTAGCTTATTAAAGGCGGGGGATAAAATCCGATTTAAACCCATCACTATAGAAGAATACAAACAATGGAAGGAGGACGTCAGTGATAAAAATCATTAAGCCGGGCCTCCTTACGACGATTCAAGATTTAGGAAGATACGGTTTTCAAAAATTTGGAGTGATTGTAAGCGGGGTAATGGATTCACTGTCACACAGAATTGCAAATCTATTAGTTGGTAACGAAGAAAATGCCCCTACTTTAGAAATAACAATGGTAGGTCCTGTTATTGAATTTGAAAGAGATACACTAATATCTATTTGCGGGGGAGATTTATCACCTTCTATTGATGGAAAATTTGTTCCGTTATGGCGACCAGTTCTTGTAAAGAAAGGTAGTCAGCTTCGTTTTGGGCAATGTAAAACAGGCTGCCGAAGCTATCTAGCTGTTGCGGGAGGATTCGATGTTCCGCGTGTGATGGGGAGTACTTCCACCTACCTTAGAGCGGGCATAGGCGGATTTAAAGGACGTCCATTAAAGACCGGTGACGAGTTAAAATTATCTCCCCCTAATAATCGATCGGTCCAAATGATTCATGATTTTTCTACAAAAATAGGAGATCAAAAGTTTGTAGCGACGAAATGGTCGGTATCTGCTGGATTTATTCCCATTTCTAATAAAATTCCTTCCATTCGGGTAATAAAGGGGAGACAATACCAACTATTTTCAAAAGAAAGTCAAAAAAGTTTTTTTCGTGAACCATTTGAAATTACAACCCAATCCGACCGGATGGGATATCGTTTGAAAGGCTCCGTTTTGTCGTTAACATCCGCGGAAGAAATGATTTCGGAAGCCGTAAATTTTGGTACCATTCAAGTTCCGCCTGATGGAAATCCGATTGTGCTTCTAGCTGACCGGCAAACGACAGGCGGTTATCCGAAAATCGGACAAGTTGCCACCGTGGATTTACCATACATCGCCCAATTAAAACCAGGTGACAAAATAAAGTTTGTTGAAGTTTCTCATGAAGAAGCACAAAGACTTTATTTAGAAAGAGAAAGAGAGATCCAACAACTGAAACGAGCATTATCAATAAAATGGAAAGGAGAAATGTAACATGCATATTGTCGATTTGAACTGTGATATGGGAGAGAGCTTTGGTGCTTATAAAATGGGGAGAGACGAAGAAATTTTAGATTATGTTACATCAGCCAATATCGCTTGTGGTTTCCATGCGGGCGATCCGTCAACGATGAGGAAAACAGTCCGTTTAGCCCTTGAAAAAAACGTCGGAATTGGCGCTCATCCCGGATTTCAAGATTTAGTGGGATTTGGTAGAAGAAACATCGATATTACTCCTCAGGAAGCTTACGACATTGTTGTGTATCAAATTGGCGCCTTATATGCATTTGTAAAATCTGAAGGTGGAAAGCTTCAACATGTAAAACCACATGGAGCATTATATAATATTGCCGCTAAAAACGCTGCGATTGCTCAAGCCATTGCAGAAGCAGTTTATAAAGTAGATCCGGAATTAATCTTGTTAGGATTAGCGGGTGGAGAGCTTGTCAAAGCGGGAAAAAAATCGGCCTTAAAACCGCTAGCGAAGTGTTCTCCGACCGCACTTACCAAGAGGATGGGTCCTTAACATCAAGACGGGAAGCGAATGCTCTCATCAAAGACCATGACGTAGCTTGCCAGCAAGTTATTCGTATGGTAAAAGAAGGAAAAGTTACATCTCTTCAAGGGAAAGATGTATCGATTCAAGCTGATACGATCTGCATACACGGAGATGGGGAACATGCATTAGACTTTGCAAAATACATACGTAAAGCGTTGAAGGAAGCCAATATCACAGTTACAAAACTTGGTGATTTTCTAAAATATGGTTCATTTTCATTTTAGCAGGGAGTGTGGTCGCCCCGTTAGCCATCGGTGAGGCTTTCGGGCTTTCTCTAAGGGAAATAGCGGGTTTTGTACAAAGAACTTTTTTCGTCATTGGTCTCGTTTCGATCATTCAAAATATTTTTGGCCACCGAATGCCTATTGCAGAAGGTCCTGCTGTTTTATGGTGGGGAGTTTTCCTCGTTTTTTTAGGTTTAAATGGAACAAATAATGAAACCCATTTTGTCAACAGTCTGTAGTCGGGCTAATCGCCCGACTTTTTAATGGTCGGTTTTATCGTTTTGGCTTTTGTTTTGTTTGCGTCCTTTACTGTTGTCGCCTGCCCCCTCATTCAACTTGCCATGTTGTGTCGGTGCGTTTTGATTTTTGCTTCCTTCGTTCACTTTTTTTGTCATGTTCTTTGCTCCTTTCTGCTACAATAAACGTAACATGTTTATTTTTTCAAAAAGGGGTGGAGTTATGCGCGGGTGGCATAAAGAGGCTGAAAAACAATGGGATGAGCGAGCAGAGTGGTGGCATCAAAGCAGCGAGGAGATGTGGGAGAGAGGAAGTCGAAAAACGATTATTCCGTTTGTGACGACATATATGCCGAAAGAAGGATATATTGCAGATATTGGATGTGGGGATGGATACGGATCGTATAAGCTATGTCAACAAGGATATCGTGTCATCGGATTAGATTTATCGAGTGAAATGATTGAATTAGCCAAAAACCGAAGAACTCATGAACATCTTCATTTTCAACAAGCGGATATTATGAATTTACCTTTTCCAGATGAAACGTTTACAGGTGCGATGATTATTAACTGCTTTGAATGGACGGAACGTCCGCTTGCTGCGCTTGAGGAAGTGCGGCGTGTATTAAAAGCAAATGCATATGTTTGTGTAGGTATCCTTGGACCGACAGCTGCCCCGCGAGTAAATAGCTATCGCCGCTTATATGATGAGGCGGTGATCTGCAATACGATGATGCCATGGGAGTTTGAACGGCTAGCTACTGAAAATGGTTTTACAGTTGTTGATGGAGAAGGGGTGTATAAGCGCGAAATTGATAATTCTATTATCCGACATTTACCGACAGAGTTAAAACAGGCCGTTTCTTTTATGTGGTTATTTATGTTGCAAAAAAGGTAGGGAGACGCATCATTGCCCCCTACCTTTTTGTTGAACTTCTAATTTTTCGTTTCCCATGAAGAAAATAGCTATTGCACTAAGAGCGATCGGAATTAATGCAATAGAAAATGTAAATGTAATTGACGAAGCCATCGCATCGACAATTTTTTGCAGCACGTTCGGTGGTATTTGAGCCCGCGCTCCTGTTTCAAACAACGCATGTGGATCTAGCGAAAATGTTGTCGTATTCGCACCGAATGATTCGCGTAATTCAGCAGCTAGCTTATTTGATTGAATCGTTCCGAAAATGGTTATACCAATTGTCATGCCGAGCGAACGAAAAAATGAATTTGTTGAATTCGCTGTCCCACGGAAACGGGGCTCTAAATTATGCATAGACGCCGATGGCAAAAGTGAAAAAGAAAATCCAACCCCAAATCCAGCTAATGCCATATAAACAGTTAACCATAGTCGCGATGTTTCTGGTGTCATCATACTGAGAAGAAGCATACCAAAAAAATAGGCGATAATCGAAACGAACATAATGTTTCGATAAGATGTTTTCGTTTGGGAAATTCCTGCCGTCGAGCTTCCCGCAACAGAACCAAGCATCATTGGCATTAAAATAAGCCCTGCGTTTTTGGCCGTTCCGCCATATACCGCTTGTACGAATATAGGAATAAAGACAGTTAAAATAACGAATGTCGCTCCGTATAAAAAAGCTAATAGTTGTGCGATCGCAAACGTGCGCCGTTTAAACAAAACAAATGAGATGATTGGCTCTTTTGCTTTTGTTTCTACATATAAGAAAGCAATAAAGAACACAAAGCTAATAGAAAACAATGAAATGATAGGTGCAGATTTCCAATCGTATTGTTTTCCACCTAATTCTAATGCAAACATTAAACTAACGACAGCAACAACGAGAGTCAAAGCGCCAAACCAGTCAATGGCTTGTTTTGTATGCTGTGTCGATTCTTTGTAATAACGAACAATGAAAAAAATGGACAATAAACCGATTGGGACATTCACATAAAATACCCAATGCCAACTTAAATAATCGGTAATATAAGCACCGAGCAATGGACCAAGCACGCTTGACATCCCAAAGACCGCCCCGAGCAATCCTGTCATTTTTCCACGTTTTTCTGGTGGGAACACGTCAAATACGATGGTAAATGCAATCGGCATTAATGCCCCGCCACCAATTCCTTGAATCGCGCGGAAAATGCTAAGTTGTACAATGCTTTGCGCTAAACCACAGAGCGCAGAACCGATTAAAAAGACGATTAATCCGAATAAAAAGAAACGTTTTCGACCATACATATCTGACAATTTCCCGAATATCGGCATACCAGCCATGACGGTCACCATGTAAGCGGATGTGACCCAAATAAATTGATCTACGCCGCCTAAATCTGCGACAATTGTACCGATTGCGGTTGCAACAATTGTATTATCCATTGCTGCCATAAAAATAGCTAATAACAGTCCCGCTACAATAAAAGAAATATGTCGGGTTTGATCAACCACGTGTACATCTCCTTTCTTCATGTATACAAAACATTATATTCTTTTTTTACATACTTACAAATAAAAAAGCTCTCGCAGAAAAGCGAAAGCCTACTCCCAAATGTAGGGGGTTTCCTGATACACATAATAATTGAGCCAGTTGACGAACAATAAATTAGCGTGAGAGCGCCATGTGTTATACGGTTGTTTATTTGGATCGTTATGTGGAAAATAATGTTTTGGAATTTGTATATCCAACCCTTTAGCCACATCACGTTCATATTCTTCTTTTAGCGTTGTGGCATCATACTCTGGGTGCCCTGTTAAAAACACTTGTTTGCCATCGTTTGAAATGACGAGACAGACGCCAGCTTCTTCGGATGAAGATAAAATCGTTAACTCTGAAACCGCTTCGATATGTTCACGTTTCACATCTGTATGGCGTGAGTGTGGGATTTTATGAATATCGTCAAATCCACGAATCAGTTTCACGTGCTTTTGTTCTAACACATGATCAAATACACCAAAACATTTTTGTGGTAAATCGTATTTTGGAATACCATAGTGATAGTACATCCCTGCTTGTGCACCCCAACAAATATGTAACGTAGATGTGACATTTGTTTTTGTCCATTCCATTATTTTGGTCAATTCATTCCAGTAATCGACTTGTTCAAACGGTAAATGTTCAACAGGTGCCCCGGTAATGATCATACCGTCATACTTTCGATGTCGTACATGTTGAAATGTTGTATAAAATTGGTCAAGATGGTGTTTCGATGTTGTTTTTGCTTCATGTGTTTCTGGACGCAAGAAGGTTACATTCACTTGTAGCGGTGAATTTCCAAGTAAACGTAGCAATTGTGTTTCCGCTTTTTCTTTTTGGGGCATTAAGTTTAAAATAATAATGTTTAGCGGTCGAATGTCTTGAGAATAGGCGCGATCTTCATCCATGACGAAAATATTTTCTTGTTCTAGTACCTCTTTCGCAGGAAGATCACGTGGAATATTAATTGGCAATGTCCTCAACCTCCATTTACATTATATAAATACATTCATTATAAAAATTTTTAGAAAATTATTCAATGTTTTTTATTTTATTGATTTTTCTATTTACATTGTTGTATTCTTGTAAAAGCAAGAATGATTTGGAGGGATGTACGTATGTTTATGTCATATGAAGAATATATGCGTCAAGTTGTACAACCGATGCGTGATGAATTAGTCAATGGTGGATTTACAGAGTTACGTACGAGTGAAGAAGTGGAACAATTTATGGAACAAGTGGAAGGAACAACTTTTGTTGTCGTTAATTCTGTTTGTGGTTGTGCAGCAGGGCTTGCGCGTCCAGCAGCTATTCAGGCGGTACAAATGAGCGAGAAAAAACCGAATCATCTCGTTACTGTTTTTGCAGGGCAAGATCGAGAAGCGACAGCTAAAATGCGTGAGTATTTTGTCGGTATCGAACCTTCTTCTCCATCGATGGCATTATTAAAAGGTAAAGAAGTTGTTCATTTTATTCCACGTCACGATATCGAAGCAAACTCGCTCGAAAATATTATGCAAAATATTATGCAAGCTTTTGAAAAACATTGCTAAGGGTGTCCTACAGACATCCTTTTTCTTTTGAGGTGAACGTATGATTGTGACAACTGCAGGTAGAACGAATGACCAAATGATCGAGAAAGCGAAACAAATTGCGTTAGAATTACAAACTTCATACATTCCGCGTCGAAAACGTTCCATTACGACCATCCACCAATTCGTAACTCAACCTGTTCTTGTCGTTGGAAAAGAGAGATTAGAACTCCATTTTCCGAACGGACGTGAACCGTTATTTTTTCATCCTAATTCTGCTTCTTTTCGAGCAAAGCGCATTTTAAAAGGAGAAAGTGAACCGTTTTTACAAGCTACGAAGTTACAAAAGGGGATGACGTTTTTAGATTGTACGCTTGGATTGGCGACCGATAGTATTATCGCCAGCTTAGCTGTTGGTTCGGAAGGAAAAGTGGTAGGAATTGAGGGGAGTGTATATATCGCTTACTTAACAAAACAAGGGTTACGTCATTGGGATAGCGATGTAGTTGAACTTAATGAAGCGATGCGACGTATTTGTGTGCATCATGATGATTTTCGCTCATTTTTAGCGCAATGCGATGATAAATCATATGATGTTGTTTATTTGGATCCGATGTTTGAAGTAAGTATTGAAGAGTCGGATGGGATAAAGGGATTAAAACAGGCAGCGCTATATACGAACGTAACAAAAGAAGATATCGAACAGGCGAAACGAGTAGCCCGTCAACGAGTTGTGTTGAAAGATCATTGGCAAAGCTCGCGATTTCATCAATTTGGTTTCTCTGTTTATCGAAGAAAAACAGCAAAATTTCATTTCGGTACGATTGAACTTTCGTAAATGGCACAAAATAAAGCAGTAGGGGGTGAATCAGATGGGAAAACGAAAAAAAGATGCTTCGAAAACAGGATTAAGTGCGCCAGAAATTAAGGGACAAGGAACAACAGAACAGGAAACAGGAAACATTGAGTTGGATTCAAGTCGTAAAAAAACAAAACGGATGTAACTTACTACTTCTTTCTCCTCTTTTCCGAGCGAAGTTGAATACGTGTTGCAGGAAAAGGAGCAAAATCGAAAGAAACATATGGGGAATAAAGGTTAACGAGGGAGTGTATCCCTCGTTTATTCTTTATAGTAAATAAGGTGGGAAGGACAACGGCAGTCAGATGAACCAAATCCTTTTACGATCCATTGTCCTTTGTATTGTTGAAAAAGTTGTTGAGCGCGTTCACATTCGCTAAGTTCAGAGGAATACGTTTGAACGTGTATGATTTCTCCATATGGACGAATGTAATCGATATGCCAACGTTTTCGTTTTTCCAGTTGCATATGACGTCGAATACGTGATTGAATGTTTCGTTTCGCACTCCCTACATAAATATAGTTTCCGCTCGGAAATAAAAAACTACCCAATTTACCGACTTCTACAGTAACATTGCTAGTTATGGTGAAGAATATAGCATATACTGTATGTTGATTGTCAAACATTTATCACACCTCTTAAAAACTAGTCATTGAAAAATGAAGATCTTAGCAATACAATAAAAGAAGCGTATGTATGAAAAAAGGAGATGACGTTATGCTTTCAAATATCGGAGTGCCTGGTTTAATTTTAATTCTTGTCATCGCTCTTGTCATTTTCGGACCGAAAAAACTGCCTGAAATTGGACGTGCTTTCGGTGAAACGTTGCGTGAGTTTAAAAAATCAACAAAAGGATTGCGCGATGAAGTATTAGAAGAGCTTGACGAAAAGAAAGAAACGCGTAAATCATAAAGCGGCAACGATGTGTTGCCGTTTTTAACATGGAAAAAGGTTGGTGTTTACGCTCGTGGAAGAAAAGCAACGATATGAAGATAAAGAGATGACGTTAGTTGAACATTTAGAAGAATTGCGCAAGAGAATTTTTATTGTTGTTGGAGCGCTTATTTTATTTTTTATTGTAGGATTTATTTTTGTTCAAGATTTATATCGCTGGCTTATTGCTGATTTAGATGTAAAATTAACCATTTTAAGTCCTACTGATATTTTATGGGTATATGTCATGTTAGCTGGCGTATTCGCGATTACGATGACGATTCCTGTATTTGTTTGGCAACTATGGATGTTCGTGAAGCCTGCTCTTACTCCAAGAGAACGAAAAGTAACGTTATCGTATATTCCAGCGACATTTTTGTTATTTGTTCTCGGTTTATGTTTTGGTTACTTTGTTGTTTTGCCGATGGTGTTCCACTTTTTAATGAGTCTTGGCGAAGATTTGTTCGCGACGATGTTTACAACAGAGAAGTATTTTCGATTTATTTTAAACATGACGATTCCTTTTGCTGTATTGTTTGAATTACCAATTATTATTATGTTTTTAACAAGCATTGGTTTAATCAATCCATATGCGTTACAAAAGATGAGAAAATATGCATATTTTATATTAGTTATTATTGCAGTAACTATTACGCCACCAGATTTTATCTCTGACTTTTTAGTAACTATTCCGTTGCTGTTATTGTATGAGGTGAGTATATCTATCTCAAAATTTGTGTATAAACGAAAAGAAAAACAGGTTGAACAAGAAGCGTCTTCAGAATAGAAGGCGCTTTTTATTTACCCGTTTATTATAATAAAAACTATTTTCATGTTGCTAATATATTTAAGAACATTTTGTTACATTTATCCCATGAAAATAACATAAAGGTAAATAATGATATATAATCAATTGTAAACGTTATCATGTAAAGGGGAGGAGCTATGTGAAGAGAAAGACGATTTTGGAAGAAGTGCTTGATCGCGGCCTTACGAGACGCGATTTTTTAAAAATGTGTACAGCACTGGCGGCGACAATGGGATTAGATTTTTCGCAAACCGATCAAGTTGTTGCGGCAATGGAAAAAAACTACCGCGTCCCAGTCATTTGGCTACAGTTTCAAGACTGTACAGGTTGTTCTGAATCATTTATTCGCTCTACGCATCCAAAAGTGGAAAGCGTGCTTTTCAACATGATTTCTCTCGAGTATTCAGAAGCGCTTTCTGCTGCTTCAGGCCATCAAATTGAAGCCGCACTTGAACATGTTCTGGAACATTATCCGGGGGAATACATACTTGCGGTAGAAGGAAGTTTGCCAACAGATGATGCGTTTTTAACTGTCGGTGGCGTGTCGGCAAAAGAGACGTTTCTTCGCGCTGCTAAAGGAGCAAAAGCGATTATTGCATATGGAAGCTGTTCGTCGTGGGGCGGAATTCCTGCTGCATATCCGAATCCGACAAAAGCTAAGCCGATTACATATTTCGTGAAAGATAAACCGATCATCTTAGTACCCGGGTGTCCACCGATCGCAGAAGTGATGACGGGAGTGGTTGCCCATATGATTACGTTCGGTAGACTTCCAGAGCTTGATCATCTCGGCAGACCGAAAGCGTTTTATCGTCATCGTATTCATGATAAATGTAATCGTCGCGCATATTTTGATGCGGGATTATTTGCGGAATCGTTTGACGACGAAGGAGCAAGACAAGGATATTGCTTATACAAAGTAGGGTGCAAAGGACCGACAACATATAACTCCTGTGCAGAGATGCGTTGGAACGGAGGAGTGAGCTACCCGATTCAATCTGGAAATCCGTGTATTGGTTGCTCTGAAAAAGGATTTTGGGATAACGGTCCTTTCTTTGTTCGTCGCGCGAAAATCCCTGCTTCTCAAACAACGATTAATCCAGAAACAGTCGGAGCGATTGCTGTCGGTATAACGGCTGCAGGTGTTGCTGCTCACGCTGCTGTCACAGCGTTGAAGAAAAAAGATGAACATCATGATCGAGGTGAATAAAGATGACAGAACGTATTGTTGTCGACCCAGTCACGCGAATTGAAGGTCATTTACGCATTGAAGTAGATATTGACGAGAGAGGTGTTATTCAAGAGGCGTTTAGTTCAGGAACAGCAGTCCGCGGTATTGAGTTAATCGTGCGCGATCGTGATCCAAGGGACGTTTGGGCGTATGTGCAGCGCATTTGCGGTGTTTGCACAACTACACATGCTTTAGCTTCTATCCGATCCGTTGAAGATGCGCTGGATATCAAAATTCCAAAAAATCCCCATCTTATCCGTGACATTATGAATGCTGCAGTTTTTTTACATGACCATGTCGTTCATTTTTATCATTTACATGCATTCGATTGGATTGATGTATTAAGCGCTCTGAAAGCCGATCCGAACGAAACGAGCCGCATTGCTCAGTCTCTCTCCAATTGGCCAAAATCGTCACCAGGTTATTTTAAAGAGATTCAAATGAAGGTACAAAAAGTTGTTGATAGCGGCCAACTTGGCATTTTTGCAAACGGGTATTGGGGGCATCCAGCGTATAAGTTACCGCCTGAGGTGAACTTGCTTGCTGTTGCCCACTATTTAGAAGCGCTTGATTGGCAAAAGGAAATTGTTAAAATTCATACCATTTTCGGGGGGGGAAAAACCCGCATCCTCATTATGTTGTCGGCGGAATGGCCACTCCAATTGATATAAATAGTGATAATGCAATTCACGCAGAGCGTCTTATGCATGTTTCGCAAATTATTGATCAGGCAGTAGAGTTTGTAAACCATGTTTACATTCCCGATTTATTGGCGATTGGTTCGTTTTATAAAGATTGGACATATGGCGGAGGATTAAATAACTATTTATGTTATGGGGATTTTTCGACAGGTGATATTCGGGACGTGCATTTATATCGTTTCCCACGTGGTGTTATTTTAAATGGTAATTTAAACGAAGTGCTTGATGTCGATCCGAAAGATCCAGAACAAGTAAAAGAATTTATTGATCATTCGTGGTACACATATGATGGGAAAGAGGGGGGAGTTGGCAAACATCCGTGGGAGGGAGAAACATCACTCCGTTATACAGGGCCAAAACCACCGTTTAAAACATTAAATACAGATGAAAAATATAGTTGGCTAAAATCTCCAAGATGGAAAGAGCATCCGATGGAAACAGGACCACTTGCGCGCATGCTAGTTGGCTATGCGTTAAAGAAAGATGAGTTTGTTGGATTAGTAGATGATACATTAAAGAAATTGAGTTGGCCACTTGAAGCGATGAGCTCGGCACTCGGACGTACAGTAGCACGTGGGCTTGAGTCTATTCTCGTTGCCAAATGGATGCGCGATGATATGGACGCATTGCTTGCGAATATTCGCAACGGAAATCAAATTACATTCGATCGGACAAAATGGGAGCCAAGCACGTGGCCTAAGCGAGCGAAAGGAGTAGGATGGATGGAGGCGCCACGTGGTGCGTTAGGCCATTGGATTGAAATTGAAGATGGGAAAACGAAAAACTATCAAGCCGTCGTTCCAACGACATGGAATGCTTCACCGCGTGACCATAAAGGGCAAATTGGTGCGTATGAAGCGTCTTTAAAGGGAACGCCATTGCTTGATAAAGAAAAGCCGTTAGAGATTTTGCGCATCATCCATTCGTTCGATCCATGTTTAGCATGTGCGGTTCATTTAACCGATCTTGAATCGAAACAAACAACGCATATTCGTATTGGGTAGGAGGGGAGTGTATGTCAGTCCCGACAAATCCAAAAATTGAACAAAAACAGACGGAAGTCATTTGGAAGCGATCGCGAAAAGCAAAACGTATTGAGCTAAATGATCACATGGTGAAAGTGTACGTATGGGAATTACCTGTTCGTATTTTTCATTGGATTAATGCTTTTTCTATCATAGTTTTAATGATTACGGGCGTGTTTATCGGCCGCCCGTTCGTGTCTGCCTCCATTCAAGAAGAAGCGTATTACTCGTTTTTGATGGGGTGGGCACGTTATATTCACTTCTTCGTTGCTTTCCTTTTTACTATTAATTTAGCTGTTCGTTGGTATTGGGTATACAAAGGAAACGAACATGCGACGTCGAACCCATTTCGACTTTCTTTTTGGAAAGAAGCATTTGAAACTATCAAATATTACTTATTTATGAAAAATCATTAGCATTGCATAAATATAGTTAGAATTTTCTGTTAATTATTTTTTGTGAATTTGTGCCAAAAAGACAAAACCTAAAGAAAGGCGGCACTGTCCATTTGGTAAATATATACAGTTAAATCAGAGCGACAACGACAAAAGGGAGATTATGGACTGGCTCGCCCATCAAATTTTCGCAACCAAACATAAGCTGGTTTCCACAGAGCTCTCTTTAACCAACGAGTAATTCGAAGTAGGGATTTCTTACTTTTCATCTCCAATTGAATGAGAACATGTAAGCAATACGTGATAAGGGCTAAGAAAATTTGATTTTGAATAGCTGTTTCACTCATTCCATAAAAGTGCTTAATTTCTACGTGTTGCTTAAGCCATTTGAAAAAGAGTTCAATAGCCCAGCGAGATCGGTAAATACCACTTATCTCTTCTGCTTTTAAATCAAATCGGTTGGTAATTAAACGAAGTAAGTTCCCTTTTGTGTCCATAACTTCTAGTAGACGATAGACATTTTCAGTACGATTTTGTGTGGTACCAATATAGACCATTTTATCGGATAGAACGTGACAATCATCAGGAAGTGAAAATGTATAGACTTCACGAATGACTGCGTTTTTCTTCAGTCTTGAAACGAAGAAATAGCCATCATCTGTCATCCGGTCAAAACGTTCATAGTCCACATAACCGCGGTCAAACACATACATGGCTTCTTTATCATCCACTAGGACTTCGAGTTGATTTCGGTCATGTTCTTTTGCTGTCGTAATCACTGCTTTTTCAGGATAGACGGTGTCTTTATCCATGAAAACGAGCCGTAAGTGTAGCTTTACACCAGCTTTTGTTTTACGGAATTTTGCCCATTTATAATTGGTCAAATTCAACGGGAGTGTACTCGAATCAATGATTTTCAGTGGCATATTCTTTCCGTTTTTATAATGGTACCGTTGAATTTTCCAAACAAGATCCAAGAACAAATTTGCAAGAATTAGTGGGTTGATCTGATTGTTTTTTCGGGATAGCTGAGAGGCACTTATCGATTCAAATCCGAGTGCTTTTTGAAGATCTTCGTCTACAAGTGCATCACTCATTTCCTCTAAGCTCTTAAATTCGAGCAGTTGGGCTACCAATAAAAATTTAATATAGGCTTCTGTTGTCAGCTTTTTTGTGTAATAGTCCTGTTTCAATTCTTTGACTTGTTCGCTAAGTTTTTGAATATTTATGGGTGAAACCCATTTACCAAATGATGAAATTAGTGTATTCTTGTCCATAACAGTTATCCTTTACGATTGGATTTGGACAGGAACCACCTGTACTTCCATTGTAAAGGATTTTTTTGTTTCGAAATCAATAAAAAATTGAACATTCTTAGTATTTTGAATCATCAGATTTAATTACTGCAATGCTAGTGATGAAAAATAACAAAAAACATTATATCGGACATAATCCGCTCGCTCAATTAAGCTATTGGATTTTCATTGGATTAGGCTCAATTATTATGATGCTTACAGGATATTATTTATTAGTAACTATTCAGCCACATCATAAAGTGAGCTGAATATTTTTTGCTTTTCCTGTCTATGATGTGAATATTGATAGACAAGGAGGTGAATCGCATGTTGACGGTACAACAAGCTGTATTTACAGTTGAAAGCTTAATCAGCAAAGTCCAACAACAAAAGCAGCTCATTACTCACCAACAACAAGTCATTGAGCAACTGTTGAAAGAAAACAAACAGCTACGCAAAGAAAATGAACAACTGAAGTACCGTGTTCAAGAGCTGGAAGCACGCACGAAAAAAAACAGCTCCAATAGCCATTTGCCCCCATCTTCTGACCGTTTTGCCAACACACGTTCTTCTCGTCAACCATCTGGCAACAAGCCAGGCGGACAAGAAGGACATCAAGGAACGACGCTCCGTCAAGTGGAACATCCACATCATCGTGTCGTCCACCGTGTGCATACGTGTCAAGGATGTGGGGTTTCTTTGCGTGACGTCAAACCGTTCAAAGTCGATATCCGTCAAGTGTTTGATGTCCCTCCTGTGGCGATCGAGGTGACACAACATGAACGTGAAGTGAAATCGTGTCCGCATTGTCGATGCGTGCAACAAGCCGAATTCCCATCCCATGTCACGAATCATGTGCAATACGGTCCACGCCTTACTGCGCTCGTTGTTTATTTACATCATATCCAATTGATCCCGTACAAGCGTTTAAGTGATACAATCGAAGCGTTATATCAACACTCGATTAGTACAGGAACCCTTGCCAATATGGTGAAACGAGGACGCGAAGCGCTGGAATCAAATATGGACATCATCGAAGACGCCTTACTTGAATCCAACATCCTGCATGTCGATGAAACGAGTTTGCGCATCAATGGGAAACTCGCATGGGTGCATGTCGCGTGTACATCGAGATATACATACTTGGCTTCTCACGCTTCTCGTGGAAAGAAAGCAACGGATGAGATCGGGATTCTTCCACAATACAAAGGGACGATGATGCACGATGGGTTCGGTACGTATCCGAAATACACACATGCCACCCATGCCCTTTGTCATGCCCACCATTTGCGTGAGTTAAAAGGATTCATCGAACAAGGGCATACGTGGGCGATGCGCATGACCACGTTTCTGTTAGCCGCCAAGCAAGCCGTCGAAGCCCATCACGGTGCACTTTCCGAAGAAGAAGCGAGACGGTGGGAACGAGTGTATGATCGCATCCTAGAAAGAGCACAACATCGATTGGAAACGATGACACCTCTTCCGAAAAAAGCACTCGCTTTTGTTCGACGGCTTCAGAAACGAAAGGAAGAAGCGTTGCGTTTCTTACGTGAAGTACATGTTCCCTTTGACAACAACCAAGCCGAACGCGATCTTCGCATGGTTAAAGTCAAAGAGAACATTTCGGGTACGTTTCGCGTAGAAACATTCGCCCAGTCTTTTTGTATCACAAGAAGCATCGTTTCCACACTGACGAAACACGAAAAAAACGTGTGGGATTCGTTATGTCTTCTGTTGACGGGTGACACGCTTGATCGCGTTCTTTCTACCACTTAGGGCATTTTCTATTACGGGGATGCCCTATTTGTGTTGCGCTTCTTTACATACTACTATCGGAGTGAATAGTTACATTTATTATTCGAGCCACAACCTGAGTCCATTTACGGAAAAATGTTTATGTGGGTTGCCCATTTATTTGGCGGCGATAGCTATTCTGTTCGTTCGTGGCACCATCTCGTTGCATGGGGATTTATCATTTTTACTGTTGTACACGTGTACATGGCATTTCGTGAAGACTACTTGCAACGGAATGGAACGATGTCATCCATTTTTACTGGCTATAAAATAGAGAGAAAAAAAGAAGCATTAGGTGAACACGATGAAAAATAAAAAAATAACCGTTCTCGGAATTGGGAACTTATTGTATTCTGACGAAGGCCTGAATCCGTGACAAAACATCTTTACAATGGTCGCAAACCGTTGATACGATAAGGGAAAACGACGTTGACGATTCTTCATCAAGTAGGTGAATGTGATGAAAGATTTCCCGATTCGGTTTGTATTGACAGATGAAGCGATTACTCCAAGTGCTGGGCTTGCTCTCGTGGGCTACTTACTGCACCAAACGAAGCTGGATAAACGAGTAAACGCACTTCGGCTCCCAACGGTTCGTCGAGATGTGCACATTTCCCATAGCGACGTCATTCGCTCGATGATCGGCTTGCTTGCCACAGGAAAAACGGATTTTGATCATATCGAAGCGTATCGTCAGGACGATATCTTTTCGACATCAATGGGCATTCGGCACGTACCTTCCTCCCCAACGTTGCGACAGCGTCTCGATCAGCTCGCTTGTCTCCCGATGACCGAAACCATCATTTGGGAGGAATCGATGCGTCTGTTGGTTCGACAACACGCTACCTTGTCCGCTTGTTGGACGAAAGGGAAAACGACATGGCTTCCCCTTGATATAGATGCTTCCCCATTTGATAACTCCGATACGAAAAAAGAAGGAGTGAGTCGAACGTATAAAGGATTTGACGGTTTTACGCCGTTGTTTGCGTACGCAGGGAAGGAAGGGTATATCGTTCATGCCGAGCTGCGTCCAGGGAAACAACATGTACAAGACAACATGCCTTCGTTTTTAACTACCGCTATCCGTCGAGCTCGTCCGCTGACCTCGTCTCGTCTGCTTGTCCGCATGGATGCAGGAAACGATGCGGAAGCGAATGTGCACGTATGTCTAAAGGAAGACGTGGACTTTGTCATCAAGCGAAACTTACGCCGAGAATCGAAAGCGCTTTGGTTCCAGATCGCTTCGCAAAAGGGCAGACGCGTCGATGATGGACAAACAGAAGGAGTACAAACGTATGAGTTATGCCTTCCACAGACAGCAGCAATCGATGGACACACGTATACGTACGTTCAAGTCACCCAAGTGACGGAACGAACGATGGAACGAAATGGACAGCTGATGCTCGTTCCTGATTACGAAGTCGAAAGCTACTGGGTGCGCCTCGAAGGATACGAGCATGTTCGAATGAGTGATGTGCTCGCATTGTATCACGATCATGCGACATGCGAACAGTTTCATAGCGAACTGAAAAGCGACTTAGATTTAGAGCGACTTCCATCAGGGAAGATGAAAACGAATGCGCTCGTGTTAGTCATGGGAGCATTCGTGTACAACCTTCTTCGCCTGATTGGACAAGATCTATTAAGCGATCCGAGACATCCATTACATCATAAAGTGAAACGCCGCCGCATCAAGACGATCATTCAGACGGTGATCACGATGGCAGGTCGACTCGTCCGCCGATCACGACAGATCTGGATGAAACTGACGCGAAGGAGTGGGTACAGTATACTCCTACTGAATGTGTATCAAAAATGGAAAGAGGCAAGATAACAAACAGATGTTCGGGTACTCATATCCATCACTCCCCCCTGTACTTTTTTTGTCTCTTTTTTGGTTTGTATCTCCATAAAAGAGGATTTATCTCGTTTTCAAACATGAAAGTGGTGCAGGGAATCATCAAAAAAAGGGATGTATGGATCATATATCCATAGAACTAACACCAAAATCAAAGTTGATTTCCAACCATCACGGATTCAGGGAAGGTGTTGGCATTCATATTTTGCCATTACTGGAAGAAAGGCTTGCGCAATACGAAGATGTTGAAGTAGTGGAGGGTTCGACCGATGGAATGCGGCTACTTGGAACAATCGAAGAGACGGAGTATTTAGTGGTAGTCGATGCTGTCAATGCAGGAAAAGAAGCGGGAACGATTATTACATTAGTCGATGATGAAATTCCAGCTTATTTTGGAATGAAAATGTCCATTCATCAACTTGGTTTTCAAGAAGTGTTATTAGCTGCGAAACTACGCCAAACCATTCCAAAACAAATGGTGTTATTCGGGGTTCAACCTGCCTCCCTAGTTCTTGGTTTAGATTTATCTCCAATTGTGCAAGCACAACTTCCATATGTTGTCGAGCGAGTTGTGCGTCAAATAGAAGAGTGGTGTCACACTCCATGAATCGTCTCCAATTTTTAAAGATGATGCGCAATAGTTTAATGGAAACGGTGAAAGAAGCTTCTGCCCCGCTATTAGAAGATGAGGTGGAAAAAGTGAAAACATTGTTTTTTAGTCATCGCACGTGGCATTCCATTGGCCTGTGCGACGATGTACATGGCGTTGAAATGAAAACCGTTGCCCGCATTCCGATTGTCGTTTATAAACATGCCGGAACATTACATGTAAAAAAAGCGATTTGTTCGCACTGTCACGTGATGCCACATTATATCGAGCAAGATCATCGTTTCATTTGCTTGTACTGTGATCGTGAATGGTACGTATTGTCACAAGAAGGAACGTTGCATATGCCAATTCTCCAAACAAAACAAGAAGGAGATGAATGGTATGTGCAAATAGAAGGGGATTCGTATGCATGAGATGGCGTTGATGGGAGAAATCGTTCATTTAATTGAGCAAGACGCTCGAAGCAAAGAGATGAAACAAGTAAAAAAAGTGGAGTTGTTAGTTGGTACGTTAAGCAATGTGCTTCCAGATGCATTACAGTTTGCATTTGATGTGTATAAAGTGCAAGCGGATAATTGCTTAACGGCAGATGCTGAATTGGTTATTCATATGGAAAGAGCGAGAGCAATTTGTGCAATTTGCGGAAAAGAATATGAACCAGCTACAAAAATTACGCAATGTCCAACATGCTTGCTTCCGAGCGGAAACATTGTAGCAGGGGAAACATTTCGCATTCTAGCATATGAAGGGAGTTTAACAACATGAGAATTACATTGGAAGTTGATGTGTTAACAAACAATAACCGAGCGGCTGCGTTTAACCGTCAATTGTTCGAAGAAACGAATACGCTTGTCATCAATATAATGAGCTCTCCAGGAGCAGGAAAGACAACGATTTTAGAGAAAACGATTGAGGCGCTAGCTAGTGAATTTCGTATTGGGGTCATCGAGGGTGATTTAGCGACAGAAAAAGATGCGGAACGTATTCGGGCTCTTGGTGCGCAAGCTGTGCAAATTAATACGCACGGAGGATGTCATTTAGACGCTCGCATGATTGCAGCTGTTTTACCCCAATTTAATTTTCAGCATCTCGATATTTTGTTTATTGAAAATGTCGGAAATCTTGTTTGTCCCTCTGGCTATGATTTAGGACAGCAACATAAGGTGGCTGTATTAAGCATACCAGAAGGAAATGATAAAATACCGAAATATCCGACGATGTTTATGCGAACAGAACTCGTTTTACTAAATAAAATAGATTTATTGCCGTATCTTGATTTTAGCGTAGAGCAAGCAAAAGAAGATTTATTGTGTATTAACCCACAGTCTAGGTTATTGACGATATCTGCGAAAACGGGTGAAGGTATGGATGAATGGTTACATTGGATTCGGGAAGGGGTTGCCCGATGCAAAAAGCAGTCAATATTACGGTAAAAGGACGAGTGCAAGGAGTTGGCTTCCATCCTTTTATTTTCGCACTCGCAAAGCGTTATAACGTAAAAGGAATTGTACAAAACAATATGGACGGGGTCTTTATTCATATTGAAGGGGATGCTTACGCAGTCGATCAATTTATTCACTCTTTACCGGTAGAAGCCCCGCGACTATCCTGTATTGATGAAATGATTGTGACTGCAGCCCAATGGCAAGCATGTAACGATTTCTCCATTATTCCGAGCGAACGAACGGGAAGTTCTTCGCTCGTTATTCCGATCGACACAGCTGTTTGTAATGATTGTTTGCGAGAAATGTATGATCCAAATGATCATCGATATCGTTACCCGTTCATTAATTGTACACAATGCGGCCCACGCTACACGATTATTGAACAGCTACCGTATGACCGCCCGTTTACATCGATGTATTCATTTCCAATGTGTAAACGATGTAACGAGGAATATAACGATCCTATGAATCGTCGCCATCACGCTCAGCCTATTGCTTGTCCAGCGTGTGGTCCTTCTATCATGCTACGAAACCGTGATGGAAAAATGGTACAGGGGGATGCGATCGAGCAGGCGAGGGCGTATATTCAAGCCGGGGCAATTGTTGCGATTAAAGGCTTAGGCGGATATCACTTAGCATGTGATGCGACAAATGAAAGGGCTGTTCAACAATTAAGAATGCGAAAACAACGGCCAAATCGACCGTTGGCTGTGATGGCTGCTTCTGTTGACATTGTAGAACAATTATGTGACGTAACGGAGGAAGAAAAACAATTGTTAACCTCGCCGGAAGCCCCGATCGTTGTTGTTAAACAAAGAAAAAACACAATGATTGCTTCGTTGGTCGCTCCTGGGTTACAAACGGTTGGGGTGATGTTGCCGTACACTCCCCTCCATCATTTATTGTTGGATGATCAATTACCTGTCATTGTCATGACAAGTGCTAATCGTTCAGGAGCACCGATCATATACGAAGATGAACGGGCTTTTTGTGATTTGCAAAACATTGCGGATTATTTTCTCGTTCATAATCGCCCAATTGTACATCCGCTTGATGATTCTGTTGTCCAAATAGAAAATGGGAACACCCATTTCATTCGACGGGCGCGTGGCTTCGTTCCAGATCCATTATGGACAAAGCAAGATGTACATGAGATTGTAGCGCTTGGTGGGCAGCAAAAAAATGTATTTGCGTTCGGGAGACACCAGCAAATTTTTTTAGGGCCCCATATAGGCGATTTAGAACATGTAGAAGTAATCGAACATTTTGAGAGAGAATACGAACATTTACGCACGTGGATGGGAGTAACACCTAAAATTATTGCTGTTGATTTACATCCAAACTACGAAACGTGGAACATCGCAAAACAATGGGATGCCGACATTGTAGCTGTACAGCATCATCATGCGCATATGGTTTCATGTATGGAAGAAAACCATATCTCAACTTCATGTTTTGGTCTAATTTTAGATGGAACAGGGTACGGCGAAGATGGGCATATATGGGGGTTTGAGTTGTTATACGGAAACGCTTTGCAATATGAAAGAATCGGACATTTGACATATACCCCACTTCCTGGTGGAGAACGTTGTGCGAAAGAACCGTGGCGTACAACAGTTGGCATGCTTGGATACTATTTAGGGGAAGAAGGATACGCTTTAGCGCAGCAACGATTTATAGAGCGAGCGAGAGACGTTGATGTGCTGAGACAAATGATCGAAAAAGGGCTACATTCCCCTCTAGCAGGGACGTGCGGTCGATTGTTTGATGCTGTGAGCGCCTTCTTATATGTTTGTACGCATAGCACATATGACGGGGAAGCGGCGATTCGGCTTTCCGAATTGATTGATGATACGAAAATATATGAGGCTTATCCGTTTAATGTAGAAAGACGTGAAACATGGGAAATTGATTTAAAAGAAATGTGGCGGGCGATCATAAGAGATGTCGATGACGGTGTACAAACGAATACCGTTGCTGGACGTTTTCACGAAACAGTTGTTCAGGCGTCTGTTGAAATGGTTCGTCTTGCTTTGCAACAACATCCAACATATGAGCGTAACATCGTTTTATCAGGCGGAAGTATGCATAACCGCTACATCGTTAAACGGCTTCGCCAAGAGTTTTCTCAACTTGGATTCAATGTTTATACACATCAAAAAGTACCGTGCAACGATGGAGGATTAGCACTTGGACAGTTAATGATTGCAGCACATAGGAGGGGACAGGCATGTGTGTAGGAGTGCCGGCAAAAGTGTTACATATCGAAGGTTTTTCTGCGTTAGTCGACGTGATGGGCTCACAAATGAACGTTGGAATCATTTTTGTTCCTGAAGTGAAAATCGGTGATTATGTCATTGTGCACGCTGGCCAGGCGATGTCTATTATTGACGAGCAATATGCACAAGAAAGTTTAGAAGAATGGAGGAAGTTAGTCGATGCTAGAAGTGACGGATCACTCAACACTTAGTCAAATGCTGTTACAGGAAGTGAAGACGTTAGCCGATCGGTTTCAACAAACGTTCGGGCGAATACCTTCCTTCATGGAAGTTTGTGGTTCACATACCATGGCTCTCGCTCGTACAGGGGTGAAAAAAGCGCTTGAAGGATACGTTCGTCTTATTTCTGGCCCTGGTTGCCCTGTTTGTGTCACTGATCAAGTAACGATTGATGCAATGATTTCTTTGACAGATGGTGTGAATCGAATCATTTGTACATTTGGCGATATGGTTCGAGTGCCAGGATCTTATGGTACGTTGATGCAAGCGAAGACAGAAGGAAAAGATGTACGAGTTGTCTATTCTCCTGTTGATGCCGTTCGCATCGCCGAACAACACCCACATCAAGAAGTTATTTTTTTAGGCATAGGGTTTGAAACGACGATTCCGATTTTAGCTGCAGCTGTAAAAGAAGCGGAAGAGAAACAAGTAAGAAATTTTTCTATGTGGATGTCCACAAAGCTAGTGGAACCGATTTTACGCCAGTTGCTTCATGACGGAGAAGTGGCATTAGATGGATTTTTACTCCCTGGACACGTATCGATGGTAATGGGAAGAAAACATTTTGAATTTTTAGCAACAGAATACAATATACCTGCAGTAATTAGCGGGTTTGAAGCGCTTGATATGTTAAGTGCACTTCGTCATTTGTTGCTGCTATCGCTTGAACAACGCGCTGTTGTATTAAATGATTACAAAAGTGTTGTGACTGAACAAGGAAATGTGCAGGCAAAATATTGGATGAATCATTACTTTACATTATGTGACGAGGCGTGGCGTGGCATCGGTGTCATTTTTGATAGTGGAATGGATTTTAAGAGTGAGTATAATCAGTTTAACGCTAAGGTGAAATTTCCTATTCCAACACGTGAACCACGTCGAACAAAATGTCGATGTGGTGAAGTGATTCGTGGTCTCATTGATCCACCTCAATGTGCGTTGTTTGGGAGAGCATGTACACCCCTCAATCCAATTGGTCCATGTATGGTATCGTCGGAAGGTAGTTGTGCAGCTTATTATCAATATATGAGGGAGGAGTAACGAATGGAGCGAATAACGCTTGCGCATGGGGATGGTGGGGAGTTAGCTCACAAACTAATTACAGATGTTTTTGTTTCTACGTTTCGTAATGAGCGTCATGCAAAGTTTGATGCCGCTACGTTTGCGTTAGGAACACATGAGCTCGCTGTGACAACGGATAGTTTTGTCATCAAGCCAATTTTCTTTCCGGGTGGAAATATCGGAAAGTTAGCGGTAGCTGGAACAATAAACGATTTAGCAGTTGTTGGGGCGATCCCAAAAGTATTAACGTGTAGCTTTATTATTGAAGAGGGGTTTCCTATTCGTCATTTAAAAACAGTCGTTCAATCGATGGCAGAAGAAGCGAAAAAAACAAATGTAGCAATTGTTGCAGGGGATACAAAAGTTGTTGAACGTGGAAGTGCAGATGGATTATATATTAATACAACAGGAATTGGCATTATTTCGCACCCGCTTGAACGGAACATGGATGAAGGGGACTCGGTTATTGTCAGTGGTTCGGTTGGAGATCATGGTGTAGCTGTATTAGTTGCACGAGGAGAATTAGGGCTTGTATCAACGATTGAGAGCGACTGTACTTCATTGTATCTACTCGTCGCAAAAGCTTTAGAGGCAAGTCAGCGCATTCGACTGATGCGCGATCCAACGCGCGGTGGGCTAGCGACCACTCTTGTAGAAATTTGTGAAGATTTCGGTGTAACGATTGAATTAGAGGAAGAATGTATCCCAGTGAAGAAAGAAGTCAAAGGGGCATGTGAATTACTTGGTTTTGATCCTCTTTACTTAGCCAATGAGGGAAAAGTAGTCATGATCGTTCCAAAAGAAGATGAACAAGCAGTGCTTGATGCGCTCCGTTCGCAACCAGAGGGAAAAGATGCTGCTGTGATTGGAACTGTTCGGGCAACAAATAAAGGTCAGCTTTTATTGCGGACGCCGCTCGGGACAACAAGACGATTATATCGATTAACAGGATTAATGTTACCACGTATTTGTTAGCCGTAGGATTGTCCTACGGTTTTTTCTTTCCTAGTTGTATGCTTTATGTCATAATAAATGACAGTATATAAAAGAAGGTGAGGGTGTTATGAAGCAATATTTACAATTACTTGAAGATATTTTACAAAACGGGGTGTATAAGGACGATCGCACAGGAACGGGGACGATTTCCGTATTCGGACGTCAATTACGATTCGATTTACGTGAAGGTTTTCCTTTGCTTACGACAAAAAAATTACATATTCGTTCGATCATCCACGAATTGCTTTGGTTTTTGAGTGGAGAGACAAATATTCGTTATTTAAAAGAAAATGGTGTAACGATTTGGGATGAATGGGCAGATGAAAACGGGGATTTAGGACCGGTGTACGGAGCGCAATGGCGTTCATGGAAAGGGGCCGATGGTCGAACAATTGATCAAATAAGTGAAGTGATTGAACAAATAAAAACAAATCCAAACTCCCGCCGTCTTTTAGTGAGCGCGTGGAACGTTGCAGAATTAGATCATATGAAATTGCCACCTTGTCATTATGCTTTTCAGTTTTATGTGGAAAATGGGACATTATCATGCATGTGGCAACAGCGATCTGTCGATACGTTTTTAGGTCTTCCGTTCAATATCGCAAGCTACGCGTTACTTACATATATGGTTGCTCAACAATGCGATCTGCAGCCAAAAGAACTTATTTTTACTGGCGGTGATGTCCATTTATATATGAACCATATTGAGCAAGCAAAATTGCAGTTAACGAGAGAACCGCGACCGCTCCCGAAATTGATAATCAAACGAAAGCCTGCTTCTATTTTTGAGTATCGTTTTGAAGATTTTGAAATTGTTGATTATGATCCACATCCGCATATTAAAGCGGACGTGTCTGTATAAGGAAGTGATTTAGTTGATCTCTATTATTGTTGCGATGGATCGCAATCGGGTGATTGGTTATAACAATACGTTACCTTGGCATTTGCCGGCGGATTTAGCTTATTTTAAGCAAGTAACGATGGGACATCCGATTGTGATGGGAAGAAAAACGTTTGAATCAATAGGTCGCCCCTTGCCAGGAAGAACGAATATCATACTTACACGCGACAAGTCCGTCTTGAACATCTCTTGTTGTCAAGTTATTCATTCGATTGATGACATAAAACAAGTCGAACAACAATACGGTCATGTATTCGTTATAGGAGGGGCACAAGTATTTGAACAAGCGATGCCGATAGCTGATCGATTGTACGTTACACATATTGATGCAACGTTTAATGGGGATACATTTTTTCCAAACATTGATGAACAGCAATGGGAGCTCTGCTCAGTACAGCCTGGCGTGCAAGATGAAAAAAATCGCTATCCACATACATTTTGCATATACAAACGAATAGCTCGCAAATAACAAGCGAGCTTTATTTTTTCGGATAATTTTTAGAAAATTTACTTTTCTTTATTCGAAAATATGATATATTTTAGAATAACATAATTTTGACGACGAAATTACAAACGGAAAGGAAACGAGAAAATGGAACAACAAGTAAAACGAAAACATGGCGTATACGTAGAAGATATTTTAATTGCTTATCAAACGTTAAAAGATGTCGTGTATCATACTCCTTTACAAAAAAATGAATTGCTTTCAGAACGTTATGATTGCCACGTATACTTTAAACGGGAAGATTTACAAATCGTTCGATCGTTTAAAATTCGCGGGGCATATTATCGAATGAAAAGTTTATGTGAAGAAGAAAAGAAAAACGGCGTTGTCTGTGCAAGTGCAGGAAATCACGCCCAAGGCGTTGCTTATTCGTGTCGAGTACTTGGCGTACACGGTAAAATTTATATGCCGTCTACCACTCCACGCCAAAAAGTATCACAAGTACAATTTTTTGGTCGAGAATTTGTTGATATCATTTTAGTTGGTGATACATTTGATGACTCTTATGAGCAGGCGATTGTTTGTGCCAAAAAAGAGCAACGAACGTTTATCCATCCGTTTGATGATGAGGCTGTCATTGCTGGACAGGGAACGGTCGGGGTTGAAATTTTAAATGATTGTGAAGAGCCGATCGACTATGTGTTCGCAAGTATTGGCGGGGGAGGGCTTATTTCTGGTGTCGGTACGTATATAAAAAGCATTTCACCAACGACAAAATTAATCGGTATCGAACCTGAAGGAGCTCCTTCGATGAAAAAATCGTTTGAAGCAAAAGAAGTCGTTACTTTAAATGGAATCGACCCATTTGTAGATGGTGCAGCAGTCAAGCGCGTGGGTGAAAAGACATTTACGTTAGCGAAAGAGCTCGTTGACGATATTGTAGTCGTTCCTGAAGGAAAAGTGTGCACAACAATTTTGCAACTTTATAACGAGAATGCGATCGTTGTAGAACCTGCTGGAGCGTTGCCAGTTGCTGCACTTGACTTATATAAAGATCACATTCGTGGCAAAACGGTTGTTTGCATTATTAGTGGAGGAAACAACGATATTGGACGTATGCAAGAAATTAAAGAACGATCTATGATTTATGAAGGACTTCAACATTATTTTATTGTGAATTTTCCACAACGTGCAGGCGCTTTACGTGAATTTCTCGATGAAGTATTAGGACCAACAGACGACATTACACTCTTTGAATATACGAAAAAAAATAATAAAGACAGCGGCCCCGCTCTCGTTGGCATTGAATTAAAATGTCGTGAAGATTACGGTCCGCTTATCGAACGAATGAAGAAAAAAGGTTTTCCGTTTATGGAAGTGAATAAAGATAGTAGTTTATTCCATTTGCTCATTTGACAAAAATTTTTTATAAGTCGATGACGAAATGTGACATACTTCAACACAAAAATCGTGTATAATATAAGTAAATCGGTCAAAAAAGAGGATTGATATTTTGTTATTCAAAAGCCTAGAGTTTAAAAACGTAGATGGGCAAAAAGTAAAAATTATTGAAATTCCGGTATTGGAGGACGATAACCCTTATCAATTTATGGTAAAAGTAAGGTTACAAACGTTTATTGCACAAGTGTATGCGAGCAAAAAAACAAAGAAGGTGCATTCGTTTAAAGATTATTTAAAACGTGTGTTGAAGTGGCCGGTATACGAACAAATATTTAAATCTGAAATTTTAAAAAACAATGCATAAATGACGAAGGAGCTGTTTTGCTAATGTGCAAATCAGCTCTTTTTTTACAAAAAATTTTATGAAAACGAAGACACGCAGGGCGATTTTATTATATAATTTCACCGTACGAAAATTTTAGAATGAAATACAGGAAGTGAAAAAATGAGTAAAGTAAAAATTGTAACAGACTCTACGGTCGATTTACCAAAAGAAATAATTGAAGCGTGGGACATTCGTGTCGTTCCATTATCCATCTCTATTGATGGGGAAACATATTTAGATGGTATTGACCTAACTCCACAACAATTTATTGAAAAAATGAAACAAGCAAATGAACTTCCGAAAAGCTCTCAACCGTCTGCAGGACAGTTTTTACAAGTGTATGATGAACTTGGAGAAGCGGGATACGATGTTATCTCGATTCATATGACAGGAGGAATGAGCGGAACGGTGCGCTCTGCCGAAAGTGCAGCTGCGATGACAAAGACGAACGTCACCGTTGTCGACTCACGCTTTATTTCTCTTGCACTTGGCTTTCAAGTATTAGAAGCGGTCAAAATGGTCTCTGAGGGAAAGACAGTATCAGAGATTGTTTCCCATCTCGATACAGTTCGTGCGAATACACATTTATTCGTTGTTGTTGATACGCTTGAAAATCTCGTCAAAGGTGGACGTATTGGACGAGGGAAAGCGATGATAGGTTCGTTACTAAACATCAAACCGATCGCTTCATTAGAAGATGGGGTATATACGCCTGTCACAAAAGTTCGGAGCCAGTCCCAAATTGTCAAATATTTAACCAATCAATTTGTTGAACATACGAAGGGAAAAAAAGTTCGAGCAGTCGGAATTGCTCACGCAGAGGCGCTTGATTTAAGTGAACGATTAAAACAATCCATTGCGGAAACGACAGGATGGACACAGACGGACATTGTGTATACAACTCCAATCATTTCGACACATACAGGTCCAGGAGCGATAGGGTTTATGTACTATACGGAATAGGAGGACATAAAAGGTGAAGCGTATACGCTTATGGCTGTTTGCTGTGCTTTTGTTGTCGCTTGTCGCTTGTCAGCAAGCGATTCCAGATGCAAAAAATTGGCCGATCGAAGATTTCACATTTACTGACCAACATGGTCAACAGTTTGGTCTAGCTGATTTAAAAGGAAAAGTGTGGGTAGCCGATTTTATTTTCACACGATGTACTGACGTTTGTCCACCGATGACAGCAAATATGGCGAAACTACAAAAAATGGCTAAGGAAAAAGGGTTAGATGTGCACTTTGTTTCATTTAGTGTAGATCCCGAAAACGATACACCAGATGCGTTAAAAACGTATGTTGAAAAGTTTCAAGGAGATTTAAGTAATTGGCACTTACTTACAGGTTACACCCAACAAGACATTGAACGCTTTGCGCAGAAAAACTTTAAAGCCGTTGTAAAAAAGCCACAAGAAGGGGATCAAGTCATTCACGGTACAGATTTCTATCTCGTTGACCAAAATGGAACGATCGTGAAGTATTATAGTGGCTTAAACGATGTACCGTACGAAGAAATTTTAAAACATATTGACATGTTACAAGAATAACATATGCAGACAAAAATGATGACCGTGTCATTTTTGTCTTTTCTTTTATAGAGAGGGGAGCCCATATGAACAAACTGCTTCTTCTATTTCTTTGTGTATGTTTAGTCGGATGTTCCTCGACCTCTACAACTACTGTCCCAACGACCATACAAGAAAATGAACAAGAACAAATAAAGCCACGTGATTTACATGTTGTAGCGTTAGGTGATTCGTTAACGAAAGGGGTAGGGGATGGTAAAGGTGGCTATGTCACATTCATTAAGCAATATTTAGAGCAACGTGAAGATGTGAATAAGGTGTTTGTTCAAAATTTTGGCAAACGGGGGTTGCGTAGTGAACAACTAACTGATGTCATCATGAACAATGAATCGGTCATTCGAAAAGCAGATGTTATTTTGATTACAATTGGCGGAAACGATGTCATGAAAGTTGTCCGGTCACATTTTTTATCCTTAACGTATGAATTGTTTGTTAAAGAACAACAGATGTTTGCTTCCCGACTTGACGAGCAATTGCAACTTCTTCGCTATATGAATCCAGATGCTTATATTGTACTTAGCGGGTTATACAATCCGTTTTCTTCAGCATTTCCAAATATACCAGAAATGGATGAGATTATACACATGTGGAACGAGGGAAGTAAGAAAGTGATCTCGCGTTATGATCGTGCGCTATTTGTACCTATTGACGATTTGTTTGAAGAACGTGATGATATATTGTATGACGATCAATTTCATCCGAACACACGTGGCTATGAACTAATCGCACAACGTATGTATGAACATCTACAAAAACACGAAGAATGGATAGGAGAATAAATAGTGAAGTGGAAAGTGTTATTTTTTAGTTTGTTAGGAATAAATAGTTTAGTGATGGCGTTATTACTTTTTTATATGTTTCAATCATCTCCTTCCCCATATATATCGAATGTTAACGTGGAAGGACCGACATTTACTGTTCAAACATCTAAACAACATCTAAATGCGTTAGTGAACGACTATATTCAGAAGCATGAAAAAAAAGGTGGTTTGCCTTACAATGTTCAATTAGCTGATCGGTTGTATATAACAAGTGCTATCCCGATATTTGGAAAGCCTGTTGATTTGACAATGGCATTTGATCCAAAGGTGGATGAGAATGGTCATGTTGTACTTGCTCATCCGACGATGACGTTTGGGCAACTCCGTTTACCTGTACCGTATGTATTAACGTATATCAATAAACATGCTTCATTGCCAAATTGGGTGAAAATCGATGCGAAACATGAACGCATTTATATTGTTGTAAGCAACATTCGTATAAAAGAAGGACTCGTGTTGAAGGCGAAAACGTTCGATTTAAATAAAAATGATATCACTTTTACAGTTACTATAACAAAATAATGAGGATGTCTCTCATTACTGAGGGACATCCTATTTGATTCGCAATCCTTTAGGATAAAAGTTTTTTACAACTCCTTTTACTTCTTTGCCCCAACCAAGCGGATATCCATCAATAGTCACTAATATCCATCCACGATCTCCGTTCGTTTGTAATGTTTCTCCTTTCATATATCGGAGGCTTTCTTCAAATGTAAGAGACAGATATGCTTGTACTTGTTGTTTTGTTAATGCCATCGCTAAAGCGTGGTTTGGTTCAAAGCGATTTTTTTTCCATTCCCCGATATGGAGACCAGGGCGGACGACTTTTAAACCATCTAAGCGAGGGCATGAATGTGGGAGGGCAAATAAGTGCGTGCCAAACGCATACATCGTTCCTTTTATTGGTGTTTGGATGGTATGATTCATAAACGTTTCATAATCACGCCACATCACTTTAGGGACGTTACATGCAACTGTTTTTCCATTCCAATGTTTTGTGCTCCCTCGTTTGCGCATTTTCGCAACGAAATGTCCTTCCCCTTTTAGATGATGCGGCCAGAGCCTTGCTGTATGTGCAATGTTTCCACGATGTGTGTTTGTCCAATGTGACACACCTGGTTGAATACCATCTTCTTTTTCAATTGGTATTAATTCCATATCCTCGTAAGTTGCTAAAAACCAGTCAATGATTTGCTCGTTTTCTTCTGGAGAAAATGTGCATGTCGAGTAAACGAGTGTGCCTCCTTCGCTTAACATCTTATAAGCACATGATAAAATGTGCCGTTGTGTTTGTGCACATTTTTGAACGTGTTCTAAACTCCAAAATTGGATCGCTTCTGCGTCTTTTCGAAACATGCCTTCTCCTGAACATGGAGCGTCAACTAAAATTTTATCAAAAAACTCTTCAAACGTTTCCGATAATTTTTCAGGCGTTTCATTTGTCACAACAGTATTTGTAATTCCGAGCCGTTCAATATTTTCAGATAAAGCTTTGACGCGTTTTGGATGAATTTCGTTTGCCAGTAGAAAACCTTCGTTATTCATCATCGCTGCTAATTGTGTCGTTTTCCCCCCCGGTGCTGCGCATAAGTCGAGCACTCGTTCTCCTGGAGATGGGGCAAGCACTTCAGCGACAAACATGGCGCTAGGTTCTTGAATGTAATACAATCCGGCAGCATGATATGGATGTTTTCCGGGTTGGGCGTTGTAATAATAAAATCCTGTAGGACAAAAAGGGATCGGTTCAAGTTCCCATGGGCTTATGTTTAAAAATGTTGATGGTGATACTTTCAATGAATTGATCCGTAAACCGTTGACTTTTTCTTCATTGTACGTCGCAAAAAAACGCTCCGCTTCATCTCGAAGCAAAGCATTCATTTTCGTTACAAATTGTTTTGGTAAATGACATGTAGCCACTATAACCACTTCACTTTCGGTTCTGTTTTGTTTAAAATACGTTTTATGTTCGCTCGGTGACGATAAAACACAAAAAGTGTTAATAATGTGACGACAATGCGCAAAGGAACGTCATCTGTCCACACGAATGCATAGACGGTCGCATACACGCCTGTTAACATAGATGAAAGTGAAACGTATTTTGATATATATAGAATGAGAAAAAAGACAGCTAACATCGTCATAAATAGAACGGGTGAATAAAATAACAACACTCCACCAGATGTAGCAACCGCTTTTCCACCGCGAAATTGAGCAAACACCGGATATGTATGACCAAACACAGCAAACATTCCTGTAAGAAGCGGGTGAATATCTACAGAAAACAATATAGGTAGACTCGCGGCTAACGTCCCTTTTAAAATATCAGCAATTGTCACAATTAATCCCGCTTTTCCACCGAGCACGCGAAATGTATTTGTTCCACCTAAATTGCCGCTCCCGTGTTCACGTATGTCAATTCCATACCCTATTTTTCCAACGATCAATGCGAACGGAATTGAACCAAGTAAGTAACTGAAAATCACAAGCAAAACAGACATCATATGCCCCCTCTACTCCATTCATAGTTCCTCTATGGATGTTATGTTTTTATTGTAACATGCTTTTTTAAAAAATGAAGGCAGGATTATTTTTTTACATGAAGAAGTACTAGTTTATTATGGGAGGTAGATGATATGGGTCCAAGTCGTGAACAAATTAAACAAATTTTAAACAAGGCGAAGCGAATTGCTGTGGTAGGATTGTCAGATCGTCCGGAGCGTACATCTTATATGGTTGCAAAAGCAATGAAAGAGGCAGGCTACGACATTATTCCGGTTAACCCTCTTATTAAAGAGTGGGAAGGCATTCCAGCCGTTGCTACGTTAACAGATATCGAAGGACATGTCGATATTGTTAATGTGTTCCGTCGCTCTGAACATTTGCGTGAAATCGCTGAACAGTTTGTTCAAATGGATGCAGACGTGTTTTGGGCGCAATTAGGTGTATATGATGAAGGCGTATATCATGATTTAACAAAAAAAGGGTATACGGTTGTGATGGATCGCTGCATCAAAGTAGAACATGCGCTCACACGGTAAAAACGACCATTCTTTTTGTAATGGTCGTTCTTTTTCTTCACGACGTTGGACGTTTTACGAATGTATGTTAAAATAGAGAAAGTCAAAAAAAACAGAAACAAATGTTCTTGTTGTGAAAGGGGAATGATTGTGACAGATAAGCAGCTTCTTACATATAACGAAGACGCCATTCAAGTGTTAGAAGGGTTAGAGGCGGTTCGTAAACGTCCGGGGATGTATATTGGAAGTACAGATAGTCGCGGTTTGCATCATCTTGTATATGAAATTGTTGATAATGCGGTTGATGAGGCGCTCGCAGGATATGGGAGACGCATTGTTGTAACGATACATAACGATCAAAGTGTAAGCGTGCAAGATGAAGGACGTGGGATGCCTACAGGCATGCATAAGTTAGGAAAGCCGACTCCCGAAGTTATTTTAACGGTATTACATGCTGGAGGAAAATTTGGGCAAGGTGGCTATAAAACGAGCGGTGGGTTACACGGTGTTGGCGCTTCTGTTGTGAATGCTTTGTCTGAGTGGTTAGAAGTGACCATTCATCGTGATGGGTTTATATATTATCAACGGTTTGAACATGGTGGAAAACCTGTGACTACACTTGAGAAAATCGGAGTAACAAAACAAACAGGGACAAAAATTCAATTCAAACCAGACCCAACGATTTTTAGCACAACGACGTTTCATTACGAAACGATTAGTGAACGGTTGAGAGAATCTGCATTTTTATTAAAGGGGTTAAAAATTGAATTATACGATGAACGAACAGGTTTGCGCGATACATTTTATTACGAAAACGGCATTGAGGCGTTTGTGCAATATTTAAATGAGGAAAAAGACGCGCTTCACCCTGTTGTATTTTTTAATGGTGAGCAAAGTGATATTGAAGTCGAGTTTGCTTTCCAATTTCATGACGGATACTCAGAAAACATGCTTTCTTTTGTAAACCATGTCCGTACGAAAGATGGAGGGACGCATGAAATTGGGGCTAAAACAGCGATGACTCGCGTGTTTAATGAATATGCACGAAAAGTAGGTTTATTAAAAGAAAGAGATAAAAACTTAGAAGGGACAGACATCCGTGAAGGATTATCTGCCATCATTTCTGTTCGCATTCCAGAAGCACTTTTGCAATTTGAAGGGCAAACGAAAGGCAAATTAGGAACACCTGAAGCTCGTTCCGCTGTTGAAGTTGTCGTTAGTGAAAAACTGACGTATTTTTTAAATGAAAACCCAGATATTGCAACGCTGTTAATTAAAAAAGCGATTCGCGCGTTTCAAGCGCGTGAGGCTGCACGAAAAGCTCGGGAAGAAGCAAGGTCGGGGAAAAAGCGCAAGGGAAAAGAGCACGTATTAAGCGGAAAGTTAACGCCTGCTCAAACGCGAAATCCCAAAAAAAATGAGTTGTATTTAGTTGAAGGGGATTCAGCTGGTGGATCTGCGAAACAAGGTCGTGATCGTCGCTTTCAAGCTGTATTACCTCTTCGTGGAAAAGTGATTAACACGGAAAAAGCGAAATTAACCGATATTTTTAAAAACGAAGAAATTAATACAATCATTCATACCATTGGTGGCGGTGTCGGGGCTGATTTTTCACTCGATGATATTCATTATGACAAAGTGATCATTATGACTGACGCGGATACAGACGGTGCGCATATTCAAGTATTGTTGTTAACGTTCTTTTATCGCTATATGCGACCGCTTATTGAAGCGGGCAAAGTGTTTATCGCTCTTCCACCGCTGTATAAAGTGAGTAAAAAAGTTGGCAAAAAGGAAGTTGTGGAATATGCATGGACGGATGAACAATTGCAGTCGATTTTGAAAAAGGTCGGGAAAGGATATACAATTCAACGTTACAAAGGACTCGGTGAGATGAATGCCGATCAATTATGGGAGACGACAATGAACCCTGAAACACGGACGCTTATTCGTGTTCGTATTGATGATGCAGCCCGTGCAGAACGTCGTGTAACAACATTAATGGGCGATAAAGTAGAACCGAGAAGGAAATGGATTGAATCAAATGTGCAATTCGGTTTAGAGGACGATATGAATATTTTAGAAAACGATCATGTGATGACAGCTGAGGGGGAATAAGGGAATGGAACGCGTATTAGATTTACCATTTGAAGATGTGCTTGGAGACCGATTCGGCCGATATAGTAAATATATTATCCAAGAGCGCGCCTTGCCGGATGTGCGCGATGGATTAAAGCCGGTGCAACGCCGCATTTTATATGCAATGTACGTAGATGGAAACACATCGGATAAGCCATTTCGTAAATCGGCTAAAACGGTCGGAAATGTCATCGGTAATTTTCACCCGCACGGTGATTCTTCTGTATATGAAGCGATGGTACGCATGAGTCAGGAATGGAAAGTAAGAAATGTACTTATTGAAATGCATGGGAATAATGGGAGTATTGATGGAGATCCACCCGCAGCGATGCGTTATACAGAAGCAAGATTATCTGCCATCGCATCAGAATTGTTGCGCGACATTGAAAAAGAAACGGTAGAGTTTGTACCGAACTTCGATGATACGAGTAAAGAACCAGTTGTATTACCAGCGATGTTTCCGAATCTGCTCGTCAACGGTTCCACAGGCATTTCAGCAGGTTATGCCACAGAAATTCCACCACATCATTTAGGAGAAGTAATTGATGCCGTTATCATGCGTATTAATCATCCGACTTGTACGGTTGATGATTTAATGACGGTACTGAGAGGACCAGATTTTCCAACTGGTGGTATCATTCAAGGAAAAGAAGGCATTAAAACAGCCTACGAAACAGGAAAAGGTAAAATCGTTATTCGTGGGAAAGCCACGATCGAGCAAGGGAAAGGTGGTAAACAAGCGATTGTTATCACAGAAATCCCTTATGAAGTGAATAAAGCGAACTTAGTTAAAAAAATTGATGAATTGCGTCTAGAAAAAAAAATGGATGGAATTGTTGATGTGCGTGATGAAACAGATCGTACAGGATTACGCATTGTTATCGAAGTGAGAAAAGACGGCAACGCGGAAGGTATTTTAAATTATTTATATAAAAATACAGATTTACAAATTACGTACAATTTCAATATGGTCGCTATTCATGAGCGTCGACCGAAATTATTAAATTTACTGCAAATGTTAGACGCATATATTGAGCATCAAAAAGAAGTAGTTGCCAATCGTTCGCGTTATGAATTACGAAAAGCAAAAGAGCGTGCTCATATTGTAGAAGGATTAATGAAAGCTGTATCCATTTTAGATGAAATCATCGCAACGATTCGCGCTTCTCAAGATAAAAAAGATGCTAAAACGAATTTAATGGATCGATATGGGTTTACAGAACCTCAGGCAGAAGCCATTGTCACATTGCAGTTATATCGTTTGACGAATACAGATATTTATGATTTACGTGAAGAAGCAAATGCGCTTCATGATAAAATTGAGCAGCTAACATCGATTTTAGAAAGTGAAAAAAAGCTATTATCTGTCATTAAATCGGAATTAAGAAAAATGAAAAAAACGTATGCCGATGAACGAAGAACGACCATTGAAGAAGAAATAAAAGAAATTAAAATTGAAATGAACGTTGTTGTTCCAGAGGAAGATGTCATTGTCACTATTACAAAAGACGGATATATTAAACGCACGAGCCTTCGATCCTATAGCGCCTCGAACGGACAGGACATCGGAATGAAAGATGGCGATAGGTTGCTCGGAATGTTTGAGATGAATACAACACATACGTTATTGTTATTCACAAATAAAGGAAACTATTTATATTGTCCTGTTTATGAACTTCCAGACATTCGTTGGAAAGATCTTGGTCAACACATTTCTCATATCATTCCGCTTGATCGAGACGAGCAGTTGACTAGTGCCATCCCAATCGCAAGTTTTAACAACGGGTATTTATTATTTATTACAAAACAAGGGTTGGTGAAAAAAACACATCTCGTTCATTATAAAGCGCAACGTTATTCTAAGCCGCTTGTTGCTATGCGATTAAAAGAAGATGATGAAGTTGTGAACGTATATCAAACAAACGGAATGGGACATATATTTCTTGTCACACAATATGGATACGGATTATTGTTTTCAGAAGAAGAAATTGGAGAAGTAGGCGTTCGAGCGGCGGGAGTAAAAGGCATTCATTTAAAAGATGGAGATTATGTTGTTTCTGGTCAACAGGCAACAGACGAAAACATAATTCTTGTAACAAAACGTGGAGCGGTGAAAAAAATCGCTCGGGCAGAGGTCGAACCATCTACTCGTGCGAAACGAGGACAACTTCTCATTAAAGAAGTGAAAACGAATCCACATCGATTAGTAAGTTGTCACTTCCTTTCACATGGTCGCGTTATCTTAAGGACAGAGAAAGGAATGACGGAAGACGTCCGTGTCGATGAGTTACGACTAAGCGATCGATATGGTAATGTTACGTATGTAATTGATTGTGACGAAACAGGTAACGTGACAGATACATGGGTGAAATGGTCATAATTCCCTTGCATTTATTTATGATTTCAATTATATTGAAGAAGGTATAGTTTGTATGTGGGGGATTTATGATGAGGTTTAAACGTCAAGAACCTTTTCGATATCAATTTGGTCAACCGCTTCCTTGTACATTTCGTATTACACATATTGGGGAACGGGAAGTAGAAACGGATAAAGGAGCGGCCGAAATTCACGATATTAGTCCACGCGGTATTCGACTGGAGACAAACTTAAATTTACCCATTGACTCCGCCAAAGGTGAACTCGAAGTGGAGTTGCAATTTACAATCGTTGATCAACCAATCAACGTGCGTGGGATTGTCATTTGGAAGAAAACATATGTAAACAAATTTCAATACGGTCTTTCCCTAGAGATTTCAAAACAAGAGGAAATACAATTAATTGGCGAAATTAAACGACACGCGGCGATGTATGCACGAAAAAAAGAAAGTAAATAAATGTGAAAAAGATGTCCACAAGGGCATCTTTTTTCTTTGAAAATTATTTGAAAGCGGTTAACTAACTTGTATATACAAGTTTACAAGAAATGTTGTAATCGCTTTAACTAAGGAGGAATAAATGATGCGACAATCTGTGGAGCAAATTGTTCAAGCTTTTGATAATCTTATTAAAGAAGCGCATAAGCGCAACAAAAAGATTGTTACGCTTATTTTTCGTTGTTATGTAGTTGCGATCTCCAGTTTCTGTACATTGTAAAACAACTTTCACACGCATATAGGCACTCTCCTTATAAAGAAAATAGGAATCATTGCGTTTTGTGTCATAATATAAAAACGCCTCTTTGTCAACACTCGCAGCCGGAATGATTCCGACTACGATTGAAGATGTTCCTTCATAAATTGTGGAAGACGGAAACATTGGCTTAAAATATCAGCGTTTGCATATTTCGTTTGCTTTGTGAAAGTGTGGAGCCGTTCAAATAAAATCGGCTGTTTTGCACCAAGAGTGAAGCTCCATAGCCCACCAGGATACGTTGGAACAGTAGCTGTATATACGTGAACATGCGGGAATAAATGACGAATATTTGCATATGTTTGTTTCAATACGTCCATATGGAAAATCGGCGATTGGCTTTGACAAACCATCATTCCATCTTCTTTAAGCGCTTTATGCACACTTTCATAAAAATCGTATTCAAATAATACTTGGGCAGGACCAATAGGATCAGACGAGTCAATGATAATGACATCGTACGTATTCATATGATCTTTCACAAATTGAACCCCATCTTTATATACGTACTGAACACGTGGATCGGAGAGATTTCCCGATACTTCAGGTAAATGTTCTTTACATGCTTGAACAACAAGTTCATCGATTTCGACGAGATGGATTTCTTCTACCTCTTCATATTTCGCCACTTCACGAGCTGCACCACAATCGCCCCCACCGATAATTAAAACTTTTTTTGGCGACGGATGAAGAGAAAGAGGAACATGTGTGATCATCTCATTGTAAATATGTCCATCAATAGAAGTTGTTTGTACAATTCCATCAAGCACAAGCATTCTTCCAAAGTCGTATGAGTCTAAAATCATCACATGTTGAAATGGTGAACGTTCTGAGTAAATAATCTCTTTAATACGATAACTAATTTTTAAATTTTCACGCTCATCTTCTGTTAACCATAGCTGTCCATTTTGCTCTTTTATGTAGTTCATAGCTTCCTCCTCTAACAATGTATTTTGCGCCTTCTTTATATTAATACATTTGTGCATGAGTTTGCAAAGGATGAGAACATCAGATAAAAAAATTGCAATAGTCATTTTATTCGTAAACGTTTACAAAAATAAAGTGTTGACAGTTCTCTTAACATTTACACAAATGCATTGAAAAATAGAACGAAGAGGAGTAGGATAAATGTGAAAAACATCACAAAAAAGAAAGAGAAGTGAGAAAACAATGGAAGCTTTACAAACATGTAAAGAGCTTGCATTAAAGAAGCGCTCCATTTTGCAAACAACGCCTCTTCAATATATGATTCGTGCTGCGTTGGCAGGTGTATACATTGGTTTTGCTCTCGTTCTTTGCGTACGTATCGGACAATACTTTTATGAGGCGCATTCACCTGTAACGTATTTAGTGAGCGGTATTTTCTTCGGAATTGCCCTTGTGTTGATTATGTATGGCGGTGCAGAACTATTTACAGGGAATACGATGTACTTTACTGTAAGTACGCTTCAAAAAGAAACGACGATTGGTGACACGCTTCGTAACTGGGTGGCGTGTTATAGCGGCAACTTGCTTGGTGCGATTTTCTTCGCCTTTTTGATTGCACAGTCAGGTATTTTTCATGACATTCCGATGGATCATTTACTTTTTGCAATTGCCTTGAAAAAAATGCACGCAACAACGATACAATTGTTTGTCAAAGGGATTTTATGTAACTGGCTTGTTTGTTTAGCTATTTTTATTCCAATGCAAATGAAGGAAGATATGGCAAAAATGTTTGCGATGATTTTAATCGTTTTCGTCTTTTTTGCTTCCGGATATGAACACTCTATTGCAAACTTTGTTATTTTTTCACTTGCTTTAGCTGTCGAGCATCCAGATACAATTCATGTAGCAGGGATTATCCATAACATCGTCCCTGTAACGCTTGGGAATATCATTGGTGGCTCATTATTTATGGGGGCGTTATACACATATCTTTCATCTAATAAACAATCTACGCCTGTGTGGAAAGGGGCGTTTGGAGTAAGAAAAATATTGAATAAGTAAAAAATAGTCGGGATATGTTCTCGACTATTTTTTTATTTGTTATAATAAAAGTTATTATTTTATTTCATTTTTCTGTCTATGGGGGGAGTTATGATGTATTTTCAACAAAAACATGTGCAAAAGTTTATGAACAAATATAAAGAGCGAGCACGCTTGCTTATTTCATGCCCAGATCAACCAGGCATTGTGGCCGCTGTCACTACTTTTTTGTACGAAAAGGGAGCTAATATTGTGGAATCCAGTCAATATTCGACAGATCCTGAGGGCGGTACGTTTTTTTTACGAATCGAGTTCGATGCTCCGAATATATTAGAAAGAAAAAAGACGATAGAGAAGGAATTTGCAACGATTGCACAACAGTTTGAGATGAATTGGCGATTGAGCTTACATACACATGTGAAAAAAGTAGCGATATTTGTTTCAAAAGAAGAGCATTGTTTATTAGAGTTACTATGGGAGTGGCAAGCGGGTGAATTACTTGCAGATTTTGCTCTAGTTATTAGCAATCATGAGCAAATGAGAGAAACGGTAGAGTCTTTTGGAATCCCATACTATTATATACCGGTAACAAAAGAAACAAAAGAGGAAGCGGAAGAAAAACAAATCCAACTATTAAAGGAACACGATGTGGATGTCATTGTGCTTGCACGTTATATGCAAATTTTATCACCGCATTTTGTTGCAACTTTCCCAGCACAAATCATTAATATTCATCATTCGTTTTTACCGGCATTTGTTGGCGCACGACCATATGAGCAAGCTTATCGACGCGGAGTGAAACTGATCGGTGCTACTTCTCATTATGTAACAGATGATTTAGATGAAGGCCCAATTATTGAACAAGATGTCGAGCGGGTGGATCATAAGCATCATGTAGAGGACTTAAAGCGAATCGGGCGTATGATCGAAAAAACGGTTCTTGTCCGCGCCCTAAAATGGCATTTAGAAGACCGTGTCATTATTCATGAAAATAAAACAATTGTTTTTAAATGAAGGAGGGGGAACCTTCTCATAGCCATCAAGTTAAGCATTTGGGCCTTTGTACACCGTTAAAAACATGGTATCCTTTCTAGCGAATACTCTTCGTTAGAAAGGATTTTTTCTATGGAAAATCAAATGCAAGCATGGATGAAAACCATCCGCCAACTTTTCTCGCCTGAGACATTGACTCATCTTGCTCAAGAAACAGGATTTATCCAACGAAAACGAGCATTAACGGCAGAAGCATTTTTGACTCTTTGTGCATGGGGAGATGGCTCACTGGCACAACAATCACTCCAACGGTTATGTACGTCTCTCACGCTCCGCCATGACTGTTCCCTGTCCAGCGAAGGATTGAATCAGCGCTTTACCGAGCGAGCCGTGGCGTTTTTGCGAGAAGTGTTTTTCCTTCTCCTCCAACGACAACGCCCATTGCTTTGGTCCACCATCCAAACCTACCGGACGTGTTTTACTCGCTTGCGGATTTTGGATTCGACCAGTTTTTTGGTTCCTGCCGACTACGGGGAGGACTACCGAGGTTCCGTCTCATCAGGAGCGAAAATTCAGTTTGAATATGACTTGTTGTCTGGTGCCTGTCTTCAACTATGCGTTCAATCGGCCAATGACTCGGACGCCCGTTTTGCCTATCATGCCCAGCACACGATTTTGCCGAATGACCTATGTATTCGGGATTTGGGCTTTTTCTCCGTTGCCGCACTAACCGAGATCGACGCCCGAGGAGCGTATTATATTACTCGGCTCCGTTCCGATATGAAAGTGTATATCAAAGAGAATAGCCAGTGGAAGGAATGGGATTGGGAATCTCTTGGGAATCAATTAAAGGAAGGGGAATCAGTAGAAATGGAACATGTATACATCGGGCATGAGCGTTTGTATATCCCACGCTTGATTTTTCGACGTTTGACGGAAGAAGAATGGCAAAAACGGATGGCGTATGTGCGAAAAAGGGAAAAAAGAAAAGGGAAGGCGCTGACACGCCAAACCCTCGAACAAAAGAAATACCACATCTTACTGACTAATTTACCACAAGAGTCGTTTGATGGGCAACAGGTTTATGGGCTTTATTCTTTGCGGTGGCAAATTGAACTGCTGTTTAAAGCGTGGAAGTCCGTTTTTGATTTGGAGAAAGTGAAGAAGATGAAGAAAGAACGGTTCGAATGCCATGTATATGGGACGTTGATTGCCATTTTGGTGACTCAAACCTTTCTGTTTCAAGCTCGAACGTATTGGCAACAAACAGAAGGGATTCAAATCAGCGAACGGAAAGCACTAGATGTTCTCCAATCCTATTGGCAACAACTGCTTTTGCGCCTATCCAAGGAAGAAATCAGCCTTTCTTCTCCCCTCCTTCTATTGAGAAAACATGGAAGAAAGGATCGAAGGAAAGGAAAAGAAACGGCATCGGATCTCTTGGTTAAATTGGGTATTTATTGATTAGATTCATAAAAACGCCAAATAACCCTCTCCAAGAGGGTTATTTGGCATGCCTAAAACATGTGGTATTCTTTTTCTTCAGCTAATGATCACAAACATTGCGTATGGACACAACGACCCTTAACACTAAACTTGACGGGTATGGGGAACCTTCTTCTTTTTTTTTTTTTTTTTACAAAAAATTGATATCATAAAACTATGTTCTAAATAGAAACTGAATAAAAATAAAAATGTTCAATTATAATGGAAATGGAGAAGGGATTTTCTTTTAAGTGAAGAAAGTGTCATATGAAAGGAGGAGAAAAAATGAGTGAAAAAAGAAAACCGAGCGGATTTTTATTAAAGCAACGCGCATTTTTAAAGTTATATTTAATTACTTTAACTGAACAGGAACGATTGTATGGGTTGAAATTGTTAGATGTGCTTCGTGAAGAGTTTCAACCATTTGGATATCGCCCGAATCATTCAGAAGTATACAAAGCGCTACATGATTTGATTGAAGATGGCATTTTAGAACAAGTAAAAAAGAAAAAAGAAGGGATGAAATACCAAGAAGTTGTTTATTATCGTTTTACTGAGGAAGGATATAAGAAAGCCCAGTTGTATAAGCGACAATTAAAAACAGAACTTGATCGTTGTGAAGCGCTTATCCGTAAAGCGATCAAAGATAATTTTAGTTGACAAAAGAATTATATTTCATTTAATATACTGATAAGGGTATAAGAAAAGGGGTTTGATGAATATGACATATGATAATCAAGTGAAGAACCGTTTAAAACGAATTGAAGGACAAGTTCGCGGCGTACTAAAAATGATGGATGAGCAGAAAGACTGCAAAGAAGTCGTTGCTCAATTGTCAGCTATTCGTAGTGCTGTTGATCGTGCCATTGCGGTTGTTGTAAGTGCTAATTTAGAGCGTTGCATTCGTAAGGATATAGAAACAGGATCATTAGAAAGTGAAAAACTTATTCAAGAAGCGGTAGAGCTACTCGTCAAAAGTCGATAATGCCGAGTGGCTCCCTTTCTCATTCATTTGTTAACATAATATAATTATGTTAAACTATTCTTTTGTTTGTACAAATCCATTTGTTTTTTGTACAATACGTACGTATAAAAATATAGAAAGGAATGACATCATGATTTATACACAGTCATTTACACTACCAGAAACGATTGAAGCGATCATTAAAGAAAGAAGAGAGATGTTTAAAAATAACATAGACGAACAGACTGGATATACGGCATATACACCCGCTCATGAGTCTATTTTATACGATGCAATTATTGCTTTGGCCCTAGGGAAAAATGTGTTGTTAAAGGGGCCGACAGGATCCGGAAAAACAAAATTAGCTGAAACGTTATCGCTTTTCTTTGGACAGCCAATGCACAGCATTAATTGTTCAATTGATTTAGATGCTGAGGCGATGCTTGGTTTCAAGACGATTCAACAAACAAATGGGCAAGCAACAATTGAATTTATCCCCGGGCCTGTGATTCAAGCAATGACAAAAGGGCATCTGCTATATATTGATGAAATTAATATGGCTAAGCCGGAGACGTTACCGATTTTAAACGGGGTACTCGATTATCGAAAAATGATTACAAATCCATTTACTGCGGAAGTTGTTAAAGCGAAGCCGACATTTGGCGTCATTGCAGCGATTAACGAAGGATACGTTGGAACAGTACCATTGAATGAAGCATTGAAAAACCGTTTTGTTGTCATTGATGTGCCGTACGTCCAAGGTGAAGCATTAAAACGTATTTTACAACAACAAACGAAGCTAACAAATGAAGTGTTATTAGATCGTTTTGTTACACTATCTGCAGATTTAATTGTTCAAGTGAAGCAAGGATATGTATCAGAAGAAGCTGCTTCCATTCGGGCGTTGATCGATGCTTGTGATTTAGCGGTGTATATTCCACCTCGACGCGCCATTGAACGGGCGATCGTCGAGAAATTAGAAGACGAGCGGGAAAAAGCTGCGGTGCGCAATTTAGCCGAAACGTTGTTTGATGAATGAGGGTGGTTACATGAACCGTTTTATTATGTTTAATGATAAAAAAGTTGATTCTTTTTTGTTTATGGAGCTATCTGATTTAGTGAAAACATTAACAAAAGATGAGGAAATGGAGCTCGAGTTCGGTTATCAGTCGTATCTTGATCGGCAACATAAAAAAGTCGTTGTCAGTTACTTTTGGGATAACCGTCCAAAAGAACAGTACGTATATGGATTAAAAAGCGATGTGTTTTTGCGCACGATCGGAAATTTTTATCATACAAATGACGAAGATATCCTTTTTTTTCTTAACCAAATAAAATCATATTGTATCCCAAACTTTGCTAAACAATTGTTTGTGTTGCTTGAAGACATGCGGTTAGAAGATATATGTCGGCATGTACGTCCTGGTACAAAAAAAGCGTTCGTTATTCGGAAACATGTATATCGCCATTACTTTGAAACTCAATGGAATGTGAATATGATAAAAAGCGTTTATACAGATGCATTGTTTAATTATTTATATTTACTATTAACAGCGGAACAACCCGTAAACGATATTTTTCTTCCTGAACGTTTACGTTTAGCTCTTCCATTTGTTGAGCGCGAAATAAGAAATGTATATGATGCAAAATCAACCGCTCATATTTCACATATTGTACTTACAGTTATAGATGTGTTAGATGAATTGTTAGATACTGATATGCTAAACACGTATTTTCATCTCCCGGAGTATATTTACGTTAATCAGCAACAAGATAGGGAAGATATCCGACGAAAAGATCCATTGAAAAATCATGACGTACTTGATAAGAAATCGGAAAATGAAGATATTTTTCAAGAGACGATGCATACATGGCATCGTGAAACAAGCGATATGACGAATAGTTTTTTACAGTTTGATCTCGAGCAAGGTTCACAGACTGACTTGCTCGGGGAAGGGGTTCGTCAAGGGGAAGCGGGAGATCAAGCTCTTGGGATAGTGCATGGTTCATCACAAAAAACAACACATAATGATTATACGCATTTAGAACAACAAGAGCAGCGCCACGAACTTTCTGGACGTTCCGAGTATGAATACGGAAAAGAAAATCGTTATGCTAAGCCGATATTTGTGGATGCTTTGCCACCGACAACTGAGCAAACTAAACAGTATGAACGTAACCAGGGAGTAATTGCGCCATATCAAAAAAAATTGACACAATCCATTGAAAAAGTGCTTGAACATAAAAAAATGCACCCACGTACAGATTTACATGCAGGTCGTTTAAATAAAAAGCTATTACGCTTTTTTACAGAAGAACATCCGCGTTTATTCTATAAAAAACACGAAACATCCCCGTTATTAGATGCTGTTTTTGTTTTGCTTGTCGATTGTTCTGCATCGATGTATGACAAGATGGAAGAAACAAAAAAAGGAATTATTTTATTTCACGAATCTCTTAAAGCGCTTCGCGTTCCGCATAAAATTGTTGGTTTTTGGGAGGATACGAACGACGCTACATCGTCTTATCAACCTAATTATTTTCAAACTGTTATTGATTTTGATGATTCTCTAAGAAAAGATCATGGGGCAAGAATTATGCAATTGGAGCCACAAGAAGATAATCGTGATGGTTTGGCTATTCGATTAATGACAGAAGAATTGCAAAAAAGAAACGAAAAACAAAAATTTTTACTCGTCTTTTCGGATGGGGAACCAGCTGCTTTCGGCTATGATCAAAATGGGATTGTAGATACACACGAGGCAGTTACCGAAGCGAGAAAATTAGGAATTGAAGTAGTAAATGTGTTTTTGGCGAATGGAATAATTAGCGAAAGTCAACAAAAAACGATTGAAAATATATATGGACATTATAGTGTACTCGTTCCAAACGTAGAGCAATTACCAATATTTTTAGCCCCATTGCTAAAGAAATTACTGCTGCATAAATTGTAAAACACCCAGAATGGTGGGTGTTTTTATGTTAATCATCAAAAAAATTTTTTTAAAAAGCTTGATGACTATATGATAAAACGGAAACGCGGAGAAAATCCAGTATTCTATGCTGATGATATCGAGGGGTTAAAAGGTGTTGAATGCTGGCCAATTCGTGAAGAAGAACAAATGAAAAAAGTTGCTGGAAAATGAGTATAAAAGTTTACAATGTTGTAACAGTTTCAATCTTTTTTGTAATACAGGTTTGCATTATAATAATAAACGAAATGATTATAATGAATATATAAATAAATTGAGAGAGGAGGATGTTTATGAAACAGTACATCTTCACTTTTAGTACACATCACCAACAACCAGTTGTATGGGAAGAAGCCATTATTGCAGATGGCATGATGGATGCGTGTGTAAAAGCGAAAAAATTGTGTCGCCAGTATGAACAAGAAAAACAAATTCCGATCCGTATTCAATACAAAGGCGTTCGCTATTATAATGAAGATATCGCATAAGTGACATAAGAAAGGACGGATTATATAGTGTTTGTTTCATCACAAGCCCGTAGCTAGTTACTAATGTATTGTATTTATGAGCAGCTGCGGGCTTATAATTTCTTCTTCCGTCTCAAAAATAAAAGTTTACTTATTATATGAGATACAATTTGTTCAACTTCCTATAATTTATGTTATGTAAACTAAAAACGCATAAAAAAAGAAAGGTGCATTTTATACTGCCCTTTCACGGTTAAGATTCGTTTGTCGCTACGCGTCGGAATATTTGTCGTATAATCCGCTATTTTTATGTTGTTCATCCTATGCTCAAAATCATCTGGGCATTCTGATGATATTTTTTCAGATCGAATTAAATCGCACTATATCCTTTGGTAATTGCCTTTTCCGTGTCTTACATAAACTTTGCAACAGTGGATTTCACCTTGCTTTCTTCATTTTATCCCGATCTTAATCTTATGAGCTATTAACGGATCGATGAGCACGACTCCCCTTCTAAATTAACGTCCCAATCGTAGCGGAAACGATAACGATGACTAAAGGTTGTTGGCAATCTTATCTCATTTTATTGCAATCCTTTTTTCGTTTGAAGTGTCAAGTGTGCAAAACTCCCCCCTTTCCGCTATACTGAACAAGTAGTCTTGTGGCTAGGAGGAAAACGAATGAAATCACCAGTTCTTGCTGAAAAGCCGAGTGTGGCGCGGGAAATTGCTCGCGTACTTGGGTGTCGGGAACAACATAAACATTATTTTGAGGGGCCGAAATATGTCGTCACATGGGCGCTCGGGCATTTAATTGAATTGAAAATGCCGGAACATTATAATCCCGCTTATAAAACGTGGCGGCTAGAAGATTTGCCGATTATTCCGGAAAAAACGGGACTGAACGTCATTCGCCAAACGAGTCATCAGTTTCGGGCGATCGAAACATTAGCAAAACGTCCGGATATGAAAAACTGCATCATCGCCACCGATGCCGGACGGGAAGGCGAACTTGTTGCACGATGGATTTTGCAAAAAATCCGTTGGAAAAAGCCGCTCCTTCGCCTTTGGATCTCGTCCCAAACCGATCAAGCCATTCGGGATGGATTCCAACATTTAAAACCAGGAAAACAGTTTGAGCGTTTATACGAATCGGCTGTTTGTCGCGCAGAAGCTGATTGGCTTATTGGGTTAAACGTGACGAGAGCGTTAACGACTAAATACAATGAACCTCTTTCTGCAGGTCGTGTTCAAACACCGACGCTTGCGATGATCATCGAGCGGGAAAAAGAAATTCAGTCGTTTCAACCGGTGCCATATTGGACGATTCATGCCAACGTCGGGTCTGTTCCTGCTGTTTGGGAGCGTAACGGGGAAAAACGAATTTTTTCGAAAGAACTAGCGGAACAGCTATATGAAAAGCTAAAAAACAAGCAAGCGACGGTTATTTCTGTTGCGCGAAAAATAAAAAAAGAAGCACAGCCTCTCCCTTACGATTTGACCGAATTACAACGAGACGCAAATAAACGATTTAGCTTTTCAGCGAAGAAAACGTTAAGCGTGTTGCAGCGGCTATATGAACAACACAAACTCGTCACCTACCCGCGCACCGATTCGCGCTATTTAACAACTGATATGGAAAACACGATGTTTGAGCGGCTAGAGGCAATGAAATCTGGATATGTAGACGAAGTTATCCCGTTGTTAAAGAATAAGGGAAAAGTGATGGCTCGACGAGTTTTTGATAACGAAAAAGTAACAGATCATCATGCGATTATTCCGACAGAAGAACGGCTTGACATCAGCAAGCTCTCTGCTGATGAACGAAAACTATATGACTTGATCGCTCATCGCTTTTTGGCTCTTTTTTTATCCAGCTTGCGAATACGAAACGATTCATGTTGTTTTTTCTATTGATGGAGAATCGTTTGTCGCGCGGGAAACAAGAATCGTGAATGCTGGATTCCGCCGCATCTTAGAAAAGCAAGAGGAGCAGCCGACCTTCCCTACGTTTACGAAAGGGCAACGGGTTTCTGTTATGTTAGAGAAAAGGGAATCGCTAACAGCCCCCCCCCCTCTTCGTTATTCTGAAGCAGATCTTCTGTCACAAATGGAAAAGTACGGACTAGGTACGCCAGCGACACGTGCGGAAATTATTGAACGCCTCGTTGAAACAGAAACGGTCGAGCGGAAAAATGGGCGGTTTTATCCAACATCGAAAGGAAAACAGTTAATTGAACTTGTAAATGAGGAATTAAAATCACCACAGTTAACGGCAAGGTGGGAAAAACAACTAGAAGCCATTGCTCGCGGAAATGGGAATCCGAAAGCTTTCCTTCGAAACATCCGCAAACAAACAGATCGTCTAGTCGCAGAAATAAAACAGAGCGAGCGAACGTACCGCCCCCATAATTTAACTGGCTCGATGTGTCCAGAATGTGGCTCGTTTTTAAAAGAACGAGTGACAAAAGAAGGTCGCATGCTCGTATGTTCGAATATGACATGCCGATTCCGAAAACGAAAAGATCCAAAACTTTCGCATCGTCGCTGCCCACAATGCAAAAAACGGATGGAAATTCATGAAGGAAAAGCAGGTATCTACTTTCAATGCCGCCCTTGCAATGTTATTGAAAAAGCAGAAGAACAGAAAAAAACAAAACTTGGGCAAAAAGAACGGGCACTACTGAGAAAATATAGTGCCGAGAATGATTCGTTTAGTACAAGCTTAGGAGATTTGTTAAAACAAGCGTTAGATAAGAAAAAAAACTAGAGCCGCTTCTGCATGGAAGTGGCTCATCCTGCGCAACAAGATAATTTTTCGACATCTTGGTCGAACGTTAACGCCGCTAGTTTTAATCCTTCTGCCATCGTTAAGTACGGCGCGAGCGTTTCGCGAAGGTCGTCTATCGTTAAGCCGAGTTTGACCGCGAGTGTCGCTGCATAAATGACTTCTCCCGCATGTTCTGCTACAATGTGGACTCCTAGCAATTTCCCTGTTTTTGCATCTGCCACTAGTTTAAAGACACCGATCGTTTCGTGATTGACAATTGCTCTCGGGACAGCTTCTAACGGCAAAACAGATGTTTTTACTTCGTATCCTTTTTCTTTTGCTTGCTGTTCCGTTAGTCCAACCGTTGCGACCGCCGGAGAACTAAATGTAACCGCTGGGATGGTGTCAAGCTGAGCTTTTTTATTTTGGGCACCAACGGCGTTTGCTGCGGCAATCGTTCCTTCGTATGCGGCGACATAAACAAATTGTGGGCCGAGTGTGACATCTCCCGCTGCGTAAATGCGCGGATTTGTCGTTTGTAAATAGTCATTAACAATAATTTCGCCACGCGAACCCGTTTTCACCCCAGCCGCTTCTAAACGTAACGCTGCAGTATTCGGTGTTCTCCCAGTGGCAATCAGCAATTCGTCCGCTTCGATCACCTGTTTTTTTCCATCGATTTCTATATATATTTTTTTGACGTTTCCGTCTTGTTCGACGCGTTCAAAGGACGCTCCTGTGAGGAGGTGGATGCCTTGAGTCGTGAGCGCTTTTGTCATCGCCTCTGAAACTTCTGGCTCATATGTTTTTAATAGTCGTTGGCTCCGTTGCATCAATGTGACTTCAGAACGGGGTCCTACCAACAAAAAGCGCAAAACATACGCTAAGCAAATTTCGACATAAAAAAAGCCGATTGTTCCTACGCTAAGGAATCATCGGCTTTATTACAGACTGAGGCAATATAATCTTTTTCAATAAGAGATCCTACCGACAAAACACAAATATTATACATTAAGGAATTTATTGAGACGAAAAATAGAGTAAAAAGTCACTTTTTGAATACTTGATAACGAGAAGGCATTAAAATTAATTAATCTTATTTGAATAACCTATGCCTTTTAATTCATTAGAACGCCTTAAGGCGTTCTTGTTGCATTCATGGCAACGATCTGTTGTAGAATTCGTGTAGGGAGACTCGATTTTAAGAATAATACGTTGTTCACATGTCCTTAATGTAAAAACCTTATCAAATCAAGGTTTTTTTAGTCCTAAGTATAGATAAATGCCGTTTGTCGGCAGGACCCTAGTTTTTTCCTAAAAAATCTGAACGTTTTTATAAAACAAAAAAGGACAACTCTAATCGGTCATCCTTCTCTGATATATATTTTGTTAAACACTTTTAGAATTCGACTGAAACAAAGATAGAACTGCAAATAGTGGGAAAATTAGATACAAAGACTTTAATTCAAAATTTTTTAATACCCAAATATCAACGCAACCTATTAAAATTAAACCTACAATATTAAATAAAACAAATGATATTAATTTATTATCAATTTTCTTAGTTATATAAATATTAATAGGTACTACAAAAGCAATAGTAAATAAATAGATTGTTAAAAAGATCATTGTAAACATCATTAGATTTTCAAACATCGTAAAGTGAAGTAACTCCGATTTCAAAGTTCCCTCAATGAATTGAACGCTTAACGTAGTAACTAAAGCTACTATTATCGGCAATAAAAGTATCATTACTTTATAACTTTTTTTCATTTAAGCTACCTCGATTAGTTTTTATAAACCAGTCTAGACTGGTTTATATATACATGCACTTTAAAGTAATGACTTCTGTATGAACACCCTTTTCCATGGCTATACTGCTCCTAAATACTCATGTGTAAAAGGAGCGGAAATGACATGAAACGTCTTAAAATTACAAATGATCACGGTTGGACGCCTCGAACACTTCGGAAACAAGAACGGAAAATCAAAGATGCTTCGCTTCGCGTTCGGGTGACCGCTGTTCGTCTCGTCATGGAAGGTCATCTTGGCAAAGATGTGGCCAAAATGGTCAATCTGTGCCGTCAATCGGTTGCCCTCTACGTTGCACGTTTTAATGAAGGAGGGCTCGATCATCTACTCGATCGTCGGTTGCCGCCTGGTCGCGTGCCATTTCTGACGGAAGAACAACAACAAGAAATTAGACAACTCGTGTTAACTACTACACCTGCGGATGCTGGCTGGGGCATTGCTTCATCATGGAACACGCGTATTTTACAATCCTACATCCAACATACCTATGGCGTTTCGATGTCACGTGAAGGCATTCGTAAGTTATTGCATCGTCTTCGTTTGTCATGGACACGTCCGACGTATAAGCTTGTGAAAGGGAATCCAGAACATCAAGCTGCTTTTCAAAAGGAACTCGAATTTATAAAAAAAACTAATCACCGAGAACGTCACTATGTTTTATGTGGACAAAACGCATGTTCGTGCGTATCAAGCGCTTCGTACGACATGGGCAGAAGTAGGAAATCAAAAACAAGTGCCAAGCTATGGTCACCACGCCCACGTTTCTATTTTTGGCGCCGTCGATGTTCAACAAGGCGATGTAGTGTTTCATCGTGCATCATCCGCCAATGCCGAAACCTTCCTCTACTTTCTGCGCCGATTGAAAGAGAAATATGCCGATCGATTCCTCGTGCTTGTGTTAGACAATTCGCGTATTCATCATGCCAAGATGGTACAAGCCTTTCTTGATGGCGAGGAAGGCGATGCTTTTCATTTCATCTTTTTGCCACCGTATTCCCCACAGTTGAACCCGATTGAACGGCTGTGGAAGTGGTTGAAAGATGAAGTGATTGCCAACGTTTTTCACAAGGATCAAAACGATATTGCCCAATCCATTACTCGTTTTGAACAGTACGTTCTACAACACCCGGATGAGGTGTTGCGTCGCATCGGGTGTACTGCGTAAATCAGAGGTTAAAATGTCAATTTGGATGTATATAGGAGGTGCTCTCTATGCACAAGTATACCACACTCCCAAATTTGATGCAAAAAATTGTTTCTGATGGTTTGAGTCAAGACTTTGTGGGAGATTTTTTTCTCGACCGATTTTTTTGGTTATATATGGTTTTATAAAATCGTTATATGTAAGCGCTTTTACTTACTCTCATCCTGTAGGTATGTGCGTTTTCTCTCGTTTTAAAAACCTTTCAATGCTTGCAATGCCTCGTAAATCGGTGTCCCTGAAGATTGGCGAAGGTATGGGATGTTATCTCGTACCACTTCTGTCATTTGCGTTTGCACGCGCTTCAGTGCCTTTTTCACGATCGTTTCTCGTTTCGTTTCTTCTCGTTCTTCCACGCCATACATCACTCCATCGCGTGTCCGAATGAGTAACGTATCTTTTATCGCGACGATCGCTCGCAACATCGCTTCAATCCCTGCATCCCTCCAACTTCGACCGTTTTTACTTCGTTTCGCAAACACATGCATCGTTCCTTCCGCACTCCCCATCGCCCTCATGTTTGTCGTGTCAATCCCTTTTTCCTTCAACCATACGCGATAGTCACGCAAACATCCTGGCATCTCCTCGATTCGACGAACAAGCGCCTCGAGTTGCTTTTCCTTCTCCTCATGTTCTAACGTACCGATGGCACTTGTGAGTTCTCGTAACACACCTTCTTCATCCCATGATGCTAACTTCTTTCGAATCACCCGATATCTCGCATGACCTCGGAACAATTGACGAATCTCTCTTGCCACATGGAACCGATCAAGCTGAAAGTACCCCCTGTCCCCGAAATATTCTCGACACGCTGTAATCCATGGGGCTCCATCTCCATTGATGACCACCCAATCCTCAAACGGATCATAGCTGTATTCCTTCATCAGAAAATTCTCTACAGCTTCCCAAATCGGTTCATTCGTTTGATGAACCATATACCGTCGATTCACTAAGGATACGCGTTTCCCGTTTTTCTCCCATCCTTGGTGAATCGTGATGATCTTTTCTTCTTTTCCTTTGATGCGGCTTCGTTGACGTTTCACGTACAACCCGTCTGCTTCGATAAAAAACACGCGCCCTTTTTTCTCCATCGCACGGTGCCCTTCCACCTCTGCCTCGATGATGGACTGGCGAATCGTTTCGTGACTCATACATGCATACCCCACCAGCTTTTCAAGCGACTGCGCAGCCTGTCGATACGAAGAACCCGTCACGGCGAGATGAATCGCTGTCTCCTCTAATAGCGGACTCACTCCATGCGCCCCATCGAACTGGAGAAAGACATCGAGTAAAGACGTATACACCTTTTTTTCACGGTCAAAGTAGTAGTTTCGCTTCACTTCCACCTCTCCAAATAGCGTTTGGAGTCGGATCGTCCGCTTATCTTTGAGCGCATATCGTTTCTTGTCCCGCTGTTCTGCCAATGTGCGGTCGATCTCCTCCAACACCTGTTGAAGGAGATGACCATATTGTTTTTGCATATGTCTAAATAAAGACTGTTCGATCTCTTTTAATGTCAAGCCGTTTGTGATATAATCCTGCATGGGCTCCACTCCTTTCTTTGGTTGTATTTTTTTCGCACTTACTACCTTACCAGGAGGAGAGCCCGTTTTTCATCTATTTTGCTTACATATCTGACAGGTTCCTTATTATACCAAATCAGGAACCTGTCTTTTTTTCTCCCACAAACATTTTACTCATACTTTCTGATGAAGATCTCCAGTCGATTACCGAAGCCGTTGGCTACCATGACACTTCGCGGACGTTTACGGTGCGCACGTTGGTTGATTTTTTTCTGCTGGCGGCACTTCACGAATGGAAAAGTTTCCGTCATGGTGCCGATGTGGCGAAAATGTACGGATTGCCGACGTTTCATTACTCGACGGTTTCTAAGAAAGCGAAAGAAGTTCCGTACGAGGTGATGAAGCGCTTATTTGCTTTGGTTGTTTCTAAGTGCAATCGCCAAACCCGCCGTTCGCTTCGCTTTCCAAAAGCATTGCGTATAGTAGACTCCACGACCGTCACCGTGGGGAAAAACCGCCTGACATGGGCACCCTATCATGGGGAACGATCCGGAGTGAAAATGCACGTCGCGTATTCCCCTGAGCAACAAATGCCGAGCGACATCGTAGAAACCGTAGGGTTGCGCCACGATGGACCGGTGGGAGAGCGGCTCACAGACGTACAAACGGTTCTTGTCGAAGATCGAGCGTACTTTAAAATTGAACGCCTCGATCGGTTTGTCGAACAGAAGCAACCGTTTGTGATTCGGATGAAAGACAATGTCGAGATCCATCAAAAAAAGAGCCTAAAGCGCCTTTCTTCCTCCTCTTCTTCTATTGTGGCGGATTTTACTTGCCAGTTAGGAACGAAACAATGTCGTTCCAAAAAGCGCCATCGCGTCGTGATCTTTCAGGATGCGAACGGGCATGAAATCCGTGTGGTCACGAACGTCTTAGAGGCATCGGCGGAAAAGATTGCCGAGATGTATCAAGAACGTTGGACAGTGGAAGTGTTTTTCCGATGGATCAAGCAATATCTAAACGTTCCGACCTTATTTGGCAACAACGAGCATGCGGTATACAACCAACTTTTTGCGGCATTTATCGCTTATGTGTTACTGAGATGGCTATATCATCGAACGGAAAAACGGACAACCTCGTCCCTTACCTTTCTTTCGTTTGTCCGTCGTTTTTTCTCTGGGCAACTTCCTCTCGAATGGAAATCCGAGATGGCAGCTGTCTTATTTGAGTATGCCCGAATATATGGGAGTAGTATGCCTAATTTTGGATAATCAACAGCCGTGTTTCTATAATTTTATTTTTTTCTTCCATTCTCACTAGTGTTGTATTAATTTAATTTTAATCATTAGCATTGCATAAATATAGTTAGAATTTTCTGTTAATTATTTTTTGTGAATTTGTGCCAAAAAGACAAAACCTAAAGAAAGGCGGCACTGTCCATTTGGTAAATATATACAGTTAAATCAGAGCGACAACGACAAAAGGGAGATTATGGACTGGCTCGCCCATCAAATTTTCGCAACCAAACATAAGCTGGTTTCCACAGAGCTCTCTTTAACCAACGAGTAATTCGAAGTAGGGATTTCTTACTTTTCATCTCCAATTGAATGAGAACATGTAAGCAATACGTGATAAGGGCTAAGAAAATTTGATTTTGAATAGCTGTTTCACTCATTCCATAAAAGTGCTTAATTTCTACGTGTTGCTTAAGCCATTTGAAAAAGAGTTCAATAGCCCAGCGAGATCGGTAAATACCACTTATCTCTTCTGCTTTTAAATCAAATCGGTTGGTAATTAAACGAAGTAAGTTCCCTTTTGTGTCCATAACTTCTAGTAGACGATAGACATTTTCAGTACGATTTTGTGTGGTACCAATATAGACCATTTTATCGGATAGAACGTGACAATCATCAGGAAGTGAAAATGTATAGACTTCACGAATGACTGCGTTTTTCTTCAGTCTTGAAACGAAGAAATAGCCATCATCTGTCATCCGGTCAAAACGTTCATAGTCCACATAACCGCGGTCAAACACATACATGGCTTCTTTATCATCCACTAGGACTTCGAGTTGATTTCGGTCATGTTCTTTTGCTGTCGTAATCACTGCTTTTTCAGGATAGACGGTGTCTTTATCCATGAAAACGAGCCGTAAGTGTAGCTTTACACCAGCTTTTGTTTTACGGAATTTTGCCCATTTATAATTGGTCAAATTCAACGGGAGTGTACTCGAATCAATGATTTTCAGTGGCATATTCTTTCCGTTTTTATAATGGTACCGTTGAATTTTCCAAACAAGATCCAAGAACAAATTTGCAAGAATTAGTGGGTTGATCTGATTGTTTTTTCGGGATAGCTGAGAGGCACTTATCGATTCAAATCCGAGTGCTTTTTGAAGATCTTCGTCTACAAGTGCATCACTCATTTCCTCTAAGCTCTTAAATTCGAGCAGTTGGGCTACCAATAAAAATTTAATATAGGCTTCTGTTGTCAGCTTTTTTGTGTAATAGTCCTGTTTCAATTCTTTGACTTGTTCGCTAAGTTTTTGAATATTTATGGGTGAAACCCATTTACCAAATGATGAAATTAGTGTATTCTTGTCCATAACAGTTATCCTTTACGATTGGATTTGGACAGGAACCACCTGTACTTCCATTGTAAAGGATTTTTTTGTTTCGAAATCAATAAAAAATTGAACATTCTTAGTATTTTAAATCATCAGATTTAATTACTGCAATGCTAGTGATAAACCCTGTAAATAAATCTATGTTCAGATATTACCTACCGATTAAGTTATGTTACGATAAAAACAGAATAATCAAAAGAGGATGAAATAAATGAAGGTAGGATATGCGCGCGTTTCCACAGGTATTCAAAATTTAGATTTACAATTAGATGCGCTTAAAAAACATGGCTGTGGGGAGATATTTACCGATAAGATCAGTGGAGCTAAAGATAAACGACAGGGATTAGAAGATGCTCTCCGTTTTGTTCGAACTGGTGATACTTTAGTGGTCTGGCGCTTAGATCGATTGGGAAGGAATATGCAGCATCTTATTAAGATTGTCAATGATCTCAATGATCAAGGCGTCAGTTTTCATAGTCTGCAAGAAAACATTACGATGGACAAGGCTAGCGCTACGGGACAACTTATGTTTCATCTCTTTGCGGCTTTTGCCGAATTTGAGCGTAATCTTATTCACGAACGTTCGGCAGCCGGACGTGCTGCAGCAAGAGCCAGAGGACGATTAGGAGGAAGACCGGAAAAGTTAGATAAGAAAGAATTAGAGATGTTAAAGACACTAGTGGCAAGTGGGACACCTATTACAGATATTGCCCAAATGTGGGGAGTTTCACGAACAACCGTTTATCGATACCTAGAAAAGAAATAAACTAAACTTATGAAGGGACGGGAGGAAATGGCATCAAGAGGAAAGGAACTGCTTACAACTGATCAAAGAGCAGAATTTGTAAGAATTCCGGCTGATATGACCGAACGGGAACTAGAAACCTACTATACTTTTTCTCAATATGACATAGAGATTATTAAAAGGCATAGAAGAGATCATAATCGTTTGGGATTTGCTGTCCAATTATGTGTACTGCGCTATCCCGGATGGTCTCTCACAGACGTTGAACCTATACCAGATTATATAATCCAATATATAGCTAAACAAATCAATGCTAATCCTGATTCTTTCTCTTTATATGCCCAACGTGACCCAACCAAGCATGAACATATGGAAGAAATTCGACAGGTATATGGATATCAGAATTTTTCTTTAAGTACATATCGGGAATTAGCTCAGTATCTTTTGAAACATGCTCTTCAAAATGGAAATTCCATGTATCTGCTTCGAACTGTTCAAGAAGAACTTAGGAATCGAAAAATAATTCTTCCTGGAGTGACTACAATAGAGCGACTCGTGTGGGAAACTCGTCGTAGGGCAGAGGAAAAGATTTTTAAAACCTTAACTGCCACTCTTTCAGTGTGGCAAAAACATAAATTGGATCAACTTATAGATCCTTTTGTGGACAGCAGGAAAACCCCATTAGCATGGTTGAGAGAACTTCCCGGCCAATCATCACCCGATGCCTTTCTGAAAGTAATAGAACGTTTAGAATATATTCGAGAGTTGAAACTCCCATTAAACATGAATGAAGTTCATCCTAATCGATTACTTCAATTATCTCGCATTGGGGCTCGTTATGAACCTCATTCATTTCGTAGATTTAAAGAAAATAAGAAATATGCCATTCTTATAGCATACCTAGTAACACTAAGTCAGGATTTAATTGACCAAGCAATTGAAATTCATGATCGACAAATGATGATTTTACAATCGAAAGGCCGTAAAACACAAGAGGAAATGCAAAGGGAAAATGGAAAAGCAGTTAATGAAAAAGTTGTTCATTTTGCAGATATTGGGGCTGCACTTACCCAAGCACGAGATGAAGGACTTGATCCATTTAGCACCATTGAAAAGGTAATGCCTTGGGATAAAATCGTTGCTTCCGTTGAAGAAGCAAAAAAATTAGCCCGACCAATGGATTATGATTACCTTGATTTGCTAGAGAATCGATTTACTTATTTGAGAAAGTACACCCCTGCTCTTCTGAAATCGTTAGAATTTCGTTCTACAAAAGCAGCAGAACCATTATTACGTGCATTAAAAACATTGAACGAGATGAATAAATCCGGCAAAAGAAAAGTACCAGATGGAGCTCCGTTAGATTTCGTCCCAAAACGATGGGAAAAGCATGTGTATGACGAGGAAGGAATTATTAATCGACATTATTATGAAATGGCTGCCCTAACGGAATTAAAAAATCATATTCGTTCAGGAGACGTATCTGTAGTCGGTAGTAGGCTCCATAAAGACTTTGAGGATTACCTTGTTCCCAAAGATGAATGGACAACAACCAATTTAAAGGAAACTAGACTGGCAGTTCGTTCATCAGCAGAGGAATATCTTGAAGAAAGAAGAAAGGCTCTAGCTGAACGCTTTACATGGATTTCAAATAACCTTGATAGTCTTGAAGGAGTAAATATAGAAAAAGCAAAACTTAGAGTGGATCGTTTAGAAAAGAATACCCCAGAAGATGCACGAACCTTCAGTTTATCCTTATATAATATGCTTCCAAGAATTAAGCTCACTGATCTTTCAATGGAAGTAGCACACTGGACAGGATTTGATGAAATGTTAATACACGCTTCCACCAATCGCCCTCCGAAGGGAGAGGAAAAGGTCATTTTGATGGCTGCACTTATGGCGATGGGAACGAATATTGGGTTGACTAAAATGGCAGATGCTACACCTGGAATTACTTATCACCAGATGGCCAATGCCGCACAATGGCGATTGTATGATGATGCTATAAATCGAGCACAGGAAACTTTGGTAAATTTTCAACACAAACTTGCTTTAGCCTCTTATTGGGGAGATGGCACCACATCTTCATCTGATGGAATGCGAGTACAAGTTGGAGTTTCATCGTTACATGCCGAGGCAAATCCTCATTATGGTACAGGGAAGGGGGCAACCATTTATCGATTTACGAGTGATCAATTTTCATCTTTTTATACGAAAGTCATTAATACAAATGCAAGAGATGCTGTACATGTCATCGATGGACTGCTTCATCATGAAACCGAATTAAATATTGAGGAGCATTATACTGATACGGCTGGTTATACCGATCAAGTTTTTGGTTTAAGTCATTTGTTAGGTTTTCGTTTTGCACCAAGACTTCGTGATTTAGCTGATGCTAAACTATACACCATTCAAAAGCCAAGTGATTTTCCTGATCTAGAAAAATTACTTCGTGGGCGAATTAACACAAAGATTATTCAAAAAAACTTTGATGATGTGCTCCGTTTAGCCCATTCGATTCGAGAAGGAAAAGTGTCTGGTTCGCTGATTATGGGGAAATTAGGGTCATATGCAAGACAAAACAAGTTAGCTACTGCCTTACGAGAAATGGGAAGAATCGAAAAGACTATTTTTATTTTAGATTATATATCTAATGAAGCCCTACGTAGGCGTATTCAGCGAGGATTAAATAAAGGAGAAGCTATGAATGGCTTGGCAAGAGCGTTATTCTTTGGAAAACGAGGCGAATTACGAGAACGAGGACTACAAGATCAACTTCAACGTGCAAGTGCTTTAAACATTATAATTAATGCCATTAGTGTATGGAATACCGTATACCTTACCGAAGCAATAAATTTGTTGAAGGAAAAAGGAGATTTGCGAGAAGACTTGCTAAAACATATTTCACCATTAGGATGGGAGCATATCAATTTTCTTGGTGAATACACCTTTGATATGAAGAAAATAGCTAGTTTAAATTCACTGCGCCCTCTTATTCAATAAAAATAAAAGCCGAAATTTCCTTAGCGTAGGAAAACTCGGCTTTATTCATGTCGAAATTTGCTTAGCGTATGTTTTGCGCTTTTTGTTGGTGGGACCCCAGAACCAAGATGATGAAACAGTTGGCCGAGTTCGATACCAATATAACCAGAACCGATGACCGCTAATCGTTTCGGTACTTCTTTTCGTTCAAGTAGCGTCGTGCTTGTGACGTAATCCACACCCGCAAGCCCAGGAATATTAGGAACTGCCGGAGAAGCACCTGTGGCAATCAGGAAGCGGTTCGCTGATAATTTTTTCCCATTGACTTCTACTGTCGTTTCGTCTAAGAATACCGCTTCTCCTTGTATGAGCGTAAATCCATATTCGTTGATGAGATTTACATATTTCGTTTGGCGTAGATCGCGCACTAATTCATTTTTTTGCTCGATTAGTGCAGATAAATCGACCGTTCCTGCAGACGTATGCAGCCCAAGAAACGGATGATTTTTTGCTAAGTAGTTTATTTCTCCTGCCCGGAGCAACGTTTTTGAAGGGACACAGCCGATATTAACGCATGTTCCTCCTATCGTTCCTCTTTCAATCATGACAACTTTCGCCCCGTACTTGCTTGCCTCGATTGCCGACGCAAAAGCGGCAGCACCAGAGCCAATGATGATGTAGTCATATTCTCTTGTTGCATCAACTTCCCCTGCTTCTATCGGCTCATAACCAGCCATAGTTATGGCTTGTTTTGCCGTTTCCACGTTGGCATGAGGAAGTTCAAACACCGCTTCTCTACGACGAAAACTAACATCAATGGATTTTGCGCCGATTTGTTTAAGAATCGAAGCAATATGTTTTTCACAGCTTGGACACGTCATTCCTTCAATGAGCATCATATATCTTTTCATGTTGAAAATTCCTCCTCAATTAGCATTTCAATCATCGGGCACTCGTATAACGCTTTTTCGTCCGGGCACCGCTTCTGCAAGTCTTGTAGCACATGTACTACTCGCTGCAAGTCTTTGATTTGCTTTTGCACTTCTTCCACTTTTTTCGATACAAACACATACATATTCGCGCATCTTTCCTTATCTTGATCGACAATGCCAAGTAGCTGATGAATTTCCGTTAAAGAAAATCCGAGTTGTTGCAGACGTTTAATGAATTGGACGCGCTTTGCATCTGCATCTGAATATAAACGATACCCCGCTTCTGTTCGCATAGGGAGTGGAAGTAGCTGTCGCTTTTCATAATAGCGGATCGTTTCTTTATTCACGCCACACCGTTTGGCTAGTTCGCTAATCCGATACATTGAATGACCTCACTTCCAATTTAAGTATAAACTTTGTACTAAGTTTGCATGGGTAGAAGACCGATACGGTGTATCATGGCAACTGTCTCTCGGAAATTAGTAGCTAGAAGAAAATAAGCTGTTGACACAAGCTCAACAGCTTATTTTTATCTCATCCGCTTTTATATAGAAGGAAATAAGTTTTTATATTGTTCATTTATGAAAAATTCTCCTAGAAAGATAAGCAGCAAATTAAAAAGACATCTCCACATACATATATTCATGACAATGATGGCAATGGGGATATGGAAAATCCCAAGGCAATTCCTGATTGCAAATTTTACATTTTTTCATATAGCGTATCAAATGTTTAGATAGTACTTCAAATATTTTTTCAGAAATTTTTTCTTTTAGTTCAAAAACCTCTTCTTCGTTAAAAGACAACGATTGAGAATAAGCAAATGACGTAAATAACATAAGCTGTTTATAGCCGTTCTCCAATTCATCAATTGCATCGACCGACGTAAGGATAGGCGGCAGAGATACCTTCCCTTCCGTTAAATATTCTCTAATCATCGTTAGCCAACAATCTGTTATCTTCGTTTCTTCGATTGAAAACGGAACGAAACAGAAAGATAATTTCTTCCAAAGAGGAAGTTCGATCTTCATCTTTTTCAATGCTTTCTCTAAAACGAACATTTTTCTTTCCCATTCGCTTATTTCACGAACACGATAAGGCGTTTCTTTTAATTCGTTTTGATAAAAGCTCCATGCCCGTTTGAATAAATCGAATGATTCGTAAGGAAATTTTTTTAGTGATTCGATTGATATAGGGAGAAAACTATATTCAATAGGAGCTACCGGCGCCTCTAACAACTTTTTTATTTTTTTTCGATTTACCATAGCGCAGACGAACCCTTCTTCATATATTCCTTTTCTTCCTGCTCGTCCTGCGATTTGCTGTACTTCTTCTGCTTTTAACGTTCGAACGGCTTTCCCATCAAACTTTTTACTTTCCATAAAGATGACTCTTCGAATAGGAAGATTCATTCCCATGCCGATAGCATCGGTTGCTATTAATATATCGGTTAACCCTTTCCGAAATTGCCTGACTTGTTTTCTCCTTGTTTCAGGAGGCATGCTTCCGTACAAAACCGAGACGTTATATCCTCGTTTTACGAGTGAAGCGGCAACATGGAGAACGTTCTTTTTTGAAAAAACAATAAGTGCATCTCCTTTTTGCAAGTCATTTGGAAAAGAAAAATCCTTTTCTTCCCAAATGAGTGGAGTGGTACGTTTGTGTTCGATTACTTCAAAATCAAACTGATGGTAAGTTAGCAGTGTTTGAAGCAAGCCAACAGCATGCGGTGCAACAACCAAATGAATTTCTTTCGCTTTCGCCCCGATAATCGCTTTGACCCAAGCAGCCCCCCTCGTTTCATCCGCTAATAATTGACATTCATCAATAACGACAACTTCAAATTCCTCGTTGACATTCACCGACTCGACCGTTGCGCTTATATGTGTACTGCCATGTACATTTTTTCTTTCTTCCCCTGTTATTAAGGCACATGCAATACCGTGGGAACACATCTCTTCAAACTTTTCTAACGCAAGCAATCTCAATGGGGCTAAATACATCCCTGTTTTCGCTTGAAGCAACCGTTGCATCGAATCATATGTCTTTCCAGAATTAGTCGGACCGACATGAACGACATATTTTTTGTGAACCGATGAAGCGGAAAGTGATAAAGGGTGGTCAAAAATTTGCTTGCTTATCGCCTTTAAGTGGCGGTTAAACTCTTTAGAATGAAGAAACGAGCGTTCAAATTCCTCCATTGATGTAAACCACGTACTCAACCAGCGGTTCATTTTCTGTGGATTCCATTCTGTTGAACATTGATATTTTTCGTTTAGCAACTGTACATACGTATACGCAATTTTAGATAAAATCGCTTCGTATTCCTCTTTCGTTCTTCGTTTTTTATCCACTTCTTTTATAAAAGTCGGATAGTGCCGCATTTTATCAAGAATTATTATCATCTCTTTAGAACAACTATTCTCGAGCAAGCGACAGAGCTCCTCCCATTCATCGTACAGGGCTTTTGCTTCTTTTTTTACTTCATGGAGCCATATGCCTACGTGTTGATCAATAATGGATTCACAAACTTTCCATATAGATGTTTGACGAATGGCAAGAAAGGCTTGGAAGCGAGTTTTTATTTCGTTCGTCAATTCTGTTTCTACGTATTTAACTATTTGTGCTAGGTGTTCTTCATCCACCACACCAAAAAAGGCTTGTACTAGCTTCTCGCTCGAAAAAGCTGTTATCTTTAATGAATCATCTAACAGCATTTCCCCGTACTCCTCTTGAATTTGTTTTTTTATCTGTTCCTTTCTTGCAAATAACCAAGAAGATAGAGCATTGTTCAAAAAATGCAAATCCACTGGTTTTTCTATTTGTTTACATAACTGTTGAAACGGATATTCTTTGCGATAGAGAAATGACAATTCATACTGGCCAAAATGCTCAAGCAAATCCAATGTGATTTCTTCAATTTCCCAGTCTAATAGCTCATTTACCCCATAAATAAGGTCTTCCATGTCCATTTCTTCTACCTCATTTGACCACCCTTGGGTGATGAGATACGTACGTACTTCGTCCACTCCTAATTCCCTCACACAATCAGCAAGTAGGTCATAAAGAAACGTTTGTATTTTCTCTTCGCATCGATTGAATAAATTTTCATCGAAACAATACAGATCTATATCGTCCCAAACGTCCTTTACTGTACGAAAAGGTTCGGGCGTAATTTCTAACGACACCAATTCTTCTTTTATAAGATGAAAGATGTCTTCTTCCAAAATCGCAAACCGATGACTTAATCGCGCTTGTAATTTCTCTAGTATATTTGTTGGCTTCTTTACGGACATTGAAGTGAAATTTTCCTCCCTTTTCTCATTCATTTTACGCCTTTCGTCCTCCTTTATTTTCCTATTTACTGAAGTGCAGGGCTTTTTTTATCGATACCCACGGCCGATTATGTTCCCAACGGACGTGCACATCTATTTGAAACGTTTCTGACAAATAATCGTCAGTGAGTATTTTTTCTTTTTGTCCGGCTGCTATAATTTTTCCATCTTTTAATAATAAAACATGGGTCATTTCTTCGATGATTTCTTCAATATAATGTGTGACATATAACACGTGGCATACTTTTTTCATGATAACGTCTTTAATGAGTGCTAAAAGTTCTTCTCGTGTTAACATATCTAGTCCTACGGTTGGTTCATCCAGTATGAGTAGCTTTGGCTTTGCCATTAGTGCTCGAGCAATCAGTACCTTTCTCTTTTCTCCTTGCGATAAGGTGCGATACGTTTTTCCTTTTAAGTAACCAATTCGAAAGACATTCATCCATTGTTCGGCTTGATGAAAATCTTCGACTGTGACAGGCTCATACAGCCCAATCGAAGCAAATTTTCCGCTAACAATTACCTCTTCCACCGTTTCCGATTCTAATGTAGGTTGAAATCTCTCAAACGAGTTGCTTACAAACCCGATGTGTTTGCGGAGTTCTGGCAAATTTGTTTTTCCAAATCGGTGCCCTAATACGGAAACTTCTCCTTTTGATGGGTATTCATAACCTAATAAAATATTAAGTAGCGATGTTTTTCCTGAACCATTTAACCCGAGAATGACCCATTGTTCATTTTCTTGCACTTCCCAATGTAGACGGTCTAGAATGACGCGCCCTTCTCTAATAAATGAAACATTTTTCATCTCAACAATCATTCCTCTTCCCCCTTCTTTACAAACTTCTCAAGCAACATCGACGAAATAAATCCCGGAAATCCGGTGAAAAAAATAAACATTTCCCATCTCTTTCGCCACCTGCTTAATTCTTGGTCTAAAGCATTTTGTTGATCAATCCCCAACGATTTTACACATCATTTCGCTAAAATTGACAAAACTCCTACTTCCAAATGTATGTTTTCTACAACTCTACATGAAGGTTGTGCTTATTTCTGTTTATTAAACGTTTTCAGGAAAATCCGCTCCCACCACTTCCATGGCAACCAGTTTTTCAGCATTAACGTCAGTTTGACTCCTCTCCCTACAGGGTAACGCAAACGAGGAGTCGGCGATTGGACGGCTTTAATGATTTGCCTAATGACTTCGTCAGGGGGTGGTGCTGTTTTAGCTACTCGATTCACGTATTGCACAATGGTTTTCATTTCTTTTGCATATGGTGAATCGGAACGGACGGACACTCCTTGAAGTCCTTTCGACCAAATATTTGTTTTGAATGACCCAGGCTCGATTAAGACGACATGTACTCCGTACGGCAACATTTCTAAACGAAGCGATTCGCTAAATCCTTCGACAGCAAATTTTGAAGCGACATATGGCCCCATCGCCGGAAAACCGACTCGTCCACTAATGCTACTAATGTTGATAATCTTACCGCTACGTTGCGTTCGCATAATCGGCAAAACAGCTTTTGTGACGGCAACTAACCCAAAAAAGTTCGTCGCAAATTGACGCTCCCACTCTTCAATTGAGAGTTCCTCGACAAAACCACCAACGGCAAACCCTGCGTTGTTAACTAATACATCGATTCGTCCATAGCGATTAGTTACATCATTCACGACCGATTCCACCGTAGCGAAATCGGTGACATCGAGAGATATGACTTCTATCCGATCGTACACGCCGGCTTCAGACGCCACGGTTGTAAGCATTTCTTTGTTTTGCATGTTTCGCATCGAAGCAACGACCTGATATCCTTCACGCGCAAGTGCAACACTGACGAGTAGTCCAAACCCGCTTGAGGCTCCTGTCACTAGCGCCACCGACGGGGAGTTTACATTTTGGTTCACAACAATCCTCCTCGCTACTATAAAGAAACATTTATTGGAATTAGATAACGATAGGCAATATTCCTGCCATTTTGAAAAATCGACCTCCATCACGTACTGATGGAGATCGATTTTTTCTTTGGTTTAAGTTCTTTTGTTGTGACAACAAGCATAGCTCCACTCAACACAATCAGTCCCCCAATCATTTGAATAGACGACATGTTTTCATGTAAAAATACCATCGATAGAAGAAACGTCACGATTTACAAAAATTTATGTGTTTGCTTCTTTTTTGTTGAGAGAAAACACCATGTTTTCTTGTTTGCTGTAAATATTAAGTAAAATACCACTAAAGACAAACGCTGCGCCAATAATATGAGTGAATGTCAAATGTTCATTAAAAAACATCGTACCCATCACAGTAGCAGAAATAGGCATGACATTAATGAAAACAGAGGCGGTTGAAGCACCTACTTTTTGAATGCCGTTATACCACCAAACAAAGCTGATCGCTGAAACAAAAATAGCAACGTATAGAACGCTCAACCAAACATCCCATCCGCTCGCTTCGATGGATGCGAAGGAAGTATAATATAGCGCAAACGGCGCTAGAAATAGCGTCCCAAAACCTGTTGCATATGTTGTTGCCGCAAGAGGACTAAACTTTTTCATCGCGATTTTTCCGATGACAGAGTATGTACTCCAGCTAAGACATGCCCCCACTAGCACGAGATCGATTGGGGAGAATCCTATGTCAATAAGCACAGAAGGATGACCATCTGTAATAATATATATAGCTCCAAATACTGCAAGAAACATTCCTAGTACGCTTCTTCTGTTCAATTTTTCTTTTAAAAACAACGCAGATAAAAGCGTAATGAGCGGTGCATTGACTGCAATGACTAATGAACTTTTGACAATTGGTGCATATTTTGTAGCGATAAAAAAGACCTGAATCCGTGACAAAACATCTTTACAATGGTCGCAAACCGTTGATACGATAAGGGAAAACGACGTTGACGATTCTTCATCAAGTAGGTGAATGTGATGAAAGATTTCCCGATTCGGTTTGTATTGACAGATGAAGCGATTACTCCAAGTGCTGGGCTTGCTCTCGTGGGCTACTTACTGCACCAAACGAAGCTGGATAAACGAGTAAACGCACTTCGGCTCCCAACGGTTCGTCGAGATGTGCACATTTCCCATAGCGACGTCATTCGCTCGATGATCGGCTTGCTTGCCACAGGAAAAACGGATTTTGATCATATCGAAGCGTATCGTCAGGACGATATCTTTTCGACATCAATGGGCATTCGGCACGTACCTTCCTCCCCAACGTTGCGACAGCGTCTCGATCAGCTCGCTTGTCTCCCGATGACCGAAACCATCATTTGGGAGGAATCGATGCGTCTGTTGGTTCGACAACACGCTACCTTGTCCGCTTGTTGGACGAAAGGGAAAACGACATGGCTTCCCCTTGATATAGATGCTTCCCCATTTGATAACTCCGATACGAAAAAAGAAGGAGTGAGTCGAACGTATAAAGGATTTGACGGTTTTACGCCGTTGTTTGCGTACGCAGGGAAGGAAGGGTATATCGTTCATGCCGAGCTGCGTCCAGGGAAACAACATGTACAAGACAACATGCCTTCGTTTTTAACTACCGCTATCCGTCGAGCTCGTCCGCTGACCTCGTCTCGTCTGCTTGTCCGCATGGATGCAGGAAACGATGCGGAAGCGAATGTGCACGTATGTCTAAAGGAAGACGTGGACTTTGTCATCAAGCGAAACTTACGCCGAGAATCGAAAGCGCTTTGGTTCCAGATCGCTTCGCAAAAGGGCAGACGCGTCGATGATGGACAAACAGAAGGAGTACAAACGTATGAGTTATGCCTTCCACAGACAGCAGCAATCGATGGACACACGTATACGTACGTTCAAGTCACCCAAGTGACGGAACGAACGATGGAACGAAATGGACAGCTGATGCTCGTTCCTGATTACGAAGTCGAAAGCTACTGGGTGCGCCTCGAAGGATACGAGCATGTTCGAATGAGTGATGTGCTCGCATTGTATCACGATCATGCGACATGCGAACAGTTTCATAGCGAACTGAAAAGCGACTTAGATTTAGAGCGACTTCCATCAGGGAAGATGAAAACGAATGCGCTCGTGTTAGTCATGGGAGCATTCGTGTACAACCTTCTTCGCCTGATTGGACAAGATCTATTAAGCGATCCGAGACATCCATTACATCATAAAGTGAAACGCCGCCGCATCAAGACGATCATTCAGACGGTGATCACGATGGCAGGTCGACTCGTCCGCCGATCACGACAGATCTGGATGAAACTGACGCGAAGGAGTGGGTACAGTATACTCCTACTGAATGTGTATCAAAAATGGAAAGAGGCAAGATAACAAACAGATGTTCGTGTACTCATATCCATCACTCCCCCCTGTACTTTTTTTGTCTCTTTTTTGGTTTGTATCTCCATAAAAGAGGATTTATCTCGTTTTCAAACATGAAAGTGGTGCAGGGAATCATCAAAAAAAGGGATGTATGGATCATATATCCATAGAACTAACACCAAAATCAAAGTTGATTTCCAACCATCACGGATTCAGGAAAGAAAATGTTATATAAAAATACTCCTGTTAGGCCAAGAAGTGCTAACACTCCCCAGTCTTTTTTTATAGGGATGGGTCTATTTGGTTCTTTCCAATGTAATAGCGGAAATAAAATCAAACTAGCTCCGAAAAAGCGAAAAAAAGCAACTGACACCGGATGTAAAGTCGTCGTTGCGATTTTTCCAGCAACGAAGGCACCACCCCAAATGGTAGTGGTTAAAAATAAAAGTATATACGTGTTCAAATTTTTTGTTGACATGAAATATCCCCCTCGTTTATCTTTACATTTCTGTTATAATCAATTTTACAAGTATTTGGTCATAGGTGTTATTGATAATAATTGATATCGTTCATCAATATTTTTGATGGGGAGTTGGGGAGTATGAATCTTGATTATTTGCATACATTTCGTGAGGTAGCGAAATGGAATAGTTTTACGAAAGCTGGTGAAATGTTAGGATACGCCCAATCGAGTGTGACAACACAGATAAAAAAGCTAGAAGAGGAATTTGGTGTTGTTTTGTTTGAACGTTGGGGCGGGAAAATTAAACTGACATCTGCTGGAGTGGAACTACTTGAATATGCAAATAAGATTGTTAGTTTGATTGATGAGGCGAAACAAAGTCTTTCTGAGCAAACGGAGCTCGCTGGGAGTTTATCAATTGGCACGATTGAGTCAGTCGCTGGGTTTTATCTCCCACCTTATTTACAAGCATTTAAGCAAAAGTATTAAAGGAAGGGAAATATGATTTAGCTATTATTCTCGATGAATATAGCCATGATCGTGAGTCTTGTTTTGTCGCCTAATAGCTTTAACATATTTGCCGCCTCTTCGATGTGATACATAATACTCCCTCCTTCATCCGTAAATTATTATATAATTATATAATCAAGTAAAGATTTTGTAAAGAAAAAAGAGCTGATCCACTGATCAACTCTTGTCGCATAAAACTAATCGTCATCTACCGTCCATGTTATATTTGTTTTTGTTTGCTGTTGTTTCATTTTTCATTCTCCTTTCAACATGTATTTTTCGTCTAAATTAAAACAATTGGTACATTGAACATTTTCGATCCATCATCTTTTCTTCAAATTGTCCATCGATGTACGATATATTTTCTTGTGCTATTTATTATTTTTGACTATGATCAAAAAGGAACATGTAGAAGGGAGATCTTTATGAAACATACAGACATATACATCTTATCTGGATTTCTTGGAAGCGGGAAAACGACACTATTAAAGCGTTTCTTGCAAAGTGAAAAAGAACGAGGACGAAAAATAGCGGTTGTGATGAATGAAATTGGCCAAGTGTCCATTGACTCACATGCTGTTTCAGAAGATGCTGTACTAAGCGAATTATTAAGCGGCTGTGTATGTTGTACCATTCAAGATCAATTTGAAGTAGAGCTTTATTCGTTGCTCCAGCAACATTCATTAGATGTCATTTACATTGAAACAACAGGGGTAGCGCATCCTGTTGAAGTGCTCGATGCGTGTGTGTCGCCATTACTTGCTCATCGTCTTCAAATGAGAGGTATCATCACGACAATCGATGCAACACGTTGGATGAATCGTCAACAACTCTCCATTCCCTTGCAAATGTTATTAAAAGAACAAGTTCGTCACGCGGATGTATTAATTGTCAATAAGACAGATGAATTATGTGTAGATGCGCAGGCGAAATTATCGTTTGAGTTACAAGCAATCAACAGTGATGCGCGCATCATTTTCACAACGTTTTCTAATGTGCGAATGGAAGATATTCATTTGTTATCGAAGCGGGTAAGAAACGAGCATGAGCGAATGAACATCGAAAGATTACGCATTCAAACATACGTACATACATTTACAAGCCCGATTGATTTAGATGTGTTCGAACAATGGGTACGGCAGTTACCTGATACCATTTACCGAATGAAAGGGTTTTTACGCTTTACTCGTACAAGTGGGGTTTATTTTTTTCAGTATGCATACGGTACACCGCTCTATATGAAAGAGGAAATGAATGTTCCGCTACATTTTGTTGTGATTGGTGAACAATTGGATAAACAAACACTAAAACAACAACTCGATAATATGCAAAAAGGAGAAGGTTAATATCCCTCTCCTTTTACTTTCGACCAAAGTCAGCTTTAATTTCTCCCCATTGTTCCGTTTCCCACTTTATAATTTCGTTTGTATAATGGTGTGTGCGCAACCACGCTTCGGCGCGTTCAATGAGCTGCCAAACACGTTCCGTTTCAGCAGTACGGGCAAGCGTCGTATTCGCTTTTTTTTCTTTCACCCATTTTATAGCCGTAGCGGAGTCTGAATAAATCGGCCAATTTTTGTTTTGTTTTTGTAGCCACGCTAGTCCATGTACAATGGCTAAAAATTCACCAATGTTGTTCGTACCGATCATCGGTCCAACACGAAAAAGCTCTTCCCTCGTTTTCGTATGTACCCCTCGATATTCCATCCATCCTGGATTCCCGCTACATGCTGCATCTACGCAAATGCTTTCTTCTATATAACTCATTGAACGTTCGACGATCTTATTCTTCTTCGTGCCACCCATCATTGGACCAGATGCAAATGCTTGCTCCGCTTCTTCTTTCGATAAAAATGAGCGATATTTTGCCCCGGGAATGCCAATGACGTACTGTTTACACTCGTCCCAAGAAGAAAAAATACCTGTTTTCGCCCCTTGCCAAACGACATAATACTTTTTCAATTTGTCACATCCTCACGAATTGGAATAAAGAAACAAAGTTGAAGGTCACAAAAGAAGGAATGAAAGAGGAAGATGGCGGAGGAGGGGGGATTCGAACCCCCGCGGGCTTTGACACCCCTATCGGTTTTCGAGACCGACCCCTTCAGCCGGACTTGGGTACTCCTCCGTACAGTGGGGTGCCAAAGAAATTATAGCGAAAACGTTATATTTCGTCAATTACCTTTTTTGTTTCTCAACGTAATCAACAAGCCCCATTGCGCATACTTGTAAATCAAGTTGAAGTAGTTGATATACATCAGCATCATCTGGTACTTGTTGTTTACGCAAAAAGGTGCGAACGATCTCAAATAAACGATTGAAAACGGCCTCGGTTTTTTCTGTAAACGATTGATTGGCTTGTTCACTCAAGACTTCATTGCCTACTTGAACAAAAATAGGAAGCCAGTAGTGCAACTGTTCCCAAACCGTTTGCACTTGTTGCGACATGCCAAAATGACCGAAATATATACGCCCCGGACGTAATGCCTTAAATCTTTCAATGGATGCAAGCATCGCCTCGGGATCAAATTGATTTGGTGATGTAGATGGCAAATATAACTCCATGTCATATGAAAGTAACTGTGGATAAAAAACACCTGCCGTATCACCTGTAAAAATACCGTTGCTTTTTTCGTCATAAATAGAGAAATGGTGATTCGCATGCCCTGGTGTATGAAGAAACGTTAATGTACGATCTTCTCCGATTTGTAACGTTTCCCCATCTTCTTTTATGACCAGTCGGTCTTCTGGAATTGGAACGATCGGATCAAATAACGCATCAAATTTTTCACCATAAACCGCTTTTGCTCCTTGAATAAGACGAGACGGATCAGCCAAATGTCGCATTCCCTTCGGATGAACAAATACGCGAGCATTTGGACAATGCTGCAATAACACACCCGCCCCGCCCGCGTGATCTAAATGAATATGAGTGACGATAATATTTTTCACATCGTGTAAGTTAATGGACAATGCTTCTAACCCTTTAATTAAATGTGGGATCGAGGGGCTTGCGCTCGTTTCAATAATTGTCACTTCTTCCTCTTGAAATACATATGCTCCTGTTCGTTGAGCAGTTTGTAAGTCATATAAATCAATAAGCGAAATACTAAACCCTAAATCAACTGGTTTTGTCATGCGTATTCCCCTTCCATTGTTTGAATGAGTCGGGTGAAATGATAAACGATTTTTGCTGTCAGTCCCCAAATGACTTTATCCTTGTAATAATAAAAATGTTCTTCAATTTGTCGCGGCCGCCAATTATACTGCCTTCCCCCTGGGATATGTTCGAATGGAAAATGCTCTTCGGGTTTCGGTTCAAGCTGAACGTGATATATGTCTGGCTTTGTTTCAACAAAGAAGGATAGCGGAACGGTAAATACTTCTGCCACTTCTTTTTCATTTATTTTCATGCACGTCATATCTACAAACGCAGCAAACGGATAAATGACCATACCGAAAGGCGACAACATGTAATCAAGCGGGACGATGTGTGTAATATTTTCTTTTTGAATACCTAGCTCTTCACACGTTTCACGAACAGCGGCATTGCTCGGATTTTGATCACATTCGTCTATCTTTCCACCTGGAAAACAAATTTCCCCCGGTTGACGACGCAAATATAATGAGCGTACTTCAAATAAAACAAATATATCGTCATTTTGACGGACGAGCGGGAGAAGTACGGCATATTGAGCAAATGTGTCAAAGTCCATGATCGTTGGCGTTCGCTGTTGCAACTTCTCCATCGCGGTATACAACCTTTTTTTCATCAGTAAACATCCCTTTTCGTAAATACATAAAAAGAAATGATAAGCGCCACAAGCGCCCAAATGGCTAGTACAGTCATCGAAAATGAAAGTGTCATTCCATCAATAGGCGGTGCCATGCCACTAACGTAGCTTGTGAGTCGCAAATTGACCATAAACAAATATTTTGCGGATTCCCACGACGACACCATGCTTGATAAAATCGCTCCAGAAATAAGAGCGGCGAGCATGATTCCCATTACTGCTGCTGTGCTACGCAGCAACACGGAAAGCATAAATGTAAGCGTGCCGACGACGAGTGCAACAAAAAAAGCAAGTCCAAATTCAATAAGTAAGTATTTCCATTGAGGAATGAGGTGAACACCCGCTGTATTTAATTCTTCACCTTGGATCGAAAATCCTGTTAAAAGAGGCAAATTCCATCCGCCATATCCAAATACAATGCCCGAGATGGCATACGATAAAACTGCAACGGAAAACACGATAAAGGATGTAGATAAAATCATAGCGATATATTTGCTCATTAAAATTTTCCATCGTTTCACAGGACGTGTCAACAATAGTTTAATTGTTCCCCCGCTTGCTTCTGACGAGACAAGGTCAGCGGCAATGACCATAACAAGAAGCGGCAAAAACAGTTCAATCGAATTTTCGATGAACATGCGCATAAACGTCGGTGCACCAGGTGCCATCGGATTAATGTCATTGTCTAAATAATATTGTTGTTGTTGTAAACGAATTTTAAGAAATTTTTTCCACTCTTCAGAAATTCCTGTCGAATTTAACCGATTTTGTGTATCGATGATTTGTTGTTGTAGTTGTGTGCGCCAATCTGTTGTTCCGATTCGTTCTCGGATCGTTTCGACTTGTTTAAATTGCGCATATGTAAATAAGCTAACGAGAACAGCAACAATTGCTGCGATAATAAACAACCGTTTTTTACGAACGATTTTTAACATTTCATTGTATACGAGATTAATCAATCGTTTCCCCTCCTGTTAATTCGATAAATAAGTCTTCGAGTGTTGGAAGTTTGCGCTCAATACTACTCACACTCACTCCAGCTTCAATTAGGCGGGCATTACAACGGGCGATGACTTCGTTTGATTCGTAAACTGTAACGATGAAGTCATCTTTTTCACCTAGAACGGTTGTTTCGTTTTTTAATATTTGTTTTGCGATATGAATCGGGTGAACATTCCAGTATATCCGTGCTTGTTCTTTCAATAAATGTTCAACTGTATCAATACGAATAATTTCCCCTTTAGACATGATGGCCACCCGATCACACATCAGTTGTATTTCGCTTAACAAATGGGAAGAAACGAGAACGGTTAACTGTTCTTGTTCGGCAAGTGTACGAATAAATTGTCTCATTTCACGAATGCCGACAGGGTCTAGACCGTTCGTTGGCTCATCTAAAATGAGCACGGTAGGTTTTCCAAGTAACGCTTGTGCGATACCGAGACGCTGCCGCATGCCAAGAGAGTATGTTCGAACAAGATCATGAATCCGATTTTGTAAGCCGACGAGCTCAACAACTTCTTGAATGCGTGTTGTAGAAATGGATGGCAACATACGTGCAAAATGCTCAAGATTTTCCCATCCGCTTAAATATGGGTAAAGTTCAGGATTTTCAACGATACAACCAATATGTTGAATGGCTTTTGTAAATTGTTTTTGCAAGTCATATCCGCAAACAAAAATCTTCCCGGATGTCGGCTTGATTAATCCGACGAGCATACGAATCGTCGTTGTTTTTCCTGCGCCATTTGGGCCTAAAAAGCCGAACACTTCTCCTTTTTTTAAAGAAAATGAAAGTCCTTTAATAATTTCTTTTTTTCCAATCGTTTTTTTTACGTTTTGTACAACTAACGTTTCTTCCATTATTTCTCTCCTTCCGTTAATGTGATAAGTGCGGCGACGCGTTCACCTATTCGTTTGTATCCCTCTTTATTTGGATGGAATTTATCCGTATATAAATAGTCGTTTACTTGAAGTTCGAACAAATCGTACGTTGGAACACAAATGATGGACTTGTATTGGGCGGCCACTTCGGATGCGGCATAGTTCCAATTTCGCACAATCGCCGACGTTTCTTTTCCGTTGTCTAAATCATTAAATGGATTGTATAAGGCGATATAAAATACAGGTGCATCTTCGTTCATCTCACGTATAAGTAGGAAAATTGTATTTAGTTGTTCAATAAATTTTTTCTTCTCTTTTTCTATTTGTGTTGTCGACAAATCGCGTAATGCTTCACCACCGCGAAATAAATCATTTCCTCCAATCGTCATCAAGATGATGTCTGCTTCTATTATTTGACGTTGCACTTCTTTTTGTTTCAACTGTTCAATAAGCTGTGCAGACCGTTGCCCTTTAATTGCTAAATTAGTAAATTGAATTTGTTTGTCTGTTCGTTTTTTAAGTTCATCCATCACATGACCGACATATCCTTTTCCTGTTTCATCTCCAGTTCCACGCGTTAACGAATCGCCGAGAGCGACAATCGAAAGCGCATCTTTTTGTTTTGAGTTTGAATTTGTCACCTCGATTTGTTTTGTTGATGAAGAAGATTCATAAAAAAATTGGTCTTGAATAGTAACGATTAAACCGAAAATCCATAACATCGTTGTGGCAACACAAATGGCGACAACGATTGAAATGATTCGTTTAGCCACGATATCACCCTTTCCTTTTTTCTACCTCTCATCATATACCATTTGTTGTGTAAACACATAATGAAAACATGCAAAAAAGCGAGCCCAATGTGCTCGCTCTTAAAACTTCGTTTGATAATGTTCAATTTCCCAAGTATGAACAGCTGTCCGATAGCTATCCCATTCATTCTTTTTCATCGCTACGTATTCGTTAAATACGTGATCTCCTAATGTATGACGGCCAATTGTGCCATTTTCTAGTTCTTCAATCGCTTTCCCTAAACTACCTGGAAGGTTTTCAATACGAAGCTCTTTACGACGTTCATTCGTCATATGGAAAATATCTTCGTCGATTGGTGCTGGACAAGTGAGTTCTTTTTCTACACCATCAAGCCCTGCCTCAGCAATAACTGCAAATGCTAAATACGGATTGGCAGATGGATCTGGACAACGAAGCTCAACGCGTGTTGCCAATCCTCGTTTTGCAGGGATGCGAATTAATGCGGAGCGGTTCGATGCCGACCACGCAATATAACAAGGCGCTTCATATCCTGGGACGAGACGTTTATACGAGTTGACTAATGGATTCGTAATGGCTGCGAAACTTTTTACGTTATTCAATAAACCAGCAATAAATTGATATGCCGTTTCAGATAATTGATTGTCATCGGCTGGATCAAAAAACGCATTTTCTCCATCTTTAAATAAAGAAATATTTACGTGCATTCCTGAACCGTTAATACCAAAAATCGGCTTTGGCATAAACGTAGCGTGCAATCCGTATTTTTTAGCAATCGTTTTTACAACCCATTTGTATGTTGTGGCGTTGTCAGCAGCACCTAACGCATCGGCATATTTGAAATTAATTTCATGTTGACCCTCAGCAACTTCATGGTGTGAGGCCTCGACTGTAAATCCCATTGCTTTTAACGCACGATAAATATCTAAGCGGACACGTTCTCCAAGATCTTTTGGAGATGGCTCAAAATAGCCACCGCTATCTTGTGGTTTTGTTGTTGGGTTTCCGTTTTCATCCGTTTCAAATAAGAAGAACTCTAACTCAGGACCGACGGAGATCGTGTATCCTTTTTGCTTTGCGCGTTCCACCGTTTTTTTCAATACGTTACGCGGGTCTCCTTCGAATAATGTTCCGTCGGGATTGACGACAGAACAGAGAAAACGCGCCTCCGCGTATCCATTCTCTACTGTCCAAGGCAATACAGCGAATGTTTGTAAATCAGGGAGTAAATATAAGTCCGAACGATTGATCGGTTAGAATCCTTTAATCGATGATCCGTCGAACATTATTTTTCCTTCTACTACATCATCTAGTTGCTCCGCTGTAACTGTGACATGTTTTAAAATCCCTTCAATATCAACAAACTGCAAATGTAATAGTTCAACATGTTTTTGCTTTATCACTTCTTTAATTTGTTCAAGTGTCGAAGTGTTTGTTTGTTCAGAAACAAGCAATTTACTCATGTTACATTACCTCACATTCTTATGTATAGTTTTATAACATGAGTTTATTATATGGAATCATTTATCGTTTTTCAATAGTTTTTTATCAAATTTTCTGTATTTTTATTTTAAAAAAGACACGCTTTCCATAAGCGTGTTTGAACAAACAAAAACGACGGAACCCCTACCTCTCCTCCGTCCTTGCAGCTCCGAAGCTGCGCCAGTGTGAATTTGTTTTGTTGCATATAAAAACGGGATCTCACGAAAAGCGAGACCCCGTACGTTTGACGATTTATGCTTTTTGGACGTTTGCCGCTTGCGGCCCACGATTGCCATTCACGATGTCAAATGTTACTTTTTCGCCTTCTTCCAACGTTTTGAATCCAGTACTTTGGATCGCTGTGAAGTGAACGAATACGTCTGTACCTCCGTCCGTCTCAATGAATCCAAAACCTTTTTCTGCATTAAACCATTTTACTTTACCTGTGTTCATGTGAAATTCCTCCAAAACAATTTTAAAGATTGACCACCGTTGCATTACTCATAAAACAAAAGCTACACTTTTGCCAAGTCCTTATAAGATGAACCCGACAAAGGTGCAGCTTATAACGATCATTGATATAACGAACGAAATGGTACTTCTTTAGTATATAGGCTCGAAACGAGAATGTCAAATGTTTTTTTATTTTTCTTTCCATTTGATACTACAACCGATGCTCGGCTTTTGTTCTTTCGGGACAGGTTCGCCTGATAGTAATGCATTTAAAGCGGCTCGAATGGAAGATCCAGTCACCGGGATCCCATTGCTTGGTCGTGAATCGTCAAGCTGTCCGCGGTAAACGCATTGTAGTTCCCCATTAAATATATAAAAATCCGGCGTACATGCAGCTTGATATGCTTTTGCGACTTCTTGTGTTTCATCAAATAAATATGGAAACGGATATCCGAGTTGTTCGGCTACTTCTTTCATTTTTTCTGGAGAATCGTCTGGATATTTTTCTACATCATTTGAATTAATCGCAATAAATGAAACTCCCTTTGGTTGATAATCATTAGCCAAACGAACAAGTTCTTCTTGAACATGTTTCACAAATGGGCAATGATTGCAAATGAACATGATTACTGTTGCAATATCCGACTTGACATCTTCTAAACGAACGGTTTGGCCATTGATGACGTTAACAAGCTCAAACGACGGAGCTTTTTCTCCTAATGGAAACATATTTGATTCAACAGCTGGCATACAAATCACCCTTTCTTTTCCTCGTTCATTTACTATTATAGCAAAATGTACAAATATCAAAAAATAAGCAAGCTTGAGCCCGCTTATTTTTTGATTAGCTGTCCGCGTGTTACACCAAGTTGGTTAATAGCTTTCAGTGTACGCCATACGCTCGTACCGCTTCGTTTACCCTCAAGCGCTTCACGATATAAATTGACAACTTCTTCTACTTTTTTCGGCGACTCTTCCAAAAACTCAACACGATATGAACGAACACCAAGGGATAAAAAGTTTGGAATATATTCTGCCCCAGATTGTTCAATGGCGTTGTACACTGTATTTCGGCAACCGATATCGACACGAACTGGATGAAGCATACCGATACGATCTCGCAAGGAGACACGATGCTTTTCACATGGTCGTCCACAGTTTGTAAAATCAGTTCCTTCGCTTAAAAATGTACAATATACACAATGTTCAGTATGAAACATTGGTAAATGTTGATGAATGACAATTTCGATATGTTCTGTTGGTGCCGCCTCAAGTAAATCAATCATCTGTTGAATGTTTAAATCGTATGAAGGTGTAATTCGATCGAGTCCTCGCTCTAGAAACAATCGTGCAGATAGATGGTTTGAAATGTTAAGCGAAAAGTCTCCAATTAGCTGTTGTTGCACCGATTGACTTGTATAATACTGTACTGCACCTAAACTACGAACTAAAATAGCGTCTGGTTCAGCCTTTAAAATCCCTCTCAAAATTCCATTTTCTCCAGGCATATGAATACGTGGGGTAGCTAGGGCAATTGGTTTATTTGCCGACCGTGCTATCTCGACAGCTTTCGGATAGTCGGTTGTAAACTCAAAATCTGCATATACCATGTCTACATCTGTATGGCATGCGACTTCTACCTGCTCCATTGTACGGCAAAGAACCATCAAGGCAGGGGTTGTAGTTCGTTGCTTTTGTCGATAGGGGGATGTCAAATCCACTGTTTGTTTTATATACAACCGTGGTTGTTGACGTTTCTTAATGAGCTGTTCAACCGCTTTTCTTCTCATTTGGTTTAATTCTTTAACCGGAAGAATGACGTCACCATTCATATGCATATCAACGTCTTTTAGCTCAAAAATAGTCCCACCTAATCTGCCAAACTGTTCTTTTATAAAATCTAACGTTAATGGCCGTTTTTGCGCAACATTTAACATTTGTTCGGATTGAACGACGACTTCATTCCCTGTTGTTTCGTCACGCCACGTTGAAACAAGCGGCTTCCCTGCTTCGCCATATACATGTACAGTCACCGGAAACAACTGATATGGTCGCTCCGTTTCAAATGTTTTACGCAGGCGGCGATCAAGCTCTTGGTCACTCGTTTTCCAAATGCGATCTCCGACATGTATACGTGTTAAATTGACATCATGCCGGCCGGGGATTATTTCAACAAGACCTTTTTCCACTTCACCTTCGATTTTTTTACCATGTTTCCTCAAGTCATATACCCGTCCGCCTTCTTCTTTTTCTTCTGGACGTCCTGCGTCGGAATACAATTCCATCACCGCGCTTTAATGGAGCTTGTAGATCGCATAGCACCCCATCTTTTAATACTTTTTTGACCGTCCCTAGAAATACACCTCGGCTTTTCGGAAAAGTTCCATCAACGAGCTGCTTATTGTTCGTTCCTTTTAAAAAGCCATGTGTAAATCCACGGCTAAAGCTTTGTTGTAGCTCACGTATTTCTTCTTTTGAAGGGGTGTAATAACGTCCTGCTAAATATTCATCAATTGCTTTTCGATATTTGCTCACGACGTTAGCTACATATTCTGGTGATTTTAATCGCCCTTCAATTTTAAACGTATTTACACCAGCCTCGATAAGTTCTGGAACAAGATCAAGCGCTGCTAAATCTTTTGGAGAAAGTAAGTAAGCGACGTTTCCCATTTCTTTTTGTTCGCCGTCAACGATTAAATCATATGGAAGACGGCATGCTTGTGCACACTCGCCGCGGTTAGCCGAACGTCCTCCCCACATTTCTGACGTTAAACATTGTCCGGAATACGATACGCAAAGTGCCCCATGGACGAACACTTCTAATGGCACGTTTGTTTTCTCAGCAATTTTTTGAATATGAGATAAATTATTTTCCCGACCGAGAACAACAACTTCCAAGTGATAAGGCTTTAAAAATTCAACCGCTTCCGGCGATGTAACTGTCATTTGTGTCGATCCGTGAATCGGAAAGTCGGGTGATATGTCTCGAATAAGTTTAACAAGACCTAAATCTTGTACAATGAGCGCATCCACCCCGGCATTTATACATGCTTCAACTAACTGTTTTGCTTCTTGTAATTCATTTTCAAACACTAAAATATTAAAAGTGACATATCCGCGAACATGGTATTTATGCAAATAAGCCATGACATCGTTTAACTCTTCCATACGGAAATTTTTCGCCCGTACACGCGCATTATATTTATCGACACCAAAATAAACCGCATCTGCTCCGTTTGCGACAGCTGCACGAAGACAGTCCCAATCTCCTGCTGGCGCCAATAATTCAATTTGTCTCACAACTAGTCAACCTCTCTATTTTTTATCATGGACAACAATATATTACCGAATATACGTGGCTTTTGCCAACAACGAAAAAAAGACCTGAGCACTCAGGTCTTCAATGAAGGAATGGAGGGATAAAATGTTTAGTAAATGACTGTATGTCGGCATATCCACTTTTATAGTAGGTAACGACAATATAATCCGCACGTTCATCCCAACCAGCCACTTGCATACATTGTTCTATTTTTGTTTTATCTTTTACGACGATTCCCTCGGCTCGTTCAATCATGTCATCTGTCCACTCATATGTTTTCAACCGTTTTGTGTTTTTAATTATTTTCACTTCGCTCACGTCTTCTACTGTCGCCCGTGCTTGCTGCAATAAACCGCGCTGCTGCAACCATTCATCTACGAGATGATACGACTTTTTCCACTTGATCATAGTTTCCTCGGTTATTCCTTTTTGTTTTTCATACGTGACGATAATTGCTCCCCATTCTCGATTCCATGCGATTGGATCAAATGTTTCATCTACCAACTGACGCTGTAGTATGTGTAAAAACGATTCGATCTCCTCACGATCACGCAATCGAACGGCTTTCCCTCCTAAATTAGAATCTATTCGTACTTGTAAAACGTTTTTGAAATCATTTATACGCAAAATTGGATAGTGATTTTTCTTAAACTCAAGCGAATGAAAAATAGGTTTGTAAAACTGATTATATACTTCTAATGGTACAGCATATTGACGAACAATCCGTTTTCCGTTTTTCAAGTCATAACCAATGACAACATGTTTAGTATTTTCAGTTTGCAATTTTTGCTGCTTCATTAACTGCTGATGGAACAAATAAATGTGCTCGATGTTGTCTCTTTCGTAGAAAAACGCATTCTCCCCGTTTTCATTATCATTTTCAAAATAGTATATATCATCACCAAAATATGCTCGTTCAATGTCATTTAACGGGGGTTGGTATTTCCCAAAACCAAATAAGTCAAATGCAAATAATAAACTGACAACGGCAATAAAACCTATATATTGAACGTATGCTTTCCAATGCGTGAACACGCGCCATGTTTTTTCTAAAATGATACGGGCAATGAAGTAGCCGATCAATGAAGCAAATACATATCCAAAAATGATCCAAGTTATTCGTTGTTGCATCTCCCCGAAATATGCTCCACCGACAAGCATGACACAAAATGTAAAACCATATGTGAATACGGAGCGGAGCGGACGAAAAGCGATCGCATCTGTTGCTGCTTCAACATGTCGTTTTTTGTATAGCCATACACTCAATACATAAAATATAAAAGCGAGCACAATATATATATATATTTCGATTGGTTGAATAGGTTTTGATTCCCAGGTCAATGCCCGAATAAAAGGCGCGATTTTGTCAATGTTATAGGATAAATAATATTCATATGCAAAACCGTGTAAAAAATATTTCAAGTTAAACATAAGTAAAACGAATATTCCTGCTGAGAAGAAAAACAGAACATAAGCAAACACGCCTTGTAGCATGGACATGCCAGTAAACATCCCAACAAACACCGTTCCAGAAAATAATAATACATTCATTGCCAGCGTACCTGTAAACCAAATGGCTATATGCTTCAGTGAATATAGCGAAACAGGAAGAAGCGGTTTCATGATTATTAAACATCCCGCAATCATTGCGACGGGCACAGTAAGAATGATCATCGCAGTAACAATATGCTGAAGAAACAGTGCCTCACGTTTAACTGGCAGACTATGAATGTAATCTGCAGACAATCTCACTTGCATATAGCGAAATAAAAAGATGGCAAGCAACACAGGAAGTGTGAACATAAGGGAAAACTGAATTATACTTCCGATATCAAATATGCGACCCGTCTGATGATGCATAAGCCAATTTTCATCTTCAGTCATCATAAAAATATGGATAGGTAGTGCAAAAAGAAGGCCGACGAAATAAACAAGTGCAACCCATCCGACGTTGCGAACAATTTGACTAAAAATTCCCCGATTAAACAAGAATGTTTTCAATGGCATATCCTCTTTCCCCCAGTTCATAAATAAAAATTTCTTCTAACGTTAGCGGCAATAAATCAAATAAAATGGGCTCATACTTGTGAATATGCGCGCTGATTTGTTCCTCTTCTCCACGAATGATACAAAGAAGGACGCTACCGCGACGTTCTTGATAAACAACATCCAAATGTTGAAGGAAAGTAGAAGGAGGTTGACCGTGAAACGCCACTTGCACTTTATGGATGTTTGTTTTCAAATTGTCTAATTCTTTTTCGATAATGAGTGAGCCATTATGCAAAATGCCGATACGGTCACACAAATCTTCTACTTCAAATAAGTTATGCGAAGAAATAATGACGGTCATTTCTCTATCTGCTACGTCTTGAAATAAAATGTTTTTCACTTTTTGCCTCATGACAGCATCTAGTCCGTCGAGCGGCTCGTCTAAAACGAGTACATCAGGCATCGCTGAAAATGTTAACCAAAAGGCGACTTGGCGCTGCATCCCTTTGGACATACGTTGTATTTTTTGGTTTATGTCAATAGGAAATAGCTCTTTCATTTCGCGAAAACGTTTTCCGTTCCATTTTGGATATATATGACGATAAAAATCGGCCATTTGTCGGATTGTTGTATGCGGAAAAAAATAAAGTGCATCAGGTAAAAAAATGAGCCGTTCTTTCTGTTTGATGTTTTCAAAAATCGGTTCACCATCAACGGTGATTGACCCTCTGTCTTGTTTATAAATACCTGCTATCATTTTCATTAGTGTTGTTTTTCCAGCACCATTTGATCCGAGTAACCCATATATTGATCCTTTTGGGACGGAAAATGTCACATCTTTGATCGCCTCTAACTCCCCAAACCGCTTGCTTACATGATTAATTTGAATCATGTTCCTCTCCTCCTCGTATCGCACGTTCTGCGCGTTCAACAATTGAAAAAATTTGTTCTTTTTTTAATCCGATATAGAATGCTTCCTGACATAGTTTCAACATATTTTCTTCTAGTTGCTTGACTTTTTCACTGTAAACAGCCTCTTTTTTATTAGCAACAAAACTTCCTTTCCCTGGAATAGAGTAAATATACCCTTCTCTTTCTAATTCTCGATACGCCTTTTGAATTGTATTTGGGTTAATCGTTAACTGTTTAGCTAGCAAGCGAACAGATGGTAGTTGCTCGTTCGGTTTCAGCACACCATGAATAATCATTTCTTTCATTTTCTCGATAAGCTGCTCGTAAATTGGTTTTCGACTTCGTAAATCCAGATCAAACATGACGCCCTCCCTTCCTTTCCTGTACTAACTGTTATATCTGTATTATATTACATAATACGGTTTATGTAAATATTAATATTTCTAAAAAAATAAAAAAGCCGCCAAAATGACAGGCTTTTTTATTTATGGCTATGTCCATTTTGATGACTATCTTGTTGCATATTGTCGTTATGACCATGACCTTGTCCATCTTCCTTGTTTTGCATCATCTGTTTCTTTTTCATATAACGTTCGTGGGCGACCTTATCAACAGCTTCCCATGATACGATCATCGCGCCCGGTTGTTCACTTACAAACTTGTCAGCATCTTCTTTTTTGGCAAAAAACGCATATCCATAGTTCATTGGTGTTTTAATATCAGCTTTCACAACTGTCGCATTTTGTAATTCAATCCATTCTAACGTATTGTAGTCGCGTACATATTTTTTTGCAGCTTCGCTGTGGTCTCTTTCATAGTTGAATAAACATCCGATATCATCAAAAAACAAGACGTCACCGTTTTCAGTTGCTGATTTGGCTGTAAATTTACCGAGCTCATGTTCTTTTGGATATACTTTCATGTTGCAAAATACACACACTGTATTTTCGTCTGGTTCCGCCATCGCAGCTTTCATAAACACGTCTTCTTGCACGGTCTTTTCTACTTCTCTGTTTTGCTCAACTTGTTTCGTCTCTTCTTGATTATCTCCTGCTTGATTGTTGTTGCATCCTGTCAATGCGAAAATAAAGAGCACTACCAATAAAATCATCCATTTTTTCATTGAAAAAATCCCCCTCTTCATTCAATCCGTAGTTCAATGTACTATATATTTGTGAAGTTTGTTTGAAACAAATGTGTTAAAAATGAAAAAAAGCGGTGCTATACCGCTTTTTCTGTAAAATAGTGCTTATAGTATCCGCCAACTTTTCCACGGTTATCAACAATGAAATAAAAATCGTCTGTTTCGTTTTTTACTTCATATTCTTTACCTGGAGTTAATACATTGTGAACAATGTACTTTTCCGCGTTCGTATGATTACATACAACTGTTTTTATTGTTGGACGTTCATGCCAGCTCAAATGAATCATGAGCGATGCCTCCTTCAAGAACCTTTATATTTATTTAAAAATTTAGCGAGTTCATGTAGTGCTTGCAATACTGCAAAATGTTTATCGTTCCCGCTTGCCTGCGCGGTGGCCACATCCTTAAATTTGGCGTGCGCTTCATACGTTCCATTTTTTTTGTATACATCTACTCGTACAGTTCCCCTTGGGTGCGGAACGATAAAAAACTCCATTCGTTTCATTTTCTCTCCCCACCTTTAACATCAAACGTGTATTTAATTTAATAATAGTAGAAAATGTATACGTTTAAAAGCATTATTTCATACAAAAAACTACCTTTTAATCAAGACGATGAATGGTGTAACCAGATTCGATTAACACATGTTGAATTTGATCAATATGCTCCCTATTTTTTGTTTCAAGGGAAAAACGTATTTCGGCTTGTCCTGGGAGAACGTTTGTTCCCATTCGTTGATGATCAATGGACATGACATTAGCTTCTAAATCGGAGATAATGCGCAACAATTTATTTAGTTGTCCCGGTTTGTCTGAAATGACTGTTGAAAATGTAACAAAGCGTCCAGATTCAACAAGTCCCCGTTCGATAATGCGTGAAATGAGCGTTACATCGACATTCCCCCCGCTTAAAATGGCTACAATGTTTTTTCCTTCAAGCGGAATTTTTTTGTACAATAAAGCAGCTAATGAACAAGCCGCTGATCCTTCAACGAGCAATTTATTTCGCTCGAGTAAATATAGCATTGTTCGTGAAATATCTGTTTCTTCCACACAAACAATATCATCCACATATTTTTGTATGTATGAGAACGTTAAATCTCCAATTCGTTTAACAGCGATCCCGTCTGCAATTGTATTTGATGGAGTAATCATAACGGGTTGATTATATTGTTTAGCCGCTGTGGTGCTTGCGCAAGCAGCAGATTCAACGCCATATATGCGGATAGTAGGCTTTTTTTGTTTCATAGCAATAGCTAATCCTGCAAGTAACCCACCACCACCAACAGGGCAAACGACTGCATCAATATGGTCAAGCTGGTCAAATAATTCTAAACCAATTGTACCTTGTCCAGCAATAACGGTTGGGTCATCAAACGGATGAACGAATGTTGCACCTGTTTCTTGCTGAAGCTTTCGGGCATATTCTAACGATTCGTCAAATACATCACCGTGTAGAATAACGTTTGCGCCATAACTTTGTGTCGCTTGAATTTTACTTAATGGCGCCCCCTTCGGCATGACAATGGTACATGGTATTCCGATCATGCTGCTAGAATAAGCTACCCCTTGTGCATGATTTCCCGCTGAAGCTGCAATTACCCCACGCCTTTTCTCTTCTTTGCTCAATGAAATGATTTTATTGTACGATCCTCGAACTTTAAATGAACCTGTTTTCTGTAAGTTTTCTAATTTCATGTACACTCGATTATTTGATAGTCGACTAAACGTTTGTGAAAATTCAAGAGGAGTTTTGTGAACAACTGATTTCATTCGTTGTTGCGCTTCGTATATGTGTTGTAGCGTGATCAATTCATCTCATCCTCCTTTGCGTCTTTTTCATTATATGTTATTTGATCATAAACAAGCAATTGCCTATTTTCTTTCTTTGATTTTTAATTGATTATTTAGAACATAGTTCTATTATTTAAATTTGGGCAGAAAAAAAAGCTATGCATATTGCACAGCTCACAACCCCGCTGATTGTTGAAGACGTCTTGCAATTTCGAGAAAATCCTCGTATGAAATTCCTGGGGCAAATGTTTCCTCGACTGATTCCAAATCGGGGATCGGCGCTCCCGCTGGTGTTCCTTGAATCACTTCGAGCTGTCCCCCATCAAGCGGATGCGTTCCTTTCCAAATTTGCTTTACGTCTTGATAATCATGTTCACTAAATGTGTACAACTTCCGATGCCATCCTTGCTGTTCGTATTTACGTGCTACATCAAATTTATCATTGCTTAAGTTAGGGATTGGTAACATTTTTGTCACATCAACACCTGTGACAATTTGAAGTGCTTTCGCATAAGCGATAATGTGCACTCCTCCACGCACAAGTAAATAACCAATCATTTCTCTTGCGACAGGATGATCGGTCATCTCATATACTCTCATTTTATGTGTACGGGCACCACATTCTAAGAAAAAATTGTGCAGCAAATCTAAAACTAAGTTCCCGCTGTTGAAGACGTAATCCCCTGACCACGATTTTCCCATTGAATCCCCTGGTAAAGCAGTTTGTGCTGTCGCGATAAAATGGTACGTATTTCGTTTATCTACCCCGCTTTGCATCGGAGTAACATCCGGATCCCCTTCAAACGTTGTTCCCGTCAAACATAGATTAATCGCCGTTGTAACGAGTTCGACATGACCTAATTCCTCTGCTGTAATACTTGCAACTAAATCATAAAAAGGTTTTAATTTTTTCTTTTCACGAAAGTTGAACGACTGAAACAAATAATTATTTAACGTTGACATTTCCCCGAATCTTCCGCCGAGCAACTCTTGTACTGCTGCGGCAGCATTTGCATCCGCGTACGTAGATTTCGGCAATTCAATCTGCAGTTTGTTCACTCTTGTAAACATTGCACTCCCCCTCTTATTTTGGCATAATCCAAATGATTTGCTGAATGCGAACAAAAAAGAGGGTATCGCTACTTTTTAATACAATGTGATCTGGTTTTACATCTTGAATTATGCCTTGCATATTTCCACGTACCGTTTCGATTACTACTTCCCTTCCTTTAATCGTTTGTAACGTTTGATAAACATAAGGGTCGATGAAAGCCATAAATTGCGGTGTCATTTTCCTCCCCCTTTCTAACTTTTCCTTTCCAGTTTATTCACTCGTATTTGTGTTTATTACATTTTTTATTTAGAACATAGTTTTATAAAAAATAAAATACATACTAGCTGATTTATTTGTTTTACGATAAACTTCAACATAGAAATAGTGAAACAAGGGGTTAGAACGATGGAAACTCATGAGCAATTAAAACGAAAAATAAACGATCTTGAAGAAGAAGTGAAATTATATAAACGTTTTATCGAACACATTCCTTTCCCATTTTCGTACGTCGATCACGAAATAGGAAAGATGTTGAAAAAGGAAAATGATATATCTACTCCGATCGTCGAAAGAATAAAAAAAAATGAGCGACAAAAACCAATAATACAATGGAAAATGAATTTACAAAAAGATTATCCATTTGAACAAGTTGAACAATTTTTAGCGCCTATTTTTGATCTTGTTTCCCATCATATCGTTTTTGTTGATGCGAACGGAATCATTACATTATGTAACTTACAGGCAGCGAACGACATTGGCGTCAATCGGGATGAAATCATTGGAAAACATATTCGGGAGTTGTTAAACATTCCTGACGAACAGATTATGACGCTAAAAACACTGCGGACAAAACAACCGCTTTACAATTGTGAAGTGCTTGATCGGTACTATGGCATTATTAATACACGTATTTTATACAATGAAGATGGATCAATTAAACGCGTCATTAGCATGTTTCAATCGCTTAATCAAATGAAAGAAGCTGAAAAATTAGCGATCGCTGGGCGAATTGCTGCCGGGATTGCGCATGAAATTCGAAATCCGTTAACTACCGTAAGAGGATATTTACAGTTTTTGAAAGAACAACTACCTGAACATATTGTCACACTCATCGAACAACTGTTAATTCCCGAACTCGATCGAGCAAACGATATTATTACAGACTTTTTAAACGTTGCAAAACCAAACGAAATGAAAATAGAGTGGATTGGCATAAACGAATTTATTCAAAACGATTTAGATCTTTTATTACGAAGCGAAGCCCTTCTTCACAATGTAGAGCTTTCATACGATCTAGATGAAAAACTACAACATCGTGGTGTTTATATTGACAAAAATCAACTGATGCAGGTGTTTATTAACTTATTGCGCAATGCGATTGAAGCAAAAACAGAAAAGTCATTGAATGTACACATTCAAACAACTCTGCACAATGACCTTGTTCAAATTTACGTCCGCGACAATGGACCTGGCATCCCTCCTACAATTATTCATCACATCTTTGATCCGTTTTTTTCGACGAAACAAACGGGAACAGGTCTCGGTCTATCTTTGTCGCGAAAAATTATTGAACTTCATAAAGGTTCAATGCGTGTGCAAAGCGAATTCGGACGTGGTACATGTTTTATTATCGAACTGCCCGTTTATGTAAAAAAATGAGGCTGCTTCATCGCAGCCTCATTTTTACGCTTCTTTTTTCTGTTCCACTTGTTCCTCCTTCCAGCATTCTACTTGATTGTCCATACCTATATTACGTGCGTAAAATACCGGATTTTTTCCTTGTTTTCGTTGCGTTGTATAGTCTTGTAAGGCAGCAAAAGCAACACGACCGAGCAAGAAAATCGAAATTAAGTTTACAACTACCATAAACGCCATGAATAAATCAGCTAAATCCCATACGATTTGAATGCTCGATACAGATCCCCAAATAACCATGAATAATACAGCTAAACGATAGATCAATAATGATACCTTGCTCGAACGAATGAATTCAATATTTGTTTCACCGTAATAATAGTTTCCAATAATCGAACTGTATGCAAATAAAAATACGCTGACTGCCACAAATCCTTGTGCCCACTCACCAATGTGTGTGCTCAATGCCGTTTGTGTTAACGTGATTCCATCAAGCCCTTCCTTCATATAGTCGCCTGATAATAAGATCATGAACGCTGTTGCGCTACAAACTACTAACGTATCTACAAATACACCTAATGTTTGAATTAAACCTTGCTTTACAGGATGGGAAACTTCTGCTGTCGCCGCAGCGTTCGGCGCGCTTCCCATACCGGCTTCGTTAGAGAATAAACCTCGTTTAATCCCCATCATAATTGCTGCACCAAATCCTCCACCTACAGCTTGTTCAACGCCAAATGCATTTTTCAAGATCAAAGCAAATACAGATGGTAATTCAGCAATGTTTGTCAACACGACATAAAACGCAGTCAATAAGTATAAACCGGCCATAACGGGAACGATGATCGACGATGCTTTCGCAACACGATGCACACCACCGAAAATGATAAATGCCGTCAGAACAGTAAGTAAAATACCGATGACGATCCGATCCATTTGAAATGCATGCTCAAAGGCAAACGTAATCGTATTTGCCTGAACAGAGTTAAATACAAGACCAAATGAAAACGTAATTAAAACAGCAAACAATATACCAAGCCAACGTTTCTTGAGCCCTTGCTCGATATAATACGCTGGGCCTCCACGATAACCATTTTTATCTTTTATTTTATAAATTTGAGCAAGTGTGCTTTCCACAAAACTTGATGCCCCCCCAATTAGAGCAATTAACCACATCCAAAATACCGCACCAGGTCCACCGACAGAAATCGCTAACGCAACACCGGCTAAGTTACCTGTTCCAACGCGGGACGCTGTACTCATAAAAAACGCTTGTAACGACGAAATCGCACCTGTTTTTTCTGGCCCTTCTGTAATGACACGGAACATTTCACCGAAATAACGAAATTGAACAAACTTTGTGCGGAACGTAAAGTACAACCCAACGATAATTAAAAGTGCAATCAAAACGTACGACCATAATATGTTGTTTAAAAATGATACGATCGTTTGTAATAATTGCATACTCGTCACCTCACCTGATGTTTATAATTAAAAAACGACTTTTTTAATGTAACAAAACATAACATGAAAAGCAAGAGGATTATCTATGAATATGCAAAAATGATATGTTATAATATCGTCTGTCTATATTTTTACACGTATTTTTGGAGGAAAAAATGAAAGAAACATCTACGTTAAAAGAAAAAATAAAACAGTTCTTACATATACTACTTCCTGTTTTTCTTACCCAAATCAGCCTATATATGATGAACTTTTTTGATGTGACAATGACAGGAAAATATAGCGCAGTTGATTTAGCAGGTGTAGCCATCGGCTCAAACATTTGGGTTGCTATATTTACAGGAATTGGCGGAGTATTGACAGGTCTAACCCCAATCGTTTCCCAAGCATTTGGGGCAAAAGATCATGAGCGTATTTCTCGAACAATCGAGCAGGCAATATACTTGGCGATCGTTTTTGCCTGCTTTGTGTTGACAATTATTTATTTTCTCGTCCCTATTTTATTGGAAAACATGTATATCGAGAGCAATGTTCAAATCGTTGCCCATCAATATTTACAAGCATTATGTATTGGCATTATCCCAATTTTTATTTATTACGTTCTCCGCTCCTTTATGGATGCCCTCGGTCAAACAAAGGTTACAATGATGTTAACGTTATGCTCACTCCCTTTAAACGTTTTACTAAACGATATATTCATTTTCGGACGATGGGGTATCCCCGCATTCGGGGGAGTCGGTGCAGGATATGCCACAAGCATCACGTATTGTTGCTTGTTACTATGTGCGTTTTTGCTCGTTCGCTTTCGTAAACCTTTTTCAACGTACAATATACTTAAGAAATTTCATCCGATCTCGTTATCCATTTGGAAGCAATTAATTTTGATCGGTACACCTATTGGACTAGCGATCTTTTTTGAAACGAGTATTTTTTCTGCTGTCACGTTGTTAATGAGTCAATTTGGAACAACGGCAATCGCCGCTCATCAAGCAGCATTAAATTTCGGTTCACTTTTATATATGATTCCACTAAGCATTTCGCTTACTTTAACAATTATTGTTGGTTTTGAAGTAGGTGCTAGTCGCTCAGAACATGCCAAACGTTATTGTATCATCGGCATTTCATCTGCTGTAATGATGGCTATTGTTGCCTCTATCGTTCTACTATTATTTCGTGAACCGATCGCTTTCCTATATACGAATGATGAACACGTTTTGCAATGGACGAAACAGTTTTTGTTATACGTTTTATTTTTCCAATTTTCTGATGCTGTTGCTGCCCCTATTCAAGGCGCATTACGTGGATACAAAGACGTTCGTTTCCCGTTTTTTATTGCGCTCGTATCGTATTGGTTCGTCGGTTTGCCTGTCGGATATATATTCGCTCATTATACAACTGCTGGACCGTTTGGATATTGGATCGGTCTTATTACCGGTTTAGCCTCAGGTGCCATATTGTTATTCGTACGGTTACGACAAAAATGGAAACATATATAAAAGCAAGAGGGAGCCCCCTCTTGCTTTTTAGCACCAAGCTGCACCGACGATAATAAGCAAGATAAAAAGTACGACGATGAGCACAAATGTTTTTCCGTATCCTGGATAACCATATCCATATCCATAGCCATATCCATACATGATGCATTTCCTCCTTTATCGTTTAATTAATATCCCCAGCCACCAATATAAGCACTACCAACAATGATTAACAAAATAAACAATACAACAATTAACGCGAAACCACCGCCGTGATGATGTCCTCCACTCATCTTCTGACACCTCCTTCTTGTACTAACAACCTATTCAACGACTAGGGAAAACGTTATGGTTTTTGAAAAAATGGGTAAAAAAACGCCTGTCTCACCGACAGACGTTATGCGTTTAATGATTTTTCTCTTCGTTTCTCCCATGTGCTTGAAAGTGAAAATAAAAGCAAAGCCGTCCAAATACAACCAAATGCATACATGTGAGCGTTTGTAAACGGCTCGTGAAACAAAAACACACCAAGAAGTAAACTTAACGTTGGTGAAATATATTGCAAAAATCCTAAAAAGGTTAACGAAATATGCTGAGCCCCCTTGGCAAAATATAAAAGGGGCAAGGCAGTCGCTGGACCAGCCCCTACAAGCAATAACATCGTTGCAAACGAAAAAGAAGCAACGTTTAGCTGTCCAAACGAGTGTATAATGAATATGAGCGCAAAAGGAGTCACAAGCATCGTCTCAACAGTCAAACCAATTGTTGCGTCAATCGAAATCACTTTTTTCACAAGACTATATAGCGCAAAGCTACAGGCAAGTGAAAGCGCAACCCATGGAATTTTTCCATATTCAATCGTCATAAGTAAAACTCCAGCAGCTGCTAGAATAAACGATACTGCTTGCCATTTGTAAAGACGCTCTTTTAATACAACGATACCTAACAATACGTTTAACAATGGATTCATATAATATCCTAAACTTGCTTCAACCATATGATTATGGTTGACAGCCCATATGTAAATAAACCAATTAACGCTAATGAGTAGCGATGCAACGATTAAAGCGATGGCACGCTTTTTTTCTCGCCATAACAATCGACATGTATGCAAAAATGTAGACCAATTTTTTTGAACGATCAACAACGCAATCATAAAAAAAAATGAAGCAACAATACGATAAGATAAAATTTCCTTCGCCTCGATATGTTCGAGTAATTTCCAATACAAAGGCAATATTCCCCACAATACATAAGCGAGCAGGGCATAGATCGTGCCGAGTTTTTTATTTTCCATTTTGCAGCTCCTTCCTTCATCTCAATCCTCATGCTCATACGGCTCGATATGCACATGAGCATAAACAACGCCATATTTTTGTTCAAGCAAACGCTCAACTTGATCCGCAATGTCGTGACTTGTTACAACATTTAAATGCGGGGCGACACAAATAATAACGTCTATGACAACATCATTGCCATACATTCTCCCCTTAATATCTACCACCTGCTCCACGCCGTTAATATGCTCAATGTCCTGTTTATACTTTTGTAGCGTTTTGTCATCAAACCCATCCGTCAACATATGAGACGCCTCTTTAAAAATGCCCCATGCGGTCTTGCAAATGATAAATCCAATAACAAAAGCGGTGACAGGGTCGAGCCAACGCATCTGTAACTGGGCACCTATCACACCAACAATGGTTCCTACACTAACAAGTACATCGGACAAATGATCTTTGGCAGCAGCGGCAAGCGCTTGGCTATTTGTGACGATAGCTAAACGCTTATTGAACATATATACAGCAAACATAAATACGGCTGAAACGCCAGCCGTCCATACTGCTACTAAATCCGGCTTTACATACTCCCCTTCCTTCAACGTTTGCACGGCGTTTACTAATACGTCTAATCCGATAGACATCATAATAAACGCTGCGATTAAAGAAGAAATATGTTCTGCACGCGAATGGCCATACGGATGGTTATCATCACGAGGTTTTTTTGCGATGAGTAATCCGATTAAAATGGCGATAGAAGCAAGAATATCAGTAAAATTATTCCACCCATCTGCTTTTAATGCTTCAGAACTTGACATATATCCGACGTACAACTTAGTTAAAGATAAAACAATATAAGCACCAATACTTACCCATGCCCCTATCTCAGGCTTCATTTGTGTCATATGCTCCACCAACTTCTCAATCATTTTTGCGTTAACATTGTACCAAGCGTACATCGTGTGGGTCTATAGCAACAAAATTGGTTCATTGAAGAACAGTAGGAAACATGCAATAACATTGCCTTTAACCAAATTTACTGTTGACGTCTAATAAAAAAATGTGATAAAGTGTTTGATGTTTCATCACTCTACCAATTTGTATGAAACTTGGGCTTAGTCCGATGGCAACGATTGCGATTATTGGTGCTGCTGGTGCACTTGGTGATGCTGGATCACCTGCCTCTGATAGCACACTCGGCCCAACATCGGGTTTAAATGTTGATGGTCAACATCACCATATTTGGGATACATGTGTTCCAACATTTATTCACTACAATATTCCCGTTATTATTTTCGCATGGATCGCAGCAATTGTGTTATAAAAAGGGAGCTACTTTCAAACAGTAGCTCCCTTTTTGTCGAAATTTCGGCGCACATTCCGACATTTTTTTTAAACGAAATATGTTAATGTATTGTAAAGTATATTTCGAAATTGTAAATACGCTCGAAGGAGGAATGATAACGATGATTTCGCAATTTATCGACCAAACAGAGGCAGCAATCCTTCGCTTTTCTGTCTCCTTATTGACAGAAATTGAGTTAAAAATTATGAAAAAACAAATTATTTCACAACACCAGGCGATGAAATACGCTAAACATCAAATTGATTTATTCGTTAAACAAATGCATTTCCGTCAAGCACTAAGTGCAGTATATCGGTCAGAAATATACATTTATATTTCTACAAAACTTGCTCGTGTGTTTGAACAATATCGTGTATTCAAATGTGTATAACTTTATATTTTCTTTACAATTTGAAAATATTCCTCTAGCGTGATTTGTTTTTCATAAATAATTTTGGCTGCCTTCACGCCGACATAACGCAAATGCCAAGGCTCGTATTGATATTTTGTAATATGCTCTTTTCCTTTCGGATAGCGAATAATAAAACCAAATTCATGCGCATGCTCAGCTACCCACTTTCCTTCTCGCGTGTCACCAAAAGCAGGGGTAATGGTATATTGAACACTCGGACTTGTAATATCCATCGCTAATCCGGTTTGATGTTCACTTTTCCCAGGCATCGCAACGGCAACAACTGCTTTTTCTTCTCCTGATCGTTGAACTTCAAATGTAAACAACTGTTGTTGCCGTTCATACGAACGATAGCCAGATACAGCATATAACAAAACTTGTTGTTGTTTCGCTGCTGTAAACATCGATTCTAACGCTTTTGCAGCTTCTGCACGCATGTGTCGTTTTTCAACATCCGTTTCTTTAAATGTAAACGGAACATTTGGAACAACTAAGTCAGCCGGCTTATAGTCAGCAGGTAATTGCTGCTCCTTATTTACTAAAGCTAGTATATTATCTGGATTTATGATGACTTTTACCCCATTTTGCACTTCGATTTGATTCCAAAATCTCTCTTCAAGTACAAGCTCTTCTTGTTCCTTCGTTTCAGAAGATGGTATCGGTGCTTCAGAAGATGGCTCTTCAACTTGTACGGGGGGTTTAGACGGTTTTTGTTCAGGTTCAAGTGATCCAAAGGATTGACAGCCACTAGTTATTATCAAAAAACAACATAACCATTTTTTCATCTTTTTCTCCCTCACGAATAGAAGAAAGCTCCGCGAGGAAAATGATTCGCAGGAGCTTTCTTTATTTTTTAGTTTATTGGCGAATCGCTGTTTCAAGAGCAACTTCGATCATTTCGTTAAATGTTGTTTGGCGCTCTTCAGCCGTTGTCTCTTCCCCTGTTAAAATGTGATCGCTTACTGTTAATACCGATAATGCTTTTCTGCCAAATTTAGCGGCTAATGTATAAAGCGCTGTTGTTTCCATCTCTACAGCCAGTACACCGTATCGTGCTAGTTTTTCAAATTGTGCATTTTCATTATAAAACATGTCCGCCGTAAATACACTACCAACTTTTAATTGTAATCCTTTTTCTTTTCCAATTTCATACGCTGTTTTCAACAAGTCAAAGTTAGCCGTTGGAGCGTAATCAATCCCTCCAAATGTCATGCGATTCATCTGAGAATCTGTTGAAGATGCCATTGCTAAAATGACATCACGAACTTTGACATCTTTCTGGATCGCCCCACATGTTCCGACGCGAATTAATGTTTGAACGTTGTAGCTTTGCATCAGTTCAGTAATATAGATAGAGATAGACGGAACCCCCATCCCTGTTCCTTGAACGGAAATACGATGCCCTTTATATGTACCGGTAAATCCAAGCATTCCGCGAACTTGGTTATAGCAAGTAGCTCCCTCTAAAAACGTTTCAGCGATATATTTTGCGCGAAGTGGATCTCCTGGAAGTAAAATTTTATCTGCAATCTCGTGTTCTTTTGCTCCAATATGAACACTCATATGTATCCTCCTTTAATCTTTATCGTTGCATATATACTATACCACACTCCTATATTTCACTAAAGCATTGTTTTTCATGTAAAAAAAGAGGGGATTCCCTCTTTACGACATTTTGCGAAAATACTTCGGTTTCACGTATAAAACCTTTTTATCTTCACTTACAACATATTTTTTCTTCGCTTGCTCATAATGTTCATATATTAAACCTGAATCCGTGACAAAACATCTTTACAATGGTCGCAAACCGTTGATACGATAAGGGAAAACGACGTTGACGATTCTTCATCAAGTAGGTGAATGTGATGAAAGATTTCCCGATTCGGTTTGTATTGACAGATGAAGCGATTACTCCAAGTGCTGGGCTTGCTCTCGTGGGCTACTTACTGCACCAAACGAAGCTGGATAAACGAGTAAACGCACTTCGGCTCCCAACGGTTCGTCGAGATGTGCACATTTCCCATAGCGACGTCATTCGCTCGATGATCGGCTTGCTTGCCACAGGAAAAACGGATTTTGATCATATCGAAGCGTATCGTCAGGACGATATCTTTTCGACATCAATGGGCATTCGGCACGTACCTTCCTCCCCAACGTTGCGACAGCGTCTCGATCAGCTCGCTTGTCTCCCGATGACCGAAACCATCATTTGGGAGGAATCGATGCGTCTGTTGGTTCGACAACACGCTACCTTGTCCGCTTGTTGGACGAAAGGGAAAACGACATGGCTTCCCCTTGATATAGATGCTTCCCCATTTGATAACTCCGATACGAAAAAAGAAGGAGTGAGTCGAACGTATAAAGGATTTGACGGTTTTACGCCGTTGTTTGCGTACGCAGGGAAGGAAGGGTATATCGTTCATGCCGAGCTGCGTCCAGGGAAACAACATGTACAAGACAACATGCCTTCGTTTTTAACTACCGCTATCCGTCGAGCTCGTCCGCTGACCTCGTCTCGTCTGCTTGTCCGCATGGATGCAGGAAACGATGCGGAAGCGAATGTGCACGTATGTCTAAAGGAAGACGTGGACTTTGTCATCAAGCGAAACTTACGCCGAGAATCGAAAGCGCTTTGGTTCCAGATCGCTTCGCAAAAGGGCAGACGCGTCGATGATGGACAAACAGAAGGAGTACAAACGTATGAGTTATGCCTTCCACAGACAGCAGCAATCGATGGACACACGTATACGTACGTTCAAGTCACCCAAGTGACGGAACGAACGATGGAACGAAATGGACAGCTGATGCTCGTTCCTGATTACGAAGTCGAAAGCTACTGGGTGCGCCTCGAAGGATACGAGCATGTTCGAATGAGTGATGTGCTCGCATTGTATCACGATCATGCGACATGCGAACAGTTTCATAGCGAACTGAAAAGCGACTTAGATTTAGAGCGACTTCCATCAGGGAAGATGAAAACGAATGCGCTCGTGTTAGTCATGGGAGCATTCGTGTACAACCTTCTTCGCCTGATTGGACAAGATCTATTAAGCGATCCGAGACATCCATTACATCATAAAGTGAAACGCCGCCGCATCAAGACGATCATTCAGACGGTGATCACGATGGCAGGTCGACTCGTCCGCCGATCACGACAGATCTGGATGAAACTGACGCGAAGGAGTGGGTACAGTATACTCCTACTGAATGTGTATCAAAAATGGAAAGAGGCAAGATAACAAACAGATGTTCGTGTACTCATATCCATCACTCCCCCCTGTACTTTTTTTGTCTCTTTTTTGGTTTGTATCTCCATAAAAGAGGATTTATCTCGTTTTCAAACATGAAAGTGGTGCAGGGAATCATCAAAAAAAGGGATGTATGGATCATATATCCATAGAACTAACACCAAAATCAAAGTTGATTTCCAACCATCACGGATTCAGGTTAAATAACAAACAACATAAATTGGTAACATCGCTTCTAAAGACGCTAAATAAATGAGGTAAAATGGGTGCTCGCTTGTTTCAAACATCCCACTAAACACATAGTAAGCGCTTGCAATAACCACGTTAGTGAAGCTAATGTTTGCCAAATGAAGGAGGAAAATTTTCTTTCTCCGCCCAATGAGCCGCTCTAATTCGAATTTAATAAACAAGGAACAAAAAATCGCAACAATTCCGACGATGGAAGAAATCATAAATGCAAACATCGTTTTTCCCACCCTGTATGTATATTTTTTATGATGTTGTCGATGTTAATGGATGTAACTACACGTAAAGGAGGTTTCCAATTGGGAAAAAAACATCGTAACCGTATCAATAGCCCGAAGAAAAATAACCATGTTCCGAAAGAAACATTGATCGCTGAAGCACACGATAAAGAGTACAATGCTGATAAACGAAAAAAATAATCCCCTTGCACGCACAAGGGGAATTTTTTATCATACTCTAACCTTGTGCTCATTGTCTATATACAATATAGCACAATTTTGTGAACATTTAAAGACATTTTTTAACGCACATGCATACGGTGAATACGTTCCCATCCATCCGAGCTTAAACGATAAAAAAATTGACCGTATATCCCTTCATCAATAAGCAATATATCACCTGTACTAACATATCGCGCACGATAATCTTTCGGTACTAAATCTGGAACATTAAACATGCGATAAACTTCAGCTAATACGTCATCATGATCCTCACCACTCACCGTCAATCGATATACTTGGCGATAGCCTTTCGTTTGACCAAATTGTGGTGTTTGAAATAACGTTACATCATAGCTTTTTGTTGATTTTAATATTTTCCCCATAAACATCCGAATCACTAACATCCACTCCCTTTTTTCTTTACGTAACATATTAGTGATTCATTTTGTCGATTCCTTTTGCGTTTTTTTACTATTTTTGTCGAATATATATAAAAATTCCGACATAATAAAAAGATTGGGAATCCCCAATCTTTTTAAGTTTTAAGCGTATCGGCGAATGAGTGAAGCAAGATCTGTTTGTAATGTGTGCATATGTTGTTCACGGATTGTGATGCGAATAAATGTTTCATCTAAATCAAGCGCCTCTGCAAATAATCCAGCTAACCCACGCGCTCGTCGATCGACTTGTATAAGCAATTCACATTCATCTAGCGCATGTGGGAAAAAGATGATTTCTACTTCATCCAACTTCCCGCGAAATTCCCCGCTAATCGGTACAAATTCAAATTCTTGAACAAAAGGGAGTCGTTTACGGACATGGTAGGCAGCTTCTTTGCACTCGGCTTCTTTTAAGCGGAAGCCTAAGTTTTCCACCACACGAAATACTTTGTTCATCATCCGATTAGGTTGAACACGAATGTAATCTTCATCTGTCGGATCGACAGCATTTTTTATGTCAAGTCCTGTGTGTAACCACACTCTTGTTTTTCCAACTGTAATTGGTGTGTCAAGCGGAAGGGAAAAAGAAAATGGAAATTCTTTCTTTTCTCCAGCACGAATTTTGAATGATTGGGCGATTTTCCATTTTTCAATAATTGCTTGCTTCGTTACTTTGCGATCATCTACTTCTTTTGTATATGTAGCGCAGAGAGATAAATATATATCATCAATTTGTTGTTCTATATTTCCTCCCGTTACCTCTACAACCCCAGTCACACTTTCACCGAGTAATAAATGTGACTCATGCAACTTTGTATCTACTTTCGCCGCACCAATCCCAATACTCGCTAAAACTTTATTAAACAGACCCATAAAAACCCTCCTCTTATTTATCAATACACTACGTTGTACGAATAAAAAAAAGAAAATGTTTCAAATTTCAAGCAAAAAAACGACGGGACATCCGCCGTTTTATTCATCAATTACTTCCTCATCAATAATACTTTTTTCAATCAACCTGAATCCGTGACAAAACATCTTTACAATGGTCGCAAACCGTTGATACGATAAGGGAAAACGACGTTGACGATTCTTCATCAAGTAGGTGAATGTGATGAAAGATTTCCCGATTCGGTTTGTATTGACAGATGAAGCGATTACTCCAAGTGCTGGGCTTGCTCTCGTGGGCTACTTACTGCACCAAACGAAGCTGGATAAACGAGTAAACGCCCTTCGGCTCCCAACGGTTCGTCGAGATGTGCACATTTCCCATAGCGATGTCATTCGCTCGATGATTGGCTTGCTTGCCACAGGAAAAACGGATTTCGATCATATCGAAGCGTATCGTCAGGACGATATCTTTTCGGCATCGATGGGGATTCAGCACGTGCCTTCCTCCCCAACGTTGCGACAGCGTCTCGATCAGCTCGCTTGTCTTCCGATGACCGAAGCAATCATTTGGGAGGAATCGATGCGTCTGTTGGTTCGACAACACGCTACCTTGTCCCCTTGTTGGGCGAAAGGGAAAACGACATGGCTTCCCCTTGATATAGATGCTTCCCCATTTGACAACTCCGATACGAAGAAAGAAGGAGTGAGTCGAACGTATAAAGGATTTGACGGTTTTACGCCGTTGTTTGCGTACGCAGGGAAGGAAGGGTATATCGTTCATGCCGAGCTGCGTCCAGGGAAACAACATGTACAAGACAACATGCCTTCGTTTTTAACTACCGCTATCCGTCGAGCTCGTCCGCTGACCTCGTCTCGTCTGCTTGTCCGCATGGATGCAGGAAACGATGCGGAAGCGAATGTGCACGTATGTCTAAAGGAAGACGTGGACTTTGTCATCAAGCGAAACTTACGCCGAGAATCGAAAGCGCTTTGGTTCCAGATCGCTTCGCAAAAGGGCAGACGCGTCGATGATGGACAAACAGAAGGAGTACAAACGTATGAGTTATGCCTTCCACAGACAGCAGCAATCGATGGACACACGTATACGTACGTTCAAGTCACCCAAGTGACGGAACGAACGATGGAACGAAATGGACAGCTGATGCTCGTTCCTGATTACGAAGTCGAAAGCTACTGGGTGCGCCTCGAAGGATACGAGCATGTTCGAATGAGTGATGTGCTCGCATTGTATCACGATCATGCGACATGCGAACAGTTTCATAGCGAACTGAAAAGCGACTTAGATTTAGAGCGACTTCCATCAGGGAAGATGAAAACGAATGCGCTCGTGTTAGTCATGGGAGCATTCGTGTACAACCTTCTTCGCCTGATTGGACAAGATCTATTAAGCGATCCGAGACATCCATTACATCATAAAGTGAAACGCCGCCGCATCAAGACGATCATTCAGACGGTGATCACGATGGCAGGTCGACTCGTCCGCCGATCACGACAGATCTGGATGAAACTGACGCGAAGGAGTGGCTATAGCGAGCCCCTACTGAACATTTACATAAAATGGAGAGAAGGAGCATAACGAACGATTGTTCGCAATTCTGTACTCATCCTAACCCTCTGTCCTTTTTTGTTTTTTCTTTGGTTTATATACCTAAAAAAGATATTTATTTCATTTCTGAGAGTGAAGATGACATCTGTTTTAAACATAAAAAGGGAATGGTGGATCACACATCCATAAAACCAGCAAAAAAGTCAAAGTCGATGTCAATCCATCACGGATTCAGGAATCAAATAATCAAACATAATATCTGCTATTTCTTCCATTTCACGCTCTGTTGGGACAAACCCTCGCCGAACAAGTTCATTGTAAAAGAACTCCGCAATTTCTTCCGTATCGATCACAACTTCAATTTCTTTCACAACATCGCCCCCTTTGTATTATGTTATGAAAAAATGATCCATTTATGTCAGCCGTTTTTATGTATATTTACCGCTATGTACACATACGTTGAAGGTAAAAAGGAACGGAGGGCAAGCTTATGAACGAACGAATCGATCGATGGATGGAAACGATCACGAATGTATTATTCTATATCATACTCTTTTTCTGTATTCCTTATTTCATATCTGTATTATCGCAATGCATATAATTTCATTCGCGTCGTCTCCGTCGGGTAAACTTTTTTAATTGCTCAATGATTTGTTCCATCATCTGTTCGTACTGTTCATCACCAAATCGTTCGTACAACCACTTGTAATCGTTATAAATATCTAGTAAACCGTCAATAATCTCTTTTTCTTCTTGTTTTCGACGCAATCGCTCGTTTTCAAATTTTCGAGATATCACATGAACTTCACTCCAATGTTGAGCATCGTAATTAGTAATAGTATATGTACAGATAAAAAAGCCGACACACAACGTCGGCTTTTTTATCTCGCATAAGATGCTGGGGCAAAATCAATATCAAATCCTAAATCTTCAAGCATTTGAAAATCAGCATGTTTTTCTTGTCCGGCAGTCGTTAAGTAATCGCCAACAAAAATGGAGTTCGCAGCATACAAGCCGAGTGGTTGCAAACTACGTAAGTTTACTTCTCTCCCTCCAGAAATACGAATTTCTTTCGTAGGGTTAATGTATCGAAATAATGCTAATACTTTTAAGCAGTAACGTGGATTTAGTTCTTTTGTCCCCTCTAACGGCGTTCCATCAATTGCATGAAGGAAATTTACAGGGATCGAATCCGCATCTAACGCTTTTAAACTTCTCGCCATTGCGATTACATCTTGTTTTGTTTCTTTCATACCGATAATCACCCCTGAACACGGAGACATCCCTGCTTCCTTGACCGTTTCTACCGTACGTACCCGATCATCGTATGTATGGGAAGTCGTAATATGAGGATGATGTTCCTTTGACGTATTAATATTATGATTGTAGCGATCTACACCTGCTTCTTTTAAGCGCAACGCTTGTTCTGGCTTTAGTATTCCTAAACAGGCACATACTTTTAAGCCGTACGTTTCTTTAATTTCTTTAACCGCAGATACAACGATATCAATTTCTTTATCGCTCGGTCCTCTTCCGCTTGCAACGATGCAGTATGTTCCTATTTTGCCCTCATACGCCCGCTTTGCACCTTGCAAAATTGTCTCTTTGTTTACCATTTTATATGTCGGAATCGGGGCTGTTGATATAGAAGATTGGGAACAATATCCGCAATTTTCCGGACACAATCCCGACTTTGCATTCATAATCATATTTAATTTCACTTTATTTCCGTAGTACGTTTTACGGATGCGATAAGCACCTTGCAACAATAGCAATAGCTCATCATCGGGACAATTTAATATTGCAAGCGCCTCATCATCTGTAATGTCTCCCCCATCTAACACACGATTTGCTAATAGTAACCAATCCATTGTTCTCCCCCTTTTACTTCTAATTACCAATAATCGTATTCGATTAGAAGTTATATGTCAACATTGTTTTTATTTAAGTTAACAAAAAAACTAGCGAACAACCTTCGCTAGTTAGACGTTTCGACAATATTTCGGGCAATCCATACCCCACATGCCCCCGCTTGCGCCAGACCGCGTGTAATTCCTGCGCCGTCTCCTCCAACATATAGCCCTGATATTTCTGTTTCGAAACGTTCATTTAATTTTGGACGGGCAGAATAAAACTTTGCCTCTACTCCGTAAAAAAGTGTATGTTCTGAAGCAATGCCTGGGGTTACAGCGTTTAATGCTTCTGTCATTTCAATTAAACTTTTCATTGTGTTATATGGAAGAACGAGCCCTAAATCTCCAGGAACAGCCTCCTTTAACGTTGGTTCGATGAAGCCTTCTTTAATCCGTTTTTCTGTTGAGCGTCTCCCTTTTAAAATATCTCCGTATTTTTGTACAATAATGCCGCCGTTAGATAATGCATTCGCTAAACGAGAAATTTGATGGGCGTATTCGTTCGGTTGATCGAACGGATCTGAAAATTTATGAGAAACAAGAAGAGCAAAGTTTGTATTGTTGCTTCCTAGTTTCGGGTCTTTATACGCATGACCATTTGCAAGCATAATTCCTGAATGATTTTCGACAACAACATGACCAGAAGGGTTACTACAAAATGTCCGAACTTGTGTTCCGACGGATGTGTTAAAAATAAACTTTCCCTCATACAAATGTGTATTAATTTCCTCCATAACGACGTTAGACGTTTCGACACGAACGCCAATATCGACTTGATTATTGATCATTTTCAACCCACGACGCTTCAATATGTTTGTTAACCAAGCAGAGCCATCACGTCCTGGAGCGATGACGACACGATCGGCATATAGCATATGTCCATTTTTTAATTGAATTCCTTTTACATGATGCGTGCCATTTATTTTTTCCGTCAAAATATCGCTTACTTCCGTTTTGAACATCATATCAATATGGGTACGTAAATATTCATATATGCTCTTTAAAATTTCTAAATTTTGTTCTGTACCGAGATGACGAACTTGTGCGCGCAACAATTTCAATCCAGCAGCATAAGCACGCTTTTCGATTTTTCTCACTTCATCTGTCAATGGATCGGTCAATGTATGCGTTGCACCATGTTTCAAGTTAATTTCGTCCACATAACGAATGAGTTGTAACACCGTTGAATCAGGTAAATAGTCTGTCATCCATCCACCAAACTCGCTCGTAATGTTAAACTTACCATCGGAATAAGCTCCTGCCCCACCAAATCCATTTGTAATCGAACAAGCAGGTAAACAACCTGCGTAATCTTTTTTTCCAACTGGTGGCGGACATTTTTCAATCTTCTTCTGCAAAATCGGACAATTTCGTTTATAAATATCGTGCCCTTTATCAATTAACAGCACACGTGCCCCTCGTAATTTTAATGTCAATTCATAACAAGTGAAAATCCCTGTCGGACCTGCCCCAACAACAATTACATCGTAACGATTGTTCATCATTCATCCCTCACCCTCCGTTTTCCGAATGTTAATATACTAAATAACATATAGTCAGTCAATAAAAAGCGATCTTTTTTTAAAAAAAATAATTTAATGTTCGTGTTATCTTAACATATAAAAAAAAGAACGGCTAACACCGTCCTCGCTAAAAGTAACGTTTCTTCCAAAAAACAAACGCCGTAATACTTGAAAGCACGAAAGAAATGCCTAAAGCAACTAAATATGCATACGGTTTATCTTGATACGGAATCGGAACGTTCATTCCATAAAAACTTGTTACCATCGTTGGAAAGGAAATAACAATTGTAATCGCAGCTAAAAATTTCATGACGATGTTTAAGTTGTTTGAAATAACAGAAGCGAAGGCATCCATCATTCCACTTAAAATGCTGCTATATACTTCTGTCATTTCAATAGCTTGCTTGTTTTCAATAATGACATCTTCTAACAATTCTTGATCGTCTTCATACATCCGTAAATAATTTAAACGAAGCAATCGTTCCATCACAATATTGTTCGCTTTTAACGATGTCGTAAAATAAACAAGGCTTTTTTCTAAACTAAGCAAAGAAAACAACTCTTTATTTTGCATCGATTGATGTAGCTGTTTTTCAATTTCGCTCGTTTTTCGATTAATTTGCTTTAAATATCTTAAATAATACGTAGAAATCATATATAACATTTGTAACGCAAAACGCGTTTTCATATACGTATAAAAATTTTTCACCTTGTTCTTTGTAAACTCTTCAAAAATCGGGTTTTCTTGAAGGCAAACGGTGATAAAACATGTATTTGTAATAATCATTCCAATTGGAATGGTTTCATATGTTGGAATATTTCCTTCATCGTACGTAATAATTGGGATGTCTACGATGATGAGTACATGGTTATCTTCTTTTTCGATGCGTGAACGCTCTTCATCATCGAGTGCATCTTTAATAGAATCGATGGGAATATTGAGATGTTCTGCAATGTAGCGAATTTCACTCTCCGTTGGAGAGATGAGATTTACCCAACAACCATTTTTTAGTTCGTGAATTTCTTCTAATTTTCCTTGGTCATTCGATAAATAAATGTTCATCATGGCGTAACCCCCCTATCTTCTCTACTAGAGGTAAGCGCCACTTTTTTGCCGTTGGAGCGCCTGTTTCGTTTGTGAGCAGTACGTTCCAGCGCCAAAAAACGAAGCTACTTCCTCTATTATTGCTGGTTCTGGTTCATTCGTGTTCGCCCTGCTCATAACGGAACTGTCACTCCTTTCGTTTTCACAATCATTACGGATTAATGATACATGTTTTGCCACCATTTGTATAGTTCATTTTTTATTTTTTCTCGAATGGCATGTACAAAATAGAAAAATATTTCTCGTTCTTTTATAATCATTTATGAAAGGTGGTGAATGTCATGAACATATTTATATGTGATCAAGCATTTCAGTGGTATAAAGAAGAACTTCAATTACAGCGCGGGGACTATGTTCGTTTTTTTGCTCGATATGGCGGATGTAGCAATGTACAAAAAGGTTTTTCTTTAGGAGTAAATAAGGAAGAGCCGATCGATGCTGCAGTTACACTAGAAAAGAACGGCGTCATCTTTTTTGTTGAACAAAACGATATGTGGTATTTTGACGGTCACGATTTACATATTGAATTTGATGAAAAGCAAAACGAGCCGGTATTCACATATAGATAAAAGCGGGGGATCCCGCCTTTATCTTTTTTTTGCCCGCTCGTATGCCTCGTGCCAATCTGGAAAATATTTTCTGATTAAAACTGGTTGAAACGTTTCTTTTGTCACACAAACATGTTTTGAAGTTGCTGTTGCTGCGATTTCATTTGTCGGGGTCAATACTTCGTATCCATAAACAACCCGAATACCATCATATGATTCCACCCACGTTTTAATCGTAGCTATTTCCCCATATCGTAACGGCTTCTTATAAGAAATTTGCAAATCAATAACTGGGGACACAATCCCTCTTTTCTCCATATCAGCATATTGAAAACCAAGCTGTTGAATAAAATGAGCTCGTCCTATTTCTAACCAAATTAAGTAATTCGCATGATAAACAATCCCCATTTGATCCGTTTCTGCGTAACGCACTTCAATCTCTTTTTGTGAAATGACCATCATTTCCCACTCTCCAACATAACGATACTTTATCACTATTTTACCATAAACATAGGAAAAGCAGAAAAAAAAGAGCCGCACATATGCAGCTTTTACAATTCGTATCCTTTTTCTCGTGCTCTTGCCTCGTCTTTAATCTCTGCACGCATCGCCTCAATTGCTTCTTCACGGCGATGATTTTTTTCTCTAATTTTCTCCCGCTCCTTTGGACTAACAAACGCCATTGACTCTTCCGTCTTTTCAATATTTTCAAGCATATTTTTTACCATGTCTTGTAACTTTTCTACATTATCGCGACGATCATCATAATTTAGTTTCATTATTCATCCTCCTCATCGAAATAAATATACATCCTTTATCATGTACGATTTTTCTATATTATGCACGTTAATTCGTTTATCATAATAAAATTATGTAAACTTAAATAAGGGCGAATATTCGCCCTTACTCACCCTTCGTTTGAATGACTTGTGGATGTTGACCAGATTGATCTTGCATTTGCTTTCCTTTATTGCCACCTGCTGATCGCGGTTTCGTTCCGATATGTTGCGGCACAAATGGCTGTTGATTACTTTTTGGATTACCCATTTTTCATCCCCCTCTCCCTTGTAGTATGGCTATATTACTCTGCTTTATGAAGCCAACGTGTTTCCATTTTTTCTTCCAGTTTTTCTAATGCGCTGACATCATTTAATAGTTGTCTTTTATTTTCCATGACGAGTTCTGCAAATGTCCGTTTTCTTATTTTTCGCATGATGTATTCACCTACTTTTTGTTTTTTTCTATCTTTTCCAAACATAATGAAAAATATACAAAAAATAGCCGACTCCTCGGCTATTTTCCCCATTTTTCTGCATACTGTACCATTTGCTCATATGACATAGGACCGATTTGTTTTTCGCGAATTATTCCTTGACGGTCGATAATAAACGATGTTGGAATCGGTTGAATGTCATATTGTTTCATCACATTGCCATCAACATCTAGCACAACTGGAAACGTTAAATGGTAATCCTTAATAAACTCACGTACTTTTTCTTGCGAATCTCGCACCATCACATTTACGGCTACAATTTCTACTTGTCTATAATACTGTTCATAAAATGTCTGCATATCTGGCATTTCTGCACGACAAGGCGGACACCATGTTGCCCAAAAATTCACAATAACTGCTTTTCCGCGTAATTGTGAAAGTTGTACGGTTTTCCCATCAATCGTTTTTAAAGAAAAGTTTGGGGCCTTCATGCCAATATGAATACCTGTTTTGATTGTTTGTCTCTCCGCCGTATGTTCCCAAAACATATATGCAAAAAAACTAAATAAAACGATGATGGCCATCCACTTTTTCATCAACATACCTACCCTTCTATTTGTCATCTCATAAGAAAAGGCGCATGTGCGCCTCCTTATCGAATATTTTTATGCTCATTGCTCATTTTTTTTACTTCCACTTCAGCATATGAAGCAAATTCCGTTTTTAATTCGTTTTTATGCTTCGCATTATTATTTCGTTGGGCATTAGCATTTCCAAATTTTGTTCGTCCCATCGCTTTATCCTCCTTTTATACATGATGCACAGATAGTATGCGCGAACGGGACGTTTCACACTACGACGATTTGTTATTTAATTTTTGGACATACTCCTTTACCATGTCAACTGTTACATATTTTCGCTGTGGTACAATTCCATTTTTCGCTAGTTCATTTATTTGTTTTGTCACTTCATTAATTTTTTGTACAGAAAATGACTCTCCTCGTTGACATAAGGCAATGGCTTCTTCAATATATGTTTCCCGTTTCGTATTTAGCTCGACAAATGCCCGAACGAGTGCGTGTTGTTTTTGCGAATGCGCTGTAATCGCTCGGTGAACTTCAGTCATTATTCATTCCTCCAATCGTGTCATAAATATGTTGTAATTCATCTATTGACGCTTGGGCTGTTAAAGCAGCACTTAAACCGGTGAAATGTTCATTCAATTGCTCACGCATATGATGGTGAAGTTGCTCAATCATTATATTCCATTGCTCCTTATAGTGAACAAGCAAACGCTGTTTCTGCTCAGTTATATATGCTTTTACCGGTTCATGCAATTGCCGTTCCAATTCTTCTTTCATCAATCGTTTTTCATCTTTTTCAAAAAATGATTTTGCGTTTTTATACAACGCTAATGCCTTTTTAAACATGTTGCGATCTAGTTGTTCAAAAGCAAGTGGAAATTCCATTGTTGGAAAAACAGGAAGATCCGCTTTTGTTACAATGAGATCATGAACTTCCTTCCATTGTTTTTCTAACGCCATAAAATGAAGATCATAACGTTTGCTTATAAATGCTTCGATTCGCAAACTAGTTGCACGCATTTCTTGCGCCAAATCAAATCCAATGGAATATAAAAATTCATCCAAACATAATTGTAACGCTTTTTTTATGTTGCTCTGTCGATCATGAAGAACAGAGGGATTGAACGACTCTTTAAACCAATCCGGTAAACGAAAAAAGACGCGCTGTTGAATATAATAAACTAATTCATTTAATTCTTGCTCGATCGCATGAACGTCGTGATTTGCTTCGTATTGTTCGATAATCCGCTCAAGCTGTTGTTGCTCTTGGTGCAATATGTGCAACTTTTTACGTTTTGTTTCATCGCTTTGTTTTGCTTCTGCAATATATTCTGCTAGTCGCTTTTGCGCTTGTTTTATTTGCAAACGAGCGGAAGCAAGCGCTAGCGAGCTAAGCTCTTGATTAATGAACGGATAAAACGCCTGCTCAAATGCGTCCATTCCCGAATTGGATAGCACATCATGTTTCCACAACTCTCCCTTCTTTTCTGCGAGCGCCCATTTACTTGATAGCGAAAAAAGACGAGGATGACGAATACCAAATTGTAAAAGCTGATCTTTCACATAGTGAACAACAGCTTGTAATTCCTCTATTGTATGTGCTAAATCCGCTGCATTAATGATGAAAAACATCTTATCTAAACTAAACGTATCCTTTACTCGACCAAGCTGAATTAAAAATTCGCGATCCGCTTTTGAAAACGCATGGTTATAGTATGTGACAAAGAAAATCGCATCAGCATTTTTAATGTAGTTAAATGCAACTCCTGTATGACGAGCGTTAACAGAGTCCGCGCCTGGTGTATCGACAAGAATAATGTTTTCGCGCGTTAATGGGCAATCATAATATAGCTCAATCCATTCAACAAAACACGATTTTGTTTCATTCGCTACATATTCATGAAATTGCTGAAGTGAAATCGTAAGCAATTGTCCAAGCTTTTCTTTCATTTGTTCATATCCGCGCACAACGGCTTGTAAAAACGCCCAATGCACTCGTTCCTTAGCATCAACAGCTTCATTACGAATAGCTTTTTTACTTTCTTCGATCGCCTCTTGTAATGAATGAACTTGCATACCGAAAAAGCGCAAAGAGTGTTGTAAATCGTTTAAAAGCTGCTGTTCCGTTTTTACTTGTACGACAACGGTTCCATGCGGACGATCACCTGTTGGTGGAACAATTTTGTTAATGGTTGCCGTCGTCGGATGTGGCGAAACAGGTAAGACATGTTCACCGATTAACGCGTTTGCAAATGAAGATTTTCCTGCGCTAAAGGCGCCAAACAAAGCAATCGTAAACGTCCGTCGTTGAAGCTGCTGAGCTTTTACTTCCATTTCATTTGCTAGCTGTTTCATTCCTTTAATTGGGGCGATCATTTGACTAATCGTCCGCAATTTTTCGATCATTTGCTCGGTCGTCTCATTTTCTATTTGCACCGTTTGAATTGGATGTTGTTCTTGCGTTGATTCATTTCCATGTGGAACTTCTTCTTTGCTTTCACTGCTTGTTCTTATTGTAAACGTCTCATGAACAAACGGATAAACAGCATCATCGCTTAACGAATTGGCATTTTCGACGACTTTTTGCAATTGTTGACGCGTATGTTCACGCTCACGAGCAAGTTGCTTCAATTGCTCCCAGCATGCCCGTTCCCCCATCAACTTATTGAGTTGTTGTTGATACATACTCAATTTTTGTTGTACTTTTCCCTTCTCAATGATTTGTTCGACAAGTTGAATAGCTGCATCGCGATATAACCGTTTCATTTCGTTTGCTATGTCGTTCGTATATGTTAATACATAATCGCCTGTGACAACTGGTTGATTTTGTTTTCGTTCAACAATCCATTGTTCTGAAAACGGGACGGTTAATTGTTGAATACGATGCAATAATTCATGGTCGTGAACATCATATTGTTGATAAAACTGCTTCAATAAGTCACGGATGTGCCATTCAAGCTGACTTTCGATTTTTTGATGTAAATCTTCATAAAACGCATGCAACCGCTTTTTACGTTCTTCCTCTGTTTTTTGCTTTGTAAATAAAAAACCGACTTTAAAATCAGGTTGACACGCTTCTAAATAGGCACGCGCATACTCTCGTGTTTCATAAGGCATCACATATGCGTTGTGTAACGTTGTTTCCAACTGTTGTTCAATATGTTGCTTAGCATTTGTCCACGTTGTATGAATATGATCAATCACTCGCTCGATTTCTTCAAGTTTTGCAAGAAGCTCATGTTCATGATCAAACGAGAGTAACTGACGTATATTTCGCTTTTCTTCTTCCTGTTGAGCGATGACGATCTGCATATGGTCGTCGATCATTTGGTCGACAGCGATATGGATGTTTTGATGAAGTCGTTCCTCTTTTTCATTAAAAAGTGACTGCAATAATTGTTTTAATGTCTCAAGTTCGTTGTATATATTATCTTTTTGTTTCAGCGACGTATAAAATATTCGTTCAAATGTGATGCCCCACTGCTGAAACGATTCCTCGACAGAACGAGTAAACTGTGAAAATAGAAGTTCTTCATCACGATGTTTATCAATTTGATTCACAACTAAGTATAGCGTTTTTCCATACTGTGACAAACGCTTCGTAAACTCGAAGTTCAATTCCGCTTGAACATGATTGTAATCCATCACATAAAATATGACGTCCGCTAAATGAAGTGCCGACTCTGTCGCCAAGCGATGAGCATCATCGGTTGAATCAATACCTGGTGTATCCATAAGTACTATTCCGGACGGAATCACCTCTGTTTCATCGCTAATCTCGATCATGTCAATGGTGTCGCCATCCCGACAAAACGTTTTCACTTCGTCGTAATCATAAGGAGCCGTATATTCAATCCGTTCGCCAGATTTATAATATACACGCGCATACGGTTTCCCTGTTTTTACTTTCACAAGATTTGCACTTGTCGGAATTGGACTAGACGGTAAAAGCTGAGCACCGATCAACTCATTAATTAAACTAGATTTTCCTGCAGAAAAGTGTCCACAAAGAGCAATCGTAAACTCTTTATGATACACTTTTTTAATTAATTGTCTTGTTTTATTTGCTTGAGTCATGTCACCTCTTTTGATAAATTCGTCATGAAGTGCGATGAGACAATATAACCATTGTTGCAATGATTGTGTTTTTGTCATATGCATTTTCCCCATACCCCTTTTAAAAAATCTACCTTCATTTTACTGTAGTTCACAGAAAAATAAAATCCCCCTACTTATGAGGGGATTTTAATAAACGTAGCGCCTGTTCCTCTACACGAATTTACCACCTGGATGTACGACAAAATGTTCAATTTGCGAAACACAAATCCCGTTTTTTCTTAAAAACAATTTAAGTAAAAAAGCCTCCCTCACCACAATAGGAGGAAAGCTTTCGACGTTTTGAAAGGAGGTATGTTGTTGTGCACTTCCATTATAACGCAATTTATTGTTTCGTCACTATGTTTTTTTTATGTTTTCTTTGTCTAGATTTGTCGAAAAATGATGTAATCGAAACGAAAAATTTGTTATGATGAAGAAAAAGGGGGCTTGTTATGGCTTTAGATGAGAAAATTACAACGATTTTAAACGGAACGATCGAATCGATTCGCTCTGTCATCCCGCTAGCAATGACAATCGAAAAACCTTCATTGTTTACACAACCTTTCACTCAAACGTCCATTAATGTATTGATTGGGATGACCGGAGACTTACGGGGACGCCTAATGATTGAAGGGCATGAAACGATATTTGGAAGTATCGGAGAAACGATGTTCGGCATGCCTTTAGAAGGTGAAATGCTCGAATCATTTACCGGTGAGCTCGGCAATATGATTGCAGGAAACTTAGCAACGATCGTATCTCAAAAAGGAATTACAATCGATATCACTCCTCCTACTGTTCTTGTTGGTCAAACAAGAATTTACGGTTTTGATAAAGCATTTCGCGTGCCGATTCACTTTGAAAATAAAGGAGAATTGCAGCTTATTTTAACAATTGATAACGAATAAGTGCAAAGAGAAGCTTGCGTTTGTAAGCTTCTTTTTTATTTTTTATCCATCTTTTTCTAAATATTTCACACTTTTTTCACAACCTCACAAAATTTGTGTGACAAAAGTCACAGCTACTCCTTATTTTTACGGTTATGATGATGGTAAAGTAACGAATGAACAATTTGTGAAATGTACGAAGAAAGCGTTTCATTTCGCAAATTGTTTTGTATGATGTAAGTGTATACATTTCTAATTAAGGTTTATTTAGGGAGGGAGGAATAAAAATGAAAACCCAATTAAACACAAACACCCCAAAAACAAAAGTGGAGAAAGAGCCTACATTGAAAGGAACGCTCGCTTCTGTTTTATTTTTAGGATTTTTCCTCATTTTCACGTGGGTAAGCGTATATTTCTTGTTTTTGAATCGTTTATAGAGAGAAAGGAGACGGGACGTTATGCACATGCATAAATATGAAAAAATTTGGCTGTTTTTCGGCATCGGTTCATTATTTGTATTTTTAGCTGTCTTAGGAGTTGGTGCATTCGCACAAGGAACACAGCCGCCAAGCTGTTTAACAACGATCGATCCGGAAAAAGTCGATCAAACACCACCATTTGATAAACCTGGTCTTATTAAAACTGGAGACAATGAATATCAACTCAATATCGTTGCTTCTGCATTTGCGTACACGCCAAATCAAGTCGAAATTCCAAAAGGAGCAAAAGTAACGATCAACGTAGCAACGAAAGATGTCATTCACGGATTTGAAATGGCCGGAACAAACGTAAATATGATGGTTGAACCTGGTTATGTAAGCAGCTACACACAAACATTCGATAAAGTCGGTGAGTATGTCATTTTGTGTAACGAATATTGCGGTGCCGGTCACCACTTAATGACGGCGAAAGTGAAGGTGGTTGAACAATGATGAACGGAACTTGGAAAGTAGATGCACGTGATGGCAAATTAGCCATGGCCCATATTTATGTCGCTTTCGTTGCTCTGGCGTTAGGAGGACTCGCTGGTCTATTACAAGTACTTGTACGCTCTGGAAAACTAGAATTACCGGCAGGCATTAGCTATTATACAATTTTAACAACGCATGGCGTATTGCTTGGACTCGTTTTAACTACATTTTTCATTATCGGTTTTCAATTTGCAGCTGTAAGTCGGACGGCTGGAACGCTTTCTGATCGCGCACGCTTTTGGGGATGGGTCGGTTTTTGGCTCATGACAATTGGTACAGCAATTACTGCCTTTTACATTTTAATTGGTGAAGCTTCTGTTTTATATACATTCTATGCACCACTACAAGCACACGCGGGTTTTTATATTGGTTTAACACTTGTTGTTGTCGGTAGCTGGGTGAGTGGATTTGCGATGTTCGCTCATTATGCAAAATGGAAAAAAGCTCATCCTGGTCAAGTAAGTCCGTTACTTACGTTCATGTCTGTTGTTAACATGGTGTTATGGCTCGTTTGCTCGCTCGGTGTTGCAGCAACTGTATTATTCCAACTTATTCCTTGGTCATTAGGTTATGTCGATCGCATTAACGTACTTGTGAGCCGAACATTGTTCTGGTACTTTGGTCACCCGCTCGTCTATTTCTGGTTATTGCCTGCATATATGATTTGGTATGTGATTATCCCAAAAATTATTGGCGGAAAAATGTTTTCAGACTCACTTGCTCGCATGTCGTTCATTTTATTCTTAATTTTCTCGATTCCTGTCGGTTTCCACCATCAACTTGTGGAGCCTGGAATCGATCCAGCTTGGAAATACTTACAAGTTGTTTTAACGTTTATGGTTGTTATTCCATCATTAATGACAGCGTTCTCGATGTTTGCAACGTTTGAGATGTACGGTCGCTCCAAAGGGGCAACAGGATTGTTCGGATGGTTACGTAAACTCCCTTGGGGTGATGCTCGTTTCTTTGCACCTTTTATCGGTATGTTGTTCTTTATCCCTGCTGGTGCCGGTGGTCTTATCAACGCATCACATCAATTAAACCAAGTTGTTCATAACACGATTTGGGTAACGGGCCACTTCCACTTAACATTAGCGACAACCGTTGTATTGACATTCTTTGGTGCAGCTTATTGGCTCATCCCACATTTAACAGGACGTGTGATGACAAAAGCGATGAACCGTTTAGCGATCATTCAAACGATCGTTTGGTCGATTGGTATGATTTTCATGTCTGGTGCAATGCACTTTGCAGGGTTGCTTGGCGCTCCTCGCCGTTCAGCATTTTCAACATACGGAGATGCACCACAAGCGCTAGAGTGGATTCCTTACCAAATCGCTCAAGCAGTTGGCGGGACAATCTTATTCATCGGTATTATTCTTGTGCTCATTATCGTTACAAACTTAGCATTTTTCGCTCCAAAAGGTGAGACAGAGTTTCCAGTTGCTGAAGTTGCTGAACAGGCTGAGCGTACACCACTCGTATTTGAAAACTGGAAATTATGGATCGGCATTACTGTTGTACTCATTTTAATTGCATATACTGTTCCATTTATCGATATGATCCAAAATGCACCTCCTGGCTCAAAAGGATTTAAACTTTGGTAAAAAAAACCGGGCGTTTGCCCGGTTTTTTTTGTAACTATTCACTCCGATAGTAGTATGTAAAGAAGCGCAACACAAATAGGGCATCCCCGTAATAGAAAATGCCCTAAGTGGTAGAAAGAACGCGATCAAGCGTGTCACCCGTCAACAGAAGACATAACGAATCCCACACGTTTTTTTCGTGTTTCGTCAGTGTGGAAACGATGCTTCTTGTGATACAAAAAGACTGGGCGAATGTTTCTACGCGAAACGTACCCGAAATGTTCTCTTTGACTTTAACCATGCGAAGATCGCGTTCGGCTTGGTTGTTGTCAAAGGGAACATGTACTTCACGTAAGAAACGCAACGCTTCTTCCTTTCGTTTCTGAAGCCGTCGAACAAAAGCGAGTGCTTTTTTCGGAAGAGGTGTCATCGTTTCCAATCGATGTTGTGCTCTTTCTAGGATGCGATCATACACTCGTTCCCACCGTCTCGCTTCTTCTTCGGAAAGTGCACCGTGATGGGCTTCGACGGCTTGCTTGGCGGCTAACAGAAACGTGGTCATGCGCATCGCCCACGTATGCCCTTGTTCGATGAATCCTTTTAACTCACGCAAATGGTGGGCATGACAAAGGGCATGGGTGGCATGTGTGTATTTCGGATACGTACCGAACCCATCGTGCATCATCGTCCCTTTGTATTGTGGAAGAATCCCGATCTCATCCGTTGCTTTCTTTCCACGAGAAGCGTGAGAAGCCAAGTATGTATATCTCGATGTACACGCGACATGCACCCATGCGAGTTTCCCATTGATGCGCAAACTCGTTTCATCGACATGCAGGATGTTGGATTCAAGTAAGGCGTCTTCGATGATGTCCATATTTGATTCCAGCGCTTCGCGTCCTCGTTTCACCATATTGGCAAGGGTTCCTGTACTAATCGAGTGTTGATATAACGCTTCGATTGTATCACTTAAACGCTTGTACGGGATCAATTGGATATGATGTAAATAAACAACGAGCGCAGTAAGGCGTGGACCGTATTGCACATGATTCGTGACATGGGATGGGAATTCGGCTTGTTGCACGCATCGACAATGCGGACACGATTTCACTTCACGTTCATGTTGTGTCACCTCGATCGCCACAGGAGGGACATCAAACACTTGACGGATATCGACTTTGAACGGTTTGACGTCACGCAAAGAAACCCCACATCCTTGACACGTATGCACACGGTGGACGACACGATGATGTGGATGTTCCACTTGACGGAGCGTCGTTCCTTGATGTCCTTCTTGTCCGCCTGGCTTGTTGCCAGATGGTTGACGAGAAGAACGTGTGTTGGCAAAACGGTCAGAAGATGGGGGCAAATGGCTATTGGAGCTGTTTTTTTTCGTGCGTGCTTCCAGCTCTTGAACACGGTACTTCAGTTGTTCATTTTCTTTGCGTAGCTGTTTGTTTTCTTTCAACAGTTGCTCAATGACTTGTTGTTGGTGAGTAATGAGCTGCTTTTGTTGTTGGACTTTGCTGATTAAGCTTTCAACTGTAAATACAGCTTGTTGTACCGTCAACATGCGATTCACCTCCTTGTCTATCAATATTCACATCATAGACAGGAAAAGCAAAAAATATTCAGCTCACTTTATGATGTGGCTGAATAGTTACTTTTTTTTTATAATCGATAAATATGTTTATATTTATCTTCCAAATAGCGAATCAAGTAAGTTGGATTTAACCCCTCTCCAGTTACTTCATACAAAATCTCAAGCGGCTTTTTCGTCTTTCCATATTGGTGAATATGGTTTGTAAGCCACTCTCGAATACGCCCGAATTCCCCGTTTTCAATCAACTGATCAATATTTGTCAACTCTTTCTCCATTGCGTATTTAAACTGGGCGGCATACATATATCCGAGGGCGTATGACGGAAAATAACCAAAACTTCCCCCAGCCCAATGAACATCTTGAAGAATCCCTTCTGCATCACGTTTTGGACGAACACCTAAATACGCCTCATATTTTTCATTCCAAATATGTGGTAGATCTCTTACTTCAATTGCGTCATCAAACAACGCTTTTTCCATTTCATATCGAATAATAATATGTAATGGATACGTCAACTCATCCGCTTCAATGCGAATAAGAGACGGTTTGGACTCATTAATTGCGCAATAAAAATCATCCAATGAAATGTCAACAAAATGCGGAGCATATTGTTGTAGCAAGCTATAATATCGCTTCCAAAACGAATAATGACGAGCAATAAAGTTTTCATAAAACAGCGACTGCGACTCATGAATGCCCATCGACGTACCATCGTAAAGCGGTGTACCTGCCCATTCTTTAGAGATGTTCTGTTCATAAAGAGCGTGGCCGCATTCATGAATCGTACCAAATACTGCTGTTCGAAAATCGTTTTCGTCATATTTTGTTGTAATTCTGACATCCCCTTCATTTAACGTTATCGCAAAAGGATGTACAGTTTCATCAAGTCGTCCTGCATCAAAATCATAGCCTAATTCTTTTAAAAGGACTAGACTAAACGCTCGTTGCTTTTCTTTCGGAAATGACTGAAATAAAAAGTTCGTTTTCGGTTTGTTTCGCGACTCGTTAATTTGTTGAACGAGCGGAACAATATGATTGCGTAATTTTGAAAACACATCATCTAACAAGTCGACAGTCACACCAGGTTCGTATAAATCTAATAACGTATTATATGGGTGTCCATTTGTCCCCCAATATGTGACAAAGCGTTTTGTGAAATCAACAAGTTGCTTTAAGTATGGTTCAAAAAGCGAAAAGTCAGATTTCGCTTTCGCTTCTTCCCACACACTCTCTGCTTTTGATTGTAAAATGACATATTGTTTGTATTCATCAGCAGGAATTTTTTTGTTGCGTTCATACTCTTTTTGGCATTCTGCTAACGTATAACGAGTGACCGACGATACTTGTTCTTGTACAGACTTCGTTGAAAGTTCCGCAATATATGCGGCCATTTGCTCGGACGTTGACATATGAAACACCTCTTGTGATAACATCCCGATCACTTCCGAGCGTTGGTCAATCCCTTTCTTCGGCGCCCCTGTACGTAAGTCCCAATACATAAGCGAAATCGCTTCCTTATATGCCATTATTTTTTTGACATACTGTAAAAACTGCTTCTCTACTGCTTGAATATTTTTTTTCATCTTCTCCCTCCATTCCATTGTATTTGTTATTCTACAATACTTATAAATTTCCTTCATTTTTGATGTACGTCTGTCGGCAGTACACGCTTTATTGTTTCAATCACTTGCATAGGTTCATCGTCTGTCACAAAAATACATACAATTCCCCGATCATCTCGTTGGCGAATAAGTCTGCCTACCCCTTGTCGTAATCGTAAAATCATGTATGGAACATCGACTTCCCAAAATGGATTGTCTGTTTGTTTTCGTTTCGCTTGAAAAACAGGGTCATCTGGCGGATAAGGGAGCGCCCAAATGATGACGTTGCTTAGTGACGGACCAGGAATGTCTAATCCTTCCCATAAATGTTGGGCACATAAAATCGTTTCCTCTTCGTTTTGAAAGCGCGAAACGAGTTCGCTAATTTCTTGATCGCCTTCAAATAAAAAAGTGAGTCCTTCTTCTTGTTGTGCACGAGCTTTAAATTCATTCAATTGTTCGCGCGTTGGGAACAATACAAGTGCACGCCCGTTTGTTTCCCGAATTTTTTCGATAGCGTATGCGTATTTCTTTTCAGATGTGCGTTCGTTATTTTCAAATATCGGCATATAAATCGCCATTTGTTCATCATAGTCAAACGGGGAATCAACATGAAATGATAAATACTCATCAATACCCAGACTTTTTGCCATATAATCAAATGATTTTTCATTGGATAATGTGGCAGATGAAAAAATAAATGGTATACGTTTAGAAAATACTTTTTCGCGCAACACTTCTTGAACCGTTCTCGGCATAATAACAAGCGTGTTGCCATCGAGCGACGATTCGAGCCATGTAATCGCATCCCGATTATGAATGAATAAATATAGTGAATGGTGAATTTGATCTAAGTATTCATCAACAACTTTCAATTGATAATGGTCGATCGTATACGTCTCACTCTCAAATACGAGCTCGTCTCCAATTTGTTCAACTTTTGTTCGTAACGTTTGTGCTAGTTGTAACAGAGACGGAGTGAACATTAATTCTTGACGATTGGATCCTGGTACCGCTTTAGCATGATTCATCAACTCATCAAAAAACCGTGCACTAAGTTCTAATGTATCTTCGATTAAGTAAGCTAATTGTTCGCGAATATCATTTTCTAATAAACGAGAAAGCAACGTTTCTAACGTCGCCTCTTTCATGCGATATGTTAACGCTTTTTGAGCAGCAAATTCTAATAAATGCCCTTCATCAAAAATGACACAGCTCGCTTCAGGTAAAAGTGGTAACTGCCCTTCGCGTTTCCGTGCTTCATACGTCCAAATATGTTCCATATAAAAATCGTGAGAACAAATAATTAAATCCTTCGCTTTGCGATAGTAATCGCGCGATAACGTTTGCCCACAACGATGACGTTTTTCACACGCTAAACAGTCTTGAAACGGATCCCAAGCAATTTTTGACCATTGCTCATCGCTTAAGTGAGCGTAATCTTTTCGATCGCCATAATGGTAAAACGTTTGAAGCGGAGCATGGTCATGAACAAATGAAGGCAATTCATCAAAAATTTGTTCATATAATTCCTCTTCCTCCGTCATCAATATATCGTCTAATTTGTTTAAACATAAATATTGATCGGGCGATTTCGCTAGGCGAACGTCGATGTTTATGTTTAAAACGCGTGAAATTTTAGCAATATCTCCTTCTTTTTTTACAAGCTGTTCAATTAACGTTTCATCTGCACAGGCAATAATGGCTGGTTTTCCGATATAACGTGCATAACAAATGGCATAAAGCAAATATACAATCGTTTTTCCTGTTCCTACTCCAGCTTCAGCAAACATCACTTTTTTCTCTTTAAATGCCCGCTCAAGTTGAAATGCCATAAAAATTTGTTCATCTCGCAATTCAAAACCTGCTTCAGGTAAAATATCGTAAAATACATCCCCGATCCATTCGTTAAGTTTATCAAAAAAATTCTCATTTTTATTTAATACAAACGGATATTTGTTCATACTTTTTAGCTCCTCCATTAATTTTAACGAAGTACACAAACATTAATTATTGACCAAAAAAAGAAAGATGTCAATGAAGTTGAAAAGAAAAAGCTGTCAATGAGACAGCTTGTCATATGAACGTGGCGGACGAGGTCCCCAAAATTGATAATATTGTGTTTCAATGAAACCGTTAAATAATTTGCGACGCTTCGTTGCTTGCTTCCCGTACAATTGCTCAAAATGGCGGTGAGAGGTCAATATATAAATCGACCACGTATCGAGTGCAGCGAATGTTTTTCCCATTTCTCGATATAACTGTTCTACTTCTTCCTTTTCTCCTAATCGTTCACTATAAGGAGGATTGCCGACGATGACGCCATATTCCTCTTTCGTTCGAAAATCTTTCACTTGCATTTGCTTAAATGTAATCAAATCTGCTAATCCTGCTTCTTGTGCGTTTGTTTTCGCGATGTCGACCATGCGGTGATCAATATCAAATCCGACAATATGTAGCGGTTGATCATAGCGTGCTAAATCTTCCACCTCTTCCCGCGCTTCATCCCATAAATGAGGTGGAATCCAACTCCATTGTTCAGATACAAAATCGCGGTTAAATCCTGGTGCGATATTTTGACCAATCAGCGCCGCTTCAATCGCAATCGTTCCCGACCCACAAAACGGATCAACGAATGGACGATCTGGTATCCAATTCGTCAACCGAACGAGCGCTGCCGCTAATGTTTCTTTTAATGGTGCCTCTCCTTGTCTTACGCGATATCCTCTTTTATGCAACCCTACCCCGCTCGTATCGATCGTTAATGTAGCAACATCTTTATGGAGAGCAACTTCAATACGAAACAACGCACCCGTTTCTTCAAACCACGAAACACCGTAATGTTGCTTTAAATGTTCTACAATCGCTTTTTTTACAATCGCTTGGCAATCGGATACACTAAACAATGTTGATTTGACTGATTTTCCTACAACAGGGAATTGGGCATCAACCGGTAAAAACTGTGCCCACGGAAGCGTTTTTGTTTGTTCAAATAACTCATCAAACGTCGTTGCGCGAAATTCCCCTACTTTTACCTTTACACGGTCAGCTGTGCGAAGCCATAAATTTGTACGGCAAATCGCCCGCTCGTCCGCCACAAATGTCACTTTTCCATTGTCCACTTGACAATCATACCCGAGCGCACGCACTTCATCTGCAACAATCGACTCAAGCCCCATTGCTGCAGTAGCAATTAATGTGATCTGTCCCATATTCATTCACCTTTCATTGATGTATTCGTCCCATTCTTGAACAAATTGTTGTACCTCGTCGATTGGCATCGGTTTAGCAATGTAATATCCTTGCACCATATCACATTGTTGTTTATTTAAAAATTCATATTGTTGCTCTGTTTCGACCCCTTCGGCCACAACAGCTAAGTGCAAATTGTGTGCCATCATAATAATTGTAGATACAATCGTCGCATCATCACTATATAAGGAGAGACGTCGAATGAACGATTGATCAATTTTTAAAATATCGATTGGGAAACGATGCAAATAACTTAAAGAAGAAAAACCTGTCCCAAAGTCATCAATCGCCAACTTAAAACCGTACCGTTTAAGCTGTACAAGTTTTTGAACAGATTCCTCTGCATTTGGCATAATCGTACTTTCCGTCAGTTCTAATTTAAAAAAGCGTGGGTGAACATTGTTCGCTTTTACAATATGTGATACTTGTTCAACAAAATCATCTTGTTGAAAATGGACAGCTGAGATGTTTACTCCGACTTTCATATGCGGAGCGAACGAATGTATCGCCTTTATATGTATACACGTTTGTTCTAACAGCCATTTCGTAATTGGAACGATAAATCCTGTCTCTTCTGCTAATGGAATAAATTGCGCAGGAGAAACGAACCCGATATTCGGTTGTTTCCAACGCATTAACGCCTCTAATGCTTCAATTTTTTTCGTTTTCATATTGACAATCGGTTGATAGTAAACAAATAATTCATTTCGTTCAATCGCTTTTCGCAAATAATTTTCTAACGTCACTACTTTGCTTTGATAGTCTAATTTAGCCGTATATAGTTCAAAACGATTTCTTCCGCTTTCTTTCGCTTTTTGCATAGCGCGATCGGCACGACGTAATAACGTTTCCCCATCATCTCCGTCGTTCGGATACATGCTTATCCCAATGCTTGCCGAGATGTATATATCTTTGTTATGTAATAGAAAAGGAGCTTGTAATGATTCAATCATTTGTTCTGCTATGCTAACAGCTTCTTGAACGTCTTTTAATTTCGGCAAAATAACAACAAATTCATCTCCACCAATGCGAGCTAACGTATCTTTCGTGCGCAGTAGCTTTTTTAGACGATTGGCTACTTTTTTTAACAATATGTCTCCACTATAATGACCGAATTCGTCATTAATATATTTAAATCGGTCCAAATCGAGAAATAAGATCGCTAACTGTTGGTTATGACGTTGCGCCATATGAAGTAAATGTTGTAAACGTTTTGTAAATAGTTGGCGGTTTGGAACGTTGGTCAACACGTCATAATTTGACAGCCGTGCTAATTGCTCCATCGTCCGTTTATGTTGTGTCACATCTGAAAAAATGGCCACATAATGCGTCGGTTTTCCAGTAGCATCGCAAATCGCCTTAATCGTTAACCATTCAACAAACAATTCACCATTTTTTCTTTTATTCCAAATTTCTCCTTTCCAAATCCCATGGTCACGTAACGTTTCCCACATGTTTTCGTAAAACGTACGATCATGCAATCCGGAGCGAAGAATATTTGTCTTCCTTCCGAGCACTTCCTCTTGTGTATAGCCTGTTACCGTTTCAAAGGCCGGATTAGCTAATAAAATATGCCCATTTTCATCGGTAACAATTATTCCTTCATCTGCCTCTTGAATAATAGTATAGGCAATAGCTAAAAATGTATCTGTTTCAAACAACGTCGACATCCGTTTCTTCACAACACGCTCTCCCCTCATGTCTGCAAAACAAAAACTCCCCTGACGTAATGCAGGAGAGTGGTGCCATGAACCATGTTCTGTAAGCCATGTTCTGTTCCGTCGTACTGCAAACGGCTTGCGCCTCGTACTTCGGTGGTAATCATCTATCTACAGGCTGCACGCCTGTCCTTCTCTCCGTTCATTTCCTTTGAGAAGGTGCCCCTACCATCATTTGGGTTTCTCGCTCGTGGGGTTTACCGCGTTCCACTCTTGCCGTTTCCAGCAAGACTACGTCACTGTGGCACTTTAAAGGTAGTCGAGCCATATCCGTTGAAGGACGTAGGCTCTTTCCCTGCCGTCAGCCCAGCGCAACGCCAGACTGCCCTAGCTTATGAATTCGCTAGGCACGAACACTACGGGCATCTCAGCACCGTGCGAGCATGGACTTTCCTCTACGATGCATACACATCGCAGCGATTACCCGAACATGATTCATGTAAGCATATGCTAGTATATCCGAAACGATAAGCCAAATCAATAGAAAAGGTTGGAATATTTATTCGTAAAGTTTGTTTCCGAAAACATGTTTTTCTAAATTGGAAAGACGTTGTAAAATATCGAAGTTCGTCGTCCCTGTTTGAGATGGCTGACGTTTTTGTGCCTCCTGCAATTGGCTTTTCAATTTTGCATTTTCTTGTTGCAATTGTTCAATCATTTGATGAAATGTTTCATAGTCTTTAATGACTAAATCAAGAAAGCGATCAACTTCATCTTGATTGTATCCGCGCATGCTTATTTTAAACTCTTTTTCAAGAATGTCTTTTGCTGTTAAGTTGATGCGATCCGAAAGCACGTTTGCTCACCTCAATTATCCATGTCTACACCTATTCTTTCAAAAAAAGCAGTCGTTGTCAATTTTTCATTTTCACAAAGTTCGTCTTTTTTTCGACAAAAAACCGAAGGCGAATTGCCTTCGGTTAAAATGGACGTGGAAACGGACCAGGCCCTGGACAAACAACATGTTGATGGGATACATCGTTTACAACAGATTGCGTATGCGGAAAATAATGTTGATGTTGAAATACATGATGGTTCACATACGTCGTATGTGACGGATGAATGTGCGGCACAATCGTTGTTTGTATTTGATGTTGTGTACAGCACTTCGTCGGATGAACGATTGGCGGCATCATATTTGGGCGACAATGCATATTTCATACCCCTTTCGTATTGAATTTCGTTACATTACTAGCGTATGTATCAAGGGGTATACATGTACTAATGGAAATACCTATTTTACATGAACGTATAAATGTTATGCTTCATATTGGCAAAAATGATAACTATAGCTCCCACTAGCACAAAAAATAAATATAAAATTTTTTTACTCATCGCTTCTCTCTCCTCTATTCTTATTGTTCATAAATAAACATTCTACTTCGTTCTTCTTTGTTCGACAAGCAGGGAAAACTTTGTCATTTTTTGCGCTTCCCTCGGAAATAACATAAAAATTTTCCTTCTTCTTTTTTTGCACATGATATAATGTTTTTGGGGAATTTTTTATGAAAATTGGAGGGAATGCGATGTCAAAATGTCCGTTTCATGCTCTTTTTAATGAACGTGGAGCCATGCAATTTTTTCGCAAAAAGCACCAACAAGAAAAAGAAAATACAACTTCTCGCTCTCCTACCACTGAACATGTTGCTACATATTATCGCCAACTCGCCTCAAGCGATCAGAAGCAACAAGTTGCGTTCGTCAAATTAACAGAGGAAGATGTACAACGACTTACTTCGATTCGCCCACTTTTTGCTAAACATGTCGAACGAATCGTCAATGCGTTTTACGATCAAGTTGGGCAAATGCCTCATTTAAGACGCATTATTGATAATCATTCAACGATTGATCGCTTAAAACAAACGTTACGCGCGTATTTAATGGATATGGTATCGGGGGAAATTGGTGAGCAATATATTATTCGTCGCAAAGTGATCGGCAATGTTCATAACCGAATCGGTTTGTTTCCAGAATGGTACTTAGGTGCTTACACAATCATTCAAAATAAACAAAAAAACGCATTCCTCCCCATGCTTGAAAGCGGGGGTTTCCTGCGTGATTAATCATGAAAGTTTTGCAAATTTTTTATTTTCCGCTAAAATGCGGACGTCGCTTTTCTAAAAATGCTCGAATCCCTTCTTCGTGGTCTTTTGTTTTGCGCATTTCCGCTTGATACGCTGTCTCCATTTGTAACGTGTTAAACAACTGTTGTTCGCTTAAACGAGCATATAACTGCTTCGTCGCAATCATCGCACGAATCGGTTTTGCTAGCCATTCATTCACTTTGTGCTGAATCGCTTGTTCATCACCGATTTCATCAACGAGTCCCACTTCATATGCCTCTTGTGCACTCATTATTTTTCCTTCCCATATGATTTGTTTTGATTTGACATCTCCAATTTTTCGATTTAAAAAGAAATGTCCCCCACCATCTGGAACTAAACCAATGCCAATGAAATTCATTGCAACGCGCGCTTGTTCATTTGCGATTACATGATCGCAAGCAAGGGCTAAACTAAATCCTAATCCTGCAGCGGCACCATGTATGTAGCTAATCGTTAGTTTCGGCAATTGATGCAATGTCATCGCTATTTGTTTAATCGTTTCCATCACTTCAATGAATGAATGTTCATTCGTTGATTGCAACATCGTCTTAATGTCGCCCCCTGCGCTAAATCCTTTGCCACGCCCACGAATGATGACGATATCCGCTTCACTTGCTTCAACTTCTTTTAACGCTTGTAACAACTCTGTTAACATTTGTTCATGTAAGGCATTTAGCGCATTCGGACGATTCAATTCAATGGTTGCGACGCGATTTTCGTATGATAGTACGATATGTTCCATCTTCTCCATCCCCTCTTTCGTTTGTTCGCTATTTTCTTTCGACATATATGAATAAAATCCTGCACAGAACAAAACAAAAAGACGACATCATCTGTCGCCTTTTTGTTTTGCATGCATGACAATCTCATATAGTCGTTTTGTTTGTTCGTAAATATGTTCAGCACGGCAAATGGCCGAAATGACAGCAATTCCGTCTGCACCCGCTTCGATCACTTGTTTGGCTGTTTGTTCTGTAATTCCACCGATCGCAACGAGTGGAACACGTTTTTCATGGGCACGAATATGTTCAATCATCGTCAGTCCACATGCTTGCTTTGCATCTTCTTTGGAAACAGTTGGGAAAATCGGACCTAATCCAACATAATCGGCGCAAGCAGCAAGCGCTTTTTTTACTTCATTTAAGTTGTGAACAGATACGCCTAAATATTTATCTCCTATGCGATCGCGAACGCGTTCAGCTACTTCGTCTTCTTGACCGACATGAACGCCATCTGCCTGTAAAGCGAGGGCTAAATCGACATCGTCATTCACGATAAAAGGAATATTATACATTCGGCATCGTTCAAGTAATTTCTCGGCTAAGCGGTATTTTTCAATCCCCGTAAGCGCCCCCTTTCCTTTTTCGCGAAACTGAAACATTGTAATACCGCCTTTAATTGCTTCATCAAGCACAGCGAGCGGATCTTTCGTACAATCGATACTTCCCATAACGAAATACAACGATAGCTTCTGCTTCATCATTTATTCCCCTTGAATACGCGCGTATTGATCAACTTCTTCTGCGCTCGTTTCATGTAAAGCATTTAAAAAAGAAAGTTGAAAAGAACCAGGTACTTTTGCTTGTTTGGCTGCTTTTTCAGCCGCCACACCGTAATAAGCGAGGGCAGCAACTGATGACATCATCATATCGTCTCCTATACCTGCAAATGCACCTAATACCGAACTTAACAAACAACCTGTCCCGGTTACTTTCGTTAACATCGCATCACCATTTGAGACGATTACAATACGTTCTCCATCGGTTACTACATCATCTTTCCCTGTGACAACAACTACAGAGCGAAACATGAGTGCTGCTTTTTTCGCTACATCCACGAGGTCACTTTGAACGTCTCCTGCATCGACTCCTTTTGTACGTACTTGTTCACCCGCAATGCTCGCAATTTCCGATGCGTTCCCACGTAAAATCGAAATGTTTACTTCACGTAATATACGTCTGGCTGTTTCGGTGCGGTACGCTGTCGCACCAGCTCCAACAGGATCGAAAATGACAGGAATGTTTGCCTCATTTGCTGCTTTTCCGGCAATTAACATCGCCTCTACGTCTGTTTCGTTTAGCGTGCCAATGTTTAACACTAAAGCACGAGCTAACCGAACCATATCCGCTACTTCTTCTTTTGCATACGCCATAACAGGAGATGCGCCTACAGCAAGCAAACCATTCGCAACAAAATTGGTCACCACAACATTTGTCATATTATGTACGAGTGGTGACTCCTTCCTAACACGCGTTAACCATTGTCCTACATTCATCATTCATTCCCCCTAAAAAAAATAAAAACTAGTCGGACAGAGTCGACTAGTTTGCGTACTGAAAACATAGCCTACTTCCCTCCGCTGGTACAAACCAGATCAGGTTCAAAGGGTTGGAAAACTGATTGCGCGTTTTCCTCTCAGCCATCGCCATCCGGCACCCCTAGTAGTTTGATTGATTCAAATTTCTTTCATTTTAATACATTTTTTCTCTTGATTCAATATGGATTATTGTCAAATTCCGTTCACATTTTTGTATGAAAGTGTGATATGTATCACTTACGACGTACATATTTTCTCCTATTGTTAAAGTGTCAATAAGAAAAGGAGGGGTCATCATGTTTTGTCATCAATGTGAACAAACACCAACAGGGGGATGTACTGTTGTTGGAGTTTGCGGGAAAGATGAAACAATTGCAAGTTTGCAAGATACGATCGTATTTGCATTAAAAGGAATTGCAGCATATCGCACGCATGCCCATCAACTTGGGTATACCGATCCGTTCGTTGATACAACGACACATGAAGCGTTATATATGACGTTAACAAACTCTAACTTTAACGTACAAGAACATATAGACATGGCGATGAAAGTCGGAAGAGCAGCCATTCGCGTAATGGAACTACTCGATCGAGCACATACAGAACGACTTGGCATTCCTCAACCTGTTCGTGTAACGCAAAATAGAATTGAAGGAAAATGTATTCTCGTTACAGGACATAACTTATTTGCCCTTGAACAACTATTAAAACAAACAGAAGGAAAAGGAATTAACATTTACACACATTCCGAAATGCTTCCAGCACATGGTTACCCACAATTAAAAAAATATAAACATCTGAAAGGAAATGTCGGAAAAGCATGGTACGATCAACGTCGCCTATTTGAAAAATTCCCTGGTGCTATTTTAGCGACAACAAACTGTGTCATGCCGATAAAAGGTTCATATGCTGATCGCATGTTTTCATATGATGTAGCCGGATTAGAACATGTGCAAAAAATCGAAAACGATGATTTCACGCCGTTAATTGAGAAAGCGCTACAACTTCCAGAAGCAAACATTGAATCGGATGAAACGTTAGTGACTGGTTTCCATCACGAAACTGTAATTCAAATTTCACCAGAAATTATTCAAGCTGTAAAAGAAGGAAAAATTGAACGCTTTTTCGTTATCGCAGGTTGCGACGCTCCTGGAAAAGGCGGTGAATATTATCGCACGTTAGCTACATCGTTACCGAAAAACACTGTCATTTTAACGACATCCTGTGGGAAATTCCGCTTTAACGATGTCGACTACGGGGTTGTTCCTGGCACGAACATTCCACGATATATTGATTTAGGGCAATGCAACAACTCGATTTCGACTGTCAAAATTGCAATGGCGCTTGCGGAAGCATTCGGCTGTGAGGTCAATGAGTTACCGGTCAGCATCGTTCTTTCATGGTTTGAACAAAAAGCAGTTGCAATCTTACTCGGATTGTTTAGTTTAGGCATTCAAGACATTCGAATTGGACCGAAAGCACCGCACTTTATTTCTGAAAGTGTGTTACGCGTCCTACAAGACATGTTCGGTCTCAAACTTATCGGCGATGTAGAAGAAGATATGCAAGCGATGCTCGCACATTAAAAGGGCTGTTTCATCCAGCCCTTTTCACATTTACGAAGCTTTATTTAACCATACACTCATATTAAATCCTTCTTCTGTCACGTATCCATCGACACTCCATATTCGTTTTTTTGCTTTTTTTGCTTTTTCTTGTGCTTTATACAATTTTTTTGCATATTTTGTGTCCGGTTCAAATACGTAAGCAACACGCGCAAACCCTTCTTGTACAATTTTTTCTTGGTATAAAGTTCCATCCTCTAACCATATGTACGCAAGCAATCGACCATAACGATCGTACGGTTGTTCTTTTGCGCTTAGTTCAACTGTCACTTTTTTGTGAAGCAAAACGTCTTTAGCGAATTGTTTTGCCTCTTCGCCATACGCCTGTTTTTCGCGATACGTTTCGGGGGTATCGATATTTAGTAGACGAACCGTTACGATTTCGCCATCTTTTTTTATTTTTACTGTATCCCCATCAACAACATATTCTACTGTCGTAACAAATGTTTTCTCTTTATTTTGCGATGTACAACCGACAATAAAGACAATTGCCGTAAAAAACATAATCCATTTTCTCATAAATGTGTCAGCCCACTTTCAAGATGTGAAATGTCTGATTCACATTCCATATCCCACTTTTCCCCGTCAAACGATACGATCGTCACACTCGTACCGTATACACGGCTATTTTTCCACAACTCCGCAAGCGTTTGTTGTTTCCAATATACAAGAAGCGTGCGAATCACCATACCATGTGTAACGACAAGAATATGACCTTCTGAATGATTTTTAGCTATATGTTGGATCGTAGCAACAGCTCGACGTTGAACATCAAAAAACGTCTCGCCAATAATCGGCTTGTATGCATCTGGATCATGATAAAAATGATAATGATTTTGCTCGTCGGATTGCGCAATTTCTGCAATCGTTTTCCCTTCCCAATCACCTAAGTAAATCTCACGTAGCCGTTCATCAAAATATATTGGCACATGACGTTGCCCTAAAACAATTTGTGCTGTTTCTTTCGTACGATCACTTGGACTACAATACGCAGCAGTAAACGGAACTGTACGAAACCGATCGTGTAAAAGTGCTGCCTGTTTTTTTCCTTTTCAGTTAAAGGCGAGTCTTTCCATCCTTGCATGCGTTGTTGTGCATTCCACTCTGTTTCAGCATGACGAATGACGTATAATTTTAACACTTTACCTCCCCCTTCGAATGAAAAAAGCAAGCAATATTTGCTTACTTTTTCAGTATGACATATGTTGTGAAATTTGTGCAAAAAATATAGACTCTAACGATTTTCCATCTTGACAAAGCGCGGAAACCGAATCGTATATAAGCATTTGTCCTTGATGAATAAATACGACAGTATCTGCAATTTCCTCAACTATTGACAGCATATGTGTCGAAAAAATAATAGCTTTTCCCTTTTCCTTTTCCAAACGAATAAGTCGTTTAAATTCCCATACCCAATACGGATCTAAACCGTTTGTTGGTTCATCTAAAATAAGCAATGCGGCATCCGCTAAGAGCGCTTGCGCAAAAGCGAGCCGCTGTTGCATGCCTTTTGAATACATCCTTACTTGCTTATGTTGATCATTCGTCAGTCCGACAACATCTAAACATTGTTTCACCCGCTCGTCTGTTGCTCCTTGCCATTGTCCAAATAAAGATAACACTTCATAACCTGTTAAAAGCGGGGGAAATTGAAGATGATCCGGCATAAACGAAAACCATTGCTTGTCGTTGTTTTGAATTGGTTGTTCGTTTACATACATGTCTCCTTTCGTCGGTGGGAGCTGTCCGATTAGCATTTTAATAATCGTGCTTTTTCCTGCACCGTTACCGCCGCATAACGCTAAACATTGTCCTTCTTGAACAGAAAAAGAAATGTTTTCTACTTTATTTTGTTCGTTATATATTTTCGTCAATTGTCTCACTTCAAGCATAACGTTTCCCTCGTTTCATCCATACGTTTACTAAAAACAACGGCACAATGATCCATATGCATGCGATTGCAATAAAGGTAAGCTGGCCACTTGCACTCTCTGCCCATTTTGACCATTCATATAATTGCGGACCAAATAGTGCGCTACTTTTCAGAGCAGCCACGGTCCAAACACGCACGAGTTCAACCGGATTCAATATGATAGATAAAGCAAATAAAAAAATGGTCCATTGCTTTGGAACAACTGATAATAAAAATAATACGATAAATTCATAAAATAAAACGGAAAACGCCCAAATAAATAAACTAATGCCGAGGGCTTGTAAACGATTAGAGGCAACAAGTCCAACGAATAAAGCAATCGCTAAAAAAATACTTGTTAATACAATGGTGAATACAAATGAAAGGAAAACAAACGTCGACCACGTCCCTCCTGTTGCAAAAAGAGCGATACTTGCACTTCCATACCCGAGCGCAACAACTGTCCATAATGATATGCAGCTCCCCACATATAAACCAAGCGTTAAAGAGTGAGTGGAAACCGGATATGTTAATATAAGCGATAATCGGCCGTCTTCCTTTTCCCCCGCAATAAACAAACTACCTGCTAATAAAGCAACGAGTGGGACAAGCAAAAGGGACAAATTTAATAAAGCCGCGGTCGAACGTGTAAATACTCCTGATGCCTCGTGTCCGCTACTTGCGATCACAGTTGATGATAAAACGGCAAACAAAACGGCAAAAGTGATAAGCCATTTGCTACGAATCATCATCATCCATTGGTACTTTATCGCTGTATTCATTGTTCAAATCCCCACCGATGTTTTTTTAATTGCTCATACGTCCATAACTCTCCATTTCCTTCTTGTTCCATGTATACTTTGGCATGTTTTTCGTTTGCAAATGAAACGACTCCATAATTCATCGGCGTCCAATAATTTGGATTGTATACAAAAACAGCGTGCTCAAGCTCAATCCACTCCCCGTTTGTTACATCGCGAACGTATTTCTTTGCAATGTCCTCTTTGCTTTTATTCATCCACTCGATCATGCACCCAATATCATCAAACTTATGCACCGTTCCATCTTTTAAAATTATTTCTGTAGCATATGGTTCTGCTGTTATACTCATATTACAAACTACACATACATCAATATCTGGATTAATTTCTTCAGGCTCGTACGTTTTCGCTCCACTACATGCGACGAGAAAACATACAAAGAAAAGGCTAGCAATTTTTTTCATATGTCATTCTCCTTCCATATCCAATCATAAGCAAGCTGCTTACAAATAAAATGCTTCCAAACAGCAACAGTTTCCACGATCTTTCGATTGTTTCGTTTTTATTGCGATCGACTTCTATAAGTGGAAAGCGGTCTTCCCCTTGCGCCTGTGCTTGCGTAAAAAATGACTCCGTTGTATCAAGAAGTGATAACGCCGGACTTTGAAAATAAAATTGCACACTTGGCCATTTCCGCAGCAGTCGACTATACATAGAACGAATGCGATGTGGGGTATCACCGACTCCATCATCATTGAAATCATAAAACTGATAAGCATCCCAATAATTCCCTTTTATTCCGTCATCAAATGTAATGGGCGCTCCTTGGATAAGTGCATCTTCCATATTTCCTAAAAATTTATTTTTCACAACAATGATGTTGGGATTTTCATATAAGCTGTGCAATGCACGATAGTTACCGATAAATTCATTATCTTTTACATGACAATGACGTGCGTTTTGTAACGATAAAGCTGTGCTATTATAACGGAAGGTGTTGTTGTGCATCACTACATGTTCACTATCGTAAATGAGCGCTCCGTATCCACGATAATCTAATTGTTTAGCAATCGTATTATATCCAATCGTAAACTGCTTGGACATCATCATCATCATTCCATTAATATTTTCTGCGAGCACATTTTCTTTTGCCATCCCGTCTTCAGCATACATGAAATGAATGGCATAGCGTGCATTCGTTACTTCGTTTTTTTCGATCATTGTATGTTTAGCCCAATCTAAATAAATGCCATCTTGCACACGTGAAATATGATTTTCTCGCACAACAACCCCGCTTGTCTTCAATAGGTGAATACCGTTTCCTCGTTGAGCGAAATGAATATCTCGTCCACGAATGACATTGTTTAAAAGGTTGATATTTGTTCCTTTTTCTACATAAACACCGTAATGTACATGTTCTATACGTACGTGTTTTAACGTAACATGTGAACTTTTTTGAATGAGCACACCAGCTCCTTTTCCATATGCGCTGTTGCGAATCGTTAATCCTTCGACATGAACGCGAGGAGCACGAATTGTCACAACATATTCGCTTCCTTCCCCATCAACTACCGCTCCGGGTTCAGCAATGAGATGAATCGGCTTATGAATGATGATCGGACCTTTGTATATCCCTTTTTTCACGATTAACACGTCGCCAGCATGTGCTTCATCAATAGCTTGTTGCAGTTGTTTATGTGCTTCAATCTTTTCTCCATATACCGTTTTTGTAAACAAAAGTGTAACGATCGGTATGAGCAAAAAAAATAAGCTACGCATGTCCACTCCGTCCTCATGTTTGTCATTTATATATCCACATTAATGTAAATTTGTGAAGAAAAAAGAAAATATATGTGAACAAAACGTGAAAAGAGACGCTAATGTAGCGCCTCTTTCGATTGATTATGTTGTTCAAGCCATTGAAGTAACTTTTCTGCTTCTAACGATTGACTAAAGTAAAACCCTTGGGCAAAATCACAATCCATCTTCTGTAATAAAGAGACTTGATCGTCGCGTTCTACCCCTTCAGCGAGCACTTGTAAATCTAAACTTTTAGCGAGATGAATAATTGTATCGACGATCGTTGCATCTTTCGAATTGTCGGTAATATCGCGAATAAATGAACGATCGATTTTTAATAACGAAACAGGCAAATTGCGAATATAAGCAAGCGATGAAAAGCCGGTACCAAAATCGTCAATCGCAACTTGAATGCCGATCTGTTTTAACTCTGTTAAAATATGTTTTCCTGTTTCGATGTTTTCCATTAATCCGCTTTCCGTTATTTCTAAAATTGTAACTATTCACTCCGATAGTAGTATGTAAAGAAGCGCAACACAAATAGGGCATCCCCGTAATAGAAAATGCCCTAAGTGGTAGAAAGAACGCGATCAAGCGTGTCACCCGTCAACAGAAGACATAACGAATCCCACACGTTTTTTTCGTGTTTCGTCAGTGTGGAAACGATGCTTCTTGTGATACAAAAAGACTGGGCGAATGTTTCTACGCGAAACGTACCCGAAATGTTCTCTTTGACTTTAACCATGCGAAGATCGCGTTCGGCTTGGTTGTTGTCAAAGGGAACATGTACTTCACGTAAGAAACGCAACGCTTCTTCCTTTCGTTTCTGAAGCCGTCGAACAAAAGCGAGTGCTTTTTTCGGAAGAGGTGTCATCGTTTCCAATCGATGTTGTGCTCTTTCTAGGATGCGATCATACACTCGTTCCCACCGTCTCGCTTCTTCTTCGGAAAGTGCACCGTGATGGGCTTCGACGGCTTGCTTGGCGGCTAACAGAAACGTGGTCATGCGCATCGCCCACGTATGCCCTTGTTCGATGAATCCTTTTAACTCACGCAAATGGTGGGCATGACAAAGGGCATGGGTGGCATGTGTGTATTTCGGATACGTACCGAACCCATCGTGCATCATCGTCCCTTTGTATTGTGGAAGAATCCCGATCTCATCCGTTGCTTTCTTTCCACGAGAAGCGTGAGAAGCCAAGTATGTATATCTCGATGTACACGCGACATGCACCCATGCGAGTTTCCCATTGATGCGCAAACTCGTTTCATCGACATGCAGGATGTTGGATTCAAGTAAGGCGTCTTCGATGATGTCCATATTTGATTCCAGCGCTTCGCGTCCTCGTTTCACCATATTGGCAAGGGTTCCTGTACTAATCGAGTGTTGATATAACGCTTCGATTGTATCACTTAAACGCTTGTACGGGATCAATTGGATATGATGTAAATAAACAACGAGCGCAGTAAGGCGTGGACCGTATTGCACATGATTCGTGACATGGGATGGGAATTCGGCTTGTTGCACGCATCGACAATGCGGACACGATTTCACTTCACGTTCATGTTGTGTCACCTCGATCGCCACAGGAGGGACATCAAACACTTGACGGATATCGACTTTGAACGGTTTGACGTCACGCAAAGAAACCCCACATCCTTGACACGTATGCACACGGTGGACGACACGATGATGTGGATGTTCCACTTGACGGAGCGTCGTTCCTTGATGTCCTTCTTGTCCGCCTGGCTTGTTGCCAGATGGTTGACGAGAAGAACGTGTGTTGGCAAAACGGTCAGAAGATGGGGGCAAATGGCTATTGGAGCTGTTTTTTTTCGTGCGTGCTTCCAGCTCTTGAACACGGTACTTCAGTTGTTCATTTTCTTTGCGTAGCTGTTTGTTTTCTTTCAACAGTTGCTCAATGACTTGTTGTTGGTGAGTAATGAGCTGCTTTTGTTGTTGGACTTTGCTGATTAAGCTTTCAACTGTAAATACAGCTTGTTGTACCGTCAACATGCGATTCACCTCCTTGTCTATCAATATTCACATCATAGACAGGAAAAGCAAAAAATATTCAGCTCACTTTATGATGTGGCTGAATAGTTACCTAAAATTAAATAGTTAGGTGGAAACTGTGTTTCTTGCAAAATATTTTTCACATGCATCACAAATTCTTTTCGATTGAGTAAAAATGGTGATAAGTTTACTGCGAGCTTTAATGTCGGAAAATGAGTTTTCCATTGTTTTACTTGTTGGCACGCTTCTTTTAACACCCATGTTGTAATTTCAAAAATGAAGCCGTTTTTCTCAGCAATTGGGATAAACTCTAATGGCGAGATCACTCCGAGCGTCGGGTGTGTCCAACGCATGAGCGCCTCGACCCCCATAATTGATTTATTATCTAACGACACTTTCGGTTGATAACATAAATAAAACTGATTGTTCAATAACGCAAGCGGTAACTCTTGTTCAATCATCGTTTTTCGATTTTGTTGAGGGTGATAAAAGTGATACCCTTTCCCACGTTCCTTCGCATAGCAAAGCGCTTGGTCGGCTTGTTTCAGCAACGTGTCTAAATCCGTACCATCTTGCGGAGAGAACGTCACCCCAATAGAAAGACCTGATTGGATGACATGCTCTTTATATCGAAATGGCTCTACAAACGATTGAAGCAAATGGTCCATGCGCGCAACCATCGTCTCTTTGTTGACATCATGTAACACAATGACAAACTCATCGCCACCGATACGAGCAAAAAAGTCTTCTTGTTGCAAATGTTGCTGAATGCGACGAACCGCCTCTTGTAAAAAAAAAGTCCCCTGCTTGATATGAAAAATGATCGTTAATCCACTTAATTTTGTCAAAATCAATGTAGCATAATGCAAATGGACGCATTTTTTGAATCATGTGTTGCACATACGTTTCAAAATAAAAGCGGTTTGGAATATTAGTTAGCGAATCGAAATGTTTTAATTTGATCAGTTCTTCCTCACAACATTTCCATTTTGTAATATCTTTTGCCACAACAATCACGTGTTCTATCTCATTTTTTTCATTTAGTAACGGCTGAGCATGCATATCAATCCATATGAAATGCCCTTTGTGTGTTCGCCAACGACATTCAACAGTTGTTTCTTTCTCTTTTGTCGCGTAAATCGTATGTAATTTTTCCATCAAAAGCGGGATGTCATCATGATGAACGAAAGAAAACAACTCATGGTTACACACTTCTTCTGCGCATTTTAGCACGTGTTGAGCGCTTGGTGAAACGTATGTAATTTCACCTTCTGATGATAAAATAAATGTAAATTCAGACGCCATTGAAGCCATAGAAGAAGTGAGACGCATATCAATAAACGGTGCGTCACGATACGTCACAACAATGGCTTGTAGCATACCTGTTTTGTTACATAGAGCGGTGGCTTGAACATATATATTTTTACGCTCATCTTCCTTCAAAATATCATACGAAACGATGCGACCATGTTGTGCATCATGAATCAACTTTTTTAACAGCTCTCGATTCACACGAAGATGATAAAAATGGCGAAAACGGTGAAAAAATCAACAACGTTTCTAATATTTCTGAACAATATCCTTTTTTTAAAAAAGCGCACAACTTTAAATCGTGCGCTTTTCCCATAAAATGAATAAGCTCAGTATGCTAACGAAAATCGTTGCCCCCATATCCGATAAAATGGCGATCCATAATGTTAACCAACCTGGAATGGTTAATAGTAGCGCCGTTGCCTTTAACAAAAGGGCAATTGCGATATTTAAACGAATGGTGCGATTTACACGCCGGGCAATAACAATCGCCTCTGGCAATTTCTCGAGATGATCTTGCATAAGCACGACATCAGCAGTTTCAATGGCGCTATCTGTTCCTTTCCCCATCGCGATCCCAACGTGAGCATGAGCAAGGGCAGGGGCGTCATTCATTCCATCTCCTACCATTGCCACTATATCTGTTTTCATTAACTCCTTTATTTTTTCTACTTTTTGTTCCGGAAGAAGTTTTGCGAATGTATGTGTCACTCCAACTTGTTTAGCAACCTGTTTAGCTGTTTTTTCGTGATCTCCTGTTAACATGACCGTGCGCCGAATACCAATACGGTGTAGTTGCTGAATGATCTTTTTACTCTCTTCACGTATTTCATCAGCGATACCAAATAAACCAAGTATACGTTGTTCATCTGCGACAAAAACAATCGTACGCCCTTCACATTTTAACTTTTCTGCATCTTGTTGAATTTGTTCGGTAAACAATTGGTGATCAAACATTCTTTCGTTTCCGATACGATACCATATCCCATCGACTTTTCCTTCCATACCGCTTCCTGTTCGTGTTTCGACTTGTTCTGGTTGTTTGTATGCAATATGGTGTTGCTTTGCTTTTTGGACAATGGCCTGTGCAAGCGGATGGGAAGATACACTTTCTAAAGACGCAGCAATATAAAGCAGTTCATTTTCATCGCTATATGCAATCACATTTGTTACGTGTGGCTTTCCTTTTGTTATCGTTCCTGTTTTATCAAAAGCAATCGTACGTACGCGTCCAAGCGTTTCTAAATGAACGCCACCTTTCACTAACACGCCGTTCTTCGCGTTGCGCGTCATGCCAGCTAATAAAGCGATTGGGGAAGATAAAATAAGGGCGCAAGGACATCCGACAATTAATACAGCTAACCCTTGATATAACGAATCATGCCAAGACGCTTCAAACCATAACGGTGGAACGAGCATGACGAATAACGAAACAATCATAATAAAGGGAGTATAATATTTTGCAAAACGATGAATAAACAATTCAAGTGGTGTTTTTGTTTCTTGCGCTTCTTGTACAAGATGTAAAATTTTCGCCAAAGAGCTGTCTTTATATTGTTTTGTAATTTGAACGTGTAACACCCCTTCGTTATTTATACTTCCGCCGTACACGTTCATTCCTAATTCTTTTTCGATCGGCATGGCTTCGCCTGTAATCGCTGCTTCATTCACAGAGCTTTTCCCCTCAATAACGACACCGTCTGAGGGAATTTTTTCGCCAGGGCGAACAACCACCACATCGCCAACTTGTAGCGAATCAATGGAAACGACACGCATGTTTCCGTTCGATATAAGAAGTGCTTCTTTTGGCGCTTGTTTCAGCAGCATATCAAGCGAGCGACGCGCTCGTTCCATCCCTAGTCCTTCTAAATATTCGTTAATACCAAATAAAATAGCAACGACAGCGGCTTCTTTCCATTCACCAATTCCAAATGCGCCAATTAGTGCAATCGTCATTAACGTATCCATATTAAAACGAAAACGAATGATATTTTTTAATCCTTTAACAAATGTTTTATATCCGCTCAGTGCTATCGCAGTCATATAAATAACAATGCTCGCACCATCTATGTCCAAATGCTCAAGCACAAGCGCCATCAAAAAAAGAAAAAGAGAGGCACCTACGAGATAGAGGAGCGGATTTCGTTTTTTTTGCGTCTGTTCATCGTCTGCTATATATGCCCCATCTGTTGCTAAAATCGTCCGTACTTTTTCTAAATCGATGCGTTCATGTACGCGTAATTTTCCGCTATTATAGTTCAACGTTGCTCCGTCGCCATATGGAAGTGACTGAATTTGTTCTTCTAATGCCCGCGCACAATTAGCGCATGTTAATCCTTTGATTTCATACTCTTTCATTTGATTCCCCCCTAATGATCGCGCGCATGGCGAATCGTTTGTTCAAGAATGTGCAAAACATGTTCATCATCATGCGAATAATATAGTGTCGTTCCTTCCCTCCGATATTTAACGAGACGTAAGTTTTTCAAAAATCGAAGTTGGTGGGATACAGTCGATTGTAAAAGTGACAACCGATTCGCAATTTCAGTTACTAAAAACTCGCCAGATGAAAGCAAATGTAAAATACGAATACGCGTCGGGTCACTTAACGCTTTAAATGTTTGTGATACGATGAAAAGCGTTTCTTCATCTAACTGCTCATATTGATGTTCCATACGATCCCCTCTCTTTCAATATATGAATATATGTTCATATAAGTTAATCAAATTGTATAGTTTTTCACAAAAAAAGTCAACGCTCGTTTACGAACATTGACTAAGTAATGTATATAAGTCGTGCAACGTATCAATTTGTAACTGTTGCAACTCTATAAACACTCGCTTCCACATTTCAAATAAACTCATGACATCTCCTTTTGCTGTATGACGATCAATCGGAGTTAGATGATAAAATGAAAGAGCATCATCAAGCGTCGGAAATGAGTCGTGATATATACATTCCATAATTTTTCTCATTTCTATTGTTGTTTGTTGTAAAACTGTACGATAATTTCGTGATAAAAATTCATTTAAAAACGCCACATCATGCTGAATATGATAACCGAGTAAAATGCCATGGTTCAAAAAAGAAAGAATATGATGAATTTCCTCCTCTAATAACGGAGCGCATGCAACATCGTCGTTTGTTATCCCTGTAAGCACCTCAACATGTTCGGGAATGCGGCGTTTTGGTCGGAAGTTGGAACAATATAAATCAAGCGGGTCACCGTTTTTTGTTTTTAAGGCTGCAAGTGAAAAAATTTCATCTCCCCTTTGTGGAGAAAAACCTGTTGTCTCTGTATCTAATAAAATAAACGTCACGTCAGAAAGCGGCGTTTCGAGCGAATACGTATGCTTCTTTGCTTCTTTCATTATTTTTCGAATCCACGCCTCTTGTTGAAAAGCTGGACCGACCGCTGTTGCTTGATCGTATCGAAGACCAAGCGATAGTATGCGACTGATCCATTGAAACGGTCGCTCCATCAATCACACCCACTTCCTTGCATCACGTTGTACTCGTTTAGCTACTGCTAGCGCTCTTTTTAGTCGCTTTTTTTCTTCTTTCGATAAATGATGGATGACTAAATTAGTTCCTTCTAACGAACAACGTAAACGGAAATATAAAAACGTCTCAAGTGCCTCTTTTATGCGTTCAAATTGCTGTTGTGAACAACCATTTTCATCATACCAACGCGTTAATCGCTCGAATGTTGAATGCGCATCAATAAATTGTTTTTGAACGGCAACCCATTTTAACATATAACTGAGCTGAACATACCCCCCTTGCTTTATATCAACCATGCCGCTTTTCTCCCCCCAACGTTCGACGTACACCCGTCCAAAAGGTCCAATCGGCACAATGGGAATACGAACGCTATCAATCATTCGACTACGTAAAGAAAAAGTCGTCGCAATCTTTTTATACAATGTCGTTTTCAGCTGATTAGCAAGTGCATACTCGCCGTAAATTGGCCGCATATCAGCTAACATAGATAAATAACGAATATCATCTATATGTTCGTTTGCTACATATTTATCAATTTGTTCATTCCAATCATCTGCTTCTTTTAGCCATCTTCTATTTGTTGCCATCACATACCCACTACAATACGGATACCCTATTTCATTCAAAAAAAGAACACCAACGCGCGCATACTCACGCATATATACGTAGCATTCTTCTTTTTCATTGCAAAAGCATGAAAAAATTACTCCGTTATCTTGATCTGTCCAAATGGTCGGCTCCTTCCGTCCGCTGCTCCCCATCACAAACCAACAAAAAGACGAGGGCTTTTTGCCAATTCCTTTTCGATCAACCTCCCGTTCAGCTAACGACAGCGCCTGTTTCATGAATGCATCGTGGCACATACAAAGCATATCGTATACTTCAAATATACAGGAAAAAGAAATTGAAAAAGAGGAGAGGAGAAAAGCAACTTCATCGTGAAGTTGCTTCAATTCTGACATATTGTTGCATTGTTCCGCTCGAACGATGATTGCTTCAAAATTATTCATGACATCACCATCTTCATGACGAACGAGATGAAACGACTGTTGTCGTTTGTTTATAAGCTGGATCTAATTGTTCTGGATACCCATATGAACCATGCTCACTAATATCAAGTCCAGAAATTTCTTGTTCAGGCGTCACTCGTAAGCCGATCGTCTTTTTTAAAGTATATAAAACAATAAATGAGACAATCGCCACGTACAACGCTGCACCTAAAACGCCGACTGTTTGAACGATAAGTTGATCAGTTCCTCCACCATAAAACAATCCCGGTTTTCCAATTCCTGTGATCTCTACTAAACGTGGTGAAGCAAAAAAGCCCGTTGAAATCGTACCAACAATACCGGCGATACCATGAACTGAAAACGCGTAAATCGGATCGTCAATGCCTTTTCGCTCAAAATATACAGACGTCCAAAATGTAAACGATCCCGCAACGGCACCAATGACTGCAGCTGCCCATGGCTCAACAAATGCACATGCTGCTGTAATCGCAACGAGAGCTGCTAATACACCGTTGACCATGGCTGGAATATCCGCTTTTCCAACGAGCCATTTTGCCGTCAAAATGGAAGCGATCGCGCCAGCTGCTGCCGCAATATTTGTCGTTAACGCTACATAACCGAAAAATCCATCTGCAGTTCCCATTGTGCTTCCCGCATTAAACCCAAACCAACCGACCCATAATACGAAGCCACCAATGACTGTGTATACTTGATTGTGTCCTGGGATGTAATTCGGTGTCCCATCTTTATTAAACTTGCCAATGCGCGGCCCTAACAACATTGTCGCAATGAGTGCTGCAATCGCTCCTTGTAAATGGACAACCGTCGAGCCCGCGAAATCTTGCATTCCCATTTCTCCAAGCCAACCGCCTCCCCATACCCAATGACCGATGACTGGATAAATGGCGATCGTGAAAATCGTTCCAAAAATGAAGTAAACAGATAGTTTTGCTCGCTCAGCAAATCCTCCCCACGCGATCGCTAAAGATACACCAACAAAGGCAAGTTGAAATAGAAATTTCAACTCAAGTGGAACGTTTGCCCACGAAAGAGAAGAAAACGTCTCTTTTCCTTCCTTTAAAAACCATCCTTCTGTGCCAATGAATCCATTCCCTTTTCCGAATGTAATTGCGAAACCTGCTGCCCAAAACGCAAGTGATGCAATCGCAAAACTTAATATTTGTTTTCCAGCGACATGACCTGCGTTTTTCATTCGTGTTGACCCAGCTTCTAACAAAGCAAATCCGACTTGCATTCCAATGACTAAAATCGCTCCTAACATAACCCAAAGTGAATCAAGCGCCAAACTCAACTGTGCCTCATTCATTCCCATCTCTCCCTTATGTTATTTTTTATAACATTTATGGTTATAATATATTACATAAACAGAAGGAAATGCAACAGTTTTTCGAAAATTTTTTTATTTTTATGTTATGTTTTGTAACATAAAAAAGAGTGCCTCCATAGAGACACTCTCTTGAATTAAATAAGAAACATGGCGACAATTGTCGTGACAATCAATCCTGTAATAACCGACACAACATTTCGTCTCGCTAACTCAAATGGGCTAACACCACAAATCGCAGCTGCTGGAATAAGCGCCCAAGGCACTAATGTTCCTCCACCAACCCAAATGGCTGCAATTTGACCAAGTGCTGTTAATGTAGCAATTCCTGTTCCGATTGCCGTTGCAAACAATTTGGCAATAGAACCAACAAGAGAAATGCCTGAAAAACCTGATCCATCCAATCCGGTAATCGCTCCTACTCCTGTTAACGTAATCGCTCCTACCTCTTTGCTTAATGGAACGACACTAGATAAAGCAACACCTAAGTCATTCACAATACCATGCGACTGTTTTGGTAAAAACTCTCCTATAATTGTTTGAAATCCTGAATCTCCTAAGTAGAAGAAAGCGGCAATCGGAATGACCGGACCGAACACTTTAAACCCAAATTGAAATCCTTGAATGAACAAATCTGTAATTTGTTCTAAACTTTTCTTTTTATATGCAACGACTGATAAAAGAGATAAAATGAAAATCGCTGTTCCACCAATTAATGCCGTTGCATCTCCACCTTGCAATTGAAAATAGTACATCGCTACAACATCTAATCCAAATAAAATGGGGATGAGAAACGCAAATGTTGTTTTCATCCTTCTCGTTAATAAGTGAGACTGCACTTCGTTTTCTTCGATCGAAATGGCTTCGCTTTGTGGAATGTTACCTTTTTTTACATCTCGACGCAATAAGAAAAATGCGGTTGTCACGGTGACGATCCCCATGATAAAAACGAGAGGAATGCTTGCTGAAATGACGTCGGAAACAGGAATCCCCGCTGCGTCTGCTGTTAATTTCGGTGCTCCTTGAATAATAAAATCACCTGATAGTGCAATGCCGTGCCCGAATAAATTCATCGCCATCGCCACACCGATAGACAACAAAAGAAACAATAAAAACAAGGCGGATCACTCCGCCTTCTTTTCGTTGCTCATATTCCGCCTTTTTTAATTAAATTGGGTAAGGATATTTTAGTTTTTATTATCCAGAACATTTAAAACACGATTAATAAACGCTTGACCATCTTCAAACTCAATATATCGTAAACTATTATCATGCAATAAAATCTCTACTTTTTTAAATGTTTCTCTATCCCCATTGTCTATTAGTTTTTGTAATTCAGCTAATTCAGCTCTTAATGCGTTAACCAAACTCTCTGGTTCTTCGTCTCTAAATTCTCTAATCATGTCGTCAAATTCATGATCATCGATTGATTGATTATAATATCCGTCTACAAAGTATTTAAGCGTCTTAAATTTTCTCTCAATTTCCATCATATTCATCACCACTTCGGATAAGATGTAACAATATAAAAACCATATGGAGAATTAGGATCTCTTTTTAATAATGTGAAAGTATTTCTTAGGTCATAATCAATTTGTAACTATTCACTCCGATAGTAGTATGTAAAGAAGCGCAACACAAATAGGGCATCCCCGTAATAGAAAATGCCCTAAGTGGTAGAAAGAACGCGATCAAGCGTGTCACCCGTCAACAGAAGACATAACGAATCCCACACGTTTTTTTCGTGTTTCGTCAGTGTGGAAACGATGCTTCTTGTGATACAAAAAGACTGGGCGAATGTTTCTACGCGAAACGTACCCGAAATGTTCTCTTTGACTTTAACCATGCGAAGATCGCGTTCGGCTTGGTTGTTGTCAAAGGGAACATGTACTTCACGTAAGAAACGCAACGCTTCTTCCTTTCGTTTCTGAAGCCGTCGAACAAAAGCGAGTGCTTTTTTCGGAAGAGGTGTCATCGTTTCCAATCGATGTTGTGCTCTTTCTAGGATGCGATCATACACTCGTTCCCACCGTCTCGCTTCTTCTTCGGAAAGTGCACCGTGATGGGCTTCGACGGCTTGCTTGGCGGCTAACAGAAACGTGGTCATGCGCATCGCCCACGTATGCCCTTGTTCGATGAATCCTTTTAACTCACGCAAATGGTGGGCATGACAAAGGGCATGGGTGGCATGTGTGTATTTCGGATACGTACCGAACCCATCGTGCATCATCGTCCCTTTGTATTGTGGAAGAATCCCGATCTCATCCGTTGCTTTCTTTCCACGAGAAGCGTGAGAAGCCAAGTATGTATATCTCGATGTACACGCGACATGCACCCATGCGAGTTTCCCATTGATGCGCAAACTCGTTTCATCGACATGCAGGATGTTGGATTCAAGTAAGGCGTCTTCGATGATGTCCATATTTGATTCCAGCGCTTCGCGTCCTCGTTTCACCATATTGGCAAGGGTTCCTGTACTAATCGAGTGTTGATATAACGCTTCGATTGTATCACTTAAACGCTTGTACGGGATCAATTGGATATGATGTAAATAAACAACGAGCGCAGTAAGGCGTGGACCGTATTGCACATGATTCGTGACATGGGATGGGAATTCGGCTTGTTGCACGCATCGACAATGCGGACACGATTTCACTTCACGTTCATGTTGTGTCACCTCGATCGCCACAGGAGGGACATCAAACACTTGACGGATATCGACTTTGAACGGTTTGACGTCACGCAAAGAAACCCCACATCCTTGACACGTATGCACACGGTGGACGACACGATGATGTGGATGTTCCACTTGACGGAGCGTCGTTCCTTGATGTCCTTCTTGTCCGCCTGGCTTGTTGCCAGATGGTTGACGAGAAGAACGTGTGTTGGCAAAACGGTCAGAAGATGGGGGCAAATGGCTATTGGAGCTGTTTTTTTTCGTGCGTGCTTCCAGCTCTTGAACACGGTACTTCAGTTGTTCATTTTCTTTGCGTAGCTGTTTGTTTTCTTTCAACAGTTGCTCAATGACTTGTTGTTGGTGAGTAATGAGCTGCTTTTGTTGTTGGACTTTGCTGATTAAGCTTTCAACTGTAAATACAGCTTGTTGTACCGTCAACATGCGATTCACCTCCTTGTCTATCAATATTCACATCATAGACAGGAAAAGCAAAAAATATTCAGCTCACTTTATGATGTGGCTGAATAGTTACATCAATTTTATTTGCACCCTTTTTAACTCCTCTTCCCACCGGATGTTTATATTTATAATTTAGACTTAATGTTGTACTTTCGGAGTTTAACAGCCAACCAGCAATTTTATCAGCATTCGCTTTTATTGTTAGTTCAATCACATTATTGGCAGTAGTTTTATTAGTATAAGTACTTACGTCTTTTCTTTCTGATTTCATACGATCAATTAATTCATTATCTTTTAAAGAAACATGTTTTAGAATTGTATGACCTTTATCTTCAGAATAATTTAATAATGTTCCTGCGTCAATATTGTTTATTTTATCTGAAATGAATTTGACTGCAGCATCATCAATTTTATCTGTTCCTTTTTTTACCGTCGTTTTGATTACATCGACTGCTTTCCCAATATTTTTTAAGTCTTTTAAGTCTCCAATAACAGGTATGAATGCAAATAATGCTAATCCAACTTCTTTAGCAGTAGCATTAGGATTAAATAAAGTATTGACAAGATTATATGCGTCTTTAAATTGACCAACAACAGGAACAAAATCGGTGACCACATCCATTAGTGACTTAGCTAATTCCTGTTTCTTCTTTTCCTCTGCCTCTTTTTGAAGTCTTTGTGCTTCTTTAGATATATCAACTGTTACGCCCTTATTAGCTTTTGATGAGATATAAGACTTTAGACTTCTATAAGTTTGCGCCCCGGCTACACCATCAACAGATATACCAACTGATTTTTGAAAACTTCTTACAGCTCCCTCTGTCTCGGAACCATATACACCATCCACTTTAATATTATATCCTGCCGAATTTAACATTCTTTGTAATTCCTTTACAGCCTCTCCTTTGCTTCCTTCTCTAAGCGTCTGACCTGTCCAATGATCATCGCTACCTGATGAGTTTGATCGGGACACTGTTGTTTGTGTTCTCACATACTCTTGTAGAGCTTGGTACGTTTGTTTCCCCGCAATTCCATCGGTCGTGATTCCAACCTTCTTCTGAAATTCCTTCACAGCCTTCTCTGTATTTGCTCCATAAACTCCATCAATTCCCCCAGGGTTAAATCCGGCTTTGTAAAGCCAAGATTGCAGCGTTTTCACATAATCATTTCGATCACCTCTTTTTAGCGTTTGCCCACTCCATAAATTATTTGCAAAGTTAGATGGATAAGTGACTCTACCAACACTATCCACAACGTACATTTTTGATCCCCCTAGTTATTTTTTGTTTATTATCATATCAGACAACCATCATGAAAAATGTCGAAACATGTCATAAAAACAAAAAAATCCCCTGCCGAGTAGCAGGGGTCACACGATGATAGACGGATATCCTTTCTTTTTCAATTCCTCCGCAAGCCGTTCTGCATTTTCTATGTCGCTGAACGCCCCGACTTGCACTCTATAGAGTTTTCCGTCAGGCACTTTTTGTTGTGGTTGTGTTTTTGCTTTTTTCTTCAACCCAAACACTTTCACGATACCTTCAACGTGACCATGCGCGACTTGTAGAAGGAATTGCTCTGACTTGAGTTTCGCCGTGTCATTGGCATTGTCGATGAAAAGATTCTCCGTCAAGATGACCGGCATGTGTGTTTCGCGCAAAACAGCATAGTTAGCTCGCTTCTTACCACGATCAGTCACGTTGCCGATCGCTTTCATGATTTCCGCATGAATTACATTTTGATACGCAATCGTTGCTGAGTTAGCGTTTGGGTGCACATATGATTCGAATCCCGTGCCGCCGCCGGCATTGATATGGACGGAAATGAAGTAGTCGGCTTTCAATTTGTTTGCGAGCTCCGCGCGTTCGGATAATTCCAAGAATCGGTCATCGGTACGTGTATAATGCACTTCTACGCCTTCATATTCACCAAGCATACGCCCAATATGCTTGACGATAGTAAGTGTTAAGTCCTTCTCTCTCAAGCCGTTCCCGACCGCTCCTACATCCTTTCCACCATGTCCTGCGTCAAGCACAATTCTCACCATTATTTATCTCCCCTTTTTTCAAGTGCATATTTCACAGTCGCCACCGAACCAACACCGTACAGTGCATATTGAAGCCCCTGGACTAACACTTCAAAAGAAAAAGCGTTCTTCTCAAAGATAGAGAAAGCAACGCCTAACACAACCGCGACAATTGGGATATAGCGATTAGGAATGTTTGTTGCTTCACGAATGGCATACAACAACACGGCCAACGCTACATACGCGGTAAATTCAACTGAAAGAATAGCTTCCATTATTGCATTCCTCCTCGAAACATGAAAGTTAATAAAGCTCCTACAATCCCGCCTACAATTAACCGTAAAATCCATGTTGTGTTGTTCTTGATTGCCGAAATATCTTCACGCATATCTTTGATGTTTGATTCTGCGACCGCCAAGCGTGTTTTTACATCCACCATGTCTGCCTCCAATTTTTGAATGCGTTGTTCCATCCACTCACAACCTTTCCGGAAAGAATACAAAAAGACAGTGAACTACCTCACTGTCTGCATTAGCATTATTTAAGTAGACATTCCTAATAGTAACTAATCACCTCCCTCACAACGGATGTTTTGAAGAACGCTGGATCCATACCGAATATATCCGCTATGTCGTCTTCGCTGCGGTAAAGATCCTGTCGCTGTAATCGCTAACAAAAAAATGCCTACCATACAAGCTAAAGATGTATCTTTACGCCAAATCATCAATGCGATAATGATACAAATAAATGAGACGTAAATCCAATGTAACGCTGTTAACTCCACACCCATCGTCCTCTTCCCCTTTTCATAAACTGTAATACAGCATATGAAAAAGGGAACGATGTGTGCGAACGCCTAATCACTTTTACGTCCAATCAAAAAATAAAGTTGATCAACAAGATTTGGTTTATCGATGAATGGATTGCGATTTCCTTGAATGCGGAAAATGGCTGCGTTACGATGTTTTTCATACATTGTAACTGGAAACTGTTTATGCCATTGAATGAGTAGCGAAATATTAATTTGGTCAATAAACGACTGTTTGATTGCTCGTGGATAGCGAACGAGAAAGTATAGCATCGCTCGCGCCACCGCCCCTTTTCCGTGTTCAGGTTCAAAATGTTCCCCGTATGCCACGCCACAATCGTTTTGAACGATTTCATTAGGAGACTCTGGTTCATAAAACGGAAAATCCGCATACGGAAAATTCGAGCGAATAGAATTGCATCGCGGTTCACAAACAAATAAGTGATGCAAATCCCCTTTCATTGGTTCCTTTGCCCCAAACCACGATTGTGGCACGACATGTTCGGCATTAAATTTCAATTGTTGATCAACCAATTTTATTTTTTGACTGTAGATGAGCAAATTTACTAACATAAATTTACAACCAAACAAAAAAGAAGACATGAACCCGATTCCTTGGTTAGAATAGATGTGCCAACAAACCATTCACAAGGAGGTTCATGTCTCATGAATAGATTAGCACATCACCAAGGAATCCACAAGTTTTTGACGATGTTGGGGTTGGCCCTTTATTTCTCGAAACCTGTCATGAAGCATCTCGTTCATATCGTGGATGCGATGATTACAAAGGGCTTTTCGGGAACGCTGACCGATCTACATCATGGGAGTTTTCATCCGAACCATCGCACGACACTGAGCCATTTTTTCACGAAAAGCCCATGGGAGGAAGAGACGCTGCTTCGCAAACTCCAACAGTGGGTGCTTCATCGTGTCGAACGCAGCTCGAAACGAGAGAATCAACCCATTTTTGTTTCGATCGATGATACGATTTGCCAAAAAACGAAGCCCTCGTCACGGGCAACACACGCCATTCAAGGGTGTGATTGGCACTATTCTCACGCAGAGAAAAAGTCGATCTGGGGACATTCTCTCGTTTGGCTCATGGTTCATACGATGACCCAAGCGTTTCCTTTTGCCTTTCGCCTCTACGACAAGACGGTGGGGAAAAGCAAAGGGGAACTCGCGATCGAGATGCTTTCTTCGTTGGATGTGAGTCGACCCGTTTATGTGCTCATGGACTCTTGGTATCCATCGAAAACCCTCGTGGGAGCCTGCTTAAAAAAAGGGTTCCACGTCATCGCGATGCTGAAGACGAATCGGATTCTCTATCCAAAAGGGACGGCCATTCAAGCAAAAGAATTTGCCAAATCTATGGAGCCACGGGATACCCGCCTCGTCACGGTGGGAAAAGAGCGTTATCGGGTGTATCGCTACGAAGGCGCTCTGAACGGTCTCAAGGATGCCGTGGTGCTGCTCGCATGGAAAGCCGATCAGCCGATGACGCCGAAACATCTTCATTGCGTCTTGAGCACCGATCGCGAGCTAAGCGATGAAGAGATCTTGCGCTACTATGCTGCACGTTGGTCGATCGAATGTTTTTTCCGTCAAGCGAAAGACCAGCTGAAACTCGATGGATACCGCGTTCGCGGGCGTCGGGCGGTGAAACGGTATTGGATCTTGGTGCAACTTGCGTATGTGTACAGCATGTTCGAGTCTAACAGTGATTTTTCGGATGGGCTCGATCTCCTGCGCAAGAGAAAAGGACATAGCCTCGTGGAGTTCATTTATCGTGCAGCAAAACAAAATATTCCCATTGATACCGTGAAAAAACAGCTCCACGTGGCATAAGGGGTACCCTGTTTGTCTCTTTTTAAATGGTAATTATTGTAACGAAAATTGCTCAACTACAGTTTTTGATTAAAATCGAGTTCGCTTTTTTTTGCCTTTTTTACAAGCTGAACAAATTGTTCATATCGCTTTTGAATGATCTCGTAATCTTGTAAAATAATTGTACGTGGATCTTTCTTTTTCCCCGAATAAATGCTTTTTACTGTTCCATCCGGCTGCAAATCGACCCATGTGTATAAATAGTAATCTTTGCTTAAAAAATACGGGATGCGACGTATATGCGTCCGTTTCATTAAATCGTGATACGCTTGAAATAACAACTTTCCATCCGTTTGATGATCGATGTGTTCGTAATATCGGTCAATGATGCGCTCTTCTTCCTTTTCGTTATAATATAAAGCGTTTTGTTGCCGAATTTTTTGTTGATTTTCAATAAGTTCTTGCAAAATTTCTTTCTGTTTTTCTTCCCAACGCTTCAGCTGCTCTGCATGTTGATGGATAACATCTTCCACCATTCTTCTCTCCAATCATTTTTACTATAATGTATTCGTATATTGTCCATTACGTCTCCGCTCTTTTGTTTCATACACCTATTATAATCAATATGTACACAATAAAAAATAGAACAGAGCATAGTGACTCCCCTTACTAAAATATCTCTTAACAAATATAGAAAGCTCTTGCCTTTCATTTTCACCAGCAAGCCTTTCTTTTGATAAAATAGATAGTGACAAAAATCGAACATAGATATATTTTTTATTAATACGAACAAAAAACAATGAAATTATGTTATATAACAATAAAGGATTATATATAGAATGTAATACTTGAAAGAAACACCCATATCGGAGGAGAAAAAATGAGAAAGCGATATGAAAATTTAGGTGGCGTCCCAACAACGAAATCGTTTGCTGACTTGCGGAAATGGTATGCGGAAAGAAGACAAAAAAAGAAAGATTGGTCATATACTTTGCCTTGCGAACATATTCAACCTTCGTTGCTACATACAAATACGGGGCAAACGCTACTCACATGGATAGGGCATGCGACATTCATTATTCAAATAAACGGATTGACGATTGTTACAGATCCAGTTTGGGCAAAACGATTAGGAACGATCCGCAGACTAACGGAGCCCGCTCTGTCGATTGACGATCTACCTCCCGTTGACGTCATATTAATTTCTCATAGTCACTACGATCACCTACATTTTGCGAGCATTAAAAAACTGAAAGGAAACCCACTCATTCTTGTACCGAGCGGGTTGCGTTCATCCTTTCTGAAAAGAGGGTTCGAGCATGTTGTGGAATGCAATTGGTGGGACACCGTTGTCGAACGAGATGTTTCATTCACATTCGTTCCTGCACAACATTGGTCGAAACGAACGTTATTTGATACAAATACGTCCCATTGGGGTGGATGGGTGATTGAAGCAAAAGATAAACCGACGTTTTATTTTGCAGGGGATAGCGGATATTTTCATGGATTTCGCGATATTGGGGAACGTTTCCATATCGATTACGCTTTATTGCCGATTGGTGCATATGAACCCGAGTGGTTTATGGGGCCTCAACACGTTACCCCTGAAGAAGCCATTCAAGCATTTGTCGATTGCCGGGCGAAAACATTTATTCCGATGCATTATGGCACATTCCCGCTAGCTGATGATACACCAAAAGAAGCGTTAGATCGCCTTTATGCTGAATGGAAACGTCGCAACTTTCCGAACGAACAACTACGTGTGCTGAAATTAGGCGAAATCGTACATTGTGAAACCGCCACATAAAGCGTGGCGGTTCAGACTTATTCTCTTATATACATATATCTTCCGTTACCCCATTTTGCAATACGTACATGCGATAATACAATCCTCGTTTTGCAAGCAATTGCTGATGAGTGCCACGCTCGACAATTTCCCCTTGATGCAAGACAAGAATTTGATCTGCATCCTGAATTGTTGATAAGCGATGGGCGATGGCAATCGTTGTTCGCCCTTTTCTCATCTTTTCAAGCGCTTGTTGAATCGCTTCTTCTGTTTCTGTATCAATGTTTGCAGTCGCTTCATCAAGCACTAATATTTTTGGGTTCATCGCAATTGTACGAGCAAACGCAATGAGCTGACGCTGGCCGCTTGAGAACGTCGTCCCTCTCTCTGTTACGGGATGATCATACCCTTTTGGCAACTTTTCAATAAACGCATGAGCTTGAACGAATTTGGCAGCTTGCTCAATATGTTCATCCGTCAAATGTTGATGATGGAGCCGAATGTTATCTCGTACCGTCCCATAAAACAAAAACGGGTCTTGAAGCACAAGGCCGATATGTTTCCGCAACTCTCTCTTTGGATACTCTTTAATCGAATGACCATCAATCAAAATATCACCACGTTCAAACTCATAAAAACGCATGAGCAGTTGAATAATTGAGCTTTTTCCGCTTCCGGTATGCCCGACGAGCGCAACTGTCTCTCCTGGTCGAGCAATAAACGAAATATTTTTTAGCACATCGCGTTTTCCATCGTAGCTAAACGATACGTTGCGAAATTCAACCGTTCCTTTTTCAATAACAAGCGGTTTTTCAGCTTGTTTCGGTTCTTCTTCTTGTTCATCTAACAATTGAAATACACGTGAGGAAGCAACAAGCGCTTGTTGAAACATCGATAGCCGCATCATCATTTGGTTAATCGGTTCAAAAAAACGCTCTAAATAATTGACAAAAGCATATAACACTCCAATTTCAACTGGACTTTGAAAGGAAGAAATACCGAAATAACTTAACACAACAATGAGCGAAAACACATAAACTAAGTCTGTTGCTGGACGAAGCAATAAACTATCTAGTTTAATATTTTTCATCGCTGCCGTATAATGTTTTTCATTAATGACTCCGAATTGCTCTTTCATCCGCTTTTGTTGACGGAACGCTTGAATGATCGCCATTCCTTGAAGTGACTCATTTAATTTCGCATTGAGTTGACTTAAATATTCGCGTAAATCGCTATAAAACACCGAACTGTACTTCCGATACGTACGGATAATAAAATAAATGGTCGGTAAAATGACTAAACAAAAAGCAGCTAATCGGACATCAAGCAAAAACATTGCGACAAACACGCCGACTAAGAAAAAAGCACTTTGAATAAACGTGACAAGCACTTCAACAAACATTTCTTTAATGGCTTCTGTATCATTTGTCACTCGTGAAACGATGCTTCCAGCTGGCGTGCGATCAAAGTAACGCATTCCTAATGATTGCACTTTCGCAAACACGTCTATGCGCAATTGTTGAATGATTTTTAATGCAATCTCTTGGAACTTTAATAATTGAAAATAAGAAAGAAACACTTTTCCGATATGAATCATGATATACGCTGTCGCTAGTCCGATCATTGCTCGAAGCGGAAATGTCATCTGCGCTAAATAATCGTCAATAAAAATTTTTACAATGATCGGACCAAGTACGTCTCCAGCAGTCGTTAACGCTAAAAGAAAAAAAGCGAACAACAACGACTTTCGATGCGGTGCAGTATAGCCCATCAGTCGCATAAACACTTGTCGTTGATTCATATTTGATTTCATTGCGCACCCCCACGTTCCACAAATTGTTCAAGCTGTTGACGAACGTACATATCCCGATACCATCCGTCTTGTGCAACGAGCTCGTCATGCGTGCCACGTTGAACAATTTTTCCATCTTCAAGCACTAAAATGAGATGTGCATGTTGAATGGCACTTAACCGATGTGTCGCAATCATTGTCGTCTTTCCCGCACGATTTTCTTTCAATGACTGCAAAATACGCTCCTCTGTTTGTGCATCTACAGCCGATAGCGAATCATCTAAAATGAGCACTTCTGGATTAAGCAACAGCGCACGAGCAATCGACAACCGTTGTTTTTGTCCTCCAGATAAAGAAACGCCTCTTTCGCCAACGACCGTTTCATATCCTTCTGGAAACTGCATAATATCATCATGCACTTGAGCGAGTTTAGCGACCCGTTCCACTTCTTCTTGACTTGCATCAGGGCGAGCGAACGCAATATTATCTCGGATGGAAGCAGAAAAAAGAAAATGATCTTGCGGGACATAGCCAATCGCTTCACGCAATCGTTCTAATCGATATTGCGTGATCGAATATCCACCAAAATACACGTCTCCATCTATTCCAACAAACTCCCGCAGCAACACTTTCAAAAGCGTTGTCTTTCCGGCTCCTGTTTTCCCGACAATTCCTAACGTTTCCCCTTTCTTTAACGTAAACTGAATGTGTTGCAATATCGGTTCCGTTTCATTCGGATACGTAAAGGAACGAATGTCATATGTGATGTCACCTGTCGGCACTTCATCAAGCAATCCATCGTCTTCTTGTATATCCGATTTTTCACGCAACAATGATGACACCCGATCATACGAAGCCCTACCGCGTTCGACAATATTAAACAACCATCCAAATGCTAACATCGGCCAAATGAGCAGTCCTAAATACATCGTAAAAGAAACGAGCTGTCCAATCGTTAGCTCTCCTTGAACGACAAAACGTGCCCCAAAAACAATCGATAAAAAAAACGACACGCCGACAATGAGCGAAATCGTTGGATCAAACAACGAATCAATGCGAGCAACTGCCATATTTTTTCGAACGACGTCATCAACTTGCGCTCGAAACGATTCAATTTCTTCTTTTTCTTGTCCAAACGTTTTTATTACTTTGATTCCAGCGATGCTTTCTTGTACTTTATCGTTTAAAGCAGAAAATGCCTCTTGCGCATAATGGAACCGTTGATGAAGCAAAGAACCGTAATAGCTTGTTAAATACGCCATAAGCGGCATCGGCAATAAACAAATAAGCGTCAGTTTCCAGCTAATTGTTAACGCCATTGTCGCGATGACAAAGCCCCCAATGCATAATGAGTCAACAAGCGTCAAGACGCCAACACCTGCTGTTTGTTGAATCGCTTGTAAATCATTTGTCGCATGCGCCATTAAATCACCGATGCGGCGATTTTGGTAAAATGACGGCGACATCATCGTAAAGTGCTCATATAGCCGATCGCGCAACAACCGGGCGAGCTTTGCTGCTGAGCCAAAAATCATCGTCCGCCAAACGTAACGACAACCGTACATACAAAGCGCAACACCTGCAAGCAAGCTTAACCACATAATCAGCTTTTCTTTCGTCAGTTCTCCTGCTTTTACAGCATCCACAACATGCCCAATTACTTTTGGGGGAACGAGCTCAAGCAATGAAACGATCGCAAGTAATATAATGCCGATTATGTATGCTTTTTTTTCTTGTTTAAAAAACCACATTAAATCGAGAAATACTCTCATACACTATCCCTACCTTTTCGTACTTCGATTGTCGTTTCGTTCTATTTTATCAAATATTCCAAAAATAAGAAAGTTTTTTTGTTATGTTAGTATATAAATAGTGTTACTCTTATCGCATACTTTTACATATGCAAGCCAATCTAAAAAAGACTAAAACGAATAAAAAAGATGGTTGTTGCGATGGATTTACAAACAGGAAAATTATACTGGCCAACGACATTTCCTGATGCCCCCTTCGTATCCACCGCTAGACAACGACATACAATGCGACGTATTAATTGTCGGAGCGGGCAGATCAGGAGCGTTATGTGCTTATTATTTGAGTGAAACGGATTTAGACGTTGTTGTCATCGACAAACGAAAAGCAGGATACGGAAGTACGATGACAAAACTACGCCTTGCTTATGGAATGGCGCAATCCGTTTTTATAGCCGCCCGTCCACACCGTTCCTCTCTCTCATTCATAAGATAAAATAGAGAGGAGGAAACGAAATGAAAAAATGTTGTTGTGCACCTGTGCGTCATAAACCAATACCACCACAGCGCGATGAATGCCCGTGCTGTGTCGAAGGAATGAAAGAGGTGCTAGCACAGCTAAACGGAAAAAAAGTCGATGTTGCCATGCTCGATCAAACAGGGCCAGGGCAAGGAAATAATAATTTTACTGTTAGTGAGATCGTAAATGACTTGATTGTCACCGGTACGATCCCTGGAAGCGGACAAAATAAACGTTCAGCAGCATTTTCGATTTGTAACGTCGTCGGGGTGAGAGGAAATGTGTTAAAGGATATTCCTCTTCCTGCCATTGACGAAACGTGTGATTGTTGTGAACGTTCAATTACAAGCTTTTTGCAACGTATTCAAGGACAAACGGTAGATGTCGATACACTTGCGACGGGACAGTTTAACAATATACAAAATGTTACAATCGATGCCGTCGGGAAGGGAACCGTGCGTTTGACAACAATGAACAACACATGGATCATCAACAGCTGTTTTATTTCGGGCATATTTGGCTTTACGCGATAAGAGAGCTTCGCTTGACGCGTCGCTCTCTTTTTATATCGGACAACTGGGTATGTGATGTGGTGGGCATATGTCGACTTGTTGTTCGACGCGCGGCGTGCATGTTGTTCCTTCAATTTCAATTTTGACACGTCCGAGCGATTGAATATGTTGACAAAGATGAACAGAAATGAGTATTTGCGGGCACGTTGTTGAAAGAAGCGCTGCTTTACAGTCAGCAACAACCGTTTCACAAACGATATCCGTCTCTGGCGGGGCACATAATAATACGTCCTCGATCGTTGCTAGTGAAATCGGTTTTGTTTTCCATACCGTCCCATCTTTTCGTGTACATTGTAATACAATAAATGTTTCAACGAGAACATATATTTTTTGCAATGCAACTTTCTTTCCGTTTGGCAACGTGACATGCACCGTCTGGCGTTCATCAAGCACACGACAAGTCATCTGTTCTGGCACAATCGGCTGACCGCACGCATCGGTCAATATACAACGAATATGTTCACAATCGTCAAGACGATCGAGCTGTTGATGAAGTTGAATGCATACACGTCCGACGCACGTCCCATTTCCTTTACATTCAACATGCACATCGCGCAAATGTGACATCGTCAATGAACGGGATTCCCCTTCTTGTAATGAACATACGATTTCTCCGTTAATCAAAACGTCCATTTGTCGTCCGCACCCTTGTTCATAATATACAACCGTCACCGTTCCAAACGCATGCACATGTTCTTCCGCTGACCATACGATCGTTTTTTCCTCGCATGGCGCGCAAATGTTAACACAAATATTATGCTCGACAATCGGCTCGGTCAACGTCTCTCTTTTCGTTAATTTTATCGAACGCGAAACCCAATCAAACACTTTTTCCACATGAATACAATGCTTCTCCACCTGCCACTCCCTCCTTTTCATTCGATATATCATACTATGTGTCGATATACATTCGTGCATAGACGTACGATGAAAAAATGTAATAAAAAATAGGTACGAAACATAGGACAACATCCTACACACTTTTTTGTTTGCTGCATTGTATATAAGGGAAGAGCATTTTTCCATAAAAAACAAAAAGGAGCGGATATAATGAGCTGTGGCGGATGTTGTCCAGACCGTCCAATCGCGACGGATGAAGTTTGTCAAAACTGGGAGTTTCGTTGCGACAGTACAGATCGTACGATTTGGGAAGCAGATGGGGATGTCATTAAACCATTTGGAACCGTAACGGTATTAGTGGAAAATAGTTGTGATGGTGTCGAAGTATATGTGAACGATACATTAATTGCTACGTTAACAGAAGGACAATCGTTTTCTAAAACATTTAATAGTTTGAAAAAAGTATCAATTACATGTCTTAAACCCGACGGATCAACTGGTTCTATTTGCTGTGGAAAGTTATGTATGACTGTGCATTATAAAAAATGTTAATGAATGAAGGTGTTCCGTTAGTTGGAACACCTTTTTAGTGAATATACGTTTTCGATACTGGTTGTTCCTCAGCAGATAGCAACCGTTCAAGAAAATCGGTGCGCTCTTGTAGTTGAGCGACTTCTTTTTTTATTTCTTCCATTTGTCGTTCGACTTTCGTTACACGCGCTTCGAGGTTCCACGTTTGTTTTTCGAGGGCGATCATGTAGTTCCACATGCGCATAAATTGTTCGTCAGACAGCTCATGAGGCGCCTCTAACTGAATAATCATTCGCTTCCTGTAAACTTTTTCAATCGCTTGTTCAATGTGAGGCATATACAACGCTTGTATCCAATTTTTTTGCAGTGGGTTTGTACAATGAATGATGACTTTATCGTCTTCCATCGTCGCTGTCGTTCCTTCAATCCATGTTTCAAAAGCAAGTGAGGACATCATGCGAGATAAAACGTTTTTCACTTCTGACCACATTGTTTTCCCCCCTTTCACACATGAAATTAAACAAAAATAAAAAAATTCCTGCTTATTTTTTTCGAAACGCCCACCATTGTTTTGTCACTTCATAAGAAATGCGATCATACAATTCATCCGTTGTTGTCGCTTTAACGACTTCGCCATCGATTAGGACAAACGGGCAATGTTTGCATGTTTTACATTTACCAACGCAATCTTTTCGTTTTATTTTGACATGTTTGAATGTTTGTTTTAGAAACATATATAACGTTTTTGTTGCAAACTTATTTTTCTTGCAAAAGTGCACTTTTTTCATTTCGTCACACTCCAAGTATGATAACTATAATCATTTTCATTTCTATCATACTTTGAATGTTTGCTTCCTTCAATGATTTTTACTTGGCATATTGTTGTAAATGCTCAAGCGAACGAATGATGTACGGAATCATCTGCAATAAATCGTCGACATGACTTTCGTTAATCATGCGTTCGAAATCAATCGTCACTTGATGAGTATATCGCTCATGTTTTGGGTATGTATACGTTAACGTTTGTATAACTGTGCGCTGTTCCCCCCAAATGTGCTTTAGCATCTGTTCTACAGCTTGTCCATCGACATGTGTAGCCGAAAAAGAAAACGAAACGGTCATCGTGCATCCGGCCTGCGAGATTTCTTCATATAACAATTCGTTTGCAATATGTTGAAGCGTCATCGCGAGAGAAATAGTGCACGTCACTTTACGCGCATGCCGCAATTGAAAAGAAAGCGCATATGCGCGCGTAAATTTCGCTAAATCAATGATGTCTGAGCGATCAACAACTGTTACGAGTTCATCTGTTACATCTAAATCATAAACAGCTCCTTCTATGACCGTTTTTAAATTGTCGAAAATCGTTGGGTCAAACATATGCTCATCCTCTCGATTTTTTATATATTTTTGAGCGAACGATACGCCGCTCGACTTCTGTCAGATTAACGGTGTAACCGATTCCAATCTGTTGCCGAACGAAAATTCGTCCATTGTCAACGGTTACTTCCGGATCAATGAAATCCCGTTCCCAATAATTTGCTGATGCCGCTGTATCCCCCGGGAGAGAAAAATGAGGGAGAGTTGCTAAAGCAATGCTATGGGCTCGTCCGACTCCGCCTTCTAACATACCACCACACCATACAGGAATATGATGTTGTTGACATAAATCATGAATGCGTTTCGCTTCTGTCAGTCCACCGACCCGACCAATTTTTATATTGATCACTCGGCAACTTTTTAACTCAATCGCCCTTTTCGCATCTTCATACGAACAAATGCTTTCATCTAAACAAATCGGCGTTTTTAATTTCGCTTGTAGTTTTGCATGATCGACAATATCATCTACAGCAAGAGGTTGTTCAATCATCAGTAACTCATAGTCATCAAGCGCTTTCAGGCGGTCGATATCCCGTAGCGAGTAAGCGGAGTTTGCATCTACCATGAGCGGAACGTCTGGAAAATGATGACGAATCTCTCGAACAACATTTACATCCCATTCGGGCTTAATTTTTATTTTTATACGTTGGTATCCTTCCGCAAGCGCCTGTTCGATCCGTTTTAATATATTTGTTATCGGTTGAATGCCAATGCTGACGCCGACTTTCACTTCTTTTTTTTCACCGCCGAGCGCAGAGCTTAACGACACCCCATGTCGTTTCGCAAACGCATCCCAAACGGCTCCTTCAAGCGCTGCTTTTGCCATGTAATTGCGGCGAACAATCGAAAATCGGTCACGCAATTCGTCAGGATGATAAACGGGTGCTTGAAAAAGAAGCGGAATTAAAAATGTTTCGAGCATATGCCACGTCGTCTCAATCGTTTCTTCTGTATACCACGGAGCAGAAAACGCGACACCTTCTCCCCAGCCACACACACCGTCTTCATCAACGACTTCAACTAATAAAACAGGACGCGTTTTCATCGTCCCAAAACTTGTTGTAAATGGTGATTTTAATTCCATTTGTAAGTATCGTAAAATAACTGTATGTATTTGCACAAACATCCCTCCGAAACAATTATACAATAAATGAAAAAAGCTGACCGAGAAAACGATCAGCTTTTTTATCTAACTTGTTTTCCGTTTTCGGCTAGCAACATCAATCCAAACGGCCAAAATTAAAATGCTTGACGCTTGGCGTCTCCTTTGACTAGCATGTATATATTTTTTCACGACGGAGACGCCATTTTTTGTTTTCCTAAAAGAATCACTGTCGCAATAATGAGTAAGCTTCCAACCGTTTGAAAAAAGCCGAACGATACGTGTAAAAATAAAACGGACGCAACAATAGCCGACAGAGGCTCTACACTTGATAAAATGCTTGATTCCGTTGGTGATAAATACCGAATGCTTTCAATAAATAGCAAAAATGCAAGCAACGTCCCGCATACAACAATAAATAAAAGCGAAGCAACCGTTTGAAAATCAAATGTTGCAAACGGCGCAAAAAATGAATCAACGCTCGGCATTATAGCGATTCCGCCGATCACCATCGCCCATCCGACAATAATAAGCGAATCCCATTTTTTTAATAGTTTCGCTGAACAAATCGTATAAAACGCAAGAAGCACTCCCGACACAACCCCCCATAAAAACGCGGGAAAAGAAATGCTTAGCGCCCCTATTTTTCCATTTGTTAACAACAAAAATGTACCGCAAATCGCTAGCATAAGAGCACCCCAAATCGAAACAGATGGATGTTTCCGCTCACGAATAAAAAAATATAATACGATGTAAATGGGCGCTAAATATTGCAATAACGTTGCAGCCGCAGCATTGCCATATGCAATAGACAAAAAATACGTATATTGCACCCCGAGCATGCCAACGAAACTAAATAAAATGAGCAACAACCGGCTATTTCGCTCGCGCCAAATGTGAAACAAGGGAATGCCACGGAATGATGCAAAAGCTAACAAACAAAAGCCAGAAACGATCATCCTCACACAAACAAGCCATTCCGTCCCTACATGTTTTTGTTGGAACACCCATTGTGCCGCTGTGCCAGAAAGCCCCCACATCGTCGCAGCAATGATTACCATCCATAATCCTTTTGTACGCGCTGACATGCGCCTCAACCTTTCACTATTTGTTAGTTCCCATTATAAACAAACGAAAAATTTTGTAAATACAAATATTTCTTTATTAGAAAATAAATTTACATTTTTTCGTGGTCCTTAATAAAAATTTGTGCCCTTTCGCCTTTTAACACAGCTTCTTTTTTACGAAACATCGTGTACACAATTAATAACAACGATAAAACACCAAACAAGACAACCATATATTCTAGTCCGATCGTATCTAATAAAAATCCCGTAGCTAACAATACGACTTGGAACGTCACGCGATCAAACATATTTTTAAATGAAAAAAAGCGACCGTGATACAATTTCGGAACGCTCGTTTGAAAAATCGTCGCGATCATCGGAAAAAAACAACCGACGCATATGCCAAACAATCCAAATGAAACGAGCGAAACCCATTTGACATGAGCGAAATATAAAGATAATTGTGTAAAAGCAATAAAACATGTTAATCCATACATCCATTTTACGTATGTTTGTTCACGAGCGATATATTTAATGAGGAAGGCCCCAAATAAAAAACCAACGCCTTCAATCGTATATAACCACCCTTTAATCGAAGGGTCATTTTGTAATTCACTAATATTAATAACCATCAAATTGAATCCCCCAATAAACAACTGCGGTACAATCGTTAAAACAACAGCCGTATAAACAACAGGCAATCCGCGAATGATCGGGAATATGTCTGTAAATCGTTGTTTTTCTTTTGTATAACTGCTTATGTCTCTCTTTTCTTCTTTTATATCAATAAAAAAAGTAAGTAAAAATAACTGTAGATGAGCAAATTTACTAACATAAATTTACAACCAAACAAAAAAGAAGACATGAACCCGATTCCTTGGTTAGAATAGATGTGCCAACAAACCATTCACAAGGAGGTTCATGTCTCATGAATAGATTAGCACATCACCAAGGAATCCACAAGTTTTTGACGATGTTGGGGTTGGCCCTTTATTTCTCGAAACCTGTCATGAAGCATCTCGTTCATATCGTGGATGCGATGATTACAAAGGGCTTTTCGGGAACGCTGACCGATCTACATCATGGGAGTTTTCATCCGAACCATCGCACGACACTGAGCCATTTTTTCACGAAAAGCCCATGGGAGGAAGAGACGCTGCTTCGCAAACTCCAACAGTGGGTGCTTCATCGTGTCGAACGCAGCTCGAAACGAGAGAATCAACCCATTTTTGTTTCGATCGATGATACGATTTGCCAAAAAACGAAGCCCTCGTCACGGGCAACACACGCCATTCAAGGGTGTGATTGGCACTATTCTCACGCAGAGAAAAAGTCGATCTGGGGACATTCTCTCGTTTGGCTCATGGTTCATACGATGACCCAAGCGTTTCCTTTTGCCTTTCGCCTCTACGACAAGACGGTGGGGAAAAGCAAAGGGGAACTCGCGATCGAGATGCTTTCTTCGTTGGATGTGAGTCGACCCGTTTATGTGCTCATGGACTCTTGGTATCCATCGAAAACCCTCGTGGGAGCCTGCTTAAAAAAAGGGTTCCACGTCATCGCGATGCTGAAGACGAATCGGATTCTCTATCCAAAAGGGACGGCCATTCAAGCAAAAGAATTTGCCAAATCTATGGAGCCACGGGATACCCGCCTCGTCACGGTGGGAAAAGAGCGTTATCGGGTGTATCGCTACGAAGGCGCTCTGAACGGTCTCAAGGATGCCGTGGTGCTGCTCGCATGGAAAGCCGATCAGCCGATGACGCCGAAACATCTTCATTGCGTCTTGAGCACCGATCGCGAGCTAAGCGATGAAGAGATCTTGCGCTACTATGCTGCACGTTGGTCGATCGAATGTTTTTTCCGTCAAGCGAAAGACCAGCTGAAACTCGATGGATACCGCGTTCGCGGGCGTCGGGCGGTGAAACGGTATTGGATCTTGGTGCAACTTGCGTATGTGTACAGCATGTTCGAGTCTAACAGTGATTTTTCGGATGGGCTCGATCTCCTGCGCAAGAGAAAAGGACATAGCCTCGTGGAGTTCATTTATCGTGCAGCAAAACAAAATATTCCCATTGATACCGTGAAAAAACAGCTCCACGTGGCATAAGGGGTACCCTGTTTGTCTCTTTTTAAATGGTAATTATTGTAACGAAAATTGCTCAACTACAGTAAAAATAATAAACTGTATGCGACTATTGCGCCAATATATAACGTTTGCAAACTTGTAATCATAAGGAGAGCACCACCAAAGGCGGTACCAGAAATTCGTGATAGCGCTGAAATATTCATATGCATCCCATTGATCGTCATGAGTTGTTTCTCATCCCGCACAACAAGTGGGATGATTGCTTGCAACGTCGGGAAATAGAAAGCAGCTGCGACTTGAATGGAGATCATAAAACATATCATGAGAAAAATAGATTCATATTTTAATGCAAACAGCATAAAAATAACGCTACATACACGACCGATTCCGGCGTATAAAAGAATACGTTTTTTTGCATATGTATCAATCCACTTCCCCGCGATTGGACTAACAATCACACTAGCAAGCAATCCCGAAAATAAAATAAGCGACTTTACAAAGTCAGATGGGACATGCTTTTGCATGAATTCTAAGTTTCCGATAATCCCAAGCCATAAACCAATCCCAGCAATAAACTCACCAATAAAAATAAGAATGACATTTTTATCTTTCCACATATGTATTCCCCTTCATTCCTTTCTATCTTCCAATACATGTATTTTATTGTACAATAAAACGATGCCAATGCATAAAAAATAAGACTGGCATACCACCAGTCTTATTCCACGTCTCCTTCCCAATTCATTATGCCGCCTACCATGTTTTTTACATGGAAGCCGCGTTCAGATAGCCATTCGCACGCTAATGCACTTCGCCCACCTGAATGACAAACAACGATATACGTTTTATTTCGATCAAGCTCGTTTAAACGAGCAAATAGTTGCCCGAGCGGAATATGGCGCGCATTTGGAATTTTTCCTGCCGCCACTTCATGCACTTCCCGAACATCCAGAACTTCGACATTTGCTTCATGACGTAGCTTATCCGCTTGTGTCGGTAAAATGTTTTCAAACATACCTACTCCTCCTACTTCACACTCGAGTACAATTTATAACCACCGTCTAAATTTTTGGCTTCAAAGCCATGTTCTTTTAAAATACGAGTAGCTAAATATCCGCGCAAACCGACTTGACATGTCACATAAATCGTTTGATCTTTCGGTAATTCATGGAGGCGGTCGCGCAAATCATCAAGTGGAATGTTGATGCTTCCTGGAATTGCTCCTCTTGTTTCTAATTCTTTCGGTGTGCGAACGTCAATGAGCAATCCACCGTTCGCCACAATATTATCAATTTCATGCCATTGCACCGTTTCTACCATACCATCTAACAAGTTTGACGCTACATATCCAGCCATATTGACTGGATCTTTTGCTGATGAAAACGGTGGAGCATAGGCCAATTCTAAATCTGGTAAATCATATACTGTCAATCCACCTTTTATCGCTGTGGCAATAACGTCAATACGTTTGTCCACGCCATCTTGTCCGACTGCTTGCGCTCCATAAATGCGACTTTGACGATCAAAAATTAATTTTAACGTCATTTGTGTTGCGCCTGGATAATAGCTCGCATGGCTCATTGGATGAACGTGAACAACTTCATAATCGATGCCGTGGTGTTTTAATATTTTTTCGTTCAATCCTGTGGCTGCTACAGTCATATGAAAAATTTTAGCGATTGACGTGCCGAGTGTTCCGTTGTACTTCACATCATGGCCATTAATGTAATCAGCAACAAGCCGCCCTTGTCGATTCGCTGGCCATGCGAGCGGAATGAATGTTTCAAATCCATGAATGAAGCTTTTCACTTCAATAGCATCACCGATCGCAAAAATGTTCGGATCAGACGTTTGTAAATGTTCGTTCACTTTAATGGCACCACGAAAACCAAGTTCTAATCCTGCCTCTTTCGCCAATTGGTTTTCTGGCTGGACACCAATGGCTAAAATAATCATATCTGTTTCGATCGTGCGTCCACTTTTTAACACGACGCGCCGTCCTTCGTTTTCAAACGCCTGTACGCCATCTTCTAAAATCAAGTCAACGCCGTGCTCTTTCATATGTGTATGCACAATCGCTGCCATCTCGTAATCGATCGGTGCCATCACTTGATTCGCCATTTCTACAAGCGTCACATGCACACCGCGTTCTGTTAAGTTCTCAGCCATTTCTACACCGATAAAGCCACCACCGATAACGACAGCTCGTTTCGGTTTTTCATTATCAACGAACGAGCGAATACGATCCGTATCAGGCACATTGCGCAACGTAAAAAGCGCTTTTGCTTCGTCTATACCTGGAATTGGTGGGACGATTGGTTTTGCCCCTGGCGATAAAATAAGAACATCATACGGTTGTTCATATTGTTCATCTGTTCGTAAATGTTTTACCGTTACCGTTTTTCGCTCACGATTAATACTCGTCACTTCACTTAAGTTACGCACATCAATACGAAACCGTTTTGACATGCCATCAACCGTTTGAACAAGCAACTTGCTTCGTTCTTGAATGACATCCCCAATGTAATAAGGGAGCCCGCAGTTTGCGAATGAAATATATTCACCGCGTTCAAACATAATGATTTCATCTTTTTCGCTTAACCGACGCAAACGTGCCGCAGCGGAAGCACCTCCAGCCACACCACCAACAATGACGATTTTTCTCATTGTACATCCCCTCTGTATACAAGTACGTGTAACCGTATTATAACAAACAATTGCTTCATAAAGTTTGAACAGTTAGTGACATTTTACCATATTTAACTCTTTTACATGCTCGTGCCCTTTTATATAATATCCTTCTATTGAGAAATGATAACGTCTAAGTAAACGGATCGCGACATTTTTCGCTAGATTGCTTTTTGCAATGACAATCACTTGACGGTTCGGAATGGTTTGATAATAACGTTTTAAGTATGCAACGGGAACGCGGAGAGCCCCATTCATTTCGTCTGCCTCGTTGTAGTCACGTACATCAAGCAACGTCACTTGTTCATATGATGATAAAGACGTCAACTCTTTGACACCACGAACAGGTACATAGCGATAATATAAAGCATATAGCACGAGCACACCGATTACTATATAAGTCATGTTGTCTTACCTCCCTTTTACATCATACCCTAACAGGTATATAAAATCAATAAAAAAGAGCTGATTTTATTCAGCCCTTTTTAGTGTAAGCAACCTCTGTTTTAATTGTTCTTCCATTTCAACAAGCTCTCGTTCCACTTGCTGACGCTTCATGCGCCCTTCTTGTTGAATTTTCAATGTTTCTTCAAGTGTTTCTAATAAATTTTCTTGCGTCTTTTTTAACGTATCGATGCTAACAAGCCCTTCTTCATTCTCTTTGGCTGCTTCAATCGTATTCATTTTTAACATTTCCGAGTTACGCAGCAACAGCTCATTCGTCGTTTTTGTTACCGCTTTTTGTGCCTCTACCGCTTTCTTTTGGCGGAAGAGCGTTAGTGCGATAACAAGTTGATTTTTCCAGAGTGGAATGGCTGTTAAAATGGACGATTGAATACGTTCAACTAACGTTTGATTGACATGTTGAATGAGCCGAATTTGCGGTGCCGTTTGAATTGTAATTTGTCGACTTAATTTTAAATCATGAATCCGTTTTTCAAGTCGATCAGCAAATTGAATCATATCATTGACTTCTTGCACGTCCATTTGATTTTGTGACTGTAATGCCTTTTTCTCTAGCTCTGGAATCGTTTTTGTTCGCAGTTGCTCTAATTTCAACTCCGCTGCAGCGATGTAAATGTTTAAGGCATCAAAGTATTCTTTATTTTTTTCATATAATGTTTCTAACATCATAATGTCACGAAATAACATTTGACGATGTTTCTCAAGTTGATCCGCGATGCGATCAATCTCCACACCAAGTTTTTGATATTTAGATAAAATATGTTGAACGGACTGTGTAACAGATTGAAGCATGCGAGCTAAGAAGCTTTTTTTAGTCATTGTCAATTCTTCTACATTAACTTCTCTCATTTTAATCATAAGTTCATGAATGACTTCCCCAACAGGTCCAACATCTTTCTTTTGCACATGATTTAAAATCGAATGGGAAAAGCGTGACAACTCCGCTTGCGCTGCTACTCCATATTGTAAAATAGCTTGATGATTGCGCGGATCAATTTGCTCAGCAAGTGCTAACGCCTTCTGTCGATGCTCTTCTTTTAATTGATCAATGAGACGCGGAGATGATGGATTGACGCTTGCTTCTGTCACTTCGCCAAATGGACTGGCAAGCAACGAATCGATCGAACTTGTCCAAAGCATTTCATCGTTTTTGCTCATGCTTTTTCTCCTCCGTCACTGTTATTGTATGTTTTGTTGGTAAAGAAAAGGGATCGTCTGATGCAATCGTATGTTTCACAAGCTTTACTTCCGTCTTTAAATCAAACAAATCTTCTTCAAGCATGTCCAACAGTTCATTTTCCGCTTTCATTAGCGCCAGATCAAGTGCTCCCTCTGCTTCCCTCATCGCCTGTCGAATCTCCTCACTTTTTACGGGTTGTTTTGTTAAATAACTGTAGATGAGCAAATTCGCTAACATAAATTTACAACCAAACAAAAAAGGAGACATGAACCCGATTCCTTGGTTAAAATAGATGTGCCACAACTATCCACAAGGAGGTTCATGTCTCATGAATAGATTAGCACATCATCAAGGAATCCACAAGTTTTTCATAACGTTAGGGTTGGCGCTTTATTTCTCGAAACCTGTGATGAAGCATCTCGTTCATATCGTGGATGCGATGATTACAAAGGGCTTTTCGGGAACACTGACCGATCTACATCACGGGAGTTTTCATCCGAACCATCGCACGACACTGAGCCATTTTTTCACGAAAAGCCCATGGGAGGAAGAGACGCTGCTTCGCAAACTCCAGCAGTGGGTGCTTCATCGTGTCGAACGCAGCTCGAAACGAGAGAATCAACCCATTTTTGTTTCGATCGATGATACGATTTGCCAAAAAACGAAGCCCTCGTCACGGGCAACACACGCCATTCAAGGGTGTGATTGGCACTATTGTCACGCAGAGAAAAAATCGATTTGGGGACATTCTCTCGTTTGGCTCATGGTTCATACGATGACTCAAGCGTTTCCTTTTGCCTTTCGCCTCTACGACAAGACGGCGGGGAAAAGCAAAGGGGAACTCGCGATCGAGATGCTTTCTTCGTTGGATGTGAGTCGCCCCGTTTATGTGCTCATGGACTCTTGGTATCCATCGAAAACCCTCGTGGGAGCCTGCTTGAAAAAAGGGTTCCACGTCATCGCGATGCTGAAGACGAATCGGATTCTCTATCCAAAAGGGACGGCCATTCAAGCAAAGGAATTTGCCAAATCTATGGAGCCACGGGATACCCGCCTCGTCACGGTGGGAAAAGAGCGTTATCGGGTGTATCGCTACGAAGGCGCTCTGAACGGTCTCAAGGATGCCGTGGTGCTGCTCGCATGGAAAGCCGATCAGCCGATGACGCCGAAACATCTTCATTGCGTCTTGAGCACCGATCGCGAGCTAAGCGATGAAGAGATCTTGCGCTACTATGCTGCACGTTGGTCGATCGAATGTTTTTTCCGTCAAGCGAAAGACCAGCTGAAACTCGATGGATACCGCGTTCGCGGGCGTCGGGCGGTGAAACGGTATTGGATCTTGGTGCAACTTGCGTATATGTACAGCATGTTCGAGTCGAACAGTGATTTTTCGGATGGGCTCGATCTCCTGCGCAAGAGAAAAGGACATAGCCTCGTGGAGTTCATTTACCGTGCAGCGAAACAAAATATTCCCATTGATACCGTGAAAAAACAGCTCCACGTGGCATAAGGGGTACCCTGTTTGTCTCTTTTTAAATGGTAATTATTGTAACGAAAATTGCTCAACTACAGTTAAATAAATATATTTATCAATAATGGTAACAATGGAGTCCAATGTTGTGTTAAAAAACGGTTGCGCGACAGCGAGACGATCTGGTTGCTTTTCGACAATTTCAATTATTTTTTGACAGATGGAGTATAAACGAGAAAGCTTAGAAAACATCGAAATCGAACGAATTCGCCATAAACTTTGTCCGATTTTCCGAACCTTTTTTTTCGCATCTTTCAATCGCTCGTCTTTAAAATCATGCAATCGATCCTTCTTTTCTTTTTTCTTCATGTAAACGGAATAAATCACTCCTACACTTACACCAATCAAAAATGAAATGAAAAAAGGCAAACGAAATGCAAGCAGCGAGATCAGAGCACTAAATAAACCGATATTCCATGATACAAACCATCGCCATATTGTTCGAATGAACCGTTTCATTGTTGTCCTCCCATCGTCTATGTTCCTTTATTTTACTATGATTTTTTATGAAATGAAAATGATGACTATATTACGTACGAACGAGAAGATATGTTTCGACTTTGACAAAAAAAGACGCAACATGTCGTTGCATCTTTTAGTTCGAATCGAAACGAACGATACGAATCCGCTCTCCTCCAAAGAGCGATATTTGCTTCGTTTGTTCTCGTTCATCTGTCACCATTTTCACTTCATATAGGCCTGGAACATACTCTCCTACTTTCACTAACGATGCATTCGTTTCACCGACGTATGTGTCGTTAATCAAAATACGAGCCCCTTGCTCGTTCGTTTGCACATATACATGATACAGCGTCGGTTCAAATTTGTACGTTCCTTGCGACAATTTCATTAAAAAAATCGGCGGAGTTGACGTTAATCCTTTTATGTAAACTCGATCATCTTTTTGTTGCGCTAACTCTTTCCTTATTTGGTCATAACCCTCTGGATGTTTACGTAAATACGCAAAAAGTGGTAAAAGTGACGCCTTTTCTTCTAATGGAGCATCAATGAACTGTTTCAACGTATTCATATCTTCTTGACGTAACGCGGTGATGAATTGCTCAATTACTTTCTGTTCACTCGTCTCTTGTTTCGCCACTCCCCATGCACCGACGACACACGCGCTTACAACGAATAATAAACATACAAAAACAAATCGTTGTTTTCGTTTTCGTCGTTCGCTTCGTGTCATCGCTTCTTTTTGTAATCCCCCTTTTTCATTCACACGTATTTCCCCTCTTTTCTCATATTTACATCATCATATGTATGAGAAGAAAAGGGAAAATATGAGAAAGAGAAGGGGCTACACACCATATATGTACATCACGGTGTGCGCCTTGTCAACGATAACGTCACAACTTCCCAATATGCCTACTTTTTCTTGCTTGTGTACCATTTTACAAACAGGCTTTCCATGCCGAATGAGAATAATCATGCACGCTTTCCTCCCATCATTTGAAACATAACAGCATACAACCATGCGCTACATACGGCAAGTAACATTAAAATAAAAAACGTCCAATGATACGCAAAAGGAAGCGTCAAAGCGAGTGGAGCCATCATGCGCCCAAGCGTAAAACGTAGGCTCGCTGCAGCAAAATATTGTCCACGCATATGATCAGGGGCTAATCTAGCGACAAATGTTTGTTGTAAACCAACCGTCATAAGTTCCGCAAGTGTAAATATACCGATTAAAATGACCATGATCCAAAGGGATGTCGTTTGACCGAAAAAGAAAATAGCGAGTCCATACAAAAGAGAGGACCATACAAATACCGACTTTTTTTTGTAGTTTCCCATCCATTTCGTTACCGCCACCGTAAATAAAGCAACAAGCAATCCATTTTCAGCAATAAGTACACTAAATGCTTTTTCTCCGCTCAACGAAAGTGACCAATGATCGGTAGAAATTAACGTTTGCTCTGAAACAACGTCTTTCACATACACAGGGATTAAAATATCAAGTTGCATAAACGTTTGGGCAACGAGGACACCAGCAATGATAAACAAAAGAAACGTGCGGTCTTTCGCAATAAGACGATAATTTTTTAATTGCTCAACAAAAAAGGTGTACCATGTTCCTGTCGTTTTCGCCCACAACGGTGCCGTTTCCTCTAAGTAAATGAACAAAACGGTAGCAACAATTGCACAAAATATTCCGGCAACGAGCAGTAAGTAAAAAAAATGTTGTGGATAAAAAATTCCTCCAAGTAGCGGACCAATAACGACCATTACATTATTCATCGTGTAAAATACAGCAAATACACTACTTTGATCCTTTTCTGCCACGACATCGGCAACCATCGCTTGACTAGCAGGCCAATAAAGTGAACCGCATACGCCTACGAGGGCAAAACAAATAAAACTCATCACAGGTGATGAGAATAGTGGAGAATTGACTAATGCAAATAAGAAAAAAGCAACTGCCTGCCCACACGCAGCGAGCACCATCATTTTTTTTCTTCCAAAGCGATCAGCAAAATACCCTCCAAGTAAATTAGCAATTACCGAAAATAATTGCGAAATAACAAGCAATACACCTGTTTTTTCTCGACCGAATATGCCAGAAAAATAAATAGCGATAAAAGGAAATATCATCCAAAAAGTAACTCCAACGAGTGATTCCCCAATTAAACGAATACGTAAGTTTCGATCCCAATCTCGTATTCGCATCGTATCCCCCCTTAAAAACAACTATTTTTTTATTATACCATTTTCGTACAAAAATTTCTCTTGTAAAAAAATATTGACAAAAATACAAAAAATTAAGAAAATAAAATCAGAAGGAAGTGAACACAATGAAAATAATGAAAAAATATTATCGTCTCATATGCGACAGTTGTGACAATTATAACGTTACTTCCTGCTTTTTTAATCACAAATGATGTAGGCGTTGTTGATGCATTTCTTTCTGCCATAAAAGATTAAATCTCCTGCCTAGGCAGGAGATTTTTTCATCCATTTCCGCAATACCCCATGTTTTGGAGCGATCCATAATGAAACAAAGAAGATGACACCGGTTGATACAGAAATTGCTCCAGAAATAGAGACGTTGAATGCTGTCGCTCCCACGTAGCCGATCACCGATGCCAATACACCGATAAAAGCACTACATATAAGCATCGTGCTAAGTCGATCCGTCCACAAGTAAGCCGTTGCACTTGGTACAATAAGCATCGCTACAACTAAAATGGCACCAACACTATCAAATGAGGCAACAGTCGTTAACGACAACATCCCCATTAATACGTAGTGAATCAGCACGACCGGAATTCCAAGCGTAATTGCCATTTCACTATCAAATGAGCTAATTTTTAATTCTTTGTAAGCAAAAACAATAACGAATATATTGATCGCTAAAACAAATCCAAGCAACCAAACGGCTTTCGGTCCAATACTTCGTCCGCCAACTTCCAGCACATCCCACGGCACAAATGCAATTTCACCCATCAGCGCATGTTCGACATCTAAATGAACACGATCTGCGAATAAGGAAATGAGGACAACCCCGATCGCAAACAAGCATGTAAACACAACCCCGATGGCTGCGTCACTTTGCACCCCCTTTTGATGCAACAATTGGACGAGAAATGTTGTTAGCAATCCGACAAGCAAAGCGCCGATGAGCATAGACACCCCTTGCAGTTGATGGCTTACCATATACGCCCCCACAATTCCTAGCAATACGCTATGACTGATCGCATCAGAGAGCATCGACATTTTCCGTAATACGAGAAATGTACCGACTAATCCACAGTTAATCCCGACAAGAGTTGCAGTAAGCAAAATCCAAATCGTATAACTCATAACTGCTCCCCTCGCTCATACATTAGTTGTTTCACGCGCAATTTTTTTCTTTCTACATGCCGACGAATGATTTTGCTACATAAACCACGTTTCGGGGCGAATAAAAACGAGAAGAGAAACAGAGCCGTCGCAAAAATAATAACGAGTGGACCGGTAGGCACATAAGCAATCAAACTCACATATGCCCCAGCAACTCCAGATAAAGCACCAAATACGCCGGCTAACAATGTCATCCATCCGAGTCTTTCAGTCCAATATCTTGCAGCTAACGCCGGCGTAATGAGTAGCGCAGACATTAACACAACGCCCACAGCCTGTAAACCAATCACAACAACCGAAACGATTAAAAACATAAGCACACCATTCAACAACGACACAGGTATACCGACTCCTTGCGCAAATGCTCGATCAAATGTAATGATTTTGAACTCTTTGAAAAAAAAGAGGATCGTTATAACCATTAGTACAGCCGTTATGGTTAAAACGTTCACATCATTTCCAGTTAACGATGCTGCTTTTCCGAACAAAAAGTCATTGATCCCGCTCTGATTTCCACCTTCATGTTGATTAATCCATGTTAATAGCACAATGCCTAAACCAAAAAATACAGACAATACGATGCCAATGGCAGCATCTTCTTTAATGCGCGTATGTTTTACAATAAACTGAATAAATACTGTTGCCATATAACCTGAACAAGCAGCACCAATTAAAAAAACGAGAAGCGATTTTTGTCCATAGAAGAGAAAAGCGATACAAATGCCTGGTAACGCGGCATGTGCCATTGCATCCCCTATTAAACTTTGTTTCTTCAGCAAGGCAAACGTGCCAATCATCCCACTCGCCAATCCGAGCAAAGCCATGCTTGTAAATACCCATTGAACATTAACATCCATTTCGTTCACCCCACAATATGTGTGGTAGAGAGAAAAGTCACTTTTCCACCATACGTGTTTTGAATATGATCATACGTGAATGTGCGTTCTGTTTCACCAAACGCTATGACACATTTATTTAACAATAAAACATAATCGAAATAATCTCGCACCGTTTGCAAATCATGATGGACAACCAATACCGTTTTTCCACGCGTTTTTAGTTCATTTAACAGTTGAATAATCGCTTTTTCTGTTGCGGCATCCACTCCAACAAACGGTTCATCCATAAGATAAATAGAAGCATCTTGTGCGAGTGCACGCGCTAAAAACACACGCTGCTGCTGTCCACCAGATAGTTGGCTAATTTGCCGTTTCGCATAAGACAACATGCCGACTTTATCTAAACATTGCATTGCAATCTCTACGTCTTCTTTTCGTGGTCGTTTCCATAGTCCGATATGACCATATCTCCCCATCAATACAACATCAAGCGCATTCGTTGGAAAATCCCAATCAACAGAATTTCGTTGCGGAACGTATCCGACAAGATGTCTTTGCTTCTCATACGGTTGACCATATACGAAAACATTCCCGTGCATACGCGGAATAAAATTTAACATCGCCTTCATTAATGTTGATTTTCCTGCTCCGTTTGGACCGATAATCCCTACTAACTTTCCTTCTGGAACAGAAAATGATACGTCTTCTAATACAAGTTGCCGATCATACGCAACTGTCATTTGGTCAACAACTAGCGGATTCATCGTCCTTCCCCCTTCAATGCTTGTGCAATCGTTTTAACATTGTAACGATACATACCAATGAACGTCCCTTCTTCAGTCCCCTTTTTTCCGAGCGCATCTGAAAATAGTTCTCCACCAATCGAAACGTGATGGCCACGCTGTTTTGCTCCTTCAACAACCGCTTCAATTGCCTTTTTCGATACACTGCTTTCCACAAATACAGCTTGAATATTTCGGTCAACAATCATATCAACAAGTTCTTGAATATCTTTCAATCCGTATTCTGCATCTGTACTTAACCCTTGTAGGCCAACTACTTCGATATCATACGCACGACCGAAATAATGAAAAGCATCATGGGCTGTAATTAAAACACGCTGTTTTTTTGGAATGGCGTTCATCTCTTTTTTGGCTTCCTCTTTTAACTGCATGAGTTGAGATTCATATGCTTCTGCTCGTTTTTGATATATTTGTTTATGTTTCGGATCCACTGCACTTAATTCGTCTCTTACCTTTTGCGTTGCATATCTCCACAAATCAAGATCAAACCATATGTGCGGATCATACACTCCGTCTATTTCAATTAACTTCTCTTTCGGAATCGTTTCACTTACTGCGACGACTTTTTTCGTTTTTGACATTTTTGTGAATATTTCTCCGAGTTTTCCTTCTAAATGAAGCCCGTTATAAAAGATGATGTCTGCTTGACTTAACTTCTGAATGTCACCTTGTGTCGCTTTATACAAATGCGGATCTACCCCTGGCCCCATCAACGCTTCCACATGAACATACTCTCCCCCGACATGTTCAACTAAATCTGCAATTTGCCCCGTTGTAGCGACAACGTAAATAACGTCTTTTTTAGGTGCTTTCGTTTCACAACCGAACAACAATAATAAAACGGTCCATACAACCAACCATTTTTTCATATACATCCTCCTTCAAAAGTTGTATAAGGATATAAAAGTTTCCTCAATGCAACATAAAGCCAAAAAAATTTGTTTGCCGCCCATTATATGCCCATTATATGCATGAACAAAAAACGTGTGACATGTGGAACAAGCAAACAATGATGATTAAGGTTAAAAAAGTTTCTTTAAACCAAATTTAATTTTATCTTATTCTTTTCTTTTCTCCCTGTCAATATTTTAATTTTCAAAAAAAGAAGTTTTCATTCATCTCATGCTATAATATCGATTGTCCGACACAAAAAAAACAACTGTTTTTTAGAGGTGAACAACATGACGAAAACAGAATTGAAACAAAGCATCGGCTTTATTACAGCAACAGCCATCGTCGTTGGTACTGTGATAGGATCCGGTATCTTTATGAAACCCGCTGTTGTCATTGAAGCAACTGGAAATTCAACATTTGCTCTTCTCGCTTGGATTATCGGGGGAATCATTACGTTAGCTAGTGGGTTAACGATTGCAGAAGTGAGCTCAAAAATTCCTGAAACAGGTGGATTGTACGTATATATTGAAAAAGTTTACGGGAAGTTTTGGGGCTTTTTATGCGGATGGGTACAAACGATCATTTACGGTCCTGCCGTTATCGGTGCACTAGGGCTGTATTTTGGTACACTGTTTGCAGGTATTTTTTCTCTACCAAAAGAAAGCGAACTTTGGATCGGGATCATGGCAGTCTTGTTTTTGTCCGTTGTAAATACGCTCGGCTCACAGGTTGGTGGAATCGTTCAAAGTGTTTTAACAGCGGCGAAATTATTACCTATTTTTCTTATCATTGTCTTCGGGGTGTTCAAGGGTAATGTACCTATTTTCGGCATGGATAGCGACTCTAGTCAAGCAATAAACTTCGGGGCGGCAGTTTTAGCAACATTGTGGGCGTACGATGGATGGATGAACGTTGGGTTTGTTGCTGGGGAAATGAAAAACCCTGCGAAAACATTACCGAAAGCGATTATTACCGGTATTCTTATCGTGATGTTTGCCTATGTAGCTGTGAATGTAGCATTACTTCACGTGCTTCGCGCTGATGACATTGTTGCACTCGGTCCGAATGCAGCGAGTGAAGCTGCAACCATTTTATTCGGGTCATTTGGTGGAAAATTGATCGCTATTGGCATTTTAATTTCTATTTTTGGTTGTTTAAATGGAAAAGTACTCACGTTCCCTCGCATGCCATTGGCAATGGCAATAGATGGGCTATTTCCACTTGCTCGTTATTTTTCTCGCATCCATCCAAAGTGGCGCACACCTGTATTAGCAACGTTCATGCAAATTACTATTGCAACTATCATGATGTTACTTGGTAATGCAGATCGCTTAACGGATATTGCTATTTTTAGTGTCTTTTTATTTTACGGCTTTGCTTTTTATGCGGTATTTTTATTACGAAAATCATTACCATCTAACGAACAATTATATCGAGTGCCATTTTATCCTTTCACCCCGATTGTTGCTATTGTTGGCACAGCATATATTATTATAAGTACGGTACTCCATGCACCGCTCGATACATTTTTATCGATTGTTGTGACGATATCTGGCATTCCGGTGTATTATATCGTTACAAAAAAGCGACAAGGATAACCCTTTGTCGCTTCTTTTAATAATCTCTTCCTTTTCCTGAATCCGTCACGTCAAGTAACGGTTCTGGATAAGGTTGAAAATATCGTTGTTTCAACAAATATTCGTTTTGATAGCGAATGGCCCATGAACGAATGACGGCTGTTACACTACTTAGCGGCAGCTTGCCTGCCCGATATTTTTCTAACAGCTCATGGACATACCGTTTTTCCTCACCATAATGCCACACTACCCGTACTCCTTTCACACATATTTTCGCTTATCATATCGCATAAACAGAAAAAATACACGCATCAATGTGTTGAAAAAAACAAAAAATTTTGAATTTGAACGTTTATACAAAAAAATGATTGATTATATCGTCACTTTGTTTTATTATGCTTTATGTTGCCTATTTTACTATAACTTAATTATTATTTATTCGTATTTGTGTATTTGTATAATTTTATACTTTCATATTTATGCAGTCCTTATCGCTCATTTATATTTCTGAATCATTTTGCTATATTGACTATTTTCATTTTTATATTACGATAGTAGTAATGTTATGTATCCGTTTTCAAAACATAAAATGGAAGGTGGTTTTAGAAAATGAATGTCGTACAAAAAGAAAAACATACACAATCGCATCATCTCTCTGACATACTGAAATTTCTTATTCCTTCGCTTGTTGGGGTATTTTTATTTATGATCCCTGTTCCTTATAAAGGCGAGATGACGATCCCTGTAGCTATTTTAGCTAAATGGGTCGAAGGAAACTTTTCTTCAGTCATTCCGACAATTTCTGTTTTATTTATGTTTATCGCTACGGTTGGCACAATCGTTGCAAAAATTGCTTATCCTTCTTTCATCATGAACAGCCCATTTCTTCGGCGTTTATTCGATGTGAATGGTTTGTTCGTCGTTGCGCGCATCGTTGGAACAATTTTAGGAGCGATGACGTTGTGGCAAATCGGTCCGGAATGGGTATGGTCAGAAAATACAGGTGCTTTGCTGTTGTATAGTCTCATTCCCATTTTGTTTTCCGTCTTTTTATTTGCAGGCTTGTTTTTACCTTTACTATTAGATTTCGGATTACTTGAATTATGTGGCGCACTTTTAACAAAGATTATGCGTCCGGTATTTAAATTACCTGGTCGCTCGTCCATTGACTGTATTGCTTCTTGGTTAGGGGACGGAACGATCGGCGTATTGTTAACAAATAAACAATATGAAGACGGCTTTTATACGAAGCGGGAAGCAGCGGTGATTGGAACAACTTTTTCCGTTGTATCGATTACATTTAGCATCGTTGTCATCACGTATATGAAACTTGAACATATGTTTGGCGCATACTATTTTACGATCGTCGTTGCTGGTCTTGTAGCCGCGATCATTATGCCGCGTATCCCTCCATTATCAAAAAAGCCAGACACATATTATCATGAACATCACGCTCCCGTTGATGAAACAGTACCAGCTGGCTATACTCCTTTTCAATGGGGATTAAAACAGGCAACAGAAGTGGCACAGCGCAATAACGACATGGGGAAATTATTGAAAAACGGTGTACAAACCGTGATCGATATGTGGTTAGGCGTATTACCTGTCGTTATGGCCATTGGAACGGTCGCACTAATTATCGCCGAAACAACACCGGTATTTGAATGGCTCGGTAAACCGTTTGTACCGATCTTGACGCTCCTACAAGTGCCAGAAGCGTCAGCCGCTGCACAAACGATGGTTGTCGGCTTTGCGGACATGTTTTTACCTGCCATTATCGGTAGCGGCATTGAAAGCGAATTTACTCGCTTTGTTATCGCTTGTGTTTCTGTAACACAATTGATTTACATGTCCGAAGTAGGCGGATTGCTACTTGCGTCAAAACTACCAATTACGTTTAAGGATCTCGTTGTCATTTTCCTTCTTCGCACATTTATTACGTTACCAATTATCGTTTTTATTGCACATTTCATTTTTTAACGCAAAAGGGCAGTCATCTCGCCCTTTTTTTATTTCACTTTTATTTGTCCATCCCAATGGCGCGTTTGATTCATAGTATGGAGAGAGGTGACGTATATGCTTAAACAACATATCGGAAAAACAATCGGCTTATTCGTTAGCCAACTTGTATTGTTACCAGAAATAATGGCTATGAACGGTACAATTGATTTAACACAACTCCATGGAACAGAATTATATGTTGTCATTGGTTTTTACGTGTTTCAGACGATTATCGGCATTTATTTTGGTAATCGATATGATCGAAAAGCTTGTGTAAAAGATCTAATATATCAGCTAAAAAGCAAAGACTTTGCTGCGAGTACATTCGAAAAAATCGCAGCGCTCGTTGATCGCGACCCAGATAGTCGTTTAACAATCTATTTGCTCCAAACGAAAAAAGACAGTCATCCCCAACAACAAACTGCCTTCGAACAGCTGTTAGTCGAGACAACGAGAAAAAGTGACATCGTAGCCAAATGGTCAAATGACCAGTATTTAATTATCGCTGTCGAAAATAACGCAAAACCATCTACAATAATTAAGCGAATTAAACAAAATAGCCCGATATCTTTTCTCGTCGGCTATGCGACATATCCAATCGAAGGGGAACAATTACAACAGTTATTACAAGTTGCGAAAGAACGCATGTATGCTACACGTACGACAAAATAAGCGATTCAAACACATATATAAAAAATAGTTTGTCCATTTCGACAAATTATGATAAGATGACGGCAAAGGCATTTCATCAAACTCCTCTTCATATTTCCCACTAGAAATGCCGTATACCTTTATGATGAAAGGTAGGTGAATCAGGCGTGCAAGAACAACTTCTCCTCCAGCTCGTTAACCTCGTCCAAAACTTATCCGAAGACATGCAATGGATGAAGCAAGAAATACAAACAATGAAGCAAGAGATGCATGAATTAAAAACAAAAGTGCATAAGCAGGAAGAAGATATTCATTGGTTAAAAGAGCAAATGAAAGAAAATACGGCAATGATTAAGGCTATTCGAGACAATCAATTAGAACAACGTAGCCTTCAAGATGCTATGCGTCATGAAATTGCCCACATTCGTGGGGAAATGGCTACAAAGCAGGACATTGCCTATATCCACGAACGACTTGACTATCAACTCGGCCGTATTGCACGTGCAGAGGAAGAATTGCACATGCTCAAAAAAGCAAACTAAAAGCAAAGCCGTCGCTCCCCTCTTGGAACGACGGTTTGTCTTTTATTTTTGCACTTTTTCTAGAAATGCTAACATATGCTTAATATATTCCTCTTCATACATCGCAAAACTTTTCACATGTTTGGCTTTGTCCGTGAGCCAAAGTGCAAACACTTCTGGATGTTTGTTGTACATCTTTACACTTTCTTCATATGGAATAGATAGATCGGCTTTGCTATGAATAAATAAAATCGGCCGTGGAGCAATTGCATCAACCGCTTTGATCGGCACCGACTCGGCTGGATCTAAATCAGTAATCATCGGAATAAGGGTAATGATTAAATACGTAAACGGAACATTCGGTAAATGCGTCCATACAGGCATATATGTGCGCAAATATCCTTCTAAATCGCTAAACGGGCTGTCAGCAATAACCGCTTTCACCTCTTTATCCATTCCTGCTGCTAAAATCGACGTTGCTGCTCCCATCGATACTCCATACAGAACAATCGGTTCGGCATAATGTTGTTTTGCATAATCAATGACACCAAGCAAATCATATTTTTCTTTTGCGCCAATCGTTGTCATGTCTCCTTCCGATTCGCCGCTTGCGCGAAAATCAAACATAATGACGCGATATCCTTCGTCTGTTAGTACTTTAGCAATTGGCAAAAACGGGACGTTTGGTTCGTAGCGATTGCCGCCATATCCATGCGAAAAAATAACGGTCATTTTCGCTTGTTTCTTTGGCTCAATCACCCACCCTTTCAGCTTTAGTCCGCCGTCTTTACTTGTAAATGTCACATCTTGATAAGCCATTTCATAAGCCTTCGGCGTTTCGACGACTGCTTTTCGCTCTTTATGTGTCAAATTCCAACCGACGTAAATGGAAATGGCGACACACGCAATCGCCGCAAGCAACAATACACCAATAAACGATGGTACAAGCCATTTTTTTGTCTTTCGTTGCCTTTCTACCTGTATTTGCATCGTCCTCACCTCTCTTTTTTCCATTATGTCGCGAACGAAAACAACAATGCACAAAAATGTATATCGATGTGATATAATAAACAAAATGTCTTTCAATGAAAGGAATGAGACTATTGGCTTTTACCCATACGTTTACGAAAGAAGAAGAAATCGTGCATGCGATTACTCATGGCATCGGTGCGGTGTTTAGTATCGCGGCGCTCGTTATTTTGACGGTCATGGCTGCGATGTACGGAAATGCATGGCACGTCGTTAGTTTCACGTTGTTTGGAAGCACGATGCTTATTTTGTATTTGTCATCAACGATTGTGCACGCGTTGCCGGAAGGGCGCTGGAAGCGATTGTTTGAGATTTTCGACCATTCGGCGATTTACTTTTTTATTGCAGGCACGTATACGCCGTTTCTGTTTTTAGCGGTGAGAGGAGCGATCGGTTGGACATTGTTTGGCATCGTCTGGGGGCTTGCACTCTTCGGTACCGTATTTAAATGCTTTTTCGTCGATCGGTTTTTATATACATCGACGATTATATATATCATCATGGGCTGGTTGATTGTATTTGCATGGAAACCGCTCGTTTCCAGCCTTTCGCCAAACGGTGTGTTATATTTAGTCATCGGCGGAATTTTGTACACAGTCGGCGCTGTTTTTTACGTATGGCGCGGCTTTAAATTTCATCATGCTGTCTGGCACTTGTTTGTATTAGGCGGGTCTGTGGCTCATTTTCTGGCTGTATTTGTTTTACTATAAGGCAAGGAACCGACTTGGTCCCTTGCCTTTTTATACTTCTACCTCTTTCGTTTCATTCATCACTAAATCAAAATGACGAACCGATAACATCTCGGCATCGAATAAATCGCATCCCCAAATATGCTGTAAGAAAAGGCGGGCGATAATTTGTTTTCGTTCGTTTTCTTCCGCTTCTTTTAACGCTATGACGCCCAAATACAAGTCGCAAAGGCGATTGGCGATTTAAGCAACGACGCGATCTCCTTGCTTGACCCCCAGTTTTTTCAGCACCGAAGCGACGGCTGCCGTTTGTTGTTTTAACTCTTTCCACGTCACTTCACGCACCGAAACGTGTTCGGAACGGAACAAAAGCGCTGGCTTCTCCTGCATGTTGCGAAAAATGTGTTCCACATAGTTTAGCCGTGCCCCTGGAAACCAGTTTGCCCGTGGCATTTTTCGTTCTTATAACACACTGGTATACGGTGCAGACGACTGAACGCTGCAATATTCCCACACCGTTTCCCAAAATTGCTCAAGATTCTCGACCGATCATTTCCATAACGCCGCATGCGAATCAAACGTAAGCCCTTTTTTTGCTTCTAGCCAATTCATATACTTTTTCACGCTTGATTGTTCGATTTGTTCTTTCGTTGGCGTCCATAAAATATCCCTATCCGTAGTCGCTTTCATTTTCTAGCCCCTTCTTCAAAAAGAAAGAAAATTAAGAACATTTACATTATACTATATGATTATCCGAAAAATATACAAAAAGACGCATCTGCTTTGTTGGCCATGCGTCTTTTTTATCCAAATACAATTTCTTGACGTTCGTCGTCCCATTTCATTTCAACGTGTTTTTTCTCTTCATAAAATGTATACGTCTTTTTACCAAATTGTACAACTGTTCCTTCCCATGCGTGTTCAATATAGATCGTCTCCCCTTTTGGAACAGCTAATACAGTCTTAATCCCGAGCGAAGAGCCAACTTCTTTAATTTTCATCCCTTTTTGCGCATACGCTTCACCACCGCGTAACACTCCGTGAACAGTCAATGTGCCTCCAGCATAAATGTTACAATTGTAACACCCTTTTCCCGTTACAACGACATCTCCACTTCCGTGAATGACGCTATTTAAAGCGTAAGAAAGCTCAATTGCATCGTTTTCTTCGCGGTCGTATTGCCCGATAAACGTATTTAGTTCTCGAAGCAAATTCGCCATGCCTGCTAAACAATGAAAATGATTCGGACGATCAGCGAGCAAGCAACCATCCAACTGTGAGCCAATATCGAACCATTGTTCACCAATTTGTTCGCGTTTTTGTTCGCACATCATTTTATACTTTTTCATTGCTTCCATCATCGTTTGAAACTTACTTTCAAGCAGCCTTTTCGTTAGCGGATAAATATCTTGTTCGCGAATTTTTGACATGACCATCAATTGTTGAATGGCAACAATCATTCGTTCAAGCGAGTGGCGAATTTGTTGTAATAAACTGATAAGCTGTGTAACGAGCATTTTATTTTCACCTGATGTGACTGTACCGCCAATGACGTTTTGTTGAATAAAAATAGATTGTTGCGCACGAATTTTTGCTCGATTGACATTTTGTAAAATCATAATACTACCAAGCGCTTCAACGACCATCTCGTCTTGAACATTGCCTGTAATTTCAACATCACCTTTAAAATGAATGTTTCCTACCGATAAATCGACATCACCTTGATGAACGAGCTTTGGAATAATGGAGACAACGACCGTTTTTCCTTTTTTTTGCTATTTGTGACCTTCCTCCTGTTGTTGCTAAAATGCGGTTTTCATCCATCGTTACACCTTTGCCTAGTTTAACCATGACTGGATGCACTTCGCGAACAGGAATCACTTCATTCGTCACCTTTAATCCCGGCTTTCCAGGCTGCGGGGGATGAACAATCGCGATTAAATCTCCTTCACCGACCGTTGCGATCGTTTCCATTTCACGATAATCAACCGTTCCATCTTCACGTACTTTCGGCTTCCTTTTCCCCTCTCCTACTTTTACTTCCACCCAACCGTCTGTTCCTTCAATTGGCTCAACTCCTTTTGCTATAGTCGTGCTTACTTTTTTCTCCGACTGCAACACTTCTCGAATCATGTCTTCGTTCACGCCGTAAACAATCCCTAACTCTTGCAGTTTCGCCATCACTTGCTCATATGACACATCATAAATGAGCTCATTCTCCATTTTTGCTTGTATATGTAATTTGTTAGATGGTTGCTGATCTTCAAGTACATATCGACGTCGCACCCCAGGCACAAACGTTAATGTTGCTTCTAACTTTCTATATACATGCACCTTAAAACCATGACTTCTGTATGAACACCTTTTTCATGGTTATACTGCTCCTAAATATTTCTATACAAAAGGAGCGGAATTGGCATGAAACGTTTGAAAATCACAAATGATCACGGTTGGACGCCTCGAACACTTCGGAAACAAGAACGGAAAATCAAAGATGCTTCCCTTCGCGTTCGGGTGACCGCTGTTCGTCTTGTCATGGAAGGTCATCTCGGTAAAGATGTGGCCAAAATGGTCAATCTATGCCGTCAATCCGTTGCCATCTACGTTGCACGGTTTAATCAAGGTGGGCTCGATCATCTACTCGATCGTCGGTTGCCGCCTGGTCGTGTGCCGTTTCTTACGGAAGAACAACAACAAGAAATTAGACAACTCGTGTTAACTACCACACCTGTGGATGCTGGCTGGGGCATCGCTTCATCATGGAACACGCGCATTTTACAATCTTACATCCAACAAACTTATGGCGTTTCGATGTCACGTGAAGGGATTCGTAAGTTGTTGCATCGTCTTCGTTTGTCATGGACACGTCCGACGTATAAGCTCGTCAAAGGAGACGCTAAGCGTCAAGCTGCCTTTCAAAAAGAACTTGAATTTATAAAAAAAAACTAATTACCGAGAATGTCACGCTGTTTTATGTGGATGAGACACATGTTCGTGCTTATCAAGCGCTACGTACGACATGGGCAGAAGTAGGAAATCAAAAACAAGTGCCAAGCTACGGTCACCATGCCCACGTTTCTATTTTTGGCGCCGTCGATGTTCAACAAGGCGATGTGGTTTTCCATCGTGCTTCATCTGCCAATGCCGAAACGTTCCTTGACTTTTTGCGCCGATTGAAAGAGAAATATGCCGATCAATTCCTCGTGCTTGTGTTAGACAATGCGCGTATTCATCATGCCAAGATGGTACAAGCCTTTCTTGATGGCGAGGAAGGTACTGCTTTTCATTTCATCTTTTTGCCGCCGTATTCTCCACAGTTGAACCCGATTGAACGGTTATGGAAGTGGTTGAAAGATGAAGTGATTGCCAATGTTTTTCACAAGGATCAAAATGACATTGCCCAGTCCATTACTCGCTTTGAACAGTACGTTCTACAACACCCGGATGAGGTGTTGCGCCGCATCGGGTGTACTGCGTGAACCAGAGGTTAAAATTTTAAATTGGATGTATATAGCATCTACATCAACTCTCCAAACGGATTGTGCAATGCTTTCTTCTTTTGGGCAAATGCGAACGTCGTCGCCTTCTTGTAACGTCACCTTTCCTTCGATCGCTTTCCCGTTATGCAAACAAATGACTCCCTCGCCAATAATGATCGTCGGGCCTACGTCCAAACATTCGTAACAAAAATCTCCGTCTTGTATCCACGCTTTTCCTTCTTTCTGCTGAACAGTTTGCTTTGTTTGATGCTTCTTCGTTAGTCGAACAACAGCTGGTTGCGAAACGATACCAAACAGCTTTTTACGCTCTTGTTGAACGATTTCAACGACGACATCTTCACGCGTCGCTTGAAGTTGTTTTAGCCCTTCTGCAATCGCTTCTTCTAGCGTGTTTCCTTTTACCTCGATGCAATCCATTTTTCCCCCGCCTTTTTCCCTTATCATTTTCCATTATTTTTATTATAACTGTAGATGAGCAAATTTACTAACATAAATTTACAACCAAACAAAAAAGAAGACATGAACCCGATTCCTTGGTTAGAATAGATGTGCCAACAAACCATTCACAAGGAGGTTCATGTCTCATGAATAGATTAGCACATCACCAAGGAATCCACAAGTTTTTGACGATGTTGGGGTTGGCCCTTTATTTCTCGAAACCTGTCATGAAGCATCTCGTTCATATCGTGGATGCGATGATTACAAAGGGCTTTTCGGGAACGCTGACCGATCTACATCATGGGAGTTTTCATCCGAACCATCGCACGACACTGAGCCATTTTTTCACGAAAAGCCCATGGGAGGAAGAGACGCTGCTTCGCAAACTCCAACAGTGGGTGCTTCATCGTGTCGAACGCAGCTCGAAACGAGAGAATCAACCCATTTTTGTTTCGATCGATGATACGATTTGCCAAAAAACGAAGCCCTCGTCACGGGCAACACACGCCATTCAAGGGTGTGATTGGCACTATTCTCACGCAGAGAAAAAGTCGATCTGGGGACATTCTCTCGTTTGGCTCATGGTTCATACGATGACCCAAGCGTTTCCTTTTGCCTTTCGCCTCTACGACAAGACGGTGGGGAAAAGCAAAGGGGAACTCGCGATCGAGATGCTTTCTTCGTTGGATGTGAGTCGACCCGTTTATGTGCTCATGGACTCTTGGTATCCATCGAAAACCCTCGTGGGAGCCTGCTTAAAAAAAGGGTTCCACGTCATCGCGATGCTGAAGACGAATCGGATTCTCTATCCAAAAGGGACGGCCATTCAAGCAAAGGAATTTGCCAAATCTATGGAGCCACGGGATACCCGCCTCGTCACGGTGGGAAAAGAGCGTTATCGGGTGTATCGCTACGAAGGCGCTCTGAACGGTCTCAAGGATGCCGTGGTGCTGCTCGCATGGAAAGCCGATCAGCCGATGACGCCGAAACATCTTCATTGCGTCTTGAGCACCGATCGCGAGCTAAGCGATGAAGAGATCTTGCGCTACTATGCTGCACGTTGGTCGATCGAATGTTTTTTCCGTCAAGCGAAAGACCAGCTGAAACTCGATGGATACCGCGTTCGCGGGCGTCGGGCGGTGAAACGGTATTGGATCTTGGTGCAACTTGCGTATGTGTACAGCATGTTCGAGTCTAACAGTGATTTTTCGGATGGGCTCGATCTCCTGCGCAAGAGAAAAGGACATAGCCTCGTGGAGTTCATTTATCGTGCAGCAAAACAAAATATTCCCATTGATACCGTGAAAAAACAGCTCCACGTGGCATAAGGGGTACCCTGTTTGTCTCTTTTCAAATGGTAATTATTGTAACGAAAATTGCTCAACTACAGTTATAATAGTAAAAAAGATAAAAAGAAATAGTGAAAAAAGTCGGACTGTATAATGAATTTCGTAATAAAAGGATGGGTGATATGAAAAAGCGAGCTACATTTAGCGCAATACTTTCCATTAGTTTATTGCTAAGTGGATGTGCACAAAAAGAAAATGATCATGCTGAGGAACATCAAACAAATGATATACGCGAAGAAACGGCTTCCATTCATCGTTTGCCGTCTTTTTTAGCCAAACATAACGAATCCATGGCTCATTTGTACGAACAGGCTGCAAATCATCAAACGTTGTTAGAAAACATCCCCTGTTATTGCGGCTGTGGTGAATCGGTTGATCACAAAAATAATTATGATTGTTTTGTATATGACAACAAAAGCGACGGTGCCATCGTCTGGGATGACCATGCGACAAAGTGCGGAGTTTGTTTAGAAATCGCAGCCATTTCAATCGAGCAATATGAAAAAGGTATGTCTGTGAAAGACATTCGCCGTCTTATTGATGAAACATATAAAGAAGGCTATGCTAAACCGACACCGACAAAGCCGATGTAAAAAACCGAGCATTTCGCTCGGTTTTTTATTTTTTCGTTAATTGCCATGCCCGCTTGAGATCTTTCCATGAAGATGCTTGATTATACATGAGCACGCCGCCACGATACACTTTTGAACCAAATACGAATAAAAAGGCAATTGTTCCGACGAGCAAACCGATGCTAAGGACAATTTCCCAAGTTGAAACGTTCAACATGCCAATACGTAAAAACATAATCATCGGGGTAAAAAACGGGACAAACGACATTGCTGTAATAAATGGTGACTCCGGTGCATTTAAACCAAACATCGCCATGATAAACGCTGCGACAACGAGCATCGTCACAGGACCAGCCATTTGTTGTACTTCTTCGACGCGGCTGACAATCGAGCCAAGTACCGCAAATAACATCGCATACAACAAATAACCGAGCAAGAAAAAGATAATGCCGTACGTAATTAAAGAAAGCGGGAGTTCATTCATACCAAGCAACTGACGCAATATATCGCTTTGTTTCATCGAGACATAGCCAACTGAAAAAATAAACATAAACTGCGTCAAACTTAACAAAGCAACTCCTAAAATTTTTCCGAACAATTGTTGAACAGGTGAGATACTTGAAATTAAAATTTCCATAATACGTGATGATTTTTCCGTTGCTACTTCCATCATAATCATACTTCCGTACATTAACACGAACATATACATCGCAAACAATAGCACATATACGATCGCTCTTGCTTGATTTAATTGTTCTTCTGTTTTTGCATGTTCTTCAAGCGCTACTTTTTCTATGGCAATTGGAGCATATAATGCGTTTATTTGTTCATACGTTAATCCAATTTGTTTTGCCATCATCGCAATTTTAACTTGTTGCAACGCTTGCTCAATGCCATGAATGACATCACTATCTGCAATATTTTTTGCATAATATGTCACTTTCGGCTGCGCATTTTGTACGTCAAGCACGATATACGCATACCATTGATCCGTTTGAACATATATTTTCGCTTGTTCTTCACTTCCATCATGGCGAACAAGACTTATTTCTTTATTCGATTGCAATTGCGATTGCAATGCTTCGTACCACCCATTTGTTTCATCAATAACACCAATTGTTTTTTGAGCATTATCGCTAAACGCTTCAATGATACGATCTAACTGACTAATACCAAATACAATAAAAGCAGTAATGATCGTTGAAATGAAAAAAGACTTTGATTTTAATTTCGTTACGTACGTGTGAAGAAAAACGATCCAAAACTTATTGTTCATACGCTGCACCTACTTTCTCGATAAAAATGTCATTGAGCGATGGTTCTTCTAGCGAAAACGTACGAATAAATCCTTTTGCATAAATATGTTCAAGAATGCGCTGGGATACACTTTCATCTGCTATTTGTAAGCGAACTCCTTCAACCGTTTTCTCCATTTTTAATACACCAGGAACGTTTGTTAATGTTTCAAACGGAAGTTCTCCGTGAATAATGACATTTTTCTTGCCGAAAGATTGCTTAATTTCTTTAATTGATCCATGAACAATAGGTCTTCCTTTATGCATAATGCATATATGTTCACATAATTGTTCAACATGTTCCATCCGATGACTTGAAAAGACAATCGTTGTTCCTTGTTGTTGTAAATCTATTACTGCCTTTTTCAACATTTCAACATTTACCGGATCTAATCCGCTGAATGGTTCATCTAAAATCAGCAATTGCGGACGATGTAACACCGCAGCGATAAATTGAATTTTTTGTTGATTACCTTTCGATAACTGTTCTACTTTTTGATTTTCATATTGCGGGATTTTAAAACGCTCCAGCCAATTGTGCATTTCTTTCACAATTTCTTCTTTATGTAATCCTCGCAATCTCCCTAAATAAATAAGCTGTTCTTTTACTTTTAACTTTGGATACAATCCTCTTTCTTCCGGCAAATATCCGATGAGATGACTATGTTTATACGTAATATGCTCACCGTTCCATGTAATCTCTCCTTTCGTTGGCTCAAGCAATCCTAAGATCATTCGAAATGTTGTCGTTTTTCCTGCTCCGTTCGCCCCCAGAAATCCAAATATACCCTTTTCCGGAATAGACAACGTCACATCATCTACTGCTGTAAACGAGCCAAACTGTTTTGTTACATGTTGCAACACTAATCCCATGTTTTCCACTCCTCGTATAGTATGTTTAGAAAGATTTTTAAATCGAATTTCCAGTTGGATATGCTCCTTGACAATCGCATATGTGTAAGTGATTTGCCCACGGAGGAGGGGCGCGCCCCTCCCCCGTGGATGGCACTACATCGGGGTTGGACTTTTCGCGATGTTCTTGGATAATGGTCTTAGGATCATCGGGGACACTCTTCTCTCTCCTGTAGCTTTGACTACTTAGAAAGTCTGTCTCCCCGGCTCCTGTTCGGACTTCTAACCCGCAGGCTGTTCCCGTTGGTTTCCCATGCTGGAAGGAGCAGCTTCCAGGCAGCCCATGGCCCAACGTGAGTTCTCATATGCGAGGGTGACTGGTCAACAGGCGCGGTCCGGGGGCATCCCGAAGAGTCCCAACCCCACGATCCTACTACGATTGGAGGTGATCTCATGAAACTCTACGTCGGGATTGACGTGAGCTCAACGGACTTATACACGTGTATCATGGATCAAGAAGGAAACACGTGCGCCCAATTCAAGGTGGACAATCATCTCCTTGGCGCGACCTTCCTTCGCGATCAAATCCTCCTGTGGGCCAACAAGCTCCAACCATCCGAAATTCTCATCGGGATGGAAGCCACTTCGGTCTACAGCTGGCATCCAGCGATGTTTTTCCACCAACAGGAGGAGCTGAAGTCTTGGAATGTCAAGGTGTTTACCATCAATCCAAAGCTCATTCGCAAATTTAAAGAAGCGTACACTGACTTGGATAAAACGGACGGCATCGATGCGTGGATCATCGCCGATCGGCTTCGCTTTGGCCGTTTGAAAGTGACAGCTGTCATGCAAGAACAGTTTATCGCCCTTCAACGGCTCACGCGCATGCGCTATCATCTCGTCCATCAGCTGACTCGGGAAAAGCAGTACTTCCTCCAACACTTGTTTTACAAGTGCAGTTCCTTTACCCAAGAGGTGGACAGCTCCGTGTTCGGACATGCCATCTTAGAGCTTCTTCTCGAGTCGTTTAGCTTAGACGAAATCAGTCAGATGGACGTGCAACAGCTCGCTGACTTCTTGCGCCAAAAAGGACGCAATCGCTTTGCCGATCCGGAATGCATCGCCAAGTCCATTCAAAAGGCGGCTCGTTCGTCGTATCGGCTTTCCAAATGTGTCGAGGATTCCATCGACTTGCTTTTAGGGCTATCGATTCAATCCATCCGTAGCCTTCAAGCGCAAATTAAAGAGCTAGATAAAGCGATTACTCGCCATTTGGAAGGCATCCCAAATACGTTACAAACGATTCCCGGCATTGGTCCGGTCTACGCCGCTGGCATCTTAGCCGAAATTGGACAAATCGAGCGCTTTGACAACCAAGCCGCCTTAGCAAAGTATGCAGGTTTGACTTGGTCTAAGCACCAGTCCGGTCGGTTCCAAGCCGAGGAGACTTCCCTCATTCGTTCCGGCAATCGCTATCTCCGTTACTACCTAGTGGAGGCTGCCAACTCGGTACAACGGCATGATGCGTCGTTTCGCACCTATTACCGGAAGAAGTATGAGGAAGTACCAAAGCACCAACACAAACGAGCCCTCGTCCTCACCGCTCGAAAACTCGTGCGTGTGATCGATGCGCTGCTACGCAACGGTCAAATCTACACGCCAAGAAAGGGGGAAGATCGATAGGGGTATCGATCTAACTGATTTTGCATTAAAACCCAGTTAATGACATAAGACAAGACTGGGCTTCTTAAGTATTGCCTTTTTTCGGGTCATCGGACAATCGAATTTCCAATTTCGATGATTTTTCACCTTGACATATTACCGCAGGACTTTCTCCTTTATTCCATTATAACGTATAAATACAGGTAAAAGTCTCATACATTTACTTTTTTACGTTCAAAAAATCCGTTGACATCTTTGTTTTTTTGTTTCATAATTCTGAAAAAAGGTATATATGGAACGAGGTACGGGACGAGTAAACCGATGGAATGTGACAGAGAATGGAACCCATAGGCTGGAAGGTTCCTCACGGAAAGTCGGTTGAACCTACCCTATACGGCCGCTTATGCAAACATAAGCCGTTCCCCCGACGTTACAGGGCACGAGGTGGGCGCATTGCGCCAAAAAAGGTGGTACCGCGGAAAAAATGCTTTTCCGTCCTTTTCTGTAAGGGCGAAAAAGCGTTTTTTATTTTGTGGAAAGGGGTGAAATGGTGAGAAAAAAGCGAATCGTCGTCAAAATTGGCAGTAGCTCATTAACCGAAAAAAACGGGACGCTTTCGGAACAAAAACTACGTGAACATGTTGAAGCACTTGCGTATATGAAACAACTTGGGCACGATATCATTCTCATTTCTTCCGGAGCGGTCGCCGCTGGGTTTGGGTTGCTTGGGTATCGTTCGCGTCCGAAAACGATTGCGGGAAAACAAGCAGCCGCGGCTGTCGGGCAAGGAATGCTGATGCAAAGCTACATTTCCGCCTTTCGTTCGTTTGATATCGTTGCCGGACAATTGTTGTTAACACGCGCAGATTTTTACGATCGCGAGCGGTTTCGTAACTTATTTGCGACAATTTCTACATTGTTAGAACGTGGCGTTCTTCCAATTATTAATGAAAACGACTCAATTTCAGTGGAAGAGTTGACGTTCGGAGATAACGATTTATTGTCCGCGCTTGTAGCCGGTTTTTTGCATGCGGATGCCTTGATCATTTTAACGGACATTAACGGCCTATATGACCAACACCCAAGCCGCCCGGAAGCAAAAAAATATCATTTTCTGTCTGAAATTACTGACGAACTGTTGGAACAAGCTGGAGGTAGCGGATCAGCGGTTGGAACGGGGGGAATGAAATCGAAGCTGCTTGCCGCACAAAAAGCTCTTTCTTTTGGTGTCAGCGTCTTTATCGGGACAGGAACAGGAAAAGAAAAAATCAAACATATTTTAGAAGGAAAAGGCGACGGGACGTATATCGGCTCTCCTTTTCAAGAACAGATGCAAATGCGCAAACAATGGATTGCATACCATTCCGAAGTCACCGGAGCAATCGAAATCGATGAAGGAGCAGAAACAGCCATTTTGCATAAAGGAAAAAGTTTATTACCTGCTGGGGTGACCAATGTGTTCGGTTCGTTCCAAGCGCTCGATGTCGTCAACGTCGTCAATCAAAAAGGCGACGTGATCGCTAGAGGGCAAGTATATTATGCTGCGGATGACTTACAAAAGGTAAAAGGAATGGCAAGTGAACACGCAAAACAATACTCTTTCCATCACCGCCCAGAAGTCATTCATCGCGATCATTTAGTTTGCTTAAAAAGGACGCCTGTCCACTAAAAACGAAAGGAGCGAAAACGGATGAACGAATTACTAACAAAAGCAAAAAAATTAAAACAGGCCGCGAAACGTTTAGCGATTTTATCGACGGAAGAAAAAAACGAGGCGCTGGCGATCATCGCGGAAACACTAATTGCACGAAAATCGTACATTTTAGAAGAGAATGAAAAAGATATGGCAAGTGGAAAAGAAAACGGGCTCTCCCCTTCCTTGCTTGACCGACTACAACTGACGGAAGAACGTATTCACCAAATTGCTGACGGTGTTCGCCAAGTGATTCAGCTACCAGATCCAATCGGCGAAACGATCGAACAATGGTCGCGACCAAACGGACTCCTATTAAAACAAATTCGCGTACCGCTTGGTGTTGTCGGTATGGTATATGAAGCCCGTCCAAATGTAACAGTCGATGCAGCTAGTCTTTGCCAGGCGTGTTGATTAACCAATAATATCCATAAAAAACATAGAAAAAAGAGCACCTTTCCTGTAGAATGTAAGTAACAACACAAACAAACCTAGGAGGTGCTCTCTATGCACAAGCATACCACACTCCCAAATTTGATGCAAAAAATTGTTTCTGATGAAGATCTCCAGTCGATTACCGAAGCCGTTGGCTACCATGACACTTCGCGGACGTTTACGGTGCGCACGTTGGTTGATTTTTTTCTGCTGGCGGCACTTCACGAATGGAAAAGTTTCCGTCATGGTGCCGATGTGGCGAAAATGTACGGATTGCCGACGTTTCATTACTCGACGGTTTCTAAGAAAGCGAAAGAAGTTCCGTACGAGGTGATGAAGCGCTTATTTGCTTTGGTTGTTTCTAAGTGCAATCGCCAAACCCGCCGTTCGCTTCGCTTTCCAAAAGCATTGCGTATAGTAGACTCCACGACCGTCACCGTGGGGAAAAACCGCCTGACATGGGCACCCTATCATGGGGAACGATCCGGAGTGAAAATGCACGTCGCGTATTCCCCTGAGCAACAAATGCCGAGCGACATCGTAGAAACCGTAGGGTTGCGCCACGATGGACCGGTGGGAGAGCGGCTCACAGACGTACAAACGGTTCTTGTCGAAGATCGAGCGTACTTTAAAATTGAACGCCTCGATCGGTTTGTCGAACAGAAGCAACCGTTTGTGATTCGGATGAAAGACAATGTCGAGATCCATCAAAAAAAGAGCCTAAAGCGCCTTTCTTCCTCCTCTTCTTCTATTGTGGCGGATTTTACTTGCCAGTTAGGAACGAAACAATGTCGTTCCAAAAAGCGCCATCGCGTCGTGATCTTTCAGGATGCGAACGGGCATGAAATCCGTGTGGTCACGAACGTCTTAGAGGCATCGGCGGAAAAGATTGCCGAGATGTATCAAGAACGTTGGACAGTGGAAGTGTTTTTCCGATGGATCAAGCAATATCTAAACGTTCCGACCTTATTTGGCAACAACGAGCATGCGGTATACAACCAACTTTTTGCGGCATTTATCGCTTATGTGTTACTGAGATGGCTATATCATCGAACGGAAAAACGGACAACCTCGTCCCTTACCTTTCTTTCGTTTGTCCGTCGTTTTTTCTCTGGGCAACTTCCTCTCGAATGGAAATCCGAGATGGCAGCTGTCTTATTTGAGTATGCCCGAATATATGGGAGGAGTATGCCTAATTTTGGATAATCAACAGCCGTGAGTCTTTGCTTAAAAACAGGAAATGCCGTCTTGTGGCGCGGCAGTTCTTCCGCTATTCACTCGAATAAAGCGCTCGTGTCGGTCATGCAAGAGGCGTTAAAATGGTCTTCTGTCCCAGTTGACGCGATTCAACTGCTAGAAGATACGAGTCGCGAAACGGCACAACATATGTTTCGTTTAAAAGAATATGTGGATGTTCTCATTCCACGCGGCGGCGCCGGTCTTATTCAATCCGTCGTCGAAAACGCAACGATTCCTGTGTTAGAAACAGGCGTCGGCAATTGCCATATTTTCATTGACGACTCTGCTGAAAAAGAAATGGCGATTGATATTGCCATAAACGCTAAACTGCAACGCCCATCTGTCTGCAATGCGGTCGAAACGGTCATCATCCACCACCAATGGCCATATATAAACGAGTTGCTTGAAACGCTGCATGAAAAAGGGGTCGAACTACGCGGTGACAACCAGCTTGCGGCTACATATCCGTTCGTCCGTGAAGCGACAGAAGAAGATTGGGCAACCGAATTTTTAGCCCCGATTCTAGCGGTGAAGCTCGTTGAAACAGTCGATGAAGCGATAGAGCATATTGAGCGCTACGGCACAAAACATTCCGAAGCAATTATTTCTGAATGTAAGGAACACGTGGAGCAATTTTTCGCTCGCGTCGATGCCGCCGTATTGTACCATAACGCCTCTACCCGCTTCACCGACGGCGAACAGTTCGGATACGGTGCGGAAATCGGCATTAGCACACAAAAACTGCACGCCCGCGGACCAATGGGCTTACGCGCCATCACGACAACAAAAACGCTCGTGTACGGGAACGGGCAAGTGCGGACATAAAAACCAGCCTCTATATGGGGCTGGGTTTTTCGTCTTACCGAATTGCTTCTAATACTTCCGCAAACCACTTACGCTCATCATCCCATCTCGCCTCTTCCAATCGCAACGAAATTGGGATATCGCAATGGATGGCCGCAAGTTTTCGCGACAAATGAAGCAAGTCGAGATGTTCGGTTATTTTTTGTTGCTGTGCTTTTGTTAAGTTCGCAAAATTTTCGATGATTCCTTCAATTGATCCGTATTGTTGAATAAGTTTAAACGCTTGTTTTTCACCGATGCCGCGCACGCCTGGGTAATTGTCGCTTGCATCGCCCATAAGCGCCTTCACATCAATAAGCTGATGAGGCTGAATCCCTTTTTCTTGAGTAAAGCGGTCGAGCGTATACGCCTCATAGTTGCCAATGCCTTTTGCCAACAAATAAACAGTGACATGTTCCGAAAGAAGCTGGAATAAATCACGGTCTCCAGTCACAATCGAAATGCGCATCCCATCACGATATTGCTTTACAAGCGAGCCGATGCAATCGTCCGCTTCGGCACCAAGTACGCCGATATTCGGAATGCCAAGCATCGCAACCGCTTCTTTCGCCAAATCAAACTGCGGCATTAATTCATGCGGTGGCTCGCCTCGATTAGCCTTATAATCTGGAAACCATTCCGTGCGAAACGTCGTGCTTCCCATGTCCCAACAACAAACGACATGCGTCGGCTGAAGTGCATTTGTTGCCGCTTCGATTTGTTTCACTACCCCATATACCGCATTCGTTGGCACACCGCGGCTATTGATCATCCAACGCGGTGCTGTCGCATAAAACGCTCGAAACAATAACGCCATCCCGTCAATTAATAACAAATGTTCTCGTTCCATCTTCGTTGTCCTTTCTATGTATCGATGAAACAAGTATAACAAAAAACCATCCAGTACAGGATGGCGGAAACGTTCAAAAATATTTTGTGCAACGTATCATTTATTGCAAACGTCTTTTTAGAAAACGAACTAGCTTCATGATCGAACATACAATAACAAATACGACACCCTGAACCTCCCGATGGCTAAAGCCACGGGGTTCTTGTGTACAAAAGGGTTTCTCGTACACCTGCGTGTAGAACTCACCCTTGTTCCACAAGACTTTCATGGGCAAACACCTTACTGGTGCTTATCGCCCTGTGCGCCCGGTTCAAGACGCTTTTTATCATTTAAATTTCCATACTACTTACGACACATGAATGAAGATGAAGTCGTTTGATTTCTTCATCATGCAGTCGAATAAATTGATCCCATCTCTCTAAACATTTTTGTCGATCTATTTCTTTTCGATTGTCTTTCACATTCATGATTAAAAATGCGCTGTATAAATCTTCGACAGGTGACAGGCACAACGACATCAGGGCATTTTCTATTACGGGGATGCCTTATTTGTGTTGCGCTTCTTTACATACTACTATCGGGATGAATAGTTACGGGCAAACGTACTATTTTTTCAATTTATTAAAGATTCTTTCACGCTTCAAAAAATAGTAAACGCTTTTTAAGGCTAATATTTTTACAAAAAAAGGAGGGCGATTCGCCCATCCGTTAAATTTTCATAATGCCGCCTGTACTAGCTGACGTGACGAGTTTCGAGTAACGGGCCAAATACCCGGTTTTCACTTTCGGCTCAAATCCTTTCCAATTTGCTTTTCGCTTTTCCCATTCTTCTTCTGGAACGAGGACATCAATTGTTCGTTTCACAATATCAATGACAATATGGTCACCATTTTGTACAAAAGCAATTGGACCCCCTTCGGCAGCTTCTGGCGATACGTGTCCGATCGATAAACCACGAGAAGCACCGGAGAAACGACCGTCCGTAATGAGGGCAACTTTCGGTCCAAGTCCCATACCGACAATTTGCGATGTCGGCGCAAGCATTTCTGGCATCCCTGGTCCACCTTTTGGTCCTTCGTAACGAATAATGACGACATGCCCAGGTTGTACTTTTCCTGCCGCAATGCCTTCAAGCGCCTCTTCTTGAGAATCAAATACGATCGCCGGTCCTTCATGGCGTGTAATGCCACCTTGAATACCACCTGTTTTAATGATGGCGCCGTCTGGAGCCAAATTTCCAAACAAAACAGCCAGTCCACCTGTTTCTGAGTACGGATTGTCAATTGGACGAATGACTTCATAGTTTTTTACTTCGCATCCTGCAATGTTTTCACCAAGTGTTTTGCCTGACACCGTCAATGCATCTAAATGAAGGGTGCCTTCTTTTTTCGACAGTTCGTGCAATACTGCAGATACACCACCCGCTTCGTGTAAATCTTCAATATGCATATCTGATGCTGGTGCCAATTTTGCTAGATGCGGCACGCGAGATGCGACCTCGTTAATACGCTCAAGCGGATAATGAATGCCTGCTTCGTTAGCAATAGCTAGCGTATGTAGCACTGTATTTGTTGAACCACCGAGCGCCATATCAAGTGCGAATGCATTGTCAATTGCTTTTTCGGTGACGATGTCGCGCGGTTTAATATCATGCTCGATTAAATACATTAACTGCTGAGCTGAACGTCGTACAAATTCTTTTCGTGCCGGATCAATCGCTAAAATCGTGCCATTACCAGGGAGCGCTAAGCCGAGCGCCTCGGCTAAACAGTTCATCGAATTTGCTGTAAACATTCCTGAACAAGAACCACATGTCGGACAGCCGTACTGTTCAAGTTCTTGTAACCCTTTTTCATCGATTTTTCCGGCTTGATATGCACCGACTCCTTCAAATACAGAAGAGAGCGAAATTTTTTTCCCATCGCTCGTCACACCTGCTTTCATCGGTCCTCCGCTTACAAAAATAGTCGGGATATTTAAGCGCATCGCCGCCATCATCATGCCAGGTGTAATTTTATCGCAGTTCGGAATGCATACCATCCCATCAAACCAATGGGCAGAAACGACCGTCTCAACAGAGTCAGCAATAATTTCTCGGCTCGGCAACGAATACCGCATACCAATATGTCCCATCGCAATGCCATCATCGACCCCGATGGTGTTCATTTCAAACGGAACACCACCGGCCTCACGGATTGCCTCTTTTACAATTTTACCAAACTCCTGCAAATGAACGTGACCTGGAATAATATCAATATACGAGTTCACAACCGCAATAAACGGCTTATGAAAATCTTCTTCTTTTACCCCTGCTGCACGCAATAAACTGCGATGGGGTGCACGGTCAAATCCTTTTTTAATCATATCGCTACGCAAAACAAATCCCTCCATTTTTTCTGAACTTGTTAAAAAACATTGTAACATTTTTTTAAATAAAATCACTAGCATTGCAGTAATTAAATCTGATGATTCAAAATACTAAGAATGTTCAATTTTTTATTGATTTCGAAACAAAAAAATCCTTTACAATGGAAGTACAGGTGGTTCCTGTCCAAATCCAATCGTAAAGGATAACTGTTATGGACAAGAATACACTAATTTCATCATTTGGTAAATGGGTTTCACCCATAAATATTCAAAAACTTAGCGAACAAGTCAAAGAATTGAAACAGGACTATTACACAAAAAAGCTGACAACAGAAGCCTATATTAAATTTTTATTGGTAGCCCAACTGCTCGAATTTAAGAGCTTAGAGGAAATGAGTGATGCACTTGTAGACGAAGATCTTCAAAAAGCACTCGGATTTGAATCGATAAGTGCCTCTCAGCTATCCCGAAAAAACAATCAGATCAACCCACTAATTCTTGCAAATTTGTTCTTGGATCTTGTTTGGAAAATTCAACGGTACCATTATAAAAACGGAAAGAATATGCCACTGAAAATCATTGATTCGAGTACACTCCCGTTGAATTTGACCAATTATAAATGGGCAAAATTCCGTAAAACAAAAGCTGGTGTAAAGCTACACTTACGGCTCGTTTTCATGGATAAAGACACCGTCTATCCTGAAAAAGCAGTGATTACGACAGCAAAAGAACATGACCGAAATCAACTCGAAGTCCTAGTGGATGATAAAGAAGCCATGTATGTGTTTGACCGCGGTTATGTGGACTATGAACGTTTTGACCGGATGACAGATGATGGCTATTTCTTCGTTTCAAGACTGAAGAAAAACGCAGTCATTCGTGAAGTCTATACATTTTCACTTCCTGATGATTGTCACGTTCTATCCGATAAAATGGTCTATATTGGTACCACACAAAATCGTACTGAAAATGTCTATCGTCTACTAGAAGTTATGGACACAAAAGGGAACTTACTTCGTTTAATTACCAACCGATTTGATTTAAAAGCAGAAGAGATAAGTGGTATTTACCGATCTCGCTGGGCTATTGAACTCTTTTTCAAATGGCTTAAGCAACACGTAGAAATTAAGCACTTTTATGGAATGAGTGAAACAGCTATTCAAAATCAAATTTTCTTAGCCCTTATCACGTATTGCTTACATGTTCTCATTCAATTGGAGATGAAAAGTAAGAAATCCCTACTTCGAATTACTCGTTGGTTAAAGAGAGCTCTGTGGAAACCAGCTTATGTTTGGTTGCGAAAATTTGATGGGCGAGCCAGTCCATAATCTCCCTTTTGTCGTTGTCGCTCTGATTTAACTGTATATATTTACCAAATGGACAGTGCCGCCTTTCTTTAGGTTTTGTCTTTTTGGCACAAATTCACAAAAAATAATTAACAGAAAATTCTAACTATATTTATGCAATGCTAATGAAATAAAATAACAATTCTAAAAATAAAAAAACTCTTTTTCTACAAAAAACGCAGAAAAAGAGTTTTTAAAATATGCACTTTCGCAGATGTCCCCCTCTCAATCCCCCATAAGAAAATGATTTATTTCTTTCGCTGCTTCGCGTCCTTCATGAATCGCCCAAACAACAAGGCTTTGTCCACGTCTTGCATCACCTGCGACAAATACACCTTCAACATTCGTCTTGTATGCTTTACTAATTGTCTCGATTCCAAACTGTTGTAAAAGTTGCGGTTCTGGTCTTTCAAAACCAATAGCGATCAATACGAGATCACACGGCCATATTTTCTCTGTACCTGGAATTTCTTTAAATACAGCACGCCCTTGATCATCTATTATTTTTTCCATTTGGATCGTATGCAGTTCTTTTACTCTCCCTCTCTCATCACCAACAATTTTTTTCGTTTGAATACAATATTGACGCGGGTCATTGCCGAACTTCGCTTCCGCTTCTTCATATGCATAGTCAACTGTAAATACAAGCGGGTATTGCGGCCATGGATTATCGTTTGTACGCTCTTTTGGCAATGCCGGATGTTTGCCGAATTGCACAACGCTTTTACATTGTTGCCGCAATGCCGTCGCGACACAGTCAGCCCCTGTATCGCCACCACCGATTACGATGACATGTTTATGTTTGGCATCAATAAACGTTTCATCTTTTTCGCCGGTAAGTAGCCATTTTGTCGTCATTGTCAAGTAGTCCATCGCAAAATGAACGCCATCAAGCTCGCGTCCTTCGATCATAAGATCGCGTTGCTTTTGTGCTCCAATACAAAGCACAACCGCATCATATTGTTTGCGCAATTCATCCACCGACAAATCTTTTCCGACTTCTATGTTTGTAACAAACGTAATTCCTTCTTTTTCAAGCAAGCGTACACGTCTCTCAACGACGTCTTTTCCAAGTTTCATATTCGGAATGCCGTACATCAACAAACCACCAATTCGATCCGCGCGCTCATACACAGTGACAAAATGACCAGCTTGATTTAGTTCATCTGCACAAGCTAACCCTGCAGGACCAGAGCCAATGACGGCCACCTTTTTTCCGGTTCTCTTTTTCGGAATGCGCGGTTGAACCCACCCTTCCTCAAACGCTTTGTCAATAATCGCTCGTTCAATTCCTTTAATCGCTACTGCCGGATCAGAAATCGCTACTGTACACGATCCTTCGCACGGCGCTGGGCAAACGCGTCCTGTAAATTCTGGGAAATTATTTGTCTTCACTAACCGTTCAAACGCCTCTTTCCATCTTCCACGATACACAAGGTCGTTCCATTCTGGAATGAGATTATGAATCGGACAGCCAGATGTCAAGCCTTGAAGCTCTATGCCCATATGACAAAACGGCGTACCGCAATCCATACATCGCGCACCTTGTCTCGCTAACGTGTCGGTTGAAAATGGAAACGTATATTCATTCCAATCATGTAAACGGGAAAGCGGATCGCGCTTTTTTTCTTCCTCCCGTACATATTCCATAAATCCCGTTGCTTTCCCCATCATTCTCCCCCTTTCACCTATTCGGAAGCGTTCGCCTATTTCGCGACCGCTTCCACCACTTTCACACCTTTTTTGTTTACAACTGTTTCAAACGCCTCAAATACCGCTTCATCATGCGACATCCCGCGTTGCTTCATCGCCTCGATTGTTTCAATCATCAATTTATAGTTTTTCGGGATCACTTTAACGATCCGTTTGACTACATCGTCCCAATTCGCAAGCACATATGCTGCCTTTGGACTTTCTGTATATTTGTAATGTTTCACAATCATTTCGCGCACATCGCTTCTTTCTTTTTCATCGACTAAGGACTCAAATAAAACGAGTTCACGGTTCGCGTTTTTTTGCCACGTATCATCGTAAGCGAATACGTAAGCTACACCACCAGACATTCCAGCAGCGAAATTTTTTCCAACTGATCCGAGAATAACGACGCGCCCTCCGGTCATATACTCACAACCATGATCCCCTACTCCTTCAACGACCGCATGCACGCCGCTATTTCGAACACAAAAACGCTCGCCGGCGCGACCGCGAATATACGCTTCACCGTTCGTCGCTCCATAAAAAGCTACGTTTCCGATAATCACTTGATCGCTACATGCAAACGTTGCCTCGTGCGGCGGACGAATAATAACTTTCCCCCCCGATAAACCTTTTCCGACGTAATCATTCGCATCGCCAATTAATGTCATCGTCATTCCTTTTGGTACGAACGCCGCAAAACTTTGCCCAGCGGAACCGTGAAAACATAACTGAATCGTATCTTCTGCAAGCCCTTCTTCACCGTACCGTTTCGATATTTCGCTGCCGACAATCGTGCCAACTGTACGATGAACGTTTTGGATGGCAACTTGCAATTGTACCGGCTCTTTTTGTTCAATTGCCCGCTTGACTGCTGGCAAAATGACCGTATCATCAAGCGTTCGATCAAGATGATGATTTTGTGGTTTAGAAAACGTTCGCGGTCCTTCCACTTGATACAACAAACGCGATAAATCAAGATGTTTCGCTTTCCAATGCCGCTTTGCCCGCTCGCTTATTTTTAATACATCGACGCGTCCAACCATTTCTTCGATTGTACGGAAGCCAAGTTGAGCCATAATTTCGCGCACTTCTTGAGCGATAAAATACATGAAATTCACAATATGCTCTGGTTTACCTGTAAATTTTTCCCGCAGTTTTGGATTTTGTGTCGCTACACCGACTGGGCATGTATCTAAATGACAAACGCGCATCATGACACACCCTAAAACGACAAGTGGAGCCGTCGCAAAGCCAAACTCTTCAGCACCTAATAACGCCGCCATGACAACATCGCGACCAGTCATTAATTTTCCGTCTGTTTCTAATACGACGCGATCACGGAGTCCGTTTAACATCAGCGTCTGGTGCGTTTCAGCTAAACCGAGTTCCCACGGAAGCCCGGCATGTTTAATGCTCGTTTTTGGCGAAGCACCTGTACCGCCATCATATCCGCTAATGACGATCACATCCGCACCACCTTTAGCCACTCCTGCCGCGATCGTACCAACGCCAGATTTTGCGACAAGCTTCACGCTAATGCGCGCATCGCGATTTGCATTTTTCAAATCATAAATGAGTTGGGCTAAATCTTCAATGGAATAAATATCATGATGCGGTGGTGGCGAAATAAGTTCCACACCCGGCGTGGAGCCGCGTACTTTTCCAATCCACGGATATACTTTATTCGCAGGCAGTTGACCACCTTCTCCAGGCTTTGCTCCTTGCGCCATTTTAATTTGCAGTTCATCCGCATGAACTAAATAATGACTTTTTACACCGAAACGACCGGATGCAACTTGCTTAATTGCACTACGACGAAGATCGCCATTTTCATCCCGTACATAGCGACGCGGATCTTCGCCACCTTCTCCACTATTACTTTTTCCACCGATGCGATTCATCGCAATCGCAAGCGCTTCATGTGCTTCTTCGCTCAATGAACCGTACGACATCGCCCCCGTTTTAAATCGACGAACAATCGCTTCTACCGGTTCGACTTCATCAAGTGGAATTGGCGTACGCGTTTCGTCAAACTCAAACAAATTGCGCAAAAACGTTAGTTGCTCTTCATTGGCCATGTTGGAATATTGCTTAAATAACTCATAGTCATTTTTTCGACATGCCCATTGTAACGTATGAATCGTTTTCGGATTAAACGCATGATGTTCACCGTTTTTACGCCATTGTAATTCACTTCCAGAATCTAATGTTTCATCATAAGACGTGAAAAACGCTTGCATATGGCGCATTTTTGCTTCTTGGGCAATTTCATTCAAACCGATTCCGCCAATTTGCGACGCTGTTCCGGTGAAATATTGATCGATAACATCATCCCCGATACCGATTGCTTCAAAAATTTGCGCACCGCGATAGCTTTGCACTGTTGAAATGCCCATTTTTGACATCACTTTCACAACGCCATCTGTCGCTGCTTTTTTGTACGTTTCAACTGCTTTTTCGTATGTGGAAGCAATAACTCCTTTTTCGACTGCTTCTCGAATGGTCGCAAATGCCAAATACGGATTGACCGCATCCGCTCCGTAACCGATTAACGCAGCGAAATGATGTACTTCGCGCGCTTCCCCACTTTCAACAATTAAACTCACTTTCGTGCGCGTCCCTTTCCGTACGAGATGTTGATGCACCGCGCTGACTGCCAAAAGAACAGGTATGGCTATGCGCTGCTCATTCATTGAGCGATCGGATAAAACAATTAACGTCACACCATTAGCAATTGCTTCATCTACCGCTTGACATAATTTGTCTAACGCTTCTTTTAAATCATTTGTAAAAACAGTAGACAATGTAACGCATAAAAATTCGCGGTATGGATTCATTCGCAATGCTTGTAATTGCTTATTCGTGACAATTGGGGAATACAAGCGAATGCGCCGCGCAGACGACTCATCTGGATGCAACACATCTCCTTCTTTTCCGAGCCACGTGACAGTGGATGTGACAACATATTCACGAATCGCATCAATCGGCGGGTTCGTTACTTGGGCGAACAATTGCTTGAAATAATTGAATAAACTTTGCGGACGTTCGGATAATACAGCTAGCGGCGTATCGTTGCCCATTGCTCCGGTTGGGTCTTTTCCTTCCGTCGCCATTGGAATGATCGTTTTTTCAACATCTTCATACGTATACCCAAATGCTTTCTGCCATGTGATAAGATTGTCAAACGGCTGTTCCTCATCTCCCGCAAACTGCTCGTCAAGTTGTTCAATAGAAACAGTTTGTTCGTTCACCCATTGACGATACGGATGCTTATGCGCAATTTGCTTTTTGACCTCTTCATCAGAAATGATTCGCCCTTCTTCTAAATCAATAAAAAGCATTTTTCCCGGGCTTAATCGTTCTTTGTATAAAATATTGTTCGGCTCTACATCGATCACGCCTACTTCTGATGAAAAAATAATATAGTCATCTTTTGTGACATAGTAACGAGCTGGACGAAGACCGTTGCGGTCGAGAATACCGCCAATTTGCTTGCCATTTGTGAATACGATTGCCGTTGGACCGTCCCACGGCTCCATCAGACAGCTGTAATATTCATAAAACGCTTTTTTATGTTCATCCATCTCTTTATCCCAATACCACGGTTCTGGGATCAACATCATCGCTGTTTCAGCAAGCGACTTTCCGGCTAAAACGAAAAACTCAAACGCGTTATCGAGCATGGAAGAGTCGCTTCCGTTCGTATCTAAAATCGGGAGTACTTTTTGTAAATCTTCCCCAAACATCGGGGAGGAAAACTGCTTCTCACGCGCCATCATCCAATGAATATTTCCGCGCAACGTATTAATCTCCCCGTTATGAATTAAATAACGATTCGGATGCGCTCGCTCCCAACTCGGAAATGTATTTGTGCTAAAACGCGAGTGAACGAGCGCAAACGCGGAGCGAAATCGTTCATCTTGTAAATCAATATAAAAAGCATCCAGTTGCTCAGGGGTGACTAGCCCTTTGTAAACGATCGTTCGACTGGATAAACTCGCAAAATAGTACTCATTGTTTTTTACTAACTTTTCCGCTCGTTTACGAATGACGTACAACTTACGCTCAAAATGTTGCTCATCTGTTACGTCATCGCTCGCTGCAATAAAAAGTTGGCGAATAAACGGTCGACTTTGTTTCGCTAATATTCCGAGTTTTCCGATATCTACAGGTACATCACGCCATCCGAGTAACGTTTGTCCTTCCTCGCAGATAATTTCATTGATTTTCCGCTCTAAAATGACTCTCTTTTGTTCACTATGTTCAAAAAAGAAAACCATTCCGACTCCGTAACGTCCTTTTGCGGGAAGTGAAAATGAACAAACGGATCGAAAATAATCATCAGGAACTTGTACCATGATCCCCGCGCCATCACCTGTTTGCGGATCGCTTCCTTGGCCTCCCCGATGCTCTAGTTGACGTAACATGTGAAGACCTTGCTTCACAATATGATGAGACGCTTCACCTTTTAAGTGAGCGTATAACCCAATCCCGCATGCATCATGTTCAAATTGTGGACGGTACAATCCTTGCACTTTTGGTAGTCCTCTCATGCGAATCCCCCATTCCGTTATCATGTATGTATAATTGTAGGTTTCAATAATCATACAAACAATATATAATTTAGATAATATTCATCTCATTTCGAGAACAATAGAAAGAGGTGGAAAAAATGGAATTAAGACAATTGATTTATTTCACGGAAGTTGCCAAACGAGAACATGTATCGGAGGCTGCTGAAGCGTTACATGTCGCTCAATCCGCTGTCAGCCGCCAAATCTCAAATTTAGAGGATGAACTCGGGGTTAAGTTATTTGAACGAGAAGGAAGGAATGTCAAATTAACACCTATCGGCCGTCACTTTTTACAACATATTGAATTAGCATTAAAAGCAATTGACTATGCGAAACAACAAATTGAGGAGTATTTAGACCCTGAACGAGGAACGATTAAAATTGGTTTTCCAACAAGTCTCGCAAGCTATACGATGCCAATGGTCATTTCAACTTTTAAGCAACAACACCCTCATATTTCTTTCCATCTGCGTCAAGGCTCATATAAATTTTTAATTGAGGCGGTAAAAAAACGGGAAATTGATTTAGCTTTTTTAGGTCCTGTGCCGACAGAAGAAAAAGGCATTCAAGGGGATATTTTATTTACGGAGTCGTTCGCCGCACTCATTCCGACAGATCATCCACTTAGTCAAAAACGAAGCATTGCTTTAAGCGAATTGCGGCACGAACCGTTTATCATGTTTCCCCAAGGATTTATTTTGCGAAAAATAGTCGAAGATGCTTGTAAACAAGCCGGCTTTTCTCCAATCATTTCGTCGGAAGGGGAAGATTTAGACGCGATCAAAGGACTCGTTTCGGCAGGAATCGGGGTAACTCTGCTCCCTGAAAGCACATTTTACGGAACAACACTTCGTTATACAGCGAAAGTCCCGATCGAATTTCCACTCGTTCGTCGCAACGTCGGAATCATTTTACCAAAATGCGACCTCGCACCTTCTGTCAACGTATTTTATCAGTTCGTAAAACAATTTTTTGCTACGTTAAATCAATACCAGTAAGCCAGCTGATAAGCGCAACTGGCTTACTGTGTGACTACATAGACAAATCGATGCCGACAACTCCAACCACGTAACCTAAAAGTTTATCTTTACGACACACTTTTTGTAGAAAACACCCACATACGACTTCCGATCCAGTTGATCGCCATTCCGCTTATCGTCGCTATCATTTTGTTTAAAACAATCGGAAACATTTCTCTGAAACCGTGTAGCATCATGATCGTCACGATGAGAGAACAAAGGTTTACGGCAAGAAAACGAACGAATTGTTTTTTCCCCCCTCCTACTGATCGAAACGTCCACGCCCGATTCCATATGTAGCTATTGATCACACCTGCACTATAGCCAAACATTTGTGCTCACATATATGGCACATGAAGTGCTATGAGGGAGAAAAATAACAAAAAATCCACAAATGTATTACTCACTCCAACAACAGTAAAACGAACCATGCCATGCAACACCTTCTTAAAAAATTTACAAACTCATATTGGATTTTTATGTTAATATAAAAAGGTGAGGAATTTCAATTCACACAAAAATATCCATATCAATAAAAGGAGCTATCAAACATGGAGCACAAAATTGAGACGATTCCATTTGAATTAACCATTGTAGGAAAAGGGTACCGCGTGAAAACAGACGAAGCATTCCAAATGATTCCTTCGCTTTGGGCTTATGCCGAACAAGATGGATTTATGCAAAAACTGATCGATCTCTCATGGGAGCATCCAAAATGCACACTTGAAGGGCTGTTGGGTGTTTGTGGGGAAGAAGCTAAAATAACAGGCGAACAGTTTACTTATTTTATGGGAATACGTTATGACGGGGAAGTTCCGAGCGATATGCAATATATGACGATCAAACATGACACGTGGGTGGTGATTTCAAACGTAACTGAGGCGTGGAATCAATTATATGAATGGCTTCCTTTTTCTCAATATGAACTTGCTGATGCTCCGTGTATTGAATGTTATTATGCGCCGGATCACCGTCCTGAAAATGAATTATGGGTTCCCGTTATACGTAAATAACCGAACAAACATAGCCAAAGGTGCGGGAGCAGAGCACTCCTTTGGCATGCAAGTTAAAAACAAACACGGGCAAGCCCGATGACACCCGATACCGTCAACGGACTAAGTAACGTAGATAAAAATACAGCTTGAGCAGCATACTCTGGATGATGATTATATTCTAATGCGTACAACGCTGTGTTTCGTGAACAAGGATATGCACTAGCGATGAGTAGTGCTTGAGCTGTCGTCCCTTTGATATGTAAAAGTGAAACGATTAAAAAAGCGATCAAAGGAGATAAAACGAGACGACTACCATTCGTTATAAACATAAGACGAGGAAGCCGCTTCATATTCATATAGGCGAGTTGAGCACCTAACGTCAGCAAAGCAATCACCAAAAAGGCATCGGCTACACGTTCGAGCGGCTGCCAAATAAACGATGGTATTGGAATATGAGCGAATCGAAACATCACACCGAGAATAAGTGCGTAAATAATTGGATTTTTTAAATAACTGCCAAAACGTTGCACATTCACACGAAAACCTGTTTGATTTTCCATGTTTTCTCCTCCTTTGATTCCACTATCCTCTTTATTTTCCTTCAAAAGGTAGCCCGTGATGACTTTTCATAGATTTTTTGACGCTACCTTTATATTATTGTATGCATAAAACGCAATAAAAAAGGAGCTCCTAGATAAAAAGAAGCTCCGAACATAACTAACCATTTACACGAACAGTTTTATTTTTTCTTCTTCATTCATAAAGTGATATTTTTTCTCGACATACACTTGATGCCAAACCATGAAAGTGAGTACTGTCCATACTTTCCGACTATGATCCGCTTTGTTTTGACAATGTTCCTCTAGCAGACGATACAATACATCTTTATGAAATAGATGATCTGTTTCACTTTCTTTTATCGTACGTTTCGCCCAGTCATATATTTCATCTTTTAACCAATGCCGAATAGGAACAGGAAAGCCTAGCTTTTTGCGATGTAAAACATGATCCGGAACAATTCCTTCTGCTGCTTTTCGCAAAATATACTTGGTTGTTTTATTTTTGACTTTCATTTCCGGGGCGATTTTCGTGGCTACTTCGAATACTTTTTTATCAAGAAAAGGGACGCGCAGTTCTAAAGAATGAGCCATTGTCATTTTATCTGCTTTCAACAAAATATCGCCTCGCAACCACGTATGAATATCAATATGTTGCATTCGGTTGATCGGAGGATATCCTTCTGTTTCGTGATAAAACGGTGCGGTAATGTTGGTGTATGATACATTTGGATCATATACTTTCAACAATTCTCTCTTTTCCCGCTCACTATACATCTTTGCATTGCCAATGTAACGTTGTTCGATTGGAGTGATCCCACGTTCAATAAAACTTTTCCCCTTTACCCCGTCTGGCAATACTTTTGCGATCATCGCTAAAATAGATCGTATGAAACTCGGGATTTTCTCGAATATTTGTAAAGATTTTGGTTCGTGATAAATGTTATATCCCCCGAACAACTCATCCGCCCCTTCGCCAGAAAGAACAACGGTTACATGTTTTCTAGCCTCTCTTGCTACGAAATAAAGAGGGACAGCTGCAGGATCTGCTAATGGATCGTCCATGTGCCATATAATTTTCGGCAATTCCTCCACATATTCGTCTGGAGAAATGATGTAACTGATGTTTTCAACTCCTAACTTTTCTGCCGTTTCTTTTGCTACATCAATTTCATTAAATCCTTCTCTCGCAAATCCAACTGAAAATGTTTTGATATGCGGATGAAATTGTTTTGCAATAGCTACAATAAGCGAAGAATCAATTCCTCCTGACAAAAATGAGCCGACCGGAACATCGCTACGCATATGAATACTTACCGAATCAAACAACACTTGTCGAATTTCTTTGACGAGTTCACTTTCCGATTGATTAATTGGATGAAATGTAGCCTTCCAATAGCGCTGGATATTTAATTTTTCTCCTATTTTTTTCTTCATATAATGTCCAGGTTCTAGCTTACGAATGTGAGCAGACATTGTCAATGGCTCTGGAACATATTGAAAGGTTAAATAATGTTGCAAAGCTTCATGATTTAGTTCGTCGTGTTCAAGAGCATATAAAATGCTTTTCTTTTCAGAAGCGACAAACAGATGATCGTCTTTTTCTACATAAAAAAAAGGTTTAATTCCGAACGGGTCACGTGCTGCAAAAATTTCTTTCTCTTGTTTATCCCAAATCACAAATGCAAACATGCCACGAAGTTTATTTACCACGTCTTCTTTTTCAATACTATATAAAGCAACGATCACTTCTGTATCAGAATGGGTAGAAAACGAACACCCTTTCTTGATTAATTCGTCACGCAACTCGACGTAGTTGTAAATTTCCCCGTTAAATATAATCCAATATCTCTCATTTTCATAACATAGTGGCTGATGTCCACTTTCAAGGTCAATAATACTTAAACGTCGAAATCCAAAACTTACATGCTCATCAAAAAAATAGCCATAATCATCCGGACCACGATGAGTGATCAGATCGTTCATGTTTTGGAACGTTTCTTTCCAGTTACTATTTATCTCTTTCGGAACATCAGAGATATAGCCAACAAAACCACACATCCTACAGTTTCCTCCATCTAGTCGTCATTTTGCACATGAGAATGATTAAACTTGCTGTTTCGTTTTTGCTATTTTATTTAAACAATAAAATGTGGAGAAATGATGAACAAAAACTCTCATTCACATAAAAGACTATACCATAAATTTTGACCACTGTCTTTATAAGCTTTTCTCCATACATTTTGCACATTTATTTTTTATGATGATGTTACTATGACTTACATCACAAGTTTATGGAGGGAAAGCGATGAAGAAATTATGGTTAGGAACTGTATTGGTAGGAGTCATTGCGCTGAGTGCAGCTTGCTCAAATAATTCTTCGATGCAAGGACACGACATGTCCAACATGAATATGAAGGAAGAAAACACCGCACAGGACTCCAGTAAGAAACTGCCTTTGGCAACCAATACAGAAGTTTTATCCGGTAAAGAGATTAATCTTACTGCTAAGGAAGCATTATTACAAATAAATGATAAACTGTAGATGAGCAAATTTACTAACATAAATTTACAACCAAACAAAAAAGAAGACATGAACCCGATTCCTTGGTTAGAATAGATGTGCCAACAAACCATTCACAAGGAGGTTCATGTCTCATGAATAGATTAGCACATCACCAAGGAATCCACAAGTTTTTGACGATGTTGGGGTTGGCCCTTTATTTCTCGAAACCTGTCATGAAGCATCTCGTTCATATCGTGGATGCGATGATTACAAAGGGCTTTTCGGGAACGCTGACCGATCTACATCATGGGAGTTTTCATCCGAACCATCGCACGACACTGAGCCATTTTTTCACGAAAAGCCCATGGGAGGAAGAGACGCTGCTTCGCAAACTCCAACAGTGGGTGCTTCATCGTGTCGAACGCAGCTCGAAACGAGAGAATCAACCCATTTTTGTTTCGATCGATGATACGATTTGCCAAAAAACGAAGCCCTCGTCACGGGCAACACACGCCATTCAAGGGTGTGATTGGCACTATTCTCACGCAGAGAAAAAGTCGATCTGGGGACATTCTCTCGTTTGGCTCATGGTTCATACGATGACCCAAGCGTTTCCTTTTGCCTTTCGCCTCTACGACAAGACGGTGGGGAAAAGCAAAGGGGAACTCGCGATCGAGATGCTTTCTTCGTTGGATGTGAGTCGACCCGTTTATGTGCTCATGGACTCTTGGTATCCATCGAAAACCCTCGTGGGAGCCTGCTTAAAAAAAGGGTTCCACGTCATCGCGATGCTGAAGACGAATCGGATTCTCTATCCAAAAGGGACGGCCATTCAAGCAAAAGAATTTGCCAAATCTATGGAGCCACGGGATACCCGCCTCGTCACGGTGGGAAAAGAGCGTTATCGGGTGTATCGCTACGAAGGCGCTCTGAACGGTCTCAAGGATGCCGTGGTGCTGCTCGCATGGAAAGCCGATCAGCCGATGACGCCGAAACATCTTCATTGCGTCTTGAGCACCGATCGCGAGCTAAGCGATGAAGAGATCTTGCGCTACTATGCTGCACGTTGGTCGATCGAATGTTTTTTCCGTCAAGCGAAAGACCAGCTGAAACTCGATGGATACCGCGTTCGCGGGCGTCGGGCGGTGAAACGGTATTGGATCTTGGTGCAACTTGCGTATGTGTACAGCATGTTCGAGTCTAACAGTGATTTTTCGGATGGGCTCGATCTCCTGCGCAAGAGAAAAGGACATAGCCTCGTGGAGTTCATTTATCGTGCAGCAAAACAAAATATTCCCATTGATACCGTGAAAAAACAGCTCCACGTGGCATAAGGGGTACCCTGTTTGTCTCTTTTTAAATGGTAATTATTGTAACGAAAATTGCTCAACTACAGTGATAAAGTAAAACTCCCGGTATACACGTATAATGGATCGGTACCCGGTGCGCAAATTCGCGTAAAACAAGGAGAGCGCGTAAAAATTGTCTTTAAAAACGAATTACCTGAGCCGACGGCGATTCACTGGCACGGCTATCCTGTTCCAAATGACCAAGATGGCGTCCCCGGTGTCACCATGGACGCAGTAAAACCTGGTGAAACATTTACGTATGAATTTACGGCAACGATACCTGGGACATATTGGTATCATTCCCATCAAAAAAGCGCCGAGCAAGTGGATAAAGGATTATACGGGACATTAATCGTAGAACCGAAAAATGAAGAAAAAGTCGATCGAGATTACACGCTTGTATTAGATGAATGGATGAGCGACCCGGACGCCGAAAGCCATATGGACATGAATATGAGCGGCATGGATCATAGTAATATGAATAATGGAAATAGCTCTGATAATCAACAAATGGATATGAACAGCATGGGACATAATATGAATATGTACGATATTTTCACGATTAACGGAAAAAGCGGGGCTGCTGTCCAACCGTTAAAAGTGAAAAAAGGCGAAAAAGTGCGGCTTCGCCTAATTAACGCAGGGTACATGTCCCACAAGCTTCATTTGCACGGACATGCGTTTCAAATTGTCGCAACGGATGGTCAGCCGATCAACAACCCACAACCAATCAAAGACGAATTGTTAAATATCGCTCCCGGCGAGCGTTACGATATTGAATTTATAGCGGATAATCCAGGAGAATGGTTACTAGAATGTCACGGAAATATGAAAGGTATCGATGGCATGAAAGTAAAAATTCAATATGAAGGACAAACAAACAACACGGACAAAGTAAACGCAACAGAAAACCTCCCTGTTGTGGATATAACAACATACGGAAAATATGAAGTAGGTTCATTTACGTTAGACCAAACATATGATGTTGAATACACAATGAATTTAGGAACCGCCATGGGCAAAAATGACATGATTTTCACGATTAACGGCAAAACGTACCCTGACACAGCGCCGATCAACGTGAAAAAAGGCGATCTCGTCAAAGTAAAATTCGTGAACAACTCGCCGATGGATGTCCATCCGATGCATTTACACGGCCATTTCTTCCAAGTATTAAGCAGAAACGGCAAGCCAGTCACAGGCTCTCCATTAATTAAGGATTCGTTAAATGTAAACCCTGGTGAAGAATATGTCGTCGCGTTTAAAGCAGATAATCCGGGAAATTGGATGTTCCATTGCCATGACTTGCACCATGCTTCAGCAGGAATGGTCACAGAAGTCAAATATACCGATTACAAATCGGATTATACCCCAGATCCGAATGACACAACGAATAAAGGGGAATAAAAAAGCTGAAGGTGCTGATCAAAAACGCGAATGCGTCTTGGGATCAGCACCTTTTGAATAACAAGCTATTCCCAAACAGCGCATATGGTTTGAATTGAAATCCAACTTTCATTTAGCAATCGTTCAACGTGCTGTTTTAATACAGGAATCTTATTTCGAACAACATCCCAAACAATTCGGTAATTAATGGAGAAATAACCGTGGATCATCATATCCCTCATGCCAGCCATCTTTCTCCACTCGATATGTGGGGATGCCTGTCTCATTTCGTCTGGAATGTTTTTTGCTGTTTCTCCGATTACTAATATGTTTTTAATGACCGCATCTGATATTAAATCATTATCTAGAAAGTCATCATAAGAAAGCCCTTGGGTGTACTTCTCAATTTTTTCTGCAGCGACCAAAATATCTTGTAAAAAAACGCTAGGCTCTCTCTACATACTTAGCACTCCTTAAAATAGTCGGCTTTAATGTCGGTTTGATATCATCTACAATAACTAAATCTACCGGTTTTTGAAAATGATCTTCCAAACTAAATTTCAACTCCATATAATTATCGAATGTCATCGCATGATCTATAAATTCTACCAACACATCAATGTCACTCGATTCTCTTTGTTCTCCACGACTGTATGAACCAAATAGTCCGATTCGCTTTACGCCATACTTTTTGCTCCATATATCTAAATTTTTTGACATTTCACGAAGTATGTCTTAAATGAATCACCACCTTTTTCTTCGTATCTGCTATTTTCATCATAACATCTCGGCTTTTTATTATTCTTCGTGAAAAAGAAAAAATTTGCGCTATTGAAAAGGGGTGCCCGATTATTTTCGGGACACCCTCTCTCCTCACTTCACATCATATCCTTGCTCTTCAATCGCTTCTTTTAGTTTTTCTACGCTTACTTTTGTTTCATCATAATCTACATTAACCGTATCCTTGGTTTCAGATCGCTTCGCAAAAAGACAAACACATCGCTGACGAGGGGATACAAACGTATGAGTTGTGCCTCCCACATTCACTCTTAATCCAATTGAATTATTAATGGAACCATGTCATTTCTATATAAGGAAAAGAGTACAGTACCCCCCTAGAGCATATAGCATCGCTCTATCCTGAAAATACCCGAACTCCAAAATGTGTAAAGTTGTAAAATTCAACATAGAGGTCTTTTCATCCTTCCGATGGTGACGAAATTTTTTTGTCATGGGAGTCTATATAAGTTGAATTAAAGATTTACAACTGAACACACAAACGATCGATCGTTTGTTCTGGTTTCTGGTTGATTCGCTGAATAAAGGCTTGGACATTCTTTCTAATTTCTTGCACACTCGAATAGAACACGTTGTAAATCACGTCTGATTTCAGCCATTTCCATAGCCCTTCAATCAAGTTCAATTGCGGACTGTATGGTGGCAAAAAGACGAGCTCTAACCGATCTTCGTGTTCTTTTAAAAATGGCTGAATGAGTTTGGCATGGTGAATTCGAGCGTTATCTAAAATCATCACTATTTTGCCTGTGGGATAGCGTTCTAACACAAGTTGAAGAAATCGAAGAAATGTTTCCGCGTCATAGCGTTCTTCTTCGATGCAAAACACTTCCCCTGTTTCGTAGTTCAACGTGCCAATCAGCTTCAGCCCTTGATGTTTTCCAAACGTCGGAATGATTCGTTGTTTTCCTTTGACAAACCATGTTTTTTGAATCGCTTGGTAATCACGAATCATCGACTCATCTTGAAAGAGGACATGGGCGATGTTCCCATCTACCAGTTTTTTTTTACTTCAGGGAAGGTGATTTCGACGAATTCTTTTTGTTTCTCTTCATCGGCATTGGCTAGTGTATAGGTCGGTTTCGTATAGCTTAGCCCTAACCGATGCAGAATGTCACTTGTTCCGCGAAGCGTGTATGTTGGCCCCCACTTTTGTTGAATGAGTTCAGCGATTATCGCAAGCGTCCAATTATATTTTGCTTCGAATCCCACATCTACGGGGAGCTGATGTTCAATGATCAAAGCCAGCTCTTTTTCCTGCTCAGGGGTCAATCGACGTGGGGCGCCAGGTGAGTATTTCATCTCCAGTCCATCAAGACCGCGCTGGGCGTAGGCATGAATATAGTTATAAATAGTTTTCTTGGATCGACCAATAATCGTTGCGATTTCTCCTTTGGTATATCCCTGCAAATGAAGATAAATCGCTTGGTAGCGTTCATATGCTCGTTTACTTTTTGCTTCTTTCATGGCAGTGGACAACTTTTCGATCTCGTCTTTGTGATTTGGCATCATATTTTCTCTCCGTTCCCCTATTTTCTCTTTGTATTTATTCGCCGTGGAACGGGAGAAAACCTTTATTTCAATTTATATATATAGAAAACATTCCCTGTATTTACTTGGCTGCCAATCAGTATAACACGTCAGCCAAACGCTTGCAATCCATCCGCCTTCCGCGTATTTCCGACAGATGAAGGCCAAGGGGCCCCCATCCGTCTTACACCAGGTCGTTATCGACGCCACTGTACGATTCAATCGCTTGATCGAGCGCCCGGTAGGCCTCAGCGAAAGCGTTTGTCGCCGATTCATCTCCCGCCTCGGCCAGCTCCATTCGCGCATTGCGCGCGTGAGTCACCGCACGGATGACATCTTCGATCATTTGCCGTTTATCCCTGGCGCTCGCTTTTAACCGTTCAAGCTCATGAATCGCCCCATCAAGACTCGTCGAGCGCGGTTCGTCAAACGATTGTTCCAGCTGCTCTTTCACACGCTCCAATATTTCTTTCATGATCGCCCATCCTTTCTCTATTCGTTGTCATCCGCTAGTGTGGGCGATTGGCGGCAAACTATGCATTACCAGGACGCTGAAATTGTGTTTATTCATCTACGTACACATCTTTCAAACCAGCCCAAAACGCGGCGATGATCGACAGGGCGACGATGATCATCGGCGCATACATGATCAAAAATGTTTGCATTATCCTTTTCCCCCTTCCCATTTTCCTTTAACGTACGCCTTGTTAAACACAAAGAGGCGCATAAGCAAATAAAGTGACGGAATTAATAACAGGAGGCCGGCAATAAACGCGACGATCAACGCCATAGCCATCGTCTCATTCGTAAACCCGTCATAAATCGTCAAATACGGGTATAACAAATACGGATAATGTGAAATGCCATAGGCGTAAAAGGCGAACGCGTATTGAAACAACAGCGCAATAAACGCCCAGCCGAACCGCCGCTGCCGCCAAAGCAGCCAAACGGTAATGACAAAAAACAAAAAGGAAATGACCAGCATCCACGCCACATTCCATAGGTTGGCGTAATGCTCGGGATTATGGTAGCGGAGCTGGTAAATAATGAGCAGCGCTGACAACATCGTCGGCCCGCTCCAAAGAAGAGCGTAGCGGCGCAACAGCGCCCGCGCCCGTTCATCCTTGGCCTCGTCCGCATAGTACGTTAAGAAAACGGCAGAAATGTAAAGAACACTCGTCACACTGAGCAGCACAATGCTCCATGACAACGGGCTTGCAAACAGCTTCCCATAATCCAGCGTAACGCCTGAGGCGCCTACCTCCACAAACCCGCCTTCAGAAATCGTCAACACGATGGACAGGGAGGCCGGAATAAACAACCCCGTCAATCCATAAGCGATTAAATACCAGTTCCGTTCCGTCCCCCCATACGTATGAAACGCATAGTACGAGCCGCGAATAGCTAACAAAATGATGGAGATGCTCGCCGGGACAAGCAAAATAGAACCGTAATAATACGCCGTTTTCGGAAAAAAGCCGACAATGCCGACAAAGAAAAAGACAAGAAAGACGTTCGTCACTTCCCATACAGGGGAAAGATAGCGCTGAATGATGCGGTGCAAAATATGCTGTTTGTTTGCCCAATGGCTATAGGCGCTGAAAAACCCAGCCCCGAAATCAATCGAGCCAACGATAATGTACCCGAACAAAAACAGCCATAACACCGAAATGCCAATGACTTCGAGCGTCATGGCGCCACCTCCCCATTATTGGACCGCTCTGCCAGCTCCCGTTCAACCGGGTTGCGGCGGAACATACGGATGAGCACTATTGCGCTCGCAATTACTAACACCATATACAAAAGGCAAAACAACACAAGCATCGTATCCACATGCGCCGACGATGTCGCTCCTTCCGCCGTTTTCATATAGCCACGCAAAATCCACGGCTGCCGCCCGACTTCCGCTAAGTACCATCCCGCCTCAATCGCAACCATCGCCAGCGGCCCTCCCGCCACCAGCAGTCCAAAAAACCACTTTTTCGCCGTCCACTTCCAGCGGAAAATCGATCCGAGCCAATACGCGGCTGCGACAACCATTAAAAACACCCCGATCGTGACCATCACATCGAATAAGTAATGAATGTACAGTGGTGGGCGTTCATCTTCCGGAAATTCGTTCAGCCCGGTCACAACCGCCCCCGGGTGGTTGTGCGCCAAAATGCTTAACGCATATGGGATTTTAATGGCATACTTCACCTCGCCATCCTCTGTCAGCATGCCAAACAACACGAGCGGCGCGTGGGAGCTCGTTTCAAAATGCCATTCAGCGGCCGCCAGCTTTTCTGGCTGGTATTCGGCTAAAAATTTGCCCGATAAGTCGCCAATCAATACACTGGCTACCGAAAAAATAAAAACTGTTTTCATCATTAAATGAAGTGCCTTGCGATGATAAATGTGACGATTGCCTTTCCATAAATGCCAAGCGGCAATCGAAGCAAGCACGAATGCTGACGTCATATACGAAGTCGCCAGCACATGGGCGACTTTCGTCGGCATCGCTGGGTTGAACATAGCCGCGATTGGATCGATGTTGACAAACTCGCCGTTTTTAAATTCAAACCCTTGCGGCGTATTCATAAACGCGTTCACCATCGTAATAAACATGGCTGATGCTGAAGACCCGATTGCCACCGGGATAAGCAAAAGCAAATGTTTTTTCTGATTTTCGAACCGATCCCATGTATACAAATAAATGCCGAGGAAAATGGCTTCAAAAAAGAAGGCGAACGTCTCCATGAACAGCGGCAAGCTGATCACTTGGCCAGCCAGCTGCATAAAGCTCGGCCATAAAAGCGACAGCTGCAAGCCGATCGCTGTTCCTGTCACCACGCCAACCGCTACGGTGATGACAAAACCGCGCGTCCAGCGGCGAGCGAGTAAGATGTAATGCATATCATTTTTGCGAATCCCAACCCACTGGGCAATGGCGATCATCAGTGGAACCCCGACGCCGATCGTGGCATAAATGATGTGAACCGTCAGCGTCAATCCCGTCAAAATACGGCTAAGCAGCACCGGATCGTAACCGTTCACGATTCATCCCCCCTTATGAAAACAAGCGACCAATCAAGGAAAGCAAGACAACAGCCGCAACAGCAAAGCTAACAAACACAAGCGTTTTTTCATGCCGCTTCCACATATCTACCCCCCGAGCAAACAAACAGTGGTGAAGAATTTGTGACAATCATCACAAATTATCCACTTCATATTATTTCATATTATTTCATAAAATCGTGGACGCTATTCGGCATGATTTCGAATAATTTGTGTCATTTTTCACATATTCATCGTGACAAACAAAAAAAGCAGGGGATCCCTGCCCTCATGTTATAAATATTTCCGATGCACCTTTTTCCCGTCATACGTAAACAACATCGGCTTTTCCTCGACGACCGTCTCCATATGGACCGGACGGCCCCACAACTGATAAATGTATGGGAGCACTTTTTCTAAATACTTCAGATCGAGTTCGATTCCTTCATACCAATGCTTCAAATACAACTCTCCGTTGCGCATATAATCGCCGTCATTGACCGTGATATACGGGAATCCGCCGTTTACCCGCATGCTGACGAGTTAGTCGCGGATATGATCCCAGTTTTTGTCGACGATTTTATATTCTTTCCCCTGTTTTTGGAACAAATACATATCTTCGCGCATAACGAGCTCTTTCGTTAAATAGTTGCGCAAAAACGAAATGTCGGATTCGAGTTCGCGCACTTCAAAAATTTTCGCCCTCCCCGACCCCGGCTTGACGCCGTATTTTTTCATCTCCTCAGTCGGGTTGTTCCACCGCTCTTCAATGTCTTCAAAAATTTTCAGTCCTAAATAACACGGATTGATGCCAGTGCGCGACGGTTGCACGACGTTGGCGTTCAGTTTCGCAAATTCAATCGCCTCATCGCTCGTCAAATCCATCTCGCGCAAAATGCGCTGATGCCAATACGTCGCCCAGCCTTCGTTCATCTAAGGTGATTATTTTATCCTGAATCCGTGATGGATTGACATCGACTTTGACTTTTTTGCTGGTTTTATGGATGCGTGATCCACTATTCCCTTTTTATGTTTAAAACAGATGTCATCTTCACTCTCAGAAATGAAATAAATATCTTTTTTAGGTATATAAACCAAAGAAAAAACAAAAAAGGACAGAGGGTTAGGATGAGTACAGAATTGCGAACAATCGTTCGTTATGCTCCTTCTCTCCATTTTATGTAAATGTTCAGTAGGGGCTCGCTATAGCCACTCCTTCGCGTCAGTTTCATCCAGATCTGTCGTGATCGGCGGACGAGTCGACCTGCCATCGTGATCACCGTCTGAATGATCGTCTTGATGCGGCGGCGTTTCACTTTATGATGTAATGGATGTCTCGGATCGCTTAATAGATCTTGTCCAATCAGGCGAAGAAGGTTGTACACGAATGCTCCCATGACTAACACGAGCGCATTCGTTTTCATCTTCCCTGATGGAAGTCGCTCTAAATCTAAGTCGCTTTTCAGTTCGCTATGAAACTGTTCGCATGTCGCATGATCATGATACAATGCGAGCACATCACTCATTCGAACATGCTCGTATCCTTCGAGGCGCACCCAGTAGCTTTCGACTTCGTAATCAGGAACGAGCATCAGCTGTCCATTTCGTTCCATCGTTCGTTCCGTCACTGTATGAGTAAAATGTTTGTGGGAGAAAAAAAGACAGGTTCCTGATTTGGTATAATAAGGAACCTGTCAGATATGTAAGCAAAATAGATGAAAAACGGGCTCTCCTCCTGGTAAGGTAGTAAGTGAGAAAAAAATACAACCAAAGAAAGGAGTGGAGCCCATGCAGGATTATATCACAAACGGCTTGACATTAAAAGAGATCGAACAGTCTTTATTTAGACATATGCAAAAACAATATGGTCATCTCCTTCAACAGGTGTTGGAGGAGATCGACCGCACATTGGCAGAACAGCGGGACAAGAAACGATATGCGCTCAAAGATAAGCGGACGATCCGACTCCAAACGCTATTTGGAGAGGTGGAAGTGAAGCGAAACTACTACTTTGACCGTGAAAAAAAGGTGTATACGTCTTTACTCGATGTCTTTCTTCAGTTCGATGGGGCGCATGGAGTGAGTCCGCTATTAGAGGAGACAGCGATTCATCTCGCCGTGACGGGTTCTTCGTATCGACAGGCTGCGCAGTCGCTTGAAAAGCTGGTGGGGTATGCATGTATGAGTCACGAAACGATTCGCCAGTCCATCATCGAGGCAGAGGTGGAAGGGCACCGTGCGATGGAGAAAAAAGGGCGCGTGTTTTTTATCGAAGCAGACGGGTTGTACGTGAAACGTCAACGAAGCCGCATCAAAGGAAAAGAAGAAAAGATCATCACGATTCACCAAGGATGGGAGAAAAACGGGAAACGCGTATCCTTAGTGAATCGACGGTATATGGTTCATCAAACGAATGAACCGATTTGGGAAGCTGTAGAGAATTTTCTGATGAAGGAATACAGCTATGATCCGTTTGAGGATTGGGTGGTCATCAATGGAGATGGAGCCCCATGGATTACAGCGTGTCGAGAATATTTCGGGGACAGGGGGTACTTTCAGCTTGATCGGTTCCATGTGGCAAGAGAGATTCGTCAATTGTTCCGAGGTCATGCGAGATATCGGGTGATTCGAAAGAAGTTAGCATCATGGGATGAAGAAGGTGTGTTACGAGAACTCACAAGTGCCATCGGTACGTTAGAACATGAGGAGAAGGAAAAGCAACTCGAGGCGCTTGTTCGTCGAATCGAGGAGATACCAGGATGTTTACGTGACTATCGCGTATGGTTGAAGGAAAAAGGGATTGACACGACAAACATGAGGGCGATGGGGAGTGCGGAAGGAACGATGCATGTGTTTGCGAAACGAAGTAAAAACGGTCGAAGTTGGAGGGATGCAGGGATTGAAGCGATGTTGCGAGCGATCGTCGCGATAAAAGATACGTTACTCATTCGGACACGCGATGGAGTGATGTATGGCGTGGAAGAACGAGAAGAAACGAAACGAGAAACGATCGTGAAAAAGGCACTGAAGCGCGTGCAAACGCAAATGACAGAAGTGGTACGAGATAACATCCCATACCTTCGCCAATCTTCAGGGACACCGATTTACGAGGCATTGCAAGCATTGAAAGGTTTTTAAAACGAGAGAAAACGCACATACCTACAGGATGAGAGTAAGTAAAAGCGCTTACATATAACGATTTTATAAAACCATATATAACCAAAAAAATCGGTCGAGAAAAAAATCTCCCACAAAGTCTTGACTCAAACCCGTCACTTGGGTGACTTGAACGTACGTATACGTGTGTCCATCGATTGCTGCTGTCTGTGGAAGGCATAACTCATACGTTTGTACTCCTTCTGTTTGTCCATCATCGACGCGTCTGCCCTTTTGCGAAGCGATCTGGAACCAAAGCGCTTTCGATTCTCGGCGTAAGTTTCGCTTGATGACAAAGTCCACGTATGCACATTCGCTTCCGCATCGTTTCCTGCATCCATGCGGACAAGCAGACGAGACGAGGTCAGCGGACGAGCTCGACGGATGGCGGTAGTTAAAAACGAAGGCATGTTGTCTTGTACATGTTGTTTCCCTGGACGCAGCTCGGCATGAACGATATACCCTTCCTTCCCTGCGTACGCAAACAACGGCGTAAAACCGTCAAATCCTTTATACGTTCGACTCACTCCTTCTTTCTTCGTATCGGAGTTGTCAAATGGGGAAGCATCTATATCAAGGGGAAGCCATGTCGTTTTCCCTTTCGCCCAACAAGGGGACAAGGTAGCGTGTTGTCGAACCAACAGACGCATCGATTCCTCCCAAATGATTGCTTCGGTCATCGGAAGACAAGCGAGCTGATCGAGACGCTGTCGCAACGTTGGGGAGGAAGGTACGTGCCGAATGCCCATTGATGTCGAAAAGATATCGTCCTGACGATACGCTTCGATATGATCAAAATCCGTTTTTCCTGTGGCAAGCAAGCCAATCATCGAGCGAATGACATCGCTATGGGAAATGTGCACATCTCGACGAACCGTTGGGAGCCGAAGGGCGTTTACTCGTTTATCCAGCTTCGTTTGGTGCAGTAAGTAGCCCACGAGAGCAAGCCCAGCACTTGGAGTAATCGCTTCATCTGTCAATACAAACCGAATCGGGAAATCTTTCATCACATTCACCTACTTGATGAAGAGTCGTCAACGTCGTTTTCCCTTATCGTATCAACGGTTTGCGACCATTGTAAAGATGTTTTGTCACGGATTCAGGTGCTCATCTACAGTCATAAAAATTAACTATAAATTTACATGATAAGAAGGGAATTCATTAGTAAACGGAGAAAACCATGTTATAACTATAATCACAAAAAAGGATGGTTTGTATGAAAAAAAGAAAACTGATTTCTACCCTAATGTTAGGGAGCATTTTGTGCTTACCTGTAGTCGCGCAAGCTAATTCTCCGAAGCAAGAAATCTCAACACAGTCTATTTCTTATGATACTATCAGTGTTGAGGAGGCTAAAAAAGCCATCAATAATTTTATTAAAAAAAAATGAACAGTTATATAATTTAAGAGACGGTAAAATTGTATTTAAAGAACATCTCTACGATATTGATGATACCGTTGTGGGATATTATTTCGCTGTGGAGTCCGAAAAGACAAAAGGCTATTTTATTACTTCAGCTGTTGATACAATAGATCCTATGATACAGTATGGTGTAGATGTAGACCTAGAAGAAACTCTGAATAAAAAAATGAAAGATGAAAAAGTTTACTATTTCGGTGTAAACAAATTTAGCTTCGGTAAAAGCGGTAAGGAGGTAAAAGAAAAATTTGAGAAGGCTAAATCTGCAACATTAAAGAAATTAAAAGACGAAAAAAAAGATGGAACAGAAGAGTATAAAAAAGTTGAAAAAGCACAATTAAAATCGTTGAAAAAAGGTGATAAGAGAAGCCCAGGTTGGGACGGTTTGTTGAAAGATAGTGGCAACGGAATGGTATCTATCGCCGCTACAGACTATAAAGTATTAAGTGGCGTTGACCGTATCTATCAGCGTAGTTCCGGAATTAATAATCCGAATTCAGCTTGTGGTCCAACAGTAGCCGCTATGATTATGGATTATTATCATGATGAGTTAGGTTATAATGTTCGAGATAACGCTTATTATGGCTCATGGGCCGCGTTAGTTAATCATCTTTATAACGAGATGGGGAGTACATGGTTAGGAACAACAATTACAATGTGGGCCAACGGTGCTCTTACACACGTTTACCATACAAGTAATGCTTGGAGCTCTAATACAGTAACAGATGCGGTTGGGAATAGTTCTAAGTTTATTGGTGCCATAGATAGCAACGATCCTGTTGCCATCCGTTTTGATTTATTTGACTCTGGTGGAACATCAATCGAATATCATTTTGTTTGTGGAATTGGATATGATAAAAACGGTTCTTATGCAGGCGATTTACATGTCGCTTACAAAGATCCTGATAATGGTGCGGATAATACAGGTACGCACTGGTTTGATTGGACAGACGATGACCAAGACATCGATTTTGCGTGGCTATCCTAAACATAAAACAGCCCTTATGTTAATTAAGGGCTTTTATCATTCATATAAATTTATAAAAATGGATAAGTAGGATCGTGGGGTTGGGACTCTTCGGGATGCCCCCGGACCGCGCCTGTTGACCAGTCACCCTCGCGTATGAGAACTCACGTTGGGCCATGGGCTGCCTGGAAGCTGCTCCTTCCAGCATGGGGAACCAACGGGAACAGCCTGCGGGTTAGACGTACGAACAGGAGCCGGGGAGACAGACTTCACGAGTAGTCAAGGCTACAGAAGGAAGAAGAGTGTCCCCGATGATCCTCAAGATCATTATCTAGGAACATCGCGAAAAGTCCAACCCCGATGTTTGTGAAATATGTTTGCGACCCACGGGGGAGGGGCGCCCCTCCCCCGTGGGCAAGTCACCCAAGAATATGCGATTGTCAAGGAGCATATCGAACTGGAAATTCGATTTAAAAATCTTTCTAAACATACTATACGAGGAGGAATTATATTGAAGTTATTCTCTAAACAACTTATTATATCATTTTTAGTTTGTTTATTGATGTTATATCTAACGGAACTTTTTACGATAGAGCCTCACGTAACTTCAGGGAACGGAAATCCAGGGCTTCTTATTATTATGTTAGCTGCAATTTCATTTTTGTTCTTTGGGAGGGGGTTATGGAAAATCCTCACTAACATGAGTATCTCAAAGAGAGGTTTGTTGTTTATGAGTATTGGTTCACTCTGTATTTTAAGCATGTCCGCTTTTTTAGAAATTATATATGTTTTAGACTTAATTAAACAACTCGGAGGACCCCCATCTAACATAAATTCTAGAATCTACCGTTTTAGCTGGATAAATCAATATACAAATACTGTTTATGTTAATGCTTATACGTTGTTAATCTTTATTTCAAGTATTCTTTTAATTTATTCCATACAAAAACTGTTTACAAAAACCCGTGGTGCTAGTTGAGCCTCAGCGCTCAACCAGCCCGACCAGGGAATAAGCCAACAAAGATTAATAACTTTCTTTGCGGTTACAGAAGAGTGAGCTTGTTTCTGGTCGAATGATAGTCCATCGAGTAGCCAGCGTAATTGGCGTGGACTAATTTTTAAAGGTTCCGAGTGATGCTCAGAAGGCCAATCAAATGTTCCACGTTCGAGTCAGCAATAATACAACCAAAATCCGTTATGATCCCCACGAATAATTTTCAATTTTATCCATATCTAAACTGCTTTAATTAAGATTTTGAAAGAAATTATGACATGGATATAGGGATAAAACTAGGTGGGAAGAGTTTGACGCTTACTTTTATACATACCTGTTATTTTCATTATAAATTATAACATCTCGTTTTTTCATTATTCTTCATAAAAAGAAAAAAACTTTCGATACTACAAAAAGGGCATCCCTTCGACAGAGGAATACCCTTTTCTCCCTTACTTCACATCATATCCTTGCTCTTCAATCGCTTCTTTTAGTTTTTCTACGCTTACTTTTGTTTCATCATAATCCACATCAACCGTACCTTCTTGCAAATGTACTTCGACGCGGCTGACTCCATCTAACGTTTGAAGTGCATTTGTCACCGCCGCTTTGCAATGTCCGCATGTCATTCCTTGTACTTGTAACGTAATCGTCATCATCCATTCCTCCTTAAATGTTTATATTTTCACGCGTTTCAAACGAAGCGCGTTTGTCACAACGGATACAGAGCTAAATGCCATCGCTGCCCCAGCGATCCATGGTTCCAATAATCCGAGAGCGGCTACAGGAATGCCAACTGTATTATAGAACAAAGCCCAAAACAAATTTTGCCGAATGTTGCGCATCGTTTGCCGGCTCAGTTCAATCGCTTTTGGAATATGCAGTAAATCGCCGCCAACAAGCGTCACATCCGCCGTTTCAATCGCGACATCTGCGCCTGTGCCAATCGCCATCCCAATATCCGCTTTCGCAAGAGCTGGAGCGTCGTTAATTCCATCACCGACCATCGCCACTCGTTTCCCTTGCTTTTGCAATTCCTCGACGATGTTCGCTTTGTCTTCCGGAAGCACTTCCGAATACACATGTTCTATGCCGACTTGTTTGGCGATCGCTTCGGCTGTTCGTTTGTTATCGCCTGTCACCATATATACATCGATGCCCATTTGTTTTAATGTCGCAATCGCTTGCTTTGATGTCTCCTTGATCGTATCAGCAACAGCAATCATTCCAGCAAGCTGTCCGTCGATGGCAACGAGCATGACCGTTTTTCCTTCGTTTTCAAGCTTTATCATGGCTAGTTCATGTTCGGCGATTTCGATCCCTCGTTCGTTCATTAATTTTCGTGTGCCAATGAGTACATGTTTTCCATTCACCGTTGCTTCAATTCCATGTCCAACAAGCGCAGAAAATTGCGTCAACGGCTGCGCGATAATTCCGTTTTCTTTTCCATAAGCCACAATCGCTTGTGCCAATGGATGTTCTGAAGCGCTCTCGGCTGAAACGGCATAGTCAAGCATGTTTTCTTGGAATTGTAACACATCTGTCACTTCCGGTTTTCCTTTTGTCACTGTTCCTGTTTTATCCAGTAATACGGCATTGATTTTATGCGTTCCCTCTAGGTACTCACCTCCTTTAAAGAGAATTCCTTGTTCTGCCCCTTTTCCTGTACCGACCATAATCGATGTCGGCGTGGCAAGACCGAGCGCACAAGGACACGCAATGACAAGAACAGCGATGGCCACTTCAAGCGCTTTTGCCAAATCACCCGGCGCAACAAAGAAGTACCATATAATGAATGCAACGACAGCAATTCCTACAACAATCGGTACGAAAATGCCGGAAATGGTATCCGCCATCCGCTGAATCGGGGCTTTCGACCCTTGCGCCTCTTCAACGATTTTAATGATATTGGCCAGCGCGGTATCTTTTCCGACTTTTTCGGCACGAATGGTCAGTACGCCATTCGTATTCATCGTCGCCCCGATCACATAGTCGCCTTCCTTCTTATCAACTGGAATCGATTCACCAGTAATCATCGATTCATCTACGGAAGATGCCCCGGCGATGACCGTACCGTCTACCGGGATTTTTTCTCCTGGCTTGACAAGAATCGTATCGCCGATCACCACTTCCTCGAGCGGAACCTTTCTTTCCTCCCCATTACGGATGACAGTCGCTTCCTTTGCCTGAAGGCTCAACAGCTTAGAGATCGCTTCGGTTGTTCTCCCTTTCGCAAGATCCTCAAAGTATTTGCCGACAAGCACAAGCGTAATCAAGACGGCACTCGTTTCAAAATATAATCTTGGCATATATTCAGGATTCCCAAGCGTCCGAAAAGCTTCATACAAGCTGTAAAAGTACGCAGCCGATGTTCCAAGCGCTATGAGAACGTCCATGTTTGCGCTTTTATTTCGTAACGCCCGGTACGCCCCGACATAGAAGGGACCGCCGATGTAGAACTGAACCGGTGTAGCTAAAAGAAGCTGGAACCACGGATTCATCAGCAGATGCGGCATCGGCAAGCCTATATCAAACGGCATATGGGCAAGCATCGTATAAAGCAGCGGCAACGATAAGATGATAGAAATCGCGAGTTGCCGTTGTTTTCGTTTCAGCCGCTCTTCTTTCCGGCCAGCATCGTCTTGTTCTTCGTTTCGAATCTGCCCCTTGTACCCAAGCTTTTTGATTTTTTCTAAAATGTCTTCGACAGATGTAACGCCTTCCTTGTATTCGACAACAGCACTGTTTGTCGCCAAGTTTACAGCAGCGCTTGTCACACCTTCCATCCGATTTAACCCTTTTTCAATCCGTGTCGCACATGCCGCACATGTCATTCCTTCAATATCAAGCGTCACTTTTTCTGTCGCAACGCCATACCCCAAATTCTCAATTTTCGTTTCGATATCGGCGATTGTTTGTTTCGATGGATCATATTTAATCGTTGCTTTTTCCATCGCCAAATTGACATTGGCTTCTACTCCATCCATCTTATTTAGTACTTTCTCAATCCGATTGGCACACGCGGCACATGTCATGCCAGTCACCTTCAGTGTCACGGTTCTTTGTTCATCCATCCACCTTTCCCTCCCTTACTTTGAGAATTGCTTAATGACATCCATTAATTCACGAATCGATTCTTCTCCGCTTCCTTCACGGATCGCCTTGGAAACGCAATGACTGACATGGCGTTCGAGTAAATTTAATCCGACTTTATTTAACGCGGCCGTGATTGCAGAAATTTGCACTAAAATATCGATGCAATACCGATTGTCTTCGACCATTTTTTGCACCCCGCGCACTTGTCCTTCAATGCGCTTCAAGCGCTTCATAATGCTTTCGATCTCTTCTTCTGTACGCGGAACCATTTTTTTATCCATATTATGATCTTCGCAATGGTTCATCAAATATCACCTCTTCAATTACATTATACCGGTAATGGGTATATAAAGCAACGAAAGTGTTGACAACATTATTATCGTCAACGTTTTCCCATGATCTATTCACTTTTGGTAGATTTTTTATGAAACAAAAATTCTATCACTTCAGTTTGTCGAGAGGGTACGAAATGTAAATTATAAAAACTTTACTCGTGGTGCTAGTTGACCGCTAGCGCTCAACTAGCACCACAGGTCAATTATAATATAGGCATGTACATACGACGAGTCACACGCAAAAACAAAGATGGAACGATCATGGCCTATCTCCAGCCTGCTCACAACGAATTGGAACCCGAAGTCCAAATATGCGAAAGCGAAGGTGATGGATTCGTTCGGGCACGAAGACGAGGTGGATCGCGCTGTCTTGGGGCGTTTGGCCAAAAGTTGCGATTCCTTTCCCCTGACTCATGAATCATATCCGAAAGTAAGAGAAGAGTGTGAGCGTCTCATGCTTGGACATTTTTCTTCCAAAAACAGAGACTTTTCTCAACGAATCGAACTGACGGACAAACAGACTCAACTCTTTGCGGCTCTAGGGCTGAAACTTCCTCCGAAGATTCTATGCATCCATCCTCGCACCTAGATACACGCCCGAAGTATGCCCAAATGCCTCTCGTCCCTTTTGTATCAACGGATGAGAGACATTTGGTTTGCCTAGTCACTGTCGAACTCAGGCATGACAATCAAAACAAAAAGAAAACCACCTCTTTTATAAGGTGGTCTTTGGTTCACGCCGGATATATTTTTCTTTCAGGTTCAAAGCTTTCACAAAAGTTTCAACTGATCTCGTCACAGTAGCAGGTCCGATTGTCCTTTGTGTTCTTCTAAATGTTTGAAGATCTCTTGCACCATATACTCCAATGCTTGCTTCTGGTGTTTTAGAACGAATGTATTTGTAGGCTATTTTAGCCTCTTTTGTTGACGGTAATTCCAGAATAACCGACTTATCATCCGCAGCAGAAATAATATAAACTTTGCTCATTTTTCATTTCCCCCACTTATTACGTGAATTATACCCGACTGATACCTAACTTTACCCATTTTAATATTGGTCAACGTCATCAATATCTTCATCGTTTTCATCTAAATATTTGTTTGAAAATGCTTGTTCATAAATATAGTCTACATATGACTTAATTGCAACTTCATCGCTATTAGGAAATCTTGGAACACTTTCAAGCCACTTACTCAAATCCAACGCATATTGATTTAATTGATCATTATCCATTTTGTATATTTGTTCACTACCGTCGCATAAATGATGTCTGAATTTTCAGTTTTATTTTTTCTGGACTTTAGAGAAAAAACGAAAACACCTAAGCGAGGGTAGTATACATCCATTTTTTTACTATAACCTATGACTTGTGCAACAACGACTGGCAAACCTTTATGGGACGCTGTTTCCTTCGATTTTTCGTAACCAAATGTGAGCGGATTTCCACAAAGAAGCCTTCAAATAGCGACTAATTTGTAAGTAACTGCGTTCGCTATTCGTGTTCAACTGAGCTAAAACATTCAGACAGTACACTATCATGGCTACGTACACTTGATTATGTACAGCTTGTTCACTGTGACCAAAAAACTTTTTAATGTTCAGATGTTGTTTCATCCATTTGAAAAAAAGTTCGATTGCCCAACGTGATTGGTAGATTTCTGCAATTTCATCTGCGTCAATGTCAAACCGATTTGTCAGTAAATGAAGCTTATTTCCTTTTGTATCTTGCAATTTGAGTAAGCGAAACACGTTTTCAGAACGATTTTGTGGTGTTCCAATGACAACCATTTCATCAGAGAATACGGGTGAATCTTCTGGTAACGAAAAGGATTCTAACACTCGGACAACAGCGTTTTTACGCAAACGGGTCACAAAGAAATAGCCATCTTCCGTCATTTGATCAAAGCGCCTATAATCCAAGTAACCACGATCAAACACGTACATGCATTCTTTGTCATCCACGAATACTTCTAGTTGACCACGATCATGTTCGTTGGCATTCGTGAGTACGGCTTTATCTGGATAGGAGAGTCCTTTTTCCATAAAAACAAGTCGTAAGTGAAGCTTTACTCCTGATTTTGTCTTTCGAAACTCTGCCCACTTATGATTGGTCAAATTAAGCGGTAATGTACTCGAATCAATGATTTTCAAAGGCGTTGTCACTTTTCTTCTTGTTTGGAAATTGGTTTTCCGATGAATTTGTGCCACTAAATCGAGAAAAATCGTTTGAAAGAACTCAGTTGGGATGGTATTGATTCGTCTCCCTAACTGTGAAAAACTAATCGATTCCAATCCCGTTGCTCGTTGTAATTCTTCTAAAAAGACAGCGTCACTCAACGCCCGTAAACTCTCGGTTTCATGGAGTTGGGCATACAAAAGCAGTTTCATAAATGAAGCCATATAAAGTTTCTTGGTATAGTGATTTAATTGATGTGTTTTCACTAGGTCGTCAAATAATGGACGATTAATCGGTGAAAACCATTGTTCAAATGATGTTTTTCGTGTAAACTTATCCATGGTTTTGTCCTTTGTATTGGATTTGGATGGTTTACTACCACCCAACCATTATAAAGGATTTTTTTGTGTTTGGATTATATTTCAGAAAATTCGGTTTATTTAAAGGTGTTAAATTATTTTAATGCGACACTAGTGATATTTGTTCATGTAAATATTCATTCAATAATGCATGTGTTCTTGTCCAAAATTGAATTTCAATAGGGAAAACATAATTATTTGGTCTTATATAAACGTGAATAGCTTTATACCCATCATCATAAGTTTTCCCTAATGTTTGATCAACAATGTTGCATGCATCTTGTCCATACGGACAACATGTTACAAATTCATGAACTATCTGTTTCAACTCTGCAGTCTCTGCTTTAATAATAAATCGTATTCCTAAAATGTCGTTTGCAATTTTGTAGAGCTGTTTTGTCAATTGATTACGTTCTAATTTCAGCTTTATTGATACAGGATCCTTCTGAACCTCCCGATGGCTAAAGCCACGGGGTTCTTGTGTACAAAAGGGTTTCTCGTACACCTGTGTGTAGAACTCACCCTTGTTCCACAAGACTTTCATGGGCAAACACCTTACTGGTGCTTATCGCCCTGTGCGCCCGGTTCAAGACGCTTTTTATCATTTAAATTCCCATACTACTTACGACACATGAATGAAGACGAAGTCGTTTGATTTCTTCATCATGCAGTCGAATAAATTGATCCCATCTCTCTAAACATTTTTGTCTATCTATTTCTTTTCGATTGTCTTTCACATTCATGATTAAAAATGCGCTGTATAAATCTCGTTGCACTCTATGTCCGTCTACTTCGTGCCATCGTTGGGAAAGTGTTTTCTTGTTGTACTCATCGTTTTGGTGGTCGTATTGACTTGCCTTGACGCGAAATGTGTCGATGTACTGAAGGGAATAGCCTTCATATTGCAGTTTTTGATTCAGTATGTTTAAAAACAAACTTGGTGCACGATTCGCAATACTTTTTCCAAATCGTTTTTTCTTTTTGTATTTTCCGTTGGCATCGACTTTTGTTTCTTTTGCCTTTGCTTGAAGTGCTCTGAAATTCATTTTTTCTACTTGGATATGATGACCTAATGCGATGATCCAATTGGCAAGCCGTTGATGATCTTGTTTCCGTTTATCTGCTATTTTTCTTTGTAATTCTGCTAACTGATTTCTCGTTTTGAGATAATTTTTACTCCAAACCCATTTTTCCTTGTTGTCTTTTTTTATTGTCCCATCTTCATTGTATTTGTGCGGATTATTCGCCCGTCTTTGACGATCCAATTTTCGTCGAAGAACTCGCTTTTGCTTTTCTATGTTTTCGATGCTCGGCGCAAGAATGAGCAACTTGACATTATTCATCGAGCAAATAGCGACGGTTTGTGTTCCTATGTCGATACCAACATCGCCTCGCCCTATTGGATGTTTTATTTCTCCTGTTTGGCGGTTTATTTTCTTTGGTGGCACACCTCCAAGAGTGAGTTGAAGAAAATACTTGATTTTTCCTCTAATTCGTCTACGGACGATGCGACAATATTTTATACGGTCTTGTAGAGCCAGATGTGCATATATGTCGTTTGGGTGAATTATAACAGGAATAGATAAACCATTCCAAAGCAAATGTTTGTTTTTGAAACGGATGCCTGTGCTATTTGTTTTTCCTTCTAATGAATCCATATCGTTGTATTTCTTAAAAGACACTTTTTTTGCATTACCAAAGATGAGTTTTTCCATTGCTATCCATGCTCTCGTAGCGATTTTTTGTGCGGTGTGTGAGTCGATGTGTTTCTTGAAATGGTGTTGCATTGGCTTAACAAAATCGTGCATAGCGTATTCATTGATTCCGTACTGACGATATAACTCATTTAGCAAGTTGTTTCTTTCTTTTGATTTTGGTTGTTGGGCTAGATGACGATACTGCTTATCATGTTGTAATTTTTTATGCCGTTTCAGCAATTCGCCCAAACAAGCGTTGTATATTTTTCTGCCAATTTCAAAACGTTTCTCTAATATGTGCGCCTGCCATAGTTCTGTTTTGAGTTTCAACGTCAGCACGTAACTTTTGGTTTTTGTTTTCGCCAACGACACCACTTCCTTTATACGTTCTTTTGGTTTTCGATGTATTGTTTAACCGCTTCTTCTGAAATATGGCCGACAGTACAACAAAAATAACTTCGTGTCCATAGCGACGGTAGTCTGCTTTTTAACGAAGGATATTTCTCCCTTAATATTCGACTGCTTTTCCTTTTAAACGCTTGTATAATTTTGTGCAAATGTTGACGAGGGTCAAAAGAAATGAACAAATGAACATGATCAGGCATAATTTCCATTGCTTTGATTTGTACATCATGTTCTTTGGCAACTTCTTCAAAAATTCTTTTTAAATCTCGTTCAATATCTCCAACTAACACTTTTCTACGGTATTTTGGACAAAACACAATATGATATTGATTGAGATAAACAATCCCTTTTTTATCGGTGTATTTTTCGTTTTCCAAAAACAATCACCTCTATACTAAATATACCATAAACAATAGATAAAATAAACACATCTAATAAATTTATCAAAAAAAAATACGCAATTCATCCCCGTGTCTAAAGACAGGGGCTTTCTTGCGCTTCCCCCGTAAAGTCAATTTCAGGAATATGTTTAATTAATTCAACGATTTTATCTGGATATTCTGCTGTATTTAAATAATACTCTTCTACCTTATTTTTTAGTTCCTCAAAAAGTTCTTCGTCAAAACCTTTGTATCTGCGAGAAGTCTTGATTTCCGGCCCATGTTCAATAATTTTTTCTATAATTCCCCAAATTCCTTCATACGGCAACATAAAATTTCCCCTGCCAGATAAAAAATCTTAACTACTAATAGCATAACGTGATTAACGTATGTTGTAAATTATCATTACAGGGAGAGAGTCCTTTTTGCATCTTTTTTGCTCATCCCCCTTCTGTTCAAGGAACCCTCCCCTTGAAACATATGGAAGAGGATTTAGCGCCCTCCCACAAACATTTTACTCATACTCTTTTTATATTTTCCCTTTCGATGCTAGTTTTGTCCAGCTTGCACCGTTATTTTTCGTCATGAAAATATCCCCGTTCATCGTCGCAATTACTATTTCGTTGTCATTTGCTGGATTAAAAGTGATATACATGATATGATCTTTTTCATCCAATGCAGGAACGGAAAGAACTTCTTCTTGTTTTGTGTCTAGTGATTGTTTGATGAGGATCGGCTTATCGTTCTCTACAGCTGCAAATACAATGGATTTTTCTTGGAACGCAAACGTCGTCGTATTGATTTTTCGCGTGAACCGTTCAAACGTATTCCCATTATCTCTTGAAACAAAAATTCCTTCCGATGTACTAATTCCAACCATATTTTCATCCGTTGGGTGGGCAGCAATCGTTCCCGCTGCTGTTTGCGGCAAGCCGTTCAATTGACTTGGCGACCACGTTTTGCCGTCGTCTTTACTGTAAAATACCCCTTGTCCGAGCGTTTTGTTTTCTTCTTGGTTCACCACATAAATGGTATGGCTTTTATAGCCAACGGTCATATAATGAAAATCAGATTCTTTATAAAATCCTAAATTCATCAATGTTTGTCCATTATCAAAACTTTTCACAAGACCAAGTGGATTTCCTAAAGATGAACCTTCTTCCGGATGCCCTGATGAGTAAAAGCCGTCGTCTGTAGCTGAAAAGCCCATATAATCGTGTTTATTCGAAATCGTTTCATACCACTTATTATTTTGGTAAACAAGTAAACCTTCATGTGTAGCAAAGTAAATCGCATTTTGGTTGCCTGCATAACCAATTCCATGTAAATGTTCGAACTTTCCTTCTTTCTTTTCTTTAAAGAAAGGATTATTTGTAACAGATGTGTTGGATTTTGCTTGTTCTTTGCTCGTAATAAAGGACTGTTCTTTTTCATTGGATGATGAACAAGCGCTTAGAAGAAGAATGGATGATGTAATGATGATCGCTTTCGTCATTTTTGTCATGATTGATTCTCCTTTGTATAAACGTAGATTTTGTATATGCAAGATGTAATGGGGCGTTTACGTCTTGTTCTGAACAACTTTTTTCCAAGTAAAGATAAATAAAAAAACAGCAAAAACAGTCGATATCACTTTCCCTTGCCATGTCCAATTCATCACTTGATACACCGAATATGCCTCTAACAAAAGTGCTGGCAGCTTTCCGAGCGAGCTGGCGGCTGTAAAAAGGAGAAGCGATATGCGCCCAATAGCGGCAACGAACGTGACAATTCCTGATGGAACAAATGGCAGAAGACGCAACGATAAAACGAGCAAAAACGCTTCTTTTCCTTCTGCCGCAAGCAAACGTTTGACTTTCGGATAGGAAAACCATTTCGTTTCCGAAAGTTTCCGAAAACCTTTTCGATACAACAGAAACGATACAATCGCGCCAACCGCTTCCCCTACAAACGATAAAAAGGTGCCTTTCCAAAAACCGAATACCGCCAAGTTAGCCGCAGTAAGAAAGACGCTCGGGACAACGCCTAAAATACTGATCCCGATATTAATGGCAATGCTGATGAGAAAAGCGATCGATGGATACGTATGAAATAAAGCAATTACTTGCTCTTCCATTTATATCCTACACCCCAAACGGTCTGCAAACATTCATCGATCGGAAAACCGGCTTGGCGGAGCTTTTCGCGAATATTTTTCACATGTGAATCGACAGTTCGTTCTTCCGTATTGGCGTTATATCCCCATAATGTCACGATGATCTGTTCTCGGCTAAATACTTGGTTTGGATGTGTGAGAAAAAGACCTAAAATGGCAAACTCTTTTGGTGTGAGAAAAATATCGTGCCCATCGTATTGAACTTTATGCTGCGCTTCATCCCAAACTAAGCCGTTAAACTCGAGTTTCGTTTGTTTTCCGACCGAACGGCGCAATACCGCCTCAATCCGAGCGAGCAATTCGGATTCGTCAAACGGTTTTGTAATATAATCATCCGCGCCAATTTTTAGTCCTTGCACAACATCTGTCGTTGCATCCCGTGCAGTAACCATAATGATCGGAACGTTTGAAAACTCCCGTATTTGTTTGCACGTTTCCCATCCGTCCATCTCTGGCATCATTACATCCAGCAACACAAGGTCCGCTTTATTATTTTCTAAATAGCGGATCGCCGCTACTCCCGACTCGCATGTCACACAACGGTACCCGTTCGGGATCAAATACAACTCTAGTAAATCCAACATTCGTTTTTCGTCATCCACTAGTAATATCGTGTACATGTTCATCTCCCTTCGGTAACGTAATAATCATCGTCGTCCCTTTTCTACAGTGGCTTGTTGCATAAACCAAACCGCCGTGCGCTTCGACAATTTCTTTCACAATCGCCAGACCTAACCCTGTGCCCCCGCCTGTTCGCGACCGTGATTTATCGACTCGGTAAAATCGTTCAAAAATATGCGGCAAATCTGCTTCAGGAATTCCTATTCCTTCATCTGAAATAGCGATCATCACATTATTTTTCTCCATTCTCCCATCAATGGAAACGGTAGAGCCTTGATGCGAATATTTTAACGCATTGTCTAAAAGGTTGATCATCACTTGTTCAAAACGCTGTCGATCAATATGGACAGTAATGTCTTCATCACAGCGGTAGACAAGCGACATATTTTTCGCCTGAAACGCGGGATACATTTTCACGTATACTTTTTTTAAAAAAAGGCAAAGCGGAGTTGGCTCTTTCTCGATTTGAAACGAATGTTGATCCATTTTCGCAAGCTCAAACAAGTCTTTCACTAATTTTTGCATATGCTCTGCTTCCTCATAAATAATGGACAAATATTTTGCTCGTTCTTCCTCGGCGATGTTCGGTCTGCGCGCAATGTCGGCATCCTTTCACATAAGTAAGCGGAGTGCGCAACTCGTGTGAAATACTCGCTAAAAATTCATTTCGTTCTTTCTTTAAATATTCCAAATCGGTCGCAAGGGTTTGAATCGCTTTTCCGAGCTGTGCTAACTCATCTTCTCCTTTTACTTGCACACGAACTGAAAAGTCCCCCTTGCTTAGTTTCTCAGTCGCTTGTTTCATTCGAACGAGCGGAATCGTAATCACCCTCGATAAGAAAAAAATCGTCAAAATCGTCAAAAAGACAGAAAGAATGCCGACAACGAGAAAATGGTGTTTTAATTTGGCAATCATGTTTTGAATGGAAGCCGTCCGCTGAAACATATAGACATGTCCTTTTGTTTTGCCGTCCATCCGAATCGGGCTGGCGGTGGCGATATACGATTCATTTTTCCAGTTGCTTTGCACGACCATTCCGCTATGTGGAATGTGGCGGACATCCACAGACGGAATAAGTTTTTTCGCAAACGGCAAAATATGATCAGAAAAATACAACACATTCCCTTTCGCATCGGTAATGACGACATCCGTTTCCGCTTCCGACTCCATCATGACGACATGTTCTAACGTGGAAGGGTGATAGCTTTTTTCCAATACATCCCGGTGATTGTTTCCTCTTGCCAGCAACTGCTCAAATTCTTCATTAATCCTCGCGTTCACAAGTGTCACGTATAACGACGCAAATAATACCGTTTCGATTCCTAGTACAAAGACAAAAAACAATAGCCCTAACTTAAACGAAAGTTTTCGCACAAAAATTCCTTCCTTACTGGCGTTTTTCTTCATTATAGCAAAAAAAATATGGAGAAAATGTGGAGGAACGACATGCGCTTGTGGAGTTGAGACAGCGGACTGCACGATATCTAACCCGATCAACAAAAAAGTAACCAGCTTCTTCCGTTAGTTTTTAGGGAAGTGGTTACTTCTTTCGGTTTATTTTATATAGTGATAATCAATGTCCACATTCCAATGATGCCTATTCCTTAAGTAACTGATTTAGCTTCTTATCGAACGTATATACCTGGTACCCCTTCACTTTATTATAGGCGTATAAAAGAGTATCAACAAAGTCTAGCCGTCTTTCTCTAAAGAGAATGAGCGCCTCTTCTAATATTTCCATATCATCCACGTCGATATTATCGTACTTAAACAGCTCTAAAAGAGTATCACATATCTCGTCATTTTTTACTCTGTACACTTTTTCAAGAACATAAACAACTTCAACTACTATCTCATTCGGCAATAACACCTTGTTATTTTCAATAATCATTGCTGCTTTCGCTGACAAATCATCATGATCATTAAGCAAATATCTTAGAACAATGTTTGCATCAACGATTTTCATATTGATCCACCACGTTTTTAGACCAAGCATCGCTTTCTTGATTTTGCAAAACCTCATTTTTGTACTTTGATAGAGCTCCCCTCAAGCTCTTTTTTTTCCCTTGTTCTATATCTTCTTGATCTGTATAAGGAAGGATAATAATCTCTACTTTCCTATTCTTTAATCCTTCAGGTATATCTATAAACTTTTCCAAATCATTACTGTGTTTTATTACTCGTACAAAATCCATGCTTTTTCACTCCTTTCAATTAAGGCGGGGCTTATTAAACATATTATACCATTTCACTATGTACGATAACATAAAAATTCGCTTTAATTCTGACAATTCCCCCTACTTCTAAGAACCTTCTCCTCACACCAATATCCTCTCCTTGCTCTTTTTCATCCGATCATTTTTATGACGCCATCCACGTTCTTTTGAATGCGGCGGCCGCCTTCATCGTATTGGTACGCCACAAACGGCGTGCTTTCGCCTTTTCGGGTGATAGCGACAAGCTTATACATTCATTCATACGCATAGAAAGGAGTTTCGCGTGGCGAAGACGTGTGAAGTCTTAGGCGTTTCAAGAAGTGGATACTATGCATGGGTCAAACGACCAGAAAGTCAACAAAAGAAAAGACAGGAAGCATTGAAAAAGCAAATCAAAACGATTCATATCGAGTCAAGAGAAACGTATGGCAGTCCAAAATCTTGACATAATACCAAAGATATACAAAAACAGTTTAACGAAGCGATCAGCAAATATGTATAAATCGCCCACGACAAAGGTGGGCGATTCGTTTTATTCCTCACCCCAAATATCTTGCAACGTCCATGCCTCAACAGAAAGCACCGTCAAAATTCCACCCTCTGCGAACAATTTAATCCCTTGACTCGTTTCAGACGGATAAATCCTCCCTGTCATGACAAGCCGGCCGCCGTTGACAAATAGTTCAACAGAAGAACGGTCAATAAAGACATGGAACGTGACGACGTCTTCTTGCTTATCCAATACGGCACGGCGAATGCCGCCCTCTCCTTTTCCGGACCGGTTTCGGTCAAACGTCACGATCGAGTCTTTCACATCATAGCGGAAGATCGTTTCTTCACTTCCATCACTCGAACAGCGCACTTTGACACCAAATGCATTCCCACGAAAATCGGTTAACGAAAAGCGGACGAGCAACTCTAAACGGTCGTCTTTCACAGGTAACGTATATGTACCTTCTCGAATTGAAATCGATTCCATCCGCACGTGACCTTCGCGTAGTAACTGCAATTCCGGCACCGGCTTCATCAACAGTTTCTCATCATCCGCTAATTCCAAAAGACGAGGGATCGTCAACGCCCCTGCCCAACCATGTGCTTGCGTCGGCATAAAAGACTCCCACATATCCATCCAGCCGAACAAAATGCGTCGTCCTTTTTCATCTTCGAACGTTTGAGCGGCATAAAAATCAAATCCTTTATCCAACTCTTCAAACGCTCCGTGCGCTAGTTTTCCTGTTTCATAATCAAGCGTTCCGACAACGTAGCCCGTTTGATGGAGATTTTGAAAACGATCACCATCTGGTTCGATTCCTTGTGGGGAAAACAGCAATATATCTTTTCCATTCAAATGAAAGACGTCCGGGCACTCCCACATATATCCTAAGCTACCATCGCTCTGTGCAAGGATGTTGACATATTCCCATTGACGCAGATCTTTCGACTTATATAAAACGACTTTTCCGTTATTCCCCTCTCTTGTCCCAAGCACCATATACCAGTCGTCGCCACGCTTCCACACTTTCGGATCGCGAATATGCCCTTGGCAGTCAAATGGTGGCTCGGAAAGCACAGGATTGGACGCGTCTTTTTCAAAATGGATGCCATCTTTGCTTGTTGCAATACATTGATGTTGTTTCAGTTCCGTTTGTTCCTCATTTAGCCAAACGTTTCCTGTGTAAATGAGTGTCAGGACACCATTATTATTGACTGCGCTTCCAGAGAAACAACCGCCTTCGTCGTACCACTCACTCGGTGCAAGCGCAATCGGTGCACGCTCCCAATGTACGAGGTCTTTACTTTTCACATGCCCCCAATGCATCGGCCCCCACTTTGGACTGTCGGGATGGAACTGATAAAATAGTAACTATTCACTCCGATAGTAGTATGTAAAGAAGCGCAACACAAATAGGGCATCCCCGTAATAGAAAATGCCCTAAGTGGTAGAAAGAACGCGATCAAGCGTGTCACCCGTCAACAGAAGACATAACGAATCCCACACGTTTTTTTCGTGTTTCGTCAGTGTGGAAACGATGCTTCTTGTGATACAAAAAGACTGGGCGAATGTTTCTACGCGAAACGTACCCGAAATGTTCTCTTTGACTTTAACCATGCGAAGATCGCGTTCGGCTTGGTTGTTGTCAAAGGGAACATGTACTTCACGTAAGAAACGCAACGCTTCTTCCTTTCGTTTCTGAAGCCGTCGAACAAAAGCGAGTGCTTTTTTCGGAAGAGGTGTCATCGTTTCCAATCGATGTTGTGCTCTTTCTAGGATGCGATCATACACTCGTTCCCACCGTCTCGCTTCTTCTTCGGAAAGTGCACCGTGATGGGCTTCGACGGCTTGCTTGGCGGCTAACAGAAACGTGGTCATGCGCATCGCCCACGTATGCCCTTGTTCGATGAATCCTTTTAACTCACGCAAATGGTGGGCATGACAAAGGGCATGGGTGGCATGTGTGTATTTCGGATACGTACCGAACCCATCGTGCATCATCGTCCCTTTGTATTGTGGAAGAATCCCGATCTCATCCGTTGCTTTCTTTCCACGAGAAGCGTGAGAAGCCAAGTATGTATATCTCGATGTACACGCGACATGCACCCATGCGAGTTTCCCATTGATGCGCAAACTCGTTTCATCGACATGCAGGATGTTGGATTCAAGTAAGGCGTCTTCGATGATGTCCATATTTGATTCCAGCGCTTCGCGTCCTCGTTTCACCATATTGGCAAGGGTTCCTGTACTAATCGAGTGTTGATATAACGCTTCGATTGTATCACTTAAACGCTTGTACGGGATCAATTGGATATGATGTAAATAAACAACGAGCGCAGTAAGGCGTGGACCGTATTGCACATGATTCGTGACATGGGATGGGAATTCGGCTTGTTGCACGCATCGACAATGCGGACACGATTTCACTTCACGTTCATGTTGTGTCACCTCGATCGCCACAGGAGGGACATCAAACACTTGACGGATATCGACTTTGAACGGTTTGACGTCACGCAAAGAAACCCCACATCCTTGACACGTATGCACACGGTGGACGACACGATGATGTGGATGTTCCACTTGACGGAGCGTCGTTCCTTGATGTCCTTCTTGTCCGCCTGGCTTGTTGCCAGATGGTTGACGAGAAGAACGTGTGTTGGCAAAACGGTCAGAAGATGGGGGCAAATGGCTATTGGAGCTGTTTTTTTTCGTGCGTGCTTCCAGCTCTTGAACACGGTACTTCAGTTGTTCATTTTCTTTGCGTAGCTGTTTGTTTTCTTTCAACAGTTGCTCAATGACTTGTTGTTGGTGAGTAATGAGCTGCTTTTGTTGTTGGACTTTGCTGATTAAGCTTTCAACTGTAAATACAGCTTGTTGTACCGTCAACATGCGATTCACCTCCTTGTCTATCAATATTCACATCATGGACAGGAAAAGCAAAAAATATTCAGCTCACTTTATGATGTGGCTGAATAGTTACATAAAATACATGGTACTCTCCATTCCATTGAATCAATCCGTTTGGATCATTCATCCAGTTTACCGGCGTCATAATATGGTATGCTAAGCGATACGTGCTGTCCATTTTTTCTTTTGCACGCTGTACTCTTGTTTCTGCTTCGTTTATAAGTTTCGTATGTTTAGACATACATGAGCCCCTTTCCATATTTCACTTCATATTCTCCAACAAAACGCGAAAAAAATTTTTTATTCAAACACAATTCCATTTCGTTTCATCCATTGTTCTGTATGGTGCACCGCGATACCAGAAAAACTTTTTGTTCGGGCGTAATGTTTTTGGACAATAGCAAGTTGCTCGTTCATGTATGCCTCATCTTCTTCAAAAGTGGAAACGTCATCTCCTTCACCGACTTGTCCCGTTTCTACGCCGACGACAACTTGTTTTCCGTATTTTTTAGCTAATCGCATTTCTTTTTCCACAATGTTAATGATCGCATCAGCCCGATCGCGATAAGCCATGATCGTTACGCCATCCACATGAGCAATAACCCATTCCGCGAGCGTTTTATCCCTATGTTTTACTTCGTCAAACCAAAATGGGATATCCACCTCGAACCGCAACGATCGCTCATTCGCTAGTTGACGGGCGCGCTGTAAAACAGATTGGTACGAGACGATCGCCTTCTCGCGATTCGTACGCCACCATACGTGCAAGTACGGTTCAACGTCTAAATGTACGCCGCTAAACTTTTCATTTGGCTGAGCGTCATTTTCATATTGATCTAGCCGTTGAAATAGGCGCTCCAACGCTTCTTCATGTTCAATCCAATTTGGGGCTCCATCGAGCGCATAAACTCGAATGCCCTTCTCATTTGCACGACGAATAAATTGCCGGTACGCATCTATTGGAACTTCTTTGTCAATTTGCACATATACGTCGCTTATTCGCTTGTTTTCTAAAAACGAAAGGACGCGGTCTTCATCTTGAATGAATAACCATGGATTCCAAAGCCACGTCGCCCGCACTGTTTCATTTCCTTGCGCTAACAAATAACCGCCCCCCACGATCGCTGTGAAAACGATAATAATTGTCACAAATGTTTTCATATACTCTTCACTCCCATCGTGCGTTATTTTTATTGTACTACGTCTTTCGAGAAAAAGAGAATGGCAAAACAACTTTTTTCACATGATATACTGTAGTTGAGCAATTTTCGTTACAATAATTACCATTTAAAAAGAGACAAACAGGGTACCCCTTATGCCACGTGGAGCTGTTTTTTCACGGTATCAATGGGAATATTTTGTTTTGCTGCACGATAAATGAACTCCACGAGGCTATGTCCTTTTCTCTTGCGCAGGAGATCGAGCCCATCCGAAAAATCACTGTTAGACTCGAACATGCTGTACACATACGCAAGTTGCACCAAGATCCAATACCGTTTCACCGCCCGACGCCCGCGAACGCGGTATCCATCGAGTTTCAGCTGGTCTTTCGCTTGACGGAAAAAACATTCGATCGACCAACGTGCAGCATAGTAGCGCAAGATCTCTTCATCGCTTAGCTCGCGATCGGTGCTCAAGACGCAATGAAGATGTTTCGGCGTCATCGGCTGATCGGCTTTCCATGCGAGCAGCACCACGGCATCCTTGAGACCGTTCAGAGCGCCTTCGTAGCGATACACCCGATAACGCTCTTTTCCCACCGTGACGAGGCGGGTATCCCGTGGCTCCATAGATTTGGCAAATTCTTTTGCTTGAATGGCCGTCCCTTTTGGATAGAGAATCCGATTCGTCTTCAGCATCGCGATGACGTGGAACCCTTTTTTTAAGCAGGCTCCCACGAGGGTTTTCGATGGATACCAAGAGTCCATGAGCACATAAACGGGTCGACTCACATCCAACGAAGAAAGCATCTCGATCGCGAGTTCCCCTTTGCTTTTCCCCACCGTCTTGTCGTAGAGGCGAAAGGCAAAAGGAAACGCTTGGGTCATCGTATGAACCATGAGCCAAACGAGAGAATGTCCCCAGATCGACTTTTTCTCTGCGTGAGAATAGTGCCAATCACACCCTTGAATGGCGTGTGTTGCCCGTGACGAGGGCTTCGTTTTTTGGCAAATCGTATCATCGATCGAAACAAAAATGGGTTGATTCTCTCGTTTCGAGCTGCGTTCGACACGATGAAGCACCCACTGTTGGAGTTTGCGAAGCAGCGTCTCTTCCTCCCATGGGCTTTTCGTGAAAAAATGGCTCAGTGTCGTGCGATGGTTCGGATGAAAACTCCCATGATGTAGATCGGTCAGCGTTCCCGAAAAGCCCTTTGTAATCATCGCATCCACGATATGAACGAGATGCTTCATGACAGGTTTCGAGAAATAAAGGGCCAACCCCAACATCGTCAAAAACTTGTGGATTCCTTGGTGATGTGCTAATCTATTCATGAGACATGAACCTCCTTGTGAATGGTTTGTTGGCACATCTATTCTAACCAAGGAATCGGGTTCATGTCTTCTTTTTTGTTTGGTTGTAAATTTATGTTAGTAAATTTGCTCATCTACAGATGATATATATAAAAAAGTGGGGATGAACATGAACGTATTTTCGTTGCTTTTGTCTTTAGTTCTAGTCGCTGCAACTCCAGTACAACGTATACATGACGATATTGTTTGGCACGTTCCCGTCAATGAAAAAATGGTTGCGATTACGTTTGATGACGGCCCAGATATGTTATATACACCTGACATTTTAGCGATTTTAAAACAATACGATGCAAAGGCGACTTTTTTCGTCGTCGGATTTCGTGCTGAAAAATATCCCGACATCATTAAACGACAAATAGAGGAAGGGCATGAAATTGCCAATCATACGTACGAACATCGCGATTTTCGTGGCCAATCAAAAGAAACGATTGTGGAAGAAATACAAAAAACAGAAGAAGTATTGTACAACATCACAGGAAAGCGCCCGACATTATTTCGTCCACCGCTTGGGTATTACAATCAACGCATCTTGAACATCGCAAAAGAACAAGGATATACGGTCGTCATGTGGTCGAAGCATCAAGATACATACGATTGGCAAAACCCCGGAACGAATCGAATCGTCCGCCGCGTCATTCGCCACATTCAGCCTGGACAAATTATTTTGTTTCACGACCATGGAAGCGGTAGCCGAAAACAGACGGTACAAGCATTGAAAGAAATTTTACCGATTTTAAAACAGAAAGGGTATACGTTTGTTACTGTTTCTGAACTGTTAAAGCATCATCCAAATTATCGTGACTTGAATTTATAGCGTCGTATAAGCATATGTTTTGCTTTTTCACAGAAACAGGCTAATAATAAAATAGATAAATATTGGAAAGGGGTAGAGCGATGAAACATTTACAAGATGGGGCAACGTTACATAACGGCGTTCGCATGCCGTGGCTCGGATTAGGGGTTTACAAGGTAGAAGAAGGAGACGAAGTGAGACGAGCTGTTCGAACGGCGCTAGAAGTGGGCTATCGCCATGTAGACACCGCCGCGTTTTATCAAAATGAAGAAGGAGTCGGACAAGCGATTCGCGAATCTGGCATCCCTCGCGACCAAATTTTTGTCACTACAAAAGTGTGGAACTCCGATCAAGGATATGAATCGACGTTGAAAGCGTTCGACACAAGCTTAAAAAAGCTCGGTTTTGATTATATTGATTTGTACTTAGTCCATTGGCCAGTGAAAGGGAAATATAAAGAAACGTATAAAGCGCTTGAAAAATTGTATAAAGATGGGTTTGTTCGGGCGATTGGGGTAAGCAACTTCCAAACTCACCATTTGGAAGATGTTCTCGCCGACTGTGAAATTAAGCCGATGGTAAACCAAGTCGAATTCCATCCCCGCTTAACACAAAAACCGCTTCTTGAATTTTGTAAACAGCATCATATCCAATTAGAAGCTTGGTCACCGCTCATGCGCGGCGGCGAACTGTTGAACGAGCCAACACTTGTCAACATTGCGAAAAAGTATGACAAGACGCCGGCTCAAGTCATTTTACGATGGGACTTACAACATGAAGTTGTCACAATTCCAAAATCCGTCACACCTGAACGCATCGCGCAAAATGCAAACATTTTTGACTTTACGTTAACGAAAGAAGAAATGGATGCGATCGATGCATTAAACGAAAACCGCCGCATCGGTCCAGATCCAGATAACTTTGATTTTTAATTGTACATCATCCCAAACCACGCTCGCGTTAAGCGAACACGGTTTGGGATTCCCCTTTTTCCCTCATGCGCTCTGGTATATATACGCAAAACGGTTCACGAAACTTACGCAAGGAAGCCCCTGCCTTTAGGCACGGGGAGGAATTGCACCTTACGCAAGTTCCGCCACCCCCTTTCCATAAGCATATCCGTCAAATCGCTGAATGACTTGGACATATCTATAATTTATTCCTTGTGCGATACGCTTTCCGTCCTTACCTTTAATATCGAAACTTCCAGTCTTTCTACATGCGACTTCGCCAAACCAAACGCCTTGATATTTCCCTTTTGGTACGTTGGCTTTAACCATGTCCCCTGTTTGAAAACCAAAGAAATATTTTTGTCTTGCAAGATAACCTCTTGGGAAGCCATATCTATCTTGGTTTGTACGAGAGCGACTACCACGCCCTTTTGCCTTGATAAATAACACTTCTTTTGTTTTGAAATATAAGTGATTTGTTGTGCTTTCGCCTACACAACAAGCGTCAAAATAATGTGTTTTCGGCAAGTCTAAACGAATACGATTCATTTTTGTTCGTGCACCTGTTCCACACTCGACATCTAATCCTGTCTGCTTTAACACTTCATACGCTTTCCATCTTGTCGAGTTGATAGCACTTGTATCCTTTAATGATTCTTTGACTTGCTTTTGAATGTGCGGATACCCGAATTCTTCTGCTGTCTTACTTCCTTTGCGCTGATTACAGTCATGACAGGCAAGACATAGGTTATCCACTCGGTCTGTTCCACCTCTCGATTTTGGAATGATATGCTCCACTTCAAGTGGAACATTTTCTTTTCCGCAATAACAACACTTCCGCCCAAACTTTTCAAGCAAATACTCCCGTACTTCATATCCTTGTAGCGTGCCTTGTTGATACTCTACACCATTGATTTCAGGATTTCGCATGAGTTGCGTGTCGAATTTGGCATTTTCGTATGATATATACCCAATGGGGCATAACTTCTTTAGGCGGTTAACCCATGTTTGGATATTTTGCACACGACTCTCTAGTGATGACGGCAACCACCCCTCCTTTCGCTTGCGGTTCAGAAAGCGTGGTTTTCTGTATCTTGTTTTTCGATTTCGTCTTGCTCGACGAAAAGCACGCCTTTTATCTATTCTTTCCTTGATGTCTGTGCGATGGTCAAGTTGCCCTAACCATACCACTTCTTGTCCTCGCAAAATCGCTAATCCTGTATGCCTGCTTCCATAGTCGATTTTTAGCCGATATGTTGCTTTAATTTCTGATTCGTCTACTGATTTTTTCAAGATGATGGTAAATGGAAATCGCCTGTAAATCGCCGCCTTCCCTTGTTTCAACAGCTTTCTTGCAACTGCTTCGTGACAAGGAGCAAGCGGACGTTTGTTTGTGTCTAACACAAAAACCATAGGGTTCTCCCCTTTCCTCTGCATAAAGCAGGTCATATTCTCCTCGACCATGTTATAGATGCTTGTTATGTGCAAGACACTAGCGCTACCCACCACGCTTGTTTAACCTTGCACGACAGAGGAACGGGCTGGAGAAGCACCCGAACGTGTCATGACATCTATAACGTAGGCTCTGTTTCAAGCCTTGGTCTGGTCAACATGGGGCTTACAAGCCCATGACTTTAGTCATTGGGTTGTTGACTTTCCATATAACCGCCCGTCACATTCATTATAGACTGATTATCCAGCACTACGTTCGTGCGTTTTTGACGATTTTTTAACATAAAAAAATCTCCACAAGCCATCGTGGAGATTTAAGCAAAATACAAAATATAAATGACCGCTGCAAGCACAATACGGTAAATGGCAAATGGAACGAGGCGAACACGATTAATTAAACGTAAGAAAAAGCGAATAGTAATTAACGCAAAAATAAACGCGCTAATAAAACCAACAACGAAAAATGGTAGCGCATCAAACGTGATGTACTGCCAGTTCTTCAATAACGAAATGGCGCTTGCTCCTGCCATAATTGGCACCGCCATAATAAATGTAAAATCAGCTGCAGCACGATGGCTCATGCCAACAAGTACGCCACCTGAAATGGTCGAACCTGAACGCGAAAACCCAGGCCAAAGCGATAAACATTGAACAAGACCGACAATAAACGCCTGCTTATACGTAATGTCATCTACAGTTTGTGCTACTGTTCGTTTTCCGAAACGATCCGCTGCGATCATCAACAAAGCTCCAAGCACGAGCCCAATGAGCACCGTTTTTGTGGAAAATAAATGTTCATCAATATAGTCTTCAAATAAAACCCCCAACACTCCAGCAGGAAAAAGACCAACGAAAATGTGCATCAGCGTCAAGCGTGGTCCTTTTCTCACTTCACCTTTTCGTAAATAAAGCAACTCAAAAAATTTATCTTTAAACACAACAACAGCAGCTAAAACTGAACCGAGCTGGATGACGACTTTAAACGTATTCGCCCCATATTTTCCTAAAAATTCGCTCGATTTTAGCCACATATCATCAACAATAATCATATGACCTGTCGATGAAACAGGTGCAAACTCTGTCGCTCCCTCCACTAGCCCTAAAATAAGCGCTTTAATTAGCTCTATGATATGCATGTATGTCCATCCTTTCTTGTTTGGTTAAATATGTATAATCCCTTACAGGCGCCTACTCTATTGTACTACAAACATTTTCATTGTACTACTTACATGCGAAAATTACTTAAAACAAGAAAAAAACGGCCACGCACAATAGTGCACATGGCCGTCTTTGTTTTATTTAATCCGATATTTACGCACATATGGGATAACCCATCGATCAATCCCAAACTTTCCTGCATTCGCTCCTGCAACAAGAATAAAAAATAATTATATAACAGATATTGATTTTTTAAATCTGTTATAATACAATGTAACTAACAAAAGAAATGTGCGAAAGGGGTTTTGTTTATGGATATGTATACAAAAGCTTACCAAAGATACGTTGAAAAATGTCGTGAGTTCGGCATTGAAGCAATTGATTTAATCGAATTTATTCGCAATTTGACAACTGAACAAGTCCAACATATGATCCAGAGTTAAAGATTGGAGTGAAACGATGAACGGAGATACAGATGTAAACGTATAAATCCCCCATTTTATTCTGTAAACAGAATGAAATGGGGGATTTTTATAATTTTTTTGATAAAAGTATTTTTATACTTTAATATTAAATATTAATTTAGTATAATTCTAATGTAATAATTATTATCACTTCATTGTGTATACAACTGAGAGACAATTCATTTTATTTATATGCTAGAAAGGGGAATAAAAGAGTGGAAAACAAAAACGAACACGTATCCAAATGCCCATTCCATGGGAGCGTGACAAGTCACGCTTCAAACAAAACAACAAACAAAGACTGGTGACCAAATCAACTAAACTTAAACATCCTTCATCAACATGACCGAAAAACGAACCCACATGACGAAACGTTCGATTATGCGGAAGAGTTTCAAAAGCTTGTTTATTTCTCATAAATAACGACTCCGTCACGCTTAATTTGCTGTGCGATTTCTTTGTTCAACGAGTCAGCAAACAACACATCGAACGAATAAATACCGACGATTTCATCAATCGCATCGATGACTTTCCACTTTTGCTTTCCTGTATAATCAATGCATAGGTCAATGTCAGAGTTATAGCGTGCCATCCCTTTCGCGCGCGAGCCGAATAAAATAACTCGTCGGATCTCTTCTTCACTTTGAAAATATGCCATTAAGCGTTCAAATACGGTTTGGTTAATTCCATATGTTGTCACGATCAATCACGAAACTTACGCAAGGAAGCCCCTGCCTTTAGGCACGGGGAGGAATTGCACCTTACGCAAGTTTCGCCACCCCCTTTCCATAAGCATATCCGTCAAATCGCTGAATGACTTGGACATGTCTATAATTTATTCCTTGTGCGATACGCTTTCCGTCCTTGCCTTTAATATCGAAACTTCCAGTCTTTCTACATGCGACTTCGCCAAACCAAACGCCTTGATATTTCCCTCTTGGGACAACAGCCTTAACCATGTCCCCTGTTTGAAAACCAAAGAAGAATTTTTGTCTTGCAAGATAACCTCTTGGGAAGCCATATCTATCCTGAAAACAAAATTTGGCAAAAAACAACCCCCACCTAGCCTTTGGAATATAATTTCCAAAGGAAGGTATTAAAGTTTATATATGGTTTAATTCCCTTATGCACCCACTTTTTCTAACTTCACTTCGTACCCTAACCCCTCTAATTTCTTCACCGTTTGACGCACGATCTTTGCTTCCCGTTGACGATCCCAATAGTCTGCCCCTAATTCTTTATACGGTTCCTTCCGAGTTAACAGGTAATAGATGATTTCTAATATCGTTCGTCCAACTGCCATACTCGCTCGATTCGCCCCTCTTCTTGCGGCTATGCGGTGATATTTCGCGGATAAATACGTATCCTTCTTTCTCGCGGCGGCACGGGCACATTCTACTAAACACGCTCTCAGCTTCTTGTTCCCTTTCCTCGTTCGGCTTGATAACCGTTTCCCCGCACTCTCGTAGTTTCCTGGTGCCATGCCTGCCCACGATGCCAGATGGCTCGCTGATGCAAAGCGACTCATATCGGTTCCGATTTCCGCCAAAATTTGTTCCGCACTTTGCCGCCCGACTCCCGGAATCGTATCTAAGAGCTCCAGCGCTTCTTCAAAAGGGCGCGTTCTCTCCTCGATCTCCTGATCTAATCGCGCAATCGCTTCATCTAGGTATTCCACATGCCGCCATTGTTCGGCTAACATCATCCGTTGATGAGGGCCGATTACCCCGTGTAATGCGCGCTGGAGTTCTTTCACTTTTTGTTTCAATTTCCCTTTTGCGAGCTGAGCGATGACCATCGGATCGTTTTTCCCTTCGATCAACGCACGAATCATTTTTCGTGCCGATGCCCCATTGATATCGGAAACAACGGACGACAACTTGATGTTCGCTCCTTCCAATACTTTTTGAATCCGATTCAATTCCCGCGCTCTTTCTTCGATCAAACTGCGACGATATCGAACGAGTTCTCGCAGTTCTCGTTGGGCTCGGTCCGGAATATAACTTCCTTTCAACAATCCATGGCGAAGCAAGTTGGCGATCCACTCGGCATCCTTCATATCCGTCTTCCGTCCAGGAACCGCTTTAATATGCCGGGCATTGACGACAAGCGTTTCGATTTGTTCGAGTTCGAGCAAATTGTACAACGGTTTCCAGTACACGCTTGTCGATTCCATCGCCACGTGCGTCACCCCTTTTTCTTTCAACCAGTTCACAAACTCCAGCAATTCATCGGTCATGGTACCGAATGTTCGTATTTCTTTTCCTTCAGGGGTGATGGTACAAGCGGTAATGGATTTTTTATGCACGTCTACTCCACAACAACGTTCATATAATACCTTCATCGCTTTCCCTCCCTGCTTCATTTCATCTTCAGCTGGTGCAGTAGCCTATGACGAAGCATTCTATCCTGCGTGCTTCCCAACTCGGGAGCGACATTCCGTGGTGCACCAGGCTACTGGGGTCCGTCTATCTTTCGGACTCTTGCGTACCATAGATACATCGACCTCATGACCCCAGCTGCAAGGAGATATTTCGACAATATTCGTTTTCATCCTTCCGATGGTGCCGAATTTTTTTCGGCATGGGGGTCTATCTAGGTTTGTACGAGAGCGACTACCACGCCCTTTTGCCTTGATAAATAACACTTCTTTTGTTTTGAAATATAAGTGATTTGTTGTGCTTTCGCCTACACAACAAGCGTCAAAATAATGTGTTTTCGGCAAGTCTAAACGAATACGATTCATTTTTGTTCGTGCACCTGTTCCACACTCGACATCTAATCCTGTCTGCTTTAACACTTCATACGCTTTCCATCTTGTCGAGTTGATAGCACTTGCATCCTTTAATGATTCTTTGACTTGCTTTTGAATGTGCGGATACCCGAATTCTTCTGCTGTCTTACTTCCTTTGCGCTGATTACAGTCATGACAGGCAAGACATAGGTTATCCACTCGGTCTGTTCCACCTCTCGATTTTGGAATGATATGCTCCACTTCAAGTGGAACATTTTCTTTTCCGCAATAACAACACTTCCGCCCAAACTTTTCAAGCAAATACTCCCGTACTTCATATCCTTGTAGCGTGCCTTGTTGATACTCTACACCATTGATTTCAGGATTTCGCATGAGTTGCGTGTCGAATTTGGCATTTTCGTATGATATATACCCAATGGGGCATAACTTCTTTAGGCGGTTAACCCATGTTTGGATATTTTGCACACGACTCTCTAGTGATGACGGCAACCACCCCTCCTTTCGCTTGCGGTTCAGAAAGCGTGGTTTTCTGTATCTTGTTTTTCGATTTCGTCTTGCTCGACGAAAAGCACGCCTTTTATCTATTCTTTCCTTGATGTCTGTGCGATGGTCAAGTTGCCCTAACCATACCACTTCTTGTCCTCGCAAAATCGCTAATCCTGTATGCCTGCTTCCATAGTCGATTTTTAGCCGATATGTTGCTTTAATTTCTGATTCGTCTACTGATTTTTTCAAGATGATGGTAAATGGAAATCGCCTGTAAATCGCTGCCTTCCCTTGTTTCAACAGCTTTCTCGCAACTGCTTCGTGACAAGGAGCAAGCGGACGTTTGTTTGTGTCTAACACAAAAACCATAGGGTTCTCCCCTTTCCTCTGCATAAAGCAGGTCATATTCTCCTCGACCATGTTATAGATGCTTGTTATGTGCAAGACACTAGCGCTACCCACCACGCTTGTTTAACCTTGCACGACAGAGGAACGGGCTGGAGAAGCACCCGAACGTGTCATGACATCTATAACGTAGGCTCTGTTTCAAGCCTTGGTCTGGTCAACATGGGGCTTACAAGCCCACGATTTTAGTCGTTGGGTTGTTGACGATCGTATAATTCATCTATGGTCATTTGTGATAATCTTCTCATAAAAATGCCCCTTTAGTGTCTGGCACGGTTCTTCTTTTCCTTCTGCAATCTGCTCAGTCGCACTTGTTCAAAATAACGTGTGAACTCTGACTCTCCTGAATAAGACAGACATAAGTATTCTTTCGCCCTTGTCATGCCGATATATAGTAACGAAACTTCCCGCTCGCGGTCTTCTTCAAGCGCGAATGGCATATTGTCAACATTGACGATAAAAACAGCTTGGAAATCGAGCCCTTTACTACTTTCAATAGCCCCGAACAGTGCCTGGCACCGTTATCCATTTTTTGTTCGCTTTAAAACGAGTGAACCAAGGAAATACTCGCTATCGCGTTTATTCATAAATGCGTAATACAAATCGTCAATTAAATCCTGTATATTTTCCGATTGCCAAACATAGGAACGTTGGTATTCTGGTATAACAAACCAAAAATCCGGCGAAAAAATTTTCTGTAGTACTCTTTTATCGGCATCTATTTTTCCATGTGTCATCGTATATACACCTCATTGTTAAGAACTCAGAAAACAGTGTTTGAACCCATTTTCCTGATACACTTACTGTTTCAATGTCATAAAAAACTGCTCCACCTGTTCCAGTTTTAATGTTCGAAGCAATTGGACAAATTCAGCATACTCGACTTCGTGTATGCTACGAATAGTTTCTATTTCATAACGGAGCGCCTCTTCAAACTCAGGAAAAACGGTGGCATACAGCAGCTGTCTTTGCTTCTCCAGCGGGTATTGGCGTTCTTGCAAATATAATAAAATATTTTTCAACTGCTGAATAAACAAGGGGGCCCGCTGTGTCCATCGCTCTAATAAACCGTTCCACGAAACATCTTTCCCCTCATTTCCTTCTTCTTCTTCAAACCAGCGCTGCAAAGCGTGGTACAACGCCTTCAGCTCATCCTCTGTTAACGTAACCCCTTTTCCCATTTTCTCATGAGCTGCATCCCAATCCCGTATATCAAATTTCGCCGGATAGCCGTTCCAGCTAATGAGATTAAGCTCCTTGCTCCATCCCTTCCCTGATTCCGACAGGACGGCAATCTTTTGTTTAATGTCAAACTGAATTTTAGTCATAGAACCTCACCTCTACTTCGAATAAATCGCTGAATCAAAGCCAAAGGCGTCATAATCCGCTCGGTAAAAATCGCGCACAAACGGTGAAATGCTGCGGAACGTCTTTCCAGTATACATGAGCTGCACTTCTTTTCTCGCTCGCGTCACCGCAACATACAACACTTTCTTTTCATCGTTTAATATCGCGTCGTAATCGGCGTTGTAGCTGTCGCTGTTTTTATTATCGCCCGCTCTTTTGTCCAAATCCTCGATTCTTCTTTTATTCGGATAATGTTCGCGATCGAAATGAATTAAAAAGACGTAATCAAATTCCAATCCTTTCACGCTGAACGCATCGGTAAAAAAGATCGGCTTTTTTTGTTTATTCAAATCAAACCGCTTGCCATATTGTGAGACCGTCACAACGTCAAAATTGCGATTGAGCTCCTGGAAAACAGGGCATTGGCGAACGAGATGTTCATCTGCATCGTGCCGATGGATGACCGCGATTGTCGCTTCCGGATCGTGGTGATGAATGTCTTTCACTTGGCGGATGAGATGATGGTTCAATTCCTTCGCATACGGGAAGTAATAAATACTAGGTTTCTTCCCTTCCCGCACAAATCGTTGATCATCGAAGCGATCGTTTTCTTCATCTAAAAATTGCAAACTGCTCGCCAACTTCATAATTTCTTTTGTCGAGCGATAGTTTGTCCGCAAATTTCGTGTCTTCCGCCCTTCAATGTGCAAACCTAACTCACGGTATGAAAACGGGCTACGCTTGTAAATACGCTGTTTCGGATCCCCAGAAACGACAATCGATTTTTTTACAAGCCCGATGAGTGCCTTCAACTGCATCGCCTGTAAATCTTGTACCTCATCAACAAAAATATAATCATACTTTAACGACTCTGGGATGTCTTCTAAATGTTTCAAAAGCAACAATGCGTAGTCCTCTAAATCCAAATGATTATGAAACTGTTTCTTCAATAACTCTTGGTATTGCTTATATAAGTAAAAAATCGTTCGGCGCTGCTCTTTTGTTAAACGCGGATTGTTCCCCCTGCCAGAGCGCTCACAATCGTAATAAGACTGCTCGGTAACCAAACCGTTCGCCTTCATCCAAAGAATTTCATCCATTAGAAACGTTCCCGCATGTGTTTTATAAAGCTTTTGCTCAGGCGGAAGTTGTTGATACTCGGCGCTTTCCATGAACGAATCGACAAGGGCAATCGTGCGACGGATAATCGCATCCTCATATCGGCGCATGTTTTGCAAATTCATTCGTAAAAACTCGGCATTCTTAAAACCTATTTCTCGTAGCAACTCGGCGGCCATATTGTGAAACGTCGTCATATGAAGCGTATGTTTGTCTTTCACTTCATGGAACCGCGGCGATTGAGCCACCCGTTTTCGCGCGTCTTCGATGAGCGTCGTATTGAATGAACAATATAAAATACGGAGTGGCCCATTTTCCTGTTCCATCACTTTCAGCAATTTATACAATAGCGTCAGGCTTTTTCCGCTACCTGCCGACCCATTAATTAGCATCTGCTCTTCTTCCTGCTGCACAACGGAAATTTGTTCTGCGCTCAACGTAATATTCGGCAAAAGACCTTGGGCATCAAAATAGTTCTGCCATGCTCTTGCCGCTTTTTTCGCAAAATCAAGCCGTTTTTTATGAAGATCAATTGTTCGCTGCATCAATGACATATTCACCGTCCTTACATACGTGAAGGAATGGGCACATGCGGCAATGTATTCCGCTCTCCGCTTCCACTTCATGGACGCCGAAATGGTTCATCAATTCGCGGATATGTTCATCCACTTTAAACGTATCGTTATCATACTGGTGTCTTGCCTTCCAATTTTTTGTGACAAGATACTTACTTTTCAAACGCTGAAGGTATTTCATCGCCTTCGGGTAATAGATGTTCTCGTATTGTTTGTAGACACGTAATCCTGAAATTCCTAACGTATCAAGCAAATTTTGCTTGAACGCATTCGTCCATTGCGGAAAGAGTGGAAATATCGTTTCGCGAAACAATGCCTCCCCATCCCCTTGTTCGCTCAGAAGACGACCAATTATTGAAAACGCTTGCTGTTGATGGAAATCATTTTCATAAACCGGATGATGTTCAATCAACGCGTTCAAAAAGAATTTTCGTTTACAAAAATCGCTATCGATCCATAACAAATCAGGAATGTGCCGAAGCGCTTCCACCGGAAATGACTGTTCCTCAATCGTCGGCACTTCCCACAACAACTCATCCTCTTCTTCCACAAACGTCGTTTCTTTCATTCCATATAATTCTTGCAATATAGTAAAATAAATGCTCGGTCCATCGTATTCGCGCCAATTTTGGATATAACTAAACGTGACCATTTCATTTCCAAACGCTAATAAGTGGTAGAGAGCGTATACAGCCGTGCTGTTAGCTGCATGCCGCGAATAATAATCGACTAACAAAGCGTTAATTCTCATTGTTTGGTTCCAACCGATAAACGAGCGGCGAATGCATTCTTTCATCCACGTATACGTCAGCGCGTTTGGCAGTTCCGGCGTTTTCCATGGAAACAGTTGAAACGACATGCCCGTCAGATGCACGTGTTTCGCACTCAATGCCTTGCCCGCTAACTGATCGAAATTCAAAATTTTATCGTGCTTATGTTCCTTCGCTCCGAAATGGAGAGAAAGAAATAAATACATTTCTTCTTTCGCAAACTCCCAATGCTCCGGTATCGAAAGCGAAAAGAGCTTCTCCATCTCCATTTGTGACTTTGCGTCCCATTGTGTTTTCACAGAATCATACACTTGCTTCAATTCATGAAGATACACACGAACATTTCGCTTCTCTCGCTCCCCTAATAACAACCGTTGCACTTTACGTGCTAAATCTTTCGTACACTCCATTAGTTGCTTAATAGTGATGTCGTATCGAGAACGATGGACGTATGAAAAGCTGCGAAATGGATTGCTCAAATATTGCTTTAGTTGATGGCGACCGGTTTGTTCTTTAGCAACCTCATCAAAAGCGGCGCTCACCTCTTGCAGATCAATGAGTGATTGCAACCGATCTATAATATCCGCAAATGTCGCGACCCCTTCCATGTAATTACGTAAATCAATTAACAATGTGAGTGCTTGCGACCCATCAATTGCTCCATAATGCACCCATCCGGAGGTCATCATGTTCACATAGTCGTCATACGTCAGAAGAACGCCCGCCTCTGTTTTTTTGCATCTTTGCAACGATAGAAAAAATTTTCCGTATCGACTCGCATAAAAATGAGAATTTCGATGGTGACCGACGTACACGTTCAACTCTTCTTCGTAAGTCGCCAGCACCTCATGCCGCTCTTTTTCGATCGGACACCGTTCTAAATAGTTTTTTAAATCCGTAGGATGAGCAAACGAAAGAAAATTAATGCCGTCAAACGAATCATCTGAAATCGAAAAAGAAGCATCGACGTACTGGGCAAACTTCGCCCCCCGTAGTGGCTGCGACTCTTCTACGCACTCCCAATTCCCTTCATCATTGCTCACATGCCGATAAATGTCACGCCACGTTTTATATAAGTTTGGTGCCCCTGGGTTAAACGGAATGTAAAAAACAACATCAAATCCAACTTGTGCGAGCAAATAAAATAGCAACATTTTAGGTGCGTCAATATAATCGACGTGATGGACGCAAATCACATGTGCGTCATCCTCAAGTCCCAACGCTTCGGCTACGCTTTTTCGCGAAAGGTGGGCGCGCGCTTTCCAATATTCTAATAAGACGTTATCAGAGCGTAATGTTTCCATCATGCCAATGAAAAACCTCTGCTCCTCGTTTAACTTTAACGAAGGAAGAGGAGATAAAGAAAATGGCCCGATTTCTGCCAAAAAACGGACAGATGCATAAAAATCATCGAGCCGTTTTTCAAAGTACGTCACCTTTTCCTTCGGTGCGTGACGATGTACGTAATCGCGAACGAGCGAGCGTATGTACACCTCCGTGTAAGGATGATGCCAATGCGGAAACAGTGCCTCAATAAATGGCGGATATGACCAGACGCGATTTGCTTGACCGCCGATACTGCTTAAGTAGTCGGCCAAAGCAGCACTTTGGGTAATATGAATCTCTCCGTTCTGGATGCGGAATTGCTCATAAAATTTTTTTGTATGCTTATAATACTTCACTTTAAACATACAGCACTCCTCCACTCTCAAGCAAATCGTCCCAGCATTGCGCCGTGTATTGAGTCATTGGCGAAGAACTATTAACGTACACCGCCCTTTTTGCTCGTGTTAAAGCGACATATAACAGCCTTGCTTCTTCTGCTGCTATCTCTTGTTTTTCTTCCCCTATGTGCTCTTTATAGTGGTTATTTTGTAATTCAAACCCATTCCAATTGACGTAATAGCCGACATTCCATCTAGAACCGTGAGAGGTAAGAAATACATCGGTCGTTCCTTGTTTTGTAAAATGGTTTTTCGTCAGCGGCAATATGACATACTCAAACTCCAGTCCTTTCGCCTTATGCACAGTCATCACTTTAATACGGTGAGCCACTTCTTCTTCTAACTTCTCTTCGTTTTCTGTTGTGTCGGTCGCCATCTTTACCGCCAAAAATGCTTCGATATCATATAAGGTAGCACGAAAGCCTCCGAGCTCTTTTTTCAACAAATACATGAGTTTATCGATGTTCAACTTATACTCTTTCATTTTAGCAATCGCCTCTTTTTTCTGCATCTCCACATTCCCATCTGGAAACTTCGTCCGCAAATATGCATAATAGCGACGCCGGAACACTTCATGCGGTCGGATGTCAGCAATGATCTTTTGCAGCACATCAAGCGCTGCTTCCGTATGCCAATTGTAATTTTCATAGACAGACCGATCAAACGGCTCGAGCAATTCGAGAATAAACTGCTTCTCTGCAGAATAAGAGGAGAGCACACGAGCAATCGTTAGGTCGTTTTCGCCATAAGAACTTTGATGAAACAAATACCGATCTTTGGCTACTTTCGGATGGGTTAAGCGTCGGACTAATAAATAAAACTCGCGAACAGGTAATGAGCGGTAAAAATCTCCTGAGATGACTGCGTCGCAAAAAAATCCAAGATGTTCAATCCGTTTGACCATTTCAAGCACTTCACGGTTCGAGCGAACAAGCACGGCGATATTTTTCCCTTTTAAACGAGAAAGCAAATATTGGAGCGATACATCATCCAATTCAAGTGCCACTAACCCTTCTTCCTCTTCTAGATCTTCGCGTCCAGAAAGTAGTTCATCGGTGGAATCGAACGAAAATTTTGTCACGACGTGTGGCCATTTTCGAAATAACGTGTTCAATTGCTGAAGCAGCGTTGGCGTGGAACGGTAATTTTTTTGCAAAGCATATAAACGATATAACGCTCCTATCTCTTCAAGGCGCTGTTGCAGTTGAGAAAATGCGGTATAATCGGCGCCGCGGAACCGGTAAATGCTTTGTTTGACGTCTCCTACTGCAAATAGCTGACAGCCATATTTTTCGACAAGCCAACTAATAAACTCGACTTGCATCTCATCTGTATCCTGCATCTCATCAACAAACAAATAGCGAATGTCAAGCCTTAAGGAATCAGAAGGGAGATCGGAAAGCAACGTTAGGCGACTAATTAAATCGCTCATTTCCAACGTTTCTTCCATTTGTTTCTGTTCATCCAACTCTACAATCGTGCGTTTGACCACATAATCAACGAACACGTGAAAATAATGAGTATCGCTACCGAAATCAAGCGTGTGCACTCGTTCCAAAGGCATCGACTTATTTTGAATTTGTTCAATGATCCCATTCAACGAACGAATAATTTGATAATGAGGAATGTGGCGAAAACGATTATATATATCTGGTTGCTCACGAGAAAATTGGTCAATATATTTTTCAATCGTTTTTCGTCGTTCGTGCTTATATGAGCGGATTTTCATCGTACGGGAAAAGCCAAGCACCTGCCCTTCTGTCACAAGAAATTTGCGGGCGAACGAATGAATCGTTCCAATCGTCATGCCATCGATTTGTTCCATCCACTCTAAATATTTTCGGTCTTTCGTCATATCATAATAGTTTTTTAGTTTTTGCAACAATTTTGATCGCATATGCGCCGCCGCTTCGTTCGTGAAAGTAATCATGACAGCGGTGCGTAAATCGAAAGAAGGATCGATGTGCTTAAGAAACATAATACGGTTAATCATTGTGGTCGTTTTTCCCGTACCTGCACCTGCTTTGACGATGTAATGGCTGCTCATATGATCGTGTTCGAGCAAATATTGTTCTTTATTGAACGAGCTGTTTTGTGACAAATAATCTAATAACCTCGGATCATCTACACGGCCATCTTCAATAAACAATGAACGTCCTTCCCATTCTTTGGAATAGCGAACCATCGATATGTTCAATAATTCTTTTTGATGAGCTTCTTGAAAAACAGGATTTTCCAACAATAGTTCCGGATCATCAAATGTCAACATATATACTTTTCGTCCACTCTGAACATACTGACAAATCTCCTGAAACAACGACAGTTGAAGATCAGGCGAAAAAATCAACAAAGAATACTTCGCGTTGTCCATGGCTCCACAACACTCCTAATTATTCTCATCCACATTCATTATAACGCGGTTTCTAAAAAATAGGTAAACTATTCTATATTTCACCTATCACATTTTTTGGAAAATTAAATAGGCACGCTGGTGAACCACCAACGTGCCTTGTGCATCGTTCGCGTGATAAGAGGGCTAACCTTCTTCCCCTTACATTTCCCAATCTTCTCCTGCCCAATACCAGGCAGCACGGTATGCAGTTGCTTGAACACCGTTCGGTGAATAACGAAAAGTAATACGATGCGACTTTAATGGACTTAATAGTTCTTCCAGCTCTTCGTTTCCTAGCACCCAAAGTGCTCCATTGTTTTCTCGATTGTCGAGTACTTCCAATCCTTTGGACCGCAAATAATCGACAATATTGCTGCTGTCGATGCGTTCCCATTCCTTACTAAAATGGTCGCCTACTTCCCCAACTTTCTCCTCGCTTACAGCTACCTTTTTAACCGTCTGTGCTTCAGTGGACTTTAGTTCAGGCGTTAGTTTGACGTTCGCTAAAACGGCAGCTTCTTCATTCCGAGAATCAACGTGAACCGTTTGTTGTTCTACTGTGAAATTATCCTTAAAACCTTCCCCTCCGTGAGCGGAAGACGCCATTTCGAAATCACTGACATCATCCCCTCCTTTCTCTTGAACAGCGAAATCGCGAACATTTCTTTGTTCATGAGCTGAGTGTACCTTTGGATTGTCGGGCGCGACTTGACGAACAACAGACTGACTCTGAGTTTCATACGTAATCTCTTCATTTATCGACGTACATTCAATATTCGACTGCACCTCATAAGGTTCAATCCCCATTTCCTCTAATTTAACCCACAAACTTGCAAGCGCGCGATCTGGGTCGCGGTAAAAGTCACGGCCGCGCACGCGCCAGAACGTCCAACCAATCCGCTCTAACATATACTGCCGTTCCATGTCCGCTTCCCACTTCTCAATTCCATGGAATTTTTCCCCGTCGCACTCCACTGCCAAACGATTACGCATCCCCTCCACCACGAGGTCAATGCGCCGTCCTGCTACTTTCATTTGCGGAATGACACGGAATCCCCGTGCGCGAATGCGGCGAAGCACTTCCACTTCAAATGGAGAATCACACATTTGTTCTAACTCTTTCATCTCCTCTTGCATGCGCGCTGGATTTAAACAATACGAAAGCAATCGATGCCGCAAATCCTCTGGTTTCAAGTCTTCTAACCCCACCGAATGATAGAGGCGCATTTGATTGCGTGCACGGCTTGCAGCGACGTTAAAAATTTGTTGGAAGTTTTTCTTCGTCAGTGACTGAAAACGACGATTCGGCGCGACGACCATCGACAAGAACATAACATCGCGCTCATCCCCTTGGAATGCGTAGGCGTTGCCGCAGCGAATTTTTCGCTCAATAATTGCTTGCTCACCGATTGTGTTACGCAACATCTTTTCAATGAGCTCGTGCTGTTTATTACCTTGTAACGCTATCACGCCAATTGTCTGACCGTCATATGCTGGATCTTTTAGTAGCGCGGCGATATCCTGAACAATTTTTTCCGCCTCTGGTCTGTTGATTGCTTCTGTTCCTTCTGAACAATAGCCGTCTACTACACGAATCGCTAGAACAGGTGGTGTCAACATTTCTTCCTTCGTCGGCAAACGGAGAGGAATCATGTTGCCGTTATAGCTTAAATCGTTGGAAAACTGAATAATTTCTGGAACGCAACGGAAATGCTCTTTTAACATGAGCCGTCCCGATTTTGGGAAAGTTTGATCGGCTATATCGTATAACGACGTTTGCAAATCAAATAATCTCGCGTTTGGAATGCCTTGCAAATATTGTTGAACGAGGTTCGTGACATCTTCCGATTTTACACCTAAATCGTACGGACTGATTTGCTCGTCATCCCCGACCACAATGGCACGTTTTGCACGAAGCAACACAGGTAAAGCTAAAATGTTACATTGGCTACTTTCATCGACAATCACAACATCAAACTTTTCATTCGTGACCGGGAAGTTCTCCAACACTTGCTGAATCGGCATAATCCAAACAGGAATCGCTCCTTGGCATTTTGCCATTTCTCGCTGCGCTTCTCGTAAATACATCGCCGCATTTTTCCCTGTTCCTTTTCCATAGCGCTTAATATACTTTTTCCATGCAAACAAGGCCCGTTTTTGTTCTTCTGTTATGTTTTCGAGCTGATATTTCCAACTCGATTTCGCAACAATTAGTTGAATAAGCTTTTGTTGAGTACGTTGCTCCAGTTTTATAGACTTTTCCAGTTCCACAGAATCAAAACGATCTAGTTCATGTAGCCATGTATGAAGAGTCTTGAACTTCCAAGCTACATGAAACGATGCTGGCATCGGTTCATCTTGTCCGAGCAGACTTTCGATCCACTGTGCAGTTTTTGGTGCAGCGTTCTTCATCACAGTAAGTAGCGATTCGAAGCGGGCGGCCTTCTGCTTCGTTTCTTGCAGGCGATTAAGGTTGTCAAGCGCTGTTTTCCAAGCGACTACATCTCTCGTTTGCAGTGCTTGTAACAGTTCTTCCCATATTTGATGGATGTTATGTTGCTTCATGCGTTGCTTCAATTCTGCTTGAATTCCTTCATATTTTTCTTCCCATTCGCGCAGCTCACACTTACGAATCTCCTGCTCGACTGCTTGACGAATAAGATGATATGTCGACAGTTCCTCCCATTTTAAAGACATAGAGGCAGCGGCTTCTTTGAGCATTAAGCGAAGCTGGTCTATCTTCCGCACCATTTCAAACACTTGATAAACGACCGCTAATTCATTATCCATTTGGCTAATAGTAGTCGGGCTATCCTCAATGTGTGTTCCCCCAAGTGGTTCCATCATGTTGTTCCATTTTCGAATAAGTCGCTCTTTTTCTTCTTGCGCCTCGATGTATTGTTCGATGATTTCAAACTCTTGCACCGTTTCAACCGGTTTGTTGTTAAGTACTGGTTCCTTAAATAAATATTTGACATCTTTTCCCTTTAACAAAAAGTACAGCGCGCCTGTTTTTCTTTGTTGTAGCGCTTCTTTCGCTTTCATGACATCTTGTTTGAACGCAAACAACGGTTTTGCAGGGAGAGAGATAACATAATCACTCAATCTCTTATAAGAAAGAAGCAACGACTCCATCGTCTGCTTGACTTCAGAAGCAAACTGCTCCCAAATTTCTTTGCGCACACCACCGCTGTCGACATCTTGTAGTATTGCGCGATAAAGCGGTCGTTCAAACAAATGCTCACCCGCTAAAATGTGGTTCAGTATCATTAACACCTCACGCAACACTTCTTTCGGCAATGGAACGGACAAATCAGTTTCTCCCGCTCTCACCCGCGCTGCCAGTGCCTCCCCTTCGGCTAAAAGCGTGTGAAAATCTCCTGGTGAAGGAAGTGATTGACGCTCCGGCAATTCATACATCAAGAGACGGTAATCGGTTGACGTCAGCTCCCCCCTCAATTTCCAAAGCTCCGCGAATTGTTCCTCCGATATCGGCACCGAACGATTCATTTCGATATCATCCGCAATCCAATCATATGGGACAGGTGGTTTTTGCAACATACGTGCTGCATCCGCACGGAAAATGGCTTTTCCATCCCAATGAACCGTTTCATGTTCTTTCAGCGCCAAACGCCGTAACTCTGTTCGATATTGCGCTTCCCGTCTACGGCTATTCTCTAGAGCCTTCTTCGCTTGTTCAATGTCTTTAGTCAATTGATTAATATTGGCACTCCCTAGCTTTTCCGAGATAGAATTGATAGCATTTTCCATTTCTTGTAACGAATCACGGCTGCCACCAAGCATCGGGACACATAGACTCTGAATATCCTTTGGAATTTTATCACGTAATACCCGAAGCGGACTTTCTTTTTGACTTGTAATCAACACTTTTTTTCCATGCGCAAGCAAATGTGACACTAAGTTGGCAATCGTATGTGACTTCCCTGTTCCTGGTGGGCCCTGTACGCTCACACTATAAGAAACCGCAATACGTCTAGCAATTTCTTTTTGGTCTTCATTGGCCGGAAGCGGGAAAAACAGGTCTTCTTGTGCTTGTTTCCATTCGTCGGAATCAACTGGGACAGCCGCTATCGCTTCCCCGACAAGTGATTGAATCGTCGGTGGCACCTCAAGCGTTCCGTTTTGAATCCCTTGCAAAATCATGCGCAAATCCCGTTTTAGCACGCGTTGATCTTTCGGTCGCACCATAAACAAAAAGCGCTGGTACAGCTTTGGAGCATCTCCAGTAGAAAGTGGAGCACGAGTATCCCGAACGTATTCTCCGTTCGCATCGAGCAAATGGACAAGTTTCGCGAACGACTCATCTAGTGCATGAAAGATATCCTTCGTCAACTCCGTCTCTCGCCATTGATCTGCCATGTCTTGAATTTGTGGAGCATTTGGAATGGCAAATCCACTTAATACTTCCAATTCCGCCTGTATACCGTTAGTTGCCGGCTTGAGATGGAATACGCCCTTTTCCGCTAAAAACTCCAGTTCCATGCGCACCGTCGCGATTGGATGCTCAATACTCTCTTCTTTTTTCCATGTGAGCATTCCTGTCCCAAAAACGAACTCTAATCGCTCCCCTTCGCGTTCAAAACGTTGATACACTTGGAAAAGATCCTCATATATTTTCTTCTCACGTTTTTTACGCGCTAAACGATTTCTCCAGTTTTTCCATTCTGCAAGCCACGTTTCATATGCGCGCTGGCGATTAAAATCGTCGGCAAAGCGTTCTGGACGTTCACCATCCTCTCCTTCTATGACCCTCATCGGCTTCGTACGAACGGTTTCAAGCTTCCAGTCGCTATAATTATCTTCAAGCCATCCTTGTAGCGAATTCGGAGGAGACGGCGGAATTTCCTCTTTTTTGTCAATATGTATCTTTCGTACTTCCAACCACACATCATGAGGTTCGCTTGGAAATACGGTACAATTCTCTAGTTTAAGAAGTTCTGCATCCCATATGTAAAAATCGTTATATTCACGATACTTGCGGATCACCTTACTTCCTTGATTGCTTAGTTCAATGAGATACTGAAAAAGACGCTCGATCTTGTTGATACTCATACATTCACCCCATCCCATTTTCCAATAGAACATCTCCATTATAAACATCTTTCACCATTTGCGCGACTTGTAAACGAAAAAACTGCCACACACCTAAAACCACCTATCTTTATATATATCACCTATATATATTTCATGGGTAAGGAAATAATCACCAAGCTTATCGATGTGACCTAACGTAATCTTAAAGAAGCGCTCAATGGATAGAGGCAAGTAAGCGATACACGCTAAACAATAATAAAGCTGAGGGAATTCAAAAAATCCCCTCAGCAATAAGAAAGTGGTGAAAAAGAAAGCACTGCATTAACTTACCGACCGTTTCATAACAATCGCGCCACTCGCCCTGCTGCATTCCGAATTCGGTTATAGCTGATTCGACCGCTGACAAAAAATATCTCACACATTGTTGTTCTGTAAACAGTGGAGCCACATTTCTAATCTATTATTTTTGCAAATTCTCCAGTACAAAAAGGACGGAATACGCATGATACTAAAATTTAACACCTAAGCAGCGTAACATATCAAAGGTATCCGCGTAAGGCACGTTGAATGCGCGGCAAACATTTGGAATGAGGATTCGCCTTTTGGAATTGGGGTCAAATTGCTCATGTGTCACGACTGTAAAATCGTATGTTTTTGCGAACGCGATGAGCCAGCTATCCGCCGCGCTTGCAAACTCGCTTTTAGCTGCATCATGATATTGGTTTTACTGAACGGCCCACGTTATAATGTGCCCATATGTGCTAATAACCTCCGGCTTATCCGTCGGTTCAAACCATCCAGCAAAATGTTCATTCGCCCATTTGCTCAATTCATCTTCTTTATGGAAACTATTCATTTCCTGTTTCACGCGGTCAATGCTGATGATGCAACCGCTTTCCGCATGCTGAACTAAAGCGTTCCAGAAGGAAGGAGCGATGTCAAAAGAATAATACCGTTTATAAGCTTCAATGAAAACATTCGTATCCATCACAAACTTATGGTTAGGGCTCATACAAATCTCCCGCCATCGACATATTTAGCAAACTTATCGAAAGTGGTTCCGGATAGCCCCGTCAATCGATAGGCTTCACGGTAAAGGATCGTTCCTTCCTTTGCAGCTCGTATCACCGCTTCAGCAAAACGGCGGCCAATGCGCATATTTTGAATAGCATAAAAGTTGCCCCCACCGTCCGTTTTCGCTTCTTCCGCCTCTTGTCGGAACCGTTTAATATACGCTTCATAAAACAAACAGAACTCTTCTTTTGCAATCAGTTTTAAGTCTAGAGCTCTGCGGGCAGCCACAATTTCACTGATTTTAAAATGGCGGGCGATTTGTTTAAAACGATCTTCTGACGTGCCGACACGCTTCCATAAACGAAGCAATTCGTCTTCAGGGGCAAGAAACTCCGCTGCAGCTGTGTTACACATACTTTCAATTTTAATATCAGCAGGTTGAAGATTGGCTAAGTCGAACGCAGCGCTAGTCCCATACCAAACATGGGCAAGTTCGTGCGCCAATGTAAACATTTGTTCGGCCTTCCCATCTCTCCCATTCACAAATATTAAGGGAGCATAGTCATCAATAAGGACGAAGCCGCGAAACCCAGCAACATCTAATTTTCGATGCGTATTATTTCCGACTACTCCGTTAATGACCACGATAATCCCAATATCTTCAATTTTTTTAATGAGGTTTCGTAAAGCTTCCTGCCAATTCGGCTGCCTCGATGCCCAATCATTTTCTAACCCTAACGTTTTTCTCATATTTTGGGCAACGAGCTTTGGATTCGTTGATAAGTTCGCACGGCCTACATAATCCAAAGGTTGGTTGCCTAATCGAATTAAATAATCGCGCATCCATTGTTGCCGTCTCTCCATCGTTTGAACCGTTTCCAAAAGATTGGGACTCGGCTGCGTGGCTCCTTCATCCTTCACCGTACGATAATGGGGAATGCTCAACTTCTCCTCCGGCGGACTCGGAAGAAAGAAATAACCAAGAGGGATAGACGTCGCTTTCGCAAGCTTTTCGAGTTGCTTCAACGTCGGTTGGCTCTCCTGGCTAATCCATTTATCGATATGAGGAAACTGATCTTTCAGCTTATCCAAACGATCCGCACGTTTCATCGCCCATTGCAAAACACTCGGTTTTACCTCAACCTTCGTCATCATGTGCCCCTCCTCTTACATACAGTATGACACAAATGATGGAAAAGGAGAAGGGAGTGAGTGCTTTTTATCTGCGGTCGAACCGCTCTACATTCCATATTCGTATGTTCCACGTCCGCGAACAATTTGCGGTGTGTCAGACACCGATTTAAAAGGTAAACGCCAAATAGCCCCTACCTTTTTTGAAGGCCGGGGCTTAGGGTATTATTTAGTTAGCTGATCAAAAGCAATACATAAGGGAGTGTGGTTGACCAAGGAAGCATTCGATCCAATGCGTGCTTGTCTGACAAATCCATATTGGGAAGCTTCTTAAAAAGATAGCGAAGGTAGTAATACGGATTTTGTTGTAGATCATGGTGCTGGCTCGAGCGAACAGTGACAGGCACTGTTCGCTATGCCATACTTATGTGCGTTTTTTGCATGAACAAGCTTCCCTAATTGATCAAATGCTCTTTCCATATAAACAAGAAACCCCTTACAAAATTATTGAATAACGTTTATTTAGTTAATAAACAAATTCCCAAGAGAGACAGCAATTCCATAATTACTGTCTCCCCACACAGGGACTCTCTATCTGCTTCACATATTCATACATTGCAACTTCGCCTGCTCTAACACATCCTCAACCGCCTTCGGCTGTTTGTTTGGCGGATAATCATATTTTCGTAACACTTTTTTTATCTGCAAGCGCATGCGTGCTTGTGCTTGTTCTTTTTTATCCCAATCGTGCGTACGATTTTCTTTCACTGTTTTTGCCAGCTCTTTCGCGATTTTGATTAAAATTTCATCTTCCATTAATTTTTTAATATCCGGATCTGAGCCTAACACATCAAAAAATGCTTTTTCCTCATCCGTTAAACCAAGTTGTTTCCCTGCTTGGATCGCTGCTTCCAATTCTTCTTTAAATTTAATGAGTTCTTCAAATACTTCGTATACATCCGTATAATCGTTACGGTTGTTGTATTTTTCTAATATTTTTTCAAAGCGTTTGGAAAACGCCTTGCTGACCGTCATGTTTTTCTTTTTCACATCTTGCAATTTTTCCTTCAAGACGCGCATGAGAATATTAGCGGCAATGTTCTTTTGCGGCAGCGCGCGAAGTTTCTTTATATTCTCTTCGTTTAACAAGTCAAAACTCTCGGATGAAGAAGCCTGCGTTAATACCATCACTTCATCTTCTAAAATTGCCTCTTCTAACATGTTTGAGATTCGTTCATTGACTTCTTTTAAATCCGGTGTTCCTTTTCGCGAAGATTTCATGATAAACGAACGAACGGCAATAAAGTAGGAAATTTCTTCTTTTTGCTCTTTGGAAAGCAAACCGGTGCAAATTTTATAAACATCTTTCAACTTTTTCGTTTCCGTCATAAACAGCGATTTTCTTTTTTCTGTTTGTTGAACAAATTCCGCTCCGTCGCGAATGACTTCATAGCGCTTTTTATCGCTATCACCGAAAAAGGCACGATAATCAAACGAATAGAACATGTTGCGCAACACTTCGAGGATGTTTAACGCGATGTCGCGAGCTTGGCTGTTTTCTTGCACTTTATCTTGGTCGCGTTTCGTATACGTTTGCAGTGCTTCCATTAAATTTTTCTTTAAACCGATATAATCGACGATCAAACCGCCTGTCTTGCCTGGATAGACACGATTGACGCGGGCGATGGCTTGCATCAAGTTATGTGCCTTCATCGGTTTATCGATATACATCGTATCAAGCGCTGGAACATCGAAACCGGTTAGCCACATATCAACAACAATCACGATTTTGAACGGATGATTGACATCTTTAAATTCTTTCTCCCGCTGTTTCCTCGTTTGTTTATTCCCAACAAGCTTCGCCAATTCTTCTGGATCTTGGTTGTTTTCTGTCATGACAATTTTCACTTTTTCTTTCCAATCGGGGCGTTGTCTCATGATTTCTTGATACATCGCAAATGCTGTTTTTCGCGAATAGGCGACAATCATCGCTTTCCCTGCAACGAGATTTTTGCGTTCCTCGTAATGGCTAATAATGTCGGCTACGACTTCCCTAATCCGGTCTTTATCGCCGATAATTTGCTCCATGCGACTCAAGCTTTTCTGGCTTTGTTCCACAATATAGTCGTCAACGCCTTCGTTAACTTGCATCTTCCAATATTCTTGATCAATTTCATTCATTTTTTTCTCGTCTAGTTTTACCTTCGCCAACCGGGATTCATAATAAATTTTCACGGTTGCCCCGTCTTGAACCGCTTGTGTCATATCATACACATCAATGACATCACCAAACAATCCAGTCGTCGATTTGTCCGTTGTTTCAATCGGCGTGCCAGTAAACGCGATATACGTCGCATTCGGCAAAGCTTCCCGCAAATATTTCGCATAGCCGTACTTTTGTTCACCGGTTTCAATATCGTATGTCGGATCGACACCGTATTGTGTGCGATGAGCTTCATCAACCATGACAATGACATTTTCTCGATCAGAAAGCAAGCCAGTTTCTTCTTCAAATTTTTGAATCGTTGAAAAAATAATGCCACCAGTTTGGCGATTTTCCAATAGCTCTTTTATATGGCTCCGCGTTTCGGCCTGTTGTGGTGTTTGCCGCAAAAATTCACTTGCTCCGGAGAACGTTTCGAATAGTTGTCCGTCTAAATCATTCCGATCGGTAATGACGACAATCGTTGGATTTTTCAATTCTTCCCGTTTCACTAAGTTCCCAGCAAGGAACACCATGGAATAACTTTTCCCACTTCCTTGCGTATGCCAAATAACCCCTGCGCGCCCACCGTTTCCAATCGCCTTGATTGTCGAAACAATCGCTTTGTTCATTCCATAATATTGATGATACGCCGCCATAATTTTTGCTTCGTTTGTAAATAACGTAAAGTTTAACATGACATCTAAAAGACGTTTCGGTTCAAATAAACCAAACATTAATGTTTCTAACTCACGGTTTTCCATTACTTCATCTTCGGCACTAATTTTCTTCCAAGCCATAAACCGGTCAAGCGGCGCGGTGATCGTTCCCGCACGCGCCTGAATCCCATCGCTAATGATAAGAAACGCATTGTAGTAGAACAATGAAGGGATGTGGACGTTCATATAATTTTTTAGCTGCTTATATGCATCTTCAATATTGACTTCTTCGCGTGACGTACTTTTTAACTCAAATACGACAAGCGGCAGACCGTTGACATACAGCACGATGTCTGGGATTTTCTCCTGTCCTTTTTCGATGACTTCTAACTGGTTGACAACGAGAAAATCGTTGTTTTCTGGCTTTTCCCAATCGATGAGTCGAACATGATGGTAAACCGTCTCCCCATGCACAAGCTCAGGCACTACTACCGCTTCTGTTAAGTATTTATGAAACATTTTATTGTTCGTAAATACGTCATTTGTTTCAAAATAGCGGATTTTTCGCATCGCCTCGCGAATGATCTCGACAGGCACTTCTGGATTCAATTTCACTAACGCTTCTTCCAAACGGTTGAGCAATAAAACTTCCTTTTTATCTCGCTTTAACTCCTTCGTTGGCATATATGGGTAGCCGAGCTCTTGGAAATATTCAATGACCGCTTGCTCTAGCTGCTCTTCTGTAAACACGCTTCCACCTCCCGTTCGGCGTCAACGACACGAATTTCTCCGGACATAAGTTTTGGGAGAAGGGTGTCCCTGATTGTTACTAATTTTTTACTCTCAATTCCATTTTCTTGAATTTTTCTTAAAAAAGTGCTAGTAACACTGTGGAAAGATTGAATAATACTATCATCTGGTATTACAATCATATACTTGTCTAAGAATGAATTAATATCTAGATTTTTTATACCAGTTGTTCCATTCTCATACTGAAAAAATACTCGTTCATCATAGAGCTTTTTCCAATAAAAATAGAAAAACTCGGTAAATTTCTTATTAATCAAATTAATTGCTCTACAAAAATTTGTACAAACTACACCCATTTGGAATTTAGACAACACTTCTTCGTTCACATACGTTATTCTTCCAGTAGACTGTGTAGGGCTCCCCCCTGATATTTCAACCACCAAATCCCCATTATTTAATTTTTTGTTATTAAAATTTCTTTCTAATATATATCTCTTAGGCAATGCCCCGTCCCTACCGATTGAAATCTCAGGGATATCCGTTCCTCTTAGACAATATACTTCTTTTATATAATTTCCTTGAGGCGATTCTTTTCCCCAATCACCTCCGATTACATTTTCTGTTAAATTTCTAAAATTTCCAACTTTCCATCCTTCAGGTATCATCCCCAACTCACTTTCCACCAACTTCCCGCCGCTTGATTTGTACGGTTCTCCGTTTGCATTTGGAAACTCGAAATCAACAAACCAACGTTGGAAAATAGCTTGGGCTATTTCTTCCAACGTTTTGTTCATTTCGTTATTGAGCTCGATTTTGTCGTCAATTACAGATAACAGATGCGCTATTCTTTTTTGCTCCTGTAATGGTGGCAGATTAATAATGGTGTTAGCTAACACATCATTTTGTACTCTTTGTCTACCAGATGAACCGGTCATAGATTTTATTGCTATATTTCTAAATTCCGGTGAAATAGTTAAGTAATATACAAATTTGCCGTCAGTTATTCCTTCTTTTGCCCTGAACACGATAAACTCTGTAGAACCAAAAGCAACTTCATCATCCTCAAGAATATCAACATAAGCAGTTTTACCATTTTCTAGACATGGAGTTATTCTTGCAAACAGAGTATCACCACTTTTAAATTTTGAACCGGATGTAAACTCTGCAATTTCATATGACTGTATTTTTCTCGTGAATTCCGCTATGTCTTGCATAGATACTTTTTTGGCTAGAGTTCCTTTTTTTAAGATCGTTCTAGGATTCATCTCTACAGCATCTATTAATTTTACTTCCTTCCATTCACTACAACTCATACCCTATCCCCCCCAACTGCTTGCGAATTTCTTCTTCCAGTTCTCTCGATTTCTTGAATTGTTTTGCTAATGTTGTTGTGAGCCGTTCCATTTTTTCTTCGAATGGTTCTCCGTCTTCTTCCTCTTCTTCGATGCCGACATAGCGTCCCGGCGTTAGGATATAGTCGTGCTCACGAATTTCTTCGAGTGAAGCGGATTTGCAAAAACCTTGAACGTCTTCGTAGTTATCATTGTTTTGCCAATTGATATACGTATCCGCAATTTTACGTATATCTTCGTCTGTTAACTCACGCAATTTACGTGTGACGAGCTGTCCAAATTTGCGAGCGTCGATGAATAATGTTTTCCCCAGATTTTTCTTGTTACGGTTTAAAATCCAAATACAAACTGGAATAGGTGTTGTATAGAACAATTTTTCTGGTAAAGCGATAATTGCGTCAACTAAATCGGCATTGACTATGTTTTTGCGAATTTCCTCTTCGCCAGAAGTCGTGGATGATAACGAACCGTTCGCTAACACAACCGCCGCTTTTCCGTTTTGTCCTAACTTGTCAATGATATGTTGCAGCCATGCGTAGTTGGCGTTTCCTGCCGGTGGTACACCGAACTTCCAACGCGGGTCTTCGACTAATTTCGGCTGTCCCCAATCGCTGTCATTAAACGGTGGATTTGCTAAGATATAATCCGCTTTTAAAGTCGGGTGTAAATCTTCATGGAACGTATCAGCATGTTTCGGACCTAGGTTATTTTCAATGCCGCGAATCGCCAAGTTCATTTTTGCCAGCTTCCATGTCGTCGGATTCGATTCTTGACCGTATATGGAAACATCAAACTTATTTCCAGCATGTTCTTCAACGAATTTTATCGATTGCACGAACATTCCACCGCTACCGCACGCCGGGTCGTACACATATCCTTTGAATGGTTGAATCATTTCGACCATTAGTTTAACGACACATTTTGGCGTATAAAACTCACCGCCTCCTTTTCCTTCACTTGCGGCAAATTTGCCGAGGAAGTACTCGTACACTCGCCCTAACACGTCTTTTTCTTTTGCTTCACTTCCACCGACGTCAATGTTAGAAAATAAGTCGATGATTTCTCCTAAAATGCGTTTATCTAATTCTGGACGAGAGTAATTTTTCGGGAGCACCCCTTTTAAACTATCATTTTCTTTTTCGATAGCATCCAAAGCTTCATCAACTATTTTACCAATTTCTGGTGACTTCGAACGTTCTGCTATGTAATTCCAACGTGCGTTTTCTGGCACCCAGAAAACCCCATCTGCCATATACGCATCACGGTCTCCCGCAAAATCTGGATCCTCTTTCATAAGCTCTTCCCATTTTTCTTGAAATGTATCCGAAACGTATTTTAAGAAAATAAGACCTAATACGACATGTTTATATTCTGCTGCATCCATATTGTTTCGCAGCTTATCCGCCGCCGACCATAACTTTTCCTCAAAACCGATTGTTGCCATGTTATTACCCCTTTCATTTTTTACATAAACAACGGATCTCTTGTCTATTTTACCATAAAAACCATTTTCAAATTTAAGGAAAGTATATTTTTCCATCATTTTCTTTATTTTGCCCCTCTTCTGAGCGCATGCACCATTGAAGAGGAGCTTCAGTATTACGACCCGATAATTTCAAACCCCGAACGAATGCCCATTTTTTCGTACAGTTTTAGTTTGGTTTCGTGTTGTTGTTGCTGTAGTTGTTTGATTTGTTGGTCAAGCCGCTCTTGCTCTTGGAGATAGGATTTCATCATCTCCTGTTGCTCGCTTAAAGGTAGCATTGGAACCGGAATGTCTTCTAAGTCTTTTATACTTAAAATCGATACGTTCGTTCCTACTTGCTTGCTTAGCAACAAATATTGCCCGACCGGACTTTCTAAAAACGTTTTTAAATAAAACGGATCAATCGTTTCATTTAAGCGAATGCCGATAAAGTTATGAGAGATTAATATTTTCCCTTCATGCGGTGGGATGACCGCAACTTTTATTCCCATGCCGCGGCTGGAAATAATGACATCGCCTTCTTGAACAAGATATGATTCGATTTTTGCATTGTTTTTAATTTCGTAAGAGGCGAGTTGCTCGATTAATAGTTCGCCGTTTTGGACATCTGATAATTTAATGACTTTATATTCCCCATTTTCCGTTTCCGCATCTTTCGCGGAAATGTTGATGCCGCGATAAAACGTGCCAAGCTGCTTTAACGGCTGTACTTGCGTCGATTGTTTGATTCGTTCAAGATGGAATTTGACTTTTCCATACGGCTCGATTTCCAATTCGCTGTGTTGCAAATACCGGCTACTTAGTAAATTCGTTTCTTGAATGTCTTGCACCATAACAAATTGGCTTATTTCCTCGATTTCTAGCCCGTTATGGTAGATTTCTGCAATTTTACGAACGTGCTCTTCCCCGAGATACTTTCTCCTTCTCCAGCCTTCTGCGTACTCGTTTTCTGCGTTAATAAACAACACCTTGCCTTTTCTTTCAGCGGCTTTGTTTTTATTTAGCACAAGTAAATTCGTTTGAACAGCTGTGTTGCCCAGCGGTACTGGCAAGGCAATGACTGCTTCAATGACGTCCGCAGCTAATAAATGTTCTCGTATCACCGCTTCAGGGCCGCCTCTAAACAGCGTTCCATTCGGGACAACAAGAACAGCTTTTCCCGTTTCATTTAACGAAGATAAGGCGTGTAATACAAACGCCATGTCGGCACTTGTGCGCGGCAACTTCCCGTATACAAAGCGATGGAACGGATCATGGATAATCGCTTCATAGTTCGTCATTTTCACCCCAAACGGGAAGTCCATCATCACATAATCAAATTTTTTCAGCATGTTCCCTTCGACAAACGCTGGTTGTGTCAATGTATCCCCTTGCGCTAACTGAGCGTCTGTGCGGCCGTGAAATAGTAAGCGTAATTTCCCAAGCGCCCACGTTTGCGGATGCATTTCCTGGCCATATAACGAAATGTCTAGATCGTTTCGCAAGGCGTAGTGGTGGGCGGCACATAGTGTTCCAGCCAATCCAAACGTCCCGTCATAAAAACTTCCGCTTTGCATCTGCAACATTCGGATGCCAAGTTCATTGACGCTGCTAGGTGTGGAAACGATGCCTGTTGCATATGTATCCATATGACTGACACGCGCGAACAACACCTCCACAAATTCCGTCCATTGCTCTTTCGATAAGGCGAGCGAATGAATGCGAGAGAACAGACGATACAATGTGCTGTCGCTGAACGGAATGGACGAATAAAGTGGTTCGTAAACCCCTTTTAAAAAAGGAATTCGTCCCTCTAATTCATTTAACATCGCTTTTAATTTTTCCGCTAAAAACGCACCTTCTTTTAAAAGAAACTCTAACGTAAGGGTAGTGGGCAGATTGTACTGTTCTTTATGTAATTCTAAAAATTTGACGCTTGCTACGGATGTAATTATTTGGAGTGAATCACTGACAGTCGCCTCTTCCCGCAGCATCTCAAACAATGAAAATAATTCCTGTTCGTAGTTCATAAAGTAGACACCCCACAATTATTTTTAGTTAGTAATGATATTATCTTTTGTGGATAACCGTTATTAAAATAAACTCTATACAAAATATACCTCATTAAAGAATAAATAGTCAATAATTTTTTAGTAATTAAATTACTTATTATAAATAATAGGACAGCGCTAACAGCACCGTCCCCCTACTTCCCCCCACTTTTCTTCTCAAAATACACATGCAACCGATACTCGCAAATCTGTTGCGTCCATTCGTATAGCATATGTTCGTCTTCTGGTGCGATGGAGAAGTTGAGCGAGAAGACGTTATTTTCAAACGAAACAAGCCCATTGGAACTGCCGCTCCATTTTGTCATCGGCATTTTGGTGATGAGTTTGGCGACTTTTTGCTCGTCGTATTGCCATAAGCGCTTCGTTTCCCCGTCGGAGAAGTCGATGCGTTTTCGGTATTCTTTTTCCGTCAAATATTGATGGAAAAATGGTGCGGCTTCGGTTGGTGTCATTGGCAAATGCCAACGTGACGTCCCTCGGTTTAGCATCGCCTGCAAGACGACCATTTTGTAGCTTTTTGTCATCACTGTTCGCTCGACTTCGATAAGCCATGACTCGTACTTTAAAAACACTTCTTTTTCCCGCTCGGACAATTCATCTGCCCAGTAAAGAAAGCCGACGTACGATTTGAATTCGTCCCTGTATTCTTTTGCTTCACTTCGTCCATGCAAATGAAGTTCCAAGTACGTCGGACGGCGGCCGAGCTGTTGTTTTACGTCGTAATAGTCTACTAATAATTTTTCTTTGCGTGGTTGGCGTTTTCTGCGCATTTCTTCTAATAAGTGAACGACACGAACATCAAAATCGACAACACATCCGTCAGGGGCAACAGGGATCATAGACTTTTGTTTTTTTCTTTCTTCTTTTTGCGTATCGAATAAGGCGAGTTTCACATCGGCATTGCGATAGTTTCCGATTAAGTCGATAATGACGCAATATTGTTTTTCTGGATGAAGACGCAAGCCGCGCCCGACTTGTTGGGTGAAAATCGTTAATGACTCGGTCGGACGGACGAATAATAGCGTATCAACCGCTGGAATATCGACGCCTTCGTTAAATAAATCGACGGTGAAAATCGCGTCTAATTCGCCTTTTTCGAGTAGTTCAATCGCTTTCGTGCGTGTAATATGTACTTGTTTTGAATGCAAACTCACCGTGCGGTAGCCGTGTTCGTTAAAATAATTGGCCAAAAAATCCGCTTGGCGAATGGAAGAACAAAACACGAGCGTTTTCGTTTGCTTATATTTCTCCCAAGCTTGCAAAATGCGTTCTGCCATTTCGTGACGAAGTTGTGCTTGCAATAGTTGTTCTTCATCGTAGCGGTTGCCGCGCCAAGCGATTTTCGTATAATCTGTATCGTCATATACGCCATAATAGTGAAATGGGGCAAGCCACCCGCGTTGTACCGCTTCGATAAAATCAATGCGGTATGCCACATTTCCGTCGCAAAGCGCGTATACGTCTTTATAGTCATTACGATCAGGCGTCGCGGTAATGCCAAGTAAAAATTTCGGCTGGAAATACGCAAGCACCCGTTCATATGACTTCGCCGCGGCATGATGAAATTCGTCAATGACAATGAGATCAAACGCGTCTTTCGCAAATATTTCTAAATGTTTTTTCATGCTTAGCGTAAAAATCGACGCAAAGACGACATCGGCTTGCCCTTCTTTCATTTTGCCGTCGTAAATGCCAAACGTCTTATCGGAAAGCACTTGCACAAACGACCGCTTCGCTTGATGTAAAATTTCTTCGCGGTGCGCTACAAATAGCACTCTTTGAAACTTTCGGGCAAAAAAAGCAGCCAAGTACGTTTTACCTAGCCCTGTTGCCATAACGACCATCGCGCGATCATAACCTTCTTCGTATGTAGCCTCTAGCTGAGCAAGCGCTTCTACTTGCGCAAAGCGCGGCTGAATGGTCCCATATGAAGCCCTTTCATCATAAATCATTTCCGTTTCTTCTTTCTTTGTCGTTGGAAGCATCAACTCTACTTCCTCTAGCTTCGTCCATTGTCGCACGAGGTTCGTATGACGTTGATGATAAATAGCATATTGTTCTTCATACTGTTGTAACGTTTCGGCATTCACTTGCACCGTTTGTTCGGCGTAAAAAAGCGTTAAAAATTCATTCATTACTTCCACGCATTTATGTATGCCGATACTCCATTCTACACCGCTTGTTAACGCTGAACGAGATAAATTGGACGAACCGATAATAAAATATCCATCATCTTCATTCTCAAATAAATACGCTTTCGGATGGAAAGAAACACCGTCGCTTTTCCATAAGCGAACTTCAATGTTCGGATGGATCGTGATAAGCTGACGCAGAGCCTCGGGTTGTGTGACATATAAATAATCGCCCGCACAGATTTTAATATCGGCTCCCCGCTCCGCTGCACGTTGGAGCGGTTCTTTTATGACCTCTACGCCCGACTTCATCACAAACGACGTTAAAATATAAATTGTTGAAGATGTTTCGATATACTCGTTTAGCTTTTCGATCAAATGACGTTTAATAAACTCGACTTTACTCATCGTGTACCTCAATTAAGAAAATTTTCTCTTTAAACCCTCCTCGTTGTTCCGCTTTCGATGCACGAATGGCTTCGACTTGTTCCATCGTTGCCCCGTGACATGCAGCAAGCGCATGAATAATTTCCAATAAATCAGCTAGCTCTTCGACCGCTGTGACATCATCTGGTGCATTCATATATTCCTCTAATTCCTCAAACGCTTTTTTTCGCAGTTCTTGGCGATATTCCTCATCACTTAATGTTCGCGTTGTAAATGTCTTCCCTGCTTCTTCAATAACTTTAGGAATCAAATCTCGAACCAATTTATTATAAACAGGCATCGTATCCTCTCCTTTTCTTGTTCATCTCTTTCTATTTTACAATATTACCCACTCCTTTGAAATAAAAAACTGTCTCAAGGGCATTATTGTAGAGATAAAAGGAAATAGATAAACATAGAAAATAAAGCCCACTTTCTCATATTCCTTTCCCTCATCTTTTCCTTCCTCTCGCCATACATACAAATCCTCACAAATCGACAACATAATAAACAGCATACATAAGAAAGGGAGGTTTATAATGAAACTGCACGGCTTTAACAACTTAACGAAATCGCTTAGTTTTAATATGTACGACATTTGTTACACGACAAGCGCAAGTGAGCGGGAAGCGTATATTTCATACATTGACGAAGTGTATAATGCGGAACGGTTGACGAATATTTTAAAAAACGTGGCGGATATGATTGGAGCGCACATTTTGAATATCGCCAAGCAAGATTATGTTCCTCAAGGGGCTAGCGTCACAATGCTTATATCAGAAGGACCGATTGAAGTGCCGAAAGAAGAACCGCCTGTGCCACAAGCGGTCGTTTGCGCTCTTGATAAAAGCCATATTACCGTGCATACATATCCAGAATATCATCCGAACGACGGAATTAGCACGTTTCGCGCTGATATTGATGTTGCAACGTGTGGAGAAATTTCGCCGTTAAAGGCGCTTGATTATTTAATTCGTTCATTTGAAACCGATATTATGATTATCGACTATCGTGTACGAGGATTTACACGCGACACTTCAGGAAAAAAGTTATTTATTGATCACGATATTACATCCATTCAAAACTACATTCCTGACGACATTCGCAAACAATACGATATGATTGACGTGAACGTGTATCAAGAACATATTTTTCATACGAAATGCAAATTACGCGAGTTTGATTTAGATAGCTATTTGTTTGAGCTGTCGAAAGATCAACTGACAAAAGAAGAAGCAGATACGATTACACATAAATTACGCATAGAGATGGATGAAATTTTTTATGGAAAAAATATGCCGCATCCATGACAAAATAACAGACAGAGACGAGCGCTCTGTCTGTTATTTTTTATTTCTCCATAACAAATATACAAAATAAGGCGCACCGATGATCGACACGATGACACCAGCAGGGAGGCCATCTGGTTCAATTAAATTGCGTCCAATCGTATCAGCAAGCAACAATAACGCACCACCCATCAGCATCGTCACAGGTAAACTTAACTCGTTTCGAGGACCAACAAGCGCCCGAGCAATATGTGGGGCCATTAAACCGACAAATGCGATACCGCCCGTGACGGAAACAGCCGATGCGGCAAGCGCCACCGCCGTCAATAGTAAAACGAGTCGTTCGCGATCGAGCGATACACCGATGCCAATGGCCACAGGATCATTCAATTGCAAAGCATTCAAGCGATGAGCTTTATATAAAACGAATGGAACGAGAATGATGAGCCACGGCAACAATGCGAGAACGAACACCCAATCGAGCCCCCAAATACCGCCGGCTAACCATTTTGCAATAAAATCGACTCTCGTACGATCTGCTCCTGAAATAAGAACGATCATCAATCCCGAAAACGCCGTAGCAAAACCGATTCCGATTAACACGAGGCGAATCGGTTGAAGTCCTATTTGTTTATTGTACGACAACGTATAGATGAGAATCGCTGTAAGGAGAGCACTGCAAAAAGCGACGAGCGGAATAAGGTAAGCAAATGATTGTGCCTGAATCGGAACAAATAAAAAGAACAAGGCGACACCAACACCTGCGCCCGCATTTATACCGATAACACCTGGATCGGCTAAATCGTTGCGCATCACAACTTGTAAAATGGCACCAGACAACGCTAATGCCACACCTGCAAGCAACGTAATAACGATGCGTGGCAAACGAATCGAAAACAAAATGAATTGCTCTTTAAACGTCCCGTCACCTAAAAGCACCGGAATGAGACGGTCGAAAGATAAAGAAGAATAGCCTGTTCCCATGCTGATGATGGCCGTTATGCAGATGAACATAAATAGAACGAGCAAAATGATGCGCTGTTTTTTTCGTAACTGAGGTACGATCATAGCATTTTCTCTCCTTTACGCACGATGAAAAGAAAAAATGGAAGCCCCATGACAGCCACAACCGCGACGACGGGTGTTTCATATGGTGCGTGAATCATTCGTGCAATCGTATCGGCAAATAACATAAATGTCGCACCTCCGATCGCACTCATTGGCAAAATAAATCGATAATCCGTTCCAACAAACGAACGGACAAGATGTGGAATCATTAAACCGACAAATGCTAAATTGCCAACGAGCGCAACAGACGCACCAGCTAAAACGATGACGACGAAAAAGAGAATTGCTTTGACGCGCGTCAGTTGTTGGCCAAGCCCGACTGCTACTTCTTCGCTCATACTTAAAATTGTTAATTGACGGCTTTGCCAAAAAGCAATAAGCATCGCGAAACAAATGAACGGGGTAACGATTTTTAATTCGTGCCATGTCGTTCCCATCATGCCGCCAGCCGTCCACATCGATACGTCTTTCGATACTTTATACAGAAGTCCGATCCCTTCTGCGACGGCGTATAAAAAAGTAGAAATGGCTGCACCAGCTAGGACGATCCGAAACGGTGAAAATTGTTTACCGCCCGCGCTAAAAACGAGCAAGCCTCCGAACGCAGCACCAGCAAAACAAGCGAGCACCGTTTGTATATAGTTTGTAGAAGGAAAAAAAGCAAACACGATCGCTAAAGCCGCATTCGCTCCTGCCGTTAGTCCAATAAGTCCCGGATCTGCAAGTGGGTTGCGCGTCATCCCTTGCATAATGGCGCCAGCGACAGCCAAGGCTGCACCTACGACGACAGCTGCGGATTCACGCGGCAGGCGCACTTCGTGAATCATCGTTGCTATTTTGTTTGTTTCTGGCGCTGTGATCGCTAGCCAGACGTCTTTTATTGTCGTATCCGCCGCTCCGATCACAATGGCACAAACGAATGTCGTAATCAATAAAGTGAAAGCAAGTACAAATTTTTTCAGCATACGCATCCTCTCTTTTCTATTTACATAAAGAAAGAGGAATTCACGACGAACTCCTCTTTCTTTTATATTACTCTCCTAAGAAGTGCTTTTTGAAAAACTCAAGCTGATATTCTAATGTAATTGGGTCGTTAAAGTAAAATTCTTTTGCATTGGCTTCAAAGACGCGATTGTTTTTCACCGCTGGGATATTTTTATACGTATCTGTTTCTGTGAATGAAAGATCGCCATCTGCATTTTTGCTGAAAATGAGATAATCTCCGGCAAATTGCGGAAGAACTTCAAGGGAAATCGCATAGTATCCATCTTTTAATGCATGTTCTTCTACTGCTTTTGGCATTTTTAATTTCATTTCTTGATATAAAATTTCTGTGCCGCGGCCCCAGTTGTTTCCGAATACATACAGTTGTTTATCGAAGTTTTCAATGACCGAAACGGTTGCATTTTCACCAATTTTTGCGCGAATTTTTTCGCCAGCTTCTTGTGCCCGCTTTTTGAAGTCATCGATCCATTTTTTCGCTTCTTCTTCTTTATTTAATAACTTTCCAATTTCTAAATGTTGTGTTAAATAGTCTACTTTTCCGTAAGTATATGTGACAGTTGGAGCAATTTCTTTTAATTTATCTAAGTTTTTGTTTGTTGACGCAGCGATAATTAAATCTGGCTCAAGCTCGATAATTTGTTCCAAACTTTCATCTGTTACTTCCTTTGCATCTTTCAAATATGGCTCATAACGAGGGTTCATTTTTGCCCAAGAGTCAACCCCAACAATCGGTACATCTAACGCCATCACACTACCTGCTAAAAAGGAAGATAAAACGACAACGCGCTTCGGATTCGTAGGCACTTCGACTGGGCCTGTTTCAGATTGATATGTCATTGTTTTTGGCTCGTTTGCTTCTTTTGCTTCCTTTTCTTGTTCTTTTTCAGCTGCTTGATTACCGCACGCACTCAAGATGAGGACGAACAAAAGAAGAATGGACATCATTCGCTTCTTCAACATGTTCTGCATCTCCTTTTGCATCTCCTTTTATTAAATGATATGTGATACACATCGGTTTGTTTGTTCGAGGGTCACGGCCAATTTCTGCGTCGATATGAAACACTTTTCGTAATACGTCGCGCGTCATCACTTGTTCGCACGTTCCTGCTTGAACAATTTTTCCGTCTTTCATCGCAATCATATAATCTGCAAAGCGTGCTGCTTGATTTAAATCATGCAACACCATAATGATCGTGCGCTTTTGTTCGCGGTTTAAACGTTGCAACAATTCGAGCACTTCTAATTGATGCGCCATATCTAAATACGTTGTCGGTTCATCTAAAAAAATGATATCGGTCTCTTGCGCAAGCGCCATCGCAATCCAGACGCGTTGTCTTTGACCACCTGATAGCGAATCAACTGGACGGTGTTTAAATGCGATCGTTCCGGTCACTTCAAGCGCCCAATCAATAACTTCATAGTCGCGCTTCGTTAGCCGGCCGAATCCTTTTTGGTATGGGAACCGTCCGTAAGAAACGAGCTCACCAACCGTCAATCCCCCCGGACTTTCCGGCGTTTGCGGTAAAATGGCCATTTTTTGCGCCAGCAATTTCGTATGCTCTTGCGAAATTTGTTTCCCGTCTAAAATGACCGCTCCCTCTTGATGACGAATAATGCGTGTCATCGCTTTTAAGAGCGTCGATTTTCCGCACCCGTTCGGCCCGATAATTGTCGTTATTTTTTCATCTGGAATATGTACAGTTAACCGATCAACAATGACGCGTTCTCCATATCCGATCGAAAGTTGCTCTGTATACAACCGTGACATATGTTTACCCCCTCGAACATGTAGCCAACTAATCGATATTGAGAATTAATATCAATACACATTGTAATTTACATGAATTGATTATCATTGTCAATTATTTTTTTATGAAAAAACCAACTTCATTCTGAGGGAAGTTAAAAATGTGTTTTTTTTCTTTTTATTTGTTTATTTAGAACAATGTTTAATAAAAGTAAACTAAGCATTAATGAAGCGGTTTTCGACTAGGAAAACCGCTTGAGTGTACGAGCAATGTTCCGTGCTTTCGCATATAAGAGCGTAGAAGCTGATTGCATGCATTGTTCTACCGTCATCGGTTTTGTCGCAATCGCATCACAGCTAACAAAATATGCGTAGAGCTTTTCAAACCCATCGCCGAGACTGCCTGACAATAAAAAAGCAGGGACGTCATATTCGTTCGCTAATTGTGCGACATAAAATGGTACTTTTCCATATAACGTTTGCTCGTCGCTTTGTCCTTCTCCAGTAATGACAATGTGAGCATGTTTGATTTTTTGCGGCAGTTGCACCGTTTCACCAACAAGTTTTGCCCCGGAAATTAATTTCCCTCCAAGCAATAAAAAGGCAAAACCTAAACCTCCTGCCGCACCAGCTCCGCGCTCACGTGCATATGAACGACCAATTTGCTGTTCGATTGTTTGCGCATACGTATATAGCCATCGATCCAATATACGAACCACTTCATCATTCGCTCCTTTTTGCGGTCCAAATACGTACGATGCTCCTCGCTCTCCACAAAGCGGATTATCGACATCACATGCGATAAGAAACTCGCTTTCATGCAGGCGTCGATCAAGCGATGTCATATTGACATGAGCGATTTGTGGCAAAGAAGACGGGACCGGAGGCAATGGTTCCCCTTTAGCGTTCGTAAACGTCGCACCGAGCGCACATAACATGCCGAACCCACCATCATTTGTACTACTTCCGCCAAGCCCAATGACGAAACGGCGATACCCCGCATCAAGCGCTGTCGCGATCACTTCGCCCACACCATACGTTGTCGTGTGAAGCGGATTGCGCTTTTCCATTGGGACAAGCGGCAAGCCGATCACTTGCGCCACTTCGATGACAGCCGTATCTTGAGCAACGCCATATGCCGCTTGCCGCGTTTCGAAAAGCGGACCGCGAACCGTTACATATTGAACGGAGCCGTTCATAGCGGAAACGATCGCTTCCATCGTCCCTTCTCCCCCGTCTGCCATCGGAACAGCGATGACGGTCGCTTCCGGATATTCATCGGAAAACGCTTTTTTGATTACGGTACACACATCATGTGCCGATAAACTTCCCTTAAATGAATCTGGTGCAATGATAACTTTCATTTCGCAACAACCTTTTTCAATATATTTTTTCCGTCTTGGCGAACGAACAAAACAGTCATCGTTGTTCCACGTTCACATGAAAACGATTCATTCGTCGTCATTATTTCATAATCTCGATAAGGGGAGCGATACATATCAAATAAAAACGACGTTTCATTTACCCACTGAATAAAAATGATGTCGGCAAAATATTCTCCGTTGACGTACGAAAGTGCTGAACCGTCTTTTCGTTCCATTGAAATCAGTTTCTTTTCCCCTTCGATTTCGCAAAACGCCACCCCAACATCGTCACCGGCACAAAAGCCGATTATCGGCTCGTTCGTCGTAGTCGTAAACGTAAGCGTCTCTCCCTTCACTTGCACATCAACTGTTCGTTCATAAGCACGAATAAATATGCCTTCAACACAAAATAATTGTTGGTCACCACATTCCATAAGTCATTCCCTTTCTAGTTATGTTTCTTCCTTCATCATAATACAGACGAAAATGTTTTCACAACATCATCCGTTTTGTTAAAATGGTAGTATGCTTTACGATAAGGAGGTTTTGTTATGTTAGAAAAACAATTGGAAAAATACGCACAATTAGCTGTACGTGTTGGGGTTAACATTCAACCAGGACAAACGTTGTTTATTAACGCACCGTTACCGTCTGCCCCACTTGTGCGCGAAATTGCTAAAAAAGCGTACGAAGCGGGAGCAAAACATGTGCATGTCGAGTGGAGCGATGAAGAGATCACGTACATAAAATTTAAACACGCACCAGAAGAAGCGCTTCATGAATACCCGTCTTGGCTTGCGAAAGGGCGTGAGGAAGTCGCTGAAAAAGGTGGGGCGTTTTTAAGCATTTATGCACCGAATCCAGACTTATTAAAAGATATTGACCCTGCGCGTGTCGCAGCAGCAACGAAAGCAGCAAGCCTTGCGCTACAACATTATCGCAGTCGCCTAATGGCCGATCATAACTGTTGGTCGTTAATTGCTGTGCCGACGCCAGCATGGGCGAAAAAAGTATTTCCGAATATGAATGAAGACGAAGCGATCGCAAAATTATGGGACGTTATTTTCCAAGTGACACGCGTAGATCAAGACGATCCGATTGCGGCATGGAAAACGCATAACGAAAAATTAGCGCGCATTGTCGATTATTTAAACAATAAGCAATATAAACAGCTCATTTATAACGGGCCAGGAACAAATTTAACGGTGGAGCTTCCAGATGGACATATTTGGGCTGGTGGTGCAGCGAAGAGCACAGATGGCATTATATTTAATCCAAACATACCAACCGAAGAAGTATTTACGATGCCTCATAAAGATGGAACGAACGGCGTTGTGCGCAATACAAAACCGCTTAACTACGGTGGAAATATTATTGATGGCTTTACGCTTACATTTAAAGATGGAAAAGTCGTTGATTTTACAGCAGAAGTCGGTTACGATACATTGAAACATTTGCTTGATACAGACGAAGGCGCACGCCGACTAGGAGAAATTGCGCTCGTCCCGCATCGCTCCCCGATTTCTCAATCGAATCTTGTTTTTTATAATACGTTATTTGATGAAAATGCTGCCTCGCATTTAGCGCTTGGCAAAGCATATCCAACAAATATTGAAGGCGGAACGAATATGCGCACAGAGGAGTTGCTTGCACGTGGCGCGAACGATAGTTTAGTGCATGAAGATTTTATGATCGGTTCGCATGAATTAAACGTCGATGGGGTTACAAAAGACGGTGTGCGCGAACCGATTATGCGAAACGGTGAATGGGTCATTTCGATTTAAAAATGTTGCGGCGTTTGTCCGCAACATTTTTTTCGTTCGCATAGCTTGCAACAAATGAAGCGAAACAACAAGGACGAAATCGAACGGTCGTGTATAAAAAGGAATACTTGCATGAAACGTAAAACTATACGACAATAAAAGTAAAAACAATTAAAGGAGCGACAAATATGAAACAACGGTCGAAGTTACTTATTAGCATCGTTGCGGCTGTTACATTGCTTTCCGCTTGCAACGAACAAACAACTGCGCCAGCAAAACAGCCTATTGAAAATAAAGAGCAAAAAAAACAAGCACCGGCACCGCTTGAATTGACACTTGTTGAAAGTACAAATCAACCGTTTACGATTTCATTATTACCGAAGTTTAGTTTAGAGGCAGAAGAGCCAGGAAAAGATGTCGTCATGCATGAAAGTGAGCAAGAGCAATGGATGCGCATTGAACTTTTGCCAAAAGAAGCAAAAGAACAAATGGAAACGTACGCAAAAGAACGGGCTATGGCTGTCACTGAGGAAGCTACTCCGTTTGAAGGGACATTGCCGTTTGAAGATGCTATTGTATACGAAGCATCTGTCGATAATAGTGTCGTATATATTATTGGCGTAACAGAAAATGCACCGATGTTTTTAACGGTGTTTACGAAAAAAGGAGATAATTGGCTTGATACGTTTATGACGATGGCGAAAACGATTCAACGAACCGAAACGGAAACGAGTGAACAACCGAACGAATCATTTTTCACATACAAAAGTAGCAATCAGCCGTTTCAAGCAAACATTTTAAACGGTTATCAAGCCGAAGCGGTCGAACCGGGCAAAGATATGATTTTTCTCGACGAAGAAAAAGCATCGATGACAGTAGAACTTATTGATGATGGTGCGGACTGGTCGTTAATCGAGGAACAAGCAGAACAGTACGTAAAGGCAAGCAGTAAAGACGGCACAGTCGAAAAAGTAACGTGGACAAAAGGAACGCTTTTAAACGGAGCGGACGTATATAAAAGTGCCATTACAGATGGAGAAGTATATGTATTTGTTGTAAAGAGCGGAACGCCGATGCGACTCACCATTTTCGTTCAGCAAGCTGATGGGTTAGATCCGTTTTTGCAAATGGCAGAAACGATTAAACGTATTGACTGAGGAGGGTTTTCATGGAGCTATTAGAAGCATATCGATCATTATGGTCACACCGTTCGTTGCCTGCCACAGAAAACAATGCAGAAACTGTCCTATGCGATGCGATTCGCCGCGATTTATTAGATGAAATGACACATCCTCGTTTGAGAAAATCGCCTTACGAAAAATTTTCATTGGCGCTCAAGCGCATTGCGTCATCATCGCTCGATGCGAAACAACAATACGAACTCGTCCGTTTATACGTACAACAGCTTGAAAACTTGCCTTCCCGCTAAGGCAAGTTTTTTTGTATAACATCTCGTCATTTGCACAAAATATGTAGCGAATATAATACGAGGAGGTTTTTCGATGGATCCGTTTCGTTCATTAGATGTGATGCGACGAGATGTAGAACGTATGTTTTCTAGCTTTCCTTCCCTTTTTTCGCACGTAGATGGTGTGTTTCGTATGCCTCGCGTCGATGTGCATGAAAATGAAAAAGAAATGATTGTGACGTGCGACATTCCGGGGCTAGAGCGAAAAGAAGACGTCGATATTCATATCGATCATCAAACGTTATCGATTAGCGGACACGTGCGCAGACAACACGACGTACACGATGAACATATGCATCGGCAAGAGCGGTTTTATGGGCGGTTTCATCGTACCATTCCTCTTCCCTCCCCTGCCGCACATGAACATGTTCAAGCATCATATAAAAATGGTGTACTTGAAATTCGTATCCCGAAAGCGCAGGCTGATGAGAAAAAACGAATTGACGTACAATTTCATTGACACCGGCACGATCGCCGGTGTTTTTTTGAAACTTTTATGCGGTTCACACGTATGTATGCATGGGGTGAAAGAAATGGATGACAAATCGTTTTTAATCGAGCAACTTCATCTTATTGAACAATGGGAAAAAGAACAAAAGCGCATTTGGTTTTGGGAAAAAATAAGCCGTTTGCCTTTTGCTTTACTTGATCGATTGACCCCGGCGTGGATACATAAAAAAATGGCGCAATTGCTTGATGAGCTTGGCCAATATATTCAAACAGGCGGACAATATTTAGTAAATAAAGAAGCCGTTTTATCAACGTTTTATGGAGTGCCAACGCTACACGCTGTTCGTTCGATTCCTTTACAACGGATGAATGAAGCGTGTGAAACATTAATTGCGAAACGTAAAACGTTTGCGATGTATCAAGGGGCAACGACAGGATTGGGTGGAGCGTTTACGTTGCTTCTCGATATTGCTGTCGTTTTAGGCACCGCTTTAAAAACGTTGCAAGAAATTGCGATCGTATACGGATTTGATCCACATGAGAAAGAAGAACGATTGTTTATCGTCAAATGTTTACAATTTGCGCTTGCTGACGTCGTTGGCAAGCAAGCGATATTAAATGAATGGACAGCAAAAAATGAACGACAAACGATGTCACAATTACAAGGATGGCGCGAAATCGTTTGGGCGTTTCGCGACCAGTACGGTTGGAAAAAGTTGTTTCAATCCGTTCCGATTGTAGGAATGTTATTTGGAGCATGGACAAATCAAACGATGATTCACGACATTGCTGAAGCAGGTGCAATGTTTTATCGTAAACGACGCATTATAGAAAGGTTGGAAGAAATAGAAAAGGCGGGATCCCCCGCATACCCGTCAAGTTTAGTGTTAAGGGTCGTTGTGTCCATACGCAATGTTTGTGATCATTAGCTGAAGAAAAAGAATACCACATGTTTTAGGCATGCCAAATAACCCTCTTGGAGAGGGTTATTTGGCGTTTTTATGAATCTAATCAATAAATACCCAATTTAACCAAGAGATCCGATGCCGTTTCTTTTCCTTTCCTTCGATCCTTTCTTCCATGTTTTCTCAATAGAAGGAGGGGAGAAGAAAGGCTGATTTCTTCCTTGGATAGGCGCAAAAGCAGTTGTTGCCAATAGGATTGGAGAACATCTAGTGCTTTCCGTTCGCTGATTTGAATCCCTTCTGTTTGTTGCCAATACGTTCGAGCTTGAAACAGAAAGGTTTGAGTCACCAAAATGGCAATCAACGTCCCATATACATGGCATTCGAACCGTTCTTTCTTCATCTTCTTCACTTTCTCCAAATCAAAAACGGACTTCCACGCTTTAAACAGCAGTTCAATTTGCCACCGCAAAGAATAAAGCCCATAAACCTGTTGCCCATCAAACGACTCTTGTGGTAAATTAGTCAGTAAGATGTGGTATTTCTTTTGTTCGAGGGTTTGGCGTGTCAGCGCCTTCCCTTTTCTTTTTTCCCTTTTTCGCACATACGCCATCCGTTTTTGCCATTCTTCTTCCGTCAAACGTCGAAAAATCAAGCGTGGGATATACAAACGCTCATGCCCGATGTATACATGTTCCATTTCTACTGATTCCCCTTCCTTTAATTGATTCCCAAGAGATTCCCAATCCCATTCCTTCCACTGGCTATTCTCTTTGATATACACTTTCATATCGGAACGGAGCCGAGTAATATAATACGCTCCTCGGGCGTCGATCTCGGTTAGTGCGGCAACGGAGAAAAAGCCCAAATCCCGAATACATAGGTCATTCGGCAAAATCGTGTGCTGGGCATGATAGGCAAAACGGGCGTCCGAGTCATTGGCCGATTGAACGCATAGTTGAAGACAGGCACCAGACAACAAGTCATATTCAAACTGAATTTTCGCTCCTGATGAGACGGAACCTCGGTAGTCCTCCCCGTAGTCGGCAGGAACCAAAAAACTGGTCGAATCCAAAATCCGCAAGCGAGTAAAACACGTCCGGTAGGTTTGGATGGTGGACCAAAGCAATGGGCGTTGTCGTTGGAGGAGAAGGAAAAACACTTCTCGCAAAAACGCCACGGCTCGCTCGGTAAAGCGCTGATTCAATCCTTCGCTGGACAGGGAACAGTCATGGCGGAGCGTGAGAGACGTACATAACCGTTGGAGTGATTGTTGTGCCAGTGAGCCATCTCCCCATGCACAAAGAGTCAAAAATGCTTCTGCCGTTAATGCTCGTTTTCGTTGGATAAATCCTGTTTCTTGAGCAAGATGAGTCAATGTCTCAGGCGAGAAAAGTTGGCGGATGGTTTTCATCCATGCTTGCATTTGATTTTCCATAGAAAAAATCCTTTCTAACGAAGAGTATTCGCTAGAAAGGATACCATGTTTTTAACGGTGTACAAAGGCCCAAATGCTTAACTTGATGGCTATGGGGATCCCCCGCCTAACGTTACGCTTCATCACAAGGAATGACGGCATCATGAAGCGCCATGTTTACTTGTTGTTCATATCGGTTTCGTTCTTCTTCTGTCCAATGAAAATATGACTGCATAAGTGCAATGACGGCTTCTTTTAGCTGGCGAACCGCAGCGATGTCAAAAAAGAGGGCCCCTGTGCGACGAATGAAAAAGTCAAGCGGCGTAACGGTCATTTCGTGTTCGAGCGCATAGATGCACATCACATACCAATCGAGCGGTAGCGATACGTTATTAGGATCATACGTACGAGCTAATGCAAATAAACGATCAACATTCGTACCGTATCGCTGCACGAGCTGTTTTGCTTCTTTTTCTGTAAACCCGTAAGCAAGCCCTTCAGCTACTTTTTCGGATAGAAACGTATGCCACCGGCTCGCACCACCGACGTCTCCACCAGAAATTGGTAAATGTTTCGTTCGGCAAGGCGGATACGCCCCATCTAACTGTTTAGCAATAAGGTCAACAACCGTTTCCGCCATTTTGCGATAGCCAGTTAACTTTCCTCCCGCAATCGTAATGAGACCAGACGGGGATTGCCAAACTTCGTCTTTGCGGGAAATTTCAGACGGATCTTTCCCTTCTTCATAAATGAGCGGACGAATTCCAGCCCAGCTTGATTCAATTTGTTGTTCCGTCAAACGAACGGACGGAAACATGTAATGAATGGCACGTAATAAATAGTCGCGATCTTCACGCGTCATTTTCGGATGGGCACGATCACCATCATAAAACGTATCTGTTGTTCCCACGTACGTTTTCCCGTCGCGCGGAATCGCAAATACCATGCGACCGTCAGGCGTATCAAAATATACCGCTTGTTTAAGCGGAAAATGTGCTTGGTCAATGACAATGTGCACACCTTTTGTTAAACGTAATTTTTTTCCGACATTTGAGCCATCTTTTTCACGAAGTACATCGACCCATGGACCTGCCGCATTAACTATTTTTTTTGCATGTATCGTAAATGTTTTTCCTGTCGTTTGCTCGCGACACATCACGCCATGGATGCGCCCGTTTTTATCGTACAAAAACGACTCCGCCTTCACGTAGTTGACAGCATGCGCCCCGCATTCTACTGCTTTTTTAATAACTTCAATCGTCAAACGTGCATCATCTGTGCGATACTCAACATAATACCCACCACCGAGCAATCCATCTCGTTTAATTAACGGCTCTTTTTGTAGCGTCTCATCTGCGGACAACATCGTTCGTCGTTCTTCTTTTTTGACGAGAGCTAAATGATCATATACCCATAGCCCGATGGATGTGCTCCATCTTCCGAACGTGCCGCCGCGATGAATCGGCAATAACATCCATTCTGGAGTTGTCACATGCGGACCGTTTTCATATACGATGGCTCGCTCTTTCCCGACTTCTGCAACCATTTTCACTTCAAACTGTTTTAAATAGCGTAATCCTCCATGAACGAGCTTCGTTGAACGGCTCGATGTTCCAGCGGCGAAATCTTGCATCTCAATCAATGCTGTTTTCATGCCGCGCGTCGCTGCATCGAGCGCAATGCCACAGCCGGTAATTCCCCCGCCAATAATCAGCACATCGTACGTCGTTTGGCTCATTTCTTCTATCATTTGCAGTCGTCTTTTTGCCGAAAACATCATCATTCCCCCTTGTAAAACAAAAAGAGACCAAGACAAGCACAATAAGTTTCGCTTATTATGCATGTATGGTCTCTCTTCGTCTCTTGACATGTATGAACTTTAATTTCATTGTATCATATGTGCGGAAAAAAGCAACTGTTTTGCACAAAAAGCCATTTGATGGCCGAACGTGGTTTACATAGGCTAATATTCATTCCTTTTTCTTTATATTTGTTGACGATTTTTTTTACATTTGGTCGTTCATTTTTCCCTCGTTTTCTTTGCACACACTCTCTTCCTTTCTCATCTCTTTTACATATTTACGTCCATCACCTATAAAAAGTTTCGCGAACAATTTATTTTTTCCTGCATATATTACGAACAAACGTATGTCATAAGGAGTGAAAGTTGATGAAAAAAGATTTATCTCACATGCTTGACTCATTTTTTGATGATCGGTCATTAAAAAAACTGTTATACACGCTTGATGAATATGTGCATCGTACATTTTCACCGGTCTATATCCCGATCGATGTACGTGAAACGAATGAAGAATACGTCATTATCGCCCATCTTCCGAATGCGACACGCGATGGCGTCCATCTACAGTTTATAGACAATACACGTCTATTGTTGTCGGTTATTTATGATGAGCAAACAGAAACGATTGATGACGAAAAGAAATTCGTTCAACGCAAACGCACGTATGAACGGGCGACAAAATCGATTTTTCTTCCTTATCCTGTGAGTGAATCAGACACTCAAGCATCATTTCAAGACGGCAAACTGATCATTCGTCTTCCGCAACGAAAAACATTTATTCCAATCGAATAAATGCACGAAAAAACGCAAACGTTACAATTTAAACGTTTGCGTTAATCCTTTTACAAGACCGCTCATCTGGTTCATCACTTGCACCGCCTGCCCCATCGTATTCATCATTTTTGTGATATCATACGTTCCCTCTTTTGTTTTAAACTGCTCAAGCAAGCTTGGCGGTTTCGGGGCAGGAATGAATGGAGACATCGGCGGTACAAAAGGAGAAGCCGCTGGCGGAGCGAATGGAGACATCGATGGTACAACAGGCGGAACGACTGGCTGAGCTGGAAACAACACCGGTTGAGAATAGTATGGATAATAGTTCACTGGTGGAATATGTGGCATTTGCATCGTAGGCCACGATTGATACATATGTTTTCATCTCCTTTCATTACATCGTATTCGCTTGAAGTAAAATGGTTCGTGACTAATCATGTCAATCGATGTCGGAATTCTCAATTTTTTGAATTTAACATGTCGTCTTTTTTTATGTTATGATAAGTGTAAAAGGGGGAGGGCATAATTATGACAATTGTTGAATTAAAAAACAAATTTATCGCAATGAAACAATATGAACCGATCGATGCAAACGAACTGCTTGACTTTGCGCGCCAACTTTATTTGCGCAACGAATTGCCGCTTGGCATGTATCGTCATCTTGTACGCGATTTAGAGGCGCTTGGGGCATACAAACCCGATGACGAACGAGTCGTGCAATATTCGGGAAGCATTGAGTAAGGTGAAAGAATAAAGGTGGCACCATTGGCCACCTTTTTTATATTGCCGGAGCGAACGTATACGTTTCTTTTTTTTCAATTTGCTGTTCGATGTTGTCGAGTTGGCGTTCGATATGTTGTAAACGATCTTGTTGCATATCGTAATGTGTAGCCATTTGTTCTGCCGTACGCTCTTTTAATTTATTTTCTAACTGTTCAATTTCATCAAACAACTGTTGTAGTTGCATTTGAATATGTTCCATCCTCCAACTCCCCTTTCGCCCTTTGCCATACACATTCTCCATCCACTACCTCTTCCCTTCTCACTTGACAAAACTAGAAGAAATTCGGCAAACAAAGTGTTGTGTGTACAAAATTCGACAAATCGATGCGCATGTTTTTGACATGAGCGGTCAAAATAAAAAAGCGAAAGGAGGCATGGCGATGGCGAAAAAAGAACAAAAGAAAAAGCAAAAACCGAAGCAAGAAGAAACGACAGGCTTCGGCGACAAAAAGCTAGAAGGCCCGGATCGTCCTTCTACATAAGGAAAAGAAGCGAGCGAATATGCTCGCTTTTTCTAATTTTCACGAAAATGACGAACGGACGAAACATATGGTATAATGTTGAACATTCAAGGGGGGATGATATGTTTAAATATCCGAATGGGCGGACGTATGAAAAAAAAGAAAATGAACAGACGTTGCGCGCTTGTACTCCTGATACGTACGGGAACCGCGGGATGACACTTGAGGCTGACTTAAATGAAACAAACACGTATTACTTAGCTCAAGGTATTGCTGTCATTCATAAAAAACCGACACCTGTGCAAATTGTGCGTGTCGATTATCCAAAACGAAGTGCTGCCGTCATTAAAGAAGCGTACTTTAAACAGCCGTCCACGACAGACTATAACGGCATATATCGTGGGAAATATATCGATTTTGAAGCGAAAGAAACACGGAATCGCACATCATTTCCGCTTCAAAACTTTCACGAACACCAAATTGAACATATAAAACAAGTGTTAACGCATGGAGCCATTTGCTTCGTGATTTTGCGTTTTACGACGTTTGACGAAACATATTTATTGGACGCACATCACCTCCTTGAATATTGGGAGCGAAAGCAACAAGGTGGTCGTAAATCGATTACAAAAGCGGAAGTCGAACGGCGCGGCCATCTCATTCCGCTTGGCTATCACCCACGAATCGATTATATTCATATTGTGGACAAACTATATTTTTAGAATAGGAGGAACGATATGGCGAATTATCGTTCACGAACAGAACGAAAACAGGCAGAACAAAAAAAACAACGTCCGCGGAAACGAGGGCGATCGATTATGAAAAAAATTGTGCTTATCATGTTGCTTATTATGACGATCGGGATGTTCTCCGGTGTGGCGGCGTTTGCTTGGATGATTAAAGACGCTCCACCGCTCGATGAGACGTTGTTGCGCGATCCTTTAGCTTCGATCATTTACGATGGAAATGGGCAAAAAGTGGTAGAGCTAGGACAACAAAAACGAATTTACGTATCGTATAATGATATTCCAAAAGTGCTCGAACAAGCTGTACTCGCTACAGAAGATGCCCGCTTCTATAAGCATCACGGATTTGACATTGTGCGTTTTTTCGGAGCGGTACTAGCTAACGTCCGAGAAGGATTTGGTGCTGAAGGTGGAAGCACAATTACACAACAAGTCGTAAAACTTTCTTTTTTAACACCTGAAAAAACGATAAAACGAAAAGTACAAGAATTATGGCTTGCCATTCAATTAGAGAAAAAATACTCGAAGCAAGAAATTTTAGAAATGTATTTAAACAAAATTTATTACTCGAGCCGCTCATACGGTGTTGCAAAAGCGGCAGAAACGTACTTTGGGAAAAGCGATTTATCGCAATTGACGCTACCAGAAGCGGCATTGCTCGCTGGCATTCCGCAAAGCCCGAACAATTATAACCCGTTTACGCATCCAGAAGCGGCAGAAAAACGTCGCAATACGGTGCTATCGCTAATGGCGAAACATGGGTTTATTTCGAAAGAAGAAGCAGAAGAAGCAAAAAAAGTGCCTGTACAATCGCTATTAACAGAAAATAAACAACAAAGCGATATTCCGTATGACTCTTTTATTGACCAAGTGATCGATGAAGTAACCGAAAAAACAGGGCTTGATGTGTTTACGGCTGGATTGCACATTTATACAACGTTAGATCCGAACGCCCAATCGTATGTTGAGGAGTTGCTCAATTCTGACGAAGTCATTCGCACAAACAAGGCCGATTTCCAAGCTGGCATTGCGGTTTTAGATACGAAAACAGGAGAAATTCGCGCGCTTGGCGGCGGTCGGAAAAAAGAAGAAGGTGTCACGTTCGGATTTAACTATGCAACGGATACACGAAAACAGCCTGGTTCGACAATTAAACCAATTGTTGACTATGGTCCTGCAATCGAATATTTAAAATGGTCGACGTATCATCAACTAAAAGATGAGCCATATCAATACTCTGATGGAACACCGATTAAAAACTGGGACGGCAAATACGAAGGTCAAATGTCGATGCGTACTGCCCTCGCTCGTTCACGTAACATCCCGGCATTAAAAGCGCTCCAAGAAGTCGGCTTAGAGCGGGCAAAACAATTTGCAAATAAACTTGGCATGGGCTTTGAAGAAATGCATGAAGCATATGCGGTTGGTGGCGTCGGCAAAGGCGTCTCTCCACTCCAAATGGCCGGTGCATATAGCGCATTCGGAAACGGTGGCACTTACATTGAACCACATGCCGTAAAAAAAGTCGTATTTCCAGATGGAACAGAAATGGACCTTCGTCCAGAACCAAAGGTGGCGATGAAAGACTATACGGCGTTTATGATTACTGACATGTTAAAAACGGCCGTGCAATCTGGATCAGGGAGAGCAGCAAACGTACCAGGTCTTCATGTCGCTGGAAAAACAGGAACGACAAACTATGATGAAAAAGATCGTCGGAAATACGGGCTTGAGAGAGGTTCAGTTCCTGACAGCTGGTTTGTTGGCTATACGCCAAACTATACGGCTGCCATTTGGACCGGTTTTAGTAAAAAAAGTAGCGAAGCGTATTTATCGAAGCCTGAACAACAATATGCGAAACAGTTGTTTAAACGCGTCATTTCCCATATTGACGACGGCAGTGGCGGTGATTTTAAACAACCGAAAAGCGTCGTGAAACTGGCGGTGAAAAAGGGAACGAATCCTCCGAAACTAGCAAATGAATATACGCCAGAAAATGAAATTACGTATGAATATTTCGTGCGCGGTTATGAAGAACCGACAGAAGTAGCTGAAGATAAGCCAGAAGTCGTCGAACCAGTAAAAGACTTGCGCGCACAATACGATCCAGCGACACAAATGATTTCATTATCGTGGTCATACACGATCGATCCTGAAAAAGATGTGTCGTTTGAAGTAAGGCAGACAGTAGATGGCCGTAAACCGACCGTTATTGCAACAACAAAAGACTCACAACTAACCGTTGAGGCAAAAGAAGGTTCGGTGTACTTATTTGAAGTATACGTTGTCACAGCAGATGGCACACAAAGCGCACCTGCTACAGCACTTGTGCAAATTCCGAAAGAAGAACCGGAACAACCGAGTGAAAATGAATCACCGGAACAACCGAGTGAAAATGAATCACCGGAACAACCGGGAAACGGAGAAAGTCCGGAGACGCCAACAAACCCGAGCGAGCCAAACCCAAGCAATCCAGAGACGCCAACAAATCCGAGCGATCCGGGAACACCAACAAACCCGACAAATCCAACAAACCCGACAAATCCAACAAACCCGACAAATCCAACAAATCCGAATAACAATTCATCAACAAATTCGTCGGGAACGAACAATCAACAACGAAATGGAAATAGCGGTGGAACAACGAATAATCAATAAGTAAGAAAAGAGACTGAGTGCATCCTCAGTCTCTTTTTTGTTGAGCCATTCGTTTATAAAATAGCTTCATGAGTTCGGTAAATAGTTCATCTAATTGCACAAAAGAATGGTGAAGAGTAGGACGGACGAAAATAAACGAAAGTCGATCCACAACATTTAACGGACGAAGCGGGAGCGACTGAACTTCCTTTTCCCATTCGTATACGTTGCTCACTGCTCGTTCATTAAGCCAATGTAACGCACATAAAAAGTAGCTTATTCCCCGAACGATCCCCTCTTTTGCTTTGTTCGCTTGACGCGCTGCAAATAACGGGGCGAGTTCACGCTTTTCTTCTTCCCAAAGTTGAAATATGGCAGGAAGCGCGCATTCTTTTTGTTGCCAAGGCTCTTCTTTTTGCGTTATATCGTAATAAAATGGCACATGCTTCATCATCATCGGGAACGGTTGAAACGTATGGGTATCAATGAAATCGGCCGAAAAAAAGAGCGGATGTTGAAACGTTTTTGGAACGATCATTTACATCTTTCCTTTCATCCGTTTTTTTCCTTCACGACAAAGATGAAGTAATGGACAAACGTCACATTTTGGTGATTGCGCTTTACAATGATAGCGCCCAAAAAAAATAAGGCGATGATGGGTCACCGACCATTCTTCTTTCGGAATTTTTTTCATTAGCGTTTCTTCTACTTCTAGCACAGAATCCTTCCAACGACAAATGCCAAGTCGTTTGCTGACACGTTCGACATGCGTATCAACAGCAATCGCGGGAACACCGAATGCAACCGATACGACGACGTTCGCTGTTTTCCGTCCGACGCCTGGAAGCTTCATTAATTCATCACGATTTTTTGGCACTTCTCCGTTATATTGTTCAATTAATATACGACATAGTTGTTGAATATTTTTCGCTTTATTCCGATATAGTCCGATCGAACGTATATCTTGTTGAAGCTCTTCTAGCGGAACAGAGACGTAATCTTCTGGTGTTTTATATTTTTCAAATAGTTGCTTCGTCACCTTATTAACGAGCGCATCAGTACATTGCGCCGATAATACAACAGCAATTAATAGTTCAAACGGATTGCGGTGAACGAGCTCACAATGCGCGTTTGGGAACATGTTTGCAATTTCATCTAAACAGTAGCGAATTTGCTGCTTCGTTAACATGTAACCATCCTTTCTACGACTGTTCAAGCCAATTATAAATCGGAACGGTTGGTTTATACGGTTGATCTTGTTTCAACTGGTTTTTTCGAAACTTTTTCGCATGTTGTTGCGCTTGTTCGATCGTTTTAATTCCGTTCTTTTTCCATTCGAATAAAATGCGATCAATGTAACGGAAATTTAGTTTTCCTGATAGTACAGCTTCACGTAACGCCGCTTTAATGATGATCGGATCGTGTTCATCTTGATCCATCCACATCGCTAACGTCTCGCATTCCATCGGGGAAAGCGGACGGCCAAATTCATGTTCAAAAACGGTATACAATTGTTCTTCTTGCTCTTCTTCTTGTTTTTGTTCTTGAAAAACAGCACGAATAAGTTTTTCCCAAAGCGGATCGAGTGAATAGCATTCACTACGAATGTTATCATCCATTCGTTCTTCAATAGCTAAAAATCCTTTTTGCACAAGCTTTCGCAATTGTTGCATGCACATTTCAGATGAAATGGTCATGCGTGCAGCGATTTCATCTGGGGTTGGAAATGAAATGCCTTGTTCAAGAAACGAATGAATGTGTAACAGTAACATAAACTCTGTTTCATTTAACCCAAGCGTTTTATAGCTCGTTAACAATAACCTTGGAATTGCCACACTTCCTTCACGAAAAAAACGAATCATTTCATTATCCATGTCAAACACCTCACGCCCTATTATATCATAAAACAAATCCCCCATGTGAGCACGGGGGATTTCATCATTATGGGTATAAACGATTGAGTAAACGCGGAAACGGAATCGTTTCACGAACATGTTCAACGCCACAAATCCAAGCAATTGTTCGTTCAAGTCCTAGTCCGAAACCTGAATGTGGCACAGAGCCGTATTGACGAAGTTCTAAATACCATTTATACGCATCGAGCGATAACTGATGTTCTTCTAACCGTTGTTTTAATAAATCATAGTCGTGAATACGCTCTGAACCGCCAATAATTTCACCATATCCTTCTGGAGCGATTAAATCCGCACAAAGAACAACTTCTGGGCGATTTGGATCTGGCTGCATATAAAACGGCTTTAATGTCGTTGGATAATGCGTAATAAATACCGGCTTATCGAAGCTTTCCGCAATGGCAGTTTCATGCGGAGCGCCAAAATCATCGCCCCATTGAATGTCGTCAAATCCTTTCTCATGAAGAAGCTGAATCGCTTCATCATACGTAATGCGCGCAAATGGCGGCTTGACATTTTCTAGCTTAGACGTATCACGACCAAGCGTTTTCAGCTCGAGCTGACAATTTTTTAATACCGATTGCACAATATGGGATACGTATTGTTCTTGTACTTGTAAGTTATCTTCAAATTGATAAAACGCCATTTCCGGCTCAATCATCCAAAACTCAATTAAATGGCGGCGCGTTTTTGATTTTTCAGCACGAAACGTTGGACCGAATGAAAATACTTTGCCAAGCGCCATCGCTGCTGCTTCCATATATAGCTGTCCGCTTTGAGAAAGGTATGCATCTTCATCAAAATATTTCGTGCGGAACAATTCCGTCGTTCCTTCCGGTGCACTTCCCGTTAAAATCGGCGGATCAACTTTCACGAAGCCATTTTCATTAAAAAATTCATACGTCGCACGAATGACTTCGTTACGAATTTTCATAATGGCATGTTGACGTTTCGAGCGAAGCCATAAATGGCGATGGTCCATTAGAAATTCGATCCCATGCTCTTTTGGTGTAATTGGATAATCAACAGCCATATGAATAAGTTCAATATTTGTGACGGAAAGCTCGTATCCAAATGGAGAACGTGCATCTTCACGCACTACACCTGTGACATAGAGTGAACTTTCTTGCGTGATGCTTTTTGCCGCCTGAAATACACCTTCGCTCACTTGCGCTTTTTCCACGACTCCTTGAATAAAGCCTGTGCCATCACGCAATTGTAAAAAAGCGATTTTTCCGCTCGACCGTTTGTTCGCAAGCCAAGCACCAATTGTTACTTCTTGTCCTACATATTTATGTACTTCTGCAATTGTCGTTTTCACAAAAAGTCCCTCCAAAGACGTTCAACTATTATGTACATCATCAATATTAATACATTTCGACAAAAAAACGCAAGATGATCGTTTTCACCCATGAAAGAAAAGGCTAGCCATATCGACTAGCCACGCGTTTTTTCATTTATAAATGTTTCGATACGATTGAGAGCCTCATGAAGTGAATCAAGCGATGTTGCATAGGATAAACGCACATTGTTTGGCGCACCAAATCCTGAACCTGGAACGAGTGCGACTTTCGCTTCTTCAAGCAACGCTTCGACAAACGCATCGACATGTTCGTATCCAGTCATTGTTGCCGCTTCTTTTGCGTTTGGGAACAAATAAAATGCACCTTGTGGTTTCACGCATGAAAACCCTGGAATTTGAATTAAACGCTCGTAAATAATATTTAAACGTTGTTCAAACGCTTGACGCATTTGTTCAACTGGCTCTTGTGGCCCGCTATATGCAGCAATTGCAGCGTATTGAGCAATCGATGTTGGATTCGATGTGCTATGGCTTGCCAAATCGGTCATAGCGCCGATAATCTCGGCATCTCCTGCTGCGTAACCAATGCGCCATCCCGTCATCGAATGCGATTTAGATACCCCGTTAATAATGATCGTTTGTTTTTTTAGATCAGGTGAAAGCTGGGCAATCGAAATGTGTTCATGTCCACCGTATATTAGTTTTTCATAAATTTCATCCGACACAATAAGCACATCGTGAGCTAAGCATACTTCACCGAGCGCTTGTATCTCTTCTTTCGTATAAATGACGCCTGTTGGGTTGCTTGGTGAGTTAATAATGACCGCTTTTGTGCGATCTGTCATCGCCTGTTCTAATTGTTGCGGTGTAATTTTAAACTCATTTTCTTCAAGCCCTTCGACATAAACAGGCACTCCGCCCGCTAGTTTCACTTGTTCAGGATAACTCACCCAATATGGCGTTGGAATAATGACTTCATCACCTTCGTCTAAAATGACTTGAAATAGCGTATAAAGCGCATGTTTCGCTCCAACACATACAATAATTTCTGACAGTTTATAGTCAAGTTGTTGATCACGTTGAAATTTTTTTATAATCTCTTGTTTTAATGTCGCCAATCCGCCAGATGGCGTGTATTTTGTATGTCCATCGTACATCGCTTTTACAGCTGCTTCCATAATATGTTGAGGTGTATTAAAATCCGGTTCACCTGCACCAAGTCCGATGACATCATGCCCTGCTGCTTTTAATTCTTTCGCTTTCGCTGTAATAGCAAGCGTTGATGATGGCGTTAATGATGCGACGCGCTTCGCTAACTTCATGAATCCTTCCCCCTCGCAAAATGATATCTTTTCAAAAAGGCCCCGTCTTCAAAACGAACGTAATAAAACGAATAACGGTCTCGTTCGTCAATATATGTAATTTCCCATAGCGGGATCCCTTTTTCCATTCCTAATTTTACTGATACGACTTCTTTCGGATGATACGTTTTAATGGACGATTGCGCTTGTTGTTTCGTAATACCTTCCGAAGCCTTTCGAACATCGATAATTTCCCCTTTTTCTGTCACCCACGCAATCATTTGTTCACCTTCGTCATTTTTTCCTATGACGATCACGTATACCTCACTACCTCGGTACGTATATACGTCATCGATATGGATGATCCCTTTTTTCTCTACCTGTTTCATCGCACGTTGTTCACTTTCGTTTTTAGATGATACCGCATCACTATATGCGTCGATATATAGAAATAACGCCGTAAACAACAAGCATACGAAGGCAATCAAAACCTTCTTCATTTTCATCCCTTCTTACGTTCGATAAATCGTAAATACAGCCTTTTCTTTATTTTCTTCATCAAGCGCTAGTCCAAACATTAAGTCTTTTTCTTTTAACGTCCGGTTTAAACAATCAACAATTTTATATAAGTCTGATGAGTATTCAACTTTTACAGTTGCTAATACTTCGATTTTACTTTCCACGACCCGATCCTCCATGTGCACAAATTTTGTTACTTATATCGTTTATTGCGAACGGAAACAATACAATTACACACCAATTTCGGTGTATAAACATCTTCATTGTAGCAACAATTTCCTACATTAGTCAATTTGAATTAAAAAAAATCCTATCGTACACACCGCGGGCCGAACGCTGGCCCTTTTTTAAAATGTCATGACGTCGTATTCCTCTAAGTTGCATTTCACTACAATGACACCAAAACGATTTGTCTCATAACAATCAATCCAGGCAGCGTACAGCCGCTCAAGCAACCGTTCATTCGTCCAGCTGCCATGTTTCTTAAAAATGATTGCTACTTGTGGATCGACATGTTTTAAAAACGATGTACGCGGGTAATCATTGACGCCGAAATGAGCAATTTTTAATATGTTTACATCACTAAGCGGCATCGTCATCAATTTTTGTTCCACATCGTCGCTCGCATGCGCCATATATAAAAGGCGAAGACGCCCGTACTGAATCGACATTGTTACATCTCCATTGTCAATATAGAGCGGCTGCATCCGAAAATGGGGAAACGGTTCATACACCTTTTGTTCTTTCCATTCGCTCACCACTTTCGGACCGTACGTTTGTTCAATCCATTTCACATTGCCGATATATTCCCGATCATCGCTCGTTAACAAAAGTTCGTCGATTTCGGTAATATGGAAATGTTCAAACCATCTTTTTAGTTCGCGTTCTGTATGCGGAGCCCCTGTATTTAACAATACCGTTTTTCCGCTTGCGTGTTTGAATAACGTCGCTTCCCCATCACTAAGCGGCAAAAAAATAATCGCCATTTCTTCTTCTTCGAGCATCATATCAATTTTTTGAATATGCCCCGCTGATGTTGAAGGATGCATTAAACTATTGCATATCAAAAATAATAACACCCATTGCAAAACGTCCACTCCCTTCATCTACATCTTTTATCTTTTACCGATGAAGGGAATTTTATAGCCATTCGTTTACATGTTGTAAAAGCTCCAAAAGCGGCGCATGATATACCCGAATAGGTGGCAACGACTGTAAAAAATATTTGCTATATGATGCTGTTAACAATCGTTGGTCGAAGACGAAAATGATTCCACGATCTTCTTTTGTCCGAATTAATCGTCCAAATCCTTGCTTAAAGCGTAAAATTGCTTGCGGCAACGATAAATCGTAAAATGGATTGCCTCCTTTTGCGCGAATATAATCGCTTTTCGCTTCCATGACCGGATCATCTGGCGGCGCAAACGGCAATCGAACAATGACAACGCATGTCACTTCGCTTCCTGGAAGGTCGATTCCTTCCCAAAAACTACTTGTGCCAAATAAAATCGCTTGCTCAAACTGTTGAAAATGGCGTGTTAATTTCGCTGCGTTGCCTCCGCTCACTCCTTGAGCAAGCAATACAAACTGATCATCGTTAAATTGTTTCGCATACACATACGTTTGTTTTAACAATTCATACGATGTGAATAATACGAGCATTCGTCCCCTTGTATGTCGGGCGATGCGTATCACTTGTTGGGCTGCATGCTCCGCATATTGCTCAACTGTAACCGAAGGAAACGTCGGTAAGTCTGTTGGCACCATAAGGGCAGCTTGTTTTTCATACGAAAACGGAGACGGAATGATGCGTGTGAATGGATAAAAATCGTCAAGACCAAGACGCGAAATGATAAATGAAAAACGAGCATTTGTCGTTAACGTAGCCGAAGTTAAAATGACGCTCCGCTTCCGTGAAAATAATTGATCAGCAAAAAAATGAGCTAAATCGAGCGGTTGTGAAATAACTGTGACTGCATTCACTGCAGCTTTTGCATCTACTTCGAGCCAACGAACAATATCATCATCATCGCTCGTTAATAAATGTTGCAACGTACATAAAGTATCAATAAACGTCGTAAAAGGCTTCACATCTTCTTTTGGAATATCGTTTATCATTTGTGATAACTGTTGCACGTCATTCATTATGCGCATAAGCAACTCGATCGTTCCGCTCCACTCTTTTCCGTATTCTTTCCACGGGACGAAACGGTAACGCATACGTCCATCTCCTTTTTGACGACGCAACACATAATGACGCAGAGATTGAAATAGTTGATTGAGTTCGTATTCAAGATCCCCTAAAAGCGAGCGAAGCGCCCCCATTTTGTGTATCATAGCGATGTCGTTCATTCGTGTCCACAATAAACGAATGTATTCGTATGAAACGTGCCTTCCGAAAAAGTGAGCAGCTACATCTTCTAAATGATGCGCTTCATCAATAATGAGTTGTTCATACGGTGGCAAAAATTTTTCATCCGCTGTTAAATCGTGCATAACAAATGAATGGTTTGTAATAATAACATGTGCATGTTTCGCTTTTTCTTTCGCGCGAACGAAAAAATCGTATTCTTCATTCGTATCATCGCTATGTACATCTTCCCAAAATAGCGCGCCACCTGCCGTTAAGTTTAGTTCATCAACATCCCCTGTCTCTGTTTCTGTTAACCAAACAAGCAATTGACATTTCGTTAACGCAATATCGTAATTTGTATCGATACGTTTTAACGTGCGAGCAAATTTTCGTACGCTCATATAGTTTCGCTTTCCTTTTAAAACAGCGGTCGTAAATGGGAAAGGGACGAGCTGTGCAACTCGCGGCAACTCTTTTTCAATCATTTGTTTTTGTAGCTGGAGCGTATAGGTGCTAACGACGATTGGCTGCTGTTGCTTCACCGCATAAAAGACGACCGGGAGCAAGTACGCCATCGTCTTTCCGACGCCCGTTCCCGCTTCAATTAACGCATGTTGGCACGTTTGTAGCGCATAGTTAACGTCGTCCATCATTTGTTTTTGTCCTTCTCGATATTCAAACGGCGCCACAAATGGATTTGTCGCAAACCATTGTAAAAAAGATGGAAGATGTTCATGACGATCAACTCGTTTTGGCGAATTCCACGCCTTTAAAGCAACGCCTTCATATTCAACGATGGATTCATTCGTTTGAAGCGAGCGTTCTTTTTTGGAAATGAATTTATCTAACAGAGCGGTCAAATCGCTTTTTAACGGTTGACTATGGCGGCGTAATTGTTTTAATGTCACAAGCGGTAAACGGGATAGCTTGTGCAGTAAAAAAAGAAGCAGTTGCGCCGTTGCTTCTGCGTCGTAATCTGCTTGGTGCGGGCGATCATGCGCAAGCGACAACGCTTCGGCTAAGTGATTCAGTTTATAGCTTGATTGTGTCGGCATAAGAAAACGAGCGAGTTCTACCGTATCTAAAAGCCGACATGTCGGTGGTTGTATTCCGCTACGAATAAATTCCTCTTGTAAAAATGCCCAGTCGAACTGAACGTTATGCGCGACAAAATAAGCTCCTTCCCATTGTTCAACAAGCATCGCAGCGATATGTTGGAACGGCGGAGCATCATGCACCATCGCATGATCAATACCTGTTAGTTGTTGAATAAACAGCGGGATATCCCGCTCTGGCTGAACAAATGTTGAAAAACGTTCACTAACTTTGCCGCCCTCGATGACGACAAAACCGATTTGGATGATGCGATCTTCTTTTTTCGGGGCATTTCCTGTCGTTTCAATATCGACGACGACAAAGCGATCATTCATCTATTTTCCACCTCGCATGTATGTGACAAATAAAAAGAGGCGGCATGGCGCCCGTTATAAAACGGTCGCCGCCGGCTCTTGGACAATGAGTTTTTTAATGCGGTTATGCTCGTCCATAATCGCAATTTTCGGACGGTGTGATGCTAATTTTTCTTCTGGTACGAGTACATATGAAATGACGATGATAATATCATCTTTTTGCACGAGACGGGCTGCTGCTCCGTTTAAACAAAACACACCGCTTCCTCTTTCACCAGGAATAATATACGTTTCAAATCGTGCTCCATTGTTATTATTTACAATTTGTACTTTCTCATTTGGAACCATGCCGACTGCATCTAAAATATCTTCATCAATTGTAATGCTACCGACATAGTTTAAATTGGCTTCCGTCACGCGAGCACGATGAATTTTAGCGTTCATTAATGTGCGAAACATGGTGTTTCCCCCTTATTGTACGTTCATAACGATATTATCAATCAAACGCGCATTTGTAAACCGCACAGCGAGCGCAACAATAATTTTTCCCCGTAACGTGTCGAGCGGCTGCAACTCTGGATACGAATAAATCTCTACGTAATCGATGACGCCGGTTGTATATTGCTCAATATGGTGCACAATCGCTTTTCGTACGGTCTCCACGTCACGTTCTCCTGCTTCAATGAGCGTTTTTCCTTTTTGTAAAGCAGCATATAACGCCGGAGCTTCTTGCCGTTCTTGCTCGCTTAAATACACGTTGCGTGAGCTTTTTGCAAGGCCATCGTCTTCACGTACTGTCGGAACAGCAACGAGTTCGATCGGAAAATGGAAATCGCGGATAAGTCCGTCGATGACCGCCACTTGTTGCGCATCTTTCAGCCCGAAATATGCGCGATGTGGCATGACGATATGAAACAGCTTCGTCACCACCGTTGCGACACCGTCAAAATGACCAGGGCGGGACTTTCCACAAAGCACATCCACTCGTTCATGCACTTTCACTGTGACCGACGGTTCATGCGGATACATTTCTGTCACAGAAGGGTAAAATATAATGTCCACACCTGCTCGTTCAGCTATTTTATAATCACGCTCAAAATCACGTGGATAACGATCGAAATCTTCGTTTGGTCCAAATTGAAGCGGGTTAACAAAAATGCTTAAAACGACGATGTCATTTTCCTTGCGTGCCCGTTCCAACAACGCCACATGACCTTCATGCAAGTATCCCATCGTTGGCACAAAACCGATCGTTTTTCCTTTTTGACGCTCAGCCATTATACAGTCTTGCATCTGTTCGATTTTTTCGATTGTAATCACAATTACTTCCCTCCGTATAACGCTAGCCATTGTTGTTCGTTCATCATAAATGATTGCCCATCGCTCGGGAATTGACGTGTTTTGACGTCAGCCACATACTCGGCTAGCGCTTGCTGCATCGTTTGCTGAACGTTCGCATATTGTTTAACAAATTTCGGTACACGTTCTACACCATATCCGAGTACATCGTGATAAACAAGCACTTGTCCATCCGTACCAACTCCCGCTCCAATACCAATTGTCGGGATGGCTAGTTGTTTCGTAATCGCTTCGCCAAGTTGCTTCGGCACACATTCTAAAACGAGCGCGATCGCCCCCGCTTGCTCGCACGCTTTTGCTTCCTCTAGAAGACGTCGAGCACTTTCAGCATCTTTTCCTTGTACTTTATATCCACCTAACACCCCGACCGATTGTGGCGTTAGGCCGAGGTGAGCAACAACAGGTACACCTGATTGTGTTAAAGAGGAAATGACTTGCAATACAGGACCTGCTCCTTCCACTTTGACAGCATTAGCCCCTGATTGTTGCATGATCGCTTTTGCATGTTGTAACGCATCGTTCACCGTACTGTAAGACATAAAAGGCATATCTGTCACGATAAACGTATGTGGCGCGCCACGGCGAACGGCTTTCGTATGATGAATCATATCTGCAACCGTCACAGGAATCGTTGAGTCGTATCCTAATACGACCATGCCGAGTGAATCGCCAACTAAAATCATGTCAACACCGGCCGCCTCAGCTAGTTTTGCTGACGGGTAATCGTAAGCTGTCAGCATAACGATTGGCTCATGATTTTTTTTCATGTTGAGAAAATCTAATTTTGTTTTCATTAATATCCTCCTCTCATATGCAGAGGAAATGGATAAAAAAAGCCTTCTTTCTGCCAAAATGAGAAAGAAGGACTTTTGTTCTACTCCATCCCTCTGTCCCCGTCCGTTTCATCGGATCAAGGCAGAAATGATCATAAATACGTTGTATGCGTGCGCGCGTGGTGCAGTTCTTACAAAGATACTGCCCAATATCAACCGCTTTCATTTTAACAAATATTTCGGAATTTTCCTACTGTTTTTTTATTTCAATATCTGCAGAATAAATGTAATGAACGGCTCCGTCTTCTGTTTGCACTTTTAACGTGCCCGAATCTGTAATGCCAAGTGCTACACCACGAATGGCTCCATTTAATGTACGCGCTACAATTTGTTGACCGATCGTTACCGAATAGCCTTCCCACAACAGTTTAATCGGTAAAAAACCATGTTGTAAATATTGTTCGTATAACTGTTCTAATTTTTGCAATAACGTTTGAACAATTTTCGGCCGATGGAACGTTCGTCCCGTTTCAATCGCGAGTGATGTCGCAATTGGAGCAATATCGTTTGGAAACTGTTTTTGATTGACGTTCATGCCGATGCCGACGATGACTGCTCGCACTTGATCGGGATCGGCTTGTAATTCCGTTAAAATGCCAGCGACTTTTTTACCATTGATTAATATATCGTTTGGCCATTTAATGTCCGGTACGATATTTGTTATCTCTTGGATCGTTTGAGCGACCGCAACAGCCACTAAAAGAGTTAATTGAGGAGCTTGCTGTAGCGGAATGGACGGACGTAAAATGATGCTCATCCAAATTCCTGTTCCTTTCGGTGAATGCCATGACCGATTTAAACGGCCTCTTCCTGCCGTTTGTTCTTCCGCAATGACAACCGTCCCTTCTTCGGCGCCTTCATGGGCAAGTTGATGAGCCAATTGTTGTGTTGACGGCACGCTTTCTTGATCGTATACACTCCAGCCAAAACGTTTCGTTTTTAATCCGAGTTGTAGTTCATTAGCGTTTAGTTTATCTGGCATTTTTTTTAAGCGATAGCCGAGCTTGCGAACCGCTTCAACTTCAAATCCTTCTTTTCTTAAGTCTTCGATATGTTTCCAAATAGCTGTTCGTGAGCAACCGAGCTGCTCGCTAATTTTTTGCCCGGACAAAAATGTTTCGCCTGCTTCTGTAAATAGTTTTAACAATTGTTTTCTCGTTTCTGATTGCACATCGCCCACTCCTTTAGCTTCTCTTTCTCATTTTCTACTTGACGATGCAATACGGCACGCTCGATGTTTTCAATCATTTCCGATAACCAAGGACCGCCTTTTTTCTTAAATAAAACGAGCAAATCATGACCGTTGATCGCCAACTCTTTTCGATTGCGAATCGGCAGCATTTCCCATTGTTTCAATAACGAGTGAACAGACGGTTTGTCGTCATAAACAGCTGCACGTATACGTTCAATGTGCGGAATGTACGGTCCATACTCGTATAATGCATCGATTGTCCAGTCCGTAAGTGAGCGAATATGTTCAAGCGCCTTTAAACAAATCAAAATGTCACGAATGAGATGATTCGACAATTTCCAATTTTTTAATTGTTCACGATGAAAGTGAACGACAAATGCAAATTGTGCCCATGCTTCAATGCGATCGACTGGTACTAAAGAATAACTACTTAGCTTGATCAGCTCCTCTTTTTTTGTTGCAAGCTCAGGCAAGTAAGCAAATAAATTCGTCTCCACTAAAAGTGCGATCGCTTTCGATACAAATGGACCGAGCAACAATTTCTCAAATTCAACAGCAATGCGCTCAACGGCGATATGTTGTAATAAATGGCCGTATTGTATGATCGCTTGTTTCGTCTTCAGTGATAAAGAAAAACCGAGTTGACTGACAAATCGAAGCGCTCGCATCATCCGCAACGCATCCTCGTTAAAGCGTTCAGCAGCATCTCCAACTGTTTCAATGATGCGCTGCTTTAATGCTTCCACTCCTCCAAACGGATCGATGATCTCACCGTACTCATTCATCGCGATCGCATTCATCGTAAAATCGCGCCGTTGCAAATCTTCGTTAAGAGAACGAACGAACGTGACATCTTTCGGTCTTCGGTAATCTTCATACCGCCCTTCCTTTCGAAATGTCGTCACTTCATATGAAACGCCACGTTCAATGACCATTACTGTGCCATGCGCAATACCAACAGGAACCGTTCTAGGAAAAATGGCCATCACTTCTTGCGGGTGGGCCGATGTCGCAATATCAATGTCTCCAATCGGTCTTTGTAATAAATAGTCGCGCACCGCACCACCGACAAAATACGCTTCATGTCCATGGCGTTTTAACGTTTTAATGACAGAGAGCGCCTGCCGAAACTGTTCGTTCATCGTTCTTCCCCTTTAAGTTGAAAATAAATATGTTCATATTGTGCCACAATTCGCTCAGAATAAAATTTTTCGTATACCGTTTCATATGCGTTTTTCCCCATTGTCTCGCGAAGTGTTTCATCCGTCAGTAAACGAAGCGTTTGACGCGTCGCATCGTTTATATCACCGAGCGCACATAAAAAGCCGTTTTTGCCATCTTCAATTACTTCAGGAATGCCACCGATCGCTGTTCCGACGCATGGAACTCGACACGCCATCGCTTCCAGTAAAACGAGACCGAAACTTTCTTTTTCTGATAATAATAATTTCACGTCACTAATGGAATACAATTCCGCTAAATTTTCTTGCTTTCCTAGAAAACGAACGTGATCGCATAAATTTAATTCTTTTACAAGGCGACAAACGACCGTCATTTCTGGCCCATCACCGACAAGAAGCAATTTTGCAGGTACTTGTTTGACGACGAGCGCAAACGTACGAACGACATCGCATACCCGCTTCACTTTCCGAAAGTTCGACACGTGAATAACTACTTTTTCGTGCGGTGCGATACCGTATTGACGACGGAGTTCATCGTTTCGTCGTCTGCTGTATACACGTTCATCAACAAAGTTGTATACCGTTTGAATCGGCTTTTGCACGTCAAGCAATTCATATGTTTGAACCGCTAACGCATTCGATACTGCTGTGACGACATCGGATTGCTCGATGCCAAATTTAATTAAATCGCTTAATGACGGGTCGTATCCGAGGACGGTAATGTCTGTACCATGCAACGTCGTCACAATTTTCAAATGGTCACCAACCATTTGTTTCGCTAAAAAGGCGCAAAGAGCGTGCGGAACAGCATAGTGGGCATGAATGATGTCGAGCTCTTCTCGCTTCGCAACTTCTGCAATTTTACTCGCCAACGCTAAGTCGTATGGGGGATATTGAAATACAGAATACGGGTTGACCGTTACCTCATGATAGTAAATATTTGGATATATTTTGTTTAGTCGAAATGGAATGCTTGACGAAATAAAATGAATGTCATGCCCGCGTTCAGCAAGCATTTTTCCTAATTCTGTCGCAACCACTCCAGATCCGCCAACTGACGGATAGCAAACGATTCCTATTTTTAGTTTCATCTTTCTTCCCCTAACAAATCATGTGCAAGTATCACTGGTTTTTTTGATATAAATCCTTCTGCGAACGAAACACCGACTTCTTTTCCGAACAATCGCTCGCGGCTTTCAACGGTTTCAATATATCCGTTCGTCAACGGTGTGTCAACTGAGTCGCTCGTTCGTTCAAACTGGCTTTCATACGCGCGTAAACTCGCCAACTTTTTGTCGATTGTATCACTAATATCGACGACAAAATGAGGGCGATGAAAACCGTTGATCATATAAAAATAAACGGCATGTACGCGATGAGGAGGGAGTTCTCCATAACGGCGAATGGCGGCTGAAAATACCGCTTCTTCCACCAATCTCGCGCATTGCCCATGATCCGGATGGCGATCTTCCCAGTACGGTGCAAATACAATTTTCGGTCGATATGTCCGAATGACTGTCACGATCGGATCAATATGCTCTTTTTGTACGATAAGTCCACGATCAGGAAGTTTGAGCTGTATGCGTGTGCGAACACCGAGAATGTCAGCTGCCCGCTTCGCTTCTTGTTGTCGAGTATGTACCGTTCCGTTTGATGATAATTCTGCTAACGTCAAATCGCATATGCCGATGTCATACCCTTGTTGCGCGTATTTCGCAATCGTTCCGCCCATGCCAATTTCGACATCATCTGGATGAGCCCCAAATGCTAATATATGCATCATTCTTTTCCTCGCTTCACAATATTTCGCCATGCAAAATCGCCACGTTCTAAACCGTGTATAAGCACTTCTGCTGTTCCCATGTTTGTTGCCAATGGAATGGCATATACGTCACAAAGACGAATAAGGGCACTAACATCTGGCTCGTGTGGTTGAGCGGTTAATGGATCGCGGAAAAAAATGACCATATCCATATCGTTATTTGCAATCATCGCACCAATTTGTTGATCGCCTCCAAGTGGTCCAGATTGAAAACGGTGCACAGAAAGACCGGTCGCCTCTTGAATGCGCAACCCTGTCGTCCCTGTTGCATATAATTCGTGTTCAGCTAAAATATGTTGATAAGCTGTAACAAAGTGAACCATATCTTCCTTCTTTTTATCGTGTGCAATTAATGCAATTTTCAAGTTTATCGCCCCCTTATTCAATTAAATGTTCTAATCCGTATACGAGCGTTTCTAACTTCATCACCGTTTCAACAGAAAAGCGAACACCGGACATAAATGATGCACGGTTAAACGAATCGTGCCGAATCGTCAATGTTTGCCCATCGCCACCAAAAATGACTTCTTGATGCGCGACAAGCCCCGGCAGTCGAACGCTATGAATGCGCATGCCGTCATATAATGCTCCACGTGCCCCTTCCATCGTTTCTTTTTCAGCTTCATGCCCTTGGGTAAAAGAAGGGCGCACTTGTTGAATGAGCTGAGCTGTTTTTAACGCTGTACCAGACGGCGCATCAAGCTTTTGATCGTGATGAAGCTCAATGATTTCTACATGCGGAAAATATTTAGCCGCCATTTGCGCAAATTTCATCATTAAAATGGCACCAATCGCAAAGTTCGGTGCAATAATCGCACCAATTTTTCTCTCTTCCGCTATTTGTGTTAAACGCGCCAAATCGTCTTCTGTAAATCCTGTCGTACCAACGACCGGTCGAACACCGTATTGCAACGCAATCTCTGTATGATGTTTTCCAACTTCTGGCGTTGTTAAATCGATCAATACGTCCGCTTGGACTGTTTGCAAGCAACGCTCCAAATCTGTAAAAATTGGAGCTTCAATGGCTGGAAAACCATCGAGTTCCGCCAACGTTTTTCCTTCGTTCATCCGGTCTACAACCGCTACAAGCTCAAAATGTTTTGTTTGATGAACGAGAGAAACAGCTTCTCGTCCCATTCTCCCACGTGGTCCTGCAATGACAATTCGAATCATCGTTCCTCTTCCTTTCTCGTCCAACGATCACGATCTCGTGTTTGAAATTTATGCATGACTGCATCATGCGCTTCTTGTAAATCGATATGTAACGAATTCGCCATACATATAAGTACAAATAATAAATCGCCTAATTCTTCTTGAATCGTTTTTTCTTGTTCCGTTTTCTTTTTCGGTTTTTCACCATAATAATGATTTACTTCACGAGCAAGCTCACCTAATTCTTCTGTTAAACGGGCCAGCATGGCAAGCGGACTGAAATATCCTTCCTTAAACTGCCCGATGTATTCGTCGACTTCTTGTTGCAGTTGCCGCATCGTTTTTTCCATTGTTCTCACCTCTTACATTCATGTTAGCTAAAAGCGGGGCGTTTGACAAATGTTTTTGACGGGTATGATGACGTTCCTCTATAATAAAAAACGCAGTCATACTCAAGAGGTGAAGACGATGAAACTTAAAAATGTCGCATTTATTTTACTAGGATCGGCAATTTTTGCGTTTGGACTTGTCCATTTTAATATGGAAAATAAACTCGCAGAAGGCGGCTTTACAGGGATTACACTTCTTTTATACTTTTTGTTCGGTATCGATCCTTCCATTTCAAACTTAGTACTGAACATTCCGCTCTTTTTTATCGGCTGGAAGTTGCTCGGGCGGACGACGTTTGTTTATACGATTGTCGGAACGGTTAGTTTATCTATATTTCTTTGGATTTTTCAACGGTACGGGTTTCACATTCCGCTCAATAACGATCTTACGTTAGCTGCTTTGTTTGCCGGCGTTTTCATCGGGGTCGGCCTCGGTATTATTTTCCGTTACGGCGGAACGACGGGCGGTGTCGATATTATTGCGCGGCTTGTCTATAAATATAAAGGCATTAGTATGGGAAAAACGATGTTTCTTTTTGACTCATGCGTTATTGTTCTTTCGTTGTTGACGTATTTACCGTACCGTGAAGGGATGTATACACTCGTCGCCGTATTCGTCGGGGCACGCGTCATCGACTTTTTACAAGAAGGGGCATATGCAGCAAAAGGGGCAACCATTATTTCTGAAAAAAGCGATTTAATTTCCGAGAAAATTATGACGGAAATGGAACGTGGCGTTACGATTTTAAAAGGAATAGGGTCATATACGAAACGCGAACGAGATGTTTTATATTGCGTCGTTGCCAAAAACGAATTGTCACGTTTAAAATCAATCATCACGTCTGTTGATCCACATGCGTTTGTTGCGATTAGCGATGTACACGATGTGCATGGAGAAGGATTTACGTTAGATGAAAATAAACAACCGTTACATGAGTAAAAGCGTCCGACGATGGACGCTTTTATTGTTTATCCCTCACCATTTTCCCCTCTTTTTCCCCACGATATTTTCGCCATCCAACGTACGTTAACGTCATAATAATCATGCCACCAATGGACGTCATAACCCACCATAGCGACGGAAGCGTCGTCTCTTTTTTTCCGTCAGCAAACAACACTTGTAAATCTTCTTCCATTTGTCGCAACTCTTTCATCCGCTCTGTTGCATGCAATTGGCGAAAAGCAGGGGCTTCTAAAAGCGAAATATGGGCAGATACACGTTGCACTTGTTCACGATCAGCGTTAATTTTTACGCTCGGTTCAATAAGTTCATACCGTTGTAAAAATTGATGAAACGCCTGTTGAAACGATTGTTCGTCTTCTTGCTCCATCGCTTGTTTCATCTTGTCAAATGCAGACATGACAGCGTATTTCATTTCTTTCCAGAGCGGCTGATGTTTCGAATGAACGGCATCAACAGCGAGCCGAAATTGCGTCAATTGGTTAATTCGTTGTTCCGTTGGCACACTCGATGCTGTGACCGCTCTCAATGCTTCTTCGTGCGTAGCCGTTAATACATATATGACATCCATCGAATGAATATCTTCACGAAATAACGCGAATTGTTTTTCGAAATATTCCAATAGCTGTTTCGCTTCTTGCAAGCGATCATTTTTTGTTAACTGAAGCGCTTCGTCAGAAATTTGATCGAGTTTGTCCCACTCAAGTCCGTTTGCATATACTGTATACGGAAATAAACAAATCATGATAAACATCGCGATGAGTCGAATGCGCATCTCCTTGTCCCTCCTTACGATCTTACTATTGAATATATGATCGCAAAAAGAGACATAGACCTCGATTTATCGCCGACGTGAAAAAATGTACGCCACCGCAATCGAAGCAATGCTTAACCAAAATGTAAAATAGCCGATTTGTGGCGTATATTGCGCCAACATTCGATATTGTGGCATCATCCCAAACACATAATCAATAACATCGTTATGTAGCGTCCAAATGGCTGCCACAACAACATGAATGAAGGACATCCGATAATAAGAAGCATACAACAACGCTTGCACGGCCATCGCTCCGTGCGATACAACGAGCATCCATCCCGCCCAACCGAGTTCTCCTGTCACAATAAATACAAGCATGTTCATGACAACAGCCCAAATGCCGTATTTCACAAGCGTGACAACCGCCAACGCTTCCATTAGCGGCCAATGTGTATGACGAAGCCATGCAATTAAAACAAAAACAAAGAACAAACTCGCTGTTGGGCTGTCAGGCACAAACGGAAGAAAAATCGTTGGCGTTTCGGATAATTGCGGCCCATACCATATGTAACCATAAATTGTCCCAATGACATTGACGATCAATAATAGTATAAGAAAAGAGCGATGCATCAACCAATCACGTATGTGTAACATATATTGACCTCCCATATGTACAAAAAAGCTGACTGATGTTCAGTCAGCTTTTACAAATTATTCTGCTTTTAAACCTGCAACGAACTCTGCAAGTTTTTTCAACTCTTCATCTGTTCCTTTAAAAATGCCAGCAGGCATGCCACCTTTACCATTTTTCGCAATGTCGGCAATTTCTTCAGGAGATAACCCTGTACCAACAAGCGATGGTGCAGCTGGACCGCCTTGCAAGTTTTCACCGTGACATGTTAAACATGTGTTTGCTTCTAAAATTTTATATCCTTCTGCATTTTTGTCGATCTCTACTTCTGCGCGAATTTTTCCTTGCTCAGCCGCTGCTTCCCAGTCGTGCGTGACGACAGATTCCCATGTTAAGAAAATAATTGCAGCAAGCGTAAGCAACATCATACCGACAGCAACCGGACGCTTCGATGGGCGACGCTCCGGACCACGATCTAAAAACGGTGCAAGCAATAACGCTCCGAATGCAAGTCCAGGAATAATAATTGCCCCAACAACCGTATACGGACCAGATGCGTATGAGTACTTCAATAGCTGGTATAAGAATAAAAAGTACCAGTCTGGAAGCGGAATATAGCTTGTATCTGTCGGATCCGCAATCCGCTCAAGCGGCGACGGATGCGCAACAGTTAAACATAAAAAACCGATCAAAAAGACAGCACCGACCATCCATTCTTTTAATAAGAAGTTTGGCCAAAACGCCTCTGTTTTCCCCGGATATTCGGAATAGTCTTTCGGAATGTTCGGCTTGCGCGTAGCAGGCACGCGCGAGTCGCCGACAAATTTCATCCCTTTTCCGCGATGCATAGCATTCCCTCCCTTATACTAAATTTTACAGCGGACCAGAAATACCTTGTTTTCGAATCATTAAGAAATGGGCAGCCATTAATCCCAATAATGCTGCTGGCAAGAAAAATACGTGAATAGCAAAGAAGCGTGTTAACGTTTGAGCACCAACGATTTCATGATGACCTGCCAATAACGTTTTAATCGCCGGACCGATGACTGGCGTCGCTTCAGCAATTTGCAATCCTACTTTTGTCGCAAAGAGCGCTTTCATATCCCAAGGCAATAAATAGCCTGTAAAACCAAGACCCATCATTACCATAAAAATAAGCACACCAACGATCCAGTTTAATTCACGTGGCTTTTTATAAGCGCCTTGGAAAAATACGCGCAACGTATGTAAAAACATCATCACAATAACAAGGCTTGCCCCCCAGTGATGCATGCCGCGTACAATTTGTCCAAACGCTACTTCGTTTTGTAAGTAATAAACAGATTCCCAAGCGTTTTTAATGTCTGGTACGTAATACATCGTTAAAAACATACCAGATAAAATTTGGATGACTGTAACGAAAAACGTCAATCCACCAAAGCAGTAAACAAATGCTGAAAAGTGATGCGCAGGGTTTACGTGCTCAGGCACTTCATGATCTGCGATATCGCGCCACAAAGGCGTAATATCTAGCCGCTCGTCAACCCAATCGTAAATCTTGTTAAGCATGTATTACGCCTCCCCTCGTGGTTTCGCTTTACCTAAATACAACGTGCCATCTTTTACTTCATACTCATAACGGTCTAATGGAGCCGGTGGCGGCGTATTTGGTACGTTCGTTCCGTCCTTTTCGTATAACCCATAGTGACAAGGACAGAAGAAACGGTTTGGATTGTTTTTGTCGCCGTTCCAGTTCACCGTACAGCCAAGATGTTTACAGATTGGTGATAGCGCAACAATATCCCCATTTTCATCTTTAAACACCCAAGCTGATCTTGGCTCTTCCGACTCGTACCACGCATCTTTTACTTTTACTTTAAAGTCAAAGCGCTGTGGCTCTGTCGTAATGTCCTTCACTTGGGCTACAGCAACCATATCTTGCCCAGCTTCTTCTTTTAAAATCGGATCTAAGGCGAAGCGCACCATCGGTGATAAAATGCCCGCTGCCATAAATCCGCCTACACCTGTTAACGTGTAGTTTAAAAATTGCCGTCTTGACACGCGATGCTTTTTCTCGCTCATCGTTTTCCCCCCTCTATACGAAGTTAAGTCCATCCGGACGAATTGTTATAACACATATATAAAACTAGGACAACCTAATGATATATCATGTTTCCATCAAGGTCAATATAATGATAGTGTAAACGCTATCTAATTTTTTAACGTCCATTTTGCCACTAACGCATCCATCACTTGCTCGACTTGTTGGCGCACGACTTTTTGCTTATATGTGTCATCTGCATGTTCAAGTGGAAGCGCTGGCACATAAACAAACGTTTCATCTGCGATATCCGCATGGGAAGTGATGAAACATACGTGTTGAAATCCTGCTTGTTTCAACATGTTTGTCCATTCTTGCACACGCGCTTGTATTTGCTCTTGTACGAAGTATGTTAACGGCGGAAATAGCATCACCCTCCCTTTAAATTGCCGTTCCACTTCATTTGCAATAAGCGATACATGCTCGCTCATTTCAGCAAACGCTTTCATATTTGTGCTCCCTATCGGTATGCACGGAATAAGTGCAGTGTCCACGTACTCCTTTGTTTGTTCATACATATCTACATCTTTTGCTGTCCATTTCATTCAAATCACTCCTTATGTTTCCATCTTACACGAAACTTATATGTATTTTTTTGAACATTTTGTGACAAATATATACATCGTAAAAAGCGTTGCGAAACCACGGGGTTAACGCAACGCTTTTAATTGTTCGGTCAGCTCGCGAAATTTTTGTTCATCTTGCTGATCTAGCGCCTCATCAATTAACCGCATAATTTTTTGGCGTTGAAAATGTTGAATCGATTGATGAACGATTGTTTCAACGAGTTGTTCATCTTGCTTGTTCGTTCTTTTTGGCATATATGGATTTTCTTCGAGTACCGCCACATATTGTGGCGAATGGAAAGCACCGCGAAAATTCAGCTGAATGTAAATATCTTCATCACGATTTAAACGAATGTCGTGAAACGATTTTTCTGCATCTGTCGTAACGACGTTTTGCTTATAAAATCGAAATGGCACATCGTCGACACAATGTGTTGACATCATCATGCCGCGCGGACAATATTCTGCATGTTCAACAAAGTGCACTTTTTCCATAAGCGTATCATGACTAAGTAAGTAGTTTAAAATCCACACACATTCACGACGTTTTAATTGATAATTGTTTAAAAACCAACGAACAAACTCTTTCTTCTCCCGAACGGAAACCATTCCCTTCCCCCCTTGCATCCGAATGACAGCTTCATTCAAACTGCAACATCATATGGGCAACCTCTTCGTTTGTCGGATCGATACGCAATAGTTGTTCAAATATATCTTTTGCTTTCTCTCTTCTTCCCTCCTCAAATAAAAAATAGCCAAAATCATATAAAAAGTTTGGATCATCTTTAAAAAAAGTATATGCCTCTTCATAATGATTTAATGCCTGATCATACATTTCAAGCTTTTGCTTCGCCTTCGCAAGCTCCCACTCAAATTGTGGATCGTATTCGCCTTGTTCGATCGCTTGTTGAATGACATGTACAACGTCTTCGTACCGCTCCTCATGAAATAGTAAACTCGTCTGTATAAACAACGCTTCTAAATAACCTGGATCAATGTCAAGTGCTTTTTCAATGTACGTTAGCGCTTCCTCTCGTTTTCCGAGCTTTAATGCAATCTTTCCTGCATAGACGAGCAATTGTTTATTCCATTCATCAATCGTTAATCCTTCTTTTGCTATTTCGTAACTTTGTTGTATATCTCCTTCTTGTTCATACGATTTTGCTAAAAATAAATAAAGAGGTACATACTCACGATCGAGCGCCTTTAACTCGCTTAATTTTGCAATAGCTGTTTTATATGCTTCTGCTTGATACGCAGTAAATCCGTATTGAAATAACGTATGGGCATCGAAGCGTTCACTTAGCGCTTGTTCATAATAAGATAGCGCTTGTTCAAATTCACCAAGCAAGCTGTACGCTTCCGCTATGCGCTGGGCGATGACAGTACCTGCAATCGTTTTCGTTTTCGTGATGATTTGTTCATAATATAGCAAACTTTTTTCATATTGACCGTTCGTAAAATATAACTCCGCTAACGCAAATTGAACAAGCGGTTCGTTCGGCATTTTTTCATACGCTTTTAATAGTTTTTGTTCACTTACTTCTTCTAATCCTTGCATTTGATAAAGGTCGGCCATTAACAAACATGCGCGCACATAATATGGGTCATCTTCTTCTATATCCATCAACAATTCAAGCGCTTCTTCTTCTTTATCCATCTCTGTATATATTTCTGCTAAAAAGAGTTGTAGTTCACGTTCGTCTGGATAACGTGTAAGCAACATATGAATGAGCGATTCCGCTTCTTCTAACAATCCCCACGAAAATAGTTGGTCAGCTAACGTATATCGCTCTTCATCGCTTCCGTTTTGTTTTATTTGTTCCGCAAGCGCTAATGCGCGCTCCACATCTCCTTGTTCAACGAGTTGCACGATTTGATCTAATTTTCCCATCAATCTCACCCTCATCATTCGTATCGTCACGCTTTATCATACCATCGAACAAATAAGCATGCAAAAAAAGAAGCTGATCCGTCATGGAATCAGCTTTGTAACATGCGAAGATGATCAAAAAACGTCGGATATGATACTGCAATTGCTTCGGGATGCTGAAGGGTGACGCTTCCTTTTGTGATGCACGCTGCGATCGCTAACATCATGCCGATGCGATGATCACCGTAGCTATCGACAACCGTATTTTCTGCATAAAGCGGTGTTTTTCCATGAATAATCATTCCGTCTTCTGTCGCTTCGATATCGGCGCCAAGCTTCCGCAATTCGGACACAACTGTTGCGATGCGGTCCGTCTCTTTGACTTTCAATTCGCTTGCGTCTGTAATGATTGTTGTCCCTTCGGCTTGCGTCGCTAAAAGAGCAATAATCGGAATTTCATCAATTAATCGTGGGATGATATCGCCACCGATATGCGTTGCTTTCAGCGTCGAAGTGCGCACTGTTATGTCAGCTACTGGTTCGCTGTCTTCGTTGCGAACATGTTCGATAGAAATATCCGCCCCCATTTCAATCAACACATCAATAATACCTGTACGCGTCGGATTGATTCCGACATGTTTTAACGTAATTTCGCTGTTCGGGACGATCGCACCAGCGACTAAAAAGAAAGCAGCAGAAGAAATATCGCCCGGCACTTCTATATCAATCGCCTGAAGCGTTTGTCTCCCTGTAACAGAAACACTTAATCCATCAACGCGCACGTCTGCACCGAATGCCCGCAACATACGCTCGGTATGATCGCGCGATTGATGTGGTTCAATAACCGTTGTTGTCCCTTCCGCATGCAAACCAGCAAGCAAAATGGCTGATTTGACTTGCGCACTTGCAACAGGGGAATGATATGTGATTGGCTGGAGTTGTCCGCCTCGAATCGCTAACGGCGTGTAGCGTCCTTCCTCTCTCCCGTCAATGTGCGCCCCCATTTGTTTAAGCGGTTTTGTCACGCGATCCATTGGCCGTTTTGCGATCGAATCATCCCCGATTAAACAAGCATGAAACGGGCAAGCGGCTAAAATACCTAACAATAAACGGGTAGTCGTCCCCGAATTCCCGACGTTTAATATATGTGTCGGTTCTTTTAAACCTTCAATCCCTTTGCCTTCTACAATCACTTCATTGCCGTTTTGCGTAATAGTCACACCCATTTTGCGAAAACAATCAATTGTACTTAAACAGTCTTCACCTGTTAAAAAATTTGTTATTCGCGTCGTTCCGTTCGCTAATGCACCAAACATCACTGCGCGATGAGAAATCGATTTATCTCCCGGAACAGCAATTTCTCCTCGTAATGCGTGGATATTTGTTTTTAACTCCATTATTCCACCCTCTTTTACACAACGTACGTTTCATAATTCGTATTCGCTTCAATGCAACGTTTCGCTCGTTGACGGTCATCTTCTGTTTGAAAACTTAAACGAAGCACACCGTAAATATCTTCACGCGTTTCGATAATGCGAATATTTGTAATGCTAATGCGCTCTTTTGCTAAATAACCTGTAATTTCTGAAATAACCCCCGGGTAGTCTGGCACATCGACGTATAAATCGTAAAAGGAAGGGATCGCTCCTTTCGTTCGAACAGGCAACCCGTCACGAAACTGTTTTGCTTCATGAAAATAGTGATAAATGCGCTCACTATCCCCATCAGCAACATACGTACGAATTTTTTTCATTTCCTCGATCCAACGATCAAACAGTTGCAACAATTCCTCTTTATTATGTATAAAAATATCGCGCCACATTTCTGGATTGCTTGAAGCGATGCGCGTAATATCACGAAAGCCACCCGCGGCTAATCGGCTTACAAGTTCATCTTCTCGCTCATATTGTTGTGCCTGATGAACGAGGCTTGCAGCAATGATATGCGGAAAGTGGCTAATAACACCGGCGATGCGGTCGTGCTCCCTCGGCGTTAATGTAACAAAATGCGCTTTCGTTCCTTTAAGCCATTGTTTTAGTCGTATGACATCTTCTTCTTTCACATGTTCTGTTGGTGTTAAAATGTAAAAAGCATTTTCAAATAAATGGGCACGCGCAGCCGCCACACCGCTTTTATGCGAGCCAGCCATCGGATGTCCGCCGATAAACGCCACTCCTTTTTCTAATAACGGCAACGCTTGCTCGACAATGCGTTCTTTTGTACTTCCAACATCGGTTATAATGACGTGCGATCGTAACGGAAGATGAGCTAATTCTCGAAGCAATTGCTCTGTTTGAACGACAGGTACAGCAAGCACGATGACATCTGCTTCACGCGCAGCGTGAGCAAACGAAGGGACCGCTTCATCAATGACGCCAAGCGAACGAGCTAAACGTAGCGATTCGTTCGATACGTCATATCCAATCACTGTCGCGTCCTCATGCGCTCGCTTGATCGCAAGCGCAATCGAACCACCAATTAAGCCGAGACCGGCAATTAAAATGTTTCCTCGCAAAGATGCTCACTTCTTTCTTTCAACATGTTTGTTAACGCACGAATAACCGTTTCATTTTGTTCCGTCGATCCGACTGTAATGCGCACAGCTGTCGGAAAGCCGAGGGCGCATCCTGAACGAACGATGATCCCGCGCTGAAGCAAATACGTAAATACTTCGTCACCACTAAAGCCGAAATCAATTAAAATAAAATTCCCTTCCGACTTGTAATAGCGCAAACTATGCTCCTCACAAAATGAGTAAAATTGCTCTAAACCTTGTTTATTTTTTTGTGCACATTGTTGAATAAATGTTTGGTCTTTTAATGCAGCGAACGCAGCGGCTTGAGCAAGACGAGACGTATTGAACGGTTCACGCGCTGGTTCAATCGCTTGCAGAAGATGTTCATGTGCAATGCCATATCCGATACGAAGTGCGGCTAACCCGTACGCTTTAGAAAACGTGCGTAAAATCATCATATTTTCATATTGTTGAAGCAAAGAAACCGTATTCGGATAATCTTCCGCTTGCACGTACTCATAATACGCCTCATCGACAACAACGAGCACATGTTGTGGCACTTTGTTTAAAAAAGCGCGTAAAGATGCGTCATTCACATACGTCCCTGTCGGGTTGTTTGGACTGCAAATCCAAACGACGCGCGTATTATCATCGATCGCTTCAAGCATCGCTTCTAAATCATGATGTCCGTCTTGAAGCGGAATTTCTCGCACTTCCGCGCCTTCGATGATCGCATTATGACGATATTGTGGAAACGTCGGCGTAGCCATTACCGTGTTCGTTCCTTTTTGTAAAAATGCCCGACAAATGATTTGAACGACTTCATCGGAACCATTTCCGAAAATAAGTTGTTTTTCACTAATACCAATGTGCGCTGCGAGCGCCTCGCGCAACGTTCGGCTATATCCGTCGGGATATAACGCTAAATGGTCAAGCTCAGCAATAATCGCTTGTTGAACAAGCGGTGAACAACCGTACGGATTTTCATTTGACGCTAGCTTAATGACCGTTTCTAACCCGTATTCACGTTTCACTTCTTCAATCGGCTTGCCCGGTTGATACGGTTTTAGTTGTTTCAGTTGTTGTTTCACTTTCATTTTTCCTCACCCTTTTCAATGGTTCAATGAGCGAAGCGACATATTGGGAAAAAGCGATGAGCGCATGTTCGCGTGCATGCACGTCGTTTAATTCGTCTTGAAGCTGTTCAATTTTTTGCACAATAGCGCTACCGATAACGACACCATCACATATATGTTGAAGTCGCTCTACTTGTTCAGCCGTAGAAATACCAAATCCAACGACGATAGGAACACGGCTATATGATTTTACTTGTTGCAAAAATTCGTGCAATTCCGCTGGCAATGAATCCCGAATGCCCGTTACACCTAACGATGACACGCAATACAAAAACGATTGGGCTTGCGATGCAATCATCGCGATGCGCTCATGAGACGTTGGAGCGACAAGTGAAATATAAGGAATGTCATATGTGTCGCCTAATGTTCTCATATGCTCGCTTTCTTCAAACGGTAAATCTGGAATAAGCACGCCGCTCGCACCATTTTGTTGCGCTAAAGCAAAAAAGCGTTCTTCTCCTAATTGTAACACAGGATTGTAATACGTAAAGACAATAATCGGAATTTTTACACCTTTTTTTCTCATTCGCCCGATGAGTTCAAGCGCTCTTGTTAAGGTCATTCCATTTTTTAGAGCTCGACTCGCTGCCCGTTGAATAATCGGCCCATCTGCAAGCGGATCGGAGTACGGTACACCGAGTTCTAATATCGTTGCACCTGCCTGTTCAAGAGCAATAGCTAAATCGATCGTCACGTCTTCAGATGGATCGCCCGCCACGATAAATGGAATAAAATGTTTCATTTCCGTTCATCCCCTTCCAAATAGTTCATCACCGTTTGTACATCTTTATCGCCTCTTCCCGATAAACAAACGAGAATCGTTTCATGTTTTGAACGAAGGGGGGCGATTTGAAACGCTTTGGCGAGCGCATGCGCAGATTCGATTGCTGGAATGATTCCCTCTGTTTCTGCAGTCATTTGAAGTGCTGCAATCGCTTCCTCGTCCGTTACACTTTCATAACGAACGCGACCAATTTGTGCCAAATATGCATGCTCTGGTCCAACGCCTGGATAATCCAATCCCGCTGAAATGGAATACGGTTCAGTAATTTGCCCATGTTCGTCTTGCAATACGTATGTGAGGGAACCATGAATGACACCTTTTGTTCCTTTTGTTATCGTTGCGGCATGCTCCGTCGTATGCACACCTTTTCCGGCTGCCTCAACGCCAATACATTCAACATCATCCTCTAAAAATGGATGGAACATTCCGATCGCATTACTTCCACCGCCAACACAAGCAATGATTGTGTTCGGCAGTTTTCCTTCTGCTTTTAACATTTGTTCGCGCGCTTCTTCGCCGATAATACGTTGAAATTCACGCACCATCATTGGATATGGGTGCGGGCCAACGACGGAACCAATCATGTAAAAATGATCGTCACAATGCTCGACCCAATAACGAATCGCTTCATTTGTCGCATCTTTTAATGTACGATTGCCGCTTGTTACTGGAATGACTTGTGCACCAAGCAGTCTCATACGAAATACGTTTAATGATTGCCGTTTCACATCTTCTTCGCCCATAAATACTTTGCATTCCATCCCAAAACGAGCGGCGACGGTCGCTGCGGCTACGCCGTGCTGTCCTGCACCTGTTTCAGCGATAATTTTTCGTTTTCCCATTCGTTTTGCTAACAACGCTTGCCCGATCGCGTTGTTTATTTTATGGGCACCTGTATGGTTTAAGTCTTCACGTTTAAAGTACATTTTCGCCCCGCCTAATCGTTCTGTCAAGTTTTTTGCAAATGTTAAGGCGGTCGGACGACCTGAATATTCATACAAATGATGCATATATTCCGCATGGAACGAAGGATCGGTCAATGCTTCATGCAATTGGCGCTCTATATCAGCTAACGGACGCATTAATGTTTCTGGAACAAACTTTCCACCAAACATGCCAAAGCGACCACGTTCATTTGGCAATGTCAACATATTTTCACCTTCTGTTCAATTTGTTTTATTTTTTGTTCATTTTTTTGCTCGTTTTCTTCAATTCCGCTACTAATGTCTATACCAAACGGTTTATAGACTAACAATTGCTCAACATTGTTCGGCGTAATGCCTCCAGCAATGAAGCATGGAACACCTTGGCGAGTCGCTTCTTCCATGTAATACGGAACAACGCTCCAATCAAACGAGATGCCTGTTCCGCCCCACGCTCCTTTCCGACCGCTATCAATAACAAAGCCGTCCGCGATTCCTTTCCAAGCGCGCATATATGTCCACGCCTCTGGGGCATGATGAATCGCTTTCCAAACGGGGATGTGAAACGATTCTTTTAATTGTTTCACCGTCTGAACCGTCTCCATGCCGTGACATTGAATAACCGATAAAGGAACGTGTTCCAGAACAGAAGCGACAGAGCAAATCGTTGGGTGGACAAAGACGCCAACGATTTGTTTTGCACCAAGTTCAACGAAAGATAACCATTGTTTCACATCTTTCGGTTCGACCTTCCGTTTACTTTCAGCAAAAACGAACCCGATATAATCCGCCTTGCTGTGTGCAACAAGCTGTACGTCATGAAATGAGCGATTACCGCAATATTTTAAAACGGTCATACATACCGCTCCCCAAATAATTCATAAACGGCCACACCAACATCTCGTTTGCGCATAAGCGCTTCACCGACGAGCATCGCGTGAGCACCTGCTTGGCGAACAGTTTGTACGTCATCATATGTGTGAATGCCACTTTCGCTAACAATGATGCAATTCGGCAAAAGCGGAACAATTTGTTTTGTGACATGAAGCGATGTGTGAAACGTCGTTAAATCACGATTGTTAATACCAATCACTTTCGGTGTGAAACGTTTTAAAATCGCTTCAACTGTTTTTGGAGCGTGCACTTCTACTAAACATTGCAATCCCATTTCGTGCGCTTCTTCATATAGTTCATGCAAAAAACTCGGATCAAGCGCTTCACCAATGAGTAAAATCGCATCTGCCCCAATACGCACACTTTCGATAAGTTGTTTGCGATCAATAATAAAGTCTTTACGTAAAATTGGGATTTGCACGTGTCGTTTCACTTGCGTCACATACGAACGATGGCCAGCGAAATATCGTTCATCTGTTAAAACAGATACGGCATCCGCACCTGCCTGTTCGTATGAGCGGGCAATATCAACAACATTCACATGTTGTCGAATGATTCCTTTCGATGGTGATGCTTTTTTCACCTCTGCAATCAGTCCTAAAACACGATGCGGTTTTGCTAAAGCATCGTAAAACGAACGGCGTGGAAGTTGTTCGTACATTTCAGGCAATTGTAACGATGCCACTTCTTCTCTCTTTGTTTGCAAAATTGCCTCAAGCATACATCACACCTCGCAATCGTTGCAAATACGCATATGCACGCCCTGTTTCAATCGCCTGTTTCGCCATATTTACTCCATCGATTATATCGGTTGCCGCACCAGCAACGTATAAAGCAACGCCGGCATTTAGTAAAACGATATTTGTCGCACTTTCATTTGCACGTTGAGCAAATACACGTTCAATAAGGTTGGCGCTCTCGCTCACGCTACGAACGCATATGTCAGATAAACAGCCGCGCGGTAATCCTACGTCTTCTGGTGTGATGATGTGTTGAGTCATATGACCGTCTTTTAGTTCAATCAATTGCGTTTCTGCGGCGATGCTACATTCATCTAACCCATCACTGCTTGTGACAAACACCGTATGTTCTGTTCCGATTTGTTGTAGTGCTTCCGCCATGTTTCGTGCATCTTTTTCATTAGGTACGCCAATAATTTGCCTTTTTGGGAGAGCTGGGTTGACAAGCGGACCGAGCAAATTAAATACTGTGCGCATTTTTAAGCTTTGGCGAACAGGTGCAACATGTTTCATCGCCTCGTGATAAAAGGGAGCGAATAAAAAAACGAGCCGATGTGTACGCAATGCTTGCTTTGCTTCTTCTTCTGTCTTTGGCATCGGAATAAGGAAATGCTCGATCACATTGGCACTTCCGCTTGTCGATGAGACGGCACGATTGCCATGCTTCGCAACAGGGATATCGAGCGATGCGACAAGCAAGGCCACCGCTGTCGAAATATTGAACGTCCCTTTTCCGTCTCCACCTGTTCCACACGTATCAATGACCGGTTCGTCGAACGAAACCGTTCGCATTCGTTCACGCATCGCCCGAATAAAACCAACAAGCTCATCGACCGTTTCACCGCGAAAACGCAACAAAACTAAAAAAGCAGCTACTTGTTTTTCGTCCACTTCCCCGCTCATCATCGCATGCATCGCCTCATACGCTTCTTGTTCCGTTAACGTTTGTTGGGCGGCACATTTATGCAAAAATCGTTCAAACATGTTGTTCCCCTCCTTTAAATACGCGTTCTGCAAGCTGAATGGCATGAATTAAGGCGCTCGCCTTATTTCTCGTTTCTTTCCACTCCAGTGCAGGCGATGAATCGGCAACAACTCCAGCACCAGCCTGCACATATGCCACTTTATTTTTTAATACTGCTGTGCGAATTGCTATGCACGAATCAATGTTGCCATCGAAGCCGATATATGCAATCGTTCCCGCATATACGTTGCGGGCGGTCGGCTCTAACTCTTGAATAATTTGCATCGCCCGAATTTTTGGTGCTCCGCTCACCGTCCCGGCAGGAAAAGCCGCAAGGAGCGCGTCAAGCGGGTGAACGTCATCGCGAAGCGTTCCCGTTACTTTTGAAATTAAATGCATAACGTGCGAAAACTTCCCGATTTGCATCAATTGTGGGGTGCGCACCGTTCCATATTTGGCAACGCGACCGATGTCGTTGCGAGCTAAGTCGACAAGCATGTAATGTTCCGCTCGCTCTTTTGGGTCATGAAGTAACTCGTTCATAAGCGCCGCATCTTCGTGCTCATTTTTACCGCGACGCCGCGTCCCTGCAATTGGATCAATTTCAAGCTCTCTGTTTCGTACTTGGATCAGTTTTTCTGGGGAACTGCCAACAATAAGTTCTTCACTAAGTTTTAAATAAAATAAATATGGCGATGGATTTAATAGACGCAACAAGCGATATAGCTCGATTCCATCAATGGGCGTTTCGATCGCAAATCGTTGCGACAAAACGGCTTGAAAAATGTCTCCACTTGCAATGTACGTTTGAATGTTTTGAACCGCTTTATAAAACATTTGTTTGTCCATATTTGAATACACACGCTCAAACGAAACCGGTATATTCGGATCAACCATCATGTGCGCTTGCTCATCATAACCGTGAACGATTTTGCGTGCCAACTCATCTATTTTTCGACAAGCAGCCTCGTATTTTTCGGCTTGTTTTGCTTCATCATCCATTTCTGTTAAACGAACGTAATGAATGAGTAATAGCTCTTTTTTTACATGATCGAAGGCGAAAAGTGATTCACAAACGACAAAATGGACCATTTTCATTTGCAAATCGTTATACGCATGATATGGGACTTTCTCAATGGAAGAAATAAAATCGTAGCTAATATAACCGACAGCTCCTCCACGAAATGGGACGTCTAATGATAACAGTTGAACGTTTAAATGATGTTGCATCATTGCAAATGCTTCTTGTATTGTTGCTGTACACGCGAGCACTTGTTGATGTTCTTTCACAAAAAATTGTTTGCCGTCATCGCTTTCAATCGATACAAACGGGCGAATGCCGATGAATGAATAGCGCGACCAAGGGGACATATCGTCTTTGCTTTCAAGCAAAAACGCTGCCTCATCACGTAACGCCATCAATAGTTGAATCGGTTGAAGCGTATCTGCAAAAAAACGGCGTACAATCGGAATCGTTCGAAACTGGGAAGCTGTTTGTAAAAATGTAGCTATATCCATGATCGTTCTCCTTTCTTGGAGAATGAACATGAGGGGAAACGAAGAGGGAAACAAAAAGCCTAAAGACGGGCAGTCTTTAGGCGTACGTATCCTAATGATCCTCTGCTCCGCTCTCACTCATTCTCTACTCAACTCTTACTCTACTCAACTAGCTTATAAATCATCGTATTATATGTCTGACTTTTTTGTCAACTGTAGATCTGGCCGAAGCTGGACGGCATCACGTAAATATATGTGGTGAATATCTTGCTGTGAGCGCTTCGTATGTACAGTCATCATGACGCGAATACATTTCGGCAATGCATGAGGAACGTTAATTTCTCGCATACACATAACAGGAACATACGTCCAACCATCGAAATGACGCAATGCCTTAGCTGGAAACGTGGCGTTTAAATCATCTGTCATCGAAATAAGAATGGATACAACATCTTCTGCATGTACATCGTTTTGACGAATCATTTCTGTCAGCAATCGCTTCGTCTCGTCTATAATTTCTCGTTCATCGTTATCATTTACCGTCGTTGCCCCGCGAATCGCTCGAATCACACTTTCCTCTCCCTTCTTCGGCAAACGCGTATAACCATCGCAATAGTTGTTCATCGCTTATTTGTTCAACACATACGGTTCCGATCTCTTTCATTAGCACCATACGCACCGTTTGATCTTTCGCTTTTTTATCTTTTTTCATTTTGTCGAGCAAACGTTCAGGCGATACGTGTGACGGAAGGGATGTCGGAAAACCGTAACGATGGAATAACGTCCGAAATGACGAATAAAAAAGCGGTTGATTGTAAAAACGCTCGCTCACAAAAATAGCAAATAACATGCCGAGGGCAACCGCATCTCCATGCGTCATTACCCCATAGCCGAGTTCACTTTCTAAAGCATGACCGAGCGTATGACCAAAGTTTAAATAAGCGCGAACCCCTTGCTCTTTTTCATCTTTGGCGACAATAGCTGCTTTAATTTCAATCCCTCTTTGAATCGCATATTGCAAACGATCGCCACGTAAATCATCTAGCTGTTGCACGTTCGCTTGTAACCAGCCGAAAAAAGCGCGATCATAAATTAAGGAGTGTTTCATAATTTCTGCGAAACCTGACCTCATTTCTCGTTCAGGAAGCGTATGAAGTAAGGAAATATCGTAAAAAACGAGTTCAGGCTGGTAAAAAGCTCCGATCATATTTTTTCCAAGCGGATGATTGATAGCCGTTTTTCCTCCAACAGCACTATCGTGCGCAAGTAGCGTTGTCGGTACTTGAATGAAACGAATGCCGCGCATATATGTCGCTGCAACAAAACCGGCTAAATCTCCGACGACCCCTCCCCCGAGCGCAACAATTAACGAATGACGATCGAGATGATTTGTTAACGCTGCCGTATGGCATGCATAAAATTGTTCAAATGACTTCGCTTCTTCTCCACTCGGAATAATATGCGTGTATACACGGTCATATGTTTGACGAAGAACATGCTGCACATCAGCTAAATAAAGCGAAGCAACCGTTTCATCTGTAATAATGAGTACTGCTGTCACATTTGGACAGACGCGGTCAATCATGCGATCAAGCATAGGTAATAGTTCATTTCCAATAACGACTTCATATCGTTTCGACGGCGTAGCGATGTGAATGCGTTTCATCATTAAAACTCCTTTGCGTACCGGCGCATCGCTTCGACATTTTCGATGATCAAATCGATGCGATCTTGTCCAAATTGTTCGACAATAGCATTCGCAATTTCCCATGCTACAACGGCTTCGGCCACGACGCTTGCTGCTGGAACTGCACAACTATCAGAGCGTTCGATGCTTGCCGCAAACGGTTCTTTTGTTTCTATATCGACACTCATAAGCGGCTTATATAACGTTGGAATCGGCTTCATCACTCCGCGTACAACGATCGGCATACCCGTCGTCATCCCGCCTTCAAATCCGCCAAGTCGGTTCGTTTTGCGCGTATATCCCGTTTCTTCGCTCCATATAATTTCGTCGTGCACTTCGCTTCCAAAGCGACGTGCCGCTTCAAATCCGATACCGAACTCAACGCCTTTAAATGCGTTAATGCTCACGATCGCCGCAGCAATTTTTGCATCTAGCTTCCGATCATAATGCACATAGCTCCCGACACCAACTGGAACACCTTCAACAATGACTTCGACAATTCCACCAATCGAATCGCCTTTTTCTTTCGCTTCATCAATGGCCGCCATCATCTTTTTTTCCGCTTCTGCATCAAAACAGCGAACAGGAGATTGTTCTGTCACTTGTTGTAATTCCTCAAGCGATGTATATGCGGTATGTTCCGCCTTTACCCCACCAATTTCAACGACATGACTGGCGATACGAATACCTAATTCTGCTAAAATGCGCTTCGCTACCGCTCCTGCTGCCACCCGCACCGTTGTCTCACGTGCAGAAGAGCGCTCTAACACATTGCGCATATCACGATGACCATACTTTATTGCTCCATTTAAGTCCGCATGTCCCGGACGCGGACGTGTTACTTTTCGTTTCACTTCTTCTGTATCATCAGCAGGCGGTTCGATACCCATAATGTTCGTCCAATGTTTCCAATCGCGATTTTCAACAACGAGTGTAATCGGAGAACCGAGCGTTTTTCCATGACGGACACCGCTTAAAATTTTTACTTCGTCTTTTTCAATTTGCATGCGTCGCCCGCGACCATATCCTTTTTGTCGGCGCGCCAAATCTTCGTTAATATGCTCCGCTAAAAGCGTCAATCCTGCAGGGACGCCTTCAATAATGGTTGTTAATTGTGGACCATGTGATTCACCAGCTGTTAAGTACCGCAATTCTCTCTCTCCCTTCATCTCTTTAAAGCGATTATGTATGAATATAGCACATTTTTCCCGCAGACGTAACCCCTTAATTGCACAGAAAACGACCGAATTCGGCCGCAACTACATTTTTCGATAAAAAAACGTATCTTCTACTTCAAAACCGTATACCGTTGGATTAAAAATTTGTTCCGTGCTACCGACGAAAAAAATTCCCCCAGAGCGAAGAGCGCGATTAAACTTTAAGTACAATTCATGTTTTGCTTCTTCCGTAAAGTAAATAAGTACGTTTCGGCAAACGATTAAGTCAAAATTCGTATCGAATGGATCGGAAAGCAAATTATGTTTTTTAAACGTTACTGTTCGTTTAATGTCATCGATAATTTTATAGTGGGATCCTTCTTTGACAAAAAATTTTTTCTTCACGTCCTCTGGCACTTCTTGAAGGGAACGCTCCATATAAATACCAAGCTTCGCACGAGCCATAGCGTTATCATCAATGTCAGTAGCTAATACAGATACTTGCGATAATGGCATAAACTTAGATAAAATGATGGCCAATGTATACGGTTCTTCTCCAGTTGAGCAAGCAGCGCTCCATACTTTTAACCGTTTGTTTTTTTCAAGAAGTTTCGGAATAATTTTTTTCTCCAACACTTCCCATCGTTTTGCATTGCGGAAAAATTCAGATACGTTAATCGTCATGCGGTCTAAAAACTCATGATACAACGCTTGGTCATGATTCATCGCCCGAAAAAATTCATCAAAATTTTTAAATCCTTTCTTTTCATAGAGAGAAGTTAATCGCCGTTTCATTTGCGCTTCTTTGTATAGCGCTAAATCGATGCCTGTCTTTCGTTTCACGTTTGCAATAAATTGTTGATAATCACTCATACAAAAAACTCCTCTTCCTTTTCTTTCATACATACAGTATAACGAAAATGTGAAAAAACAGAAATAAAAAATAAAGATAGGCATGTGCCTACCTTTTTTAATATACCCACTCGTTCATTAGCTTGCTGTAGGAAACGAGTTCTTCCTCTTTGAAAAATAGTTGAATTTCGCGCGCCGCGCTCTCTTTCGAGTCAGAGCCGTGAATAATATTTTTTCCGACTGTTAAGCCGAAATCACCGCGAATTGTGCCTGGCAACGCTTCTTGCGGGTTCGTTTTCCCCATCATTTGACGAGCTGTTGCGATAACATTTTCGCCTTCCCATACCATCGCAAATACTGGACCGGACGTAATAAATTCAACGAGCTCACCGAAAAACGGACGCTCTTTATGCTCCGCATAATGTTGTTCAGCAAGTTCACGCGATACTTGCATCAACTTTGCACCAACAAGCTGAAAACCTTTGCGCTCAAAACGAGCAACGATGTCACCGATAACACCGCGTTGTACCCCATCTGGTTTGACCATTAGAAATGTTCTTTCCATGACGAATTCTCCACCCCTGATACGTTATGTATTGGAACTGACTCCCTTGCAATTATATCATTTCGTACGCAAATTAGCAATATTCGCCATGAAAACGATTTAATTTTTTAATATTTTCGCTTACCAATATACTTTGCAATGTTATAAAGCGCGGTCCAAGCACGGTTGCGTGGCAGTTTTTGTAACGTATCGAGTGCTTTTTGCAAATAGCGATCCCCAAGCTCATACGATTTTTCAATCGCATTTGTTCGCTTAATCCCATCAATGACATCCGCCATTTCACGATTTGTCGTATGTTCGTTTACTTTCATAATTTGTTCTTTTACCGTCCGCTCTTTCATTGCATATAAAACAGGGAGCGTCACATGCCCTTGTGATAAGTCGCTTCCTGCCGGTTTGCCGAGTTGTTTTTCTGTTCCAATGAAATCAAGAATGTCGTCTGTAATTTGAAACGACATACCGACGTAATAACCAAACCAATACAATGTTTTATGCACAGCTTCTGGCGCTCCTGCTACGACCGCGCCAAGTTGGCAACTTGCCGCAATGAGCAACGCCGTTTTTCTTTTAATTCGTTGCAAATAGCGACGTAAATTTTGATCGAATCGATATTTATCACTAATTTGCTCAATTTCTCCTCGACATACTTCCACAATGGTGTTAGCTAAAATGCGGTGGGCAACTGGATCATCAATTTCGCACATTTGCTCAAGCGCCCGAGCGAACAAATAGTCGCCAACATACATCGCGAACCGATCGCCCCATTTCGCTTGAATCGTCTCTTTTCCGCGTCGTAACATCGCCCCATCAATCACATCGTCATGGACAAGAGATGCCATATGAATGAGCTCGAGCGCGACAGCTACTCGCTTCATCTTCTCAAAATGATATGTACCAAATTGTCCACCGAGCAAAACAAACACCGGTCGAATGCGCTTTCCACCCGCCTCAAGCAAATGTAACGATGCTTCATTAACGAGCGGATCAGACGTTTGCACGGTCAGTTTTAATTGTTCTTCAATTTTGTTTAAATCCCCGTTCAAAAACGAATACATCGCTTTTAGCTTCATTATAATTCACCTTAACATCCATCAGGTTTATGTCCGAGATGCATCGCTGCCACTCCAAACGTATACGGTTTCACTTGTACGTTTACAAAACCAGCCTGCCGAAACATATCCGCTAGCTCGTCCATTCCTGGAAATTCACGTGCTGACTCTTGCAACCACGAGTATTCTTCGTAACTTTTCGCAAAAATTTTCCCGAAAAAAGGCATGATATAACGAAAATACGCATAGTACAGCTGTCGAAAACCGATAAGCGTCGGTTGTGATGTTTCTAAACAAACAACTTTTCCGCCTGGTTTTGCGACGCGATACATTTCTTTTAATACTGTCATATAATCAGGTACGTTTCGCAATCCGAAACCGATTGTGACATAATCGAACGTGTTATCAGGAAACGGCAAGCTCATCGCATTGCCATGTACGAGTGTCACGTGCTGAAAACCGCGTTCTTTTACTTTTTCCTCCCCAACCTTTAGCATATTACGACTAAAATCGAGTCCATACACTTCACCGTTAGGTCCAACGGCTTCGGCTAACGCGATCGTCCAATCTGCCGTTCCACAACATACATCGAGCGCTTTCGTTCCTTTTTGTACGTTCATTCGTTTCATCGTATCTTTCCGCCATGCGACATGACGTTTAAAGCTAATAACAGAATTCATCCGATCGTAATGATCAGAAATTTTTTCGAACACGCGATGCACACGTTCTTCCTTCGATTGTTGCATAAAATCCCCTTCTTTCAACTGAAATCAAACGAGGAGATGAGAGAATTGCTCTTTTATTTCTTCATGTACATGAAACGGGAGAAGATCTTGTAATTTTCGCTTGCAGTGATCGATGTAATTGATCGAGGTTTCTGACTCCGTTTTCTCGCGATAAACACGTTTTAGCGCAAATAAGTAATACGCTACTTCCCCCCACTCATGGGCATGCACGTGTTCTGCAAGCTGCCGAAGCAATGCAGATTCAATGACAGCGATGCAATGAAAACGCTCAAGATCATTTGACGACAATTGCTGCAAGTGAATTTTTTTTATATTGATCTCTTTAATCGCTTCGGCAAAACGACGAATGAGTGAAATGTCATGTCGTCGCGCTAAAAAGTCGTAGTACAATCCGCTATATAAATCTCCCGCAAGTACAGTCAACTGCTTTTGTTGTGAAATTTGTTGCTCATCTACTTCATCATGGGTGTCAAGGGCGAGTTGAATTAACATCATAGCAAACACATAATCGAGTGCGATGTTTTCTTCCACTCGAGCCGAACGTAACATAGAAAGAGCAAACGATATGCGATCCTCATCGATCATGCGTGGTTGTATATAGCGATCTACATACGAATGGGCGATTGCCCGTTGAATGCGCGTTCGTACTTGTTCGATTTGCTGTTGCATATCCATGACTCATCACCCTTGCTTCCCAAAAACTCAAACTTTATTATATCATAAACCTTCTTCACGTTAACGATGATTTTTCGCATCAGATTGGATTTCGCCATGTTGCGTTTGAATAAGTGCTTTTCCGCGCACTTTAATCGCTGATGTATGCTCTGTAAATTGAGCAATAAGCACTTCCCCTTGATCAAGCTTTTCAGAATGATGAAAGCGCGTATCTGAGCCACGCGTTAGCCCGATGACATTCACTCCGTCTTCTAACGCTTTAATCACCACATAATCACCTTGCATCATACAATCCCTCCTATTTAATCAGCGCTAATATTTCGGAACGAGCTTTGTCATCTGTTGCAAGCGTTCCACGTACCGCAGTTGTAACTGTTTTCGCTCCTGGCTTTTTCACACCACGCATCGTCATACACATATGTTCAGCCTCCACAACAACCATCACCCCATGCGGTTCGAGCGTCTCCATAATGGCATCGGCTACCGTTGCTGTAATTCGTTCTTGTAATTGCGGTCGTCGCGCAACAGTTTCGACCGTTCGTGCTAGTTTGCTCAATCCCGTCACTTTTCCGCCACGTGGAATGTATGCGACGTGGGCCTCACCAAAAAACGGAACAAGATGATGTTCACACATTGAATAAAACGGAATGTCTTTGACGAGGACAAGTTCTTCATGGTCTTCACTAAATACCGTTTGCAAGTGCACTTTCGGATCTTCGGTTAAACCAGAAAACACTTCCGCATACATTTTTGCTACCCGCTTCGGTGTATCGAGCAACCCTTCACGATTTGGATCTTCGCCAATCGCTTCTAAAATTAAGCGAACCGCTTGTTCAATTTGTTGTACATTCATTTGTTGCATCCTCCTACCATTCAACTTCACGTAATCCGATTCTAGCATATAAAGATGAAAAAAGGCAAAAAAGAAGAGGCAGCTCGCAACCGGCTACCTCTTTTGGCTGTATGTAATTTCTTACTTTACAGCATCTTTTAACGCTTTCCCAGGTTTGAAAGCAGGAACTTTGCTTGCAGCAATCTCGATTTCTTCTCCTGTTTGCGGGTTGCGTCCTTTGCGCGCCGCACGCTCACGTACTTCGAAGTTACCAAAACCGATTAATTGCACTTTATCACCGTTTTTAAGCGCTTCTGTAATTGCGTCAAAAACAGCATCAACCGCTTTAGATGCATCTTTTTTAGAAAGGCCACTTGCTTCAGCTACCGCGTTGATTAATTCCGTTTTGTTCATGCCACTCACCTCCTCCCAAAGCATATGTATCATACATTACTTTCAGTTGTTTACACTTTCTATTGTTTCTATACATTAACATGCCTTATATTAACTGATTCTTGCTCATAATTCAACATTTTTCGAGTAAAATCATGCAATTTGCCTACTATTCTCCAACGAACCTAACATTTTCTGAATAAAGATTATCATATCGCGCTTTTTTACTGCAAGAGAAAATTTTTGTTTCAAAGTAAAAAAGACCCCAAACGGAGTCTTTTTATAAAATGATCGCGATTAGTCCACCGGAGCCTTCGTTAATGATGCGCTCTAACGTTTCTTTTAATTTATAGCGGGCATTTTCAGGCATAAGTGCTAGTTTCGCTTGAATGCCCTCGCGAACAATGGAGCTGAGCGAACGACCAAAAATATCAGAGTTCCAAATGGAAAGCGGATCGTCCTCAAAATCTTGCATTAAGTAACGGACGAGCTCTTCGCTTTGTTTTTCTGTTCCGATAATCGGTGCAAATTCCGATTCCACATCCACTTTAATCATATGAATGGACGGTGCCACAGCTTTTAGTCGCACGCCAAAGCGAGATCCTTGACGAATAATTTCCGGTTCATCTAAGCTCATATCAGAAAGCGACGGAGCAGCAATGCCATAACCTGTTTGTTTCACCATGCGAAGCGCATCGGCAATTTGATCGTATTCCGCTTTCGCATAAGCAAAATCTTGCATTAATTGCAACAAATGATCTTTCCCACGAATTTCAACGCCGACAACTTCTTTTAAAATTTGATCGTACAACTCATCTGGAGCATATAAATCAATTTCTGCAATACCTTGCCCCATTTCAATGCCAGCTAAACGTGCTTCGTCAATGAAGTCATATTCGCTAAATTGCTGCACAACGCGGTCGACATCGCGCAATCGCTTAATATCTTTCACAGTATCACGCACCGCATCTTGATAGCTCTCGCGCAACCAATGGTTTTCGCGCAATACCATAACCCAGTTCGGTAAATTGACGTTCACCTCTAATACTGGAAATTCATATAATGCTTCACGAAGCACTTGATACACATCGGCTTCCCGCATCCCTTCCACACTCAAGGCTAGCACCGGGATGTCGTATTTTTCGCTTAATTGCCGCTTCAACGTTTCTGTTTCTGGATGTTGTGGACGTACTGTATTAATAATCATAATAAACGGCTTGCCAACTTCTTTTAATTCGTTGACGACACGTTCTTCCGCTTCGACATAATTTTCGCGCGGAATTTCTCCAATTGAGCCATCGGTTGTAATGACGACACCAATCGTCGAATGTTCTTGAATAACTTTTCGTGTACCGATTTCTGCCGCTTCTTGAAACGGAATTGGTTCTTCATACCATGGTGTATGAATCATGCGCGGCCCGTTTTCATCTTCAAACCCTTTTGCGCCTTGTACAGTATAACCGACACAATCGACAAGACGAATGTTCACTTCAAGTCCATCGTCTACTTTTACTTTTACCGCTTGGTTTGGGACAAATTTCGGTTCTGTCGTCATAATCGTTTTTCCTGCTGCACTTTGTGGCAGTTCGTCTTGCGCACGAGCTTTATCTGCTTCGTTTTGAATATTCGGAATTACAACAAGTTCCATAAACTTTTTAATAAATGTCGATTTGCCCGTTCGAACGGCTCCGACCACTCCTAAATAAATATCTCCGCCTGTTCGTTCAGCAATATCTTTAAAAAGATCGACCTTTTCCAACTGCCTTCCCTCCCTTATATTTAAAACATATGAGGACATTATATGCATATGTTGTTGTCCTATTTGTTTATGACTAAAAAATCCCTTCTCTAAAATGTATTTATTTAGGGAAGGGATCATGACTTATTTCACAAGAAAAATTGGCTCTTTTTTCTTTTCATCAATCGTATAAGGAAGTGAATATGCAGGTACGAAAAGCGAATGTTTGACAAGCAGATCGCGAATATCGTCCCCGTATCGATAGTTATGAGGCTCTGTTTGCAGTTTTTCGTACAAATCCATGCGATAGTCGATATAAATTTCTCCTTTGCCGTCAATAATGAGCGGAAGATTTTTGCCTGAATATGGGCTGACAACATGAGGAGGTGCGTCTAAACGAAGTTTCTTATAATCGAGCGTAAATACCCCTTTCGCCAACATTTCTTTAAATGGCGGGTAACCATGCGCATCTTGATACATACGAATGCGCAATTTTAAATCGCGAATCGCTTCTGCCGCTCGCAAATCTAGCAATTTCACTGTCGGATTTGTTTCTACATCAACGAGAACATATTGATACACCCCACCGCTTTCAAATGCGTTTCCTGGCGGCTCAGCCATATATCGCGGCACAAGCAAATTGAAATCAATCGGATATTTTTGATAAATTGGTGTAGACATATCACGTGTTTTAATTGGTAGTAACCCACCTGTCGCTTGTCGATACTCATTTACAGCTTGTTGCACACGATCGACTTGTTCTTTATACGGAATTTTGTTTTGTGCTAATCGCTCTTGCGGATATAAACATCCAGATAATAAGACTGATAAAATAGCAATCATTATAGAATATAGCCACTTTTTCATCTTTCATCCATCCTTTTATTCTTGAACCGGCCCGCTAAATACGACAAATACGATAATGAGGCCAGCGATGATCATACTTATGTATGCAATCGTCGCTAAAATGATTTTGATAATCTTGTTTTTTACCTTATATCGACTAAAATAAATCGAAAATACGGCAACAAACATTAAACCGATTCCTGTTAATGAAATCCACATTTTTAAAAGACCTGGTGACATCGCTCTCCCTCGCTTTCTTTTATCCCGTCGTCACATAAAAAAGCTGAAGTAAAGCGGGGCGTCTTTACTTCAGACGATGACTAAACATGCACCATCCATTCGAGTCTGAGAATGTTTTTATAGCATTGTATGCAATATCTATAACAAAGCGCTCTTCACATGCCTATTTCAAAGAAAATTATAGCGAAATGTTTGCCAAATCTTCAAGTTCCGATGTTTTTCCACGCGCCATCAACGAATCTACTGCACTTTTTACATCTTTTCCGTTAAACAACACATCGTAAAGCGCATTTGTAATTGGCATATCGACGTTCATTTTTTTCGCTAACTGATAGGCAGCTTTAGTCGTTCGCACACCTTCGACAACCATTCCCATATTTGCTAGCACGTCATCAAGCGCATATCCTTTGCCAAGCAAATTGCCCGCACGCCAGTTGCGCGAATGAACGCTTGTACACGTCACAATTAAATCACCGATCCCTGTCAATCCTGCAAATGTTAGCGGATTGGCACCGAGACGGCTACCAAGACGAGCCATTTCCGCAAGCCCTCGCGTCATAAGCGCCGCTTTGGCATTATCCCCATAACCAAGCCCATCCGTAATGCCAGCAGCTAGCGCAATAATGTTTTTTAACGCCCCACCAATTTCCACTCCGATTAAATCTGGGTTTGTATATACGCGAAAATATTGATGATTCATAAATAAATCTTGAATGCGCTCGGCTGCTTCCATATTTTTCGATGATACTGTTACCGTTGTCGGATGGCGTAAGCTCACTTCTTCCGCATGGCTCGGTCCTGATAAAACGACGACGTCTTGTAACAAATGGGCTGGCATTTCTTCTTCAATAATTTCTGAAATACGTTTATGTGTATCCGGTTCGATTCCTTTGCTAACCGAAACGATCGTAATCGGCTGTTTCACGCATGTGCGAACGCGCTGTAATACATCGCGAATCGCTTTCGTTGGAACAGCTAATACGACCGTTTCAACCCCTTCAAGCGCTTTGGCAAGATCTACATAGCCAACAATCGCTTCAGGAAGATGAATATTCGGCAAATATTTTTCATTCATATGTTTTTCATTAATTTCATCGATTTGTTCTTGACGCTGTCCCCAAAGACGAACGTCATGTCCATTATCTGCAAGGACGATCGCCAAAGCTGTGCCCCAACTACCAGCACCTAATACTGCAACCATCTGATCACCCCTTTAATTTCGCGGACGTGCAATGATTTTAATCGGTGTTCCTTCAAATCCGAACGTATCGCGAATACGGTTTTCTAAAAAGCGTTCATACGAAAAATGCATGAGTTCAGGATCGTTGACAAACACAACGAACGTTGGTGGTTTCACTGCAACTTGCGTCATATAGTAAATTTTTAATCGTTGGCCATTATGTGTCGGTGTCGGATTCATCGCAATCGCATCCATAAGCACTTCATTCAATACATTTGTTTGGACACGCATCGCATGATTTTCGCTTACCATTTGAATAACAGGAAGCAACTTATGCAACCGTTGTTTCGTTTTTGCGGATACGAATACGATCGGTGCATAGTCGAGAAATTGAAAGTGATCGCGAATTTTTTTCTCGAACTCGTTCATCGTCTTCTCATCTTTTTCAATTGCATCCCATTTGTTTACAACGATGACGACACCTCGACCCGCTTCATGCGCATACCCAGCAATTTTTTTATCTTGCTCAATAATCCCTTCTTCAGCGTTAATGACGACAAGCACCACATCGGAGCGCTCGATCGCTTTTAGCGCTCGCAATACACTATATTTTTCGGTGCTTTCATACACTTTTCCTCTTTTGCGCATCCCTGCTGTATCAATAATGACATATTCTTGTCCATCTCTCTTGAACGTTGTATCGATCGCATCGCGCGTCGTTCCTGCGATATCGCTCACAATGACCCGTTCTTCCCCTAAAATAGCGTTAACAAGTGATGATTTTCCAACGTTCGGACGACCAATTAAACAAAACTTTATAACATCCGCATCGTATTCTTTCGTTTCACGCTTAGGAAAATGAGCAACGACCGCATCGAGCAAATCTCCGATGCCTAGTCCGTGCGTGCCAGAAATCGGAATCGGCTCTCCGAATCCGAGCGTATAAAAGTCATAAATGTTTTCACGCATGTCTGGATTGTCAATTTTGTTTACGGCTAGAACGACCGGTTTGTTAGAACGATATAAAATTTTCGCTACTTCTTCGTCTGCTGCTGTGACGCCATCTCGACCGTTTGTCATAAAAATGATGACGTCCGCTTCGTCGATCGCAATTTCTGCCTGTTGACGAATTTGTGTTAATAACGGCTCATCGCCAATATCAATCCCACCTGTATCAATAATGTTAAATGTTGTATTTAACCACTCCGCACTACTATAAATTCGATCGCGCGTTACTCCTGGTACATCTTCTACAATAGAAATACGTTCTCCGACAATGCGATTAAAAATCGTTGACTTCCCGACATTTGGGCGACCAACGATCGCTACAACCGGTTTCGACATATTCTCACACTCCTTCACTAAAATTCGAAACCCGAACAAAAAAGAAGCCCTTCCACTGAAGGGGCTAGCTTTCCCATTTTATCAAAAAAATCAATGTTTCACAATAATGAGCAAATCATCGCTTAATGCATGAGCAATGCCATCTAAAATCGCCTCTAAATTGGCTGCGATGCGCTGCATTTCTTCATCGGTTTCACAAACGAACGTCACCCCGCCCGCCACTTTATGTGGTGACGTCGTAATGACAGCTAAAATCATTTTTTCTACGGTCATTTTAACACCTTCCCTGCTTGATTCGTTTCAGACTTCGTCGGCATGCGAATTGCATTTTCTAACGTCGGTACATTACGAATGATCGCTTTTGCTTTTTCGATATCTTTTTCTTGCGGTAAAATAAAAATGCCAACTCGACCATCATCTAAATCACGCTTCGCAAGCGGCACAAGCGCTGGCGTGCCCGAGTCGCGATATACGCCTAATGCTGTTGAAATATCATGTAAAATTGCTTGGCGTTGACCAAGATTTGCGATCGTAGAGCGAGCGTTAAAGTTTTTCGGCTTTAAAATAAAGCCCATGCCATACCGTAAAATTTCTTCGCGACGTGCTTCTAACCCGATATTCATGATGTAAATATTATCAACATACAACCCCGCCCCTTTAAAATGTGGTTTTACATATTCCACTTCGACAATATCACCAAGCCGACTGCCGGACATGAATTTGCGAGCAAGGATAAACGAAATGGCAGTCGCAACAATTCCAAGCCATATATTCCAAACTAAATAAGCAAACGTGCTTAAAAATGACGCAAAAATAACCAAATAGTTTCTCCCTTCAAAAACAATCGCAATCCCTTCAATGTACGTCTTGCCGCGCGGAACAAGCTCATATTGGTCAAGCTCATTTAACGTATTCCGTTCCATGTTGCGCACGTCACGAAACTGCGAAGCAGCTAATGCTAAAAATGTGATAGCTGCAAACTCTTTCTCCATAATGGCGGGCACCGCAATCGTTCCAAGTCCAGCTGCAATAAAACCAAGTGCAATATGAATAATTTTCCCATGCAAATACGTTGGATATTGACGGTAGTCCGTCTTTAATAAATATAGACGCGTTAACACACCGACCGTTACGCCAAATAAAATCGGGTACGTATATTCGTTCACGTCTTAACCTCCCTTGCTCGTTTTTGAAATCGTGTATCGATGTACATCGGTAACTGTTCAAGCCATTGCCATCCAAATAAACAGGCGCTCGCTAACACCCATCCATCCAAAAAAGAAAGAGAACCGATCAAATGGGGAAAGGAAAATTGCTTTAACACAAATGCGTATAAGAAATCACCTTGACAACAACCGACCGTTAACACAAGTAAACGATCATAAAATGAGCGATATAGTACAAACGATGTAAACAAAAGGACGAGCGCAAGCAACCATGTCGCTTCAGCAAACACCCAAACCGGATCAAATAACAATAAAAAATGAAATGCGGCATACAACATAGTCAAACTGGCACTAGCAAACGCAAAATAAACGAACGCTTTTCCCCTTTGCCTCATTACAAAAAAATAACTAACGATGAGCATGAGAATGTAAGCAAGTGAAACAGAGAATGAATACACCGTTATCTCATGAATAGATAGCGTAATTAACAATAAAACATATAGACAGATCAATAGACGAATGCGGTTTTTCGGAGCAAAAAACGTGTAAACAATCCATAAAAACCAAGAAAGCCAATAAAAATAACTTCCTTCCACCATAACACCTCCACTTTCCAGTATGTCTTTTTTTAAAAAATTTAATCTTCACATGTGAAAAAAGAGAATGGGCAAAATAAAAACTAAGTCCTGCGGTAATATGTCAAGGTGAAAAATCATCGAAATTGGAAATTCGATTGTCCGATGACCCGAAAAAAGGCAATACTTAAGAAGCCCAGTCTTGTCTTATGTCATTAACTGGGTTTTAATGCAAAATCAGTTAGATCGATACCCCTATCGATCTTCCCCCTTTCTTGGCGTGTAGATTTGACCGTTGCGTAGCAGCGCATCGATCACACGCACGAGTTTTCGAGCGGTGAGGACGAGGGCTCGTTTGTGTTGGTGCTTTGGTACTTCCTCATACTTCTTCCGGTAATAGGTGCGAAACGACGCATCATGCCGTTGTACCGAGTTGGCAGCCTCCACTAGGTAGTAACGGAGATAGCGATTGCCGGAACGAATGAGGGAAGTCTCCTCGGCTTGGAACCGACCGGACTGGTGCTTAGACCAAGTCAAACCTGCATACTTTGCTAAGGCGGCTTGGTTGTCAAAGCGCTCGATTTGTCCAATTTCGGCTAAGATGCCAGCGGCGTAGACCGGACCAATGCCGGGAATCGTTTGTAACGTATTTGGGATGCCTTCCAAATGGCGAGTAATCGCTTTATCTAGCTCTTTAATTTGCGCTTGAAGGCTACGGATGGATTGAATCGATAGCCCTAAAAGCAAGTCGATGGAATCCTCGACACATTTGGAAAGCCGATACGACGAACGAGCCGCCTTTTGAATGGACTTGGCGATGCATTCCGGATCGGCAAAGCGATTGCGTCCTTTTTGGCGCAAGAAGTCAGCGAGCTGTTGCACGTCCATCTGACTGATTTCGTCTAAGCTAAACGACTCGAGAAGAAGCTCTAAGATGGCATGTCCGAACACGGAGCTGTCCACCTCTTGGGTAAAGGAACTGCACTTGTAAAACAAGTGTTGGAGGAAGTACTGCTTTTCCCGAGTCAGCTGATGGACGAGATGATAGCGCATGCGCGTGAGCCGTTGAAGGGCGATAAACTGTTCTTGCATGACAGCTGTCACTTTCAAACGGCCAAAGCGAAGCCGATCGGCGATGATCCACGCATCGATGCCGTCCGTTTTATCCAAGTCAGTGTACGCTTCTTTAAATTTGCGAATGAGCTTTGGATTGATGGTAAACACCTTGACATTCCAAGACTTCAGCTCCTCCTGTTGGTGGAAAAACATCGCTGGATGCCAGCTGTAGACCGAAGTGGCTTCCATCCCGATGAGAATTTCGGATGGTTGGAGCTTGTTGGCCCACAGGAGGATTTGATCGCGAAGGAAGGTCGCGCCAAGGAGATGATTGTCCACCTTGAATTGGGCGCACGTGTTTCCTTCTTGATCCATGATACACGTGTATAAGTCCGTTGAGCTCACGTCAATCCCGACGTAGAGTTTCATGAGATCACCTCCAATCGTAGTAGGATCGTGGGGTTGGGACTCTTCGGGATGCCCCCGGACCGCGCCTGTTGACCAGTCACCCTCGCATATGAGAACTCACGTTGGGCCATGGGCTGCCTGGAAGCTGCTCCTTCCAGCATGGGAAACCAACGGGAACAGCCTGCGGGTTAGAAGTCCGAACAGGAGCCGGGGAGACAGACTTTCTAAGTAGTCAAAGCTACAGGAGAGAGAAGAGTGTCCCCGATGATCCTAAGACCATTATCCAAGAACATCGCGAAAAGTCCAACCCCGATGTAGTGCCATCCACGGGGGAGGGGCGCGCCCCTCCCCCGTGGGCAAATCACTTACACATATGCGATTGTCAAGGAGCATATCCAACTGGAAATTCGATTTAAAAATCTTTCTAAACATACTATACGAGGAGGGATAAAGATGGGGAAAGATCGCCAAGAGAGAAAGTTAAAGCAATCGCGACGCGTGGAGTCTGATCGCGATCCTGCGAAAAATTTTAAAGGAAGCACAAAAACAGAAAAATAAGCTTCTACAAACATCAAAAAGGTGCCCCATTTTTTGGGACACCTTTTTCGTTATCGTTGGCTATAACGCGTTGTTTCAATACCTCGCTCGCGCAACCAATGATGCGTTTTTCCGGTAATGACGAGGGGAGCTTTTTGTAAGTCAAAAATCGTTCGAGTACCTAGTGCGGTCATGATGACCGTTAAATCTTCGTGCAACTGATTGATGTCTGCCATAAGTGCGTCCACTCCTTTTTCAATCAAGAGACGCAACATATAGCCCGCCATGCCTACCGCAGAAGCACCAAGAGCAATACATTTGGCCACATCGAGTGCATGTTGTACTCCTCCGCTTCCGATAATGCTTATACGCTGGACTTCGGACGCCACTTCCGCAATCGATGCTGTCGTTGTTATTCCCCATTCGTTAAAGTAATCAAGTTGGTTTTCACGCCGCTTATTTTCAATTTGCGCAAAATTTGTCCCCCCAAATCCACCGACATCAACGGCACACACACCAATATCTTCTAACTTTCGTGCTGTTTCTTTGCTCATTCCAAATCCGACTTCTTTTACGATCACAGGCACATCAACAGCAGAGACAATTTGTTCAATGCGTGAAAGCGCCCCGCAAAAATTGCGATCTCCTTCAGGCATCACTAACTCTTGAACGACATTTAAATGAATTTGAAGCGCATTCGCCTCGATCATATCGATTGCACGTTTCGCCTCGTCAACCGTTGCCTCGCTACCTAAATTGGCGAATACAATACCATGCTTATTGACTTGACGAATAATGGTAAACGACTGTTGCTCTCTCTCATCTTTTAAAGCGACCATCTGCGAACCAACGGCCATGGCTAAGCCATATTCATTTGCGACGTAAGCAAGCTGTTCATTAATTTTTGTCGTCTCCGCACCTCCACCACCCGTCATCGCATTAATAAAAATCGGCGAACGTAAAGAAAGTTCGCCGATTTTTGTTTGTAAATCGATACGGGCAGTGGATATATTCGGCAAGCTATTGTGCACAAATGTAACATCTTCAAATCCGTGCAAGCGGTGCTGTCCTATTGTAAGAGCATATTCAATATGTTGTAATTTTCGTTTTGCACGATCCACTGCAATCACCATTTATTTTAATTTTTTCAGCTGTTCTCCAATCACTTCACCAATTTGAAATCCCGTCGTCGTCTCTGTTGCGGTTGTATATTCACGATAGTCTTCTTGTACGTCATCTTCAAGCAACTCACGAATGCTTAACGACAAACGTTTCTCTTGTTCGTTTACGGCAAGCACTTTAACTTTTACGACATCGCCTTCTTTTAACACTTCGTGCGGCGTTCCGATATGTTTCGTTGAAATTTGCGAAATATGAACAAGCCCTTCTACGCCTGGTAATACTTCGACAAATGCTCCAAATGGCGCCAAACGTTTCACAGTGCCTTCTAACACGTCGCCTTCTTTTATTTTTTGTTCAATGTCATCCCACGGAGCTGGCAATGCCGCTTTCATCGATAAAGAAACGCGACCGCTCTCCTCATCAATGGCAATCACTTTGACTTTCACGACATCGCCTTCTTTTACGACATCTGACGGATGATCTACACGTGCATGAGCAAGCTGAGAAATATGTACAAGACCATCGACATCACCGATATTGACGAATACGCCAAAGTTTGTGATACGCGCAACCGTTCCTTCAAGCACTTGACCAACTTGAAGCGACTGTAATGCGGCTTTCTTTTTCGATGACTCTTCTTCTTCAATAACAGCTCGATGTGATAAGACAACGCGATTTTTTTCGCGGTCAAGCTCAACGACTTTTACCGTTAATGTACGTCCTTTGTAGTCTGTGAAGTCTTCAACAAAATCTTTTTCAACAAGCGAAGCTGGAATAAATGCACGGACACCAACATCCGCTACAAGTCCACCTTTTACAATATCTTTCACGACTACGTTAAACGTGTCGCCATTTGCGAGTTTTCTCTCTAACTCTTCCCATGCTTTTTCGGCATCTGCAGCTTTTTTCGATAAAATAAGTGCTTCATCTTCTACTTTTTTCACTTTTGCAACAACTGCATCTCCGACGGATAGGACATCGCTTGCTTTCTCGATATGAAGGCTTGATAGCTCACTAATTGGAATAATACCAACTCGCTTGCTTCCTTCGACATCGACAAGCACTTGCTTGTCTTCTACTTTCGTCACTTGTCCTTTTACTGTGTCGCCTACTTCGTAGACACGCACATCGACTTGATTCATCTCTTCCATAGTGAATACCTCCTTACACTCCACACCTGCTCAACGACAGAAATATATGTTCAATGGGCGAACACCAATGTGTTCGTCCATTCGACACAAAGAAAAAAATTCCTTTTTCACTAATCTGTATTAAAACGCTCATTTTGTCAAGTCATAACTATTGATGTTCGTTTAAAAGTTGTTGAATATGTTCCATAATAACTGCCGTTACTTCATCGGCGCTCGCTCTTCTTTCCCGCCACGGCGTGAAATCAACGGGCGCACCGTATATGACTTTCAACTTTTTTCCAATACGATAAGGACCGATAATGGCACACGGTACAACAACCGCTTCGCTACGCAACGCAAAAAAACCTGCCCCTGCCAATCCTTTTTTTAATTTTCCATCTTTACTTCGCGTTCCTTCAGGAAATAATCCAAGTACTTTTCCCTCTTTCAGTAAAGCTAAACCCGTTCTTAGTGCTTCACGATCCCCCATTCCACGACGAACAGGAAACGCATGTAAGCGTGAAACGAGTTGTTTTACAACCGGTGTGCGAAACAGTTCTTCTTTTGCCATAAAATGAACAGGGCGCGGACATGTGATACCAACGATCGGTGGATCTAGGTTGCTAATGTGGTTGGCGCAAATAATGACAGCACCTTCTTTTGGAATATGTTCCACTCCGCTTACTTCAATTCGGTAAAGCGGAGTCAGCACTTGTTTTACAACTGTGCGGGCAAACGTGTAAAAACTCACTACCCCTCCACCCTTTCTTGAACGATGCACATAATGCGATCGACCACTTCATCGATCGATAACGATGTTGTATCGATTTCAATCGCGTCTTCTGCTTTTCTTAAGGGAGCAACTGCGCGCTCAGAATCGATTTGATCACGCCGAGCAATTTCTTCTTTTAGCTGCTCGAAGTCAGATGGAATGCCTCTTAAAACGTTTTCTTCATGACGACGTTTCGCGCGTTCTTCAACAGAGGCAAGTAAAAAAATTTTCACTTCAGCATGTGGCAACACGTGCGTACCGATATCGCGGCCGTCCATGACGACACCGCCATGCTGCCCTAGCTCCCGCTGGCGTTTTACCATTTCTTCGCGCACAGCTGGATGTTTTGCTACATACGATACGTTGTTTGTAACATCATTTGTTCGAATAGCTTCGGTAACATTCTCACCATTTGCAAATACAAGTTGTCCACTCGGCGACGGCTTTAATTCAATATATGTATCATGAAGTACATTCATTAATTGTTTTTCGTTATGAACGTCTACACCGCGCTGAAGCGCGCAATATGTTAAGGCGCGATACATCGCCCCTGTATCAATATAGACATAAGATAAAGCTTCTGCTAATCGTTTCGCGACCGTGCTTTTTCCAGCAGCTGCCGGTCCGTCAATCGCGATCGAAATTTTCTTTTCCATAATGCCTCCCGTAAATCATTTTGTTTTCAACAAAAAAGCAGGAATGCTCCTGCTTCTTATATTGTACCATACCGCTTATCGTTGGTCGAATGTTTCAATCGTTTTTGTTTCGGAATTTTTCATGACACCTTCATAATGAACGACTTTTACAATATAAGGAGCCAACGATGAATGAGAAACAATAAATTGAGCAAGGAGTAAAAAAATAAACTGAATGATTGCTAATTTCCATAACATACGTTCAACGTTCTTCACTTCTTTCCCTCCGCACCATTTTATTCTTATTATGGGAGAAGGAGTGCACGTTTATGCGTCAAGTTGCTCCTTTTTTCTTAGTTCAAGTTGTTTTTCAAAACTGTAACGAATTAATGTGAGACGATCAACATCGTTCACTTCCAAAAACTCCAAGGATGCTTTTACGACGTTTTCCTCAAATATACGTACAACACGGGCAGGAAAATGTAAATAATGATAATCTCCTGAACGCATATGTAGCACAAGCCAAATTTCAATGGTCATCCCGTGTTTTATCCCTGTTTCGTGATGAGGTAATACAATTGCTGCCCCACCTGCACTTATGTCGCTTGTGACGGTCGTAAATGGGACAAACTCATTTTGTAACGGATGAATCGCTACATCAACAATCGCATCGACACGCACGAACTGACGACGTTGAATACGAAGAAGTTGATTGTCTCCAGGATATGATAAAATGAGCAACGGAATGTTTCGTTTTGTGCGACCTAGCACTTCCGCTTCAAACGCATACACTGCTTCATCTTCTCCGACAAAACTGACCTTTAGCTGCGTTCCGTCTAACAAAAATGCTGTACGGTTTGTGCTCATATCAATTGGATAATCAATGTAAATTTTCCCGTCTTCTATTTCAGCCACTTTACACTTATACTTTTCCATATGTTCGCTATATTTTAGTTCAAGCGTTAACGGCACCCCAATTTTAACCAATGTGTAAATCCCCCTCACTAAAACATTTCCGTTATACGAAAAATACACCTCATAGCATTTTCAATTTGACAATAACATGATACCATCAAAATGAAAAGAAAAGAATTGGGAACGAGGAAGAAATTATGTGGGCTATTATTTCTGCGGGGATTGCCCCCGGATTAGCGTTGCTCAGTTATTTTTATTTGAAGGACGAATACGAAACCGAACCGTTATCACTTGTTTTACGCATGTTTTTATACGGTGCATTTTTAGTTTTTCCACTTATGTTTATTCAACACGTTTTAAAAGTTGAGCATATGTTGCCCAACCATTTTGTTGAAGCGTTTTTATCAACGGGTTTATTGGAAGAATTTTTTAAATGGTTTGTGTTTTACTATGCCATTTACGATCATCGGGAATTTAATGAACCGTATGATGGCATTGTGTATGGAGTAAGTGTATCGCTCGGGTTTGCTACGCTTGAAAACATTTTATATTTATTTGCCAACGGCGTTGAATTTGCAGTAACCCGCGCGCTTTTACCTGTATCGAGCCATGCGCTATTCGGCGTCATTATGGGTTTTTATTTAGGAAGAGCAAAATTTAGTTTGCCGAAGAAAGAAAAAAATTATATATGGTTGTCTTTCCTTCTCCCATTTTTATTTCACGGCATATACGACTACATTTTATTGACACAAGAACGCTGGATTTATTACATGCTTCCATTTATGATTTTTTTATGGTGGCTCGCTCTACGCAAAGTAAAGCTTGCGAGAGGAATGACAATCGATATGACTCAATCATCAAGCCAAGCGTAACGCTTGGTTTTTTTATGTATAAAAACGTCATTGTGACAAAAAATAGCGTCAAAAGGTATTGTTTACACACCAAGGGAGGAGTCACAATGCGCAAATGGTTCATTTGTTTATTTTTGATCTTTTCGTTCAGCTATACATCGGAGGCTTACGCGTTTTCAAACCAAGTCATTCAACGCGGAGCTGTAGGTGATGATGTTATTGAATTGCAAGCAAGGTTGCAATATCTCGGTTTTTACAGAGGAAAAATTGATGGAGTGTTCGGTTGGCGAACGTATTGGGCGTTACGGAACTTTCAATCCAAATTTAAATTGCCTGTCAATGGTTTGGCAGGAGAAAAAACAAAACGAAAACTTGTACGTGCTTCAAAATATTACAAATCGTTTGTTCATAACAATTTGCGAAAAGGAAACGCCTTTACTCATTACGGTGGCGTTCCGTTAAGCAAACAAGTAAAAGTCCGGCAAACGAAAGCCAAAAATCAAACAACTGCGAAAAAAACGACAAATACACGTAGCAACTCTAAACAAAGAGCCGTAAAACGTGTCAAAGCAGCTGCGGTAAATGTGCCAAACGGGTTTTCCCAAAATGATATACAATTGATGGCCAATGCTGTACACGGGGAAGCACGCGGTGAACCATATATCGGCCAAGTGGCTGTTGCAGCAGTCATTTTAAATCGTATCAATAGCCCTTCGTTTCCAAAAACAGTAGCTGGCGTCATTTTTGAACCCGGAGCGTTTACAGCTGTATCAGACGGACAAATTTGGCTTACTCCGAACGAAACAGCTCGCAGAGCTGTGCTTGATGCGCTAAACGGATGGGATCCATCAGGTGGCGCACTATATTATTTTAATCCAGATACAGCGACAAGCGCTTGGATTTGGAGCCGTCCGCAAATTAAACGAATTGGAAAACACATTTTCTGTAAATAGGAGGGGAGTTTTTTGCTACGAATTTTACTCATTGCAGCACTATCGATTGGCGTTGCTGGAACAGCCTATTGGGGATATCAGGAGCATCAACAAAAAAATGCCATTTTGATTCATGCGGAAAACAATTACCAACGTGCCTTTCATGATTTAACGTATCAAATCGACTTACTTCACGATCAAATTGGGACAACACTTGCAATGAACTCACGTCAATCGTTGTCGCCAGCGCTTGCAGAAGTATGGCGCCTTGCTTCTGAAGCACACGCAACCGTTGGACAGCTCCCACTTTCTCTTTTGCCGTTCAATAAAACAGAAGAATTTTTATCGAATATTGGTTCTTTCAGCTATCGTGTAGCCATTCGCGATTTAGATAAACAGCCGTTAAATGCAGAGGAATATAAAACATTGCAACAACTATACAAAAAATCTGCTGATATTCAACAAGAGTTACGAAACGTACAACATCTTGTATTAGAAAACAACTTGCGCTGGATGGATGTCGAGTTAGCACTTGCGACAAACAATCATCCAAACGACAACACCATTATAAATGGATTTAAGACGGTTGAGAAAAACGTACAATCTTATAATGAAACTGATTTCGGTCCTTCATTTACAAGCGTAGAAAAAAGAGAAAAAGGATTTGAACATATTTCTGGGAAAAAGATTACAAAAGAAGAAGCGAAACAAATTGCAAAAACGTTTCTCGGTTTAAAAGGGAATGAAAAAATCGAAGTCGTTCATAGCGGAGAAGGTGCAAGTGATGCATTTTATAGTGTGACGATTAAAAATCCGAAAACGAAGAGTGAAACGTATATGGATATTACCGAAAAAGGAGGATATCCGATTTGGGTCATTGAAAATCGTCCTGTTAATAAACAAAACATCAGTTTAAACGAAGCGACGATGCGCGGGCTTCAGTTTTTAAAGCAACATAAATTTAACAACTTTGAATTGTACGAAAGCACTCAATATGATCATGTTGCTGTACTCACATTCGTTACGTCGCAAAATGGAGTTCGTATTTACCCCGAGTCGATTAAAATGAAAATCGCGTTAGATGACGGAAACATTATCGGCTTTTCCGCTCGCGATTACTTATCGTCAAAACGTGAACGAACGATTCCAAAACCAGCAATTTCAATTGAGCAAGCGCGCAAAAAAATGAATCCGAATGTTACCATTATGGAAGAAAGAAAGGCGATTATCATGAACAACATGAATGAAGAAGTGCTTTGCTACGAATTTTTAGGAACGCTCGGAGACGACACATATCGCATTTTCATTAATGCACAAAATGGAATCGAAGAAAAAGTAGAAAAACTTCAAAACCCTGAACCGATTTATGGTGAAATATAGGGGGGCTAAACATCCCCCCCTTTTTTTCGTGCTAATAAAAGCGTCCGAACGTTTACTCGGACACTTTTTTCTCTCTTTCGGCGATGCATGCGGCAATGAGGTCACCGTGAAAACGACCGTTTTCAATAAAAATTTCATTGGCGTTATTTCCAGCCGCAATGACGCCTGCAATAAAAATACCTTCCACATTTGTTTCCATCGTTTCTGGATTGTACGTTGGCCGGCCTGTTTCAGCGTCAATATAAACGCCCATTTTCTTTAAAAAATCATGGTCAGGATGATATCCTGTCATCGCAAACACGAAATCGTTTTTTATTTTCTTTTCTTCGCCATTTACTGTATAAATGACCGCGTCTTCTGTAATTTCTTTCACATGTGCATTGAATTCCATCGTGATGACCTCTTGGCGCACAAGGGAGTCAAATTCAGGCAAAATCCATGGTTTAATGCTTGAAGAATATTGGGAACCGCGATATAAAACGGTGACGCGCGCCCCCGCTTTTACAAGTTCTAACGCTGCATCAACGCTTGAATTTTTCCCGCCAATGACGACACAGTCTGTATTGTAGTACGGATGGGCTTCCTTAAAATAATGCGTCACTTTCGGCAAATGCTCCCCAGGTACATTCATATAATTTGGGTTGTCGTAATATCCCGTCGCAATAATGACGTATGTTGCTTCATACGTACCTTTGCTCGTTTCAACAATAAACGAGCCATTCGCTTGCTTCGTTACGCGTTCGACTTTTTCAAATGCATGAACGCGAATGTTTTTTCGAGTGACAACTTCCCGGTAATAAACGAGCGCTTGATTGCGCTTCGGCTTTCGGTTTTCCGTAATAAACGGCACACCGCCAATTTCCAAGCGGTCGCTCGAGCTAAAAAATGTTTGATGTGTCGGATAATGATATAGTGAATTGACGATGTTTCCTTTTTCAATGACAAGCGGGGAAAAGTTTGCGTTTTGTAAAGCAATCGCAGCTGCTAGCCCACATGGTCCTCCACCGACAATAATAATTTGTTCTTTTTTCACTTGACGCTCACCCCAATTAAAAATCTCCTATCATACAATGATAGGAGATTTTTTGCATTCATGCAAATATTAAATCCAACCACGGAAACGGCATGCTTCCGCCATCTTACGTACACCGACCATATATGCCGCTAAGCGCATATCGACGCGACGCGTTTGTGAAGTTTCATATACGTTATTAAACGCTTTCACCATCACTTTTTCCAGCTTTTCTTCCACTTCTTCTTCTGTCCAGTAGTATCCTTGATTGTTTTGCACCCACTCGAAGTAAGAAACTGTTACCCCACCAGCGCTTGCTAAAACATCAGGAACGATTAAAATGCCGCGCTCCGTTAAAATTTCTGTCGCTTCTAACGTCGTCGGACCGTTTGCCGCTTCGACGACGATTTTCGCTTTAATGTTGTGGGCATTTTCTTCTGTAATTTGGTTCTCGATCGCAGCTGGCACTAAAATGTCGCACTCTAGTTCAAGCAACTCTTTGTTTGTAATTGTATTTTTAAACAACTTTGTTACCGTACCAAAGCTGTCGCGACGATCTAATAAGTAATCAATGTCAAGACCGTTCGGATCGTACAAACCGCCGTATGCATCAGAAATGCCGATCACTTTCGCTCCCGCATCGTGCATAAATTTTGCTAAATAGCTTCCTGCGTTACCGAATCCTTGCACAACAACACGCGCGCCTTTTAAGTCGATGCCGCGCTTTTTCGCCGCTTCACGAATGCAAATAGTAACCCCTTTCGCTGTTGCCGTTTCACGACCGTGTGAACCACCAAGTACAAGAGGTTTTCCTGTAATGAATCCCGGCGAGTTAAATTCGTCAATTCGGCTATATTCATCCATCATCCACGCCATAATTTGTGAATTTGTAAACACATCAGGCGCAGGAATATCTTTCGTTGGGCCGACGATTTGGCTAATGGCGCGAACGTAACCGCGACTTAATCGCTCTAATTCACGGAATGACATGGTACGCGGATCGCATACAATTCCACCTTTTCCACCGCCATACGGTAAATCAACAATCCCACATTTTAAACTCATCCAAATAGAAAGTGCTTTCACTTCACGCTCCGTGACGTTCGGGTGAAAGCGAATACCCCCTTTAGTTGGACCGACCGCATCATTATGCTGTGCACGGTAGCCAGTAAACACTTTTACTGAGCCATCGTCCATGCGCACCGGAATTTTCACCGTTAACATGCGCAAAGGCTCTTTTAACAGCTCATACACCTCTTCAGGATATCCGAGCTTTTCAAGCGCTCTATGTATGACGATTTGTGTTGCTCGTAGGACATCATGTTTTTCTTCATTGGTATGCTTTTCGGCTACCATTTGTAAACCTCCCATGACCGTTTGTAAAATATTGTCCGCCTTTCATGTCATAGTATACACTTTCTATGCGTATATGCAAAGAAGTTTTTAGCGATTTTTTGTAATCGTTTTCAAAAAAAAAACGATCATTCACATCGCGATACGAAAGCGATATAATGAACGTACGGTAGAAAGGGGCGAAAAAGATGAAAAAGCGAATTTTATTTTGTTTTGCACATCCTGATGATGAGACGTTTACGGTCGGAGGATTGCTTGCTTCATTAGCGAAGCGTGAGGATGTCGAAACGATCGTATATAGCGCAACGCTTGGCGATGCCGGAAAGTGTGGAAATCCTCCGGTTTGTACGAAAGAAGAGCTCCCACACGTACGTAAAAAGGAATTGGAGCAAGCAGCGGCTGTTTTAGGTGTTGATCATGTCATTACCGATACATATCCCGATGGAAAGCTACCCGAACATGAAGAACAGCTCGTCGATTCCATTCGTCATATTATTGAACAATATAAGCCGACCGTTGTCGTGACATTCCCACCGCATGGTATTTCGGGACATCGAGATCATCAAGCGATTCAACGAGCCACGTATCAAGCAGTAACGTCGATGGATCATATTGTAGAGCAGTTGTATTATGTAACTGTCGTTGGTCGCCCGGATCGTTACGGTGACCCAATCGAAAACATCGATATCGTCTTCACATTCACAGATGAAGAAGCAAAAAAAGTGCGCAAAGCTTTACTTGCCCATCGTACACAACATTTATCCGTTGAACGTGTGTTTCCAGCTGTCCATCATGACTCATTTCATAAATTTCAAAATAAGGAATACTTTATACGTGCATGGGCAAAAGAAGATGAACCACCTTACCCATTTTAAAAAATAACCTTCGCAATAAGCGAAGGTTATTTTTTTACAAAGTATTTATATATTTGGTCAATCGCTTCGTTGGCGATCAATTTTTTGCCGTACTCTTCGACACGATAAATCGTCAATGTCGATGGGCTTCCATATTCAGCTAAAATAGCAACAAAATCATCTGTTGGAATGACAGATTCTGCAAAATGTAAATAAAAGCGTCCTTCATAACTGTAAAGCGAGCCGCCATGACAACCGAGCGAATAAAGACGCGTCGCTAATTGAATGACATCTTCAAACGTTTGAAATTCGAAAAATATATCATCGCTTTCATCTAGCGTGACTTGCATTTCAATATAATCGTCGCTAAACTCGTCTTCCTCATCTGTCATCTCACCTTCGCTCGTTACGATCACGACCATGCCCTGTGCCGGTAAAGAGTACACTTCAACAGCGACCGACCCATTAATTTCAAAGCCGAGCTCCTCACTTGCTTCCTCAATCATATCACGAAATAGTTCATGCACTTTGAACGTATCTTTCCATAAATCTTCTTTCGTTAAACCGCGCTCGACTAAATCGTCAAATGTGAGGAATATTTTAATTTTATTGTAGTTTAAGCGTTCAAGCCGCATAAACATCCCTCCTTACCTACACAGACTCTACTGTTAGCATATGACGAACATGTAGAAATGTTCGTCATATTACTAATGAGTTTACATCGTTTTCTCCCTTTTAGACAAGTATTTTTCATTCGATTTTAACCACTCGTCCCATTGCTCTTTTGACTGCCCGAGAAGATGATCGCCATATTTACTTTTCATTTGTTCATCGACTTCATCAAACGCTCGTCCCCCAATTCCAATACGAACCGCTGGGTATGTTTGTTTCAATTGATCGACGAGTTTTAGCGTCGCTTGTACGTTTTGTTGTAACGTGCACGATAAAAAAATATAACATGGTTTCACTTCATTAATGACAATCAGTAAATCATGATGGTCAATAGTTGCACCTAAATAAATAGTCTCGTATCCTTTTCTGCGCAAATATAACGTAAAAATAAGTAACCCAAGTTCATGCCATTCATTTGGTCCGCAAACGGAAATCGTTTTTGGAAGCAAGCGATTTACAGGAATCATAGAAAACGCCATGCCAAGTCGTGAACGTAAAAAGGCAGAAGCGAAATGTTCATGCGCGCTCGTAATTTTTCCGTTTCCCCATAAATCTCCGATCCGTACAAGAAGCGGGCTTAACAAGTCAAGCGCGACTTTGTCAACCGTATATAAACTAAACGCCTCATTGAGCAATTCATGTGCTTTCCATTCTTCAAACGATAAAAGCGCCTGCAACAACCGTTCGCGAAGCGTAGTAATGTGATCTTCTGCTTGCATGCGCACCTCTGACGGTCGCTGTTCTAACAGTGAAATAGCTTGACTAATCGTGAATCCTTGATTCACTTTATCAACGAGCCATTTCAATATTTGCACTTGTTCCTCTGTATATAGACGATGTCCCGCCTCATTGCGCGGTGGGGCGATAATTTGATAACGGCGCTCCCACGCTCGCAACGTCCCAGGCTGAATACCTAACATGTTTGACACTGCTTTCACATTATATTTTCCTTCTTGCGCTGACATATAAAATCCTCCATCTTTCGCATCATTCTGTCAACATTATAGCGAACATGACGGAGGTGTGTAAATTTTGTATAAGTTTTGCTTAACTTTTCTTATGTTTTAACTCAATCAGATGCGTTTCCGCACGTGCACCGAAACGAAATGGAAGTGTCGTTGTCCCGTATCCGTTGCTCACAAGTAGCATCGTCCCATTTATATTTCGCAAACATCCTTTTTCATATAGCCCAAACGGTCCGAGACGAATTTGTCCGCCATGCGTATGTCCGCTTAAAACGAGCGCAATTTCATGTTGTGGCTTAATTTTTTCAATGATGCGCGGATCGTGGCTAACAAGGATGCGAAAAGTTGTCTGTTCGGCATCGCTTAACGCAAGCTCGAGCCGATCTCGCCTTTTGTTCATATCATCGACACCGAGCAAAGCGATGCGATCACCTTGCTCACTTTCAAACGTAACTGCCGTATTGTCTAATATTTTCACGCCATTTTCAAGCAATAGTGCATCTAACTCATGGTAATCTACTTCGTAATCGTTATTTCCCCAAACAAAATAAACGGGACCGAGCTTTTTCAACAACGCAATATTTCGTTTAACACGCGAAAACGGAACCCCTTTTTCAGTTAAATCGCCGCCGATAATAACAAGATCGACTTTTCCTTTTAATGAGCCAATTAACGTTTTCGATACACGTCGACGATGAATATCTGAAATAAAAAAAATACGAAAGCGAGAAAAGCTTTCTGGAAACGTTGAAAATGGCAATGAATGAAAAATAACACGATTCCGATGCGCTTCGATCCACATGTATACGATAAATGCTACAAATGCTACTACAATATACACCATTTCAACTTTCCCTCTCTTTGTACACACTCATGGACATCATACCATATACGAAAGAAAAGAGGAAAAAAATTGCCGTTTTTTTCACATCAATCATCGCTAATATAAAAAACGTCAGTAATACGCTATACGAAAGAAATTGCTCTTTTCGATTCGTCGGTTCCTTTCGCCATGCTTGTAACGTATGCCAAGTCGCTGCGCGAATGAGGATCGCATTGGAAATGAAACCGATAAAGAAACTAACAAGCGCAAAAAATGTTTTCATTGGATCAAAAATCATATCCGTTAAAAATGTAACTAATACGAACGGCTCGACCGCTGGCGTCCAAGCGATCATAAAATAGCCACATAACAATCCAACAATAAAAAGAAACCACATGTTGCCCCCTCCCTTCTTCAACATATGAAGCGAGAGAGTGTGTGGTCACTTATTTTCATGATAAAGCGTGATATCATATGTTTCTTTCATCCACTCGTAAAGAACATGCCTTTTTTCCCACGTTCGTTTTTCAAGTAATTCGCTACTTTTTTGAATGAACTCACAGCGGAGTGCATGGAAATCTTGCTCCGCTTTATCACTTTTCTTTTTACAAAATGAAACAAACCAACCAAGCGATCCAACGAATGCAGTAAACCAAAGAATGCGTTCATCATCAATCGCTGCTACAATCATTCGTTCTGTAGACGAATGATTTGGAATAACAACCGTTTGGTATATATACAATCCAAATAAAGCGAGTGAAAACAAAAACAAAATGAACGACCACTTCATTCTTTTTTTCATGTCTTCCCATTCTCTTTTATGCGTTATCATTCGTTGTAAAATCGCCTTTGTCACTTCATCTAATTCAATTGGGAAAATCATAGCCACCCCTGCCGATCGTGTTTTACTACGATTGTATGTCCATCGACAAAGTGGTATACCTTATTTTCCATTCATATTTGGAATTTTTAACACTTGTCCTTTTTGTAGTTTCATGCTCGTTAAATGATTCCATTCTTTAATGAGGTCCATTCCTTTTTCATTTCCGTAATATTTCATCGCAATGCTATATAACGTTTCATTTTCTTGTACGGTATGATAAATAAAAGATGATTCTGTTTCATTCGATTCTTGTTCCTCTTCTTTTGCTTCGTTTTCAAGCGGTTTTTGTTGTGGCTTATGCCCTTTTTGTTGATCGACATCAATAGTCTCATAGCTTTCATCATCAATCGTCACGACTTGGACGGGACGCTTCTCAACTAAGTGATATATGCTGTAAATGGAAATCGGCAATAAAACGAAAAAGAGCGCAAGAATGCGAACGAGTGGATGTTTAACTTTCCATTTCGTTTTTTTCTTTTTATGCACTTCGCTGCGCGGTGGCAACTGAAGCTCATCTTCTTGTTGCTCACTTATATTCTCCATTTTTTTACGTAAATTTTCTGCTTGATCTTCACGCATCGTTTGTCACCTCCTTTGTACGATACCGGATGTGTAACGCTAAAATAAAATCAATGAGAAAGTGGGCAAAAATCGTGACCCATAAATTGCTTGTCCATTCATAGATAAGTCCAATCCAAAAGCTTAAACTAACGACAGCCAGAAGAAGGAGCCATTTTCGCCAATAACGAATATGCAATAGAGAGAAAATGATGCTTGCGAAAAATAGGCCGACATGCGTCTGAATGACACCACGAAACAATAGCTCTTCACAAAATGCAATGACCATAGTCATGATAAAAATGTGCGGTACCGAACGTGAACGAAATAATTTTTCATTGATTCCACCATCATCATACCATTGTTCAGGTGCATACTGAATAAGTAAAAAATCTACAAAAAGAACGAGCGCCGCACAACCGCTACCGTACAATAGTATTTCCCGTATATCCCACTGCCACATCGAAAAGAAGGTCGCAGGCGTAAATAAAAATACACTTAAAATGAGCGCAATAAGAAAAATAAGCGCTTGTGTTACATATAGATGATAAACGATTTCTTCATCGTTCATTTGACTAGCTATCTCCATTTGTTTTTTAATCATTTGTCCTCACCTTTATTGCAAACATGGAACAGAGCTCTTCCTGCCACGGGCGCAAATGTATTTGTTGAATATGTTTTACAGGAGCGTTTACGTATATATCAGCGCCACACCGGTCACAACAACGCTCATTCAGAAGTGGTTGTTGCTCAAAATATGAAAGCATCGTACGCCGACGACAAGTTTGTTCGTTTATCCATCGTTGCATAAATACCCATTTTTTTATTTTTTCTTGTTTTCTTTGTTCTATATGGGCGTATAGTTGATTAGCTAAAGTGTGTATATCTTCTTGCATATTCATTTGTTCTAGCCAATACAATAAAAGACGTTGTTGTACGTCTGTTAACCCCATTTCCTTCCGCCCGTGGCGTAGAACGTCCAATGCATAGACAATTTGTTCTTTTGTTGGAAATTCCATATCGATCATCAATTGTCCCATTTGTTCATCGCCTGAGGCATGCAATAATATGGCAATACTTTCGTTTCCATCGCGCCCAGCGCGCCCAACTTCTTGCCAATATGCTTCTGGTTGTGTCGGCAAGTGAAAATGGATAACAAAGCGAACGTTCGATTTATCAACACCCATTCCAAACGCATTTGTACAACAAATGACGTCTAACTGATCATAAACGAACTGTTGTTGAATAAGAAGTCGCTGTTCACCATCCATCCCTCCATGATAATAGCTTACGCGATGATCCTCACGAAGCACTTCTGCTAATGTTTCTGCCCATTGTCGACTAGCTACATACACAATTCCCGGTTTAGGTAACGTGGCGACAAGCTGTTTTAACGCCTTGATTTTTTCTTCTACCGTTTGAACATATTGCACGTATAAACAAATATTTGGGCGATCGAGCGGGTATATATGTTGCTTCGCGTCGTCGAGTTTAAGCGTCGTTACAATATCAGCGATAACTTGACGTGTAGCTGTAGCCGTTAACGCTAAACATGGCGGATTGCCGAGCGTTTGGCGAAGAAGACCGAGCTTTAAAAAGTCAGGGCGAAAATCATGTCCCCATTGTGAAATACAATGTGCTTCATCTACGACAAACAACGAAATGTTTATGCGTGTTAACGCTTCGATAAGTAAAGGGGATTGTAAAATTTCAGGCGAAGCATAAATAAAACGATACGATGCTAACTCACGCAACACATCTCGTTTTTCGCGATAAGACAGAAAACGATTGAGCGCTACAACACGTTTTTCACCACGATTTCTAAGCTGCTGTACTTGATCTTCCATAAGCGAAATGAGTGGGGAAGTAATTAACACACTGCCGTTTAATATATAACCCGGGAGCTGATAACAAAGCGACTTTCCACCACCGGTCGGAAGCATAGCAACACAATTTCGTCCATTCAGCACATCTTCAATAATTTCTCTTTGCCCCATGCGAAACGAATCGTAACCAAATCGTTCCTTTAATATGTTAAGCATCTTCCCCCTCCCACCTTGCCAACGCAAGCCGAATTTCAAAATAAGAAACGTCTTGTAACACTTCTTTTATCGCCCGTAATTTTTTCGTTTGTAATTTTTGTGCTTGTTGAATAATGCGCTCGCGTTTATTCTCCTCTAAAAACGGCGTCGTCACAAACGTTGGAATATATGTAGCGATTTCGACAATATGATCTTCAATCGTTCCTTTTTTCAATCCACGCAACTCGACAATTTGTTCAAGTGAATATCCTTCCTTTAGCAATTCCCATGTTTTTTGAGCGGAATTCGTTAATTGGACACGTTTCTGTTCCCGCAGTGAAAAAAGAAGCGGAAATTTTTCCTTTTCTTTTTCCGTCATGTCAAGCATAAAATGAAGAACATTTTGAAACGATAACAAAACCGCCACATCTTCTTCCTTTATGGCATAGGCAATTTGTTCGTTCGTCCATCCGATACGCTCATGACTTGTCAACCGCCAAACGAAAATATTAGCATCTTTCTCCTCTACACAACGAAGTAGCTCGTACATTTCTTCATATAATAAACGAGCGAGCGCTTGTATATGTTTGTGTTGCAACAACCATCGCTTCACAAACGATTGAATGTGTTCATCGCGATGTACAGGCTCAAATGATGTACGATGAATGATATTTGCAATCGTTTGAATAAGTAAAGACAACCTTTTCCAAAACAAAGAAGATTCATTCATATACTTCCATCCATCAATGTAAGGAGGAAGGATAAAGCGCCGAAGTTTCTCTTTTCCACTTGCGGTTGTGCAATATATGTGTTCGTCCACTTGGGAAATCAGTCCATCCATCTCTAATGCTCGTGTGACGTCAAATAAACGAGTACGGTCAATTGGTACCGTCCCAAATAGACGACTAACATCATACCATTTACTATCTTGTAACGTTTGTGCTGTTTTTTTGCCATTCAGTAAATGATCGATCGCAGCGAGCGACCGTTCTCCCCGAAATCGGTCGATACAAAATAAAACGATGTGTTGTAACATGCGACATTCACTCCATTTTCCCTTTCATTTTACCAGATTAAGCGAAGCAATGTGAGGGAAAACTGTGTACTGATAAGCATTTTCATTGGAGTTTTTTATTGAAAAGTTACCGCAACACATTTATTATAAAAGTGTGAGGAATACGTTTCCAACGTTTCATATGAAACGATTGGTTCCATATAATTAAGGAGGGTCATTGTATGCCGAAGTACACGATTGTTGACAAAGAAACATGTATTGCCTGTGGTGCATGTGGAGCAGCTGCACCTGATATTTACGATTACGATGATGAAGGTATCGCTTACGTAACATTAGACGACAACCAAGGCATTGTCGAAGTACCAGACGTATTAATTGACGATATGATGGATGCGTTTGAAGGCTGTCCAACAGACTCGATCAAAGTCGCGGACGAGCCATTTGATGGCGATCCAAACAAATTTGAATAAAAACGTCTAAGGGCAAACTTCACGTGAAGCTTGCCCTTTTCTTTCGTGTATGAGTAAAATGTTTGTGGGAGAAAAAAAGACAGGTTCCTGATTTGGTATAATAAGGAACCTGTCAGATATGTAAGCAAAATAGATGAAAAACGGGCTCTCCTCCTGGTAAGGTAGTAAGTGTGAAAAAAAAATACAACCAAAGAAAGGAGTGGAGCCCATGCAGGATTATATCACAAACGGCTTGACATTAAAAGAGATCGAACAGTCTTTATTTAGACATATGCAAAAACAATATGGTCATCTCCTTCAACAGGTGTTGGAGGAGATCGACCGCACATTGGCAGAACAGCGGGACAAGAAACGATATGCGCTCAAAGATAAGCGGACGATCCGACTCCAAACGCTATTTGGAGAGGTGGAAGTGAAGCGAAACTACTACTTTGACCGTGAAAAAAAGGTGTATACGTCTTTACTCGATGTCTTTCTCCAGTTCGATGGGGCGCATGGAGTGAGTCCGCTATTAGAGGAGACAGCGATTCATCTCGCCGTGACGGGTTCTTCGTATCGACAGGCTGCGCAGTCGCTTGAAAAGCTGGTGGGGTATGCATGTATGAGTCACGAAACGATTCGCCAGTCCATCATCGAGGCAGAGGTGGAAGGGCACCGTGCGATGGAGAAAAAAGGGCGCGTGTTTTTTATCGAAGCAGACGGGTTGTACGTGAAACGTCAACGAAGCCGCATCAAAGGAAAAGAAGAAAAGATCATCACGATTCACCAAGGATGGGAGAAAAACGGGAAACGCGTATCCTTAGTGAATCGACGGTATATGGTTCATCAAACGAATGAACCGATTTGGGAAGCTGTAGAGAATTTTCTGATGAAGGAATACAGCTATGATCCGTTTGAGGATTGGGTGGTCATCAATGGAGATGGAGCCCCATGGATTACAGCGTGTCGAGAATATTTCGGGGACAGGGGGTACTTTCAGCTTGATCGGTTCCATGTGGCAAGAGAGATTCGTCAATTGTTCCGAGGTCATGCGAGATATCGGGTGATTCGAAAGAAGTTAGCATCATGGGATGAAGAAGGTGTGTTACGAGAACTCACAAGTGCCATCGGTACGTTAGAACATGAGGAGAAGGAAAAGCAACTCGAGGCGCTTGTTCGTCGAATCGAGGAGATGCCAGGATGTTTACGTGACTATCGCGTATGGTTGAAGGAAAAAGGGATTGACACGACAAACATGAGGGCGATGGGGAGTGCGGAAGGAACGATGCATGTGTTTGCGAAACGAAGTAAAAACGGTCGAAGTTGGAGGGATGCAGGGATTGAAGCGATGTTGCGAGCGATCGTCGCGATAAAAGATACGTTACTCATTCGGACACGCGATGGAGTGATGTATGGCGTGGAAGAACGAGAAGAAACGAAACGAGAAACGATCGTGAAAAAGGCACTGAAGCGCGTGCAAACGCAAATGACAGAAGTGGTACGAGATAACATCCCATACCTTCGCCAATCTTCAGGGACACCGATTTACGAGGCATTGCAAGCATTGAAAGGTTTTTAAAACGAGAGAAAACGCACATACCTACAGGATGAGAGTAAGTAAAAGCGCTTACATATAACGATTTTATAAAACCATATATAACCAAAAAAATCGGTCGAGAAAAAAATCTCCCACAAAGTCTTGACTCAAACTTCTTTCGTTCAGTCATTGTCACCACTTGTCCAATCGACTATAATAAAAAAGTATACATAACAAAAAGGAGGAATTTGGCATGGCGTTTGAAAACAAAATTGTTGAAGCATTTATTGAAATTCCAACAGGTAGCCAAAACAAATATGAATATGACAAAGAGCGCGGCATATTTAAACTTGATCGCGTCTTATATTCGCCAATGTTTTATCCTGCAGAATATGGCTATTTAGAAAATACACTTGCATTAGATGGCGACCCGCTCGATATTTTAGTTATCGTGACAAATCCGACATTCCCTGGCTGCGTTATTGAAACGCGTGTCCTTGGCTACTTAAACATGGTAGACGGTGGCGAAGAAGATGCAAAATTAATCGGTGTACCTGTTGACGATCCTCGCTTTGCTGATGTGCGTAGCCTTGAAGATCTTCCACAACATAAATTAAAAGAAATCGCTCATTTCTTTGAACGTTATAAAGACTTAGAAGGAAAGAAAACAGAAATCGGTACGTGGGAAGGCCCAGAAGCGGCTGCAAAACTCATTGACGAATGCATCGCTCGTTACAATGAACAAAAATAAATACATTCCGTGTTTTAAGCTGGCTTTTGTCCAGCTTTTTGTCTTTTTTCCGAACATTCATATATAAAAACGCTTTCATTTGTATGACCTTTCCGAAAGTTATTGACACGTGCATACGGGTATGTTAAATTATCAGAAATTTAAAAACTTATTAATTGAAAGGAGCGAATGTTTGTGATTCGCATTTTAGTAGCTGATGCAATGAGCGAAGAAGGACTTGCCCCACTTCTTGCTGATCCAACGATCGAAGTCGTGCAAAAAAAGGTAAGCGAGGTGGAGGGCGAACTTGATCAGTTCGATGCGCTGCTCGTCCGTAGCGCGACAAAAGTGACTGAACAATTACTGCAAAAAATGACGAATTTAAAAATTGTAGGACGCGCTGGCGTCGGGGTGGACAATATTGATGTCGATGCAGCTACACGATACGGTGTCGTCGTCATTAACGCTCCAAACGGCAATACAATTTCGACAGCGGAACATACATTTGCGATGATGGCTTCATTAGTGCGCCGTATTCCACAAGCGCACATTTCAGTCAAATCACGTGAATGGAATCGTTCCGCTTTCGTCGGTGTCGAGTTATTCGGAAAACATTTAGGTATTATTGGATTTGGTCGCATCGGTTCTGAAGTAGCAAAGCGTGCGCGCGCATTCGGTATGCACGTTCACGTATACGATCCATTTTTAACGAAAGCGCGAGCAGAAAAAATCGGTGTCGATGTTTGTACACTTGATGAGTTGCTTGCACAAGCGGATATCATTACTGTACATACGCCGCTAACAAAAGAAACGAAAGGGCTTCTCGGTCCAAAAAACTTGGCAAAAACGAAAAAAGGGGTATATTTAATTAACTGCGCCCGCGGTGGAATCATCGACGAACAAGCACTTATTCCGTTTTTAGAAAACGGACATGTGGCAGGCGTTGCGCTCGATGTATTTGAACAAGAGCCGCCGGGAGACCATCCGCTTCTCTCTTTTGATAACGTCGTTGTCACTCCACATCTTGGGGCATCGACAGTCGAAGCACAAGTGAACGTAGCGACACAAGTAGCTGAGGAAGTATTAAAGTTTTTACAAGGAAAACCGGTCACATCGTCGATTAACTTGCCGACACTTTCAAAAGATGTATATGAAAAAATTCAAGCATTTTATACATTAGCTCGAAAAATGGGAATCCTCGCCTCCCAATATATGAGCGAACCCGTCCAAGAAATTGCGATTACGTATTCAGGCTCTGTTGCCGACTTAGAAACGACATTTATTACACGTAGCTTGCTTGCTGGATTTTTAAAGCCTCGCGTCGCTTCAACGGTCAATGAAGTAAATGCAGCAATGATCGCAAAAGAGCGCGGCATCGCCTTTAGTGAAAAATTTTCAGCAAATGGAAACGACTACAACAACACCATTACATTAACGGTATATGGTGAAAATAAAACGTTTACGATGAAAGGCACGCATATCGCTCACTATGGTGATCGGATCGTTCATTTCAACGGTTTTGCAATCGATTTTGCTCCAGAAGGACATTTGTTGTATATTCAACATCATGATAAACCGGGAATGATCGGAAAAGTCGGAAACATTTTAGGTGCCCATCAAGTAAACATCGCAACGATGCAAGTTGGCCGTCAAGAAGTAGGCGGAAAGGCGATTATGATGCTTTCGCTCGATAAACCGCTTGATGATGCGCTTGTTGAAACGCTTGAGCAAATTAGCGATATTGATGCTGTGAAAAAGTTGGAAGTATAAAAGGTTCAGCCTCTTGGCTGAACCTTTTTTATCCAAGTGGAACCGCTTTTCGTTCCCCTTTCGAAAATGTCATAATTTCGGTGTAACCGACTGTTTTGGCCAAAGCAATCGCTTTGTCATAATCGGCACCGACATCTTGTGGCACATGCGCATCGGACGACAACACGATCGGAACGCCCTTGTCGTAGCACATTTGTAATAAGCGAGGATCAGGATACAGTTCACCGACCGGTTTACGCAATCCTGCTGTACTAATTTCTACGCATGTTTTCGAGTTGGCTAGTGCCGTCGTGGCACGATCGTACTGTTCTAACAAAAATTCCTCATCTTCTGGCACGTATTTAAAAATTTTCACTAAATCTAAATGACCGATAATGTCAAATAAGTTCGACTCAGCTAACGTGACAACTTGATCGAAATATTTTCGATATGTATCGTATATATCACGACGATCCCACTCTTTCCGAAACTCAGCTAAATCAATGCCAAAATCATCAACCCAATGAATCGAGCCGATGACATAATCGAAATCGTAAGCGCGAATGAATTGTGCCATTTCTTCATGTTTGCCTGGCGTGTAGTCCATTTCAATCGACATTTTCACATCAATTCCAGCATCCCACGCTTCGTGAAACAAACGAACGTAATCGGCCATATCATAGTAGCGACGCTCTTCAATCCACGGATTCGACAAAATGTTTTTCGTCTGATAAAAATGATACGCATGTTCGGAAATACCGAAATGTTCAATTCCTTTCCGTGCAGCTTCATCCGTAAATTGCTTTAAATAATCGAGCGTTAACGTGCCGCGCTCTAAATGATTATGGTAATCTGTTAACATTGCTTTCTCCCCCTCTCTCGTATTGTTTTTCATTATATAGCACAACGTTCTCTTTTTCTAGTTGTTTAATCCAACAAGAAACAATAAATGAATGCATGCAGCCATCCCAACAACAACGAGCACTCGTTTCATCATATCTTCCATCGTTTATTCCCCCCGTTCACCAATGACCATATATGTTGTATGCGAAAAAATGAACGGTTAGAACGATAAAACATGACATTTTACAATTCATTTACAATCGGATAAAAAAGCGTTCCAGCAAGTGACTGCAATAACGGCTCTTGCTTTTGATGATAACTTACAAGCACACATGTCGCTGGGCCAGCAGAAGCATGTGACGGAAGGGAACAACGAAGTGGGCGTTCCCCATGCATAAGCTTCCACTCATGCGATATCCCTTTTGAACCAACTGGGATTATTTCATACACTCCATCTACCTGCAGCAACATGCGAAATAAAGAAAGCGGAATGATTCGATCTTTCTTATGTATGACCGCTTCACCAACGAGTGGTTCTCCGATGACAGCCCAACGTGCATCCATTGGTGTAATATTTATTCTCTTTTCCTCTTTCCTTACCGTTCCGACAGCAACAACTCCAACAGCTGATTGCATAAGCGGCATGTTTGATTCGCTACTTCCTGTTATAGGAAGCGACAACTGTAACTCCACCATCGTTTGTTGGATGCCTGCGACAAGTTTATCCCATGATCCATCATCGACAAAGTTTTGTAGTACAAAAGCTTTTGGCGTTGCTCCAATGCTCATCAGTTCCATAAGCGAAACGCGAGCTCCATAGTAACTAACAACATCATATGGCGCTTGAACAACATCATATTGCTTTAAGCCAATTCCACCTGAACAGTCAGCGGCAAAAACGAGCTCATGTTGTTCATCAAATGGCACACATAATACGTCACGCATGCTGCTTCCCCCACGCGCGTTGCAACGCTTTCGACACGACAACAGCAATTGCTAAATTGACGCCCGTAGCTAATGCAAGAGACGGAATGATAGAAAGTACAAACGCCGGGCTCATGATCCATGCAAAAGGTAACGGTGCAAGTAGTGCATTACCGATAAAAAAACATACATAACTAAAAATGAACCATCCTCGTCTTATCAACAAACCGACAATGTATAAAAGAGCGGCCATTTCAATAGCCACAAGTATATGAAATGGACCAAGCGGAAATCCGCCAAATAAAGCAGATACAACATGTCCAACACTTGCCACAACCGCAGCAGCTGTTGGCCCGAGAAAAACAGCTGCTACAACCGCAGGTGCGCTATCGAGCGCAATACTTCCGATTGTAAATGGGATTTTGATAAGCGAACCAATGACGGATAGACTAATAAACATAACAAGCAACGTGAAACGCCTCATTCCAATTCACCTTCTTTTTCATTTTTATCACGAAACACAATGGCGCTTCGTTCATATTCTACATCTTTTACTTGCAAGCGAGCGTTGACGACGCGCGCAACGGCAAATAAATAGTCTGATAAACGATTCATATATTGTAAAACGACTTCATTCGTTTGTTGTTGCTTCATTAACGCTACAACATAACGTTCTGCTCTTCGTGTCACCGTCCGTGCCATATGTAACGCAGCAGCTTGTGGAGACCCCCCTGGCAAAATAAACCGTTCAAGCGGCGGTGCTTGCTGAATATATACATCGATACGTTCCTCTAAAAACGCGACCATATCGGGCTTTACTTTGTATGGCATTTTCTCGCCAACGATGGCTAAATCGCCGCCACAATCAAACAATTCATGTTGAATGCGCTGTAATTCTTGATAAATATCGCGAAACCGTTCATCTTGTAATAATGTCATCGCCCAACCGATGACCGAATTTGCTTCGTCAATCGTTCCATACGCCTCGACACGCACATGATTTTTATCGACTCTCCCACCAACTAAACTTGTTTGCCCTTGATCTCCTGTTTTTGTGTACAATTTCATATGAACCACCCCTATTTTATTTGTTCATTTATCCCACACCATACGTAATCAACACGGCTGCATATGCGCGCCAATTGTTGATACGACCAACCGACCGCATCTCGCCACGCTCGTTCATGTGCCTCAATCGGGACGATCCCTTGTCCGATATCGCAGCCAATCCAAACGACCGTCCGTTCTTTCTCTTTTTCCCATTGCTCCCATGCATTCATATACGACATCATCGCTTTTTTTTGCTCATCTGTGTAAGGAAGAAACCTTTCGCGAATCCATTGTTCTATTCCTTCTAGCACAACAACAGATGCCGTTTTTTCATCATGGGGAGGCGGAAGTGGTCGTTCATATGCGCAATGCCAAATATGCGGGGTATGCGTGAGTGAATAATATGCGTTTACCCATTTTCGCTTTCCTTGAAACGCACCGCCGCTAACGAAATGCATCGTTTTCTCTCCTTCCAACGTTCTCTCGTATTGTAAAGTGTTACTCCTTCACCAAAAGGGACGTGCCACTCCCAAAACGGACGTGTTTTAGGAGCGTACTGCGACAATAAGTAACGTATGACTCCCCCATGCGTCACAACGACAGTATGAGAAGCCGAGCGGCTAATGAGATCATCGATCGCTCGTTCGATACGCCCTTGAAAATGGCGAAACGATTCGCCATTTGGTGGTGAATGGTGAATGGGATCATCTATCCATCGCCGATATGACTCGACCGTCTGTAACTCGGCGTACGTTTTTTCCTTCAAAATCGCCAAAATGGAGTTCACGCCAACGATAGGAACATTCAATGACGTGATTTGGAAACAAAACATACGCCGTTTGCCGACAACGAAGCAAGTCGCTTGTAATCACGACATCGGCATGTAGCGAGTGCGACACATTCGGCTTTTTCACAATCGGTACATTCGTCCATCCGATATATCGTTTCTCCTCATTTTCCTTCGTTACAAAATGGCGAATGCATGTAATAGCCACATGACGAACCATAAAAACGTTTCGCTCCCTTCAATAAACGCTCCTAACACATCGCCAGTTACTCCACCAAACTGTTTTACGACAAACGCTTTCGCTATCACATAAAACAACATAAGCGCCAAAAACAAAACGAGCGTCTCACGCGATAAGAAAGCAATAAGCCCATACATAACAATAATCGGCACATATCGGTGATCGACATATTGGCGAAATGCAGCCGCCATACCCGTTTGTTTCGCAAGCGGCGCAGTCAATAAAAGCAACGCCATCCCGAGACGCGAAAGGAGCGGAAGGCAAAAAAGAGAAAATAGCGAGAAATGTGCGATCGTTTCAAACATAAAAATGAAACGAAAGCCGAGCAAAAAGAAAAGCGAGAGCACCGCAAACGACCCGACGCGCGGATCGCTCATAATTTCGAGACGTCGTTGTTGATCGCGATACGAAAAATATGCATCGCTACAATCCATCCAGCCGTCCGCGTGCAATCCTCCTGAAAGAAAGATAGAGGAAAATAATAATAAAAACGACAAAACAAGCGAAGAAATGTGATCGGACAGTACCACATGTATGGCAACAAGAAAAAGTCCGATGATTGCACCGACGAGCGGAAACGACAACACAGCTATGCGACCTGTTCGTTCATTCCAGTCCACTTGCATTCGTAGCGGGAGAACAGTTAAAAACTGTACCGCTAATATGATTCCGCGCCACATGGCCATCTTCCTTTCTTCACAATGGGCAAGCCGTAACGCATCAAAATGGCTACATCGCTACACGCAACAATCTGTTGATGCAATAAACCGAGACCGTGCATATACGTATACGTTCCTCGCTCATGCGGCACACCATCGCAAAATAGTTCGTTGCTCACAACAATGAGCGCTTTCACTTTTTCGCCTAATTGTTTTATTTGCTGGGCGATGCGCGGCACTTTTACATGTACGTTCCATTCGTCATCGCGAAATAACTCATTTGCCCATAAATTCGTTAAACAATCAAGTAAAACAACATCACACCCACCAAACATCGGCATGATACAATCGAGATCATACGGTTGTTCCCACGTTTGCCAGCCGTCATGTTTCCGTTGTGCTTGGTGGTGAGCAATGCGCGCTTCCATTTCTTCGTCTGTCCGCAGCGCCGTGGCAATATAATGAAGGGAATCAGTCGGTTCGGCGATCATTTTCGCGCATCGTTCTGCGAATGAAGACTTTCCGCTACGCACCCCTCCGCTAATAAATACAATCATTGCTTCCACCTTCTTAAATAAAAGAGGAGGTGATCGTTTTCCTCTTTCGTTCGAACCGCAAAACGGACATATTTTCCGTCCAGCCCTCGAAAATTAAACGTATGCCGCGCGACAATACCATGTTGTAAAAGAAAAGGAAAAAGCGTGATCGTTTCGTCGTATAACATATAAAAATTGACGACAGACGGTGAATATTTGTAGCCAAGTTCATTCAATTGTTCAAATACTCGTTTTCGCTCCGATGCAATGTACACTTTCGTTCGCTCCACAAATGCATTGTCTTTTAATAATTGTTTCGCTATTTGTTGAGCAATCGTATTGACGCTCCACGGTGGCTGTTTTTTCATTAACTTTTTTACGACGTGTTCGTGTGCGAGCACATAGCCGAGCCGTACACCTGCCAGTCGATACATTTTCGTTAACGACCGCAACACAATTAAACGATCAAACGTACGTAAAAAAGAAGAAACGGAATAACCGTCAATCCAGAAGTCATAAAATGCTTCGTCAACGACAACATATACTCCTTCATCATGCGCCGCATTTAACAACGTATGCATCGTTTCTTCTGACCATGCGGTACCGGTCGGATTGTTCGGATGACAAACAAATAGTGCGTGTAAAGACGGCAAGTTCGCAACCATTTGGTCTAGCGGTGGTTGCCAATGTTCATCTAACATAAACGAGTGAACGGTACAACCGTAAGCTTCACATGCCTGACGATATTCTGAAAACGTTGGCTCAATGATGCCAATACGTTTTCCTGCAAATTGTTCAGCAAGCAAATAAATGCATTCTGCAGCACCATTGCCGACAAATACGTTGGAGCGCGTTACATGTTCTCGTTCGGCAATGATTGCTCGAAGCGTTTCGCTTCGCTCTTCAGGGTATACGCTCATCCAGCGAACCCATTGTTGTTCGGTTGGCATATATTCGTCTGGAAGCGGGAACGGATTCACATTTACGCTAAAATCGATATACGAACTCGGCATATCCATGTGCATCGCTTCGTATAAACGACGCGGATTAGCCCCATGTGCAGGCAACTGCAAGCAAACTCCCCCCGATCGTAAAAGCTATTGTTGTACGTCTCATTATCGCCACCGCTTGCTTAATATGCTCACATTTCAACGGAACGGATGCATCGCCAATCGTTGGACGAACGGATATGACCCCGTTGTATGTATTCACCCCTCCGAGTTGAACACCTAATAGGGCAGCCATCGCTGCCTCGCACCATCCGCTATTTGGGCTTGGATGGTTGCGAGCATCGCGAAATAATAGTTTCCACATGCGTATGTTTGCGCGATGAATAAGCAACATCACACACGCTGTCAGTCGCGCAGGAACGTAATTGAACGCGTCGTCTAAACGGGCTGAAGCCCAGCCAAATTGGGCATACCGTTCATTTTTATATCCGAGCATCGAATCGCACGTATTTACCGCCCGATACAACATGGCTAACGCTCCCCCGCCAAGAAAAGCATAAAAAAGGGGCGCCGTTACTCCATCGCTCGTATTTTCCGCTACCGTTTCCACACATGCACGCACAATTCCATCTTCTTGTAACTTCTCTGTGTCACGTCCAACGATCATCGCCACGTTTTTTCTCGCTTCATCGATGTTGTCTCTTTTTAGCGGATCAAGTACATCGTATGCGGCTTTTGCTAATGATGTTGGCGCAATCGAAGTAAAAATGATAATCGCTTCAACGAAAACCCCCACTATAAGAGAAAGTCGATATGCGCTTGCAATCAATGCATAACTCATTACAAATGTGAACGTACAGACGACAAAAAGGGTGAACACTCCTTTTCCTTTTCGCCATCTTCCTTTATTAAAACGACGATCCATATACGCAATCATTTGCCCAATCCAACAAACCGGATGGAAGCGGCGGGGATCGGCGAGCAGACGATCGAGCAAAAGTGCCAGCCATACCGCCCATATATGCGTCATCAACTTTCCCCCTTTCGCTTCCGATAGCGGTCAATAGCTGTTTGCGTTGCTTCATATACGAGACGAGCTAGCTGTTTACCGATCGGTGTAATCGTTCCAGCGTATGCATAATATGTTCCTTGTTGGGACGCAGCGATGGCCGTACAATCGGTTGATGTTCCTGTCGCGATCGTATTCGTTTGCGGATCGACGACTTGTTTATCACACAACGCTTTTGCTTTTGCTTCTGTTGCAGTCATTAGCGCTTGCACGAACGCAGCTTCTGATAAATGACCATCGATAAAAACGAACGTATTAATCGTCCCTGGAGAAGCGACTACATCTGTACGCCGCCAAGCATTTGCACTATCTACCGCATTTCCAACTCCAGCGGTCACCGCAACAAACAACCGAATATCTTCATCAACAAATGAAAACGCCACATCTTTCACATCGACAGCGGTCATCATTCCGACCGTCCATTGCTCATCAAAACCGTGTTGCCTCAAAAATTGAATCATCTCCTGCTCGGCATTGTCACAACGATAATCAAGCGGAACATGCCGATTGACGAACGTCGTCGCCCAACGTATACCGCCGCCAACAAGGGCAGATGAAAGCACTTTAAACGGCTTAGCTGTCTCTACGACGAGCATCGTTTCGTGTTCTTTGACGTGCCATAATCCCTCGTCTATATGCGGCATAGAAAATGGAACGAATGTGACGAGCGGCTTCGGTAAAACCGGGTGTTCGTGACGTTTCATTTTTGTTTCAAATACGCACTCAATCATTGATTCGCTCAACAATTCCCGCGGCGTTCCGCATGCAACAGCTTTTCCATCTTTCAATAAAAGAAGTCGGTCGCAATAAAGCGAGGCAATATTTATATCATGAAAAATAGCTACAACGGTAAGCCCTGATTGTTTTAATAAATTGAGCAACTTAAACTGCTGCGCCACATCCATATGGTTCGTCGGTTCATCTAAAAGCAATACGCGTGGTTGTTGCGCTAACGACCGTGCGAGTGCTGCTCGCTGACGTTCTCCCCCGCTTAATTGTTCTAATAAGACATGCTGTTTATGTGCTAACGTCACACAATGAAGTGACTCGTTGACCACTTGTTCGTCTTTCTCTGTCCATTGCGGAAAGAGAGATGACTGATAAGGATATCGTCCAAGTTCCACCATCTCTTTCACTGTATATCCAAATGAAACATCTGTATGTTGTGGCAACGTCGCAACGAGCTTTGCATATTGTCTCGGTTTATACGTCTGAATCGGTTGACCGTAAACAAACATATCCCCTTGTTGCAAAGGAAGTTCACGGCTCATCAGTTTCATTAGCGTCGTTTTCCCGCTTCCGTTCGGTCCTAACATACCGAAAAACTCCCCTTCATAAACGGTAAACGAAACATCTTCCAACACTTTTTTTTCCCCATATTGATACGAAACGTGCTTTACATCTATCATATCGATCACGTCTTCCGTCTTAAACTTTTAAATAACAATATTGCAAACAATGGTGCGCCAATAAATGATGTGATGACCCCAATTGGCAACTCCCGCGGGGCAACGATCGTTCGTGCCACAACATCTGCTAACACTAAAAACGTGCCACCGTACAAAAAAGAAAGTGGCAATAATTTCCGGTGATTTGCCCCACAAATCAAACGCGTCATATGCGGAATGACAAGCCCAACAAAGCCGATCGTGCCCGATACAGCTACCGCTGCGCCTGTAAGCAAGGAAGCGCTAAGTAAAATCCATAACTTTTTTCGCAACACATGTACGCCAATGTTTGCTGCTGTTCGCTCGCCAAATGAAAAAGCGTTTAACTCGCGAATATGTGTAAATAAGCCGAGAGAACCGATGATAAAAAACGGTACAAATAAAGAAACATATGACCAACCGCGCATCGCGACGCTTCCCATGAGCCAGCTAATGACTTGACGCAATTCCTCACCACTAAGGGCAACCATAAGTGAAATAACCGAGCCGAAAAACGCATTCATGATAATGCCGATTAAAACGATCGTTTCAATTCCCATATTGCGTTCTGCAAGTCGAGCAAATAATAAAACAAACAATAATGTCACGAGCGCACACATAATGCTCACGATCGGTAACGTAAAGCGTCCGAGAAACGACAAATGAAGTTGAAAAAAGAAGACGAGTACCGCTCCGACAGCAGCGCCAGATGATACTCCAATCGTATACGGATCAGCTAAAACGTTTTTTAAAAGCCCTTGGAACGCTACACCAGCAAGTGCTAAGGACGCCCCAATCAAAAAGGCGAGCACTACTCTCGGCACACGAATCGCAATAATAATTTGCGAAATGGTGGCGGGAACGTCCATCGGTGTATGAAACAAATGATGCGACAACGTGTCCCATATAGAAGAAAAGGGAATCGATTGTGATCCAATCGATATCCCTAATAATAGTGCAACGATTGCAATGATGGATGCAGTCATATAGTTATTTAAAAATGTCTGGATAAACGACTTTGGCAATTTCTTCGACCCCTTCAGCTAAACGTGATCCTGGACGAGAAACTAAATCTGAGTTCACATCATATACTCGCTTATTTTTGACAGCCGGAACGTCTTTCCATGCTGGGCGAGCGAGCACTTGCTCAACTGCGTTCGGCGTGTAATAACCGTACGTCGTAATAATGACATCCGGGTTTAACGCCACTGCATCTTCTTCCGTAAACATCGGCCATCCTTCTTGATCACCTGCCGCATTTTTCGCATGAATGATCGTTAACATCTCATCCATAAATGTTCCTTTTCCAGCTGTATAAATTTCTGGTGCAGGCGAGACTTCGATCCAAACGGTTGCTTCTTCTTTCACCTCTTTTGCTTTTTCAGCAATGGCATCGATTTTTTGCTTCATTTGTTTCACAACGTCCGATGCTTCTTTCGTTTTCCCTGTCGCTTTACCGATTAGTTCAATGGAAGCATACACGTCATTCAACGATGTAGCATTTGGCACAACAATGACTGTAATGCCCGCATCTTTCAATTGTTTCAATCCTTCTTCAGAGTTATGTGCACTTGACGCGTGTGCAAGCACAACGTCCGGCTGAAGCGCGATAATTTTTTCAACATTAAACTCCATGCCGCCGATTTTTTCTTTATTTTTCACATCTTCCGGATAGTTATCAAAATCGCTTACACCAACGATTTTGTCACCAAGTCCTAACGCATACGCAATTTCTGTATTGCTCGGGATAAGCGAAACAATTTTTTCCGGTTCTTTTTCAATCGTGACATCACCAACCGCATCTTTTATGGTGACTGGAAATGCGGCTTGTTCCGTTTTCGCTTCTTGCTTCGTCTCTTTTGCTGGCTCTGCGTTATTCGCGCACGCTGCTAATCCGAGCGTCAGCACGAGCACCAAAAGCCATACATACTGTTTCCATTTTTTCATCGTTTTTCCCCCTATAATTTCATAAAAAATTGCACTTCATTTTCCATAGCATCTACTGCTAATGTTTCTCATGAAAGAGAAGCATTATATACTTATTCAAAGGATTGTTACAAGTACATGTTGTAATAACGAGCCTCGTTACTACAACATTTTATTTATTTTCATAACTATTTTGTCATACAAGTTAATATATCGTCTCTTTATAAAAATAAGTATTGGTATTAGAATTAACTGAATAACGCTAATCGTAATTCCCGCCTTGAAAAAATTATTGAGCATAAAATAATCTGTATTCCATTTTAAAACAACGAACGAAAATACACCCAAGCAAATAGCTGAGAAAAAAAGTCCAAGTTCATAAGACATATATTTATTTTTAAAATAGTGAATGATACGGTTTACAACAATTGATGCCAAAAAAACATACAGTATTGTTAAAGTAACACTTTCTATAGCTTTCATATAGAGAATCATCCTTTTTTAAAAGAAAACTAGATTTTTCTATACGCGTTCCTTGCATCTATATACGTTTGAGCATAGTCGTAGATTGCATATAATGTACCAATTATCGGAATCCCTTTCCCCATCTTTTTAGCTATTGTCTTGATCAAAGTAAAGTTTAAAACTTGTCCTAATCGTACAGCTTCAATTACTGCATCTGCTATACCTATCACACCTCCGATTAGAGTCAGTTCAATTTCTTTTTGTCTAAGAGAGTCAGCGTACACTTGAAACACCTTGAAATTACCATTACTACTTTTGGTGTTTTTATAGTATGGGTCATTCCCAGCCATTATGGCACGAGCACTTCCATTTGAAAATACTTCGTATCTCGTATCAGTTAGATAAGAACCTCCTTTTTCTGATATATACCAATAAGAATTTGTATTAAACGCATTGGCAACACGTAAGGACTGTTTGGATTTAATATATTCTGAATTTCTACTTTCCTTAAGCTCCTCATTATTACTTAAATTTATAATTATTTCTTCATCAATCCCATTTCCTACAGAGTGAACAGCTAAACTACTGCCATTTAACTCTTTTATTTGTTGTACATACTCCTCTATTAGAATCTTTTCATCATCTTTAATTTCGTATTTTTTTATATTGACTTCTATAGTTCCACCTACTGTCTCTGATTCCTCTACATACTCATAAAATCTCTCGTTTTCTTGAACCTGATAAACTATTAAATTATCTTTATTCTCTACAATTTGAACAGAAGTTAAACTCTCATTTTCTACATAATCCGTCTGTGCTACAACATAATTAACCTTTATATTCATAGAAATTGTTGCAAACAAGATCATACAAATGATTCCTATCGAAAGTTTATTCATTCATCTCGCCCCTTTTATGTATGTCAAATAAAAAGCTCATCCCAAATGGAATGAGCTGGAAACAACAAAAGAAAACCGTCACCTTTGTCGTTTCGACGTCTCACTCCCCGAAGACGCGAATGACGATGCAAAAAGGCAGGTCTACTGACTTATGCGTCATCCTACTTTGAAGCCTTCCCATACGAATTGTACAGTGGCGTCCTTCATTTCGTCAGCATTTACAGTTGCGGGGACAGTTCTGGACTTGCACCAGATTCCCTATTAAGTCTACTAGGTTTCCCATTCGACACCTTTTTGCAACGAACGTATACAATTGTCGAACAATTTTTACGTCTCTATCATAGCCGAAAACGTCGCTTATGACAACAAAAATTTTCTATTTCAATGGAAGTGTAAATGTAAACGTCGTTCCTTCGCCGAGCTTACTATGAACGGCGATCGTTCCTTTATGCGCCTCAACGATGTTTTTCGCAATCGCAAGACCTAATCCTGTGCCAGAGCGACCGCGTGTACGTGCTTTATCCGCTTTGTAAAAGCGCTCAAACACGAACGGCAAATCTTCTTCAGCAATGCCAGAGCCTGAGTCTCGAACAGAAATGCGCACCGCCTCTTCGTCCCCATCGACTATGACACGAACTTCCCCACCGTCATCTGTGTGACGAAGAGCATTATCAATTAAATTCGTCAGCACTTGTTCGATACGGTCAGGGTCAAACAACACGACAAATTCTTCATTTATGTCCACGAGCAAGCGAACTCCTTTTTCTTTCGCTAACGCTTGAAACTTATGAATGATGCGCTCGGTGTATGAACGAAGCGGCACGCGCTCTTTATGAAGCGTTAAATGTCCTGCTTCCATACGCGCTAAATCAAGCAAGTCGTTAACGAGGCGACCCATGCGCAACGATTCATCATAAATGACTTTTGCCAATTCTTTTTTTTCTTCATCTGTCGCCGCGATGTCGTCGACAATGGCTTCACTATACCCTTGCAACATGGCGATTGGCGTTCGCAACTCATGCGAGACGTTGGCGATAAAATCTTTGCGCAACTTATCGAGCCGACGCTCTTCCGTCATATCTCGAAGCACTGCAACCGCCCCGCGAATCACTTTGCCATTGTACAACGGCGTCATAACAATGACCCAATTGCGACCTTGTAAAGCAATTTCTGCTGCTTGTTCTTTCTCTTCCGCCACCGCTTTCGTAAACAATTCATTCACTTGCGGAGGAAGCGGCGATAAATCGTCGCGCTGCCCTTGTTCGTAGTACCATGCTTGTAAAAATCGGTCGGCAGGTGGGTTTGTAATAAGCACTTCGCCATTGCGATTGAGCGTAATGACGCCATCCGCCATGCTGCTTAAAATGCTCGCTAGTTGTTCTTTTTCTTGATTTAACGCATTAATGTGAAATTGCAATTGCCGACCCATCTGGTTAAACGCCATAGCCAGTTCCCCAATTTCATCATGGGTGACGATCGGCACTTTGGAATCGAATTTCCCGCGCGCCATTTCAAACGCGACTTGTCTCATTTTTCTAAGCGGTGCCGTAATTCTTGTCGATAAGAAAAAGGCAAATACCGTCGTTAACACAATAGCAATAAATGCAGCAAGAAAAATAAACTTCGTCGTTTGTTTTGTCGTTTCTTCTACAGCTTTTAGCGATTGATATACAAACACAGCACCGTTTCCATCAGATGTGCGAAGCGGCACACCAACAATAAACAACTCGTTATAAACCCGATTTCGCATCGTTTCGTTTGGCATCATCGCCCGTTTCACTACTTTCTTTCCATCAAATACGCGCGACAACTGCTTATCTTGTTGAACAAACGAAAGCGGCAAATCAACGAGCTGTTCATTCGGTGAGTACCAATAATGACGATCGTCAATAATAATCATTAGTCTGGATACATCATCAACCATCGTCCATGCAATTGAGCGAGCAAACTGCTCATCATGCTCGGCGACGACGCGGGCAACTTTTACTGCTTGTTGAGTGAGTTGCTCTCCCGTTTTTTCAAAATAATATTTTTCAAAAAAACTTAGCAACAAAACGGTTAAAATAAAGAGGACGAAAGCAACAAGCAATAAAATTGTCAGCCACAATTTGCCGACTACACTACGCCATAGTGCCATCATTCATTCACGACCTCAAATTTGTACCCAACGCCCCAAACGGTGACGATCATTTTCGCTGCTGCTGGCGATACTTTATTTAACTTTTCGCGCAACCGTTTGACATGCGTATCAACTGTTCGTAAATCACCAAAAAATTCGTAATGCCATACTTCTTTTAACAATTGCTCGCGATCAAACACTTTATCTGGTGACTTCGCTAAAAAATGAAGCAACTCGTACTCTTTCGGAGTTAAGCTCACTTCATGCCCATCTGCTGTCACCCGATGCGCATCATGGTCAATTGTTAAATGAGGAAATACGAGCACATCTCGTGTTGTCGTATCCGTTGTTACATATGGAGAGTTCGCTGTACGGCGAAGCAGCGCTTTCACGCGGAGCACCACTTCACGCGGGCTAAACGGCTTAACGATATAATCGTCCGTTCCTGCTTCAAATCCTTGCACGCGATTAGCTTCCTCTCCCTTCGCTGTTAACATAATGACGGGTGTCGCTTTTTTCTCACGCAACTGTTTGCACACTTCAATACCGTCTTTTCCAGGTAACATAAGGTCAAGCAAAATCAAGTCATAATCATTGTCAAGCGCTAATGCTAGCGCTTCTTCACCGTTTTCTGCTTCATCGATCATATATTGCTCACGTTCTAAATACATACGAAGCAAACGACGAATGCGCTCTTCGTCATCGACAACTAAAATTTTAATTTCCTTCCCCATGATGTCATTCCCTCCTCGTTCACTATTGTACAAAACTGCCATACTTTTTTCTACTCATCATAAAAAAAACGCCTTCTTTATGAAGGCGTTAAGACGCAGCATAAGAGTGTAGGCCTGCAATCACTAAGTTTACCGCTATTAAGTTAAACATAATGATCGCAAATCCAATGACCGCAAGCCATGCGGACCGCTCGCCATGCCAACCTTTTGACAATCGTAAATGTAGAAACGCTGCATAAAACAGCCATGTGATGAGCGCCCATACTTCTTTCGGATCCCAGCCCCAAAAGCGCGTCCATGCAATTTGTGCCCAAATCATCGCAAAAATAAGCGCACCGAGTGTAAATATCGGAAACCCAATCGCTACAGAACGATAGCTGATTTCGTCAACAACATCTAAATTCACGTTTTTCACAAGTGGTTGCAAAGCTGCTGCAATACGTTTGCGTAAGAAAAGGCGAAGCAATCCATATAATACACCACCTGCAAACAATGACCAAATTACTGTATTTAATTTGCGAGCATTAATAATTGCAGGCATATGAACGAACGGTTCCATCCGTCCTTCCGTTTTTAACACCCCTTCATGCGGGCCGACAAGCGCTGGCATATGGTACACCATTTCACTTTGCTGTCCATTTTTGTCAATCCATTCAAACGTAGCTTCATAACCAGCCACACGAAACGATGTAGTTACGATAACAAAACCGAGCGTGCTAATTAAGAAAAATAACACAAACTCTAGCCAAAACGTACGTTTGCTCGCTTTCGACTGATCGACTACTCGAATTAAATAAATGAGCCCCGCTGCAAAGCTAATAGCTAAAATGGCCTCGCCAACTGCTGCGGTTATGACATGAATATGCAACCAATCGCTTTGTAAAGCTGGGATGAGCGGAGAGATTTCCCTTGGAAACATGCTTGCATACGCAATCACTAAAATGGCGATTGGCAAAGTAAATAAGCCGAGTAAACTCGTTTTATAAATAAAATAAATGACAATAAACGCGCCAACAAGCATCATGCCAAAAAACGTCGTAAATTCGAATAAGTTGCTGACAGGTGCATGTCCGGCTGCGATCCAGCGCGTGATGAAATAACCAAGCTGAGCGAGAAACCCAACGATCGTTACAAAAATTCCGAGCGTTGCCCAACGGTCTACTCCTTCTCTCTTTTTAGGACGAATCGCGCCCCCAAAGAAGAATGTTGCGACTAAATAAAGAACAAATGCAACGTACAGTAACGTGCTGCTTAACTGAACCACGATGTTCCCCCCTTATGACCGCTTGTCCAATTGATCGATTGGCATGACAAACGGTGTATCGTTAAATATTCTTTCAAGCTCCTTTTTTAATCCAAACCAGTTTTTGTTCGTATGTGCTGCAATAAGCACTTCGTCATTGATCCGTCGAATCCATACGCGGCGATGGTTCCAATACATTCCTTGTATAAGGCCAATCATAAAAATGGTGCCCCCGATACCTAAAATCCAGAGCGTAAAATCACGACGGACGGTTAACGCCGATACATGTCGTGTGTCAGCACCAGCAAACGCCATTTTATATTTGTTATCACCGAGCGGTTCAATCGTTTGACGAATGGCGGCGAAACTCACTTCCCCTTTTGGACGGTCTGGTGCAAACATTTTAAATACAAACGCTGGATTGTTCGGTACTTTCGAACGCGTGTTTGGTTTCCCATTTTCATCAAAATAAAAATCTGGAAAATAGCTTAATAGTTGCACTTTATAGCCGTTGCCAAGATCATATTCTTTTTCAGGTTGAATTAAATCAATCGTAATCGTGCCAAACGATTTGTTCGTTTGTTTATCTGTCAAATGAAACGACATGCTTTTTAATTCATCTAGCTTAAAATCAACTTGATATAACGCGTAATGATCATGTTTTAACGGTTCGTTGACACGAATCGAAAAACTTTTAATTTTCTTTAGCTTCGGCTCTTCCCCTGCAACAACTGGACCAACACGCTCGTACAATACGACGTCCGTTTGATAGTTTTTCGCCATCATTCCGTTACCGACGCGATCAATCGCCGCTTGAAACGCTTCTTTCTCTTTTCCTTTCTCATACACTTCAAAAATAAACTTTTTATTTTCTAAAAAATATTTTCCTTTCGTTCCCGGAATTTCTTTTATTTCCCCTTCACGAATCCACATGTTTTCATCCACATACATTCCCGGAACAAATCGAAGCATCGCACCGATGAGAAAAATGATAAGTCCAATGTGATTCACATACGGTCCCCAACGGGAAAAACGCCCTTTTTCTGCTAAAATGCTTCCGTTCTCCTCACGAATACGATAACCCCGTTTCGTTAACCGATCGACCACGCGAGGTAAAGCATTTTCGTAGTCTTTCACTTGTGAACGGCTAAATAGACGTTGGCGTTGTAAAAATTGTTCATTTCTCGTCACCCGCTGATTGTTTAACGCCCGATATAGTGGCACGACACGGTCTAAACTACAAATGACGAGCGATACACCAATGAGCGCTATAAGCAACATATACCACCATGAGCTATATAAATCGTGAAATCCTAGCGCGTAATACCATTTCCCGAGCCAACCGTACTGCTCCTCATAATATTCAGCTGGCGACACTGTTGGCGGAATGTACATCTGTTGTGGATAAATTGTGCCGATGGCCGAAGCGACTAACGTAATAACGATAAGCCAAACCCCAACTTTAACAGACGAAAAGAAGTTCCATATTTTATCAACAATCGTTTGGTTGTACGTTTGCGAACGGCGAGCGCTTCCTTCATAACGCATGTCCAATAACATTGGCACTTCTTCTAACGGTTTACCACATGCTTCACAAAGAACTGTACCAATCGGATTCACATGCCCACATTCACATTTTACTTGTTCCATGTCGAAAACCCCTTACGGCTTAATTCGTTCCATATATTTTTTTACATCCTCTTCCGTCATCGCCCCTGTAATGATATCTACAATTTTGCCTTCTTTGTCAATTAAAAATGTCGCTGGCAACGGACCGATGTTGTATGCATTCATGACTTGATCTTGCTGATCGATGACGACTGGAAACGTCAGCTGAAAGCGATCAACGAACGTTTGTACTGTTACTTTCGCCTCACCAACATTGACCGCAATCACTTCTACTCCCTCATTTTTATATACGTCGTATTGTCTATTAATGTATGGCATTTCTTTTTCACACGGTTTGCACCACGTTCCCCAAAAGTTTAAAAATACACCTTTTCCACGATAATCGGATAGTTGAATTTTGTTGCCGTTTAAGTCGGTAAGTACGAAGTCTGGCGCTGAATCACCAACTTGGATCGCCTTTTTGTCAACAAATACATTGGAATAAATCGTATAGCCAATGGCTGCAAGCATGATAGCTAAAATGACCGTTCGAAGCCAAAATCGCCTTTCTTTCATCCTATTTCGCGCAGGAGACTCCCACTTCAACGACCAAAGGGAGTAAGTGGGAGAGGAATGCGCGTTCCCCCTTTCTTTTGTGTATGATATAATAAAGGCGTGGAGAAAACCGTTCAATAAAGGCACTCCAATAACTGCTACTCGATGTATGGAGTTGGTTACAGGAAACGTTGTAACCGTAAAACATCGAGCGTAGGTCCGTCTGTTGTGTGTGGAAGCCAAGTACTGCCAACAGACACACCGAGAGAATCGGTAACGATGCAGGCATGACCTGCGTCGTTGGGTAGTCGTCAACCTGCCCCTGATGCAACCCCAAGTCAAGGAAGGAGGAAGAAGTCCGTTTGCACTTCTGGGGAGTTGCAAGCCCTCACTTCAAGCGTTAGCTAAGTGGGGGTAGTTGACCGCCAACTCTCCTATAAACCGTTTTCATCAACCTCATTATACAAGTTACTACTATACAAATAATGAAAATGATTTGAACAAATTGTGACAAAATTATGATACGTACGGCGAACCAGCTAATGCAAGCGCACGCAATTGCTTCACTTCATGCGGCGACAGTTCTCGATAATCTCCCGGATTCATCCCTTTCAAGTCTAAAAACGCATAACGTTCCCGCTTTAACTTTAAAACAGGATGTCCGATCGCTTCGAACATGCGGCGCACTTGACGATTTCTCCCTTCATGAATGCGAAGTTCAACGATCGCCGTCTGTTTCCGTTTGTCAATTGACAATACTTTCGCTTTCGCTGGCGCTGTTACCCCATCTTCTAGCGCAACACCTTTTTCAAGCCGTTTCACTTTTTCACGTGCTGGGATGCCTTTTACTTTTGCAATGTACACTTTTTCAATTTCATAGCGCGGGTGCATTAATAAATTAGCAAACTCCCCATCGTTTGTCAGCAGCAACAATCCAGACGTATCGTAATCTAACCGTCCGATCGGATAAATGCGCTTGTTTACATGTTTGAAAAAGTCAGTCACTACTTTTCTTCCCTTTTCATCTTTTACGCTACAAATTACACCGCGCGGCTTGTATAACAAATAATATACCGGCTCTTCGCGTTCGAGCGGAATGCCATCCACTTCAATGCGATCTTGTGGACTAACTTTCACCCCAAGTTCCGTCACAACTTTTCCATTTACTTTCACTTTTCCTTCGACGATCAATTGCTCTGCTTTTCTTCGCGATGCGATGCCAGCATGAGCAATTACTTTCTGTAATCGTTCCATTTCATTCACCTCACTATATAGTTTTACCATATTCGGTACAGGAGTTCAAAAATAAGAAAGGAGAAAGACGCACGAGATGCGACTTTCTCCTAGCCTCTCTTGCATAAGGGAAAAGAAAGAATAACAAAAGAAATAAGCAGTAACCAAACGATTTTCACTTGAAAAGACATATATAAAACGAATAATAAAACAAGACCAACCAAATAGAAAGCAATAGCTTTCCTTCTCATCGAACCCACTGTTTTATTTACAAACATGTAATGTAGCCATGAAATAAACAGATGAAACATATATAAAATCAAAAATATAGCTGTAAAAACAACAATACTTCCCGGACTACTCATCTCGTTAGAAAAAAGAGGGTGTTCAATCATCAGAAGTACCAAGCTATATACAAAACTTAAAATAAAGGATAAAACAGTAATATTTAGAATCAATCTCTTGTTTTCAGTCATTCCCCACACTCACACCAATCTAAACATTGTATTTTATTATTCAAACCAGTCGAGCCCGTATACTCTGATCATGTTAACAATATATCTGTCATCGGGCAACAAGCATATCGACCGCTTCATTTCCCAAACATCCATAATACAATAATAAATGATACAATAAAGCTAATGAGATCGGCAAGTAAGCCGACTTTTAATGCATCGCCCATTTTGCGAATGCCGACGGCACCAAAATAAACGGTGAGCACGTATAACGTCGTTTCTGTACTTCCTTGAATCGTGGAGGCTAACCGCCCGATAAATGAATCTGGTCCGTATGTTGCGATTAAGTCGGTGACCATGCCGAGCGAAGCGGTTCCTGAGATCGGACGAATGAGCGCAAGCGGAACGACTTCAGACGGCAGTCCGAGCGGGACGATGAACGGTTTTATATATGAAATAAAAAAATCAAGCGCACCGGAAGCGCGAAAAACGGAGACAGCAACGAGCATACCAACTAAATACGGAATGAGAGAAAAAGCGATTTGAATTCCCTCTTTCCCCCCTTCAACAAACGCCTCATACGTCGGCACACGCTTGTACGTTCCATGCAACAAAATGCAAGCGATTAAAATAGGAATAAGCCAAAGCGATAAAAATTGAATAACGTGCATCACAGTCCTCCTTTTTTCCGCCTCCGTATGTAAAACGCGCGGTCAATCATAATCGCTGATATTGTCGAAATAAGGGAAGCGACAAATGTCGTGCCAATAATTTCTCCAGGTGAAGCTGATTGATATGTCATGCGAATCGATATGACCGTCGCGGGAATAAGCGTAACGCTTGCGGTATTTAAAGCGACAAACGTAATCATCGAACGACTCGGTTCGTCTGTTTGACCGTTTAATTGCTTCAATTGCTCCATCGCTTTAATGCCAAGGGGAGTCGCAGCATTGCCGAGCCCAAACATATTTGCAATCATGTTCGATAATATATACCCGAGCGCAGGGTGGTCAGGCGGCACTTCCGGAAAAATTTTTTTCGCAATTGGTCGAAACAAACGGGCAAAAAACGAAAGTAGCCCAGACTGTTCGGCAATTTTCATTAAACCGAGCCAAAAAACGAGCACGCTAATTAAGCCAATGCTAATCGTCACCGCCTCTTTCGCCCCTTGAAACATCGCCTCGTTCACATCTTTCATCGTTCCGTTTATTCCCGCAAACAGAAGTCCAATAAGCAAAAGCGCAACCCAAATGAGATTAACCATCGCTGCCCACCCCTAACAGCCAATCAAAAAAAGAACGCTTTTTCTTTTCCTGCTTATAAAAAATAGGGGCGTCGTCAACTTTTTCGTTTCCGATGTATAGCTCAGCCCTTCCAACGACAGACGGCACGCCTGTCTCTTTCCAACGCTCTTGTGGACGAAGCAATTTTCGCTCTAAACGAATTAACGACTCTTCTTTTTTTGTGACCGGATATATAAAATCGCGTGCAACAAACAAATGATGATCATAAAAAGGATCGTCTATATCTTTCACAATCGTATCTGCTTTAATCTTTACAAGTTCATAATGCGCAAATCCATGCTCATACATCGCGATATGATCGTTCCAATCGTCCCCTGCGTTAATGGTGACCGCAATCAGTTCAAGACCATCTTTTGAAGCGGTTGTCACTAATGTACGCTTCGCTCGCTTCGTATACCCTGTTTTTCCACCTGTACAATATTCATATAAATGCGTCAATAGCTTATTTTTGTTACGCCAAACCCGATCCCAATCTTCTGTCGGATTTGGCGCACGATACAATTTCGTTCCCGATACTTCGCGAAATTGTTCGTTGTGCATCGCATACCGCATAAGTAGCGCCATATCATATGCAGTGGAATAATGATTTTCGGCATCGTCTAATCCGTGTGGGTTCGCAAATTGTGTATTTGTCATCCCGATTTCTGCCGCTTTTTCATTCATTAAAAACACGAAGCCTTCGACGCTACCGCCAACGTGCTCAGCGATTGCCACCGCTGCATCATTTCCAGAACGAAGCATAAGCCCATATACTAAATGTTTGAGCGCAATTTTCTCCCCTTGTTTCAAATAAATAGAGGACCCTTCTGTGCGAACCGCCCGTTCACTTACCGTCACAAGCTCTTCCCATTTTCCCGATTCGATTGCTAAAATGGCGGTCATAATTTTTGTGATGCTCGCAATGCGTCGTTTCGTATGGGCATCTTTTTCAAATAGCACTCGTCCTGTCGTTTGTTCCATTAAAATCGCGCTTTTCGCACTAACCGACATCGCCTTCGCTTCATTCGGAAAAAGCGAACAAAAAAAACAAAGCACGATCATCCATATGAACCATTGCCGTCGCATACACCCTCATCCCTTTGTCCGTTTTGTACAAGTGTATGCATAAGTACATGATGTATGACAAAAAGACCGCTACATGACGCGGTCTTTTGCTTTTACAAATCGTCGCGCGACATCTCCACGTTCAAGCTCCATCTTTAATCGCTCAAGCGCCTCTTCATCTACAAATGGCTTTACACGCTCAAGCCACGTTTGCACGTGATGAATATATTGTCGCATACAAACACACCTCCTTCGGCACCATATGCAATAAAAAAAAAGAAGCTGACACACGCAGCTTCTTATTGTGATTGAATCATTTTTGTTCGGTAGTCTGTTTCATAAAATTCGAGTTCTTCCCGCATCGTTTGAAAATCAGCCTCAATCGCATGGAGCAATTGTTGTAACGATGGAGGAGCAGGTTGTCTCAATTTAATTGAATGTCTTCCTGTATACGCTGAACGGCTATCTTCATACCATAAATCGCGCTTTGGCGTAAAAAATTCTGCCACACATGAATGATAAATTTTGTATAACGCCTGTTCTGCGGCGGCTTTCCGAAACGGTTCTTCTTGAAGGACGATGCGACATGCATCAATCCCTTCTTCACCATATACAGCTAAACGGCGTAAGTCCGCAAGCACCCCTTCATAATAATGGCGGTCTCCTGCGCATTCTTCTTGCATTTGCTCAATCGTCGTTTCGTTTAAATAACGAGTAATTTGTTCTACAATGCGACTCAACAATTGCTCGACTTGCTTCGTTTGGTTAAAAACAACAGTATTCCCCATCTCCATCCTCCTTTACGGTTGCGCAATAAATAAAAGCGGTGATTTCACATCGTACGCTTGTTGTTTCGCAAGCGACTCAAATACTTCGGGCAATTTCGCAAAGTCGATCGATGAAAAATAGCGACGAAGCTCTTCTTCCTCACTTATATATACACGTTTTCGCGTCCGAAGTGATGGATCGGCGAGCAAACAAACGAGCGCGACAATGTCTTTAAAATATACGTCTTTCCCACCTGCTTGAAATACAGGATCTTGTTCATACGGCGTCCATTGTGAAAAACGCTCATCGAAATATCGAACATATAACACACGCAACGTTCGCTCTGTTCCATCGTCGTCAACAAACGTTACTTCCGAACGGTTAAAAAAATCTTCCGACGTATTCGGCTGTGCTTTTTGCAGTTCATAGCCATGACAAGAAATAATTTTCACAAACAATACACCCCTTTTTTCAACAACGAAGCTACATTTATTTTACCATAAATTATGAATCATGCGAAAAATTTTATCATTCCCATAAAAAGAAGCCCAAAGAAAAAACGAAAACTCATCGTTGTTCGCTCGCTTCTTGCAGTTGTTCGTTGAGGCGTTCGAAAAATAAGTCGGCTTCGCGTTCTTCCCCTTGCTCGTCCCATTCTGGAAGAGGAGGAAGTTCGTCTAACGTCTTTAAGCCAAAGTAGTCTAAAAACTCCTTCGTCGTTCCATATAAAATCGGGCGACCTGTTCCTTCTGCGCGACCTACTTCTTTAATTAACGCTTTTCCTAATAGGGTTTGAAGCGGTTTATCGCTTTTAACACCGCGAATGTGCTCAATTTCTGCGCGCGTAATCGGTTGGCGATAGGCGATGATCGCTAACGTTTCAAGCGCTGCTTGTGACAACGATGACGTCGTTGGTGACTCAACAAGTTTTTGCAAATATGGAGCACATTGTTTTTTCGTCACAAGTTGAAGCGTTCCTGCCATCTCGACGACCATAATGCCACGCTCCGCTACGTCATACATATGCTTTAATTGTTGCACAAGTTCATATACACGTTCTTCTTGAATATCAAGCACATCAGCCATTTGTTTATACGTCAATCCTTCTTCGCCCGCCGCAAACAATAACGCTTCCATAATCGCTAATTCATTCATATCGATCACCTTTTCGTCGAATATATAAATCAGCAAAATTATTTTCTTGCTCAACAATAATTTCATCTCGTTTCATCAGTTCAAGCAAGGCTAAAAACGTCACGACAATTTGCTCGCGATCGTCATACGGAAATAAATCGTAAAAGTTCATTCGTTCTCCGTGTTTTAATATGTGTAAAATTTCTTCCATCCGTCGTCCGATCGGAATTTCTTGACGCGCTACTTTCGTATGAAGCGGTTTTTGTAATTTTTTCCGCCGCAACAATTTCGCGAGCGCCCCAAGCATATCATACAAATCAACATCGAGCACAAGCGGTGCACCGTTTTTCGCATAAGCCGTTAAATCGCTTGGCGGCTTCGTAAATAAAAGCGCTCGCGCTTCTTCTCGCTCGCGCAACTGTTTCGCTGCTTCTTTAAACTTTTTATACTCAATTAACTGTTGCATTAATTGCTCACGCGGGTCTTCTTCGATAAATAATTCATCGTCCTCCAATGTTTCTTCATGCTTAGGCAACAACATTTTACTTTTCATTTCAATAAGCGTTGCCGCCATTACTAAATATTCGCTTGCGACATCAAGTTGCAATTCTTTCATCGCGTGAATGTAAGCCATATATTGCTCTGTAATTTGTGCCACAGGAATATCATAAATATCAATTTCATAGCGATGAATTAAATGGAGCAATAAATCAAGCGGTCCTTCAAATTGATCTAATTTCACATGATAATGCACATTTCATCCCACCTTTATTCATAAGTAATAGTATAATATACGTAAGCATATGAAAAAAGGGGGCCTTCGTTTGTATCCAAGGGCATATATCGAATATTTACTTCACTTTCACGCTACGCGCGACTATTTTGAATGCCATGAAGTGCTAGAAGAACATTGGAAACAAACAGGCGAACATGTATGGGTCGGCTTCATTCAGCTCGCGGTTGGGATGTATCATTATCGCCGAGGAAATATTGCGGGAGCAAAACGAATGTTTACAAAAGCATTAAACACATTCGAAAGAGAAAAGCAAGCATATGAAGCGCTAGGCATACATGTAGAACAACTCATTGCGCTTATTCATACATATGTAGAGCGAATCAATCATGGACAACCGTATGAAAGCACTTGCTTGCCAATCATTGATGCTTCCTTGTTGCATATATGTCAACAGCAATGTGGGCAAAAAGGGCTTGTATGGGGAGAAAAAAGCGATATGACAAACGAGTATACGATTCATAAACATAAGTTGCGTGATCGAAGTGATGTCGTTGCTGAACGTGAGCGACAAAAGCAAAAAAGACAGGGACGCTGATCCCTGTCATTGTTCACATCTATCCAAAAATGGAGCGGTCATGTCATTGGCACATAACGACTTGTTTGGATACAATTCTTTTAACGCTTTCACCATTTGTTTTCCAATTCCTTGATGACGATGGGACGGATTAACGCTAATATGCTGCACTTCAACCGCATGTTCGCGCACAATCACACCGATAATGCCAATAAAATCTTCTTCTTCCTTCCATAAAAACAGCTGCCAATCATCGTTTGTCTCGTAGTTTTTCATCGTTTGTTGCAACTGCTTTAAGTCTTTTTCATTTGGCATAAACGACAAAAGACCCATCGCAATTTTCTCATAGTTTTTTCGATAGCGAACTAGCATACGAATCCCTCATTATCGACAAGACTTATTGTTTACTCGCTATTGCTATTATAAACGGTCTTGTCGCTTTTTTAAACCTTTTTTATCGCGAGCATATTAAGAACGAGCATATTAAGAAAATGTGCGCATCACATTCGCCATTTCAATGGCGCTAAGCGCTGCTTCCCATCCTTTATTTCCTGCTTTTGTCCCAGCGCGTTCAATCGCTTGCTCAATCGTATCTGTCGTCAACACGCCAAAAATAACCGGAACACCTGAAGAAAGAGCGGCGTGCGATGTTCCTTTCGCTACTTCATTGCATACGTAATCGTAATGGCTCGTTGCTCCGCGAATCACGGCACCGAGGGTAATGACCGCATCGTATTTTTTCGACTCCGCCATTTTTTTCGCGACAAGCGGAATTTCAAATGCCCCCGGCACCCAAGCGACATCAATATGTTGCTCCTCTACTCCGTGGCGCTTTAATCCATCAAGTGCACCGCTTAGCAATTTGCTTGTAATAAATTCGTTAAATCGCGCAACAACAATGCCTATTTTTAGTCCTGTTCCGACTAAATTTCCTTCGTATACGTTCATTTTTTCTCCTCCTTAAAAATGCAACATATGTCCTAGTTTTTCGTATTTTGTGCGCAAATAGCGCTCATTATGGCGTTTGGCTGGCATTTGTAGCGGCACACGCTCTACCACTTCTAAGCCGTATCCTTTCAGTCCGGTAATTTTCCGCGGATTGTTCGTCAACAAACGCATTTTTGTCACACCTAAATCTTTTAAAATTTGCGCGCCAATTCCATAGTCGCGCAAGTCTGGGGCGAAGCCGAGCTTTTCGTTTGCCTCGACCGTATCATAGCCTTGCTCTTGCAACTTATATGCGCGCAATTTGTTGAGTAAACCGATACCGCGACCTTCTTGGCGCATATATAACAATACCCCTCGACCTTCTTCTTCAATTTGCGCGAGCGCTGCATGAAGTTGAGGACCACAATCGCAACGATGAGAGCCGAATACATCGCCTGTCAAACATTCGGAGTGGACACGTACGAGCACAGGTTCATCTGGGATGATTTCCCCTTTCACGATGGCGATATGTTCTTTTCCGTCTAACGCATTTGAATATCCGATCACTTTAAATTCACCAAAGTCCGTTGGCAACGTAATTTCCACTTCGCGTTTGACGAGCTTTTCTTTTCGATTGCGATAAGCGATTAAATCTTTAATCGTAATCATTTTCATATCGAATTGTTCCGCGATTTTCTTTAAATCAGGCACGCGCGCCATTGTTCCGTCATCTTTTATAATTTCGCAAATAACGCCTGCTGGCTTTGCCCCGCAAAGACGGGCTAAATCGACCGCAGCTTCCGTATGTCCGGCGCGACGCAATACCCCACCTTTTTTCGCAACAAGCGGGAAAATATGACCTGGTCGTTTAAAATCGCTTGCTTTCGCTTCAGGGTTGAGCATTTCTTGAATCGTCAACGAGCGTTCAAACGCGCTAATGCCTGTTGTTGTCGCTTTATGGTCAATGCTGACGGTAAACGCTGTACCATGCGCATCTGTATTATGATTAACCATCGGCGCTAAATCGAGCCGATCAGCCAACTCTTCGGTAATCGGGACACACACAAGACCACGACCGTGTGTAATCATAAAGTTAATGACTTCCGGCGTTGCTTTTTCCGCAAGCGCTACAAAATCCCCTTCATTTTCACGATCTTCATCATCGCAAACGATAATAATTTTTCCTTGCATTAAATCATAAATCGCTTCTTCAATGGTATGGAACATCAGCGCTCACTCCTTATATCCGTGCTCTTGTAAAAATTGCATCGTCAATCCTTCACGCTTTCCAGCAACGAACTGTTCAACATATTTTCCAATGATGTCACATTCAATATTGACAATATCGCCAACTTTTTTTGCTCCTAAAATCGTCGCTTCACGCGTATGCGGAATGAGCGAAATTGTAAACGTTCGGTCCGTTAAACCGAAAATCGTTAAGCTTGTGCCATCGACAGCAACTGATCCCTTTAAAATCATATATTTACGTAAATGGCTTGGCACTTCAATGTCATAATAAACAGCGTTTGCGACAGGCTGCTTACGAATGATGCGTCCAATGCCGTCAACATGCCCCGAAACGAAGTGCCCACCAAAACGACCGTTTGCTGCCATTGCGCGCTCTAAATTGACTTTCGCTCCTACTGTAAGCGTTCGAAGCGATGTTGCTCGCACCGTTTCAGGCATGACATCGACAGTAAACAAGCGATCTGTAAATGACGTCACAGTTAAACAAACGCCATTGACAGCAATGCTGTCACCGAGCTGCACGTCTTGTAACACTTTTTGTGCCCCGATCGTGAAGACGATCGCTTCCCCTGTTTGTTTCATTTGTTGAATCGTGCCGATTTCTTCAATAATTCCTGTAAACATCGCGATCATCCTTTAGCAACGATTTTTATATCTGGTCCGATCCTTTCGACATGTTTCACTTGTAAACGAAGCGCATCCATCATTCGTCCAAACCCTTCTCCGCCGATTGCTGAAGGTGCTTCATTCCCCCCAATCAACATCGGTGCGATATACGCAATCACTTGTTGAACGGAATGAGAATGTAGAAAACTACCGTGCACATGCGCTCCACCTTCAACAAATATGGACATGATGTTACGCTTACCAAGTTCACGTAAAAAAGATGGTATATCAATTTTATTCTCATTCATGCGAATCATTTGTACACCTGCACGTTCATATGGCTTCATTTGTTCTTCTGTGACGTGATGGCCGACGACGATCCATGTTGGCGCCATCTGATCTGTGACGACATTCGCGTGAAGCGGTGTACGTAAATGTGTATCGAGAACGATTCGAATTGGTTGCTTTCCTTCATACCCAAAACGAACGGTTAAGCTTGGATCATCTGCTAAAATTGTGCCGACACCGACAACGATCGCATCGTGCATACGTCGATCGCGATGCACGTCACGCCGCGCATCTTCCGACGTAATCCACTTGCTTTCGCCCGTTTTTGTTGCAATTTTCCCATCTAAGCTCATTGCATACTTTAACGTCACATACGGCGTTTTCGTTGAAATATAATGAAAAAACATTTCGTTTAACGCATCCGCCTCTTCTTTCAACACTCCGACGGTGACGTCAATTCCTGCTCGCTTTAATTTTTCAATGCCTTTTCCTGCCACGAGCGGATTTGGGTCCGTCGTCGCCACAACGACGCGCTTCACCTTTTTTTCAATTAACAAATCAGCACAAGGGGGCGTTTTTCCGTAATGGCTGCATGGTTCAAGCGTCACATAAACGGTTGCTCCTTCCGCTTTCTCGCCCGCCATGCGCAAAGCGTGTACTTCTGCATGTGGCTCTCCTGCTTTTAAGTGTGCGCCAAAGCCGACAATTTCACCATGTTTTACAACAACAGCCCCAACAAGCGGGTTCGGTGACGTTTGTCCGCGAGCTGATTGCGCTAATTGTAATGCGAAACGCATATATTGTTCGTCCATCTCGCACCACCTTTCTTTCTTTATAAAAGATAAAAACCCTAGGAACGACGTCCTAGGGCAAGATGTATGTAAAGATCGCCTTTTTTGCATAGCAAAAATGACCCACCGCCAAGCTTATTTTTTCAATAAGTGGCGTGAGTTTTGGCAATCCTTCTCCCATCCAGACTATACTGTCGGCTCCGGAATCGCACCGGATCATGCCTTAACGGCTCGCGGGCTGAGAAACATCTGTTTCATTACCGCCGGTCGGGAATTTCACCCTGCCCCGAAGGATGCGTTTATTCCATTTTTATTCATTATAGCACAATAAAACGAAATGTCTATTACTTTGCAATAAACAGCCAATACATTGCTCCCCAAACGAAACTAACGAGTAAAAGGATGAAAAATAATACCCAGTTTTTTTTCATCGCTTCATCGTCCCTTTTATTGTTCGTCCCACACCTTTACTTCTTTCATGACATCACCATTTTTCATCGCCTTTACAACATCCATTCCAGCGGTGACTTGACCGAATACGGTATGCACACCATCTAAATGCGGCTGCGGCTCATGGCAAATGAAAAACTGGCAACTTCCTGTATCACGTCCGCGATGCGCCATCGATATCGCACCTTCGATATGTTTATGCGGATTGTTATCTGTTTCACACGGAATCGTATAACCTGCATCGCCTGTTCCGTTTCCAATCGGACAGCCACCTTGACTTACAAATCGCTTAATGACGCGATGGAACGTCAGCCCGTTATAAAATCCTTCATTCGCTAGTTTTTCAAAATTCGCAACCGTTGTTGGCGCTTCATTTGGGAATAGTTCAAACTCCACCTTTCCGCCGTTTTCCATTAAGATATATCCTTTTTTCTTCATGAAACTTTTCCACCTTTCTATCGTAAAAACAAACGTAACTTCATTTTACTATATTTCTCTTCTATGTTCACGCAAATGTTTGTACAATAGTATGGAAGATGTTGAAGGAGGTTATGAAATGAAGAAGTGGTTTACGATATTTATTTTATTGCTGTTTATGATCCCATCGGTTAGTTTAGCAGATGCGATTGAAGGGGACGTCATTATTACGCTCGGCGAAAATTTAACAGAACAGCAAAAACAACAAATATTAAAAGAAATGAATGCGCCAGACAACGCTGAAATCATTACGGTTACAAATGAAGAAGAGCATAAATATCTCGGCGGCATTATTCCGAAAGGACAAATTGGAACGAAGGCTATTTCATCCTCAAAAATTACGATTGGGGCACCTGGTTCGGGGTTGCAAGTCGAAACGAATAACATTAACTGGGTAACAAAAGAGATGTATATGAATGCGCTCATTACTGCTGGAGTAAAAGATGCAGTCATTTACATTACTGCACCGTTTCCTGTATCGGGAACAGCTGCGTTAACAGGGTTAATGAAAGCGTACGAACTTTCATCAAATGAAGCGATCCCGGACGAAGTAAAAAAAGTAGCGAACGAGGAAATGGTGAAAACAGCACAGCTTGGCGAATCAATCGGAAATGACAAAGCGGTCGCACTGCTTGCGAAAATTAAAGAAGAAATAGCGAAAAATCCACCGCAAACAGATGCAGATATGCGTGCGCTCATTGAGCGGATCGCTCAAGAGCTTGGCATTACGTTAACAGAAGACGAAATAAACAGTTTGCTTTCCTTATTTAACAAAATGAAAAATGTGAACATCGACTGGAATCAAGTGAACGAACAGCTTGCTCAAACGAAAGACAAGCTATCTGCTTTTTTACAAACAGAAGAAGGTCGAACGTTTATTCAGCGCATCGTCGACATTTTACGAGAAATATGGAACGCCCTTCGCGGAGCATTTGGGGCATAAAAAAATAACCGAGGTTGTCGCCTCGGTTATTTTTTTACTTTTGTCTTAAGTGGCAAATCGAGTCGAATTAAATCTTCATACGTTTCACGCTTCACAACAAGCTGTGCTTCACCGTCTTCAACAAATACGACCGCCGGACGCGGAATGCGATTATAGTTATTTGCCATCGCATAGCCGTAAGCTCCCGTACAAAAAACAGCTAAATGATCGCCCGGTTGCGCTTTCGGAAGCGGTAAATCCCAGATGAGCATATCGCCTGACTCACAACATTTCCCTGCAATCGCCACAACTTCTTCACAATGGTCATGCATCCGATTCGCTAGCACTGCTTCATATTTCGCTTCATATAGCGCAGGTCGAATGTTGTCGCTCATTCCCCCATCTACCGCAACATATTGACGAACGTTTGGCACCTCTTTACGCGAGCCAATCGTATAAATCGTTGTTCCAGCATCACCGACAAGCGAACGCCCCGGCTCAATCCAAATTTCTGGGAATGGTAAATGAAATGAGGCTACGTTCCGTTTCACTTCTTCAATAATTTGTTCGACGTACTGTTCCGGTGCGAGCGGATCATCTTCTTTCGTGTACCGAATGCCAAAACCGCCGCCAAGATTGACAACTTTCGCAGTGAAATGATGCATATCACGCCATATAGCAAGCTTTTCAAATAATTTTTTCGTCGCAAGGACAAAACCAGTCGCATCAAAAATTTGCGAACCGATATGACAATGAATGCCAAGCACATGAATATGGGAAGAAGCGAGCGCACGCTGTAACGCTTCATCTGCTTGTCCGTTATGCAAATCAAATCCAAATTTCGAATCTTCTTGCCCTGTTAAAATATAGTCGTGCGTATGGGCCTCAATGCCTGGCGTGACACGTAATAAAATCGGCATCGTATATTTATGAGTGCGACAAAGTTGTTGCAACATCTCTAACTCATAAAAATTATCGACGACAATACAACCGATTTTTGCTTCAACCGCCATTTGTAACTCTTCTTCGCTTTTATTGTTGCCGTGAAAATGAATACGTTCGACCGGAAATCCAGCAGCTAACGCGGTATACAGCTCACCGCCCGAGACGACATCGAGAGATAATCCTTCTTGTTCCATTAATTGCACGATCGCTATTGTCGAAAACGCTTTGCTTGCATACGCGACTTGTGCACGTACACGATGTTTATCAAACATACGCTTAAACGCCCGGGCACGCTCGCGAATAAGGGCAACATCATAAATGTAGAGTGGGGTTCCGTATAGATGAGCTAAGTCAATCGTATCTACGCCGCCAATTTCTAAATGACCCCGTTCGTTTATTCCCATCGTTCCGTGCATAATTATACATCCTCCTGATGACTCCGAAATAATTAAAGAAAACGTACCATAAATTTTGGTACGTTTCAACCTTTTTATGTCGATTGTTTTTGTTTATTTTGCGGATGTACGATGCTTGGGCGAATTGAAGAACCAGCTACAGATCGACGCACAATAATTTGCATAAAGGCTCCGGGATCAAAGGGAATAAACGGCCATAAATATGGAGTATTCAACGAGCGAATGTTCGCAAGGAAAAGTAAAAACACCGTAACGCCAATCATAAATCCTGGGACGCCAAACAACGCAATGACCACTAAAAATAAAAGACGGAAAATTTTATTTGCAATGCTTAGTTCATAGCTCGGTGTCGCAAAAGAACCAATCGCAGCAACAGACACATATAAAATCACTTCCGGCACAAACAGCCCGACGTCAATAGCGATTTGTCCAATTAACGCCGCCGCAATTAAGCCCATCGCTGTCGATAGCGGTGTTGGCGTATGGATTGCAGCCATACGCAAAAACTCAATACCAATATCAGCAATGAGAAGTTGCACAAAAATCGGGATATTTGTTTTTTCATTCGGACCGATATATGATAATTTTTCTGGCAATAACGAAGGGTCAAGGACAAATACAAACCAAAGCGGGAGTAAGAAAAGTGAAGCAAAGATGCCTAAAAACCGCACCCATCGTACAAACGTTCCTACAGCTGGCGATTGCCGATATTCTTCCGCATGTTGAACGTGATGGAAATACGTCGTTGGTGTAATGATAACGCTTGGCGACGTATCAACCATAATAATCACATGCCCTTCTAACAAATGAGTCGCTGCGACGTCAGGTCTTTCTGTATAACGAACGAGCGGATACGGGTTGTATCCTTGTTTCACTAAAAATTCTTCAATTGTTTTATCTGCCATCGTTAACCCATCAATTTTAATTTCGTTTAATTCCTTCTTAATGAGTTCAACAAGCCCCGGATTGGCGACATCCTGAATATAGGCGATACAAATGTCCGTTTTTGAACGCTCACCCACTTGCATCATCTCAAAGCGAAGCCGTTCATCACGAATGCGTCGGCGAGTGAGTGCTGTATTGATGATAATATTTTCAACATATCCGTCACGTGCCCCGCGCACCACTTTTTCTGTATCTGGTTCCTCAGGCGAACGTCCTGGATAACTGCGGACATCAACAGCAAACGCTTTCGCCTCTCCATCAATAAACAATAAAATTAAACCCGTCAACAAAAAGTCGACCGCTTCATCTAAACTTTTTACTGGATTCACCTGTTGATGGACGAGACGGTTTTCAATAATTTCAGGCAACTTTACTGATTGTCTCTCGCGATCGTTCACTTGAACAAGCATTTCAAGTAACTCGATAATATATTGTGTATCACAAAGCCCATTACAATAATATAAATGAACGTCTGTTTTTAAAATGTGTAGCTTGCGAACACCTAAATCGAAGCTCGTTCCAACTCCGATGGCGTTTTTAAAAAACTGTTCGTTTTCACTCAACTTCGAAGAAATCGGTGTGCGATTTTCTGTTTTCATCGCGTTTGCTCCTTTCAAGAATATATTCAATGGCTTTTCGCGTAATCGGACAACCGTTGCGAATATCGTCACGACGCCTCATTTTTCCGATGTCACCGATTCCAACGATGATAGGAATCGGCAAATCATCTAAACAATAGACGGTATCGCCATTGATCCGACCGAATTCCCACTCGCGAATACCTTCTTTATCGACACCGTACGTTGTGAAGTTCCCATCATAATCAATGCAAATATTTACTTTCGTCCACTCTTGATTGTTCGTATCAGACGCCACCGCTATCGCTCCGAGCACATCAATCTGTTCATGTGTTGCAACATAGCGAAGCGCTTGTTCTCCCGCTCCTTCACCGATAATGCCACTATCATCAAACATAACAAAAACAGGGTCATACGGCGTTTGCAAAATAAGTTCAACAAGCTGTTTTCCTGTCAACTGTGATGGGTTGCCTTGTGATTGGCTAATGCAACGAGCGCCAAATTGTTTTGCGAGCTTCTCGAGTGCACGTTGCACATGTTGATCTCCGTCTGTCACTAAAATAACTTTCCTTTTTTTCATTTCATCCGTCCTCTCGGCTTACAAACAACAGCGGTCACCCATGCTATAGCGATCGGAAAAGAAAGAAAAAAAACGATATTTGTAAAGTCCCCTGTTTTCACCGCTTGTATACAAGAAGCACCAACGTGAACAAGCGTCATCTCGATCCCCGCATGCGCCAGTGATTGCATAGGGTCGTATAAACTTGTCGCTTCGAGCGCCACGCCAATAAGCAAAAATATTGTCACTAGGCGAGTGAATGACCATTTTATAAGCAATAATTGCCCGATAAGCGATAACATACCGCCAATGATAAATGCGTATACGTACTCCATTTTCACGTCACCGCTTCAATCGCAATCGCATGAGCGATCGCCGGAATCGTTTGATTTTGCTTCATCATCGTACTATTAAATAATGCTCCCGTCGCAACAACGAGCATCGTCTTTATTTTTCTCTCCCTCATTTTCTCAAGAAAATAACTGTACGTTACAACAGCACAACATGCACATCCGCTTCCACCTGCAAATGCTTGTTGTTCCGTATCGTAAATAAGCACACCACAGTCATCGTATCTCTCACTTAAGTTCATACCTGCATCATAGCATAACGACTTTAATTCACTACTCCCAACTTTTCCTAAATCCCCTGTGATAATCACATCATACGCTTCGATCGAAAGCCCACAGTCTATCAAGTGTTGCCTAATCGTTGCAAATGCTGCTGGTGCCATCGCTCGTCCCATATCGAGCGGATCCGTCACACCGCTATCGATCACGCGTCCGATCGTTGCCGTGCGAATCCGAAATGGCGAACGTGTCGTACTTAATAGCGCTGCTGCTCCTCCTGTTACAGTCCACGATGCGCTTTCCCCCTTTTGAACGCCAATTGTCGTCGGGAAACGAAATTGACGTTCCGCTGCACCATAGTGACTGCTTGTTGCAACTAGCACGCGGCGAGCAAACGCACCATCAATGAACGTACTAGCCACAAGCATGGCTTCCGTCATCGTTGAACAAGCGCTAAATACACCTAAAAATGGAATATGTAATTCACTTGCAACATAGTTCGCAGTAACCGTTTGATTCAGTAAATCCCCCGCGATAAATAAATCGACATCGTGCGTTTGTACTTTTCCTTTCGTTAAACAAATCATAATCGCTTCTTTCATAAGTCGCCGTTCCGCGAGCTCCCAACTTTGTTCACCGCAATATAAATCGTCGTAAGCACGATCAAATGATGAACCGATCGGACCTTCACGCTCTTTCGGTCCAACGACGGTACCGCTCGATTCGATATAAATGTTTTTCTCAAATACAATCGTTTGCTCTCCGATTTTTTTCATCGAACCCCCCCTTATAAAAACAACGCTGCAACGTATGATGCAACAACTAATGTGACAATGATACTCCCGCCAACAGAAAGCATATGTTCTGCTATTCCCTCATTGCGATACTCAAGAGCGCTAGCACTCCATATGTTTGCTAGACTCATCATCGGTACAATCATTCCCGCCCCTGCAAATTGTGTCAATCGGCGATAAAATCGGATTGGCGTAAATATCGCAGCACATACCATCAACGTCCCGTTCATCCAGCGAACGGCTTCCGCTTCACCCATATGAAACAATATGATGTACATATCGCGAAGCGCTTGGGCAACGACCGCAATGAATCCACCGACTAAAAAAGCTTTCAACATACGCCTCCTCCTAGCGATCAACGAAATATATCCAATGGAAAAGAGAGCCCGCCACTTTACCAAATACCATTGCCATGAGTAACATGACAATTTGTTCGTCGATACCAAGCCGTTTTGCTAAAATCGGAAACACATTTAACACTTCCGTTAATGCCGCAGCAAGCATACCGACGAACACACCGCTCAATAAACCAATGACACTTGTCACAATTGGCGGAAAAGAAAGCAACGGATCGCGCAAGCTAATCCAGCTACTTACAACCGCACCAAGTACAACACCCCGTTCATACGTCGCAATCCATTTCATCGTTTTTGTGAGTTGGGTCAAGCGTGGAATAACACCGAGAACAGTTAAAAACGCAACAAAACCAGAACCGACAGCTAGCCCTCCTGCCAATCCAACAAAAGCTACAACAAACTCACGAATCATCATCCATTCGCCTCATCACCTCTTTATTTTCATGCATAATGACATATTGATCGAGCGATTGTTGGTATTGAAACATCTCAACTTCAAGTGGGCTCGGTTCTTCGTTAATTCGCTTTTTAAAAAAGTGATTAAAAAATAAAATCATACCAAGTCCAAGCCCGAGTGAATACGGAATTTGAAACCATAACGGTTTTTCTACTTCTTTCCCTGTAATTACCCGATACAGCCGTTGTTGTACTTGCTGCATGCTTACATCTTCATGAAAGTTCATAATCGCAAGACCGGAGCCAATGAATAGAAGAAGCCATACGATTGGGACGTACAAATACCCCCATCGCTTTTCCTCATAAACGACTTCAACGATCGTTTGCGACGGTCCAAGTGATTGAATATCGTCTTGAGGAACAACGTTCATTAACGCTTTCATCACATGCATCACATCGATAATGACAATGTTGCGATCTTTTTTCTGCACCGTATAAATAGGAGTTTGTACAATATCATCGATTCGTTTTGTTGCGACAACTTGTGCCACATCCCCTACCCGAATCGTTGCATTCGGCTTCACTTGAATACGATGACGCATTTTTAAAAAAATGGTTTCTTTCATGATCGACACCTTGCTTCCATCATTGTATCTATAGTATGAGATACGACTCGCATCCATATGCATAAAAAGCCCGAACGGACTTATTCATCCATTCGGGCTTTCATTTGTTGCAATATTTTCTTCTCTAAACGAGACACTTGTACTTGAGAGATGCCTAATCTAGCTGCCACTTCTGATTGGGTTTGGTCTTTATAATAGCGCAAGTAGACGATGAGTCGCTCTCGTTCATCTAGCTCTTCCATTGCCTTTTTTAATGCGATTTTGTCAAACCAAACGTCTTGCTCGTCCGCAATTTGATCAAGCAACGTAATCGGATCACCGTCGTTTTCGTACACCGTTTCATGAATGGACGTCGGTGAACGGACAGCTTCTTGAGCTAGCACAACATCCTCGGGTGAAATTTGCAAAAACTGTGCAATTTCATTCACCGTTGGGACGCGACCGTTTTGTTTCGACAATTCGTCTTTTGCCTTTCTAATTTTATTGCCAATTTCTTTTAATGAACGGCTCACTTTGACGGACCCATCATCGCGAATGAATCGTTGAATTTCCCCAAGAATCATCGGTACCGCATACGTTGAAAATTTGACGTCGTAAGATAAATCAAATTTATCGACCGATTTCATTAAACCGATGCAACCGATTTGAAACAAATCTTCAGGCTCGTATCCGCGGTTTAAAAACCGCTGCACAACCGACCAAACAAGCCGCATATTTTTTTCAATAATCTCATCGCGCGCTTGCTGGTCACCTTGCTGGCTCCTCCGAATCAATTCTTTGATCTCATGGTCTTTGACAGCTTGTACCTCGACATCCATAGGCACGTCTCCCTTAATTACATAGCGCTTTGCTTTTCGTTAAATGCTTAATCAGCTCCACCGTTGTTCCTTCATTCACTTTTGAGTAAATGTTTACTTCATCCATGAAATTTTCCATAATCGTAAACCCCATGCCAGAACGCTCGAGCTCTGGCTTTGTCGTAAATAACGGCTGTCGCGCTTCTTCCACATTTTCAATCCCTTTTCCGTGGTCGCGAATCGTTAAATGAACCGTATGTCCTTCAATGATGACAGAAATGTAGACAACGCCGCTTGGATCATTTTCGTAGCCGTGAATAATCGCATTTGTTACAGCTTCGGATACGACTGTTTTAATTTCGGTTAACTCATCGAGCGTCGGATCGAGTTGCGCAACAAACGCTGCAACCGTCACACGAGCAAACGATTCATTTTGGCTGAGGGCGGAAAACTGAAGGTGCATTTCATTTCTCATTTACGCCACCCCCAACGTTTGTAATGCGTACTGTTCATTCACTTCTAAACGAATAATTTTAAACAGCCCTGACATATCAAATAAACGCTTAATGGAAGGAGAGACAGAACAAACAACCATCTCCCCACCCATGCGTTGTATTTGTTTATATCTTCCTAAAATAACACCTAATCCTGAACTATCCATAAACGTTAACTCATTTAGGTTTAAAACGATTGCTTTTATTCGTTCTCGTTCTAATACATCCGTAATTTCTGCACGCAACTGTTCTGCTGTATGATGATCGAGCTCTCCAGCTAATCGTACGAGCAATACATGTTGTTTCACTTCTAATTGAATCGATAAACTCACGATCATTTCCTCCTTATCCTCTTGGGTTAAGGAAGAATTCGATTTGTTTATGCGTCAATCCTTCTTCCCGACAAAACTAGTCGCCATTCGCCCTGTTTCGTCAAGATGTGCGCGAGAATGAGCTAAACATTCGTTTAAACAACTCCCACATATTTGCTTCTTCCACTTGCTCTTTTGCTACTAAAGGACTTTTGACAATCACCGCTCCATCTTTTTTCACAACGAGCGTACCGAGCACATCTCCTTTTTTTACGGGAGCTTTCGCTTTTTTATTCAACTTCCATGTCGTTTTTACTGCTTCAGATTTTTCCCCTTTTTTCAACAAAACAGAAATGGGCTCAGACGTCACAACGGCGACCGACTTTTTCTTTCCTTTACTGACAGGAAGCATGGTGATCGTTTCGCCTTTTTTATAAAGCGGTTTCGTTTCGTAATGACTAAATGCGTAATCTAACATTTTTGTAATTTGCGCATTTCGGGCTTTTGGCGTTGGTGCTCCAAAAACGACGGCAATGACGCGCATATTGCCTTTTTTCGCTGTGGCTGTTAAACAATATTTCGCTTCGCTCGTGTAACCTGTTTTTAATCCGTCAACACCCGGATAAAATTTCACGAGGCGATTTGTATTGACGAGCCAAAACTTTTTGTCAGTATTTTCTCGTAAATAATCTTCATACGTACCTGTGTATTTTGTAATTAAATCATATTTCAATAGTTCCTTTGCCATCATCGCCATATCGTACGCGGTGCTATAATGATTTTTTGCCGGCAAACCTGTCGTGTTTTCAAATGTTGTATGTTTTAAACCAAGTTTCCTCGCTTTTTCGTTCATCATATGGACGAACGCTTCTTCTGAACCAGCAATTCGTTCTGCTAACGCAACCGCTGCGTCATTGCCTGATCCGATCGCAACACCTTTTAATAAATCGTCAACCGTCATTTCTTCACCAGGTTCAAGAAAAATTTGCGATCCACCCATCGATGCGGCATATTCACTAGCTCGCACTCGTTCATCTAGCTTTAACTTTCCTTGATCGATCGCTTCCATAATGAGAAGCATCGTCATAATTTTCGTCATGCTCGCTGGTGGAAGTGGCTCATGGGCATTTTTTTCATACAAAATAGCCCCTGTGTCTCTCTCAATTAAAATTGCTGATCGCGCCTCAGGTGCTAATTCAATTTTCGGCTGTTCCGCGCGCACAACGACGCTTGGAAGAAAAAGAAACGCGATAGCAAACATGCAAAAAAATCGCTTCATCTCCAACCCTCCATTTCTTTATACTTGCCATCTTTTCCATTTTTTATTTTTTATATACATAAAAAACCTGAAGGAACGAATCCTTCAGGTTACGAAATTTTATCGTAAATTAATGTTGGCGCCTGAACTGGCGTTGCTGAAATACGAATGTTTTCATATAGTTTTTGTTTTACATCATCAATTTGTTCGCGATTGCTGTAAATGGCGACAAGCGATTCGCCTTTTTTCACCGCATCGCCAACTTTTTTACGAAGCACTAAACCGACGGCTAAATCAATTGTCGATTCTTTCGTCGCACGCCCTGCCCCGAGCCACATCGCTGCTGTTCCGACCGCATCCGCGACAATTTCGGATACGTATCCATCTTCTTTCGCTTCTAGTTCAATAATATATTTTGCTTGCGGCAATTTGCTTGGGTCATCGACAACAGATGCATCGCCACCTTGCGCAGCTAAGAACGTTTTAAATGTTTGAAGGGCTGAACCGTCTTTCATCGCTTTTTCCAACATATGACGAGCTTCTTCAAGCGAAGATGCTTTTTCCGCTAAATATACCATGTGGCTACCAAGCACTAAGCACAGCTCTTGTAAATCTTCTGGACCTTCGCCTTTTAACGTATCGATCGCTTCTTTCACTTCAAGCACATTTCCAATGGCATAACCAAGCGGCTGGCTCATATCAGAAATAATTGCCATCGTTTTACGCCCAACCCGATTTCCGATATCGACCATCGCTTTCGCTAATGCTTTTGCATCGTTTAAATCTTTCATAAATGCACCTGCGCCCGTTTTTACGTCAAGCACGATCGCATCAGCACCCGCAGCAATTTTTTTACTCATAATTGATGAAGCGATGAGCGGAATGCTGTTGACCGTTGCCGTCACATCACGAAGCGCATACAACTTTTTGTCCGCTGGCGTCAAATTACCAGACTGACCGACAACGGCAATTTTATTTTTATTGACAAGATCGATAAATTCATCGTTCGTAATTTCAACGTGAAAACCTGGCACCGATTCTAGTTTGTCGATCGTTCCACCCGTATGTCCAAGGCCGCGCCCAGACATTTTCGCAACCGGAACACCGACGGAGGCGACAAGAGGGCCAAGCACTAACGTTGTTGTATCGCCCACTCCGCCCGTTGAATGTTTGTCTACTTTAATTCCTTCAATTCGCGAAAGGTCGATCGTATCGCCTGAATGCACCATCGCCATCGTCAATTCCGCTGTCTCTTCTTCATTCATGCCGCGGAAAAAAATCGCCATCGCTAATGCGCTCATTTGATAATCAGGAATATCGCCTTTTGTGTAACCTTCAATAATAAACTGAATTTCTTCTTTCGTTAACGCATGACCATCACGTTTTTTCTCAATTAAATCGACCATTCTCATCGTCGTTCACCTTCTCGTTTAATTTTTCGCCATGTTGCGTACGATCGCCTTCACAAATCGTAAAAAGTCGGCTTTTACTTTTTCCGTCGTTTCGATTACTTCATCATGTGTGAGTGGCTGATCTAAAATACCTGCAGCCATATTCGAAATACACGAAATACCGAGCACTTCCATTCCAGCATGGCGAGCAACGATCACTTCAGGCACCGTTGACATACCAACAGCATCGCCACCCATGACACGAATCATACGAATTTCTGCCGGCGTTTCATACGCTGGACCCGTATTGGCGACATACACACCTTCGCGCACACGTAAACCGATGTCGTTTGCTACATCTTTGGCAAGTTGACGAAGTCGTTTACTATATGCTTCCGACATGTCTGGGAAGCGCACCCCAAGTGCAGAATCATTCGGACCGATAAGCGGATTGCCGCCCATGTTATTAATATGATCTGAAATAATCATTAAATCGCCCGGTTCAAACGATTCATTTACACCACCTGCCGCGTTCGTAACAACGAGCTGTTCGACGCCGAGTGCCTTCATGACACGGACCGGAAACGTGACTTTATCAAAGCTGTATCCTTCGTAATAATGGAAGCGCCCTTGCATAACGACAACTGTTGCCCCTTCTAACTGACCGTATACGAGCTGACCGGCATGCCCTTCAACCGTCGATACAGGGAAATTCGGAATGTCGCTGTACGGAATTTTAATGGCTTGTTCAATCTCATCGGCCAACACACCTAAGCCAGAGCCAAGAATTAAGCCGATTTGCGGTGAAGTTGGAAACTTTTCTTTTAAAAATTGTGCCGCTTGTTCAATAGCTGCTCGATTCATTTGTTCACGCTCCTTATTTCAACTCTTGTAAAAAACTTGTTCCGTATTTTGGCATCTTCACACCAAAGTTTTCTGCAATCGTTGCACCTACATCTGCAAACGTTTCACGCAATGGAAGTTGTTTACCTCCGTTCATGCTTGGGCTATACACAAGAAGCGGTACGTATTCGCGCGTATGATCTGTGCCGTGATGAACAGGGTCGTTTCCATGGTCTGCTGTAATGATTAATAAATCGTCTTCTTTTAAACGTTCAAACACTTCCGGCAAACGTGCATCGAACTCTTCTAACGCATCACCATATCCCTTCGGGTCGCGACGGTGACCGTATAGTGCATCAAAATCAACAAGATTCAAAAAGCTGAGTCCTGTAAAGTTCATTTGTAACGTATCAACTAATTTGTCCATTCCGTCCATGTTTGATTTTGTGCGCAACGTTTGTGTCACACCTTCGTTATCGTAAATGTCAGCAATTTTTCCGATCGCAATGACATCGTACCCAGCATCTTGCAGTTCGTTCATCACCGTCCGTCCGAACGGTTTTAACGCATAATCGTGACGATTCGCTGTCCGTTGGAAGCTTCCTGGCTTCCCGATAAATGGACGAGCAATGACGCGACCGACCATATATTTTTCATCAAGCGTCAATTCACGCGCAATTTTACAAATGCGATATAGTTCTTCTAATGGAATGACTTCTTCATGCGCTGCAATTTGTAAAACGGAATCGGCTGACGTATATACAATAAGCGCACCTGTTTCCATATGTTCAGGGCCGAGCTCATCAATAATCGCTGTGCCACTTGCTGGTTTATTGCCGATCACTTTTCTTCCTGTTCGTTTTTCTAATTCCTCAATTAACTCTTTTGGAAATCCGTCAGGAAATACTTGAAACGGTGTATCGATACGAAGACCCATTAACTCCCAATGACCTGTCATCGTATCTTTTCCAGCGGATGCTTCTTGCATTTTCGTGTAATAAGCAAGCGGCTTTTCCGCTTTTGGAATACCTTCAATTTCGCGAATGTTACTTAAACCTAGTTTCGCCATATTCGGCATGTTTAAGCCACCGCGATGTTCGGCAATATGCCCAAGCGTATCCGCACCTTTGTCGTTATATTTTTCGGCATCTGGTGCCTCGCCAATCCCGACCGAGTCCATGACAATTAAAAATACACGTTTATATGTAGGTTTCACCGTTTTACCTCCTCAATCGCTTCACTCATTTCATAGCATGCTCACTATGAAACAAAATCACGCATTGTTCCTATTTGTCAGAAGTCTGACAACTAAATTATAAAACGTTTTCATAATGAATTGCAATAAAAAAACTGTGACAAATTATCGTCACAGTTACGCTCGTGGATGAAACTGTTTGTATACATCTTTTAAACGCGTTTTCGTTACGTGCGTATAAATTTGCGTTGTAGAAATATCCGCATGTCCGAGCATTTCTTGTACGGCGCGCAAATCGGCCCCATTTTCTAATAAATGAGTCGCAAACGAATGGCGCAACGTATGAGGAGTTAATTGTTTTTGAATGTTCGCTTCTTGAGCGAGTCGCTTTAAAATTTTCCAGCATCCTTGTCGTGTTAAACGCTCACCATGATGATTTAAAAACAACGCGTCTGTCGTGCCCTTTTTTCTTTGTAACAGTTCTGGTCGACCTTGCTCTATATACCGCTTTAATGCTTCTGTCGCCATTTTCCCGATTGGAACGATGCGCTCTTTTCGACCTTTTCCGTAACAACGAATGAATCCCATCGTCAAATGAACGTCAGATATGTTCAATTGAATGAGCTCGCTTACACGAATACCTGTCGCATATAAAAGTTCTAACATCGCCTTATCGCGAATGCTAAACGGTGTGTTTTGTTTCGGTGCCTCGAGTAAAGCCTCAACTTCCGCCATCGATAACACGTTAGGCAATTTTCGTGGCAGTTGCGGCGTCTCGATATGAACGGTCGGATCTTGATCAACCGCTTTTTCACGCAATAAAAATTGATGAAACGATCGAACAGATGCTAGATGACGGGCAATCGTTTTCGGCGAGCTTCCTTTTTCTTTTAAAAACTTTAAAAATTGCATAATATGAAAACGGGTTACATCGTTCCAATGACATAGTTGTTCGACTTTTTGTAAATATTGAACGTATTTTTTTAAGTCACGCTCATATGATACGATCGTGTTATGTGCTAAATTGCGCTCAACAATTAAATAGTGAATAAAATCTTTTACTTGATCTTCCACGCGCACCCTACTCCCCGTTTTGATAGAAAAGCAATAGCCGATCGAGCCAATGTGTTTCTTGCTGCTCCATTGTCGATACTTTCACTGCTGATCCCATCGGCTCATCGTAGCGACGATAATAGTTATATTCTTCGCTCATCCATACAATACTATAATAAAATAAAATGGTACATCCCGTAAATAAAAGAAAAACCTTTAATACATCCACGATTGTTCTCATGGCATACCTCCGTTAACTGTCATATAGTAAGAGGATATGCCTGTTTCATTGCATTTTATACATAAGTGAAAAAACCTTTTCATAGCCGAAAAGGTTTTACTGCTCCTCATGCTTATCTTGACAACGATGACAGATGCCGTGAAACGTCAAGCGGTGATCTTTAATTTTAAAATTCCAATCTCGTTCCACAATCGCCTCGACATCTTCTAATAAATCTTCTTGAATTTCATCGACCGCGCCACATTCAATGCACACTAAATGATGGTGAAAGTGCGCCGCCCCTTCCTTACGAAGATCGTAGCGGGAAACGCCATCCCCGAAGTTAATTTTATCGACAATTTTCAACTCTGTTAATAACTCCAACGTGCGATATACAGTAGCTAACCCAATCTCAGGCGCTTTTTCTTTCACGAGGAGGTAAACATCTTCCGCGCTTAAATGATCTTCTTCATGTTCGAGCAACACCCGTACTGTCGCTTCACGTTGCGGCGTTAATTTATAGCTTGCTGCATGCAGTTGTTTTTTTATTCGGTCAAGCCGACTTTCCATTTCCTTTCCCTCCCTCGTTACTCATTCTCATTATAACAAAAGAAAGGAACGTGTCAAAATAAAATGATTACAAATTGATAAATAAAATGATTATTAAATAATAATTATTTTTCTATCCATTGCACAACTTCTTTCATGAGCAACGGGGATACATATGCCTCAAGAGAAGAGGCTAACGCTAAAGCGATACTAAACGATAACATAACAAACGTATAGCGAAGCATCGCACGAAAAATTGGTTCATGTGTTCGCTTCACAAATTGGTGACGAATCATTTTTAAAGAAAATGAAATGGATACAGCCGCCATCACAATAAAGATCGGAACGAGAATGATATTTTGCGGAACGACAGATACGAAAGCTAGCAAAAATCCGTTCCAACCCATTTGGCTGACTAAAAACCCAACTGTAAATCCAACAACGAGGCCTTTTAAAAATAATAAAATTAAAATAAGTGGTAGCCCCACAAGCGACATAGCTAAAATCCACATCAAGCCGATATATTTCAAATTTTGCAAAAAACTTTCTTTCCATACATCATGTGCGCTCGCCATGTTTCCTGCAGAAACTTGTCCAAAAAAATTCGTTAAATAATAATATAAATCTTCTTTTTGGCTAAAGCTTAAGCTATTGACGACAATAGCACCAAAAATAATGCCCATCACAAAAAGAACGACGGTAAATACATATGTCGTGTAATGCTCTTGTACGTGTTGACCCCATGTTGTCGTCCATGATCGTTTTCTCATCGCCCCATCCCCCTACACGTTCTGTTACTATATTGTATGGGAAAAGGGGCGTGATATGACAAAAAGCGGTCACACAGACCGCTTTTACGCATGCAATTGCCAATATAAAAGCGCGTAAATCGTTTTTGCATCGTAAATTTGTTTGTCTTCAACCATTTTCAACGCTTCTTCTAACGTGACTTCGAGCACATCCACAAACTCGTCGTCATCGAGCATTTGCTTTTCGCTTTTTTTCGTCAGTCCTTTAGCAAGAAATATATGCACTAATTCATCCGCAAATCCTGGGGAAGTGTAAAAAGAGTGAAGCGGCTCCATTTTCTCGCATACGTATCCCGTTTCTTCCTCGAGTTCACGTTTCGCTGTTTCAAGCGGTGCCTCCCCTTTTTCTAGCTTTCCTGCCGGAATTTCAACAAGCACTCGCTCCAACGCTTTTCGATATTGACGAACGAGCACGATTTTATTTTCTTCTGTGATCGCAAGTACCGCAACTGCTCCAGGATGTTTTACAACTTCTCGCTTGCTCATTTCTCCATTTGGCAACAACACATCTTCAACATACACATCAATCACTTTTCCGGAAAAAATACGCTGTTGATTCATCGTTTTTTCATATAAATGATCCATTATTTCACCACCATGTCATCGTTTCATATCGATTGTACTACATCTACAAAGACAAATGGAAAACTTATTCGTTATAATGTTAAAAAAGGAGGGAGCACATGAAAAAACGGAAACTCGGACATTCGAACTTATATGTAAGTGAAATTGGCTTCGGTTGCATGTCGCTTGGAACTTCGGAGGGCGAAGCGATTCGCATCATTCATGAAGCGATCGACAAAGGGGTCAACTACTTCGATACAGCCGATTTATATGATCGTGGAGTGAATGAAGAAATCGTTGGAAAAGCGTTAAAGGGAAAGCGCCACGATGTCATCATTGCAACAAAAGTAGGGAATCGTTGGACAGAACAAGGAAACCGTTGGACGTGGGATCCGTCAAAAGCATACATCAAAGAGGCTGTTAAACATAGCTTACGACGGTTACAAACCGATTATATTGATGTATATCAATTACACGGCGGAACGATCGATGATCCGATCGATGAGACAATTGAGGCGTTTGAGGAGTTGCAACAAGAAGGCGTTATTCGTTATTACGGTATCTCCTCTATGCGTCCGAACGTCATTCGTGAATACGTCAAACGATCGCGCATCGTTTCTGTTATGATGCCGTATAGTTTGCTCGATCGCCGCGCTGAAGAATGGTTTCCGCTTTTGAAGCAACATCACATTAGCGTCATTGCACGCGGACCGCTAGCAAAAGGACTATTAACTGAACGGCCCATTGAGCGAGCAAGCGAAGAAATAAAACAAAACGGCTATGTCGATTATTCGTTTGCTGAATTAATGGCGCTTATTCCAAAACTAAAAGCCGTTGCACCAAATGAAACCTTAACGGCGATCGCTCTTCGTTTTTGTTTAGCTCATGACGTCGTTGCAACAGTCGTTCCCGGCGCAAGCCGATTATCACAACTGATCGAAAACGTCGCTGCCCAATCGGTGACATTAAGCAATGAACAGATAACTGCACTAAAGCAACTAACAAAACAAACGATTTTCACCGCTCATCGGTAACCGAGGTTTTCCCCTCGGTTACTTAAATTTTCGCCAATCTAAGTCACGAAACTTACGCAAGGAAGCCCCTGCCTTTAGGCACGGCGAGGAATTGCACCTTACGCAAGTTCCGCCACCCCCTTTCCATAAGCATATCCGTCAAATCGCTGAATGACTTGGACATATCTATAATTTATTCCTTGTGCGATACGCTTTCCGTCCTTGCCTTTAATATCGAAACTTCCAGTCTTTCTACATGCGACTTCGCCAAACCAAACGCCTTGATATTTCCCTCTTGGGACAACAGCCTTAACCATGTCCCCTGTTTGAAAACCAAAGAAGAATTTTTGTCTTGCAAGATAACCTCTTGGGAAGCCATATCTATCTAGGTTTGTGCGTGAACGACTACCACGCCCTTTTGCCTTGATAAATAACACTTCTTTTGTTTTGAAATATAAGTGATTTGGTGTGCTTTCGCCTACACAACAAGCGTCAAAATAATGTGTTTTCGGCAAGTCTAAACGAATACGATTCATTTTTGTTCGTGCACCTGTTCCACACTCGACATCTAATCCTGTCTGCTTTAACACTTCATACACTTTCCATCTTGTCGAGTTGATAGCACTTGTATCCTTTAATGTTTCTTTGACTTGCTTTTGAATGTGCGGATACCCGAATTCTTCTGCTGTCTTACTTCCTTTGCGCTGATTACAGTCATGACAGGCAAGACATAGGTTATCCACTCGGTCTGTTCCACCTCTCGATTTTGGAATGATATGCTCCACTTCAAGTGGAACATTTTCTTTTCCGCAATAACAACACTTCCGCCCAAACTTTTCAAGCAAATACTCCCGTACTTCATATCCTTGTAGCGTGCCTTGTTGATACTCTACACCATTGATTTCAGGATTTCGCATGAGTTGCGTGTCGAATTTGGTATTTTCGTATGATATATACCCAATGGGGCATAACTTCTTTAGGCGGTTAACCCATGTTTGGATATTTTGCACACGACTCTCTAGTGATGACGGCAACCACCCCTCCTTTCGCTTGCGGTTCAGAAAGCGTGGTTTTCTGTATCTTGTTTTTCGATTTCGTCTTGCTCGACGAAAAGCACGCCTTTTATCTATTCTTTCCTTGATGTCTGTGCGATGGTCAAGTTGCCCTAACCATACCACTTCTTGTCCTCGCAAAATCGCTAATCCTGTATGCCTGCTTCCATAGTCGATTTTTAGCCGATATGTTGCTTTAATTTCTGATTCGTCTACTGATTTTTTCAAGATGATGGTAAATGGAAATCGCCTGTAAATCGCCGCCTTCCCTTGTTTCAACAGCTTTCTTGCAACTGCTTCGTGACAAGGAGCAAGCGGACGTTTGTTTGTGTCTAACACAAAAACCATAGGGTTCTCCCCTTTCCTCTGCATAAAGCAGGTCATATTCTCCTCGACCATGTTATAGATGCTTGTTATGTGCAAGACACTAGCGCTACCCACCACGCTTGTTTAACCTTGCACGACAGAGGAACGGGCTGGAGAAGCACCCGAACGTGTCATGACATCTATAACGTAGGCTCTGTTTCAAGCCTTGGTCTGGTCAACATGGGGCTTACAAGCCCATGACTTTAGTCGTTGGGTTGTTGACTTTCTTCTAACCATTCGGCAAACGTTTTATTTTTTTCACGTTTGCGCGCCTCCTCTTTCCGCTTTGCCTCCTCTTCTTCTTTTCGTTTTTGTTCTTCTTCTAGTAGTTCCTTTTGTTTTTGCTTTAACTGCTCAATCAGTTGCTCATTTAATCGATCTTTTAGCATAAACATCTCCTTCTTTTCTCAAACTAATGACGAATAAACATAAAGAGGTGAAGCTTCATGACAACAAATAAAAGCCAAAAAGGAAAACCGACAGCTGATACCGTCCGTCCTATCATAGCAAAAGAGGAGTTGGAAAAAGCCATTCACCCGACAAAACGGCAAAACTCCCCGCAATAAGCAGGAGGGCATCTCGCCCTCTTTATAAAATATCAGTAATATTTGGCATATGTTGTTCAATCCAAGCAAGCGCCTCATCTAACTGAACGAACGATTGTGTTTCAAATGTCATTTCATCTTGCAAAAGCCAAACGTCGCGCTCATCATTTGAAAATCCCGCAACAGACCAATGAAGTAAACTATACGGATGGTTGTTGTACAAAAACGACACCCATGTTTTTTCTTTTACGATTTTTCGGAGACGATTCACTTGATCGTTCACAACTATCACTCTTTCTATGTCAATTACGTATACATCCTTATTTTAACTCAATATTGTAAAACAAGAAAAGAGATCTCGAAAAAGAGACCTCTTTCATTGTTGCTTCGGAACACGACGACGATAAACGACGTAGCTGCGCCCTAAATAACGAAACGGCATACTAAATATGTGAACTAATCGTGTAAACGGCCAAACGATAAAAATACATAAAGCAGAGACGATATGAATTTTAAACCAAATCGGTACGCTTTCCATATACGTCGGATCGGCACGGAACGTTAAAACGGTACGAAACCATGGACTGATCGTTGTACGATAATCAAATCCATTAGCATTCACATTCAGCGATGTAGAAGCGAAGCCCGTCAACATGACAATCGCTAATAAAATTAAAACGAGCCAATCCGCTTTACTGGTTGTTAAACGAATGCGCTTGATCGTTAAGCGCCGTTGAATTAAAATGGCTAAACCGATAATAGCAACAATTCCTGCAGGGAGACCAAATGCAATCGCCATCGTATGGTACATATGCTCGGAAACGCCTATCGCATCATAAAACGCTTTCGGAATAAGAATGCCCATCACATGACCGATGAAAACGAAAATGATCCCCCAATGAAACAAAATGCTTCCGAGCCGCAACGATCGTTTTTCAAGAAATTCGCTCGATTTTGTCGTCCACCCGAACTGATCGTGCTGATAACGATAAATATGTCCTCCGATAAAGATGGTTAAAACGATGTAAGGGAAGTATCCCCAAAGAAATTGTTCGAGCATTACGACACGCTCCCTTCTGCCAGTTTACGCACACCAATTTCTTCAAGTGCCATGAGCAGTACATCAAATAAAATGGCGTAGTAACTTTCAGCCGCAATTAATTGCTCACGAATATGAGAAATATGATTAAAATATTTTTGCATGAGCGGTTGGACATACGTACGCTCTGCTTGAGATGCGAATTCAAGCATGAGCGGTAAATAGTCTGGCAATTCCTGCTCTGTTACGTCAAACCCTGCTGATTTGTATAATTGCTTCAATTGTAACAGCTCAATTCCTCGCTCTCTTTGTTCGCCCGTGCTCATATATGTGATATATAAATTTGTTTTTTTGCCAAAATCAAACGTATACACATACGTTTCAATCCACGTCATTTCATCCGTTTGTTTCACATAGTCAATAAATTTTTGTATGTTTTGAACGATTGGACGATGCGGAATTTCCTTGCTAAACGTCGCACAATCATCTAGTTGTTTCCGCCATTGCCGATCTGGGTACGATAACAAATACGAAACGATTTCAAACACCGTTTGTACGTGAGCATAATCCATTTACATCCTCTCCCTTATGACGAAATCGTGCCACACGAACCTGGTCCGCCCATGAAAGATAATCCACATGTACCTTGCTCCGCATATAATTCAGCAACTTGTTCGCGATGCGATGCTGGAATAACAAAGCGGTCGTTGTATTTTGCAATCGCCAATAAACGGTACATTTCTTCGATATCTTTCCCGGTTAGTCCTAACGATTGAACCATCTGTTCATTCGGTTGTTTATTCGTTTGAAGCGCACGCATGTATAAACGCATCGCAGCCATTTTTTTCAGCACTGTACGAATATGTGCTTGGTCGCCAGCTGTTAATAAGTTAGCTAAATATTCAATTGGAATGCGCATCTCATCAATTGCTGGGAAAATGTCGTATTCACTTGCTCGACTTCCTTTTCCTTCAATCATATTTGTAATTGGACTTAATGGAGGAATGTACCATACCATCGGCAATGTTCGATATTCAGGATGTAGCGGTAAAGCAATTTTCCAATCCACGATCATTTTATAAATAGGTGATTGCTGCGCCGCTTCAATCCACGCTTGCGGAATGCCTTCTTCTTTTGCCTTTGCAATCACTTCTGGATCATGCGGATCTAAGAAAATCGATAACTGCGCCTCATATAAGTCTTTTTCGTTCGTGACGCTTGCCGCTTCTTTTACCCGATCAGCATCATATAACATCACGCCGAGATAGCGTATGCGACCAACACACGTTTCTGAACAAATCGTTGGTAATCCCGCCTCCAAACGTGGAAAACATAGTGTACATTTCTCTGCTTTGCTTGTTTGCCAGTTAAAATACACTTTTTTGTACGGACAGCTTGATACACAATATCGCCAAGCACGACAAGCATTCTGGTCAACAAGGACAATACCGTCCTCCTCACGTTTATACATCGCGCCAGATGGACAACTAGATACGCATGGAGGATTTATGCAATGCTCACATAGGCGCGGCAAATACATCATAAATACTTGTTCAAACTCAGCTTGAACCGACTGTTCCATTTTCACTACGTTTGGATCTTCTAACGCTGTAACGTGGGCACCAGCTAAATCGTCTTCCCAGTTTGGTCCCCATTTGAGCTCCATAAATTCACCAGTTAATGCTGATTTTGGCCGCGCAACTGGCTGATGTTTTTTTTCAGGGCTATTTGTCAGTGTCTCGTAATCGTAATTCCACGGCTCATAATAATCATCAATCGTCGGTAAGTTAGGGTTATAAAATAAGTTGAGTAACCGATTTACTTTCGAGCCAGATTTCAATTGTAGTTCACCGTTTTTTAGCTCCCAACCACCTTTATATTTTTCTTGATCTTCCCATTTCTTTGGATATCCGATGCCAGGTTTCGTTTCTACGTTGTTAAAATACATATATTCGGCACCTGGACGATTCGTCCAGGTGTTTTTGCATGTAACGCTGCACGTATGGCAGCCAATGCATTTATCTAAGTTCATAACCATACCAATTTGCGCTTTAATCTTCAAGCCAATCGACCTCCTTCAATTTGCGGATAATGACGTTCAAGTCGCGTTGGTTTCCTGTCGGTCCATAATAGTTAAATCCGTAACTTAATTGCGCATAGCCACCAATCATATGCGTCGGTTTGACATGAATACGCGTCGGGCTATTATGCGTACCGCCACGGTTGTTCGTTAACTTTGATCCTGGTACGTTAATGTGGCGATCTTGTGCGTGATGCATGAATGCAATTCCTCTAGGAAGACGGTGAGAAACGACCGCACGCGCAACAACAACACCGTTTCGGTTGAAACATTCAATCCAATCGTTATCTTGAATACCTGCTTCCTCGGCATCTTCTTTGCTTAACCAAATCGTTGGTCCACCACGGAACAACGTTAACATCGGTTGCGAATCAAAATACATGCTATGGATGGACCATTTATTATGCGGTGTTAAATAATTGAGCGTAATTTCTTTCCCCTCAACATCTGGGCGATTTTTTTGGAACGGTTTATGTTGCAAAATTGGTTTAAACGTTGCCATCGTTTCACCGAACTCTTGCATTAGTTCATGATCAACGTAAAAGGATTGACGCCCTGTTAATGTCCGCCAAGGAATGAGTCGCTCAACATTTGTCGTAAATGGCGAGTAACGACGTCCACCTTTTTCGGACCCGCTAAATGCTGGCGACGTAATAACTGTTTTTGGTTGTGCTGTAATTTGTTCAAATGTAAAACATTCTTCTTCCCGCTCTGCCGCTAAATCTTTTAGCTGTAAACTCGTTTTCTTTTCAAGGGATTCCCAAGCTTTCACCGCAACATGACCATTTGTTGTCGATGAAAGTGTTAAGATGGCTTCAGCTACTTTTTTTGCATCACTTATATCTGGACAACCTTTCGCGACCGAGGAATGTTGCACCGTTCCTAACACGCGTTTTAACTTTTCGTATTCCTCTTCTACTGACCATGTCATCCCTTTTACACCGAAAGGCGCTTTTACGACATTCGGACCGAGCGCTGTCATTTTTTCAAATATTTTTGTATAATCGCGCTCAACGACATGAATTTGTGGCATCGTTTTTCCTGGAATTGGTTCACATTCCCCTTTACTCCAGTCTTTAATTTTTCCGAACGGTTGTGCTAACTCTTGTGGCGTATCGTGAAGAATCGGCGTTGCCACAACCTCTTTTACCGGTGTCATCCCTATTTCTTCCGCTACTTGTGACACCGCCTTCGCAAGCGATTTGAAAATTTCCCAGTCTGAACGTGCTTCCCATGGTACAGCAATTGCTGGATTAAACGGATGTATAAATGGATGCATATCTGTACTGCTCAAATCATGTTTTTCGTACCAAGTAGCCGCCGGCAATACGATATCCGAATATAATGCCGTTCCGGCCATCCGGAAATCTAAGTTAATTAATCAGGCGTGTTGATTAACCAATAATATCCATAAAAAACATAGAAAAAAGAGCACCTTTCCTGTAGAATGTAAGTAACAACACAAACAAACCTAGGAGGTGCTCTCTATGCACAAGCATACCACACTCCCAAATTTGATGCAAAAAATTGTTTCTGATGAAGATCTCCAGTCGATTACCGAAGCCGTTGGCTACCATGACACTTCGCGGACGTTTACGGTGCGCACGTTGGTTGATTTTTTTCTGCTGGCGGCACTTCACGAATGGAAAAGTTTCCGTCATGGTGCCGATGTGGCGAAAATGTACGGATTGCCGACGTTTCATTACTCGACGGTTTCTAAGAAAGCGAAAGAAGTTCCGTACGAGGTGATGAAGCGCTTATTTGCTTTGGTTGTTTCTAAGTGCAATCGCCAAACCCGCCGTTCGCTTCGCTTTCCAAAAGCATTGCGTATAGTAGACTCCACGACCGTCACCGTGGGGAAAAACCGCCTGACATGGGCACCCTATCATGGGGAACGATCCGGAGTGAAAATGCACGTCGCGTATTCCCCTGAGCAACAAATGCCGAGCGACATCGTAGAAACCGTAGGGTTGCGCCACGATGGACCGGTGGGAGAGCGGCTCACAGACGTACAAACGGTTCTTGTCGAAGATCGAGCGTACTTTAAAATTGAACGCCTCGATCGGTTTGTCGAACAGAAGCAACCGTTTGTGATTCGGATGAAAGACAATGTCGAGATCCATCAAAAAAAGAGCCTAAAGCGCCTTTCTTCCTCCTCTTCTTCTATTGTGGCGGATTTTACTTGCCAGTTAGGAACGAAACAATGTCGTTCCAAAAAGCGCCATCGCGTCGTGATCTTTCAGGATGCGAACGGGCATGAAATCCGTGTGGTCACGAACGTCTTAGAGGCATCGGCGGAAAAGATTGCCGAGATGTATCAAGAACGTTGGACAGTGGAAGTGTTTTTCCGATGGATCAAGCAATATCTAAACGTTCCGACCTTATTTGGCAACAACGAGCATGCGGTATACAACCAACTTTTTGCGGCATTTATCGCTTATGTGTTACTGAGATGGCTATATCATCGAACGGAAAAACGGACAACCTCGTCCCTTACCTTTCTTTCGTTTGTCCGTCGTTTTTTCTCTGGGCAACTTCCTCTCGAATGGAAATCCGAGATGGCAGCTGTCTTATTTGAGTATGCCCGAATATATGGGAGGAGTATGCCTAATTTTGGATAATCAACAGCCGTGTTAATTAATAAATCTAATTTTCCTTCTGGAGCTTCATCGCGCCATTGAATTTCTTCCGGACGCAAGCTATCTTTGTCGTCGTTCATTAAACCGTGGGTTGTTCCAAGCAAGTGCTTTAAGAAATATTCATGTCCTTTTCCGGAACTTGAAATTAAGTTCGCACGCCATACAATTAAGTTTCTCGGGAAGTTTTTCTCGTTATCTGGATCTTCAATCGCAAAGCGCAACTTCTTCTCTTTCAATTGCTGAGCGATGTATTTTCCGATTTCCTCCGGCGTTTTCGCTCCAGAAGCAACCGCTTCGTTGTAAAGATCGATTCCGTTTTTCTCAAATGTCGGATAAGACGGAAGCCAACCCAATCGTGCCGCAAGGACGTTATAATCGGCATAATGTTGGTAACGCGCCTCTTTAACAAGCGGTGAGACGAGTTGCCCAACCGGCGTATCCTCATACCGCCATTGATCCGTTGCAAAATAATAAAATGATGTGCCGTTTTGCAGTTTTGGTGGAGCCTGCCAATCTCGTGCCGTCATAATCGTTTGCCAACCTTCTACCGGGCGCAATTTTTCTTGACCAACATAATGCGCCCAACCACCCCCATTTACTCCTTGTGCACCAACGAATAAAACGAGGTTTAAGACGGCACGATAAATCGTATCTGAGTTAAACCAATGGTTAATCCCTGCGCCAACGATAATCATTGAGCGACCTTTTGTATCGATTGCATTTTGAGCGAACTCGCGCGCAATTTGAATAACGAGATCGCGCTTCACACCTGTGATGTTTTCTTGCCATGCTGGCGTAAACGGAATAAGGTCATCGTATGTTTTCGCTACTTCACCACCGATCCCACGATCAACCCCATAGTTAGCAAGCACTAAATCATATACGGTCGTAACGTATAATTCTTCATGCTCCATTTGTACGCGTTTTACAGGCACAGCACGTTTTAAAATTTTGTTTCCATCATGAGAAAAATACGGAATTTGTATAGTTACAACCTTGTCTTCTATGCCTAACATCGTCAGTCGCGGCTCGATCGCTTCCTCTGTTTCTTCGTCTACCATGTTTAAGTTCCATTTTCCTTTGTTTTCCCAGCGTGAACCAATTGTTCCATTCGGAATCGCAAAATCATTTGTTCGTTCATTCCAAAGCGCTGGTTTCCATTCCCCATTTGTCGTGTTCCGTCCAATATCAGACGCGTGTAGGAAACGATCAGCAACAAATTGCCCATCTTCTTTCTTTTTCAACGTAACTAAAAATGGAAAATCGGTGTATGTTTTCGCGTAGTTTGTAAAGTATTGTACTTGTCTATCTACATAAAACTCTTTTAAAATAACGTGCCCCATCGCCATCGCTAAAGCGCCGTCTGTCCCTTGTTTAACGCTCAACCATTCATCCGCGAACTTCGTCGATTCAGCAAAGTCTGGACTAATCGAGACGACTTTTGTTCCTTTGTATCGAACTTCTGCTAAAAAGTGAGCGTCTGGAGTACGCGTCATTGGAACGTTTGATCCCCATGTCATAATGTAACCAGCGTTATACCAGTCGCTACTTTCTGGAACGTCCGTTTGATCTCCCCAAATTTGTGGTGAAGCTGGTGGCAAGTCAGCGTACCAATCATAAAAGCTTAAAATCGGGCCACCCATTAATGACATAAAGCGTGCACCTGCTGCATGGCTAACCATCGACATTGCGGGAATTGGAGAAAAACCAACGTTTCGATCTGGACCATATTTCATGACTGTATAAAGTAAAGAGGTGGCAACAAGTTTTAATACTTCATCCCACTCCGCACGAACAAATCCACCTTTTCCACGCGCCTGCTTATAACGCTTTGCTTTCTCCGGGTTTTCAACGATGCTTTTCCAAGCATCAATCGGATTTTTATGTTGCTGCAATGCTTCACGCCACATATTTAACAACACGCCACGAACGTACGGGTACTTCACGCGAAGCGGGCTATAAATATACCAAGAAAAACTTGCCCCACGCGGACAGCCCCGCGGTTCAAAATCGGGCATATCCGGTCCTGTTGTTGGATAGTCGAGTTTTTGACCTTCCCATGTGACGATACCGTCTTTCACATAAATATCCCAACTACATGAACCTGTACAGTTTACGCCATGTGTTGAGCGTACGACCTTGTCATGTTGCCATCTTCTACGATATATTTGCTCCCAATCGCGATCTTGATATGTGACTTCACTATGCGCATCTGCATGACGTTCAATCGGTTTCACGTAGTTCAATCGTTTGAACAACGGTGACTTCTTTTTCACATCGCTCACTCCTCTTCGTATGAAATCCTTCTATCTCCACTATAAACGGGAACATCACAAATAAATGTGAGGTACCTCACATGTTTTTTAATTGTCACAAATATGTCGAAATATATAAAAAAGGCCGACTAAATCATTAGTCAGCCTTCTATTTCGTTTATTTTTTTCGCAAGTTCTTCTTTTTCTTCAGATGATAATAGCTTTTCTGCCATCGGGAAAAGAACGCATTCTTCTTTCGTAAAATGATCGGTTAAAATCATATAAGCGTTCATCACATAGGAAGCGAGTTCTCTCGCCTCATGGATGTCAATCGTTTCCGTTTTCTTTAAGAACGTCGAGATGTTTTCTTTCGCTTCATGATGTTCATATTCCATCACCGCAATCGGTCCAGATTCTCTGCCGATGTATCGAACCATCATAGGGAAAAGAACATCTTCTTCGCGACGAGAATGAGGATCGAGCTCTTGTAAAAATTGCTGCACATTTTCGCGTAAACGAACGAGCGCTTCGAGCACATTTTCTTCTTCCCCGTTATAAATTTTTTGTGCGGCAACAAATAGCGCGTATTTTTTTTCATTTAACGGCCCGTGTTCTTCTTTTAACCGTTGTAAAGGCGGACATAATTCAACTTCTCCGTCTCCAATGATGCTGCATGGTGAAAATTCCATCGTTTCTCCCTCTTTCCTTTTACTATTTACATGTTTATTGTACAAGAGAATGCGCGCGGGCTTGTGTGATGCGCATCACATCATTCAATCAAAAAATGAATATCGATTGACATTTTCACTCGATGTTACAGTATGACGAAGGACAGTTTTCACAATTAATTTGCCGCTTTAAATAATCTAAACTATGAATAATAATTTTCCGCCCTTTAAAGGAAACGATCCCTTTACTTTTCAATGCGTTCAATTCACGATTCACACTTTCACGCGATGTCGAACTGAAATGCGCTAAATCTTGGTGAGTAATCGGAACATCTAACAAAATACCATCGCTCGTTTGCACGCCATAACTATTGGCCATGCGGATAAGAGTAGAGTAAAGCGCCCCTTTTTTTCCATACAGTACGAGATCGCGAAATTTCGTATGTTGTTTTCGAAAATGATCGGTCATCATTTTTAAAAATTCCACCGCAAATTCCGGATTCGCGAGCAGCTCTTTTTCAATCGACTCGTTTTTAATGATGGGCACTTCGCTATCTTCCAATGCTCGAGCGTTAAATAAATATCGTCCGTTATCGGAGAAAATCATCAATTCCCCAATGACCGCATTCGGTCCGCACAACCGTAAACAAAGCTCTTTTCCGTCACCGGAAAATTTGCTGATTTGAAATTTTCCAGACAGCACAACAAAAAAGTTCTCGCCCACTTGCCCTTCTTGAAATAAAAACATTCCTTTTTTTACTTTGGCAGTCTTATACGCTAAGTTTTTTAATTGTTCGAAGTGTTTTTTGCTTAATATATTCGACATCATGCTGCCTCCTTCCTTAAGCAAAATATTTTTGATACAAGGAGCGTGCATCCATTAAATCTTTTGTGCCATGAATGAGCATTCTTCCGTCCGCAAACAAAACCGTGCGATGCCCTTCTAATTCGGTGATCATTAAATAATCATTGTATTGTACTTTTTGTCCGCTTGCTTTGATTTGTTGCGCCATTTCCTTTAAATCAAACGAATGAGGATGGCGAATTTGCACCGTTTCTCTTCCACATAAAACGGCCATTTTTGCTTTTGGTTCTTGAAGCGATGGATACGATCGATGCTCTCCGCAAGAAGGGCATTGCTTATTTTTTAATTTGTTCACTTTCAGAAAACGATGTTCATTTTTCCATAAATCAAACACAACGAGAGAATCCCGAATCGCTCGTTCATCTTCAACTAAAATTTTGAGCGCTTCTGCTGTTTGATAAGAAGCGACCATCTGAACCGTCGGTGCAATAATGCCAATGTTGTCACATGTCATATGATAAGAAGGCAAATGATGAACCAAGCAGCGAAAACAAGGCGTTTTTCCAGGGATCATCGCAAACGATAAGCCGTAACTTCCGACGCAAGCTCCATAAATCCAAGGAACGTTATATTTTTGAGCTAAATCATTGATTAGAAACCGCGTTTCAAAGTTATCGGTTCCATCGATCACGACATCGACACCTTGTTCAAAGATCGAAACGAATGGTTCATCATCGGCATCCATGACAAACGCACGTATTTCCACATCATGATTGATCGCTTCTAATCGCTGTTTTGCTGCAATCGCTTTTGGCAATCCGCTTTCGGCATCTTGTTCGCAGTATAGCGTTTGTCTTTGCAAATTTGTCCAATCCACATAGTCGCGATCAACAATCGTTAATTTTCCGACCCCTGCCCGCGTCAACAATTCGGCAGTTGCAGACCCAAGCGCGCCAACTCCGACAATGAGCACATGTTTGCTGCGAATTTTTTTCTGTCCTTCTTCGCCAATCGGCGAAAAAAGAATTTGTCGTGAATATCGCTCCATTGGTTACACCTCTTGGCGCTTAAAATTCCCGCTTTTTCCGCCTGTTTTTTCTACTAAATACGTTGGTCCGATGATAATCCCTTTATCAATCGCTTTGCACATATCGTAAATCGTTAACGCACAAATCGAAGCGGCGGTTAGCGCTTCCATCTCCACTCCTGTGCTCCCTTTCGTTTTTACAAACGTATCGATCATTAATTCATAGCGCTCTTCCTGACATCGCCATTGAAATTGAATATCTACACCTGTTAAAGAAATGGGATGGCACATCGGAATCAAATCGGCGGTTCGTTTCGCCGCCATAATGCCAGCCACTTGTGCAACCGCTAAAACATCGCCTTTTTCGATTTGCGCGTTTGTTATTTTTTCATACACTTCTTTAGAAACAATGACGCTTGAGACCGCATGTGCGGTACGAACCGTTTCGCTTTTATCGGAAATATCGACCATCTTCGCTCGTCCTTGCTCGTTTAAATGGGTTAATTTCATTTTTCATCCTCCACTCACCGGGGGGATCAGAGCGACGACATCCCCTTCCCGAATGATTTCTTCATCAGTTGCAAATTCTTCGTTCACCGCAATCATGATCGAAGAAACGGATGAGAGCGAATAGTTTTTTTCCAGTTCTTCGCGCAGTTGACGAACGGTTATTTCTTGGTGAGGAAAAATGAGTTCCTGACGATTGAATTGTTCTTTTAAATGGGCAAATAGTAAAACACGAATCATTCCTCTCTCTCCTTCGGGAAACCGTTTTCGTATTTGATCGTTCCTTGTTGATTGCCGATCCACATTTCGCCATCTTCCCAATGTTCTTTTTTCCAAATTGGCACCATTTCTTTAATGCGCTCAATCGCATACCGATTCGCTTCATACGCATCGGCGCGATGAGGGGTCGAGACAGCGATCGCAACCGCTACATCCATAATTTCTAGACGGCCAATGCGATGGACAATCGCCACCTTCGCTTCCGGGAAGCGCTCCATAATTTCCGCACCGATTTGTTCAAGCTTTTTTTTGGCCATCGATTCATATGCTTCATATTCTAAATACAGCGTTTTTTTTCCGTTCGTTAATTCTCTTACCGTACCGATGAACGTGACAATCGCCCCCGCATTTCGATCCACAACCGCTTGAATGACACGCGAAACGTCAATCGGTTCTTTCACAATCGCAAACATGCTTTTCCCCCTTAACATAGTTCATGATCCATTGCATATACTTGTTTTCTTCTTGAATGAAAAACGAATTTCCTTGTTTTAACGGCATCCAGCTAATCGAAGCAACCACATTGGGCAGTTGTAATAAATATACATCGCTTTCATCGCGAAGACAAACGATTTTTGGATAAGGAGAATGTTTAAATCCTTCGATGAGCAATAGATCGATTGCAAAATGGCGGTATAATTCGATTAGCTCCGAGAGATTCCAACCGTTTTTAGCTGTTGCCGTCAAAAGCAGCGTGCCGTCTCCTTCAACAGCGGAAACAACCGCTCCCGCTTCCCAATGACGCGTCGAATCTTTTTCCTTTGGAAGCGCCGGCTTCCCACCATGTCCATGGTGTTTTAATGTCCCCACTTTATATCCTTGTTTCGTTAACTCTTTTACACACTTTTCAATCAGCGTCGTTTTTCCGCTATTTTGATATCCTACAACTTGTAAAATGATCATGACCATTTCGGCGCTCCTTCTTCATCTTCAAGCAGCAGAACATCGACTTTCGTTCCCGCTTTAAAACCTCGCGATCCACCTGGTAAAACAAGCAAACTATTGGCTTGTACTAACGAAGAAACGATATTTGATTTATCTTTTCCAGCTGGTTCCACGTGTAACATTCCATCATTGTATGAAAGTTTGGCACGCACGAACCGAGTAAACGGATTCGTCTTTAAAAAATCCTCTTTTAAGATCGCTTGAACTTTCTTTAAATAGCAATTTTTTTGTCCGAGCATCGCTTTCAAAAACGGACGAACAAAAAGCTCAAAACCAACATAACATGCCGAAGGGTTTCCCGATAGTCCAAACAATACTTTTTTGTCGGCAACCGCAGCGGAGGTGACGCTTCCTGGACGCATGCCTACTTTATTGAACAATAATTGCGCTCCCAGTTTCTCGTACACGTTCGGAATATAGTCGAAATCACCAACCGATACGCCGCCCGTTGTCACGACGATATCCGCTTCTTGCATCGCTTTGGTTACCGCTTCGAATGTAGCCTCAAATGTATCTTTCACCTTTCCGTACACAATCGGTTCGCCGCCTGCTCGCCGTACTTGTGCTTTTAGCATATAGGCATTGCTGTTGCGAATTTTCCCTTTTTCAAGCGGTTCGTAAACTTCAAGCAATTCACTTCCTGTCGCAATGATCGCGACTTTTGGTCTTTTCATCACCGGTACGCGATAATAACCAAACGTGGCAAGAACCGCCACGACTCCCGGATTGATCACGGTTCCTTTTTCAACGAGTAAACAGCCTTCTTGCATATCTTCGCCGATTCGCGAAATATTTTCTCCTTCTGCAACTCTTCGTTTGATTTGCACAAACGTCTTCCCGTCTTTGATCACTTCTTGCGTTAATTCCACCATAATGACGGCATTTGCACCATCTGGAATCGCGGCACCCGTCATGATTTTAACGGCTTGATGCGGTTCGATGGGCCCTTCCCAAACCGTTCCGGCACCAACTGTACCAACGACTTCTAATAATACAGGTGTAGAAGCAGACGCGTTTTCCGTCGCAGCTGCACAAATGGCATATCCATCATACGGTGAACGGTCAAACCAAGGAACGTCCGTCGTCGCTTTTATATCTTCCGCCAACGCTCGACCAAAGCTTTCTTCAATCGACACATACTCTTTTTCGCCTTCATAACTCCACTTCATTACCCGTTCAATCGCTTCTTCCACTTTTATCGGTTTTCGCACGTTTCCCCATCCCTTTCCCCAACTGCTTCTATCTATGTTCACTATACTATACAGCTTTCTCAAATAGTGTGATGCACGTCACAAAACAAGTACGTAACGTGATCATTTTCACACTTTCTTCATTTTTTGCTAAATAAATAAAGAGGCTTTTTTGAAAGGGCCTCTTTTCACCCAATAAATCGTTCATATTCCTCTTTTGTGTTAATATTAACAAACGCCCGTTCATCCATTAAATCAACATAGTTTACATGACAAACGGAAAGAAAGCGATGCATGCTCAGTTCGTTTTTCTCCAACATGGATTGTATTTTTCCCTTCACGCGATCATGGTACATGGCGATCAGAGGCTGAATCTGTCCATTCACTCGCGGAACAATCGCTTCCCACCGTTCATTTTGATGCGATTGCAACGCCTTGATCATCCTTGCATTCATAAAAGGCGTATCGCACGGCAAAACGATGTACCACTTCGCCTCGCATTGAGACATCGCCGAAAACAGTCCAGCAAGAGGTCCTTTTCCTTTGTATTTTTTTAAATCTTCAATGAATGAAACATGTTCCATAACCGGTAAATGTTCCATGAACTCTGGTCGGGTTACAACCACAATTTCTTCAACCACATGCTGCAATGCTTCAACGCTATATAAAATAAATTCCTTTCCATCCCTTTTCGCGAACGCTTTCGGTTCGCCAAATCGTCTCGACTGTCCGCCCGCTAAAACGATGCCGACAATCTCTTTCATTGGCGCTGAAGCTCCCATACAAGATGACGAAGTTCCGGCAAAATCAATTTCTCCATCGCAAGACGCACCGCATTCGTTGAGCCGGGCATGCAAAAAACAATCTTTCTTTCGATCGTTCCGGCGATCGCTCGGCTTAGCATCGAAGCGCTGCCGATTTCTTCATAACTTAAGAAACGAAACAACTCACCGAAGCCTACCATTTCTTTTTCAAGCAGCTCTTGCACGGCTTCCACAGTCACATCTCGCTTCGTAAATCCCGTTCCGCCGTTCATTAAAATCACATCCACTTCCGCACCGGCTGATTGAATGGCCGCTTGAATCGCCTCGCGATCATCTTTCACAATTTCATAATCTACGACATTCATTTGTTCGCGCTTTAATAAATCGATGATGAGCGCGCCGCTTTGATCTGTTTCTTTCGTTCGAGTATCGGAAACGGTCACTACTTTGCAGCGAACCGGACAGGTTGCTTTGCTTTTATGATCGATGACACCCATCTGTTTTCACCTCATCCACCAATATAAGACATTTCAATGCGTTTTCCTTTCAATGTGGTGTTTTTTCCTCTCTCTTCGGAATAGCGATCATGGCGAGTTTCCCAAATGCGTCGAATCTGCGCGATGATTTCTTCATCGGTTGCTCCATTGCGCATGTTTTTTAATAAATCTGCGCCATCGGTTGAAAATAAACACGTGTACAACTTCCCCTCGGCCGATATGCGACATCGCGTGCAATCTGAACAAAATGCTGCAGACACCGAAGAAATAAATCCAACCTCGATATTGGTGCCGACGTAACGATATCGCTTCGCTACTTCGCCAACATAATTCGCTTCAAGCGGCTCCAACGGCATTTCTTTCGTGATCATCTCATAAATTTCTTTGCTCGTGACTACTTCATCTAGCTTCCACCCGTTTAATGAACCGACATCCATAAATTCAATAAAGCGAAGCGTTACACCTTTTTCTTTAAAAAAACGCGCCATCGGCAAAATTTCCGAATCATTCATTCCTTTTTTGACAACCATGTTTATCTTTACGGCTAGACCTTGTACAAGCGCTTCATTGATTCCTTCTAAAATAACATCCGATTTAACCCCTCTTCCATTCATCACAGCAAAAATATCGTTATTTAACGCATCTAGACTGACGTTGACTCGCTTCATTCCTGCCTCTTTTAACCGCCGCGCATATTGCTTCAACAAAAATCCGTTGGTCGTCAACGAAATGTCTTGAATTCCTTCGATTTCTTTTAACATCGAAATTAAAACATCGATATCTTTACGCAACAACGGTTCTCCGCCCGTCAAGCGAATTTTTCGTACCCCAAGGCGCGCAAAAATGTTCGCTAACCGAACAATTTCTTCAAACGTCATTAAATGCTCCCGCTTCATAAAGCAATACTGTTGTCCTTCCGTTTCAGGCATGCAGTAAATACAACGAAAATTACAACGATCCGTCACGGAAATACGCAAATCTAAAAGCGGTCGTTTATAGGCATCATATAACATTCATAATCCCTCATTTCGCTTCACAGGTTTATCCATATGTTATAAAAAAGAAAGAAAAACAAATGTGAGGCGCGTCACACTTATTGGAATGTTCATAAAATATTCAAGACAAAAGAAAAAGACGATCCGGAGGAAGATACAATTTTCTTTCATGTGACAACACGGCATGCAGCTCATTCGTTGGAACGGTGACATGCAATGTAAAATGTTTCGTTTGAACAGTCAAATCATGCGCATACATGTTCGGAACACACTCTACAATTTCATAGTCAAAGGTGTTATAAGATTGTTCCTCAACAAAACGAATATGATGTGAATGAATGCCAAGAAACCGCGGATGAGCTCGTTCTTTTTTCCGCGGAACCATAATTTTCGCCCCGTTTACATAACAGCTGATTTCCTCATCGATCGCTACTGAATCAAGCGGCCAAACGTTTTTACAGCCAACAATTTTTGCTGCCTTCGCATTGGACGGTTCGTTCAACACTTGTTGTTTATCGCCCACTTGCACGACTTTGCCTTCATCGTACAGAATAAGCTGATCGCATAAACGATACGCTTCTTCCATATTGTGCGTGACTAGTAGGACAACACCTGCAAAATTTTCTTTAATAAATAAAAGAAATTCTTTTTCAAGCAGCTGTTTGGTATGATGATCCAAAGCCGAAAACGGTTCGTCCAACAATAAAACATCGGGTTCTGTCACAAGGGTTCTGGCAAGAGCGACACGCTGTTGCTGCCCGCCGGACAGCTGAGAAGGATAATAATGTTCGTAACCGTTTAGCTTTATTTTTTCGATCATCGTTGCTACTTTTTGTTCTACTTCTTCCCTCGGTTTTCCTTTCAGGCCAAACGCAATATTTTGACTTACGGTTAAATGGGGAAAAAGCGCGTAATTTTGAAACATATACCCGATCTTTCGATATCGCGTTTTCATATTGATCTTTTGGCTCGAATCAAAAAACACGCGTTCATTTAACCTGATCAAACCTTCATCAGGTGATTGAAGTCCCGCGATACATTGCAGCGTTAAGCTTTTTCCACAGCCCGATGAACCTAAAATACCAGCAATTCCTTTTTCAATTGTAAATGCCACATCAAGGGTAAAATGCGGGAAAGATTTTTTAATCGCTACGTGAAGCATGGAATGATCGTTCACCTCGAATGATTCGTTTCTCTAATCGTTTGATGACATATAACAACGTCACAGACACAATGGTCATGATCATCACTAACAAATTAGCTAACTTTTGATTCCCTGCTAGCAACGCATCGTAAATCGCGATCGGCATCGTCATCGTCTCGTTTGGAATGCTTCCCGCCACCATTAACGTTGCCCCGAAATCGCCTAGCGATCGCGCAAAAACGAGCGTAATCCCTGAAACAATTCCGCGCCAAGACAGCGGAATAATGACCGTAAAAAAAATATTCCATTCGGAACGGCCTAACACTCGGGCGGCATTCAGCAAATTCGGTTCAATACTTGCAAATGCCGTTCGTGCTGATTTTATAAAAAAAGGAATCGAAACGACGAAAGCAGCGATGACCGCTCCAGTCGGTGTAAATACGATGAGAAGTCCTAATTTCTCCTCTAAGAACTTCCCCAATGCGCTTTGTCGTCCGAATAAAACAAGTAAATAATAACCAAGAACGGTCGGAGGCAACACAACTGGCAATGTGATAAGCGCATCGACCATATCCGCGATTTTTCCGTTTGAACGGCTTAAATAATAAGAAATCGGTAAACCGATGATCACGGCCAGCACGGTGGCGATCGTTGATACTTTTAACGACAAAAATAAAGGAAATAAGTTGACGTTTTCCACCATTTATTTCCCCTCTGGAATGACAAATCCGTATTTTTTCATTATTTGTTGACCTGCTGAACGATTCAAAAATTGAATAAATTCTTGTGCTTGTTTTTCGTGCTTTGTTTTTTTAATAACGGCAATCGCTTGTTGAATCGGCTCGTGCATCGCATCATCAATGAGCTGAAAACGCACCTCGCCTTTTTTTACAAGGGAAAGCGCAATGATTCCCGCTTCGGCGTTTCCGGATTCAATATAAGCAAATGTATCTGAAATATTTTTGCCGTAAACCAATTTGTTCTTCACTTTTTCCCAGATTCCTGCTTTTTCTAATGCTTGTTTCGCGGCCAATCCGTAAGGAGCATGGTTCGGGTTGGCAATGGCGATTTTTTTCACTTCGGGCTTTAATAAATCCTCAAGCGTTTGTACGACAAGAGGATTATCGGCTTTCGTCGCAATTCCAATTCTTCCAAGCGCATAAATTTGTCGGGTATCCGGAACGATCAGGCCTTTGTCGTTCAATTCATCAACATACTGAACGTTTGCGGCAGCAAACACGTCAAAAGGAGCTCCATTTTTAATTTGTTCAGCCAGCTGACCGGTAGAACCAAATATGAACGTCACCTTCGTTCCGGTTTGTTTCTCAAATTGTTGGCCAATTTCATGAAAGGCGAGCGTTAAATCCGACGCAGCGGCAATTTTTAATTCCTGTGACGGCTCTTGTTCAACACGACTGCATGCGGTGATCAACACACATATGACGGTAAGCAATAACGTTCTCATAAACTTTTCTCCTCATCTATAACTCATTTTAAAAAAGGGAATATCCTTTTCAGATATTCCCTTAACATTTTACTTCTGCGTTTTTTCTAACGTAATAGTACCAGTTTAACACAATTGATACAACATAAAATGCGATAAAGAAATAAAATGCCGTAATTGGTGTCCCTGTGTTTTGAGATGCCCAACCGAATAGCTTTGGAATAAAGAATGAACCGTACGACGCAAACGCTGCCGTAAAACCGAGAACAGGTGCTGCTTCTTTTGGTGGGAAGATGATCGGGATCATTTGGAATGTTGACCCTGATCCCATTCCAGCAGCAATAAATAAGATCATGAAAGATACAATAAATCCGATAAAATGTTTTTCAGTTGTAAAATACATAACAGCAGCAGCGCCAAGCCCCATAACAATTAAAACGTAGTTTGTTACGCGCGCCCCTCCTAGCTTATCAGACAACCAACCACCGACTGGACGGAATGCAGCTGCTAAAAATGCTCCTAAAAAGGCAAGCGAGACGTGTTCTGGAAATTGTGATTTTAATAAAAGCGGAAACGCTGCCGCATATCCAATAAACGAACCGAACGTTGCGATATACAACCATGTCATAATCCACGTATGTTTTCTTTTTACGATGACAAACTGCTCTGATACAGATTGTTTTGCATTTGGTAAGTTATCCATACCGAAATATGCTAAAATCGTAAAAAACACAATCGGAATGACCCAAATAAACGCAGCGTTTTGTAACCAAACTTTTGTTCCATCAGCGAGAACTTGTCCTTCTCCCCCAATTGCTCCGAATACACCCGTTGTAATAATGAGCGGTGTGACAAACTGAACGACGGATACGCCCATATTTCCTAAACCGCCGTTAATACCGAGCGCCGTTCCTTTTTCTTTCTTCGGGAAAAAGAAGCTAATATTCGCTAATGCAGATGAAAAGTTTCCTCCACCGAGTCCGCAGAGGGCAGCTAGCAACAACATAACCCAATAAGGAGTATCAGGATTTTGAACCGCTATTCCAATCCCTAGCGCAGGAAGCAACAAAATCCCCGTTGAAAAAACAGTCCAGTTTCGACCGCCAAATTTTCCAACCGCAAATGTGTAAATGAAGCGTAGCGTCGCACCGACAAGTCCAGGGACAGCAGCTAACGTAAACAATTGGCTTTGCGTGAATTGGAATCCAATATCATTTAATCTGACAGCGACAACAGACCAAATTTGCCAAACAATAAATGCAAGCATTAACGTTGGAACAGAAATCCAAAGGTTTCTTCGAGCATGTTTTTTCCCTTCTTTTTCCCAAAATTCAGGGTCTTCTGGATTCCAGTATGAACCGATGCGACTTTTTCGTTCAGCATAATCTGAAGCCGTTTTCAATGGTTGACTCATAACGATCGCCTCTCCTTTTTTAACAGTATATAATTATAAAAATCATTGCTGTACTTTCATCATATAGAAAGTGTATAAACAATAATGTGATGTGCATCACATATCATGAAATGTTCATACAATGTTAAAAAATGATATTTAAGCGATCGTTTTGTGCAGTCGTCTCATAATGAGCATCGCAACGAGCATCGTCGCTGCAATCCACCAAAATCCGTACGAATATGAAGGTACCGTCAAGAATTTTGTGTAATGTAAATGGGGTAGGGTTTCTCTGAAATGGATTTGAATTGATAGGGGACTGATTTTCTCCACACAGGAGACTGAATATTCAGTCTCCTGTGTGGAAAGGGAGAATCCCCCTATTTTGTTTATTTACAGTATTTGGTTAATGATAACGTTCTTCAAACATTCGCTCGAGGGCTTCATGCGCTTCGGCAAATCCTCTTAACTTTCGCCCTGCCCATTTCTCATTAAAATCTTGAATGGTCAAATACACGATTTTTTCAGTGGCTTCTAAACTATTCAAACTGTTCATCGGTTTTAGGCGTTTCCGAATTTCCTTGATCGTTCGTTCAATGGCATTCGTCGTATAAATCACACTTCGAATACTGCTTGGATAATCCATAAATGTAAGGAGGACATCCAACTCATTGGCCCAAGATTGAACTTCTCTCGGATACTTGCTGGACCATTTCGACTCAAACTGTTGAAACATTTGTAACGCCATCTCCTTATTCGGCGCGCGATAAATCAGTTTGAGATCCTCTGCCACTTCAAATTGATCTTTTTTCCGAACACGGCTGAGGGTGTTACGGACTTTGTGAACGACACAACGCTGCACATCGGCTTTCGGATAAACCGCCTTAAAGGCTTCCTCCAACCCCGGTAGTCCATCGAATACGCCCAGAAGCACTTCCTTGACGCCTCTTTGATAGAGGTGTTGAAGGATTTCCTGCCATACATAGGCGCTTTCTTGTCCTCCCACAAAGAAATCAAGAATTTCGCGATATCCTTCTTCGTTCACCCCTAACACCACATAAATGACTTCTTTCTCCACGGTTTCGCGACGAAGTTTTACGTATAAACCATCCAAATATAAAACCGAATAACGCTGATGTAGAGGACGATTGTGCCATTTCTCGATGTCTTCCTTCACTACATCGGTAATACGACTGATTGTCGTTGGAGAATAGGCATTTCCTAAAATTCGTTCGATAAACTTGCCAATTTCCCTCGTACTCATGCCACTTTGATACATTTTGATGACGGCTTCCTCGAGCCAACCAGTATGACGTTGGTAAGGGGCAAACAGCTGCGTTTGAAATTCCCCATTTCGATCCCTTGGGACCAAAAGGCCTTCAATTCGGCCATATTGCGTATCTAGATTTCGTTGATAGTAGCCGTTTCTCATATTCGATGTTCCGGCCTGTTCGATTTCGAGGAAATGTTTGATTTCTTCCCGCATGATCAGTTCTAATTTTTCCTTTACAAACTGACGAATGACACTTTCCAGTTGATTTGCCCAGTCGACATTCGGTATACTTTTGGACATAGGTAGGGTTCTCCTTTCTCTGGAATATTTGGGTTCAATCAGAGAATACCCTACCTTTTTTCTTTTGGTCTAGCAAAATGCTTTACACAAAATTTTATACATCATCATTCCACTCTTTGGATTAAGTTTATTAGATTTACATGTTATTGGACGAAATTGGAACGAAGAAAAAAGGTTAAAAGTGCACGCTATATTCGTCGGCATTTTTTTAATTGTTGCTCATATTGCAATGATTTTTGGTATGTTGGACCCATCCTTAGGAACCGGACAAACACATCACATGAATATGTAGGAAAAGGTCAGCTATTCGCCGACCTTTTCTTTTTGACGCCACGCTTTCGGAATGTAAATACAATATGGCTCACTCGCTAAGTAATCGCCTGTCACCGCATACGCTCTCGAACGCGATCCACCACAAACATAGCGAAATTCACATACACCACATTTTCCTTTATATCCATCTGGATTTCTTAACTGCTTGAAAATTGGCGAGTGGCGATAAATGTGCGATAGTGGTTGTTCGCGTACATTTCCTGCTTTTACAGGCAACAATCCGCTCGGATATACGTCACCGATATGGGAAATAAATACAAAGCCATTACCATCGTTTACTCCTTTTGGGGCGCGCCCTAAACCATCTACTTGCCCAATCATCCCTTTCATTAGCACGTCTTCATAGCGAATAGCTTGATCAATTTGTTGCTCTCGCATTTTTTGTTGCAATACAACGCGTCGATAATGTTGTCCTGCAGTCGTTTTAATATCAAACGGTACACGTTTACTCGTTTCATAAAGCCAACGAAACACTTTTTCATGCTCAACGGGTGAAATCATATCCGTCTCTTTCCCCCTGCCTGTCGGTACGAGAAAAAATACGCTCCAAAGCACACATCCAAGCTTTTCAACAAGTTGCACCATTTCATCAAGAACATGAACATTATATCGAGAAATGACCGTATTAATTTGCACCGGTATTTCCAACTCATGTAAATATTCGATCGCCTTCATCGTTAAATCAAAAGAGCCGGACATGCCCCGAAAATGGTCATGAATTTCCGCGTTTGGGCCATCTAAACTAAATGCCCATCGCGCTAAGCCGACTTCTTTTGCTTTTCGGATCGCTTCCTTCGTTACGTTTGGTGTTGCACTTGGCGTCATCGATACACGAAGTCCTTTATCAATCGCATATTTAGCAATGTCGTACACATCTGGACGCATCAGTGGATCGCCACCTGTGAACACGAGAAGAGGCTGATCCATTTCATAAATGTCATCAATAAGTTGTTTTCCCTCTTCAAACGTTAATTCACGTGGGTCACGATGATATTGCGCTTCGGCCCGACAATGAAGACAGTTGAGTTGACACGCTCGCGTTAACTCCCATATAACGATAAATGGATTTTGATGAAAATCACGCATTTTGATCCCTCCGATTCGCTCACTACTTCCCATTGTACAAGAAGGAATATTTATATCATGTGACATTGATCACAAAAAATCACATCCATTTATCTTGTCACTGTTCTGACAAATATGCACGTCCTTGCATTTCTAATATAAAATAGATAGTATATACGATATAAGGTATACAAGGAGGTGGAATATATGGCAAAAGTACGAATTAAAGTGATGGATAATGGTTCATTTCGTGTAACCGGCGATGTCGAATTAATTGACATGGAAGGAAACAAGTTTGAAACAAAAGAAACGTTTTCTCTCTGTCGTTGCGGGCTCTCACAAAACATGCCGTTTTGTGATGCAGCCCATAAAGGAAAATTTCAATCGGTCGTTCGCGCCCCGAAAAACGAATAAGCCCGGCTTTTATTCCGGGCTTTTTTATTTTTTAGCGCTCAACCAGTGACATGCGCGGATTCAATATTTGATTTGGACTTTTTAATTGAAAACACCCTGCTCCATCGACAACGTCAAGCGTCATTTGATCATCGAAAAAAATGAGCTGATGTTTTTCCATCCAAATGGGCATATCGTTTGTTTCGATCGCTACATCATGCTCATCTAGTTCATCGATGAGCAACAAAACAGGCACTCCATTTACGGCACATCCGCAACCATCTGTATCGTATATGAGTTTCACATGTTTATTTCCTTGAACACGACGAAGTTGTTCGATCGCTCGTTCCGTGATCGTGATTTTCACCATTTACACCTCGCTTACTTTTTTAAAAATGCTTGTTTGCCGATTTTTTCAATGAGCGATGGAAATAGTTGATATATACGACTTCCCATATGCATCCAAAACGGCAAGTTCACTTCGCGCGTAGGGGTAAGCATCACATCAACGATGCGCTTTGCGACAAATTCCGGGCGAAGCATCCATCGTTTCACGTTTTTCACATATTCTCCGGACGTATCAGCAACGGTAAAAAAGTTCGTTTCGATTGGTCCAGGGTTTACAGCTGTCACATAAATGCCATACATGGACGCTTCCATTCGTAAACTATTTGTAAATCCGAGCACAGCATGTTTTGTCGCCGCATATACGCTCGATTTCGGCGTGGCAATTTTTCCTGCTTGCGATGCGATATTAATAATATGACCCGATCGTTTTTCCATCATATGCGCATACACTTTTTTTGTACACGCGATCAATCCGAGCACATTGACATCAAACATTTGCTTCGCTTCCGAAAGATCAATCTGTTCAACATATCGAAATACGCCGAAACCAGCATTATTGACAAGAATATGGACATCGATCGAGGTGAGCAAGCGATCAAATACATCGTCTACTTCTTTTACGTTACTAACATCTAATTGCTCATATAGGCAAGAAATACTGTACGTTTGTTCAATCTGTTGCGCAATTTGCGCTAATTTTTCTTTTGACCGAGCAAGCAATATCGGTGTTCCACCGCACTTAGCTACTTCGTATGCAATTTGTTCACCAATGCCACTCGATGCTCCTGTAATAACAACGTATTTCCCTTTCAGTTTCATGATCTCACCGCTTCGTACATATATATTTGATCAACTTTTTCTTTTTTCACTGCACCTATCGCCTCTAAATAGTCCAGTTGGCCAATCGTTTCAGACATCGTCAACAAAAACTCTCGCTCATATACAGTCGGGAAAAGTGATCGACATACGTCAAATACCGTCATCGGCTTTTCATTCAACAGTTGCCACACGTACTGTGCACGTTCTTTTTGTTTTTCAAGCCGATTGTCAATAAGCGGTGCGACATCCGTCACATCTTCCCCATGTCCCGTAACAATTGTTGTAATGTCGTAATTTAACAACTTTTTCAATGAATCGTTATATTGCAAAAGTGGTTTTGGGCGCTCTTGTTCACCGATCGCAGGCGGCTCTAACAGCGGATTGGATGAAATCGCTGCTAGCAAATGGTCGCCTCCGATCATCAGACCGTCCGCTTCACGATACAACACGATGTGACTTTGCGCATGACCTGGCGTTTCGATAACTATCCAGCCTTCGATCACATCCCCTTCTTTTACTTCTTGTGTGAGCGAGCGCTCGCACGAAAAGCGAAGAGAACGTCGAAAGTTTCCTAGTTTCGTCACACCCTCTTCACCAACGCCACACTCGATTAAAAATTGTTCGAAATATTGTTGGTGCCACGAAAAAAAAGCAGCATCTTTCGCAATCCAAGGGGCGGCTTTCCGATGACCAATGACGGGAATGGTCGAAGGTAAATAATCAAGTAATCCAACATGATCCGGATGGTGATGTGTAATGATCACTTGTTCAATATCTGTCGGTTGGTAGCCGATGTTCTGCAATTCACGAACGAACACATGCCATGCTTCTTCCGTTTTTACACCCGCATCGATGAGCGTTAAACGACCCCTTCGATAATATACATGTTCACATCCCCAACGGCAAATGGCGTTGGGACGACAATACGATGCAACTGTTCCATTTTTCTGACTCCTTCATTATATCATCATAACTTTTCGTTTCGTCTGTTTATCAGTTTACACTTATTTTCTTTGTTTGTCATTTATTTTTATTTATTTATTAAAAAATTCAGAAAATAAAATCGTGAAACCTATTGACAACACGCTTGTTTTTCATGCATAATTGCAAACAAATCATATATGTACGAAGCGATGACTAGGGCCAGTACATGATAAACGGTAAAAGAGAGTGAAACCCGTTGGCTGAAAGGTTTCATTACCCTCTTTATCATGGAACCTACCCTATGAGCTGTTAGGCAAACCTAACCGTCTTGCCGACGATACCGGCATAAGAGGTGGGCACATTGTGCCAACAAAGGTGGTACCGCGGAAATGAAGACCTTTCCGTCCTTTATCGGACGAAAGGTCTTTTTATTTTGGAGACGAGGAGGAGAAAGTATGACAATCACGTTTCTCGGTGCAGGATCGATGGCAGAAGCACTTATTTCTGGGGTGACACAAACGTTATATAAGCCAGAGCAAATGATCGTAACGAATCGCTCTCGAATGGAACGACTGACATATATGCAACAAACATACGGGGTGCGAATCGACACAGATAAAGCAAAAGCAGTAAAAGAAGCTCATATCGTGATTTTAGCGATGAAGCCAAAAGACGTTGCGGATAGCTTGACGTCGATCAAACATGCATTTAACGAACAGCAACTTATTATTTCATTGCTTGCAGGAGTAACGACCGATACAATTGCATCGCTCATTGGAAAACAAATGCCTGTCATTCGCGCCATGCCAAACACATCAGCGGCGATCGGGCAATCCGCCACAGCGTTAGCAAAAGGTACCTATGCAACAGCTGAACATCTACACATGGCAAAAGAGCTATTTGAAACAGTCGGAATCGTTACGATTGTTGATGAGCAGCATTTACACGCAGTGACAGGGTTATCCGGCAGCGGACCAGCGTACGTTTACTATTTAGTTGAAGCGATGGAAAAAGCAGCGGATGAAATCGGGCTTGAACGCGATATTGCCAAAGAGCTTATTTTACAAACGATTATCGGCGCGGCCCATATGTTAAAAGCAACAAACAAACATCCATCTGTTTTGCGCAAAGAAGTCACAAGCCCAGGCGGAACGACAGAAGCAGGCATTGGCGTACTTGAACGTTATCGCTATCAAGAAGCGATGATTGCCTGTATTAAACGAGCGACTGAACGTTCAAAAGAACTCGGTGAGGCACTGTTTTCCTCCGTTCAATAAGGCAAATTGTTTTTCTTTTCCAAACGGACGTGGTATCATTCGTAATGAAAGATACGACGGGAGGGATTCATATGCTCTTTTCACCATATACGATTCGAGACGTCACATTAAAAAACCGCATCGTGATGTCGCCGATGTGTATGTATGCGTGCGATCGCGAAGACGGAACGGTGCACAATTGGCATCTCATTCATTATGCAACGCGCGCTGTCGGGCAAGTCGGACTTATTATTGTCGAAGCGACAGCCGTGAAGTGATTGAAGCGGTAAAAGAAGTATGGAGCGGACCGTTGTTTGTTCGTATTTCTGCTTCTGACTATCACCCAGACGGTTTAACGGTGAACGACTACGTCGAATATGCCAAACGTATGAAAGCGCAAGGTGTTGATCTTATTGATGTGAGCTCTGGCGCTGTCGTTCCAGCGAAAATTGACGTATATCCAGGTTATCAAGTGCCGTTTGCCGAAACGATTCGCCGTGAAGCAAATGTGCCGACAGGAGCCGTTGGGCTCATTACGTCAGGGTTACAGGCAGAAGAAATATTACGGAACGGGCGCGCTGATCTTGTTTTTATCGGGCGCGAACTTCTTCGCAACCCATATTGGCCAAAAACAGCCGCAAACGAACTTGGCATTCAGCTTGAAGCACCGAAACCATATGTCAGAGGATGGTAAAACACGAAAAAGGATGTCACATTGTGGACATCCTTTTTATACTTCAAAATAATAATGTGCGTGAAGTTGACATCCCGGATTAAACGCCGCGTTGCAATGTGGGCAATGGTAATCGCCCGTCATATATTGTTCAATCGTCAGCTCCGTTTGACAAACACCACATAAAACCGCTCTTTCATAAAAACGCTCTTTCGGCCATACCGCATGCTTGCCACAACCATGTTCTTCATGACAGTACACGCACGGGAAATACGTTTGACAACAATAAAACTTAATCGCAATGACATCACGTTCACGAAACTTACGCAAGGAAGCTCCCGCCTTTAGGCACGGGGAGGAATTGCACCTTACGCAAGTTCCGCCACCCCCTTTCCATAAGCATATCCGTCAAATCGCTGAATGACTTGGACATATCTATAATTTATTCCTTGTGCGATACGCTTTCCGTCCTTGCCTTTAATATCGAAACTTCCAGTCTTTCTACATGCGACTTCGCCAAACCAAACGCCTTGATATTTCCCTCTTGGGACAACAGCCTTAACCATGTCCCCTGTTTGAAAACCAAAGAAGAATTTTTGTCTTGCAAGATAACCTCTTGGGAAGCCATATCTATCTAGGTTTGTACGAGAGCGACTACCACGCCCTTTTGCCTTGATAAATAACACTTCTTTTGTTTTGAAATATAAGTGATTTGTTGTGCTTTCGCCTACACAACAAGCGTCAAAATAATGTGTTTTCGGCAAGTCTAAACGAATACGATTCATTTTTGTTCGTGCACCTGTTCCACACTCGACATCTAATCCTGTCTGCTTTAACACTTCATACGCTTTCCATCTTGTCGAGTTGATAGCACTTGTATCCTTTAATGTTTCTTTGACTTGCTTTTGAATGTGCGGATACCCGAATTCTTCTGCTGTCTTACTTCCTTTGCGCTGATTACAGTCATGACAGGCAAGACATAGGTTATCCACTCGGTCTGTTCCACCTCTCGATTTTGGAATGATATGCTCCACTTCAAGTGGAACATTTTCTTTTCCGCAATAACAACACTTCCGCCCAAACTTTTCAAGCAAATACTCCCGTACTTCATATCCTTGTAGCGTGCCTTGTTGATACTCTACACCATTGATTTCAGGATTTCGCATGAGTTGCGTGTCGAATTTGGCATTTTCGTATGATATATACCCAATGGGGCATAACTTCTTTAGGCGGTTAACCCATGTTTGGATATTTTGCACACGACTCTCTAGTGATGACGGCAACCACCCGTCTTTTCTCCTACGATTAAGAAAACGTGGTTTTCTGTATCTTGTTTTTCGATTTCGTCTTGCTCGACGAAAAGCACGCCTTTTATCTATTCTTTCCTTGATGTCTGTGCGATGGTCAAGTTGTGCAAGCCACAACACTTCTTCTCCTCGCACAATCGCAAGTCCTGTGTGTTTACTTCCGTAATCGATTTTGAGCCGATACGGTGTTTTCGGTCGAAAATTATCGACAATTTCTTTTAAAATAATCGTAAATGGATAGCGTTTGTAGATCGCTGCTTTTCCTTGCTTTAATAACTTTCTTGCGACCGCCTCATGACAAGGGGCGAGTGGACGCTTATTTGTATCTAATACAAAAACCATAGGGTTCTCCCCTTTCCTCTGCATAAAGCAGGTCATATTCTCCTCGACCATGTTATAGATGCTTGTTATGTGCAAGACACTAGCGCCACCCACCACGCTTGTTTAATCTTGCACGACAGAGGAACGGGCTGGAGAAGCACCCGAACGTGTCATGACATCTATAACGTAGGCTCTGTTTCAAGCCTTGGTCTGGTCAACATGGGGCTTACAAGCCCATGACTTTAGTCATTGGGTTGTTGACTATGGTAATGTACGCATCTCGTCTGTTTGTCGGTGACGCTTCCTTTTACTTCGATCATCTCTCATCATTCCCTTTTCTTATAATCGGAAACGAGGCAAAATCAGACGCCATCGCTACATTCGGAAAAATTGTCTTTGTCTCTTCCAGAAGTTGGTTGCACATTTCCCCTTGATAACGCGAGCTAATATGTGTCAAAATAAGCTGCTTCGCCCCAGCCCGCTTCGCCACCTCAGCCGCTTGCACCGTTGTGGAATGATAGTAATCTCGCGCTAAATGGGCTTCGTTTGCACTAAACGTTGCTTCATGTACGAGCACGTCCACTCCTTCGGCAAGTTCCACACTTGCCTCACAATAACGCGTATCTCCCATAATCGCAATCATACGTCCTTTTTTTGGCGGGGCAACAAATTTTCGTCCATCAATCACCGTTCCATCGTCTAACGTAACAAGCTCTCCACGTTTAATTTGTTGATAAATGGGACCTGGCTTCACCCCGAGGGCACGCAACTCGTCAACGAGCAACGTACCCGGTAAATCTTTTTCAACAATTCGGAAACCGTATGAAGGTAAACCATGGTCAAGCAATTTTGCTGTAACAACAAACTGTTCGTCTTCAAATATGACTCCTTCTGTAAACTCTTCAATATACAACTCATATTTCAGTCGCGTGCCGCTGACCGTTAATGCAGTTTCAATAAACGAACGAATACCTGCTGGACCGTAAACAAAAAGAGGTGTTTCTCCACCTTGAAACGAACGGCTACCAAGCAATCCAGGTAAACCAAAAATGTGATCGCCGTGTAAGTGAGTAATAAAAATACGTTCAATGCGTCTTGGACGAATAGACGTATGTAAAATTTGATGTTGCGTTGCTTCTCCGCAATCGAATAGCCATGTTGCTCCTCTTTCTTCTAACAACTGAAGGGCAATCGCGGATACGTTTCTACCTTTTGATGGGACGCCAGAGCCTGTCCCTAAAAACAATAATTCCACGCTACGATCTCCTCTCTTTTCTTTAATCGGATAAAACATTTGCGTTTACCACAGTAAACCTCTAAAATTACATTATCATGAACCTTTCAAAAAATGAATAAAAGCGAGGTATATGGTCCGTGAATGACGTACAACCAAAAGCGACAATTGTAATTTTTGGCGCGACTGGCGACTTAGCAAAGCGTAAACTATTCCCATCTATTTATAAACTTTATCAAAAAGGAAAGCTTGCTGAACAGTTTGCGGTTGTTGGTGTTGCCCGTCGTCCACATACAGACGAATCGTTTCGCCACTACGTAAAAGAAACGATTGAAGAAGCGACGAAACAAGAATTAATAGATGAAAAGTTTATTTCTCATTTTTACTATCATTCACTAGATGCGACAAATACGCAATCATATGAACAATTAAATGAATTATTAACTCGTGTGGAAGAACAATTTCATATTCCAGGCAACCGCATTTTTTACTTGGCGATGGCACCGGAATTTTTCGGAACGATTACATCGCACTTGAAATCCGAGGGGCTGACGGCCACAAACGGCTGGACGCGATTAGTCATTGAAAAACCGTTCGGTCACGATTTACAAAGTGCACAAAGATTAAATGAAGAAATTCGCCAATCGTTTTCGGAGGAGCAAATTTTCCGGATTGACCATTATCTCGGCAAAGAAATGGTGCAAAACATCGAAGTCATTCGCTTTGCGAACGCCATTTTCGAGCCGCTTTGGAACAACCGCTTTATTGCTAATATTCAAATTACATCAAGCGAAACGCTCGGTGTAGAAGATCGCGGCCGCTATTATGACCATTCCGGCGCGCTTCGCGATATGGTACAAAACCATATGTTGCAAATGGTTGCCCTTTTGGCGATGGAGCCTCCGATTAAGCTGACAACTGATGATATTCGTAGCGAAAAAGTAAAAGTGCTTCGTGCGCTTCGCCCGATGACGCACGATGACGTAGAAACATATTTCGTGCGTGGGCAATACGGACGTGGTATCGTGCGCGGACAACAAGTCGTCGGATATCGTGAAGAACATAGTGTCGATCCAAACTCCAATACGGAAACATTTGTTGCAGGGAAACTAATGATCGACAACTTCCGCTGGGCAGGTGTGCCGTTTTACATACGAACAGGAAAACGAATGACAGAAAAATCAACAAAAATTGTTGTGCAATTTAAAGATGTGCCGATGAATTTATATTATCGCACAAGCGAGCACGTTCATCCGAACTTGCTCGTCATCCACATTCAGCCCGATGAAGGCATTACCCTTCATTTAAACGCGAAAAAAAGCGGCGAAAGCATGAAAACGACACCAATTAAGCTAGATTACTGCAACAACTGCATCGACGGCATTAACACGCCGGAAGCGTATGAGAAATTGTTATACGACTGCATGCGCGGCGATGCGACAAACTTTACACACTGGGACGAAGTCGCTGCTTCTTGGAGCTTTGTCGACCCAATTTCTGAAGTATGGGCAAATACGAAAGCGGTGGACTTCCCGAACTACGAAGCTGGATCGATGGGGCCGAAAAAAGCGGATGAACTATTGCAAAAAGACGGCTTCCACTGGTGGTCGCTAAACGGAACAATGTAAGGAGGAACGAAACATGAAAATGTACGATGTCACCGCTCCAATTTTTGAAGGCATGCCTGTGTATAAAAACAAACCGGAAAAACAACCGAAACTAACGACCGTCACGAACGATTACGTCACTGAATCGCGCATCGACATGGATGTGCATACAGGCACGCACATTGATGCGCCGCTCCATATGGTAAAAAACGGAGAAACGTTTGAAACGATTCCGCTTGAAAAACTCGTCGGCTACTGCAAAGTATTAGACGTGACAAACGTCGATGATCGCATTACAAAAGAAGATCTCATTCATTTTGATATTCAAGAAAACGATTTTCTCTTATTCAAAACAAAAAACTCGTTTGACGACGCTTTTAACTTTGAATTTATTTACGTTGCTGAAGATGCGGCAACATATTTAGCCGAAAAACGTATTCGAGGTGTTGGTATCGACGCGCTTGGCGTCGAGCGCAATCAAGCGGGACACCCGACGCATAAAACGCTGTTTAGCCATGGCATTATCATTATCGAAGGGCTTCGGCTAAAAGACGTCCCAGCAGGCGAATATTGGATGGTTGCCGCTCCGCTTAAACTCGTCGGCACCGACGCCGCCCCAGCGCGTGTATTGTTGTTTGAACAATAAACGAACCCCCTAGAGCCATTTGCCCTAGGGGGTTCGTTTATTTCAACCATTCCGTATGGAAGATGCCTTCTTTGTCGACGCGCTCGTATGTGTGCGCACCGAAGTAGTCGCGCTGTGCTTGAATAAGGTTTGCTGGCAATGTTTCCATCCGGTAGCTGTCGTAATATGCTAAAGCGCTGGCAAATGCCGGAACCGGGATACCGCGCATCGCTGCCGTTGCAACGATTTCGCGAAGCGATTGTTGATAGTTTTCGACGATTTCTTTAAAGTATGGGTCAAGCAATAAGTTTGGCAGCGCTGGATCGCGGTCGTACGCTTCTTTAATTTTTTGTAAAAATTGCGCGCGAATAATGCAGCCGCCGCGGAAAATCATCGCGATGTTGCCGTATTGTAAATTCCAATTGTATTCTTCTGACGCAGCTTTCATTTGCGCAAAGCCTTGGGCGTACGAGCAAATTTTGCTCATGTAAAGCGCACGGCGAACAGCTTCGATGAAATGCGCACGGTCGCCTTCGTACGGTTTCACAGCTGGTCCAGCTAATAGCTTGCTTGCTTTCACGCGCTCTTCTTTCATCGCCGAAATAAAGCGAGCAAATACCGATTCCGTAATAATTGGAAGCGGAACGCCTAAATCGAGCGCGTTTTGGCTCGTCCATTTTCCTGTCCCTTTTTGCCCTGCTTTGTCTAAAATGACATCGACAAGCGGCTTTCCTGTTTCTTCATCAATTTTTGTAAAAATGTCTGCCGTAATTTCGATTAAATAGCTATCTAACTCCCCTTTATTCCACTCGGCAAATACTTCATGAAGCTCTTGGGCGTTTAATCCAAGCACATGTTTTAATAAAAAGTACGCTTCGGCAATTAACTGCATATCGCCGTATTCGATGCCATTATGCACCATTTTTACGTAATGGCCTGCACCGTCTGGACCGATATATGTCGTGCACGGTTCGCCATCGACTTTTGCCGCGATCGCTTCAAAAATCGGACGGACGAGTTCGTGCGCTTCTTTTTGTCCGCCCGGCATGATGGAAGGACCTTTCAACGCCCCTTCTTCTCCGCCGGAAACGCCTGTACCGATAAAATGAATGCCGAGTTCCGCAAGTTCTTTATTGCGACGTTGTGTATCTTTAAAATACGTATTGCCGCCGTCGATGACGATATCGCCTTTTTCTAAATACGGCTTTAATTGCTCAATTGTTGCGTCTGTTGCCGCGCCTGCCTTCACCATTAATAAAATTTTGCGCGGCTTCTCAAGCGCGTTAACAAACTCTTCGATGCTGTATGTACCGACGATGTTTTTCCCTTCCGCTTCTCGTAAAAACTCGTCTGTTTTTTCACGCGAACGGTTATATACTGCTACCGAATACCCGCGACTTTCAATGTTGAGCGCCAAGTTTTTTCCCATGACCGCTAAACCGATCACACCAATTTGTTGTTTCGCCATAGTAAACGTTCCTTTCTATTTTTGATTGTTCAAAAAAGAACATACCATAATCTTCTTTTCTCGTTCAAGTGTTCTGTTTCTCATTCCTCATATGTTCTTTAATTGAGCTTGCTCCTTCTAAATTGTCAAACAATATCGTCGGATCGATAACAGTAATGAGCCGATCAGGCAAGTTGGCAATCCCGATGAAATATGGCGTCTGTTGATAAGCAAGCATATTCACTTGCTTCATCATATGTGGTGGAATATCAATAATCTCTTTTGCATCGTCTACGATGAACGCGACATGTAAATCGCCCGTATGTACGACGACAAGCCGCGTTTTTTCTGTTTCTGCATACGGACGGCGATATAAAATTTGCGACGTATCAAGCACGGGAACAAGTTCACCGCGAATGCGCACAACGCCAATCATATACGAAGGCATGCTCGGAATGAGCGTCGGCTGGCTCATTTTTTCGATGGAAACAACATGTTCGACCGGAATGGCGTATTGTTCGTTAGACAATTGGAAAACGACGACTTTATTCATCGTTTCACCCCCTCGCAGCCACTTCCTCAATAATAGCGATGACCATTTCCGTTGTTTTAACAAGTTCTTCAATTGGCATTCGTTCATTTGTTGTGTGAATATCTTCATAACCGATCGCTAAATTGACCGTTGGAATGCCGAATCCTGCAATGACGTTCGCATCGCTACCGCCGCCGCTGCGCAACAACTCATGTGGACGACCAATTTTTTCAGCCGCTCGTTTTGCCACTTCAACAACATGATCTCCGTCACCAAATTTAAATCCTGGATACATCACTTCCACATGAACATCTGCACGACCGCCCATTTCTTCCGCTACGCGCTCAAACGCTTCTTTCATTTTTGCGACTTGTGCTTCCATTTTTTCTGGCACAAGGGAACGTGCCTCAGCTAAAATATCGACACGATCGCAAACGATGTTCGTTTGTGTTCCCCCTTCAAAACGGCCGATGTTTGCGGTTGTTTCTTCGTCAATGCGCCCAAGCGGCATTTGCGCAATTGCTTTTGCGGCGATCGTAATGGCTGATACACCACGCTCTGGGGCAACACCCGCATGAGCTGTCTTTCCGTGAACAGTCACTTTCAACTTTGCTTGCGTCGGAGCAGCAACGATAATTTGTCCGACTTTTCCATCACTATCTAACGCATATCCAAATTTCGCTTGAATGAGCGATGGATCGAGCGCCTTCGCTCCAACGAGCCCCGATTCTTCACCGACAGTAATAATAAATTGAATCGTCCCATGCGCGATTTGTTTTTCTTTTAACATGCGGATCGCTTCAAACATGGCGGCAATCCCTGCTTTATCGTCCGCTCCTAAAATCGTCGTACCATCTGTGACAATGTAACCGTCTTGAATGGACGGTTTTACCCCTTTGCCTGGCACAACGGTATCCATATGAGATGTAAAGTAAATTGGATCGACTCCTTCTTTTGTCGCTGGCAATGTGCAAATTAAATTTCCCGCCCCATGCCCTGTTTGCGCTGTCGTATCATCTTCAATGACGTGCAAACCGAGCGCTTCAAACTTTCCTTTCAACACATCCGCAATCTCGCGCTCATATTTCGTTTCCGAATCAATTTGCACAAGCTCTAAAAATTCTTCAACTAGACGCTGCTTATTGACCATCATACTTCCTCCTATGTATGTACTCATCTTTAAGTATAACGGATTTTTACATCGTTTGCGAAATCGTACGATTATTTTTCGAAAAACATATACCGCCAAACAACTGGCGGTATATACTTACAACGGAATATTCCCATGTTTTTTTTTCGGGCGTTCTTCCTGCTTATGACGAAGCATGTCGAGTGCTTGAATAAGCTTGATTCTCGTGTCACGTGGGTCGATAACATCATCAACCATGCCGTATTTCGCTGCAACATAAGGATTGGCGAATTTATCGCGATATTCTTCAATTTTTTGCGCTCTTGTTTCTTCTGGATTCGGGCTGTTTTCAATTTCGCCTGCAAAAATAATGTTCGCCGCCCCTTGTGGCCCCATAACGGCAATTTCTGCATTTGGCCATGCGTACACAACATCCGCCCCGATCGATTTACTGTTTAATGCAACGTATGCTCCACCGTATGCTTTCCGTAAAATAACCGTAATTTTCGGCACGGTCGCTTCCGAATACGCATATAAAATTTTCGCCCCATGGCGAATGATGCCGCCATGTTCTTGTTTGACTCCCGGGAAAAAGCCTGTCACGTCTTCAAATGTAATAATCGGAATGTTAAATGAATCGCAAAAGCGAATAAAGCGGGCTGCTTTATCCGATGAGTCAATATCTAGTCCTCCCGCCATAAACTTCGGCTGGTTGCATACGAGTCCGACAACTTCTCCCTTCATGCGCGCAAAGCCAATGACAATGTTTTTCGCAAAATCTTTTTGCACTTCCATAAACGATCCTTCATCAACGACTTGTAGCACAACGTTGCGCACATCGTACGGTCTGACCGCGTCAATTGGAATCGCATCCGCTAAATCAGGACGGTAGTCATCTTCATTGGCAACAGGCTTGATCAGTGGTTTTTCTTGGCAGTTTGCTGGCAAATAGCTTAACAGCCGTCGTACTTGGGCAAGCACGTCTTCTTCTGTCGCTCCTGAAAAATGAGCGTTTCCGCTAATTGTATTATGAACGCGGGCACCACCTAAATCTTCCGCACTAATTTTTTCTCCTGTCACCGTTTCAATCACTTTCGGTCCAGTAATAAACATTTGGCTCGTTTTTTCGACCATAAAAACAAAATCGGTAATGGCAGGTGAATAGACAGCACCACCCGCACATGGACCCATAATGACTGAAATTTGCGGAATGACGCCAGAATAGATGGAATTACGGTAAAAAATATGGCCGTAGCCATCGAGGGACAATACTCCTTCTTGAATGCGGGCACCACCGGAATCATTTAAACCAACGATTGGTACACCTGTTTTTGCTGCTAAGTCCATAATATTCGCAATTTTTTTCGCGTGCATTTCCCCAAGCGCGCCACCGAATACAGTAAAATCTTGTGAAAATACAAACACTGTTCGACCATCGATTTTCCCGTATCCTGTGACAACTCCGTCACCCGGACCTTTTTTTCCTGCTAATCCAAAATCGGTGCAACGATGTTCAATAAACGGGTTTAACTCGACGAACGTCCCTTCATCCAACAAAAGATCAATGCGCTCCCTTGCCGTTAATTTCCCTTTCGCGTGCTGCTTGGCGATTTTATCGTCGCCGCCACCGAGTTCAATTTCACGCCGGCGGTCATATAGCTCATTAATTTTATCATACATATCCATTATTGCCCGCCCTCTCTTTCACAAAGCTCGTACAATACTCCGTGAGCGGACTTTGGATGCATGAAGGCGATAAGCGCCCCTCCCGCTCCGCGTTTTGGTTGCTCATGAATCATGCGAATGCCATTATTTTTTAACTCCTGAATGCGCAGTTCAATATCATCGACGCCAAGCGCGACATGATGAATCCCTTCGCCTCTTTTTTCAATAAAAGAAGCAATTGGGCTATGTTCAGAAAGCGGCTCAAGCAATTCAATTTTTACATCGCCGACTTTTAAAAATGCTACCCTCACCTGCTCTGATTCGACCGTTTCAATGCCAACGCACGATAAACCGAGCGTATCCGTATAAAACGGAAGCGCCTCATCTAATGATTTCACAGCAATACCAATATGATCGACTTTTTTTACTTCCATTACCCCAGCCCCTTTGTTGTTCTCGGCTGCAAACCGTGTATGTATTTCGACACCTTTTTTCTTTTTTCCTTCTTTTTTTGCATGTTTTCATACTTGTTTGCCGAACAGCATGTTTGTACAATAGGAAGAAGAGGTGAAGATGATGCATTCAAAAAAAGTGCAAAAAATTGTTGTTTATTTAATGCTCGGTTCGATGCTGTTAACATCTTTGCTTGCTGGATTAAGCATGTGGATATAGAACAAGCTGACCGTATTCGGCCAGCTTGTTCTATTTAAGCGCCCCGTACTTTTTCCCGAGCTGATGAAATGATTCGTTCGTTTTTACGATCGCTACTTTCGTTCCTAATGGCACGTTCGGATATAGCGCTTCGACATCGCGATTATGCATGCGTACGCATCCTTCCGTTATATAACGTCCAATCGATTCGGGTCGATTCGTTCCATGAATGCCGTACGTTCGACCGTCCGTTCCACGTGCATCAAATCCGATCCATCTCGTACCAAGCGGGTTGTTCGGTGCTCCTCCTGGAATGTTTTTTTCCGATAATAAGGATTTACTGCCTTAACAGTTACCGTAAATATCCCTTCTGGCGTGAGTGCATTCGTTTTTCCTGTCGCCACTCGATATATGCGTTCAATTTTCCCATGGCGAATAAAAGCAAGTTGGTTCGTTTGCTTATTGACAATAATCATCGGATCACCCACGCGCGGATTATCTCCAAGCGACCAAAGCGGTGAAAGAAAAAGAAAGAAAGCAAACAAAAACGGCATGATCTCACCCTTTTTTCATCCTATTTCGCGCAGGAGACTCCCACTTCAACGAACAAAGGAGTAAGTGGGAGAGGAATGCGCGTTCCCTCTTTCTTTTGTGTATGATATAATAGAGGCGTGGAGAAAACCGTTTAATAAAGGCACTCCAGTAACTGCTACTCGATGTATGGAGTTGGTTACAGGAAACGTTGTAACCGTAAAACATCGAGCGTGGGTCCGTCTGTTGTGTGTGGAAGCCAAGTACTGCCAACAGACATGCCGAGAGAATCGGTAACGATGCGGGCATGACCTGCATCGTTGGGTAGTCGTCAACCTGCCCCTGATGCAACCCCAAGTCAAGGAAGGAGGACAAAGTCCGTTTGCACTTCTGGGGAGTTGCAAGCCCCCACTTCAAGCGTTAGCTAAGTGGGGGTAGTTGACTATTGTGCATCAAAAAAGAGCGATCATACCGTTATAACTGACTTTTAATGATTAAATATTGCTCCATCTCTTTTACAAAATGCAAAAGAGCAGCTCGCTCTTCAAATTCCTCGCGCGTTTTTGGCAAAGGCATTTGTTGGAACTGCTTTTTCATCTCCTCAAGTTGTCGAATAAAACGGTCTGCTGTATTTCCCGGGTGAATCGCATCGCTTAATTCATCAATAAAATCGGCAATCATATTTCGTTGCTCAACTGTGTACGTCATCGAGCTGATGAGCGGCAGCATGCGTTCAATAATTTCAAATTGTCGTTCACGCATACGAAAATATCGATAATAATAATCTTCATTGCGTAAAAAATGGTTTTCAATGTTTTGTAACGCAAGCGCTTTTGCTCGCTTTAACGTATCGCTTGCTAGCGCAATTTCTTTCCCATCCCACAAGCTTTCGTTCGTCCGTAAATAATGAACAATTTCTTTAAAAATGATGCGAAATAAATCTTCTACAATCCGTTGATATTCTTTTAAATCTTTTTCCACGCTTGGCATGTACATATTGACAAGTAAAGCGATACCGATCCCGATGATCATTAACATCACTTCGTTATATACGAGAGACCACGTCATCGCTTTCGCCATGTATACGTGTAAAATAATAACCGCACTTGTCGCAATCCCTTCGGTCACTTTCAAGGCAACAGTCGTTGGAATGAAAAACAGCAGCAATAAACCGATCGAAAGCGGATGATAGCGAAGTCCTTCAAAAAAGAGAAATGAAAACAATAAGCCAACTAAACCGGCAACAAAGCGAGCACGTGCCGTCTGCAACGACTTTTTTTTCGTCACTTGAATACAAAGTATTGTAATAATGCCGGCAGAAGCAAAATTTTCAAGGTGCAACCATTGGGCAAGCGCAATGGCACTCGCTGTTCCAATCGCTGTCTTCACTGTTCGATAACCAATTTTTAACATGACTATCACACTCCGCCCTCATTATAACATATTCAACAATAAAAGGTGCCCATAACGGACACCTTTACGTTTGCTCGTATAAACGAATTAATTGCTGTGCGGCCATTGTGACCGGCTGTTTTCCTTCCATCACCTGTTGTTCAATGTTCGGCAATTGTTGCTGTACAGCCGGATGATGAAAAAAGCGGATATGCAAATAATCTTTAATCATCGCATGCAGCCAATCTTTCATCTGTTCCTTTCTTCTTTCCTCAAACACGCCGGATTGTTTTGTCGTTTGCACAAACCGTTCGATTACTTCCCAAATTTGTTCAATTCCTTCTCCGTGAAGAGAAGAGCATGTGTATGCTTTCGTCTCCCATCCTTTCGTGGCATGGCGTAAATAATGTAAAATTTGATTATATTCTTCTTTCGCCAACTCTGCTTTCTGTTTATTATCACCATCTGCTTTATTAATAACGATCGCATCGACGAGTTCCATCATCCCTTTTTTCATTCCTTGCAGTTCATCACCAGCGCCTGTTAGCGCAAGCAATAGAAAAAAATCAACCATGCCGCGTACTGCCACTTCACTTTGACCAACACCGACCGTTTCCACGAGAATAATATCATATCCTGCTGCTTCACAAAGCAACATCGTCTCACGTGTTTTCCGATGCACTCCCCCGAGCGTACCACCCGATGGAGAAGGACGAATAAACGCACGCGGATGGCGAGCTAAATATTCCATGCGCGTTTTATCGCCAAGAATGCTTCCGCCTGTAAGCGAGCTGCTCGGATCGATCGCTAATACCGCAACCCGATGACCTTTATCGCATAAAAATTGTCCGAATGCTTCAATGAATGTGCTTTTGCCTGCACCCGGAACACCAGTAATGCCAATGCGAACCGAACGCCCTACATAAGGAAGGATCTCATGCAATATGCGCTGAGCCTTTTCTGTATGTTTTGCCGCATTGCTTTCAATGAGTGTGATCGCTTGCGCTAAAATGGTTCTATTATTATTTAATACACCTGCGACATATTCTTCAATCGAAAGCTCTTTTCGTTTTACCCATCGTCTTTCTTTTGTCGGCTGAACACGATCGTTTCCTTTCACGTACGACGTTGTAAACATATTGTGGTCATCCGCCCATTCTGGTCGAGATGTTCGCTCCTCGCTCATTCGCTCACTTCCTCGTAACCGAGTCGTCGATAAATTTCGTGCAACACTTTTTGAGCTGCGACCGGGATGATCGTACCTGGTCCAAAAATAGCCGCTGCACCATGTTCATATAAAAATTCGTAATCTTGTGGTGGGATGACGCCACCAACGACAACAATAATATCTTCTCGCCCTAGTTTGCGTAACTCTTCCACAAGCTGTGGCAGTAACGTTTTATGTCCAGCAGCGAGCGAGCTCATCCCAACGACGTGAACATCGTTTTCAACCGCTTGTCGCGCCGTTTCTTCCGGCGTTTGGAAAAGCGGACCAATATCGACGTCAAACCCTAAATCTGCAAATGCGGTCGCGATCACTTTTGCCCCACGGTCATGTCCATCTTGACCCATTTTGGCGATTAAAATGCGCGGCCGTCTTCCTTCTAACTCATAAAATTCATCCGTCATTTTTTTGACGCGTGCAATTTCTTCTTCGTTCGTAAACTCTGCGCTATATACCCCGCTAACGGAACGAATGACTGCTTTATGTCGGCCTGCTACTTTTTCAATTGCATACGAAATTTCGCCTAACGTCGCGCGCGCACGAGCGGCTTCTACCGCCAATTCTAATAAGTTTCCTTCGCCTGTTTCCGTCGCTTTCGTAATCGCTTGCAGCGTTTGTTGCACACGCGCTTCATCCCGAGACGCACGCAACTGTTTTAATTTTTCGATTTGTCGCATGCGAACAGCCGTATTATCGACTTCTAAAATATCGATCGGCTCTTCTTTTTCTGGACGATATTTATTCACACCGATAATCGTCTCCGCACCAGAATCAATTTTGGCTTGCCGTCTTGCTGCTGCTTCTTCAATGCGCATTTTTGGCAATCCTGTTTCAATCGCTTTCGCCATACCACCGAGATTTTCGATTTCTTCAATATGTTTCCACGCTCGCTTCATTAGTTCGTTCGTCAACGTTTCGACGTAATACGAGCCTGCCCACGGGTCAATGACGCGACAAATGCCCGTTTCTTCTTGCAAATAAAGCTGCGTATTGCGAGCGATGCGCGCAGAAAAGTCGGTCGGTAACGCAATTGCTTCATCAAGTGCGTTCGTATGAAGCGACTGCGTATGCCCCATCGCCGCTGCATGCGCTTCAATGAGTGTACGGACAACGTTGTTGAACGGGTCTTGTTCGGTTAAACTCCAGCCTGATGTTTGCGAATGCGTTCGCAACGCTAACGACTTCGGATTTTTCGGGTTAAATGTTTTCATCATTTTCGCCCAAATCACGCGCGCCGCACGCATTTTTGCCACTTCCATAAAATAGTTCATGCCGATTGCCCAGAAAAACGATAAACGAGGGGCGAACGAGTCGATGTCAATGCCTGCTTTTAAGCCTGTACGCACATACTCAAGCCCATCGGCAAGCGTATAGGCAAGCTCAATATCCGCCGGCGCACCAGCTTCCTGCATGTGATAGCCGGAAATGCTAATGCTATTGAATTTTGGCATATATTTTGCAGTATAGGCGAAAATGTCGGCGATAATGCGCATCGACGTTTCTGGCGGATAAATATACGTATTGCGCACCATATATTCTTTTAAAATGTCGTTTTGGATTGTGCCGGACAGTTTGTCTTGCGTCACTCCCTGCTCTTCGGCGGTAACGATGTAAAACGCCATGATTGGGAGCACAGCCCCGTTCATCGTCATCGATACGGACATTTGATCAAGCGGAATGCCATCAAATAACGTCTTCATATCGAGGACGGAATCGATAGCGACCCCTGCTTTGCCGACATCGCCAACAACGCGCGGATGGTCTGAATCGTAACCACGGTGGGTAGCAAGGTCAAACGCAACAGACAAGCCCTTTTGTCCCATCGCTAAATTGCGGCGATAAAACGCATTGCTTTCCTCTGCAGTAGAAAAACCAGCGTATTGACGGATCGTCCATGGACGATTGACGTACATGGATGGGTACGGTCCGCGTAAATATGGTGGAATACCCGGCATATAGTCAAGAAAGTCAAAACCTTCAATATCTTTTTTTGTATATAGTGGTTTAAGCGTAATTTGTTCGTTTGTTTGGAAAAAAAGGTCGTCAATCGATGTTTGCAGCTTTTCTTCGATTGTCTGCTTCCATTGTTGTTCGCTTACAAGATCTTTCGGACATTGCAAGGAAACGTTCGTAAAATCAACCTTTCTGCCCATCGAGAGCCACCCCCATCTCCTTCATAAACGCTACAAGCGTTTCATAGCAGTTCGAACCGATGTGAATAAACCCGTCAATCCCTGCTTGAACGAATGTATTTTCGATGTCAGGCGCTTGTTTTCCAGCGACGTACAGTTTCAGCTGTGGATTCGCTTTTTTCAATTCCGACGCAAGCGCTGGAACGGTATTGATATAGCTTTCATCGGTGCCGCAAACAATATAATGAGTTCCGCCCGCAGCAAGCGCTCCTTTTACTGCTTCCTCATTCGACATATAGCCGTCATTTTTAACGACGGCAAAACCGCCCGCTTCAAAAAAGCCGGTGATAAAATCGGCTCTCGCTTTATGGTTCGGAATCGCACCGAGGTTGATCAGATGCACCGTCGGACGTTTCCCGCTCTTTTCCGAGTGATGCTCCGCCGCTTTCCGCAGCTGCTCAAACGGCTCTGCCAAGCGCCATTGCCGAATCGGCTGAATCGCAATGGAAGGGCCGGCCGTTGCTAACGCGGCGTTTATGTCTTGAGCGGTCGCTCGACGTTGAGCGAAAGAAACAGCTGTTTGCATCCATGATGTTCCGCTAAATGTAACGTTTACTTCGTTGCCATGCACCTCATCGAGCGACTGCTCAGAAGCGCTGCGTTGTTGCACCGGCGGTTCTGCTAAATTAGCGTAAAAGTTTGTGCCGACAATTTTTTCTTTGCGCATTTTCACATTTTGTTCGCGCAACTTAGCGACTTTTTCGACCTCCGCCTGCACAAATCCTTCTTCAAGCACTTTTGTCATGCCGCCTTTTGCTTCGATTTGTTGGAACAGTTTCCATGCTTCTTCGGCGACTTGTACCGTCAATGTTTCCACATAATATGAGCCGCCAGCCGGGTCGATGACTTTCCCGATGTGCGCTTCTTCTAGTAAAATCAATTGTGTATTACGGGCAATTCTTCGGGAAAACTCATCCGCTGGTCGAATCGCTTCGTCAAACGGGGAAACGTGTAAACTATTCGCCCCACCGACAATCGCAGCAAACGCTTCTGCTGATGCCCGAAGCATGTTTACATACGGGTCATAAACGGTTTTCGTGAAATACGACGTTCGCGCATGAAGCGACATTTTTTGCGCTCGTTCGCTGCCGCCAAACGCTTGAATAATATTCGACCACATCGCACGAGCCGCGCGCAGTTTCGCGATTTCCATAAAAAAGTCAGCACCGATCGCGAACGAAAAACTCATTCGTTCGGCCACCTCATCGACCGTCAACCCGCGCTTTAAACATTCGTTGATATATTCGACGGCAGTCGCAAACGAAAACGCTAACTCTTGCACCGCATTGGCCCCACCGTGATGATACGGTTCTCCGTGAACGATGATCGTTTTTATCAAAGGCAGCTGTTCTTTCGCCCATCTCGTCACATCCGCCATCACGTCATACAGCGTCGAAAGCGACGTAGGAAGTTCTCCTTTTATCGCTAATGCCGAAAGCGGATCCATGCCGATTGTTCCGCGCAATGAATCGAGCGGAAGTTGTTGCTTATGAAAATAAGCGATAAACAGCGCCAAAACTGACAACGAACATGCCCCTGCATCGAGACGAATCGAATAGTCGGAAAGCGAAATGCCAGAAAACATCGTTTCGACATCCTCTAGCGACGTGATAGAAAATCCGAGCTCGTCTAAAATAAGATGAATTTCCGTCTGTCCTCTTGCGATATCGTATGTTGCGATTTCGTTCCATTCCTTAGGACTTTTGGCAGAAATGGCTTGACTGACTGCCCATGGCTTTTTCATATACCCATCCGGCTCCGTCCCGCGCACATAGCTAGGAAACCCCGGATATTGCTCAGGAGTTGTCTCTATGTCGCTTCGTATATAGATCGGTTTTATTTGTAGTTGCTCATACGTTGTTGTCACTAACTTTTCAAGCGGTTTTCCTTTAAGCGATTTTTCTGCTTCTTGTTCCCATTCGTCATATTTCGGAATAGGAAACGAGGCGTTTTTCATCGTTAACAAATCCGCCATTAACAACCCCTCCCCTTTGAAGACATTTAAAGCGCTTTCTTTTCAATTTTTGAAACATTCATTACATATTTATTGTAGTATATATAGACTGCTTGGGCAACGAACAAGTGTAAAATGGATAATATGATGAAAGAGGGGTCCTAAGTGGACACCCTCTTTTCGTTTAATAAATTGGCGTATTGTCTTTCGATATGTTTTCTAAAATGTCTTTCACGCGCGCTAAGAAGCGGCCGCAAATTAAGCCATCGAGCACGCGATGATCCAGCGATAAGCAAAGGTTAACCATATCACGAACAGCAATCATGCCGTCTTTTACAACAGGTCGTTTCACGATCGATTCCACTTGTAAAATCGCCGCTTGTGGATAGTTGATGATTCCCATGGATTGAACGGAGCCAAACGAACCTGTATTGTTAACCGTAAACGTACCACCTTGCATATCTTCCGGACGGAGCTTGCCTGCGCGCACTTTTGCGGCTAATTCCGCAATCTCACGTGCAATCCCTTTAATCGATTTTTCATCCGCATGTTTAATAACTGGGACAAAAAGTGCGTCATCTGTCGCTACGGCAATTGAAATGTTAATATCTTTCTTTTGAACAATTTTGTCTCCTGCCCACATCGAGTTCATTTGTGGGAATTCTTTTAACGCTTGAGCCACCGCTTTTACAAAAAACGCAAAATACGTTAAGTTAAACCCTTCGCGCTTTTTAAATTCGTCTTTAATCGAATCGCGATAAGCGACTAAGTTCGTCACATCGACTTCAACCATCGTCCATGCGTGCGGTGCTTCATGTTTACTGCGAAGCATGTTTGTCGCAATGGCTTTACGCACTGGTGTGACAGGAATTTCGATGTCGCCCGCTTGCACAGAAACGCTCGGTGCTTGCTGTTTTGGTAATTCCACTTTTGGTGCGACTTCCTGTTTCGATACTTCTACTTGTTGGATCGGCTCGGCGACTTGCTTTGGCGCATCCGCTTTCGGTACGTTACCAGACTCAATGAATTTGAGTAAATCTTTGCGCGTAATGCGACCGCCCATACCTGTTCCTGTCACTTGTGTTAAATCGATGTTATGTTCTTGCGCGAGACGAAGAACAGCTGGCGAATAGCGTCCGCGCTCACCGCCTTGCTTTTTCATCGGTTGTTTATTCGCTTGTTCATTCGTCGGCGGCAATTCGTTTTCCACGCTCGTTTGCTTTTCTTCTACTTGTCCTTCTCCTTCGACTTCAATCGTACAAATGACGGCACCAACAGGCAATGTTTCCCCTTCTTTTGCGATAATTTCTTTAATAACACCAGCAAATGAAGATGGAATTTCTGCATTGACTTTATCGGTCATTACTTCAGCAAGTGGATCGTATTTATTGACGCGATCGCCAACCGATACGAGCCATTGGCTAATCGTTCCTTCCGTTACGCTTTCACCAAGCTGTGGCATCGTAATTTTCTCAATCGCCATCGTCACTCCTCCTTAAAACTGCGCCAATTCGCGCATTGCCTTTTCGACTTTATCTGGGTTGACCATAAAGAATTTTTCCATCGTTGGCGCATATGGCATCGCTGGAACGTCTGGACCAGCAAGTCGCATAATTGGAGCATCTAAATCAAATAAACAATGTTCTGCAATAATGGCAGCGACTTCGCTCATGACGCTTCCCTCTTTATTGTCTTCTGTCACAAGCAACACTTTTCCTGTTTTGCTTGCTGCTTCAATGATCGCTTCTTTATCAAGCGGATATACAGTACGCAAATCTAAAATGTGAGCAGAAATGCCTTCTTGCGCTAATTTTTCAGCAGCTTGTAATGCGAAATGAACACATAAACCGTACGTAATAACTGTAATATCTTCTCCTTCGCGTTTTACATCCGCTTTACCAATCGGTAATACATAATCATCCGTTGGTACTTCCCCTTTAATGAGACGATACGCTCGTTTATGTTCAAAGAACAGCACAGGGTCTTCGTCACGGATGGCCGCTTTTAATAATCCTTTTACGTCGTATGGTGTAGATGGCATAACAATTTTTAACCCCGGCTGGTTTGCAAAAATCGCTTCGACCGATTGTGAATGGTATAATGCTCCATGAACTCCACCGCCATATGGGGCACGAATGACAATCGGACAGTTCCAATCGTTATTGGAGCGATAACGAATGCGCGCTGCTTCAGAAATAATTTGGTTTACAGCGGGCATAATAAAGTCCGCAAATTGAATTTCTGCAATTGGACGCAATCCGTACATCGCGGCGCCAATGCCGACGCCAACAATTGCAGATTCCGCTAGCGGCGTATCAATGACGCGTTCTTCACCAAATTGATCGTAAAGCCCTTGCGTTGCTTTAAATACCCCCCCCTTTTTCCCAACGTCTTCCCCGAGTACGAATACGCGTGGGTCACGTTCCATTTCTTCGCGAATCGCCATCGTAACGGCATCGATATATGAAATGACAGGCATATTTATTCCTCCTCTGCGTATACGTATTTCAACGCATGTTCTGGTTGTGCATATGGTGCTTTTTCTGCGTAGTCTGTTGCTTCGTTCACTTGTTTCATGACGCGATCGAGAATTTCTTTTTCCAACTCATCTGTTAATACGCCTACTTCTTTTAAGTAGTTTGCAAATAAATAAATTGGATCTTTTGACTTTGCCTCTGCAATTTCTTCTGGCGTACGATATGCACGATCGTCATCATCCGACGAATGCGCTGTTAAGCGATAAGCAACCGTTTCAATTAATGTTGGTCCTTCACCACGGCGCGCACGATCGGCTGCTTCTTTGACAACGCGATATACTTCAAGCGGATCTGTACCATCCACTGTATACCCTGGCATGCCATAGCCGATGGCACGATCTGACACCTTTTCGCATGCTAATTGTTTTTCAATTGGAACAGAGATCGCATATTTATTGTTTTCGCACATAAAAATGACCGGCAGCTTATGAACTCCTGCAAAGTTAGCCCCTTCATGGAAGTCACCTTGGTTCGAAGACCCTTCCCCAAATGTAACGAACGATACGAAATCTTTTTTCTCCATTTTCGCTGCTAAAGCGATCCCAACAGCATGTGGTACTTGTGTTGTAACTGGAGAAGAACCTGTGACGATGCGGTTTTTCTTTTTCCCGAAATGCCCTGGCATTTGGCGACCGCCAGAGTTTGGATCTTCCGCTTTTGCAAATGCGGAAAGCATCAATTCTGTCGGCGTCATCCCAAACGTTAATACGACGCCCATATCGCGATAATATGGCAACACATAATCTTTCGTACGATCCAAAGCGAATGCCGCTCCTACTTGCGCCGCTTCTTGCCCTTGACAAGAGATCACGAACGGAATTTTACCTGCGCGGTTTAATAACCACATCCGTTCGTCAATTTTACGTGCTAACACCATCGTTTCATACATTTGTAAAACGGTTTCATCGCTTAAACCGAGTTGTTTATGACGATTTTCCGCCATCATTCATTCCTCCTTTAAAAATGAATCGCTTTTCCATCAACAGCAAGCGCTGCTTCCATCATCGCCTCTGACAGCGTCGGATGCGGATGAATGGTGTGAGCAATTTCCCACGGTGTCGCATCAAGCACACGTGCTAATCCAGCTTCGGAAATCATATCTGTGACGTGCGGACCAACCATATGCACGCCGAGCAAATCGTCTGTTTTTGCATCAGCAACAATTTTTACAAACCCTTCAGCTTCTCCGTATACAAGCGCTTTTCCAATCGCTTTGAAAGGGAATTTGCCGACTTTCACGTCATATCCTTTTGCCTTCGCCTCTTCTTCTGTCAAACCTACACTTGCTGCCTCCGGACGACTATAAATACATTTTGGCACCATCGCATAATCAAGCGGATGAACTTCTTTTCCAGCAAGATGCTCAATCGCAATAATCCCTTCATGTGAAGCGACATGAGCAAGCTGTAAGCCACCGATCACATCCCCAATGGCGTAAATATGTTTTTCTTTCGTTTGATAATATTCGTTCGTTTGAATAAAGCCTTTTTCAATGACAATGTCAGTATTTTCTAATCCAATACCTTCAATATTTGCTTGACGTCCAACGGAAACGAGCATTTTGTCTGCTGTAAACGTTTCATTTTGTCCGTTGATTTCTGCTTGAATGCGGACACCATTTTCAACAACGAGTGTGTCAGGCAATACTTTTGCTTTTGTAACGATGCGTACACCACGTTGTTTTAATATTTTTTCAATTTCTTTGGAGACATCGCGATCTTCTGTTGGCAAAATACGATCTGCATATTCAATGACTGTAACATCCACGCCAAAGTCATTCAACATCGATGCCCATTCGATGCCAATGACGCCACCACCGACAATAATGATCGAAGATGGCAACGTCCCCATGCGCAACGCTTCATCTGAAGTCATGACAAATTGACCGTCAATTGTTAACCCCGGTAGTGTGCGCGGACGAGATCCTGTTGCGATAACAACGTATTTTGGTACAAGCATTTCATTTTCTGTTCCGTCATTCATCTCGACCGAAATCGTACCTGGCATCGGTGAAAAAATCGAAGGTCCTAAAATGCGTCCCGTTCCTTCATATACATCGATTTTCCCTTTTTTCATTAACATGTGGATGCCTTTATGCAGTTGATCAATAATCGCTTGCTTACGCGCTTGCACTTTCGCAAAATCTAATCGTACCTCGCTAGCTACTACACCAAACGTTTCACTTTCTTTCGTTTGTGCATACACTTCCGCGCTCCGTAATAATGCTTTGCTTGGAATACATCCCGCATGCAAACACGTTCCTCCAAGTTTTCCTTTTTCGACAACCGCTGTTTTTAAACCGAGCTGAGCAGCACGAATCGCAGCGACGTATCCGCCTGTTCCGCCTCCAAGTATGACTACATCGTATTCTTTTGCCATCATTTCATCCCCTTAAACCGTTGTTTTGACCGCTTGTGGATATTGTTTCGCTTCTTCTTCTCCACGCAATACGCGAAGCGCTCCTTCAGCGAGTGCCTGCAGTTCATTCTCTCCTGGCTGCACGATGACATCGGCAATCCATTGTACGCGATCAGCAATTTCTTTTACAAACTGTTTTCCGTATGCTAAACCGCCCGTTAAAATAATGGCATCAACTTTTCCTGATAATACTGCGCTTGCTGCTCCAATTTCTTTCGCTACTTGATACGCCATCGCACTATAAATGAGCTTCGCCTTTTCGTCGCCATTTTCAATCATTTTTTCGACTTTCACTGCATCATTCGTCCCTAAGTAACCAACGAGACCTCCGCCTCCAACGAGCATGCGCATAATTTCTTCTCGATAATATTCACCAGAGAAACAGAGAGAAACGAGATCACCCGCTGGCACAGTACCGGCACGTTCAGGGCTAAACGGACCTTCTCCGTCCAATCCGTTGTTGACATCAATAACGCGTCCGCGTTGATGTGCACCAACTGTAATACCTCCGCCCATATGCGCGACGATGAAATTGACCTCCTCATATGTTTTTCCCATTTGCTTGGCGACGCGGCGAGCGACTGCTTTTTGATTTAACGCGTGGAAAATGCTGCGACGCTCAATTAATGAAAAGCCAGAAACGCGAGCAATCGGGTCAAGTTCATCTACAACGACTGGATCGACGATAAACGCTGGAATGTTTAATGCTGAAGCAATTTCGTGCGCTAAAATTCCACCGAGATTCGAAGCGTGCGGGCCTGAGTATCCGCGTCTTAAATCTTGCAACATTGCTTCGTTCACGGCATACGTACCGCCTTCAATCGGACGAAGTAAGCCACCGCGTCCGCATACTGCGTCGAGCTTAGAAATGTTAATTCCTTCATGATCGAGCGTTTCTAAAATCGTTTGTTTGCGAAATTCGTATTGGTCAATAATTTTTTTATACGCTCGTAACGCTTCTGTATCATGACGAATCGTTTTTTCTAAAATGGAGCACTCGTTATCAAAGACGCCAATTTTCGTTGACGTCGATCCCGGATTAATGACTAAGATGCGAAATGAATGTTCCTGCAATGTTTGACCCTCCATATTTATCATCGACGAAGCGAGAACATACGTCCTCGCTTCATTGCATATTTTTAGCGCGTACGGCGACGACTTAAAATGTGTTGGCCGTTTTGTAAAAATTGGCTACGTGATTGACGCATTTTCGCAATGCGTTCTTCAGCTAAACGGTCTGCTGCTTGGTATGTTGGAATGCCGTCACGCTTGGCAATTTCGATGACTTTTTCAATATTGTTATAAATTTGTTCAACTTTTTTCAGCGCACGTTCACGGTTGTAGCCATATAGCTCATCTGCTACGTTAATAACGCCGCCTGCATTAATAACATAGTCTGGCGCATAAACGATTCCCATTTCATGAATGATGTCTCCATGTCTTGGTTCACGCAATTGGTTGTTCGCAGCACCCGCGATGACTTTTGCTTTTAATTGTGGAATCGTTTGGTCATTAATAATGCCTCCAAGCGCACACGGAGCGAAAATATCGCATTGTACACCATAAATGTCGTTCGGATCTACCGCTTGCGCCCCAAATTCTTCAACAACGCGTTGCACCGCCTCTTTATTAATGTCTGTAACGATCAGCCTCGCTCCTTCTTCATGAAGATGACGGCATAAATTGTAAGCAACATTACCAACACCTTGTACCGCGATCACTTTTCCTTCAAGCGAATCGCTACCAAATGCTTCTTTTGCCGCTGCTTTCATACCGCGATACACGCCGTATGCAGTAACCGGAGAAGGATTTCCAGATGAACCGAACGCTGGCGAAATACCTGTCACATAATCTGTTTCTTCGTAAATAATGTCCATATCAGCAACCGTTGTACCAACGTCTTCCGCTGTAATATAACGGCCATTTAACCCTTGAATGAAGCGACCGAACGCACGGAACATCGCTTCGTTTTTATCTTTACGCGGATCCCCAATGATAACCGCTTTTCCACCGCCAAGATTTAATCCAGCTGCTGCGTTTTTGTATGTCATCCCACGCGCTAAACGAAGCGCATCTTCAATGGCTGCATCTTCTGATTCATACATCCACATGCGCGTACCGCCTAACGCTGGTCCAAGCGTTGTATCGTGAATCGCAATGATCGCTTTTAATCCTGATTCTTTATCTTGGCAAAATACTAATTGCTCATAGTCGTATTGTTCCATATATTTAAAAATCTCCATCTTTCGTTCCCCCCTTGTTATTTGTCCGTTGCACAAATAGCTAGTGCTAGCGAGTATAATTTACTTTCTGCTGAATCCGCGCGAGATGTTAATACAATGGGTGCTTTTGCACCAGCAATGATCCCTCCAACTTGTGCGCGGGCAAAGTACACGAGCGATTTATATAGCACATTTCCCGTTTCAATGTTCGGCACAACTAAAATATCCGCATGTCCTGCTACCGAACTTTGAATGCCTTTATGTTGCGCTGATTCAACGGAAATGGCGTTATCTAAAGCGAGCGGTCCATCGACGATGCAATCTTTCAACTGTCCTCGTTGATTCATAAGGGACAATGCGGCTGCATCAATCGTTGCCGGCATCGCTGGATTGACAACTTCAACAGCGGCGAGTGGTGCAACTTTCGGCGTATGGATGCCAATTGCTTTTGCCACTTGTACTGCGTTCATAATAATTTCTGCTTTTTGTTGTAAATCAGGTGCGATATTCATCGCTGCGTCAGTAACAAGAATAGGACGTTCATAATTCGGCACATCAAATACAGCAACATGCGATAAAACACGGCCTGTACGAAGTCCATATTCTTTATTTAGCACCGCCTTTAAAATCGTTGCTGTCGGTACGTTCCCTTTCATCAAGACACTTGCTTCCTTTTCATGCACCGCTTTCACAGCCATATGGGCTGCTTCTTCGTTTGTCGAAGCGTGAACGATGCGGATAGCGTCGTGACCGACATCTTGGACGTGTTCAGCAACGAGGCGTGATAAAACGGATTCATCGCCATATAAGATAAATCGCCCGAATCCTGCTTGTAGCGTTTGTGCGACCGCTTTTAACACTTCTTCGTCTTCTGCTGCCGCAACAGCTACCGTTGCTTTAGGAAATTGGGTTGCTTTGGTGACCAACGATTGTAGCTTCATCTCATCTGCTCAACCCCTTTGTTTTTTCGTCGCTTTATATTCTTGCAAAGGGCGTGCCAACTTCTTTTTTATTGAAAACGCTTTACTTTTATTTATTTTTTATTGCAGATTTTTGCATACTATGAACATTATTGCATGCTCTTTTTATCAAGTCCATACTTTTCAAGTTTGTAATATAAATTTCGTATCGAAATACCGAGTTGCTTGGCGGCTGCGGTTTTATTTCCTTGGCATGCATGTAACACGCTTTCAATCACTTTCGCTTCATACTGCTCGACTAGCTTTGCTAACGGCTTATGGTCATTGGACCATTCGGGAGAAGAAAGATGTTCTTGCTCCTTCGGCTTATGCAACAATGAAATATGTTTACGCTCAATGATGACTTCGTTATATTTCATAAAAATCATGGCGCGCCCTAATACGTTTTCTAACTCACGCACATTGCCTGGCCAATCGTAAGAGAGTAAATAAGCGAGCGCATCATCTGTAATCCCTTCCACATTACGTCCATAGTCTTGATTTAGTTTTTGTATGAGTCGTTCACATAAAGCTGGAATATCTTGCTTTCGAGCACGTAGCGGCGGGATGTAAATCGGCATGCGATTTAACCGATAGTATAAGTCTTCACGAAAAGTCCCATCGGCAATCGCTTTTTCGAGGTGAACATTTGTTGCCGCAATGACACGTACATTAATCGGAATCGGCTTTGTGCCACCTACGCGCACAATTTCTTTTTCTTGCAGCACCCGTAATAGTTTGGCTTGCATATTAGCTGATAACTCGCCAATCTCATCTAAAAAAATGCTTCCGTTGTTTGCCTCTTCAAATAGTCCCTTTTTTCCTCCGCGTCTTGCACCAGAAAACGCTCCTTCCTCATAACCAAACAATTCGCTTTCAAGTAGTGATTCAGAAATGGCAGCGCAATTGACACGAACGAATTTGTGATATTTTCGATCACTCGCATTATGAATAGCATGTGCAAACAATTCTTTTCCTGTCCCGGATTCACCACGAAGCAAAATGGTTGCTGGTGTTTTCGCTGCCAATTTCGCCTGTTCAATCGCTAACATCATTTCCTCAGACGTGCCGACGATATCATCAAATGAATATTTCGCTTCTAACGTACGAATAATTTGACGAGCGCGTTGTAACTCAGAGGTCAACTGTTCAATTTCAGATACATCGTGGATGACACCGACGCTCCCTTTTAATACCCCATCAACGATAATCGGGGCTACATTCACGACGACATCTCGCTTTTTCGGTCCGACTTTCATGCGCACACCTCTTACTGGCCGCCGTGTTTTTAACACTTTCATATGCATGCTTTCCCCTTCTGAAATATCTGCTGTCGCTGGTTTTCCGATCACTTCTTCTTCTGATAAGCCCGTTAACTTTGTGTACGCCGGATTAATTAAAATACCTTTTCCGTATTCATCAACAACAGAAATGGCTTCTTCTGAGGAATGAATAATGGCTTCTAACATCGTGCGAATTTCTTTTAAATTTGTTACTTCTTCCGCTAAATGAACAACTTCTGTAATATCTTTAAATACCGCAAAAGCGCCGAATAATTCGCCGTTTTCGTCGATTAACGGAATACGTGTCGTAATCATTTTTTTTCCGTTTTCTAATAACAATTCTTGATTCAACTCGACTTCTCTCGTCTGTAATACACGTGGTAGTCCGCTAGCTGGAATGACATGCAAAATATGTGATCCTATAACTTCCTTTTTCTTTTTTCCAATCATCTTCTCTGCACTTGGATTCATATGCGTTACAAAACCACGTTCATCAATAACAATCATTCCATCATGTGTAGAGTTAAAAATTAAATCATGCTTCGTTGTTGCTGTTTTTAACGTAGCAATAAGTTGTTCTTTTTCTTCGACAAGTTGTGCAATAATATAGGCAATATCACCCGGAATGACGACCGTATGCGCAGCGCTTGCTTTACGCAACGTAGTAAACACTTCGTCGTCTCCTGTGACTTCAACAATGATGTCGATGTCGTCCGTTAACACATCACGCCAATGGTTGCTCGTTTGAATACCCATGTCACGCGCAGCCTTTATCCCTGGCGCATCGTCGTTTCGATCGACAATCGCCACAACATCCATCAGTTTTGTTTCATGAAACATTTTTAATAGCGCACTCCCACCTTTGCCTGCTCCGACAATTAATACTTTTTTCATTCCCATCACCTATTCGTTTGCAATTTTTTGCAGACGCTTTCATCATACATTGTTTTTCTCTTCTTGACAAACCATCAAAAACATTTATGATGAAAACAGAACAAACGGAAAGGGTTTTGTTTTATGCAACGAATGATCGCCCTACTTATTTTACTTATTCCCGGATTTATAGCAGCATTGGGAATTAAATGGATGCGTGATACAATATTCTATATTTTACACGCACCTATTCCTTCACTTATTGTCCAGTTTTTGCTTGGCTTATTTTGTTTTCTTGTCGGTCTTGGCTTTATTGCAGGATTTATTTTGCATCGCGATCGAAAACGAAATAAAGTGCAACCACGCTTCCAAAAAAAGAAACGCTTCGATTCAGAGTGATCGAAGCGTTTTTTCGCGTACGTTTTGCGCTTTTTCTGGAAAATCGGTAAATATACCATCTACTCCATATTGAAACATCGTTTTCATCAACGCTTCTTTATTGATCGTAAAAGGACGGACGAGCAAATCGTTAGCGTGAGCGAGTTCAACAAAAGCCCGATCTACAGTTGGGTGATACGGATGAAGCGCTAGCGCCTGTAACGTATGAGCGTAGCTCCACGGCCGATGCAACTTTTCCATATATAGTAGCGCTGTTTCAATATGGGGAGCCAATTGGTGACATGTTGCCATACTTTCGTGGTTGAACGAGGAAAAAATGACACGCGATGCTAAATCGTATCGTTCAACGAGTTCAATCACTTTTTCTTCTAACCGTTCATAAGGGATCAGGTTGTTTTTTAGTTCAATATTGATGAGTAACGACGTGTTTTTCGCCCACTCAAACACTTCTTGTAACGATGGAATGGGACAAAAGCCGTATTTTTTAAATTTATAATTAGCATTTAATTTCCGTAATTGCCGATACGTCATTTGTCCTACCCATCCTGTTCCGTCTGTCGTTCGATTCACTGTTTCATCATGAATGACGACAACCACACCGTCTCTCGAGAGTTGTACATCAAGTTCAATTCCGTCCGCTTCCACACGTGCCGCTTCCATAAACGAAATCATCGTATTTTCTGGATGCGTTCCTGCTGATCCACGATGAGCAAAAATATGTGTCATCCTTTTCCCACCTTAAAAAATGTTTTATACTTAACGTATGAAAGGAGTGAAATGTATGCGACCGTTACAAATTTCGTTAGAAACCGCCCAAAAGCTAGCAAAAGCATTAAATGTCCCACTAGAACAAATTATGCACATGCCTCAGCACATATTAATCCAAAAGTTACTTGAAATCGAAAAAAAGGAACAACAAAAAAGGTAGCCGTTCGACTACCTTATTTTTATTAGCTCGCTTTATGTTCAAGTCTTAGCCGATCAGCAACCATCGCAATAAATTCGGAATTTGTCGGTTTCGCTTTCGACATGCTGACCGTATGGAATCCTTATGTATCAATGGTTGGGAAATTTTCAAACAATTCAATATCAATGAAATTTATTGGCTTCACTTTCAGTTATTTGTTGGTCAATAGTGTATATTTTAATGTAATTATATCGCTTTAGAATGATTTATACAACCCTTTTCATGCTATCGGCTCGCAAAAATCATGTGTCTGTTTACGGAATAGTTCGCCTCGTATAGACAGGCGAAAAATTTCTGAAAGATATAAATAGCCCCCCCACACTATTCAAATAAAATCGTTGTTTTATATTGTCGCTTATATCGTCAATTTTTAGGTTAATTTTTTATTGTGTAGAATGAAAAACTCAAAGAGATAGTGTTCATCGTATTATTACATTAGCAACCGCTGTTTCATTGAAAAAAATCAATATAAATATTGAGAAAATCAGCAAAAAATAAAAAGGATAGCGGTTTGCTATCTTTTTAACGATCTTTTTGCTCGAATCAATGTACTTTTTGATATGCCTGTCATCTCTTCTACTTGCTTATATGAATGTGTTTGAAGTAGCTTTAGCGCATGTTCAATCTGCTTATTTGTGTATTTCTTTGGTCTGCCTTCTCTAAAATCGTCACGTTGTTTTGCTATCTCTTTGCCTTCTTTTGTTCGTTCTACAATCATATCCCTTTCAAATTCTGCGAATCCACTCATAATAGTTAAAATCAACCTTCCTGTTGGTGTATTCTCTACTAATCCCATATTGAGTACATGAACTTTGATCCCCCTGTCAAATAATCCCCTAATAATTTCTATTGCGTCTACCGCTGAACGTGCAAAACGGTCTAGTTTCGTGACTACTAGCGTATCACCTTCATTTAGCTCTGATAGAAGTTTTTGGAATTTCGGTCTGTCTTTTTTTGTGCCGGTGAATTTTTCCGAATATATTTTCTCGCATCCTTCCGCTCGTAACATCTGAATTTGCGCCTCTAAATCCTGCCCTACCGTTGACACTCTCGCATACCCATATTTCATATCATTTTCACCTCTATTTATGAATATAAGTTTTGACACCGTTTGATATATTGATACTATCACACCTGCTAAATGGTGTCAATAGTTTTAAGTTATGACACTTTTTGAGATAAAATAGATGACATTACAATTTATTACATGTTAAAATATAGATGTTCGTCAATATTAAGACAAATTCCATATTAGCGGCTGGATATATTCCAACCGCTTTTTTTCATACACAAAACAAAATAGAGTGCCGAATATTCAACACCCTTTTTAAAGTTTATATGAGCCCATACAAGCCACCTTTCTATTTGTCCGATTCAAGCTCTCATATATAAGCCGTTTTTTGCGTCTAAATGCAATCGTAGCCGCTATCGTAAAACATTGATATTTCTATGTTTTTCTTTCAAAACATTTTATTTCAATCGCTATCGCAAACATAACATGCCCGCTCGTTTGTATCACTTTATTTTATTAAAGAGTTAAAGTATTATTATAATTATACATTTTTATGTATATTTATTTAATAAAAATACCCCTGCTATTCATCCATTTTACACTTTTAAAAGTCCTTATTTATCAAACACTTCACCTAACCTCAAATTATATACCCATCTACCTCAATTTATTTAAGATACTACCTCAAATTATTTAAGATGATACTTCAAATTATTTAAGGTGTAACCTCAATTTATTGAAGATGAATTGAAGTGTAGTAATATTATTATTAGATTATATAGATATTATATAGAATATAAAGAAGTATAAAGAATAAGTATTACAAAGCGAATGCAATACAAGGCATCGCATTCGCTTTGTTAAATTTTTTTTATTCATTTTTTATGTATCATATGTATTATTTTAATTTTTCATATAGTGTATGTATATTTTCTAGTTCAACATAATAATGATTGTTATATTTCGTAAAATATGCTTTATCTAGTTCATCATATCCAGCAAGTTCTAATTTATGTTTTTTGATTGTAATTAATTTGCTCTTTTTTAATATGTCAATATATTTCAAAATTGTATTTTCCGATAACCCTATTTCTTTATGAATCAATCGCAAAGAAGTAAAACAAAATTGATGATGATACGGTTTCGTTCTATTGATATACGATTCAAAATAATATAACAATCTGATGCCCGTATGTCCTATTTTTTCGATCATAGAGCGCTCTAACAATATGTACGGCATTTGCGTATATGTGAAACGATCTTCCTTTGTTTTACCGGTTTTTCTCAAGTCAAAGAATGAATTTATTTCAATTTGTAGCGGCTGGTTTTTCGGTAGTATATCTATCTTTGTGCGAATCAATTTCGCATCATATAGTGTATTTATTGCTGTTTTTAGCTTTTGATTACTTTTGATATTAAGAAAATATTTAAGTGCCGCATGATCTATTTCTATTGTATCTGATTGACTCCCACGCAAATGATATAATTGTATCAATTTTGCATACAAAACAAACGTTACACAATCAATCTGCGGGCTTCTGATGATTTTATCGGCTATTTGAATTTGAAACATTTTTTTCTTTGTCATCGTATATCCATCCTTTCACATTTGATTAAAAAATTGAATAATAAAATATAATTCAATTTGTAGCGGCTTCAATCTCTCTATATTCGTCAATCGCTTGCTGAAGTTCATCTGTTACAGGAAAAAGATAGAATTTTTTTAGTGTTTTGTCTGCATATGCTTTTGTAATGTACGTGATATTTTTTTATAGCGCAAAAAATCAGCAAGCCGCTGGTCATAGCAAAAGAAATAATTTTTCATATCATCACCCTTTCAATGAATAAATTTTTCGGGAAGCGGTTTATTCAACCGCTCCCGCTATTGATAGATACGTTAAACTGAAATTTTGAAATAATTTTCAATACTTCCGTGAACGATAGTAAGCCGTTTTGTTGCTCGTACTAGTCGATGTTTTTTTCGTTGAATCATTGACATTTTTATGATGAATTGCAATTTTTTTGACTCTATATTTCGGATCATCTCAACAAATTTTCTCGCTATATCTTGATATTCTTTCGGGAATTTGATCTGATTCATTTTTTTCTCACGTACTTTTTCTACATTTTTTTCTCGTACAATCTCAAAGCGTCCGCTTTCTGTGCCAATCGTTTCGCCGCTATCTATGTATTTTCTGATGCTGTTTTCACTCACACCGTATGTACTTTTTGCGTACTCAATAGCCGCTGTGATCGTTTCAAATTTTTTCCCTTTCGCCATTTTTTTGATATCTTTCATCGTGAGCAATCTAGCTTTTTTCGGCTTTTCGGTCATGAAGCGCATTTCATTTCGTACGATAACCGACACATATGTATCTATTTTCATATGCTCTTGTGCTGTGATAATGTCAATATCTTTCCAGTCGTAATGCTGTTTCAATCTATGTATAGTCGGCGCAAGCATAGGATTCATTTTATTTTTGATATATGCACGTATGATATGTAAATATTTTCTATGTAAATCTGGTCTGTATTTTTTCAAGTTTTCTAACGCATCTCGATATGCTCCAAGCCGATACTCCACTTCAGCATATTCCGAACGGTTTTGCGTACGATGATACGCATTTAGTAGCATATAGTATAGCTTATATCGCGCTATTTCTAGTATTGTTTCGTTATCAATATCATCTATCGTAATCTCGTTATTTTTGATTTTGTCTCGAATCGTGAAATACTCTTTTTTCGGCATGTGAGCCCGCTTTTTCTCTTGCTTTTGCTCCATAGTTTCAAATCATCTCCCTTTTTTTGATTAATTGATTATCACCTAAAAACACCAACAAATTTACACATTCTACCCCCTATCTCATTTCATCACCCCCTTTAATATAGTAAATATTAACTTCGAATTGCCTTCATAATGCACGTTATATAGGCAATTCGTTGTTGACATGGATATTGCATTGTGTTATTATTGTGTTAGAATAGGTTTAGTATAATTATTTTTATTGTTTCAAATTTTAGTATAATACATTTTTTCTATCCATTTCAATTACATTTTTGTTACATTTGTGTTACAATTATGTTACAAATGTTACAGTTTTGTTACAAAAATAAACCGCTCGATCATGAGCGGCTTTTTTATTCCTCATATATCCATTCTACTTCTTGCAAACGATAATGCTTCGAACGCTTGTTGATATTCTGTTTTGATCTCGACTAGCGGCTCAATATTTTTTCCGTCTTTTTTTGCTCGTCTGATTTCTTTTTCAATGTTCTGTATTTGCATGTGCAAAGCCGCTTTCGTTGTCGCTAGTTCGGTTTCAGTCAGTTTTACAGTTTTCATATTGATTCCCCCTTAAATGTCTAAATGTGATAGCGGCGAATGCTTTTGATACTTCCGCCCTATCTCTTCGTCCGTGAAATCGAGATATGCCTTTTGTGTGACTTCTGCGCTAGAATGTCCGAGAATATGCGAAAGTGAAGCCCAGTCACCGCCATTTAACAGGTAATATTTAGCAAAATTATTCCGTAATTTGTGCGGGTGAATATCTACACCTACCTTTTTCCCAGCTTCACGGATCGCACGTTCAAAATTTCTAACGTCTAGTTGAGTTCCCCGTATCGTTGGAAAAAGATATGGGCTATCTGAAAAGCGATCTCTATACTTCATCCAGCGTTTTAAATCGGTTGCCATTTTGTGTGAAAAATACACGTATCGTTGTTGCTTGTTTTTTGAATTTTCGATTAGTATTGATTTTGTGTCAAAATTCACGTGTTCTGGACACAATGAACAACACTCACTAGCTCTGATCCCCGTGTCGAGAATGAGCCGTGTCTGCACCCATGTTCGATAGCCATGAAAAGTTGTTGTATCTATTGCATCCAATACTTTTTTTATTTCATCTCTTGATAGCAACGGCTTTTTCTTCCGCTGTGGCTTGATATTCTCGATGTTTTCACACGGATTCGTTTTTATTTCGCGCTCTTGATACATAAAGTTTAAAAACACTTTAATGTTTCTCAAATAATTCGCGATAGTTGTATCACTAATTTTTTTTCCTGCATCGTTTCGCCTATCTGGATAGTTGATCTCTTTGCTTTTTTCATTTGCGACTACTGTATATTTTCCGCGTTCACGTAGATATTTCACATATTGCCGAATATGAAGCGGTTTAATTTGTTTGACGTATACAACGCTACATTCGCGCTCAAGAAAAATCAAAAATAACTGTAATGTTTGCTGATAGCTCGCTAACGTCTTTCGAGAAAGATTTTTCGAGTCACAATAAAGCATAAAATGGTCTAGTTGCTCCCATATATCACCTTTTTTCGTTTTCAAAACAAAAAACACCTCCAGTTTTTGTTATTTTGTGGATACACCCAACAAAAACTGAAAGTGTTTAATTCGTTGACATTGATATTGAAATTTATTGGCTCGTTTCGGAAATTTATTGGTCACTAGTGTTAGTGTGGTTATTTTTTACAACACCCTTCATCCATTGATACACCTTTTATTAGCTCGCTTTATGTTCAAGTCTTAGCCGATCAGCAACCATCGCAATAAATTCGGAATTTGTCGGTTTCGCTTTCGACATGCTGACCGTATGACCAAATAAAGACGAAATGGACTCTAAATTGCCACGGCTCCATGCGACTTCAATCGCATGACGAATCGCTCGCTCTACGCGACTAGCTGTCGTATTGTATTTTTTCGCAATGTCTGGGTAAAGCACTTTTGTAATTGATCCAAGCAATTCAACATCGTTGTATACCATCGCAATCGCTTCACGCAAATATAAATATCCTTTAATGTGTGCAGGAACACCGATTTCGTGAATAATGTTCGTAATGCTTGCATCTAAGTTTTTTGGCTTTCCGTCACGAATTGGCGAAAGGAGCGGTCGCTTTAATACAGCTGGCTTTTTGCCGCATACATGACGAATTTGATTCACTAAATGTTCAATATCAAACGGCTTTAAAATAAAGTAAGAAGCTCCAAGTTCAACTGCTTTTTTCGTTACATCTTCTTGACCAAACGCTGTTAACATAATGACGTTTGGCAATGGCTGTTTGAACATGCGCAACTTTTCTAATACAGCCAAGCCGTCTAAATGAGGCATAATAATATCGAGAACAAGAACATCAGGATCGCGCTCACGCAACAGTTGCAAACAATCTTGTCCATTATATGCAACGCCAATGACTTCCATATCCCCTTGGCTTGTAATGTATTCTTCAAGCAAATGCACTAACTCACGATTATCATCTACAATGCACACTTTGATTGTACTCACGAAACCCTTCCTCCCTAAAGCAATGATCTTTTATCACACACGTGCTTAATTCGACACAATGGATGAAAATCCTTTTTCTTTTGCGAAATTAGTCAAATAATTTATATTTTTCATAAAGCATTCGCGCATGCTGTTTCTTTTATTTTATACTACATGTTTACGTCGTGTCATGATAAAACATGACAAATTGCGTGGAAAAACAAAAAGCAAGCTAATATCAGCTCGCTTTTTGTTCGTTTCGATCATAAATGTTAATTCCAGCTTCATGCAACATCCATTCAATGTGCACGCCGTAGCCGGATGTCGGATCGTTAACAAATACATGTGTCACAGCCCCAACAAGTTTTCCATCTTGAATAATCGGACTTCCACTCATTCCTTGAACGATTCCACCTGTTTTTTCTAATAGTCGTGGATCGGTTACTTTGATGACCATTCCTTTTGTAGCTGGGAATTTTTGCGGTGTCACACTAACGATTTCAACATCAAACGCTTCCACCCGATCTTGCTCGACGACGGTTAATATTTTTGCTGGACCTTTTTTTACGTCTGTCGACAGAGCAATGGGCATCGGTTTGTCAAAAATACCATTTTGAATCGGTTTTGAGAGTTTACCAAAAATACCGAACGGGCTGTTCGTTTTAATGTCGCCAATCACTTGTTTATCGGCCGAAAATCTCGCCAGTTTTTCACCAGGACTTCCGTTTCTTCCTTTATCGATCGCCGTCACTGTCGACTTAACAATCGTTCCATCCCGAACGATAATTGGCTTCTTCGTATCCATGTCGGAGATGACATGTCCGAGTGCTCCATATATGTTTGATTTCGGATCGAAAAACGTCATTGTTCCAATTCCTGCTGCTGAGTCGCGAATGTATAATCCGATACGATACGCCTGATCGTGCTTATCTTTCAACGGAGTCAGTATTGTTTCAAACGTATGGTGATCACGAGCAACGGTTAATCGTAAAGATTTACCCGTTCTTCCCGCCTCTTCAATGAATGGAGAAACATCCGTCATTTTTTCGATTTTTTGTCCGTTAATGTGGGTAATCGCGTCCCCTACTTGAATGCCAGCCTTCTCCCCGGGAGATTGTTTTCCTTGTTCCGTCTCCACTAAATGGTGACCGACGACAAGAACACCAACCGTATTTAATTTCACACCGATCGATTGGCCACCTGGAACGATTTTGAAATCTGGCAATACTTTTACATTTACTTGTTTAATTGGAAATCCTGCCATTTGTAAAACGACATCGCTTTCCCCGACATGTTCTCCACTAATCGCTAATTTTTCTTTTTGTCGAACAGAAACAGCGTTTGTTGTTACAGCTTGGACAGAGCCAGATGCAGGCACATGAGCCGTTTGTCCTTGAAATAATACAATTTGTTTTGGAATATTTACATACTTTTGAAATGGTGTTGCCATAGTTAGAACGATAAAAGAAACAAGGAGAAATGCACCTATTCCTTTTCTTAATTTGTCAAAATTCAAATGTCTTCACTCTCCTCGTTCCTACGTACACACCGAATCCTACACTATTTAATGTTGCCTGAAACAATCGAAATATAACCGGACGAAACGAAAAAACAATGCCAATGTTGGCATTTAAGCTGTTTCGTTTTTCGTTTTTGCCGCCAATTGCAATAACTCACGCGCATGTTGTTTCGTCAATTCTGTAATTTCCACTCCAGAGATCATCCGGCTAATTTCGTTAATTTTTTCTTGTTCGTTTAACGCTTCCACCGTTGTTGTTGTCCGTCCATCCTTCGTTTCTTTTGCAATAAATAAATGCGTATCCGCCATCGCTGCCACTTGTGGTAAGTGCGAAATGCATAATACTTGCGAATGGCGTGCCACGCGATAAATTTTTTCCGCAATGGCTTGAGCGACGCGACCGCTTACACCGGTATCGACTTCATCAAAAATAATAGATGTGACACCTTGATGTTTAGAGAAAATGCTCTTTAAGGCAAGCATCATGCGCGACAATTCTCCACCTGATGCAACTTTCGCAAGCGGTTTTAACGGTTCCCCTGGATTCGTTGAAATGTAAAACTCCACTTCGTCCATTCCGTCTGCTTGCAACTTTACAGGCGTTCCGTCAAGCAATGGATCATCGTACGTTCCTTGCCTTTTTCGAAAAACAACATCAAACGTCGTTTTTTCCATGTATAAATCTTTTAGTTCTTGATGAATGTCGTCGATCAGTTGTTTCGCATATTGCATACGCAATTCGCTTATATGTTTCGCTTCAACTAATAAATCAGCCGTAATGGATTGAAGTTCGGTCTGCAATTTATGAATATGATCATCGCGGTGTTGAATCGTTTCAATTTCTTCTTCCACTTTCGCCGCATATTCTAAGATGTCACGTACTGTTTGGCCGTATTTGCGTTTCAAATGGTTAATTTCATTTAAGCGACTTTCAATTTCATCAAGTCGAAGCGGATCGTATTCTAATTGATCTAATTGCTCACGCAGTTGATGGGCCACTTCTTCTAACAAATAATAACAGTTCGATACAACTTCTTGGGCTTGTTTCAACGATGAATCGATTTCGCTCACATGATCTAAATGATTCATCGCTAATCCAATCCAATCAAGTCCGCGTTGCTCCCCGTAAAGCGCTTCATAGCTACTTTGTAACGCCTCGTATATTTTCTGGAAATTAACGATTTTTCGCCGCTCTTCCATTAGCTGTTCATCTTCATCTAACTGTAGCTCTGCTTTTTGAATTTCATCTAACTGAAAAGTTAATAAATCTAAACGATGCGCCATTTGTTGCTCATTTTCATTTAACTTTTGCAGTTGACGCTTGACTCGCTCGTATGCCGCATATAAAGCTTTATATTCCTCTAATGCGTCGCGAACACGCTCGCCTCCATATTCATCTAATAAATATAAATGCTTATTTTCATCAAGCAATTCTTGATGCTCATGTTGTCCGTGAATATCTACAAGTGTGGAGCCAATTTCACGCAATGTCGCGATCGTGACTAATTTTCCGTTTACGCGACAGACGCTTTTTCCGTTTATCGTTAGCTCTCGACGAAGCACAATCATCCCATCGCTTATATCGATGCCAAGCTCGGCACATTTGCTGTAACACGGGTGATCATCTTGTTCAAGCAAAAAAAGACCTTCGATTTCTGCTTTTGTTTCACCGTATCGAACAAATTCTGCTGAGCCGCGTCCGCCAATTAACAAATGAATGGCATCAATAATAATGGATTTTCCCGCTCCCGTTTCTCCAGTTAAAACGGTTAATCCTTTTTCAAACGAAAGCGAAAGGGATTCAATAATGGCAAAATTTTTGATAGATAACTCCGCTAACATCTTACGCTCACACCTTTATTACAGCATGTCCAACAATCGTTTTGAAATAACTTCTGTATCTTCTGGCGTGCGGCAAATAATTAAGCAAGTATCATCACCACAAATCGTGCCAACAATTTCATCCCATTCTAAATGATCGAGCAGTACACCGATAGCATGCGCATTTCCCGGCAGCGTTTTCATAACGAGCAGGTGACCTGCTCCATCAATTTTTACAAATGCATCCATGAGCGCTCGTTTTAACTTTTGGAGCGGATTAAATCGTTGATCGGCAGGTAAGCTATATTTATATCGCCCATCCATCATCGGCACTTTTACTAAATGAAGTTCTTTAATGTCACGAGACACCGTTGCTTGCGTGACGTTAAAACCTTCTTTGCGCAACATATCAACAAGCTCATCTTGTGTTTCAATATCATGATTTGAAATAATTTCACGAATTTTAATATGACGTTGTCCTTTATTCAACGAAAACACCTCTTTCGTGTGTATAACATATGCATATTTATACTTCTATGTTACCGAACGACAGACGAGCAAACAAGAGGGAATAACCGATCGTTATTCCCCCGCATGTTCTTTATTTTCTTTCAACTCGCTGTGTGCCCTGGCAACTACTTCTTCTGGAGAAACAGTCAAGCGATTTTCTCCTACTTCTTTGCCTTCCCAACGTAAATGAAGCAAAAATTCAATATTTCCGTCACCGCCTGTAATCGGCGAGTGGGTTAGCCCAATAATGTCGTACCCTTCTTGTTGCGCAAATGCAGTAATTGTTTCAAGTACGTGCACATGAACACGTGCATCGCGGACAATCCCCTTTTTTCCGACAAACTCTTTTCCCGCTTCAAATTGCGGTTTGACTAAAGCAACGATATCGCTATGCGGCACTAAAATCGTTTTTAAGACGGGTAAAATTAATTTTAATGAAATAAACGACACATCGATCGTTGCAAAGTTTGGTAAGCCGTGTTGAAAATCACTCGGCGTCACATAACGAAAGTTCGTCCGCTCCATGACTACAACACGTTCATCTTGGCGCAGTTTCCATGCGAGCTGATTGTATCCCACATCAAGAGCGTACGACAACTTCACTCCATTTTGCAACGCACAGTCCGTAAATCCGCCTGTCGATGCACCAATGTCAACCATAATCTTATCTTTTACTTCAAGCGCGAACATTTGTAACGCTTTTTCAAGTTTTAGCCCACCGCGACTCACATACGGTAGCGCATTTCCTTTCACCGTTAGCGGAATGTCCACGGGAACTTTTTCCCCTGGTTTGTCAAGCCGCATTTCGTTTGAATACACAAGGCCAGCCATAATTGTTCGCTTCGCCTTTTCGCGCGTTTCAGCCAATCCGCGTTCGACAAGTAATACATCTAAACGTTCTTTCTTCCCTTTCATCTCTCATGCCCTTTTTCTTTTTTTCGGAGTCAATAAACAAATTCGTTCCATTACATGTTCTGTCGTTAGTCCAATTTCTTCAAGAAGTTGCGACACACCGCCATGTTCAATAAAACGGTCCGGAATGCCCATTCGATCAATAATCGCCCCATGATACCCGTGATCATGAGCAAATTCAATTACAGCACTACCAAATCCACCTTGAAGTACCGCTTCTTCAATTGTAAGTAACGGCATGTTTTGTTGCAGTAGCGTATGCAACATCGCTTCATCAAGTGGCTTAATAAAACGGGCGTTGACGACTTGTACAGAAACGCCTTCATTTGCAAGACGTTCAGCTGCTTGGAGCGCCATCGGAATCGTCGTACCGAACGTTAGAATGGCAACGTCTATTCCTTCACGCAACACTTCCCACGTACCGATCGGAATTTTTTTCAATTGCTCATCCATCGGCACACCAAGACCGTTGCCACGCGGAAAACGCATCGCAATCGGGCCGTCATCGTATTGAATGGCCGTATATACCATATGTTGCCCTTCATTTTCATCTTTTGGCATCATTAATACGATGTTTGGAATGTGGCGTAAAAAGGCGATGTCAAACACACCTTGATGCGTTTCGCCGTCCGCACCGACGAGCCCTGCACGGTCAATACCAAGAAACACGTTTAAGTTTTGGCGACAAATGTCATGAACAACTTGGTCGTACGCCCGTTGTAAAAATGTTGAATAAATTGCTAAAAACGGTTTCATTCCTTGCGTCGCTAAACCAGCAGCCATCGTGGCAGCATGTTGCTCAGCAATACCGACGTCGTACATACGATCAGGGAATTCGCTTGCGAACGCTTCTAATTTTGAACCAACAGGCATCGCAGGCGTAATGGCAACAATGCGATGATCTTCGCGCGCTAATTTGCGCACCGTTTCACTCACAACCGCACTCCAAGATGGAGCAGATTGCTTTGATTGGATGAAATCACCCGTTTCAATTTTATACGGTCCTGTTCCGTGCCACGTTCCGACTTTGTCGCTTTCCGCTGGGTGATATCCTTTTCCCTTTTTCGTGATGACGTGAACAAGAACAGGGCCTTTCGCCTTTTTTGCATAATGTAAGTTTTCAAATAAGTCTTCAAAGTTATGGCCATCTACCGGTCCAAAGTACGTAAAGCCGAGTTCTTCAAAAAATACGCCCGAAACGAGCAAATATTTAATGCTGTCTTTGACACGTTCCGCTGTTGTAGCAAGCTTTCCACCGACAGCTGGAATTTTCTTTAACAACATTTCTAATTCATCTTTTACCCAATGATACTTTCCAGCTGTTCGCAGGCGACCAAGTACATTATGAAGCGCCCCGACGTTTGGAGCAATCGACATTTCGTTATCGTTTAAAATGACAATCATATCTTTTTTCTCATGTCCGATATGGTTTAACGCTTCTAGCGCCATTCCCCCGGTGAGCGCGCCGTCCCCAATGATCGGAACGATATATTCGTCCGTTCCTTTTAAGTCGCGTGCAATCGCCATACCCATTGCAGCAGATAACGATGTCGAGCTATGCCCCGTTTCCCATACGTCATGTTCGCTTTCGCTACGTTTTGGAAAGCCGCACAATCCTTTATACTGTCGCAACGTATCAAATTGACTAGCACGCCCAGTTAAAATTTTATGCACATACGACTGATGGCCAACATCCCAAATGAGTTTATCTTTCGGGCTATCAAACACTTTATGAAGCGCAATCGTCAATTCAACGACTCCGAGATTCGGACCAATATGCCCACCTGTTTTCGATAATTTCTCAATTAAAAATTGTCGAATTTGCTCGCTCAATTGAACGAGTTGTTCATTTGACATTTGCTTTAAAAATTTTGGGTTTTGAATCGCTGTAACATCCAACGCGATCACTCTCTTTCATGTAAGCTAAAACCTGATATCATACAATTTTATGTATTTTAATTATACAGATAAACATGTTTGTACGCAAAAAAGAGCCGCTTACACGAACGTGTGAACGGCTAACATTTCTTTTCCACTATACCACATGTTGCTTCTTTCCTCAACGCTATTAATGATCGCGTGTTTCGACAATATCACAAATATAATGTAATAGCGATGCATCAATTTTTGCTTCATCAAGAAGTTTGCGCGCTTCTTTCATATGATCGGAAAGTTTTTTCTTTGCTCCATCAAGCGTCAAAAGAGAAGGATATGTCGATTTATCATTTTCAATATCGCTTCCTACTTTTTTTCCGATCTTTTGTTCGTCTCCTTCAATGTCTAAAATGTCGTCGCGAATTTGAAACGCTAAACCGAGATGATCGGCAAATAATGTTAACAACGTTAATTGTTGTTCTGTTGCTTCACCTAATATCGCACCTGCTCGAACGCTATATTGCAACAACTTTCCAGTTTTATGGCGGTGAATGTATTCTAATTGTTGCAAACTAATTGTTTTTCCTTCTCCTTCAAGGTCGGCTACTTGTCCGCCAACCATTCCTTCGGGTCCAGCTGCTTTTGCTAATTCAGAAATAAGACGAACTTTTACATCCGATGAAATGGTTTTGTCATCTGCAACTACTTGAAAAGCGTATGTCAGTAACGCATCGCCTGCTAAAATCGCATTCGCTTCACCAAATACTTTATGATTTGTCGGTTTACCCCGCCGTAAATCATCGTTATCCATGCTCGGCAAATCGTCATGAATAAGTGAATACGTATGAATCATTTCAAGCGCACAGGCAACAGACATACCGATGCCAATTGGTTTACGAAATGCATGTAACGTTGAGAGCAACAAAAGAGGGCGAATCCGTTTTCCTCCTGCTCGCAACGAGTAGAGCATCGCTTCTTTAATTGTTTGAGGTGCTTGCAACGATTCAATATACGTCGGTAGCTGCTGTTCAATTTGCTCTTTATATTGTCGCAATAACCGTTCCACGTTTATTCCTCCTGCACTGTAAACGGTTCAAGCTGTCCATCTTCCCGTAAAATAAATTCCATTTGTTTTTCCACTTGTTGTAGTTTGTCGTGACAAAACTTCGATAATTTCATGCCCTCTTGAAAAAAATGAATCGCTTCTTCAAGCGGAACGTCCCCTTCTTCTAACTTTTGCACAATTTCTTCAAGTTTGTTCATCGCTTCTTCAAACGTCATACGTTCTCCTCCTCAGTATTTGAAACAATACAATGTGCGCGCCCGTCTTGAAAGCGGATTTGAACACGATCCCCTGTTTGCAATTGTTTTACTGTCTTAATGAGCGTTTCTTGCTCATCATACGCGAGGCTGTAGCCACGTTCCATAATTTTTAATGGGCTGAGCGCATCGAGCTTCGTCATCGTTGTTACAAGCGACCATTTTTTTTGTTTCATCACATCGTTCATATTACGAACAATTGTTTGTTGTAACGTACGAATGCAATCAGCCGCTTTTTCGATTCGCGATTGTGGATGATGTGCAAACAGTGTCAGTTGCAACTGTTGGAGTTTATGTTCTTTTTGTTTTAACATATCGTTCATTTGTCGTTGCAATCGGTCAACAAGCATATCTAACTGCTGCTCTTTTTGTTCGTAAAGCCGTTTCGGATAGCGAAACGCATACGATGAACGCAACGATTGAAGCCGTTTTTGTTCCGCATTTAACCGTTCTTTCGTCGCTCGAATGAGACGAGCTTGTTGGTCGGATACACGCGAAAGCAAATCTGCGACATGCGGCACAGCAAGTTCCGCCGCCCCTGTCGGCGTCGGCGCACGCAAATCCGCAACAAAATCAGCGATCGTATAGTCTGTTTCATGTCCGACGGCAGAAATAATCGGAACGCGCGAGGCAAAAATCGCCCGCGCCACGATTTCTTCATTAAACGCCCAAAGTTCTTCAATCGAACCTCCACCGCGTCCGACGATGAGCACGTCAATATATCCGATATCATTTGCTTTTTGAATCGATTGAACGATCGATAACGGAGCTTGCTCCCCTTGAACGAGCGTCGGAAATAGAATCACCTTTGCGAGCGGATAGCGGCGGCGAATCGTCGTTAAAATATCGCGAATCGCTGCCCCCGTTGGCGATGTTACAACACCAATATGTTGCGGGAATTTCGGAATCGGCTTTTTATGCTCTTTAGCAAATAGCCCTTCCTGCTCTAGTTTCTTTTTTAACTGCTCATACGCTAAATAAAGCGCACCAACACCATCCGGTTGCATCTCTTTTACGTATACTTGATACGTTCCGCTTGGCTCGTATACGGAGATTTCACCGCGAACAAGCACAGTCATTCCGTTTTCTGGTTTAAATGTTAGTTGGCGATTATGCCCTGCGAACATAACGGCTTGAATGCGCGCTTGTTCATCTTTTAACGTAAAGTACATATGTCCACGAGAATGATATGTAAAATTAGAAATTTCACCTTTAATCCATAAATCTTGTAAATGAGGATCAACTTCAAATTTCCGCTTAATGTATTTCGTTAATGCCGCAACCGTTACATACCTCATGTCTGCCACAAAAATAACCTCGCTTACTTATGTTGTTCACGCGCTGCTTGCACTGTATTGTGCAACAGCATCGTAATCGTCATCGGTCCGACACCTTTTGGCACAGGGGTAATATAGCTTGCTACTTGTTTTACATCATCAAAATCGACATCTCCGCATAACTTTCCGTTTTCTAGTCGATTCACACCGACGTCGATTACAATTGCTCCTTCTTTCACATAAGAAGACGTAATAAGCTTCGGTTTGCCGACCGCAACAATTAAAATATCTGCTTGGCGTGTGATCGCTTCTAAATCGTTTGTTCGGGAATGGCAATATGTGACTGTCGCATGTTCGCGCAAAAATAGTTGACCGACCGGCTTGCCGACGATATTACTTCGTCCAACGACAACGACATGTTTTCCTGTAATATCAACTTGCAAAGATTGAACCATATATAAAATACCATATGGTGTACAAGGCAAAAACGTTTGTTGCCCCGTCATCATTCGTCCGACGTTTAACGGATGGAAACCATCGACATCTTTTTCGGGCGCAATGGCTTCAATCACATGTAGCTCATTAATTTGTGGTGGCAACGGCAATTGCACTAAAATGCCGTGTATTGAGCGGTCTTTGTTTAGACGAGCAATTTGCCCTAGCAAAAACGATTCGGATATGTCATTTGGAAAAGTCAGCAAAACAGAACGAATTCCAATTTCTTCACATGCCTTTTGCTTCGCTTTTACGTACGATTGTGAAGCAGGATGATCTCCAACAAGAATAACAGCTAACGCTGGCTCAATACCTTCTCGTTTTAACTGTTCGACTTCTTTTGCTAACTGCGCTCGCTTTTCTTTTGCTAATTCAAAACCGTTAATGATTTGTGCTGCCATAAATCCTTCTCCCCCTTATTCTTTTAAGACAATGTTTCTTTTATTTTTGCAAGCACGCCGTTAATAAAGCGACTTGATTTTTCATCGCCAAATACTTTGGCTAACTCAATAGCTTCATCCATACTTACACTCAACGGGATATCATCCATATATTTCATTTCGAATACAGCCATACGTAAAATCGAGCGATCGACGTTTGCGACACGCTCTAACGTCCATTTTTCTAAATGTTGGCGCAATAAATCATCAATTTCTTTTTGGTATTTAACTACACCAAAAACAAGCATCTCCATAAACGGATCTGTTTCTTCTTCAATGACGTTCGCAACCGCTTCGTGTGGCTCAATGCCTCCTACGTCAATTTGAAACAATGCTTGTAACGCTTTTTCTCTTGCTGTATGCCGCTTCATGACCAAAACCCTTTCTATCATATTGTCGAAAATTATATCATGATCATAACATATTTCGACGAAAGAAAACACTCACCTATGGAAAAAGGGCGATCCCGTAAACGAGATTGCCCCCTCTTCTTTATTCGACTTCCGATTCTTGTTTCGATGACTCGAATTGAACGCCGACAATATGAACGTTCACTTCAGCTGTCTCTAGCCCTGTCATCGTCAACAATGCTTGACGAACGTTTTCTTGAATTTTTTGTGAGACGGTTGGAATGGACACACCAAAGTTCATGACACAATAAATATCAATGATAATGCCGCGGTCTGTTAAGTCGACTTTTACACCTTTACCGTGATTTTTTTTCCCTAATCGCTCTACAACACCGGCAGCAAAGTTGCCGCGCATTTGTGCTACACCCTCAATTTCAGATGCCGCAATGCCGGCGATGACTTCAATCACTTCCGGTGCAATTTCTACTTTTCCTAGACCGTTGTGGCCATTTTCCATTTCCAATACGTGTTCAGACATAACAAATGCCCTCCTTTATCATTAAGAGTTCATTACATCGTATGTTTCTAAAAACTTTGTATTAAAGTTTCCTTCGACAAACTTTTCATGCTCGAGCAATTTCAAATGAAACGGAATCGTTGTATGAACTCCTTCAATAACAAACTCACTCAATGCGCGTTTCATACGTGCGATCGCTTCTTCGCGCGTCGGTGCATGAACGATCAGTTTGGCAATCATCGAATCGTAATACGGCGGAATCGTATAACCTGGATAAGCAGCAGAATCCACCCGCACGCCAAATCCCCCTGGAGGCAAGTACATTTGAATTTTCCCAGCCGATGGCATAAAGTTTTTCGCAGGGTTTTCCGCGTTAATACGGCATTCGATAGACCAACCGTTAAACGTCACATCTTCTTGTTTCAGCGTTAATTTCTCACCAGAGGCAATGCGAATTTGCTCTTTAATTAAATCGACACCTGTCACCATTTCCGTCACAGGATGTTCTACTTGGATGCGCGTGTTCATTTCCATAAAATAAAACTGGCGATTGCGATAATCGTAAATAAATTCAACTGTTCCTGCTCCTGTGTATTGAACGGCTTGCGCTGCTTTGACAGCTGCTTCCCCCATTTTTTGCCGCATTTCTTCATCAAGTACAGGAGATGGAGTTTCTTCTAGTAATTTTTGCAAACGACGTTGAATTGTACAATCGCGCTCACCAAGATGAATCACATTTCCATATGAATCGGCTAACACTTGAATTTCCACATGACGAAAATCTTCGATGTATTTTTCAATATACACCCCTGGATTTCCAAACGCTGTTGCTGCTTCTTGTTGTGTGATCGTAATTCCTTTAATGAGCTCTTGCTCATTTCGAGCGACTCGAATGCCTTTTCCACCGCCACCTGCAGTTGCCTTAATAATAACAGGATACCCGATTTCGTTCGCTAGCGCAATTGCCTCGTCAATGCTTTCAATAATTCCTTGTGAACCAGGAACAATCGGAACTCCAGCTTGTCTCATCGTCTCACGTGCAACATCTTTCGTTCCCATTTTTGTAATCGCTTCCGGACTTGGTCCGACAAACGTTACGTTACACTCACGGCATAGCTCAGCAAAATCAGCATTTTCAGCTAAAAAACCATATCCTGGGTGAATGGCATCACATTGGGTTAACGTTGCCACACTCATGATGTTTGTGAAATTCAAATAGCTGTCTTTAGACGTTTTTGGACCGATACAATATGCTTCGTCTGCTAATTGAACATGAAGCGCTTCACGATCGGCTTCTGAAAATACAGCAACCGTCTCGATGCCAAGTTCTTTGCACGCCCGAATAATTCGAACAGCAATTTCCCCACGATTGGCGATTAACAATTTTTTTATCATCTCGATCGCTCCTTTATTCAGGCTTCACAAGGAATAAAGGTTGTCCATATTCAACGAGCTGGCCATTTTTCACAAGCACTTCTACAATTTCTCCATCGACTTCTGCTTCGATTTCGTTAAACAATTTCATTGCTTCAACAATACATACGATCGTATCTTTTTTCACTTTATCGCCAACTTTTACGTACGGTGCTGCATCTGGCGATGGCGCTGCATAAAACGTACCGACCATCGGCGAGGTAATCGTATGTAAGTTTTCTGTTGCAACAACTTGTTTTTCCGGTCTCGCTTCTTCTTTCACTTCCACCTTTTCAACGACTGGTGTCACCGGCGTCTGTTGTTGAACGACAGCTGCCGGCGGCACGTCTACTTTCGGTGGAGCAACGACGACTTGTTCAGCTGCTCCAGCTTTTTTCATTTTAATTTTGGAGCCATCGTGCTCGTATACAAACTCCACAATGTTTGACTCGTTTACTAATCGGATTAATTCGCGGATTTCTTGAATTTTCAACATCGACTTACACCCCTCGCCCCATCATTTGTAGAAAAGATTATACAATACCATGATACGACACACCTTTTCCATTATTCAATAAAATGATAAGAAAATGTTAGAAAATTTATATCTGGTCATAAAAACAATTATTATTATATAGTATTATAAAATTTATTTTCAACCGAAAAAAAATAACCGGATTTCCGGTTATTTTTGGAAACGAACAGCTACGTCTTGTACGCGGCCGAGTTCGCTTTGAACGAGCTGAATGATTTCATTCGCGGCTTTTTTCGAATGTTCTTTTGCTTTTACTGTAATATGCACTTGATTTTCGTGAACGCGAACGAGCGCATCGTCGTATCCTTTCGATTTAATTAACGTTTCTAACACTGCTTCTTTTTCTGCAATGTTCGATAGTTGTTGCAACTGATCAATCGCCTTGCTTTTTTCTTCGGCAGATACGTTATTGGAAGCGACAATGGCATTGAGTTCTTGACGTAACTTGCTTCGCTCATCCTCAATTTCGAGTCGAAGCGCCGTAAATAGATCGTCGCTTCCTGTATTCGTTTGTTCAACAGTCACGTCTTCCTCATTTGCGACTTCTTCTTTCATCGCTTCATCCGTCGGTGTTAAACCTTTTTCATTGTTTGCCTCTTCCTTTTGTTCAAACGCTACTTGCTCTGTAAGCTGAGGACTTGTTACATAATACACCGATAAAACGACAACTAAACTAAACATAGTTAACAACCAAACCGTTTGTTTTTTCAACATATGTTCTCCCCCTTACTTTTTTGGTAAAACAGCAACGCGATGACTTGGAACGTTCAACGTTCGCGTCACTGCTTCGACAATCCATTTTTTCACTTGCACTTGATCGGCTCCTTTCGCAACAACAAGCACACCACGAATTTCCGGCTTTTTCGTTTGCAAAACGAGAGGTGTTTCTTCGTCCCCTTTGCGCACGATCACAATTTTTTCGTCTGTTGATTCATCCTCGATTTGACGCTTTCCTCCTTCTTTATCTTCTTCCATCGTTCGCTTTTTTTGAACGGTTGCATTTTTTTCAAGTACGTTTCGCTCTGTGGCATCAACATTTACGATCACTTTTACTTCACCAACGCCAACAATCGCTTCAAGCGCTTCTTTTAGTTGTTGTTCGTATCGTTCTTCATAGTCGGCAATTTGCTTTAATTTTTTTTCTTCATCTGATTGGCGAAATACAGCTTGAGTTGCTTCTTGCTGAACTTGTTTGGAAGAAGAAAAGTTGAACACGTTGCCAAAAATCATAAACGATAAGCCGAAAACGAAAAGGATGGCGATCAATCCGTTTTTTTCAATCCATTGTTTCACCCCTCCCTACTCCCTCCTTTCTAGATGAATCGTAATCATCTCTGGATCCACTTCCCACATATGCGCTAAAAAGCGGGCAATGTCGTCATGTTGTTCCGTTGTTGATGGTGATGATTGAATGCGAATGGGCTTGACAACAGAAGTCGCTTCTTCTGCCAACTCTACCGTAATTGCCTCAATCGGAGGTGGGATTTGGTCTGATTCCCCAATCGTTAATGAAACGTCCGTCACCGTTAACCCATATGTGCGCATCAACTCCTCAGCCGCTGTGTTCTTTAGCTGGACAGCCATTTGTTCTAAAATATATGCACGTTGCGAGGCTTGTATTTCTTTTTTCTTTCTTTCAATGTCATTTTCAATCGTTTCGTTTTGTTGTCGCTGAATGGAAGCAAACCACGTATCTACGTTCCCGTGAAACAAATGAAGAAGCGGAGAAAATAAAATGAAAATAAACAATAGGCCGACGACCATTTTTACATACTTTTGAAACGAACCGTTTGGTAAAATCAATTCAATGACAACGGCTAGCAAAATAAATGTAATGAGATGAGAAATCCATTCTGTCAAGAGTCCCACAGCGTCCATTCCCCTTTCAGCGAACCATCATCGTTAAATTTCCTGCTGCAATGATGACGGTCATACTTAAAAAAAACATAAGCGATACGATCATCAAAGCAACAAGTACATACATAATGCTTTTGCCCATGATGCTTAAACAGGAAATGACGATGCCGCCTCCCATCGGTTGTAATATAGCAGCTGCTAGTTGATAAATAAGCGCGATGACTAAAATTTTGATCGCTGGAAACGCTGCAATTAAGAGCAATAAAGCGACTCCGAACAACCCAACTGTATTTTTTAATAAGACGGAGGCAGTGACGACGGTGTCAGCAGCATCAGTGAACATTCGTCCAATAATGGGAATGAAGTTTCCTGCGACAAATTTAGCCGCCCGTATCGCAATTCCATCGGCAATGGCGGTTGTCGCTCCTTTGACAGACAACACGCCGAAGAAAATCGTCAACATGATCCCGAGTGAACCGACGCTAATGTTGCGCAACAAATTTGCTAGTTTTGTTACTTTATAATGTTCGCTCAACAAGCTAACAATGCTTAAAATTGTCGCTAAAAACAAAAGCGGCAATGAAAAACGCTCAACGACCGTCCCTGTTATATTCATAAAAAACAGCACAATCGGATGGAAAAAGGCAACAGATACAACTCCCCCTGATGACGCCATAAGCGCCAGTAAAATGGGTAAAAGCGCAATCATAAAGCTTGTCATCGTCTGAATAGCTTCTTTCGCATACGTCACCGCAACATGAAAACTATTTAATGCGATAATCATAAGCACCATATACACAACCGCATGCGCCACTTTGCTCACAGCGTGATATGAAAATGCGTTTTGTAACGATTGTAAAAATAAGCTAAATATCGTTAGTAAAATAAGCATACTTAGCAATTTTCCATTCGCCATAAGCTCATACAATAAAAACTTTATAAACGCCTGCAACCATTCGCTGAGCGACAGTTCTTTTTCCCCGTTAATAAACTGCCAAAACGATCCTTTTTGACTTTCCGGCAGTAGCCCTCCGTATTGTTGAACGATATGATCCCAATATTGCTTGATCGACTCTACCCCAACTTGTTCTGCTTGTTGTTTGACTAGCTCATTTGTTGGCGGTGAAGCTTGTACAATAGAAGGCAAGAAAAAAAGAAGAAAGAAAAATAAGATCGGAGCGCGCTTCATGTCATCACCCCTTCATCGGAAGAAAACTCAAAATGGTTTCGATTAGAGCAGTTAAAATTGGGATGGCCATCGCTAAAATTAAAATTTTCCCACCAAGTTCAATTTTTCCCGCAATCGCTCCCTGTCCTGCATCTTTTGAAATTTGTGCACCAAACTCCGCAATATAGGCAATGCCAATAATTTTCAAAATCGTTTCAACGTACACCGTTTGAACGTGTGCTTCATTCGCTAACGTTTGAACCATGCGAAAAATGTCTTGGATGCGATCAATTAAGAATAAAAAAATAACTGTTCCGACAAACACAGTCAGCAAAAGCGAAATATTCGACTTATGTTCGTTTAAAATCGTCACTAAAAACGTGGCAATCAATCCAAGTCCAACAATTTGTAAAATATCAATGGGTATTCCCTCCTAACTTTGAAACAAAAAAACGGATTTAATTTTTTGAAATAAGTCTTGGACGATCGAAATAACTAAAAATAAAATATAAATAAACCCTAGTAATGTAACCCATTGAGCATATTCCTTTTTTCCGAATCCTTCTAACACCGTATGCAAAAAAGCAACGACAATGCCTACACCAGCAATGCGAAAAATTAAATCAACGTCAACGCCCATTTTGAATGTCCTCCTCTACATGAGTAAAAGCACGATGAGAATGCCCGTTAACACGCCTAAACTTTTCATCATTTTTTCATAGCGCTGTTGTTTTTCAATGGCATCCCCTTCTTCTCTCTCTAAATGCACCATCGTTAAGCGAATGTAATTTTGTTGAATTTCATGATCGTACTGTCCAAGCGTCTCGCCAAACTGCTTCATAATTTCCAATTCCCCTTCTTTTAAAGCGGTCATTTTCCATATTTCATGTAAACTTTCTTCCCAAGCTTGACGTGCGTTCATCGTTCCTTTTTGCAACTTTTGCGCAAACGATTCAAACAACCATGACAACGGTTTCGATAGTTGCTGGGATAAGCGAAAGGAGGCGTCTATTAACGGTGTATGCCCGTACATAATTTCTGCTTCAAGCGCCTGTAACGCCATTTTTAACTGACGCAACTGTTTTGTACGCTCTCGTAAAAGTCGCGATGCTTCAAAACCGGACCATGTCGTTGCTAATATGATGCATAATGCTCCGATCCATTTCATTTACATCACACTCATCTTTCGATATACATCACGACCGCTTGAATCGCGAATGGCTTGAATCGTCCCAGGACGTCCGATATTCGTCAATTCAACAAAGCGCTCAAATACAGCTTGTTCTATAATCGGACGCAGCGATGGACGCTTCATTAAATCGTCCAAATGGCGACCGTGCGCTGTCATAAATAAGCCAACTCCTGCATGAACCGCTTCTAAAATAGCCGTACAATCCGCTTCGCTTCCAATTTCATCGACAACAAGAACGTCCGGGCTCATCGAACGAATCATCATCATCATCCCTTCTGCTTTTGGGCATGCATCGAGCACATCGACACGGCATCCGAATGTAAATTGCGGAATGCCTTTGACACAACCGGCAATTTCTGATCGTTCATCGACAATGCCAACTTTTCGAGGAGCAATATGTTGCTCTGTCACTCCACTACTGACGATGCGCGCAATATCGCGAAGGAGTGTTGTTTTTCCTGTTTGCGGTGCGCCAATGATGATCGTATTCATCCATCGTCCGTCGTATAAGTAAGGAAGAAGTGGCTCAGCTATGCCGATTTGTTGACGGGCCATTCGGATGTTAAATGACGTAATATGTCGAATCGCTTTTACTTTTCCGTCTTCTACAATCACTTTTCCGGCTAAACCAACGCGATGCCCACCTTGAATGGTGATGTAGCCTTTTTTTAACTCTTCCTCGATTGTGTAAAGAGAATATTGACTTAGTTTATTTAATAGTTCGACACCTTCTTCCGTTTGTACAACATGCGGACATATGTACGACCTCCCACCAGCAATGACTTCCAGCGGCCGATGAATACGAATGCGAATTTCTTCAATCGTAGACTGGGGAAAAATAGAAAACGATTGAATGGCATCAACAAGCGTTTTAGGCAATATATTCAACACTGCTTGCATTCTCTTCCCCCCTCATTTCACAACATAAATACCGATCAATATACATACAACTCCAGCGCCGATCCATGCGAGCTTAAATAATGATAGCTCATTCGCTACTGCCACAAGCCCAATCATCATGACAACGAAAAAAATCGTCGGACCGACAACCGCAAGCAATGTGTTGACCGCAAGCGCCTTTTTTACGTCGTTGAACGACAACATAACGATCGCTGCGCTTAACTCAATCGCCGCAGATAAAAACCGTAAACCTGCCATCGTCCAAACAGTCGCATCAATTTTCATCGCATCCTCCTTGTACAACAGTGCTAGTACAACGTATGCAGAAATGAGACAATTCAGAAGTATAGAGAGGAAAATTTGTGGGGGATGTACAAATAAAAAATCGCCCTGCTTTTTTGCAGGACGATTACTTTTTATTATGCACGTGATACGTATGTGCCGTCTGTTGTGTTAATAATTAATACATCGCCTTCGTTGACGAAGAACGGTACTTGAACGACAAGACCTGTCTCTAACGTTGCTGGTTTAGAACCACCTGATGCTGTATCACCTTTAATACCTGGCTCTGTTTCAACAACTTTTAACTCAACGGTGTTTGGCAATTCAACACCAATCGTTTCACCTTGGTACATCATAATAAATACTTCCATGTTTTCTTTTAAAAACTTTAATTCATGTTCAATTTGTTTCGCAGGTAGTTCAATTTGCTCGTATGATTCCATATCCATGAACACATGTTGATCGCCGTTTGCATATAAATATTGCATTTTGCGGTTGTCGATTTGTGCTTTGTTTACTTTTTCACCGGCGCGGAACGTTTTTTCTTGAATCGCGCCTGTGCGCAAGTTACGAAGTTTTGAGCGAACGAACGCTGCACCTTTTCCTGGTTTCACATGTTGGAATTCGATGACGCGCCAAATGTCACCGTCGACTTCAATCGTTAAGCCTGTACGAAAATCGTTTACTGAAATCATGTTCATTTCCTCCTACGTCTATAAAATGATGAGTTCTTTTGGTGAAAGAGTGAGCCGCTCATTGCCGTTTTCTGTAATGACGATGTCGTCTTCAATGCGGACACCGCCTAATCCCGCTATGTAAATGCCTGGTTCGACAGTCACAACCATTCCCGGCTGTAGTACTGTATCCGAACGCATCGAAAGCGCCGGCATTTCATGCACTTCCATGCCAAGACCATGACCAGTAGAATGCCCAAAGTATTCGCCAAATCCACAAGCAGAAATGTAATCACGTGTGAGCGCATCTGCCTCTCGTCCTGTCATCCCTGGGCGAATGTGTTCAACACCACGAAGCTGGGCTTGCAGTACGACATCATATATGCGCTTTAACTCGTCGCTTACATCTCCAACTGCAACCGTTCTCGTAATATCAGAGCAATATCCTTTATAATATGCGCCAAAATCAAGCGTGACGAGCTCACCTTTTTCGATGACTTTCTCTGTCGCCACCCCATGTGGCAATGCTGAACGCACACCAGAAGCAACGATGATGTCAAACGATGAACTTGTCGCTCCTTGTTTGCGCATAAAAAATTCCAACTCATTCGCCACATCTATTTCACGCACACCCGGGCGAATAAAATCGAGAATATGGCGAAAAGCGGCATCGGCAATCTCGGCTGCTTCCTTTAATATCTTAATCTCTGCTTCCGACTTAATCAAGCGTAACTTTTCAACCGCGCCGGAAACAGGAACAAGCGTTGCTTTAATCGCTTTTTCATATGCTGAAAACGTTGCATATGAAAGATCGTCTTGTTCAAATCCGAGCTTTTGAATGCCTAATCGCTCGACTTGTTTCGCCACTTCTTCAATGAGCGTCTGCGTATGTTGCACAATTTCATATCCTTCAATTTGTCTTGTCGCTTGTTCAACGTAGCGAAAATCTGTAATAAATACGGCGTCTGTTTCGCTAATTAAAACAACACCTGCCGTTCCTGTAAAATTCGTCATATAGCGACGGTTATATTCATTTGTAATGAGAAATCCGTCAATGCCGTGTTCATTAAATTGTGCGCGAAGCTTTTGTAATTTATCCAACGTTATTTCCCCTTCCCTTCAACTATATCAAGCAACGCTAAAATCGCCAATCGATATCCGTTTACGCCAAGACCGACAATTTGCCCGGCTGTTACGGGAGCGATGACAGAATGATGACGAAACGGCTCCCTTGCGTGAATATTTGAAATATGTACTTCGATGACTGGCGTTTGTATGCTTGCAATTGCATCACGCAAGGCATAACTGTAATGCGTAAACGCTCCGGGATTGAAAATGATCCCGTCATATAACGACTCCGCCCGATGAATTTGATCAATTAACGCGCCTTCATAATTGCTTTGATAGCACGTTAACTCTACTTCATATTCACTAGCAAATTCTGTTAGCTGTTTTTCTAGTTGTGCAAGTGTCGTATGCCCATAAATGTGTGGCTCCCTCATGCCGAGACGATTTAAGTTCGGACCGTTTAAAAGGAGGAATCGAACCATTCCCCCTCTCCCCCCTTTGCTGATGAAAATACATATGGTTATTTTACCACATCGGCCTGTTTTTGTCGCCTCATCTCTGCTACTTCGAATGAAATGGAATAACCGATAAACATTCCATATAGAATGTAAAAGCATACCATCGTAACAACCGTATTTCGCTCAAGTTGTGGAACGGCTTTTAATTGAGGAAAAATCGGATTTAATACGTAAAAAACAAGCACCCATAACCCGATGCCGAAAGCGACGCCTGGCCAAATACCTTGACGATTTTTTAAAAAAGCATAGTATACAAACGCGGCAACGACAGAAGCAATCCCAATGAACAAAATCGCAATCGTCTGACCGAGCGCTCCGTTTTTCCAATCACCGATTGCCCATGGTTGCAAAATGAAATTTGGCGCTACTTCTGTAAAACGGAAAAAATAAGCACAGTATGCGAGGAAACTCCAAAACACACCTCCAATAAAACCAATCAATGCAACTTTTGCTAAAACAGGCATTGGCTTTTCTCTTTTGTTTTGTTCTAGTTGTGCATCTTGTTTCATTTTTGTTTGCACAGCAATCACCTCCGTTTTTATCTTGTCCAAAATGTTGCATCTCATGTGTATCGTTTCTCATTTTTGGAAACAATACGAATACAAACGATACATCGACCTAGAGGTTTTTATCGTTTTCTTGTAGAATATAAGAAAAAAGAAAATAGGTTGGTGTCTTCTTATGAGCAAAAACGTATATGGTGGGCAGGCGGTCATTGAAGGTGTGATGTTTGCTGGACGTCATCATTCTGTCACAGCCATTCGTCGCAAAGACGGTTCGATTGAATATTTTCATGTTCCACGTCAAGCAAACAAAACGCTTTCCTCGTTAAAAAAAATTCCGTTTCTTCGCGGCATCCTTGCCATTATTGAAGCAAGTGCAAACGGATCAAAACATTTGCAGTTTTCAAGTGAACGATATGATCTTGATCCACATGAAGATGAAACTTTGCAAGCGGAATCGCCATCGAAATGGACGATGATTTTAGGCGCGGCGCTAATCGGTGTTTTATCGTTCCTATTTGGAAAATTTATTTTCACACTTATTCCTGTATTTTTAGCTGAATTAACGAGACCGATTTTCCCGTCGAAAACGGCACAAATACTTGTTGAAGGCTTTTTTAAACTTCTTTTGCTTTTGGGCTATATTTATTTTATTTCACTCACTCCACTTGTCAAACGACTGTTTCAATATCATGGAGCTGAACATAAAGTAATTAATGCCTACGAAAATGGTTTGCCATTGACCGTTGAGCACGTACAACGACAATCTCGTTTTCATTATCGTTGCGGTAGCAGCTTCATTTTATTTACTGTCATCATTGGCGTATTCGTTTACATGTTCGTTCCAACCGAACCGCTTTGGGTGCGCGTATTAAATCGCTTAGCGCTCATTCCTGTTGTATTAGGACTATCGTTTGAAGTATTACAAATTACAAACGCGGTGCGACATGTTCCAATGTTACGCTGGTTCGGCTACCCTGGTTTATGGTTACAACGATTAACAACGAAAGAACCGACTAATGATCAAGTAGAAGTAGCGATCGCATCATTTCAACGGTTGCTTGAGTTAGAGGGAGAAGCGACGAAACAGCAAGAAGAAGTGGTGTAATGATGAAGGAGGTGGATCGATTGCGTCGGCGTCCATTCCCACTTATTACTTTGCTTATTGTATTAGCTATATTTGGCTTGACTTATCGTTTATGGAACGATCCGATTCAATTGTTGAAACAAGCGATGATCATCGTGCTCATCGTAGCTGTTTTTTACGCCATATACAAATGGATACAAAGACAGCGTTTCGATCATTCATATCAAAAAGCGGTAAAACAATCGAAAAAGCTTCACCATCAAAAAACAAAGCCGACGTCGAAAAAACAAACGCGCCCAACCGCTTTAAAGAAAAAGCACGCCACTCATTTAACAGTCATTGAAGGGAAAAAAGGGAAGAAAAAAAATCGGGCCTCTTTTTAACCCGATTTTTTTCTTTTAATACGTCCACATTTTTAAAAATTGTTCTGTCCGCTCTTTTCCAAACGAAATAAGCTTCTTTTTTTCTTCGTCCGTCACTGAGAAATCGGTGGCAATGACATGTTTGACAGGAAGGAAAACGATGTTTTTTTCATGGCGACGTGAAATGTACCGTTCATCGTGCGCCTCGCGCATCGTTTGAAACAACGCTTCATACAAATCAATGGCATTATTAATTTTCTTTTTGGCTTTTTGCGATTGTCTTGCGCTTAGTTTGATGCCTAGAACAGGTCGTTTTTTCCGTTCTTCATCAAACAAAAAAATCGGAAAATTGCTTAGTAAGCCACCATCAACGACAATATGCTTCCCTTCGTCCGTCTTTAACCGCACAGGCTCAAAAAAATAAGGAATACCGACACTCATTCTTACTGCTTTTGCGACGGAAAAGCGGAGAGGATCAATGCCATATTTCGGCAAGTCATCTGGCAAAATAAGCATTGTCCCATTCGTTAAATCGGAAGCGACGACGCGCAATCGTTCATGTGGCAAATCAGCAAACGTGTACACGCCTTTTTTACTTAACTGCTCGGCGATCCATCGTTCAAGCTTTTCTCCTTTATATAACCCCATTTTCCAATAAAGGACGAGCCATTTTAACCATGCATACGGAATGATTGTATGTCGCTCATCGAGAAAGTCCATTAAATTCATCTCTTCCATCATGTCCACGATTTCCTTGCTTGTAAATCCCGCTGCAATAAACGAAGCAATGAGCGCTCCTGCGCTCGTACCAGCAAGCCGTTTAAAGCGAAAACCTTTTTCCTCAATCGCTTCATATGCTCCAATTAGCGCAAAACCTTTGACGCCACCACCGGAAAACACACCGTCAATCTCCATCCTCTTCCCTCCTCGCCATATATGTATGAAAAACGAGAAGAGTTGAGCATAAAAAACAAAAAAGAACAAGCGTTTATGCCTGTTCTTGCTCGTTCTGTCTTTGAATGTTGCGAAGCGCTTCAAGACGTGACCGATCTTCTTCAAAATATTGTACTAAATCGCCAATGCGATCAATCGCATTCCAGCTTAAATGATGTTCGATTCCCTCAACATCACGATAAATATTTTCTTCATCTACACCAATGAGACGCATAAATTGTTCCAGTAGCTCATGGCGATACACGAGCCGCTTGCCGATTTTTTTGCCCTTTGGTGTAAGGACAAGTCCACGGTACTTTTCGTATACTAAATATTCGTCTTTATCGAGTTTTTGCACCATTTTCGTCACAGAGGAGGGATGAACGGACAATGCCTCGGCAATATCTGATACACGGGCATATCCTTTTTCTTCAATCAATATATAAATTTGCTCAATATAATCTTCCATGCTTGGTGTTGGCATACGTTTCCCTCCTAAACAAACATCCGTAATCATTATGATTATAACATGTTTACCAAGCATGACAACTATTTACGTAAATTTGCATGTAATCGTTCAAATAGCTCAAAATACCCTTCTTCCCAGCCGTCATGCATGTAAATTGGCGCGACGATAAAGCCGAGCGGATAATGAAGCGCTTCGGACTCAAAATAAACAAGCTGAGGAATACATGATTTCATTCGATCACCTCAATGTTAGTATGTTTGATTGTCATGAGGTGATGAAATACAATTTTTGTTATTATTCATAATAAAATAAGGAACGGGTTTTTCCCGTCCCTTTTTCCATTATAAACCACATTTTAATTGCGCTCCGCAACTTGTGCACGTGTTGCAGCCACCGATTTCTTCGACCGTTCCTTCACGGCATACCGGGCAAATGTTGCCGACTTCTGAACCGATCGTGACGTCCGTTGCGCGTAAATCTGGAATTGTTTCAACAAGCGCAACAGCCCGTTTTTTCGGTTCTGCTGGAAGGAGCTCCAGTTGTTCTTCAACCGCATGTTCTTCCGCTTTTAATGTTAATACTTGCGCATCGCGGCTACCGTCGACATAGACTGTTCCACCTTTTGCGCCGCCTCGCCATAACCGCTCGTACACTTTTTGTACTTGCTCAACCGTATAGCCGCGCGGGGCATTTACCGTTTTCGAGAGACTTGAATCCACCCAACGTTGAATAATGCACTGGACATCGGCATGCGCTTCTGGCGATAAGTCCATGGCGGTTACAAACCAATGCGGCAAGTTGTTCGGATCCGCTTCTGGATGTTTATCTAAATATTCTTGAACGATATCCGCCTTCACTTCAATAAACTTGCCTAGACGGCCGCTTCGATAATAAGAAAAGGAAAAATATGGTTCAAGCCCTGTGGACACGCCGATCATTGTCCCTGTGGATCCAGTCGGAGCAACCGTTAATAAATGCGAGTTGCGAATGCCGTATTTTAAAATATCTTGGCGAATATCGTCTGGCATGTTTTTCATATAACCGGTGTGAATGAACGCTTCGCGCAATTTCATCGTTTCTTCTTCCGTTTCGCCAACTAAAAACGGAAAGCTTCCTTTTTCTTTTGCGAGCTCAATGGACGCACGGTATGCCGTTGTCGCAATTGTTTTAAACAGTTCGTCAACTAACTGATTGCCTTCTTCCGAACCGTACTCTTTTTCGCAATAAATGAGCAAATCAGCTAATCCCATGACGCCAAGACCGACGCGGCGCTCCCCAAGCGCTTGCTTTTTATTTTCTTCAAGGAAGTATGGGGTTGCATCAATAACGTTATCTTGCATACGGACACCAACTTCAACCGTACGCTTTAATTTTTCATAATCAACGACTTTCTTTTCTTTATCGACCATATTTGCCAAATTAATCGCGGCTAAATTGCACACAGAATAAGGTGCGAGTGGTTGTTCCAGTTATGTTACCCTAGGGGCTTTTTATCCCCTAGTTCTAACGGTTCATTTCCCGTTAGCTCAGCATACATCTTCATTGCACACGCTTTTCATAAATTTAATTAACTCTTTCCTTCCCCGATCTTCTCCAAATACTGATTTTGAGATGACTCTGAGATCTTTAACTTGAAATTCCCTTTCAATATCCCTAATTAAGGATTGAATAGTAGTTTTGATTTTGTTTAAAGGTGTTTTAACAACTATATCTGAGTTTTCTCTTGACCATTTAATAATATATTCCCGTATATTATGGTGTACCTCACTTCTTATTTCAACATATGTGTTTGTGGCATGCCTAATTGCCCGATGACCTGCACAAGTTCGACTGCAAAACTTTTGTTTTGAAGTAATGATAACTTTAAATATCTTTCCACACTCTTCACAAGTTCTGGTTTCTCTTGGCTTTTTTATTTTTCCTTTCTGAGCTAAACCTGACTTTTTTAATCCTTCCAACATTCTTTGTTTTGCTATACCATTAGATAGCCATAAGCTTCTAGTATGCTCTCCTATTTTCTTTTTAGTTTCCTCGTCATGTTTTAAATTATAATGACCATTGAGTTCACCATAAGCGACTTTACTAATAGTGGTATTTTCTGATTTTATCCATTCCTCAATAGTTGATGTTAAAGAAAAAGGCAATGTTTTATACAAGTCAAGCAGCTCTTCATAAGAGATTAGTTCACACTTTATATGATGCTGTTCCTCAATAATATTCAATGCTTCTCTCGCATTCTTTTTTGCGTCTTTACTTCTCGATTTAATTTCCACTATTTTAACAAGTTTTCCTTTTTGATCATATAAGAAGAAGTCGGGTTTATACAATTTATATCCAATATCAAATACACAATCTTCGTAGCTCCAAGGAATTGAGTGATGATCAAGATATTTGGCATACGCATATTCATATGAGCTTCGTAAATAATGTCCTTTATAAAAACCTGCATATCCCCTGTTCATAACGCCACCTTAATTCTCTTTAAATACGAATAATAATTAAAGCGTGTGCAATGCTGCGGCCTCGTGGGTGGATTATATTCTGCTTTCGCAGGTTCACCACCTATGCGTTGCCCCTGACTGAGTTTTTAGGCTCAGCCTTCGGTTCGGGTTAGCATCTCAGCCTCCCCGCTTAATTCCGCAGTTTTTTACGTGAGGCGATTATTCACCACACGGATTTGTTGCGACTACTTTTTGTCCGTACGCTCTTGCATTCGTCATGTCGTTGGCGTTGTCGATAAAGAAAATGCCTGGTTCTGCTGAATACGTTGCGCAAATGTTAATGAGCTTCCATAGCTCTCGCGCGCGAATTTTTCGATAGACGCGAACGCGATAGCCCATTTTCTCCCATTCGCGCACATCGCCGACTTCGTGCCATTTTTCGTTGTAGATGCGCATTTCTTCTTCTGAATACGTTTCAACATCTGGGAAGCGCAATTCGTATTCTTCATCGTTTTCTACTGCCTGCATAAACTCTTTCGTTAAGCAAACAGAAATGTTCGCTCCTGTTAAAAAGTCCGGATTATGCACGCTGTACGTGCCGCCTGTCCGCAACTTTTCTTCCGCGTCTTTAATTATTTTTTCCGTGAAACCACCATAACCTGGTATGTTTTTGTAATTGACAATCCCTTGATACATCGCGCGCTCTTGTTCGGTAAGCGGCGTAAACTTTAATTTTTCTCTCGCTGCTTTTTGAATGCCTTCATCCTCTGTATTTTCAAGCAAGTAGCGCAAAATGCGCGGATTTTGCATTTTCGAAATAATGAATTCAATGATGTCCGGGTGCCAATCGGCTAGCATAATCATCTGAGCGCCACGGCGCGAGCCACCTTGTTCGACAAGATGGGTTAGTTTTGCAATGTCGTCTAGCCATGACACCGATCCGGACGATTTTCCGTTCACTCCGCGCGCGAGTGTATTGCGTGGACGAAGAGTCGAACCGTTCGTTCCTACACCGCCACCGCGGCTCATAATTTCCATCACTTGTTTTCGATGTTCAGAAATGCCTTCGCGAGAGTCTTTCACAAACGGCATGACGTAACAGTTAAAGTACGTCACTTCTGTCCCAGAACCTGCTCCGTACAGCACACGTCCAGCTGGAACAAAATTCAGGCTGACGAGCTGTTCATAAAACTTTTCAAACCACTCTTTTCGTTTTTCTTCTGTTTTTTCAACAGCGGCTAGCCCGGTTGCGTTCCGCTTCGCAATTTGTTCATAAAAAATTTCGAGTGGCTTTTCAATGACATCGAGCGAGCGAACAACAACGCCTGTTTTCGCTTCCTCTCCTTCCAACACATGACGATATTCTTCTTCAACGAGCACGTGTGCTTTTTTATTTTCCCAGTCCAGCTCAACGATAAATCCAAGGCCACGCGCTGGAAACTTCGGATCTTCCTTCACGGTTAAAACGACAAAATCTCCGACGCTTAACGTCAACTTTTCCGTATCTTTAAACGAATAGCGATCAAGCATCACTAAACGCGACACACCCTTATATGTAATGTGCATCTCAGGGGTAATCGGGTGCACTTGTGGAAAGAGACGAATATCTTCGTTCAACTTGTCCACATTCACCGTCATTTTTTCAGAAAACGCAACCGTCATTTTTACCTCTCCTCTACCAACATAATCTTACTACATTAAACTACCATATATCGACAACAATAATCAATAAAAAAATCAATATGTAGTATGATTTTTTTAAAAACACATACTACATATTGATAATTAAGTCAAGCATTTTTTACTTGTCAAGAAAAAAATTTACCGTTTAAAATTCCATTCATCTGTTTCGTATTTGTTTTTCGCAAGTTGCTGAACGTAGAAAAGCTCATCATCTGTTAATTCATATCGTTCAAGCTGAACATTTAACCCTTTTTCAAATCCTTTGAAAAACGCTTCTTTTGCCTCATTGATCGTAATGTTTCGATCCGTTAATTCATTAATGGCGACTGCTTTGTTTTTAAAGTTTTGCCTTAATCGTTCTTTCACTCTTTCATTCGGATACTTAAATAGACTAAAGAGCATGTCTTCGTCTAAATCTAATAAAATCGATCCGTGTTGTAAAATGACACCTTTTTGCCGCGTTTGTGCACTGCCTGCTACTTTTCTCCCTTCAACAACGAGCTCATACCAAGACGGTGCATCAAAACAAACAGCCGATCGCGGATTTTTTAAATCTGCTTTTTCTTCTTCTGTTTTCGGCACTGCAAAATACGCATCAAGTCCGAGAAAACGAAATCCTTCTAAAATGCCTTGCGAAATGACGCGATACGCCTCCGTCACCGTTTGTGGCATGTTTGGATGCGCTTCAGACACGATGACGCTATACGTCAACTCTTGATCATGAAGCACGCCACGACCACCTGTCGGCCGTCTTACAAAACCAAGACCATACTTTTTGACCGCTTCCATATCAATTTCTTTTTCCACTTTTTGAAAATAGCCAATCGAAAGCGTCGGTGGATTCCAACCGTAAAACCGAATCGTCGGCGGAATTTTTCCTTCGCTATGCCATTCTAACAACGCTTCATCAAGCGCCATATTAAACGCTGGAGAACAATTGCCTGAGTCAATAAAACGCCATACTTCTTTTTCCATCTACTCCACCCTTTCCTCTATCATTTTATAGTGTAACAAACATAATAAGTCAATGGAAAATGCTTTGCTTCTTGCCTAAAACATTTATATAATAGACATGGCAACGATGAAAAAAAGGAGGGGCATCATGACAATCGCTCTTATTATTCTCGGAGCAATTATTGTGTACGCGGTCATTACATACTTTTACCAAAAGCGAATCGTTCAAACGTTGACGGAAGAAGAGTTTCGCGCAGGCTATCGAAAAGCACAACTCATCGATGTTCGCGAACCCGATGAATACGCGGCAGGTCATATTTTAGGAGCTCGTAACATTCCGCTTTCTCAATTACGTTTACGCATGAAAGAATTGCGTAAAGATCAGCCAATTTACTTATATTGCCAAAGCGGAATACGTAGCAGTCGCGCGGCACAAATGTTGTATCGCAACGGCTATCGGGATTTATACCATTTAAAAGGCGGATTTAAAATGTGGACAGGAAAAGTAAAGAAAAAAGGATAGCAATCAAATGGAAAAAGGATAGACCAAGCGGAAAATGGCTTGATCTATCCTTCTCTGTTGTCTGTTCTTTTCCATTATGAAAACTATTTCTTGTGTGCGAAAGTTGAGCATTAATTAAGAAAAAACAATATGAAAAACCATAAAAATGCCCGATATCAATAATAAACCCATATGGGTTGCGCGAATAGAAGAGTTTCTTTTATTTTTGGCAAGTACCATACCAACAACAGCAGCAGCGGTCATCAATCCAACAGCAACCATCCCCACATATTCGTTAGCCGTTAATTCTCCCTCTGCCATGTACATCAAAATTCCGTGCGCAGCAGCTAATGTAACAGCAATTGCGCCAATTGATATATGCCATTTTGTTAATAACCGTAATAGCTGAATAAAAAATGGTTTCCCATTAGGCATAATCTTTGTGAAAAAACTAACTTTCCGCCGCAAAAGAAATAGGGTTCCCGCGGCTGCTGTGGCGGCAACCGTTCCCCATCCTAACACTTCTCCGCCTTCTTCTACAGCTTCATTTTCTTCCTCCAACTCATGCTCTTCATATTTTCTGTACTCATCATCGTCAGCAAAAACAGGCTGTTTGAAAACGATAGTAACCATTAGAATCAATCCAATCATCATCATTACTTTTCTCATAAAACTCCCTCCCATCGAAAATTATTGAATAGGTTGTGGCAGCGTAACGATAAAACAGCTTCCTTTTCCTTCTTCGCTTTGTACGCTAATCGTTCCGCCATGAGCATCAACAATCCATTGCGCAATCGAAAGTCCAATCCCATTTCCCTCATGCTGGCGCGATCTTGCTTTGTCCACGCGGTAAAAACGTTCAAAGATGCGATGCTGATGTTCTAACGGTATGCCAATCCCCGTATCACTTACTTCCATCTTTATGCTTTCCGCTTCACGCCATATATTCATCCGAACCTGTCCGTTCTCCACGTTATATTTTAGGGCGTTATCGAGCAAAATAAAAAGTAATTGCTTAATCCTTTCTTTATCGCCAAATATCGTTATGTTTTCTTGGATATTCGTAAGGAATTCTATATTTTTTTGTTCCGCTAAAGGATGGCATTTTCTTATAAGCTCACTAATCATTGGTTCCAACACAAACCATTCTTGGTTTAACTGAACAACATCGGCATCAGAGCGAGCAAGCAGCAACAAGTCATTAATTAATTTCGTCATTCTTTTCACTTCATCTTTCATGTCATACAGTATTTGCAAGGAAAATTCACTCATCTTCTCTACTTCCTCTGCTTCGATCACTTCGAGGGATGATTGAAAAATACTGATAGGTGTACGCAGTTCATGAGACGCGTTGGCAACAAACTCTTTTTGCTTCTGAAAGGACCTGACAATCGGAACCATCGCTTTTCCAGACATATAATAGCCAAGCAAGGCAGACAATCCTATAAATACGAGAGAAATCAAAATTAATATGATTAGTAGAGTTTTTACAATGTAAATTTGCATCGTAATATTGGTTCCAGTATAAATGGTTCCGATATATATACCATTTTTAAAAACGGATTTACCGGAAAGCAGCAATGATATCGTCTTTCCGCCTTGCACTTTGATTGTTTCGCGACGTACTTCTTCATTTTTCGGAATCCACTTGCGAATGATTTTTAAAATATCTTTACGCAAATCTGGAAAAGATTCATCTCCATCCAATATTTTTCCATTAGGTGTTATAACATAATAAAAGAAAGGAGCTTCCGGATTGTACTCAAGATAATCATTTCTTGCTTTTTTGCTTCTCTCATTCTTTGTGTAATAATACCAATAAAAAAGATCGTCTTTATGTTCGGCATATTCCGCTTCAGCTAATGCAATCACTTGCTGTTTTTGTTTATTTGTAATCAGTGATAACAGCAGACTATAGCTTAAGACAGTGAACGATATTAAAAAGATGACAATTAAACCTGTAAAAAGAAGAGTGAGCCGAAAGCGGATTTTTTTAAACATTTTGTCGTTCATCGCTAAGTTTATAACCTACCCCTCGAATATTTTGAATAAGAGTGCCATCGTCCCCAAGTTTTTTTCGTAAAAGACGAATAAAAGAGTCAATATTATTGCTTGTAATATCGGCATCTAACCCCTAAATGCGTTCAATAATCAGTTCACGCGGCAAAATTTGATTTGGATTGCGCATGAAAAGCTCCATTAATTGAAATTCACGATTCGTTAATTGAATCCTTTTTTCTCCTCTTTTTATGGAATGTCCGTTTAAATTAAGAGTCAAGTTTCCGATAGAAAGCTCTTCTGTTTGAAACGGTTTTGTCGCTCTTCTTGATAAAGCGCGAATTCGGGCAAAAAGCTCGGAAAACTCAAAGGGTTTTACAATATAATCATCTGCTCCTAAGTCTAGGCCGGTAACGCGGTCTTCGAGAGCATCTCTCGCTGTCAACATGAGAATTGCGCCGCTAAAGCCTTCATTGCGCAATGTCCTGCAAACTTCCGTTCCTTCTTGAATCGGCATCATCCAATCGAGAATCAGTAAATCATAGTCTGTTTGTTTTGCGAAATAATATGCGTCTTCCCCATTTTGCACCCAATCAACAACATGATTCTCTTTTTTCAGCATATGGACAACCATTTTGCCAAGCCGTACGTCATCTTCTGCCAAGAGAATATACATCTCTCCCACCTTCAATTTCAATAATTTTCAAACATCTTTTTCGATTTTGCAAAAAACCGAAAAAAATTCAATAGTAAAAAAACAAATATCGCGCTTGCATAAACGATTTTACTCCATGTTTCATCTGTATCGCTTCCGATAAAAAATCCATGTAAGCTGGCAAGAATAAAACTTGGCAAAATAAGAAGATGAATGATTTTCCAAACATTTCTCCCGACTTGTTTCAATAAATCGGTTGATAGAAATATTAAAAACATCGAATAAAAAGAAATGATTCCCAAACCTGTAAAAATCGGTTGATATTTCGATTGGAAAGGGATAAAAATTTCCAATATTGAAAAGGGCTGATAATCATCAAAATAGAGCAAAAAGCCGTGAAAAAACGCTAACAAAAAAGCGAACCATCCAGCTGTTTGATGTGCAATCAACAAATATCGGCCAATGCTTTTAGAAATGAAGCCCATCTTCTGCATCATCCCGAAGCAAATCGATATGAAAAGGAGAAAATAGGCGCTCCATCCAGAGGCGCGAATCCATTCCCAAGTAGAAAATTCGGTCATGGTTACATCACCATTCTTTCAACATATCGCGAAATAGAAGGAGTAATCAGCAATCGGCTGTTTTGGGTAACGATCATACACGCTGACTGTGGGAAATTTCGTTTTAGCCATTGAATGCCTTCATCAGAAGGAAGCATGCAAAGCACTTTTGCAATCACCTCCGCTTCGGTAACGCATTCAGCAAATGCGGTTGCTTGCACGACGTCGCTGTTCGGATTTTTTCCTGTCCGACCATGAATAATATGATGCCTGGTTTCTCCATTTATTTTCCATCTGCGATAAAGAACATTCGATGTCGCTACTGCACCGGAAGAAATAAAAAATTGCGCAATATCTTCATTTTCATTAAAAGGATTCGTCACCCCCACTTTTCTACCGACATCTCCCCAAATCAACATATCTCCCCCAGCATCAATGATTCCTGCGTTGATTCCTAAATCTTTCAACAGATGATACACTTGATCGACGCTCCATCCTTTACCGATTCCTCCGAGGTCTATTTCCTCGGTTGTATGTTTCATAACTGCTTTTAATGCAGGAAAAAACGATAAACTTTTTTCAGATGGAACACGAAATAAACTTGCACGCTCTTTATGCTCGCGCAAAATACCTTGTTTATGAAAGGAGTCCGCATAGCCGATATTTTTCATGACCGTTCCCACAAATGGATGAAAATAAAAATTTGTCTTTATCGCATATTCGAATGCGGCTTGTAGTACGTCATACAAAATAGGATGAATTTGTATCACCACGTCCACTGGAGACTGATTCAATTTTGTTAATTCACTATCATTCAAGAAACGAGAACAAACCTTTTCAAACATAGTAAACCAAGTTTGCATCAGTTGCTTCCAATTGAGCGATTGCTCATCCCCCGTTACTTGCACTTTAATAACGGTTCCCATGCCATTCATTATTAAAAATTGTTCCACGTTCATCACTACGATCTCCTTGTGCGGTTTTCTGCCGGTTGCAATCGGGAAGTTTCCGTTTTTGGTGTCGCAATAATGACTTCATTGGAATATTCGACATCCCAATTTCCTTCATTCCAATCCAACGACAAAAGTTGTTGTTCCCGCTGCTGTTTTGCCTCTTCCGTTTCATTCTGAAATGAAGCCGTTTCTTCTTTTAACATCATTTCGTTTTGTTTATTGTTTTCTTCTGAATCATTGACGAGTTGAAGAAAACTTGTAAATACAGTAATACCGCCAATTCCAATCATCCATTTTATCCACTTGTTTCCTTTCACAAAAATTCCTCCTCATTCATAAACGAATATTTGCTGATTTTTCCATGTTACTTGAAAACCTAATCCATTAGTTAAGACACTAATTGGAATATAGAGCTTTTCATTTTTCTCAAAGATTGGGTGAGGCATCGGTGTCTTTTTCATATTTTCGTAAACAGCCCTTGAACCGTTCTTAACAATCAATAATTTGTCGTTCAGTTGGATTTCAGCGATTTTCGAGGCTGGATACAAAATGACCGAAGCTCCCAAGTATTGCGCGGTTTCCTCGAGCGGAACAAATAACTGTCCTTTCATTGGAATAACATTTGTATAAAGCGGTTCCTTCTCTTGAAATTGTATTGGCACCGTTTTTTCGGAAGAGATCGGTGTTTCAGCATACTTTTCAGGTATATCAGTAGAGCGAGACCACTTGTACCAATATTCTTGCTTGATGACAATGGGTTTTTGTTGAGCGTTTTGGTTCCGCTTGTCCTCTCTACCGAACTCTTCATCATGCTCATCTTCCATTTCATATTTGTGTCGCTCTTCCTCTTCGTGTTCGTAACGTTCTTCATCGTAATGATCATTTTCGTCTTCATGATCGTACTCTTCCATTCTTTCTTCATATTCATCATCGTCAGCTAAAGCAAATAGGCTATTTATGCTGTATGCCGTAACAAACAAAAAACAGAGGCTTAAAATTAAAATAAACTTTCGCATGGAAGGCATTGCTCCTTTCTACTCTTTCTGCGTTCATTTTAGAGAGTTTTTCTGAAAAAAAAATGAAAAATAAAAATTAACCAAAAAATTTTTTGTAATATTAAAAAAGGATGACCCAAACGTAACAGGCCATCCCTAACACTATAACTACATATTGCGGCTATGCCTTTTCAAGAGAGACGAACTTTTTGATTGACTTTCTTTTTTCATTTTCAATTATTTTTGATAGCGCAAGATTGGCTTGCGTGCCGCAGTTGTTTCATCTAACCGCTTGACAACGGTTGTGTGCGGAGCTTCTTGAACGATCTCCGGATTTTCTTCCGCTTCTTTTGCGATTTGAATCATCGCATCAATAAATGCATCGAGCGTCTCTTTTGACTCAGTTTCGGTCGGCTCGATCATCATGCACTCTTCGACGATGAGCGGAAAATAAATTGTCGGCGGATGGTAACCAAAATCAAGCAAACGCTTCGCAATATCAAGCGTACGTACCCCTAATTTCTTTTGTCGCTTTCCTGACAAAACAAATTCGTGTTTGCAATGACGGTTGTATGGCAAGTCGTAATACTCAGCCAATCGGCGCATCATATAGTTGGCGTTTAATACCGCATATTCTGTCACTGCTTTTAAGCCATCCGGCCCCATCGAACGAATATACGTATACGCACGAACGTTAATGCCAAAGTTTCCATAAAACGGCTTCACACGCCCGATCGCTTGTGGTCTATCGTAGTCGAAATAGTAGCCGTTTTCTCCCTTTTCCACCGTTGGCTTCGGTAAAAACGGAATGAGATCCGCCTTCACGCCGACAGGACCTGAGCCAGGACCACCGCCACCGTGTGGACCAGTAAACGTTTTATGAAGGTTTAAATGCACAACGTCAAAGCCCATATCGCCAGGGCGTGCTTTGCTTAACACCGCATTTAAGTTCGCGCCGTCGTAATACAATTTTCCACCTGCATCGTGGACAATTTTGGCCATTTCCAAAATATTTTCTTCAAAAAGGCCAAGCGTATTCGGGTTGGTGAGCATCAATGCCGCTGTATCCGGGCCGACGACGCGGCGTAAATCGTCTAAATCGACAAGCCCTTCTTCCGTCGATTTCACCGTAATCGTCTCAAACCCTGCGACCGTAGCCGAAGCAGGATTCGTACCGTGAGCCGTATCAGGAACGATCACTTTTGTGCGATTATAATCGCCATTCGCTTCATGATAGGCGCGAATCATCATCAGTCCTGTCCATTCGCCATGTGCTCCGGCCGCAGGTTGTAACGTCACCGCATCCATACCGGTGATTTCTTTTAAGTGCTCTTGAAGGTCATACATCAATTCAAGCGCGCCTTGTACGGTTTCTTCTGGCTGAAGCGGATGAATATGCGCAAATCCAGATAGGCGGGCAACGTTTTCATTGATTTTCGGATTGTATTTCATCGTACAAGACCCAAGCGGATAAAAGCCGGAATCGACCCCATGATTGCGCTTCGATAACGCTGTGTAATGGCGCATAATATCAAGCTCCGACACTTCTGGAAGCTCAGGTGCTTCTTGACGAATGTAATCGGTTGGAATGACTTGTGCAACATCGATGGCTGGCACGTCTAGCTTCGGTAAGCTATACCCAATTCGCCCTGGCTTACTTAATTCAAAAATAAGCGGTTGGTCTTTATGCATGACAATCCCCCAATTCTTTTACAAGCGTGTCGATTTCTTCTTTCGTGCGTAGTTCCGTCACTGCAATTAACATACAATTTTGTAGTTCTGGATAATCACGCCCGAGATCATAGCCACCAATGATTCCTTTTTCCAATAGCTTTTTATTTACTTCTGCTATCGGTTTGTTCAAGCGGATGACAAACTCATTGAAAAACGGTCCTGTGAATACGACATCAAATCCATGATTGACAAACGTCTCTTTTGCATAGTGTGCTTTTTGAATATTCATCGTTGCCATTTCTTTTACGCCGTTTTTACCAAGCGCAGTCATTGCCACCGACGCTGCAAGCGCGTTTAACGCTTGGTTCGAGCAAATATTCGATGTTGCTTTGTCGCGGCGAATGTGTTGCTCGCGCGCTTGTAATGTCAACACAAAACCGCGGCGACCTTCTTCGTCTGTCGTTTGTCCGACAAGACGTCCCGGAATTTTGCGCATGAGCGCTGATTTCACCGCAAAATAGCCGCAATGCGGACCACCAAATTGCGTTGGAATACCAAACGGCTGCGCATCGCCAACGACGATGTCCGCCCCGAATTGGCCTGGCGGCGTTAATACCCCTAATGCAAGCGGATTGCTGGCGACAACGAACATTCCTTTATGCGCATGAGCGATTGGCTCGATGTCTTTTAGCGGCTCGATTTGCCCGAAAAAGTTTGGATATTGCACGATGACGCACGCGACGTCTTCATTCATTTCTTTTTGCAAGGCGTCCACATCCGTCACGCCGTTTTTGTACGGAATTTCTACTACTTCAAGCCCCGGGCCTTTCGCGTATGTTTTCACGACGTCGCGGTATTCTGGATGCACCGCGCTTGATAACAACACTTTTTTCTTTTTCGTATGCGCCGCGCTTAATAACGCTGCTTCTGCTAGCGCTGTTCCACCGTCGTACATCGATGAATTTGCCACATCCATGCCTGTTAGCTCGCAAATCATCGTTTGAAACTCGAAAATGGCTTGCAATTCCCCTTGCGAAATTTCTGGTTGATACGGTGTATATGCCGTATAAAACTCGGAACGTGAAATGACGTGATCCACAATCGTCGGAATGTAATGATCGTACACCCCTGCTCCTAAAAACGACGTGTGTGTCTTCATATCCGCATTTTTTTCCGCTAGTGCCATTAATTCTTTCATTAACTCCGGTTCTGATTTTGCCGGCTTAATGTTGTACTCTCCTTGAAAACGGACGCTTTCCGGGATGTCAGAAAACAATTCGTCAATGGACTGTACCCCGATCGTTTGTAACATTTGCTGCTTATCTTCTTCTGTCATCGGCAAATAACGATGAAGCATAACTCTCTCTCCTCACATTATTTTGTACGCTTGTAAAACGGTGTTGCCACCACTCTTGCTTTTAACCGCTTCCCACGAACGTCTACTTCTACTTCCGTATCAAGTGCCGAAAACGCAGTAGAAATAAGCGCTAGTCCGATATTTTTTTTAAGCGTTGGCGATTGTGTTCCGGTCGTGACGAAGCCAATTTGCTCATTGTTGACATACACCGCATATCCGTGACGCGCAATGCCTTTGTCAATCATTTCGATTCCGACAAGTCTCCGTGGCGCTCCTTCTTCTTTTTGCTTCTTCAATACTTCTTTTCCGAAAAAGTCGACATCTTTATTCGTTTTTACTGCAAATCCAAGCCCTGCTTCAATTGGGGTAATGTCTTTGGCCAGTTCTTGTCCATATAGTGGCAAGCATGCTTCAAAACGAAGTGTATCGCGTGCACCGAGCCCGCACGGAAGTACCCCTTCTTCTTTTCCTGCTTCTAAAATGGCGCGCCAAAGCGTTGGGGCATCTTCTGCTCGACAATATAGCTCAAATCCGTCTTCTCCTGTATATCCTGTTCGGGACACGAGCGTTTGAACTCCTGCAACATCAACATGATCTGCAAAAGCGAAAAACTTCATCGTAGATAAATCGACCGTCGTTAATTGCTGTAATACTTTTTCCGCAAGTGGGCCTTGTAGCGCAAGTTGCGCAATATCGTTTGAAATATTGACAAGTTCGACATCCCCAACAACATGCTCAGAAAGCCAAGCAAAATCTTTCCCGATATTGGCAGCGTTTACGACGAGAAGATAATGATCGTCCGCTTTTTTATAAACAAGTAAATCATCAACGGTTCCCCCATCTTCATAACACATCAACGTGTATTGGGCGCGACCGTCCGTTAACTTCGCAACGTCGTTTGTCATCATTTTTTGTAAAAAAGCAAGACTATCTTTTCCTTTCACTTCAAACTCGCCCATATGGGACACATCAAATAACCCTGCACGCGTTCGTGCAGCTTCATGTTCTTCTTTAATGCTAGAAAATTGCACAGGCAACTCCCAGCCACCAAAATCAATCGTTTTTGCGCCATACTCTGCATACAGAGGAAATAGCGGTGTTCTTTGTAACATATGCTCCCTCCTTGTTCATAAAAAAAAGACAGACGACCCCCATATTGTCATATGGTAGTCTCTGTCCTTTCACCTGAAAGTTTCCCTAAGAGTAATTAGGTGTCCTCGTGGGTGGTTCACGTTTGTGAACGCTCTCCAGAGCTGCGTCAAACAAGAGTTCTTTTGCCTGAGAGATTCGTGTTGCCACTTGCTCCTTCGGCGCTACATGCTGTAGTCTCTCCCCTTGTTCTCATCCGCCCGTATACAATTGTCATTCTTGTGCCACACTATATGTGAACACATCAATGAAGGAATTTTACAAACTTTCTTACGTTTTTTATTATCTTATAACTTCTCATTTGGCGCAATACCTTTTTATAAATAAAATACGTAAGTTTATTTAGTTTCAAACAAAAATGTTCGGAAAATGAGGGATGCTTGATGAACATCACCATGCATTGGGAGAGAAGCTGGAAAGATGAATTTGCCAAACGTATTGAACGTGACGGCCCGTGGTCAAATTGGGAATTATATGAGTTAGCGCTTGAAGCAACGAAATCGTTAGCTATCCCTCAATTTGATGGGCTACAAGCGCCAAATCATTTACCACATGTCACCATTTTACCTCATCAATACGACGTTGCCCGTCAAGTCGTTGAACAAATGAACGGAAAAGCCATCTTAGCTGATGAAGTTGGACTCGGGAAAACGATTGAAGCAGGATTGATTTTAAAAGAGTATATGATTCGTGGACTTGTGCAGAAGGCGCTTATTCTCGTTCCAGCCTCTCTCGTGTCACAATGGGTGCAAGAATTGAACGAGAAATTTTTTATTCCTGCTGTTGCCCAAAGGAAAAGTTACGTATGGGAACAATGTGACATTGTTGTTTCATCCATTGATACGGCAAAAAAACAACCACATCGGGACATCATTTATGGACAAACGTACGATATGGTCATTATTGACGAAGCACATAAGTTAAAAAACAATAAAACAAAAAACTATGAATTTGTTCAAGGACTGAAAAAAAAGTTTTGTTTACTATTGACAGCAACACCGATTCAAAATCGTGTAGAGGAAATTTTTCATCTTGTCTCTCTACTGAAACCAGGACATTTAGGAAATGCCGAACAATTTCAAAAAAAGTACGGAAAATTGCGGACATTACACGATGACGCCCATTTAAAAGAGCTCATTCGCAAGGTAATGATTCGTCATCGTCGCCATGATACAGGTATTGGGTGGACAAAACGGCACGTTGAAACGTTTTTTATTGATTTCTCGGAAGCGGAGCGAAATGTATATGAAACGATTCAACAGTTGAAGACTCATTTTTCAGATACATCGCTGTCACATATGACATTGTTGCGTGAAATATGTAGCAGCAAAGAAGCACTTTTTTGCACGTTGAAAAACATGTTTGAACAAAAACCTCATCTCGAAACGACAATCGGGGCATTGTTGCAAAAAATGAACGACATCACCGACCATACAAAAGCGAAAAAAGCGTTAGAGCTTATTCAAACAATAAACGATAAAGTTATTGTATTTACAGAATACCGCGCCACACAGTTTTATTTGCAATGGTTTTTTAAACAGCACGGCATTTCTTCTGTGCCGTTTCGCGGTGGGTTTAAACGAAGTAAAAAAGATTGGATGAAAGAGTTGTTTCAACATCGCGCACAAGTGTTGATCGCAACTGAGGCAGGAGGGGAAGGGATTAACTTGCAATTTTGCCATCATGTCATTAACTACGACTTACCATGGAACCCGATGCGTCTTGAACAACGAATCGGGCGCGTCCACCGTCTCGGACAAACGAAAGATGTCCACATTTATAATTTTGTCGTGCGCAATACGATTGAAGAACATATGTTTACGTTATTGTACGAAAAAATTCAACTATTTGAACGAGTCGTTGGTGAGTTAGATGATATTTTAATGAAATTACAATCTCCTACATTTTCAAATCATTTAGAACGCATAATTGCTCAGTCGAAAAGCGAAGGAGAGCTAAAAATTAAAATACAAAATTTTGTAGAAATTTTTACAAATATGGAGGATAATGTACATGCAGCAACATGACATTCAATCTTTTCTCGAACGTTTTTTTACCGCTACCCATTGCACAATTTTAGAACATAGTGATGGTCATATACGCGTTCAACTTACCGTCGATATGGATAAACAATTAATGAATCGTCCTTTTTATTGGCATTATGTTGAACGCATCGGAGCCATAGGTGAACCACTGCAATTATCGCTTATGACAAGACAATCAGCTACGAAAGAAGGGGAATATATTCATTTCGGTTCACCGCGGCTTCACCAAATTTTTTCAATCGCCAAAATGAACGGACGATTCGTTCGCCTTTATGAACAAGTATGTGAACGTTCTGTTGCGCTTCATCCGTGGCTTCATACAAACATATTGCTCTCTTATGAGTGTGATCGAAAACAAGATCGTTTATTATCGTTAGGTATTCATCTCATTAGTGGAACGATTATTGAATCATTTTACGACGTGTTAAAAGAAAAACAGTGGACGGCAACAGTCCCTGATTACTGTTTTACCATTTCTCCACTTATTAAACCGCTGAGCGGACTTGCCCGACTTGAAGCTTTTGTGGAGCGTCTCATCTCCTCTGAAACACATCATTGGGCGGATGAAGCGCGAGCACGCTGGAAAGAAGAACTAGCATTATTGCAACATTTTTACGAAGGCGTAGAGGAAAAACGAGAAGAATATGAAAAAGAAAAAGAAGCATTGCGACAAAGGTATGAACCGAGAATTCACATATCCATTATCAATGGCGGTTTATTTTATTTGCAAGCGAAATAAGGCTAACGTGAGCCTTATTTTCGCTTGAATAAAAGGATAACAGCATACGGAATGACGCCGAACCAGCGATATAAAAACGGTTGCTTTTGTTGTTTTTTAAACTCTTTTTTTTGTTGTCTTTGTTTTTTTCGTTCGTCTCTCGGTTGGTCTAAATATTTTACGACTTGTTCGGTCATAAATTTCACATAATCGTTTCCTGCCATCGTTCATCACCTCGATGCTAGTATCGTCAAAAACGAGGCGTTTTAAGCAAGGAGACGATGTTTTCTACGATGTCATCTATTGTGCGATTTGTTGTATCAATGGTCATATGCGCTTCTTGATAAAACGGAAGACGCTGTTCAAATAGCTGTTTCATTTGCTTTTGTTTATTTCCCATCAGTAACGGTCGGGTCTCATCATCAGCTAAACGCCGAAACAATTCATTTAGCTCACAATGCAAATAAATGACGATTCCATGCTCGCGCATAAATTGACGATTTTCTTCTTGAATGACAATCCCGCCACCTGTTGTAATAATCACATGTTCCTTTGGAAGCTTCTTTAATGCGTCTCGTTCATACGCTCGAAACGTCTCTTCCCCCTCTTCTGCGAAAATCTTTGTAATCGTTTTTCCGACTTGCTGTTCAATATATGCATCTGTGTCAATCACAGGCAATTGCAATACTTCTCCTAAACGTCTACCAACTGTCGTCTTTCCTGCTCCCATAAATCCTGTTAAATAAATCGCTTTCATGTTCCCTCTCCCTTCTAGTATACTTCTCGCCACACTGATATGTTGTTTGTTGAAGCATCGAATTGAAATTGGACGTCGTAACGAAATTGTGCATTCGTTATGCACGATACAGTTACAGACCATACATCAGGCTCAATACGTGTTGCGCGATATGTTGCTTGCCCATGAACAAATGAAACCGTTTGGGTTAATGATGACACGTTTTCTGGTGTACTGGCAAGCGTTTGTTTCACATAAGTAAGCGCTTGTTTCATTAAGTAATCTGCTTCGTACCATTTCTTTTCTTCTTCAAAAAATTGTATTTCTGTATGATACAATGCAACAGCATGCAAAAAAAGAGCGCTCATGAATAACGCACACATGACGGTAAAGGGAAAAACAACTCCCCGTTCATGTTTCAAGCGAACGAAAAGATGGAATGAACGCTTCATATGCATCCCCCTTGTCTGTCAATACACGAATACGGATGCCTGCTCCCTCTTTTTCATATGATATTTGTTGAATAAACTGAAGCATAATTTCATGACCGGTATCATTCACACGTCGACGAATGATCGTTCCGTACTTTTCATACGTTACGCGCTCCCCTGTCCATTTATCGAATTGAATCGTCGTTCCGTATATACGAACATCTTTCGATTCCCTTAGTTCCATTTTTGCTTGTTGAATAAAAACAAGCCATTCAAAATAGTGAAAGTTTCCACGTTTGGCTGTATAGTTTGCTGCTAGATGAAATGCGGGTGTCAATAAAGATAAAATGATGAACAAAACGATAAGAGACATGAGTATTTCGATTAATGTGAATCCTTTCTCTTTTTGAATCATTGTCCTAACGACTCACATCTTTCTTTTGTTCGTTTCAACCTATCTTCCCACCGCACACATTGCTCATTTGAACGCATAAACAGTGAAAATGTATGTGTACCTCGCACCACGACCGTTTCGTTTCCAATCTGCCCGTTCATCATCACCTCATATAAAATTTGATTGGCGATCGTTTCCGCTTTTTTGTTTTCTCGCTCTATCATAATGATTGTCCAATGAGCGATGATCATAACGATTACCCCACTCCACACACTAAGCGAAATAAGCAGTTCAAAAAATGTAAAACCTTTACAATTTTTGTACATACAATCGCCCTTTCCCTAATTGAAAAACGATTTTATATTTTTTGCTTCCATACGCAACAAGCAATGTTCCCGCCTTATTGATATTGCCATTTGGATAATAAAACAACGGTGGAGATAGTGTAGCCATTTGAAATCGAAAAGGGGAAGGGAAGGAACGAGCGATTAATTCCTTCCCAAACGTCCCACCTTCTTTTACTTGATAGCGACATGTATCGAAATAAAACATAATCGCTACCGTTTTCTTTCGACTAATCGCATATTGTTGGGCATATAACATATCGTTACTAAACTGTTCTAAAAAATATTGTAACTGCCGCTCAGCTAACGTTTGTTGAAGCGGTGGAACGGTAAAAACCATGATCGTTGTGACAATAAAAAGAACGATCAACATTTCTACAAGCGTAAACCCTCGTTCATTCACCTTCTAAAACGTCTCCTTCATTTGTAATAACAATCTCTTTTCCATTTGGGCAACGGTTGCTCTCAATATATTTTCCATCTACTAATTGTTGCACAGTCGGGATTGTACCGTGCTCCATTTCGTATGCTTTCACTTGGGATTGAACCATTTTTATAAAAGCCGAACACCCTTTGTTGTTAATCATGCTGTTATGTTTTGTCACATTTGGAATCGTAATTAAAATTAAAATTGTGATAACCATTAGCACAATTAACATTTCAATTAATGTAAACCCTTTCTCATTTCGCATATACATCCCCCATTATATGTGATTTAACAATTGAAAAACGGGCCATAGCATCGCCATATACATGAGAATAACGAAAATACCAATGAAACTAAGCAACAGTGGTTGAATGATATATATCATTTTCTTCAGACGTTTTTCTAGTTTTTGCAATGAAAACTGACTATAATGCAATAATTCTTGAACTAATTCTCCATTCGACTGACCGTGACGAATGACGAAAGGTAGTTCCTTCTCGTAATATTTCCGCTGTTCGATGATTTCATCTAATTTTTCACCTGCGCATAGCTGTTGTTTCATCAATTTCGCTTCCTCTCTCAGCAACGGAAGGTGAGATTGATGCTCAAAAATTTGGATCGCCTCATAAATCGATAGTCCCCCTTTCAACAAATGGCTTAATTGCAATGAAAATACTTGCGTATGAAAAGAAACGATCCACGAGCGAACAATTGGGATGTTCATAAATAGATTCATTTGTCTATAAATAGGCCATGAACGAACGACAAAAAAGTAAAACAATACGAAGAAAATGAACACGATGAGCGCAATAGAAAAAATGCGAGGAAGCCATACCGCAACAGAAAAAATGAACGTAGAAAAAGCAGAACGAGCATGAAATGAAGAAAGAAGATGAGAAAACTGTGGAGCTAATACTTGTTGAAATATGAAAAACATGGCGATACAAAAACTAAAAAGAAACAATGGGTAGCGTAACATACGCTTCACTTGCTCAACGTAATGTGCCCGCATTTGTCCGATTTCCCCCGCTTCAATAAACCCGTGAGCAAGTTGGCCGTGTTGTTCAGCGAAAAATATATATCCTAAAAGATGAGAATGAAATTGCATGCGTGAAAAAGTTTCATGAATCGGTACACCGGCTCGCAATGCTTGCATGCAATCATCTAAATCTTTTTGTTTTACTACAGGTTGCTGAATTTGTAAAAACTCAATCGCCTGAGCAAGCGAATACCCTTTACTGAGCAATTTTCCAAGTTGGATGAAAAACGAACTTTGCTCTTGTAACGACCAATTACGACGTCGCTTCATCTAACAACCAACTTTCAATGACATGCTCGTGTAAAAAACCGAGCGCAATGCCTTTTTTAATCACATCTTTTAACCGAGTATACACGTATGTCGCTTGCTCCCCTTTCGCTGCACGCATCGCTTGTGCCAGTTCACTTCCGTATAATAATTCATAAACACCGACTCGACGAACAGGTCGATACTGTCGGCAAAAAGGTGAGCACTCCGCTTCACAAAACGGACATTTCAATTGCACAAGACGTTGGGCTGTCACAGCGACTAACGTTTGCGCCATTTCTTGAAATGGTACACCAAACTCAAGAAGACGATAAATCGCTCCAACCGCATCCTTCGTATGCATCGTTGTTAGCACAAGATGTCCTGTAAGCGCTGCGCGTACAGCTATTCGTGCCGTTTCGGCATCACGAATTTCTCCTACCATAATCACATCGGGATCGTGTCGCAAAATCGCTTTTAATCCTGCAGCATACGTAATGCCAGCTTTTTCGTTTACTTGTACTTGCAACACATCTTCCGCCCGCTTTTCAACCGGATCTTCTAACGTAATGACATTTCGTTGAAAATGATGGCGACATACGTTTAACAAACTGTATAACGTTGTTGTCTTTCCCGATCCTGTTGGTCCTGTGAAAATCATAAGCCCATGGGAATAGTTTAATAGCGCGAGCAACTTTTTTATCGTTGAAGGAAATAATGCGAGTTGCTTGAGCGGAAGAGATGAATGTAACGGGAGCAAGCGGATAACTAAGCTTTCGTCGTAAATCGTAGGCAATGTCGATAAACGAAGATGGACAGTTGTGTGGGCAACGTTCATTTCCATTGCTCCGCTTTGCGGGCGGCGACGTTCACCAATATCCATATCAGCGAGAAACTTGAAATGAGCAAGCAAACGTTCACACATTTGTTTAGATAGCACATGCTTTGTAACAAGCATCCCTCCTAACCGAAATTGAACAAGCGCATCTTGCTTACGCGGAACGATATGAATGTCAGAAGCTTGAAGAATATACGCATCCTCAACGAGTCGGTCCGCCAATTGCTCGATTGTTTGCAAAACGATCCTCCTTCCTCCATTTTCTCGCCATCATTATTCAACATCTTTCGTCAAATTCCTGCTTCATTCACAAAAAAATTCAAAAAAATATTTACCCATAGGGTGAATGTTACGAGACAAAAACACGACGATATTTTTTCGCGATGTTTTTTAATGGTAAGCATGGAGACACACCCCTCTCTTCACTTTTTATACATGTTGTATAACTTTTGTTTAATTTTTGTGCATTAATTTGTTTTAAAACTTTGTGAACATTGCAAAAGAGATAGAAAAAAAGACCTATATATGCATTTCCATTGTGGAAATACATGTATTATAATGTAAATGAATGAACATATAGGAGTGAGACATAATGGACCAAGTACTGAAAATTACAAGCGTCCTTGCTGATCCGACTCGTTATGAAATCTATCAGTATATCACTAGAAAACATCAAGAAGTAACCGTTCAAGAAATTGCTGATGCTTTTCATATTCACCCAAACGTCGCGCGTCTTCATTTAACAAAGCTAGAAGATGTAAATATGCTTGTATCGGAAACAAAAAAAACAGGAAAAGGTGGAAGACCGAGTCGATTATACCGTCTATCTGACGATGTGATTCAGCTCCATTTTCCGTTTCGCGACTACCAGCTGTTATCAAAAATTGCAATCCATGCGATGATGAAACTTGGAGAAGTAGGGAAACAAGCGTTGTATGAAACAGGAAAGTTATTTGGTCAAGAACTTGTACAACAACACGTCCAATCGATGCAAGCGCTTGAACAGTTAAGTGTGGAAGAAAAAATGAACATTTTACAAAAAGCAGCGGAAGCCGCTGGATTTTATCCGACATTCCATTACAGTGAAAATCAAGGGAAAATTTACTTTGAAATTTTCAACTGCCCGTTTAAAGAACTCGCATTTGCACATCCAGATTCTGTCTGTTATATGCATAACGCCTTTTTAAAAGGAATGTTAGAAGTATTATTTACAAACGCTGAACTTGTGACTGAAGAAATTATGCCATCAGGCTGTAATTCGTGTACGTATCAAGCCATTCTTAAAAAATAGAACGTTTACACAACCATTTCGAGTACATTATAATAAGTAAGGGAAACGGTCAGAAAAGGAGGGATACATATGGATCGTATGTTCCGCGTCTTGTCATTTTGGACAGGAATTTTTGCTGTCATGTTCTATCTTGGCCATATGCATACAACATCATTATTGTTCCTCGGCCAAACAGGATTCTTTCTTTTGTTAAGCTACTTAAAATTAACAGAAAGAATGTACATTTACATTTTCGGTGCGTACTTAACGGTCTTTTTTGCCGGATTTACGTACTGGACAACCTTTATGATGGTTCCTGGTATGGGCGAATAAAAAAGCGATGAGTGTACCTCATCGCTTTTTTATGTAAAAATAGGAATATTCATGTTTTTTTGTTGCACCATCACATGAAACGCCCTGGCGATATCGCTCATGACTAGCGAGCGAATAGCACGATTATGACGCTGTTGCTCAGAAAACGGATTTGGATCATGGTGGGCCATCAAATGATTTAAAATGCCTGCCTGCAATAAAAATTCATCTTGGCGCCATAAATGAGTATATGTCCACCCTGCTTGTTCTCCATAAAATCGTAACGCATCCCATTGAATGTGTGTGGTGAGATCCATCTCACCTGGATAACGAAGCGCATTGTCGATGAGCTGATGACGATAATAACCGCGCAAGCTCCCACGTTTTCGCGCTGGGTGTTTCCATTCCTCATCCGTATATCCATAATCTACTGTAAAAATAATTGCTTTATCGATTACTTGATTGAGCTGAAAAATAAACTTTTTCATCGCTAACGGAATTTCAAATCGCTGCCCGTCAACGAGCTGAATATTCCGTTCAACGATATATTGAGCAATTTGCTCATTTTCAAGCGGAACACATTTCTCAACAAGCTGATCGTTTTCTACTTCAATAAAGCACTCGTATATGTGACCTTCTCGTTTCTCAATGACATGAACAGGAAACGCATCAAATAGCTCATTGCTAAATACAATACCAGAAAAAGAATCAGAAAGCTCAGCAAAACTGGAGATGATACGAACGTAATCAATAAACGGAGCGAGCGTTTCCGCTTGTTTTTCCCGATGGTACGGACTTGCTTCGATCATTATATATTGTCCTTGTGAAAACGTTTTAGATGATTGACGTTTCCATTGTTCTAAAACAGCATAAGCAAATCGTCCTGTCCCCCCACCGATTTCACAGATGAGCGGTGGAACATGATACGTTTCTATCAAGCGAACAAACACATCTGCAAATACATGCCCAATGATATGCCCAACGTTACTCGTCGTAATAAAATCCCCTTCGCGTCCAATTTTTTCTTTTTTTCTCATATAATATCCATACTGTTCATCGTACAATGCTAATTCCATGTATTGTGCATACGATAAACGTTTATTTCTCATTTTTTCTAACATTTTTTCATTCGCACCCTTTTTCACTATTGACATAGTGTTAAATTTGTTATATCGTTAATGTAGTAGCTTAACTATATCCCCTCCCATTATAGGAAATAAAACATCCCCCAAACCCCCTTCTCTGTATAGAGAAGGGAATTTTTTTGTCTAAAATCCATTTAAAAAAGGGTTTGTATCCATTTCCGCTCCAATCGTTGTTTCTGGTCCATGTCCACATAGTACAATCGTTTCTTCAGGGAGAACAAGCAACTTACGATGTATACTTTGTAGCAATTGTTCGTAATTTCCTCCTGGTAAATCGGTGCGACCAATACTTCCTGAAAACAGTACATCTCCTGATACGATCACTTGAGCGTCTTCGATATAGTATGATACACTACCCGGTGAATGCCCTGGTGTTTCGAACACTTGAAGTGAGAAATCGCCAATCGTCAACGTTTTCTCTCCTTCAAGTAACACATCGGCATCATTTGTAGTAATTGCTTCTCCCATAAATAATAAAGAACCATTTTTCATTGGATCAGTTAGCCAATTTTTTTCTTTTTTATGTACATACACAGGAATGAACCACTTGTTTTTTACGTCGTCAACCGCTCCAATATGATCAAAATGAGCATGTGTAAGCAACACCGCAAGCGGCGTCCAGCCGTTCGTTTCAATATAATGAATGAGTTTTTCTCCTTCGCTGCCGGGATCAAAAATTAAACATGTCCCATTTTCATGAACAAGCACATACGCATTCGTTTGTAACGGCCCTAATGGGATTCGGTTCCATTTCATTTTATTTCCTCACCTTTCTCCTATATTCTATTCTCATTGTACACGAACAATATACGTTTTGCACCTCGACAAACGTAACAAAAACGATTACAATGAAAAAGGAATAATCGGTGTACATAAGGAGGGGAAGTTATGCCGACAGGAGTTATTTTGGTTGTGATCTTTACATTAGTTACGTTGCTTGCCGCTTACGGCACGATCCGTTCATTACGTGAGAAAAATTTCCTTGGTGTGCTGTTCGGAATCGGAACGGTTGCTGTATTTGGTTGGTTTACAATTATGACTGTCATTCATCACGGATATCCAGTTGCCCATTAAAAAGACGCCAATATAGTGGCGTCTTTTTACGTGCGGGCAAGAGCTGTCACAAAAATACCGATGCTGTCTTTATAAATATTATGGAATTGAGAGAATGGAAGCGGATTTACCCCTTCACCAAGTTCAATCGTATACCCACATCGCTTCCAATTAAAAATAAACCAATCGCGATATCCAGCATGGCTATCGATATACCGAACAGGTACATAACCGCTCCATTTCGCAAATTCATTCACTTCTTCTTCTGCTTCGGGTGGCTCACATCGTTCATATCCCCAATAAATTTCTTTTCCTTGTGTATGAAATGCGAGCACCTTAAAAAAATCACGTTCTTTTGTCAACGTTGCTATCGCTTGTGCTTCTGGTTCGGTTAACGGAGAAAATCCAGGAAAATCACGCGGTGCGGGTGCTTTTGGAATTTTTCTTTCTTTCTCCACTTCCCATTTCGCAGGAAATTGATTGTTTAAATCAACCCCGCGAATATTTGCTTTCCATTGTGAGAAATCTTCACTTCCCCCATTTATGCGTACCACTTCATCTTCATAATGTTGTGCCGCTTTTTTTCCGTGTAATACAAGATCCACTCCATCGGGATTTACCATCGGAACAACGGATAAAGTCGTTCTTTTATACAATTGTTGTACATCATAGCCACAAAGATGCTGTTTGTTCTGTAGCGCTTCCACATATTCACGAACAAACGCCATCACAACTGCCGAAGTAATCCACTCGTTCGCATGAAACGAGGCATTCATATGCACATATGTTTCACCTTCTCCAATTTGTAACTCAACAATCGGTTTTTTTAACACACTTTGCCCAATTTCTTGCGTGCGGACGAACGAATGACACCGCAATTGATCGAGATCATGCATTAAAGTTGAAAAATCGTACATCGCTCTCCCCCCTTGTTTCATCGTATGAACAGTACATTTGTACATATGTATGTAAAAAAGCTAGCTCTGTCACAAGAGCTAGCTTTATCGTTTGTTTTCTTGTTGTTTATTGTAGAAACGCAATAAGTCACCATATACAATTTTGTCGGAGTAATCAAGCTCCTGACGTGCTTTTTCCATATACGGTTCACAATGAGACGCGTCGACTTCTACCCCTGTTTTCTTATCGTAGCATGCGTTTTTCGTATATACATAATCTTTTGTCACGAAGCTACCATCACGAAGAACAACGAAGTCCAGCTTATCTTTTGAGAATAAATCTTCACCAAAATGAATTTGGTTGCGTGTATTAATGCCAAGCAAATGAAGCAATGTCGGTTTCACATCAATTTGCCCTGATACTTTTGAAATGACTTTTGGATGCTTATCTGTTACGCCTGGAATATGGATGATCAACGGAACGCGTTGCAATTGAACGTGATCAAATGGCGTAATTTCATCCCTACCTAAATATTGAGCCATCGCTTTGTTGTGATTTTCAGAAATACCGTAATGGTCTCCGTAAAGGATGATAATAGAATTTTCATACAATCCTTCTTTTTTCAGCTGCTCAATAAACACTTTCAGCGCTTCATCCATATATCGAACCGTCGGGAAATAACGGTTTAACGTCCGACTATTTGACGTGTACTCTGGAACCATTTTATCCTCTTCCCCTAATTCAAACGGGAAGTGGTTCGTTAATGTAATAAACTTTGTATAAAATGGCTGCGGCAACGTTTTTAAATGTTGCACAGATTGCTCAAAAAACGGAATGTCTTTTAAACCCCAACCAACTGAATTTTCCTCCGTAATGTTATAGTCCGTCATCGAGAAGAAACGATCGTACTTCATCGATTGGTACATTACATCACGGTTCCAGAAACTTTTATTATTTGCATGGAATACAGCTGAATAGTAACCGTAGTTTTTCAATATTTCTGGCGTTGCGTTATACTCGTTTGTCGCATGTGTGAAAAAGACCGCACCGCGTCCAAGAGGATATAACGAGTTTTCAATAATAAACTCCGCATCTGATGTTTTTCCTTGTCCTGTTTGATGATAAAAGTTATCAAAGTAATAACTTTGTTTAATAAAGTCATTCAAAAACGGCGTAATTTCTTGTCCGTTCACCGTATTGTTAATAACGAAGCTTTGTAATGACTCCATCGACACAATGATCACATTACGGCCTTTGGCAATACCAAATAACTCTTTATTCGGCGCTTTTTCATTCGCATTAACGTAGTTTTGAATATCCGCCAATTCGCTACTATCCGCTAATGCACGTTGCGCTTTAGAGCGCGACTGTAAAATAATATCATATACATGGTAATTGTATATACCTAAGTTTTTAATTAACATTTCACGGTCAAACGTGCGCGTTAACAGCTCTGGACGTTCCGTTTCCGCTAATCCTAAGTTAAATAAAGCAATGGCTACTGTTGCAAGGAAATAGGTGCGGCGAAAGCGTTTTGTCGCTGGTACGTATTGCGCAATAGACACTTTTTTATACGCCATCCAAGCCAGCAATGCGACATCAAGGAAAAAGAAAATATCCGAAACATTCATCAATTCAAACACACTATTTCCTAAATCACCCATGTTATTCGTTTGGAACAGCACAGGAATTGTAATGAAATCGCTAAAAAAGCGATAAAACATGACGTTCGCATACAAAACAAATGAAACGATAAAACTCGTGATGACAATATAGCGATTCCGTCGTTTTTCGCTCATAAATAATGCAAGCCCAAAAATAAATAACAGGAAGCTTAACGGGCTAATGAACAAAATAAACTCCTGCTTCCATGACTCAATTTTTATATCAAAACTATTTTTATAGACTAAATACGTCTTTAACCATAAAAGCAATACCGTTAACAAAACGAAACGGTAGTTTTTCATATACTCCCCCTCCTTTAATCCATCCACATCTGTCTATTCTATGCTGTATGAGGTACATACGTTTTTTTACATTTTTTTATCTTAACCATAGACAATATTAATACTTTCTTAATAAAAAAGCAACTGTTATCTTAAACTATAAACGGTATAATAGACAAGTCGCACGTCCACATATGACTGTTTTACACCTTTTCTTCTGAAAATGCAAGACGTTTTTTTCCGACAAATTTTCGACAAAAAAAACAGACGAGCGCTTCGTCTGTTTTTACAACATATTTGTTTTGACTAGCCATGCGCCACCGATCACACCGGCATCGTTTCCAAGCGTTGCAATGACAATTTCAGCCGCTTCAGCAACACGCGGAAATGCAAATCGTTTAAAATGACGAGCAACTGCTTGTGCCAACATGTCCCCTGCTTTTGATACGCCCCCACCGATGACAATTTTCTCTGGATTTAAACCGTTCGCTAAATGAGCGAGTGCTAAACCGAGATGAAACGTCACTTCATCAACAATTTGTAGCGCTAATGCATCGTTTTCTTTCGCGGCATCAAACACATCTTTCGCAGTAACGACTCCTGTTTGTTTCCATACGTCGCGCAACCGGCTTGGCTCATCGGTTTGTTGCAAGCGCTCTGTCGCGATACGTGCAATACCTGTTGCTGAAGCAATCGTCTCTAAACATCCTGTTTTGCCACAATTACAAGATGCCCCTCCTTCTGGAATGGACGTGATATGGCCAATTTCTCCACCAGCACCGTTTGCCCCATGCACGATTTGACCGTTTACGATCACACCGCCACCAACACCTGTGCCAAGCGTGACGAGAATTAAATTTTTCGCGCCATTGCCCGCCCCTTTCCACATTTCTCCGATCGCTGCAATGTTCGCATCGTTATCAACAACGACAGGAAGACCTGTTTCCATTTCCAACCGATCTTTCAAAGGGAAGTTTTTCCATCCTAAATTTACTGCTTCATAAATATCTCCTGTCGCCATATTAACAGGTCCTGGTGCACCGATGCCAATGCCGATCAACCGTTCTTTTGATTCATCTAATTCACGTAACTTTTCATCAATCGCTTTTGCAATGTGTGTTGTAATATGTTTCCCTTGTTCGGATTTATCCGTTGGAATCTCCCATTTACAAATGATTTCCCCATACATGTTCACAAATGCTAATTTGACTGTCGTTCCGCCTAAATCTACACCGACTAACCATTGTTCCATTGTTCCTTTATCCCCTTTTCTCTTTTTTCTCGTTCGATTTGCGCTTCATGACGCAAAATAAGAAGCGCCATTTGATAATCTTTTACGTCAATGAGCTGCGCTTGAAATAATTCTTTCAGTTCGTCTTCCATCAATTCTAAATCAGCGAGACGGTCACCGACGTAAATAATCGTTCCATATTTTTTTAATAACTGTTGTACATCATATACAGATTTCATTTTCTTCACCTATCGTGTATAAGCGTTTTCAATCTTCATATTCTAAATGTATAAAGAAAACAAAAGGGCGTCAAGAACTGAACAATGACTTTGCGACATTTTTCACATTTTATCGATCCGGATCTTTCGGATGCAAGACAGTCGGTCGTCGATTTTTTAACGGAATTGGGGAACGGATGAGCACATCGCGCATCCCGCGATATGAAAACGGAATAAACGGCCATAAATATGGGACGCCAAACGATTGCATGCGAGCAAGCATAACTAACCATGCAGTAATACCAACAACGTAGCCAATGACACCAAATAATGCTGTAACAACGAGCAAAGCGAGGCGAACGAGCCGATTGGCTAGTCCTAGCTCATAACTCGGTGTCGCAAACGTCCCGATCGTCGCCATCGCAAAATATAAAATGACTTCGTTAGAAAATAAGCCAACCTCAACCGCAATTCCACCAATCATCAATGCTGCAACAAGCCCAAGTGCTGTCGCTAAGGCAGAGGGGGTGTGAATAGCTGCCATTCGCAACATATCTAATCCAAATTCGATCAGTAAAATTTGTCCAAACAACGGAATATTCCCTTCCGTTGATTTTACGACAAACGATAATGCATGTGGCACGAGCTCTGGTGTTTTCATCCACATATACCAAAGCGGTAATAAAAAAATCGATAGCCATACCGCAAGAAACCGAACAAAGCGCAAATATGCACCAACAATTGGTTTATTTCTATATTCTTCTGCATGCTGCAGATGATGCCAAAATGTTGCAGGTGTAATTAACACGCTCGGAGACCCATCGACAAAAATGAGAACATGTCCTTCATATAAATGAGCTGCGGCCGTATCTGGCCTTTCTGTATAACGAACGACAGGATATGGGTTGAAGTGCCTGCCTGAAATAAATTCTTCTACCGTTTTTTCCCCCATTGGCAAGCCGTCTGTATCAATTTTGGCTAATGACTGTTTCACTTCTTCCACAATGTGTGAATTCGCAATATCTTCAATATAACAAACACAGACATCCGTTTTTGAGCGGCGACCAATTTGCATATATTCCATTCGTAATGAACGATCTCGCACGCGCCGTCTTGTTAGCGCTGTGTTAAATACAATCGTTTCCACGTATCCATCGCGTGCACCTCGAACAACACGCTCCATATCTGGCTCTTGAGGTCCTCGCACAGGATATGTGCGTGCATCAATTAAAATCGCTTTTGCCATTCCATCAACGAACAAAGCTGTCGGTCCTGCCAACACACCATCAATTACCCGTTCGAAATCATCTGTTTGATCCAACTCTACATACGGAAGATGTGTTTTTAATAATTTATCTAACGGTTGTTCATCTAATGTTCCATTTGGTAGCTCAGATAACAATTTCATTAAATAATGAAGAATGTCATCTTTCACAAATCCGTCAATCATAAATAACGCCATATCTTTTCCGGCATAATGCACGTCTAAGTAAATGACGTCAAAACTTTTCCCTACTCCAAGCTTTTCCTTCATATATGAAACGTTTTCTGAAAGACGTGAAGATACTCGTTCCACTCCAATCACCTACCTTACATTCATTACCATCCATCTTTGACACATGTAAATGTATTCATACATATTTCCTGTCATATGCACATACATTTTTTATAAATGTAAGCTTGACCGGAGGAATAAGATGAAACGTTTATTATCGATATGCATATTTCTTTTGTCATTTGTCATCATCATACAAGCGTTGAAACGGCCAGCGCATGAAGCGATTATGTTTTTCCCGATCGATCCGACCGTTCGCTTTACAACTGCCGAAACAAAATTATCACTACAGCCCAAAAAGAAGGAAACACGCTATGTCGTCGATTGGATCGTCACTTCATCGCTTGATCGAACTGCTTATCTTCGGCAAGATGTTTCGTTGTTATTTGCTAACGGAAGGCTTGTTGCTACACAAACGAAATGGAAAAAAAACAGGAAAAGTCTCATTCAGCAAAAACAGCTCAAACAAAAAGGAAGTCGATTATTTCAAGCCATCTCATATCACCAAGGAGAATTGCATAATGGCAATGACATTCGAAGCAGTCAAAAAATGAGTGGGGACGTATTATACGTCATCGACTCATCCTTCGCACCACTTCAATCGTTTCGTAAACCAACGACAGCCGAACAAAAAACATGGGCAAACACATTAAATAAACAAACGCAAACGATCGTAAATAAAACCGCTAATCAAATGGGGAACATATTGCCAGCAGACGATTATTACCATTTGTATTTACCGGAGCTCGTTCAATATAATGAGCAACCGTTTATGGATTTGACAACAAATGAAACGGAAATGATGATCGGAAACTTATGGGAAGGGTTGTACAAAAATTATTTTTTAGGCATAAAAAAACAGAACGGTTCGATTGAATCTCCAATCGGTAGCACCGTTCCGCTTATTTTAATCAAAAAGGATTACAGTAAACTGTTTGTCGTAACAGAAACAGCAGACAGAGAACTCGTCATATTAAAGCAACTGCTCGAGTTCACGCAATAATCGTTGATATTGCTCATTATTTGGTTCAAGCTGCAACGCACGCTCTGCAGCTTGTTTTGCTTTTTCATAGTTTTTTTCTTCCGCATATAATAACGCTAAATAATAATACGCTTCATGAAAACGGTCGTTTTTTTTGATGGCATCATATAAATATTGTTTTGCATCATCGTAATCTTTTTGTTGTATGTGAATATAGGCACGCAAAAAATCTGCCTTATATGCTTCAGCATCTTGTTCATGAATGAGTGTTAACATTTGCTCTGCTTGGCCGTATTCCCGTTCATCAATATATTGCTTGGACAACGCAAGAATAAGTTGTGCTTGATCTGCTGGCGGTCGTTGAAAGCCAATATATAAGCAAATGAGCGTAACGACCGCTGTGAACAAAGCAGCAAACCATTGTCCAAAGCGAACACGTTCCTTTGGGAAATGAACGATATTTGCCGCTAAAAACCCACCAATTAAACCGCCAATATGACCCGCATTATCAATATTAGGAACGACGAGACCGAACGCTAAATTGATGCCGATGACAGTGATGACGTTCATTCCAATTGTTCGAAAAAATATGTGCGGTTTTGCTTTTCCGAAGTATAACAAAGCCCCAAAACATCCGAAAATGGCACCAGACGCCCCGGCAGATACGGATGATGAAAATAAAAAACTAGCAAGCGAACCTGCAAAACCAGCGAAAAGATAAATAAATAAAAAACGAAACGAGCCGTACAATTTTTCAACAAGTGAGCCTAAATAATATAGCGCAAACGTATTCATGAACAAGTGTAAAAAACCGATATGCAAAACAATAGGGGTGAAAAAGCGCCACCATTCTCCTTGCAAAATAAGCGGATTAAACTTTGCGCCATATTGAATGAGCGTCAACGTATTTGTACTTCCACCGTTCCATTCTAAAATAAAAAACATCACTATTTGTAAAGCAATAAACACATATGTAAATCTCGCTTTTCCACGTTCAAATATGCGCCGTTCATTTTCATACATGCGCTCTGCAAATGATAGCACGTGTTGTTTAAACGTTTGTAATTCTTGTTGCAACATTGGAGAATCATCAGGTACGTACACTTTTAATGATTGATGGAACTGCGTGCTTAGCTTATGCAAGACGTCATACATATTGTAAAGATGCATCACATATGTTTGCATATGCACTCGCTCAGTCGTGAATGGTCGTTCAACATACAGTTCCCAATCGTCAACAGGGGGATACATCATGACATAAACGTTGATGACTTGCAGTTGGCGGCGAAATTGTCGCTTGCGCCATTCATCAACAGCGACTAGCGCGCGATTCATATCATTTTTTAATGACACACCCCAATCCATATCAGTGCGAACAAGGCGTACAAGCGGCGCTTTTCGTTCCCTCGTAGATTGCAACCAAACCTCCCGCTCATCAGGTGACAAATAAACGATTTCATAGTTCATCTGTAACAATTGAAACATCATTTGCCAATATACAAAATCAAAGCGAATGCCCAACCTTCCCTCTCCCTTCGCTATCATACCCTTCTTTTATCACACTCTCTTACAAAGCGCAACTATTTGTACTTTTGTAAAAATAATGTAGGAACAATGCGCTGGCGAATAAACGGAACGGACATTCCCCATTGTACCACTCGTTTTTGAACCGCTTCTCGTTTCAATATTTCGTTCAATAACCGATAACGAAACCGATAAAGAACGAGCCCTGCCATAACGGCAACGATCAACGTTTTTCCATTCAACATCATCACCCTCCCTCATATTTACCGTTCCCTTTTCGTGTTGAAATTATAAAAAGGTTGCCTCATCATGAGACAACCTATTGCAATCCAACGCGTTTCATTACATCTTTTAATACAGTTGCAGAATGAGTAAATTTTTCTTTTTCCTCCTCGTTCAATTGTAGTTCAACAACTTCACGAATACCGTTGCGATTTACGATTGCTGGTACGCCAATGTACATATCATTTTGGCCATATTGGCCTTCTAAGTAAGCTGAAACAGTAAGAACGCTGTTTTCATTTTGTAAAATCGCTTTTGTTAAACGAACAAGTCCCATGGCAATGCCGTAATATGTTGCACCTTTTCGCTCAATAATTTGATACGCTGCATCGCGTACATTCACAAAAATGTTATCTAAATCTTCTTGTTTATATTGTGGCTTTTCTTTCATCATATCGGCAATTGGACGGCAACCGATGAATGCATGGCTCCAAACAGGCAACTCCGTATCACCATGTTCCCCAATAATATAAGCATGTACGTTGCGCGTATCCACATCGAAATATTCACCTAACAAATAGCGGAAGCGAGCTGTGTCTAAAATCGTTCCTGAACCGATCACGCGCTCTTTTGGCAATCCTGAAAACTTCCATGTAGCGTATGTTAAAATGTCAACCGGATTTGTGGCGACGAGAAAAATACCGTTAAATCCGCTTGCCATCACTTGATCGATAATATTTTTGAAAATTTTCGTGTTTTTCTCAACCAAATCTAATCGTGTTTCTCCTGGTTTTTGATTCGCTCCCGCAGTTAACACAACGAGATCAGCATCTTTGCAATCTTCGTAATTGCCAAACCAAATTTTCATTGGGGATGGCGCAAACGGCATGCCGTGATTTAAGTCCATCGCGTCTCCTTCCGATTTTTCTTTATTAATATCAATCAAAACGAGCTCTTCTGTCACCCCTTGATTTAAAAGCGCAAACGCATAACTTGAACCAACAAAACCTGTTCCAACTAAAACAACACGTTTTACTTTATCTGACATATTTCTTCCACCTTTCGTATATATCATTTTACAATCTGTGCGTTGTTTATCTGTTTCACACTTACATTGTACACTGTTTCACAAAGTTTATAAAGCATGAATTATTAACATTTTGTTATTTTTTTCTCCTGTACAACATGAAAGCGCTCATGCTGTTTTATTATTCGTTTTCACAAACAACAATTCCTTCGTTTGTAATAATCATTTGGACAGGGATGTCATGCTGTTCAACCGGCAACGTAGAGACGATTTGACAATCATATGCAAGGGAAATTGTGTCGTTTGGAAAATCAACTAAATATCGATCATAATATCCCCCACCATAGCCAAGGCGATATCCTTTACGAACAAAAGCAAGACCTGGAACAAATAGGAGCTCGATTTCATCTTTTTGCACTTCTCTCGTTTCTTCCACAATCGGTTCATATAAATCGAAAAAAGAGCGTCCCGTTTCTTGAAACGAACGAATTTCGCGAAACGTCATTTGTTTTGTTGTTACATCGCATTTTGGAATGGCAACTTTTTTCCCTTCTTGCCATGCTCGTTCAATGATACATTTTGTATCGATTTCGATTTGTCGTGAGATCGTAATACCGATCACTTGTGCCGTTTGCCAAAGATGTTGCTGAAATAATATGTCGTGAATGATTGTTTCTTTTTTCTTGCGTTCTTCTTTTGTCATATGTAAGAGACGTTGTTTTATTTGTTGCCGCAATTGTTTCTTATTCATTAACCTTCCCCCTCTTTCATAAAAAAATAAGCAGCAGGAAAAAAATCCTACTGCTTACTTCGTTTCACGATGAACTGTTGCTTTTTTGTCTCGTGGGCAATATTTTTTCAATTCGAGGCGCTCTGGGTTATTGCGCTTATTTTTTGTTGAAATATAGTTGCGTTCGCCGCATTCTGTGCATGCTAACGTAATATTTACACGCATCGTTCTTTCCCTCCAAACAAAAGTATTGTAATCATACCTTTCCATCATATCATTTTTCTTAAACAATTTCCATATGAATTTTATACGTTTTGATATTGCCGAATTTTCTTTATATAGTATTTCGTATATTCTTTTGCTTTTTGAGCATTTGCTGCTTGTGAATAAATCGTTAACGTTGGTTCATCTACTTTCGGTAAAATGAGTGTCCATGCTCCATCTTCATGATATACTTTCATGCCATCTGTAAAATCTACATGCTTGTCATACGATTCTTCTAACAATTTACGCATAACAGCCGCCCGTTCATCCCATGGGCAATGAACATCACGGCATGATAAATGAATAGTCGGAATAGACGACACAATGGTACGAAGGGAACAACGTTCAATCGCTAACAAGTGTAATAGTTGTATGCACGCGTATAATCCATCCAAATAAAAATGAAACGGTTCATGATGAGCAAGAAGCAAGTCTCGTCTCGTATCTTTGACATAAATCATTTCGCCATGCAAACGTTCTGCTAGCGTATGCAAAACGGACGGCGCCCAAGAAGGAACGGCTACTTTTTTCGTTTCGCTAAATAAAAGAGATGTGAGCACATGCAACGAGATCATTTCTTCTTTCGTCAACACAACTCCTTGCCCATCAAACATTCGAAAACGTTCCCCTGAATAGTCAAACACGATAGCAAATTGGGCTTGTTCTTGCTCGATTAGTTTCCGAATGTGTTCATCATCACGCTCTTTTGTCCAAACAACATCTACAGCGAACAACAGAAGTGTGCGTTCAATGATATGCTTCAATAAAGGAGAACTAGCGACGACAACTTTCCATCGCTCCGATGAAGAAAAAGAAATCGCTTGACGCAATGCTCGAATATACATTTCATCGTTCTCTTTTTGTTTCATTGCTTCACCCATTTGCATCGCTGACATATGATGTTCATGTTCCATTCGTTGTTCAATCGCGCGTTCCATCGTGCAATCAATGGGAAATCCTTGTTCATCGTGTATGTCAATAACTACTTCATCATGTTCGTTCAACGTCACAAATACGCCACCACGATATTGTTTATGAGAAAGAATATAACGAAAAGCAGGCAAATATCCCCCCTCATATACATTTGTGTGCATACCGTACATATGCAAACATTGAGTAAACAACGATCCAAGCGCCTGGGACAACGGGTGATTGTCAAAGCCAATTAATATGTGACTTCCTTTTTCATGTAGACTGCTATATGCTGAAGCCAACTGTGTAATAAATATCGGATGAGCATCAACATGAGCGCGCATGCTGATCCCATTTTGGCGAAACAATACGTTTGGGCGTTGTTCACCCCATACAATTGAACCTTTCACTTTCGTTTTTTCTGCAATTGTTTTATTCGGCCAAATTTTAGCCGCATGTTGCACTTTCACTTTATTTTTTAATTTGCATTTTGCCCCAATGACCGCATAATCAAATATTTCATTTTTTTACCGATATACACATCATTTGCTACAACTGCTCCCCGTAATTCACTATGTTCATCAATATAAACATTGGATCAAACAATCGATCGCTTTAACGATGCGTATTTACTAATAACTGAACGTGAGCCAACCACCGTATATGGTCCGAGTGTTGCATAGGCATCAATGCGCACATCGTCCCCAATAAGAATCGGTCCTTCTAACTTTACCTCTTGTGCAATGTTCACTCGCTCACCGATCCATACATCAGGAGCTATTTCTTTGTAATGAGAAGAAACGAGACGTTGATTTAGTAAATCAACATGTGTTTGATGATATTGTTCAATGATACCAATATCAGACCAATATCCATCCGCCTCATATCCGTATATTGGGTACTCTTGTTGAATGAGATGTGAAAAAATATGTTGACTAAAATCGTAAGGTGGATGTTCAGGCATATAATTAAAAATCGCTGGATCGCAAATGTAAATGCCTGTATTGACTAAATCGCTACACACTTCATTCCATTTTGGTTTTTCTACAAAATGAATCACTTTTCCGTTTCGATCTGTCACAATTCCACCGTATGAAAGAGGAGTCGCTTCGTGGTGCATAAGAACGGTAACTAATGCTTGTTTGGAAAAATGGAAATTGATTGCCTGCTGCAAATGAATTGTCGTCAACGTATCTGCACTAATAACAACAAACGTATCGTCTAAAAAAGACTGAGCATGTTTTACGCTCCCTGCCGTTCCAAGGGGCGTCGTCTCTTCAAAGTAATGAAGATGTACACCGAATCGACGTCCATCACCAAAATATTCAATAATTTCATCACTTAAATATTGAACGGTTACAGCAATATCCGTAATTCCGTGATGTTTTAACCATTCAATACTATACTCCATCACAGGTTTATTCATAATCGGTACGATCGGTTTCGGAACATGACAAGTTAACGGACGTAACCGTGTTCCTCTTCCCCCTGCCATAATGACCGCTTTCACAACATATCCCCCCCCAAGTGAAAGCACACTTTGTTCCATCATATCATGACAATACTATGCGGACAATATACGAAAATTGTCGATTTGACATGAAAATGATGCATGATCGCTACATTCCTATGTATAATAAAGTGGGGTGACAAACATGATCGAATATACATTGATTGGACTCATTTCTTTTGCAATCATACTATTGCTTATTTCTTTCTTTCAAAAAGATCGTGTAAAAGAGGTAGAAGAACAAGTAGAGCAACTCACATTATCGACGATGCAACAATTGTACGAAATAAAAAAGCGAGTTAAAGCGCTTGAAGAAGAGCTGCTTGTCGGAATGGAGTTGTTTTCAACTGAAGAACAAATATGGCATCTACATAAGCAAGGTTGGACAAAAGAACAAATTGCCCGCAAACTCAACATGCCGATAGATGAAGTAAATATTGTGATCGCGAGGAATGAACGATGAAAAGAACAACACGTGCATTTGCGGCTGGAATGTTGTTTGCCACAACGATACTTGCTATCGTTCATTACACGAATGACAAGCAGTATACTACCATCAGCGAACAGCAGTATGAACAAATCGTTGCTGAACGAAATGAACTCGCTGAAAAACTCGAAAAACAAAAAAAAAGAAATTGAAAAAACAACACCATCTCAAAAAGAAAAAGTGTACATTTATACGTTAACAATTGCCAAAGGAGAGGCAAGTCGCGACGTTGCTAACCGACTTGAACAAGCGCACATTATTGATGATGCTCAATCATTTTTAACATACCTCGATACCCACCAATTAACGCGTGCGCTACGCCCTGGAACGTATGTTGTTACAAGTGACATGTCATATGAACAAATCACAAAAAAAATCACAAAATAAGGATGTCCGCTGTTGGACATCCTTTTCATTTAGTCGTTTAAATCGTAATGTTTTCCCTTTACTAAATAAAATACGTTCTCAGCGATGTTTGTCGCGTGATCTGCAATGCGTTCAATGTAGCGAGCCGTAAATGATAGTTGCGTAATTTGTGACATCGCATCTGGATGTGCTTTTGTGCGCTCGAGCAATTCCCGAATCGTTTCGCCGTACAAACGATCAACTTCATCGTCCATGTCAGCCACTTTTTTCGCCGTAACGACATCTTCTTCATAATATGCCTTTAATGTTAATGAAAGCATATTTACAGCAATTTCATGCATTTTTTCTAACTTATTTAACGAGATGACAAACGGCTGTTCACCGATTCGAATGGCTGATTTTGCAATATTGACTGCAAAGTCCGCCATGCGCTCGACATCTGTTGCGATTTTAATTGCGACAATAATTCGGCGTAAATCAATTGCGACCGGTTGTTGCTTCGCAATTAATAAAATGGCAAAGTCGTTAATCTCTTCGTCAAGCAAATCTATTTTTGCATCATTTTCAAGCACTTGTAATGCTAAATCGTTATTTTTTGTTTTTAACGCTTCAAATGATTGAGTTAACGCGATTTCTGCAAGACTTCCGAGCTGCAATAATTGGTCGCGCAACGTTTGTAAATCGTAATCAAATTTTTCACGTACAGCCATATTCACTCCCCCTTTTTATCATTTTGAAAAAATCGTGCGAGCGTACCCGCACGATTTTTTATCCGAATCGACCTGTAATGTAATCTTCTGTTCGTTTATCGTCTGGATTGGAGAATAACTTATCTGTATCGCTATACTCGATCACTTCACCGTTTAAGAAAAAGGCTGTTTTATCAGAAATACGAGCAGCTTGTTGCATGTTATGTGTAACGATAATAATGCTGTAATTTTTCTTTAACTCCTGTACAAGTTCTTCTACTTTTAATGTAGAAATTGGGTCAAGCGCAGATGTTGGTTCATCCATTAAAATGACATCTGGTTCAATCGCTAAACAGCGCGCAATACATAAACGTTGTTGTTGTCCGCCCGATAATCCGTATGCGTTCGTATGCAAACGATCCTTTACTTCGTCCCAAATCGCTGCACCGCGCAAACTTTTTTCAACGATTTCATCTAAAATTTTCTTGTCGCGAATGCCGTGAATGCGCGGGCCGTATGCAACGTTGTCATAAATCGATTTCGGGAACGGATTCGGCTTTTGGAATACCATGCCGACTTGTGTACGCAATTCTTCCACACGATACGATTTATCAAAAATATTGCGACCGCGATACGTAATTTCTCCAGATGTACATACATTCGGTACAAGTTCAATCATTCGGTTTAACGTTTTAATATATGTCGATTTTCCACAACCTGACGGACCGATAATTGCTGTTACTTCATTTTCATAAATATCTAAGTCAATATTTTTTAACGCATGATGTTCGCCGTACCATAAGTTTAAGTTTTTTGTCCGATACACAACATTTCTTTCTCTTTGTTCTTCAGACTGTTTATTTTTACGTTCTTTCACAACTGTTAGTTCCATTAATAAGTTCCCCTTTCAACGCGCAATTAATAACGTTTTTGAAACTTGTTGCGAATGAAAATAGCAATCGAGTTCATAAAGATTAACACAACGAGCAATACAACGATTCCAGCTGCTGCTACATGTTGAAAGTCAGCTTGTGGGCGTGACGTCCAGTTGTAAATTTGCATCGGCATAACAGTAAATGTATCAAGAATACCACGTGGCAAATGAGCTAAAAACGTCGGAATACCTAAAACGACAAGCGGTGCTGTTTCACCGATTGCACGGGATAAAGCTAAAATGCTGCCTGTCAAAATACCAGGAATCGCAGCTGGGAGAACGATGCGATAAATCGTTTGCCATTTTGTTGCTCCCATACCATACGATGCTTCCCGCAATTGATTTGGCACGGCGCGAATCGCCTCTTGTGCCGCAACGACGATGACAGGTAAAACGAGCAAGCTCATCGTTAATCCTGCAGCCATAATGCTACGACCCAAATTAAGTTCACGAACGAAAATCGTCAAACCGAGCAAACCGAATACGATAGATGGAACACCAGCTAAGTTCGAGATGTTCGTTTGAATAAAATCTGTAAAGCGATTTTTTTTCGCATATTCCTCTAAATAAATTGCTGTTCCGACTCCAAGAATGAGCGAAACAGGCGCAACGATGACCATAAGCCATAATGAGCCGACCAATCCCGCTTTAATTCCTGCGTTTTCTGGCCGACGAGATGGAAAGTTATTTAAAAAGTCGATATTTAGCCAGCCAATTGCTTGAGTGAATATCCGATATAGAAGGACGACGAGAACAATTAATCCAAATAACGTAGCTAGAAAAAATAAAAATTTTAACACGTTGTTGCGCAACAGGCGACCGTTCATATGTTGAACGACACGTTGTTTATCAATTAATTTTTCCATGATTAATACTCCTCCCTAAAGCGACGAGAAATGTATTGCGCGAGTAAGTTCATGGCTAATGTGAACACGAATAACGTCATCCCGACCGCATAAATGCTGTAATAAACTGTTGTTCCATATCCAGCATCTCCCGTTGTCACTTGAACAATGTATGCTGTTAACGTTTGAATCGATTTTGTCACATCAAACGTAAGGACTGGAGACGAACCACCCGCTACTGCTACAATCATCGTCTCACCGACAGCACGAGAAATCGCCAGCATAAACGATGCCGCAATACCTGACGTCGCTGCGGGAAGGACGACTTTTAATGCCACTTCTAACTTTGTTGATCCGAGACCGAGCGCTCCTTCACGAATGGAGTTTGGTACGGAACTCATTGCATCTTCAGATAAAGAAGCAACCATTGGAATAATCATAATTCCCATGACAATTCCTGGGCTTAACGCGTTAAAAATCCCGAGATCTGGAATGATCTTTTGTAAAAGAGGTGTGACGAACGTTAATGCGAAAAATCCGTACACAATCGTTGGAATTCCCGCCAACACTTCTAATGTCGGTTTTAATACTTTTCTTGTTTTTTCAGACGCATACTCACTCAAGTAAATCGCTGAAGCTAAACCGATTGGAATCGCAACAATCATCGCAATCGCTGTTGTTAACAGCGTTCCTGTAACAAGTGGTGCAATACCAAACGAGCCCGTTTTTTCATCCCACGGAAGCCATTCTTTGCTCGTTAAAAATTCAACAATAGACACTCGTTCAAAGAAAATAAACGTTTCAAATAACAATGTAAATAAAATACCGATTGTCGTTAAAATAGAAATTGTTGCTGTCAATAGTAACAATTTTGGCATTAACCATTCAACAAACTGTTGTCCGCTTTGTTTTTTCTTATTTTCTTTAATCATTTCACGGACGGAATATGAACGATTCCCATCTGTCATCGCCATAATGTGAAAACCCCTTTCCAAATTCATGGCAAGATGAGAAGCGACTGTGGTGTCGCTTCTCATCTTTACGTTTCGTTATTTCAATCCTTCAAGCTTTTTCAATTGCTCATCATATTTTTCTTGTGGAAGCGCTACATATCCAACTTCTTCAGCAAACTCCGCACCGTTCTCTAATAAAAATTTCGCAAAATCATATACGTGAGATTTTTCTTTTAATGATTTTGTATTCGCATAGACAAATAACGGGCGAGAAAGTGGTGCATATTCGCCACTTTGAATTGTTTCATGCGTCGGTTCTACTGGACCGTTTCCGTTATCAATTGGTACAGCTCTCAACTTATCTTTATTTTCAGTGTAGTATGCAAATCCGAAGTAACCGAGAGCGTTTTTGTCGCCCGCAATTCCTTGAACAAGGACGTTATCATCTTCAGATAATTGCGCTGTTTTGTTTAACGGTTGTCCATCTAAAATGACTTCATCGAAATAATCAAATGTACCAGAGTCATGTCCTGGCGAGAACAATTTAATTTCTTCATTTGGCCACTCTGGGCGAATGTCTGACCATTTTACTTTGTCATCACCGCTTACTGCACCTGATGTGAAAATTTTCTTTAGCTCATCGACTGTTAAATAATCGACCCAGTCGTTATCTTTATGCACTAAAATAGAAAGTCCATCGAATGCAATTTTGAACTCTTCAAATTGAATGCCGTTTTGTTCAGCAGCTTTCTTTTCTTCATCTTTAATTGGACGAGAAGCGCTTGAAAAGTCTGTTTCCCCTTTTGTAAACTTTTCAAATCCGCCACCTGTTCCGGACAAACCAACAGATACTTGTACATCTGGTTTTTCACCCGCATACGCTTCAGCGGCTGCTTCTAAAATTGGGTAAACTGTCGATGATCCATCAACAACAACGTTACCGCTTGATGCTTCTCCACCATTTTCGCCGCCTTGTTGAGCGCCACCGCCACAAGCAGTTGTAAATGCTAATACAGCGCTTGTCATTCCTGCGAGTGCAAACCATTTGTTTTTCTTCATCTTTTGATTTCCCCCTACTTTTTTCATTAATTTTTGTCCCACGAGTTATAGAATAATGGAAACGTATTAAATTCGTTTTAAACGAATGTTAAGCTTTTGTAAATTCGCTTTCTTCTATCTTTCCATTGTTTGTTCATCATTATTCAACGGTTCAGTAGGGGACTGCTCATTTGATTGACGCTGCGCTTTTAAGTCGAAATATGCATCTAAAATTTTTCTTCCGATGTAGTTATTAATCGGATAATGGTTTCGCGGATTTTGATATACCCACGGCACGACGACAGCAAATGCAACTTCTGGGTTGTTGTAAGGTGCGAAACCAACTAGCGTCAAATTGGTCGTTTGTGTCATTCGTTTCGATTTGATTGGTCCATCATAAAATGCCTGTGCTGTTCCTGTTTTTCCTGCTGGATCATACGGAGCATTCGCAAAAAATGCCCGCGCTGTTCCGTGCGAACCGTGCATGACGCGATAAAATCCTTCTCGTACACGCTCAATATACTCTGTTTTCATATCAATCCGATTTAACACTTTCGGCTCAAACGAATAAATAACGTTTCCGATTTGATTTTTTTCGCTAATTGGTTCACGAATTTCTTTTACGACATGTGGCTGAATGCGATATCCCCCGTTGGCAATCGTTGAAACGTATTGCGCCATTTGGATTGGCGTATATACGTCAAACTGTCCAATCGCTAAATCAAGCAAGTGACCAGGAAGCGTACTTTGTCCAGGCCACCCGATAATTTCCCCTGGCAAATCAATCCCTGTTTTCACACCTAAACCGAACTGATTAAAATATCGCCGCATAATCGAAAACGCTTCTTTTTTAATCGGCAACGGTTGATGCGGACGATATGTAGAACCTGCGATCGCAATAGCTGTCTTAAACATATAAACGTTTGACGACATTTCAAGCGCTTTTAAATCGTTCATCGGTCCCGGACGAATACCGCTATGCGATTTTTTCGGTTTAGTATCCTTAATATATAGCGGTTCATCAATAAGCACTGTACCAGGTCGAATGACGCCGGTTTGAAAACCGGTTAAAACAGTAGCACCTTTCACTGCTGATCCCATCGCATAAGCAGATGTGATTGTTCCAAGGGCATAATCTTTGAACACTGCTTTCCCATTCTCATCACGTGTATACAGTCTCCCTGCTAACGATAAAATTTCTCCCGTATTCGGGTCCATCATGACAACGAAAGCACGATCGAGCAACTCGGTTCCACCGCGCCGTTTCATTGCCGTCAATTCTTCTTCAATAATTTGCTCGACACGTTTTTGTAATTCCATATCGATCGTTAGCACAATATCTTTGCCGCGCTGTCCTTGCGATATTTCAATCGTTTCAATAATGTTGCCTGCTTTATCGGTCACATTTTTTATTTTTGCTTTTTGTCCGCGCAACACATCTTCATATTGCGCTTCAATGTAGCTTTTTCCGACGCGGTCATTTCGGCTGTAATCGCGCGCTAAATAGTAGTCAAGCTTTTCGCGCGGTAACCCTTCTTCCGATGATGTAATATTTCCCAGCACGGTACGAAACGTATCACCAAATGCATAATGACGATCCCAATCTGTCGTTACATCTACCCCTGGCAATTCTTCTAAATGCTCGCTAACAACTGCATATTCTTTATTCGTTACCCCTTCATTTTTAATCATTTGTGGCGTCAACGCGTATCCACTATTCATTTCCCGAAAAATAGCGACAACTTCAAGCTCCTTTTCTTTAACTGCTTTTACATCTTCTTCTGTAATGCGCTCAAGTTGCAGTCGATAAATATCTTTATCTCCCAACTTTTTAGCGCGAAACTGTTTCCATTCTTCTTCTGTAATTTTTTCTTTCGCTTTTTCTTCATTAGTCAAAATCCAATAGTCTTTTATATCTCGTTCTGTCACCCGATCTGCCGGCTTTTCAATGTATGTTGCTAACTTTTTCGCTATCGCAATCATTTCTGACGGCTTGGTTGTTTGCGTACGTGTATACGTGATCGCATGAAGCGGTTCGTTATCGACGACAACTTGATAGTTTCGGTCATAAATTTTCCCGCGCGGTGCTGGCGTGTTGACTGTTACGTTTTCTGTCCGCTCAACTTCTTTTCGATATTGTTCACCGTAAACAATTTGAATGACACCCAATCGTAAAATAAGCGCAGAAAACAGTAAAAACACAACAAAAAACAATACGTTTAGTCGAAATGGCAACTGCATTCTTTTTTTCTTTTTCTTTACATTTTTAGCTTGTTGTATTTGCTTCAAAACAGGCGAGCACCTCCTTTACTTGCTCCTTCCCCATTGTAAAAGAAACGCTCGCAAATTTCTACATTGAAAGTCGAATACGCCGCACAAAAAAATAAATGATGAAATGACCAGATCCAACAATTAACATTAATAATGGAATCGCCTCTTTTGCATCAAATAACGTAATGGCTAACAAAAACAATAAAATAGACGTTGCACGGCCACCGTTCAAAAATAATTCCCTCAACACAATATATTCAATGCGCCACTCCTTTGCATGATTGCTTTGTCCAATGACGTCAAATGTAAGCGACAAATATGGGACAAGCAAAATCGGATAACCAACAGCAATAAGCGCACCGTATACGATCAGTTTGAAGTAGGATAAATCGAACACGAGCAAAAATACAGAAGCATACAATAGCACGCCACCAAATAAAATGGCATGCAGTCGCCAGCGTTGCTTTATATATTTAGAGGCAAGCGAATACGTAATAAACGAAACGACCGCATTGACGAAACCAAATACGCCAAGTGCTTTTTCTGTTCCTGTTGCCATAAATAAGAAAATAGAAACGATAAACACAAACGTTCCTTCCCGAAATCCTTGAAAAAAGTGAGCGTTTGTAATCATTCTCCAATTTTTATTTTTCTTTCGTTCGGCATACGCACGTTGTAACATGAAACGGCCTGCAGATTGCCTCCGATGTACAAAAAAGCTACATACAACAGCTGCAATAAATAAACATAAAGAGGATAAAAAAATCGCCATATACCCCGTAAACTTCTCACTTGAAGCGATGACCCATCCAGCAATTGGGGGACCGATCATTCCTGCCACAGATGTCATTGCTCCAAGCAATCCATTAAATAAATCGCGCGTATTTGGCTCAGTAATTTCAAATGTTAAGACGTTAAATGCAAGCCAATAGAAACCATAACCAACACCAAGCAAACCACCAAGGAAAAACAAATGATCCATCGCTCGATTTCCACTGAATAATACGACTAAAAAAAAGAGTGCCAAAAACGTAACACCCATTCGTAAAACGATGACGCGATCAATTTTTTTGGCGATTTTCCCAGCAACGATAAATGCAAGCGGCTGCCATGTGACAATCGCTAAATTGTACACACCTAGGGCATGAAAACTGTTCACTTTTTTCCAAACATATACGTTTACAAACGTATTGGACAAAGCGATGCTAAGAGAATACAATCCGCCGATTGCTAGTAAAAGAAACAATTGGCGATGTGTGTGAATGTACGCAATGATTCGTTTCCATCTGTTCATAGGCAAACTCCCTTTCTTGACAAGTAGTTTGCCTACTCTTTTGTAGCGATATGCAAAAAGAGCTCGACAAAAATTTGCCGAGCTCTTCCTCATTATTTTGCTGCTGCGTAACGTTTCGCAACTTCGTCCCAGTTGACAACATTCCAAAACGCTGAAATATAATCTGGACGACGGTTTTGGTATTTTAAGTAGTATGCATGCTCCCATACATCTAATCCTAAAATTGGTGTTTTACCTTCCATTAATGGTGTATCTTGGTTTGGTGTACTTGTTACCTCAAGCTGACCGTTGTGCACAACAAGCCATGCCCAACCAGACCCAAAACGTGTTGCAGCCGCCTTTGAAAATTCTTCTTTAAACTTTTCAAAGCTGCCGAATGTATTGTTAATTGCTTCAGCTAATTCACCTGTAGGCTCACCGCCACCATTTGGTGAAAGAATTGTCCAAAAGAGCGAATGATTTGCATGCCCTCCTCCGTTGTTACGAACGGCTGTACGGATGTTTTCTGGTACTTCGTTTAAATTAGCCATTAGCTCTTCGATTGTTTTGCTTTGTAATTCTGGATGACCTTCAAGCGCTGCGTTTAAGTTTGTTACATATGCGTTATGATGTTTCGTGTGATGAATGTTCATCGTTTCCTTATCAATGTGTGGTTCTAACGCATCGTAAGCATAAGGCAATTGTGGTAATTCAAATGCCATACTTCATTCCTCCCCATTTATTATGTAATTGGTCACAAATGAAACCGATAAATGATATTTAGAAACAGAAAAGTTTCATAAGTGAACCTACTTTAAGAGAAGAGTACCAAAATAAAACGAATGTTTCAAATTATTTGCAAAAAAACTCGCTAATTCACTTAGCGAGGAAAATGGACCCTGCAGGACTCGAACCTGCGACCAGACGGTTATGAGCCGTCCGCTCTAACCAGCTGAGCTAAGGGTCCGTCATATTCGATGGTAATTTTAGCAAAAATGATGAAAGGCGTCAATATGAGACAAAATGGTTGTGTAGCGAATAGAAAAAGAAGTAGAATGAAAAATGATGATGCCAAAGGATGTAAAGGATGTGATGATGATGTGGAAACGGTTGTTACAAAGTCTTTATTCGCCTGTACATATTGCCCGCTTTCGCTTTCATCCGATTGGAAAAGCGATTGGCTACGTATTCTTTTTATCGCTTATTGCAACGTTGCCGATTGCCATTTATTTTATAATAAGTATAAACAAAACGATCGACTCAACGCGCGAACTATTGGGCGAGGAGCTTCCCCCATTTGAAGTTGTCGATGGCATATTGATATCGGACGAAAAAAAAAACAATTGAGCTCATACATCCTGATGTGACTATTTTATTAGATAGCACAGGTACATTAACTACCGATGACGTAGCGCGCTACACAAATGCAGTGGCGTTTTTAAAAGAAGACTTTTCGCTCGTTGTAAATGGCCACGTTCAATCGTATCCGTATGCCGTCATGCAAGTAGATCGCTTTACAAACAAAGACGTATATGAATTTACACGCACGTTGCAATCATTACTTCCTATCGTCATTTCACTATCATTTTTTGTTTTATACTTTTTCACATGTACAAGCAAATTCCTTTACGTTACCGTTCTCGCATTCATCGGTCTTATTTTCCGTGAAACATTAAATAAGCGCGGGACGTACCGTCATATGTGGAGCATTTCCGCCTACTCCATCACGCTAGCAACAGTCTTTTTTACCATTATGGAGGCATTACAGATTGTCGTTCCATACGCTGTCGCGTTAGATTGGTTCGTTTCTATTACCATTTTGTTCGTGTCTATTAAAGAACTTCCTTCCGTCAAAGAAGCAGGCTGATACGCCTGCTTCTTATAGTTCAAATGATGAATGGGATGTTAAACAAATGTGAAGTGATGTAAAAGAAGTGTAATTTTTGTGCATATATGATAAGGACAAGCCATATACATGAAGAAAGAAGAACGACAGGTGGGGAAATAGGATGAAAAAAGTAGTTACCCTTCTTATCTTCATTGCTATATGTGCGATTGCTTACCATGATGTAACAGACGGAACGATTCATACGATTCGTGCGGAAAAAACGAACAAACGGACGAACGAATTACCTTATCGCGAAATAACCGTCCAACGTGGCGATACGCTCCTCTCCATTATCGAACGTGAAATGAACGGTAAATTGCCCGTACCCATCGATCAACTCATTACTGATTTTCAAGCGCTCAATCCACATGTAAATGCGCATTCCCTTCAAGCTGGCAAAACGTATCGTATTCCACTCTATAAACAGAAATAGCAAAAACATTGTCAACAAATAAGAAACATTGCTACAATAAAAAATGATTTGATTAATACGTTAAAGGAGCGATTGACGCGTGAGTGAAATCATTCATCGTTCGAAAACCCGCCCTGTTCGTGTTGGAAACATTACAATTGGCGGGAATAATGAGGTTGTCATTCAAAGCATGACGACAACAAAAACGCATGACGTCGATGCGACTGTTGCCCAAATTCATCGACTTGAAGAAGCTGGATGCCAAATTGTTCGCGTCGCTTGCCCAGATGAAAGAGCAGCAGATGCGATTGCTGAAATAAAAAAGCGCATTAATATTCCACTCGTTGTCGATATTCATTTTGATTATCGCCTTGCTTTAAAAGCGATTGAAAACGGGGCGGATAAAATTCGCATTAATCCAGGAAATATCGGGAAACGCGAAAAAGTTGAAGCGGTCGTTAAAGCAGCGAAAGAACGTGGCGTACCGATTCGCATCGGGGTCAACGCTGGTTCACTTGAAAAGCGCATTTTAGAAAAATACGGCTATCCTACTGCAGATGGGATGGTCGAAAGCGCTCTGCATCATATTCGCATTTTAGAAGACCTCGATTTTCAAGACATTATCGTGTCATTAAAAGCTTCCGACGTTCGTTTAGCGATTGAAGCATACGAAAAAGCCGCTCGTGCATTTGACTATCCGCTACACCTTGGGATTACGGAATCGGGTACGTTATTCGCAGGAACGGTAAAAAGTGCTGCGGGACTTGGTGCGATTTTAAGTAAAGGAATTGGTAACACCGTACGTGTATCCCTTAGCGCCGATCCTGTCGAAGAAGTAAAAGTGGCTCGCGAGTTGTTAAAAGCATTCGGTCTTGCGGCGAACGCCGCAACGTTAATTTCTTGTCCGACGTGCGGGCGAATCGAAATTGATTTAATTAGCATTGCAAATGAAATTGAAGAGTATATTGCCCAAATTAAAGCGCCGATTAAAGTAGCGGTTCTCGGCTGCGCAGTAAACGGGCCCGGAGAAGCGCGCGAAGCTGACATCGGCATCGCAGGGGCACGTGGAGAAGGATTATTGTTCCGCCACGGGAAAATCGTTCGTAAAGTACCTGAAGAGACGATGGTGGAAGAGCTGAAAAAAGAAATCGATAAATTAGCGGAAGAATATGCCTCGAAAGGGAAACAAAAATAAGAGGGGACATTCCCCTCTTATTTACAAAAATCGGACGAAAAAGCTTAAAATGATGGAGACAGCACCAATTCCAATCGCCCACGCCCCTAACGTTTCCGCTCCTCGACGGCGAGCGATAAATCCGAAAATAATGCCGGCCGCTCCCATAATGACTGGCATAAGAAAAAGAGAAACAATCGATAAAGCAAGTGCAAGCCAGCCAACGCCACGACCGTCTTCTCCACGCTCTACTTCTCGATCAGAAAATCGAATCGGCTCAGCAATTTCACCTGCTGTTTCTTCCATAAAATCTTGCTCAATGTTTGGAACCGTATCTATTCGTGCGTTGTCATACGCTTGACGCTCATTGTCCATAACAATTCCCTCGCTTTCGTAAAATGAGGAGCACTATTATTATGCAATAAGCGATACGTCATTATAGATGTTACTTTATGTCAATGTTATAATGGGCAAGAAGCACCCGACATGAAAGGATGAGCAAACAATGATCAAGCGACGATTTGGAATCGATATTGATGGAACAGTCACATGTCCAAGTGCGTTTATTCCATATTTAAACAAATCATTCCGAAAAAATTTAACGCTCGATGATATTACTGACTACGATTTAGTTCCTTTTTTAGATACGACAGAAGAAGAACTGAACGAATGGATGGAACGATATGAGCCGATCATTTATAGCGAAGCTCCTCTTGCGAACGGAGCACTAGAGGTCATTAATAGCTGGAAAGATGAATATGAGCTATATTACATTAGTGCACGAGGTCGTCACTTATATGAAATAACAGAAAAATGGTTTCAACAACAAGGCGTTCATTATCATCATATTGAGCTTATCGGTTCGCACAATAAAATTGAGGCTGTGAAAAAATACAACATCGACATTTTTTTTGAAGATAAATACGATAACGCATGCGACATTGCGGAACAATGTATGATCCCTGTCATTTTATTTGATACTCCTTACAATCGTGGTCCGCTACCAAAAGGAGTCATTCGTGTGTACAATTGGCATGAGGCAAAACAACAAGTAGAAAAGTTGCTTACAACAACAAGCTGACATTACACGTCAGCTTGTTGTTTACACATCGGACACGTGCCGTACACTTCAAATTTATGTCCTGAAATGGCGTATCCTTGCAAGTCTTCCGCTAATTCATTCATCGGACACGTAACAAGTTCTTTCGTTTTGCCGCACGTCATGCAAATAAAATGGTGGTGGTGATGGCTCATGTTGCATGTAAACCGAAAATGCTTTTCTCCAGATAGCTCAGTCATTTCTAAAATACCGAGCTCAACGAATAGTGCCAGGTTGCGATAAACGGTATCAAAACTAAGTCCAGGATACCGATCTTTCATCACATCAAGCACATCTTTTGCAGTTAAATATTTATCTGTTTTCGCAAACAATTCAAGCATTTCCTCGCGCTTCCCTGTATACTTAAATCCCTTTTCTTTCATTAATCGTAGCGCTTCAGAAACGTTCACGCTTCTTCATCCTCTCTTCCATTTTTTCCACATGATTGATCCAATTAATATGCAAACCGCTAGCAAAACAATTGTTCCACCGGGAGCTAAGTTTAAATAATAGGAAAGAAATAGCCCAACAATGACCGCAAATTCACCGAACAAAACGGAAAACCATAACGCCTGTTTAAATCCTTTCGCTATTCGAATACTTGCGGCAACAGGAAGCGTCATGAGTGACGAAACAAGCAAAATGCCGACAATTCGCATCGACGCAGCAATGACAAGAGCGACTAGCACAATGAAAACAAAATGGAGCGACTTTACTTTTACTCCCGATGCTTGTGCATATTCTTCGTCAAATGACAAAATAAACCATTCTTTATAAAACAGAAAAATGACGGTAAGCACAATGAAAAAAATGACGCTAATCGTCCATACGTCCGTTCGGCTTACTGCGCTTACACTTCCGAATAAATATGAGAACAAATCTGTATTAAAGCCATCCGCAAGCGAAATGAAAATAACGCTTAAACCGATCCCTCCTGATAAAATGATCGGAATCGCTAATTCTTGATAATGTTTATATACCGTACGCAGTTTTTCAATAAATAACGAACCGACAACAGAAAAGGCCATGCCAATATAAATCGGGTTTAATGTTGCAAACGTAAAAAATTTTTTTTGCACAAGTAAGCTTGCTGCAATTCCTGCTAGTGTAACATGGCTTAACGCATCAGCAATAAGCGATAACCTTCTGACGACAATGAACACACCTAAAAGTGGGGCGATAAATCCGATCAATATACCGACAACAAACGCGTTTTGTAAAAACTCATATTGAAATAAAGCTTCTAACATACACACCCCCCTTTCTACGCATGGTCGTGAGCAAGCAAATGAAGATGATGTCCATAAAAAGATGCGACATCTTCTGTTTTTAACTGTGCAAACTGCTGCACACTACCATGAAAATGTAAACGTTTGTTTAAACATGCAACATGCGTCACCTTTTCCGTAATTGTTCCGACATCGTGAGTAACAAGAAGCAACGTCATATGCTGTTGTTTATTTAATCGGTCAAGCATATCGTAAAAACTTCGCACATGATGTACATCAACCCCGACAGTCGGTTCATCTAAAATTAAAAACTCTGGTTGCGATACGATGGCCCGAGCGATAAATACACGTTGTTGTTGACCGCCCGACAGTTCACCGATATTGCGTCGGATAAATGGGCTCATGCCAACTGCATCAATCGCTTCATATACCGCTTTTTCGTCCTTTTTACTTAACCGACGAAATAAACCGAGCTTTCCTGTTAAACCGCTTGCGACAACTTCATATACGGTTGCAGGAAATCCAGTATTAAAACTGTTTGCTTTTTGAGATACAAAACCGATTTTATGCCAATCTTTAAACTGCTCAATCGGCGTGCCGAACAAAAAAATTCTCCCCGTTTGTGGTTTTAACAATCGTAAAACACATTTTAACAATGTCGATTTCCCTGACCCATTCGGACCAACTAAACCGACGAACGCGCCTTTTGGAATGCGAAAATTAATATGTTGCAATACATCTTCATCATCATACCGAAACGAAACATCTTCAACACGCAAAATATCGTCCATCGTTTGACCACCTTAATTCAAAATGATTCCGATTCATAGTATATCGCATTTATTTTCATTAATGAATAGCAGACTTAAATTTCGCCCCACGTACTTCTTGTGTGTTCATAATGGTAATAAAAGCATTTTCGTCAATTTCGTATACAATCGACTTCAGCTTCGTCACTTCTAAACGTGTCACGACCGCATAAATGACTTCTTTTTGCTCGTCTGTATATCCGCCTTTTCCCATCAACTTTGTCGTCCCGCGTCCGAGTCGATTTAAAATGGCGTCCGACACTTCTTCATAACGGTCTGATACGATCAAAACTGCCTTTGTTTCATCTAACCCTTGAATAACCGTATCAATCGTCTTAAAAGCGATATAATAAGTTAAAACAGAGTACATCGCTTGCTTCGGTCCGAATACAAACGCAGCCCATGTAAAAATAAAAATGTTTGTAAACATAACAAACTCACCGACAGAAAACGGCAATTTTTTCGTCATTAAAATACCTAAAATTTCTGTTCCATCTAACGAACCTCCATGACGAATAACAAGTCCTACACCCGCACCGAGAATCGCTCCGCCAAACACTGTCGCTAAAATGGAATCTGTTGTAAATGGAGATACATGGTGAAACAATCGTTCCATCACAGCTAACATAACGATAGAATAGAGTGAGGAAAGCATGAACGTTTTTCCGATCTGTTTATAACCAAAATACATAAATGGTGTATTCAACAAAACGACAAGTGTCGCAAAGTTCAACCATGCGTAATTTGGAAGAATGCGATCAAGAATAAGGGAAATACCGATTACCCCACCGTCAATAATTTCATTTGGCACTAAAAACAGCTCGATGGATACCGCTGCAAGCGTGGCACCAATCGTCATCATCACAAGACGATACAACAAATGGCTAATCGTCTCTTTTTTATGTTGTCTTTTCACTCCAATCTCCCCTTTCATCTATATTCATTATATCATTGCACACCTTCCTTTTCCCGCTCATATCGTAAACAAGGAGGGATGTTACGTGAATGTATATCATAAAATCGTCCAACATAAAATGAAATCCATTACCGCAAATGAGTTGATGATGTATGCAAAAGAATATAACGTTTCGCTTTCACCGAAAGATGCGGAAACGATTGTTCAAATGATGCGCGAGAAAACGATTGATGTGTTTAACGAACAAGCGAGAAAAAATTGGATTCGCGAACTCGCCCATCGCACATCACCACAACTCGCCAAGCAAGCCAATGAGTTCATTCGTCAATTTATACAGTAAGAAGGCTGCCGGTGACAGCCTTCTACTCAACAATTTTTTCACGAACATTTGGATCGAATTGTTGTGCACGCAACATAGCAATTTCGAATTTATATGGCGGCTTCGCAGACGTTTTCTCACCGACATATGGCGTTTCTAAAATTTTTGGCACGTGCGTAAGCTGTGGGTGATGCACTATATAATTGAGCGCATCGAAACCGATATAACCAAAGCCGATATTTTCATGACGGTCTTTACGGCTTCCACAAGCATTTTTACTATCATTAATGTGCAATACTTTGAGACGGTCAAGCCCAATAATGCGATCGAATTCATCTAATACTCCATCAAAATCATGAACAATATCGTACCCGGCATCGTGCGTGTGGCACGTGTCAAAGCAGACAGACAATTTGTCGTTATGTGTCACACCGTCAATGATTTTCGCTAACTCTTCAAAACGACTTCCACATTCTGACCCTTTTCCCGCCATCGTTTCTAAAGCAATTTGTACTTGTTGGTCAGTTGTAATTACTTCGTTTAATCCTTCAATAATTTTTTCAATTCCTGCTTCAATACCTGCGCCAACGTGCGCTCCCGGATGAAGAACAAGCTGCTTGGCGCCAATTGCTTCCGTTCGTTCAATTTCTGAACGTAAAAAAGAAACACCTAAAGAAAATGTATCGGCATTAGTCGTATTACCGATATTAATAATGTACGGGGCATGTACAACAATTTCATCAATCCCATGTTCTTTCATATGGGCAAGTCCTTTTTCAATGTTTAGCTGTTCGATTGGTTTCCGTCTCGTGTTTTGTGGCGCTCCGGTATAAATCATAAACGTATTTGCCCCATACGATACCGCCTCTTTACTCGCGGCTAGCAACATCTCTTTTCCGCTCATTGATACGTGCGAACCAATTTTTAACACGTTCTTCTCTCCCTTATTTCTTTTTCGCTCTTTGTTTTTTTAACTGCTCTCGCAATTTTTTCTTATATCCTGGTTTTACTTTCTTTTGTTTTTTCGCTATTTTTTCAACGAGTTGTTCCACTTCATCGACTTTTTTCTCTTTTTTCCGTCCGTTCCATGCATCAAGCTCGATCCATTCACCTTGACGCAAATCACGATGGAGAAAATGAATCCCTTTCTTTTCTAACTTAACTAACGCATGTTGATCGGATGCTTCATAAATCGTTGCAGCAATCCCCTCATAACCGGCACGTCCTGTTCGCCCAGCGCGATGAACGTAAAAATCTAGGTCTGACGGCAATTCATAGTTAATGACGTGACTGACGCCTTCAATGTCAATTCCGCGCGCCGCTAAATCAGTTGCAACAATATATTGAAATTGTAAATCACGAATCGCTTTCATCATTTTTTTCCGTTCACGTGGTGATAAATCTCCGTGTAACACACCTACTTTTAATCCTTTATCAATTAAGCCGTTCGCCACCTCGTCAGCTGTTTTTCTTGTATTGACAAACACAAGCGCTAAATATGGGTTGTAGCTCACTAACACGTCATGTAAAAGTTGTAAACGGTCGCGATGACGCAACGGAATTAAAATATGTTCAATCGTTGGTGCTGCGATCTGTTTTGGGGTGATATGAATATGAGTCGGATTCTCCATATACTTTTTCAAAAACGGCTTCAACCTCTCTGGAACAGTAGCAGAAAAGACGAGCATTTGTAAATTTTCAGGCATACGACCCGCGATGCGATCGACATCTGCAATAAACCCCATATCAAGCATCACATCTGCTTCGTCAACGACGAGCATGCGGGCAGTATGAACAAATAACGCTTGTTCGCGAACAAGATCATCAATGCGCCCCGGTGTACCAATGACAAGATGAGGTTGTGTTTTCAGCTTTTCAATCGAACGCAACTTATCTGTTCCACCAACAAAACAACGGGCTGTAATGCGGTGATCATTCGGACAAAACTTTGTGATTTTTAACACTTCATGATAAATTTGCGTTGCCAATTCACGCGTCGGTGCAGTAATGACCGCCTGTACTTCTGCTACACGCGGATCGATGCGCTGAATGATCGGCAATAAATAAGCGTGCGTCTTTCCTGTTCCCGTCTGCGACTGGCCGATGACGCTTTCACCACGCAACACAGCTGGAATGACACGCTCTTGAATCGGTGTCGGTTTATGGAATTTTAAATGTTGAATCGCCTCTATAATAAACGGATGAAACGGAAAACGCTCAAACATCGTTTCTCATCCCCTTTCTCAGTTCAATAAAAAAATAGACCAATTACATATTATATACGAACATCAATCGTTCATTCAACTATATGAGCTTTCTTGCATATCGTAATATAGATGAAATAAGCACAACACATAAAGAGAGGAGGAACTTCATTGCGACGTCCATTTATGTTTCCACCTTCACATCCACCGATGCCATCTATGTGGCAACAACCAATGATGCGGCAAGCACAAGGAGGCATGTTTTCACGATTGTTCGGCAGCCAACTGCCTACACAAGCTTTCGGTGCTCAAGGAGCATTACCGAGCATTGATTCGATGTTAACAAATGTACAAAAAATGTTAAACATGGTCCAAACGATTACCCCGATGGTGCAACAATACGGTCCACTCATTAAAAGCGTACCATCGATGATGCGAATTTTTCGCGAATTGAAACAATCTGACAACATAAACGAAACAACTGAAACAGCCAATGCAACAAGTGCAGCAACAACAGAGAGGCAAATGGGGCAAAAAATACCGAGAAAACAACGCCCCGTTCCAACAATAAAGGAACGAAAACAACAACAAACGGATGAAAAAGGGAAATCTGTTCCAAAACTATATATTTAACTTTTGTATGTTCGCTTCTTCTTTTATATAATGAAGACGACAAACACGCCAAGAAGGAGCGATCCATATGGAAGTCATTAAAATTACGCCACGCGGATATTGTTACGGAGTCGTTGATGCGATGGTCATCGCCCGCAACGCTGCGCTCGATCCGACGTTGCCAAGACCGATCTACATTTTAGGTATGATCGTTCATAATAAACATGTAACGGACGCGTTTGAAGAAGAAGGAATTATTACACTTGACGGGCCAAATCGACTTGAAATTTTAGAAAACATCGATCATGGCACAGTCATTTTCACTGCCCACGGCGTTTCACCTGAAGTAAAACAACGAGCGAGAGAAAAAGGACTTGTCACCATTGATGCTACATGCCCAGATGTCACAAAGACGCATAATTTGATTCGCGAAAAGGTCGCTAACGGGTATGAAGTCATTTATATCGGTAAAAAGGGACACCCTGAGCCTGAAGGGGCAATTGGCGTTGCTCCACATGCTGTCCATTTAATTGAAACGCCTGAAGATGTAGAACAACTGGATATTCAATCGAAACGCATTATCGTGACAAACCAAACGACAATGAGCCAATGGGACGTGGCACATATTATGGAAAAAGTAAAAGAAAAATATCCTCATGTCGAGATGCATCGTGAAATTTGTTTAGCGACGCAAGTACGGCAAGAGGCGGTCGCTGAACAAGCGAAAGAAGCGGATGTGACGATCGTTGTCGGTGACCCAAGAAGCAATAACTCGAATCGACTCGCACAAGTATCGGAACAGATTGCCGGAACGAAAGCGTATCGTGTTGCAGATGTAACCGAAATCGACATTGAATGGATTAAAGATGCAAAAAAAGTAGCGGTTACTGCCGGAGCATCTACACCAACACCAATTACAAAAGAAGTTATCGACTTTTTGGAGCAATTCGATCCAAACAATCCTGAAACATGGAAACGCGAGCGAAAAGTACCGCTAACAAAAATTTTACCGAAAGTGAAAAAAAGAGGCGAATAAGCCTCTTTTTTATATGAACGTAAACGGCTCTGTATTGGCTTGCGATACGTATATATCGATATCAAACTTTTGTTGTACACACATCGTTTTTAATACGTTTGCAACTCCTTCTTTCATCACCTTTTCGACGTGATGCCCAGGATCAACGACGTTTAAACCGAGCATTAACGCATCATGTGCGACATGATAATATAAGTCACCTGTTACATACACATCAGCACCGCTCATTTTTGCTTGATGAATATATTTATTTCCGTCTCCACCGATAACAGCTACTTTCCGAACGCGATTTGTTAACTCCCCAACGACACGAACTGTCGGCACGCGCAACGATGTTTTCACATGTTGTGCAAATTGCTGTAACGTCATCTCTTCACTTAATGTCCCAATTCGACCAAGTCCATATGTCGTTCCTTTATTGTCAAGCGGATATACGTCGTACGCTACTTCTTCATACGGATGAACTTGTAACATCGCTTGAATGACTTTTCGTTGCAAACGTGCAGGAACAATCGTTTCGATGCGTACTTCTTCTACCGTTTCTAACTTCCCTTGTTGACCAATAAACGGATTTGCTCCCTCTTCTGGTAAAAACGTGCCTATTCCTTCGCTATTGAATGTACAATGGCTATAATTTCCGATATGTCCAGCACCGGCATCGCCAATTGCTTTGCGCACCGCATCTGCATGTGTGCGTGGCACATATACGACGAGTTTTTTTAGCGGCTCTTCATATGTTGGAACGAGCACATCTACGTTTTGTAATTGCAATGCTTCAGCGAGCCAATCGTTCACACCACCTTTGGCAATATCTAAATTTGTATGCGCAGCATAAATAGCAATATTATGTTTAATACACTTTTCAATCATACGTCCATACGGCTGATCGGTCACAATATGTTTTAACGGGCGAAAAATCGGTGGATGATGCGCAATAATTAAATCAATGTGCTGTTCAATCGCTTCATCCACTACATGTTCTAATACATCTAACGTAATCATGATGCGGCGAATCGGCTTGTTTAACGTACCGATTTGTAATCCGATTTTATCGCCTTCCATCGCTAAATGTTTTGGAGCAAACTGCTCAAACAACTGGATGATTTCATATCCGTTTGGCGTTTTCATCGTTTTAAAGCCTCCTCTACCATCTGCAATGTTTCGAGAAATTGTTGCTTCTTTTTGATCGCCTCGTCCGTTTTCGCATACTTCAATTGCTCGATGACATTCTGCCAATGTTTCATTTCCATATCCCATTTTTTCCTAAACGCTTCATTTCGCTCTTTCAATAAAAACGGACCGAGCAACAGCTCCACATGAAGTTGGGTGTACGGACGATAAGGATCACCACGTTCTGCAACAAGCACTTCGTATATTTGCCCATCCTCTTCCAAGATGCGCTCATCAATTAATTCCCATTCGTTATTTAGTAGCCATTGTCTTACGATATGTGCACCGACATTTGGCTGTAAAATAAGACGTTTTACAGCTTCTAACTTCTCTTTTCCATTTTCTAAAATGTTCGAGATGAGCGTTCCACCCATCCCGGCAATCGTTACACAATCCACTTCGTTTGGCGCTACAACTTGTAGGCCGTCTCCTTTACGAACGGAAATGACGTGAGAAAGTCCGCTCTTTTCGACTTGTTGTTTTGCAGAACGAAACGGTCCATCTGCCACTTCTCCAGCAATGGCTTTTGTTATGTATCCGTGCAAATACGCATAACACGGCAAATATGCATGGTCTGATCCGATATCCGCCAGTACGCTCCCTTTTGGAATAAATGACGCGACCGTTTGTAACCGTTTAGATAGCTGTAATTCGTTCACAAACATCACCCACACTTTTTTCTTCAGTTTATCATGTTTTGCAAAAAACGAAAAATCCCTTCACCGAAGTAAAGGGACTTTTTCGCTTCGTTTATTTTAATTCAGAAAGCCATTTTGCCATTGCGTCCGCTTGGTCTGCAGGAACTAATCCACCTGGCATGCTTCCGCGACCGTTTGTGATGACTTCTTTAATTTGGTCAACAGATAAACGATCCCCGACACCTTTTAATGATGGACCAACGCCACCTTCATAGTTAGCACCGTGACATGCTACACAGCTTTTTTTGTAAATATCTTCTGGACCTGCAGCAGCTGTCTCTTCTGTCTTTGCGCCGCCTTCTTTCTCTTTCGCAACCTCTTTCATATCTCCGAGGCCTTTCACAGACAGAAAGAAAATGAGTCCAATTCCCATCACCATAATAAGTACAAATGGGATTAATGGATTACGATTCATACTTTACCCTCCCTTATGTAATAAAGCATGTTTTTCAAAATGAAAACGTTACAAACAATTTTATTGTACTTTAAATTCCCATAAAGGAAAAGCCCTGTATGTAATTTTTTTAAACGAAAAATGAAGAAAAAAGAAGAATGATGCCAACAACGCCCGAAATGACAAAATACATGAGCGAAAAACGCCAACCGATCAACAACCAAACAAAACAATTACATATGACTGTGATCGCTAACGCACTCGTGCTTTCAGAAAAGAAAATATCTGATACGCGAATCGAAAGAAGAAGAAGCGACAAAGCACCCACAATGAGAGCGATATGGGTGAGCATTTTATGTTGTACAAAAAAACGAACGATCATAAAACAAATTATGACAAAAAGTGACAAAATGAGCGTTTGCAAAACGAACGACAATTCAGTAAAATAAATGACAAGAAGGGCAAACGGCAAAAAGACACCGATCATTATCATCGTCACTCGAATAGCCCATGCCGGAACTTGCTTCGTTGGCTGTTCAACATCGTCGCGATTCCCTTCCGTATACAACGCAAGCAAAAAGTCGCAATATTGTTCCGGTAGCAATCGCGTTTGTTTCCAATATTTAATTTCATTAATAATGATTTCTTTTCGTTTTTGTTCCATTGAATACGCATTCCTTCCTAAATAAAGAAATAGCTTACTTCCATTGTAAGAAGTAAACTATTTCTTGTAAACGGTTATTCTAAAAAGTCTTTTAAACGTTTGCTTCGGCTTGGATGACGCAGTTTCCGCAACGCTTTTGCTTCAATTTGACGAATGCGTTCGCGCGTGACGCCAAACACTTTTCCGACTTCTTCGAGCGTTCGCGTACGTCCGTCATCAAGACCAAAGCGAAGACGAAGCACATTCTCTTCCCGATCTGTTAGCGTATCTAATACGTCTTCAAGCTGTTCTTTCAATAGTTCATACGCGGCGTGTTCGGATGGAGATGTCGCATCTTGGTCTTCAATAAAATCGCCTAAATGTGAATCATCTTCTTCACCAATTGGCGTTTCAAGCGACACAGGTTCCTGAGCAATTTTTAAAATCTCGCGCACCTTTTCTGGCGTTAAATCCATCTCTTCTGCAATTTCTTCTGGAGATGGCTCGCGTCCTAAGTCTTGTAAAAGCTGGCGCTGAACGCGAATAAGCTTATTAATTGTCTCAACCATATGAACAGGAATACGGATCGTGCGTGCTTGGTCAGCAATCGCCCGCGTAATTGCTTGGCGAATCCACCATGTTGCATATGTGCTGAATTTATATCCTTTGCGGTAATCAAATTTTTCGACCGCTTTAATTAAACCCATATTCCCTTCTTGAATTAAGTCAAGAAAGAGCATACCGCGACCGACATAACGTTTTGCAATGCTCACAACAAGGCGAAGGTTTGCTTCAGCTAGGCGACGTTTGGCTTCTTCGTCACCTTGCTCAATGCGTTTTGCTAACTCAATTTCTTCCTCTGCCGACAATAACGGAACGCGACCAATTTCTTTTAAATACATACGAACAGGGTCATTAATTTTTACACCAGGCGGAACGCTTAAATCGTTTAAATCGAACTCTTCGTCTTTTAAATCATCGAAGTCCGGGTCATCTAAATCCGTATCATCTAGATCAGATTCACCGACAACTTCGATCCCTTGCTCATTTAAATACTCATAATATTCATCCATTTGATCGGAATCGAGATCAAACGGGGATAATCGCTCGGCAATTTCTTCATAGGTAAGAACACCACGTTTTTTACCTAGTTCAACTAATTGTTCTTTTACTTGTTCTAACGTTAAATCGGAATGTGTTGACTTTTCAGCCATTTATTCCCCTCCTTCCAAAATACAAAGACTTTCGCATCGCAATCATTTCGCTAGCAATACGTTTCGCGCGCTCATAATCTTTTTGACGTTCAGCTTCACGCAGTTCTGCTTCTTTTTGTTTAAGCAACTGCTCTTTCGGATAATTGAGCACGCATTGGAGGTAATCTTGTAACTCAGCCGATGAAATATTTTCGTTAATTGGCATCATCGACAATTCCGTGACAATGCGTTTTAGCTGCGAATCATGAATGCGTTCAAGCAACGAGCTCACATCGGGTTCGTGTCCTTCTTCGTAAAACGCATATACATAAGCAGCAATAGCGCGATGCTCCTCGATGTTGAACGCGCCTTCGATCGCCTCTTGTACCGTAAATGCGATCGATTTGTCGCGCAACATATGGGCAATTAACATTCGCTCCGCTTTTTGAAAAGCTGGTAGCAATTTCGCCTTCGCAGGTAAGATGACTGTTTCACGGCGCTCTTGTTTACGTTCTATTTGCTGTTTCTTTCCATGAATCATCATTTGTTCCCGTAACGCATCGAGAGAGATCGAAAACTCATCCGCTAGTTGTCGCAAATAATAATCGGCTTCGACAGCATTAGATAAGCGACTAATTTCTCTGACTGCTTCTTCAATATAACGAAGCCGTTCACTTTCATTTTGCAAATGACGTCCGCGCTTCAAATATTCTAGCTTAAATGCGGTAAGCGATAAGCTCGCGTCAAGCACATGATGACGAAAGCGGTCAGCACCATATTTGCGCACGTACTCATCAGGATCGAGCCCGTCTGGTATCATCGCTACCTTAACATAACAACCAGCTTCCGTAAGCGTCTCGGAAGCCCGAAGCGCAGCATCTATTCCAGCTCGATCACCATCGTAGCACACAATGACAGATGAAGCATTGCGCCGAAGCATGCGTGCCTGTTCTTCTGATAAGGCTGTTCCCATCGTTGCTACCGCATGGGAAATGCCAGCTTGCACAGCAGCAATGACATCCGCAAATCCTTCAAATAACACCACTTGCTGCTTTTGGCGCATCGGTAACCGTGCCTCATGGAAGTGATATAAGATGTTGCGTTTGTTGAAAATAAGTGTTTCAGGACTGTTTAAGTATTTCGGCTCTTCGTTTCCGATCGCCCTTCCTGAGAAAGCAACCGTCTCTCCGTGATGATTGTGAATCGGAAACATAATGCGGTGTCGAAAACGATCAAAGTATGAGTCCTCGCCTGACTTTTTTACAATTAACCCTGCCCTTTCCATAAGGGGAAGCGAAAAACCTTTATTTGTTAAAAATGTGACAGCCGCATTCCAAGCTGGCAAAGCGTAGCCAATCTCAAACTGTTCAATGATTTCGCGGGTAAAGCCTCTTTGAAGCAAATAATTTAATGCTTCTTCTCCTTCATTTGTATGCATAAGCAAATGATGATAAAACTTTTTTAGCAACTCGTGCGCAGCAATCATCGTAGCTGTTTCTGTTCGCTCAGTTGGCAAATGATCATCAACGACGTGCGACAAATCAACATTTGCTCGTGGTGCTAGCCGTTTGACAGCTTCGATAAAAGAAACCCCTTCAATTTCCATCAAAAATGAAAACACATTTCCACCTGCCCCACAACCGAAACAATGGTAAATTTGCTTTTCAGGTGAAACGGAAAAAGAAGGTGTTTTCTCTCCGTGGAAAGGACATAACCCAAAGTAGTTGCGCCCTTGCTTTTTTAGTGAGACATACTGTTGAACGATGTCTACAATATCGACTGAGCGACGGATGTGCTCAACCGTTTCTTCAGGAATGCGTTGTCCCATATTTCAACAACTCCAAACATATTTCGACAAAACGTGTGGCTTTGTCCCAACGGTTTTGTATGTTTTTATTCTCCATCGCGCGAAACAATCCTTCTTTTTAAGAAAAAATATTGTCGAAAATCCCGATGCATTGTCACTTGACAATTAGCTATAAATAGTTTATTCGTCCTATGTTCAGTCTAAACCTGTTTTATCACAATTTTTTATTATAATATAAAAAACGTTAGTTGGCTATACAAATGTTTTTATAAAAAGGAAAAGCACATATCACACGTTGTGACTGTGCTTCACTTGTTTATTTTTCTCTTTTGCGCATAATATTTATAATGACATTCGCTGTTTCTTCAACGGCTTTGTTTGTTACATCGATAACTTCACAACCAATTTTCTTTACAATTTCATCAAAATATTGCAACTCTTCTTTAATTCGGTCAATGTTTGCGTAAATGGCACGATCATCTAATCCAAGTGATTTCAAACGCTCTCGGCGAATTTCATTTAACTTTTCTGGACTAATTTTTAGACCGAAACATTTTTTAGGCGAAACTTGAAATAGTTCTTCAGGCGGATCGACTTCTGGAACGATCGGCACGTTCGCGACTTTAAAACGTTTATGGGCTAAATATTGCGATAGTGGTGTTTTCGAGGTGCGCGATACCCCAATTAAAACGATATCAGCTCGCAAAATGCCACGAGGATCACGTCCATCATCATATTTTACCGCAAATTCGATCGCTTCAATTTTTCGGAAATAGTCTTCATCTAATACACGAACAGGACCTGGTTCACAACGTGGTGCCATTTGAAATAGTTGTTCCATTTGTTCAATGAGCGGTCCAATAATATCGTATACAGGAACTCCTTCACGTGCTGCCTCCGCTAATAAAAATTGACGCATCTCGGGTATAACTAATGTAAAGACGATAATTCCTCGGTTCATTTTTGCTAAAGCGACAACCTCTGATAGCGTTCCAACATCTTCTACGTACGGAACACGACGAAATTGAACGAGCGCTCCTTGAAACTGGCTCGCTGCTGCTTTCACAACGAGTTCGGCCGTCTCCCCTGCTGAATCGGATACGACATATACGATTTGACTCATATTTTTCCCCCTTTAAAGCACGTCTTCTTTTGCTAACGCGACAAGCACCTTTGTCATGTTTGTTTTTGTAATACGTCCAATGACTTCATACCCTTTGTCGACTTTTTTAACGACTGGCATCGCATCAATTTGTTTTTCAATTAGTTTTTGGGCAACATCAATCAATAAATCATCTTTTCCACAAAATGTAATATTCGGCATTCGCGTCATAATGATATTGACAGGAATAGACGTCAACTCTTGTTTTCCGATGCTGGCGCGCAGCAAATCTTTTCGGGATAGCACACCGACAAGCAGCGACTCTTCATCCACAACAAACAACGTTCCGACATCTTCTAAAAACATCGTAACAATCGCATCATAAACGCTCATGTTTTCATGAATGACAACCGGAATGGATTGATAGTCGCTCACCTTCATTTTCTTAATTTTATCAGCAAGCAACTGTGTCCCTGTTTTTCCTGTATAAAAATAGCCAACACGAGGTCTCGCTTCTAAATACCCTGCCATCGTTAAAATCGCTAAATCCGGACGTAACGTCGCACGTGTTAAGTTGAGCTTTTCAGCGATATGCTCCCCAGTAATTGGGCCGTGATCTTTGACGATTTGCAAAATTTGTTCTTGACGTTTATTGAGTTCGATTGTCGCTCACCACCTTACAATAGGCTACATTATAACATCATATTATAATTCATCTTCGTATTTTGCAAACAAAAGTGGGAAGCGGACAACGTTATATTTGTCCGCTTTTACCGTCCAACGTATGTAGTTGCTGTAAAAAACGTTTCGTCTTCAGCGAAAGGCCCGAATATTCGTCGTAATAAGCTGAAATAATCGTTTTTATTTGTTGTTTCGTTTCCGATTTGACAGCGATTTGACCGATGCGAGACAAATCAACGTAGTAAAAAAGGCGAAGTAATTTTAAAACCGATGGGGTCATCGGAATGCGGTGTGGATCGTGCTCAAAACAGCGGTGACACAAAAATCCTCCTTGTGCAATCGAAAAAGCAAACGTCCCTTCTTTTTCTCCGCAAATGGCACAGCCGTCTAACTTCGGATATAGCCCGAATGCCGGAAGCAGCTTCATCTCGTATATATACGTCAACACTTCCGCATCGAGTCCTTCGTTCATATATGTGAGCGTTTGTAAAAGAAGTTCAAATAAATATGGATTCGGGCGTCTTTCTTCCGTTGCTTTATCCGTCAATTCGACAATGTATGAAGCGTATGCTGTTAAAAAAATATCTTCACGTATATAGCGCATCGTTGAAAGCAATTCCCCTTGATGCAAGCTTCCAACCCCGCGACTTTTTTGAATTAAAAATATACCGTATGTAAATATTTGCGTGACAGAAGAAAGGCGGCTGCTCGGCTTTTTTGCTCCACGTGCCATCGCAGCAACCTTCCCCCATTCGCGCGTAAATATTGTGACGATTTTATTCGTCTCTCCATAGTCAATTGTTCGAATGACAATTCCTTCGCATTTTTCAAACATACAACATAACCTTCCAAAGTTACAGGACGTGGTAATCTCGTTCACTTAAATGATACGTAGAATCGCTCGCCTGCTCTTTCGTTTCGCGTTCTAGCTCCTTAAACAAAAGATACGTGTCAATATTTCCTGTTTGACTAAATAGCTTCCACGTAAAATCGAGCATCGAACCACACCTTTCTCTCGTTAGTTGACGGTGATTGAGCAGCTCACTTGTAGTTTGTCCGTTTGTCGCTGTCACAATGTTATTTAAAATTTTACAGCATTAATATTCATCTTCACGATAGCCAAGGTCTCGCAAATGTGCCATTTTATTACGCCAATCTTTTTGTACCTTCACCCACAACTCTAAAAACACTTTCGAACCGAGTAGCGCTTCGATATCAGCACGTGCACGTTGACCGATTTCCTTTAACATTTGACCGCGTTTGCCAATAATAATTCCCTTTTGCGAATCACGTTCAACGATAATTGTCGCCGCCACATATACGGTATCGCTATTTTCCCGACGTTCAATCGAATCGATGACAACTGCAATGGAATGTGGTACTTCTTCGCGCGTTAAATGGAGCGCTTTTTCACGAATAAATTCGGCGATAATAAATCGCTCCGGGTGATCTGTCACTTGATGCGCAGGATAATACTGCGGTCCTTCAGGTAAGTAGTTTTTAATTTGCTGCAACAACGTTTCTACGTTATTTCCTTGCAACGCTGAAATAGGAATGACTTCGGCAAACGAATGGAGTGAGCGATATTGCTCAATCAGCGGTAATAGATCATCAGGATGCACTTCATCAATTTTATTAATGACTAAAAACACTGGCGTTTGTACTTGTTTTAAACGTTCAATAATAAACTCGTCACCGCGGCCGATCCCTTCTACAGCATTCACCATAAATAAAATTAAATCAACTTCTTGCAACGCGCTTTGCGCTACTTTCACCATAAAGTCGCCAAGCTTATGTTTCGGCTTATGAATGCCTGGCGTATCAATGAAAATGATTTGTGCGTCATCTGTTGTGTATACACCTTGAATTTTATTGCGCGTCGTTTGCGGTTTATCGCTCATAATCGCAATTTTTTGCCCGATGACGCGATTTAAAAATGTAGATTTCCCTACATTTGGTCGTCCGATAATTGCTACGAATCCTGATTTATATCCTTCCTGAATCATAAAAACCTCCATCGCATAAAGTTATGCTTGATTTTTATTTTACCAAAATATGAGCGCGATTTCACTACTATTTATGAAAATGTAAAGAATTTTTAAAAAATACATGCAAATAAGGCAAAAAAATGGAAATGCCAATGATGATAGAAAGAAAAGCAAAGACAAGTACGGCACCAGCTGCTAAGTCTTTTGCTTCCTTTGCCAATGGTCGATACTCATCCGTCACTAAATCGACCGCCCGTTCTATTGCGCTATTGACAATTTCCAGGCTGATAACGATACCGATCGTTATCAGCAACACAAGCCATTCCATTTTCGAAACGCGAAATACCGCTGCAGCGACGATCACGATAATCGCGGCTACGAGATGAATGCGCATATTTCGCTCATAACAAACCGCAAGACGAACCCCATTTAAAGCATACCATACGCTAGTGACAAATCGTTTCCAACGCACAATCGATCATCTCGTTAAGCCGAACTGTTGTAATAATTGCTCTTGTTTTGCAAACATTACTTTCTCTTCTTCTTCCGTTTCATGATCGTAACCGAGTAAATGTAAAAAACCGTGTACAGCTAGAAAACCGAGTTCGCGCATAAACGAATGACCGTATTGTTCTGCCTGCTCACGCGCTTTTGGAACGGAAATAATAATATCTCCAAGCACAGGTGGTACATCTATACCGACAATTTCAATTTCTTCTTCACCCATCTCCTCAAGGGCGAACGAAATAACATCGGTCGGCTGATCTTTTCCGCGATAATCGCGATTAATTTCGCGAATTTTTTCATTATCCACAAATGTGACGCTTACTTCTGCCCCATCTGGCACATGTTCTTCCTTTGCAGCATGTTGTAATAACTGTTCAATAAGCTCGATTTGTTGTTCTGTTATTTCATTCGTTTCATCCATAAAGTCAATAATTAACATATTCTTCCCTCTCTCCGTTAAAGTGCAAAAAGGACCCACATGAGTGCGGGTCGCATTTACATTCCTGCATCTTCATATGCGGCGATAATTTTGCCGACAAGCGGATGGCGTACAACATCAGCTTGCTCCAAAAAGACGAATGAAATTCCGTTTACATTCGTTAAGATATCTTTTGCAATCATAAGCCCAGAACGAACACCTTTTGGTAAATCGACTTGCGAAATATCGCCGGTAATGACCATTTTCGAACCAAAACCAAGACGTGTTAAAAACATTTTCATTTGCGAAGGTGTTGTATTTTGCGCCTCGTCTAAAATGACGAACGCATCATCTAACGTTCTACCGCGCATATAGGCAAGCGGAGCAATTTCAATGGCACCGCGTTCAATTAATCGTTGTGTATGCTCATGACCGAGCACGTCATGAAGCGCATCGTAAAGCGGACGTAAATACGGATCCACTTTTTCTTTTAAATCTCCCGGCAAAAAGCCTAAATTTTCGCCCGCTTCCACAGCCGGACGCGTCAAAATAATGCGTTTGACTTGTCCGTTTTTCAATGCCTGTACAGCCATCACAACCGCTAAATACGTCTTTCCTGTTCCTGCTGGTCCGATGCCAAAAATTAAGTCGTGGCGCTGGATAGCTGATACGTATTGACGCTGACCGAGCGTTTTGACACGAATCGCTTTTCCTTTCGCGTTTTTTCCAATTTCTTCGTTGTACAGTTCAACGAAGTAAGAAATTGTTCCGTTTTTCGCCATTTGTAGTGCATAAAGCACATCTCGCTCGCTAATCACAATACCTTTACGAATAACAAGTAACAAATGGCGAAGCAATTCATCAACAAGCTCAACATGTTGCTTGCTTCCTGACACGCTTATCGCTTCTCCGCGCGTCACAATTGAAACACCGAGCTCCTGCTCAATGCGCTTTAAATGAACATCGTGCGTACCAAATAAAGCAAGCGCTTCATCTGTATTTTGTACGTTAGGGTAAATCGTGACAAACTGTTCCGACATTCCTCAATCTCCTTGAATAATTGGTTGTGGTGTCGCAATGTTTTCAATGACTTGGTAATGCATTTCTACTTTTACTTTACCATTCTCCTTCGTCACATGCAAAACTTTTTCACCTTGAATGGTCGCATCCGAAGGCAGCTGTCGCTTTAACTGTTCACGCGCGATTTGTTTCGCCACTTTCCTTGCTTGATCGTATGAATATTCACGAACAGCGATTTCTTTTTCGTGCCACACTACTTTTTCATAGCGAATCGGTAACGTCCATGTCAAGAAACGAAACGTTTTTTCATCGACTTGTTTTTCAAATGTTGAAAATTTCTCTTTATGATTCCAAAAAAACGGGATTTTCCACGACCAAAAATGAACGTAATGTGTTTCGCGTTTTTTCCCTGTCAACATATAAAGTTCTGTTTTCATCGGAACGACGACTGTAGACTTGTACCACGTCTCACCTAAAATTTGACCGCGCGCTGGCACGATCTTTGTTTGTCCTTCTTTCCCAATAAATCCAGAAACGAGTAGTTGTCCCGGAACGACATGATCATTTATTTCTACAACTGCTTGCCCTTGCTCAACAAACATATACGTAATAACCGCTTTTTTCTTTGCAACAAGATGTTGGGGGGGATTCGATTTCGTTTCTGTCGGTTGCTTTTTTTCAACGACTCGGCAATATAGCGTTGTTCCACGCCATTCAACACCAATCCATGTTACCGCGTCCATATTCATTAACGTACGCTGGATCGTTTCGGGACTCGGAATCACGAACTGTAGCGCACCACGTTCAACCCCCATCTTTTTTAATTGTTGCCTCACCGTATGTTCTACTTCTGGATTTGCTCCTGTGATTTCAATGCGCCAAATCATATTAGACAATAAAAAAATGATGCATATAAAAGCAACTAGTCCGACAACGATACCGCTATTTTTCCATGACGCTTTCAACCAAAACGGTGCCCCATGCCGTTCAAGCACATATAGCTTACAACCACTTTTACGCATCACTACTCGCACGTGGCGAATATCGCGAAGAAGTATATAACACGTGAGCGAATGTTCCCCCTCTCGCCTCACGTTCCATACGTATATCCCTCGGCGTGTAAATTCATTTAATAACCGTTCTAATCCTTTTCCAACAATACGTATGCGCAAGTTGCCTGACATTCGATACATCCACTCGTTTTTCACACCCGCCCCCCCTATTCTTCTAAATATAATACTTGACTAATTTTCCCTTCGAGCAAAATTTCTTCTGGCAAAATCGTTTTAATGCTAAACGATTCCCCTTTAACAAGTAGCTGACCATTTTTTAACAACAAGCGTAATTCGCGATCTGTAAACAGAAGTAAACCGCGATGGTTTTCTATGTAAATATGAATATGCCCAATCATCGTAATGCGGGGGAGGTCAGCGACAACGTCCGCAGGCAGCTCCATTTGATTTGTTAACCATTGTCGCATTTTGTTTTTCCATTTTCCGATCATAAACAAAACCCCCTTTCATCTCATATGTATGAGCGAAATGGGGGTTATAGCACTTATTTTCTACCGTACGGACGCTTTGCGCGCGGCGGACCGAGTACCTCTGAAAAGATCACACCTTGCACGAGCGGATGTGTCGGCAATTGTTTCGTCTTTTTATGTTGCTCTTCTGCTGGCTGTGATACAGTCATTTGCTCTTGCACCTTCTTAACTGGACGCGTCGTCACTTTCGGTTCTACTTCTGTCACAACGACCGTTGTTTTTTGTTCTTGCTGTTGTGTTCGTTCAACTGTTTCCTCCACAGTTTTGATGCGTTTTCCAATCCAAGAAATAAACGCTCCTAAAATAAACACGACAAATATGTTATCAAGAAGCCAATCGATGAGCGTCATCATTTATTCCTCACCTTTTTTCCTCATCTGGGTTTTGTGTAAGTTTCCCAATCGAATCACGCATATTCGTGTCCGCCATAATGTTTTTTAAGTTCATGTAATCCATGACACCAAGCTTACCCGAACGGAGTGCTTCTGCCATCGCAAGCGGCACTTGCGCTTCGGCTTCCACGACTTTCGCCTGCATTTCTTGCACGCGTGCTTTCATTTCTTGTTCAAGTGCAACTGCCATCGCCCGACGCTCTTCCGCTTTCGCTTGTGCAATCTTTTTGTCCGCTTCCGCTTGGTCTGTTTGCAATTCTGCACCAATATTTTTCCCAATATCAATATCTGCAATATCGATCGATAAAATCTCAAACGCCGTTCCTGAGTCTAACCCTTTTGCTAAAACAGTTTGTGAAATCATATCTGGATTTTCAAGCACTTTTTTATGGTCATGTTGGGACCCGATCGTTGATACAATACCTTCCCCGACGCGAGCAATAATCGTCTCTTCCCCTGCGCCACCGACTAACCGATCAATATTAGCTCTCACGGTAATACGTGCTTTCGCCTTCACTTCAATGCCGTCCATCGCCACGCCAGAAATAAACGGCGTTTCAATGACTTTTGGATTGACGCTCATTTGTACCGCTTCTAATACATTTCGTCCTGCTAAATCGATTGCCGCACAACGTTCAAACGTTAAATTAATATTCGCTCGCTGTGCAGCGATTAAAGCGTTAACGACACGGTCAACATTTCCTCCGGCTAAATAGTGGCTTTCTAACTGGTTAGTCGTGACATCAAGCCCTGCTTTTTTTGCCTTAATTAGTGGATTAATGACACGTGATGGAATGACGCGGCGTAAACGCATCCCAATAAGCGTAAAAATACTAATAGGCACACCAGAAGCAAGCGCGGAAATCCAAAGCATAACTGGAACGAACGAAAAGAATACAGCTAATAACACAAGCCCTAAAGCAATAGCGATAATAAATAAAAATTGATCTGGTGTCATACGACTTCCTCCTCTTTTTTACATTCTCGAACGACGACTTTTAACCCATCTACATGAATAACTTCAATTGGTCGATGTCGTTCAATATATTCTCCTTCTGTGACAACATCTACACGTTCGCCATCAATGAGCGCTGTTCCTGCTGGCCGCAATACAGTGATGGCCACTCCGCGTTTCCCGACTAAATCCATACGTGCCTCATGGGACACATATCCTTCTTCATTCCGCTGTTCGTCGGTCAGCACTATTTTTTCAAAAAGCGCCATCTTCTTTTTGCTTACTCGGCTAAGCCATAATCCCATCATAAGCGCACCCACAATGGCTACTGCTAACGACATCGTAACAAATGGGGAATGTTTTGCTGCCAAAAATAAACTCCACACGAGCGTACCGAGCCCGAGAAAACCAATGACGCCACCTGGCACAAACAGCTCAATGACTAACAAAATAAGACCAATAGTAAATAACATGATCGCTCCGAAAGTTGTTAAACCAGCCGCTAAATGCGATGAGAAAAAAAGCAAAAAGCAAATGAGGCTTACAGTTCCTTTCCATCCCCAACGTGCATCGTATAGTTGCCAAACAAACAACACGCTGCCGGCGATGAGTAAAAGCGCAGCAAGAAACGGATGCGTAAAAGCAATAATGAAACCGGCCATCCTTTTTCCTCCCTTCATTTTTAGTACGGATGAAAAGAAAAAAAGTTTCAAAAATGAAAAAACACCTTACGAACTCGTAAGGTGTTTTTAGCTTAAATGTTGTTGAACAAGTTTGTTCACGAGCGAGCCGTCAGCTTTTCCTTTCACTTTCGGCATGATCGCTCCCATCACTTTACCTATATCCGCTTTTGAGGAAGCACCGACTTCGGCAATCGTTTCTTTTACGATTTGCACAAGCTCTTCTTCGCTCAACTGCTTCGGCATGTAAAGTTCAAGAACCGTAATTTCTTCCTTGACTTTATCAACAAGGTCTGTGCGACCAGCTTTTTCAAATTCTTGGAGGGAGTCTTTACGCTGTTTTAATTCGCGAGAAAGTACGGTTAATTCTTCATCCTCGGTCAACGTTTTGCCAAGTTTAATCGCTTCATTTTGTAAAGCGGATTTCACCATGCGAATGACCGATAATTTGTCCTTCTCTTTGTTTTTCATCGCTTGCTTCATATCATTGTTCAAACGTTCGAGAAGACTCATAAATACACCCTCTTTTAATATTTGCGCTTTCTAGCCGCTTCAGACTTTTTCTTACGTCTTACGCTTGGCTTTTCATAGAATTCGCGCTTTCTTGCTTCTTGCAACGTACCTGTTTTTGAAACCGCACGTTTGAAGCGACGAAGAGCATCTTCAAGCGACTCGTTTTTACGAACGATCGTTTTTGACATCCTACTTCCCTCCCTCCGAACAAAACCGCTAATCCTTGGTACATGTTAAAACATGTACTTTCAAAGTATAATATAACCAAGCTCATAAGTCAACTTCTTTTTATGAGCTTAGCCGAATGGCTTCATGAGCATCGTCAATGACACGAACAAATTCCCCTTCGTTATATGGATAGCCTGCTTTTGTAATTTTCACTTTCACGAGTTGACCGACCATTTCTTCTGTTGCTGGGAATTTCACTTTTAAATAGTTATCCGTATAACCGACATATAATCCGCTCGTTGGATCTTCTTTATAAAGCTCTTCTGGAATGACTTCAAGCACTTGTCCTTCAAACTTTGATGCGTACTCTTTCGCTAGCTGATCGGAAAGTGCAATTAAACGATGCACGCGCTCGTTTTTCACTTCTTCATCGACTTGATCTGGCATTCTTGCGGCTGGTGTGCCTGTCCGTTTTGAGTATGGAAAGACATGCAGTTCGGAGAAGCGTTGCTCGCGAATAAATTCATATGTTTCCATAAATTCTTCTTCCGTCTCCCCAGGGAAACCGACGATTACATCTGATGTTACAGCTAAGTCTGGAAATACTTCACGTAAACGAGCTAGTCTCTCCGCAAAAAATTCAGTTGTATATTTGCGGCGCATTCGCTTTAACACCGCGTTTGAACCAGATTGCAACGGAATGTGTAAATGACGGACGATTTTATCCGATTGTCTCAATACGTCGATCACTTCATCTGTAATTTGGCTCGCTTCAATCGATGAAATGCGCAAACGTTTTAATCCTTTTACTTGCTCATCAATATCGCGCAACAACATGGCGAAATTGTAATCTTTCATATCTTCTCCATATCCGCCTGTATGAATGCCCGTCAATACAATTTCTTTATATCCCGCGTCAACGAGTTGTTGCGCCTGACGAATAACTTCTTTCGGATCGCGCGAGCGCATTAAACCGCGCGCCCATGGAATAATGCAAAACGTACAAAAGTTATTGCACCCTTCTTGAATTTTTAGCGACGCCCGCGTTCGATCGGTAAATGCAGGCACATCAAGCTCTTCATATACACGCGTTTTCATAATATTGCGCACACCGTTAATCGGCTGGCGTTGTTGTTTAAACTGCTCAATGTACTCTAAAATTTTGCTGCGATCTTGTGTCCCGATGACGATATCGACACCAGGAATCGCCATAACTTCCGCTGGAGACGTTTGCGCATAACAGCCCGTTACACAAACGACTGCATCAGGATTGCGGCGCACCGCGCGACGAATGACTTGACGGCTTTTTTTATCGCCTGTATTCGTTACTGTACACGTATTAATAACGTATACATCGGCGTGGCTTTCAAAGTCTTTTCGCTCGTATCCTGCTTGTTTAAATAACTGCCAAATCGCTTCTGTTTCGTAATGATTCACTTTGCATCCTAACGTATGAAATGCAACCGTTGGCATGTAGATCACCTCACCTAAGTTCCCATTCATAAGATACAGCGGATAATGCATATAATGGCGCTGTCTCTGCCCGTAAAATACGTGGCCCAAGACTGCATGCGACGAATCCATGTTCTTTTAATAACGCCACCTCTTGTTCAGAGAGGCCTCCTTCTGGTCCAAAAACGATGAGGAGAGAGTCCTCCTTGCTCATCGTTTGAAGAAGATGAGCAAACGAACGGTGACGTCCTTCTTTCGCCTCTTCTTCATACGCAATATATTTATAATTGATGTCGCGCGCCCATGCAATAAGTTCACGAATCGTCATCGGAGCACAAACAGATGGCATGTAAGCTCTGTGCGACTGTTCAGCCGCTTCTTTCACGATTTTTTGCCAACGTTCCACTTTTTTATCCCCTTTTTTCTCGTCCCATTTCACGATCGAACGAGAGGTGATAAGCGGAAGAAACCCTTTTGCTCCAAGCTCTGTTCCTTTTTGTAAAACGAGTTCGTATTTATCTCCTTTTAGCAATCCGCTTGCGACATATACGTGTACAGGAAGTTCAACGTTTGCCTCTATCCATTGTATAATACGGCAGCGAACAAAATCATTGGAAATTTGTTCGATCTCACAAAGCATCGTTTCACTACGTTCATTACAACAAAGAAAGCGATCCCCTTCATTCATGCGCATCACCCGTCCGATATGATGGACGTCATCGCCAGAAATCATGACGTGATCGCCAACGATTTGCTCGTTACGTACAAAATACCGTTGCAACACGAACACCCTTTTTATTGTTTTTTCGCAATAAACGCAACCCAGTCTTCCATAGTTAACGTTTCTTCAATGGTAAAACCAGCACGAAGAAGCCCTTCCTTCACTTCTTGTTTTTTCGTTCGAATGATACCTGATGTAATAAACACACCATCTGAACGCAACAGACGATACGCATCGTCGACAAAACGAAGAATAATTTCAGCTAAAATGTTTGCTACGATAACATCTGCTTGTTCATCGATTCGATCAAGTAAATTGTTTTGCGAAACGGTGACAACATCGTGCACTTTATTTAACTTCACGTTCAATTTTGCACTTTCTACCGCAACTGGATCTAAATCGAGCGCATGGACACGCTTTGCCCCTAACATCGCAGCCGCAATGCTTAAAATGCCTGATCCCGTACCGACATCAACCACTACATCCCCTTTTTTCACTGTTTTTTCAAGCGCTTGAATACACATGACTGTTGTCGGATGCGTGCCTGTACCGAACGCCATGCCCGGATCTAATTCAATAATTAATTCATCGCTTGAAACCGGTTCATACGTTTCCCATGTCGGAACGATCGTAAATCGCTCAGAAATTTTGACCGGATTGTAATACTTTTTCCACGCTGTTGCCCATTCCTCTTCATTCACTTCGCTAATTGTAATTTTATTTCGTCCAATATCGATGTTATATAACATTAAGTTATTAATCGCTTGTTTAATTTCTTCGACCGTTTCACCTAAAAAACTATTCACCGGTAAATATGCTTTAATAATGACGCCTTCTTCGGGGTAATCGTCAGGATTGAGTTGGTAGATTTCCCCGTAAGTCGTTTCTCGTTCTTTCGTTAGTTCAAACGGATCTTCAATGACGACACCACCAGCACCCGCTTCGTGTAAAATATTCGAAATTGCCTCAACCGCTTCGTGTGTTGTATGAATGCTTATTTCTGACCATTTCATGATCTACCAACTCCTCCTTCACGTTACTCCCCTTTAAATGCTCGCTTCACTTTCGCAAAAAAGCTGTCTTCTTGGCCATTCCCTTGACTGAGTTGTTCAAATTCACGCAACAATTGTTTTTGACGTTCCGTTAATTTCGTTGGTGTGACAACACGAACGCGAATGTGTTGATCTCCTTTTCCGTACCCATGCACATTCGGTACTCCTTTTCCTTTCAAACGGAATTTTGTACCTGTTTGCGTACCAGCTGGAATTTTCAACTTCACTTTACCGTACAACGTTGGCACTTCAATATCCGCTCCGAGCGCGGCTTGTGTAAACGTAATTGGCATTTCGCAATAAATGTCATCGCCATCCCGTTCGAAAAACTCATGTGGTTCAACGTGGAAAACGATGTACAAGTCTCCTGATGGTCCACCGTTTATTCCTGGCTCACCTTGACCTGCTAAACGCAATTGTTGGCCATCATCGACACCAGCTGGAATTTTGACATGAATTTTTTTTCGTTTTTTCACACGACCTGTTCCATGGCACGTTGTACATTTTTCTTTAATAAACTGTCCTGTACCGCCACAATAATGACAAACGCGGCGGTTTACGATGCGACCAAACGGCGTCGCTTGTTCAATCGTTAATTGTCCTGTACCGTGACAATGTGCGCACGTTTCTTTTTTCGTTCCTGGTTTCGCCCCAGAACCGTGGCACGTATCGCACGTTTCTTCACGTGGAATTTCAATATTTGTTTCCTTTCCAAAAACTGCTTCTTCAAACTTCAAACGCATCGTATATTGCAAATCTGCCCCTGCACGTGGCGCGTTCGGATCACGTCGGCGCCCTCCACCAAAAAAGCTACTAAAAATATCTTCAAAGCCACCGAATCCACCAAAGTCAAAATCAGCGCCACCAAATCCGCCAAACTGTTGGTTCGGATCGGTATGGCCGAACTGATCGTAGTGCGCGCGCTTTTGGTCATCGCTTAACACTTCGTATGCTTCTTTTATTTCTTTGAACTTTTCTGCTGCATCGGGCGCTTTATTAATATCTGGATGATACTGTTTCGATAACTTTCGATATGCTTTTTTAATTTCTTCCTTTGTTGCGTTTTTACTCACACCGAGCACTTCATAGTAGTCTCGTTTACTCATGATCACCCACTCCCGACTCGTTCACATGAACGTAATTTTATCATTGTCTCATCTTATTGCGCAATATATTTCATGTTTCCATAGCAAAAAAGCCAAAGCCAAGGCAGGCCTGACTTTGACTTTTTCGTTTGTTTACTTATCTTCTTTCACTTCTTCAAATTCTGCATCGACGACGTTATCGTCTTTTTTGCCTTCGCTTTGTTGAGCTTGCGCTTGTTTAGCTGCTTGCTCGTATAGCTTAATTGAAAGCTGTTGGACAACTTCTTGTAGCGCATTTTTCTTCGCACGAATGTCTTCAATATCTTTTCCTTCAAGCGCTGCTTTTAACGCATCTTTTGCTTCTTGCGCTTTCTTCACATCCGCTTCGTCTACTTTTCCTTCCAATTCTTTTAATGTTTTTTCTGTTGTGAAAATGAGATGATCTGCTTCATTGCGAAGTTCCACTTCTTCTTTCCGCTTCCGGTCTGCTTCTGCATTTTCTTCTGCTTCTTTAATCATGCGTTGAATTTCTTCTTCAGATAAGCCAGAAGAAGATTTAATTGTAATCGATTGTTCTTTATTTGTACCTAAATCTTTCGCACGCACGTGTACAATACCGTTTGCATCAATGTCAAACGTTACTTCAATTTGCGGCACACCGCGCGGAGCTGGTGGAATGTCTGTCAATTGGAAGCGACCGAGCGTTTTGTTGTCGGCAGCCATTGGGCGTTCACCTTGTAAAACGTGAATGTCTACCGCTGTTTGATTGTCCGCTGCCGTTGTGAAAATTTGCGATTTGCTTGTTGGAATTGTCGTGTTACGTTCAATTAATTTTGTAAAGACGCCACCCATCGTTTCGATACCGAGTGAAAGTGGTGTCACGTCTAACAACACAACGTCTTTCACGTCACCAGCAATGACGCCACCTTGGATCGCTGCACCAATCGCAACGACTTCATCTGGGTTTACGCCTTTATGCGGCTCTTTTCCGATTTCTTTTTTAATTGCTTCTTGAACAGCTGGAATGCGCGTTGAACCACCGACAAGAATAACTTTATCGATGTCCGCAGGCGTCAATCCAGCGTCTTTTAGCGCTTGACGAACAGGACCCATCGTGCGTTCAACTAAGTGTGCAGATAATTCTTCAAATTTTGCGCGCGTCAACGTCATTTCTAAGTGAAGTGGACCGTTTTCGTTTGCGCTAATAAAAGGCAATGAAATTTGCGTTTGCATCACGCCAGAAAGTTCTTTTTTCGCTTTTTCCGCTGCATCTTTTAAGCGCTGCAATGCCATTTTGTCTTTCGATAAATCGATGCCGTGTTCTTTTTTAAATTCTTCAACTAAATAGTCGATGATAACTTGGTCAAAATCGTCACCACCAAGATGGTTGTCACCAGCAGTAGCTTTTACTTCGAATACACCGTCACCTAGCTCAAGAATGGAGACGTCAAACGTACCGCCACCAAGGTCGTATACGAGAATCGTTTGATCTTCATCCATTTTATCTAATCCGTACGCTAATGCTGCCGCTGTCGGCTCGTTAATGATACGCTCGACTTCTAAGCCTGCGATGCGGCCCGCATCTTTTGTTGCTTGACGTTGCGCATCGTTAAAATAAGCCGGAACAGTAATAACGGCACGTGTAACCGGTTCACCTAAATACGCTTCTGCGTATGATTTTAAGTATTGTAAAATCATCGCAGAAATTTGTTGTGGCGTATATTCTTTTCCTTCGATTTGCACTTTATAATCTGTACCCATATGTCGTTTAATTGAAATGATTGTATTTGGGTTTGTAATCGCTTGACGCTTTGCGACTTCACCAACTAAACGCTCACCGTTTTTAAACGCAACGACAGATGGTGTCGTACGACCTCCCTCTGGGTTTGGAATAACTTTTGGTTCACCGCCTTCTAATACAGCAACGCAAGAGTTTGTTGTACCTAAGTCAATACCGATAATTTTGCTCATCACATAATCCCTCCTTATTGATTTACTTTGACCATTGCTGGACGAATAACACGATCTTTTAGTTTGTAACCTTTTTGAAACTCTTCCACAACTGTGTTTGGTTCATAGTTTTGATCGTCGACTTGCATCACCGCTTGGTGCACATGCGGATCGAACGGTTTTCCAACCGATTCAATCGCTTCGACGCCTTCTTTTTTCAGCGCTTCGATTAACGAACGATAAACCATTTCCATTCCTTGCAGTAACGATTTTGCTTTTTCATCTTCGACTTGCACTTGTAATGCGCGTTCAAAGTTGTCTAAAATCGGCAACAAATCAGAAACTAAGCTTTGCGCGCGATATTTTTCAGCCGCTTCCATATCTAAACGCACACGGCGACGATAGTTGTCAAAATCAGCATGTAAACGAAGGAAACGATTTTCTGTTTCTGCCAACTTCGCTTCGAGTTGCGCAATTTTTTCATAAGCAAGCGCTAACTCATCTTTTTCTTCTTGTTGTGTTTCTTCATTTTCCACTTGCTCTTCTGATGCTTGCTCGCTTTGTGCATCCTCATGTTGTTCAATCGTTTCATCATATGTACGCTGTTCTTTCTCCATCTTCTCACCTCCCTTAAACACTCGAAAAGCGGATGGGGAAATTCCCCATCCATAATATTGACATCGCTAATATTTTTGATACCACATCGTTAACGCCTTCGACAAATCCGTTGCAACAAGGTTTAGCAGCGAAATGACGCGCGAATATTCCATACGGGTTGGGCCAAGCACAGCGATTGTGCCAAGTTTCTCCCCACCGACGGAATATGTCGCTGTAATTAAACTGCAGTTTTCCATCCCTTCGACATCGTTTTCGGTACCGATTTTCACCTGGATACCTTGTTGGTTATGCTTTCTTAGTAAACGATAAAACTCTTTTTCTTGTTCAATGATGTTAAATAAAGCACGAAGTTTGTCGATGTCGCTAAATTCCGGCTGACGAAGCATGTTCATCTTTCCGCTTAAAAACATTTGCGCGGGCGCATTTAAATCTAAAGAAAACGAAATCATGCGCAACATGTGGTCATAGCTTTGGATGTGTTCGCGAAGAACGCGCGCAACTTCCGTTTGAATTTTATCTGTCAAATCTTCTAAAGGGACACCCGTCAACCGTTCATTTAAAATGTTTACCATCTTTTCAACATCTGATGGTGGAATAGATGGCGGGAGCGTCACAACATGTTTTTCAACATAACCTGTATCGGTCACAATAATCGCGACAGCCGTTTCCGCATTGAGCGGAATAATTTGAATCGTTTTTAACTTATGTTCTTTTACTGAAGGACCGAGCACAACCGTCGTATAGTTCGTTAAGTCTGATAAAATTTGCGCCGACTTTTGAATAAGCTTTTCTAATTCGTATATTTGTTCATGAAAAATCGACTGAATCGTTTGCACATCCTTTTGTGTTAACCGAACTGGCGGCAATAAATGGTCAACATAATAACGATATCCTTTTTGAGACGGGACGCGACCAGAGGAGATATGTGTTTTTTCAATAAACCCAAGCTCCTCTAAATCCGCCATTTCATTGCGAATCGTCGCCGAGCTAAACGTAATATCCTCCTTCTTCGATAACGTTCGCGAACCAACAGGATGCCCTGAACGAATAAACTCATCAACAATCACTTTTAAAATTAGCAATTGGCGATCGGATAGCAATGCTCATCACCTCTGTTAGCACTCTAATAAAGCGAGTGCTAAATCTACTATTAAGGTATCAAATTGAGCTTGTCGTGTCAAGATGAAACGCCGAGAAACGACTGAAATACTTCGTTTCCAAGCAATTTGCCACGATGCGTCAAAACAATCGCTTCTTCTGTCTCTTCAAGCAATCCGTTTCGTTTTTGTAAAGCAATCGCTTCATCAAAGACGTCATGCACCGTTTTTCCATATCGTCGAAAAAATTCATCTTTATTTACTCCTTCGCTTTTTCGTAACCCGAGAAACATATGCTCTTCCATTTGTTCCTCTTTTGACACAACATGTGTATTGATATAAGGAAATTGACCTCGTTCAATGAGTTGGATATATTTTTTAATCGGTCCGGCGTTTACGTACCTTACGCCGTTCATATAACTATGCGCTCCCGCACCAAATCCGTAGTAGTACTCGTTATTCCAATATGTCATATTATGGCGGCTGTTAAATCCGTTTTGGGCATAATTGCTTAGTTCGTACTGTTTATATCCGCGTTGTTCCATTTGTTCCATAATGATTTCATACATCTGTGCTTCTTCTTCTTGACTCGGCAATCGTAACGCCTGCTTTTTCATTAAGTTATAAAAAACCGTTTTCGGCTCAATAATTAACGAGTAGGCAGAAACGTGTTGAATGGGTAATGAAAACGTTATGTGTAACGTTTCTTTCAGTTGGTCGATGGTTTGTGTCGGTAATCCGTACATTAAATCGATATTTATATTATGAAAACCGAGTTCGTTCGCCCGTTCAATTGTTTCGATTGCTGTTTCCTTCGTATGTGTACGTCCAATGTGTCGTAGCAGTTCATTATCAAACGTTTGTACCCCGAAGCTAAGGCGATTGACTCCCCATTGCTTGAGCACATACAACTGTTCATCGCTTACTCCATCCGGATTCGCCTCTACGGTAAACTCAACATTCGAAGCGAGCGGAACTGTGCGATGAATGGCGCTCAATAATCGATCAAGTTGTTTAGCAGTAAGCGACGTCGGTGTACCACCACCGATAAACACCGTTTGTAATTGCGAGGTCGGAAAACGTTCAAACGTCCGCTCCATTTCGATGATTAATGCTTCAATGTACGCATCGACCGGTTGCTGGTGTAAAAACACTTTATTGAAATCACAATAATGACAAATGTGCGTACAAAACGGAATATGAATATATGCTGCTTGAATCACTCGTTTCACCCTTTTCTATACAAAAAACCGCAGAATGGTTCTGCGGTTTATTTTTGATCGTCCATCTTTAGTACAGCCATAAATGCTTCTTGCGGCACTTCAACAGAGCCAACTTGCTTCATGCGCTTTTTACCTTCTTTTTGCTTTTCAAGCAACTTACGCTTACGAGAAATGTCCCCACCGTAACATTTCGCTAATACATTTTTACGCAACGCCTTAATCGTTGAACGTGCAATAATTTTATTGCCGATCGCTGCCTGAACAGGAACTTCAAACTGTTGGCGTGGAATTAAGTCTTTTAATTTTTCAACAATCACTTTTCCACGGTCGTATGCTGAATCGCGATGAACGATAAACGACAAGGCGTCAACTTTTTCACCGTTTAATAAAATATCCATCTTCACTAGCTTAGACGGCTTATAACCGATCAATTCATAGTCAAACGATGCGTATCCTTTTGTGCTCGATTTTAAAATATCGAAGAAATCGTATACGATTTCAGCAAGTGGTAATTCGTACGTCAACGTCACACGTCGCTCGTCTAAATATTGCATATCACCGAAAATACCGCGTTTCTTTTGACATAGTTCCATAACAGGACCGACGTAATCGTTTGGCACCATAATTGTCGCACGTACATACGGTTCTTCCACACGTTCAATTTTTTGTGGATCTGGCATGTTGGATGGATTATCGACGGCGAGTTCTGTTCCATCTGTCAAATATACTTTATATACAACGCTTGGCGCTGTTGCAATAATGTCAATGTTAAATTCACGTTCTAAACGCTCTTGAATAATTTCCATATGCAAAAGTCCTAAGAAACCGCAACGGAAACCGAAGCCAAGCGCTTGTGACGTTTCCGGCTCAAACTGCAACGCCGCATCGTTTAATTGCAGCTTTTCTAACGCCTCACGCAAATCGTTATAGCGCGCTGTATCGATTGGATACAAACCGCAAAACACCATCGGATTTAAACGGCGATACCCCGGAAGCGGCTCGCTTGCTGGATTGTCTGCGTGCGTAATCGTATCCCCGACGCGCGTATCGCTTACGTTTTTAATCGATGCGGTTAAATATCCAACATCACCAACGGTCAACTCGTCAACGACTTTCGCTTTCGGCGTAAATACGCCCACTTCAACGACTTCAAACTCTTTTCCTGTCGCCATCATTTTAATTTTTTGACCAGCTTTTACTGTTCCTTCGACTACGCGAATGTATGCGACAACCCCTCGATACGGATCGTAAAGCGAGTCGAAAATAAGTGCTTTAAGCGGTGCATCTGGATCTCCGGATGGAGCAGGAATTTTTTGAACGATTTGCTCTAAAATTTCGTCGATCCCGATGCCGACTTTGGCTGATGCCAACACAGCTTCGGATGCGTCAAGACCGATGACATCTTCAATTTCTTGACGAACACGTTCAGGATCGGCACTTGGTAAATCAATTTTATTAATAACAGGTAAAATTTCCAAGTTATTGTCGATCGCCAAATATACGTTCGCAAGCGTTTGCGCCTCAATGCCTTGCGCTGCGTCAACGACTAAAATTGCCCCTTCACACGCCGCTAAACTACGAGATACTTCGTACGTAAAGTCGACGTGTCCCGGTGTGTCAATTAAATGTAGAATGTAATCGTTACCATCTTTCGCTTTGTAATGAAGCTGGACGGCATTTAATTTAATCGTAATGCCGCGCTCGCGCTCTAACTCCATCGAATCGAGCGCTTGCTCTTTCATCTCGCGCTCAGATAGTGCACCTGTCTTCTCGAGAATGCGGTCAGCAAGTGTCGATTTGCCGTGATCGATATGCGCAATAATGGAAAAGTTGCGAATACGATCTCGTCTTTTTAGTCTTTCTTCACGATTCATCTATGTTCCACTCCTATAATTTCCGAAATACGCTAGCTTTGATTATAGCAACAACGTTCGCAATATTCAACGTAAAAAAGAAAAGGCGGATCGTTATCCGGCCTTTTGCGCAAATGAAAGCATATGTTCAACGAGCGAATGAACGAAAGTGGCAAGCTGTTGTCCCGCTTTTGAAAACATGTTAAATGCCTCAATTTGTTGCAGTTTTTCTTTTTTCTCTTCGATGGATTGACCGAGCACGATCGTTTCATCTTTTGATACATGTACAACTTGCTCGAGGGAAGGATCGTTATACCCTTTCATTTTTCGCATTCCTTCGTTCGCTTGCTGCATGCCGAGCAATACCCCGACTAAAAAAATGACGGCGATGAGTAAACTTTGCATCATAAATTTCACCATCTTACTCACCTACTTTTTTTCTGCTGGTTGTGTTGCGTTCACCTTCTCCGCTTGCCAGTAATATTCGCTAAATACGTCCGCTACAGCTGCTGCTGTTCGATACAATTCTTGAAATGTATTATCCACACCGCCAAACTCAATTAAAATGGCGTTTTCCGATAAATCTTGATTGAACTTTCCGTTTGTACCGACTCCTTTTTTCTCAAACGTGCCACGGCTCAAGCCCGGATATTTTTTTTCTAGCAGTTCATGCAATTTTGTTACCAGCTGTAAATTTTTTTTATATTTTGCATTTTCTCCACCGATAATAAACGATACTCGCGCATAATGCACTCCGTTAATCGTCACCGTCGTATCGTTACGGCGTCGAGAATCGCGGTGAATGTCAATCAAATATTGCACGTCACGATTGTTTGCCATCGCTTCAACGACCGTTTTACGCGACATATCATACGCTTGATAATATTCCATGTTATTTTTCAACAACTTCCCTATAAAATCGGTCGTATCAACAACCGTTCCAATGCCGCGCTTTTCTAGCTCTTCTCCTAATTTTTTGCCGACTTTTGTCACATTCACAGTCGGATGATGCGCAAAGTTTGGATTTGTGACCCCTTTTAATGCTGGTAAATACGATTCTTGTGTATGCGTATGATAAATGTAAGCAACTTTCTTCCCTCCTGTCGTTTGCGACGGCGCAGGAGCAGGTGGTGTTTCTTCCTCCTGAAACTGTTCTTGCGCAGCTTCACGCTCCGCAAGCAACACTTCTAAAGGAGGCGGCGATTCATATGGAATGTTTGTAAAGTCCGTTCCCTCGCCCGCTAAAATAATTTCACTATCATACAACGAAAAACCAGGAAGCTCCCGTCCGAGCAAGCTGCGTGGATCGTTCAAATTAACGCTTGTCGTCATTTGAAAAAAATATTGAGAATACGGTAATTGTTGTTTATCTTTCGGCAACGTTTGACTAAAGTACACATTTTCAAAAGAAAGCAAATGCACGAGCGATTCCGTTGAAAAATGATTCGCCACTTCATGAACAGACGAAGAAGAGAGGCGATATGTCGATGTCGCTGTCATCGTGGCGACAACTGTCAACGTTCCCATAAATGTAAACAAAATAAATACAAGCCACTTTTTTATACTCGTTCCGTGAACGGTCACCATCATGTTCATCACTTCACCCTTTCAAAGCTTGTCTACTCTATCAATATGACAACGCTTTGAAAGATAGAACGAAAAAACTAATGCGTATATGCCCCAACGTTTTCTTGATCAATCCGATGGTGCAAAGCAGCATTCAGCCCGCTCGCCAATATGTTCGCCATCTCTTCAATAAATACGTCGACTTCTTTTGGTGTAACCATTAAATTATGACCGATCGGGGCAAGCACTTCATAAATTAACCGTCGCTTTTCTTCGTCATCCAATAGACCGACCATTCCTAAAAAAGCTGAACGATCTGCCTCGCCCGGTAAATCTTCTTCCGTTAACTTTTTTTTCTTTCCAAATACAAGACTTGCTGGCGCAAGCGCACGAGCTGCTCGATTGCCTTCCTTCATCTCGCGACCGAGATGCTTTAGCAACAAATCAATCGTATCGCTTGCAATCGATACAGCATCAACAACCGTCGGTACACCAATCGCAATCACGGGAATACCTAGCGTTTGTTTACTTAACTCTTTTCTTTTATTCCCAACGCCTGCCCCAGGATGAATGCCTGTATCAGAAATTTGAATCGTCGCGTTGACTCGTTCGATTGAACGCGCCGCTAACGCATCAATCGCAATAATAAAATCTGGTTGAGTTTTTTCGACAATCCCTGCAATCACGTCGCTCGTTTCAATTCCGGTCATCCCCATTACTCCTGGGGCGAGCGCACTCACCGAGCGAAATCCGTCTTGAACACTTTCGGGTTGCAACTGAAATAAATGCCGCGTCACTAATAAGTTCGATACAGCTAGTGGACCGAGCGCATCGGGAGTTACTTCCGCATTCCCTAATCCAACAACAAGACAACTTGCCTCTCGTGAGATGCCCAGTTGCTGTAAAAAAGCATAAAAATGTTTAGCAAAAAGCTTTTCTACTTTTTGCTGTAAGTCGGTATCCTGTGTACGAATACCTTGAGCTTCAATTGTTAAATACTTTCCTGCTTTTTTTCCTAACGTTTTTGCCCCTTCTTCCGTCACTTCTACAAATGAAAAATGAACACCATCTTCTTCCCAGTCACGAATCAATACCCCCTCAAGCGAAGTTTCCTGCTTGTTTTGTAGTCGTTCTTCAATCGCTATTTCATGCGCTTCAATCGCTAAATCCGTTCGTACACTATATGGTCGTAAATCGATCATACCGCTTCCTCCATGTATTTTTTATCATTTGTTTTATCCATTTTCCTCCTTTTTCATACAATCGTACTTTTCGTCTTTGCCCTATTGCATAATTAAGAGCAGTTTGGTAGAATATCACTTGTTCTTATTGTTCATCGAACTGTCGCGTATTGAACGTATATATTTGCGATCGGTTAATGGAGGTGAAAAAAATGGCAAACATTAAATCTGCAATTAAACGTGCAAAAACAAGCGAAAAGCGCCGCGCTCATAACGCATCTATGAAATCTGCAATGCGCACAGCAATCAAAAAATTTGAGGCGCTTGTTGAGTTAAAAGACGTGGAAAAAGCAAAAGAAGCTTTCGCATTTGCGACAAAAAAAATCGACAAAGCGGCTAGCAAAGGCTTAATCCACAAAAACGCTGCAAATCGCTATAAATCACGCTTAGCGAAAAAATTAAACAGCATTACAGCATAATGAAAAAACAGCTTGTCATACACGGCAAGCTGTTTTTCTGTTTGGGAGGGGAACATATGCATTGGGTGAAAGAACAGTTAAAAACCATTTCGTTATTTTCTCAACTATCTGATGAAGAATTAGATGCGATTGTACATATTGCAACCGTCCGCACATGCAAACCGAAAACGATCGTCTTTATGCAAGGAGATCCGCTCGATCGTGTTTTTTTCATGATTAATGTCGAGGCGCTACAACAAAAGCGGTAGATTGTCTCTCTACCGCTGTAACTTTAAGAAAAACAACTGCAACAACAACTGTTTGTCTGTTGCACTACTTTTTAGCGCATAATCTGTTTCCGCTAAATCATATAAAATGTGCATTAACTGCTGTTCCGAAAATCCGCCGGCATAACTTGCCGCCATTTTTACACGAAACGGATGAACACCTAACATCGAGGCGATTTGTTGTTGACCGTATCCTGTTTTCATCAATTCTTTCACTTCATAAATGAGCCGAAATTGGCTAGCCAACAATGCGACAAGCTTAATCGGCTCTTCATTTTGACGTAATAAATCTTGAAGCGTTTGCAACGCATCTGTGATGTTCCGCTTGGCAATCTGTTCAACGAGAACGAAGACGTTTTGTTCAAGTGTACGCGATACAAGCAACCGAACATCGTCAGCTGTAATGGAACGCCCTTCAGCAAAAAGCATCAACTTCTCAATTTCGTTTGCTAATGTCGCTAAATCGGTGCCTGCCAATGCAAGCAACACGTCAATCGCGTCATCATCAATTTGACATTGCCCTTTCACCCATTGTTTTAACTCTTTTTCGTTCAACGGCTTAGCAACGATGACATGCGCTTTTTTTAATAACGCTTTCGTCACTTTTTTTCGTTCATCAAGTTTTTCATACGAACCGACAAACATGACACTTGAAAACGGAGCAGGTTTGTCAATATAGGCTTCTAGCCGTTTCACATCGTGCTCTACTTTTTCTTTTCCTTTTTCCGCTGTCAAAAAATACGGCTGCTTGACGATGACGATTTTCCTCTCCCCAAAAAACGGAAGCGTTTCCGCATCTTCAAGCGCCACTTCAATAGGCGTTTCTTCGCAATCATATGTACTAACATTCCATTCACGTTCTTCGTCTGACAATGCCCGACGAATGATTTGTTCATACGCTTGTTTCATTAAAAAATGCTCCGTACCATATATGACATATAGTTGTTCCATGTTCTCTTCCCCATTCTTCATGACTTTCTTTAAAGAACATACAACGTTTCGGAGCATTTTACAAGGGAGTTAGCAGATGAGAATCGCCAACTCCCATTTATTTAAACGTTGGAAAACAAGCCCTAGGAACTCGTTTATCCAACGGATATCCTTATCTTTTCCGATCTGACGCGAACTATTTGTGACAACTGTTGTCAACGATGTAGATTTTCTTTCTTTTTTCCCTTATACTAATGGGTGAGAAAATAGGAGGGATGGTCATGAACGAATTTGAAAAAAACGTTCAATGTACGCGCAACGACGCCGTTGACTCAGCTGTTGGCTTCATCGTATCATTCGGCTTTTTCGCCACGATGTTCATTATCGCCACACTTGTAAAATTTTTCGGTGCGTAATGGACACCTAAAAGAGATTGCGTGTTGCAGTCTCTTTTTTCTTGTATATTATGGCAAGAACGTCTGAATGGTGCTTATCCGCTTATGAAAACGAATGACGACCGCACCGTGTTCATCGGTGCGAAATATGCGCACGTGATCGTGACGTAAACGTTCGATGACTTCCCGATGCGGATGACCATATCGGTTGCGGCGGCCAGCTGAAATGAGCGCCACTTTGGGACGAATATGTTGTAAAAATGGTTCAGACGTTGACGTTTTGCTTCCGTGATGACCGACTTTTAATATGTCGACTGGCAACGACGGGTACGTTCTCATAATTTGTTGTTCCCCTTTTTCTTCTAAGTCACCTGTAAATAGCCAATATGCTCCTCCCATCCATGCATACAACACAATCGAACCGTCGTTTGTCGTCTCTTCATTTCCAAATGGAGAGAGAATGTAAAATTGCGCTTTCCCAACCGCCCAACGATCGCCACTTTTCACTATTTGCACACGAGCGCCTTTTTTGCTCGCTTGCTCAATTAACGTTTGTTCCAAATCGTTTCGTTGTTGTTGCATACCAACCATCAATTTCCGGACACGAACTGCTTCGAATACATCGCCCGCATCTCCAATATGATCAAAATCTCCATGTGTTGCAATAAGCGCATCGATCGTACGCACACCTTTGGCCTTTAAGAACGGAACGAGCACATCTTCTCCGACACGAAATGACTGCTTTCGCTTTTTCCACAATTCATCGGCAAACGACATCGTTCCCCCGGTATCAATGATATAAATCGCCTTTCGATATGGAAGTTCAATGTATATACTATCTCCTTGTCCAACGTCTAGCATAACCACTTCCCCGCTCGGACGAAAAAACGGTGAAATGAAATGGATAATAATCACAAAAATAAACGAAAAACGAAAAAGATGCGCTCGCTTTTGTTGTTCAAATGAAAGGAACAAAAGACAGATGGAGAGAACATAAGCAACGATCAACAACGCTGGTGGACGACCGAGCGTAAGCATCAACGTATCGGAAAGTGAAGTCACAAGTTCATTCGAATGAGCGATGACTGCCGCCAATCCATATATGATTAACGGGCTAAGAAACGGGATACATATATGGACAAATAACGCTACAAACGAAAGCGGCAAAATAATAAACGAATAAAGCGGAACAAAGATGACATTTAACGGGATCGATAAAAGAGACACTTCGTAAAAATGATAAAGCAAAAGCGGCAATGTACTCATTTGTGCAATAAACGATGTCGCAAACAACTGTCGAATAACAGAGCGTTGATTTTGAATGAATGAGGAACAAATGATTAGCGCAAAACAAACGAGGAAAGATAATTGGAAGCCAAGATGAAACATCGTATACGGGTCTTTTGCTAATAAAACGAGGCAAGCGATGCTTAATGAATCGATTGTGCGCAGACGAGAAGAAGCGAGAAAAAAGCAACTCGTCATAATTGCAGCACGCATGACTGACGGTGCAGCTCCTGCTAAAATGACGTACAGCGGAATGCATCCAAGCAATATCATCGTCGCTCGTTCCCTTGTTATACCGAGACGAATGAATAAATAAAAACAACCACCGACAAGCAACGTCATATGCAAGCCCGAAATCGCAAGCAGATGAATAAGCCCTAACTTTTGATAACTAGCGAGTACCGTTGGCTCTATATCGCTTCGTTCACCATAAATGAGCGCTTGCATGAACGCACCAGCATCGTGAGGAAAATGGTTTTGAATGTAGCGAATACCGTCTTGACGAATCGTCTGAAGCCGTTCCATCCATGTGATGTTGGCGCGCATACAACGTTCGAGTGAAGTCGGACGAACAATCCAATGTATGCGTTGGTGAAATAAATAGCGGCGATAATTGAAGGCATACGGATTAGTCGGCAAAGAAGGCCGCTCAAGCATCCCTTGGAGTGAACACGTTGTCCCTATTTGCAGTTCGTCCCATTGTCGCTTTTCTTCTTCTGTACGGAGACGATAAATCAGTTGCAGCCGTTCATTTTGCCATTGAACGACCGTCTTAACTCGATCGCCGTCAATATAAATCGGAGCAATGAATCGCACAAAAAAAGTTGTCTCATTCCCCGAAAGTTTCGTCACATTATGCGCATCTACCCATTTGCTCCATAACGAGAAAAACAAATAACAGCACACGCAAGCGAAAAATAACGCTCGCTTTCGCCAGAGTAAAAAGAAACTATACACAAATGACAACACAAAACAAACAGTTGATTTTGTTAGCATAGACAAGACGGCCAAAATGGCCGCCATCGCCACGTAAACGATATCTCATCTCCCCTTTGCGTGCAAAAATGTCGGAATGGATTCCATATCAAACGGGACGTGCTTGACCGTTACGCCAGCTTGTTCGAACAACTGCAAAGCGAACGGGTGGTTTTTATAATCGTTCGCATAATAAACAGCTTTTATCCCGCTTTGAATGATCGCCTTACAACATTGTAAACACGGAAAATGAGTGACGTATATTTCCGCCCCTTCTGTTGGCACACCAAACTTTGCACATTGTAAGATAGCGTTCATTTCTGCATGAATCGTGCGCACACAATGATTGTCGATGACATAACATCCTTCATCAATACAATGCGCCCCGCCTGCGATCGAACCGTTATATCCCCCAGCAATAATGCGCTTATCGCGCACAATGGTTGCCCCGACGGCTAGCCTTGTGCACGTGCTACGTAACGCTAACAAATGGCTTTGGGCCATAAAATATTGATCCCATGTAATTCGCTCCATCTACTTCTCCCCCTTGTCCATTATGTCTTTAGTTTATCGTCAATTTTAGCGAACGACAATTTGTTCTTTTATTTTTTCAAGCGATTTCGAACCGATTCCACTCACATTCAACAAATCTTCGACTTTTTGAAACGATCCATGTTCCTCACGATATGCAATAATGGCGGCTGCTTTCGCAGGTCCAATTCCTTGTAACGTTTGTAGCTGTTCAATCGTTGCTGTGTTAATGTTGATTTTTCCACTTGAACTGCCCGTTTGACTCGTTGTTTCCACGATGATGTCTTCGCCTTTTTTCGGCACGTAAATGACCATTTCATCATGCACTTTCATCGCCAAATTTACTTTCGTTTCATCTGCTTCGTCTGTTAATCCTCCTGCCAGTTGAATGACATCGTGAATGCGGCTTTCCGGTGCCACTTCATATACTCCCGCTCGTTTGACGGCTCCTTTCACATCGACAATAACGGGAGCTTGTTCCTCCATTTGTTGTTCTTGCTGTTCTTCTTGTTCTACCTGCTCTAAAGGGAGCGGTTGTACGGGGGTGTCCTCTTGTTGTTGAATGATCCAAATGGCCGCTCCAATGACAATTAAGCCTACATATATCCAACGTTCATATGTTTTTATCCACTTCATGCTTTCACCCTTTCATAAAAAGCATTATTCGTGCATACATATGACGTATAGTGGTGACGGATAAGGGGGGATACCGTTGAATATAGGGTTCATTGGAACTGGAAATATGGGAACAATTTTAATTGAATCGCTTATTAACGGAAAAGCTGTAAAACAAGAACAACTATTCATTACGAATCGCACGCTTGAAAAAGCGTACAATATACAAAAACGCTACCCAAACATCCATGTGATGCCGACGAATGAAGAAGTCGTAAAACACGCAACGATTGTTTTTATTTGCACGAAACCGTTGCATATGCCCGATGTTCTAAAGCAACTTCGCCCGCATTTGACCGATCATCATTGTATCGTATCGATTACGAGCCCCATTTCTGTGCAACAACTTGAATCGCTCGTGCCATGTAGCGTCGCTCGCGTCATTCCGAGCATTACAAATCGTGCACTCGCTGGAAGTACGTTAATTACGGTAAGTGAACGTTGCACAGAGGCGGATCGGACAACGATTGAACATTTATTTCGTTCCATTTCTCGTCCAATATACATAGACGAGCCTATTACGCGCATCGCTTCTGATTTAACGAGCTGTGGTCCTGCTTTTTTCAGCTACTTAATTCAAAAGTTTATCGATGCAGCCGTTCAACAAACGTCCATTACGAAAGAACAAGCAACGACGTTAACGACGCATATGATCATCGGGTTAGGTGCATTGCTTGAACAACAATTGTATACGCTACCGACATTACAAGAAAAAGTATGCGTCAAAGGCGGCATTACTGGAGCAGGCATTGAGGTGTTAGAGAAAGAAGTCGGGGATTTGTTCGTTCACCTCTTTCAAAAAACGCATGAAAAATTTTATGAAGAAACAGAAAAGGTGCGCCAACAAATCGACAATATTCGTGATTAACAAAAAAAATCCTGCTTATTTGTTGAAGAAAAATCCCAAAAGTGAGGCACTTTTGGGATTTTATTTTTGCGCAATGAAAAAAATGCGCTCGCTTTCTTTTGTTGGTTGTTGCTCTGTGAAATCCGCCCATACATGCAATACATGAAACCCTGCTTGTTTTAACCACATGACATATTGATCGACATCGTATGTTCGCTGTACGTGCATTTCATCGACTCGTTCATATACACCTTCTTGTAATTGAACAAAAAACGTGAGTTCGTGTTCGACGCTATGTGGCCATGGTCCTTCGTAACAGTTCCATATGTAGCTCACTTGGTCATCATTGCTCGCAAACGTCCCATGATGCAAAAAAACGTTTTCTATTTTAAACAAAGAATGCACATCAAATAAAAACAATCCGCCAGGTCGCAATTGTTCATATACACGCATAAACGTAGCGATAACGTCTTCTTCCTGTAATAAATAATTGAGTGAATCACAAAAAATGACGATTGTATCAAACGGCTCGAACGGGCCAAATTCGCGCATATCTTGCTGAAAAAACGAGAGGTTTACCCCCCGCTCCTCTGCTTTCATCTGCGCAATAGTCAACATTTGTTCCGACAAATCGACACCGGTGACGTCAAACCCTTTTTCCGCTAACCGAATCGCAAGTTCCCCTGTACCGCATCCGAGATCAAGCAGTCGTTTTCCATTGTGATACGAAGTGACCGTTCGTTCAACGAGGGCACACCACGCATCATATGGAGCATCGCTCATTAATTGATCATACCAACTCGCAAATCGTTCGTACGTCATGCTCCAAGATCACTCTCGATCCGCTCAAGCGGTGCGTCGCCCCATAAGCGTTCAAGATTGTAATATTCGCGGTCTTCTTTATGAAACACGTGAACGACAACATCCCCTAAATCAACTAAAATCCAACGCGCCTCGTCAAATCCTTCAACACGTTTGACTACAACACCATGCTCTTCTGCTTTTTCTTTAATTTCACGCGCGATCGCTTGTACTTGTTTATCGGAATGACCGTGACAAATCATAAAGTAGTCAGCGACAAGCGAAATGCCTTTCATATTTAACGCTACGATGTTTTCGGCTTTTTTGTCATCCGCTGCTTGTACTGCAATACGTAAAATATCTCGTTCTGTCATGAAGAAACCTCCTTCAATTTTTTAGCTATATCATTATACGTATGGAACGTATCTGGGTAAATCGGTTCGCGTTTGTCCATTAAAAATTGGATCGTATTTTGAAGCGCTCGAAACAGCGCACGATCTAGATGTTCTCGCGCCAACACACGCACTTCGTCAACACCAGGAAACGAACGATTCGGCTCAATATAATCCGCAATATATACAATTTTCTCAAGCAGCGTCATATTTGGACGTCCTGATGTATGATAACGTATCGCTTGTAAAATGTCTTCATCTTGAATGCCGACTTCCGTTTGGACTAAATATGCCCCAACAGGCGCATGCCATAACTCTGGGCTATATGCTAACAAATCTTGGGGCATATGTTGTTCGATAATGATGCGCTTCATTTCTTCTTTTGTGCGGAATTTTGCATAGTCGTGAAAAATTGCCGCCAATTCCGCTTTTTGCACATCAGCTCCGTACAATTTCGCCAGTTCAATGGCTGTTTCCATCACGCCTAATGTATGAATATACCGTTGCTCTTTTAATTGTGTGCGCACGATCGCTAACGCTTCTTCACGTTTCATACAACCGATTCTCCTTTATATATAATTGAACCGCTTCCGGCAACAAATACGTGACACTTTTCCCACTTTGAATCCGCTCACGAATAAGCGAAGAAGAAACCGCAAACGTCGGCACATCCACTTCGATGATCGGATACGGTGTACGAAGAGAATAGCCAGGCCGTTTCACCCCGACAAATTGCACAAGCTGAACAAGTTCGTCAATTCGATACCAATTCGGTAAATATTCAACCATATCTCCACCGATAATAAAGTAAAACATCGTATCCGGATATCTTTGCTTCAACAAAACGATCGTATCGTACGTATATGATCGCTCTTTTCGTTCAAGCTCAATCGTTTCAACGCGAAAGTGCGGTTGATTCGCAATCGCCGCCCGCAACATATGAACGCGATGCACGTGATCCGTCACCTGTTTATCTTTATGAGGTGGAATGTAATTTGGCATAAACCATATTTCATCGAGCTGTAACTCCGTTCGTACATCATCCGCAATTAATAAATGTCCGTAATGAGGCGGATCAAACGTCCCACCTAAAATGCCCACTCTTTTCACTTCGTCTCTCCTATGTTGGTAATACAATTTGTTTATGTTCACGTGATTCTTTATACAACACGATCGTATGCCCAATCAGTTGGACGACTTCCGCCCCTGCACCTTCCGCTAATTGCTCTGCCACTACTTCTTTTTCTTCTTCGCAATTTTTTAATACACTCACTTTAATCAGCTCTCTTGCTTCAAGCGCATCGGCAATTTGCTTAATCATATTGTCATTGACGCCACCTTTTCCCACTTGGAAAATCGGTGTTAAATGATGAGCTAAAGAACGTAAAAATCGTTTTTGTTTTCCTGTTAACATGTTTTTCCTCCTAACTGTTGTATCACAAGTTGTTCCATTCGTTTCGTATTTGGAAAGATCCCTGTCCACTTTTCGAACGCTAGTGCACCTTGATAGACGAACATGCCTACACCGTTTTGCACGCGCGCCCCTTTTTCTTTTGCTTCTTGCAGCCATTTCGTCATGAGTGGATTGTAAATAATGTCGCTTACGATCGTATCTTTTTTTACATGCCGAAGGGACAGCGGCGTCGCATCGACATGCGGATACATGCCGACAGACGTCGTGTTAATAATAATATCGTACTCCCCTACCCGCTCTTCTGCTTCTTCAAGCGAATATACAGATGATTGTTTGACAACAAACGCCTCTGCTTTTTTGACTGTTCGATTACATACATCGACAGCGGCGACACGATGTTTAAGAAGAGAGAAATAAATGCCGCGCGCTGCTCCACCTGCACCGATAATCAATATGCGTGCGCCAGATAATTCAATGTTCATTTGCTCGCATAACGCTCGGACAAATCCTTCACCATCTGTATTATAGCCAACCCATTTTCCATTTTCATTAACGACTGTGTTTACTGCCCCCATTTGCTTAGCCGTTTCATCAAGCTCATCCATATATTCCATCACAGCTGTCTTATGCGGGATCGTCACATTAAACCCAGCGCATTGTAACGCTTTTAAGCCTTCTACCGCCTCTTTTAACATATGCGGTTCGACGTGAAACGCATGATAATGCGCATCAATATGTAACGATTGAAACGCATCGTTATGCATAAGCGGCGACAACGAATGATGAACAGGACAGCCGATCAGCCCAAACAATTTCAACATCCTCTCCCCCTTTGTGTTAAATGAGCGACTTCCGCAACATGACACCAACGCCTTTTGGCGCATATGCGATGACTTGTGCCCCAGGCTCGTGACACGTCACCCAGCCAAGCCCTGAAAAAACGATATCTGTTTTTGGTTCTTTTAACGTAAAATGATGGGCGACAAGCGGTGGCAATTGCTCGCAATAGCTTTTGCGCGGCGGCTGCAACAATTCACCAAGATGTCTTTCATACAATTCATCGGCATGTTCACGTTTCGTTCGATGAATAAATAATTCATTCGACATATAACATACAAATGGACGTCTCCCACCACTTACATAATCTAATCGAGCAAGCCCACCAAAAAACAACGTCTGTTGTTCGTTCAATTGATATACTTTCGGCTTAATTTCTTTTTTCGGTGTAATGACTTTTAAATCTTTCTTGTCAACGAAATGCGCCATTTGATGATGGTTTATAATTCCCGGTGTATCATAAAGCGCTGAGCCATCATCGAGTGGAATTTCAATCATATCAAGCGTTGTCCCTGGAAAATATGATGTCGTAATGACATTTCCTTTACCCGTCGCTTCTTTAATAATACGGTTAATAAACGTTGATTTTCCAACGTTCGTACAACCGACAACATATACGTCTTTTCCGTTGCGATACTCGTCAATCGCCGTCATGACTTCCTTCATACCATATCCTTTATGTGCACTAACTAAAAAAACGTCACGCGGCTGTAAGCCAAGTTCTCGTGCAGTTTGTTTCATCCAACGCGTGACCTTTTCATGTTTGACGGACTTTGGCAACAAATCCACTTTATTGCCGACAAGTAACACATCTTTTTTTCCGACAAACCGATGCAACCCTGGCAACCAGCTTCCATTGAAATCGAAAATATCAACGATTTTCACGACAAGCCCATCTGCTTGTCCGATGCCGTGCAAAATGTTTAAAAAGTCGTCATCTGTTAATGATACGTCTTGCACTTCGTTGTAATGTTTTAACCGAAAACAACGTTGACAAATAATCGGATCGCGTTCAAGCGCTGAAGGAGGCGCATATCCAATTTTTTTTTCATCTTCTGTTTGAATCGTTACTCCACATCCAATACAAATGACTTGTTCACTCATTTCGATCACTCCCAATGAATCATACCTTTTTTTCGCATGACATTTAAAATTCTTCGTTCAATATTTCGATTCACACGCGTAAAAAAGCCGTCTGTTTGTGCAACAGGGACAACTAAAATCGTATGTAATCCGATCCGATTGCCGCCGAATACATCGGTAAGAAGCTGGTCACCGATGACGACAACCTCTTCTTTTTTCAGCTTCATATCGTGCAACGCTTGTTGAAACGCTCGCGTTAACGGCTTGCGCGCTTCGAAAATGAACGGAATGCCGAGCGGCTTCGCGAACGCTTCCACTCTTTTTTTATTGTTGTTTGACACGATTGTCACTTGAATGCCGCTTTGTTTCATTTGTTCAAACCAACTGACAACTTCCGGCGTCGCAAGCGGACGATCCCATTCAATTAACGTATTGTCTAAATCGGTAATAATCCCTTTTATTCCTTTTTGTTTCAAATGTTCTGGCGTAATCTCAAAAATACTTTTCGCATGTTCGTTTGGCAAAAAATATTTTAACATACTTCCTCCATCCTCCCCTGTTTTTTACATAAATAAACAAATTGTAAAATTTTTCGACAAAATCCAACATTTTTCACATCCTGTGGATAACTTTATACACATCATCCACACGCATTTTTCAACATTCCATCACCTTTATAAACAATAAATCCACAACTTATCCACCATCACATGTGGATAATCAGAACGATTGTTCTTATTTTCGATTTATGGTAAAGTGAAGATGAACCTACCATTATATGTATACCTTCATTCATGTATACGTTAAGGAGGCGAAAAAAATGAAATGTTTACCTGACGACTTATTAATTGAATCATACTACAAAGCGAAAGAATTGCAACTGAGCCCAGAGTTTATTCAACTGATCGAACGAGAAATTGTCTGCCGTCGTCTTCACCATAAGCTAAAGCAGTCATCATAAGTTCGGGCTCTCACTCGCTTTTTTCTTTTAGACCGAGGAGCCCGAGCCGTTGTCCCACTTTAACTTCTACCGGCGGAACAATTTGCTCATCTAACGTGAATACTCCTTTTTCGAACAACAATACGACCGTTGAGCCGAACGAAAAATATCCAATTTCTTCTCCTTTTTTGACGTAATCATGTTCGTGCGTCAGCTCAATGCTATTTACAAACATCGCTCCGACTTTCACAATTGCCGTATGCATACCATTTGTACACAGTTCGGTAATTCTTCTGTAATTTTTAGAAAGTGGAGCCTTGCCATATTTCAATCCAAGGCGGTTTACAGGGTATGACTTCCCACCGAGCTCCCACTGCTTCACTACCTCTCCACATATTGGACTATGAATACGATGATAGTGACTCGGACTTAAATACAAAATAATAAACGTACCGTGCAAATACTTTTCAGCGATGCGATCATCGCCAAGCATTTCACGTATAGAGTACGTTTTTCCTTTGACGATGATTTCTTTTTGATCCGTAATGATGCCAACATCTTCAACAACTGCGTCCACAGGGCTGACGACGCTATTCGGATGTTCATCAATTGGGCGAAGTCCTTCTTTCAGCGTACGGGTGAACAGTTGTTGTAGCGTTTCATATTCATGCAGCTTTTTTTCCATTTCTTCTTTATTAATTTTGTATACTTTCGCATAAGATGAAATGAATAACCGACTCCATTTCGATCGTGTGAACGAAGCGAGACATTTCGATGTCCATGCATGATTTGTCAATTCAATAAATAGTTGATATAACCATTTAACCAACGATTTCCCCCCCACAAGTAAAGAATATCCTTTACTAGTTTGCTTATTATCAATAAAATATTAGTAACCGAGTGATATTTTTGGCAAGTGGGTCAGCACGATTTCAATAAAGGAGTGAACTTATATGTTTTTATCCGACTATATTGATCATACCATTAAAAAACTTAAAGCGCATACGGCAAACGTATTGACGTTAACAAACTTAAGCTTAGGCGGTTTCGCGATTTTATTTGCGGTAAAAGGCCAGCTGAACGTCTCTGTATTATTTATCTTTTTAGCTGCACTTGCCGATCGTTTTGACGGAACAGTCGCTCGGAAGATGAATATCGAATCGGATCTAGGCAAACAATTGGACTCAATGAGTGATATTATATCATTTGGAGTGGCACCTGCACTATTGCTTTATCAAGGTTTATTGCACGAATTTGGCGCACCTGGTTCGTTCTTTACAATTTTTTATATCGGTTGTGGAGCATTTCGCCTTGCAAGATTTAATGTTACCGAAAGCAACGGGTATTTTATCGGCTTGCCGATTACAGCAGCAGGATGTTTATTGACGCTAAGCTACTTGACGATTCATTACTTCCCACCTTACGTCTTTATTTTTATTATTTTCACGCTTTCTCTTTTGATGGTTGGCTCATTTAGGCTAAGGAAAATTTAACCCTTGAAGGTTTCCTCTTCAAGGGTTTTTTCGTACAAATTTCCCTTTTCAAACATTCGGATAAATTATATGATAAACTTGGATTTATTTTTCATTCTACAACTAGAGGTGATACCATGGACCGTACGTCCTTAATCGGGCTCATTCTTGGCATTGTCGCTGTCGGTGCCGGAATGGTGTTTAAAGGAGTTAGCCCAGCTGTGCTCATTAACCCTGCGGCGATTTTAATCATTTTATTAGGGACAGCGGCCGCAGTGACAATCGCCTTTCCAACGAAAGAAATTTCGAAAGTGCCGAAATTATTTGGGGTTATTTTTAAAGAGTCAAAAACGCCAAAAATTGAAGAATTGATCCCACTTTTCGTTGAGTGGGCGAACATCGCTCGCCGCGAAGGATTGTTAGCGTTAGAAGCAAAAGTGGCTGAAATTGATGATCCGTTTTTGCGCAACGGATTAAGTTTAGCCATTGACGGACAGTCACAAGAATTTATTCGCGATGTCATGACGGAAGAAATCGAAGCGATGGAAGAACGTCATTTAGCGAATGCGACGATTTTTACACAAGCAGGAACGTATGCTCCTACACTTGGGGTACTTGGGGCCGTCGTTGGGTTAATCGCTGCCTTACAAGATATGTCTGATATTGAACGTCTCGGTCATGCGATTAGTGCGGCGTTCGTTGCGACACTTATGGGGATTTTCACCGGATACGTCCTTTGGCATCCATTTGCGAACAAATTAAAACGCAAATCGAAAGAAGAAATTAAAGTGCGGCAAGTAATGATCGAAGGGGTACTTTCCATTATTGAAGGACAAGCACCGCGGGCGATCGAACAAAAACTAGCTTCTTACTTGCCGATGAGCGAGCGTCAAAAACTTTTAGGGCAAGGAGCTCAAAATAATGGCGAAAAAGCATAAAAAACATCATCATGAAGAACATGTCGATGAGAGCTGGTTAATTCCGTACGCCGATTTATTGACGTTATTGCTTGCATTATTTATCGTATTATTTGCGAGCAGTCAAATTGACTCGAAAAAGTTTATGGAAATTGCGCGCGCCTTCAATAGCGTATTTACAGGCGGTACAGGAGCGTTGCAATATTTAAGCCCTATTGAGCGGGAAGAAATGGACTCTGTCATTAAAGACTCGCCAAATCAAAAACCGTACGTTAAAATTTCAAAAGAAGAATACGAGGAATTAAAAAAGATTCAAAGTAAATTTAACGAATACGTGAAAACGGTAACTATTCAGCCACATCATAAAGTGAGCTGAATATTTTTTGCTTTTCCTGTCTATGATGTGAATATTGATAGACAAGGAGGTGAATCGCATGTTGACGGTACAACAAGCTGTATTTACAGTTGAAAGCTTAATCAGCAAAGTCCAACAACAAAAGCAGCTCATTACTCACCAACAACAAGTCATTGAGCAACTGTTGAAAGAAAACAAACAGCTACGCAAAGAAAATGAACAACTGAAGTACCGTGTTCAAGAGCTGGAAGCACGCACGAAAAAAAACAGCTCCAATAGCCATTTGCCCCCATCTTCTGACCGTTTTGCCAACACACGTTCTTCTCGTCAACCATCTGGCAACAAGCCAGGCGGACAAGAAGGACATCAAGGAACGACGCTCCGTCAAGTGGAACATCCACATCATCGTGTCGTCCACCGTGTGCATACGTGTCAAGGATGTGGGGTTTCTTTGCGTGACGTCAAACCGTTCAAAGTCGATATCCGTCAAGTGTTTGATGTCCCTCCTGTGGCGATCGAGGTGACACAACATGAACGTGAAGTGAAATCGTGTCCGCATTGTCGATGCGTGCAACAAGCCGAATTCCCATCCCATGTCACGAATCATGTGCAATACGGTCCACGCCTTACTGCGCTCGTTGTTTATTTACATCATATCCAATTGATCCCGTACAAGCGTTTAAGTGATACAATCGAAGCGTTATATCAACACTCGATTAGTACAGGAACCCTTGCCAATATGGTGAAACGAGGACGCGAAGCGCTGGAATCAAATATGGACATCATCGAAGACGCCTTACTTGAATCCAACATCCTGCATGTCGATGAAACGAGTTTGCGCATCAATGGGAAACTCGCATGGGTGCATGTCGCGTGTACATCGAGATATACATACTTGGCTTCTCACGCTTCTCGTGGAAAGAAAGCAACGGATGAGATCGGGATTCTTCCACAATACAAAGGGACGATGATGCACGATGGGTTCGGTACGTATCCGAAATACACACATGCCACCCATGCCCTTTGTCATGCCCACCATTTGCGTGAGTTAAAAGGATTCATCGAACAAGGGCATACGTGGGCGATGCGCATGACCACGTTTCTGTTAGCCGCCAAGCAAGCCGTCGAAGCCCATCACGGTGCACTTTCCGAAGAAGAAGCGAGACGGTGGGAACGAGTGTATGATCGCATCCTAGAAAGAGCACAACATCGATTGGAAACGATGACACCTCTTCCGAAAAAAGCACTCGCTTTTGTTCGACGGCTTCAGAAACGAAAGGAAGAAGCGTTGCGTTTCTTACGTGAAGTACATGTTCCCTTTGACAACAACCAAGCCGAACGCGATCTTCGCATGGTTAAAGTCAAAGAGAACATTTCGGGTACGTTTCGCGTAGAAACATTCGCCCAGTCTTTTTGTATCACAAGAAGCATCGTTTCCACACTGACGAAACACGAAAAAAACGTGTGGGATTCGTTATGTCTTCTGTTGACGGGTGACACGCTTGATCGCGTTCTTTCTACCACTTAGGGCATTTTCTATTACGGGGATGCCCTATTTGTGTTGCGCTTCTTTACATACTACTATCGGAGTGAATAGTTACTGAAAACGAGTCAATTAAGCGGTAAATTGTCTGTCGCCATGACTGAAGAAGGGCTGCTTGTCACCATCGCTAACGACGTATTGTTCGACTCAGGAAGTGCCGATATTAAACCGCAATATCGCGATGTCGCCAAAAAAATATCAAACTTGCTTGTCATGAATCCACCGCGCAACATCGTCATTAGCGGACATACGGACAACGTACCGATCAACAATGCGAAGTTTGCTTCAAACTGGGAATTAAGCGTCATGCGCGCCGTTAACTTTATGAAACTATTGCTTGAAAATACAAAATTAGACCCGCAACTATTTAGCGCAAAAGGATACGGTGAATTTAAACCGATCGCATCTAACGCAACAGCTGAAGGACGAGCGAAAAACCGACGGGTAGAAATTTTAATTATGCCGCAAGAACCGGCACAATAAAAGCGAGGGGATGCTCCCTCGCTTTTGTTCATCCTGTCAATATATCGCCATTCGGGTAACGAATATTTGTTTTTTTCGGCTTCGCAATCGAATAAACAAGCGTCAACGGGCCTAATTTTCCAAACAACATGACGCCGATGATCAGCATTTTTCCTACTGCTGACAAATGCGGAGTCATATTCATCGAAAGCCCAACGGTCCCAAATGCAGATACAACTTCAAATAAAAGAACTAAAAATGGAGCATCTTCGGTAAGCGTTAAAATCATCGTGACAAGGAAAATAAACAACATGCTCATCGATGCAATCGCTAACGCACGCAAAATGATTGTATGACGAATAGTACGCTGCCAAATGACCGTTTCTTCTTTCCCTTTTAAAAAGCTCACCACCGCAAAAACGATCACCGCAAATGTCGTCAGTTTAATTCCTCCACCTGTCGATGTACTTCCTGCCCCAACAAACATAAGGAAAATCATAAGCATCGCTGTCGGTTGTTCTAGTGAGCCAATATCAATCGTATTAAATCCTGCCGTTCTTGGTGTAATGCCTTGAAAGTACGCTGCCCATAGTTGTTCGCGAAACGAAAGCGAACCGAGCGTTTTCGGGTTATTATGTTCAAATAAAAAGATCGCAACAATCGCTAGAACGTTTACAATAAGCGTCATCACTAACATCAGCTTCGTATGGAGGGATAACTTTCTCCAACGGCGTTGGTACAATACATCAAATACGACTGTAAAACCGAGTCCCCCAACGATGATTAATAAAGTGATCGTCACGTTGACAATGGGATTGCCGACAAAGCGTGATAAATTGTCAGGCCATAACGCAAATCCAGCGTTATTGAACGCGGCGATCGTATGAAAAAGGCTGTAATATAGCCCTTTCGCCCATCCCATTTTCGGTACCCAATCAATAGCTAGCAAAATCACTCCAATACATTCCATAAACAAAGAAAATAACAGTAAATTGCGCGCCAAACGAATGACACCGCCAAGCGATGGCTGATTTAACGCTTCTTGCATCAACATGCGTTGCTTCATTCCGATTTTTTTTCCAAGCACAATGACGACGAGCACCGCAAACGTCATAATCCCAAGCCCACCAACTTGAATGAGCACCATTAAAACAATTTCTCCAAATAAGGTAAATGTAGATCCTGGATCAATCGGTGCTAATCCGGTTACCGTTGCGGCAGATGTCGATAAAAAGAACGCATCAAGCCAGCTAATGTCCTTCTCTGTTGCAATCGGCAACTTTAATAACACCCCACCGACAACAACGAGAAAAAGAAACATAATTGCTAACAACTGCGGTGGGTTGAGTTTTAACGGTTTTGTCATTCCTTTTTGCACGACTCATCCTTCCTTCACATCATGTTTTTATATTTCACGATTATATATCATTTTCTTCATTAAACAAAGAAGGAAAAAGAAAATAAAGTGTCCAAACACGAACAAGTTTTCTAATGCATATACATACATAAGCAACAAATGACCACCTGTGAGGTGAACGAACATGGGCACGATTTTTTCTGCGCTTGCTTTGTTTGTAAAAGAGCTCGTCTTTTTAGTTTCTTATGTAAAAAATAATGCCTTTCCACAACCGCTTGATGCAAAAGAGGAAGCGATGTATTTGAAACAGATGGCGGAAGGAGATGAACATGCTCGAAATAAGCTGATCGAACATAATTTACGTCTCGTCGCTCACATCGTGAAAAAGTTTGAAAACACAGGAGAAGATCCAGAAGATTTAATTTCAATTGGCACGATCGGGTTAATTAAAGCGATCGAAAGCTACTCAACCGGAAAAGGAACAAAGCTTGCCACGTATGCTGCCCGTTGTATCGAGAATGAGATTTTGATGCATCTTCGTTCGCTAAAAAAGACGAGAAAAGACGTTTCATTACATGACCCGATCGGGCAAGATCGCGATGGAAACGAAATTAGTTTATTGGATGTATTAAAATCGGAAGATGAAGATATTATCGATATGATCGAAAAAAGTAATGAGCTCGAAAACATCGCCCAACACTTACATGTACTTGACGATCGCGAACGCCAAGTGATTATTAGCCGCTTCGGTCTAAACATGCAACCGGAACGCACCCAGCGCGAAATCGCAAAAGAACTCGGCATCTCCCGCAGCTACGTTTCACGCATTGAAAAACGGGCGTTAATGAAGCTATATCACGAATGTTATAAACACGAGAAAGGGAAAAAAGAATCATAATAAAACAGGTGTCCTGCCAACCCAGGACACCTGTTTTATACACGAACTTGTCGTTTATGACGCATTCGTTTTTCGATGTAGTAAACTGGAACAATCACAACCGCCCAAAATGTGAAGTGTCCCAAAATAACAAACAACGGATGGCTGTTTCCATGCCGTTCTTTATATGGAAACTCTCCTTCACGAAACTTTTCAGGTGGTGGAAATGTTTCGCTCGCTTGTGCTACCTTTTGCTCAAACTTCGGCTTAAACGCCTCATTAGGCTTTACATTGGTTGCTAGCCACTGCATACTTCCTATAAATAACGCAAGAATAAGGACAGAAGTCACAATCGCCTTTTTGTTCCAATTTCCTTCTTTTGTTTTCAACATTTTCCGAAACACGCCCATAATCCATTGCCAAGGCGTCATTGTTAGAATGACTGCCCTCATTTACTAAAAATCGGTTCAAAGAGATTTTAAAAGTGATTTCTACCCTGTCTCTAAAAACAACGATTTTGTCAATTACTGTACTTAACATCATCTTCTTTTTTTCCACTGATGCCTTTTCAAATACTTCTCTCCACACAGGAATGTATCTCTGCAATTCCTCCATTTCAGACAGTTCTACCTTCTTGGATTCTAAATCTAATTTTGCTTTATTGATCGATTCTTCCAACTCCCCTAAAACATAAAATAAAAGCCATCCCCGAAAGAATGGCTTTCACCTAATCTTATTATGCAGTATCATCCAAGCTCTATTTTGAACAAAAAATTCCTTATATACTGTCCGTCATCTTACCACCACTTCTGCACCAGTTTACAAAATGTTCACAATTATTAAAAACCAAATTATATCTTTTTTCACCTAACCTAGAATATGCTCTACTGATAATCTCTTCTTTAGAGTAGGTAGCCACGCTATCAACAACTCCCATTTCACAATCTTTTTTAAAATCTTCTAAGCTATCTATCCTTACTTCACCTTCTGAATAATGGATTACCTGATTGTTACCAATATACAGACCGTGATGAGTATAACCTATTCGTTTACCTATTCGTTTAGCTATTAAGTGGTCAGCCAACTCTAACTCAGAATCTCTTTTTAATTCTTTCCATTCTTTTGATTCTCGAAGTATAGATTTCATATCGGGCACTATTGTATTTTTTGGTTCGAAGATAATAGGATTGGACTTTATAACGTTACCAATAGCTTGAGAAAGTCTGTCTGCTCCTTCAATCGCTTTACCCATAGTAGGATTATGTTCTTTTACAATATCTTTCATGTCTGTTCTAAATTCCTTCACGTCTTGTCTTACACCAGACACAAATTCTTTATTTGCCTCATGCATTTCTTCAAAAAACCACTTAATATTTTTAAAAAACTCCATGAATTGTCCCCCTCCCAAACTTACTACCTGAATCCGTGATGGATTGACATCGACTTTGACTTTTTTGCTGGTTTTATGGATGCGTGATCCACCATTCCCTTTTTATGTTTAAAACAGATGTCATCTTCACTCTCAGAAATGAAATAAATATCTTTTTTAGGTATATAAACCAAAGAAAAAACAAAAAAGGACAGAGGGTTAGGATGAGTACAGAATTGCGAACAATCGTTCGTTATGCTCCTTCTCTCCATTTTATGTAAATGTTCAGAAGGGGCTCGCTATAGCCACTCCTTCGCGTCAGTTTCATCCAGATCTGTCGTGATCGGCGGACGAGTCGACCTGCCATCGTGATCACCGTCTGAATGATCGTCTTGATGCGGCGGCGTTTCACTTTATGATGTAATGGATGTCTCGGATCGCTTAATAGATCTTGTCCAATCAGGCGAAGAAGGTTGTACACGAATGCTCCCATGACTAACACGAGCGCATTCGTTTTCATCTTCCCTGATGGAAGTCGCTCTAAATCTAAGTCGCTTTTCAGTTCGCTATGAAACTGTTCGCATGTCGCATGATCATGATACAATGCGAGCACATCACTCATTCGAACATGCTCGTATCCTTCGAGGCGCACCCAGTAGCTTTCGACTTCGTAATTAGGAACGAGCATCAGCTGTCCATTTCGTTCCATCGTTCGTTCCGTCACTTGGGTGACTTGAACGTACGTATACGTGTGTCCATCGATTGCTGCGGTCTGTGGAAGGCATAACTCATACGTTTGTACTCCTTCGGTTTGTCCATCATCGATGCGTCTGCCCTTTTGCGAAGCGATCTGGAACCAAAGCGCTTTCGATTCTCGGCGTAAGTTTCGCTTGATGACAAAGTCCACGTCTTCCTTTAGACATACGTGCACATTCGCTTCCGCATCGTTTCCTGCATCCATGCGGACAAGCAGACGAGACGAGGTCAGCGGACGAGCTCGACGGATGGCGGTAGTTAAAAACGAAGGCATGTTGTCTTGTACATGTTGTTTCCCTGGACGCAGCTCGGCATGAACGATATACCCTTCCTTCCCTGCGTACGCAAACAACGGCGTAAAACCGTCAAATCCTTTATACGTTCGACTCACTCCTTCTTTCTTCGTATCGGAGTTGTCAAATGGGGAAGCATCTATATCAAGGGGAAGCCATGTCGTTTTCCCTTTCGCCCAACAAGGGGACAAGGTAGCGTGTTGTCGAACCAACAGACGCATCGATTCCTCCCAAATGATGGTTTCGATCATCGGAAGACAAGCGAGCTGATCGAGACGCTGTCGCAACGTTGGGGAGGAAGGTACGTGCCGAATGCCCATTGATGTCGAAAAGATATCGTCCTGACGATACGCTTCGATATGATCAAAATCCGTTTTTCCTGTGGCAAGCAAGCCAATCATCGAGCGAATGACATCGCTATGGGAAATGTGCACATCTCGACGAACCGTTGGGAGCCGAAGGGCGTTTACTCGTTTATCCAGCTTCGTTTGGTGCAGTAAGTAGCCCACGAGAGCAAGCCCAGCACTTGGAGTAATCGCTTCATCTGTCAATACAAACCGAATCGGGAAATCTTTCATCACATTCACCTACTTGATGAAGAATCGTTAACGTCGTTTTCCCTTATCGTATCAACGGTTTGCGACCATTGTAAAGATGTTTTGTCACGGATTCAGGTTTTTCATTTATTTCCTTCTCTTTTCTCCCTTTTTCTTTCAAAAACAAATTGTCGTCGATCCCCCGGGATTTCTGCACGATTGGAGGTCGACGACAAAAACTTGTATATCATTGAGATAGAAGCTTTAGAAGGAGAAGGTAAACAAAATCAGCATTCTCGATGAGCATGAAAAAAGTGATTATCAGACGGTTTGACCTTGATTTGCAGCGGGAAATCGCCAAAGAACTTGGCATTTCAAAGAAGCTACGTCTAACTGATTGAAAAGCGAGCATTGATAAAAATGTTTCTGAGTTTTATCGAAACGAAAAAGAAAAGCGGAATAAAAACAACTATGTAAAATAAGGAAACAATCGTTCACAGTGATTACTCATTTTTTTGTTTAACCAGCCGTCATCAAAATTAACCTTAATTTTGGTACTCTTATAAAGAAAAAAATCCATATTTAATACGTTGCAACTATTAATAACCGTATATGTTTAAATATGATGTCAATCTGAAAATTTGCTAAACCGCAACTGCATCTAAATGTGCTATACTTTAGAAAGCGAGAGAAATGATTCCATAAAATAGGGAGGGGATATCTATGAAAATAACCAGAGAAATGATCGAAAAAAGTTATGATTACGCAAAAGAAGTCTACCATAAAAAAATCGATAAAACATCTGCTGCTAATAGTCTCTATAGAGAAATTGGAATGCACCAAGGCAGTGCTTATCATTATATTGAAGCATTTTGTTCGATGATGCAAGGCAAAAAATATACTCGAACGATTAATACCGAAGCTACTCGTTACTATTTAGAGAATATACATAAAGATTACGGTGTGGATCAATTACGAATAGCTTTGAAAGCAGTCGAGCAACATACAGATTATTATGGAAAACTAGGTAGAGGAAATTTAAGAAGTATTGAAAAACTGGTAAACGAATATAAAACACAGTTAGGTAAAATGTCTTAAAAAAGAAATTCCCTGATTCAAGTAACGGAATTCGATTGTTCAATAAGCATAACAGTCTATAGAACTTTATTGATAGTTGACTAAGTACAAAAACAGTCACCTTATGATAAGATAGCTGTTTTTTGGGGTGAAAAATCAACAGCCAACGATAACAGAACCTCTTCAAAAGCTGTTACATTTTTCTTCGAGTAAAAGCCTTGCTGAATAGATAAATAATTTTACGCTGTACTTTGCTTACAATATCAAAACATTTGAAAACACCGGAGAAGATACGGAAGATTTAATTTTCATCAGTACGATTGGCCTTATTAAGACGATTGAAAACTATTAACAAAACTTTCCACCTATGTGCGGCCCGATGTATGGAAAACGAAATACTGATGCATCTTCGTTCGCTAAAAAAACGAAAAAAGATGTATCCCTGCATGAACCGATCGGGCAAGACCGCGACGGAAACGAAATCAGCCTGATTGACGTGCTCAAATCAGAAGGAGAAGATGTGGCGGATGAAATTCATTTAAATATGGAAATCGAGCAAGTGCGAAAGTATATCGAAGTGCTCGATGAGCGGGAAAAAGAAGTGATTATTAGCCGGTTTGGGCTTGATTTGCAAAAAGAAAAAACGCAGCGCGAAATCGCCAAAGAACTCGGCATCTCCAGAAGCTACGTCTCCCGCATCGAAAAGCGGGCATTGATGAAAATTTTTCATGAGTTTTACCGGAATGAAAAAGAGAAGAAGCGGTAGTTATGTCCACAAATTCCGTTGAATATGCACCTTGCTTTGTGTATAATGGTGCTAAGAAAAGCATAAAACAAAAAAGACCGGGTGTTACAAACACCCGGTCAGCGCAACTACATGCCGCAAGAAGAGCGGCCAGCCTTTAAGTGCGATTGAAATAACCGTCACACCTTTGGCCTAGGGGGACGGTTATTTCTTTTTTATATACACGACCATCGTGATAATCATTGTTAGCGTTCCTATTAGCACTAAACTAAATTGAGCAACTAAGCTTAATGCTTCATACGTCGTCATTTTTTCCACCTCCCTCCATCGGGAAGTGGCCAACCGCCCACCCTGCTTATGTAGCTGCTTACCGTGGTTGTATCATGTTCGAACAAATATTTCTACGAAATGCAAAAACGAAAGCTGATCACTTCTTCCAGTGATTAGTTTTTATTGCATCAATCTTCGATAAAATTCGGGAAAGGACAGCACACATCCCAATCACGTTACCCATCATCCGCTTCCTCTCATTGACAAAGCATAAAAGCCTATACCTGCGTTTCTGATTTAGGCAGGATGGGGCGAAAGGTAACAGGAGAGGTTAAAACGACTGAAGTATGTACATTGCCATAAGGGATCAGTCGATCTACAAGCAAACGCAACCCCTCTATTCCTTGTACAGCTGCCTTAATGAAATAGCTGATGTGGCCTGTCACACGATGGCATTCAATAATATCCGAATCTTCGACAATTATTTTTTCAAACTCGGATACAGGTACTTTAAGGTCGCTGATTTGGATGATTAAAAGCGTATCTCTTCCTACTGCCGCTGGTGATACTCGAGCAGTGAATCCTTCGATGACTCCTCTTTCTTGGAGTCGAAGCAATCGTTCGGTAATGCTCGGACGGCTCAACGATAATTGTTTAGAAAGTTCACTAATAGGCACGCGACCATTTTCTTGTAAAAAACGAAGCAAACTAACATCGATTGGATCCATTTTTACACACCTCTCATAATGAAGGATATTTCCACAAAATATATTCAATATGCAAATTTATATAACATAAAATATTTATTTTTGCATACAAAACTTACAATATAGATTGTATCATAATAATCACAGATTAGCATATGTTGAAATTGTTCAGTAAGGTGAAAGGTATGAAGAGATCATTTTATATCGTGTTAGGATGCTTTCTTACAAGTGTTGGGGCGAGTATTTTACATCATTCGCATGTTTTAACCGGAGGAACGGCGGGACTTTCTTTAATTATGAGCTATCTTTCTAACCTCCCTTTTGGAGTCGTGTTTTTCCTTATTAACATTCCTTTTTATGTGCTTTCAGTTAGGAACATGGGCTGGAATTTTACATTGTCCACGATTTTTTCTGTCACATTATTATCTGCCATGACAGTAGGAATGGATTGGATTCTCCCTTCTTTTTCCATACCGATGTCTATAGGTGCTGTGACAGGTGGGGTTATTATCGGGTTTGGACTGTCGACATTATTTATGAATCGCGCTTCGCTTGGGGGATTTAATATTCTTGCTCTGATCCTTCAAAAAAGACGGAATTGGAATCCTGGAATCATCAATTTCATCCTCGATTTTGTTGTCGTGTCCTTAGGGTTTTATTCCATAGGGTTTTGGCAAGGCTTGCTATCTATTTTGTCCATTGCTATTACCTCGAGTATCATTAGCTACTTTAAAAATAAAATTGCCATTAGCAACAAATCTGCTACAAGTAATAGCCATGTCAACCGATACCCGGTCAAGACGACCATAGGAATGAACTAACACTCTACTGCAACAAACATTCTTATTCAGGCAGAGAACGACAAAACTTAACAGAAATAATGTGCTCATTTGCCCTTGTACCACTCCACACATGGAAACCACCTAATCGATGTGCACAAACGACAAAAGCGGCCCCTTTTTAGAGGCCGCTCTTATTATGCTTCTACGCTCACTTCTGCGCTAATAATTAATGCAATTGATACTGTAATAACAATCCCCATCACCATTGCGAACATCCCAAATTCCTCCCTCTTGCCGGTTCTTTATCTTTATTTTACATGGAAAAAAGCTCAACTCTGGCGGGAGGTTTTGAACAATTTGTGAATTTCAAAACGTGAATAATTAAAGGTTTCTATATACCTCGTCAAAAAGCTTCTCCCACTATGTTCAGATAAAACGTTGCTAATCCAAAGAACATCAAGAAGCATGTATTCTTTACATCCCGCTCCGTTCAGATAATACCCCTGGCTCAACATGTTGTCATATCATCAATCTCCCAAAATCATTGATATGATAATCATCTACACGTTGCAGTAAAGTACTCGTCGTATTTTCCTTCTACGTTAAGAATATTGCATCTTTTATTGATATATCAAGCGTTTTCAATCATTTTTTAATTATAGATTCACTGCCACTAGTGTTGCATAAATATTGTCGTAATTTTCAGTTTTATTATTTTTCCTGTTTAGGGCCAAAAAGGTGAATACCCAATTAAAGGTGACTCCATCCATTTGGAAATTTATTGACAATTAGACCTGTGCGACGACGACAATTTACTTATTAAGGGATGGCTTTTCCTTCAATTTTTCGAAGCCAGATATGCGCTGGTTTCCACAATGCAGCCCTTAAATAACGGCTAATTTGTAAGGTTTTTCGCGTACTATTTGTTTCAATTTGTGCCAGAACATGTAGGCAAAAAACAATAAGTGCGATAAATACTTGATTTTGAATCGCCCATTCACTTTGACCATAGAATTTTTTGATGCTGAGATGTTGTTTGATCCATTTAAAAAACAGTTCAATAGCCCATCGTGATTTGTACATCTCGGAAATTTCTTCGGCGCTTAAATCAAAACGATTTGTGATTAAATGGAGTTCATTTCCTTTTGAATCCATCACTTTTAGAAGGCGAAAGTAATTTTCAGCACGGTTTTGAGTTGTTCCAATCAATACCATTTGATCTGACAAAACACTCGTATCTTCGGGTAGTTTAAAATCATAAACTTCCCGTATAACAGCGTTTTTCCGTAGTCTGGAAAGAAAGAAGTAGCCGTCATCCGTCATACGATCAAAGCGCTCATAGTCTAGGTAGCCACGGTCAAACACATACATGCATTCCTTGTCATCCACCATGATTTCAAGCTGTCCACGGTCATGTTCTCTTGCCGTTGTCATCAAAGCTTTTTCAGGATAGGATATCCCCTTTTCCATAAACACAAGGCGCAAATGTAGCTTTACACCCGCCTTTGTTTTGCGAAACTTCGCCCATTTATGGTTGGTCAAATTAAGTGGCAATGTGCTTGAATCAATGATTTTTAAAGGCATGACCCGTTTTGTGTGTTGTGTTTTGGCATGAATTTTTGCGACTAAATCAAGAAAAAGCTTTTGAAATAGATCTGGGTTTATACCATTTAATCGCCGTGACAACTGTGAAATACTGATAGAATGAAGGCCGACCCCTTTTTGAAGCTGGTCATCAAAAAGGCAATCGCTTAGCGCATGGAGACTTTCGATTTCTTCCAATTGCGCAAAAAGCAGTAATTTTAGAAATGACCTGAATCCGTGATGGATTGACATCGACTTTGACTTTTTTGCTGGTTTTATGGATGTGTGATCCACCATTCCCTTTTTATGTTTAAAACAGATGTCATCTTCACTCTCAGAAATGAAATAAATATCTTTTTTAGGTATATAAACCAAAGAAAAAACAAAAAAGGACAGAGGGTTAGGATGAGTACAGAATTGCGAACAATCGTTCGTTATGCTCCTTCTCTCCATTTTATGTAAATGTTCAGTAGGGGCTCGCTATAGCCACTCCTTCGCGTCAGTTTCATCCAGATCTGTCGTGATCGGCGGACGAGTCGACCTGCCATCGTGATCACCGTCTGAATGATCGTCTTGATGCGGCGGCGTTTCACTTTATGATGTAATGGATGTCTCGGATCGCTTAATAGATCTTGTCCAATCAGGCGAAGAAGGTTGTACACGAATGCTCCCATGACTAACACGAGCGCATTCGTTTTCATCTTCCCTGATGGAAGTCGCTCTAAATCTAAGTCGCTTTTCAGTTCGCTATGAAACTGTTCGCATGTCGCATGATCGTGATACAATGCGAGCACATCACTCATTCGAACATGCTCGTATCCTTCGAGGCGCACCCAGTAGCTTTCGACTTCGTAATCAGGAACGAGCATCAGCTGTCCATTTCGTTCCATCGTTCGTTCCGTCACTTGGGTGACTTGAACGTACGTATACGTGTGTCCATCGATTGCTGCTGTCTGTGGAAGGCATAACTCATACGTTTGTACTCCTTCTGTTTGTCCATCATCGACGCGTCTGCCCTTTTGCGAAGCGATCTGGAACCAAAGCGCTTTCGATTCTCGGCGTAAGTTTCGCTTGATGACAAAGTCCACGTCTTCCTTTAGACATACGTGCACATTCGCTTCCGCATCGTTTCCTGCATCCATGCGGACAAGCAGACGAGACGAGGTCAGCGGACGAGCTCGACGGATAGCGGTAGTTAAAAACGAAGGCATGTTGTCTTGTACATGTTGTTTCCCTGGACGCAGCTCGGCATGAACGATATACCCTTCCTTCCCTGCGTACGCAAACAACGGCGTAAAACCGTCAAATCCTTTATACGTTCGACTCACTCCTTCTTTCTTCGTATCGGAGTTGTCAAATGGGGAAGCATCTATATCAAGGGGAAGCCATGTCGTTTTCCCTTTCGCCCAACAAGGGGACAAGGTAGCGTGTTGTCGAACCAACAGACGCATCGATTCCTCCCAAATGATTGCTTCGGTCATCGGAAGACAAGCGAGCTGATCGAGACGCTGTCGCAACGTTGGGGAGGAAGGCACGTGCTGAATCCCCATCGATGCCGAAAAGATATCGTCCTGACGATACGCTTCGATATGATCGAAATCCGTTTTTCCTGTGGCAAGCAAGCCAATCATCGAGCGAATGACATCGCTATGGGAAATGTGCACATCTCGACGAACCGTTGGGAGCCGAAGGGCGTTTACTCGTTTATCCAGCTTCGTTTGGTGCAGTAAGTAGCCCACGAGAGCAAGCCCAGCACTTGGAGTAATCGCTTCATCTGTCAATACAAACCGAATCGGGAAATCTTTCATCACATTCACCTACTTGATGAAGAATCGTCAACGTCGTTTTCCCTTATCGTATCAACGGTTTGCGACCATTGTAAAGATGTTTTGTCACGGATTCAGGAATGACTCTGTCGTTAATTTTTTCGTATAGTAATCTAATTTCATCGTTTTCACCTGTTCTTCAAATAATTGAAGATTTATTGGCGAAAACCATTGTCCAAATGAAGTTTTTCGTGTAATCTTGTCCATGAGTTTGGTCCTTTTTAGTGGATTTGGACGGGTTACCACCTGACTTATCCATTATAAAGGACTTTTTCTTTTCACAAAATAAAATAAGTGAAGATTGTGAGTCTTTTTAATATTAAAATTAAATTAATACAACACTAGTGATTCACTGCAAATATTTCAGGAAATAGCTCATCAATGTTTTTTGCTTAGCAGAATACTTTATCTATAAGGTAAAGGAACCGTTCGAAATTCCACAAATTTCCTTTATTACATCTCTTATGAATCCTGTTTTTCGCCACATACCATACAAAAATCTGGATGCAATAGCAAAAAGGGTATTGTAAAATTTATGTATAAGCCTTTTGAAAGGGGGATATGGGATTGACGAAACAAACAAGAAAACAAAGAAAAGATACTGTGTTTGGAGCGGTGAGCGGTCTTGTCTTTTTATGCGGATTTAGCATATGGTGGCAGTTTCATCTCAGTTTTTATTTCTTAATAGCTGTTATTTTTATGTCTGTAGCTTTAGGAGCCAAAGCCGCATCTTATGTGCCTGACATGCGCAAAAAAGAAAACAAAAATAAAAATCCGTATACAGGACTTCCGCAAAAAAAGAGTATGAAAAAAACTGACAAACTACCTTCATCTAGGCAGCGAACAGGCGAAACAACTCCCTCTTCTTCAAATAATCGAACACGAAAATACAACATTCGTTCGGATGAGATAATTTTGCAGTTACCACTGGAGGATTTATCTGGTTTTGAGTTCGAACAACTCGTATTCCTTTATTTTAAAGCAATCGGTTACAAACCAGTGAAAACACCGGAAACAAAAGACGGCGGTGTCGATATGATTTTAACGAATAAATCTGATGGGATAAAGATTGCTGTTCAAGTAAAGCATCGTTATAAATCCAAAAATCAAGTAACTGTGAAAGAAATTAGAGAGCTTGATAGCGCTAAAAAGAACCATCGCTGTGTTTCGACTTGGTTTATTACCTCAGGCACATTTACAAATGATGCGCTGCGTCAGGCAGATGTTTATCGCATGAAAACATCTGATGTTACATACGTGGAAAGAAAAATTATTCCTTGGAAAGAGCGTGAAGCGGCTAGGAGGAAAGTTGCGGCACGCCAGATGGTGGAAACATGATTACCATCGGAGAAGACGAGGAAAAAGCACGTAACCATCTTTGGTTATGTGCTTCTTTTTAATGCTTGATATTTGTCTGCCACAATGCTTCTTAACGCTTCTTCATCGATATAATCATTACAATCTTTTCTTTGCAGCGGGTCTGGCTCGTACCAACCACATGCTTCTGAAATATCATCAAATGCGTCTATGTACTGCTCATCTATGCTCCCTTCATAAATCTGAAATCTGTATATAGCAGGAAAATCGTAAGAAAATTGTTCTGCCGATAATTTGCCGGTAAGATATTCTTCAATACAACGCAGTAGCTCGTCCATGCCTTTCCTCCGTTTCATAATGAATAGCCCTAGCATTTCCAAAGCTAGGGCTTTATCAAATTTATTCCTCTATTTCGATGCTTCGCGCCGCTTCATACACCTCATTTAAGAACGCATGCAGTACCGTTTCTTGAAAGTCCTTGTCTGTAAATAGCCGCTTAAATAGCTGTTCGTTAGAGTTTTTGGTTGCTAGGAAGCTTTTTAATGCCTGCGGGGTTTTTGAGCGAATAAAGTTTTCCCGCGAGCTGTTTTTCGCTTGGTGAATCGTGATTTCATCATGAAGCATTTCTTCTTTTGCTTGTTCAAAAAAGACGCGGTCGCTCGGTTTAAAGTCTGTGCCAAAACGCTGATTGATTAATTCGAGAATGGCGCTTAATCGGTCTTTCTTCTCCTCTATCGTTCCAACTCCGTCTGTTAATCCTTTTAATTCTTTCGCTTCGCCTTCTGATAAATCAATCGATCCTTCAAACGTTTTCTCTAACCGATAATACGTTAACTGCACCTCATCATCTAATTGAAGAGCACCTGTATTTGTATTTGGCAGCTTTTTCACAAGCATTTGCACATAAACGAACAGCTTGTGCAGGTTGGCATCGGTAAACGGTGCAATTTGACTAATATACGAATACGAACGAACAAACTTATTTAGGGCGTTTTTACATTCTGCTTGTTCTTCTTCCGGCAACTTGTTATACCGAACAACTGCCTGATCGACGATGCGATGCAGTTCTGATAATTCCCCTTTGCGCTGGCGGCTTTGCGGACGGAAAAACACTTCTGCATACGCGTCAACTTCCCGTTGCTCAAAAATTTGATAACCAAATACACGGTTTTTCAAATCATACATTACGTTTAAGTCTGTTGTTTCCGCCAATTTTGTCGCCTCATAGTACGGTTTAAATGCTTCGTAAATATGTTCCGCTTCGTTCACAAAGTCAAGAACAAACGTATCTTGCTTTGCTCGATGTGTCCGGTTTAAGCGAGAAAGCGTCTGCACTGCCTGTATGCCGGAAAGTTTTTTATCGACGTACATCGTATGCAGTAATGGTTCATTGAAACCCGTTTGATATTTATCGGCGACAATTAAAAACTGGTATTTGTCCGTTTTAAACTTTTTTGGTAACTCACTTTCCGCAAATCCATTGATTTGAGCTTCCGTTACTTCTTCTCTCGTTACGTCATCATAAAGCGTACCAGAAAAGGCGACCAACACCCCGTATGGATATCCTTTTTCCTTCATGTAACGTTGCATCGCTCGGTAATAGAGAAGCGCTTGTTGGCGGCTTCCGGTAACAATCATTGCTTTTGCTTGTCCAGCGATTTTATGGCGTACAGCCGTTTTAAAGTGCTCTACGATAATTTCTACTTTTTGCGCAACGTTATATGGATGAAGCGCCATATATTTTGCCAACGCTTTTTTCGCTTTCTTTTGGTCTAGTTCAGGGTCATCTTCAATCGCTTTGGAAAGTTTGTAATACGTTTTGTACGTCATATAGTTCGCCAATACGTCTAAAATAAATCCTTCTTCAATTGCTTGGCGCATCGTGTATAGATGGAAAGGGCGCGGCACTTCTCCGTCGTACGTTCCGAACATTTCAAGCGTTTTTGCTTTTGGTGTTGCGGTAAAGGCGAAAAAGCTAATATTAGAAGGGCGACCACGCTTGGACACTTCTTTAATTAATTCCGCTTCACTATCTGTTGTCGCTTCGGCAAGCTCCGCCTCTATTTCTTCCCTTTCGCTGACCGTATAATCGCGCAACGCTTCACGTACTTTTTGCGCTGTTTCGCCTGTTTGGGAAGAATGGGCTTCGTCCATAATAATGGCAAAGCGTTTCCCCTGTTGCTGTTCGATTTTATCAAGAATGAAAGGGAATTTTTGCAGCGTTGTAATAATAATTTTCTTTCCAGCTTGAATCGCTTCGGCTAGTTGTGCTGAGTTTTTGTCGATTTTTTGCACAACGCCTAACGTTTGTTCAAACTGGGCAATCGTCCCCTGAAGCTGCCGGTCAAGGACGACACGGTCGGTAATGACAATGGTAGAGTGAAAAACTGGTTCGTTATTTTTATGAAGACCGCTTAAACGGTGGGCAAGCCAAGCGATTGTGTTGGACTTTCCTGAGCCAGCGGAGTGTTGGATTAAATACGACTCTCCTGCTCCTTTCTCTTTCACGTCGGCGATGATCTTCCGAACGGCATCCAGTTGATGATAACGCGGAAAAATCATCGTAACTTTTTTCTTCCCGTCTTTTTCGTCTACTTCTAAGTGCATAAAGCGCTGCAAAATTTCTAACAAAGAATCGGGAACGAGAACTTCTTTCCATAAATATTCTGTTTGAAATCCAGCAGAAGGAGGATTTCCCGCCCCACCGTTATATCCTTTGTTAAAAGGAAGAAAATACGTCGATTCTCCAGCAAGCTTAGTCGTCATATACACAAGATCGTGGTCAACGGCAAAATGGACAAGCGTCCGAGTTGGATGTTTGGTGAACTTAAACATCGTTTCCCTTGGATCACGGTCTTGTTTATATTGCCGTTTCGCATGGTTGACGTTTTGCCCGGTGGGACGGTTTTTCAGCTCCATCGTAACGATTGGAATGCCGTTTACTCCTAACACCATGTCTAGCGATTTTTGGTGTTGGTTAGAGTAGTGTACTTGCCGTGACACGGTAAATCGGTTCGCTTCATAGCGAACCAATGCTTGTTCGGACAGTTCATGCTCCGGTTTAAAATAAACGAGCTTAATTTGTTGCCCAAATAAGTCGATTCCTTTTCTTAACACTTCTAACGTCCCACGAAGCTCCAATTCTTTCACTAATCTCGCGATAATTTGATTGGCTGTATCCGATTTAAAATGTTTTTCGAGCTTTTGCCATACGGCAGGCTGTGATGTTTGGATGAATGTCATTAACGTGTCATGGTCTAAACACGTATCGCGGTTGTAGCCTAGCCCACGTACATACCCGGCTTCTAATAAATCAGCTTCAATCGCTGTTTCAAGCGCTTTTTCTGAACGATCCACTGCCATCCTCATCGCCCCTTACAAAATCGTCTCTAGCTCCTCCTCCGCCTCTTTCCAATCCGAAACATCTATCTGCCCCGTCACCGCTGCGGTAATAAGCGAAGAGCGGTATTCGTCTAGCAACATAATTTGACTTTCCGCTTTTTTTATAACTTCATTTACATCATTCGTTAATTTATCAAGAAACTCTATAATTGCTGCTTGTTCTTTGAGCGGTGGAACAAAAATTTTAAAACTGGAAATTGTTTCTTGAGTCAAGGTAGGCATTACACCACCTCCAGCGAATAGACGAACTTGATTCTGAATTAAATTCGAAACAAGGGAGTAATAGAAATATTTAGTTATCAATTTTATATCTGTAAATATTACTAATTGAGGATTGATAGTTGCAGCATCCTCTAAGCCATCTATCAGAGCTACTTTTCCTATCGATGAACCAGTTTTACAAAATATAATGTCATTATTTTTTATTTGAATTTCAGGGGATTCATAGTATTTTTCCCAAGAAAGATATGTTAAGTTATCTAACGATAAACACTGATCTTTTATATTCGAAGGGCTAAATGTTATTGCTCCTTCTTTTTCACCAACTATGTCTTCTGAGCTATAACCTCTAAATCCAATTCTTCCGTTTATAGAGCAAATGTTTTTAATTCTTTGTACGATCCAATGCTCCGGCACTTCCCCTAGCCATTCAATCCCGGAATCTTTCATTGGAACGTTTGGATCGAGTCCTTTTGTGACGGCTTGGGTAATCAAGGAAGAGCGGTAGTCCTTTAATTTATTAATTTTTTCTTCTAATATCTTTTTTAACTTAGCTATAGCATTAGTTTTATCATCCAGAAATCGAGCAATACGTTTCTGCTCATTGATGGACGGAAAAGGTATTTGTATTTGGCTCATTCGATCTTTTTGTGTAGACCATAGATCGTCTACAATTCCAGTGCCCCATCTGTAGTACTCATCACAAAATGGCACACTTTTGAAAAGATAGTGGATATACTTCCCTTCAAGTTCCACTCTTGGTTCTAGCACATGATTAATAAGCGAACAAGACCCATTCAACATCGACAAGCCGCTTGAACCTCGTCTATCGGAACGGCTATTAATCACAATGTCGCCCTTTAATACTTTTTTTCGGTTTTCATTATGTATGGTTTTGGCGACATTTTCGAGCTGGGGAACCACTCCATCTTTTGTTACAGATAAGGGCATATATTCCTCATCGCTTACTTTTTCATTTCTAAACTTAAATAGTTGACCTATTCTTCTTAGTTCCCAATGAGTCGGAATTTTTTCTATCCATTCGACACCGCTTTCTTTTAATGAATGATATTTTTTCACATTCATACGAATAACTCCCCCATTAGCTTCTGTATTTCCTCATGCAGTTCTTTAATTTCGCCGGCAATTTTTTCAGGGGGTTCTACTTTAGAAAATTCATAGAAAGTACGTGTAAACGGAATTTCATACCCCACCACTGTCTTGTCATGGTCAATCCATGCGTCTGGAACAAATGGTTTGACTTCGCGTTCGAAGTATTGTTCTACATCTTCTTTCAACGGGACGTTTTCGTAGTCGCGCAGTTCTGGATTAGGCTCTAAATTGCCCTTGTTGTCTTTGCAAGGCTCTGCGTCCTCATCATGTTCACCAAAGACGGAGATAATCGCTTTTACAATAGCTGTGCTCAACTTAATGTCTTGTTCTTGGGCAGCCTTTTTTAGTTGTTTTAGGAACGTATCCCGGCTCATAAAAATTTGCCCTTCAAACGAAAGAAGGAGAGTTTTAATTTGTTGCTGCAGACGTTCCCCTTCTTCTATTTCCGCCTTCGCCGCTTCCCCTTTTTTCTTTGACTTTGCTAAGTTAGAAAAAGCACTTTCTTCTTCCAAAGCAGCTAGCTTTTCTTTCGTAACCGTTATTTTTAATTTTAATGGTCGTTCTACTGTAATGCGTCTATATCCAAAATCTTCGTTATCAAAAATTTTGACATACTTTCCTTCCGTAAAATCACCGTATAACCGTGTAATCTCGTCAATATGCTCATCTAACAGCTCGTTTCGCTTTTCACCTAAAGGTTTGCGCATTTTTTGGAACAAATGCGTCGCTTGGATTAACTGGATTTTTCCTTTTCGTTTTTCTTCTTTTTTGTTCGTTAATACCCAGATGTACGTCGAAATGCCTGTATTGTAAAAAAGTTGGTCAGGCAACGCGACAATTGCCTCTAATAAGTCGTTTTCAATAATCCATTTCCGAATTTCCGACTCTCCGCTTCCAGCACCTCCAGTAAATAAAGGAGAGCCGTTAAATACGATCGCAATTCGAGAGCCGCCTTCGTACGCTGGCTTCATTTTTGATATCATATGTTGCAAAAATAGTAGCGAACCGTCCGACACACGCGGCAAACCTGCGCCAAAACGCCCTTCAAAACCAAGTGTTTCATGTTCTGCTTTAATGACATCTTGTACTTTTTTCCAGTCCACTCCAAATGGCGGATTAGATAACATGTAATCAAACTTCTCGTTGGCAAGCTGATCTTCTGAAAACGAATTCCCAAGTTTAATATTTTGCGGGTTATCGTTTTTTAAAAGCATGTCGGCTTTACAAATCGCATATGACTCAGGGTTCAGTTCTTGTCCAAATGTAATCAGTTCTGCCCGTTCATTTAGCTTGCGAATATATTCTGAAGCAACCGATAGCATCCCGCCTGTCCCGCAGGCTGGGTCATAAATCGAACGGATAACCCCAGGCTTTGTGAGTTCATCCGTACCATTGATAAAAAGCAAATTCACCATTAACTTAATGACCTCACGCGGTGTAAAATGTTCCCCTGCCGTCTCATTCGATTGCTCCGAAAAGCGCCGGATCAATTCTTCAAATATGTACCCCATTTCTACGTTTGACACACGATCTGGATGCAAGTCAAAGGTTGCAAAATTTTGAATAAGCAAATAAAGCAGGTTTGCCTTAGCTAAACGGCTAATTTGTTTATCAAAGTCAAAATGCTCGATAATATCTCGTACATTTTGCGAAAATCCAAATAAATAGTCTCTAAAGTTGTCTTCAATATGTTGCGGGTCGTCCAATAACTTTTTAAGCGTAAAATTCGACGTATTGTAAAAAGGCTGCTCCGCTGCTTGTTGAAGTAAAAAATCCCCGTCTTCAATCGTCATTCCCATCGTTTTTAATTCTTCCAATTGGGAAAGAACCGCTTCCTTCGTAGGCTCTAGCACCGCATCAATGCGCCGAATCACCGTTAAAGGTAGAATCACTTTTCCGTATTCCGATTGCTTATAATCTCCGCGCAATAAATCTGCATTTGTCCATATAAACGACACTTTATCTTGAAATTGGATAGAATCCATGGTGTTACCTCCTGCAGCTTCTATCTTTCCTTTATTTTACTACCATATAACTTTCTTGTGAACAAATTCGACAAAATTCACTATCACGTTTTTAAATATCTAAAAAAATAAAAGTGAAAAAGGATTATCTATCTATCATTGTCAATAAAGGAAATAATCGTGTAAATACATTATAACAAATGTTCATACACTGATGTATAGCCGAACGAAAAGCACGCCAACAAAAGAAAGGTCTTTGGAACGTATAAACAACATAAAAGCTGTTCCGAACAACACTTCGGAACAGCTTTTTTAATCCTTATAGGTACGATAAAAACATCAAAATGTTTTTTGGCTAACATTTTTTATTGATATTTCAATTCCTCATAGGTACGATACAGACAGATCATCGGAATCAGCGAAATGCACGTGAAGCGTGCACGTTTCAATTCCTCATAGGTACGATACAAACCCAAAATAACAAGCCCAGAAAGAGCGTATGAATACTGTTTCAATTCCTCATAGGTACGATACAAACTCGCCATCATAACCGCACATGTTTTCACCTCTTTTTCTGGTTTCAATTCCTCATAGGTACGATACAAACCGTTTGGATACGATATAGATCGAGCGACCGATACACTCGGTTTCAATTCCTCATAGGTACGATACAAACAGTGCAAAATTAATCGAAATCCGTGAAGATGAAAAAGGTTTCAATTCCTCATAGGTACGATACAAACTTGCTGGAGGTGATTGGAATATTGTATGGAATTTAATTAAGTTTCAATTCCTCATAGGTACGATACAAACCTCACAAAACGAAGTATCCAACGAACACCGTACCAGAGTTTCAATTCCTCATAGGTACGATACAAACGTCGAAAAACGATAGACCCATTTTTGTAAATCAGGCGAAGTTTCAATTCCTCATAGGTACGATACAAACCCGAGCAAGTGGGGGGGACACTTGCTCGGCATTTGAGTTTCAATTCCTCATAGGTACGATACAAACTGGGACCCTGCTCCCCCTGCAACCCCCAGCATTGACCGGGTTTCAATTCCTCATAGGTACGATACAAACCCCAAAAAAGCGTTGATAAATCAACATATGGAAAAGCTATACAACTCTATTATATATCCATCCGAAAATTCAGTCAATACTCTGTATTTATTGATATCACTAAAAAATTCGCATAAAATAAACTGTCGTCGATCCCCCGGGGTTTTTGCACGATTGGAGGTCGACGACAGCTGTGAAATGTTTCACTTTTCTTTTATGATGCGGAACATGCCGAATCCTTGTGAGTTTCGTCCACCGATACCTACACGGTACAAAAACGTTAAATTTTCCGGAGAAGAAATGAGCTTATACCGCCCTTTCCACGCTGTAATGTAAAAGCCTTTAAAGCTCGTTACGACCCGATCGCATTTTCGAACATCGACAGGTTCGATGAGTAGCCGATCGCTTGGTGGAACACCGTAATATGCTTCATATTTGTTATAAAAATTCCGTTCTATTAAATGTGAAAACACTTCGTCGTCCGGATCAAAAAACTGTGTTTTTTTCTTTCCATCCAACGTCTCGTACGTGCTATATACCGTCATCGGTGACAACATATCTATTTCAATTTCACTCTGTTCAATCGTTCGCTTTTCCGTTTCAACTCGCTCAATGATGACACGTTGATCACCGATGTTTACATATGGCTGAAGCAACAAATACTCCCCTAACTGTTGCGTCAGTTCAGGAAGCACAGTGCCAATGTGCCATTGAAATGAATCAATAAATGTGATCATTTTCGTACGATGTTCAATATGATGATCACCAAACAGGCGACTAAAAGTGAACAACTTAAACGATCGTTTTTCTTTCTGAAATCCATGATCATGTAAAAAATGAGCAAATGCTTTATCACTTAGTGACTGATATATTAACCCTTGTAAATATTGCTGGTAATGAAGCGGAAGGGATACCGTTCCATCTGTTCCTCGCAATGTAATCGTTAATCGCATTCGTTTCTTCCCCTCTACAAAATAAATTCCTCTCCGCCTTTTTTCAAACCAAACTCTTCACGCTTCGAATATTTTTGTGTACGAAACGTGTAAAAAATAACAGAGTCCTCATTCGGATGCATAATGGCTTGTAGTTCAATTTTTAGCTTCTTATAATTTGCTTCTGATAGCTCCCCTTCAAACACAGAATTTTGTACCCAATGAAGATATTTACGGGCAATTTTTAACGCTTTCGCTACGCGCTTCTCATTAAAATCATAAACTAAAATAACAAACAAATCCATCACCTACCATTTTGCTGCGTACGGTTCGTACTCTTTTTCCCCTAACAAATGTTTCTGAATTTTATACAACTCAAGACGGATGAGTCGTCGATACGATACAGATTTTCCTAAATGACGATGTTGTACCGTCGTTTGCATCTTCTTTTCTAACTCGCTCACAAATATTTTTCTTCCTTCTTCTGACAATAATATACCGTCCGTTAGCTTATCGAAATGCTTTTTTACTAGCATTTTTTTGTTAATTAATGAAAAAATGAGACGATCAACAATAATAGGCTTAAATATTTCGGCAACATCTAGATGAAGTGAAAACCGCCGAAAATTCGTACTATGCAAAAAACCAATGCGGGGATCTAAGTACGTTTTGTATATTTCACTCAAACACATCGTATACACGATGGAATTTCCAAAGCTAATGAGTGCATTCAAGCGATTATGCGGTGGGCGCTTTGTTCTCTTTTCAAATACGAAATCAGGGTGACGAATAATCGTATCAAACGTACTATAATATTTTTCACGCACATGCCCTTCCAATGCCATCAATTGCTCGACCGATTGAGCGTCAGAAAGCAAAAGTGACTCCTTTTCGAAATCATGTAGTACGTTATCAAAAACATCCTTCGCCTCTAAACGAGAACGGTAATATTTTAGCACGCGACCCATTTGCTGGATCGATCCCTCAATAAATCGGCGCGCCAAATTTAAACGCTTCCTCCCATCCAAATAGTGCTCCGCTTGTTTTAAAATTACATGCCCCGCGTTCAAATGTTCGCGCGGATAAAACGAACCAACATAATAACCATAATGGTTAAAATAATGAACGATAATTTGCTTTTGTGAAGCAAACTCAAGAAAGCGCTTCGATACATCGACTTCTCCAAAAATGTATATATCACTTGTATTTTCAACAGGAATATACTTTTTTCGCCCTTCTGTTTCGAAATACAAGCTATGATCTTTGCGACGCAACTCACCATTTTGAAAGATGTACAATGTTCGTTTCATTTCATTCCTCCGCCCAACAATATTCTCGATACGCACATTTTGCACAAAATTGGATTTTCTTTGGTTTCGGTGGTACTGGCATACGCAAGATGCGCTGAATTTCCTTAACCGCCCGCTCTAGCTCCACCCTTGCTTCCTCCGTCCATTCAACCACTTCTTTTTTCCGTTCTTCTGGAAAAAGCAGCTCCCCCCTTGCCTCAATTCCCATTCGACGTAAGTAATCCAAGTAGTACAAAAGCTGCATAGTTGCACTTTTCATATATCGCGACGATTTTTTTACTTCTCCCACAACAAGTTGTCCATCTTCTTGACGAACGCGATCAATCACAATATTTCCAAATGATAACTCTTTTTTATTTCTCCGATAGTATATTTCCGAAATAAAACGCCCAAGATCAAGTGATTCATCTTCCTGATCAGGTGCGATTTGATGTTTCATCAACCAAACTTCACGATGACAAATGTAGTAATACCATATGTCTGTCCCAGTTACAGGCATGTTGTAGTCTTCCATATACACTCTCCTTTCTCAAATAATGCAATCAAATTGTTCATCGAAAGGAAAAGTTAGACCGAGCTTCGGATGGTATGCTTCTGTATCTTCTAGAAGCGGGATTTTTTTTTGTAAAAATTGTTCTTTGCTTGCAACTTTTAAAGCATATTTAATTGGAACATTAACAACAAACGCATGCACAAGAATCATAAAACGTTTTCTTTCTTCAAGCGATAAATGTTTTAGCCATGTTTGGTCTTGAAATCTTTCGTACAATTCCATGGGACAATGAACACCGTAATGCTTCATTAACCTCATAACATCCAGCGATACATGCTGTATGTACTCATCCCAATCCCAGTTTACAAATAGGGATAGCTTTAAATAACCTTTTCCGAAAGGTTCATACTCGCTAAGCTTGTTCCAATTCCCTTCATATGCTTCTTGGATCATTCTTTTTGTCGCCTCATAAGTGTTGTAAGTAAACATTTTTTCGTAATATTTTTGAACGACTGAAGTAAGCTCAAACTCCGTCCATATTTCTTTTTCCATTAAAATTTCATCCGTTATACTTGTTAAAAAACGATCGTAAATTGGATGTCGCGTATCCTTCTCTCCTTCACGATAAAATGGCATTATCCAAAATAATCCTTTTTCTTTTTCTAAGTGTCGATTAACCCGCCCCGCTGCCTGAACAATAGAAGGTAAAATCGCATTCGCTCGAACAACTGTTTCAAAACTCACGTCTACACCAGCTTCAATAATTTGCGTGGATATAACTGTTGTCGGCAATTGCTCTAGTAAACGAGACTGGATTTGTTTAATGACTGCTTGTTTATGAATCGGAATCATGAGTCCATGAAGAAGATAAACATTTGTTTCTAACGATTTGAGCTCTTTATAAACTCGATATGCATCTTCAATCGTATTCAAAATCATCGCCTTTGATTGACTACTGCATTTTGTTAAAAACATGGCAGCTTGTTTTTCATCCATTTTTTCTGTTCGCTTCACTACGTAACGATTATGCGCCTCAACTGCTTGCACAGTTAATGAAACCGGTGGCTTTGACAGTCCGTACTGAAAAGGTGGCATCGTAGCCGATAGGAAAATAACACGCAAATCATAACGTTCTGCCATCGCCTCCAATCCCAACAAAAACACATTCCAGCCCTCTGGTTGAAATATTTGCGGTTCATCAATAATGATGACGCTTTTCTCTAAAAAGCTTCGACGCAATGTATGTTGAGCTCTTTTTGGAAACATTGCCCTCGTCCACTGTTGAAAGCTTGTGCATACAATTCCATTAGCCCACGATTCAATTGCGAGTGAGAGCCGATCTTCATCATCTGCTAGTGAAAGTCGTTTTTTATCCTCTTTCAGCATAGATAGCGAATGATGTTCCAATACATTTTGATTTAATGCTTCCTCTATCGTTTTAGCTGTTTGTTCAATAATAGATAAATACGGTGCTATATAAATTATTTTTTTATAATCGTACGTTTTGAGCATTTCAAGTGCCAAATGTAAGGAAGCAATTGTCTTACCGTAACCAGTAGGCATATTTACCGTGTAAAAACGAGAAGAATGATTACGTCGCCACTCATCAATAATTTTTTCCTTCGCTTGTTGACGCGCAGATGACATAGGATGTGAAGTTTTTTTGGCACAATATTTTTGTAAATGAACGAACGATTCATCACGTTGCCAAACAGGTATAATTGTTGGGCAGATGCTTTTTACATCGAACCGATCTCCTGAAATGAGTGCTGTCGTATAATGTCGCCATCGTTGTATTTCGCTCATCCAGTACCGGTAATGACTCTCTTGGTAAGATGTGTCTAATTGTTGTAAAACTTCTTCAACAATCTCATCGACTCTCCAAACCCATTCAGACAATTGTTCCTTTTGAACATATAAATGTGGAATATACTTGTTCAAAAAAGCAACATATCCATCTACATCGATTTTTTCCCACTCGTATTGTTTTACCCAATTTATGTAACTTAAAGTATGAAGATCGCTATGGTGGTCAGCGATGTCACGCAATAGCCAAAGCCATTCACGGCAATACTTCTCCCAAACTTTCTCTTTTTCTAAATACTGATAAGCTAAATAAGAAAAGAGAAAGGCGCTGCTCGGAGCATGAGCAGGCCCTTTTGTACCAATTCCTCTAATGTAAGTTTGCCAGTCAATATGTGCTTTTGTCATATCGTGACATAATCCTGCTAAAATGAGCAATACTTTAATATGCGGATCATCTGCCCAATTCTTCATCCATTCACAAACGTTTGTTAAATGACTTTCTAACGTATACTTCCTGTTTTGATCATCAGGACGAGCAATACATTCTGAAAATGGGATTAAATAAGACATACATATCCCCCTAAGTGAGAAATCAATGAAAATCCATCTTCTTTATAATCCTTTTTCACTTGTATCGTCATTGGTTTCCCATTTTTTTCATATAAAAAACTTAAAGAATGGGAAAATGTACGCTTGCCTTGATAGTACCGCAAAAATCCTCCTGCACGACACAAATGTTTTTCATTTTCAAACTCAATATGCTCGACAATGGAAGTAGGCACGACAGATAGTATGTCAATCATTTCTGTTGTTAGGACAGCTTCATTGACAGTAAAAACTTCTACGTTAAATGGTTTTGTCAAAGCATACGCCACACCTAAATAAGTATGATACGTGCAGTGATCTGCCTTTAACTTCTCCGCGAGCGCATCCACATATTCCTCTCCTGCGTAAAAAATACGATAATGCGGAGAAACAATGAGCTCAATCGTTGTCGGTCGATTAAATTGCTTCCCATCTTCTTTACCAAACATAGATAGCTGTTGAGAAATGGTACGAACCGGCGACATGATTTGAATGCCAATTTGATCGTTTGTTTGGAAATCTTCTACTCCAATAATTGCTCCAATTAACCCTTTAGCAGCAGTAATAGACATAAAAGGATACGTTAAATGCGTAGCTGTCGTATCTGGTCTGCGGAAATGGGCAACATGGCCTTTTACTTCGAATGAAACTACTTTCATTTTGTTCACCGCTTTACCATAAAGGTTGCTCGTAAGCTGACGTATTTCCTATTACATGTAAACGATCATCTCTCCATATGCGAACATTGTGTATTTTATGATTGTACTTTTCAATAACATGTAAGAGATTGCTGACATCAAGTTGAACTTCTTTTAATGAAGAAGGACGCTTTCCATCTTTTCTCCATACATCTCCTTCTGGCAAGAGAGTAATATAATCTTCTAAGTAACCAATTCGGAAAAAAGGGTCGTTGTACTCGATATGAACGAGAAAAAGAGGTTGTTGCTGTCCTCGTCCACGTGCTTGACGATGCAACGTCCCGCGCCATAATGCTCTCAGTAACAACTCTTGGTCTTCTGGTGTCATATGAGAATGTTCTGCGTTTTTGGCGTTAATCACCCCTGACATTGCAAAAACAGCAAATGGAACAATGTACGATGTCCAAATCGTCCCTTGCGTTTTTCCTTGTTCCTCGTTTCCTTTTGCATCTACCTTCTCATCAGAACTAGGCATGACGACCGTTCCTTGAACATACTGACTATCGACAGGATGAAGCGAATGAGCCCATCCAAACTGAACAGGACCTGTTAAATGAAACTTCGGTGTAACAGAGTATACGATTCCAAACGTCCTCGCATCAAAACTATGCTCGAGCAAAACAGATTTCATATCTTGTTTCGCCTCTTTTTCCTTACCAACTTGACCTACAATCCATTGCGCAAGACTTTGTCGGCCTAATAATTTTCCTTTTTCATTCATTCTTTCCTGCACAAAAATGTAGTTACGCTTCGATGATCCGCCGTCTTTTTCTTCCTCCAGCACATAATCGCGAACATCACGTTTTATACTCACATCACTTAACGAAATTCGTCCATCTTCTTCTGGGAATATTCGTCGCACATCACTGTCTTGAAGTGGATCACGATTAGGAATTCCGTCTTTTACAGATTTAACAAATAAAATTTCTCCATTACGAATGCTCATATTTGGATCCTCCTATTCTTTTGCTACTTGATCATACATTAAATATCCAGACCAAAAAGCTGTCATCATGTGTTCTTTTTTATTGGCTAGCCATCCTTCCTCCTTCGCACGAAGAAACCCAATCAATACATACGCCAATGTTGTTCGAAAGTTTTCTTTGATTCCTAAATCCCATTGCCTTGCCAACTCTTCACAACGAATCAACCCATTTTTCCAAATCATTTCTGGATTTAACTTACTACCAAATTTCATCACTCGGTGGTTTATAAAATCCTTTTTCGTTTTTGCTCCGTATGACCTTGAAAATTGTCGCAACGCTAGCCCAGATACAAACCCTAACGATTCTGGTGATGTTAAATCGTTAGCCGTTATCGTTCCTTCATGATATTTTGTAGCTAGCACAAGAAAATCTTGCAACGTTATCCCCTCCCTTTGATCGTTTAACACAATTTGATAATAAACGTCTAAAAAATACATAAAGCTATAATAAAAGACAAGCTCTTGACGCATAGAAAATATTTGCTGTTTATTTGCTAATTCCGTTAACTTTCGAGCAACCACCTGACAAATGCGCTCCATTCGAATCGGTTGTCGATGAAATACAGATTGCATACTACTCCAAACGTACCCCGGACCATATGCGTTCGCTAGCATCGCTGGCAAAGAAGAGAGTCGAACATCTTCTTTGTTCTCGTCCCGATCTAGTCCAAACAACTCACGTATCGAAAATAGTTCCGAACGGTTCAACCTTTTTAAAATTTGTTGCACTTTACTTGCGACACTAGGGATAACGTCATCAATAACTGCGCGAATATGCACATCCCCTCTCGATAAATCCCCAGAATAATATAAAAGCATGAGACGATAGTCATCCGTACTTTCTGGAACGATAATCCCATCTAATGCTGCCAACAGTTTCATATGTAGCGCTTCTCTGCTATGCTCCTCTTTTTTTAGAATCCGCCTATATTTTTTGAATAACTGTTTAACTTCACCATCATGTAAAGGAAGTATGAGGGGAACACCAAAAATTTTTTCAAAACTAGATGACTTCATTTTCTTTTTCGCTTCTACGTTTGTATGAGGGGAAAATATCTCTTTTAACGTCGCGTTGGATAACGATACAGTTAGTTGTTTTAAAAGCTGAGCACCATATAAAAATGCTTCGTATGAGTGGCGATCCACCTTAATTCCTCTCGTCCACTCTTTATCCCCCCAATAAATCGACTTCGGTGCTTCCCATGTCGAAGATAACCATAACCATGATTTGTTATAAATCGATACAACTTCTGTTTCTATTTTGTTTGTAAACGTTGAAACTTGATTTATGTCTCTTCCCAGTGTTTTTGCCTCATCTAAACGTGCCGAGATAATTGCTTCTATCAACATTTTCCCATCCAAATACACAGACTTGTCCGTCTCAATACGACTATCTCCGATTTTTATATATCGTTGCGGATCTAGCTGTTGGGAGGCGTATTGATAAGCAGGAAATAAAGGATTTACAATCATGAGGATTCCTAGCTGCTTCTCCTCATAAACAAACGTTGCTACTTGTCGTGACAATAAATCAGCAATTTTCTTCGCATAGGAAAACTTCTGCTCATTATCCATATGTCGCATACAAAGTGTTCTTTCAAAACGAGGAAAAAGCATTTCTTTTGCAAATTCACCGCTGTTTTTAAGCATTTTTATGTGGCGATCATACATTAAGTAACATGGCAGCGCATATGAGCCTTGGGCATTTAGCGGATTCCCACCATTAGGATAAATGATAGGAAAGGCAACGTTTTTAGCTCTATCAACAACAAACGTTTCTTTTTTACCTTCCTTCACCTTTTCTCCTATTCTCATCAAACGAACGTTCACTTGTTCCTCTATGCATTCCACAACCCAGACGTGCTCAAAAAAATTCTTGCAAGCTTCATTATCTACATCCGTTAACAAACGAATACGCTCCGTTAAAGGTAAATCACTACTCACAAGCGACTCGCCTACTCGAACAACTGCTTCTGCTAGCAAAATCACACCTCGTTTCTAAATAAACTAACCTACCATAAAATACGACATAAAAGGAATATATTCCTTCTAAATTAATATAACTCTTTGAAATAAGTAACATAAAAACAGAGGTTGAGGATAGCTGACCAGCGCTCTAAAAAATAAAAAGGATTAGTAGGAAATTAAGGAAACTACCCCTAACACAAAACATTACAAAGTAAATATAAAACTGATCACAATGGCAAACTCCTCATAGGTACGATACAAACTTGTAAATATGGTATGAAAAAGTTGAACAAATGTCGTGTTTCAATTCCTCATAGGTACGATACAAACTGAATTGTATAGGTTTTATAAATGGTCGAAGATGTTGTTTCAATTCCTCATAGGTACGATACAAACCGGCAAGACAGGCTTGTCTAGCCTCCCGCTTCGACTGGTTTCAATTCCTCATAGGTACGATACAAACTCAAGTGGAGCCAATTGCGTCTCTCGAAATCAAAGGCTTGTTTCAATTCCTCATAGGTACGATACAAACCTAAATTCAACTTATCAGATGTCATCAACGGGGCGCCGTTTCAATTCCTCATAGGTACGATACAAACCAGGCACAAAACAAAACCGGGCGCGTCAATAACTGAGTGGTTTCAATTCCTCATAGGTACGATACAAACGCCAGTATTATTACATGCTAAAAGCTCATGAACTCCTGTTTCAATTCCTCATAGGTACGATACAAACGGTGTGGATCCGTTTGCGTTTGTGCGTTGGCACTATGAGTTTCAATTCCTCATAGGTACGATACAAACTTTAACGGTCATTGGCTCTGTTTTGGCTGGGATTGGTGGTTTCAATTCCTCATAGGTACGATACAAACTCCTCAACCGTATCTTGATCCACTTGATACCCTTCTGGTTTCAATTCCTCATAGGTACGATACAAACCAGTTGGAACATGATATACCCCCCATTTTTTTAAAAGTTTCAATTCCTCATAGGTACGATACAAACTCTGTTGTTGCATATATTGCTCGATAGCCAAAAAGAGTTTCAATTCCTCATAGGTACGATACAAACTCTCGAACCCGAATGAACAGCAGCAGGAGAAGTCCGTTTCAATTCCTCATAGGTACGATACAAACCAGCAAGCTCCAACTTATAATCTTTCCCGTGTAATCTCCGTTTCAATTCCTCATAGGTACGATACAAACTTTTTGCTACACATAATCATATCAATATGATCGCGAAGTTTCAATTCCTCATAGGTACGATACAAACCGGGAAATTGGTGATACACGACCCGCGATTGTTTAATGGTTTCAATTCCTCATAGGTACGATACAAACCGTTCGCGTGATTTTGTTATTCTTTTTTCGTCTGTTGCGTGTTTCAATTCCTCATAGGTACGATACAAACGGGGCGGGTTTTAAGTATGTTAATGATCCGAAAGACTTGTTTCAATTCCTCATAGGTACGATACAAACCGATTCTTTTTTTACTCTCACTTTTGCGCGGAAGGAGAAGTTTCAATTCCTCATAGGTACGATACAAACAGATAAGGAATCCTGGACAGTACTCCAAGCAATATCTTGTTTCAATTCCTCATAGGTACGATACAAACTCATGTGTATGGTGTGGAGTTACTTCATGCATTCACGTTTCAATTCCTCATAGGTACGATACAAACACTGAACAAGTTTATATCACTTCAGGTAATTTAGAATGTTTCAATTCCTCATAGGTACGATACAAACGATCGTTTTTCTATGGTCTGAATCAAACGCAATAAATGAGTTTCAATTCCTCATAGGTACGATACAAACAAACGGACTATCAGGAAGCCACCCGATCGCCAGCGCAGCGTTTCAATTCCTCATAGGTACGATACAAACGCGCCAGCACCTTCGCCAACAACAACCTTTCCATCTTTGTTTCAATTCCTCATAGGTACGATACAAACTCTACACGTTCCCAAGTTTTTGACTGTGGATTCCACGGTTTCAATTCCTCATAGGTACGATACAAACATTGTGTGCTTGCTTTAGAGAATAGGGAAATTTCTAGTGTTTCAATTCCTCATAGGTACGATACAAACTGTTGACATGTAGACACATGTGTGTTATTCTATACTGTTTCAATTCCTCATAGGTACGATACAAACTCGCTCCACGCCGCGCGCATGGGGACCCCAAAACCCCAGTTTCAATTCCTCATAGGTACGATACAAACCCACACCCCCCTTCCGCTCGCCGCTAGGGCGAGCCGAGGTTTCAATTCCTCATAGGTACGATACAAACGTACCAATCAAAGTTTAAAACCTTGTGAACCGTTTGGAAGTTTCAATTCCTCATAGGTACGATACAAACCCAAAAAAGCGTTGATAAATCAACATATGGAAAAGCTATACAACTCTATTATATATCCATCCGAAAATTCAGTCAATACTCTGTATTTATTGATATCACTAAAAAATTCGCATAAAATAAACTGTCGTCGATCCCCCGGGGTTTTTGCACGATTGGAGGTCGACGACAGTTGTGAATAAATTCACAATAAGTAGATTTTACAGTACTTTACTTATGATACGTTCAAATTCAATATAAATATGGTACACTTCGTCAAATAAATTCAAATCACCTTGTACATATGTGCATGAATTCTTATTTTTGTTTTCTATATTTACCCAAACAAGACGATCTCTAGAGCGAATTTCATAGCATATTCTTACATAATCACGATGAATAATATGAACTCCAAAATGGTAGTTAATGATTAAATAGCGAGCAAATTCATCGACTTGATTGTCCTTTATTTTTTTCATCGGAAACAAGCGGACAAGTAAAGGATAAATGTCATCCATAGCATCAATCATCTCCACAGATGTACAACAGAAAAATTTATTGTAATGGCACTTTATTCCACCAACTTTTCTCTCTTTCGTCCCGATCTCTAATATAAAATGATATGGGTGATCTTTTCTGGAATATATAACTAAATCGTAAGCGTGCAACTTCTTTTCAATTTCATGAAACAAATCATCAGGACATTGAGGGGCTTTTGGGATGATATCGCTCATCTTTCACCTCACAAACGTATTGTGCAATTTGGGAACGCTGTTTTTTCGCAAAATCAAATGACTCTTCGATAAAAAACGTTACCTTTTTTCCCTCTTGCACAAGTTTCTTCGGAAAACGTACATCAGATGTTTTAAAATAAATTTTTTGCTTATTGCCATATTCAATAAACCCTGCTTTTCCATTCGGAAGAAGCTTGCAAATCGTTCCTTCGTGTCGTGGTATCATTCGCTCAATGAGATGAAGCCAAAACTGCTCTAGCGTTCGACGAATATTTGTTGGTAGCTCATATTTCGTGCACATGCACTCATACAGTTTTTTTGTTTTTTCATCCATATGGAAATTATTTTTATTATATATTTCCGCGATGTAAGCAATGTGTGTAAACGCCATATACTCCTCACTTTCAACAAGCCATTCATACATCATTGCATATAACTTTCCACATTTCGTCGGTTCAGCATCACGACTTAAGCAGGCTTTCGCTCCATAATACAATGCTTTCTGTCGCTCTCCTATGTTTTCATAACACTCCGCTATTTCCCGATACATAAACCATGTTGGATGTTTAAGTAACAATTCTTCATATATGCGAACCGCATCGGTCATTTCTCCAAGAAAGCACAAAGAACGCGCTTTTAATCGTAAAAGCCAAACGTCGTTATGATAATGCCAAGAAACCTTTTCTTTTAAAGCCTCGTCTACGATTTTTATACATTGTGTATATTCCTTTAATTCAAACTGAAGCTTTGCTGTTTTCATGACCCACTTTTCGTATGGGGATGGAAACGACTGTTCTCCATTTTTATAAGCATCTTTGCTTAACGAAAATCCTTGAAGACGCTGTAAATAAGCTGAGGCTATCTCCTTATTTGCGTTTTGTTTTGCTAGTAAATAGTCCACGTGTTGCAAATAAATATAACTGTATTCCCCGCGATTCATCTCCTCTAATATACGATCAATGTATCTGATTGTCGCTATATATTTTTCTTCTGGAATATGTTTTTCATTGTAAAAGCGACGAATAATATGCTTATATACTTTAGGAACGAGACTCCGAATAAGATATGCATTTTTCGGAAAGTACTCTAACCCTTTTTTTAGCACGCTCATGCATTCCAAGTGGTATTCACGTTCTGATAAATGTTTTGACAGTTTCAAATAATCATATTTGCTCAATGAACTAGCTTTTTCACAAAACTGTTTTTTTGCTTCCTGTAAATTTCCAGAATCAATGAGTTTCATCATCTCATCAAGTTGACTGACCATACAAAAAACATACCCTTTCTGAAAAATTAATCAAACAAGTTTAATTGCTCAACTATCTTGGAACTAAGTATCGGCTTACTACTTTGTTTATTATCTTCAAGTAGCTCACACTTTTTGTTTTCAATGTTTTGTATAATATAAGGCAGATCACTTGAAGTCTTTAAAGGGATAGCATCTTCTTCTAATAGTTTAAAAATTCCACGAGTTGCTGGAACATCCTCAGTTGGAACAGGACAAAACAATAAGCGATTTTGTTTGCGAGCAAATTGAATCGTGTTTTGTGTTCCCCCTTTGATATCTGTCTGTACTGGACAAACAGCTAAAGACAATCCACTTTGAATACGGTCTCTTTGTACAAATGCGGCTCGAAATGCTGGGGATCCAATTGCTTGCTCAGATATAAGTACCCCCCCATTTTCAATAATTCGGTGTGCTAAATTGGTATTTTCTTTTGGGAAAATTGAATGAAGACCACCTGCTAAAACAGCAATTGTTTTACCTTTTGCATCTAATGCGCCGATATGAGCTTCTGTATCAATTCCTACGGCTAGTCCACTAACAATTCCGTACCCGTTGTCAACAAATATTTCCGCAATCCTTCGTGCAAACTTTTTCCCGATTTCCGTTGGATGGCGTGTGCCTACGATGGCAATATGATTAGATATCCGTAATAAATCAATATTTCCTTTGCAGTAAAGAGCAATCGGAGGATCACCTAGCTTTTTCAATAATTTTGGGTAATACTTGTCTCCAATTGTAATGACGTGTATATCTTGCTTTTGATGATTCCGTATTACTTCTTGTGCTTGCTTTATATATTCTTTCATTATTTTTTCATGAAATAAAACATCTAAAATATCTTTATTTTTAATCACTTTCATTAATATATGCTTTTGTTCATCATCATAAAAATAATTTTCCGTTAACTGTGGTATCGTATCATATATATTCTTTATTCTCTTTGCTCCAAGACCCCGAACAAATGTGAAAGCTAACCATAATGTTTGCATGACGTTCCCCTTTTCTTATCTTCATTTCGTTTTTCCGAGTGCAAGTTTTGTCACATATAAGGCACCTGCTTCAAGAAGTAACTGTTCCCCTGCCCGAAGGGAACTTCCTGATGTTGTAACATCATCTAAAAGGAGTACATGCTTTCCCACAATTTTTTCTCGCTGAAAAACTTTCATCGTTTGCACATGTGACTGTATATTTCTTTCTCCACCATAAGAACTTTTCTCACGGCTTTTCCATCTAACAAGACAATCCGTGCCATCTATCCCTTTCTCTTGTGCAATAAATTGAGCAATTTTACGTATGCCTGTCAAAATATTACGATGATCCGAAGAAGGAAAGCAACATATTACGATTTCGTCTGAAACAAGAGGAGATATGCGCTCGGAAAAATAAGCAATATCCGCCTGCTTTCGCCCCTTTACACCTAATATACGCATAGAGTATTCATCTTCATATTTTTCGTTTGAAAGGTAATTGCATATAAAAAAATTTTCATTTCCTTTGTCATAGTAAAAATGCTGCTTTAGATCATTTTCGAATTGTACAATTTTTTCTACTTGATTTAAAAGAGGGATAGCTTTACCAGTTTTTTCACTACACATTTTTAACCAATGATGAGCAATATGCAATTTCATTCGTGAAAACGGAGTTCGTAATTTCATCTTTGCAAAAAAATATTGTGCTGGGGCGTAATCCATATGAGCAGCAACACGATAAAAATGTTTTGCTTTCTCCCATTTATTTTCCTGCTCAAACAATTGACCAAGTTCAAAAACAGCCTCTGGTATCATCTTCATCACAGCACCATATAACAAATCACGTATATTTTTCCCTTCATAAAGGAGATGAGGGTTTTTACGTAACACCTTCGCAAGATAATATTGTGCAAGTCCATGTCCGTGGTCGCTCGCCTCGTTAAGATATCGGAAATATCCCCAACTATTTCCCTTTTGTTTTTCTTCTAATGCCTGCTCAAAACATTCTCGAGCTATTTTCTGCATATGTTTCTCCTCAGTTAATGTATATTGTAAATCCGAAAAATTTTTAATGATTAAATGAGGCATATAAACAAGTAATTGCTCGACTTCACTATATGTATTCGCATATGCCACAGATGTACAGCCTGCTGCTTTCGCTGCTGCAATATCAGTCGGTTCATTTCCAACGTATATGCAATGTTCAATATGAACATTCATATGTTGAGCACAACGAAATAAAGGGTCTGGATATGGTTTATTTTTCTGATTTTTTTCATAGGAAATAAGTGCATCATAACGAATACCGTGATGTTTTAAAAGCGGCTCAGCATATATGTATGGAGCATTTGTAACAATTCCAATTTTTTTATTTTGAATGCTTTGTAATAACAGATGCACATGAGGATTAACACGAGTAAGGTGAAAATGTCTTATGCACTCGTGCCATGATCTTTTTTCCCTCCATGTCTCTATGGCAGAGGTATCTACTAATGTACCATCAAGATCAAACATCAATGCTTCGTATCCCATAAACATATCCCCTTAAAAAATCCCCATCACTAGGGAATCATATTACATAAATCTGCAAAATTGCCACCGCATCTCTATAAGAGAGCGATGGCATGTCATGATAACTATTCTAGCAATGCACGAACGGCTTGCACCTTCTCGTATTGCCTTTTTCGTTTCGGTTTTACGTTCCATTCGCCAATTTTTTCCCAATATGCTTGTAATGCTCGGGCAGCTTCTTTATTTTTTGTTTCAATGACTTGTTTATATAACTCGGATTTACTTTTTTGCTGGTCTTGTTCGTTTGTTGTTAATCGTTCAATTTCTTTCACTAATCGTTCTTCCGGCGACAAAGAAGCGAGGTACTGTTCTTCTTTTTGTTGCTGTTGTTTTTGCATCTCGCTTTCGATTTGCTCTTTCGCTTGCTTCATAAGCGGAAGAAACTCTTGTTCTGTCACGTCGCGTACGTTACGAAAATAGCCATATCCTGACGATGTTTTTGAACCAATCCCTAATTCCTCAAGTGCTCGCATCGTCCACTCCGTTGCTTTTTTTAATAGCTTCTCTGCCTGTTGATGCTCACGATGTAAACAAGATAAATAAATGTCGACGTCTGTCACTTTCACTGTAAAAAACGAAACAGGTGTCGGAGATTGATCATCTGTCGGCATACCTTTTGTTTCATAGTACTTCTTCATATGCACCGTCATTACTTCTGGAACGAGTTGCAACCCATTCACTAAGTAAACGTCGTAAAACTGCACGCAACCTCGTCGTTGCTGTGTACCGAAAATCGCTGTTGCTTCATTAGACTGTTCGATTGCGGCTTCTTTTCCTTCCCCGTACGCTTCGATCCACCATTGCCGCACGACACCTTTTAAACTTGACGCTGGAATGTATGGAATCCCGTACGTTGGATGAATCGTTAGCGACGTTTCGCGAACGTGACCGGCACCGAGCCCGTGAACCATTTTTCCGACAGGCGTAGCTTTGAGCTTCCGAACAGATGCGATATGCGCAAAAGAAACAAACGAACGCTCACGATGAAGAAGTGCTTGTTTCGCCACTTGTTGAACGTCTGGATGGATGGATACGACAGGAAGACGTTTCGCTACTTTATAGCAACCTTTTTTCTCATCAAACTCATGAGATAGCCCATAATGTAAACGATAAGCTAAATGAGTTAGTTGCTGATCGTTTGCAGCGCGAAAAATCGCATGCGTGTCTTTCGGAAGAAAATATTTTTCTTCTGTGTGACGCTTGTTCATAAGTTCACTCTCCTTGCTTTGCCATGCCGTCTGCAAACTTACGCATCCAGTTTAACAACGCTAATGCTTCCATCGTCCATGCGCGATATTCAGCACTTGATAAACTAATCACTACCTCGACAAACTCTTTATCTTTGAATTTGTCTTTATACTTTTCTTTTAACCAATCTCGCAATGTGCTATAAATCGCATCATATTCTTTCCCTTTTTGAAAACAAAAAGCAAGCGCTTGTCCAAAGCCGTTCACTTGAATAAGCGAAGGCATTTTTTTCACATAAGACCGATACGCCTTAAAATCTTTCACTCCGCCTTCTTTCGCTTTTTTTACTGCCTCAAACGCAAATGTAGCACGGCCATTTTCAATTCCAACACGTGTCGTTTTCATCCCTCTCACACCCCTAGCCAAATCGTTCTCATCATTCCGCGTCCTAATGTGCTATTTCCACCTAATTGAAATACTTCTGGGAACTTACGCTCACCTACTAAGTACGTATAAATTTGTTTGTCATCTTTTAAGTGCTCATCTTTTTTACGTGGATTACCAACATATAAAAAACTATAAAAAATTGTTTCTGGGGGCACGTTTTCTTCGTACCAAAGCGCCCCTTCGTCCACTGTTCCTGTTTCGTCATTAATTTTAATGCGCGCATTGACTTCTGTTGACAATTGAACAAAGTCAGCAAAATCATCATCGGACAACACAACGAGGCGATCGACAATAGGAATGCATACATGCACCCCGAGCCATTGTTCAATTCGTTGAGCGATCGCTTTTGTATTTTCATCCACTTGAACAGAAAACGTATATTCTTCGAGCACGAGTTCACTTTTTCCAACAAGCAGTTTCGTTGTGCTGCACGTATTTTCTTTCGGAACAGGGAGAGCAAGGGCGTCTTTTTTATGCATACTCATCTCATAGTTCCAACGTTGAATCACTTGTGGGCATGTCACCCAAGCGAAAACACCGCGCATCGATTTGACAGGGAAAAGAAGGATGCGTGCATCACTTAACGCGGTAGCACTTGCAACTGTATTATTGTCGTCACCTTTTTCTCCACCGAAAATGAGTTCTAGTTTTTTTTCTTCATCTTTGTTTCCATTTGCAGAAAGCTTCATATGGTAACGAAGCGCTCCTTTCAACGAAGAACTTTCGATTTTCGGAAATCCTGTATGTTTTTCGCGTTGGATCGGTAAGTCGACTAACCCAATTTCACTTCCGCTTCCTGCATGAACAGATGTAACTGCGTGCAATAAAAATGGTTGTACAATTGAATACATGTTATAACTCCTCCTTGCTTTCATTTGCGCTTGTAATCGTAGCGAAACCGAATCCTTCGTGTGCGTTTTCATCCGTAAAATGCATACCGTTTGCTAGTTCCATAAGATGCGGAATATGTTCTTCACTGTCGATTTCCACGTAGATGACAGAACCTGCTGGAATCATCGGCATGCGCTCTTTCGGACGGTGACGAACGATATCCCAGCCACCGTAAAGCTCTGAACGTCCGATTGCGCCTGCTAGCCACTTCACCTTGAGTCCATTCGGTAACGTTACATATTCTCCGTCAAATTGGCGCGGGCGAGTGCCACCTGCGAAAATTGCAGGGGAAAGAAATACGATTTTCGCTTTTTTCGTTTGACGAATGCGACTTGCTATTTTTTCTTTTTCCTTTTCATTCCACAATGAGAACGAATCATTTTGTTGCTGCACGACCCATGGACGATTTTCTCCACCGATGCGCGCAAACGAAACGTTTGAAAAATCAGGGGCGTTCTCAACATATGCCGCAAGCTCCCATCCATCGTGAAAACGGTAATGCGTCGCACGATATAGTTGGCCTTTCTCTGTTATCCGAGCATACGTGTTAAGCTGGATGCCCACTTTTTCTTCCGGAATAACGATGGAAGATAACGAGATAATGTCTGTCATTTCTCTTCCATCTAGCAACGCTTGTTTCCAATGTGTCATGCTTACACAATGATGTTTCGCGTCTTTCGTCTTCGCTCGTTTTGTCGCAATTAAACGCCACGGATTTGAAACGGATGATAGCCCGTTATCTTTTGATAGTTGAAGAGAGTGAGCTGATAGTTTACCATCTTCTTCGATCAATTGATAATCAAGCGGTAGCGGCAAAAACGGCTCATTTCGGTATAGCGTGCAATATTGGAGACGAAACTCTCCGTAATTCTCTGGTGTCCCCATCCACAGACGCACCTGTTCATTCGTCCCTTGTGCAAATTCGTCAAACGACGCATGAGCATGAATGTACGCTGCGCGCAACGCACCGTAAACGGTGCTTGGACGCGGTGGAAACATCGATTCCATCACCGTATGCTCCCCTGCTTCTGTCACGTGATGTGTTTTGAAAAAAAACGTGTCAATTGGTTGTAACGACAATCTCACTTTTTCTCCCCCTCCTTCCTTCTAAAAAACGTCAACATCTTTAACAAATATAAAAAGTCATATCCTGTTTTTGCTACGTCGTGCAATTTCATTAAATCTTCGACGTATGGACGAACATCGACATGTTTAGCTCCTTCACGCTTCGAGCGGTGTAATAAACGATAAAGCTCGAGACGAAGCATATCGTTTTCCTTCCACTTTCCTCCTTGCTCTAATAACGGGGAAAATGCCTCTAAAAAGCGATAAATAAACGTCGATGATAATGTCGTATGAAGCAAGTCGACGAATTTTAGTAATAATTGCGACGTTGTTTCATGTTCAATTTTCCATGGCAACACCGTTTCTAAAATCTCTCCTGCTCCCATATAAATCGAAAGAGCGAGCGCATCTTTTTCTTTTCGGTAGCTTTTCGCCTTTTTCTCTAATTTGCGCACCCCATCAAGCAACATATGTAGTGGTGCTTTTTTATGCCCGATAATCACGCCAAACGAAGCGGTTGCTTCCTTGCCAAGTCCCTTTTCTTGATCGCTAAACGCAAAGCGTAACTGTTCTGCGATTATTAACGCTTTGTCAACAGGGACAAACGCAAGCACATCATCTCCGCCCGCATAAACGAGCTTGCCATCATGTTTTTCGACAATATGCGGAACATGTTGTTGCGCAAAACGCGCAAGTTTTTCACTCACTTCACTATACGCACGTTCTTTGTCGCCGCTAAACAATTTTCCCATGTTGTCTCCATCCATCATAATGATGGCATAATAGTTTCCGTGACCGATGTCCAATACAGAAGGGAATGAGCGGAATTTCGCTCCTGCTTGTTTAAACTTCTCCTCAAAATAAGAGCGAGCTGCGCGTTTTCCTAAACAAACGCCACATAAAAACTCTGAATCTTTAATTTTTCCTGTTTGTTTTTCTTCGTTTTCTCTGTACTCGTAAGCGCGTCTACTCCACGTCTTAACTAACTTTTGCTTAATCGTACCGTACCGATCATTCGGATGAATGTCATCAAGACAAAGCGCCTCTCGTTCTTTACAAACCGTGCAAACGAAACTTGTTTGCGGCACATATTCAAACGTTTTTTCGTTTTTTAACGCTCCAAGGCGTTTCTCTGCCTGCTCTCGCACCTTGTTAAATGGTTCATCTCCATACGGTTCAATCACCCAATATATTTCTAAAAATGAGAGAATTTGCTTTTCGGTTAAGCGCTTTAATTTTTCTTTTTCTTCGTCGCTTAAAGAATGAAACACTTCTTCGATCGCTTGAAAACAAAAGTCCGTAAAAATGTTGCGTACGCTTTGTTCCACTTCCTTTAACCGAGCGTATACTTGCTCTGCACTTCCTTGGACGATCGTAGTAAAACGGTTCGGAATGGATGCAATATGAAAGTTTTTTACATTTGGCTTATTTAACTCTTCTTTCGAAACTTTCGGAAATACCATTTCCGTTGTTTCATCCATTTGATACAACACTTTCATCGCTTCCCGTGCTAAATAAGAAAGAATGTAACTTCCGCTCCATAAATCCTCTGTTCTTCGCGCGGAAGCAATAAATGACTGCACAGGACCAATTGTAAAAATCACGACATGGCGGTTCGTCATAATTTCACCCCGACTATTTTCAAAAACTCGTCTCGTTGACGCTCATAGTTTTTATTCGTATATCGTTCATCATTTGCTTTCACTTCTGTAATAATTGGATAGTATAAGTCGCCCATTTTTCTTACGGTGCACCACAACGGAGAAGCCCATTTTTTCGGGAATGACGCCCATTTTTTCCGGCTCACACACCCAAGATCCCCACGACCGTTCGCTTCGTGCGACGCTTTCCCAAACTTGACTAATATACTTTGTGGAGATTTCTCTCCCTTTCCGACCCAAACGGCCGACAATACCGGATAGCTTGTTTTTACATCCCTTTTTCGCTTTACTACACATCCTTCATGGGAAAACGTAAACGCATCACTTACGCGCAACTGTTGAAGAATTTGTTGTAAGCTATGCGAAAATTGAGCAACGCTTTCCCATTGGTGCTCTGCCCATTGCATTGCACCAAATCCGCGCCGCGCCCGCTGTCCCATGCCAGCGAGATGAAGCATATATTGCACATACAAATCATACGTGTGCACGAGCTGTTCGTGTCGGTTGCGCGCTTGCATCGTTATCGTTACAGAGCAGCCGCTCGGAATCGCTGGAACAGCAGTCCCTTGTTTATGCGGAAGAACATTTTCTTTTTTGGCGCTCACCATCTTTTTTTCTAGCACAAAAGCAACAGGTGATTTTTGTTTGTTGATCATCGTTCCGCCAAACAACGTCTCTTCCTTTTTTAGCAACGTTTCATTGTTATTTTCTTCTTGAAGTGTTCGCCACCAATACCGCAACACACCGCGCCATGATGCGATGCGAAATTCCGCCTGTTGCTTCGGATTCGCCCCATGCATGGCGAGGGGGGTAATTAGTTCCATATCATATGACCGTTTGCAAATGGCTGAATGATTCATTATCTTTCCCCTCACTTAATTGTGTTTCCGAGAATAAGATGCGTAACGTCTTGAAATTCATCATATGCTTCGTACAGTCCGACACCTTTCTCTGCTTCCCGTTCGTATTGCTTATGATCAAACCATAAATAGTTAGCATATAACTGATCTTCAGCTTCATCGTACTGATGGGCGAGACGGAATACTTTTCCTGTGATCGATTTATACAAATGAAACTTTACTTTTCTTTGATCAATTTTTTCAAATTCTTTCTCATGTTGTAAGTCTGGAATGATTCTTTCTGCATACTTTAGCTTTTTTACAAGTTCTTTTATTTGATCTATGGAGAACTGTTTATCTTTTTCTATCATTTTTATCACTTGTTTCGTAGCGAAATACTTCGTTTCAAATAAATGTTTATATCTCTCATGTTCTAGCAGAAATTCGCCAAAAGGTGTTAAATATACGTACCCTTCTTCTTGTTGAAAGATGGATGAATACGTTGAAATGACTTGATGTTCTCGATACGACAATTCATCCATATGTATGGCATCTACGCGACATCGTCTTAAAAGATCGATATGTTGCTGAACAAAACGATCATCTAAATGAATAGGGATAGGTGGAATTTCATGAATGATTTGACTATTTTCGTATAAATAAGCTGTCGGGTAGCCTAAAAATGAACCGACGATGTAGCCAAGTGCCGTCATGATTTTGTATCCACCAAGTGGGGCGAAGCATGTCGAAGACGGCTCGCCTTGCGAAAGCTTTTCACTCACTTTTTGCATATATTCCCCTAATATTCGATTCATTTGCTTTGGCTCACTAACGTCAATATCGACGTATGAGGAACCGACAGAGGCAGAAAAATGCTCTTCAAACAACCGTTGCAGCAATTGCTCGACAATATTCCCACCAACCGTATTTGTTAGCACAAGTTCCACACGAGGAAATTTCCCGAGTTTTCCTCGCTTTCTCAGCTCGTACATCATCGAATATTCAGCGCTGACAGAATTCGGTTCTCGTTCCGCTTCCGCAACATACATTTTCGTTTGATCAATCCACTTTGATATAACTTCACGAGTCTCATCATCAATTTGTCGTTTGCTCAACAACTCAGAAAATTCTCTTTTTCCAATACACAATAACTGTAAAAGCTCTGATGTTTTTTTCGCAAATACATTCTTTTCTGATAATGATAATAACGACACACCACATGTCATGACGATCGTTTGATACATTGCTTTTCCCTCATCTTTCAACAATCATTTGTTCTCCAAGCACGTATGGGTTTGCTTGTTGCTCGTTTACAGGTCTTCGGTCGACTTGTGCAACATATTGGACATGTTCGCCTTTTTCTTTTAACTTTGCTGCTATTTGTTGAACAACATATTGCATCGCCGTCGTACCACCTGTTAAATTCACAACAAAGCGCACACGATTGTCCGTTTCTATTGTATGAACGAACTGCTCCATATACGTTTGCCAACAATTGAAATCTGTATACGGATCTTCCATCACTACCACGTGAACGTTCCCATGAAAGTTGGCTTGTTGACAAACATCGTTCACTTGCTTCGCACTTTCTTTGGATGTTAATAGCCATATCGCTTGTGGTTGATTGTGCACAATAGCACTATAAAGCAATCCCTTACTTAGTCCTAGTGGAGTAATTAAAATGGTTTCGTTCGGTTCTCCCTTTATCGTTTGTTCTTCATGCCATGTTCTAAATTCTTTCCACAGCTGTTCATTTTCTAAAAACTGAAATAACTTGTAAGATTTAATTTCTTCTTCGTAGAAACGATAAAAAGCTTTCGGTGGAACATGGTCTGTTCGGAAGCTAAAATGACCGAGATCGTTGCGATAATCTGTCAAACGATTAAGCTTTTCAGCAAGCTCTTTCAACAATGGATTGCGTAACTGTTTCTTTTTTTGTTGTTTTAACAATGTAGTAAGCAGTCGCTCGCCTTTTTTCCGTATTGGATCGTTGCGAAATTCACGATCATCTGGCATCGGTCCAATTTCGCCAAGTACATGTTCTAATATGAGGGAGACAACCATCTCTCGCAACATAATGAAACAATGGGAAAGTAAGTGGTGATCGCCATACCAAATTGCTAAATCGTAGTATGTATGCAACCGCGACTGTTTCGGGGCGATACATTGAATATAGTTCACAAGCTGATGAAAAATGTAGCGGACAGGCGGCACGAACTGTCCAATTTCTTTTGCTAATTGCTCTTGTTGCAATATGTTTTCCGATTTCGCAAATAGTTGGGTAAACGACTTAATTCGTCCTGTCCTTAAATACGCACTAATATCGTTAACATAGTTGCCAAAGCGCTTTAGTTCATTTACTGCTATTTTTTGTTTTCGAAGCTGATTATGTAATGATTCAAGCAATGAACCAAGCGTTTTCGCATCACCAAACGCCATCAATTCATTTGCTGCCCGCTGCCATTCAGGAAGGTGGTGAACAAAAGGAGTTAAATCAAACGTCGGAGCAACAACGACTTCTTGTCCATTGATGTACTCTGCTTTTCTTGCTTCAAACGCTCCATAATATACCCCAGCAATATGTACTTGTTTCACGAATTTCAAATATTGCAAACTAATTGTTCCAACGAGCGGCAACGTCCGAAATCCGTGCGTAATATCAAGGACGATTTCATCATGTTCATACACATGATCAGCAATAACAGAAAAAATATTCCATAAATCTTCTTCTGTTTGCCCATCGGGAATGCATACAGCATGCACTTTCTTTTCATCTACGCCGTATCGGTTTAATTCGTCAAGCAACGGTGCTTCGTTTTTCTCTCGTGCCCCATCTGTCATAAATACGTATATTTCACCTGGTTGCAGTTCTTGAATAAGGACAGATAGAAAAAACTTTGCTGTATGCACACGCTCCCGAAAACGATACGTTGTTTCACGATAGTCATTCGCGCCGAGAAATGTTAGTAGTTTCATCCCTTATCCACCTTTTCAAAAAATATCCTCATATTACTGATGATACAAACGAACTAGTTTTTGCGCAATACTTTTCTGAAAGTTGTAACAAAAAAATAAAAGCAGGGCATAAACATCCCTGCTTTTCAATACAAAAAACGCTATTCCTCATAGGTACGATACAAATTTTATCTAGCAGGAGGCAACATTGTGATTCCATTATTTCAATTCCTCATAGGTACGATACAGACCGTAAAAAGTGATGGTTCAGAAAGTTGGGCAACGGAGTTTCAATTCCTCATAGGTACGATACAAACCACAAGACAGGATGCGAATGAAAACATCATGCTCGAGTTTCAATTCCTCATAGGTACGATACAAACAAGAAACTTTTTCTTAACGTAAGTGCACCTCCTTAATTAGTTTCAATTCCTCATAGGTACGATACAAACTTCTGCCCACATATTTGTAGATAAAAACGAAGCAATGTTTCAATTCCTCATAGGTACGATACAAACCTACACATGCTTCGCGGTGTGCTGACGTTAGCTTATCGCCGTTTCAATTCCTCATAGGTACGATACAAACTTACTTAATTTATAAGCTCCGAGAAGCATATTTGTAGTTTCAATTCCTCATAGGTACGATACAAACTGAATAAGTATGAAAATATTTCAAGCTTAATTCATAATTGTTTCAATTCCTGTAACTATTCACTCCGATAGTAGTATGTAAAGAAGCGCAACACAAATAGGGCATCCCCGTAATAGAAAATGCCCTAAGTGGTAGAAAGAACGCGATCAAGCGTGTCACCCGTCAACAGAAGACATAACGAATCCCACACGTTTTTTTCGTGTTTCGTCAGTGTGGAAACGATGCTTCTTGTGATACAAAAAGACTGGGCGAATGTTTCTACGCGAAACGTACCCGAAATGTTCTCTTTGACTTTAACCATGCGAAGATCGCGTTCGGCTTGGTTGTTGTCAAAGGGAACATGTACTTCACGTAAGAAACGCAACGCTTCTTCCTTTCGTTTCTGAAGCCGTCGAACAAAAGCGAGTGCTTTTTTCGGAAGAGGTGTCATCGTTTCCAATCGATGTTGTGCTCTTTCTAGGATGCGATCATACACTCGTTCCCACCGTCTCGCTTCTTCTTCGGAAAGTGCACCGTGATGGGCTTCGACGGCTTGCTTGGCGGCTAACAGAAACGTGGTCATGCGCATCGCCCACGTATGCCCTTGTTCGATGAATCCTTTTAACTCACGCAAATGGTGGGCATGACAAAGGGCATGGGTGGCATGTGTGTATTTCGGATACGTACCGAACCCATCGTGCATCATCGTCCCTTTGTATTGTGGAAGAATCCCGATCTCATCCGTTGCTTTCTTTCCACGAGAAGCGTGAGAAGCCAAGTATGTATATCTCGATGTACACGCGACATGCACCCATGCGAGTTTCCCATTGATGCGCAAACTCGTTTCATCGACATGCAGGATGTTGGATTCAAGTAAGGCGTCTTCGATGATGTCCATATTTGATTCCAGCGCTTCGCGTCCTCGTTTCACCATATTGGCAAGGGTTCCTGTACTAATCGAGTGTTGATATAACGCTTCGATTGTATCACTTAAACGCTTGTACGGGATCAATTGGATATGATGTAAATAAACAACGAGCGCAGTAAGGCGTGGACCGTATTGCACATGATTCGTGACATGGGATGGGAATTCGGCTTGTTGCACGCATCGACAATGCGGACACGATTTCACTTCACGTTCATGTTGTGTCACCTCGATCGCCACAGGAGGGACATCAAACACTTGACGGATATCGACTTTGAACGGTTTGACGTCACGCAAAGAAACCCCACATCCTTGACACGTATGCACACGGTGGACGACACGATGATGTGGATGTTCCACTTGACGGAGCGTCGTTCCTTGATGTCCTTCTTGTCCGCCTGGCTTGTTGCCAGATGGTTGACGAGAAGAACGTGTGTTGGCAAAACGGTCAGAAGATGGGGGCAAATGGCTATTGGAGCTGTTTTTTTTCGTGCGTGCTTCCAGCTCTTGAACACGGTACTTCAGTTGTTCATTTTCTTTGCGTAGCTGTTTGTTTTCTTTCAACAGTTGCTCAATGACTTGTTGTTGGTGAGTAATGAGCTGCTTTTGTTGTTGGACTTTGCTGATTAAGCTTTCAACTGTAAATACAGCTTGTTGTACCGTCAACATGCGATTCACCTCCTTGTCTATCAATATTCACATCATGGACAGGAAAAGCAAAAAATATTCAGCTCACTTTATGATGTGGCTGAATAGTTACCAATTCCTCATAGGTACGATACAAACTTCGACGAAAGGAGATAAAAACAGCCTAACATTTATCAGTTTCAATTCCTCATAGGTACGATACAAACGTAAAACAGTTCTTAAAAACAATTTTAGAAAAGGATGTTTCAATTCCTCATAGGTACGATACAAACTTCACCGCATATACAGGGTCAAAAAACACGTTCATAAGTTTCAATTCCTCATAGGTACGATACAAACAAAAATTGATTTGACGGTTGAAGAATACGTTGAAATGCAGTTTCAATTCCTCATAGGTACGATACAAACTATGAGTGTCCGCAGTGCAGAGATACGGAGTTAATTATGTTTCAATTCCTCATAGGTACGATACAAACTTTCATGTCCTTTTGTGTACATTTTAACGCTTGTACATGTTTCAATTCCTCATAGGTACGATACAAACGTGGAACTGATCCAACCGCCAACAAGATCGCGAAGGCCGTGTTTCAATTCCTCATAGGTACGATACAAACTTAAAAAATAAAGGTCTATAAGGAGGGGGGGAGTCGCAGTTTCAATTCCTCATAGGTACGATACAAACCCACCATACCCAACACTCCTTTCTGTTGAGTATAGAAGTTTCAATTCCTCATAGGTACGATACAAACTGATAATGATTCGTCTAAAATTTATTTCTCACTCTACTTGTTTCAATTCCTCATAGGTACGATACAAACTGCCTCCCCCAGTTGGTCGGGCGACGAGTGCTGTGTTTCAATTCCTCATAGGTACGATACAAACGCTGGCAGGGGTGGAAACGAACTATCATTTCACGATGTTTCAATTCCTCATAGGTACGATACAAACGCTGGCAGGGGTGGAAACGAACTATCATTTCACGATGTTTCAATTCCTCATAGGTACGATACAAACCAGGATTATGATATACAAATTCACTTTTCGAGCAGACGGCGGTTTCAATTCCTCATAGGTACGATACAAACTTTTTTCGGCTCATCCTCCATATCTGATGGAGTTGGAGTTTCAATTCCTCATAGGTACGATACAAACATAGTTTGACATTTTTATATCTTGTACATTTTCCCGTTTCAATTCCTCATAGGTACGATACAAACTTGCATATTTAATGTCTTGAACGTTTTCTTTGAATGGTTTCAATTCCTCATAGGTACGATACAAACATGGAAGTACGTTGAAACCATTTTGCGCGACTGGGCAGAGTTTCAATTCCTCATAGGTACGATACAAACCCCAAAAAAGCGTTGATATATCAACACATGGAAAAGCTATACAACATCATTATACATACATTTGAAAATTCAGTCAATAGTCTATGTCCGTTGATACAGCTAAAAAATTCGCATAAAATAAACTGTCGTCGATCCCCCGAAGTTTTTGCACGATTGGAGGTCGACGACAGTTGTGAAGTTTATCACAAATAAATTTTATTAAAAACAGTCTCCTGTTTAGAGACTGTTTTATGCTTCGGCGTTCACTTCCGCGATAATAACAAAACCGATGACAGCTGTAATGACTAGACCTGTAATCATCCACATCATCGTTTATTCCCCCTTTACCCATTTTCTTTTATTTTACATGTTTTTTCTTTGTACGAAAACAGGGGAATTTACTGTTCATTGTCTAATTTGCGCAAATATGTGTTGGCGCGGTGGGAGAAAATGATCGATGAAAGCATAAGTACGAATACACCTCCGATTACGAGCGGGCGCTTTGTTGCATCGATCGCTTCTGGAATGAGTGTTCCGATATATAAAAACGCACTAAGCGCAAATAAAACGAGACTATATGCTTTATAGTCGCGCGCTTTTCCAAACCAATGTTGCTTTTGTTCATCCAACATAACCGTCCCCCTTCCTTCTTTCAATGTATCATAGGAGCGGAGAAAGGGGGCGATGTAATTTATGCCAAAGCTTGTGCTAAATCTTCAATTAAATCATCCGCATCTTCTAAGCCAACAGAAATGCGAATAAGTCCGTCCGTAATGCCGAGTTCAGCACGACGCTCTTTCGGGATAGAGGCGTGCGTCATTTTTGCAGGGAGGGAAATTAAACTTTCGACCGCTCCTAAACTTTCCGCTAGCGTAAAGTAGCGGACGCGCGTCAACACTTGTTCTGCTTTTTCGGCGCTCCCAACGTCAAATGATACCATGCCGCCAAAGCCGCGCATTTGTTTTTTCGCTACGTCATGATTTGGGTGTGACGGAAGCCCAGGGTAATACACGCGTGTAACAACTGGATGATTCGTTAAAAATTCAACAATTTTTCTTGTATTTTCCTCATGTTCTTCCATGCGAATGCCAAGCGTCTTCATGCCACGCATTAATAACCATGAATCTTGCGGACCGAGAATGCCACCTGTCGAGTTTTGGATGAAGTGCAAGTCGGTCGCAAGTTGTTCGCTATTAACGACGACAAGCCCTGCGACAACGTCGCTATGACCACCTAAATATTTTGTTGCGCTATGAATGACGATATCTGCACCAAGCGCAATTGGCGTTTGCCAATATGGTGTGCTAAACGTGTTATCGACGATCGTTAGTAGTCCGTGACGTTTCGCAAGCGCGGATGCCCCTTGTATATCGGTAATTTTCAATAGCGGATTCGTTGGCGTTTCAATATAAATCGCCTTCGTGTTTTGTTGAATGTGCGCTTCAATGTTTGCTAGGTCGCTCGTATCGACAAATGTCGATGCAATGCCAAGACGGTTCAACACTTTCGTCATGATGCGGTATGTGCCACCATATACGTCATCTGTTAAAATGACGTGATCGCCGCTATTGAACAACATCATGACGGCAGTAATGGCTGCCATGCCTGAACTGAACGCAAAGCCAGCATATCCTTCTTCCACATCTTTAATAAGCTCCTCTAGTGCATGCCGCGTTGGGTTGCCTGTGCGTGAATATTCATATCCTTTATGCACGCCGACCGCTTCATGTTTATATGTGCTCACTTGATAAATCGGAACCGAGACGGCTCCTGTATGCACATCCCCAGCAATGCCACCATGAATCAATTTCGTTTTTCTTCTCACGTTACATCCCGCCTTCGTAAATGTTTTTACTTAAATACCGTTCGCTACTATCTGGAAAAACAACGACAATGTTCGTTCCTTCTTTCGCCTGTTCTGCTTCGAGTAAGGCCGCATGAAACGCCGCACCAGATGAACTACCGACAAGCAATCCCTCTTTTTGCGCAAGCTCTTTAACACGACGAAACGCATCATCATCTAAAATCGTATGGATGGCATCAAAATAACTCGTATCCATATATGACGGTAAAAATTCCATGCCGATGCCTTCGGTGCGATGTGAACCCGGTGCTCCACCGTTTAAAATCGAGCCTTCTGGTTCAACGATGACCGTTTTTATCCGCGCATTTTTCTCTTTTAGAAATTTCGCCGTCCCCATAAATGTGCCGCCTGATCCAGCACCAGCAACGAAAACATCAATTTGTCCGTCCAGTTGCTCCCAAATTTCTGGTCCGAGCGTTTTATAATACGTGCGTGGGTTAGCTGGATTTTCAAACTGTTGTGGGCAATAGGAGTTTGGAATTTCAGCGGCGAGCTCTTTCGCTTTCCGAATCGCCCCTGCCATTCCTTCGCTCGTTGGCGTATTGATGATGGTTGCGCCAAGTGCACGCATGAGTTGTTGTTTTTCGATGCTGAACTTTTCGGGGACGCAAAAAATGACGCGAATGTTTTTTCCGATCGCCGCAAGCGCAAGACCGATCCCTGTATTGCCTGCCGTCGGCTCGATAATCGTTCCACCTTCTTTTAACTTGCCTGTCGCTAGCGCATCGTTTAACAATTCTTGACCGAGACGATCTTTGACGCTTCCGCCCGGGTTAAAATATTCCAATTTCGCAAATATGCGCACCCCTTTTGGCAGCGGAAATTGCGTAATTTCAACGATTGGCGTATGGCCGATCAATTCATGCACGTTTTTCGCTACTTTCATGTTGTGACCTCCCAAAAGATGAAAAGAAGGAGAGGATGCCTCTCCCTATTTATTTAATTCATTCACGAAACTTACGCAAGGAAGCCCCTGCCTTTAGGCACGGGGAGGAATTGCACCTTATGCAAGTTCCGCCACCCCCTTTCCATAAGCATATCCGTCAAATCGCTGAATGACTTGGACATATCTATAATTTATTCCTTGTGCGATACGCTTTCCGTCCTTACCTTTAATATCGAAACTTCCAGTCTTTCTACATGCGACTTCGCCAAACCAAACGCCTTGATATTTCCCTTTTGGTACGTTGGCTTTAACCATGTCCCCTGTTTGAAAACCAAAGAAATATTTTTGTCTTGCAAGATAACCTCTTGGGAAGCCATATCTGTCTAGGTTTGTGCGTGAACGACTGCCACGCCCTTTTGCCTTGATAAATAACACTTCTTTTGTTTTGAAATGCAATTGGAGTGGCGTGCTTTTTCCCACGCAACAAGCGTCAAAATAGTGAATTTTCGGTAGTCCTAATCGTATTCGATTCATTTTCGTTCGTGCGCCTGTTCCACACTCTACTTCGCATCCGCTTTGTTTTAACACTTCATACACTTTCCATCGAGTGGCATTCACTACACTTGCGTCTTTTAGCGTTTTTTTGACCATTTCTTGAATATGTGGATACCCGAATTCTTCTGCGGCTTGACTTCCTTTTCTTTGGTTACAATCTCGACACGCAAGGCAGAGGTTATCTATTCTGTCTGTTCCACCTCTCGATTTTGGAATGATATGCTCCACTTCAAGTGGAACATTTTCTTTTCCGCAATAACAACACTTCCGCCCAAACTTTTCAAGCAAATACTCCCGTACTTCATATCCTTGTAGCGTACCTTGTTGATACTCTACACCATTGATTTCAGGATTTCGCATGAGTTGCGTGTCAAACTTTGCGTTCTCGTACGATATATGCTCAATCGGACATATCTTCCTTAAACGTTCCACCCATGTTTTGATATTTTGCATACGACTCTCTAACGATGGTGGCAACCATCCCTCCTTTCGCTTGCGGTTCAGAAAGCGTGGTTTTCTGTATCTTGTTTTTCGATTTCGTCTTGCTCGACGAAAAGCACGCCTTTTATCTATTCTTTCCTTGATGTCTGTGCGATGGTCAAGTTGCCCTAACCATACCACTTCTTGTCCTCGCAAAATCGCTAATCCTGTATGCCTGCTTCCATAGTCGATTTTTAGCCGATATGTTGCTTTAATTTCTGATTCGTCTACTGATTTTTTCAAGATGATGGTAAATGGAAATCGCCTGTAAATCGCCGCCTTCCCTTGTTTCAACAGCTTTCTTGCAACTGCTTCGTGACAAGGAGCAAGCGGACGTTTGTTTGTGTCTAACACAAAAACCATAGGGTTCTCCCCTTTCCTCTGCATAAAGCAGGTCATATTCTCCTCGACCATGTTATAGATGCTTGTTATGTGCAAGACACTAGCGCTACCCACCACGCTTGTTTAACCTTGCACGACAGAGGAACGGGCTGGAGAAGCACCCGAACGTGTCATGACATCTATAACGTAGGCTCTGTTTCAAGCCTTGGTCTGGTCAACATGGGGCTTACGAGCCCATGACTTTAGTCATTGGGTTGTTGACCATTAATTGCACAAGTTCAGATGAGTGAAGAGCTGCTTTTTGTAAAAATTGTTCAAACGATACGTTCGACTCTTTACCAGCGATGTCTGATAACGCGCGAATGACGACAAACGGGACGCCAAATTGGTGGCATACTTGCGCAATCGCAGCCGCTTCCATTTCCACAGCATATAAATCAGGAAACTGTGTGCGTACAAAGTCAACGCGCGCTGGATCGTGCATAAATGAATCGCCTGTCGCAATTAATCCTTTTGCCACTTGAATGTCGCGAATATGCGCCGCGCTCGTTTCAGCCGCTTGCACTAACCGCTCATCTGCCGCATAGCGCGCCGGCATGCCCGGCACTTGTCCGTACGCATAGCCGAATGCCGTCACATCTACATCATGATGAACAACTTCTGTTGAAATGACGATATCGCCAACGTTTAGCGACGGCGCAAAACCGCCAGCTGAACCTGTGTTAATGACGACATCTGGCGCAAACCGCTCTAACAAAATCGTTGTTGACATCGCCGCATTCACTTTACCGATACCTGATTTTAATAAAACGACGTTCGCTCCGTCTAACGTGCCGCTATAAAATGAACAATTTGCTACCGTCGTTTCCGTTCGATTAGCAATTTTTTCGCGCAAAATCGCCACTTCTTCTTCCATCGCTCCAATGATCGCTATGTTCATCGTTTCAACCTCTTTCACTTATTGTTTGACAGCCTCCATCAACCAAACGAAGCGATTCATCGGCGTAAATGTGACCGTAAAACCGTGTGTAGTAAACATATGCTCTAAGGCAGGAATTGTCGTGTAATATTCGCGCTGTAAGTCTTCCGCTAAATCGACGAATCCTTTTTGTTTCGCTTCTGCGATCATCGCCTCGTACGCTTCGTGGTTAATAAACGCTGTATCAGCAAACACTATTTTACCACCTTTACGAAGAAGTGCGCTATATTTGCCGATCGCTTCTTCTTTTTCTTGATCTGTTAAATGGTGAAATGCATATGTGCTTACAATCGTATCGATCGGTTCGCTCGGCAATGGAAACTGTAAAAAGTCTCCGTCTTCAATCGTCGCATGACCGAGTTTTTCTTTGGCGAGCTCACGCATCGGTGCAGACGGTTCAATGCCATATACGGTTTTATTCGCCTCAATTAGTTTTTTCGTTAAATTTCCTGTCCCAACGCCGAACTCTAACACGACGTTACCGCTTTTTTCAACGACTGTATTTAAAATCGTCTCATATCCGTCAAATACGTCACGATATTGCTCATCGTGCCCGTATACTGACGAATCGTACGATTGTGCCCACGTTTCAAAGATGTCTAAAAACTCACGTCCCATGATGCCACACTCCATTAAATATAATAATTCCTATAAGTATAGTATGAATTAAATGTACTGCTGTTCCCAATCTATCACATTTTTTTTAGATGTTCAATGGAAATGTGTTAAACTACGTGTAGAGAGGAGGAGGACGATGATTACGTTTGATCTCATTCAAGATAAAGTAGAATTTTTCGAAGCGACAGACTTAGCGACGTTAGAGAAAAAAATTAACGACCAAATTGAACATAACAAAGCGATTATGCTTGAAGTACATCATGTTTCCTATCAAATGCAACTGCTCGAAAACGGGCAACGTCTTTATAGTGCGATGGTGCATTTTAAAGCAAAAAAATAGAGCGTTACGGACGGCGCTCTATTTCTTTTAATTGCTGTACTTTTGTTGGCTTCCACCCTTCATTTGTCACCCATTCGATAAACACTTTATAATGTTCTGTTTTATCTTTTTTGGAAACGGTAGCAACGGCGTGATTCGGGCTTCCTCCATTTCCGATAAACCAAACGATCAGATCAGAAGATGAAATGCCTGTCGCATAGCTAATCGCATCAATCATTTCTTTCCAATCAACAGAGTTTTTCTCGTATGTTGTCACGTGTGGCTCTGATTGTGTTGTGCCGATCGGTTGCCATGACGGGTTCACAGTTTCACGAATAACGTTTGAGTTTGGATCATCGACAACCGTTTCTTCAACGTTGTCGTTCGATTGTTGCTCATCTGTTTCTGTTTCCGTTTCGGATGGTTGCTCATCGTTTGGTGGCTCATTTGTCTCCACCTCAACCGGTTGTGGCGAAGCATTCGTTTCTTTTGTCGGTCGGTCGTTGGCGAACAACCATTTCCATCCAAAAAATAAAATAAGCGCAAATACAATGGTAATTAACGTATTCAATATGCGGTTTACTTTTCTTTGTTTTGAACGTTTCGCAAAACGGCTGCTCACTCTTCATACCTTCCTTTCTCTTCCAAATCATATGTTACGCGAACGATATCAGCAAAAATGGCATTCGTGACGGAGGCAGATGACGTTGTTTCTAATTGTACCACAACGAGCGCGTATTTTGGACGATCAGCTGGGAAATAACCCGCAAACCATTTATTTACGAGTTCTCCTTTCCCTGTTTCTGCTGTTCCTGATTTTCCTGCTACGGCATATGGCAATGATTGAAACGAACGCCCAGTCCCTTCCGGATGCGTCACAACGAGTTGTAATAGCTCTTGTAGTTTGTCGATCGTCTCTTTCTGCAATGAATCCATCGTTAGCCGCTTCTCATCAAATGTGAAAAATGTCGTTCCATTTTTATACATCATTTTCTTAGTGATGCGCACTTGTTTTGCCTCACCACCGCGAGCAATCGTTGCCATCATATTCGCCACCGCAAGCGGTGAGAGGCGCACATCTTTTTGCCCAATGGACGTTTGGGCAACGGCAAGAGGAATTTTTTTATCCCGTTCATCTGTCCAAATGTTCCCTTTTTTCTCTTCACGAAGCGGGCGAAATGATGAAAAATGATACACATCCCCTTCCCAACCGACGCGCGGAAGCAAACCGAGCTTTCGAGCATATACATCAAACATATTTTCGTCTATCGCAATGAGCTGTTTTCCTAGCTCTCCAAACGTTCGATTGCAACTAATCGCAAAACTATCTTCAAACGAGCGCATCCCTTTCTTTTTCTCTTCTTGTTCACCGTTAATTTTACGATCACAGTTAAACGTCTGTCCGTGAACAAGCCCGTTTTCAAGCGCTGCGGCTGCAACGACAATTTTAAAAACAGATCCCGGCACTTGCGGAAGAAGCGCCTTATTTTCCATCGCTCCATCTTTGTACGGATCTCGTTCATCAATGGCGGGAGCGCTCGCTAACGCAACAACATCATTCGTTCGAACATCGAGCAAAACGACCGCCCCTTTTTCCATGCCATGTTGTGCAACGATTTGCTCAACACGTTGTTGCAGAGTACGATCAATCGTCGTTTGTACCGTAATTGGATAAAACGGATTCGCCTGCTCTGTATATTTCACATCCATGCTAAACAACGGCTCACCACGGGCGTCTACGTGATACAGTAGCTTCGTCTCCTCATCAGGAATTAAAAATTCATCAAATGAACTTTGTAAGCCAGACACCCCTATTTTTGTTTTTGGAGATAAGTTTCGATCCGCATAGCGTTCTTTTAACACCTTTTCATTTTCTCCAAGTAAACCGATGACATGTTGCGCATATTTTTGTTTGAGTTCGTACTGTTTATGAACAGCAATCACACCTGGGATGCGCAAATCATTAATCCGTTCCATTTGCCACGGTTGTAGTTGAATCGGCTGTTGACCATCATGTAAAATGATCGGACCTTTCGCCTCTTCTAGCTGTCGGTTCAACACTTCTTTTGGCACGGAAACAATCGCAGCAATTTGATCGATTGGCCAATCCATTTTCTTTAAGAATGGAAATAAAACGAGCGTCGGAATGTATTCATATGTGAGCGGCTGGCCGTTTCGGTCAACGAATACGCCGCGTCCATCGTCGATGACGAGTTGTTCCGTTCGCTGAGCGACGCTTTCCTCAATTAAATTGATCCCATGAAACGATTCGGTGCTCACAAGTTGTAATTGAACGAGTCGACCGATCAAACCGAATATGGCTAGTTGAATCATTATTAATATGATGACCATTCGTTTTTTTACCATAAAAAACACCTCGTCTTCATTGTCGACGAGGTGTTGTATTTTAAAACCTATTTGACTGCAACGATTTTGACAACCATGTCGCCGCCAGGTGTATGAACAGTTACTTCTTCACCAACGCGACGACCAATAAGCGATTTGGCAATTGGAGAGTCGTTTGAAATTTTCCCTTCGAACGGATCAGCTTCTGCACTACCGACGATCGTATACGATTCCTCTTCTCCATCTGGAAGCTCAATAAATGTTACCGTTCTTCCAAGCGATACGGTATCTGTCTTTTCTAAATCTTCTTCGATAATTTTCGCATTGCGAATCATATTTTCAAGCATTTGAATGCGTGACTCCACGAACGCTTGCTCATCTTTTGCTGCATCGTACTCCGAGTTTTCCGATAAGTCCCCGAAGCTGCGCGCAATTTGAATGCGCTCAACGACTTCTTTTCGTTTCACCGTTTTTAAATATTCAAGTTCTTGCTCGAGCTTCTCCTTCCCCGCTTTCGTCATTGGGTATTCTTTTTCCATTGACATGTAAACCACTCCTTTTTATTTATGTATGGAAAATGTACGAACGGCTCGTTCGTACACAAGACAAAAAGTTTACATATTATCTATGCTATGGTATTACAAAATAGACTTTTGTTCAAGAATCGTTTGAATTTTTGTAACCATTAAATCGATAGCAACGTGATTATGACCGCCTTCTGGGATGATAATGTCGGCATACCGTTTCGTCGGTTCAATAAATTGATTGTGCATTGGACGCACGACGTTTACATATTGCTCGATGACTGATTCAAGCGTGCGTCCGCGCTCTTTAATGTCGCGCAATAGGCGACGAATGATGCGAATGTCAGCATCGGTATCAACGTACACTTTAATATCCATTAAGTTGCGCAATCGTTCGTCTTCTAATACAAGAATACCTTCTAAAATGATGACATCTTTCGGTTCGACGCGAATAACGTCGTTTGAACGCGTATGAAGCGTATAGTCGTATACAGGTTTATCAATCGGCTCATAATTTAAAAGCTTGTTAATATGCTCGATGAGTAAATCGTTATCAAAAGCGAGCGGATGATCGTAATTTGTTTTTAATCGCTCTTCAAACGGCAAGTGGCTTTGATCTTTATAATAAAAATCTTGTTCGAGCATTAAAATGGAATGTCCTTGAAAATGTTCATAAATGGCTTTCGTAACGGTCGTTTTCCCCGAACCGGAGCCGCCTGCAACTCCGATGACAACCGGTTTCTTCCTCATGTTAGTGCCCCTTTCTCATCATGTTGTATGGGAAAACTTCGCGATCGACTTTAAAACGAACAATTTGGAGCGGATGACGAGCAGCATCAAGCTCATTTCCTTCCTCATCCCAAATCGTTTCAATGACTTGTGTAAAGTTTTCAATTTCAGGTCCGAAAAATTCCACTTCATCGCCTGGTTTAAAGAAGTTGCGCTGTTGCAACGTCACGATGCCTGTTTCTTTGTCATAGTCAAGCACAAGACCGACGAAATCGTACGTCGTCTTTTTGCTATGAACGCCAAACATTTGCTCTTTATAGCCTGGAACACCTTCAAAAAAGGCTGGCGCGGTGTCACGATTCGCACATTTATCGAGCTCATCTAGCCACTCTTTGCGAATGACGAAATTGTCAGGGTCTGCACAGTAAGCATCAATGACTTTGCGATACACGCTAACGACGGTTGCGACGTAATGAATGGACTTCATTCGCCCTTCGATTTTTAAACTATCAATACCGAGCTCAATCATTTTTGGAATCGATTGAATTAAATTTAAATCTTTCGGGCTCATCGCAAACGGATCGTCGTTTTCATCAAACAATGCGATGGCACGGTCTCCTTCGAGCTTGTACAAATCGTAATCCCAGCGACACGACTGACAACAACCGCCGCGGTTCGAATCGCGCGCAGTCATATGGTTGCTTAATACACAGCGACCAGAATATGCAATACACATTGCACCGTGAATAAATGTTTCGATTTCAATATCGACTTTTTCTTTAATTTCGCGAATTTCTTCCGCACTCGTTTCGCGTGCTAAAACAACACGCTCAAGCCCTTCTTCTTTCCAAAATTGCACCGCTTTCCAGTTTGTAAGCGACTGTTGCGTACTTAAATGCACCTCTAACTTTGGTGCAACGCGACGTGCGGTTTCAATAATGAGCGGATCAGCGACGATAATACCATGCACACCAACACGCTCTAAACCGCGCAAATAATCTTCAAGCCCCGGAATGTTTTCGTTATGTGCGTAAATGTTTGTCGTCACGTAAATTTTTGCGCCATATTTTTTCGCAAATTGCACACCTTCCGCCATTTCTTCAAGCGTAAAGTTGTCGGCATTTGAACGAAGACCGTATTCTTGTCCGCCGATAAAGACAGCGTCTGCTCCATAATGAACAGCCACTTTCAACTTCTCTAAGTTGCCAGCAGGAGCAAGCAACTCTGGTTTTTTCACAATGACGCGCTTGCCATTGATAATTTGTGATATGCTCATGAAGGCTCCCTCCTTTTCGTTTAATATACCGTTTCTTTAAAGAAAAAGCCGGTGTCTAACGGGCGATGTTGTGGTTGAATCGCTTCAATGCGCGCAAGCAGTTCACCTTTTTCCTCTTCGTATTGCTCGCGATTTTCTGCACATAAATCAATGGCGCGGCGATATAATTTCGTTACTTCTGTAATATAATCTGGCTCATGAAGGACGCCGTCAATTTTAAAGCTATCGATTTTGGCGTCAATCATGTCTTCAAGTTCATCAATAATGCAAATATCATTAGGGCTCATAATGTGCGTACCGTTTTCATCTTCGAAAATCGGGTATTTGTTGTCGCGTTCTTTGTCGTACAAAAAGAGCCCTTTTGCGTATTTCATTTGTTGAATTTCCATAAACTTGCCTTGATATTCGAAATAGTTACCGATGAGAGAACGTTTCGATTGGAACATGCATGTCATTCCATGTACTTGCACTTCAATTTCCACTTCCGCATGATTTTTAATATCAATGATTTCTTCCATATTCAACTCGCGGGCAAGAACGGCGCGTTTTGCCCCTTTTCGTCCCCAATAGTTGCAAGCGTACCAGTTTGTCGCTGTCGTTTCTGTATTCCAATGAAGTTTCATATGCGGTGCGACTTCCCGTACTGTCATTAAGACAGCTGGGTCGCCAAACACGATCGCATCGACTTGTTGCTCTGCTAAAAAGCGGACATAGTCGCTCAGTTCATCAACTTTGTCATTATGAAAAAGTGCGTTCATTGCCACATATACACGTACATCGTTTTTTCGGGCGACTTGCATCGCATCGATCACATCTTGACGTGAAAACTCACCTGCTAAACGCAAGCCGTACCGTTGTTCACCAATGATGACAGCATTCGCTCCTGCTTGTGCGAGTTGTTCAATATGCGCCACGCTCGTTGGCGTAACAAGCAATTCTGGTTTTTTCATGTCATTCACCTCTTTTTCTCGATATCGCCATTCCGTCACCGATCGGAATGATGACTGTCTCATAGCGTGGATGCGCCATCAGCCATTCGTTATATGTTTGAATTTTTTTGATAAGCTGACGAATGCGTTTTTGTTCAATCGGTTCGTTTGTTGCTACAAGCCCTTTGAATAGTACGTTATCCGTTATAATAATTCCTCGCTCGCTTAATAGCGGCTCGTACAACTCAAAAAAGCGGCGATATTGTCCTTTTGCCGCGTCAATAAACAATACATCAAACGGAGCATGTTTTTTTACTTCATCGCTTATATGAAGCGCATCGCCAAACAATAACGTCATTTGTGCTTTTGTATTCGTTTGTTCTGCATAAACAAGCGCTTGTTTATAGCGCATTTCATCTCGTTCAATCGTAACAATGTGCGCATTTGGCAACGCTTTTGCCATGCGTATGGCGGAGTATCCGATCGCGGTGCCAATTTCTAAAATGCGCGTCGGTTGAACAAGTTTTAAAATGTGCAACATCGTTTCGATGCCGAGCGCATCCATAATCGGCACATGATGTTCATGTGCATATTGTTCCATCGCTACGATCGCTTCTTCTTTTTTTGGTAGTAATCGTTCTAAATAATGAATCATTTCCTCATTTACCAACGAACTGTCCTCCTCGCAAAAACAAGAGTTCAAACGAATTGAACTCTTGTTTCATCACGATCCATAACTTTATATATACTACCATAAATCAAAACAAAAAGCGAACGTTTTATTGCTTTCCGATATATTTTGCCTTTTCGCGATTATGTTCGTCAAGTGTTTTTGTAAAAATGACATCTCCCGCTGGCGTCGCTAAAAAGTAAAAATAGTCCGTCTCCGCTGGATGAAGAGCCGCTTGAATCGATGCTTCGCCTGCGTTTGCAATCGGTCCTGGCGGAAGCCCTTTATGCATATACGTATTGTAAGGCGAGTTTACTTCTAAGTCTTTGTAGTATACACGCGATTTATGCTGTCCGAGCGCATATAAAACAGTCGGGTCTGTTTGTAATGGCATACCTTTTTCTAATCGATTGTAAAACACGCTTGCGATTTTTTCGCGATCTGCTTTTTCCGTTACTTCTTCTTCAATAAGTGACGCCATCGTTAGCAATTGATGGACGGTCAAGCCACGCGTTTCCATGTCTTCTGTATATTTTGCTAATACTTCTTCCGTTTTCGCAACCATGGTTTCAATCATTTCTTCAAGCGAAGGTTTTTCTTCTGTAAACGAATATGTCGCTGGGAATAAATATCCTTCTAATGCGTAACGAATGTTTTTATTGAAAATGTCGGACGTCAAAACAGAAGGATATTTTTCCACTAACTCCTCGATATATGAACGATTTGTTAGTTTCGCCATAATCTCTTCGGTCGAATAGCCCGTTTTTTGTGAAATGATCGTCGCAATTTGTGTCAGTTGTTTTCCTTCTGGAACCGTTATTTTTAGCTTCGCTTCTTTCACGACTTTTCCTGTTTTTAGTTGTTCAGCAATTTGTGCTAACGTCATTGCTTTTGTAAATGTATAATTACCCGCTTGAAAATCGGCATGGTTTTTAAATTTTACATAGTAGCGAAAAATCGTTGCATCTTTCACTATGCCGTTTTTTTCTAATATGTTGGCAATCGTATATATGGATGAGCCGATCGGAATGTCTACTTGAATCGGCGTTCTATCATTCGGATCCACAGGCTGCAATGCGGAACGAATATATACAAATAAGCCAATGCATGCGGCAATTATCAACAATAACAAAGGTGCTGTAATGTATAGGACAATTTTTCGCACCGTCTTCGCTTCATGTTCTTGTAACATACGTCATCCTCCCTCACTTTTCACATTATACTACAAACACCGACACGACATAAATAAAAAAAAGAAGCTGACGCATAGTCAGCCTCTTATTCTTCGTCTTCTTCCTCTTCACCGAGAAATGTGTTTAGCATTTCTTCGATCATATCCCATTCTTCTTCTGTTTCGATCGGCTGCAATTCTCCTGCCTGCCCATCTTCTCCTGGGATAAAAGAAGATGCGTGAATTTCAATTTCTTCGTTGTCATCTTCTTCTGCACCGATTGGGTAGTACAAAACGTAAGATTTTCCGAATTCTTCAGATTCAAATGTAAATAGTACTTCGCAAAGTTGTTCGTTGCCGTCTTCGTCAACGACTGTAATGTGTTTTTCACCGTGTTCCATCATGTTCACCTCAATTGTTTATGGTCCAAATAAGATTGTAAAATCATCACCGCAGCCATTTTGTCAATCACTTTTTTACGTTTTTTTCGACTAACGTCCGCAGCGATTAACATTCGTTCTGCCGCCATGGTGGACAGTCTTTCATCCCACAAGACGACAGGAAGTGAAAACGTTTGTTTCACTTGTTCGGCAAAGCGTTGTGTCGCCTCGCCGCGCGGTCCGATGGTGCCGTTCATATTTTTCGGAAACCCGATGACGATTTCTTCGACCGCATATTGCTCAATCAATTGCCGCAAACGGTCAAAGCCATATTCACCGTTTTCTTCATCGATACGAATCGTCTCGATGCCTTGAGCCGTCCATCCTAACTCGTCGCTTACGGCAACGCCGAGCGTTTTCGTTCCAAAGTCTAATCCTAAAATACGCATCTGTCTATTCCTCACGATGTGTTCGTAAATAGAATTTCACTAATTCTTCAATTAATTCGTCGCGATCGACTTTGCGAATCATGTTTCTGGCATCTTTATGACGAGGGATGTAAGCTGGATCACCAGACAACAAGTAGCCGACAATTTGGTTAATTGGGTTATACCCTTTTTCCTGTAATGCGTCGTATACGGCAAGCAATACTTCCCGAACATCGACGTCCATCGGTTCTTCCGAGAAGTTAAATTGCATTGTGTTATCAAACGAACTCACCGTTTTTTTGCACCCCACTCTCACGTTCCACGAAATCTGGCATATCCATCCTTACATCCATTGTACACGATTTCCACCGTTTATTAAACAGATTTTACCCACTGTTCGACAAATTTAAGTGCTTCATCTACTTTATTCGCATCTTTTCCGCCCGCTTGTGCCATATCCGCTCGGCCACCGCCGCCGCCACCGCAACGCGTCGCCACTTCTTTAATGAGTTTTCCAGCGTGATAACCGCGGTCGATTAAGTCGTTTGTGACACCAGCAATTAAGTTTACTTTATTTTGTTGTACAGAAGCAAGTACAATGATCGCTGAACCTAATTTTTGTTTTAAATCGTCGACCATCGCACGTAAGCTGTTCATATCGGCGTTGTTCACTTTACTTGTGACAAGTGGAACACCGTTTACTTCTTTTACTTGGTTCACTAAATTTTCTGCTTCCATATGGCTTAAACGGGCAGCAAGCGATTCATTTTCACGTTGCAATTCGCGCATATCGTTCATGAGTGTATCGATGCGCGTTAACACATCTTTCGGATTCGTTTTTAATTTTTCCGCTACTTCTTTTAATAATGCAATTTGATCATTCATTAAACGATACGCAGCTTTTCCTGTAACTGCTTCAATCCGACGTGTACCTGCCCCAATGCCCGATTCAGAAACAATTTTAAACAAACCGATTTCGGCTGTATTTTTCACATGGCAGCCACCGCAAAGCTCTAGGCTGTAATCGCCTACTTGCACGACGCGCACGATGTCACCATATTTTTCACCAAATAGCGCCATCGCCCCCATCGCTTTTGCTTCATCAAGCGGTTTATATTCAATCGCAACAGGGAGATTGCGCCAAATTTGCTCGTTAACGATCGCTTCAATTTGCTCGAGCTCTTCTTGCTTTACTTGACCGAAATGCGTAAAGTCAAAACGTAAACGATCTGGAGCAACAAGCGAACCAGCTTGGTTCACATGCACACCAAGCACATCTTTTAACGCTTGATGCAACAAATGCGTCGCTGTATGATTTTTCACAATATCGACACGCGCAGCTTCATCAACACGCGCGGTGTACGTGCCGTTCGTTTGAATGGTGCCATGTTCAACGACAATATGATGTAAATGTTGGCCGTTTGGCGCTTTTTGCACGTCTTTCACGTACGCCTTTCCTGTTTCACCTTCAATCCAACCGCGGTCAGCAATTTGTCCACCGCTTTCTGCATAAAACGGCGTTTCACGTAAAATCAATTGCGCTTCTTGTCCTTCGCTTACCTCATTGACAAGTTGTCCGTCTTTTACGATTACTTCGACAACAGAAGAAACAGAAAGCTGGTCATAACCGACAAACGTGCTTTCTACTTTAATGTCGCCTAATACGCCGCCTTGGACTTGCATCGAATCAACATCTTGACGTGCAGCACGTGCCCGTTCGCGCTGGCGCTCCATTTCACGTTCAAAACCGCCGTGATCGACTTTCATTCCTTCTTCTTCCGCATACTCTTCCGTTAATTCCACAGGGAAGCCGTATGTGTCGTACAAGCGGAATACATCTTCACCGCTAATTGTATCGCTACCACGTTGTTTTTCTTTTTCGATGACGCTTGCTAAAATTGCAAGTCCTTCATTTAACGTTTCATGGAAGCGCTCTTCTTCATTTTTAATTACTTTTTGAATGAACGATGCTTTTTCTTTCACTTCCGGGTAATAGTCAACCATAATTTCACCGACAACCGGAACGAGCTCATACATAAATGGACGTTGAATGTTTAATTGTTTCGCATAGCGAACGGCACGGCGCAATAAACGACGCAACACATAACCGCGTCCTTCGTTTGATGGAAGCGCGCCGTCTCCAATCGCAAACGTTACGGTGCGGATATGGTCTGCGATGACTTTAAATGCCACGTCTTTTTCGGCATTTGTACGATATGTTTCACCTGAAATTTGTTCTGTTGCGCGAATAATTGGCATAAATAAATCGGTATCAAAGTTTGTCGGAACGTCTTGTAAAATCGAGCACATCCGCTCTAATCCCATGCCCGTATCAATGTTTTTCTTAGGAAGCGGTGTATATGTACCGTCAGGGTTATGGTTAAATTGCGAAAAGACGAGGTTCCATACTTCTAAATAACGTTCGTTTTCTCCACCCGGATATAATTCTGGATCGTTCGGGTCGTTGCCAAATTGTTCCCCGCGGTCGTAGAAAATTTCTGTGTTCGGACCGCTCGGACCTTCCCCGATATCCCAGAAGTTTCCTTCCAATCGAATAATGCGTTCTTCTGGCAATCCAATTTCGTTATGCCAAATGTCAAACGCTTCTTCATCTTCTGGATGAATTGTCACAGAAAGACGGTTCGGATCAAAACCGATCCATTTTTCGCTCGTTAAAAACTCCCATGCCCAATGAATTGCTTCTCGTTTAAAATAGTCGCCGATCGAGAAGTTTCCGAGCATTTCAAAAAACGTATGGTGGCGCGCCGTTTTTCCGACGTTTTCAATGTCGTTTGTACGAATTGATTTTTGCGCATTACAAATGCGCGGATTGTCTGGAATGACGCGGCCATCAAAATATTTTTTTAACGTTGCGACACCGCTATTGATCCATAACAATGACGGATCGTCAATCGGAATAAGCGATGCGCTCGGCTCAACAGCGTGACCTTTTTCTTTAAAAAAGTCTAAAAACATTTGACGAACTTGAGCAGATGTTAGCTTCTTCACGTTTCCTTCCTCCCTTATAAAAATATAAAAACTCCCATCCCTGCTCAGGGACGAGAGCTTGCTCGCGGTACCACCCTGTTTATGGACAAAACGTCCATCACCTCAACCGCCGTAACGTGGCTTCGTCGGCAGGGTTTGCCTGCACTCAGGATTAGCGTTCTGTTACTCTTCATCTGGAATTTCTTTCAGCCACGGAAATTCCTCTCTGTGCGCCAAAAGCGCTTTAAGATGGACTGTAACATACTCGATCCGTCATCGTTTTTTATGTATCACTCTTGTGAAAATTATAGACAAGCCCCTTTTTTTTGTCAATTTGTTTTCAACGAGCGAATGTGTACAAATGTCGCCTTAGCAATCGCAACGATCGGAACAGCAACAATTAAACCGATGATGCCACCGATTTCCCCACCAACAAATAGGGAAAACATAATAATAAGCGGATGTAAATGTACGCTTTTCCCTACAATAAGCGGGGATAAAATGTTTCCTTCAATGAACTGCAATAAAAAGACGATTCCAACAGTAAGAAGCAGTTTGTTTACTGATACGGTTGCAGCAATAATCGCCGCTGGAATAGATCCAATAATTGGTCCGAAATACGGGATGACATTTGTAACCCCGATGATCATGCCAACCAAAAGCGGATATTTCATATCAATAAGCCAAAACGAAAGCGCAGCAGCCGTTCCGATCAAAAAACAGACGAACAATTGTCCACGAATATATCCACCGAGCGTTTGATCAACGTCGCGTAAAAATTGCATACCTTTATGGCGCCATTTTTTCGGAGTCCATTCCCACGCTGCTTTTTTAATAAGCTCCACATCTTTTAACATGTAAAACGCAATGAAAGGAATAATAAAAAAGATGATGATTCGATTAATGAGTTGTTTCACTCCAATAATCGCACCTGTAACCGCCTCGCTAATAAATGACTCCGCTTCTGTCATCATCGCCTCAATGCGTTGATGGACATCATAAGGCCATGTGGCTGTTTCTTCATGAATATAATTCGTCCATTGTTCATACGTACGAACAAATATCGGTAAGCTTTTATTTAAATCTTCTAGCTGAGCAATGAACAACGGTGCCCCTTTGTAAATAGCAAAACCGATTCCACCAAAAAATAGTGCATAAATGGCAAGAATGGCAAGCGCTCTCGGCATGCCTCGTTTGTGGACGTATTCAACGACAGGATGCAATAAGTATGTAATGAACGCTGCGATAAGAAAAGGAGTTATAATTTTAATAAACATATGTAAAAATGGTAGCCATACAGATTTGAGTTTCACAACGAAGTAAATAAAAATTAAAACTAATAACATTTTCGTTAAGCGAACGAAAAAATGAAGATGCGGATGTTCCAAACTAATCCCTCCTTTACTTCTATAGTGTGAGGACAAATAGAAGATGTTATACAAAAAACGGCAACCTCAAATGAGATTGCCGTTTTTCGCTACATAAATGGACGCAACATTTTTTTGCCGACTTTTCTCACGTTGCGCATGTTCATGCCACCGTTTCGTTGCGCTAATTGATACGCTGCCACTCCTGCACCGATCGCAATTAAAGAAGCGATTGTTCGATTCATCGTCATTCTCCTTTCATTACGAAAACAAAGTTCGTTCGCGTTCGCTAAACAAATCGTCAAGCGAGCTAAGCGTTCCATCTTCTTCGACTTGGTGCGTATAAATCATTCCTTTTTGAACGGTTAGCTCAATAAAGCAATTCCAGCAATAATACTGATTAACGCCGATTTTACCCAAATCTTTACTTTGACAATTCGGACACTTTAACATAAAGAACACACTCCTCTTTATTTTTTCTTCTATCTTTGTCATTTTTTTACGAAAACATACATCATTGAAAAAGAAGCGTGCCGATATGTGTGTGTCCATCATTATGTTGCGTCATTTTCCATAAAGTCATACGGGGTAACACCTTCCATTCCGATGTTTGCATCTTCCATCGGAAGTAACTGTTGTTCAGGCGAAATGATCGCTGTTAATTTTTCGTATAACGTCGTTTGTCTCGTTCCGTCATCTGTTCGCATGACCCCGAGTTGGAACGCTTCTTCTTCACCACATAAAATTAAATATTGCTTACTGCGCGTAATGGCTGTGTATAATAAATTGCGCCTTAACATGCGATAATAACTTTTTACAACAGGCAAAATGACGATCGGAAATTCGCTTCCTTGCGATTTATGAATCGAACAACAATATGCGTGCGTAATTTGGTGCAATTCTTGTTTCGGATACGTCACTTCATTTCCATCAAACGAAACGACGACGAGATCTTGTTTTTCCACATTTTCATTTGCATAAAAAATGGCAACAATCTCGCCGATGTCTCCATTAAACACATTTTCATCCGGCTGATTGACTAGCTGCAACACTTTATCGCCTACGCGATAAACGACATCGCCAAACGTAAGCTCTCGTTTATGATCATGTTTTGGATTAAATAATTGTTGTAGCGTCTCATTGAGTCGATCAATTCCTGCATGACCGCGATACATCGGTGCGAGCACTTGAACATCCTTCGCCCGATACCCTTTTTGCTTCGCATTTTCAGCTACTTTTTTTACAACGTCAACGACTTGGGCACTCGTACAACGAATAAACGAGCGGTCTTTTTGAGGGATCGTCAAATCATGTGGAATGTTTCCATCTTTAATCGCATGGGCAAGGGAAATGATCGACGAACCTTCTGCCTGACGATAAATGTCTGTCAAGCGAACGGTCGGAATGACGTTGGCACGAAGTAAGTCTTTTAACACTTGTCCCGGTCCGACAGACGGCAATTGGTCTTCATCGCCAACGAAAATGACTTGCATGGATGATGGAACAGACTTTAATAACTGATTCGCTAGCCACGTATCGACCATTGACATTTCATCGACAATTAACAACTTTCCGCTAATCGGTTCGTCTTCCCCGCGTTGAAACCCGTCGCCACTCCAGCCGAGCAAACGATGGATCGTCATCGCCGGCAAGCCAGTCGATTCCGTCATTCGCTTCGCTGCTCGTCCAGTTGGAGCAGCAAGTAAAATGGGGAACGGCTCGTCCGCATCATAGCTAACAGGATCAAGCGATAGCCCGTGCAACTTGGCGAATAAATGAACGATACCGTTAATGACCGTCGTTTTTCCTGTGCCTGGTCCGCCCGTTAAAATGAACAACGGGGAACAAAGCGCTTGTTGAATCGCCTCTTTTTGTTTTTGCGAATATTGGATGTTTGCTTCTTCTTCCCATTCACCAAGCGCAAGCAAAAATTCCGCTTCAGAAAATGTTGACATATCGGATTGTTGCAATAGCCGCTTGACGTTTGACACGATGCCTTTTTCCGCAAAATATAACGAAGGGATATAAAAACGATCTTCTTCAACAATTAACTTTCCTTCTTCAGATAAATGGACCATTTCACGGGAAATGCAAGCGACATCGACAAGTTCTTGACGTTTTGCTTCTAACAGTTGTTTTACTTCTGTAAGCAGCTGTTCATACGTCATATACACATGTCCTTCTTGCATGCAATGTTGTTCAATGACGTATAAACAACCTGCCCGAATACGATCAGGATGATTACCAGAAATGCCAAGCTGCAAGCCGAGATCATCTGCACGTCCAAATCCGATTCCTTCAACATCTTCCACCAGTTGATACGGATTTGTGCGAATGATTTGTAACGTTTCATCTTTGTACACTTGATAAATTTTCATCGATAATTGAGGTCCAAAGCCAAATTGCGATAAAGCGATCATAATTTGTTCTAATCCTTCATGTTCGCGCAACGTCTCATATAGCTGCTTCGCCTTTGCTTTTGTTAGCTTCGGTACGTTCGCAAGCACGTCGGGATCTTCTAATATTTTTGAAATCGCTCGCTCACCTAACGTTTCAACGATGGCAGTTGCTGTTTTTTTACCAATCCCTTTAAACATTCCGCCCGATAAATATTGAATCACTCCTTCTTTCGTTTCAGGAAACTCTTTTCGAAAATGATCGACAACATATTGTTTCCCAAAGCGCGGATGTTCTTTAAATGAGCCAAAAAACGTATATGTATCATACTCGCCCAGCAAAGGGAAATAGCCTGTCACAACAACATCTTTTTCTATATGCGGTTCATTTGTTTCTTCCACACGCACACGAATGACAGAATATAAATTGTCTTCGTTATGAAAAATTGTACCGACATGGACGCCTTTAATAAACGATCGTCCGTCTAAGTCTAACTGTTGTTGCAACCCCATCTCCCCCTTTTTTTATTGCAATGCCCGTTCCATTAGCTTTTTCCCATGACCTGCTAACAAGTGATCGGGCTGAATGGCAAGCGCCTTCTCAAACATCGCATGTGCGGTTTTCGGATCGTCTTTATATGCATAGGCCACACCTAAATTGTAATACGCATCCGCATGTTGCTCGTTTAAATGAATCGTCCGTTCAAAATATGTCATCGCTTCATCCACAAACTGCAATTGTGCTAAGCAAAGCCCAAGCTGAAACGTCGCTTCCACATCGCGCTCGTTTAATTCTACTGCCCGCTGAAAATACGGCATCGCTAAACGTGGTTGCTCTAAATATATGAGCGACATACCAAGCATAAAAAACACATCGCCATCCGTTAATCCTGCTTGAATCGCTCGCTCAAATTGCTCTTTTGCGCGATCGAATTGCTGGCGATTGTAATAAATCGATCCGAGTCCGTAATATGCGGTTGCGGCTTTTTCGTCGAGTTCAAGCGCCTTGTGAAAAAAGCGTATCGCTTTTTCTTCTTCTCCGACGGCTGCTAATATGTTCCCAAAATTAATGTACCCAACAGGGTCGTTCGGTTGTTGTTCAATCGCTTCATGAAAACATTTAACCGCTTCTTCATATTTTCCTTGCTGCATATATTGAATGCCTTGTGCGTTGTAATCCATCGCTATCACCTCATATGCATATTATAACAAAAAAGCCTTCAACTCGTCTGTTGAGTTGAAGGTTAACCAACGTATGTGAGTTTTTCTCCATCGCGAAAGACTTGATCGATCGTTCCGCCACCGAGACATTGTTCACCGTTGTAGAAAACGACCGCTTGACCTGGAGTCACTGCGCGCACGCGCTGCTCAAATGACACACGCGCTGTCGTCTCATCGATCATTTCTACTGTTACCGGTACATCTGGTTGACGATAACGGAATTTCGCTGTACAAGCAATCGGTTCATTCGGTTTTCGATCGCTGACCCAATTGACGTTCGTTGCAATAATTGCATCAGAATAAAGCAATTCGTTATCAAATCCTTGTGCAACGTATAAAATGTTGTCTTTTAAATTTTTCCCAACAACGAACCAAGGCTCTCCGCTACCACCAATACCAAGTCCGTGGCGTTGTCCGATCGTATAGTACATTAAGCCATCGTGCGTACCTTTTACTTCTCCATCGAGCGTTTGCATCTCGCCCGGCTGTGCAGGTAAATAATTGCTTAAAAACTGTTTAAAATTGCGTTCTCCGATAAAACAAATGCCGGTGCTATCTTTTTTTCCTGCTGTCGCAAGTCCCGCTTCTTTGGCGATTTCACGCACTTTGGACTTTTGTAATTCGCCGATTGGAAACAACACTTTCGATAATTGAGCTTGGCCGAGCTGATTTAAAAAATACGTTTGATCTTTGTTTGCATCTAACCCGCGCAACAATTGGTATTCTCCATCGCGATAGGCAACGCGAGCATAATGTCCTGTCGCTAAATAGTCCGCTCCAAGCGCCATCGCATGTTCTAAAAATGCTTTAAACTTAATTTCTTTATTGCACATCACATCTGGATTTGGCGTACGCCCTGCTTTATATTCGTCTAAAAAGTACGTAAATACTTTTTCCCAATACTGCTTTTCGAAGTTGACCGCATAATACGGAATACCAATTTGGTTGCACACACGCACGACATCTTCGTAATCTTCCGTTGCGGTACATACCCCGTTTTCGTCGGTGTCGTCCCAGTTTTTCATAAAAATGCCGATGACATCGTACCCTTGTTGTTTTAATAATAAGGCTGCGACCGATGAGTCAACTCCACCGGACATGCCTACTACTACTCTTGCCATCGTTTTCCCTCCTTTCACGCTTTTGTTAGCCGTTTCACAATTTTTGCAATGTCATATGCTGCTCGTTCGACTTGTTCAATCGTATTGCCATATCCAAAGCTAAAACGAACAGAAGAACGAATGCGTTCGGAATCATTTCCGTACATCGCCACTAACACATGTGACGGATCAATTGAGCCAGCTGTACACGCTGAGCCGCTTGAGGCGGCAATGCCTGCTAAATCTAAATTGACAAGCAATGCTTCTACATTTGTTCCGAAAAACGCAACATTTAATACATGTGGCAAACGATTTGTTTCATGACCGTTCACCGCGTAATGAATGCCTTCTCGTTCAAATGTCGTCAACATGATACGTTGAAACTGTTCATATAACGCTCGTTTTTCGGACATCATTTGTTGTGCGAGTTCAGCTGCTTTTTGCAATCCGACAATACCGGGTACGTTTTCTGTCCCTGCACGTCGTTTTCTTTCTTGTTCTCCGCCGTATATGTGTGGCGTCAGACGAACCCCTTCACGTACGTATAAAAAGCCGACTCCTTTTGGTCCGTTAATTTTATGGCTTGATACGGAAAGTAAATCGATGCCAAGTTCACGCACATCAATCGGAACGAGACCATACGCTTGTACTGCATCCGTATGAAAATACACATCGTGGTCATGAAGCAATTGAACAATATCATGAATTGGTTGCAACACACCTGTTTCATTGTTGCCAAACATGATAGAGACAAGAACTGTATCATCGCGCAAGGCGCTTTTTACTTGTTCAACAGAAATGATGCCATGCTCATCCACAGGTAAGTATGTCACATCAAATCCTTGTTTTTGTAAATATTTGCACGTATTTAATACGGCATGATGTTCCACACATGTTGTAATGATATGACGACCTTTCTCGCGATTCGCCATTGCTACACCAATGATCGCTAAATTATCGGCTTCCGTTCCACCGCTTGTAAAAATGATTTCGTTCGCTTTTGCCCCGATCGTTTTAGCAATGGTCTCTCTCGCTTCATCAAGGGCACGTCGTGTTTCACGACCAAATGAATGAATGCTTGATGGGTTGCCAAAATATGTTGTCATGTACGGTACCATTGCCTCCACAACTTGCGGATGAACAGGAGACGTCGCTGCGTGGTCTAAATAAATGCGTTCCAAATACATTCTCCTTTCCTAGATATAAAACATATATGCATCACCGTGGTCGTCGGTATGATTTAATAAGTCTTCAAGCGTCGTGCTATCTAATACTTCTTTTACCGCATCGCGAACGCGCATCCATAATTCACGTTTCGCTGGTTCTTCATCTTCTAGTTCTTCAACGACTTGAAGCGGTCCTTCCAACACACGAATAACATCGCCCGCAGTAATTTTTGATGGTTCATCTGCTAAAATGTAACCGCCATACGCTCCGCGAACGCTTTTCACTAAACCAGCGTTTCGCAATGGGGAAATGAGTTGTTCTAAATAATGCTCCGACAAATTATTCGTTTGAGCGATCGATTTTAATGAAATCGGTCCCTCTCCATATCGTTTCGCCAATTCAATCATAATCGTTAAACCGTATCGACCTTTTGTAGATATTTTCAAACGAATCATCCCCTCATTCACTGTCAAAAGAAACACAAGCCATTATAACATAAAAATACGAAACAAAGGAACGTTACTGCTTTTTTCGTTCGCTTAGCCGCTCATAAACGGAAGCGAGTTGCTTTTCTTCGCCGTTTTGTTTCGGTTGATAATATTGCACTCCGATTAAATCGTCAGGTAAGTATTGTTGTGCCACCCAACCGTATGGATAATCGTGTGGATATTTATACCCTATTCCGCGTCCAAGATGTTTTGCCCCCGCATAGTGAGCATCTTGCAAATGAAGCGGAATCGATTGTCCTTTTCCGTTTCGCACATCTATGAGCGCTTGATCGATCGCTTTATATGCACTATTTGATTTCGGTGATAAACACATGTCAATCGTCACGACTGAAAGCGGAATGCGTGCTTCTGGCATACCGAGACGCTCTGCGGCTTCGATCGCGCTCATCACCTTCACACCGATTAGTGGATTGGCTAATCCAATATCTTCATAAGCAATGACTGCAAGGCGACGACAAACAGCGGTAAGATCGCCACCTTCAAGAAGCCTTGCTAAATAGTGAAGCGAAGCATCTACGTCACTGCCGCGAATACTTTTTTGAAAAGCGGAAAGTAAAGAATAATACGTATCTCCTTGTTTATCATACGTTAGCGACTTGTTTTCTACACAAGACAAAACAGCTTGCACATCCACAACAGCATATTGATCCCTTTGTTTCGTTGCATATACGACTTCCTCTAAAATCGTCAATGCCGCTCGAGCATCTCCGTTTGCCCCTTCAGCAATGATCGAAAGTGCCTCATCGCTAATGTCAATATGCCAATCGCCTAATCCTCGTTCACGATCGGCTAAAGCGCGGTGCAATAATGCGAGCGTCTTCTCTTTTGTTAATGGCTGCAACTGTTTTATTTGTCCTAAGCGACTGCGAACAGCCGGATTAATCGAATGAAATGGATTTTCTGTCGTCGCACCAATGAGAGTAATCAAACCACTTTCGACATGTGGTAATAAATAATCTTGTTGCGCTTTTGTGAAACGATGAATTTCATCAATAAATAAAACAACGTTGCCTTCAAAGCGAGCATCCGTCACTATTTCTTCCATTTCTTTTTTTCCTGCCGTCGTCGCATTGAGCGTATAAAACGGACGTTGTACCGTTCCAGCGATCGCATAAGCAAGCGACGTTTTCCCGACACCAGGCGGTCCGTAAAGCAATAACGATGGCACATAACCATTTTTAATCATTCGATATAGCGCTGTATGTGAACCGATCACATCGTCTTGTCCGATGACTTCATCAATCGTACGCGGGCGCATACGATAAGCAAGCGGCTCTTGAGCAAACAACATCTTTTTCTCACCTCACAATGCTAACGCTGCACGTAAGGCAGGAACAAATTGGCGCATATGACTTTGTTGTAAATATAAAAGAAACGCATCAACAATCGCTTTTCTCAGGTCATCCTGTTGTATTTCTGTTTTTAACTGTTTGAGTAGCTCCATAATATGATGATCGCCTGCTTCTTCCATCATCTCCTCAATAAGCGCAAGGGCACGTGTTTTTTCTGCTTGGACATCGTGGCTTAGCAATGGCATGTCATGCTGTAAACTGTCGACAAGCGCATCAAGCCGCTCGATTAAAAAAGGAGCTAATCGTTGAAAAGGAAACGACTTTTGTTCAAACAGAACAAAAAATAAATATTCTTTTAACATGCCATTTAACATGATGGCACAATCAAGCACATACGGACGAATACGTTCCCCGTATACATCGATAAGTGATTGAACGTACCAGTCAAATAAATGGGAACGAATGCGCAAAACAAGCGCGTGAACGTCTTCACTAACTTTTTGTGCATGATCGCCCATATGCATTTGTACAATTTCTTTATGCTGTTCAAACGCTTCAATTTGTAAAGAAAGCTGTTTTAAAAATTTTTCGCGCGCCGTTAATGAACGGTCTGACGCAATGCGAGCGAATTGCTGAAACAACTGATCGTAATGATATTGAAAAATCGATAAAACAATTTCCTCTTTTGATTTAAAGTAGTTGTATAATGATCCTTTAGCTAACTGACTATGTTCAGCAATTTCTTGCATCGTTGTCGCATGATATCCTTTTTCAGCAAATAGTTTCATCGCCACTTCAATAATTTGCTCTTTTCTGCTCATGAGGCTCCATCCTTACTGTTCGTTTCTCGTTTTATTATAACACAACAGGCTGACCGAATTTCAGCCAGCCTGTCTCCAATTATGCTTGTCGTTCTTTTTTCGCTTGTCGGAAGAAAAATAGTTCGTATACAACAGGAACGAGAATTAACGTCAATAACGTTGATGACGTCAATCCACCGATGACCGTAATCGCTAACCCTTTAGAAATGAGCGTTCCCGATGACTTTGTCAACGCAAGCGGAATGAGTGCGGCCACCGTCGCAAATGCTGTCATTAAAATCGGGCGTAACCGCGTTTTACCTGCTTCAATAAGCGCTTGACGGATCGTCATTCCCTTTTGCTCACGATTTTGCCCGATGCGGTCAACGAGAACGATCGCATTCGTTGTCACAATTCCAATGAGCATGAGCAAACCGATCATGACGCTCACGGACATCGGTTCATTCGCAATAAATAAGCCGAGCAACGAACCGATTGGAACGAACACAAGCGATGATAAAATAATAAACGGAATACGCGCTTTTCCAAACGTAATGAGCATCGTAATATACACAAGCCCAATCGCTACAACCATCGCTAAACCAAGCTGTTGGAACGTTTCTACCGTTTCATCGCTTCCACCGCCACCTTCAAACGAAACGTCTTTTGGTAAATCCACATCTTTTTTCACACCATTGATAACATCTTGCGTCACTTGTTGAATGTTATCACCAACAATTTGGGCAGATATGCGAGCAAACACTTTTCCATCAAGTTTTTGAATAGACGTAAACGTATCGACTTCTTTTACTTCTGCCAATTGTTTCACCGGTACAGGTCCAAATTTTGTGAAAATAAGCGTATTTTCTAGCTGTTCAATTGATGTCATTTGTTCGCTATACGACAATTGCACCGTCCGCTCTTCACCATCTAGCATTAACGTACCGACTTGAACAGGGCCTGTTTGATCGGCAATCGTACCAAGAACTTGGAATCCAGAAACACCGTAATGTGCCGCTTTTTGTGGATCAATGTCCACAATGACTTGCTTTTGTTGGTCGGCAAAGTTATTTGTCACATATTTTAAATCGTTACGCTTTTTTAAGTATGCTTCTACATCTTTTGCCGCTTGTTGTAACGCCGTTAAGTTTGTCGAATATAAATCAATATTTACGTCATTGTTTGACGGCGGTCCACCAGATTGCAATTCTTGGACGCCTACTTTCGCCCCGTTAACTTCCTCTTGTGCAATGTTTTCCATTTCTTTTTCGAGTTCTTTTATAAACCGAGAAACGTTTACATTCTCTTCTAACGTAATAAAATAGTTGGCTTGATTTTTTCGTTTTAAACCGCTCCGAAAATCGCGCGTACCAATCCCTGCCGTCACTTCTTTAATTTCTTTCTTTTCGTCAAACATTTTCTCCATTTTCAACGATACATCGTTCGTCTTTTCTAACGTTGTTGAAGAAGGAAGCTCAATAGCGGCAATGAGCGTTTTTTGTTCTTCGTTTGGAATAAACGTAAAACCTAGTTTTGGCACAATCGCAAATGAGCCGATTAGCAATAAAATCGATGATAATAATACAGTTTGTTTATGATTCAGCGCCCATTCAATCGCTTTACCGTAAGCTCGTTGCAACGCACCTTCTTTTTCTTCTGGCGGCACTTTTTTAAACGAAAACTTCGCTAAAATTGGAACGATCGTAATGGCCACAACGAGCGACATTAAAAGCGAAAACACAATCGTTAGCGCAAATGGCAAGAAAAACTCGCCTGTCACGCCACCAACGAGGCCGAGCGGTAAAAAGACAACGACGGTCGTGATAGTAGACGATGTAATTGCCTTTAAAATTTCTTTCGTCGAGTCTTCGACAAGTTCATCTGTCATCCCGGTGTTTGACTTACGCACGCGACGGAAAATGTTTTCGATGACAACGATGCTGTCGTCAACTACTCGCCCGACCGCAACGGCCATTCCACCTAACGTCATAATGTTTAAAGAAATATCCATCCGCTGTAAGAAAATAGATGCGACTAATAACGAAAGTGGAATGGAAACAATGGCAATGATTGTGGCACGCACGTTTCGTAAAAAGACGAGCACCGCAATGGAGGCAAACAATGCCCCAAGCAATCCTTCACGCACGAGCGTTTCGACAGACTTTTTAATTCCTTCAGCAGAATCAAATCCTATTGCATAGTCTATTTTGTCTTTATATTTGTCAAGTACGTTTATCACTTTGTCCGCTACTTCAACCGTGTTCGCATCTTGCTTTTTCGTAATCGCCATCGATAAAGATGGTTGTAAGTTGTAGCGCGTAATTTCTCCTTGGTCTGTTACAGGTTGAATTGTAGCCACATCTTTTAATGTAATCATAGCTGGCGCTTGTTGAGCGCTTGCTGGCGCGCCTTGTGATGCATTCATAATCGGAGATGACAATGGCAAATTTTCAAGCTGTTTGATCGTTTCGATTTTTTGTTGAACACGAATCGGAATTTGTAATGTCTCTGTCTGTACGTTACCAGCCGGGAAAGCTAAAAACTTTTCATTAATTTGTTCTTTAATTTGCGTTAAGCTCAACCCATATTGCAATGCTTTTTGTTTATCGACTGTAATTTGAATCAAGTTTTCTTCCATCCCGCCAACCGAAATGGAATTGACACCGTTAATTTTTTTCAACTCAGGAACGATCGTATCATCTAGAAATTGCTGGATGTTCGTATCCCCTTTAGCAAACAGCGAAATGTTATAAATCGGGAACGTACCAAACGAGAAGCGATTCACTTTCGTCTGCACATTTTCCGGCAAATTCGCTTCTTTTATTAGCGACTCAACTTGCCGCTCGACTTCTTCCATGTCTGTATTAAATGGAAATTCGAGGTTAATGATTGCGATACTTTCAAACGATGTACTTTGGAGTTTTTTTACTCCTTCAATGGCTTTCAACTTTTCTTCCAATTTTGTTGTTACTTGCTCATTCATATCTTCTGGTGAAGCACCTGGGTAGATGACTTCAACAGACAGCTGCGGAAATTCAATGTTTGGCAACAAGTCTACTTTTAAAGAAGAAAACGAATATAGTCCACCTAATATGAGTAAAAATGAAATGATAAATACAGCGACCGCATTTTTTAAACTAAACCTTGTTAACATGCTCCTCTTCCCTTCTTTTTTATAGTATGACCAATTGGTCGTTTTTTACGACTATATAGTCATAACACGACTATAGTGCAATTTTTCTCATTTTGCAACTTCCGATGTGCACTAAAATAGAAAATAAAAAGCGCAAAGGCCCTCCCTTGCGCTTATTGTTGATCAACACGTTGAATTGGAATATCTTTTAATAATTGTTGTACGACGTGCGCCGCCATAATGAGACCTGCGACAGATGGAACGAACGCATTCGATGACGGCGGCATTTTTGCCTTACGAATGGTTGCCTCATCATTTCCTACTTCTTTTCGCACGTCTTCGCGAATGACAATTGGACTTTCATCCGAGAAAACAACAGTGATGCCTTTTTTAATTCCTTCTTTCCGCAATCTCGTGCGAATAACTTTTGCAATCGGGTCCGTATGTGTTTTTGAAATGTCAGCGATGCGAAAACGGGTCGGATCCATTTTATTTGCCGCACCCATGCTCGAGATGATCGGAATATCGCGCTCTAAACATTGTTTCATTAGATGAATTTTATACGAAATCGTATCCGATGCATCAATGACGTAGTCAATATCGTACGAAAAAATTTGTTCATACGTCTCTTCTGTATAAAACATTTTTAACGCAATGACTTCGCATGCTGGATTAATGTCTGCGATGCGCTCTTTCATCACTTCTACTTTCGGACGACCGACAGTAGATAATAGCGCATGAATTTGTCTGTTCACATTTGTAATGTCAATATCGTCTTTATCGATTAAAATGAGACGTCCAACCCCTGAACGAGCAAGCGCCTCAACCGCAAATGATCCGACACCTCCAATGCCAAGAACGGCCACTGTGCTTTCGCTTAATTTTTTTAAACCTTCTTTCCCGATTGCGAGTTCATTACGAGAAAATTGATGTAGCATGTTTTGCCTCCCATATGTAAGTATTTCAATCGGATATACATGCATTATGGCACAAAAAAAGCCTTAACGTAAAGCATGTTCTTTACGTCAAGGCTTTATTCATTTTTGTTTCCTAAGTCCCAATCGTGCCGTCGCTGATGGCCTTTGTTTTGAACCCGCTCTCTCACAGGTGGGTGCCCTGTTTCAAGCTTATGTACGTCCTCTCTATGTAAATGAGGCATGTACGCCACCTGAAAACCCGGGCTCCCGTATCACACATTGTTCGGTCAAAACAATAGGTGATACGACAAACACATCAGGACTTCGTGTTATTTGTATGTTAACACACTTTCGATCGTTTTGCAACGTCACAAATTTAGTCGGAGTCAGTCAAGACTTTGTGGGAACTTTTTTGATTCGCTGAAAACAGATGTAAGTCATAGGTTAGCGAACCATTTTTTTGAATTCCATCCGTAAGCGCTTTCGAACTCTCATCCCTTGCCATGACAGATCGATATGTATACCTTTTTTTACCATACCCTGAGTTCAGACAGGGCATGATAGATCGGTGTCCCGGACGATTGCTGTAAATATGGCACGTTATTCCGCGTGATCTCCGGCCAAAGACGGCGGACGCGTTGTTTCGCCTTGTTCACGATCGTCTGTTTGGTGGATGCCGTCGACGCCGTTTCCTCCGCCGGCTGCGACGATTCTTCTCCTAAACGACGTCCGAAAAGACGAATCCCATCCACCCGGGCAATCATTGCCTTGAAAAACGCCCTGAGTCCCTTGTCTGTCCAACTGCGGCGGTATTTCACCCGATACACCAACTGGCTCATCACGCTTTCAGCCCTCCCCATCGGATACATGCCCGTTGTGTCCACTCCTTGCTCCCTCAGCCATTCCCGGTAATCACGGATGCATCCCGGCATCGATTCGATCCGGTGGATCAAGGCAGCCAGCTGTTGTTCTTTCGCTTCGTCCCCCAGCGTGCCGAGGGCGCTGTTCAGTTCCACAAGCAACCCCTCTTCATCCTGCTTCGCCAGCTTTTGCCGAATCGCCTGCCACCGTGGATGGCCCGAGAGGCATTGGCGCAACTCACGCGCCACGTGGAATCGATCCAATTGAAAGCAGACCCGTCCCTTGAAATACTCCCGGCACGCGGTAATCCATGGAGCGCCGTCCCCGTTGATGACAAGAAGATCCCGACACGGATCATAGGCATATTCGTTCATCAAAAATTCCTCGAAGCCTTCCCACACCTCCCTCTTGCCCTCATGGACGTAATGGCGCTGATTGACAAATTCGATCCGTGAGCCGTTGCGCTTCCACCCTTCGTGAACGGTCAGGATTTTGTCTTCCTTGGCCCGTTTTCCCTTCCCTTGGCGGGAAACAAACAGTCCATCGGCCTCCACAAACAGCACCCGTCCATATCGCTGGTCAACCGGGCAGTGCAGCGGAGCTTCAGCTTCGAGCACCAACTGGCGGATCGCCTCATGGCTCATCACCGGATACCCGACCATCTGGGCAAGCGTACGAGCCGCTTTGCGATAGAAAGAGCACTCCACCGCCAATCCCACCGCCGTTTCTTCTAGACAAGGGCTGATTGACTGCGATCCATCAAACGCGAGAAAGGAATCCAGCAAAAATGTGTAACGGTTTTGTTCTCGATCCAAATAGTAGTTCCGCACAAAGGTGACTTCGCCAAACAAGGTTTGAATCGTGGTGCGTCGTTTGTCTTTCAAGTGGTACCGGCGCTTGTCCCGGGTTTCCGCCAATTGTCGGTCGATGTCCTCCAACAGAGCCGTAAACAGCTCGGCGAAGGCGTTTTGCAAGGTCCGAAACAAATCAAGTTCGATCTCTTTCCATGTCAACGAATTTGTGGTAAGATGTTGTTGAATATTCATGGGACTCTCTCCTCCTGTTTGATAGTGTGGCAATGATCATCTTACCAGGGAGAGAGTCCTTTTTTCATGTTTCCTGCTTGGGATCCTACCGCGCTTCGCTTGATACTATATAGAAACAACTACGTTTTAATACTATATAGAAACAACTACGTTTTAAAAAAAGGGCTCAAACCCTTGATACGACTGGCTTTAAGCCGATTTTTTAGGGTGGATAAAAGAAAACCCCTATGGTAGAGTTAAAAGTGACCAAACTCAAAACTCAATATCCATAGGGGGTTCTTGTATTATCATGTACAGAAATCATACCATTGAAACGTTCGATAACGCAACTACAAAAATATTGGTAGATAAGACAAAGACGGGCAAACAGCGCGATTGGCAAGGGAAAAAACGTCGGTCGCAATTAACGGCAGAACACTTTGACAAAGCGGGCTTAGAGCGAAAAGCCGAAAGAATGAATGAATGTGCAGACACGCTTGTTTTCAAAAGCACGCCAGAGGGCTTAAAACTTTATCAAGCATGGTTCTGTAAAGTGAGGTTGTGTCCGATGTGTAATTGGCGGCGGTCACTCAAAATTGCGTACCACAATAAGAGGATCGTAGAGACGATAAACGAGCGCGAAAAGGTACGTTGGGTGTTTTTGACCCTTACGGTTCGCAATACGGACGCTGAGAGCCTTCCAGAGACGATTAAAGCTATGTTTAAGGGGTTTCAAAGGTTAACAAACTATAAAGGCCTTTAAAACGTCCGTAAAGGGGTATTTTAGGGCTTTAGAGGTCACAAAGAACCGAGACCCTGAAAGTGAATCATTCGGAACGTATCACCCGCATTTTCACGTTTTACTGGCGGTTCCTCATACATACTTTAAGAAAAAGGATTTATATATTACACAGGACGAGTGGACAAGCCTTTGGCAAAAGGCGATGAAGATAGATTATAAGCCTATCGTTCACATACAACGAGTAAAACCCAAAGAAAAACTCGATGACTTAAAAGGCTATGAAACTCAATTTAAAAAAGCTATGAAAGAACAAAATGCGATTTTAGAAGTCTCTAAATATCCGGTCAAAGATACGGACGTCATTAAAGGGAATAAGGTCACGGCCGAAAATGTGGAAACCGTTTTGGCGTTAGACAACGCCTTGGCAAATAAGCGGTTAATCGGTTATGGCGGTCTGCTGAAGCAGATCCACAAGGAACTGAATTTGGGAGATGCCGAAAACGGTGATTTGGTTAATGTGACGGGTGAGGATGAGGTCGCCAATGGCACATTTGACGTGATTGCAAGATGGCATGTGGGGTTAAAAAATTATGTGATAGAGTGAAAAAGAGCATTCCAGAAGGAGTGCTCTTTTTTTGGTTTAACTATTAGCTTTTATTTCATTTTCTAACTCTTCAATTTCTAAATGCCATTTATCTCGTGTACTATACAAAATTTCACACACAAATTTTGAAAAGGAATCTTTATTTTGATTGTAACTATTCACCCCGATAGTAGTATGTAAAAAAGCCCAGCACAAATAGGGCATTTCGGTCATAGAAAATGCCCTAGGTAGCGGAAAGAACTCGATCGATCGTTTCGCCTGCCAACAGAAGACATAACGAATCCCACACGTTTTTTTCGTGTTTCGTCAGTGTGGAAACGATGCTTCTTGTGATACAAAAAGACTGGGCGAATGTTTCTTCGCGAAACGTACCCGAAATGTTCTCTTTGACTTTAACCATGCGAAGATCGCGTTCGGCTTGGTTGTTGTCAAAGGGAACATGTACTTCACGTAAGAAACGCAGCGCTTCTTCCTTTCGTTTTTGAAGGCGTCGAACAAAAGCGAGTGCTTTTTTCGGAAGAGGCGTCTTCGCTTCCAATCGATGTTGTGCTCTTTCTAGGATGCGATCATACACTCGTTCCCACCGTCTCGCTTCTTCTTCGGAAAGTGCACCGTGATGGGCTTCGACGGCTTGCTTGGCGGCTAACAGAAACGTGGTCATGCGCATCGCCCACGTATGCCCTTGTTCGATGAATCCTTTTAACTCACGCAAATGGTGGGCATGACAAAGGGCATGGGTGGCATGTGTGTATTTCGGATACGTACCGAACCCATCGTGCATCATCGTCCCTTTGTATTGTGGAAGAATCCCGATCTCATCCGTTGCTTTCTTTCCACGAGAAGCGTGAGAAGCCAAGTATGTATATCTCGATGTACACGCGACATGCACCCATGCGAGTTTCCCATTGATGCGCAAACTTGTTTCATCGACATGCAGGATGTTGGATTCAAGTAAGGCGTCTTCGATGATGTCCATATTCGATTCTAGCGCTTCGCGTCCTCGTTTCACCATATTGGCAAGGGTTCCTGTACTCATCGAGTGTTGATATAACGCTTCGATTGTATCACTTAAACGCTTGTAAGGGATCAATTGGATATGATGTAAATAAACAGCGAGCGCCGTGAGCCGTGGACCGTATTGCACATGATTCGTGACATGGGATGGGAATTCGGCTTGTTGAACACATCGGCAATGTGGACACGATTTCACTTCACGTTCATGTTGTGTCACCTCGATCGGCACAGGAGGGACATCAAACACTTGACGGATATCGACTTTGAACGATTTGACTTCACGCAAAGAAGCCCCACATCCTTGACACGTATGCACACGGTGGACGACACGATGATGTGGATGTTCCACTTGACGGAGCGTCGTTCCTTGATGTCCTTCTTGTCCGCCTGGCTTGTTGCCAGATGGTTGACGAGAAGAACGTGTGTTGGCAAAACGGTCAGAAGATGGGGGCAAATGGCTATTAGAGCTGTTTTTTTTCGTGCGTGCTTCCAGCTCTTGAACGCGATACTTGAGTTGTTCATTTTCTTTGCGTAGCTGTTTGTTTTCTTTCAACAGTTGCTCAATGACTTGTTGTTGGTGAGTAATGGGCTGCTTTTGTTGTTGGACTTTGCTGATTAAGCTCTCAACTGTAAATACAGCTTGTTGTACCGTCAACATGCGATTCACCTCCTTGTCTATCAATATTCACATCATAGACAGGAAAAGCAAAAAATATTCAGCTCACTTTATGATGTGGCTGAATAGTTACCTACAACGTCTGCGCTCGATAGGAAGTTCGATCCAAAAAATCCCTATTCGCTGAGCATAGCCATGCATCCATTGCTTCTTTTTGTCTGTCATTTTGATCGTGCGCTTCAAGCAGACAGGACATAACGGGCATTGTTCGGGTAGAGAAAGTTCGAAAATCCAACGTTCCCCTTCTTTTCGCACCTTTTGAATCAAAACATCTGGTAAATCGATGAGTTCTTTGATAAACTGAGAGTACATGCGAATTTCCCTCCATAGTTTGGTTTGGTCACCTTTACCATACAGGAAAATTCGCATTTTTTGTACCCTCTATTTCCTCTATGCACACCTACCTTAAATGATCAAGTACAACTTGTGGTGAAGAGCCAAAAGTTTTGAGAGTTGTTAATAAATAGGCAGGAAAATAACGGCATAGAATAGTATTTTATGTTGGGGTAAATGATGGAAAATGAGGAATGTTACATGTGCAAAAACGAAATAAAAGGGGGATGTGAATAATGAGTTTTAAAATTCCGGGAAGGGACAAGCATCTGCCTGCAGACATCATTAATTTATTCCATCGCCTTGGCAAGCTCGAACGGATGTCCTTGCAGCAAGGGGAGTCCCTTAAGGAATATGAAGCGATCCGAAATGAGCACTCAGATATTGCGATAGAGATGCCCGCGGGTCATGGAAAAACATTGGTTGGCGGTCTTATTGGCGAGTTTAACCGGCTTACAAAAAATTGGCGGGTCGTCTATGCTTGTGCAACACGTCAATTGGCGCATCAGACGTATGAGTTGCTGAAATCATACGGCATTCATGCAGTTGTCTTGGTCGGGGAAAGCGATCATTTCAATGCTGCAGATTACGGGAAATATGCCCGATCCGCAGCGATCGCTGTGACAACGTATTCTCATATTTTTAATATTAATTCAAGTTTTTCTGATGCGAATCAGATCATTTTTGACGACGCCCACGCCGCGGAATATTCGATCTACGGATTTTGGAGCTTGTCTGTCAGTCGTAAGCGAAATCAAGGGATCTTCGATGCTTTGTTTGCCACATTAGGGGATGCGGTGGCCAAACATGTGCAAGATAAAATTATACACGGCACATACGACCCCCTTACTGACGGTGTAGACATCGTTCCACAAGCCCTATGGCTTCCAAAAGAGGATGATATTCGCGAACTCCTGGATGCGAAAGTGGAAGGTACTAATTTGTATTATTCATGGAGCCGAATCCGTTCACATCTGCACGCCTGCCAGATCTATATTTCGCATTCTACGATCGTCATTCGACCGGTATTGCCTCCAAACTTACGGCATCAACCATTTGGCAATGCCCAGGAACGTATTTACATGACGGCTACGATAGGTAGTGGAGGAGAGTTGGAGAGAATATTTGGGGTTCCGTATATCCATAAGATTTCGAAATTTGATTCCGGAGCCAATAAGGTGTCTGGGCGACGTCTCATATTGTTTCCGGAAGATCATTTTGAGCCAGATGAACTGCCGAATGTTCTTGCTGGAACGATCCGGATGCAGCCGAGAGTTCTTGTGCTTTGTCCTTCCCAATCTGCCTTAGATGATATGGAGGAGACTCTAAAGCGTGTCGTTCCGGAATATGAACTGTTCTTTGCTAAAGATGTTGAGGACAATATGACGCCGTTTACATCCTCTTCCAAAGGAATTCTACTTTTAGCCGGCAGATATGAGGGGATTGATTTAAAGGATGAGGATTGCCGTCTCCAGATATTTTACGATCTTCCGATTGCCATGGGATTGCCTGAGCAATTCCTTCAGGATCGTTTAAAAGCGACGGAAATTCTAAAAAACCAGCTCGTTACCCGTGTCGTCCAAGGTTTGGGACGATGCACGAGGGGTACCCAAGATTATGCTGCTGTACTTTTCCTCGGTAGGCGTGTTGGGGAGTATTTATACAAGGATGAATTCCGCAAGATGCTACCGGCAGAAATTGATGCCGAAATGACGTTTGGGTTTAGCCAGATTGATTACATCAAAGATTTGGCTTCATGGAAAGAGGCACTTCAGGTTTTTTTCGAGCAAAACGAAACCTGGCAAGCAATTGAAGATTATATTATCTCCGAAACGGATAACAAAAACGCGGACCGCACAAGTAACTCTGCTAATGCAGTTATTTTAGAAGCAGTACAGCATGAGATAGGATACCTATATGCGTTGTGGGATGAGGAATGGGAGAAAGCTCACCAACATGCGGATAAAGTGTTACAAGCGTATGGTCGTAACGATAAATTTAAGGGTTATCGCGCGTGGTGGAATTATCTCATTGCATGTATTGGTGTTCTACAGGGAGATGCCAAGAAAGCGACGGAATATCATAATAAATCCATTCAAGCGGCCCCTTATAAGCTGTGGCTCGATAAGCGCGTTTTTGATGAGCGGCTCATTGAAAACAATGTATTCCCGGAACCGTTGGAGCTACAAATCAACGCGATCCTCGCGAAGCTCGAATCTTATGGTGATCGTGACAAGAGGTTTGAAAAGGATTGGAAGCGGATTTGGAATGGCCTACGGCAGAAAGAAGCAGATCACTATGAACCGGCATTCCGTGATTTCGGTACATTCCTTGGGTATCAGACTGAACGCCCGACCGGCAAAGGAACGCCTGACAGTGTGTGGCAACTTGCTTCGACTTGGCTTGTATTTGAGCTAAAAACGAACATTGAAAATGCTGGAGGGGCTATACCGCTTGAAGATATCCGGCAGACAGGTTTTCATGATAAATGGGTAAAGCGTAATCGTAATCTTGGGGACGATGCAGAAGTTACAGTCGTGCTGATCTGTGCAAAGCAACATGTCGAAGAATATGCTGCGCATGCTACGGAAGGGATATTTCTGCTGGATCCGTCAGTCATTGAAGATATGGCTTCAAGGTTGGAAATTATTCTCCGAACAGTCCTGCAAAAATTAAAGTATTCGACGTACGAAGAAGCTCGGCTTACCTTGGGAAAATCTCTGCAGGAGCAAGCGTTAGATTTCTTTAACTTGCAGGAAATCTTTCGTCAGACTCAATTAAAAGATGTGTTATAACCCGTGGTGCTAGTTGAGCGCTAGCGCTCAACTAGCCCTAGTGTGACCAGCGAATAGGCTAACAATATGCCGTCGAGCGCTACTTCAAATCCGATCATGGAATTCGCTCGAATCTCTGTGATCCGGTATTGGTCAACCAGAACCGAGAACACCGTCTCGATCACTTTGCGTTTTTGTTGGATCCACTTCTCCCATGCCTCGGACGGGCGATGTTTCTGGTTTTTTCGAGACGGAGTCCAAAGCGCCATTTGGTATTCTTCGTACAGCCTTTTTTGCAAGTCACGGCTAATGAACCCTTTGTCCCCTAAATTAAAGGGATGAGGAATTTGAGTCATGACGGTTTCCGCTGCGGTTCGATCGTGACAGGACGCCTCCGTTACCACGTACCCCATCGGCAGTCCTTGGTCAGTCACTTGAAGATGAAGCTTAAATCCGTAGTACCACTGCTTTTTGGACGCACAAAGCTCGATGTCCGCGATTCCTTGAAATCGTTTGACACGGTACATTCTTGCGACATGGCACAACTCGATCGGCATACTGTCTACGACCGCATAGGCGCGGTGTTGACCACGTTTGGCTAGCTCATGGCGAATCCATTTGATCGCAAAGCGCAGCGCTCGACAACGACGATGGTAGCGAGAACGTTCGAGAAAATGTCCATCCGTAAACAAGTTCCCAGTCACAAAGCGATGCCATGCACGTTCGGAAGAGAAGCCAAGCAGCTTTCCTAAAAGATGAATCGCAATGATCACCGCATCTTCTTGTTTCACCAAATGACGATTGCGGCGTCGAAGATAGAATGGAATTTGTGACAGCTGAGAAGAAACAAAAAAGAAAATGGCTGCATATTGTTTTTGAATCTTTGCTTGATCTGTAGTAAAATGAAAGTGCTCTTGCATGGGGATTCTCCTTTCGAATGTTGGATCGCACTTTCATTCAGGAGATCCACAAGCAAGGGCTATTTTTATGCTTACTCGATTTTATCTAGCACCACGGGTCTTTTAATAATTGTTGTACGACGTGCGCCGCCATAATGAGACCTGCGACAGATGGAACGAACGCATTCGATGACGGCGGCATTTTTGCCTTACGAATGGTTGCCTCATCATTTCCTACTTCTTTTCGCACGTCCTCGCGAATGACAATTGGACTTTCATCCGAGAAAACAACAGTGATGCCTTTTTTAATTCCTTCTTTCCGCAATCTCGTGCGAATAACTTTTGCAATCGGGTCCGTATGTGTTTTTGAAATGTCAGCGATGCGAAAACGGGTCGGATCCATTTTATTTGCCGCACCCATGCTCGAGATGATCGGAATATCGCGCTCTAAACATTGTTTCATTAGATGAATTTTATACGAAATCGTATCCGATGCATCAATGACGTAGTCAATATCGTACGAAAAAATTTGTTCATACGTCTCTTCTGTATAAAACATTTTTAACGCAATGACTTCGCATGCTGGATTAATGTCTGCGATGCGCTCTTTCATCACTTCTACTTTCGGACGCCCAACCGTTGATAACAGCGCATGAATTTGACGATTGACGTTTGTAATGTCAATATCATCCTTATCGATTAAAATAAGACGCCCCACACCTGAGCGAGCAAGTGCCTCAACCGCAAATGATCCGACACCTCCAATGCCAAGAACGGCCACTGTGCTTTCGCTTAATTTTTTTAAACCTTCTTTCCCGATTGCGAGTTCATTACGAGAAAATTGATGTAGCATGTTTTGCCTCCCATATGTAAGTATTTCAATCGGATATACATGCATTATGGCACAAAAAAAGCCTTAACGTAAAGCATGTTCTTTACGTCAAGGCTTTATTCATTTTTGTTTCCTAAGTCCCAATCGTGCCGTCGCTGATGGCCTTTGTTTTGAACCCGCTCTCTCACAGGTGGGTGCCCTGTTTCAAGCTTATGTACGTCCTCTCTATGTAAATGAGGCATGTACGCCACCTGAAAACCCGGGCTCCCGTATCACACATTGTTCGGTCAAAACAATAGGTGATACGACAAACACATCAGGACTTCGTGTTATTTGTATGTTAACACACTTCGAACGTATTTGCAACGTTACAAATTTAGTCTACTTTTTGAACGTCTTTAATTCGCAAATGTAATTCTTCTAATTGCTCTTCGCTAACTGCACTTGGCGCTTCCGTTAACAAGCAACTCGCGCTTGCAGTTTTCGGAAAGGCAATCGTATCACGTAAATTCGAACGCCCCGCAAGCAACATGACAAGCCGGTCTAATCCAAGCGCAATTCCCCCATGTGGAGGCGTACCGTATTCAAACGCTTCTAGCAAAAAGCCAAACTGTTCACGCGCTTGTTCTTCAGTAAAACCGAGCGTTTTAAACATTTTTTCTTGTATATCCCGCTCGAAAATACGGAGTGAGCCTCCACCTAGCTCATATCCATTTAACACAAGATCGTACGCTTGTGCACGAATGCTTGCTGGGTCTGTTTCAAACTTTGGCACATCTTCACGAACAGGCATCGTAAACGGATGATGCGCTGCATAATAACGACCTTCTTCTTCGTCGTATTCAAATAGTGGCCAATCTGTAATCCATAAGAAATGAAACGCTGATTCGTCAATCAACTGTAAATCTTTCCCTAACTTTAAACGCAATGCACCAAGCGCATCGGCAACAACCGATTTTTTATCAGCTACAAACAACAATAAGTCGCCTGCTTCTGCTTCAAGTGTTTGCATCATTTGTTTTTGTTCATCTTCGTTAAAAAACTTAGCAATTGGACCTTTTAAACCGTCTGCTTCAACTTTCAACCAAGCTAACCCTTTGGCTCCATAACGAGCGGCATATTCCGTTAGCGCATCAATATCTTTACGCGAATATTTATCCGCTGCACCTTTAACGTTGATCGCCTTCACTTGTCCACCGTTTTGCACCGCGCTTGCAAACACTTTAAACCCGCAATCTTTCACTTGCTCGGATAAATCAACAAGCTCAAGTCCAAAACGCGTATCTGGCTTGTCCGAACCGTAACGCGCAATCGCTTCATCGTATGACATGCGCGGGAACGGAATAGAGATGTCGACTCCTTTTGCGACTTTCATGACGCGCGCCATCATTCGCTCGATCATTGCTAAAATATCGTCTTGACTCATAAACGATGTTTCAATATCGACTTGTGTAAATTCTGGTTGACGGTCAGCACGTAAATCTTCATCGCGGAAACAACGAGCGATTTGATAATATCGTTCAAAGCCAGCGACCATTAATAATTGTTTAAAAATTTGCGGCGATTGTGGTAACGCATAAAACTCGCCTGAATGTACACGGCTTGGCACTAAGTAATCGCGCGCCCCTTCTGGCGTACTTTTCGTTAAAATTGGCGTTTCTACTTCTAAAAAGCCTTCTTCGTCTAAAAAGTCGCGAATCGCTTTCGTTACTTGATGGCGCATTTGAAACGTCTGGAACATCACCGGGCGACGCAAATCTAAGTAGCGATATTTTAAGCGAACGTCCTCGGATACATCTGTTTTATCTGAAATCGGAAACGGCGGCGTTTTCGCTTGACTTAAAATCGTCACGTGCGTCGCATGCACTTCAATTGTTCCATTCGGTAAATTCGGATTAACTTGTCCTTCTTCGCGTTGAACGACCGTTCCTTCTACGTCTAACACGTATTCGCTACGAATTGTTTCCGCTACTTGTAATGCTTCTTTTGACACATCTGGGCTAAATACAATTTGGACAATGCCTGTACGGTCGCGCAAATCGATAAAAATAAGCCCTCCGAGATCGCGACGTTTTTGCACCCATCCTTTTAAGCGCACCGTTTGACCGATCGCCATATCTGTTACTTCTCCACAATAATGCGTCCTTCCGAACATACTTTCCCCTCCTATTTCAATACGTGTTTCATATGTGAAATAAATGTGTCAAGAGGCACTTCTTGCTGTTCTCCCGTTGCCATATGTTTGACGTTAATGACACCTTTTCGCAATTCATCTTCACCTAAAATTGCAACATACGTCGCATGTAAACGGTCTGCGGCTTTAAGCTGTGCTTTCACTTTTCGATCTTGATAATCTTTTTCTGCCGAAATACCTTCTTTACGTAGCGCAGCAACGAGCGCAACCGCTTCTTCTTTCGCTTGTTCTCCTAAAGCTACAACATAACAGTCAATTCCTTCTGAAATCGGTAACGAAATGCCCTCGGCCTCTAATGCAGCAAGCAAGCGCTCAATGCTTAAAGCGAATCCGATCCCTGGCGTTTCCGGTCCGCCAATTTCTTGAACGAGACCGTTATAACGCCCACCGCCACATAGCGTCGTAATGGCGCCAAACCCTTCTGCCTCGCTCATAATTTCAAATGCCGTATGATTGTAATAGTCTAAACCGCGCACAAGCCGTGAATCGACTTCAAATGCGATGCCAAGCTTCTGTAAATACATTTGTACTTTTTCAAAATATGTGCGCGACTGTTCATTTAAGTAATCAAGAATCGATGGAGCAGTACGCATCAGTTCGTGGTCACGATCTTTTTTACAGTCTAAAATGCGCATTGGATTTTTATGTAACCGCGCTTGGCAATCATCACAAAACTCATGAATGCGAGGTTGGAAATGATCGATGAGCGCTTGGCGATGCGCTTTTCTACTTTCAACATCACCTAAACTATTGATGACAAGTTTCAGCTTTTTTAATCCGAGCGTATGGTAGATGTCCATCGCTAAAGCGATGACTTCAGCATCAATCGCAGGATCGTTACTTCCAAGTGCTTCGACACCAAATTGGACGAACTGACGAAAACGACCTGCTTGCGGACGTTCGTAACGGAACATCGGCCCCATGTAATACAATTTCACTGGCTGATTCGGGTAGCCATACATTTTATTTTCAACAAATGAGCGAACAACTGCTGCTGTTCCTTCTGGACGAAGCGTTAAACTTCGACCGCCACGATCTTCAAATGTGTACATTTCTTTTTGAACAATATCCGTTGTATCACCGACACCGCGTAAAAACAGCTCCGTATGTTCAAAAATGGGGGTGCGAATTTCTTGATAATTGTAACGACGGCAAAGTTCGCGCGCAATGTGTTCAATATATTGCCATTTTGCTGCTTGTTCGGGCAAAATGTCTTGCGTTCCGCGCGGAATTTGAAACGACATATATTTCCCTCCTTCAGTTTTTATGCAAATAAAAATCTCCCACCCCTAATAAATTAGGGACGAGAGACGAGTTCCCGTGGTGCCACCCTAGTTGAAGCGCATGCTTCCACTTTCATCCGATAACGCCCGGAAAGCGTTCTCTCCTACTAACTGACGCGTTCAAAGAGAAACCTACGGAGTGTTCGTTCGTTAAGTCATCATGGAGAAATGCTTCCAGCCTATGGCATTTCCTCTCTGGCCATGTGTACTCTTAACTACTTTTCTCCATCATCGGCGAGATGTTGAATTTTCTTTTTATATTACGTACGAACAAACCATTTGTCAAGATGACCCTATTTTCCGAAATACTGAAGCAATCCATTACAAATCGCCTCTGTCGCTGCTTGTTGATAGTCTTGTGACATAACAAACAACTCTTCATTCGGATTGCTTAAATAGCCAAGTTCAAGCAATACAGAAGGGCGACTATTTTCACGCAACACATGGTAATTACCACTTCGAATCCCGCGTTGCTGAATGCCTGTTAGACGGCTCAGCGGATCAAACATCGCATTAGCGAGCGAACGATCAATTGATTTATAGTAATATATCGTTAAACCACTTGCCGTGCGGTTTAATGCGCTATCGTAATGAATGCTAATAAACGCATCTGCTTGATGTTTCCCCGCTATGTAGACACGCTCACTAAGCGATAAAAAGCGATCATCTTCGCGTGTGAAAATGACGTTCGCACCCATTTGCTTTAGTTTTTCACCTAACAACAATACCGTTTGTAACGTTAACATTTTTTCCATCGTCCCGTTGACACCTGTTGTTCCGTGATCTTTTCCACCATGTCCTGCATCAATAACAATCGTTTTCCCTACAATCGTTTTTTGAGAAGGCGCAGGTCTCTTTGTTACTTGAACGATCCATTCTGCGACATAACCGATCGTTTGTGCATCTACTTGTATGACGTACCATCGTCCTTCTTTTCGAATGACTGCAAACTGATCACCACGTTTTGCTTTAGTAATGATAGAGGACTGTGTTGAAGCAGCAGAACGAATATTTGTATTGTCATATAACATTTGGACGTACGTATTTTGTTCTGCATTTTGTTCTGTATTTTGTTCTGCATTTTGTTCTGTATTTTGTTCTGTATTTTGTTCTGCATTTTGTTCTGTATTTTGTTCTGTGTTTTGTTCTGTGTTTTGTTCTGTGTTTTGTTCTGTGTTTTTTTCAACATTTGCTATGTATGAGCGATGCACCCAACCTTCTTTTCCATCCCAACGCACATACATCCAATCCCCTTGTATCATCGTTGTCGTTCCTTTTTCGTTACGATTGACATACCCGATGATCGCATACGTCGTTCCTGGTCCTTTACGAAGTCGTAATCCGTCTGCTTGGCATACAACAAGTTGTTGTATTTGTTTTTTCTTTTCCATCTGTTCGTTTTGCATTTGCACATATTTACCGTACACCCAACCTGTCCGATTCGAAGCGAGCCGAATTTGCAACCATTCCCCTCGCTTTTGAACGACAGCATATTGCTTTCCTTTCGCTACTTTTCCTTGCATCGGAAATGTCAATCCCGGACCTGTTCGTACGTTTAATCGGTCAACAACGATGCGCACGTTCATTGCTGCTGTCGCAGTTTGCACGATGAGCAGCAAACAACAAAAAACGAACAATGACGCCATAAGCGATTTTTTCATGTTGCAAATCCCCCTACGTTGTCAGTAGTCGCTATTTTATTTCTTCACAAACAAAAAAAATCCTTCTTTGAATGAAAAGGTAGAAAAATTGGGAATAATACGAAAGACATTTGATGCGAAAGGAGATTGATCATGCGCCATAGTGAAAAAGGGGAATTTATTCATTCACAATCCCCACTTATGCACGTCGATTTTCATTCATTTATTCAAAAAGAAAATGATCTCACATCGTTTGAACTCGCTTCTGAATTCGGACTTTCTCTTCGTGACGTACAAAAAATAAAAAAACATTTAGCACGAGGATAAGAAAAAACCGGGCTCGTCCACATGCGAGCACGGTTTTTATTTGCTTTCAACGATGAGCGTCACAGGACCGACGTTCGTCAACGTTACATCCATCATCGCACCAAATACACCTGTTTCTACACGAATTCCTTTTTGACGCAATTGTTCATTAAACGCCTCATAAATGTGTTTCGCGTGTTCTGGTTTTGCTGCATCCATAAAGTTCGGTCTTCTTCCTTTGCGACAGTCTCCGTACAGCGTAAATTGCGAAATTGATAAAATCGCTCCACCAACATCTAAAAGGGATACGTTCATTTTTCCGTGTTCATCTTCAAATATGCGCAAATGAGCAATTTTATCGGCAACAAATGCTGCATCTTCCTCCGTATCATCATGCGTAATGCCAACTAGCAAAACAAGCCCAAAATCAATTTCTCCGACTACTTCACCAGCTACTGTGACTTTTGCATCTTTTGCGCGTTGAACGACAACTCTCATGGCGACAACCCTTTCTAATTCATGATCCGTCTAACTGAATAAATATCTGGAATTTGTTTAATGCGCTCCACCACTTTTTGCAAATGACTGACATTATGAATAAAAATCGTCATATGAATGGTCGCCATTTTATTACGATGATCCGTTCTTCCAGATACAGCAGAAATGTTCGTTTTCGTCTCATTGACAGCTTGCAACACTTCGTTCAGCAAGCCACGTCGATCATATCCAGTAATTTCGATGTCGACTGTATATTCCCGTTGACAGTTTGCCCCACTCTCCCACTGCACAGGAATAAGTCGCTCTTTTGCTTCTTCAACAAGCACGTTCGGGCAATCGGCACGATGAACAGAAACGCCACGTCCTTTTGTAATAAAACCGATAATTTCATCGCCAGGCACCGGATTACAACAACGTGACAAACGAATAAGTAAATTGTCTACTCCTTCCACGCATACACCAAAATCGCGTTTTTTCATTGGTGTGATGGTTTTCGCCTCTTGGAGCATGTCCGACAAGCGTTTCGCCTGTTCTTCTAAATCGCGTTGTTTTCGCCACTTTTCAGTTAAACGATGCGCGACTTGAGCAGCGGTAATGCCGTTATATCCAACAGCAGCATACATATCTTCTTCGTTAGCAAAATTAAATTTTTCCGCTACCCGTTTCATATTTTCAACAGTGAGCACTTCTTTGACATCAAAACCCATGTTGCGAATTTCTTTTTCGACAAGCTCTTTTCCTTTTTCAACGTTTTCTTCACGGCGTTGCTTTTTGAAAAATTGGCGAATTTTATTTTTCGCATGTGATGTTTGGGCGATTTTTAACCAATCCTGACTTGGACCATATGAATGATTGGACGTCAAAATCTCAACGATGTCTCCCGTTTGAAGAGGATGATCGAGCGGAACCATTTTTCCGTTCACTTTTGCTCCAATTGTTTTATTTCCGATTTCTGAGTGAATGCGATACGCAAAATCAATCGGCACCGAACCGGCTGGAAGCTCAATGACATCACCTTTTGGAGTAAAAACAAACACCATATCGGAAAATAAATCCATTTTCAACGTTTCGACAAACTCTTCTGCGTTGTTCGTTTCGTTTTGCCACTCAACAATTTCGCGAAACCATGCTAGTTTTTCTTCAAACGTATTCGGTCGAATCGTCTTTCCTTCTTTATACGCCCAATGGGCAGCAATTCCAAATTCCGCAATATGATGCATCTCAAACGTCCGAATTTGCACTTCAAGCGGTTCGCCTTTTGGTCCGACAACGGTCGTATGAAGCGATTGATACATATTTGGCTTCGGCATGGCAATATAATCTTTAAAACGCCCAGGCATCGGCTTCCAACATGTGTGAATGATCCCGAGTACCGCATAACAGTCTTTAATGCTTTCGACGATGATGCGCACAGCAAGCAAATCGTAAATTTCGTTAAATTGCTTATTTTGCAAAACCATTTTCCGATAAATGCTGTAAATATGTTTTGGACGTCCAGAAATTTCGGCCTGAATCCCGACTTCCTGTAACCGTGCACGCATTTCTTGGATGACTTCTTCTAAATATTGCTCACGTTCTGCCCGCTTTTTCTTCATCAAATTGACGATGCGATAATATTGTTGCGGATTTAAATAACGGAGCGCTGTATCTTCAAGCTCCCATTTAATTTTTGAAATTCCAAGCCGATGGGCAAGCGGAGCAAAAATTTCAAGCGTCTCATTCGCAATCCGGCGTTGTTTTTCGATCGGCAAATGTTTTAATGTGCGCATGTTGTGCAAACGGTCCGCCAACTTAATTAAAATGACTCGTATATCTTGCGCCATCGCTAAAAACATTTTGCGATGATTTTCTGCTTGTTGTTCTTCATGCGATTTATATTTAATTTTTCCGAGCTTCGTTACACCATCAACGAGCATCGCTACTTCTTTTCCAAATTCTCTTTCTAAATCTTCTTTCGTCACATGTGTATCTTCAACGACATCATGTAAAAATCCAGCCGCAATTGTCGCAGGGTCCATTTCTAAATCGACTAAAATCCCTGCCACTTGAATTGGATGAATAATATACGGCTCCCCAGACTTCCGATATTGCTCACGATGCGCTTCTTTCGCAAATTCATATGCCCGTTCAATAAACTGTACGTCGTCTTTCGACAAATAACGGCTCGCCTTTTCAATCACTTGTTCCGCCGTTAATACTTGTTCATTTGCCATGCAATCACCTTTTATTCGTATTTACAATATTATCTTGAAAATTTTTTCAAATGTAAAGAGCAATGATGCGAAAAAGAGGAGCGTTTTGCCCCTCCTTCATTAAAATTGCATTAGCGTCAAAATATCGTATCCTTTTAATTTTTCGCGACCTTCTAAATATGTTAATTCAATTAAAAATGCAATCCCAGCGACAATGCCGCCGAGCTGTTCAACGAGCTTAATCGTCGCTTCAATCGTGCCACCTGTCGCTAGCAAGTCGTCTGTAATAAGAACGCGCTGTCCTGGCTTAATCGCATCTTTATGCATCGTTAATACGTCCTTGCCGTATTCTAAACCGTATTCGACACGAATGACTTCGCGAGGTAATTTTCCTTCTTTACGGACAGGGACAAATCCAACGCCGAGCGCATAAGCAACTGGACAACCGATAATAAAACCACGCGCTTCTGGTCCAACAACGACATCAATTTTCTTTTCACGTGCGTAGTTGACAATTTGATCCGTCGCGTATTTATATACTTCCCCTTTGTCCATAATCGTTGTAATATCTTTAAATTGAATTCCTGGTTTTGGGAAATCAGGAACAATCGTGACGTATTGTTTTAAATCCATTGACATTTTCCTCCTCATACAATGAATCAAACCAACGTTTCAGTTGGGAATAAGATGAGTATAAAAACATATGCTCGAGCTCTGCCTGCGCTTGTTTCAGTCGGTAAGAAGGCGATTCCGTTAAATCCCGTTTTTGGACATCGCAAACTAAAGAAACGATTCCGTTTTCAACAGTTATAAAGCCAAGTTCTTTAAACACTTGAATCATAAACAAAATCGTTTCTTTTGTCCATCCGCGCGAGCGAGCTAAGTCATCAGCGTAACGTCGCACATCAAACGGACTACGCTTATGCAAAAATGAATATAACCACTTAAAATGTTCACGCGTTGGCAATACGCTAAAGAAGTGATTCTCCCTTTGATAGAATAACGCATAAATGCGTTCGGGTAAACTACAACTTAATAAAACTTTAACGATTTGCTGTGACGGAGGCAAATCAAGAAAAACAATATACTTTCCACTTACATCAATTATCGCTTCTTGTTCGTTCGACACATATACAATTTCATCTGCATATGCCGACAATTGCAATGCGTCTACTGTGTCGCGATGAAAAGCGATCAATAACCGCTTTTCTTTCGGTAGCGACGCCATGAACTTACTTGGATGACGAATATGACGCATATCAAACAATTGCCACTCATTCACTGCTATATCTTGAATCATTAACTGTGGCTTTCGAAAGTTGTTCCATTCGTTAATAGCAAGTTCTCCTACGACCGAAAGATGAACGTCCGGTGCAATTTCGTCACCGATGTTGCCAAAACCGAATCCGATCGCTTCTAACGTTTTTCCATCTTCCGTTAACAACAATTTTAAGTGGTTTTGATCCGTTCCAATTTTTCGCAACGTATCGAGTTGCACATGTTGGAAAAGGACACGTGGCTTCGGATTCCCCATTCCAAATGGTGCAAGCCGATTCATTTGTTCGATAAGTTCAAGCGAAACGTCTGGGATGGAGCAACATAAATCGATGTGAGTGATAGGAATGAAATGTTCGTCCGTTAATTGTTGCTCCGCTGCTTCGTTTAGGCGACGACGTAATTCATCTACATCATGAAAAGAAAGCGTCATTCCGGCCGCCATCGGATGCCCTCCAAAATGTGGCAAAATATCGCGACAGTTTGACAAGTTCGCAAATAAGTCAAATCCCTCAATACTTCGCGCTGATCCTTTGGCTATTCCTTTTTCTTGATCAATGCTTAACACGATCGTCGGACGGTAAAACTTTTCGACTAAACGAGATGCCACAATGCCAATAACACCGACATTCCATCCTTCTTTCGCCACAACTAATACACGATCATCTCTATAATGTTGCTCGACAAGTTGAATCGCTTCTTCGGTTATCTCGTTAACAAGTTGTTGACGTTCGCGGTTCATTGCATCAATTTGCTCCGCTAGCATGTCCGCTTCGTGTGCATCTGTCGTCAACAACAGCTGAACAGCTGGATCAGCGCAATCGAGACGTCCGGCGGCATTAACGCGCGGACCGATCATGAAAGCAATCGTATCTTCTGTCACAGCTGTATGTGATACGCCACATTGTTTACAAAGTGCCTGTAAACCGGGACGGTTCGTTTGACGAAATTGTTCAATGCCCAACCGAGCGAGTAAATGGTTTTCGTCTTGAAGCGGAACGAGATCGGCAATTGTCCCGATTGCAACAACGTCCAACCATTCATACGGCACGCGCCCGATAAGCGCATGAGCAAGCTTAAATGCTACGCCGACGCCAGCTAAATGTTTAAACGGATAATTCGGACTTATTTTCGGATGGATCGTTGCGTACGCTTCCGGTAGTACCGGACCAGGTTCATGATGATCGGTAATAATTAAATCGATCCCAAGCTGTTTCGCTACGTTGGCTTCATGTAAAGCAGAAATGCCTGTATCGACTGTAATGATAAGCGAAACACCTTGTTGTTTTGCTAGTCGAAACGCTTGTTCATTTGGTCCGTATCCTTCCGTAAAACGATTCGGAATGTAAAAAGACACATTCGCTCCTTTTTCTCGTAATGCGCTGACCATGACGACTGTACTGCTTACTCCATCGGCATCATAGTCACCGAAAATGAGAATATGTTCATCGTTTGTAATCGCTTTCTCTATTCGCTCAACCGCTTTTTCCATATCGTTTAATAAAAATGGTGAGTGAAATGATTGCTTTCGCTCAAAAAAAGAACGAGCGGCTTCAACGGTATGGTAGCCGCGGCTAACAAGCAATGAAGCAACGAGCGGAGTGATATGTAGCGCTTGCGCAATCATTTGCACTTGTTGCTCGTTTACTTGTTGAATATTCCAACGGGTTTTCGATGCTAACATGTCATTCACCCCTCAACCTTTTTATTATACAAAACAATAGGCTGAGGGGCAATTCATTGTTCATCGTACGGATTAATATGCACCATCACATTATGCACTTGCGGAAACGTCAGTAGCTTTTCTTTCACTCTTTTCCCGATCTCATGCGCTTCTAAAACTGTTAAATGTGGTGACACAGCAATTTTTAAAACGAGAAGCGAAACGAATAGCCCTGCAACGGGATCTGCATAAACGAGCCATGGTGCATATAATGTTTCACCTAACATCTCGGCAACAATACCAATGCATGCAGCAATCGATGAGAACACATCTGAACGATGCTCGTACGCATTGACGTTATACTTCTGGTTCTGCTTCTAGTTGGTCGCGTTTTTGTGTTCCTGTTTTCAATTGTTTTGCTTTCCAAACAACCCATAGTTGTGAAGCAATAAATAGCGAAGAGTAAACACCACAAACAAGCCCGACTAATAAAGCTAAATTGAAATTGCGAATCGAATCGCTTCCGAAAATCAACAGCGCAATAACGGTAAAAATAACAGTTAATACCGTATTAATGGAGCGAGTAAATGTTTGTTGCAATGCTTTGTTCACGATATCTTTTAAATCATCGACTGTTTTCACTTTTCGTTTTTTCATGATATGGCGAATACGGTCAAATGTAACGATCGTATCGTTAATCGAATAACCAATAATCGTTAACACCGCAGCAATAAACGTTAAATCGACTTCTAAACGAGTTAAACTGAAGAAAGCAACGACCAGAAAAGCGTCATGCAATAGCGCAATAATAGCGGCAAGCGCCATATACATTTCAAAGCGAACAGTTACATAAATAATAATGCCAACAGAAGCAATTAAAACGGCGATAAATGCATTGCGCGCTAATTCTTTTCCGACTGTCGGCGACACTACGCTTACGTTCGGTTCTACCCCGTATTTTTCTTTAAAATGCGATTTTAACTTTGAAATTTCTTTTTGATCAAGTACCCCGAGAAAACGAACGATCGCCATGTCGTTGTTATTTCCAGACAGCACGACATCTTTTGGCTCTAAATGTAATTCATTTAATTCGTCCTTCACTTCTTCAATTGTAAGCGGCTTTTTGCTCATTAAATCGACGCGCGTCCCACTTGAAAAGTCAATGCCTAAATTTAATTTTGCTGTCAACAGCAATACGACTCCAATAATAGTAAGTGCTCCTGAAATAGCGAAAAATAGTTTGCTTCGTTTTACAAAATCGAGCCGTTCAAACTTTGTCGGCACGTCTGTGTCATCTGTCACTTTCGCAATATCTAATATGTCTTTCGGATTGACGCCAAAATAGTGCGGTTTTTTATCGAATAGGCGGCTTTTCACAAGCAAGCCAAGCAATAAGCGCGTACCGTATATTGCAGTAATAAAGCTCGCTAAAATGCTGATGATGAGCATCGTCGCAAATCCTTTTACCGAGCTCGTCCCATATGCAAACAACACAACACCAGCGATGATCGTTGTAATGTTCGCATCTAAAATCGTTCCGAAAGAACCGCGATTTCCGATGCGATATGCTGACATAAGCGACTTTCCGAGCTTTAATTCATCTTTTATTCGCTCATATGTAATGATGTTAGCATCGACTGCCATGCCGACGCCGAGAATAAGAGCGGCAATCCCTGGCAATGTCAGTACACCGTTCATCCAGTCAAAAATGAGCAAAATGAGATAAATGTATATGCTTAGCGTGATTACTGCCACAATTCCTGGCAAGCGATAAAAAACAATCATAAATATGAAGATGAGCGCAACGCCAATAATTCCTGCTAAAATGGTTTCTTGTAGCGCTTGTTCACCGAACTGGGCACCGACCGATGTTGAATAAATTTCTTTTAACTCAACAGGGAGCGCTCCTGCGTTTAATAAATCAGCTAATTGTTTTGCTTCTTCAACAGTGAAATTTCCAACGATTGAAACATCTGTCTGGTTGAACACTTCGTTCACTTGTGCTGCCGAAATAAACTTCGGATGCTCTTTTCCTACTTCTTTTGCGTATGAGTCAACACCTTCTTCGAAATCGAGCCAAATGACAAGCACGTTGTTCGGTGCCATACTTAATACTTTTTGTGTCACTTCTTTAAACTTGTTGGCGTCTTTTAATTGAATTGCAACGCTTGGTTTCCCTTTATCGTCAAACGTTTGTTTCGCGCCCCCTTCAACGAGGTCGCTTCCGTCCATTAACACGTTATCATGCACGTCACGAAACGTTAATTTTGCTTCCGTCGATAAAATTTCACGGGCCTTATTTTGGTCTTTCACACCTGCTAATTGAACGCGAATACGATTGTTTCCTTCGACATCAATGCGCGGTTCGCTCACTCCGAGCACGTTAATGCGTTTATTTAACGCACTCACTGTGCTAAGCAATACATCTTTCGTAATTTTTTCTCCTTCTTTTGTCGGCTTCACTTCGTATAAAATTTCGAAACCACCTTGCAAGTCTAGGCCGAGCTTAATATTTTTCACAATTTTCTCTGCTGTTAATCCCATCATGCCGCCTAGTAAAACGACAAGAAGGAAAAAAGCAATGATGCGACTACGTTTTACCATATAAATCCTCCTCTATTCTGGCAGCTGCCAGAATTTTTACCAACAAAACAAATTATGAATGACAGTACACTTTCTGTCAATTTCCAAACGAACAATTAAAACAATTGTTCTAACTCGGAGAGCCCTTCTTCTGTAAACCAATGATCATGTTTTTGTTCCTTTTGAACGACATATGCCATGTAATCACTTGCACGCAATGATAAAATGTCGTTAACAAGTTCAAACAGCCGCTTTTCTTCTTTGTTTTTTTTCCATTTTTTCACCATCAAACAATTCCATACATCTTCAATCGTCGCTTGCTCATAACCGAGCAATTTTAGTTCATCTACTTTACTTTGTAGCGCTGGCATTAATTGTTTTCGATCCACATTCATCTCCCCCATTTTGTCATGCTTGGCCAACATGTGCATATATTTCATTGTATAAAAGATGACCTCATTTGAGAAGGTAGGGAGGAACATGTCAAAATTTTTGAAAGGAACGATCATTTTAATTGTTGCAGGATTGTTGACGCGCATACTCGGTTTTATTAATCGCATCGTCGTAGCTCGTCTCATTGGTGAAGAAGGCGTCGGTTTATATATGATGGCAGTTCCGACACTTGTATTAGCCATTACGATTACACAGTTCGGCCTCCCTGTCGCCATTTCTAAGCTCGTTGCGGAAGCAGAAGCTTTAGGTGACAAAAGAAAAGTAAAAAAAATATTAGTCGTGTCTTTATCCATTACAATTGTTTTAAGTATGATCTTTTTTCCAGCTCTACTTGCCATTGCGCCTGTTCTTTCTCAAACGTTATTTACAGATGCGCGCGTTTATTATCCGCTCGTTGCCATTGCACCAGTCGTCCCAATCGTCGCTGTATCTTCCGTTTTGCGTGGATATTTTCAAGGAAGACAGCAAATGAAACCATATGCGTATTCTCAATTGCTTGAACAAGCGGTCCGCATCACGCTTATCGCTGCTTTTACAACCGCTTTTTTGCCGTACGGCATCGAATATGCAGCAGCAGGGGCGATGGTTTCTTCGGTCGTTGGTGAGTTTGTATCGCTCGTTTATTTATTTATTACATTTAAACGAAAAAAGCCGATTCGCATTCGTTATCGCTTTTTCGCTTACGTAAAGGAAGGAAAGGATACGTTCGTTTCACTTATGCGCATTGCTGTACCTACGCTTGGGAGCCGAATGATTGGATCAATCGCCTGGTTTTTTGAACCGATCGTTGTAGCACAAAGTTTAGCGCTTGCTGGAATAACTACAGTCCATGCAACAAAACAATACGGAGAACTGACAGGATATGCGCTACCGCTTTTAATGCTTCCATCATTTATTACTTATGCACTCGCCACTTCGCTCGTTCCCGCCATTAGCGAAGCGGCTGCTCAAAAGCAACATCGCCTCATCGAGTATCGCTTACATCAAGCTGTGCGGCTATCCCTTTTAGCTGGAGGGCTATCGATTGTTGTGTTGTACGTATTGGCGGAAGAAATAATGCAATTGATGTATGGTGCGAATGGAGCTGCAATTTTTGTGAAAGTGATGGCTCCGTTTTTCATCTTTTATTACTTGCAAGGCCCACTGCAAGCTGTATTGCAGGCACTCGACTTAGCGAAAGAGGCAATGATCAATAGCTTCATCGGAGCAATAATAAAAACAGCGCTCATTTTTTGGCTTGCTTCCCAACCGTCGCTTGGCATTATGGGGGCAGCCCTAGCGATTACGGTCGGCATTATGATTGTGACATTGTTACACGCTGCTACGATCGTTAAAGCGATTTCACTTTCTTTGTATGTGAGACAATATGTCGCTCATTTGATTATCATCGTTTCCGTCGCAACAATTGGACATGTGCTCGTTCCGCTTTTGCCTTTTTCATTGCCTATCAAAACGATTGTCGCAATCATCATCATGACGGCCATATATATCGTTCTTGCGCGATTGTTTCGTTTAATTCAAAAAGATGAATTTCGTCAGCTATTCCGCTAATTATTCATTCTTTTCGTCAATATAAAATGTTCCGTTTTCATGTGTACAATACGAAATGTGATCGATTCGTTCATATCCGCGCTTCTTCAGTTGCTCGATTAACCAGTCGCACGTTTGATTGATAAGCGCCAAATGCTCCTCTTGAATGACACCGTCTTTAATAAGCGGCAACGCTAAAGACGGTGTTTTCTTTTTTTCTTTTGTAAATACGGACAGTTTGCCAGATGGCTCTAAAATCGCAAATTCAACATCGGCAATGTTTTTAATATTTTTTTCACGCAATTGAATAAGCAAATCATCAAAGTTGTATCGTTGTTTCCGCATCGCTTTTTCATCAATTTTTCCGTTGTTAATAATGACTGTCGGTGACCCGTCAACGAGACGGCGAAATGTTTCGCTTTTTAAAGAAAAAAAAGCAAATGCAATTTGAGCGATCGTCAATACAATCATCGGAACAAGCGTGTGGAAAATCGGATCTTTCGGCTGTTCAATCGCAATGACCGCCATTTCGCCGATCATAATAAAAACAACTAAATCTAAAATGCTTAACTCACCGATCTCCCGTTTGCCCATGAGCCGAAAAATAAATAAAATGACGACATACAACAATAACGTGCGTAAAATGATCGTTACATACTCCAATTTGACTCCCCCCGTTTATTCGTACGTTTTTTATTCTAAACAAATGGACAATGGAATATGTTTGTACTAAATGCAGGAAGGAGGGTTACGAATGATTCGTGCCATTTTTTATGGGGTTATAACAATTTTTATAAGCGCTATCATATGCAGCTTTATATTCGCTCTTTTGTTGAAGTTGACAAGTTATGATGAAACATCGTTACGGTGGGTCATGCACGTTCTCGCATTTTTATCGTTATTTTTTGGTGGATTGATAGCGGGGGGGAAAGGAAAGGTTCGCGGCTGGCTGCTTGGCGGGGCAACGGGTGTCATTTTTACAACCATCATTTTTTTATTCCAATTTCTTGGAATGAATCAAATGTTTTCGCCCGAACAATGGGGATACCATGCAGGATTTCTCATCACAGCCATCATTGGCGGAATGATCGGCGTCAACGTAGCGACATCTCGCTCACGAAGCGCATAAAAATAAGACAGGCAACAAACCTGTCTTATTTTTCATTGACGACTTCACGAATAGCCGCACGATCGTATGTAAGGCGCGAACCATCGCCCGCGCGAATAACGACCGTATTTTCATCAAGTGAATCGATGATGCCATGCAATCCGCCAATCGTAATGACTTTGTCTCCTTTTTGCAAATTTTCCTGCATTTGTTGAACAGCCTTTTGGCGTTTTTGTTGCGGGCGGATAAGCAAAAAGTAAAAAAGCGCAAAGAATAAAATAAGCGGTAATAAGCTTGCTAACGTCTCCATATTTTCACCCCTTTCTAAAAGTTTTTCGCGTTCGGCTTATTGAAACCGTATTGTTCAAAAAACTGTTCTCGGAAATCGCCAAGGCGATCTTCGCGAATCGCTTGTCGCACTTGCTCCATTAATTTTATCAAAAAGTACACATTATGGTAAGAGGTTAGGCGAATACCGAATGTCTCATCGCATTTAATTAAATGACGAATATACGCCCTTGTATAATTACGGCAAGTATAACAATCGCAATTCGGGTCAAGCGGTGTAAAATCGCGCGCATATTTGGCGTTTTTAATGACGACGCGACCTTCGCTTGTCATCACTGTCCCATTGCGACCAATGCGCGTCGGTAGTACGCAGTCAAACATATCGATACCGCGAATCGCCCCATCGATGAGAGAATCTGGCGAGCCAACTCCCATTAAATAACGCGGTTTATTCGCTGGTAATAGCGGCGTTGTAAACTCTAACACCCGATTCATTACTTCTTTCGGTTCACCAACGGACAAGCCGCCGACTGCATATCCTGGGAAATCGAGCGACACTAAATCTTGCGCGCTTTGTTTGCGCAAATCTCCAAACTCCCCGCCTTGCACAATGCCGAATAGTCCTTGCTCATTCGGACGCTGATGCGCTTTTAAGCATCGCTCCGCCCAACGGCTCGTTCGCTCAACTGACCGCTTCATATACTCATACGTAGCAGGATACGGTGGACATTCGTCAAACGCCATCATAATATCAGATCCAAGCGCATTTTGAATTTCCATCGCCTTTTCTGGTGATAAAAATAATTTATCACCGTTTAAATGATTTCGGAAATATACACCCTCTTCTTCAATGCGGCGAAACTCACTTAAACTAAATACTTGAAATCCACCAGAGTCCGTTAAAATACCGCGATCCCAATTCATAAAGGAATGGAGCCCGCCTGCTTCTTTGACGATCTCATGCCCCGGTCGAAGCCATAAATGATATGTGTTACTTAAAATGACGCCAGCTCCCATTTCTTTTAATTCCTCCGGAGAAAGCGTCTTGACCGTCGCAAGTGTACCGACAGGCATAAACATCGGCGTTTCAAACGAGCCGTGTGGCGTATGAAGAATACCGAGGCGCGCCCCCGTTTGTTTACATGTTTTAATGAGCTCGTATCGGATTGGTGTCACGTATAGTCCCCTTTCTCAACTTATATAATGAGCATTGCATCGCCAAAGCTAAAAAACCGATAACGCTCTCTTACTGCTTCTTCATAAGCGCGCAACACATGCTCTCGACCTGCTAGCGCACTAACGAGCATAATGAGCGTCGACTTTGGCAAATGGAAATTTGTAATCATGCCGTCAATTGCACGAAACGTATAACCCGGATAAATAAAAATGTCCGTCCAACCGCTTTCAGCGACAAACGTTCCATCGTGACGGGATGCAATCGTCTCAAGCGTACGTGTTGAAGTCGTCCCAACAGCGATAATACGTCCGCCTTGCGCTTTCACATCGTTCAGCAATTGCGCAGTTTGTTCTGACATTTGATAAAACTCTGCATGCATATCATGTTCTTCAATGTTTTCTACATTCACAGGACGAAACGTCCCTAATCCGACGTGCAACGTAATGAAGGCGAGATGTACCCCTTTTTTCCGTACATCTTCAAGAAGTTGCTCTGTAAAATGTAACCCTGCTGTCGGAGCCGCAGCTGATCCTGCTTCACGAGCATAAACCGTTTGATATCGTTCGCGGTCATGAAGTTGTGCTTTAATGTAAGGAGGAAGCGGCATTTCGCCAAGCGACTCAAGCACTTCAAGAAAAATACCATCATACGAAAACGAAAGAATGCGTCCACCATGTTCGAGCTCCGCGACACATTCCGCACGTAAACGACCGTCACCAAATGAGATGATCGTTCCAACTTTTACACGCTTCGCTGGCTTGACAAGCGTCTCCCATTGATCGCCATCGAGCTGTTTCAATAAAAGCACTTCGATATGCGCCCCTGTTTCTTCTTTTTCCCCATATAGTCGGGCTGGCAATACGCGCGTATCGTTTAAAACAAGACAATCGCCTTCTTTCAAATACGATAAAATAGAACGAAATGTTGGCTCATGTGTCACTTCGCCTGTTTTTTTATCGAGCACCATAAGGCGTGATGCTTCACGATTCGGAAGCGGGGTTTGTGCAATGAGTTCTTCTGGTAAATAAAAATCAAATAAGTCTACTTTCATGCGTACGTTCCTCTCCTTTGTTGCAATTACTACATTAACGAAAACGACCAATCACATAAAAAATAAGCGATAAAACGACACTTAAAATGATTGATGTCATAATCGGAAAATAAAATGTTGCATTTTCTTTTTTAATGACGATGTCTCCTGGTAATCGACCAAGTTTCACAAATTGCATCAAAAAACCGACGATGATAAGAACGACGCCAATAAGCATAATTGTTTTTGGTAGGTTCGTCATTGCGGCACCTCCATCCCAAAATGATGGTATGCAAGCTGTGTAACGATTCGTCCACGCGGTGTTCGTTGTAAAAAACCGATTTGTAACAAATACGGTTCATATACGTCTTCAATCGTTTGTGCTTCTTCCCCAATCGTTGCGGCAATCGTTTCTAATCCGACAGGCCCACCGCGAAATTTTTCCATCATACTTTTTAATAGTTTATGGTCAAGATGATCTAATCCTAATCGATCGACTTGCAATTGTTCGAGCGCCTCATTCGCTAAAAGAAACGTGATCGTCCCATCACCGCGCACTTGGGCAAAATCGCGTACACGTCGCAACAATCGGTTCGCAATGCGCGGTGTTCCTCGTGAACGACGAGCAATTTCAAATGCTGCTTCTTCTTCGATTTGTACTGCAAAAATGTGCGCGGTTCGCTTCACGATATGAGCAAGCTCTTCTGGCGTGTAGTACTCTAATCGGCTCAAAACGCCAAAGCGGTCACGCAGCGGGGAAGAAAGCGCCCCAGATCTTGTTGTTGCCCCTACGAGCGTAAATGGTGGTAAATCGAGGCGGACAGAACGAGCAGCTGGTCCTTTACCGATGACAATATCTAAACAGAAATCTTCCATTGCAGGATATAACACTTCTTCTACCGCGCGCGGCAGACGATGAATTTCATCAATGAATAGCACATCCCCCGGCTCAAGTGCCGTTAAAATCGCAGCTAAATCACCGGGCCGCTCAATCGCTGGTCCCGCTGTTGTACGCAATTGTACCCCCATTTCGTTTGCGATAATCGCAGCAAGCGTTGTTTTTCCAAGCCCTGGTGGACCGTACAACAACACGTGATCAAGCGTCTCCCCGCGCATTTTCGCCGCTTCAATAAAAACCGTTAAGTTTTCTTTCACTTTTTGCTGTCCGATATATTCTCGCAGCTGTTTAGGGCGAAGACTATACTCAAGCGATGCATCGTCGTAGTCAGCTGCGCCTGAAATGAGACGCTCTTCCATCGTGCATCCTCCCTTACTTCAATAGTTTTTGTAAAGCAAGCTTAATATATCCTTCTGTCGATAGCTGCTCTTGTTTTAAAATTGGCATCACTTTTTGAATTTCTTTTTCCGCATAGCCGAGCGCCTTTAATGCTTCAAGCGCTTCGGAAAGCGCGTTTATTTCTTCAACTGGCTCTGTAAATAAATTCGGGAAAGCATCAGGTACAATGGCTTGCAGTTTTCCTTTTAAATCTAAAATCATTTGCCGCGCCGTCTTCTTCCCGACACCTGGAAACTTACATAAAAACTGATCGTTTTCTGCTTCAATCGCTTCAACAAGTTGCTCAAGCTGACCAGCTGCTAAAATGGCAAGCGCCCCCTTTGGTCCGATGCCCGATACTTGCAATAGTTTAGCAAATAACGTTCGCTCTTGGCGAGTATGAAAACCGTAGAGCGCAAGCACATCTTCACGCACGTACTGATATGTATATACAACAATTTGTTGCTGTTTGTTCATTTGAAATGAAAACGGATTGGGAGTAAAAATTTGATAGCCTACTCCGTTATTTTCGATGACAACATATTCCGGGCAAACGTAATCGACATATCCACGAATAAATTCAATCAACGCCGCGTCCTCCTTTTCTCACGCTCTTCATTTTAGCATAATATAAGAAAAGCGGAAAGCGCGAGCCGAAACGCATATGTTTGAACGTTGGACATAAAAAAAGCCCGCTCTCATTCGCGGACTTATTTTCCGAACGGCTCATACGCTTCGATGACCCGTTTATAATTCCTTTTTGAACGAACAGAAATGCCTTTTTTCAGCTTTTCACGTTCGTGACTTTCGAGTTTTTTCACATCAATTTGAAAAAACGATTGAATGACGCGAGATGATTCACCTGGCTTCCCTTCAAAAATCGAGAGTGTGCCATCTTCAGTAAGACCAAAATACCCTGCTTTCGTTAATGGAGATAAATCGTCAACATATCGTTGAAAAACAATTTGTTCATCATCCATGTCGATGAGATACCAATCTTTATATTCGTTCCATATATCTTTCATCGACGCCACCGTTTCTTCGCGTATTTCCTCGCTCACCTCTCCATCCATATATACCGTTTCTAAAATGACCGTCATCTGTACAGAGGATGAACTCTGTGCAAAAAATAAACTAAGCAACAGTGTCAGTACAATCTTCATCGTTCTCACCTCATTCATATGTTGACCATTTTCTCCAAAATTAAACGGTCTTGCCATCGCAAGACCGTTATTCTAACATCGATTCATCTAAATTATGGTAAATTTCTTGCACATCATCATCATCTTCAAGCATATCGATGAGTTTTAACATTTTCGTTAAATCGTCACCCGTTAACGTCGTATACGTTTGCGGAATCATCGTTATTTCGGCTGTCGCAAACGTAAATCCTTGGGCAGCTAACGTATTTTTTACTTGTTCGAACTGTTCTGGGGATGTATAAATTTCAAATGAATCTTCCGTTGTTTCCATTTCATCTGCCCCTGCTTCAATCGCTTGTAACAGCATCTCATCTTCATCGATATGTAAATTTTCACGTGCGATAACGATTAATCCTTTTCGATCAAATAAATACGAAACACATCCCGTTTCCCCTAAGTTTCCGCCATTTTTTGAAAATGCGACACGAACGTTAGAGGCTGTACGATTTTTATTATCTGTTAAGCAAATGACCATGACCGCTACGCCACCTGGTCCATATCCTTCATAACGAATTTCTTCGTAATGTGTATGTTCTTGATTTCCTGTTGCTTTTTTAATGGCACGTTCAATATTTTCGTTCGGCATGTTCGCCGATTTTGCCTTTTCAATCGCAAGGCGCAACGTAGCGTTTGTTGTTGGATCGCCACCGCCCATCTTTGCCGCTACATAAATTTCTTTTGCCAACTTCATAAATAGTTTTCCGCGTTTCGCATCTTGTGCATTTTTGCGCCGTTGAATATTTTTCCACTTAGAATGTCCTGCCATTCGGATCCCCTCTCATATGTGAAAAATGTCCATAAAAACTATAACAAAAATAGATGAAAAAGAACAGGGGTGAGCCCCTGTTCTTTAGCCGCGATTCATAAATGGCCGTTCGATCATATCGCCCATATCGTTAAATATATCGCGAATATCGCGCTCTAGTTGATCCATCGGACCACCATCGCGAATGTCATTATCTAGCGTACGAATGCGGTTATACATGCTTTCATTTGCCACAACACGAACGGTTTTGCCCGCAGTATATGGAGCGATCGCTTCACGAACGAGACGTTCGATGCGCGCTGTATTTTTTTCTGTCGTCGATACAGCAACAACAACTCGGTCACCTGAGACGACGGCACGTGCATCTTTTACGTTTTCTACGTTCGCTGCTCGTTTTGCAATTTTTTCAGCTAACGCTCCGTTATAATTACGGTAATACGACGGGCGCGTGCGTTCATCCATCGCATTTAAATGTCCATGATAGTTGCGATCGGTGCGACTAAAATTTCGATCCACTTGCGGTGTTCGTGTTCGATCCATGCCACGATCGAGCATTTCCGTAATCGGTCCATCATTGTCACGCACTTGACGAACGTTTCCATTTAAACGCTCTGTACCGTAACGACCGTATTGAAACCCATTCATGTCGTTTTCATTTGAGTAATATCCAATCGGACGTGTACGGTCAGTATAGCGGGTATCAAGCGCTTGATTATTACAAGCAACCAATCCGCTAAGCGCAATGACTGCCCCGAAAGCTACAATTCGTTTCCGCAAAGGAAAAACCCCCTTTTTGCTTTTGTAGACGATGCGTCTACATCATTAGCTTGACGCAAAAAAGGAGTTTTATCGCTGTTAAAATTTTGGCGGAGCGATCGCTAATTGCCGTTTATGATGTGAACGTTCATGAAGCCGTTCAATAATTTCGCGGTCGCGTTCTGGAATTGGCTCACCTTTTAAATATTTGTCAATCATGTCGTATGTTGTACCCATTTCGTTTTCGTCTGTCTGTCCTTCCCAAAGACCTGCGCTAGGGGCTTTCGTAATAATTTCTTCAGGTACACCGAGAATGCGAGCCATTTCACGCACTTCTCCTTTTGTGAAATGAACAAGTGGGACTAAATCAACGCCACCATCGCCGTATTTTGTAAAGTAGCCTGTATGCCACTCCGCTGCATTATCCGTCCCGACGACGAGGTAACCATAATTATTTGCGACCGCATACAACGTCGTCATACGCAGACGTGCACGTGTATTCGCATCACCAAGGCGCGCAGCTTGCCCGTTCCATTGCCCCTTTTCTTTTAGTTGTTTCTCAATTTCACCGAATAATACGCGATGTGTTTCTGTTAAGTCGATGACGTAATAATCAATACCGCAACTTTCTACAACTTTTAATGCATGTTCTTTATCTTTTGGGTTACTTTTACATGGCATAATGAGCCCTAACGAGTTGTTAGGAAATGCCCGCCTAATTAAATGGGCAACGACCGCAGAATCAATGCCGCCACTAATCCCGACAATCGCTCCGTTCATCCCTGCTTCCTGTACGCGTTCACGAAGCCATGCAATTAGTTTTTCAATTTTTTGTTCCATCTATGTACATCCCTTTCTTTTTTGCATCATCATGTTCATTTTATCACACAAAAAGCAGAAAGAAAAAGAGGCGACATTATTGCCCCTCTTCTTCTTCACGATAAGGAACAGAAAAATATGGATTCATTCCATACGGTTGCCCCTGCCACCCTTGTTGCCATCCGTACGGACCATATGGCATAGCTGGTTGTGGCATATACATTTGCTGTGGCATCATCGGCACGTTTTCACCATACATTTGTTGTGGATATGATGCTTGTTGCGGTTGTTGTGAATACTCCCCTGCACCTGTTGGCATCTGCGGCATCATCGGTTGCAACTGTTGAGAATATTCATCTGTTGGCATTTGTGGCATGTATGGTGTCGGTTTCGGTTCACCACATCCGCAATCATCGTTGTTTGCCATGTTTTGTGGATATATCCACGGCATCATTGGATACATTGGCGGAAACCACGGATAAAATCCATATCCCGGCATCATTGGCGAAATAGGAATGCACGGCATTGGTAATGGCATCGGAACAGGTTGTGGTTGCATTGGCTGCTGCGGCTGCTCTTCCTGCGGCTTCTCTTCCATCATTGGCGCTTGTGTTGGTGGAATTGGTGGAATGTCTGGAAACGGTGGCATTTGCACGTCATCGTCATGTTCCATCATATTTGGCATAATATTTGGTGGCTTCGGCGGCAGAAGCGGCATTTCTTGTTTCGGCTCCTCTTTCTTCACCGGTTCCTTTACAATAGGAACTTCTTTTGCAATTGGTTCAACATTGATCGGTTGTTGTAATGGTTGTTCCTTTTTATTTACATGAATATCTACATCGACAGAAACTCGTTGTTGCTGAACGTTTTGTGTTTCTTTTTTTGCTGGCTTGACTGGCGTTACTGGCGTCGGTACTTTAATTTTCATGCCCGGCATAATGTAGTCTGGATCACTTAAATGAGCGTTCATTTTTTTTAGCTCTTCAAAATCAACTCCGTATTTCTCTGCAATTTTCCAAAGGGTATCTCCTTTTTGGACGATATGAATTTTCACGTGTTTCCCCCTCCTATGTTCAGACGTGACACGTATGTCATGTTCAGCTTGTCGCTACTAGGCTTCAACATAACTTATGAACAGAAAGCTTTTTTTATGATAAAAATAAAAAAGACCGGCAAAAAAATGCCGATCCATTTATGCACGTGCTAACATGCGTTCAAGCGCCAAAATGGCCCCGTCTGCTACATCTTTTGGCACAGTAATGCGATTGACGACTTTTCCTTCAAGCAATGATTCAAGCGCCCAAAGTAAATGCGGTAAATCAATGCGATTCATCGTTAAACATGGACACATATACGGATTTAATGACACAATTTCTTTATCTGGATGTTGCTTGATGATGCGATTTACTAAGTTCATTTCAGTTCCGATCGCCCATTTGCTCCCTGACGGCGCGTTTGCAATCGTTTCAATGATATATTTTGTTGAACCTGCATCATCTGCCTGTTGCACAACTTCCCAACTGCATTCAGGATGGACGATAATTTTCATATCTGGCTTCGTTTTTCGAATATGTTCGATATGCTTCACCGTAAAGTTTTCATGAACGGAGCAATGACCTTTCCATAAAATCACTTTGATTTGCTCCATATCACCATCATATTCAAGTGTATTTGTTGTTGGATCCCATACGGCCATTTGTTCAAGTGGGACGCCGAGGTCGTAAGCTGTATTTCTTCCTAAATGTTGATCAGGTAAAAAGAAAATACGTTCTTTTTGCGTAAACGCCCATGCGACCATTTTTTTTGCGTTTGATGATGTGACTGTTGCGCCGCCGTGTAAACCGACGAACGCTTTAATGGCAGCAGTAGAGTTGACGTACGTTAACGGTAAAATCGTGTCGCCAAACCGTTGTTGCAATAGCGGCCAAGCCCGTTCGACTTGTTCAATTTCTGCCATATCGGCCATCGAACAGCCTGCACGCATATCTGGCAAAATGACGATTTGTTCATCGCTCGTTAAAATATCGGCCGTCTCCGCCATAAAATGCACACCACAAAATACGATATATTCAGCATCTTTATTTTTCGCTGCAACTTGTGCTAATTGTAATGAATCACCGGTCGCATCGGCAAATTGAATCACTTCATCTTTTTGATAATGATGTCCTGGAATAAATAATCGTGTACCGAGCTGTTGCTTTACGTCAGCTACTCGCTTTTCCATCTCTTCGACAGACAACTGTTTATATTGTTCTGGCATCGCATCATGTTGTTGCATTAATTGTAATACGTTCATCGTCATTCCTCCTACTGCACGTTTAAACTAATATCTAGCGCTTTCGCCGAATGCGTCAACATACCTAGCGAAATGTAGTCAACCCCTGTATCTCGATAATTAGAAATGTTTTCAAGCGTAATACCGCCTGACACCTCCGTGACGATAGATGATGGAACGAGTTGCACAAACTCGCGAATTTCATCAGGCGTGCGGTTATCGAACATAATGACATCCGCTCCCGCCTCGACTGCTTCGATCACTTGTTGCTTCGTCTCAGTCTCGACTTCAATTTTTACCATATGACCGAGCTTTGAACGGACGCGCTCAACCGCCTTTGCAATAGAACCGCAAAACGCAATATGATTATCTTTAATCATTACCCCATCGTATAAGCCGAAACGATGGTTGTACCCACCTCCGCACGTAACCGCATACTTTTCTAACATGCGAAGCCCTGGAGTCGTTTTCCGTGTATCACAAATGCGTGTATGATCGCTATTTAATGCGCGCACAGCCTCATTTGTCAATGTCGCAATGCCGCTCATTCGCTGAAGTACATTTAAAATCACACGCTCCCCGGATAAAATAGGAACGATCGGACCAGAAACGACCGCAATCGTCTCCCCTTTTTTCACGCGTTCTCCATCTTGCTTATACAATTCACATGTAATGGCTTCGTGTAACAGCTTATATCCGATTTCGATGACACATACACCCGCGATAATTCCATCCTCTTTTGCGACAAATATAGCGCTTCCTGTATCTGTAGCTGAGAAAATCGTCTCGCTCGTGATATCGCGATCCCCAATATCCTCTAAGAAAAATTGTTTTAGTAGTTCAGTTAGCTTAACCTCATTCAACGAAATCCCTCCTTGATGAGATGCTCTGTTTTCGTGCGCACGATGCGCCGCTTTTCCCAATACATTTTTTCAAACGGCTCATCACTTCGATAATGAGCCCCGCGACTTTCTTTTCGTTGCAAAGCTGAAGTCGTGATAAGCCATCCAACGATTAACATGTATATGATCGTCCGTTTTTCATCATCATGCTCAGATGCCATGTTGACAAGCTTATGAATGGAATATTGTTCAAACCATTGTTTCGCTTGAAGCAATTGATCATAATCGCGCACAATGCCAACATATTGCGTCATCGTTTGCTGAATTTGTTCTTTCGTCGGCAGTGAAATGCGTTCGTTGCTTTCTTTTTTTTCGCTTTTTTCCATCACAGAGCGTCGCTCCATTTTTTGTAATAAGCGAAAAGCAACTCTCCTACTAAACACGAGCGCTTCAAGCAATGAGTTGCTCGCCAAACGATTCGCCCCATGCACACCTGTACATGCCGCTTCTCCAACAGCATATAACCCCGGCAACGTCGTTTCACCGTCAACATTCACAACGATGCCGCCCATTAAAAAGTGAGCACCTGGCACAACAGGAATGAGACCGCTTCGCCAGTTTATTTGATAGCGCTCACAAAGGGAAGTGATCGTCGGAAAACGGGATGAAAAATGCGGAATCGCTGAAATATCTAAAAAAACGAGATGTCCATTTTTCATTTCACGATCGATCGCTCGCGATACGATGTCACGTGGCGCTAAATCTTTTTGCGGGTGCACCCCATCCATGACGTGTCGACCATCGTCTGTCACTAACGTCGCTCCTTCACCGCGTACCGCTTCGGAAATGAGACCAACTGCCTTTCCATCTACATAAAGCATCGTCGGATGAAATTGTACAAATTCCATATCAGCCACGGCAGCGCCGACCCGATACGCCATGGCAATTCCATCGCCTGTAGCCGTTTCCACATTCGACGTAAACGTATATAACTGTCCAATGCCGCCCGTTGCAACGATTGTCGCTTCGGCTACATACAGGCCGTTTTTTGTCCGCACGCCAACACAACGTCCGTCGTTTACGAGCAAATCAATGACCGGATCGTTTTCAATAAATAAAACACGACTCGAAAGCTTCTCAAATAAAAATTCCACCATCTTTTTTCCAGTCGCATCACCCCCGGCATGTAAAATGCGTCTCATGCGATGCGCGCCTTCACGCCCAAAAAGTAGTTCCCCACGCTCATCAACATCAAATGAAAAACCGAGATGCATAAACTGTTCAATCGCCTCTCGTCCTTCTTGAACTAAAATGCGTACCGCTTCATCATCGTTATGTTCACATCCCGTTGTAATCGTATCTTCATAATGAGATAACCAATGATCCGCAGGGTGAATGGCCGCAGCCACCCCTCCTTGAGCCAGCCAAGAGTTACTTACTTCTTTATTAGACTTCGTGAAAACAATCACATTTTTATGCTCACATAAATGATAGGCAACCATTAACGCCGCGAGGCCGCTACCAACAATAATCACATCTGCTTTATGCATGATGCTCCTCCATTTCATACTGTCTTGACACCTATATTGACATATATTTAAACTGATGACAAGACTTTTATTTTGGGAAGTGGTAAGGTGACTGTGATGATTTATCTCGACTACGCTGCAACGACGCCAATGAGCGAAGAAGCTTTAGCAGTTTATGTAGAAAGTGCAAAAACATATTTCGGAAATGCAAGTAGTTTACATGACGTCGGAACAGCTGCCAATGAGTTGCTTACTATTTGCCGAAAACAAATAGCTCAGCTCATTGGCGGTGAGGAAAAAGGAATATACTTTACAAGCGGAGGAACAGAAGCGAACGTCCTCGCTATTCGTTCGCTTGCTTATGCCCAGCGCCATAAAGGAAAGCACATTGTTACATCAAGCATCGAACATGCTTCCGTTCATGCTGTGTGCGCACAGCTTGAACGAGAAGGATTTTCTATTACGTACGTTCCCGTCGATCGCTACGGACAAGTTAACGTCGAAGCACTAGAACAAGCATTGACGGACGACACCATTCTCGTCTCTATTCAACATGCCAATTCTGAAATTGGTACGATTCAACCATTAAAACAAATTGGCGAATTATTAAAGAAAAAACAAATTGTCTTTCATAGCGATTGTGTACAAACTTTTGGTAAAATACCGATAGATGTGAAACAGCTACACGTTGACAGCATATCGATCGCTAGCCATAAAATTTATGGTCCAAAAGGGGTCGGCGCTGTTTACATCCATCCGCGCGTTCCTTGGTATATGTCATTACCGAACACGACGCATGAAGGAGGTTTTCGACCTGGGACGGTAAACGTATCTGGCATCGCTTCGTTTACAACAGCCGCAATGGAAGCCGAGAAAAAGAGGGAAGTCACTCAACAAAAAATGAGCGAGTTGCGTCGTTATTTTGTCGAACAAATAAATGAAAAGCAGTTGACAATTACCGTCTTTGAACATCCGACGGATCAACTACCACAAATCATCGGCTGTCTCGTTCACGGCTTTGAGGGGCAATACGTTATGTTACACTGCAATCGCCACGGCATTGCTATTTCTACCGGAAGCGCATGCCAAGTCGGAAAGCAAGCGCCGTCTAAAACGATGATCGCCATCGGTAAGGAAGCGGATGAAGCGAAACAATTCATTCGTCTTTCATTTGGTGCGCATACAACAAAAAGCGACGTAGAAACGGTTGTTTCCGTACTTGAACAGCTTCAAAAAGAAAGGATGTCAACATGAAAAAAGAGAGAAAACTGCTAGGGGAAGAACGACGAGCACTTATTTTACAGTGGTTGAAAGAAACAAAACGACCGATGACAGGAACAGAATTGGCAAACAAAACAAATGTGAGCCGCCAAGTCATTGTTCAAGATATTTCGCTGTTAAAAGCAAAAAACGAACCTATTATCGCAACAAGCCAAGGATACTTATATTTGTCTCCCTCTTCTGCCCATACGTATACGCGCATCATCGCTTGTTGTCACACACCAGAACAAACGAAAGATGAACTATATACGATCGTCGACCATGGTGTCACCGTAAAAGACGTAAAAATTGAGCATCCTGTATACGGAGACTTAACAGCGTCCATTATGGTTAGCAATCGGTTAGAAGTCGACGAATTTATTCAAAAGATTAACGAGACGAAATCTGCCTACTTATCTCAACTGACAGGTGGAGTTCATTTGCATACGCTTGAAGCAGATCGTGTAGAAAAGCTCGATGAAGCATGTACAGCTTTAAAACAAGCAGGATTTTTAATCGAATAAAAAACATCCCTTTACACGAGGGATGTTTTTTTTACGGTATAATATGGATAGCTGCCTAATAGTTGCACCGTACAGCCGAGCGCTTCTAGCTCCGCAATCGCTCCCGGAATTAAAACGTCATCCATTTTTTGATCGATATCAATAATGAAAAAGTAGTTCCCTAAGCCTGTTTTTGCAGGACGAGATTCGATTTTCGTCAAATTTAGTTTCCGCCATGCAAACGCTGATAGCACTTGATGAAGCGCTCCTGCTTGATCTTTTGGCAACATGACCATTAATGTCGTTTTAAACCCGTCCTCTTTCTCTCCCACAGGCAATGTGCAACGCTCACGATGTAAAACGATAAAGCGTGTATGGTTGTAGTCATAATCATGAATGTTTTCTTTCGCAATCGCTAAACCGTATTGTTTTGCCGCGAGTCGATTGCCAATCGCTGCAATATTTTCTTTCGGATGTTCGCTGACATATTTAGCTGCTGCACTTGTTGAAGTGACGTATTCGTACGTGGCATGCTTTAAATGGCGATGTAAAAATTTATGGCATTGTGCAATCGCATGTGAATGGGAATAAATACATTTAATGTGCTTCCAATCGTCCAAATGAGACGGATGAACGAGCAAATGTTGCTCGATCGGTGCAATAATTTCCCCAACGATCGGCAAATTGCATTCATGAATTAAATAGTCAATCGTTAAATTGACAGAACCTTCAAGTGCGTTTTCAAGCGGCACGACAGCAAACGGTACGTCACCGTCACGCACCGCATCCATACATTGTGGAATCGTATGATATGGAACGCTCTCCATATGGGGAAACACAGCTTCAACAGCTGCATGCGTAAACGTCCCCATTGGCCCTAAATATCCGATTTTCACATTTCCTCTCCTCTCTACGCCCCTGAACCGAGAATCTCGACTTTTTCAACAAAAGGCAACTGTTTTAATTGGGAAAGTAGTTCATCAATCGTCATCGTCATCTCGCTCGTGCTAATCGATAACGTAACGTTCGCACGCCCTTGAAGCGGAATCGTCTGGTGAATCGTAAGGACGTTGCAATTGGCTGCTGCAACAACACTTAATAGCTTCGAAAGGGTGCCTGAGCGGTCTTCCAAATGGAAAAAAAGCGTGATGATTTTTTCGCGCACCATCGTATGAAATGGAAAAACGGCGTCGCGATATTTGTAAAAAACGCTTCGGCTAACATCGACAAGTTGCACAGCATCAGCGACAGAATCTACTTTTTTACGTTCAATTAATTCTTTTGCGGCCAGCACTTTTTTCATCGCCTCAGGCAACACATCTTCACGTACTAAGTAAAACTTTTTATCCACCGCACAAGCGCCCCCTTTCGCATTAATCAACAAATTCAAATTCGTAATTCAACAGCTTGACAATATCTCCATCTTTTGCTCCGCGAGCGCGCAACGCATCGTCGACTCCAAGTGAACGCAATTGCCGCGCAAATCGACGTACTGATTCTTCGCGTGAAAAATCGGTCATTTTAAACAGTTTTTCAATCTTTTCTCCGGATAAAATAAACGTCCCATCATCATCACGCGTAATATGAAACGGAACTTCTTCTTTTTCAAGCTTGTAAACGACGCGATGAATCGCTTCTTCCTCTTGCGGATAGAGAGGAAATTCCGGCGTCGTTTCAAGCAGGTCGGCAATCGCAAATAACAGTTCACGAATCCCTTGGCGCGTGACTGCTGAAATAGGGAAAATCGGAACGTCTTCGTTTAATTTTTCTTTAAACTGGCGCAAATGTTCTTCAGCATTCGGCATATCCATTTTGTTCGCAACAATAATTTGCGGCCGCTCCGTTAATCGTAAATTATACTGCTTTAGCTCTTCGTTAATAACTAAATAGTCTTCATACGGATCCCGTCCTTCGATGGCAGCCATATCAATGACGTGCACAATGACGCGCGTTCGTTCAATATGACGTAAAAACTGGTGGCCAAGCCCAACACCTTGATGAGCTCCCTCAATAAGACCTGGCAAGTCAGCCATGACGAAACTGCGGCCATCTTCCGTTTCAACAACACCTAAGTTCGGAACGATTGTCGTAAAATGATAATCGGCAATTTTCGGCTTTGCAGCTGAAACGACAGATAACAATGTCGATTTACCAACGCTCGGGAACCCGACAAGCCCTACATCAGCAAGCAGTTTTAATTCTAACGTCACGTATCGTTCTTGTCCCGGCTCACCGTTTTCAGCAATTTCTGGCGCAGGATTCGATGCGGTTGCAAAGCGAGTATTCCCCCGTCCACCGCGACCGCCTTTTGCTACGACAAATCGTTGTCCATGTTCTGTTAAATCAGCAATGACCTCTTTCGTTTCATCATCAATGACAACCGTTCCCGGTGGCACTTTTACAATTAAATCTTCGGCATTTTTCCCGTGTTGATTTTTCGACATGCCATGCTCGCCACGTGGCGCTTTAAAATGGCGTTGATAGCGAAAATCCATTAACGTACGTAACCCTTCATCAACAACAAATACGACGTCGCCGCCTTTTCCACCGTCCCCTCCAGCTGGGCCACCTTTGGGAACGTATTTTTCGCGCCGAAACGCGACCATTCCGTTTCCGCCGTCGCCACCTTTCACATATATTTTCACTTGATCAACAAACATCGCCTTTCTCCTCCGATCTGTTCATCTTTCATTTAAAAAGATGTGAAAAGATGAAATAGTTGCACATAGCGTTAGTTCATGTTCTTGAATGACATATTCATAAAGCGAGAGCGCCTCATATTGACTATGTTTTTGAATCCATGCTTTCACCGCCTCAAATTTGTGAAGCATACCGCGATAATCAAAAAAGAGGCGCACATCTTTCTTCGTTAAATCAATCGTAATCGTTACATAGTTTTCAACATGTGGAGAAGAACATTCCTCAAGCATATGTAAAAATGTTTGACACCATGTAACAAGCATATGATCATACGCATGTAGCGAGCGTGGCTCTCCTAACACTTCATACTCTAGTTGAATATGGCGAGCTTGCCAATGGTACGTCATCAATAATTCAGCGAACCGTTCCGCTTGTAAATTCGTTAGCTTCGCTTCATGTTCTGCCTCAATGATAATTTGTTGAATAATCTCATTGACGCGATCCATCCGTTGCAACGATAAATTCCCTTTAATGAGCTGAACTTTATTGAGCCAGTCGTGCCTGGAATGACGCAACGCTTCTACAATTGTCCACCGCTTCTCCATCATTCATTCTCCCATAAACATTTTGAGTATAATTATAACATACGCCAACAAAAAGAAAACCCTAACCAAGTCGGTTAGAGTTTTCCACTTCTTTATGCTTCTTTCACGACAGGATAAACACTCACTTTTTTACGATCGCGACCCATGCGCTCGAAACGAACGATGCCATCAACTTTCGCATAAAGTGTGTCATCGCCACCGCGGCCTACGTTCAATCCTGGGTAAATTTTTGTTCCGCGTTGACGGTAAAGAATAGAACCGCCTGTAACGAATTGACCGTCTGCACGCTTCGCGCCAAGACGTTTTGCGATCGAATCACGACCGTTCTTTGTTGAACCTACCCCTTTTTTCGATGCGAAAAACTGAAGATCTAAACGCAACATGTCGTGTCACCTCCTACAACGTTTTCGTCGTTATGTTGACGTATTTTCCGTAATCACGCTCAATCGTTTGGAGCGACACGATCATTCCTTCAAGAAGAAGTTGCACGTCGGCTAACACTTTCGCATCTTCAATTGTCGGAAGTTCACAATGAAGATAGCCGTCCTTTCCTTGTTGAATGATCGGTTTCACATTCGTCAAGGCAATGATTGCATTGACCGCACCAAACGAGATAGCGGATACACCAGCACATACAATGTCTTGCCCACGCTTCGCAAACTGAGCGTGTCCGCTAATGGTAAAGGAACGGATCGTTCCTTCTGCCGTTCGATTAATCGTTATACGAATCATCGCTCATGCCTTACGCGTTAATTTTTTCGATGACAACTTTTGTGTATGGTTGGCGATGACCTTGTTTACGACGATAGTTTTTCTTTGGCTTATATTTGAAAACGATGATCTTCTTTTGACGACCATGTTTTTCAACTTTCGCCGTTACTGTTGCACCAGCGACTGTAGGGTTGCCAACTTTTACGTTTTCGCCACCTACAAATAACACTTTGTCAAATGTTACAGTTTCGCCTTCTGCTGCATCGATTTTCTCGATGTAAATGGCTTGACCTTCTTGTACTTTAATTTGTTTTCCACCAGTTTCAATAATCGCGTACATATTTGCACCTCCTAAATTAGACTCAGACTCGCCAGCTGCGAGGCGGTTCAAGCGAACGCTTAAATAGCCTTAGCTGAGCGGTTGTAGCACGGGTGCTACACAACATAGAAGATGATAGCATAAAAAGAAAACAATTGTCAATACGTATAAAGTAAATGGCCGATCGGTTCATTCGTTCGTTTTTCATGAAAATATGCATACAGCAATTCGTTTTCATCGAGCTCCATTTCCATTTGATTTTTCTTTACAATAATCGCATGTTTTTTCCCTCGATGAAATAGAAGAAGAACGCGAAATAAAGGATCATTTGCATCCACGACAAGACGTTTTAACGCTCGATATTCTATTCGTTTTCCATAGTAACGTTCAAGCAAAAAACGGATCCATACATACGTTCGTTGCTTCCATTCGAGCCAAACGGCATGTGCTAAAAAACAAACAATGATCCATAAATTGATTTGCATCGGCGCCATCGTCAATAAACAGATAAAACATACGCTTAAAAAAAAGATCGACGCATAAAGCGCTTGTTCATGCGCCCTTCGAAACGATGTACGCATTGTACGGTAAAGGAACAATAACTTTCCTCCATCGAGCGGCCAAATCGGTAATAAATTGATGAGTAAAATGGATAAGTTGTATTCGAGTAATTGGCGGTACATCTCACTCGATATGACGTTCGCATGATGAGCAATATATGCTATAAAAAAGATGATTAGATGTTGAAGCGGACCTGCAATTGTAACGATCAACTCTTCGTAAAACGGACGATTTCCATGCTCATCCATTTCAGCCACCCCCCCAAATGGCAAAAGCAGGATGCGTTTCACACGCCACGAAAAAAGATGTGCCGCGACAACATGCCCAAGCTCATGCCAAAGCACAATCCAAAATAGTAAAAGGAGCGTCTGAAATTGCGCAGTCATGACAGCTATCAACGCAACAAACCAAAAGAGCGGATGAATATGAATGTTCATAAATATAGCTACCCATTTATTCAAAGGAAATCACCTGAACCGGATCAATGAAGCGATCCCCTTTTTTAACGGCAAAATAAAATACACTTTTCTGATTATTCTCTTCCGCCTTCCCTACTTCTTTTCCCACCTCAATAAAATCATATAACTTTACAGAAATAGCTGATAATTTTCCATACCACGTTTCGCTTCCGTCCGCATGTTGAATAATGACCGTTTTTCCATACGGTTCTTTCACACCGGCGAACACGACAATCCCTTCTTCGACTGCTTTAATGGCTTGATTAGTTTCAATAACAACGCCTTGTCCATTATGTTCGAATGTTTCTACAACACGTGCTGAAGCAGGGAAGGCATACGCTGAAGCGGTTGTCTCTTGTTGTTTTTTTGTTTGAAAAAATGCAAGCGGCTTGCCGAATGTGTTTTCATACCATTGCGCAACGGTCGCAAATTGAAAATCTTTTTCCATCACTTGTTTGACGAATGTGCGTGCCCCTTCTATTTTCGGAGAATCATATTGAAACAAAATGGCAACGCTAAAAAATAACATCGCCGCCAAAAAACTTTTCAATAAAAATATATCTTTACGAAACATCGGCGGCTCCCGATCGCCATCATACGTCACAACAGTCGGATTCCCGTATTTTTCATCCTCGCCCCAATTCGTCAACATCGTTTGAACGTAACGTTCACGCTCCTTTTTTCGCTTGGCGATTCGTTTTCGAATATGTTCAATTCGATCGCTCACACTCCCACCCCTCTCGTCCTATTTGTATTATATGTATGGGGGAGGTCGGGAACATATGAATGAAAAAAGCACCTCCAATCGGAAGTGCTAACGAGCGCTAAACAGTTTTTTAATTTTCGAGAAAAAGCCTTTTTGTTCTTCATCATCAAGCGACATAAGCGGAACCGATTCACCGAGAAGGCGACGGGCGATGTTGCGATACGCCAGGGACGCTTTACTATTCGGATCGAGAACGATCGGCTCGCCATTGTTTGATGCTTTAATCACATGTTCGTCATCAACGATAATGCCGAGTAAATCAATCGATAAGTGCATGACAATTTCATCAATATCTAACATATCATGATTTTTCAACATATGGCTGCGAATGCGGTTAATAATTAAACGTGGTCGTCTCATATGCTCTTCTTTTTCAAGCAAACCGATAATTCGGTCGGCATCGCGAACCGCTGAAATATCTGGCGTCGTCACAACGATCGCTTCATCCGCTCCTGCGACAGCATTTTTATATCCTTGTTCAATACCTGCTGGGCAATCAATTAAAATATAATCGTAATCTTGTCTTAAATCGTCAATGAGCTGTTTCATTTGTTTCGGCGTCACAGCAGACTTGTCGCTCGTTTGAGCAGCTGGCAATAAATAAAGGCGATCCTCAAACCGTTTATCTTTGACGAGCGCTTTTTGAATCGTGCAACGTCCTTCAACAACGTCGACAAGATCATAGATGATACGATTTTCTAACCCCATGATGACATCGAGATTGCGTAGCCCGATATCGGTATCAACGAGACAGACGCGCTTTCCTAGCAAGGCGAGCGCCGTGCCGAGATTGGCTGTCGTTGTTGTTTTGCCAACGCCGCCTTTACCAGAAGTAATAACAATCGCTTCTCCCACTGTCAAATGCTCCTTTCTAATCGGGTTAAATTCGGTCGTAAATGCATCAATAGTTGCAGGCGATCGACAACAATTTGATCGTGTTCATCAATATAGGCGCACTCCATTTCATTTCCTTCATCAGCACGATAGTCTGGTGCTCGATTCATCACATCACTAATGCGCAACTGTGTCGGCTTCATAACTGACGCAGCAATAATCGCTTGACGATTGCCATCATATCCCGCATGAGCAATGCCGCGTAACGCCCCTAATACAAAAATGTTTCCTGTGGCAATAACAGTTCCGCCAGGATTCACATCACCTATTAACAGTAAATCTCCATCGACATGTAGCACTTGCCCAGAACGAATAATTTTCGCAACAGATACAATTTCATTTTTCTTCTTCCATTCTAACGCCTCTTGTTTCGTCATTACGTTGCTTACAATCGAGTGGACGATTAAGTTTTTTTTCATTCGAATGACATCGCGCAATCGTTCTTCTTGCTCACGCGTCAAATATCTGTTGCCAACATGTACATGCACCGAAACAAGCGGACCTTCTTCGTCGCGAGTTGTTGTCGTCAACAATTCGTCCACTTGCTTTAACAATTCGTCATAGGCGCACGTATCGTCGAGATACAACATCAGTCCTTCTTTCGTTCCTTTCATCGACACATATGCTCTTTTCTCCTTGCCAGCCACGACTTTCACCTCAATGAATAGTTCTCCGCGTTTTTTTGTATTCCTTCACACTCGCGACGATTCGTCCTGTTTCTTATGCCACTTTAACAACGTTTGTTTTAACGGATAAGCGATCACTAAAATGACAATTGTATGAATAAACAGCGTTGGCAAAAAACGTGCTTGTAAAAACGTTTGGACAGACATGGTTGTTCCACCGATAACAAGTTGGATGGCGTATGCGTACCATTCGACACATGCAATCGCCACAATGGCAAAAAAAGAAGCCGTCCATGCATTTTTATGAAAAACGTTCATCGCCTTTGCAATTAAATAAGCGATGAGCGAAAAGGCAAAGGCATAAGCACCTAACAGTTCCGTATATGCTACATCGTATAATAGACCGAAGATGAATCCGTACGTCATTCCTTCTGTTTGTCCAATAAAAATCGTAATAAACACGATAAAAACGAGTAACATACGCGGAACAAGCAAATAAACATCAAATAGCGGGTAGGAAAGCAATTGGACAATGATGCTTTCAAATAAAAACACAACGGTCACAAGAGAAGAAAGAAAGAAGCGATTCATTGCTCTTCCTCCTCTTGCACCATATCAATTTTTCTTTTCACAATAATGACATCTTCAATATCATAAAAATTCGCTGCTGGCTTGATGTAGGCAATTTGTGTAAGCCCGTACTCATCTGCAACGATCTCTTCAATCTCTCCGATAAATAATCCTTTTGGGAAAATCCCACCAAGTCCTGATGTAAACACACGCTGTCCCTTCTCTACTTTCGCATCATACGGAATGCGCTTAAGCAACAATGCTTCCCGCTCTTCATCATACCCCTCAATTAAGCCGAATACGTTTTCATCCCCTTGAATGAACGCTGAAATGCGATTTTGCCGATCTTTTGCGCTTAGCAGTTGCACCGTGGCGCTAAATGGCGATACGCTCCGCACTTTTCCGATTAGTCCTTGTGGTGTAATAACCGCCATATTTTTTTCCACACCGTGCTGTGATCCTTTATTGACAATTAACGTCTCTTCCCAACGATCTGGGTTGCGCCCAATGACTGTCGCCTGAATAGCAACGAAGTCACGTAAACTTTCTTTTTTATTCAAAAGCTCACGCAAACGTTCGTTTTCTTTTTTTAGCAACTCCACTTCTGATTGCAAAAGAACGTATTGTTCTAAATGCTCTTTTAAACGTTTGTTTTCCTCGTATGTATGGCGCAAATCACTCACATTTTCAAAGAAGCCCGCAACAAACTGTGCGGGCTTGTGCACGATCGATTGCATAAAAACAACAGTGTCTTTCACAAACTTTTCCATCCAGCTTAATTCGTTTCGCTCTTTCAATGAAAAACCGATCAAGGCGACGAGAAGCATGATACTGACAAGCAATATGATGAGCCGTTTATTTAAGAAAAACTTCGGCATAAAAACACCTTCTTATGCATTAGCGATGGTCTCGCGCTTTATTTTTAAATAAATGAATATGATCAAGCGCTTTTCCTGTACCAATCGCAACGCAGTCGAGCGGGTTTTCGGCAATAATGACCGGCATGTTCGTTTCTTGGCTAATGACTTTATCTAAGTTCCGTAACAACGCTCCTCCACCTGTTAACACGATGCCGCGATCCATAATATCGGCTGCAAGTTCTGGTGGCGTTTTTTCAAGCGTATTTTTTACGGAATCAACAATAGCATATACAGTATCACGCAGCGCCTCGGCAATTTCTTCTGCGTGAATTTCAATCGTTTTTGGCAAACCTGTTAATAAATCGCGACCGCGAATTTCCATGCTTCCGATTCCTTCTGGATTGCCTGCTGAGCCAATTTCGACTTTAATCGCTTCCGCTGTGCGCTCCCCGATCATTAAATTGTACGTCTTGCGAATATACTGGATAATTGCCTCATCCATTTCATCGCCAGCGACACGGATGGATTGACTCGTTACAATGCCACCTAAAGAAATGACAGCGACTTCCGTTGTGCCACCCCCAATATCGACGACCATGCTTCCTGTCGGCTCCCATACAGGTAAGTTCGCACCGATTGCCGCGGCAAACGGCTCTTCAATTGTGTAAGCATCGCGAGCCCCAGCTTGTCTCGTCGCATCAATCACGGCACGCTCTTCTACTGCGGTGATCCCCGATGGAACGCAAACCATAACATATGGCTTTCCAGCAAACAATCCGCTGTTTTTCGTTGCTTGCTTAATGTAATACTTCATCATAATGGCTGTCGTTTCATAATCGGCAATAACTCCATCTTTCATCGGACGAAGCGCAACTACGTTTCCTGGCGTGCGCCCGATCATTTGTTTTGCTTCATTACCGACCGCAACAATTTGCTTCGTATCTTTTTGTAGCGCAACGACAGAAGGCTCGCGCAACACAATTCCTTTTCCTTTCACATAAACAAGCGTATTCGCCGTACCTAAATCTATTCCGAGATCTTTTGATCCAATGCCAAACATGTTCGTATCTTCCTTTCTGAAACAAAATGCTTTCAAAAACTCATGACAATTTATTATAACGCAATTGTGATAAAAAGAGAATGATTTACACATATCCTTTTTCTTTTAAGCTAACATACGTTTTATCACCAATGATTAAATGGTCGAGTAGCTCAATACCGACGAGACGACCACATTCTACGAGCCTGCGCGTCACTTCAATATCTTCCCGGCTCGGTGTTGGATCTCCTGACGGATGATTATGAATACAAATGATCGATGCTGCCGAACGTTTTATCGCCTCTTTATATACTTCGCGCGGATGAACAATCGACGCATTTAAACTGCCAATAAATACCGTCTTTTTATGCATCACTTGATTTTTCGTATTTAAATATAACACAACGAAATGTTCTTGACTTAAAAAACGCATATCTTCCATGACGTATCGCGCACCATCTTCTGGAGAGCGAATGACGTAACGATCGTCATATTGCATTTGGTGTACGCGCCGACCGAGTTCAAGCGCTGCAATAATTTGAATAGCTTTTGTTTTTCCAATTCCTTTAATGCTTGTCATTTCTTCGATAGTCGCATCTTTTAGCTGACGAAGTCCTTCGAAATGGGTGAGTAAATGTTGTGCAAGTGTGAGAACAGAATATTGCTTTGTCCCCGTGCGAAGCAATATCGCTAACAGTTCTTGATTTGATAAGCTTTGCGGTCCTTCAGAAAGCAAGCGTTCACGCGGACGGTCATCGGGCGGAACATGACGAATAAGCATACGTTCCCCCCTCTATTTTAACCGTTTTTTAACGAAATGGGTAAAATCCGAATTTTTTTAATTCGCGGGCAAGCCTAGCGATCGGCAAGCCAACAACGGAAAAATAATCCCCATTCACTTTTTGAACGAAAAGTGCCCCGCGTTGTTGAATGCCATATGCCCCCGCTTTATCAAGCGGCTCTTTCGTCGCAATATACGCCCAAATGTCTTCATCTGTGAGCGGCCAAAATGTGACATCCGTCTTCTCAGCAAATGTGACGCATTCTTTTTTCGTGCAAATCGCTACACCTGTCCATACTTCATGCGTCGTCCCTGATAAACGTTTTAACATGCGAAAGGCGTCTTGTTCGCTCGCTGGCTTTCCAAGCACATCTCCTTCACATACGACAATCGTATCTGCACCGATGACGCACGCATCGCTTGCTTGTTGCCATACCGCATACGCTTTTTTATACGCGAGCTGCTGCACAATTTCACTTGGGGATAGGTCGTCATCGAATGATTCATCGACATCGCTAACGAGGATGTCAAACGGAAGTCCAAGCATACGAAGAAGTTGTTTTCGACGAGGAGAACTAGAAGCTAACACAAGTTGCATCGTCATCACCTTTCTGTCATGAGCGTTTGTTTCAAGGAAGATACACTTGTATCGTACCAAATTTATACACAATATACAACAGTTCGACAAAGAAAAAAAAAGAAGCAAATCGCTTCTTATTGTAAAACGTGTAATATATGTTGTTGAGCTTTCCATAATTGCTTTTGGTCATTTGATTGACGAAAAGTAAAAAGCGCTTCATATGCTTTTTTCACTTGCTCATTGTGAGGTGAATACGATTGTAGCTGTTTCCATTGTTCATTTTGAAGTTGCTGTCCATTTAATAATCGACTAATAGCGGACACGGCCATCACAAAAGGTTCACTTTCTTTTTCGTCGATGGATACATTCCATGCTTTCACATATGTGTCAATGCCGAGCGATTCGTATAAACTTGCGATTTGCTTTGCCTCCTCTTTTGTCAATGCCATGCCTAAAAATACATAAACAGGCTGTTTTCCAATCATGACACTCGGACGTTGTTGTGCCTTTATTTTTTGTACATATACATTCGCTGCTTTTTCATCTTGAAACACTCCACCTTGAATGACAAAAACCGTTTCCGTTCGTTGCGCAATCGGGGCTTCTTCTTTTTGTTCTTGTTGCAACGTCGCTGGCGATGCTGTCTTCTCTGCTGTCGGAATAATTGTTAACACAAGGAAGCCAAAGCTTGTCCCAAGAACGACTGCTAAAGCAATCGCGAACAGAAAGGAGCGCCAAGGTGATCGTTTTGTTTTATATTGTTTATCCCATTCAATGAAATCATGTTGTTCTTCGCTTTGTTCCTCATTTTGCTCACTTGACCATTGCGGTAACGCGCTCATCGCAGTCGTGTACGGTTGTTCTTTGCCATTCACTTTAATAATAATCGCTTTTTTCGCTGGCTTGTCCATCTTTTTCCCCTCCCGCTGTCATTCTTCGCCCATCGTAACACAAAAAAAGAAAAAAAAAACGAGACATTTGTCGTCTCGTTGCGGAAGGTTTTCGTCAAATTTCGCACTACTTGTCTTGTCGATCTTGAATGTCACGTACCGACAATTGATCGACAGGCACGCCGTTTTGTTTACAAATTTGCTTCGTTTCCCCTTTTAAACAAACGGCATATGTGATCGTACCGTCGCTTTGTTTTGTCACAATGACGTACGAATCATCGCTCGGCTGCAAACGCTTTGACGTATACGGATCAATGATCGGTTCAAACACCCCATCATCGACTAATTGTTTGTACGTCAATGTTTCGCTTTGATTCGGCGTTAAAAACTCTACCTTTTGTGCGCCGACATGAAGACGTGCCGCTTCATAGAGCGAATACGCGGTCGCAACAAACGCTTGATCGCGCGACTTTTTTATTACCTCAATGACAGAAATGGTCGCAATCATCATTAAAATACTCAAAATCACAACGACAGCTAACAGTTCGATTAACGTCATTCCACGCTCATCTTGCATCCGACCGACCCCTTATTGATCCGTTAGTGAAGGGAATGGATTTCGCTTTTCACTCGGTTGTGGTAAGTCAAGCGGTGGCAATTGCTCAATCCATTGACGCAATTCTGGTGCGTAAAACGTTGAAACCGTAAGGGAATAAGACAGCTCTGGCACTTCATCCATCACTGTCGTCCATTCTTCATATCCGGTAAACGATAATGAATCAACAGAAACGATGCGCTTCGATCGCTCTAGTACGTCGATGAATTGTTCAAGTGCAAAGTACGAAGGAGAACGAACAGACATGCTGACCGTCAATTTTTGAATAGGTGTTGGAGCTCCTTCGATTTGTTCGCCCTCTTGAAATGAAAGCGACAGCACGATGCTATTTGATACCGCTTCCGCTTTTTCGATTTCTAATAAAAATTGTTCAACGAACGGTTGTACGGGAACCCGTTTTTGCAATTCCACGATGCTGACGCGCAACTCGTCTGGCGTTTGTTTACTTTGTAACGTTTGTAACAACTTTTTTTCCGTTTGTAATTCCGTTTTTAATTGCTCTTGCCGATCATCGAGCGGTTTGTACACATATATATAAAGCGCAAATGACAGCACGATAAGCAACAAAAGAGAGAGGATAATCATTAAAGCCTTTCTCATGTTTCCCCTCCTTGTTGCTGTTTTTTCCATTCCTCCATATTTAACTGAAGCGAAAATTGTCCGATGTATCGCGGCATTGTTCCTTCTTCTTCCGCCTTCCCTTCTACCGCTGTTAAACTCGTTAGTTTTACGTCAGCGATAAACGAGGCGTCTTTTAACGCTTGTAAATAAGCAGCGCTTTCACGTGTTGTATCAAATTGGGCCGTTAGTTGAATGGCACCATCACGGGCGTACGAAATGCTCATTAAAAAGCCGCGCTCTGGCAATCGCTCAATCAATTCATGTAAAAGCGCGACCGTATGAACAGGATATTGTTCCGCCCATCGAATCGCTTCTTGCAACTGTGCGCCAACGGATGCGTTCGTTTTTGTTTTTTGTTTTTCTTCTTCGGCGATGCGTAGCGCTTTCGTTTGATCGAGCTCCGTTTTTAATTGCGATATTTGCTGTTCCATACGCTGAACGATAAAATAAAACGTCGTCGCGCCAACGATCAATAAAACAGCTACCACAATCGATATCATTGGGATGATTTGAGATTTCCGTTCACGTTTTGGCAATAAATTAATTTCTACCAGCATGTGCATTACCCTCTTTTAATCCGAGTCCGATTGGTAAGTAGTAAGCTGGGTCAATCGCAAGCGGCAACGTTAACATTTCTACAACAACATCAAGCCGCTCTTGTAACAAATGGGAAAACGTATGAATGAGTGGATGATCGCCGGTTATAACGATGCGCGTAATTTGCGCTTCGCCCTTTTGCAATGAAAAACGATAAAAGTTCATGACACGCTCGAGCTCTTTATATACGTCTTCAAGCTGCCACTCCGGCTCACCTTCTTTTAACCATTTCCATCCTTCATTCGTTTTTTCCCAATATGTCCATTGTGAATCAAATGCTAACTGATGAGTAAATATCGGACGATGCTGATGAAATACACTGACGTTTAACGATGATAAATCAAATTGAACAAATAAAAAGTGATCGATGTCGTTCGCTAAATCGAACTTGTAAAATAAGCGATATAAACTAAGCGGAGAAATATCGGCCACAATCGGTTTTAATTTAACTGCTTCAAACAGTTCTGCATATTGCACCACGTTTGCTTCTGGAGCTGCAAATAATAAAACGTGGAGCGCTTCTTTCGTTTTTTCAAGCACCGCATAATCAAATACCGCATCTTCAAACGGAAGTGGAATGGTCGCGCCAATTTCCATAAATAAATAACTGCGTATATCTTCGACGTCCACGTCTTTTGGCAACGATATTTTTCGAATGACGACGAGCGGATCAGGAACGAGAAAACGAACGCGGCGACGTTTTATTTTCCATTCGTCCACGCATTGTTCTAACACTTCGGTAAGCTGTTCTTCATTAACAATTTTTCCGTCGCACACAATCCCTTCTGGAAGCGGCCATTCCTCGCACGTATGCAAGACGAGCGGTTTTTGTTGTTTTAGCTCTACATAGCGAATGACGTGGTCTTTTATGACAATGTTGCCCACTTTATTTTTCATCGAAAAAAGCCGCATAGTTTGTTCTCCTTACATCATAACCTTTACATACATATCAATCATCGCTTCACCAAAAAAATAGGCGATCAGCGTACCAACAACAATGGCTGGTCCAAACGGCATCGGTTCGCCACGCTTCACATGCCCTATTGCCATGCCAATCAGACCAAACATCGTTCCAACGAACGTCGATAAAAAGAATGCTAAAACCGTTAATTTTACCCCAAGCGCCAAACCGATCACTGCAAATAGTTTAATATCTCCACCGCCCATTCCACCTTTACTCACAAGGGCAATAAGAAACAACATCATAAATCCAACAAAACTACCGAGCAAACTATCCCACCACGGAGTAAGTGGCGCAAACCACAGACGCTCAATGAGAAGAAGTGGGGCAAAAAACAACAAAATACGATTTGGAATGACCATATAATGCACATCTGAAACGAAAATAATAACGAATAAAGAAATGAGCGTCCAACTAACGACGATTTCTGCTGACCAACCGACAAAAAGTGGGGCAAGCGTAAACAATATCGCTGTGGACAGCTCAACGAATGGGTAAAAAAAGGAAATGCGCGCCGAACATGCGCGACATTTCCCTTTTTGTAACACATACGACACGACCGGAATTAATTCAAACGCCGTTAACGTTCGCTTACAATGCGGACAATGCGAACGCGGCGCAACAATCGACTCCCCTTTCGGCACCCTTAGCCCGACAACATTATAAAATGAGCCAAGAAAAAGACCGAGGAGGAAAGAAATAAAAAACAACATATGCGATCACTCTAAGCTAAAAAATTTTAATTTATCCAATTACCGAACTTCTGAACGTTTTAAATCTTCTTCCTTTACTGCTTCACCTGCTACTGCTTTACCTGCTGCTCCGCTTGTTCCACCTGTTTGAACTCCTCGCTTTTTATTAACAAGCTTAACACTATAAGATAACTTGTTATTTTTATTTACTATAACAACATAAGAACCAGAAGATGGTTGATTAACTTCTCCTTGCCCACCTAAACTTAAGTCGTCTGATACTTGTGGATCTGCAGTATCATTATAGTTTGGTACATTTTCCACGTATCCTTCTTCTGTTTTGTCTGGATCCTTAATTTTCTCTAAATACCCATTATCTTCCAAGTATTTAAGTGAAACAACCTTTCCTTTTCCTTCAGCTGGTAAAAGGCTTTTATCCGCCGTTACAGCAATTTTTGCTGCGTTAATCATTTGCTGGGCGTTTGCTACGTGCGCATCTTTTTTCGAGTTGTCAATTAATCCCCCGATGCTCGGAATTGCAATAGCTGCAATAATCCCTAAAATAACGATAACGGCCAATAACTCAATTAACGTTAAACCTTTTTCATTGCGAATCAATTTTTTTAACATAATTCCTCTCCTTTGCAATTTTTTATAATCTCTCTCTCATCATTTTACAACATTAACAATCTAGTTGTAAAGTGCTATTTTATTGTTGAATGTGATTAAATATATCAAACATCGGGACTAAAATGGATGTGACGATTGTCCCGACAACGCCGGCAAGCAAGACGATCATAAGCGGTTCAATAAGCGATTTTAACCGATCGGTCGCCGCTTCGACTTCCGCTTCATAAAAGTCGGCAACTTTCGCAAGCATCGCATCAAGTGAACCCGTTTGCTCTCCGATCGCAATCATTTGTGTTACAAGAGGGGGGAACGCCCAATGTCGTTTCATCGGTTCCGTTAACGATTCTCCGCGCTCAAGCGCATCACGCGATGTGCGAATGACACGAGCAACAACTTCATTTTCAACGACTGCTTCAACGATCGTAAGCGCCTGTAAAATCGGTACCGCGCTTGAAAATAACGAGCTTAACGTGCGCGTCATGCGGGCGAGCACCGCTTTTTGCATCATTCCACCGAAAATCGGCATGCGTAATACGATCACATCTAAATAATATTTCGTCTTTTTTTGCCTTCTCAGCAGCATCAGTACCCCATACGTGCTAAGCAACAAAAGAAGAACGCCCCACCAATACGTTTGCATCACTTCACTTGCACGTAATACAAACTTCGTAATGCTCGGCAAATCCGCACCAAAATCTGCAAACATTGAAACGAATGTTGGAACGACACCGACGAGTAAAAAGATGACAACAATCACAGCAATAATGCCGACAACAATCGGATACGCTAGAGCGGAAACAATTTTTTGCCGCGTGCGGTGCACTTTTTCAAAATGATCAGCTAATCGCTCTAGCGTTTCATCGATACTCCCGCTCGCTTCCCCTGCGCGAATCATATTGATGACGAGCGGTGGAAAAATGTTCGGATGATCAGTCATTGCTGTAGATAGCGGTTGACCGCTTCTTAATCGTTCCTCAATGTGAGCGAGCGCTTTTTTTAACGCTTTACTTTCCGTTTGTTCCGCTAAAATGCGCGTAGCATCTACAATCGTCACTCCCGCTTTTAAAAGCGTCGCAAATTGGCGCAAGTAAATAACGAAATGTTGCAGCTTCACAGGGTTACCGAATGTAATTTCTTTCGTTAACAACGTTTGCGGCACTTCTTGTACGTCAATCACTTTTAACCGTTGCTCACGCAGCTTCATGATGACATCTCGCCGCGATGGAGCGACGATCGTCCCTTTTTTTACTCGTCCGCGCATATCACGCGCTTCATAGCGAAATTGCGCCATTTGTCATCATCCTTCCTGCAAGTACGGCTCAACCGTTTCTCTTGCAATCAGTCCTTGTTGGACAAGCTCTTTAATGTTCGCCTCAAGTGTATGCATGCCAAGCGCGCGATTCGTCTGCATAACGCTCGGAATTTGATGAATTTTCCCGTTGCGAATTAGATTCGCAACGGCTGCATTGTTAATTAAAATCTCGGTCGCTGCAATTCTTCCGTTTTTTTGTGCACGCGGAAATAGTCGTTGTGAAATAATGGAAACTAAAACTGTCGCCAACTGAATGCGAATTTGTGCCTGTTGTTCTGGTTGAAATACATCAATAATTCGGTCAATCGTCGCAGGGGCACTTGACGTATGAAGCGTCCCGAAAACAAGATGCCCCGTTTCAGCAGCAGTCACTGCCGTTTGAATCGTTTCTAAATCGCGCATTTCCCCGACTAAAATGACATCAGGGTCTTGGCGAAGAGCAGCGCGCAACCCGTTTGCAAAGCTGCTCGTATCCGTTCCGACTTCGCGCTGATCAATGATGCAGTTGTCATGCTTATGCACATATTCAATCGGATCTTCAAGCGTAATAATATGTTTGCGCATCGTCTTGTTCATATAATCGATCATCGCGGCTAACGTCGTCGATTTTCCGCTCCCTGTCGGCCCCGTGACGAGAATGAGCCCTTGTGGTTTCGCCACCATCTTTTTTAATACGTCCGGCAATTGCAGTTCATCAAGCGTTGGAATTTTCGTCGGTACGATACGAATGGCTAACGATATACATCCACGTTGTTTAAATACGTTCACACGAAAACGTGAAACGCCTGAAAGACTATATGACAAATCTAATTCGCCGTCTGTTTCAAAGCGCGTCCACATATGCTCTGGAACGATCGCTTTTGCCATTTGTTCTGTATCGGTTGGCGACAATACATCTTGCCCATATCGTTTCAAATCTCCGTTAATGCGAAAAATCGGAGGAATACCGACCGTTAAATGAATATCGGATGCTTTTAATTCAAATGCAGCACGCAACATCGCATCTACTTTTTGTTTCATGCTCATCACCTTACCTTATACAATGCTTACACGCAACACTTCTTCTGTTGTCGTCAGCCCTTGTTTCACTTTTAACAATCCGTCATCAATTAAAAAAATCATTTTATTTTTTATCGCTATTTCACGCAATTTCGAAAGCGGTTCGCCATTTAAAATGACCTTTCTCATTTCATCAGACATGACCATTAATTCATGCAGGGCAATACGCCCTTTATATCCGGTCATATTGCACGTTGGGCAGCCACGACCGCGCATCACTTTTTCAATTTTCAAACCACGGCGAGCAAAAATGTCCACCTCCCGCTTCGTCGGTTCATGTTCCTCTTGGCAATCTCGACAAACGCGGCGCACGAGACGTTGCGACACAACACCAGATAGCGATGTTGCAACTAAAAACGGTTCAACGCCCATATCAATTAAACGCGCGACCGTGCTTAATGCGTCATTCGTATGCAGCGTGCTTAACACTAGATGTCCTGTTAACGACGCACGAATAGCTATTTCCGCCGTTTCCCGGTCGCGAATTTCCCCTACCATAATAATGTTCGGGTCTTGACGTAAAATGGAGCGCAGCCCTTCCGCAAATGTCATTCCGACGTTTGGGTTGACTTGGATTTGGTTCACCCCCTCAAGCTGATATTCGACAGGGTCTTCAATTGTAATAATGTTCACATGTTCTCCGTTTAAACGGTTTAACGCGGCATAAAGTGTCGACGATTTTCCCGAACCAGTCGGTCCTGTAATTAACACGATGCCTGTCGGCTGTTCAATGAGTTGAATAAACCGTTGTAAATTAACTTTATTAAAACCGAGCTTATTTAAATCATTTAACGCTGCCCCTAAATCGAGGACGCGCATAACGATTTTTTCGCCATAGATGGTCGGCAATGTTGATACACGCAAATCGACAGGATGAAAATCAATATTCATTTTTATGCGCCCATCTTGTGGGACACGATGTTCCGTAATATCCATATTCGCTAAAATTTTAATGCGCGCCGTTAACATTCCTTGCATATGTTTTGGCAACGCCCGCTCCGTGCGTAAAATTCCGTCAATGCGATAACGAATAACGACTTTCGTCTCTTGCGGGTCAATATGAATATCGCTCGCTCGCTGTTCAACAGCCATTTGTAATATTTGATTGACAAGCTTTACGATCGGCGAATCATCTTCGACAATGTTCTCTTGTTCACGCGGCTCTTGTTGAGGAACGATGTTTAAAAACTCTTCAACCGTGTCGTCAATATCATAATACTTATTAATGGCTCGTAAAATATCGTCCTTTGAGGCAATGGCCACTTCGATATGAAAACCTGTCGACAGGCGCAAATCATCGATCGCAAAAAAATCCATCGGATCTGCCATCGCAACAAATAAACGATCTCCTTCTTGCTTTAAAGGAATAAGCATATTTCGTTTCGCAAATTCTTTCGGCACAAGGTTCATTAATTTCGGATCAATTGGATAACGATATAAGCTGACATGTGGAATACCGAGCTGAAACTCTAATACTTCAATTAATTGTTGTTCTGTAATATAGCCACGTTGCAACAACGCATCGCCTAGCTTTTGCCCCGGCGCTTTTTCCTTTAACGTCTCTTCAAGCTGTTCTTTCGTAATGAGCCCCGCTTCAATTAACAAATCACCTAATCGTTTTCGTTCTTGCTTTTTCATGAGGTCTCATCCTCATTTCCTTTGATTTGCTCGTTTTCATTTCCCCATATGTCTTCTTGCTCTGTTAGTTCTGTTGAAGGCGTTTCGTTTGGTGTTGATGATTCATTGGGTGCTGGTGATTCATTTGGTGTCTCACTTGTCTCGGACCGTAATCCACGCACTTCCACACGATGAATCGGCGGGTAAAAATCTTCCGAAACGAGCACCGTTTCGACTAATGTGTGGTTGCGGTCGTACACTTCTTTATACAAACGAATGAGCATTCCTTTTTTTTCCTCTTCTTTTACCCGCTTTTCGTTCGGCTTCAGCAATGCACTATATTGCACAATTGTTTTCGGATCATAATATTCAATTGGATCTGTTTTTACTGCATATTGGTAAATAAACGGAATTCCCACTAAGGCAACTTTCATTTGTCCATCTTCCGCTCTTACTTCGATCGTATACGATTGATCATTCGGGTTAAAAAATATAAAGTCTTTTTTATTTTGTTCAACAGCCGCTTCAAACCCTGCCTTCACTCCGTTTTGCAATACGGCGCTCGTATGCCGTTCAACAATTTCAAAATTTGTCGGTATTATCGCTTCATATAGTGCAGATGCAAATAACGTCATCGCTTCTTTAGATATACTTAAACCTTGTTTTTTGAAAAAGTCCAAAACAGAAAATATTTGCTTTGGCTCAATTGTCATTGCTGTTTGTGATATTGCACGAAGCTCTTCATGCAATGGAATCGTGGCTTGCGATAAAACCGTTTCTTGTTGCATATCTTCCCGAACGTATTGCTGAAGCGATAGTTGAGCAGATGTAAGGGAAGCAGCCTCATGTTCTAACTGAGCTTTTACTTTTTCAACATCCATCCAATCGCTTAATGCGTCGATGGAAGTGATCGCCTGTTGTAACGCTTCATGATCAACAGAAACGAGGAGAGGGGTGCGCTTTCCGCTTACCGCCTGTTTCATGCTCTCCTTGATATGAAATGTAAACGCATTCGTTGGCAGCGTCGCTTCTTTTCCTTCTAGCACGAGCGTCATCGTTGCTGATTGCTTCCACTCGTTCACTTTTTCGTTCACTTGTTTATACGCCTCATCAGCCGAACGATTCGATACATCGATCGGACCAATCATCGTCCCTTCAGCAAATTTGTCCCCGCCAGCAAACGACTCGTACGCCCACGTCGCCACTTTTGTAGTTGTCAGTAAATATGAAACGGTCAAAAGCAACGTAAAAAACAACTTTAGCGAAACGTTTTGGCGCATGACATACGCCTCCTTACTCGACATTCATCGACAGCTCAATTACAACATCTGGGCCTTCTTCTTGCGCGCGAATCACATGTTCTTTCGTCAACACCGTATCTTTTGGAAGCAACACTTGACCATTTGCATCAACAATATCTTTTAATAATCGTTTTCCTGTTAACATCTCAATTTGTTTTTGACGCAATTCATCTAGCTCGTTCCCTACCGTTTCTGGAAGCATTTGTTTAATGAGCGGCTCGACTTGTGTTCCTTTTAGAGACAATAACGCGTCAACATTGGAGACGAGTTCTTGTTGCGCATGTTCATGAACAATTAACAACTCTTTTCCATATGTAATGACGTGATCGGCACGAACGATACGAACATCCGATCCGATTTGTACTTCAATGCCTGTAATTTTCCCTGTTTCTTCATCGATATAAAACTCTGTTGCCTCCCCAAGCAATTGTCCTTTTCTCGTCATTACTTTCGCTTGTTTAATCGCAATTTTTTTGTTGACAAGCTCATTTGCAATCGGAATGACGTTTAAATCAAGAACAGCTTTTTCTTCCTCTACTGTTACCGCAAATTCACCAATCCCAATGATATGGCGAAACGGAATCGCTTTCATACTAATTTCCCAATTTTCTTGATCAACGATTAGAAAATCAATCGTTCCTTTTTCTGGGTTTACAACGAGCGATTTCACTTGCCCAAGTTGAACACCATTTTGAATGCTAATGACTGGAAGACCGATAACTTGTGTACTACTTTTCATTTTTTCCACCCCATTTTTTGTTCAGCATAATGTATCATATGTGCTAATTGTTGTTGGATCATCGGGTAAAGCTCATATTGCCCGTACAATTGTTTAGCAACATCATATAGCTTTTCATATTGTTTTGAAGCAACGTAATGCTCCATTAATACATTCGCAAATGTGTAATAATCTTGTTCGTGTAAGCGAGGATGTAAATGTTTATGAATAAGCTGTTCATATTGTTCGTCCGACAACAATGGACGCATCGCGTGTAAAGAAGCGAGTAAATTTTTCATGAACGGTCTCGGGAGCATATGCACTTCTTCATTGTTTTCTTCTACTGTTACACATTCATCATCGGCCGTTCCTTGTTCTTCTTCGCTCACTTGCTCTACTGCTTCCTCAACGCTTTGAATACTTTCTTGTTCTTCTACCATATCAGCACTCGCTTCCGTATGTATATCATCGTCTTCTACAATCGGCTCGATGCGATACGATTCATCTACCATATGCTCACTTGTTTCTTCGACGACAGCAATCGTTTCGATGTCGAGTAGCTGACTATCTTTTTCTTCCTTCATTTCATTTTGATCATGTATGATCTCCATATTTTCTTCACTGAGCAAATCAAGCCACTGTTGTTCTGCCACGTCTTCGGTTGTTTCGTTTACACTTGTATCGTCACTGTCTACCATACGTAACGGCTCAATGACGTCATCTACACTTTCTATCGGCTCAATCATATGATCGAAGTCATTTTCTCGGAGCGGTTCAATAGAGGTTTGTTGTTCAATTTCTTCAGGCCATTCCCTTTGAAACCATTCCTCATCGACGTTTTCGATTTCTTCTTGTCGAATCTCCTCATTTTGTTGCTCCACCACCTCTTCTATAGCAGACGGTAGTTCGTTTTCTTGCTCGTCTTTTTCGTCGCCTTCAACAATTAAATCATGTTCATGAATGCGTACATAAAATAAATGACCGAGCTTTCGTTCAAGTAAATATGTGCTTGCAATGACTAAAAGAAAAAGGAATAATGAGGCTTGCCAAAGTGGAAATTGCTCGATCGCAATCATCCCAAACATGCTTAATAAACAAGCGACCGCTAATAAAAGAGCTACTCCTTTTTTTGTCCACCCAAAAGGCAGCCGCATATAGATGGGGATTAATATGAGAAAAAAGATAGCGAAAAATAAATATGGCAAATCGTTCCCCCCATTCGCAAATGATACAACACCTAACTCTAACATATTGTATAATAAAGTTATGTATTTTAAAAGAAGGGGAAGGAAAATGTGTCAAAAGAAAATAAATATTTTTTATAATGAACGTGGATTTACGTTAATTGAAGTGTTATTATCCGTTGTTATTTTATCATTCGTTATGGGCGGCATGTTTATGTTTTTTACAAACGCGATGACATACACAACATATAATCAATCGAAAACGGTTGCTGTCAATATCGCGCGTGGGGTCGTTCATTATATGGCACGTCTCGATTTTCAACCAATTGCGTCATATGTAAACGATCCGAAACAAACACCTTTTATTCGTTTAGATGCTTCATCATGTTCAAATACGTCCATATTCCCGGACGAAACTGTATGTAAAGCCGTTTTTTCACCGACAGTAAACAACGTCACATACGATAAAGAAGACGTACAAGCTTGGATTATTCCGTACAATCAAACGATATGGTCAGAAATCAAAACGAACCCGCCAAACGAATTTCCTGACGAATTAAAACGAACGATCCAACAAGAGAAAGAGATGGCCGAAGACGTCAGCAACTACTTACTTCGTTTATATGTCACTGTCCGTTCAAATAACGAACTGATCGTCTTAAAAGGAGTGATCGCCAATGAAAGTATTCGCTAATGAACGTGGACTGACGCTTATTGAATTGCTTGTCGGCTTAGCGATCACATCGATTATTGCCGCTTCTGCATATGGCGTATTTACAGCCGGAACGAAAGCGTATAAACGGATCGGCATTGAAAATCAGCTACGAAGCGAAGCGGATATATTAATGACAACGATTTTTAACGAACTATATGCCCTTGCTCCAGACGGCTTAAAGAAGGATGAATCAAACGACTATACGCTCACGTTCGTCAATCGAATGAAAAAAGAAATTGATACGAGTACAGGGCTCGTCGAAGAGAAAGAAAAAGCAGATCAAACGTTACAAATCATGATAGATAAAAAAAACGAGACATTACTTATAAATGGGAAACAAGTCACGCCATCCAATTTACGTATCGTTCCCGAACAGTCTGAATTTCAATACAAATGCATGCGAGAACATCAAAACATATGTAAAAGCGGCGTCGTTACGATTCGCTTATCGGTGCAAGACGAAGACCATCGCGATCCAAATGATCCGCTATATATTGAACCTTTCACATTAGAAACAAAATTCGGATTTTGAAATGGGGTGGAGCACATATGAACGAAAAAGGATATAGTCTTGTGCTCGTGATGTTAACCGTTACAGTCTTTTTTGTAATCGGTTTGACGATTGTATCAGTAAGCATATATCAAGCGAAATTTACACAAGTGCGCGTAGAAGATGTCGCCTCGCTCCACGAAGCTGTAAAATCGGTAGAAGAAACAGTAGCGGAGTTAAAAGCGAAAGTTGAAACATTGCCGCTATCGACCCCAACGCAGCTTGACCTCGATTTAGGAAATGCACAAACTGGCTTTTTAAGTGAACTCATGAAACGCCATAGCGTCACAATTGAAGATATCACCGATGCAAAAGGAATCGCACGCAATCGCAATAAATTATTTACGCGCGTATTTCGCATCTCCGCCCCATACGGAAAAAAAACGGTATCACGTGAAGTAATTATTACAAATGCACCGAGCTTTTTAAAATACGCCCTCGGTTCAAGAGAAAATGTGACGTTAAATGGTGGGGCTTATATTGACGGGGACATATACGCAGGAAAAGATATATACGTCACAAACGTAGCCAATTATATTTACAACTCTACGCTTTATTCGGTTCAAACGACGTTCCCGACGACGAGCGAAAAAAGCATACTGTTCGCCAATGGAAATCGTTATGGATGCACATATGAAAAAGGAGTATGCTACAACCTAAATAACAATAGATTCGAGTACTCATTGCTAAATTACTCAGAACATGAGCTACCACCTTCTCTTCTTATTCAAAAGGAGACAGAAGATTTTATTGACGTGGATTTCTCATGGACGCTAAAGGATAAACTATTGCTAGCAGCTGGAGTTGAACCTTTTAGCTATGAGTATGCGAATTACATTAAAAATTCAGGGGATCCAGAACATCTTTTTAATCAGCTTAAAGAAAACAAGGCTTTTTCTCTTGTAGATGATGTCATGCTTTTTAAAGACTTTATTAAAAACAACCAGAATAGCAAATCTATCGTTCTACAATCTGCTCCTTCCTATGTGTTTGAAAACGAAGAGCTTAACTTAGAAGACAAATGGCTTATTGTAGATGGGGATCTATATTTAGGAAACAACAGTAAGTTTAAGGGAAACATCATTGTGTTTGGGGATTTGATTATAAATGGAAAATCCGGAGTACAGCTTGCTTCTACAATATACGTGACAGGGAAAACGTCAATATATGATACCAATATTTCAGGTCTAGATAATGAACAAGTTGTCATTCTTTCAAAAGGACGTCTAGAGCTTTATCGAGTGAATGATTTTAATAACAGCTTCAGTTTCGAAAAAGAAAATCTTCAAGGGTACTTCTATACCGAGAGCAATGCTGTAATTTATGCAGTTGGTTCGTATATCAATATTAAAGGAGGATTGTTCGCTAGGGGAAATAGTGAACAAACAATCGCTGATGGATTCAGCGAGGGAGTGACCATAAACGCTTATCGCGGAGTGGTAACATCGCTGTCAGAACCTCCTAATTCCGATCCAACACTCACAAATGTGTCCGAATCACGTTTTATCATTCGACACGACAAAAACGTCTTGATCGCTCGCGGATTAGGTCTTCCATTTTCAAAAAGGTTGCATGTAATTATTGATGAATTAAGCGTAAAATAAAAAGCAGACACGAGTTAAACCCTCGCGTCTGCTTTTTACCATTTATTCCTTTTATCTTCAAACTCATCTCCTAAATCCCCATCTCTTACAATGACAAGCATAGATGCCGAAATCCTCTCGTTATCTCTAGCTCTCGCCGTGATTGTTGCATATCCTAACTCCTTTGCCTCTAAAACCCATTTTTCGTTTTGTTCAAAAACAGCAACATAACTTGGAGAGCTCGAACTCATATCAATTTTTCTATTTGTTGCATTACCCGGTATGAATTCAATTTCTTCATTGAGGTAAACCTTCGTGCCAACTGTTACATACAAAATCGAACGTTTAAAACGAATTCCTTCTAGCAAAACAATAGGATCTATGACTCGAATTTGTGCACTTTCATACAAATTACTTCCATCTAATGTTCTAACTGTGATGTTCACAACACCTGTTCTCTTCGCCACCACTTTTCCTTGTTGATCAATAGTAGCAATATTCGGGTCACTTGAACTCCACTGTAACTGCTGGTTCGTTGCATCAATTGGAGAAATGACTGGTCGAATAATCTGCTCATCTCCCACATTCATCTCCCTATTGTACTCAAGTCTGATGCTACTAATCAACTTGTTGTATGTCACAGAAACAGATGAGAGGCTAGGCTCTTTTGTAAATCCACCAAATGACTTAACAGAAATCGTCGTTAAACCGTCAACAGTAATCGGAATTTCATACGGCTCAACTAGTGAACTCCAATTGATATTTTGCTTTAAGTTAGCCATTTGATATTGATAAGAAACATTTTCACCTGCCACAAATCCAACAATACGAACCTTCACAGGCTCTGTTACCACAGATCCACTTGGAATCTCTACGTTGTCAGACTTCAATATTTTTAACTGAGGTTTAAGATTTAATTCAACCGATTCGCCATCCTTGTAAGTTACCAAAATAATATAATTGTCGCTGTCCGGCTTAAACGATAATGACTGGATTGGCAACATTCGTAACCCATAATCATTAGGATGCTTCGTTTCAGCAATCAAATTCGTTGTCAATGGAAGTGTCTGCCATTTAGAAACGAGTCCTCGGCTATCTCCTTCATAATAAATGTTTGGGAACTCTAAAAGTCTCACCTTCATCCCGATTAACTTTGAAGCTATTGGCAATACAGATGATCTTAGACCATAGATACTATCTTCAAAAGAAACTGTCGCCCGAGGCAATTGCACTGCATCCATCGCCCAGTTTACCTGTAATTTTAAATCAACATTCAACGACGTATTATTCAGTTCTGTATAATCAACTTTCTTATCTGGAAACAAAAGTTCCGCATACATTGTACCGTCCTTAGTGTAAACATTAACATTTTGAGAAGAAGCCACCGTTGTTACTCCTTGTGGAAGCGGTTGAATAATTTTTATATTGCTTAAATAGCCTGACTTACCACTTCCAACATAGCCACTAGGAATTAGCGTATATCGTGCAACAAATTGGTTAGAATCACCGTTAGTATTTCCATATTTAATTAGGGCGCTAACATCGTGGGAAACCCCTTGAAGCTCTACTTTTCCGTCAAATGTCGGTGGAACTTCATCCTTTACTACTATCGTAACTTGCTTATTAATAGACGGTTGTGTTACACCATACACATCCCTATAAACCATCTCTGCATTCAGCGTATATGTTCCTTTTTCCTTGAACGCGATCGGCACAGATACATTTATTGGGGAAGGTGTAGACTGACCAACGTTATAATTGACGTTAAATGAAATGTAAGCATTCGTCTTAGTATCATCAATCCATACATTACCATTTTCAAAAATTTGCACCTTTCCATCGAACGAATGAAGAGGAATGCGAATTGTCCCTGACAATACTGGATCTATTGCAAGTTTTGAAAATTCCCGGAAAATTTCTACTAAGTTTTGTGTTGTGCCTTGTTTGGCAATCCCACCAGTTATCGCCGATAACCGCTCTAGATAATTTAAGTCAACATCTCGATTATTTCCGAATCCAATCGAGTAAAGTGTGACATTACTACTACCAAGTTCCTTAGACATATTCAACGCATGACTACGTATTTTCTCTTTATATTTTGCATAATCTGTTGAATTTCGTGATAAAGTTGACTGTCTTCCACTTGGATAGTAGATCACTCTCTCAGAGGTTATACCATTACTAAACAATCTATATTCAACATCTAAATTGGCTGTCTGGTTATTATATGTCACTTCTTCCTTTACCTTTGATACCGTTGGCTTACCATCAGTTAAAAATATAACATATTTTTTTCGAGTAGAATCATCAAAAAAGGACTGAGCTGTTTGCAACGCAGCTAAGTAGTTTGTTCCCCCTCCAGCAACTAAACCATTGGCTGTTTTTAAAATAGTCTCTAAGTGGGATGAAACATTATACACACCCGATGGAAATGGAACAACTCGATCATACTTAACACCATCTGAGAAGGGGACTAGAGCAAATCGGTCACTTGGATTAGCATTTGCCTTGAAATAATGTATAGACGAAGCTAATGCCTGTTTAGCACTTTGAAATTTCATAGGATCCGTTCCCAATTCATCCATTGAGCCGGAGATGTCAAAAACAAACACGACATCAATCGGCGGGCGAACGATGTTATCAATTTTTCCTTTTGGAGTAATGGTTATATCCAGCCGTCCCTTAGCATCCTCATTAGGAGGCTTTGCATATTCATTTTGGGACGGAACAACTGTGAAATCTAATGACGGAGATGTCTGAGCGTGACCCAGTACAGGAAAATAACAGCTGAAGAGGATAACAAAAGAGAAAACAAAAAAGAAATGTAGCAAGCTTCTCCTCACCTACCTCTCCCCCTTTCAAAAATCCTACTTTTTATCTATTATACCAACAATCTCTCGTTTAGTTATATTTATTTTTTATAAAATTTCGCACATTTGAGATGAAATAAAGTGAACCTGTAATTAAAATGATGTCATCAGTTGCGATTTGTTTTCGCTTTTCTTTCAGCCATTGTTTCCAGTCAGTTGCGCATTGAACGTTTCGATGCGTCGCTTGTTCAGCTAGTTGCTCAGCAGAAAGGGCACGCGGAAAATCAAATGTTGTAAACGTCATCGTCTCGGCAATCGTTTCTAACTTTCGAATCATCGCAGCAACCGGTTTATCCCCTAACGCTGTAAACAGTACGTGTACACTGCGATTCGGATAATGAGCGTTTATTGTCGCAACGAGGCTATCGATGCCTTCTTCGTTATGCGCCCCATCAATAATGATAAGTGGACGTTCATCCATTTTTTCAAATCGCCCGAGCCATGCTGCTTTTCGAATGCCGTTGTACATATGTTCACGCTCAATCAAAAACGAATAATACGTACGTAAATAGTCGGCAACCATCAGCGCAAGCGCTGCGTTTTTCACTTGATGTGCACCGAGCATCGTTATTGTCACATCGTCATATGAAGCGAAAGGTGTTTGTAATGAAAAACGTTCTCCATCGGTTGTTGGTTCATGAGCAAAAACAGTAAAATCACGGTCAATGACGTATACTTTTGCCCGCACAGATGCTGCTTTTTCTTGTACGACACGCAGCGCTTTAGGCTGATCGATCGCAGTAATCAAAGGGACGCCAGCTTTTATAATTCCCGCTTTTTCAAACGCAATTTGTTCAAGTGTATTCCCTAATATATGTATATGATCGTAACCGATGTTTGTAATCACCGATAAAAGCGGATAAATAACGTTCGTTGAATCTAAGCGTCCGCCAAGTCCTACTTCAAAAATGACGACGTCTTGCACGTTCATTTTGCCAAAATAATAAAGCGCCATGGCGGTAATGACTTCAAACTCTGTCGGCCCGCCTAATTCCGTTTGTTCTAACTCCTCTGCTAAAGGCTGAATGATTTGCACAAGTTTAATCAAATCGACATCGCTAATCGGTTGGCCGTTGATGCTTATTCGCTCGTTAAATTGCTCCACATACGGCGATGTAAATGTCCCGACACGATAGCCTGCTTCTTGTAAAATGTGACGTAAAAAGCAAACGGTCGATCCTTTTCCGTTCGTCCCACCGACATGAATCGCCTTGATGCGACGCTCTGGATGATCGAGCTTCTCCATCATCCATTCCATTCGTTTAAGTCCCGGTTTGACCCCTAACTTTAACCGTCCATGAATCCATTCAACTGCTTCTTTATATGTACGAACCATGAAAAAAATCCCCCTTTTACTAAAGTGAAAGACGAATCCAAAATGGATTCGTCTTCATCATAAAACTATTGTTTTAATTGTGCAAGACGAGCGCGAACCGCTTCACGCTTTTCGAGATAATCTCGTTCTTTTTTCCGTTCCTCTTCAACTACGTGCGCTGGCGCTTTCGCTAAAAATCCTTCATTACTTAGTTTCTTTTGCACGCGCTCGACTTCTTGATCGAGTTTTTGTAACTCTTTTTCGAGACGTTTCACTTCTTCTTCAATATTAATTAACCCTTCAAGCGGCAAGCTTAGTTCTGCCCCTGTCACAACAGCGGTCATCGCTTTCTCGACCGTTGGAATCGTCGTGTCGATGACAAGCTCGCTAGGATTACAGAAGCGCTCGATATATGAGCGGTTTTTCTGAAGGGTATTCGCAATTTGCTCGTCTTTCGCTTTAATATGCAGCGTAATTGGCTTGCTTAGCGGCGTATTCACTTCTGCGCGAATGTTACGCACCGCACGAATAATATCAACGAGCAAACGCATTTGTTCGGCCGCTTCATGATTGCTTAGTTCAGAACGGACTTGTGGCCACGAAGCAACTGTAATTGACTCTCCTTCATGAGGAAGTTGTTGCCAAATTTCTTCCGTCACAAACGGCATAAACGGATGAAGGAGACGCATCGTTTGATCAAGCACATAAGCAAGAACAGAGCGCGTCGTTTTCTTCGCTTGTTCATCTTCGCCGTATAGCGGCAATTTCGCCATTTCAATATACCAATCGCATAAGTCGTCCCAAATGAAGTTATATAATACGCGACCGACTTCACCAAACTCGTATTTATCGGCAAGTTTTGTTACCGTCTCAATCGTTTCATTTAAACGCGTTAAAATCCAATGATCGGCAACCGATTTTTCGCCATGTAAGTCGATGTCTTCATACGTGAATCCTTCCATGTTCATGAGCGCAAAACGAGAAGCGTTCCAAATTTTATTGACGAAGTTCCATGTCGCTTCAACTTTTTCTGTGCTAAAGCGCAAGTCTTGACCAGGTGCACTTCCTGTCGCTAAAAAGTAACGAAGCGAGTCGGCACCGTACTGGTCGATCACATCCATCGGATCAACGCCGTTACCGAGCGATTTGCTCATTTTTCGTCCTTGTGCATCGCGTACTAGTCCGTGAATAAGCACATCTTTAAACGGACGTTTTCCTGTAAACTCAAGCGCTTGGAAAATCATGCGCGATACCCAGAAGAAAATGATGTCATATCCTGTTACAAGCACATCCGTTGGATAATAACGGTTATAGTCTGCCGATGTTTCATCCGGCCAGCCCATCGTTGAAAACGGCCAAAGCGCAGAACTAAACCATGTATCTAATACATCTGGATCTTGTTCCCAATTTTCGATATCAGCTGGTGGCTCATGATCGACATACACTTCGCCTGTTTCTTTATGATACCATGCTGGAATACGATGCCCCCACCAAAGCTGACGAGAAATGCACCAATCGCGAATATTTTCCATCCAATGTAAGTACGTTTTTTCAAATCGCTCTGGAACGAAATTCACTTTTCCTTCTGTTTTTTGTAGTTCAATCGCAGCTTCAGCAAGCGGCTTCATTTTGACGAACCATTGCGTCGATAAATACGGTTCTACAACAGCACCACTACGTTCACTATGACCAACCGAATGCATATGTTCCTCGATTTTAAACAGCACGCCTTGTTCTTGTAAGTCTCTCACAATTTGCTTACGGCATTCGAAGCGATCGAGCCCTTTATATTGAAGAGCGTTGTCGTTCATCGTACCGTCTTCGTTCATGACGAGAATGCGAGGCAAGTTGTGACGGTTTCCGATTTCAAAGTCGTTTGGATCATGTGCTGGCGTAATTTTTACTGCCCCAGAACCGAACGACATGTCAACGTACTCATCACCAATAATCGGAATTTCGCGACCGACGATCGGTAAAATGACTGTTTTTCCGATAAGATGTTTGTAGCGTTCGTCTTCTGGATGAACGGCAACGGCTGTATCGCCAAGCATCGTTTCTGGACGTGTCGTTGCCACTTCGATATAACCTGAGCCGTCCGCAAGCGGATAGCGTATATGATATAGCGCACCTTGCACATCTTTATATACGACTTCAATGTCCGATAATGCTGTTTTTGTCACCGGATCCCAGTTAATAATATATTCGCCGCGATAAATCAGTCCTTTTTTATATAGCGAAACGAACACTTCACGCACCGCTTTAGATAGTCCTTCATCAAGCGTAAAGCGCTCTCGCGTATAATCGAGTCCGAGCCCAAGCTTTGCCCACTGGGAGCGAATATGCCCAGCATACTCTTCTTTCCATTTCCACGTTTCTTCAACGAACTTTTCACGTCCTAAGTCGTAACGTGTTTTTCCTTCGTTGCGCAGCTTTTCTTCTACTTTTGCTTGCGTAGCAATACCCGCATGGTCCATGCCCGGAAGCCATAACACGTCGTACCCTTGCATGCGCTTCATGCGCGTAATAATGTCTTGTAACGTCGTATCCCACGCATGTCCTAAATGAAGTTTCCCTGTCACATTTGGGGGTGGAATGACGATCGTAAATGGTTTCTTCCTTTCGTCACTTGTTGCTTCAAAAAATTTTCCTTTTAGCCACCATTCATAACGGTTTGCCTCAACAGCACGGTGGTCGTACTTCGGCGGTAACATACAAATCCCTCCTTCGCTAAAATAAAAAACTCCTTTCATCCGAAAAGGACGAAAGGAGACTCTTTCGCGGTACCACCTTTTTTCTTAAGCAACGCTTAAGCACTCAAATCGATAACGGCGATGCACCGGCCTCTTCTACTTTCGTTCGAAGAAGCAGCTCCAGGGCGACCTTCCGACGACCACGAACCTAGGAAATCTCGCAGCTACTGATTTCCCTCTCTGCTAGGCGGGTTGCGCCGTACTCTTCCCTATCTTCGCTTTTTTCTATTCATACATAATACTATATAAAAATCATATGAATCGTCAATAAGGTTTGCCACATTTTCACTTCTTTATACATATGGTAAAAAAGAAAAGCTCCAATATGTGGAGCTAATCATTTGAAAAGGAGGTGAGCATATGCGTAAGCGTTACAATCCGTACGCCTGGCCACCGTGGCTACGAAAACTTCGCTTTATTGCTGAACAATGCATCATCCCGATTACCGTCGTTCAGGCGATTCGTACCATTTTATTTCCAACAACCATTGATGTCATTTTACTCGCCATTTTTATTTTGCTTTCCTTCGCTTTACATTACGATTGGATTTGATGTTGTTGCTTTTCTTCTTCCCATTTTCCAATGACATATTCAATATTTTTCATTTGCCAATATGCCCGTTGCCAAGCAGCGGTCAGTTGCCGGTCATGACGTTGTTGTTCGTACCGATGAATGAGACGAACAAACCGATGTGGATCAACAAGTAAATGAAAAAACAATAACCGTTCATCTTCTTCAAGCGCCAATGTTTGTTCATATTGTGCAAGCCACTGTACCGCTTCATCACACGTCAACGGATACGTATACAAATATTGGCGGAAAAAGAAAAGCAAATCATGAAATGGTGGAGCCCAGCGCGCCCGTTCGAAACTAATAAAATACGCAGTGCCATCTTCTCGTTCCACATAATGTTGAAACGATGGTCGACCGTGAATATAACAAATACGCACCGTCTTTTTTTCACGCATGCGCTCGCGCCATTCATTTAACGTATGTTCAGAAAACGAGATGGCGCGCATAATATCGAGAAAATGAGTGCAACATTGCAGTTGAAACGGCGACATATACCATTGTTTTTCACATTGTTCAATATGATGAGTTAATGTTTGTTTTGCCTTTTCAAGTGAGCTTTTTCGTTCCTCATAATAAGATTCGATTTCCGTTTCAGTCGTTTGTATTTCTTTTAACGAATGTTTATGCCATCGCGCTAAATCGTGAAAAAATGACGATGTTGGATCCGTTTTTTCTTTTAGCCAAGGCATCATATAATACCATTGCCCATCTCGCTTTTTCGCTTCATAAATCGGAATAGCAAGCGGAATGCGTAAGCGGTAAGCTTGCTCAATCGCCTGCCAATAAGCAAATGAATCGATGCGTTTAATCGCGTATGTTCCATTTATCGTTTCCCATTTTTGCACGCTCGCTTGTTTCATCACCATGCCGCCCTTTTATACTTTACTTGGCGTTGGAATGTATAGTAACTGCCCCTCGTGTATATCCGCACCGCTTTCTAAATGATTTGTACGCAACAACTGTTGAACAGATACGTCGTATCGCTCGGCGATCTTGTCCAACGAATCGCCCTGTTGGACAATACAAATTTTCAAACGAGCAAATGCCTGTTCTTCATTTTTACCAAATAGTTTTGTTAAATATAACGCATTTTCATTCCGCTTTTCGTTCGTCTCCCTTCCTTTTAGTTCAAGTTGAAAAGACGTTTCTTCTCGCTTGCTCTCCTGTTCTTCTTCATATCCCTTTTGAGTATCAACCTGTTCTTCTTCATGCTCTCCTTGAACATCAATCCGTTCTTCTTTATGTTCGTCATTATCAGCTACCTGTTCTTCTTCATGCTCCCCTCGAACATCAATCCGTTCTTCTTTATGTTCGTCATTATCAGCTACCTGTTCTTCTTCATGCTCCCCTTGAACATCAATCCGTTCTTCTTTATGTTCGTCATTATCAGCTACCTGTTCTTCATGGAGCATATAAAATGTCGGTACATTGACGATTGTTTCTCGTTCTTCTTGTTCTTCTTTTTCTTCTTCATATACTTCTTGATGGGCAACAGCTTCAAACGGTTCAAAGTCGTCTACGTTGTACGCATCCCACTCTTCTTCGTCTTCTCGATCATCATCCATTTGAATACCGTGAATGGCCACTTCAGCAATAAGAAGTAATTCGTTTTTCCGTAAGTCATAATCAAATGATTCGATCAGCACATACACTTGTTCAAGATCATCGACTCGCTCTTTTGGAACAGTTACGTCAATTGGAAATTGATGTAAAAATTCACCCGTTTCCTCATCACGCATACGCACTTGTTCAATGTATCGCCCGAGTTCAAATGTTTCAACATCTTCTCCATCTTCTTCATGTTTTGTATATTCTCCAGATAGTTCTAGCACACCGCGAATATACACGTAATCTTCTTGTTCCTCGATTGTAATTGTCGGTTGTAGCGAAATCGATAATAACTGATCAACGTGATGCTCACGTCGAAACGCAATCGCTTCTTCAATTGAAAAACGCAACATGCTCATCTCTCCTTCAACGTCCAAGTCATTTCACATTACTATGGTTATGAGAAGAAAAAAAGAAGTATGCATAAAAAAAGCGATGCCCTAGAGGCAATCGCTAATTTTTGCAAACGCACGTCGCGCTGCTTCAATTGTTTTTTCAATATCTTCATCTGTATGCGCAGTGGACAAAAACATGCCTTCAAATTGCGATGGTGGCAAGAAAATGCCTTCATTCGCCATTTCTTGATAATAACGAGCAAATAAGTCTAAATTGGACGTTTTTGCTGTTTCGTAGTTTGTGACGCGCTCATTCGTAAAGAACATGCCGATCATCGAGCCAGCTTGGTTAATCGTATGTGGAATATCATACGCTTTTGCTGCTTCGCTTAACCCTTCTGCTAAACGATTCGCTTTTTTCTTAAACTGCTCATACGTTTCTGGCATCAGTTGTCGGAGCGTTTCATAGCCAGCTGTCATCGCCATCGGATTTCCTGATAACGTACCGGCTTGATAAATCGGACCACTCGGTGCAATTTTCTCCATAATATCAGCCCGACCACCGTATGCCCCGACTGGTAGTCCACCACCGATGACTTTTCCAAGGCACGTCAAGTCTGGCTTGACACCGTAATAACCTTGACCGCTATAATAGTCGACACGGAAACCTGTCATCACTTCATCAAAAATAAGAAGGGCACCGTATTCGTTCGTCACATCGCGCAAACCTTGCAAGAAACCTTGTTCTGGCGGAACGACCCCCATATTTCCAGCAACAGGTTCGACAATAACCGCCGCGATATCTTCACCGAACTTTTCAAACGCGTAACGTACGCTTTGTAAATCGTTGTACGGTACAGTAATTGTATGTTGAGCAACCGTTTCTGGCACCCCTGGGCTATCTGGCAAACCGAGTGTCGCTACACCTGACCCCGCTTTAATTAAAAGCGAATCGCCATGTCCGTGATAGCATCCTTCAAATTTGACGATTTTATTTCGTCCTGTATAGCCGCGTGCTAAACGAAGGGCGCTCATTGTCGCTTCTGTTCCCGAGCTAACCATACGAATGATTTCAATAGACGGCATGCGCTCCATGACGAGTTTGGCGAGTTCGTTTTCAATTAACGTTGGAGCACCGAAACTTGTTCCTGTTTCCGCTACTCGTTTTAATGCTTCAACAACTTGATCGTTCGCATGACCTAAAATAAGCGGTCCCCAAGATAACACATAGTCAATATATTCATTGCCGTCAACGTCGTAAATTTTTGAACCTTTTCCGCGCTCCATAAAAATCGGATCCATTTTTACCGCCTTAAATGCGCGCACTGGGCTGTTTACACCGCCAGGCATAAGCTTAACTGCCTCAGCATATGCCGCTTTGGAACGTTCATAACTACGCATCATTTCCCCTCCTTTAGCCATCGAGCAACATCTTTTGCAAAATACGTTAAAATTAAGTCGGCGCCTGCGCGCTTCATGCTTGTTAACATTTCAAGCACAACTGCTTTTTCATCAATCCATCCGTTTTGCGCAGCTGCTTTTACCATCGCATATTCTCCGCTTACGTTATAAGCGACAATCGGCAAATGAAAATGATTTTTGAGGTCGCGAATAATATCTAAATACGATAGCGCCGGTTTAACCATTAAAAAGTCAGCACCTTGCTCCACATCTGCTTCTGCTTCACGAAACGCTTCTAGCCGATTAGCAGGATCCATTTGGTACGTTTTACGATCGCCAAACTGCGGCGCGCTATGGGCTGCATCGCGAAATGGACCGTAAAATGCTGATGCGTATTTTACGGCATAGGACATAATTGGCACATATGTAAATCCCTCTTCATCTAGCGCTTGGCGAATCGCTGCGACAAACCCGTCCATCATGTTAGATGGCGCGATGATGTCCGCCCCCGCTTTCGCTTGACTGACTGCTGTTTTTGCCAATAATTCAAGCGTATCGTCGTTGACAATCGTTCCGTTTTCTACGATACCACAATGTCCATGGCTCGTATAATGGCATAAACATGTGTCGGCAATCACGACAAGTTCCGGAAATGCGTCTTTGATCGCGCGAATAGCACGTTGAACGACACCGTGCTCACAATACGCTTGCGAAGCGATTTCGTTTTTCTCGTTTGGTACACCAAATACGATAATCGACCGTACACCTAATTGAACAGCCTCTTTTACATCTTCAAGCGCATAGTCAAGCGACTGCTGATACACCCCCGGCATGGAAGGTACTTCGTTTTTTATGTTTTCTCCTTCAATCACAAAAATCGGATAAATGAAATCTTCCATATGAAGATGTGTTTCACGCACCATAGCTCGTAAATTTGCTGTTTGGCGCAAACGACGATGACGTGCAAATTGCATATTTACTCACCTCTTATCTTCAAATATTGATTAATCTCTTCAACCATTGCATCAATTGTATATGTATGTGGACAAACGTGAACAGGAATGCCTAAATCAAGAGCTGTTTGTTTCGTGATTGGACCGATGCATGCGATCGTAACAAAAGACAAATTGATGTCTTCCCCTGCGATCGCGTGCGCAAAACTATGTACCGTCGATGAACTTGTAAACGTAACGACATCAATCATTCGTTGTTGAAGGAGCGCAATGAGTTGTGGCTTCGCTTCTTCATTCATCGTCGTTTCGTATACGATCCAATCTGTCACGTCTGCGATGCTGCTTAATTGCTCTCGCAACGTATCGCGCGCTAAGTTTCCTTTCACAAGCAACACGCGCGCATGCGTAGAAAGTAACGGTTTTAACGCTTCAACTAAACTTTCAGCGACAAATTCATTTGGAATGAGGTCGACAACAACGTTTCGTTTTTGCAATGCTTTCGCTGTTTTTTCCCCTACTGCAGCCACTTTCGGCCACGTTGGTGGTTTCATTTCGCTAATCAGCTCGAAAAAATATTTAACTCCGTTTTGGCTCGTAAATACAATCCAATCAAACGTATGCCATTTGTGTAATAAGTCTTGACCTACTTGTTTTGCCCGTTCAATGCGAATCAACGGCAATTCAACCGGAATCGCACCGTACCGTTCCAACGTTTGCGATAACGCTTTCGCTTGCGCTTTCTCACGCGTCACAAGCACCCGTTTCCCCATAAGCATTTACTGCATCTCCTTTAACACACGCCCAATTAGTTGTTTTGCACCCCGTTCAATTAGCCGTTTTGCCGCTTCCGTACCCACTTTTTCGGGCTCTGTTCCTTGCACGACTTCTTTCAATACTTCTGTTCCATTCGGTGTTGCAACAAGTGCTGTAAGCACAATCGCATCTTCATCAACGTACGCATAACCGGCAACAGGCACTTGACAGCCACCTTCAATATGCTGTAAAAATGCTCGCTCTGCGCGAGTGGCTCGTTCCGTTTGCTTATCGGTCAACTTATTTAACCAATGTAAAAGCTCCGCATCATCTTCGCGACATTCAATAGCCAACGCCCCTTGTCCAACGGCTGGGACGCATATGTCGGTCGATAAATATTGTGTGATGACTTCTTTCGCCCATCCCATGCGATGCAATCCAGCAGCTGCAAGTATAATGGCATCGTACGCATCTGTTTGTAATTTCGCCAAACGAGTGTCAATGTTGCCACGAATCCATTGAATTTGTAAATCTGGACGAACGGCTAACAGCTGCGCAGAACGTCGTAAACTGCTCGTTCCAACAACCGCTCCGCTTGGTAGTTGTTCAAACGGAATATGCCCTTTGGAAATAAGCACATCGCGATGGTCTTCACGCTTCGGTACGCATCCGATCATTAATCCGTCTGGCAAAACAGCAGGCATATCTTTCATACTATGAACGGCAAAATCAATTTCGCGATCTAGCATCGCTTGTTCAATTTCTTTCACGAACAACCCTTTGCCTCCTACTTTCGATAACGTCACATGTAAAATTTGATCGCCTTTTGTGACGATTTCTTTTACTTCAAATTCAAACGGGGCCCCGAGTTGTTTCAGTTGTTCGATGACCCAATTTGTTTGAGTTAGCGCTAACTTGCTACGGCGCGAACCGACAATAATTTTTCTCATTTTTCTTTCCTCCAACAATCGCTAAAAATGAAATTGCGATAACGTACCAAACAAAAAGAAATTAATAAGCAAAATAAGGAACGAGCCGACATTCCAAACTGCCATTTCTTTCCCTTGTATCCCTTTGACAGCTCGCTTATATAAATAAAAACTGTATGTTGCCAATACAGTAAACGAACCGAGCACTTTTGCATCGTATAAAACGAAATGATCTACTTTCATATATGCCCAAACAACACCTAAAATTAAACTCAATAACAAAATCGGAACACCGACACCATTAAGCACGTACGCAAGGTCATCAAACTTGGCTAAATCACCAAGCCGCCATAACCGCTTTCCCCATTTTTTCTTCTTCAATAACTCGTATTGGAGCAAATATAAAAGCGAAAACATAAACGAAATCGAAAATACCCCGTACGATAAAATAGCCATCGTAATATGAATAAACAACAGTTCAGACATTAGTTGCTCTGCGATGCCAACAGTGTAGGGCGTCGGTGCGAACGTATGCAATGAAAGAATAAAAAACGCTAATACGTTTGTGAAAAAGACGAGAAAATCAACGCGCAGCCACCTATTAATCGCGAGCGATAACGTAATAAGTAACCACGCGTAAAACGACAGCCCCTCCGCAAGTGTTAAAACAGGGAATTTCCCTGTCTCGACCATTCTCGCAAAAAAGAAAAATGTTTGCATCCCCCAAACAATAGAAAGCAACCCGAAAGCAATGCGGTTTGCCTTCCGGTTGTGATGAAGAAAATCAATAAAATAAAATAAAACGGACGATGCATGTAAAAGAAGCGAGAGTTCATACCATCTCGTCATATCAAACATATGTGATCTCCCTTACGATTGAAAAGACGGTTCTGTCGCTCGCTCGTGAACACAGCTTATCTCTTTTTGTTGCTGCTTCACTTGTTGTTCAATATTGAAAATTTTCATAAACAACTGAAGCGCTTCTTCCGCATTGTCCTCTGCAGCCAATTCTTTTGCGCGCAAAATCGGATCGCGCAACAATTGATTGACGATACTTTTTGTATGTTTGTTTAACACTTTTTTATCGCGTTCCGATAAATGCGGTAATTTTCGCTCTAAACTTTTCATCGTTTCTTCTTGAATAAGCATCGCTTTTTCACGCAAAGCTGCAATAATCGGCACAACTCCGAGCATATGCAACCATTGTTGAAACTCGTCCATTTCCTCAGCAATCATACGTTCAATTTGCTCGGCCGCTTTTTTCCGCTCGGCTAAATTCGCTTCAACAATATCTTGCAAGTCGTCAATATCATATAAAAAGATGCTATCTAACTCAGCAAGCGCAGGATCTAAATCGCGTGGTACGGCAATATCAATCATAAAAAATGGACGACCTTTGCGCATTTTTTCAATGACTACCATCGTCTCTTTTGTGATGACGTATTGCTTTGCGCCTGTCGAACTAATTAAAATATCTGCTTCCAACAACGCACATTGCAATTGTGATAACGGCTTGGCATCTCCGTTAAATCGTTCGGCAAGTTGCTGCGCCTTTTCAAACGTACGATTCACGACCGTCACGCGTTTAACCCCGCTTCCGTACAAGTTTTGCAGGGCCAATTCTCCCATTTTTCCAGCACCTAATATAAGCACATGTTTATTTTTTAAATCACCAAAAATTTTTTTCGCCAATTCCACCGCTGCATAGCTGACAGATACGGCATTGGCGCCGATTTCTGTTTCCGCATGGGCACGCTTCGCTAATGTAATCGCTTGTTTAAATAGTTGTTTAAACACCGTGCCTATTGTGTTTTCTTGTTGCGCTAAAAGAAAACTTGTGCGCACTTGTCCAAGAATTTGCGTTTCACCTAAAATCATTGAATCAAGACCGCAAGCAACGCGGAACAAATGTTCAATCGCCTCACGTTCTTCATAAATGCGTAAATACGGAACGATTTGTTCTTTATCAAGACCAAACCAATCCGCTAAAAATGTTTTTATATAATAACGCCCTGTGTTTAATTGATCGACGACCGCATAAATTTCCGTACGATTGCACGTCGATACGATGACGTTTTCTAACATACTTTTTTGCTTTTGTAGCGCTTTCATCGCTTCAGCAAGTTCCGTTTGATTAAACGTCAATTTCTCACGAATTTCGACAGGGGCTGTACGATAGTTCACACTGACAACGACGACATACATTTCCCATCACCCCGAAGTTTAAAGTCATCTCATTTCATTATAGCACGTCTACATTGTTTTTTCCTTATAAACTGTGAATACAATTTGACAACTTTCGATCTTTCTTAAATGGCGCGCATTTAGTAAACTAGGAACAGATGCTGTTTTAAGTGTCGCATGGAATTGGGGGATTTTCAATGAAAAAACGTGGTATTTTTTCTGGCATCATCTTAATCGGTTTTGGGATGTATTTTTTACTTGAGCGATTTTCACTTTTTCCATCTTTTCATACGTGGCCAACGTTGTTGTTCATTACCGGAATCGCTTTTTTAGGTCAAGCGTACATCGGAAAAGACTACTCCGCTATTTTATCCGGTGTTGTGTTCACAGGAATTGGCGTTCATTTTCATCTCGCTTCGCGCCTTTCATCATGGCCGGATCATATAAGCATGGTCACCTTTATTATCGCGCTCGGATTGTTGCTACAGTACATAAAAACGAAACAAGCATTGCTTCCTACCGTTTTACTTTTTGTTTTGTCGATCATTTTTTTATTTTCACATCGGCTTCAACAAGTGTTCACATCCGTAACGTTTGATTCACTCATTCATATTTGGCCATTGTCGTTCATTTTGATCGGATTGTACTTATTATTCATAAAAAAAGGCTAACTATACAAAAAATGTGGGTCAATCACCCACATTTTTTACATCCATTTTTGCAATGCTCCCCACGCTTCATCTTTCCCTTGTCCTGTTTCAGCCGAAAAAATAATAAGTTCGTCATCTGAAATAAGACGCAATGTTTCTTTGGCGACTTTCTCATGTTGTTGCCATTTCCCGCGTGGAATTTTATCCGCTTTCGTTGCGATGACGAGCGTCGGAATGTTGTAATGTTTTAAAAACTCATACATCATCACATCATCTTTCGTTGGGGGATGACGCAAATCAACGATCAACAACGCTGCCTTCAGCTGTTCACGTGTCGTAAAATACGTTTCAATCATTTTCCCCCATGCTTCGCGTTCTGTTTTTGATACTTTCGCAAATCCATATCCCGGCACGTCAACAAAATAAAACGCATCGTTAATGCGATAAAAGTTCAATGTTTGTGTCTTTCCAGGTTTTGACGAAGTGCGCGCAAAATTTTTTCGGTTAATCATTTTATTAATAAACGACGATTTTCCGACGTTTGAGCGCCCAGCAAGCGCAAACTCTGGGAGCTGGCCTGCTGGATATTGTTCTTGCCTCACAGCGCTAATGACCATTTCTACGTTTGTAATTTTCATTTTTCTCCACCTACCAAAGCATGTTCAAGTACATCATCAATATGTGAAACGAGAACAAACTGCAATTGTTTTTTTACAACCTCTGGAATATCTTCTAAATCTTTTTCGTTTTCTTTCGGTAAAATGACTTTCTTTAATCCGGCGCGATGGGCGCTTAACACTTTTTCTTTCACACCACCAATCGCAAGCACACGACCGCGCAATGTAATTTCCCCTGTCATGCCGACAAAGCGACTGACTGGTTTTCCCGTCAATGCAGAAATAAGTGCTGTCGCCATCGTAATCCCTGCTGATGGACCGTCTTTTGGTACCGCTCCTTCTGGCACATGAATATGAATATCTAGTTTTTCATGAAACTCCGGATCAATGCCGAGTTCTTTTGCTTTCGAGCGAATGTATGTAAATGCTGCCTGAGCAGATTCTTTCATCACATCGCCTAATTGACCCGTCAACGTCAGTTTTCCTTTTCCAGGAGCAATGGACACTTCAATCGCTAGCGTATCTCCACCAGCTGTAGTATATGCAAGACCTGTCGCTACCCCGACTTGATCTTCATTCTCTGCCTGCCCGTAATGATATTTCGGTTTTCCTAAAAATTCACTTACATTTTTTTCTGTGACTACGATGCGCTTTCGTCCTTCTGACACGATCGTTTTTGCAGCTTTGCGACAAATCGATGCAAGTTGGCGCTCTAAGTTGCGCACACCTGCTTCGCGTGTATAATAGCGAATCACTTGCATGATCGCATCATCGCGCATATGAAGCATGCGTTTTTGCAAACCGTGTGCTTCCATTTGTTTCGGTAATAAATGTTCTTTTGCAATGTGCAATTTTTCAATTTCTGTATAACTCGGAATCGTGATAACTTCCATTCGATCGAGCAGTGGACGCGGAATTGTCGCGAGTGTATTCGCTGTTGCAATAAACATCACTTTAGATAAGTCATATGGCTCCTCAATATAATGATCGCTAAAGGAATGGTTTTGTTCCGGATCTAACACTTCCAATAGTGCAGCAGAAGGGTCACCGCGAAAATCGCTTGACATTTTATCAATTTCATCAAGCAAAAATACAGGATTGATCGTTCCTGCTTTTTTCATTCCTTGAATAATGCGTCCCGGTAAAGCCCCGACGTACGTGCGGCGATGTCCACGAATTTCCGATTCATCTCGCACCCCACCGAGCGAAATACGAACGAAATGTCGATTTAACGTTTTTGCAATCGAACGAGCGAGCGATGTTTTTCCAACTCCCGGCGGACCAACTAAACAAAGAATTGGACCTCGCAACGAGTTCGTCAGTTGTTGCACAGCTAAATATTCAAGAACGCGCTCTTTCACTGTTTCGAGCCCGTAATGTTCTTCGTTTAAAATTTTTTCTGCACGGTGAATATCGTGAATATCTTCTGTTTGTTTCGTCCATGGCAAGGCAAGCAACCAATCCAAATAGTTGCGAATGACCCCGCTTTCTGCCGAAGCAGCAGGTACTTTTTCATAGCGATCTAATTCTTTTAACGCCGTAGCTTTAACATGCTCGGGCATTCCTGCTTGTTCAATTTTTTCACGCAACAACTCAATCTCGCCAGCTTTTCCTTCTTTTTCGCCGAGCTCTTTTTGAATGGCCTTCATTTGCTCGCGTAAATAATATTCTTTTTGCGTCCGCTCCATCGACTGTTTCACGCGCTGGCTAATTCGTTTCTCTAAATGTAAAATTTCTTTTTCATTATGAAGAATTTGAATGATTTGATGCACACGCTCTTTCACATCGACCGCTTCAAGCAATCGTTGTTTTTCTTCAAGCTTTAACGGCAAATGGGAAGCGATAATATCCGCCATTCGTCCCGCTTGCTGAATGTCCATGACAGATGTATAAATATCTGCAGACAACTTTTTCGATAGTTTTATGTATTGCTCAAAATATTCAAGCATCGTACGGCGCAATGCTTCAAGTTCCATATCGTCCTTTTCATTGTCGGTAAACTGTTCAATTTGCACGACATAGCAAGGATCTTCACTTACCCATTTTAATACTTTTCCGCGCGATATTCCTTCAACGAGCACACGAAATGTCCCGTTCGGCAACTTCAATAATTGCTTCACCCGCGCAACCGTCCCCATATCATATAAATCTTCAAGTTCCGGATCATCAATTTGTACGTCTTTTTGCGACGTTAATAACACGAGATTGTCTTCAACCATCGCTTTTTCTAACGCCTGCACGGATTTTTCCCGTCCAACATCTAAATGCAATACTGTCGTCGGGAACACAAGTAATCCTCTTAACGGCAAGAGTGGAATCACTTTATTTTTCTTTCTCGCCACAACCCGCACCTCCATCATACTTCTATTGCCCTATTGTATAGTACATTATAGAGTTTGTAAAATCTTTCATCGTAAAAAATCGACTTCAACGCTCCGTTGAAGCCGATCGCTTTCACATCCGCTCTGTTTTTGGTAAATGATGACGCATCGGAACAGAACGAACGTGTTCGTGAAATAAGAAAGAAAGAACATCGCCAATATGGTCAACTGGAACAATTTCAATGCCCGTTACTTGCCTTAAAATTGACTGCATATTCTCCCGTGGAATGATAACCGTTTTTGCACCAGCTTGTTTCGCTGCCTTCACTTTTGGAAAAATACCCCCAACTGGCTTCACGTTTCCATGTACACCAATTTCTCCCGTCATTGCTATTGTTGGATGAACAGGTAAGCGATAAATCGCAGAGTAAATCCCAATCGCCATCGCTACACCAGCAGAAGGGCCGTCAATTGGAACACCACCTGGAAAGTTTACATGAATATCATATTGATCTGCCGGAACACCGAGTGAACGTAAAACGGTAACGACATTTTCGATCGAGCCGCGCGCCATACTTTTGCGCCGAATCGACTTGCCCTGGCCACCAATTTGTTCTTCTTCGACAATGCCCGTCATATTGATCGTCCCTTTTTCTTTTGTCGGCAACACCGCCACTTCAATCTCTAGCAACGCTCCGCTATTTGGGCCATAAACTGCTAATCCATTCACTAATCCAATTTTCGCTTCTTGTCCCACTTTTTTCTCATAGCGTGGCGATAATTGACTTGATTGAATAACCCATTCAATATCTTGGCGTAAAATTTTAGAACGTTTCTCAGAAATGACGATTCCCGCCGCGATTTGTAACGTATTGACCGCTTCCCTTCCGTTGCGAACATACATCGCAAGCTCATGAACCGCCTGTTCTTCAATCGGGAGGTTTACTTTTTCTGCTGCCTTTTTCACAATTTGAGCAATTTCTTCTTGTTCTAGCTCTCTGAAAAAGACTTCCATACATCGCGAGCGAATGGCTGGCGGTATTTCGTTTGGCGTTCGCGTTGTTGCACCAACGAGCCGAAAATCAGCAGGCAGGCCGTTTTTGAAAATGTCATGAATGTGGTTTGGAATGTTCGGATTTTCTTCGCTATAATATGCGCTTTCGAAAAATACTTTTCGGTCCTCTAACACTTTTAATAGCTTGTTCATTTGAATAGGGTGCAATTCACCAATTTCATCAATAAATAATATGCCACCGTGGGCGTTCGTCACTGCCCCTTGCTTCGGTTGCGGGATGCCGGCTTGTCCCATTGCACCCGCCCCTTGATAAATCGGATCATGCACAGAACCGATGAGCGGATCCGCAATGCCGCGTTCATCAAAGCGGGCAGTCGTCGCATCTAACTCAACGAATACCGCATCTTTTCGAAAAGGGGACAGAGGATTTTTTTTCGCTTCTTCTAACACGAGACGAGCGGCCGCTGTTTTTCCAACACCTGGTGGCCCGTAAATGATGACGTGTTGCGGATTCGGTCCACATAATGCAGCTTTTAATGCTTTTATGCCATCTTCTTGACCAACAATATCATCAAACGTCTTTGGACGCACTTTTTCAGCAAGCGGCTCCGTGAGCGAAATCGAACGCATTTTCCGAAGTTGTTCCATCTCTTTTCGTGCTTCTTTGTCAATCGAAATTTTTTGCGTCCGTTGACTTTTTAATAAGTTTAAAAAATATAGACCGATAATGATCCCGAAAAACAACTGAATAAGCAGCGCAATATTTGTCCAATTCATCCTATTTCGCGCAGGAGACTCCCACTTCAACGACCAAAGGGAGTAAGTGGGAGAGGAATGCGCGTTCCCCCTTTCTTTTGTGTATGATATAATAAAGGCGTGGAGAAAACCGTTCAATAAAGGCACTCCAATAACTGCTACTCGATGTATGGAGTTGGTTACAGGAAACGTTGTAACCGTAAAACATCGAGCGTAGGTCCGTCTGTTGTGTGTGGAAGCCAAGTACTGCCAACAGACACACCGAGAGAATCGGTAACGATGCAGGCATGACCTGCGTCGTTGGGTAGTCGTCAACCTGCCCCTGATGCAACCCCAAGTCAAGGAAGGAGGAAGAAGTCCGTTTGCACTTCTGGGGAGTTGCAAGCCCTCACTTCAAGCGTTAGCTAAGTGGGGGTAGTTGACGGCCGTTCCTCCTGTATATGTACTGTATGCATAGTATCTCCGAGCGAGGAAAGAAATAAACAAAAAAAGATCGACTTTCCGATTCGGAAAATCGATCTTTTTCCATTTACGCAGATGTTTTTCGTTCGTACTCGACGATTGTTCCATCGTGTAAAATGAGAAGCGGCGCTTTTTCTCCGCGTACCGTTTGTGCAGTAATGACACATTTTTTCACATCTTCACGTGATGGCAATTCAAACATAACATCAAGCATAATGCCTTCAATAATGGAACGTAAGCCACGCGCTCCTGTTTTTCGTTCAATCGCACGTCTCGCGATTTCACGAAGTGCCTCTTCTTCAAATTCAAGTTCAACATCGTCAAGCTCAAGCATTTTTTCATATTGCTTCACAAGCGCATTTTTCGGCTTGACTAAAATATCAACAAGCGCATCTTCATCGAGCGGTTGCAAGCTCGTAATGACCGGAAGACGTCCAACAAATTCTGGAATTAATCCGAATTTTAATAAGTCTTCTGGCAACACTTTCGACAACAAGTCCTTTTCTTCAACTTCCGTTTGTGCATCCGAACTAAATCCGATCACTTTTTTACCGAGGCGGCGTTTAATAATTGGCTCTAAACCGTCAAACGCCCCACCGCAAATGAATAAAATGTTTGTCGTGTCAATTTGAATGAATTCTTGGTGCGGATGCTTGCGCCCCCCTTGTGGCGGCACACTCGCGATAGTACCTTCTAAAATTTTTAATAATGCTTGCTGTACCCCTTCACCAGATACGTCGCGCGTAATGGAAGGGTTTTCTGATTTCCGCGCAATTTTGTCAATTTCATCGATGTAAATAATTCCTTTTTCTGCTCGCTCAATATCATAATCTGCAGCTTGAATGAGCTTCAACAAAATATTTTCAACGTCTTCACCGACATACCCGGCTTCTGTTAGCGATGTCGCATCAGCGATCGCAAATGGCACATTTAAGATGCGTGCAAGCGTTTGAGCGAGCAACGTTTTTCCACTTCCTGTCGGCCCGATCATTAAAATGTTACTTTTCGCTAATTCAACATCGTCAATTTTACTGTTTGAATTAATGCGTTTGTAATGGTTGTACACTGCCACAGAAAGCGCTTTTTTCGCCTCATCTTGTCCGATGACGTACTCATCTAAAATTTCGCGAATTTCCTTCGGTTTCGGTACATCTTTAAATTCTACTTCTTCTTCCGATCCAAGCTCCTCCTGCACAATTTCAGTACACAATTCAATACATTCATCACATATGTATACGCCTGGGCCAGCAACAAGCTTGCGCACTTGTTCTTGCGTTTTGCCGCAAAACGAGCATTTTAACTGCCCTTTTTCATCATTAAATTTAAACATGTTTTCACCCCTTATTCCTTTACGATCATATGTACATAAAAATGAAAAAACGTTATGTATTCGTCATTTTATCATAAATCTTTAAAAGTATGCCAATAAAAATGCAAATGTGCGTGAAAAGTTAGAAAACTTCCATAGTGATTTATATGTGGAAAGAACAAGGCACGTGTGGCACCTTGTTCTTTCTCCTCTCATTATGCAACAACTTTGCTGTTTTCAACAAGGAAATCGATCGCTTTGCGCATTTTTAAGTCTTCTTTTAAGCCATCTAATGTGCCTAGAAGCTCTTTTAACTGATCAACAGATAAGTTGTAAAGACTCGCCATTTCTTGCAATTCTTTTTCTACTTCTTCTTCTGTGACGTCGATGTTTTCTGCTTTTACAATCGCTTCAAGCGTCAACGTTACACGAACACGTTTTTCTGCTTCTTCTTTCATTTGTTCACGAAGTGCTGCTTCATCTTGTCCAGAGAATTGATAGTATAAGTCAAGGTTTAATCCTTGCATTTGTAAACGTTGTTCAAACTCGCGAATCATGCGATCTGTTTCATTTTTCACCATCACTTCTGGAATGTCCATTTGTGCATTTTCTGTCGCCTTTTGAACAACCGCATCGCGAAGTGCTGCTTCTGCTTCTTCTTTTTTCTCGTTTGTTAAGCGCTCTTTAATTTTTTCTTTCAATGCATCTAATGTTTCGACTTCTTCATCTACGTCTTTGGCAAATTCATCGTCAAGTGCTGGAAGTTGTTTTGTTTTAATTTCATGCAATTTAATTTTGAACACCGCTGGTTTACCAGCTAATTGCTCTGCATGATATTCTTCTGGGAATGTTACTTCAATATCTTTTTCTTCTCCAGCAGCCATGCCGATTAATTGTTCTTCAAATCCAGGAATGAATGTACCTGATCCGACGACGAGCGAATAGTTTTCTGCTTTTCCACCTTCAAACGGTTCACCATCAACGAATCCTTCGAAATCGATGACGACTGTATCACCGTTCTCTACTGTTCCTTCTTCTTTCACAACAAGCTCAGCGTGGCGCTCTTGCAGGCGTTTTAATTCTTGCTCCACATCTTCGTCTGTTACAGTATCGTCCAATTTTTCAACTTCAAGACCTTTATATTGGCCAAGTGTAACCTCTGGCTTCACAGTTACTTTTGCAGTGAAAATTAAGCTTTTTCCTTTTTCTATTTGCTCGACGTCGATTTCTGGACGATCAACTGGCTCAATACCTGTTTCTTCGACAGCTTTTGCGTATGCCTCTGGCAATAAAATATCTAACGCATCTGCGTATAATGACTCAACGCCGAAACGTTTTTCAAATAGAGAGCGAGGAATTTTTCCTTTACGAAATCCTGGAATTTGTACTTTTTTCACTACTTTTTTAAACGCTTCATCTAATCCTTCATTCACTTTTTCAGCGTCTACTTCTACTGTAAGAACGCCTTGGTTACCTTCGAGTTTTTCCCATTTCGCCGACATGCTTCTTTCCCTCCAACTTCAAAAATAAAAATTCATGTAAATGAACTACATATATGTAGGCATACACGGTTTTATGTGTAATACAACCACTATATTATACCATACAATCATATACTTTCAACAGAGAGCCATAATTTTTCTACTTCATAAAGTTTGGAAACGAGCGGATTTGTCGATATCGTCTGTCCCGTTTCACATTGCTCGATATATGTGTATAGCGCATTCGCCCATTGTTGTACCGATTCTGTTGGGAGAAATGGATACATCACAAACATGTAACGAAGCCATATTTGTTTGCACCATTCATACATTGTCGGATTTTGTTTCGCCCACGTTTGTTCGACAATATCAAGTGCTTGTTCAATCCAATCGTTTTGTTTTTGCTCATCAAGCTCGACTGGAACAACGGTCATCGTTTGACCAAATTTTTTTACGATTATCAGCTCTGTCACTTGTTCTTTCTTTAATATGTGCAACATGGTCGTCTTTACAATCGGGTGTTTTGTTTCATCACACAAATAGCGAGCGAATATCGGAACAATGCGCAAAACGATGGGCGAATCTAATTGGTGAAGAATGCGCAATTGTTTTGACCATTGTTCGCTTTCAAAAATGGCTTCATATTGTTTTGCTTGTTGTTCGTACTGTGAACGAATCATTTTTTCACTAAACTGTAAAAGCGGTAAAAATGGAGTGCAATCGATTCCTTTTCGTTGAATTTTGTGAATAACTGCAACCACCTCGTCGTATTGTTGTAAATGGACGAGCATCGAGATGTATACGGCCCAATCCCCGCTGCCGCGCTCTAACAGTTGTTCACATCTTTCTTTCGCTTCTTCGATCTGTCCCATTTCAAATAAACAAACAACAAGCGCCATTTGTACATCATCATCATGCCATTGAAGTTGTTCTAACTGCACGAAATACGTATACGCTTCTTTATATCGCTTTCCTTTTAACGCTTCCATCCCTTCTGCCAACAATCGCTCTTTTAGATAAGGATGTGGAACGATTTTTCGATTTTTCACATATACTCACCTTCGTTCACATTTGCCTTTCAGTTTAGCAATGTTTGCGAATAAATTCAACGAAAAACGCCCTCGACAAAATGTCAAGAGCGTGCTTTTTCGTAGGCGATAATATATGGTTCATACATGAACGTTAAATCAATTTCGTCCCAACCTTTTAAAAGGAGCTGTTTTCGATAAGGATCGATGTCGAACGAGCTTGTAAACCCTTCATCATCAAAAACGACTTGTTGTTCAAGCGAAATCGTTAGTTCGTAATCTGCCCGTTCCGCTTGTTTTAACAAATAAGCGACGTCTTCTTTTGGAAGTTTAATAGGAAGTAAACTATTTTTCAAACAGTTGTTGTAAAAAATATCAGCAAATGAAGGAGCAATAATGGCACGAAATCCGTAATCCGCAAGCGCCCAAGGAGCGTGTTCGCGCGATGAACCACATCCGAAATTTTCATTTGCAACTAAAATGGTCGCGCCTTCGTTTTCAGGACGGTTTAACTCAAAATGTGGGTTTGGTGTTCCGTCCGACAAATAACGCCAATCGTAAAAAAGAAATTGACCAAATCCGGTGCGTTCAATTCGTTTTAAAAATTGTTTCGGAATAATTTGATCCGTATCTATATTTGCTCGATCTAAGCCAGCCACTTTTCCTTTATGAACGACGAATGGTTCCAACTTTTTCCCTCCTATCTTACCACTTCTTTATACAATGTACGCACATCGACAAAATGCCCGTAAATCGCAGCTGCGGCTGCCATTGCTGGACTCACGAGATGCGTGCGCGCCCCTTTTCCTTGTCTCCCTTCGAAATTGCGGTTTGACGTTGAGGCGCAATGTTCCCCTGCTGGAACAGTATCTGGATTCATTCCAAGACACATGCTGCAGCCGGAATCGCGCCATTCAAAGCCTGCGTCAATAAAAATTTGCGCGATCCCTTCTTCTTCTGCCTGCTTTTTTACTTGTTGTGAGCCCGGAACGACGAGCGCTCTGACGCCCGGTGCGACTTTTTTTCCTTTTACAATTTGCGCTGCTTCCCGTAAATCGCTTATGCGCGAGTTTGTGCATGATCCGATAAACACATGTTGCACCGCAATATCCGTCATTTTCGTTCCTGGTTTTAATCCCATATATTGCAACGCTAACTGTACAGCTTTTCTCTCTGTTTCTGTCGCGAATTCGTTCGGATCTGGAACAGTTCCATCGATCGGAGAGCTCATTGCTGGCGTTGTGCCCCATGTCACTGTTGGAGCAATTTCACTTCCATCAATATGAACGACACGATCATATACCGCTCCTTCATCTGTGCATAACTGCTTCCACTTTTCAACTGCCTGCTCAAATGCTTCTCCTTTCGGTGCATATTTTCTCTCTCTTAAATATGCAAACGTCACATCATCTGGGGCAATTAACCCAGCTCGCGCCCCTGCTTCAATCGACATATTGCAAATTGTCATCCGCTCTTCCATCGACATCCGACGAATAACATCACCTGTAAACTCAAGCACGTAACCTGTGCCAAAATCAACTCCAAACTTGCCAATGATCGCTAAAATGACGTCTTTTGCTGATACGCCTGGTGCTAACGACCCCGTAACGTTCACTTGCATCGTCTTTGGACGATGTTGCCATAACGTTTGCGTCGCTAATACGTGTTCGACTTCGCTCGTTCCGATCCCGAACGCTAACGCCCCAAAAGCGCCATGTGTAGACGTATGGCTATCCCCACACACAATCGTTTTACCCGGTTGCGTCAACCCAAGTTCTGGACCAATGACATGAACAATCCCTTGCTCTGGGCTGTTTAAATCGGCAAGCGGAATGCCGAACTCACGACAGTTCCGCTCCAATGCTGTCATTTGATTTTTCGCCACTTCATCTTCAACAACGGACCGATTAATCGTTGGAACATTATGATCCATCGTCGCAAATGTTAAATCTGGGCGACGCACTTTTCTTCCTTTTTGTCGCAATCCTTCAAACGCTTGCGGAGATGTGACTTCATGAACGAGATGTAAATCAATATATAATAAATCGGGTTTCCCATCTTCACGATAAACGACGTGTTCATCCCAAATTTTCTCAATAATCGTCTTTGGCGCCAATTCAACCCCTCCTACACATACACTTGCATAATTCGTTCAATAGCTACATCATCTAAAATGGCATATTTTACTTTTTCGACCATTTCTGTCGTTGATAATACAAAATCTCCATGTTGAGCGATGTCTGCTGTACGATACCCAGCATTTAACACTTGTTTCACCGCTCGTTCGATGACATCCGCCTCTTCTGTCAAACCGAATGATAGACGAAGCATCATCGCTGCTGACAAAATCGTTGCAAGTGGATTCGCTTTGTTTTTTCCTGCAATATCTGGAGCCGAACCGTGAATCGGCTCATACAACGCTGGGCCGTCAACGGATAAGCTAGCCGATGGAAGCATGCCAAGTGAACCAGTTAACATCGATGCTTCATCGCTTAAAATATCACCGAACATATTTTCAGTTACGATGACATCAAACTGTTTTGGCGAGCGGACGAGCTGCATCGCAGCATTATCGACAAGCATATGTTCAAGTTGAACGTCTGGAAAACGTTTAGCCACTTGCTCGGCTACTTCTCGCCACATGCGGCTTGATTCTAACACATTCGCTTTATCCACCGATGTTACTTTTTTCTTTCGTTTTTGCGCAAGCATAAAAGCAAACGTAATAATCCGCTCGATTTCTGCGCGTTTATAAAACAACGTGTCAACAACCACTTCTTCGCCTTTTTCAACACGGCGTTCACTCGGTTTCCCGAAATATAAGCCTCCGGTTAACTCACGTACGATCACAAAATCTGCTCCTTCAATGACATGTGGTTTAAGCGGAGAAGAAGCGGCTAAACTCGCGTAAAATGTAACAGGACGAATATTGGCAAACAAATTCATTTCTTTCCGAATTTGCAATAGTCCTTTTTCTGGACGAAGGTGCGGTGGATTATTGTCCCATTTTGGTCCTCCGACCGCACCGAGCAATACCGCATCGCTTTGTTTGCACATGTGAAGCGTTTGTTCTGGAAGCGGCGTTCCTTCACGGTCAATCGCTTCTCCACCAATTAAGCCGTATGAAAAATGAAACGTATGTCCGAAACGATCACCAATCGCCTGTAAAATATTTACCGCTCCTTTTGTCACTTCTTTTCCAATGCCATCCCCTTGTAATATAGCGATACGATACATAAAAAATCCCCCTTTGTTATTGCGCCGCAAGCGCTTGTTCTTCTCGCATTTTTTCGATGACGAACATGCGATTAACCGCATGAATATATGCTTTTGCTGATGCTTCTAGCACATCTTGTGCCGTTCCCCGACCGCTCGCTTCTTTCCTATCGAGCGACACTTTCACGTACACTTGTGCTAAAGCATCCCTTCCGCTTCCGACAGATTCAATGCGATAATCAAGCAACGTAACAGGTATTTGCAACGCTTTTTCTAAAGCGTTATACAGCGCTTCAACGCTACCAGCCCCTGTCGCTGCTTCTTGGATGTCGTTTCCTTCTCCATCTTTCAATACAACAACTGCCGTTGGGATTTGATTTGTTCCGTATTGCACTTGAATCGAACATAATTGATAAAAGTTTTTATACATGTCTAGCTTTTCATCTAAAATAAGTGCAATTAAATCATCATCCGTAATATCTTTCTTTTTATCTGCTAAATCTTTAAAACGGCCAAACAAACGATTGACCTCTTCATCTGTTAATGAATACCCAAGTTCTTGAATGCGTGTTCGAAACGCATGGCGTCCGGAATGTTTTCCGAGTACCATTGAGTTTGATTGCACCCCAACGAGCTGGGGAGAAATAATTTCGTACGTTGTTTTCTCCTTCAACACACCATCTTGATGAATGCCCGATTCATGAGCAAAAGCGTTTTTGCCGACAATCGCCTTATTTGGCGGAACAATCATTCCTGTTAACTTGCTGACTAAACTGCTCGTGCGTTTAATTTCTTGCAAGTTCAAGCGCGTCTCTGCTTGATAGTAATCTTTTCGTATATAAAGCGCGACCGCCACCTCTTCAATGGCCGCATTGCCTGCTCGTTCCCCAATGCCGTTAATTGTTCCTTCAATTTGTGTCGCTCCTGCTTCAATGGCCGCAAGCGAGTTTGCGACCGCCATACCTAGATCATCATGGCAATGGGCAGATAAACTAATTTTTTCAATATTCCGAACATTTTTCTTTAAAAAAGAGAATATGTCACCATATTGTTTTGGAGTAATATAACCGACTGTATCTGGGATGTTAATGACGTTTGCCCCAGCTTCAATGACTTTCTCAACAATCGTCGCTAGAAACGGGAGATCGCTTCGACATGCATCTTCTGCTGACCATTGTACAATTGGAAAATATTTTTTCGCATAACGAACAGATTCGACAGCTGTTTCAACGACTTGTTCGGGTGTCATTCGCAATTTATATTGCATATGAATAGGTGACGTTGCAATAAATACGTGTAAACGTGGCTCTGCTCCGTCCTTTAACGCTTCCCATGCCGCATCAATATCGGATTGAACTGAGCGTGAAAGACCTGTGACTGAACAGTTACGAACCGTTTGTGCGATCGCTTGAACAGCTTGAAAATCACCTTTTGATGCGGCAGGAAATCCCGCCTCGATGATATCAACACCGAGGCGCTCTAGCTGCCGAGCAATTTCTAGCTTTTCATGCAAGTTTAAATTGACGCCAGCCGACTGCTCACCATCACGCAACGTCGTATCAAAAATGTTAATTTTTCGCACCGACCGTCACCACATCTTTCTGTTTAGCGTTGACAAACGGCATCATTTTTCGTAATTCGCGCCCAACAACTTCAATTAAATGTTCGTTTTCCCGACGGTTGATCGCGTTAAACTCTGGACGATTCGCTTCGTTTTCTAAAATCCAACCTTTTGCAAACTTGCCTGTTTGAATATCTTCAAGCACTTTTTTCATTTCCACTTTTACTGCATCGTTAATGATGCGTGGCCCTGTCACAAAGTCGCCCCATTGTGCTGTATCAGAGATTGAATAACGCATGCCTGCCAAACCACCTTCATACATTAAATCAACGATCAGCTTTAACTCGTGTAAACATTCAAAATATGCAATCTCTGGTTGATATCCTGCTTCAACAAGCGTTTCAAATCCTGCTTTGACAAGGGCAGTTAATCCACCGCAAAGAACCGCTTGTTCACCAAATAAATCCGTTTCTGTTTCTTCTTTAAACGTTGTTTCAATCACACCTGCCCGAGCGGAACCGATCGCTTTCGCATACGCAAGCGCCGTTTCTTTCGCTTCACCGCTCACATCTTGATATACAGCGATCAATGCAGGTACACCTGCCCCTTCCGTATATGTGCGACGCACTAAATGACCAGGCCCTTTCGGCGCGACTAAAAATACATCCACATCGCTCGGCGGAACAATTTGATTGAAGTGAATATTAAATCCGTGCGCAAACACGAGCGCGTTTCCAGACTGCAAGTTTGGTGCAATTTCTTCTTTATATACTTTCGGTTGATGTTCATCTGGAAGTAAAATCATCACAACGTCAGCTTGTTTTGTCGCTTCACTGACAGGCAAGACGACAAAGCCATCTTGCTCTGCTTTTTCCCACGACTTCCCTTTTCGCAGCCCAATAATCACCTCAACACCGCTATCACGTAAGTTTTGTGCATGCGCATGGCCTTGAGAACCGTATCCGATAATTGCTACTTTTTTCCCTTGAATGTAAGCTTCGTTTGCATCGCCATTGTAGTATACTTTTACCATAATAAAATCCTCTCCTTTTAAATAATAAATAGTGATTTGTTTGTTGATGATGCGCGTTGTGAACCGCGCGGAAACGCTGTTGTTCCTGTTCTTGCGACTTCCTTTAACCCGTATGGCTTTAATAAGTCGATAAGCGCGTCAATTTTTTCTGGTTCACCTGTCACTTGAACAACGAGACTATCTCGTGCTACATCGACAATCGCTGCGCGAAACGGTTCAATGAGCGTATAAATTTCACTGCGCGTCGCTGGGGTAACCGCCACTTTAATTAAAGCAAGCTCTCGAACAATAATCGCTTGATCAGTAATATCAACCACTTTTAATACGTCAATCTGTTTGTTCAGTTGTTTTGTAATTTGTTCGGCAATGCGTTCATCCTCTACATTGACGACAAACGTCATACGTGAAATGCCTTCTGATTCGGTATGACCAACTGTAATACTTTCAATGTTGTAATGTCGCTTTGTAAATAAACCTGTAATACGGTTTAACACACCCGGACGATTATTTACCGTCATTGTAATAATGCGCTTCACCATTTCACCCCCACCATCTCATGCAATCCTTTTCCAGGCGCAACCATCGGATATACGTTTTCACCTGGACAAACGTGAAAATCAAGTAAAACTGGCGCATTTGTTGCAAGCGCTTCTTTCAATACGTATTCCGCTTCTTCTTCGGTCGTTGCACGCATCGCTTTCATCCCATACGCTTCTGCTAAGCGAACGAAATCTGGTTGATTCGGAATGAGGGAATGAGAATATCGTTTTTCGTAAAAAATTTCTTGCCATTGACGAACCATACCAAGCGCCTGATTGTTGACAATGACAATTTTAATCGGCAAATTTAGCTCTTGAATGACAGATAGCTCTTGTAACGTCATTTGGAACCCACCGTCACCAACGATCGATACGACCGTTGCCTCTGGCTGTGCCAATTGCGCTCCGATTGCCGCTGGCAATCCAAATCCCATCGTTCCTAACCCACCGGATGTCACCCAGCGATGCGGCTGTTTAAATTTATAATATTGAGCCACCCACATTTGATGTTGACCGACATCCGTTGTGACAACGGCTTCACCGTTTGTATATTCATGAATCATTTCAATGAGCCGTTGCGGTTTTAATACACCTGGTTCACGTTTATACATAAGCGGATATTCCCGTTTCCATTCGTTCAACTGTTTAAGCCAATCCGATACATCTGGTCGTTTTCCATTTTGTTCAATAAGCTGAATAAGCGCTTCTTTCGCATCGCCAACGATCGGAATTTTTGTTGGTACATTTTTTCCGATTTCCGCTGGGTCGATATCGATATGAGCAACTGTCGCTTTCGGTGCAAAATGTGCTAAATTGCCAGTGACCCGATCATCAAATCGCGCGCCGACATTAATGAGCAAATCACATTCATACAGCGCCATGTTTGCTGTGTACGTCCCATGCATTCCCGCCATTCCAAGAAATAATGGATGATCAGCAGGAAATCCACCAAGCCCTAAGAGCGTATGGATCACGGGAATATGTTGTTGTTCAGCGTATTGTTTTAACTGTTCATGAGCATTCGCATGAAGAACACCTGCTCCGGCTAAAATGACCGGTCGTTTCGCTTGACTGACCGCCTCAACGAGCTTGCGAATTTGTAAATGATTCGGTTTTGTAGTTGGCTGATAACCTGGCAACTGGACTTCTTGTTCATAGTCAAACTCTTCTTCTGCGACAGCCATATCTTTCGGAATGTCGATTAATACAGGTCCCGGACGTCCAGTCGTTGCGATATGAAACGCTTCTTTAATGATTTTTGGCAGCTCGTGTACATCACGTACTTGGTAACTATGTTTTGTAATTGGCATGGTAATGCCGAGCACATCCGCTTCTTGAAAGGCATCAGATCCAATGACGCTAGAAGCTACCTGCCCTGTAAAAACAACGAGAGGGATAGAATCCATCATCGCATCCGTTAAACCTGTCACAATATTTGTCGCACCCGGTCCCGAAGTCGCAATAACGACACCTGGTTTTCCAGAGATGCGCGCATATCCTTCTGCCGCATGAATCGCACCTTGTTCGTGACGCGTGAGCACGTGAAACACACCCGACTCATACAATTTGTCGTAAATTGGTAATACAGCTCCTCCTGGATAACCGAAAATCACCTTCACATTCTCTGCCTTGAGCGCCTCGATCAACATAAGTGCTCCACATAACGTTTGTTTTTTTGCCACTCTTTCTTTCACTTTCATATTCGCTGCCATTTTTTCACCCCTAAAAGAAATGTGAAATAAGAAAAGCCTTCTCACCCCTCCATCAGTCCGTGCGGACCAAAGGGGCGAAAAGGCTTGCATCCTTCCCGCGGTACCACCCTTCTTCGTGGCAAAGCCACCTCAGGAGCGCGCGACGATCGTCGCATCGCTCGTTTTAATAACGAGTGACGTGCACCCGTCCGTCCCTACTAGAGTCGATCGTTCAGGACGGCGCTCCGAGGGGAGTTCACAAACGGAGACATCACCGGTTTTCAGCTACCCCGGCTCTCTGTGGATGCCTAACCCGTCAGCTACTTATCCTCTTCAACGCTTTTTCTTTATTGATTTGTTACCCAGCATTGACATTTTGTGAAGCATATACTTTTACACCTTCAGAAACAACACGTTTGCGAAATTCTTCTAACAGTCGTTTCGTATGTTCGCCTGGCACTCCGTCACCGATAACACGACCATCGACCTTAACGACCGCAATCACTTCTGCTGCGGTTCCCGTTAAAAACACTTCATCTGCTGTGTACACATCATGACGAGTAAACGGCTCTTCTTTGACGACATAGCCGAGATCTTTAGCGATGTCGATAATCGCATCGCGCGTAATGCCTTCAAGCGCCCCGACATATCCTGGTGGTGTATATAACACGCCATTTTTAACGATGAACACGTTGTCTGCTGACCCTTCAGCCACATATCCTTGGTCATTGAGCATGAGCGCTTCGCTGACGTTTGCTAAGTGTGCTTCAATTCGGACTAATACGTTATTTAAGTAGTTTAAAGATTTTACTTTCGGGCTTAATACATCTGGACGATTTCGTCTTGTTGCTACGGTAATTACTTCAATGCCTGTTTCATACAAATGTTTTGGGAAGATCGCGAGCGGTTCAACGATAACAACAACTTGTGGCTTCGGACATTTGTACGGATCGAGCCCAAGGTCGCCAACACCACGCGACACAATGACACGAATATACGCATCTTCAAAGCCGTTTTTTTGCACAGTCTCGACGATAATATTTGTTAATTCTTCTTTTGTGTACGGAATGTTTAACAAAATGGATTTCGCTGAATTGTATAAACGGTCAATATGCTCTTTCATACGAAACACATTACCGCTATATACTCGAATTCCTTCAAACACCCCATCCCCATAAAGAAAACCGTGATCGTATACAGAGATTTTTGCATTTTCTTTTGTCACAAATTCATCGTTTAGAAAAATCCACTGTTCACTCAATGCTTTTCCCCTCTTCCCCTGCTCGCCGTCTCTTGCCTCTTCTGTTGATTACGACTTTTGTTAGATTTATTTGAAAATTATCATACGCTCATTTACTGAAACAGTCAATACCATTTCATCGAATTTTTTGATTATTTCGATTAGTTAAAACGTTTTGTATCCGCTTACATAATTGATACATCAAGGAAAAGAGTGAAAATAAAAAATTTGAACATTTTTTGACTAAACAAAAAAATCCCCTTGCCTATGCAAGAGGATCGTCAGCGTCCCAGGAGAGATTCGAACTCCCGACCGACGGCTTAGAAGGCCGTTGCTCTATCCAGCTGAGCTACTGGGACACAATGATAACAGCATGTCGCTTTCATATCGTGGTTTGGACAATTGTTATTGTAATGATGTTTATGAAAAAAGTCAATAGGGGCGATGGAATTTTCTTGCCCCTATTTTGTTGTATATGTCGTTGTTAAATCATGGAGCGGTTTGCCGTCGATATTGTAAAAATGTACGGTTGTAGTTGCTTCGTCTATATGAAGTATGGCGTATGTTTTTTCGCGACGCATGCGCGGTAAGAAAATGCTTCCTGGATTAATGAAAAGAACGTCATCGATTTGTTCACACCCTGCAATATGGGAATGGCCGAAGCAAACGATGCGTGCCCCGACTTCTTTCGCTTTATAATATAAATTCATGAGCGTCATTTTGACGTTGTACAAATGACCATGTGTAATGAAAAAGCGAACGCCGTTTACTTCTTCAACAAGATCGGTCGGGAAACGCTGCTCGTAGTCGCAATTTCCTCGCACAACAAGCATGCCTTGCAACGCTTCATGGTCGCTTGTTAACTCAGAGTCACCGCAATGAATGATTGCATCAACATGTTGTTTGTGACGTGAAACGATCGTCTGTAATTCTTTGGTTAATCCGTGGCTATCGCTTACAATTAATACGTTCACGACTCATTCTCCTTTTCAAACAGCTTGTCCCATATATGCAAAAGATGTTGTAGCGCTTTTGCCCGATGGCTAATTTCATTTTTCTCTTCTTTCGTCAATTGGGCCATTGTCCGTTGTTTTTCTGGAACGAAAAATATCGGATCGTACCCAAAACCGTTTTCACCAACCGGTTCTTCTGTTATATATCCTTCACATACGCCATCTACTGTCGTCACATCTCCATTTGGTTTGGCAACAGCGAGCGTACAATGAAAACGGGCGGTTCGTTGTTCAAAAGGCACGCCTTGCAGTTTTTTAAGCACTTTTTCGATATTTGCTTGATCGTTTTTTCCTTCGCCCGCGTAGCGAGCCGAGTATACGCCCGGCTCGCCGTTTAGCGCGTCAACGATTAATCCTGAGTCATCTGCAATGACCGGTTCATGAAACATGTTCGCTATTGTCGTCGCTTTCAATATCGCGTTTTCTGCAAACGTCGTTCCCGTTTCTTCAACATCTGGCACGTCATCGTAGTCAAGAAGCGAACGAATTTCGACTCCCTTTTTGGCAAACAGTTGCTGAAACTCAGCGATTTTCCCTTTGTTTTTTGTGGCGATAATCATTCGTTTCACTTCGTTTCTTCTCCTTCCGAACGGTTTTGCAAAATTTGTTCAGCGAGCGATCCGAGCGCTTCTTTTTGCAAGGCGATAAGTTCATAAATGCCCTTTTCAGCAACAGTTAGTAAATCGAGCAACTGTTCATATGAAAATGTTGCTTCTTCCCCTGTTCCTTGAATTTCAACAAAGCGACCTGATCCAGTCATGACAATATTCATATCGACTTGTGCTTTTGAATCTTCAATATAGTTTAAATCCAAAATAATACCATGTTCTTCATCAATGCCAACAGATGTGGCAGCTAAAAAGTCTGTAATAGGGAGCATCGGCAACTTTTTGTCTTCGACCATTTTCCCGAGCGCTAACGCCATTGCGACGAATGCACCGGTTATTGAAGCGGTACGCGTTCCACCGTCCGCTTGAATGACATCACAATCGATCCAAATGGTTTTCTCACCTAACTTTTGTAAATCAACAACAGAACGAAGCGCACGACCGATTAACCGTTGAATTTCCATCGTTCTCCCTGACAACTTCCCTTTACTTGCTTCGCGAATATTTCGTTGTTCAGTCGCGCGTGGAATCATCGCATACTCCGCAGTAATCCATCCTTTCCCCCCTCCACGCATAAACGGCGGGACTTTATCTTCGATGCTTGCTGTACAAATCACTTTCGTATCACCAATCGAAATAAGCACAGACCCTTCCGGATGTTTTAAATAGTTCGGTTCAATATGTACAGGACGAAGTTCGTCATTTGTTCTACCATCTACTCTCACACAAAATCCTCCTCAATATATGTTCACGAAATAAGAGGCAGGGATGCTGCCTCTCGACGATGAATCTTTATATAGTATAGCAAAAAATTGGTTTCAAAAACTACCTGTGTTCACATTTTGCGGTCTTGTTACCGGTTCTGATAACGGTTTTCCACTCTCATCAACTAATTCTGCCTTTCCGTTGACTGTAATTGCGACGCTTTCCACACCTGGCTGTTCTGTTAATGACAAGACTAAACAATTAAGGACATGTGTCGATACAACATTTTTCTCAACGCTACCGTAAATTGCTTCGTTAAAGTTTAACGTCACTTTTCCGTTTTCATATTTTGGCGCTTCTAACAATTTCGCATCTGCTTGAAAATCGCTTAACAATCCAGAACCGTAACTTGGCCCTTTAATAAGTTCCTTCACAACTGCAGCTAACTCATCTTGCTCGCTATTCGGTACGCGTCTTGTTACCGGCACATAATACGTTTGCTCACCTTCTTGTGCTAAAAAGTAGACAATGACAGGATGTGTATTCGTAATATCGACAACGCCGTTTGTTTCAATGTTAATTCCGTCATCTCTGCTTAGTTCTTCGCTAATTGGCGTTCCATTGACCGGCATAACGTTTTGATCGTGGCCGTTCATACGAATTTTTACACGTTTCACATTATCAAATTGCGTCACTGTCCATGTGATCGCTTGTAAAATGCGCTTTTCATCTTCTGGTCGATAGTTCGCAAATTCTTTCGAAAAATCAATAACAAGCGTGCCGTCTTGTTTTAAGTTAACGCTTAATACTTGTGTATCAGCAGGAAGAACAGCACGAAATCCGTTCGGAAGCAACTGTGAAATCGGACCGTTTTCTACTAAATATTCGAGCACTTGTTTTGCAGCTGCGTTCGTTTTTGGCAAGGCAAACGTTTGTGGAACGACAAAACCGTTTTTATCAATTAAATACAATTCCCGTTGAACCGTTTCTGTCGCTTTTTCTTTTTCTGCCGTTTCTTGCTCTTGCAGCGCCTTCTCATCTTCTACGTATGTTACATCTTTTGGCGGATCAATTTCCTTTGTTGCTTTTTCACCTCCAAATAGCCCACATCCTGACAGAATAAATATAAACATTGTCACAATGACCCATACACGGCGCATGGACTCCCCTCCTCATACGGTTTGTACTACTATGTATACGAGCCGTTCAAAAAAATAGAACAAAAAAAATCCTTCGGTATATGCGAAGGATTTTACGATAATTGGATCGTTTCGACATGTTCAATCGGATGACCGAACCATTTCGATGCAATGTGTTGGAACGTTTCTTTCGATCCAGTCGTGAAAAATATGTGCTCGCGGCGCTTATTCCCCGTATAAAGCAAACCGCTATGATGTAAAATTGTACTCACTTCACGCGCTGTTTCATCGCCAGAACAAATGAGCTTCACGTGCTCGCCCATATATTGTTGAATGAGTGGGCTTAAAAGTGGATAGTGCGTACATCCTAAAATAAGCGTATCAATTGGTCGGTCTTTTAATGGTTCAAGAGATTCGGCAACAATTTGCTTTGCTTCTTCTCCTTCAAATTGTCCGCTTTCCACTAAAGGAACAAACTTTGGACAAGCTAAACTTTCTACTTTCACATCGCTATTGATCGATTTTAATGCTTGCTCATAAGCACCACTTTTCACCGTTCCAACCGTGCCGATAACACCGATATGATAGTTTTTTGTAATTTTCAATGCGGTGCGAGCGCCGGGATGGACGACGCCAATGACAGGAATGTTGAGCGTATCACGAATTTCTTCTAAAGCGACAGCTGTGGCAGTATTACATGCAATGACGAGCATTTTTATATCATATCCAAGTAAATAGTTCGTCATTTCCCATGTAAATTGTCGAATTTCTTCTCGTGACCTCGGTCCGTATGGACAACGTGCCGTATCTCCTAAATATACAATTTGTTCTTTTGGTAGCTGGCGCATAATTTCCTTTGCGACCGTTAATCCACCAACACCTGAATCAATTACTCCAATAGGTCTTTCCAATGTATTCGCCTCATTCTTTGTTGATGTATGACAAAACATTTTTCATTATATCATACATCAAATCAATAGAGAACCGGCTGCCTAAAACGAAAAGGCGAGCCGGTTCTCTCTATAGTTCAAGTTCCCCCATTCGAAGCAATTCAACAACAGCTTGTGAGCGCCCCTTTACTCCAAGCTTTTGCATCGCATTCGAAATGTGGTTGCGAACTGTTTTTTCGCTAATGAAGAGCTCACTAGCAATCTCTTTCGTCGTCTTGTCTTGGAGCAACAGTTCGAATACTTCCCTTTCTCTTTTTGTGAGCAGCGGCTTCTGATTCAAGTGAATAACCCTCCTTGCTTTTACCAGACCGAAACGGATGGGTATATATTTAGTCGACATATCGTATGCAAGAAGGGCGTGAACGGTTACATGTTTTCTATTAATCGCGCACGAGCGTTTTCGTCCCATGCGACCCCTTTTCCTGTCTTTTTAGACATTTGCACCATCGTTCCCCGACCTGTAAATGCAATCGCTCCATTTTGTTTTTTTCCTACATAATGTAAATCAACAGAAGAGTTGCCGATATGTGCAACTTTTACACCGATTTGTAACTGTTCACCGAAATATACTTGTTGTAAAAAATCGCATTGTAGATTAGCAACGACTGGGATCGCATCGTGTTCTTTTCCTAACCAGTCATTCATAAAACCAAGATGTTCGAAAAATGCGATGCGCGCTTCTTCAAAATATACAAAAGGTACCGTGTTGTTCAAATGACCAAACATATCCGTTTCTGAAAAACGAACGCGCACCGGATGAAAAAAAGAAAAACGTTGTTCCCATTCTTTTATGTCATCAATATAAGATACTTTCAATTTCCCTCTCCCCCTCTATAAAGCAATCTAGCATCATAGATGAAACGTAAGGCCGACTCTTGAAGAGCCGACCTTTTTGTTACACTTCATCGCTACCGAAGAAATTGCGGAACATTTGAATCGTTGCTGCGCGGTTCAATGCCGCAATCGATGTTGTAAGCGGGATGCCTTTCGGACAAGATTGCACACAGTTTTGTGAATTTCCGCAATTCGCTAATCCACCATCACCCATAATCGCTTCGAGACGCTCTGCTTTATGCATCGCTCCTGTTGGATGTGCATTAAATAAACGTACTTGCGATAGCGGCGCTGGACCGATAAAGTTTGACTTACTATTGACGTTTGGACAAGCTTCTAAACATACCCCGCACGTCATACATTTTGATAGCTCGTATGCCCATTGTCGTTTACGCTCTGGCATGCGCGGTCCCGGACCTAAATCGTACGTTCCATCGATTGGGATCCACGCTTTCACTTTTTTCAACGAATCAAACATGCGACTACGATCCACTTGTAAGTCACGAATGACCGGGAATGTGCGCATCGGCTCTAAACGAATCGGTTGCTCGAGCTGATCGATCAGTGCGGTACACGATTGGCGTGGCTTGCCGTTAATGACCATTGAACAAGCGCCACACACTTCTTCCAAACAGTTCATTTCCCAAGCAACAGGCGTCGTTTTTTCCCCTTTCGCATTGACCGGATTGCGCCGAATTTCCATGAGCGCCGAAATGATGTTCATATTCGGACGATACGGAATGACAAACTCTTCTTCATAAGGGGCTGTATCCGGACGGTCTTGTCTTGTGACGATAATCCGAATCGTTTTATTTTCGCTCATGATTTCACTTCCCCTTTCTTTTTCGTGTAATCGCGTTTGCGTGGCTTAATAAGCGATGTATCCACTTCACGATAATGGAACGATGGACCATCCGGTGTAAAGCTTGCCATCGTTGTTTTTAACCATTCTTCGTCGTTTCGCTCAGGAAACTCTGGCTTATAATGCGCTCCACGGCTTTCGTTACGGTTGTAAGCACCAAGCGTAATGACGCGAGCAAGTTGCAACATGTTGTAAAGTTGGCGTGTAAACGACGCACCTTGGTTGCTCCATTTCGCTGTGTCGTTAATGTTAATATTTTTATAACGCTCAAGTAATTCCTGAATTTTCTCATCCGTCTTTAATAATTTATCGTTATAACGAACGACTGTGACGTTATCCGTCATCCATTCACCGAGCTCTTTATGCAAAACGTAGGCGTTTTCTGTACCATCCATCGCCATAATTTGCGCCCATTTTTCTTCTTCTTGTTTTAAATAGCGGTCGTATAAAGAAGAAGGCATCGCATCGGCAGATTTCTCAAGTCCTTTCATATATTCAACAGCTTTTGGACCTGCTACCATTCCGCCGTAAATGGCAGATAATAACGAGTTCGCACCGAGACGGTTTGCACCGTGCATCGAGAAATCGCACTCGCCCGCTGCAAACAACCCTTTAATGTTTGTCATTTGATCGTAGTCCACCCATAATCCACCCATTGAGTAGTGAACAGCTGGGAAGATCTTCATCGGCACTTTTCTTGGGTCTTCACCCATAAACTTTTCATAAATTTCAATAATGCCGCCTAACTTAATATCCAGCTCTTTCGGATCTTTGTGCGACAAATCTAAATAAACCATGTTTTCGCCGTTAATGCCGAGCTTTAAGTCTACGCAAACATGGAAAATTTCACGCGTTGCAATATCGCGCGGAACAAGGTTTCCGTAAGCCGGATATTTTTCCTCTAAGAAATACCAAGGCTTCCCGTCTTTATACGTCCAAACTCGTCCACCTTCTCCGCGTGCTGATTCACTCATTAAGCGGAGTTTATCATCGCCTGGAATGGCTGTCGGGTGAATTTGAATAAATTCTCCGTTTGCATAATACGCACCTTGTTGATAGACGATCGATGCTGCTGATCCTGTGTTAATGATAGAGTTTGTTGACTTACCAAAAATGATCCCCGGACCACCTGTGGCCATGATGACAGCATCAGCCGGGAATGCTTTAATCTCCATCGTTGTCAAGTTTTGCGCGACAATACCGCGACATACTTGTTCATCATCTAAAACTGCACCTAAAAATTCCCAACCTTCATATTTTGTCACAAGTCCAGCGACTTCATGACGGCGCACTTGTTCATCAAGCGCGTAAAGAAGCTGCTGGCCTGTTGTTGCCCCTGCATATGCTGTACGGTGATGTTGCGTTCCACCAAAACGACGGAAATCAAGCAATCCCTCCGGCGTACGGTTGAACATGACACCCATACGATCGAGCAAATGAATAATGCCTGGAGCAGCTTCGCACATCGCTTTTACCGGAGGCTGGTCAGCTAAAAAGTCTCCTCCGTACACTGTATCATCGAAATGCTCCCACGGAGAATCTCCTTCTCCCTTTGTGTTAACTGCACCGTTAATGCCACCTTGTGCACAAACAGAGTGAGATCGCTTCACCGGAACTAACGAAAACAAATCTACTTTTACGCCTGCTTCGGCAATCTTAATCGTTGCCATTAAGCCGGCAAGACCTCCACCAACAACAATAATTTTTCCTTTACTCATGTCTCCTCACTCCTCCTTGTGGATTAAACGAATGCTAAAATCGCGCGTATACCAACGATCGAAAGCGCGACAAAAATCCCCATTGTCACGTATGTAGAAATTTGTTGTGAACGAGGAGTTACTGTAATTCCCCAGCTAACAAAAAACGACCATAGCCCGTTCGCAAAGTGAAACACCGCCGAAACGATTCCAACAATATAAAATGCAAGCATAAATGGGTTCGCAACGATGTTCGCCATCATGTCATAGTTCACATCTGCACCAAACGCAGCTTGAACGCGCGTCTCCCATACGTGCCAGACGACGAAAATGAGCGTAATAATCCCCGTTAAGCGTTGCAACATAAACATCCAGTTACGGAAATACCCGTAGCGACTTACATTATTTTGCGCTGTAAACGCAATGTACAGTCCGTAGATGGCATGGAACAATAGCGGAAGAAAAATAACGAAAATTTCTAAAAAATACCGAAACGGTAGCTGCTCCATAAAAGCTGCCGCCTTGTTAAATGCATCTGCTCCTCTTGTTGCAAAATGGTTAACAACTAGATGCTGTGTTAAAAACAGCCCGACTGGAATAACTCCAAGCAATGAATGGAGTCGACGATAAAAAAACTCGCGATTTTGTGCCATACATAACCCCCCTTAAATTTGTCATCTTCCTTTTCTATGTGCTCCCATCCACATCTACTAGACTATGACCAACAGAAGTGTAAACACTTCCATTTCCATTGATCATTGTCACATTCATTGTACTCCCAGAATGTAGGAGCGTCAAGAAAAGGTGTTCACGAAATATTCAATCATTTCAAATTTTAAAACAACTATAATTCTAGTGAAATTCGAAATGAAAAAAAAGTCAATACTGTTTTTCACATTGTTGTTCGTTATAATGAAAAATAGAGAGGGGATTTGATCGTGAGCGGATACGAACAATGGAAACAAACGAGCATTTCTGCTTTTAGCGACTTTTTATTTCGGCAAGAACTACTACCAAATTTATTTGGAAAAGAAACTCCATTTATTTTATATTGGGCAGGAAAAGATTTAGCGAGAAAATACCCACTAGCTACAATCGACGATGTCATTTCTTTTTTCGAACAAGCTGGCTGGGGGAAGTTATCGGTACTTGAAGAGAAAAAAGATGAATGTGAACTTCAATTAGAAGGGCCGCTTGTTGCGATGCGGTTCGATTATGGTGGGGAGTGCACGTTTCACCTTGAAGCAGGCTTTCTAGCCCAACAGTTTGAGCAACAAAAAGGATATGTCACAGAAGCGTTTGAACAGCAAAAGCGGCGCGCAAAAACCGTTTTGTTTACGGTGAAATGGGACCGTAAAGATGAAAGCTGACCGATGATGGTCAGCTTTCGTACGTTTGGAGCGTCTCGTAAATTTTTTGAGCGACATGTTTTGGAATATTTGCTTCCTGCAGTTGTTCAACGGTTGCTTCTTTTATTTTTTTAATCGAGCCAAAATATTGTAGTAGCGCCTGCTTTCTTTTTGTTCCGACCCCTGGAATTTGATCGAGAATGGAATGAAACGCAGATTTTGATCGCACTTGGCGGTGAAATGTAATCGCAAAACGATGCACTTCTTCTTGAATGCGTTGCAACAAATAAAATTCTTGACTATTTTTCTCTAACGAAATGACGCTTGGCGGATCACCAAACAATAAATGTGACGTTCGATGTTTATCATCTTTCACTAAACCAGCGACAGGAATCGATAACCCGAGTTCGCATTCCAACACTTCTTTTGCGGCTTGCATTTGTCCTTTTCCGCCATCGACAACAATGATGTCTGGAAGGGGCAAGCGTTCTCGCAACACGCGCGTATATCGCCGGCGAATCACTTCGCGCATCGACTCGTAATCGTCCGCCCCTTGCACCGTTTTTATTTTATATTTGCGATATTCTTTTTTTTCCGGCTTTCCATCAATAAATACGACCATCGCGGCGACAGCGTCTGTCCCTTGAATATTTGAATTGTCAAACGCCTCGATGCGATGAGGAGTTGAAATCCCAATTGCTTCGCCTAATTTCTCAACCGCACGAATCGTCCGTTCTTCATCACGTTCGATTAAAAAGAATTTTTCTTGCAAAGCAATTTGTGCATTTTTACATGCTAAATCAACGAGTTCTTTCTTTTTCCCGCTCTTCGGCTGCGTGACGCTCACCTCAAGCAATTTCATCGCCATTTCACCATCGATTTCTCGAGGTAATACGATTTCACGTGGCTTTAAATGGTAATGTTTACTGTAAAATTGGCCTAAAAATGTTAAAAATTCTTCTTCTGGTTCTTGATATAGTGGAAACATTGATACATTTCGTTCGATGAGCTTTCCTTGCCGGATGAAAAAAACTTGTACGCACATCCATCCTTTATCGTACGCATACCCAAAAATGTCTCGATCAACAAAGTCATGTAAAATCATTTTTTGTTTTTCCATCAATGCCTCAATGTACGCAATTTGGTCACGATATTCTTTCGCCCGCTCAAACTGTAACTGTTCGGCTGCTTCCATCATTTTTTCTGTTAATGCCTCTTTTACTTCTTTATACCCACCGTTTAAAAAACGCGTAATTTGTTCAACAATTTGTTTATTTTCTTCCTCTGACACTTTATATTCGCACGGTCCTAAACATTGTCCCATATGATAATATAAACAAACTTTTTTTGGCATTTTCTCACATTTTCTTAATGGATATAAACGATCAAGCAATTTTTTCGTTTCATGGGCCGCTTGGGCATTTGGATACGGACCGAAATATTTCCCCTTATCTTTTTTTACCGTTCGCGTAATGATGAGACGCGGATGCGTTTCCCCTGTAATTTTAATAAACGGATAGCTTTTGTCGTCTTTTAACATGACGTTATATTTCGGATCGTATTTTTTAATTAAATTCATTTCCAAAATAAGCGCTTCTAAATCCGAGGACGTCACAATGTATTCAAAATCAGTAATTTCATTCACTAACCTGAGCGTTTTTCCATCATGTGTGCCGGTAAAATAAGATCGAACACGATTTTTCAGCACCTTCGCCTTTCCGACATAAATGACTGTGCCATGAGCGTCTTTCATTAAATAACATCCCGGTTGATCAGGTAAAATGGCCAACTTTTGTTTTAATTGTTCATTCACGTTTTTCCTCCTCTCTCCATTCATATACGGTGATGCGCCCATACACAGGGTCAGATAATAAACTCGATTCATACGTTCGAACAAAATGAATATATGGACGAACGTCTATGCCTTGCGCTTGAAACCCTTTAACGACATGATCAGTAACATACACTTTCGCATGTGGAAATGCCGCTTTTTCACGTTGAAAAACATCAAAAGAGAATACACGTTCATGCGGAAAAGAAACACGCAAATATTCAAGCACGCGCGTTTCCTCCCATGTGAGTAAAATAAAAGGCTTTTCTTTCTGTTCAAAATCATACGCCAACTGATATGTCGCTGGCAACTGTGTCGCTTGACGCTTAACCCCTTGTATGCCGATAATCGTTTGTGAGAGAAGTAAAATAAGCATAACAGTCAATCGAAAACGTGATGACGATTGAAGGACACTGACAAACAAAAAGAATGAAACAATGACGACAATCGGCAATATATGTCTTGGCTTTTCAATGTTTTGCGCAAACAACGCCCATAAAAAATATGTCAATAAAAATAAACGATACAAAGGTGGAAGCGTTATTCGTTTCCAAGTCATAACCAACAAAACAATAAAGCAACTCAGCAACCATATTGACTGCTTAGCCATACCTGTCCAAATGATATTATAAAAAATAAGCATAATAGCTCGTTTCCAAAACGGTGCTTCATCTGTTGAAATCGCTCCACCCCATTGTGTAAAATGCCCTGTTGTAAATGAAAAAGCTAACTGCAAAAACCCCTCTCCCTCCGTCGTAGCCACTGCCATAATCCAAATAAATTGAAATGCAACCGCAATGAGACTGTATAGCAGAAGTTTCTTGAAGCGATATGCTCGCTTCCACCAAACATATAAAATACCAATCCCAAAAGGAATGTACGATAAACGAATACCAAGCATAACGCTAAATAGCCATAACGGAAGCAATTGCACACCGACACGATCCGAGTGAAGCGCACGTTGTAAACTCCATACATACCACCATAAAACAGCGAGTGCGCTTCCTTCCGACATCGGTTGTGAAGCGATTAACATGACGTAGCTAAGCGATTGGACGAGTGCAGTAACGACCCATGCGCACTTTTTTTCCACAAATATTTTGGCAAGCAAATAAATAGGGATCGTCGCACTCATCATGAGCAAACCGTTCCAAATGGCCAGCGCTTTAGCAGGATTGTCGACAAATAAATGAACAAGCATCCCCCCAAAAATAAAATACGGATACCCTGGGAAATGCGGCTGCATCGCAAGCAAATCATACCGATCAAGCGCCAAAGCAAAGTCCACTTCATCCCACGTTGCAGCAAACGGGCTAGCATAGACGAAACATGATATATACACAACAACTAGCGCAATAATTGAAACGATTCGCACAATAAACCCTCCTAAGCAAAAAAGTACAAGGTTCCCCTTGTACTTTACATCACTTGTTGTTCAAGCACCTTCTCATTTTGTTCGTTTTTTTCTTCTTTTTTGCCATAACGTGTTTTCACAAGTAAATAAATGACAATGAAATAGCCGATGTACGCCAACACTGCTTCAAGCGAAGGCATCGATGAATAACCAAATAGCGCCTTAAGAAAAATGCCGACATCGCCAGAAAGAATGGGTTCTTGTCCTGTGTCACGAACGAAATGCTCATGATCAATCGGATGTTCTGGCATAAACCACGTAATATCGTAAACATGTGGCATGACGCTGCCAATAATTTTTAAATCTTGCAACATCGAAATACCTTGCACAAGCAATCCCGCCGCAATCAAGATGATGAATGCGCCTGTGACTTTGAAAAACGTTTTTAATGGTACGCGCATCGTACCTTTAAAGAACATATAGCTTACAATAGCCGCAATCGTTAAACCTGTAATCGCTCCCCAACCTTGTACCGCTGCCCCGATGGTTCCGCCGGTAATGGCAGCAAAGAAAAAGACAGTTTCTACTCCTTCACGCAATACAACTAAAAATGAATGCATAACCATGCCAAACACGTCGCCTTTTGACACGTATTTGCTCATTTTTCCTTCCATACTGCTTTTTATATCTTTGCTATGCTCTGCCATCCAAAAAACCATTTGCGTCAACAAGATGGAAGAAATAAAACCTGAATCCGTGATGGATTGACATCGACTTTGACTTTTTTGCTGGTTTTATGGATGCGTGATCCACCATTCCCTTTTTATGTTTAAAACAGATGTCATCTTCACTCTCAGAAATGAAATAAATATCTTTTTTAGGTATATAAACCAAAGAAAAAACAAAAAAGGACAGAGGGTTAGGATGAGTACAGAATTGCGAACAATCGTTCGTTATGCTCCTTCTCTCCATTTTATGTAAATGTTCAGAAGGGGCTCGCTATAGCCACTCCTTCGCGTCAGTTTCATCCAGATCTGTCGTGATCGGCGGACGAGTCGACCTGCCATCGTGATCACCGTCTGAATGATCGTCTTGATGCGGCGGCGTTTCACTTTATGATGTAATGGATGTCTCGGATCGCTTAATAGATCTTGTCCAATCAGGCGAAGAAGGTTGTACACGAATGCTCCCATGACTAACACGAGCGCATTCGTTTTCATCTTCCCTGATGGAAGTCGCTCTAAATCTAAGTCGCTTTTCAGTTCGCTATGAAACTGTTCGCATGTCGCATGATCGTGATACAATGCGAGCACATCACTCATTCGAACATGCTCGTATCCTTCGAGGCGCACCCAGTAGCTTTCGACTTCGTAATCAGGAACGAGCATCAGCTGTCCATTTCGTTCCATCGTTCGTTCCGTCACTTGGGTGACTTGAACGTACGTATACGTGTGTCCATCGATTGCTGCGGTCTGTGGAAGGCATAACTCATACGTTTGTACTCCTTCTGTTTGTCCATCATCGATGCGTCTGCCCTTTTGCGAAGCGATCTGGAACCAAAGCGCTTTCGATTCTCGGCGTAAGTTTCGCTTGATGACAAAGTCCACGTCTTCCTTTAGACATACGTGCACATTCGCTTCCGCATCGTTTCCTGCATCCATGCGGACAAGCAGACGAGACGAGGTCAGCGGACGAGCTCGACGGATGGCGGTAGTTAAAAACGAAGGCATGTTGTCTTGTACATGTTGTTTCCCTGGACGCAGCTCGGCATGAACGATATACCCTTCCTTCCCTGCGTACGCAAACAACGGCGTAAAACCGTCAAATCCTTTATACGTTCGACTCACTCCTTCTTTCTTCGTATCGGAGTTGTCAAATGGGGAAGCATCTATATCAAGGGGAAGCCATGTCGTTTTCCCTTTCGCCCAACAAGGGGACAAGGTAGCGTGTTGTCGAACCAACAGACGCATCGATTCCTCCCAAATGATGGTTTCGGTCATCGGAAGACAAGCGAGCTGATCGAGACGCTGTCGCAACGTTGGGGAGGAAGGTACGTGCCGAATGCCCATTGATGTCGAAAAGATATCGTCCTGACGATACGCTTCGATATGATCAAAATCCGTTTTTCCTGTGGCAAGCAAGCCGATCATCGAGCGAATGACGTCGCTATGGGAAATGTGCACATCTCGACGAACCGTTGGGAGCCGAAGGGCGTTTACCCGTTTATCCAGTTTCGTTCGATGGAGTAAGTAGCCCACGAGAGCAAGCCCAGCACTTGGAGTAATCGCTTCATCTGTCAATACAAACCGAATCGGGAAATCTTTCATCACATTCACCTACTTGATGAAGAATCGTCAACGTCGTTTTCCCTTATCGTATCAACGGTTTGCATCCATTGTAAAGATGTTTTGTCACGGATTCAGGAAACTAGCAAATATCCCAACGATACACGTTTGGAAACGTGCTTGGGGCAAATACCATTTCCATGCTATTGCACGTAAAACGAAAGCCAGACCATACATGATGACCATATAACTGGCATGCCACGGTTGCGAAACAATCTTATATGCAAGATCAAACAACACATGAGCGTCAAAATGATGAATCGTTATCCATATAAATGACGCAATACATATAAAACTTATGATTCGTATCAAAATTTTTATTTGTTTAGTTTTCATATCGTTTCGCCCATTCAACCGTTTTTGCTAGCCCTTCACGCAACGATACGCGCGGCTCATAGCCAAGCTTTTCTTTCGCTTTCGTAATATCGGCCCACGTGGCGACGACATCACCGAGACGCGGCAGCTCATAACGAATGCGCATACGCGGAAAATGTACGCGCAACTCTGCAAGCAACTGCTTCATTGTTACCGGTTGTCCAGCACCAAGGTTAAACACATTGCTTTCTCCTTTTCGTTCTAACGCTTGAATCATACCGCCAACGATGTCATCAATAAACGTATAATCCCGTGCTGTATGATCTCCGTAAACGGTAATGACCTCATCACGTAGTAACTGACGAATAAATTTACTAATCGCCATGTCCGGCCGCCCCCACGGTCCGTATACTGTGAAATAACGAAAAATCGTCATCGTGTAACCATATATATGGGCATACGCGTGACAAAACGATTCCGCACTATATTTCGCCGCTGCATAAGGGGAAATCACTTGACCGTTTGCCATTTCTTCTTTTAACGGTTGAAACGCTTGATTGCCGTATACAGAAGAAGAAGAGGCAAACAAAACGTGCTGAACTCCCGCTTCTCCTGCCGCTCGTAACACGTTCACTGTACCTTTTACATCGTAATCGATATATGCCAGCGGGTCTATTAACGATGGTTGCACTCCTGGCAACGCAGCCAAATGGAAAACCATATCAGGTTGATGCTCGAAAAAAATTTGTTTTAATGCATCGAATTGAAGAATGTCTGTATGATAAAAATGAAAAAAACCAACATCTTTTATTTGTTGGAGCTGACGTTGTTTTCTTGAAATGGAATAGTAAGAATGAAAATTATCGATTACAATCAGCTCATGTCCAAGTTCAAGCAATTTTTTCCCTAAATGACTACCGATAAAACCTGCCCCACCTGTGATACATACTTTCGCCATCCGTTCGACTCCTTCACCTTTCATGCCCTACTATTGTATCACAACAAAAAAGCCGCGTGTTATGCGCGGCTTTTTTATTGAATGATCGCACTTACCGCATCAAGCACAGCTTTGCTATGTTGGGCAGCTTCTTCTTTTTTGTTTTCCGCAATCGCGTTATACCATTTTTCTGCTGTCGCAAACACGTCTGCTGCTTTTTGCTCGCCCAATTTTGCTTTCACATCTAATTCAATTGCCTTTAAGAACATGTTTCCTTCTAACGCTTTTACTTTCGCTTCAACAACGTTATTCTCATCTAACTGCGCCGGTGCTTTTTCATGATAGCCTTTCATTTTACCAAACAACGCTTTGGCGAATAATGCACCCACTTCTTCTGCTTTAATGTTTTTATAATCGTTATTTAATGATAAAATTTCATCTAAACGTGCTGTCGCAGCTTCATCACCTTTAGCCAAAGAACCTTTAATCGCTTGGAAAAAGCCCCATGCTTCTGCTTGTTGTCCTTTTAGCTCATCTTCTGCCTTACCTTCTTTCACACCGGCTTCAATTTTTTCAGCATATGATTTAGACGCCAAATAGTAGCTGCGATAGATCGATTTATCTGTCAACTGAATGTACACTTTAAATCATCTACGTTATTCGCTTTTAACGCTTCTTCTTGCGCTGCTAAACCAGCGTTAATGCTTTGTTCGAGGCTAGATTCTCCCGTTAATTGATAATATTCATCACGTTTCATTGCCGTTGGAACAAAAATTTCTGCTGCAAGCAATTTAATTTGTTCAAACAGTGCTGTCGCTTTTTGTTGATCACCAGCTTCAAGCGCCGCTACAACATCTTTTTGTAACTTCTTTTGCAATTGATAAAAATACGATTGCGTCACTTTATCAACAATTTGACGTGCTGGATGAACGTTTAATTCTCCGCTTTTTCCGCCTTGAATCGCTGCTTCAATCGTTTGAGCAAATGTACCATCTAGTTCATTAATTGGCTTTTGTAATTGCTCTGTATATGTTTTTTCTACGATGCTCCAATCCACAGGTTGTCCTTCTTTCGCTTTTGCTGTTTCTGTTTTGATTGCTTTATAAGCATCAATGAACGTTTGAACATTTACTTGTTCTTCCGCTTGTTCGGTTTCAGCAGGTTGTTGCTCTTCCTGTTTTTCTTCTACTTTTGTTTCTTCCTTCTTCTCTGTCGTTTCTGTTTTCTCCGCATTTCCGCAACCAGCCAGCACGCCACCTGCTAATAAAAACATGGCAAACACAGCTTTTAATTGACGTTTTTTCATTTCGTATGTATCCCCATACCCGTCAAGTTTAGTGTTAAGGGTCGTTGTGTCCATACGCAATGTTTGTGATCATTAGCTGAAGAAAAAGAATACCACATGTTTTAGGCATGCCAAATAACCCTCTTGGAGAGGGTTATTTGGCGTTTTTATGAATCTAATCAATAAATACCCAATTTAACCAAGAGATCCGATGCCGTTTCTTTTCCTTTCCTTCGATCCTTTCTTCCATGTTTTCTCAATAGAAGGAGGGGAGAAGAAAGGCTGATTTCTTCCTTGGATAGGCGCAAAAGCAGTTGTTGCCAATAGGATTGGAGAACATCTAGTGCTTTCCGTTCGCTGATTTGAATCCCTTCTGTTTGTTGCCAATACGTTCGAGCTTGAAACAGAAAGGTTTGAGTCACCAAAATGGCAATCAACGTCCCATATACATGGCATTCGAACCGTTCTTTCTTCATCTTCTTCACTTTCTCCAAATCAAAAACGGACTTCCACGCTTTAAACAGCAGTTCAATTTGCCACCGCAAAGAATAAAGCCCATAAACCTGTTGCCCATCAAACGACTCTTGTGGTAAATTAGTCAGTAAGATGTGGTATTTCTTTTGTTCGAGGGTTTGGCGTGTCAGCGCCTTCCCTTTTCTTTTTTCCCTTTTTCGCACATACGCCATCCGTTTTTGCCATTCTTCTTCCGTCAAACGTCGAAAAATCAAGCGTGGGATATACAAACGCTCATGCCCGATGTATACATGTTCCATTTCTACTGATTCCCCTTCCTTTAATTGATTCCCAAGAGATTCCCAATCCCATTCCTTCCACTGGCTATTCTCTTTGATATACACTTTCATATCGGAACGGAGCCGAGTAATATAATACGCTCCTCGGGCGTCGATCTCGGTTAGTGCGGCAACGGAGAAAAAGCCCAAATCCCGAATACATAGGTCATTCGGCAAAATCGTGTGCTGGGCATGATAGGCAAAACGGGCGTCCGAGTCATTGGCCGATTGAACGCATAGTTGAAGACAGGCACCAGACAACAAGTCATATTCAAACTGAATTTTCGCTCCTGATGAGACGGAACCTCGGTAGTCCTCCCCGTAGTCGGCAGGAACCAAAAAACTGGTCGAATCCAAAATCCGCAAGCGAGTAAAACACGTCCGGTAGGTTTGGATGGTGGACCAAAGCAATGGGCGTTGTCGTTGGAGGAGAAGGAAAAACACTTCTCGCAAAAACGCCACGGCTCGCTCGGTAAAGCGCTGATTCAATCCTTCGCTGGACAGGGAACAGTCATGGCGGAGCGTGAGAGACGTACATAACCGTTGGAGTGATTGTTGTGCCAGTGAGCCATCTCCCCATGCACAAAGAGTCAAAAATGCTTCTGCCGTTAATGCTCGTTTTCGTTGGATAAATCCTGTTTCTTGAGCAAGATGAGTCAATGTCTCAGGCGAGAAAAGTTGGCGGATGGTTTTCATCCATGCTTGCATTTGATTTTCCATAGAAAAAATCCTTTCTAACGAAGAGTATTCGCTAGAAAGGATACCATGTTTTTAACGGTGTACAAAGGCCCAAATGCTTAACTTGATGGCTATGGTATGTATCCCCCTTTTTTGATAACGATTATCATTAACCGTTATCATTATAGTAGAGAACGATTTTCAGTGTCAATATAAAATTTCAAAAAAAATACCTCGGATGTCTCCGAGGCATGTCGATTATAAATGTTTGCTTAAAAGACCAACAAGCGCTTCTTTTGGTTGGAAGCCAACAGTCTTGTCGACTACTTCTCCATTTTTGAACACGAATAGTGTTGGGATGCTCATCACACCGTATTTTCCAGCTGTTTCTGGGTTATCATCTACATTGACTTTTACTACTTTCACTTTGCCGGCAAGCTCGCGATCTACTTCTTCCAATACAGGTGCAATCATTTTGCAAGGTCCGCACCAAGGTGCCCAGAAATCAACGAGCACAACACCATCTTTTACTTCGTTAACAAATGTTTGATCTGTTGCATTTACAATAGCCATGTTTCATTCCTCCTTAAATATTTCCGTTCCATGCACATAGTATACCATTGAACGTATTCATTGCGCCAATCTTTTGCTTCGCTTCTACTATTTCCTTGTCGCAAAAAAATATGCTGAAAAGAAAAGGCAAAGCATCATGCTCTGCCTTATGAATGTACTTTTAATTTTTTAAATTCTTCGATTAAAAGTGGAACGACTTCAAACAAGTCACCAACAATCCCATAATCCGCCACTTTAAAAATATTCGCTTCAGGGTCTTTATTAATCGCCACGATTACTTTTGAGTTAGACATGCCTGCTAAATGTTGAATCGCCCCTGAAATGCCGCACGCAATGTATAAATCTGGCGTAACAACTTTTCCTGTTTGACCAATTTGAAGCGAATAATCGCAATATCCTGCATCGCATGCCCCACGCGATGCTCCAACCGCACCGCCAAGCACGTTCGCTAATTCTTTCAACGGCTCAAATCCTTCCGCACTTTTCACGCCGCGACCGCCGGCAACGATCACTTTCGCTTCAGATAAATCGACGCCTTCCGCTGTTTTTCTCACAATATCACGAACGATTGTGCGTAAGTCTTTAATGTCTACTTGCACATCGACAACCGCACCTGTGCGACTTTCATCTTTTTCAAGTGGAGCGATATTGTTCGGACGAACAGTCACAAACATAAGACCGTCTGTCACGATTTTCTTTTCAAACGCTTTACCAGAATAAATCGGTCTTGTAAAGACGATATTTCCACCTGTTGCTTCAACAGCGACAACATCAGACACAAGACCAGACTGCCATTTCGCAGCAAGTTTTGGCGATAAGTCTTTTCCAAGCGCTGTATGCCCAAAGACGATTCCTTCTGGTTTCTCTTGCTCAACAACAGCTTGCAATGCTTGGGCATAACCGTCTGGCGTATACGTCGCCAATTTTTCGTGTTCAACAACAATCACTCGATCCGCACCGTAAGCAATCAGCTCAGGAGCTAATGAGCGAACGCTCGCTCCGACAACGACAGCGACAACTTCTCCGCCTTCAGCGATCGTTTTTGCAGCGGAAATTGCTTCAAATGATACGTTACGCAACGCACCGTCACGCACTTCTGCTAATGTTAATACTTTTCTTGCCATGCTCCCCATCCCCCTATTAAATGACTTTTGCTTCTGTATGAAGAAGTGAAACGAGTTCTTTTACTTGATCGGCAATATCTCCTTGCAAAATTTTTCCCGCTTCTTTTTTCGGTGGTAAAAAGATTTCAATCGTTTTCGTTTTCGCTTCTACGTCCTCTTCCTCCAAATCTAAATCATCAAGCTCTAGTTCTTCTAACGGTTTCTTTTTCGCTTTCATAATGCCCGGCAATGACGGATAACGCGGCTCATTTAATCCTTGTTGTGCTGTTACTAATAATGGTAAAGATGTTTCAATAACTTCCTCATCACCTTCAACATCGCGCACAACTTTCACGTTTGTTCCGTCAATTTCTAACTTCGTAATTGTCGTGACATAAGGAATACCTAGCAATTCAGCAACGCGTGGTCCAACTTGTCCAGATCCGCCGTCAATCGCTACATTTCCAGCTAAAATTAAATCAGCTTCTTTATCTTTTAAATATTCCGCAAGCACTTTTGCCGTTGTATATTGGTCACGATTTTCTACATCATCTTCAATGTTAATGAGCACGGCTTTATCTGCCCCCATGGCAAGCGCTGTACGAAGCTCTTTTTCTGCATCTTCGTTCCCAATTGTAACAACTGTCACTTCGCCACCGTGCTGATCGCGCACTTGAATCGCTTCTTCAATCGCATATTCATCGTATGGGTTGATGATGAATTCGGCTCCTTCTTCGCTTACTTTTCCGTTTTGAATGACAATTTTTTCTTCCGTATCAAATGTACGCTTCATTAATACGAAAATGTTCATGATTCTCTCCCCCTTTTATTTTCCTTGAAACTGTGGTGTCCGTTTTTCGATAAATGCTGAAATGCCTTCTTTCGCATCTTCCGTGACAAAAACTTGTCCAAACAGTTGCGCCTCTTTTTCAACGCATTCATGGAACGTTTTTGTGCGAGCTTCATTAACTAGCTTCAATACCGCTTGAACAGAAATCGGGCTCTTTTGAGCAATTTTTTGTGCAAGTTGCTTCGCTGTATCAAGCAATTGTTCTTCTGGGACGGCTTTGTTTGCTAGTCCCCATTGAACAGCTTCTGTACCTGTGATCGGTTCGCTTGTCCACATCATTTCTAGCGCTTTTGCCATACCGACATGACGCAATAAGCGTTGTGTTCCTGCAAATCCCGGAATGATGCCGAGCTGCAATTCTGGTAAGCCAAGTTTGGCGTTTTCCGCTACGATGCGCAGATGGCAACCCATAGCTAACTCGAGCCCTCCGCCAAGTGCAGCACCGTGAATCGCGGCAATAATCGGTTTCGGAAACTGTTCAATTTTCTCCATCACTTGTTGTCCAGCTCGAGCAAGCTCCGCTGCTTGTTCGCTCGCCTCAATCGCTGTAAACTCTTTAATATCGGCACCAGCTGAGAAAAATCTTCCTTCTCCGCGAAGAACGATGACACGTACTTGTTCGTCTTCTTTTAATGCATCAAGTCGTTCTGAAAGCTCTTTCAAAACAGAAGATGCTAAAGCGTTTGCTGGTGGACGGTGAAGTGCTAAAATCGCCACATACCCCTCTTGTTGAACGGAAAACATGTTCCCCCTCCTTCGTGTATATCGGAAGGTTGTCGTGTTTACACACAACAACCTTTCGTTAACAATTGATGAACCGGTTTCGCTAATGCAACGAGATCATATTTTTGCTCATTCATGACCCATGTTGTCACCATTTCGTCAATCGTTCCAAAAATCATTTGACGAGTGAGACGCACATCTAAATCTGAACGAAATTCCCCTTTGTCAATTCCTTCTTGCACAATGCGATCGACAACTTTTAAGTATCCTTTCAAAATTTCATTAATTTTCAGACGTAACGATTTATTCGATTGGCGAAGTTCCAATTGGGTCACAATTGCTAAATGCGGATCCGCCGCTAACATTTGAAAATGTTTTTGAATCAACAAAAATAACTTCTCCGACGGACTCGAAATCCCTTCTATTTCTTCTTCAATTTTTTCGATGAAGTAGCCCATTTTTTCTTGAAACAATGAAATTAAAATATCCTCTTTATTTTTAAAATACAAATAGATCGTCCCATCCGCTACACCGGCTTGTTTCGCAATTTTCGATACTTGCGCTTGATGGTAGCCGTTTTCAGCAATGACAATCACAGCTGCATCAATAATTTGTTTAAACTTCGGTTTGTCGCGTTTCAACTTTGCATTCTCCCTTTCAAAAATATGAATGAATAATCATTCATATTTTTATTTTAAAGAGAGGCCAAAAGCGTGTCAAGTAAAAACAATCGCCGCTCATTTTTGTTTTTCTTTTTCTTCTTCCACAAGCGCACGGCGCAATATTTTACCAACTGCTGTTTTTGGCAATTCTTTTCTAAATTCATAAATGCGCGGCACTTTATAAGCAGCTAATTTACTTCTCATAAATTGGTCAAGTTCTTCTTCTGTACACTGTTCTCCTTCTTTGAGCACAATAAACGCTTTCACCGTCTCGCCACGATAAGCATCTGGTACACCAATGACGACTGCTTCTTGCACTTTCGGATGCTCATACAACACTTCTTCTACTTCGCGTGGATATACGTTATAACCGCTTGCGATAATCATATCTTTTTTTCGGTCGACGACAAAGAAATAACCTTCTTCATTCATATACCCTAAATCGCCCGTATACAACCAACCGTCACGAAGGTTTGAGTCAAGACTTTGTGGGAGATTTTTTTCTCGACCGATTTTTTTGGTTATATATGGTTTTATAAAATCGTTATATGTAAGCGCTTTTACTTACTCTCATCCTGTAGGTATGTGCGTTTTCTCTCGTTTTAAAAACCTTTCAATGCTTGCAATGCCTCGTAAATCGGTGTCCCTGAAGATTGGCGAAGGTATGGGATGTTATCTCGTACCACTTCTGTCATTTGCGTTTGCACGCGCTTCAGTGCCTTTTTCACGATCGTTTCTCGTTTCGTTTCTTCTCGTTCTTCCACGCCATACATCACTCCATCGCGTGTCCGAATGAGTAACGTATCTTTTATCGCGACGATCGCTCGCAACATCGCTTCAATCCCTGCATCCCTCCAACTTCGACCGTTTTTACTTCGTTTCGCAAACACATGCATCGTTCCTTCCGCACTCCCCATCGCCCTCATGTTTGTCGTGTCAATCCCTTTTTCCTTCAACCATACGCGATAGTCACGCAAACATCCTGGCATCTCCTCGATTCGACGAACAAGCGCCTCGAGTTGCTTTTCCTTCTCCTCATGTTCTAACGTACCGATGGCACTTGTGAGTTCTCGTAACACACCTTCTTCATCCCATGATGCTAACTTCTTTCGAATCACCCGATATCTCGCATGACCTCGGAACAATTGACGAATCTCTCTTGCCACATGGAACCGATCAAGCTGAAAGTACCCCCTGTCCCCGAAATATTCTCGACACGCTGTAATCCATGGGGCTCCATCTCCATTGATGACCACCCAATCCTCAAACGGATCATAGCTGTATTCCTTCATCAGAAAATTCTCTACAGCTTCCCAAATCGGTTCATTCGTTTGATGAACCATATACCGTCGATTCACTAAGGATACGCGTTTCCCGTTTTTCTCCCATCCTTGGTGAATCGTGATGATCTTTTCTTCTTTTCCTTTGATGCGGCTTCGTTGACGTTTCACGTACAACCCGTCTGCTTCGATAAAAAACACGCGCCCTTTTTTCTCCATCGCACGGTGCCCTTCCACCTCTGCCTCGATGATGGACTGGCGAATCGTTTCGTGACTCATACATGCATACCCCACCAGCTTTTCAAGCGACTGCGCAGCCTGTCGATACGAAGAACCCGTCACGGCGAGATGAATCGCTGTCTCCTCTAATAGCGGACTCACTCCATGCGCCCCATCGAACTGGAGAAAGACATCGAGTAAAGACGTATACACCTTTTTTTCACGGTCAAAGTAGTAGTTTCGCTTCACTTCCACCTCTCCAAATAGCGTTTGGAGTCGGATCGTCCGCTTATCTTTGAGCGCATATCGTTTCTTGTCCCGCTGTTCTGCCAATGTGCGGTCGATCTCCTCCAACACCTGTTGAAGGAGATGACCATATTGTTTTTGCATATGTCTAAATAAAGACTGTTCGATCTCTTTTAATGTCAAGCCGTTTGTGATATAATCCTGCATGGGCTCCACTCCTTTCTTTGGTTGTATTTTTTTCGCACTTACTACCTTACCAGGAGGAGAGCCCGTTTTTCATCTATTTTGCTTACATATCTGACAGGTTCCTTATTATACCAAATCAGGAACCTGTCTTTTTTTCTCCCACAAACATTTTACTCATACTCACGAAGTGTCGCTGCTGTTTCTTCTGGTCGATTCCAATATCCTTTCATTACTTGTGGACCACGTACAACGATTTCACCAATTTCATTTATGTTTGCTTTCTCTCCCGTTTCTAACGAGACGATCATCGCCTCTGTGTCTGGCCAAGGCACACCGATACTTCCTTTGATTCGTTTTCCGTCCCAAATAAAGTTGGAATGCGTCACAGGGGATGCTTCGGTTAAGCCGTAACCTTCAACAATCTTCCCACCTGTTACTGTTTCAAATTGTTCTTGCACTTCAACTGGAAGCGGAGCTGAACCGCTAATACATATTTTAATTGACGATAAATCATATTTTTTTAAATTCGGGTGGTTGAGCAGCGCAATATAAATCGTTGGAGCGCCTGGAAATAGCGTTGGTCGTTGTTTTTCAATTGTTTTTAACGTCGTTTCGACATCAAACTTCGGTAATAAAATCATTTTATATCTTTCCATAATGGATAAGTTCATGACAGCCGTCATCCCGTATACGTGGAAAAACGGAAGTACACCAAGAATCGATTCATTTCCGCGTTCACATTTATACATCCATTTCGTGCACATAAACGTGTTTGCTGTTAAGTTGTAATGTGTTAACATAGCAGCTTTTGGAAATCCGGTCGTTCCGCCAGTATATTGGAGGAGGGCAATGTCTTCTATCGGATCCACATCCGTCTCTTTCACTTTCCCACTCGCAAGCGATAAGGCTTTTGTGAATAAGTGGCAATCTCCTTCATGTTTGACGCGTACAATCATCCCTGTTTGTTTCTTTTGTACAAATGGATATAACACATTTTTCGGAAACGGTAAATAATCTTTTATACTTGTAATGATCACATGTTCAATTTTTGTATGCGCTTTCACTTTTGTAATTCTTGGATAAAGTAAATCAAGGGCAATAATGACTTTCGCACCGCTATCATTTAACTGATATTCTAACTCTCGTTCAGTATACAATGGGTTTGTTTGTACGACAATACCACCTGCAAATAAAACAGCGTAGTAGCTAATGACCGCTTGTGGACAATTCGGCAACATAATCGATACGCGATCGCCTTTTTGTAACCCGAGCTGTTGCAAATATGAGGCTAGCTTGATCGCTTGCTCGTATATTTCTTTATATGTCAGCTCCTTCCCCAAAAAGTGAATAGCTGTTTTTTGCGGAAACTGCTCCGCTGCTTCTTGCAAAAATTGTTGCAACGGCTTGCGCGGATAATCAATTGAATGAGGAACTTGCTGAGGATATAACGCTAGCCATGGCTTCTCCATTTCGTTTCCCCCTTTGTTATAAGATTATTTATATTTTATAATATTTTCAGAAATTTTTGTATTAAAAAATAAAAAAGGTGCCTGCTGACACCCTTTTATGCAAAAAACGTGAGATATATGACACCAATAAGCAAAAATACACCGCACAATACGAGCAATACTTTCGCTAACGTTTCCATCTGTTTCTCCTCTCACCTTATACTTGCTCCGATGACAAACGACAAGCCGATAGAAATGACCATAGAAATAAATCCTACCGCGCGATTATCGTTGGCAATTTCGTCGTCAATGTTGAACTTTGGCGTTAAAAATTCATAAATAAAATAACCGATTAACAATAAAACAAATCCATAAACGCCCCAACCGATCATCGTTAACAGTGAATCGTGATGGTCAATCGCGTAACGGAAAATATTTGCAATACCAAATATTTTCCCCCCGGTTGCCATCGCTACTGCCATATTTCCTTTTTTGATTTCTTCCCAATTTTTATATTTCGTCACAAGTTCAAAAATCGCTAAAAATAAAACTAAACATAAAATCACCACGCTAAAATTAGCCGCAATATAAATGATCTCATTTTCCCAAAAAGCGCTCATAGTTCCTCCTGTCATTTTAATTCGACAATGGTGACGCCTGTTCCCCCTTCAGTCGCCTCACCAAAACGAATGCTTTTTACTGAGCGATGGTTTTGTAAATATTGTTGTACCCCTTTCCGAAGCGCGCCTGTTCCCTTTCCATGAATGATAGACACGCGCGGATATCCTGCCAACACCGCATCGTCAATATATTTTTCGACGCGAAGCAACGCATCTTCATATCGCTCACCACGCAAATCTAATTCTAGTGGAACGTGATAGTCGCGTCCTTTTACGGTCGCAATTGGCTTTGTTTCAATCGGTGCTGGGCTGCTTACATACTGTAAGTTTTCTTCGTGCACTTTCATTTTTAAAATGCCGATTTGCACAAGCCATTCTTTGTCTGATACTTTCTCGATAAGCTGTCCTTTTTGATTGAGATGAACGACTTTCACTTCATCACCCGGATGTAAAGGCTGTTTTGTCTGCTGCGCTCGCTTTTTCTTTTTCGTATTGATTTGCGGTATTGCTTCTTCCAGTTTTTTTCGTGCTTCAATCAACTCGTGCTCTTTAATGGCAGCCGCTTGTTGTTTTTGCATATCGCGCAAATGTTGAATGACTTCGTCCGCTGTTTTCATCGCTTTTTTTACAATTTCTTCAGCTTGCTCTTTCGCTTTTTCCAACAAGCGATCGCGCTGTTCATTCAGCTCGTTCCACTGCCTTTCTAGTTCATTTCTCAATTGTTCTGCTTCGTGGCGGAGCCGCTCAGCCTTCTCCCATTCTTCTTCCGCGCGCTTTTTACTTTGTTCTAATGAAGCAATCATATTTTCAACTTCATTGCTTTCCGCGCTAATGTACGTACGGGCACGCGCAATAATATGCTCGTCTAAGCCGAGGCGACGAGAAATATCAAGCGCATTGCTTCGTCCTGGAATACCGATCAATAGTTTATACGTTGGACTTAACGTTTCGATGTCAAATTCGACACTTGCATTCATGACGCCACGACGATTGTATCCGTACGCTTTTAATTCCGGATAATGCGTCGTTGCTACAACTCGCGCACCGCGATTGTGCACTTCATCTAAAATGGCAATTGCTAATGCTGCACCTTCTTGTGGATCCGTTCCTGCTCCAAGCTCATCAAATAAAACAAGGCTATGCTCGTCCACTTGTTTTAAAATGTCAACAATATTTACCATATGAGACGAGAACGTACTTAAACTTTGTTCAATTGACTGTTCATCGCCAATATCAGCATACACCGCGCGAAATACAGCTAATTGTGATCCATCTAACGCCGGCACTTGCAATCCTGCTTGCGCCATAACGGTGAACAAGCCGATTGTCTTTAACGTGACTGTTTTTCCCCCTGTGTTCGGTCCTGTGATCACCATCGTCGTATAGTTGCTCCCTAGTTCAATATCGTTTGGAACGACTTCGTCCGATGGAATAAGCGGATGACGTGCTTGTATGAGACGGATATATCCACGTTCATTGATAGCTGGTTTTGTTGCTTTAATCGCTTTTGCGTATTTCGCCTTTGCAAACAAAAAGTCAAGCTGCGCAAGCAACTCGACGTTCTCAATAATTGTTGTCGCCTGCTCACCCACGGAGGCAGATAATTCGCTTAAAATACGTTCAATTTCTTGTTTTTCTTTCACACGCAATTGTTGGAGCTCGTTGTTTAATTCGACAACCGACTGCGGCTCGATAAATAACGTAGCCCCAGATGAAGACTGATCGTGTACAATGCCGCCATACGTATGGCGATATTCTTGTTTCACTGGGATGACGTACCGATCGTTACGAATCGTAATGATTGCATCTGACAATGTTTTTTGCGCTGATGATGAACGAATAATACTCTCTAACTTATCGCGCACTCGTCCTTCAATCGTGCGCAACTGTTGGCGCAATGAACGCAGGCGGTCGCTCGCTCCATCAAGCACATCTCCGCTTTCATCAATACAATGATATATACGTTGTTCAAGTTCAGGCAAAGGAACGATTTGCGCCGCATATGCGATCATGTGCGGAAGATCTGCCTCTGTTGCTTCTAAAAATTTTTTCAGTTGTCTTGCTGCTCGCATCGTACTTGCGATATCAAGCAATTCATGTGGGCTAAGCGTTCCTCCGATGCTTGCACGTTTCGTTTGCATCCGTACGTCAAATATACCACCAAGTGGGACGTGACCACGTAAGCGAAGAACCGTTGCTGCTTCGTCCGTTTCTTCTTGCCAGCGCACCACTTCTTCTACATGTGATGATGGCATAAGCGCTACGACTTTTTCTTTTCCTAACGAGGAAGATACATATTCCGCAAGCTGTGCTTTCACTTTATCAAACTCAAGAATGTGTAATGTTTTTGCGTGCACTAAGTAACCCTCCAGCTGTTTATTTTCGCAAAAAAGAGATAAGTTGTTCGATCTCCCATGTGTTGATGACCGTTTCTTTTCGAATCCAACCTTTTCGAGCAAACGCAACCCCGAGCTTCATATCATCAAGCATACGAACGTTGTGTGCGTCTGTATTAATCGCTATTTTCACACCAAGCTGCTGTGCTTTTTGTAAATAGGCATACGTTAAATCGAGACGGTGTGGATTCGCATTCAGTTCTAGCACCGTGTTTGTTTCTTTCGCAAGCTGCAACAATTCGTCTATATTTACAGCGTATCCGCTTCGCTCCCCAATTAATCTTCCTGTCGGATGAGCGATCATATGAACGTATGGATTCATAAGTGCTTCTTTTAGACGTTTCATAATCGCTTCTTCTGGTTGTGAAAAAGCAGAATGAATCGACGCAATGACAAAATCGACCGTTTGTAATACATCATCTGGAAAATCTAACGTTCCATCTGGTAAAATATCCATCTCAATGCCAGATAAAATAAGAAAATCGTCGTACTTTTCGTTTAGGCGGGCAATTTCTTCTTGCTGCCGTTTTAATCGTTCAACCGTTAGTCCATTGGCTACTTTTAAAAACTGTGAATGATCGGTAATCGCAATATACCGATATCCTTTCTGACGACATGCTTCTGCCATTTGCTCAATTGAAAACGCCCCGTCGCTCCACGTCGTATGCATATGTAAATCGCCGCGTATATCAGATAAAGAAAGGAGCGGCGTGCCGTCATATGCATCGACTTCTATTCCACTTTCACGCATTTCTGGCGGGATGAACGGCAAATGAAAATGAGCAAAAAATTGCTCTTCTGTCGCGAACGTTTTCACTTCGCCTGTCTGAATGTTTTCTACACCGTATTCACTAATTTTTTCACCGCGTTCTTTTGCGAGCTGACGCATGCGCACGTTATGTTCTTTTGAACCGGTAAAATGATGGAGCGTTGTAGCAAAATGTTCAGGAGAAACGAGGCGAAAATCGACATTGACAACATAATCGTATTGCAATTGCAACGATACTTTCGTTTCACCGCTTGCAACAACGTCATAAATATGCTCAAGTTGCAACAACTGCTTTCGAACGAGCGCATCGTCTGTTGTTGCAATAATAAAATCTAAATCTTTCACCGTCTCACATACGCGGCGCAAACTGCCCGCCCGTGAAAACTGAATAATGCCAGCGAAGTTTTCTAGCTGACGCTCGATGTCAGAAGCAACTTCCAACATAAACGCAATTGGTAAACGTTCAGGGCGTGCATTCATGTGGGCAAGTGCAGCTAAAATATTTTCTTCAGTTTTTGCACCGAAGCCGCTTAATTGTCGCACACGTTGAGCTAAACATGCTTCTTTTAATGTTTCTATATCGGTCACGCCTAGCTCATGATACAGTTTGGCAATTTTTTTGCCGCCAAGTCCCGGCAATTTTAAAAGTGGAAATAGCCCTGCTGGAATTTCTTTTTTTAACTGTTCAAGCACATCACTCGTTCCTGTCTGCAACCATTGCTGTAAAACGGCAGCTGTTCCTTTTCCGATGCCAGCAATGGACGTAAAATCATCAATGTCGGTCAAAGCACGTTCATCACGTTCTAGCGCTGAAGCTGCTTTACGAAAAGCGGATACTTTAAATGGATTTTCCCCTTTGATTTCCATATATAAAGCGATCGTTTCAAGCAGGCGAATCGCCTCTTTTTTATTTTTTTCCATCCCTTTCACTTCCTTTCGACGAAAAAACTTCTCTCGGACGGAGAAGTTTTTACGCCATATATTGCACGAGTATATTTTTTACAAAATTTGATAAAAAAGGTGTATGTTTGACGATTAAACTTGCGATGAATGAGTCGTGAAGTGGCTGTTGAATGATAGACATAGGAACAAGTGCACTCACATATAAAAGTACAAATAAAAGCAAATACACTTCTATAAAACCAAGCGCCCCACCAGCCCAACGGTTTACGCTTTTTAAAATGGGTAGCTGTGCGATGAAGTCTAGCATTGAGCCGATCACTTGCATCACAATTTTTGCAGCGAAAAATAAAACAGCAAACGCAATCGCACGATAGTACGCTTCATCTAAATTTGTGCTTTCAATGAGCAATTTCATCGTTTCCCCATCGCCAAAACTCGGATATGGCACCCATAATTTTAGTCTTGGTGCTAGTTGATCATAATAGTTATATGCAACAATAAACGCGATCAAAAAACCGGTCATATGAATAAATTGCAAAATGAATCCTCGTTTCAATCCAATCAACAGTCCCATGAGAAGGATGAAACAAATAAGCAAATCAATCATCGCTGTCATCATCCTTTTCTTTATTCATCGCTGTCATCATCCTTTTCTTTATTCATCGCTGTCATCATCCTTTTCTTTATTCATTTTTCGCAAAAGGCGTTCGTATTCATCTTTTAGTTTAATATATTCATGAACGATATTGACTGCCGTTAATACAGCGAGTTTACTCGTATCAAGCGTCGGATTTTTGGCACTAATTTCACGCATTTTGTCATCGACAATGGAAGCAACAAGCCGAATATGGCTGGAGCTTTCCGTTCCGACGATCGAATATTGTTGTCCGTATATATCTACCGTAATACGCGTTTTTTTCTGCTCCGCCAAATTATTTCCCCCATTCATCCGATCTCCCGTTCCGGCAAAATTCTACCTTTTATCTTAACATGATTTGTAGATACATGAAAAGATATACGAAAATAAGAGCGGGCATGATCCCGCTCTTACCTAAAACCATTGCTTCAGTTGTTCGCTCGTTCCGTCTTTTTTCGCTACTTGTTTCATATATGTCCAATCCAGCCGCTCTTTATGAAGAAGAACCATTCTTTTTGCCCATTCGCAATCGGATTTCGATTTCCAATGGACACATGCGCGCAGGCGATCTAATATAATGTCTTCAATCCCGATGACATATACATAAAACCCATCCTCTAATCTTAACTCGATCACTTTATCATCATCAGCGTCTTCTAACATATCATTTGGGATTTCCACACTAACAAACAATTCATCATGATACCAATGTCTTCCTGACGGAGTGAAACCAAGTTTAGTGAGCAATTGTCCCGCTTTTTCACGATCACTAACAATTAAATCGATGTCTACGGTCGTGTAATCGCCACGCGTATATATTTCAACCGCAAGCCCGCCAACAATAATCGGACGTATGCGATGTGGCTCCAACAGCTTCGTTAAAATGGCTGTAACTTGAACCATTTTTTCAAACGATGTTTTCGTTCGAAGCGACTGAAGTTTTTCTTTCGCCTCTTTAATCGAATTCATAATACCACACTCGTTCGTTCAAATATTTAATTTTTCCTTCTTGCTCCGCTTTTTTCCATCGTTTTATGCATAATTCATCTAATATACGCATTTCCTCTTTGTCGCGTGGACGTAAACGTACATGTTGCTCTCTTCCATCTTTTAATATATCTCGTTCCACACTTCCTTTGCGTGAAAAAATCCAATCGTTTAGTTCAGACATATTCATTTTTCTCACTTCGTTTCACTCCAACAACTATTTTTTTACATTATATCACAAAAGAGCGGGCATCGACACCCGCTCTTACTTCATAAATGGCCACCAATTCGCCCGTCCAAACGTTTTCACCATCACCGGAATAAATAATGGCAAAACGACAAGGGCGTATAAAAATAACCCTGTTAAAATAATCGTTGCAATTTGCAATAGCGATAATACGCCAGATGGATACATCGCCGCAAACGTTCCACCTAAAATGATGGCAGCAGAAATGATGACTGTTCCCATATGACGCATCGCTTCAAGCATCGCTTCTTGAACGGTTTTGTCACGGTATTCGTTAAAGCGGTCCATTAAGAAAATGCTGTAGTCAATACCGAGCGCCATTAAAATGACGAATGCGAAAAACGGAACAGCCCAGTTTATCCCTTCGTATCCGAGCACATCGACAAACACAAGTTCAGTAAACGCCATCGATGTATAATATGTTAAAATTAGGGATAACATTAAATATACTGGCATAATAAACGAGCGAAGAAGGATGATTAAAATGACCGCAATGCCCGCAAGCATAAATATAGATGTTCGAGCATAATCAGCAGCAGAAATGTCGCGCAAATCGGAATAAATGCTCGTCACGCCTCCAACGCCTACTTTCGCATGCTCAAGTTTTGTGCCATTCACCGCCCGACCAATCGCTTCTTTCACTTCTGCGATTTTTTTCATCGTCGTCGTTTCATACGGGTTGGATGAAAAGACAACATCGAACGTCACGACTTTTCCGTCTTTCGACATATATGCTTCCTTCGCTTGCGCAAATTCCTCGCTCGTCAACAATTGTGGCGGCATATACCATCCCGCCATTTCTTCATCTGGCGCATTCGCTAAGTCAGAAACGTACTGTTTTGCGGACTGTAATCCATTTTCCACTTGTCGCAATCCATCGACGCTTTGATTTAGTCCTGAAATGAGTTGATCCATTTGACCATTGAGTTGCGAAAAACCTGTAAGCAATTGCTGTTGTCCGTCGTTTACTTTCGCTAGCCCGTTTGTCACTTCTGGCAATCGTTGAACAATTTGCCCTTGACCATCCGCTGCTTGCTCTAATCCAGAACGAAGCTTTCCAAGTCCAGAGATCACTTCATCCATTCCAGTAATAAGCGCTTGCTGTCCGTTTGTTATTGTCGCAAATGATTCATTTGCTTGTTGTAAACCACGTTGAACATTTTGTAACGCGTCGTTCACTTGAACAAGTGCATCAGATAACGTATTCATTTGTGCGCTCATCTGTTGAACAGCTTGCTTTACATGTGCATACTCCGCATCTTCACGCAAGCCCGTATGACGCTCTTCAATACGATTCAACGACTGAGAAAGAAGCGGCAACTGTTCAGAAATAGCTTGCAATCCACTTTCAATTTGTTCATATCGTTCACTTAATTGACGCAGTCCACCGGTTGCTTGCTCATATCCTTTTCGCAATTCATCCGCTCCATCATGCAGCTTTTTCATATTCGTTTGTATCGTTTGCAATCCTTTTTCAAGATCAGCAGCTCCGATCGCTCCGCTTCGCACCCCATCTTCGAGCTGCTTCAATGCTTGTTGTAAATCAGTCATTCCCGTTTTCAATTTTGACGTTCCGTTGACGAGCTCGCGAATACCTCCGGTCGCTTGCTCTAGCTTCGGAGCTGACTTTGCCATTTCGCTGCTCGCTTCACTTAAACCGGAACGAATTTGTCCGATGCCGTCCGCTCCTTTTCCAAGTCCATCTTTTAACTGTTCCGCTTGCTTTGTCACAAACAATTGATCAATCGGCTCTCCAAGCGGACGCGTCACCGAGCGAACAGCGTTCACACCATCAATGTTTGCTACTTCGCGACTAATTTTTTCAATCAAGTAGTAATATTGTTCATCATCCATCGCTTCATCATTTTTCATGACGATTTTCGTCGGCATCGCTTCCCCTTCACTAAAGTGGGCTGAAATGATGTTAAATGCTTTAACAGACGCGTAACGATCTCCGATTTCCGCCATCGAATTAAAAGAAAGTTTGCCATCGTACGTCAATAAAATCGGCAATGTGATGATCGCGACAATTGCAAGCGCCCATAGCGGACGAGCGAAAGAAAAACGACCTGCCACATCCCATAATTTGCTCGGTTTATGTTCAAGAGCTCCTTTCATCGGCCAAAACAGCTTTTCACCAAGTGTAGCCATAAAAAACGGCACAAGCGTAACAAGCGCGACAAGCAACACAACGACACCGACCGCTACGGCTGATGCAGACTGATACAGTTTAAACGTCGATAAGCCGATGGACGCAAATCCGATCATGACCGCCAATCCGCTGAAAATAACCGTCTTTCCAGCCGTCTTATACGTCGCGATAATCGCTTCTGTTCGGTCTTCTCGTTTCGCTAATTCTTCTTTAAAGCGGCTTAACAATAAAATACAATAATCCGTTCCAATCCCGAACAAAACGGCAACTAAAAATGTTTGCGTAAACGTAGAAAGCGGAAAGTCCACTCGATCGACAAGAAAAGCAACAACAGATTGCGATACGATATACGTCAATCCAACCGTCAGCAACGGCACAAACGGAGCAACGAGCGAACGAAATACAAGAAATAAAACAATTAAAATAAACACGACCGTAATGCCTTCTGTTTTTTTCAATCCTTCTTGTGAACTTTGTACGACATCTTCATCGATCATCCAACTGCCTGTATAATAGTGCGGTACATCAATATTCTCGATCACATCATAAAGCGCTGTGCTTATTTCTTTTGCGGTGCGTTTGTTTCGTTCTAATTGAAGCGAAATGAGTACCGTTGTTTCATCTTTTGAAACGAGCTTTTCTTTGAGCGAGCTGTCATCAAGTGGCGAAACAATTTGTATTAAACCGAGCGATTCTTTTTTCGCTTGTAGTTGTTCAATAGCCTTCTCAATTTCATTCCAATCCTTTTCTTGCAATCTTTCTTTGCGATGAAAGACGAGGACGGCGCTCATTTCCCCTTCCTTATTTTCTTGCTTTTGTACTTCTTTTAATAACTCGCTAGCAAGCGAAGACGAATAGCCGTCTGGGACGGTAATTTGCCCTTTTTCACGCACAAGTTGTGCCACATTCGGAGCAGTCATAACGAGCACGACAGTGGCGACAACCCACGCGAGTAAAACGACCCATTTTCCGCGAATAATCGTTTTCATTTTTTCTCCTCCATTTCTTGTAAAATCATTGCTAGCTTCTCATACGTTTGAATAAACTGTTCAATTTCTTCATGTGAAAGCTTTGTCATCATTGTTTCAACAAGTTCATATACTTTTCGTTCTGTTTCAACGAGCCACATCTTTCCTTTTTCTGTCAGTGTAAGAGAAATGACGCGACGATCGTCTTCATCTTTGCCACGTGCAATCATTCCTTTTTCAACAAGACGGTTTGTCATCGCCGTAATCGCACTTTTATTTACCGCAAACACGTCCGCCAATTCCGTCGATGTGCACACCCCACGCTTATATATGTAGCGCAATACATAATATTGATCGTGCGTAATATCGTCTAATTCACACTTCATCAACGCAGCCCCTCGTTTATTGACAAGAAACGAAACGGATAAATATCGCTCAATAAATTGTTGTATGCTTCGCTCCATCGGTCAATGCCTCCCATCCATATAGTTCAATTGTTTAACTATTTAACAATATAACGATGAAACACGAAATGGTCAATGACGAAGTGATGTGTGGTATAATATTGAAAAAAGTGAGGGATACGCGATGAATCCACAATCATCCAAACTGTATACGTATGCCGATTATGTTCAATGGGACGGGCGTTGGGAGCTCATTGACGGGAAAGCTTACAACACGAGCCCTTCACCAACATGGGAGCATCAATTTGCTGTCATGGAACTATCGTTTGCGTTTCGTTCGCATTTTCAAAATAAAAATTGCTACGTTGCCATAGCTCCGTTTGATGTTCGTCTCTCCGAAAGCGACGACTACACGTATGCAAAACATGTCGTACAACCAGATATTTCTGTTATTTGCAACAAAAACAGCTTAACAACAAACGGCTGTTTAGGCGCACCGACACTCATTGTCGAAGTTCTTTCTCCATCTACAGCTTTAAAAGACCGAAATGAAAAATTTAAGCTATACGAGCAGTTTAACGTGCAAGAATATTGGATTGTTGATCCTTTGTATAGAACAGTTGAAGTATTTGGATTAGAGGATGGTTTTTTTAAAAAAAGAGAGGCATTTGGAGAAAACGACACAATCACGTCCTTTATATTTACAAACTTTTCTCTCGAAGCGAAGCAATTATTTTTTCAATAAAAAAGGCTGCCAATAACCGCATAACAAGCGAATTGGGCAGCCTTTTTCTTTTTATCATTTAAGCCGCGACGTCGCGTTTTTGGAACATCCACCATGTCACCGCATTAAAAACAGAACGAGCTTTAAAAATTTGATAACCAACTCGTAGTGCTAGTTGAGAATTAATCTCTTCCATTGATATGGTTTGAGGTGTTAAAAAATCTTAATATTATGAAAATGGACAAGGGAGCTAGGTGTACAACATATGCGTGTTATTTATCTTTCGCTACGAAAAATCCCGTCATCCCCACAGTAAAGCTTGGTGCCAAACTCCAAAGGAAAAATCCCCACCTGTTTGTCAATAAGGAAATGACTAAGAAAATCAACGGCACGAACAACATTACTCCTATGGCAATTTTCTGATATCGATTCATTCGGCTTCCTCCCTTCCCCTCCATGCCCTTATTGACCGTTCCTCCCCTTTGGAGAGTGTTGGTCAAGGGCGAATCCGATGCCATCACCCTTTTTAAATACCTTAAAAAGGAATGTAAAAAGGTCTTTTCATAGATTTTTTGACACTACCGAGCGAAAAAAGATTAGGCAATTTCGTTTCCTCCCGTCATTTCTAGAAATCTTTCTTCCAACGATTTCGCGAGCACATGAATGCCGTATACGTTGATTCCTTCCGCGACAAGCATAGCATTTAGCCGAGGAATATCTTTATAATCGAGCGTCACTTCCAATCCTTGTTCGACGAGGCGAACATCGAGATGCGGATCGTGCGCTTTCACCATTTGCGCCGCCTTCTCCTTCGGCCCGACGATAAACAGCACCTTCTCCGTTTGTTGCGACAGCTCTTGTACCGATTCGATCGTCACAAGCTTGCCATGCTGAATGATCACAAAGCGGTCGCACATCATCTCCATTTCTGATAGAAGATGGCTCGATACGACGACTGCCAATCTTTCCTCCCTTGCTAGCTTGCGCAAATAGTCGCGAATTTCACGAATGCCGGCCGGGTCCAGTCCGTTTGTTGGTTCATCCAAAATAAGAACAGACGGGCGGTGAAACGGTATTGGATCTTGGTACAACTTGCGTATGTGTACAGCATGTTCAAGTCGAACAGCAATGTTTCGGATGGGCTCGATCTCCTGCGCAAGCGAAAAGGACATTGCCTCGTGGAGTTCATTTACAGCGCAGCGAAACAAAATATTCCCCTTGATACCGTGAAAAAACAGATCCACGTTGCATAAGGGGTGCCCTGTTTGTTCCTTTTTTAAATAGTAATTATTGTAACAAAAATCGCTCAACTACAGTTATTATTATAAAAAATACTCAACTACAGTTGACTTCATTTATAAAGAAAGTGATCATTGACATCCCCCAAACAACGTTGAATTTCTGATGACTGCATGTATGCAATCAACGGTCAGATGGCAAGCAGTGTGATCAAGAAATCAAGCTTTTCATTCGCCCTCGTAATTTGTACAGACCAAAACCGATAACGGCTCCACTCATGTTCAAAATGATATCATCAACATCGAGGCTTCTTTCACTAGGGTATTCAGCAAATTTTCCATCCATCAACGCTGTCATAAATTGAACGGATTCAATACCGCTCGAAACCAGCAAGGCAAGGAGAAGAAACGGTTTGATACGTGCAAAATAGGGATGAATCAAAGGAACAAAGATGCCCAACGGAAGCAACAGAAAGATGTTTCCCCAAATATTCACAGGAGTAATACTTGTTTCCAAAATCGTTTTAAACGGGATTAAATTATAATGGGGAAACACCTGTTCCTCTGGCGGCAGCACTGGTTGGGTCATAAAGCGCCAATAAGGAATATATAAAACCGTATAATACAAAACAAAAAACAAGTAAACATAAAAGCAAGCGTGAATCACCATATTCAACCCAATCCATTGCCGCACTTTGGACACACTCCAGCATACAAACACAAAGATGGGCAATAGATTGAGACAAATATGAATGAACACAATCCAAACCGATATGCCAGGAAAATTTCCATAGACATGATCCCAAGTCTTGAGACAAGCTACCATGACAAAAGGAATAATCGTGATGGTTTTTCGAATCATTTACCGCTTCAGCTCCTTTATTCTTTGCTTGTATTCCCTTTTTAGTTCCTTGTAACCGTCTTCGACTGAAATATTTTTATTTACCTGAATCCGTGATGGATTGACATCGACTTTGACTTTTTTGCTGGTTTTATGGATGTGTGATCCACCATTCCCTTTTTATGTTTAAAACAGATGTCATCTTCACTCTCAGAAATGAAATAAATATCTTTTTTAGGTATATAAACCAAAGAAAAAACAAAAAAGGACAGAGGGTTAGGATGAGTACAGAATTGCGAACAATCGTTCGTTATGCTCCTTCTCTCCATTTTATGTAAATGTTCAGTAGGGGCTCGCTATAGCCACTCCTTCGCGTCAGTTTCATCCAGATCTGTCGTGATCGGCGGACGAGTCGACCTGCCATCGTGATCACCGTCTGAATGATCGTCTTGATGCGGCGGCGTTTCACTTTATGATGTAATGGATGTCTCGGATCGCTTAATAGATCTTGTCCAATCAGGCGAAGAAGGTTGTACACGAATGCTCCCATGACTAACACGAGCGCATTCGTTTTCATCTTCCCTGATGGAAGTCGCTCTAAATCTAAGTCGCTTTTCAGTTCGCTATGAAACTGTTCGCATGTCGCATGATCGTGATACAATGCGAGCACATCACTCATTCGAACATGCTCGTATCCTTCGAGGCGCACCCAGTAGCTTTCGACTTCGTAATCAGGAACGAGCATCAGCTGTCCATTTCGTTCCATCGTTCGTTCCGTCACTTGGGTGACTTGAACGTACGTATACGTGTGTCCATCGATTGCTGCTGTCTGTGGAAGGCATAACTCATACGTTTGTACTCCTTCTGTTTGTCCATCATCGACGCGTCTGCCCTTTTGCGAAGCGATCTGGAACCAAAGCGCTTTCGATTCTCGGCGTAAGTTTCGCTTGATGACAAAGTCCACGTCTTCCTTTAGACATACGTGCACATTCGCTTCCGCATCGTTTCCTGCATCCATGCGGACAAGCAGACGAGACGAGGTCAGCGGACGAGCTCGACGGATAGCGGTAGTTAAAAACGAAGGCATGTTGTCTTGTACATGTTGTTTCCCTGGACGCAGCTCGGCATGAACGATATACCCTTCCTTCCCTGCGTACGCAAACAACGGCGTAAAACCGTCAAATCCTTTATACGTTCGACTCACTCCTTCTTTCTTCGTATCGGAGTTGTCAAATGGGGAAGCATCTATATCAAGGGGAAGCCATGTCGTTTTCCCTTTCGCCCAACAAGGGGACAAGGTAGCGTGTTGTCGAACCAACAGACGCATCGATTCCTCCCAAATGATTGCTTCGGTCATCGGAAGACAAGCGAGCTGATCGAGACGCTGTCGCAACGTTGGGGAGGAAGGCACGTGCTGAATCCCCATCGATGCCGAAAAGATATCGTCCTGACGATACGCTTCGATATGATCGAAATCCGTTTTTCCTGTGGCAAGCAAGCCAATCATCGAGCGAATGACATCGCTATGGGAAATGTGCACATCTCGACGAACCGTTGGGAGCCGAAGGGCGTTTACTCGTTTATCCAGCTTCGTTTGGTGCAGTAAGTAGCCCACGAGAGCAAGCCCAGCACTTGGAGTAATCGCTTCATCTGTCAATACAAACCGAATCGGGAAATCTTTCATCACATTCACCTACTTGATGAAGAATCGTCAACGTCGTTTTCCCTTATCATATCAACGGTTTGCGACCATTGTAAAGATGTTTTGTCACGGATTCAGGATTTAGTATAATAGGAAAATATTCCCTTTCTAGTTCGTGGAAAATAGAGAGTTGTTCCAGAGTCATTGATTCTTTAATATAAGGTCCTTGTTTTCCATAATAAAATACATTTTTTACATCTATTCCTGGATATAAGTTTTCATAGGCACGAATAGTGTCTGAATCATAGTATGCAGGAAAATTTCCACCAAATGTATTTCCCCCATTATAGATTATTGATAAAGCATAGTCCTTTCCCATAGCATATCTTATAACTTCCCAAGCCAAATTCTTTTTCTCAGATTGATTAGATAATGCGATATTATGAACTTCAATACTAGCAACTTCTGGTTTATTACTATAATAAGGAGCTGGATAAATTCTAAATTCGAACTTAGCTGGATTAAATCCTAGTCCTAGATCTGCCCTTGCTTTTTTATACAACCATTGAAGTTCGTGAGGATAAGTGATTCTCATTGCCACTTTACCTGTAAAAAAAGCTCTGTCTTCAGCCATATTACGTACTCCATATTTTTGATGCATTGTTATAAACCATTTAAACCATTTCCCCCAAGACGGATGGTTATAGATCTCTTCCTTCTCCTGAAGTGGAAGCTCAAGTGGAGTGGTTAGAAGTTGAAAGTCCATAAATAATCCTTCTTCTCCTCCAGGACCAAATGAGATAGCATAAATTTTTCTGTTATGTGGATTTAGGTTCTTCCGATTAATTTTTTCAGCTATATATTCCAATTCTCCCCAAGATACTGTTTCTTCTGGAATAGGCACCTTCAAAGTCTTGAAAATGTCAAGATTAACAACTAATAGCTTTGTAGAAAAAGTTGGGGAAAGAAAATAGTAATGTCCATTCCCAGCCTTTTTGGCAATATCTAAAACCGGACTGTATAAATTTTTAACATCTATTCCACTCTGTCCAACCATAAATGTATCCAATTCAGCTAACAGATTTTTTTTAATCAATTTTTCAAAATAAGAGGTTGGCACCCCTGCAATTAAATCAATCTCTTGGTCCTTAAGTTTTTTTTCAATAGCGCTATGTATTTTAGACCAAAGGTGCTTATAATCATGTTTAATAGTATCATCCCAAATATAATCAAGTTGAATTTTGATGCCTTTTGCTTTTTCAAACTCCTTAGCAAACACTTCATACTTATCCCAATCACTTTTTAAGAATATTGCCATTTTTACATGCTCTTCTTGCCTTGAACAAGAAACGAGAAAGAAGGTCGTGAATAATGCTAAGAAAATATAATATACTCTCATATATTTTCTCACTCCCTCTAGCAATGTTCATATATCAAGGTTTCTTGGCGTCTCAGGGGGTGTCAAAAAAATTTTTTCCGACAAAAACCCATACACACATTTTCATTTTTGTTGATATCTAACCGTCTATGGTGCGCTTCGTGTTCGCTTATAGATATTTTGTAGGTTTATATGTATACGTTACACCTTGGATCGCTGCGTTTCTGATGAGTACAAACCCTCCCATGTCTCTGGGCATCCACGCGCCAACATTCCTTCGTTCGGTCTCTTCACCAGGCAGAGGCCGACTAAGATCCTATAGGAACTCAAAGTCGAATATGAAATCGTGTGCCAGCTTCTCCGTGTCATCCACCCGGTTGTTCAGACCGTTCTTTTCACGAAAGGAGGCGGCTCTAGGCTGCCTAGGCTTGGAGTGGAGAAAAGATATCTCGCATCATTCATTCCCCATTAAACGCTTGCTGTTTCACGCAAACCGCGTATAGAACCTTCCATAGCTTTACTGCATAACACCACGATCGATTGCTTCTTACGCAACGGGTTGATGGGGCGTATCATATAGTACTGGTGTGAGGCCCGGAACGCTTCGTTATAAGCAAATCAATGGCATCATCATCCGAAAGAGAAGGGGGCGCAGCCATTTTCGTCCTCGTTTCGAGATTCGCTTCTGTCCTTCCGATTTCCGATAACAGCTCCATGATCGTCGCCTCTCCTAGTCCCGGAATCGTTTAGAGCCATTCGTATTCGACGGTCGTTTGCACAAGGGCCGTCAACTCTTCGGTCAAAGCAGTGATCTCTTGTTCCAATTGGCGATACCGGCGGACGAGCGTGGCGATTTCGATACGAGCCATCGGTTTTCCTTCCGTGATCCCAATCGCATAGTGTGAAACCTCTATCAGCTTTTGAATTTTCGGTTTTTGCGGACATTTGAGTCCTTCTCTTTGACGATACCGCTCCATGAACCCTTCGACCGTCTGATCAGCGATATCTACCGGAAATGGCGTGTTCTCTAATATCGCTAATACCATTTTGCCAAACGACGGGAACACCTGTACAAACTCAGGAAAATAGCGATCGAGCCAATGAATCATTTGATTGTAGATGATATTCCGTTCCTTGAACAGCGACTCTCGAAACGTGCTTCCTGTCCGTAATTCCACTTTCACCTCTTGGAAAATGCGGAGATAGCTAAAGCATCCATCTTTGATTAGTCTGGCGATAACGAGGGCATCTTTGGCATCGTGCTTCGTTTGGTAAGTTGTCGTCGAGCTCTTTCGACCGTTTGACGTGCATCAGGTTGACCATCACCAATGGGATCTTTCCTCGAGGAAATAGGCGAGGTGCAACCAGTTATGCCCGGTCGGTTCCATACCGACGATGATCTCCGTCTTGCCAAATTCTCTTTTGCTTCTTCAATCGACACGTAGAATTGTTCGAATCCAATTCGCGATTGGAACACAGGAAACGGCTTTTTCAGTTCTCTTCCTCGTTCATCCACCATCGCTGCGTAGTGTTTGTGTTTGGCAATATCCATTCCAATTACTAAAATTTGTTCTGTCACTTGTTCAATTTTGCGATTTTGTGTACAATTCATCTCGTAGTCTTCCTTGGTCTGATGTTGGTGTTTGGTGTACCCCTACATTTATATTAAGGGGCTTTTTTCTTTCAAGTCCCTGAAAACCTTTCTAACAGGAATGCTCCTAAAAGAAAGGGACATGATCTCAATTCATAGTAGCTAGTACTTAATCTATCTTTCTAGTCAGAGATCATGCCCCTTTATTTCCAAACTATTCATATAAAACATAGGCTCCGCAAAAGCAAAAAATATTTAATAATAAAACTTTCCAGAGGCTGTTTGAGGAGTACTCTCGTTATATGCATTTCTTAAATACGCTTTCTTTTTCCCATTATAACCATTCAAGTCATTTCCTGTATCAATAGAACCAGCCCCATACTTCCAACTTACTTTTAAAACGGTTCCGTCTGTTGAACGAATTTGATAACCGACTCCGCAAGCACTGTTACTATAATACGGAGCTTGAGTTCCAATAAATCTTGCTTTGCCATCAAGTTCAAATGTTTGTCCGTATCCACCACCAAGATAAACCCCATAATCAAAGTAGTTAGAGGCATAATTGTAAGTAGCAGCATCTACTAGACTTACACTTCCCATTAAGAGTGCGCAACTTAATGCTCCTCCAGCTAAAAACTTTTTGACTTTTTTCATCTTGGATTTCTCCTCCCTTACAAATATTTTTCCTATTCAACCTGATTATACCTCCACTTCCCCCCCTTTCACCGCCAACATGGTGTCGAACCCCGCCATTTTTTTGTCGGATACCGACACGAAATGGCGGACTTCAAAAAGAAAATGCCCTCACCGATCCGGTGAAGGCATTCACAACATATGATGCTCTGGAATGAGCCCTAATTTTTTTGCTTTTTCCACCGCTTCTATTCGGGAAGATACATGCAACTTTATGAAGATGCGTGACAAGCGTCTTTCCACGTAACTATTCACCCCGATAGTAGTATGTAAAGAAGCGCAACACAAATAGGGCATCCCCGTAATAGAAAATGCCCTAAGTGGTAGAAAGAACACGATCGAGCGTGTCGCCTGTCAACAGAAGACATAACGAATCCCACACGTTTTTTTCGTGTTTCGTCAGTGTGGAAACGATACTTCTTGTGATACAAAAAGACTGGGCGAATGTTTCTTCGCGAAATGTACCCGAAATGTTCTCTTTCACTTTGACCATGCGAAGATCGCGTTCGGCTTGGTTGTTGTCAAAGGGAACATGCACTTCACGTAAGAAACGCAACGCTTCTTCCTTTCGTTTCTGAAGCCGTCGAACAAAAGCGAGTGCTTTTTTCGGAAGAGGCGTCGCCGTTTCCAATCGGTGTTGTGCTCTTTCTAGGATGCGATCATACACTCGTTCCCATCGTTTCGCTTCTTCTTCGGAAAGCGCACCGTGATGAGCTTCGACGGCCTGTTTGGCGGCTAACAGAAACGTCGTCATGCGCGATGCCCATATATGCCCTTGTTCGATGAAACCCTTCAATTCACGCAAATGATGGGCGTGACAAAGGGCATGGATGGCTTGTGTGTATTTCGTATACGTAACGAACCCATCGTGCATCATCGTCCCTTGATATCGCGGAAGAATCCCGATGTCATCGGTCGCTTTCTTTCCATGAGAAACGTGAGGAGCCAAGTACGTATATTTCGATGTACACGCGACATGCACCCATGCGAGTTTTCCATTGATGCGCAAACTCGTTTCATCGACATGCAGGATGTTGGATTCAAGTAAGGCGTCTTCGATGACGTCCATATTTGATTCCAGCGCTTCGCGTCCTCGTTTCACCATATTGGCAAGAGTTCCCGTACTAATCGAGTGTTGATATAACGCTTCGATTGTATCACTTAAACGCTTGTACGGGATCAATTGGATATGATGTAAATAAACAACGAGCGCAGTAAGGCGTGGACCGTATTGCACATGATTCGTGACATGGGATGGGAATTCGGCTTGTTGCACGCATCGACAATGCGGACACGATTTCACTTCACGTTCATGTTGTGTCACCTCGATCGCCACAGGAGGGACATCAAACACTTGACGGATATCGACTTTGAACGGTTTGACGTCACGCAAAGAAACCCCACATCCTTGACACGTATGCACACGGTGGACGACACGATGATGTGGATGTTCCACTTGACGGAGCGTCGTTCCTTGATGTCCTTCTTGTCCGCCTGGCTTGTTGCCAGATGGTTGACGAGAAGAACGTGTGTTGGCAAAACGGTCAGAAGATGGGGGCAAATGGCTATTAGAGCTGTTTTTTTTCGTGCGTGCTTCCAGCTCTTGAACACGGTACTTCAGTTGTTCATTTTCTTTGCGTAGTTGTTTGTTTTCGTGACGCAAATGTTCATTTTCTTGAACGAGTTGATGAATGAGCTGTTTTTGTTGTTGAACTTTGCCGATTAAGCTTTCAACTGTAAATACAGCTTGTTGTACCGTCAACATGCGATTCACCTCCTTGTCTATCAGTATTCACATCATAGACAAGGAAAGAAGAAAATATTCAGCTCACTTTATGATGTGGCTGAATAGTTACCTTTCCACTGTCCGTTGACTAATATGATATTTTTTAGCAATATCTTTATTACTGTAGATGAGCAAATTCGCTAACATAAATTTACAACCAAACAAAAAAGGAGACATGAACCCGATTCCTTGGTTAAAATAGATGTGCCACAACTATCCACAAGGAGGTTCATGTCTCATGAATAGATTAGCACATCATCAAGGAATCCACAAGTTTTTCATAACGTTAGGGTTGGCGCTTTATTTCTCGAAACCTGTGATGAAGCATCTCGTTCATATCGTGGATGCGATGATTACAAAGGGCTTTTCGGGAACACTGACCGATCTACATCACGGGAGTTTTCATCCGAACCATCGCACGACACTGAGCCATTTTTTCACGAAAAGCCCATGGGAGGAAGAGACGCTGCTTCGCAAACTCCAGCAGTGGGTGCTTCATCGTGTCGAACGCAGCTCGAAACGAGAGAATCAACCCATTTTTGTTTCGATCGATGATACGATTTGCCAAAAAACGAAGCCCTCGTCACGGGCAACACACGCCATTCAAGGGTGTGATTGGCACTATTGTCACGCAGAGAAAAAATCGATTTGGGGACATTCTCTCGTTTGGCTCATGGTTCATACGATGACTCAAGCGTTTCCTTTTGCCTTTCGCCTCTACGACAAGACGGCGGGGAAAAGCAAAGGGGAACTCGCGATCGAGATGCTTTCTTCGTTGGATGTGAGTCGCCCCGTTTATGTGCTCATGGACTCTTGGTATCCATCGAAAACCCTCGTGGGAGCCTGCTTGAAAAAAGGGTTCCACGTCATCGCGATGCTGAAGACGAATCGGATTCTCTATCCAAAAGGGACGGCCATTCAAGCAAAGGAATTTGCCAAATCTATGGAGCCACGGGATACCCGCCTCGTCACGGTGGGAAAAGAGCGTTATCGGGTGTATCGCTACGAAGGTGCTCTGAACGGTCTCAAGGATGCCGTGGTGCTGCTCGCATGGAAAGCCGATCAGCCGATGACGCCGAAACATCTTCATTGCGTCTTGAGCACCGATCGCGAGCTAAGCGATGAAGAGATCTTGCGCTACTATGCTGCACGTTGGTCGATCGAATGTTTTTTCCGTCAAGCGAAAGACCAGCTGAAACTCGATGGATACCGCGTTCGCGGGCGTCGGGCGGTGAAACGGTATTGGATCTTGGTGCAACTTGCGTATATGTACAGCATGTTCGAGTCGAACAGTGATTTTTCGGATGGGCTCGATCTCCTGCGCAAGAGAAAAGGACATAGCCTCGTGGAGTTCATTTACCGTGCAGCGAAACAAAATATTCCCATTGATACCGTGAAAAAACAGCTCCACGTGGCATAAGGGGTACCCTGTTTGTCTCTTTTTAAATGGTAATTATTGTAACGAAAATTGCTCAACTACAGTTTATTACATAAGCCGTTGGCAACTTCCATCAGTAACTCTAGCTCGCTATGACCTAGTACAGCTGGTTGTTCGTCCCCTTCCACCTTTTCCTTTACTCCACAACAATATAGCTGATATAGCACGTGTACAGGAATGACTGCTTCATCTCGTAAGGCACAACGAATCGCTGTGACTAATTGCTCGCTTGATGCGGTTTTGCTAACAAAACCGGTAATGCCGAATTCAACGAAATAATTTAAAAAGGGAACAACATCATATCCGGTATAGATGACAATTTTCGCAGTTGGCTGTTTTTCGAGAATTCGTTTACTCAATTCGATACCGCTCATATCCGACATACACCAGTCAAGTAAACATATATCATACGCACGTTGCTCGATCATTTGTTCTGCTTCGCTCGCAGATGTCGTAATGTCTACTTGAAAATCTCCTTCACGTTCAAGCACATTTCTCGTACCTTCGCAAACAAGGAGATGATCGTCGACGATTAAAATGTGAATCATTCCATCAATTTCTCCTTTCCGTACGTTTATAATGGAATGGTTACCGTTATCTCTAATCCAGATCCATGCGATGACGCGATTTTGCATGTTCCACCTAATCCTTGCACACGCTCTTTTATTCCAAATAATCCTAAATTACCATGATGATCATTTAATTTTTCCATCTCTATTCCTACTCCATCGTCCACATAACGAGGTTGAACAGCCTCATCTTGCGCATCGAATACGAGTTGGATCGTTGATGCTTGAGAATGTTTTACGGCGTTGTTTAACAATTCTTGTATGATCCGATACATCGCCAGTTCCTGTTCTTCTCCTAATTTAGCTTGTATGTGAACATTCCACTTTACTTTTATATTCGTACGTAAATGAAATCGGTCAATAAGCTGCGAGATTGCTTGTTTTAGTCCCATCTGACTCAAAAACGGCGGTCTTAATTCATGACATATTTCTCTTGTTACATCAATGATATCGAGGATCTCCTCGTCGATATCGTTTAGCTGTTTTTGTATATCTTCCACGCATAGAGGTTGAACAAGCAAGTTTTCCACTTTTCGTCTTAACAAAATTAAATCTTGAAGCAATGTATCATGCAAATCGATCGCCAGTTTTTTTCTTTCCCTTTCTGACCATTGGAACATCAACCGAGTAAACAAAATCGAATGTTCTTTCTCTTTTAATCGATCTAACTCTTTCAATAGATCCTCCACTTTTAACATGTTTTCGATCGTCATGCTTGTATAATAAACAATGGTAGATAGCCAATCTTTTTGCTCGGTGCGAAATGAAAGAGGATGTTTCTTTTTCCCTACTAGCCATAAAGGTGTTTGACGAAATGAACCGATAAACATGACAAATAAGGAGCGATGTTCCATTACGCGACCGATCGAAAGTGGGGCACCATTTATTTTTTTGACGATATTCGCCCAATATGCTTCATTGTACTCAAAAGGAAGCGGTTCGTCTATGGACTGAATCACCTTTATTTTTTCCACGTCCAAAATTTCTTGCAATTCCTTTTCCAAACAATACATGGCTCCTTCTACTGTACGCTGTTTTTTCAGTTGTTCACTTATGCGATACAAACTCTCTTCATAAAAATGTTTTTGCATACGTAATTTTGTCCGCCATTTGCGGTCTAACCATTCTTTTATGTAAAAAGTAGCAAGGACGATGATGTAAACGATAGAAAATAAAACAACAAGTTCAGCCCATTTGCTAGAGTGATGGATCCATTGATTGTACACAATCATTATAAAAAAAGATGGGAATAATGCGAACAAACCGAGATACTTCAACCGCCCGATGGAAAATGGCAGTTGAAACAGTTGATCTGTTGCCATTAAATAAAAGAAAACGGTCGGTAAGGCGAAAAGAAAGATAACCGTTAATTCCGCTGGCAATATCCATTTTTTCATTACTAGCATAGGAAGACTATAAAAGAAAAGAAACGGGATCGTCGATAAACTAATTGCCAATACAATTCCTTTTATCGTATGTTGCAGTTCATCCCCCCTAAGCTTTCTCCACCCTTTCCCTAGCGAAGTAAAAACAGATGACATGTTGATAAAATATGCGAGCAATAGCGCGTTTGTCTCATCGATGGAATGAAACGGTGCCGTAAGCGAAACAAAAACTAACAAAATATTTAATCCATAAAGAAGAAAGACACTTGTTTTCGCAAACCACACTTTTTTCTCTTTCTCAAAATATTCATAAACAAAATGTAAAAAGACGGTAGGTAAAGCTAAAAATGTACCGTTAAACACTTGTCTTCCAATCGGTTCATATTTTGCTGATAGGCTGGCGCTCACATAACAAAGCCCCATCAACAATAACAAATAAATAAGCACAGTCGCTGATTTACCATGCGGTCGCAACTGAAGCAAAAAAATGCTAAAACGGATGGTAAATAAAAAGAAGACCGTCGGTAAAAGGATGTAATATACCCATTGTGCAACCCCATGCGACTTCATATCCACTCTCAACGTTTGAACTTGATTCCATCGTTGAATGGTTATCGTTTTTGCTTGTTCGATGACGTGATATTTTTCGACAGTAAAGTGGGAGAGTGGATGTTTTCCATTTATCTTTAATACTCGGTCATTCGGTCGAATGCCATGTTGCTTCGCCCAGCCGAACTCGTAAACACCGCTTACAACAACATCACCATTTTTCTTTTCAACTACATCAATGCCGAACAAGGGGTACGTTACATTTAAAATGGTTAAATATACTGCCACAACAAAAGCACCAATGATTACGATAACTTCTCGGTTCATCGCCATGATTTATCTCCAATATCCAAGCGGTCTAGTCGATTCGCTAAACACCTTTATCACCGCTTTTACCTCTAACTCACTTAAACCGATCAGGCTCACCGTACCATTTTGTAATTTTTCGATGACTTCCGGATGTTCTACTAAAAAGCGAATGATTTGTTGCATCACAATCTCCCTCCAACATTCTCAAATAAATGTTTTCAGCGCAGATTTATACGCATCATCTACATCTAGTTTTTCGATTTCTTGCAAAGCCTTTTCCTTGTAAATCTGGCTCATCACTTTTGCATAGTAAAACGCTCCTTCCTGTTCCATTTGCTGAAGCGCTTTTTCTTTTTGGACATACATCCTATCGTAGTCTATATCGTTGTTGAAATACTGCTTCCATAAGTTATCGTTCTTGCTTTCTAGCATATACAAAATCGGAAGCGACTTTTTCTTTGCTTGAATATCAGCTTTTTTATCCCAGTTGTATAGCGCATCAAGATCATTGTCGATTTGTGCTGCAATACCGATGTAGCGAGCATATGTTTCAAGCGTTGCGATGTCCTCTTTTCCTGCTAATAATGCTCCGATTACACAAGCCATCGCAACAAGAGAGCCTGATTTTTTCTCTACCATTTTTATATATTCTGCTTCTGTTTGTACGTCACACGCCACATCGAGCTGTTGTCCGTGTACACTTTGCAACAAGCAAGACGTAACATATGACAGTGCCTTTAATTTTTTATTACTAGGAATCGGTACATTCGCAATCGCTTGCTGGCCAAGCAGCAAGAACCCGATCGCAATATGAAGAGGAATAGCTGTATCCTCGAAACGATCTTGATCGACTACATCATCAAGTAAATCGCCAGCAAGCACGATCAATTCAATAGCCGCTGCGATATATGTTGAGTGATTTCCTTGTGTCGAAAACAAGTCATAATGCAAGTAAGCCAACCGTCCAAACAACAAATCGCTCTCTTTCATATGTTGCTCGATTGCCATCAACATGTGTGCTTTCAGTTGCGGTTCCGACATAAATTGTTCCACGATTTCCTTTATTTTTTTCGCTATTTTTTCTTTTTCACTCATCCTATCGCACCTTACACAAATATTTACAAATAGGGAATGTTCGACAAGTTCAATAAAATTCCTTCCTGAAAAATAAAAAGACTTGTCGAAGATTGTGACAAGTCTTTTGCTTTGCTATCACTTACTACCCAATAGAACGATTAGCATTGCAATAAAACTCTATACTTGTTGAAATCGTATATGTTGCACCATTATAGGAATATTTTCCTGACACAGTAATGACATATGTGCGCCCACTGTCAATTAATTCCACACTATATCCTGTCTGTGTCCACGTCCCACTGCCGGATGCTTTTGAGGAAATCGATTTAACTCCCGAAAACAGTTGCCTTTTATGAACATCACTATACTGAGTTTCAAAAGTTCCTGTCACATACAAAGTTTGAACTGTTTGTCCAACTTGGATCGTGGTTGTTTTCGTCTTTGATGCAATCGATTGAGGAGTAACCGCCCCCGATTCTTTTATCCCTTTTTGATTCGAAGTTGCCAATGAATCTTTTCCTATGCCAAATAAAATTCCTCCAACAAGCATTACCGCTACTGCTATGTTTACAAATTGACGAATCATCTTAAAAATTCTTCCTTTCGTTTTAATAGTTTGATTATACTTCACTTTTTTTCCATTCTTCACCGCCAACTTATGTTGGAACCCCGCCTTCTTTTGGCGGTGTGCACGCCAATTTTGGCTGACTAGATAAAAAACGCCCCCACCCATCCGACAAGGACATAAAAACCCCCATCCAATGCCCGTGCATCAGATGGGGGTTTCGTTTTACCCACGCAATGTAGCGCCGAATTGTTGTTCGACCGCTTTGATGACTTGTTCGTGAACGTTTGTGACTTCTTCGTCCGTCAATGTCCGCTCTGGGTCATAGTAACGGAGCGAGAAGGCGATCGATTTTTTGCCTTCTGGAAGGCGATCGCCTTTGTAAACGTCGAAAATCGATACGTCTTTCAACAGTTCACCGCCTGCTTCAATAATTGCTCGCTCGAGGTCACCTGCTACAATATGCTCGTCAACGACAAGAGCAATGTCCCGCGTAATGGATGGGAAGCGTGGAATCGCTGTATAGCGAATGTCATCTACTTCCTCTTTTAATAACGCTTCAAGATCTAGCTCAAATACATATGTTTCTTTTAAATCAAATTGTTTTTGCACGTTCGGATGTAGCTGACCGACAAAACCGATTGTCTTATGATCTAATAAAATTTCTGCTGTACGCCCTGGATGAAGGTGCTCGCGTTTTGCTTGCTTGTATGCAATGCGGTTCTCTAATCCTAGCAACGCAAACAAGCCATCTACAATGCCTTTGACAACATAAAAATCAACTGCTTTTTTCTCTCCTTGCCATAAATGAGCGTGCCATACACCTGTCAAAACGCCTGCGAGACGCTCTTTTTCGCTCGGCAGTTCATGTTCACCGTTAGCTAAGTATACCGAGCCGATTTCGTATAATGCTACGTTTTCGACTTGGCGGGCGCGGTTATAGCTTGCTGCTTCCAATAAGTGCGGCACTAAGCTTTGGCGCAAGACGCTGCGCTCTTCGCTCATCGGAAGAGCAAGACGGATCGGTTGCGCCGTTTCAAGCGCAAACATCGTCGCTTTTGCTTCGTTTGTGAGCGAGTACGTAATCGCTTGGAATAATCCCGCATCTTCTACATAACGGCGCACGTGGCGACGCTTTGCTTGATATGGTGTGAGTTTCCCTGGCTTTGCTTCCCCGATCGGCAATGTCGCTGGCAAATGGTCGTATCCGTATAAACGCGCTACTTCTTCGATGATGTCTTCTTCAATTGTAATATCTGCACGACGTGACGGAATAGTAATCATAAACGTGCCGTCATGTTCCGTAAATGTAAATTGCAAGTTCGTTAAAATGCCTGCGACTTCTTCTTTCGTAATTGTTGTGCCAAGCACGCGATTGATACGATCTAACGTAATCGTAACGACGACTTCTTTTTTTGTCAGTGTGTTGACTTCCACAACGCCGCCAACGACTTCTCCGCCAGCATATTCCGCCATCAACGCCGCTGCACGATCAAGCGCTTCTTTCGTGCGCGCAGGATCAATGCCTTTTTCAAACCGTGTGCTCGACTCACTGCGCAATCCATGATCTTTGACCGCTTGGCGAATCGTCGCTCCGTTAAAATATGCTGCTTCAATAAATACGTTTACTGTTTCATCACATACTTCCGAATTGGCACCGCCCATCACACCAGCTAAAGCGACAGGCTCTTTCCCGTTCGTAATGACAAGATGATCTTCTGTCAACGTGCGCTCTACATCATCAAGCGTCACGATTGTTTCACCGGCTTTTGCACGGCGAACGACAATTTCGTTTGAGCCGAGGCGATCGTAGTCAAACGCATGAAGCGGCTGACCGTATTCAAGTAAAATGTAGTTCGTAATATCGACGACATTGTTGTGCGGTCGAATGCCAGCCGCCATTAAACGCGCTTGCATCCAAAGCGGCGATGGGCCAATTTTTACGTTTTTCACGATGCGCCCTGCATATAAAGGATTATCTTCTTGTGCATCGACGCGAACAGAAATATAATCATGAACATTTTCATTGTTTTCGTGAAGTTCGATGGTCGGAAGCTTCACGCTTCTTCCTAAAATCGCTGCCACTTCATAAGCGACGCCAATCATGCTTAAACAATCGGCACGGTTTGGTGTTAAACTAAGTTCTAACACTTCGTCATCCAAGTAAAGGAGTTGTAGCGCATCCGCTCCGACCGGTGCATCGCTTGGGAAAACGAAAATGCCGTCGGCGTATTCTTTCGGCACTAATTTTGACTCCACGCCAAGCTCTTGCAACGAACAAATCATGCCGTTCGATTCTTCACCGCGCAGTTTTGCGCGTTTAATTTTAAAGTTGCCAGGCAATACGGCACCAACTTTAGCAACGGCAACCTTTTGTCCTTTTGCGACGTTCGGTGCCCCGCAAATAATTTGCACTGGCTCCCCTTCCCCGATATCGACTAAACATTTGCTTAATTTATCAGCGTTCGGATGTTGTTCGCGCTCAATTACATGTCCGATGACAACACCTTGTATTCCTTTATTGCGCACCTCAACGCTTTCTACTTCAATCCCTGCTTTCGTAATGCGGTCGGCTAATTGTTTTGCCGTAATGCCTGTTAAATCCACATATTCCTGTAGCCATTTATATGAAACGAACATCGCCAACCCCTCCTTTTACACCCGACGAAATTGTTGCAAGAAACGAAGATCGTTTTGGTAAAAATGGCGAATATCATCAATGCCATATTTGAGCATTGCGATACGCTCTGGACCCATACCAAACGCAAAGCCTGTATATTTTTTCGAATCAAATCCTGCCATTTCAAGTACGTTCGGATGGACCATCCCTGCCCCTAAAATTTCAATCCAACCTGTTCCTTTACATACGTTACAGCCGTGCCCGCCGCAATTAAAACATGATACGTCGACTTCAACAGACGGTTCGGTAAATGGGAAGAAGCTTGGTCGGAAGCGAATGTCGCGATCTTCGCCAAACATTTTGCGGGCAAATTCACGCAACGTTCCTTTTAAGTCGCTCATGCGAATGTTTTCGTCCACCACGAGCCCTTCAATTTGCGTAAATTGATGGGAATGCGTTGCATCGTCGTTGTCACGGCGGTACACTTTTCCCGGACAAATGATTTTTACCGGACCGCGCCCTTGATGTTTTTCCATTGTGCGCGCTTGCACCGGAGACGTATGTGTACGTAATAAAATTTCCTCTGTAATATAAAATGAATCTTGCATATCGCGCGCCGGATGACCTTTTGGCAAATTGAGCGCTTCAAAGTTGTAGTAATCTTGCTCTACTTCTGGACCTTCAGCAATCGTATATCCCATGCCGATAAACAAATCTTCAATTTCTTCAATAACGAGCGTGAGCGGATGATGATTGCCGCGTCTGATCGGGCGACCCGGAAGTGTCACATCAATCGCTTCAGATGCCAATTTTTTCTCTACTTCTTCTTGTTCAAGCGTTGCTTGCTTTGCTTCAAGTGCTGTTTGAATCGCTTCGCGCACGTCGTTGACAAGCGCTCCCATGAGCGGGCGCTCTTCAGGCGACAATGCCCCCATCCCGCGCAGCACTTCTGTAATGGGGCTTTTTTTTCCAAGATACGCCACACGTACGTCATTGAGCGCTTTTAAATCGTTTGCTTGTTCAATTTTTTCAAGCGCTTCTTGTTGAAGCTGTTGTAACCGCTCCTTCATATGGAAATCCCTCCTTGTTATGTATAAAAAATAAAAAACTCGCCCCTTAAGTAAGGGACGAGTGCACTCGCGGTACCACCCTTGTTAGCTATGTCGTTCGCATAGCTCACTTCATTCAGATAACGGTTTACACCGGAACGCCTTTACATTTTGCATGCGCAAAATGGTCCAAGCGCCAACTCCCGAGGTGAATTCACTTGCTTCCACCATAAAAACGCTCGCAGTCTATGGCGTTTTCTCCCTGAATGGCGATCGGCAAGCTACTCTTCTCGATCATCGTTTTTTGTATGATGAAATTCTTCATTTATTATAAGCAAATGGGGAATAACGTGCAAGGTTGCGTTTATTTTTGTTTGAGTCAAGACTTTGTGGGAGATTTTTTTCTCGACCGATTTTTTTTGGTTATATATGGTTTTATAAAATCGTTATATGTAAGCGCTTTTACTTACTCTCATCCTGTAGGTATGTGCGTTTTCTCTCGTTTTAAAAACCTTTCAATGCTTGCAATGCCTCGTAAATCGGTGTCCCTGAAGATTGGCGAAGGTATGGGATGTTATCTCGTACCACTTCTGTCATTTGCGTTTGCACGCGCTTCAGTGCCTTTTTCACGATCGTTTCTCGTTTCGTTTCTTCTCGTTCTTCCACGCCATACATCACTCCATCGCGTGTCCGAATGAGTAACGTATCTTTTATCGCGACGATCGCTCGCAACATCGCTTCAATCCCTGCATCCCTCCAACTTCGACCGTTTTTACTTCGTTTCGCAAACACATGCATCGTTCCTTCCGCACTCCCCATCGCCCTCATGTTTGTCGTGTCAATCCCTTTTTCCTTCAACCATACGCGATAGTCACGCAAACATCCTGGCATCTCCTCGATTCGACGAACAAGCGCCTCGAGTTGCTTTTCCTTCTCCTCATGTTCTAACGTACCGATGGCACTTGTGAGTTCTCGTAACACACCTTCTTCATCCCATGATGCTAACTTCTTTCGAATCACCCGATATCTCGCATGACCTCGGAACAATTGACGAATCTCTCTTGCCACATGGAACCGATCAAGCTGAAAGTACCCCCTGTCCCCGAAATATTCTCGACACGCTGTAATCCATGGGGCTCCATCTCCATTGATGACCACCCAATCCTCAAACGGATCATAGCTGTATTCCTTCATCAGAAAATTCTCTACAGCTTCCCAAATCGGTTCATTCGTTTGATGAACCATATACCGTCGATTCACTAAGGATACGCGTTTCCCGTTTTTCTCCCATCCTTGGTGAATCGTGATGATCTTTTCTTCTTTTCCTTTGATGCGGCTTCGTTGACGTTTCACGTACAACCCGTCTGCTTCGATAAAAAACACGCGCCCTTTTTTCTCCATCGCACGGTGCCCTTCCACCTCTGCCTCGATGATGGACTGGCGAATCGTTTCGTGACTCATACATGCATACCCCACCAGCTTTTCAAGCGACTGCGCAGCCTGTCGATACGAAGAACCCGTCACGGCGAGATGAATCGCTGTCTCCTCTAATAGCGGACTCACTCCATGCGCCCCATCGAACTGGAGAAAGACATCGAGTAAAGACGTATACACCTTTTTTTCACGGTCAAAGTAGTAGTTTCGCTTCACTTCCACCTCTCCAAATAGCGTTTGGAGTCGGATCGTCCGCTTATCTTTGAGCGCATATCGTTTCTTGTCCCGCTGTTCTGCCAATGTGCGGTCGATCTCCTCCAACACCTGTTGAAGGAGATGACCATATTGTTTTTGCATATGTCTAAATAAAGACTGTTCGATCTCTTTTAATGTCAAGCCGTTTGTGATATAATCCTGCATGGGCTCCACTCCTTTCTTTGGTTGTATTTTTTTTCGCACTTACTACCTTACCAGGAGGAGAGCCCGTTTTTCATCTATTTTGCTTACATATCTGACAGGTTCCTTATTATACCAAATCAGGAACCTGTCTTTTTTTCTCCCACAAACATTTTACTCATACTTTATTTTTTCTGTAAATGGTAAAGTAAAATCCCTGTTGCAACGGCTACGTTTAACGATTCTGCCTTCCCATAAATCGGCACATATAAGTTGGCAGTTGTTTGCTGTAGCCACTTATCGTTCACACCGCTTCCTTCGTTTCCAACGATTAATGCAAACGATGACGAAGGAGATACAGATCGATAGTCTACTCCGTTTTGAAGCGATGTTCCATAAATCGGAATATGCCTGTTTTGAAAATGGGCGATCCATTGTCCAATATCTCCTTTTATCACAGGGAAATGAAACAACGAACCTTGTGTTGCACGAATCACTTTTGCGTTATATATATCGACGCTTCCTTCTCCGACGACAACAGCGTCTATTCCAGCAGCATCTGCCGTGCGAATGATCGTCCCTACATTCCCAGGATCTTGTACGGCGTCAATGAACAATGCCGTTTGTATATCATCCACGTTCCAATGCATTTGTTTACATACCGCTGCAATGCCTTGCGGTGTTTCTGTGTCGCTTATCGCTTTTATCACTTCATCGGTCACGATCGTCATCGGAATATGAGAAATATTCCAACTAGCTGGGATGACCGCATGCTCCGCAACAATCAGTTCTTCGATATGAACACCACTTTTGACCGCCTCTTCTACTAAATGAAATCCTTCAATGAGAAACAGCCCGGTTTTGTCGCGTCCTTTTTTCGTTAAAAGCTTTTTCCATTGCTTCACTCGTTCATTTTTTGGCGATTCAATTCGTTTCACTCGTTTTTCCCCCAATGTTTCGCAATAAATTCATCGCGTCCAGATGCCGCACGGTCTTCTTTATAATGTTTCGGATTTTTCTTATGGTAATTTTGATGATAGTCTTCTGCTGGATAAAACGTTGTCGCTGGTAAAATTTCTGTTACAATCGGCTTGGAAAAACGACCGCTTTCTTCTAATTGTTTTTTCGATTGCTCCGCTAATGTTTTTTGTCTTTCGTTATGATAAAAAATCGCTGTTCGATATTGTGGACCACGGTCGTGAAATTGCCCCCCGTCATCCGTTGGATCAATTTGACACCAATACAACTCCAACAATTTTTCGTACGGAAATACATCGGGATCAAACGTAATTTGTACCGCTTCATAATGTCCTGTCGTTCCTGTTTTCACTTGTTCATACGTCGGATGTTCGACATGTCCACCTGTGTATCCAGAAACGATGCCGTAAATCCCATCAAGTTCTTCAAACGGCGTAACCATGCACCAAAAACACCCACCAGCAAATGTTGCTTTTTCCATTTTTCTCTCTCCTCTTTTATGAATAGTAGTTATCATTATAGCAAAAACTACTTACGCAATACATAAAGAATGGAGTGAGTCAAATGGACTTTAACTTACGTGGTGCCGTCATGGCAAACGTTGCAAACAGCTCAAAAGACCAGCTTCAACATACGATCGTTGATGCGATTCAACAAGGTGAAGAAAAATATTTACCTGGTCTTGGTGTCTTATTCGAAGCACTATGGAATCACGCGACAGAAGAACAAAAACAATCGATGCTTGAAACATTAGAAAAAGCAGTAAAAAAATAGCCTTCGCATTGAAGGCTATTTTTATCGTAAAATAAAACGTTCCATGATGTTAATAGGACACACGAAACGTATATTTTGTTGTCGATGAATACAATTGTCCTGCCTGCAATATACAAGACGGAAAATGAGGATGATGAACCGCATCTGGCAACGCTTGTGTCTCTAAACAAATGCCTAAATACTTTCGAGATTGTAGACCATTCATTTTTTCACCATGAGGGATTTGGTTCCCAGTATATACGACGACACCAACTTCATCCGTTTCAACAACTAATGTTCGCCCACTTTCACGGTCAAATAAGACAATTTCTTCATCATGATGAGTATTTAAAATAAATGGATGGTCATATCCTTGTCCGACTAAACGAATTTGCGGATCAGTTGACTCAATGACTTCTCTCAACTTTTTCCCTTGACGTAAATCAAAAGGTGTACCTGTCACATCTTTTATTTCCCCAGTCGGGATAAATTCATGATCTAACGGTAAAAAACGGTCACTTTTCATTTTTAGTTCGTGTTGCAAAATATCTTTTTTTACGTTACCGCTCAAATTAAAGTACGTATGATTCGTTAATGTAAACGGCGTATCTTCATCAGAAATGGCTTGATAAGAAATAATTAGTTCGTTTTCATTGTTTAATGTATATGTGACTTGCACATCGACGTTCCCAGGATATCCTTCTTCCCCATCAACACTCCGATGTGAAAAACAGACACCAACTTCTTCTTTTTTCGAAAATCCTGCTGCTTGCCAAATGATGTGATGAAACCCTTTCTTTCCACCGTGCAGATGGTTTCCATTTTCATTTGCATATAATCTATACGTTTTTCCATTTAACTCAAAACAACTATTTTTTATTCTCCCGGCTACCCTTCCGATGACAGCTCCTAAATACGGACGGTTTGTCAAATACGAAGAAAAGTCATCAAACGCTAAGACAACATTTTCATATTTTCCATTTTTATCAGGCACAAGTATACTTGTAATGATGCACCCGTAGTTTAAACAAGTAACTTCCATTCCATGATCATTTGCAAGCGTAAATGCGATGATCGGTTGACCATTTATTTTTGTTCGTTGTTCTTGTACAAGCTTCATGCGCTTTTTCTCCTTTTCGTTCATATCATAAAAGAAATAGCCTTCGCCAAAGCGGAAGCTATTTCTTTACCGTATAGATACAACTACTTTCCCTCACAACAAGTTTTGTTGGAACAACAATTTTTTTCGGTATTTCTCTTTTCGTTTGAATTTGTTCAACAAGCAATTCAACGGCCGTCTCGCCCATAAATTCCGTATAAACTTGCACAGTCGATAACGGTGGTTGAACAAATTTCGATGTAGGAAGATCGTTAAAGCCTACGATGGCCACTTCATTTGGCACATCCATTCCAGCTTCATGTAGCGCCCGCAACGCTCCAATCGCCATCGAATCGCTTGCGATAAAAAACGCAGTTGGACGATTTGGTAGCTGAAGTGCTTGTTTCATTAACATATATCCATCTTCAGCAATAAAACGTCCGGTGAATACATACTCTGGAATGAACATGCCGCGCAAATATAAATATTCATAAAATGTACGTTCACGCTCATCTTGAACTAGTTGACCATCACCAACATATTCGCGCCCCCCAATATAACCGATATGCTTATGACCGAGATCCATCAAATATTGAAGAACACGAACAGTTGCTTTCCGAAAATCAACAACGACAGAATCAAAGCGATCTTCATCGGGAGAGTAGTCAACAAAAACAATATGTTTTGTGACTGACATGAATAAGTCAATATTTTGTTTCCCAAACTTCCCAACAGCAATAATTCCATCTAAGCCTGTTAACCATTCTGATTCATACGAACCATCTTTCTTAAACAACTTGACGAGCTCAATTTGGCGATGAAAACATTCCTTTTCTACACCGAGACGGATTGCCATATAATATGGATCGTCAAGCTCTTGAGATTCCGAGTACCAGTTGACAACGCCAAAACGAAGCCGTTCTTTCGCGCTCATTTGATTGCGTTCCCTAGGCGTTTTATAGTTAAGCTCTTGGGCAATTTCAAAAATGCGCTTTCTCGTTTCATCCGATACAGATAACGTCGTATCATAATTTAATACACGCGATACAGTGGCAACGGACACCCCTGCCTTCTCTGCGATTTCTTTCAATGTAGCCATTGATGCAACCCCTTTATTATGCTAAATTTTAACGATTTGACTATCATACGGTTTGAGGGTCAAATTGTGAAACCTTTTTTCTTGATCTGTATGGTTTAAGATGAACATGTACTCACCATCATCACATACACGTCGATACACTTCAACACCTTCGTCGCTTTCTACATGCCATATGTGATGTTTTTGCACAATTTCCTTTGCAAGGTCATTCAGCACATCGTCATCTATGCCCCCACCAATATAATAAACGTTCCCATCACCATATTCATTTTCAGTTATCGCTGCGAGCGGATAAAATTTTTTTATGAAGTCGATCTGTTTCTCAAAATTCTTTTGTCGATCCGGATTGCCTTTCGCCAATGTGTAGGTCGGCCGTGTCCACGACAGCCCTTTGCGGTGCAGGAGTTTTCGCAACGCTTCGCGGGAAATGCAAACACCGAAGTGCTTTTCGACATAGGATTGCAGGAGTTTGGTGTTCCACGCCGAAGCGACGTCCCAGCCCAGTTCTACGGGAGTGGTGGTCAACACAAGCTGTTTGATCTCTTCCTGCTGTTCTTCGGTGAGAAACGGCTCCCGCCCGGGGGCGAAATCCCGATGAAGCAGGAGCTCCAGACCGCCTTCATTGAACAGCGACACATAATGGGAAACGGTTTGTCGGCACACGTTGACCATGGAGGCCACCTCTTTGCCCAAATAGCCTTCCATGACCAGGCGAACCGCCATCACCCGTTGGCGAAGAAGGGTGTTTTTGATTTTCCGTTCCTGTTTGCGAAGTGTCCGAGGTGTCCATCCGTGATCGTTGGTGATGCACAAACGCTTCATGAATGATCCTGCTCCTTTTCCATTGGTTTCCTTAGGAACAGGATCATCGGAGTGTGCACGAGTAATTTAAGAAGATTAGTTTTTAATGAACACATATTGTTAGGGCAATTTTTATTTTTCAAGATAAACGAAAACGCTAAGATGAGAAGTTTACATCATGATGCTGTTGTCGCTAAACTTTATGAATCATAAACTCAAATTCCATGTCTTGATCTGCCTTTATGACGTATTCATCGTGAACTGGGGCGCCCCAGCTGTCGTCCCCGCCAACTCCCATTTGTCGACCTGCTACCGTGACAACCGTATAATGAATATTGGGCAGCTCGTAATGATGATTGGCATGTTCAAGTTCAAAAGCTGTGTATGGCGAAAAGTTGCATTCCAACGGTTCAGTTATAGAAGAAATTTTTATTCCCTGTCCATTGTTGTTCGTTAAGCTTACTTTACGAACACCTGTTCTGTTTCCTGATTCCTGCGGTTTGAGATAGCGCGATACATTGTCAGATACTTGATTTCTAAAAATTCCAAGTCTTGCCCCCTTTGAGCGGTCGACATAGTTTTCTTCGGGCCCCATTGCATACCACTCGAGTTGATTATAATCGGCTGGAACCTTGAATGATACCGCAAAAATCGGCATTGACGGAAGATTCTCGACTCCATGATAGACCGCCTTCACGCGAATGCTGCCATCAGCATAAACGGTATAACCAATTTTCACTTCCAATTCAGGGTGAATGGAAAATTTGTAGGTAAAGGTGACATTTACTTGGGCCGCTTCCTCTTTCACATCGACTTTTACACATTTACGTGCCAAACTCGCCGCATACCAAAGCCCCGAATAGAAGTCTTGCAAAAAACCTCGGTCATTATCAGTCGTGGCCCTCCAAAACAATGGTGCAGGAGGGACCGCAATCATCTCCTTGCCTGCATAATTCATTGAAACTAGGCTTCCTGCCTGTTTGGAAAACATGATCGTAAAATCTTTGCCGTGCACCCCAATGTTGACATCACCATGGACAACTTTTAACTTTCCGCTAGGAACAACGAATTCCTTGGAACCAATCTGGAATACAAACTGGCCGAATGCCACCTCATAACCAGCATCAGCCCAAAGTGTTTTTTCTTTCAATTTAAATGATGCATGAATGCAATATTCACCTGCATCTGCCATCATCCCAAGGGGCCAGTCGAACTCGACTCTTTTCTCTTCCTGCGGTGCTACCGATACATTCAGCTTGCTTCGATACAACTCTCTCCCTTCAAGGAATAGGACGTATTCTAAATCATATTCACTTGTGTCAGTGAAAAGACTTTCATTTCTAATATTAACACCGTATTGATCCGGTGAAAGCTTAAAGTTTTGGTAAAGATATTTTACTTCCTGCATCTTCGGTGACAACTCCCGGTTGGCATAGACAATTCCGTTCGCGCAGAAACCGTAATCGGTTGGACGGTCGCCAAAGTCCCCTCCATATGCCAAAAATTCTTTTCCATAACGATCTTTTTTCACAAGGGCTTGATCAATGAAATCCCAAATAAAACCACCTTGATACATCGGATACTTTTGTTCCAAATCCGTATATTTGTACATCCCGCCGAGCGAGTTCCCCATTGCATGCATATATTCGCAGCTGATATACGGTTTATCCGGATTTTCTGTTAAATACTTTTCAATTTCATGAGGCTTTGCGTACATACGACTTTCTATGTCGCTTATATCATTGTACTCGCGGGCGTAGAATACTCCTTCATAATGGACAAGACGGCTCGGATCGACTGACCGAAAATAGTTGGCGACGTTTAACAGAACTTCCCCAGCATACGATTCATTTCCACATGACCAAATCAGGATGGAAGGATGGTTCTTATCCCTTTCAAACATTGAAATCGCCCGGTCCATAACAATGTCTTGCCATTCTCGATTGTTCCCCGGAACATTCCATGTGGGGTCGACACGGCCCATTTTTTGCCACGTTCCGTGCGTTTCCAAATTCATTTCATCAATGACATAGATGCCGTATTCATCGCACAGTTCATACCAATAGCTTTGATTCGGATAGTGTGACGTACGGACTGCGTTAATGTTATGACGCTTCAACGTTTTAATATCCCATAGCATATCTTCCTTTGTGATCGCCCGGCCTCTTCGGCAATGAAATTCATGTCGGTTAACGCCTTTAAATACAATCCGTTTTCCGTTAAGGTGCATAACTTTATTGATGATCTCGAATCTTCGAAAACCGACCTTCTGTGGAACAACCTCTACCAATTGGCCAAACTCGTTAAAAATCTGAATATATAGCTTATACAAATACGGTTTCTCCGCGCTCCATAATTCCGGTTCATCGACCGCAATGGAAAATGTCCCCTTTTCGCCATGAAGCTCTCCGTCTTTTTTGGCGACAAGGTCGCCTTTCGCATCATACAGTTCAGCGATAAACCTAGAGCCGGCAGGTACCGGAGACAAAAAGGTAAGGTCCGCCGTTAACATGCCTCTCGTATAGGACGAATCCAATTCGGCGCGAACATGTAAATCATAGACATGAATATCTGGCACTGTATAAAGGTATACATCGCGAAAGATTCCAGAAAAACGCCAGAAATCCTGATCCTCAAGCCAACTTCCGGTGCTGTACTGGTAAACCTCAACCGCGAGCTTATTCTCTCCATCCTTTATAAAAGGTGTAAGTTCAAATTCTGCCGGCGTGAAAGAGTCCTCACTATACCCAACAAACTGCCCGTTCAACCAAACATAAAACGCTGACTCTACTCCTTGAAAAGAAATATACACCGGTTTATCTTTCATGCTTTTAGGGAGATTAAAAATTTTTATATAGCTTCCTACTGGATTATAATCCATAGGAACTTCTGGAGGATGAACATCGCAATGACCATCCCACGGATACATTACATTTACATACTGGGGAGTTCCATAACCTTGCAACTGAATATGTCCTGGTACGGAAATATCACTCCAGTTTGAGCAGTCAAAATCGAGCTGATAAAATTCCGCCGGTCGGCTAGCTGGATTGACTGCATAGTGAAACTTCCAATTCCCATTCAACTCATAGCGCATCGACATGGAAACTCCACTTTTTGCTTCTTCCAACGTCTCATAATAAATATGGTCCGAATGGGCAGGTAGTCGATTAACACCGAACACACGAGGATCTGAAAGCCATTCTAATGTGGGGGTTGTTAATGTTTTTTTCATTATTTCCACACTCCTTACTCATCATTTTACTGAACCGAGCATCCCAGCAACGAAGTGCTTTTGCATGAAAAAGAAGATTAGCGCCGTCGGCAAGGTAGCGATCACAACAGCGGTCATGATCATTCCAAAATCCGGATAATGACTCGATCCGAGATTTGATATAAGCAATGGCACCGTCTGGTTCTCCGGGGACTGTAATATGACAAGTGGCCATAAATAGCCGTTCCAGCTCGACATAAATGTAATAATGGCCGCGGCTGCATAGGTTGTTTTCATGGTAGGGACATACAGCCTGAAGAAGATCCCCCATTCAGACAATCCATCAATTCGGCCCGCTTCAATAATTTCCTTCGGGAACATTTTCGTGTTTTGGCGGAAGAAAAAAATCAGAAATGCCGTTGTGACTGTCGGCAAAATAACGGCCGTCATTGTATCAATACCGATGCTTGGAAATATTTGTGATATTGTCCCAAACATTCTAAACAACGGGACCATTAAAGCAGCAAAAGGTATCATCATTGAAAGCAACAAGAAATTAAATACAAAATCTTTTGTTTTGCTTTTAAAAATTTCAAATCCGTAACCAGCCAAAGAGGAGACCAACAATGCAAGTAAAGTTGTTACAATCGCGATTTTTGCCGAATTCATTAATGCATTGACCAGATTAGTGCTATCAAGCAGGTTGCGGAAGTTTTCCATAAAGTGACTACCTGGCAATAACCGCCCTTTCGTCACTTCTACTGATTTATTCGTTGCACTAACAACCATCCACAAAAATGGAAACACAGAAACAATAGATGCAATGGTTAAAACAGTATAGTTGAATACGTTTTTAAGATTACTCATTTTTATCACCTGCCACTTTAAACTGAATAATAGAAAAGAATACAATCATAATCACAATCGCATACGAAACTGTTGCCGCATAACCGAAATCAGGAGTATATTTAAATGAAAGATTGTAGATATATTGAGAAATCGTCATCGTTGCATTTCCCGGTCCCCCTTGCGTAATGTTCACTACTTCATCGAACAGCTGGAGCGTACCGATTGTTGAAGTGATTGACGTAAACAAAATCACAGGCTTTAACAATGGAATCGTAATTTTAAAAAACTGCTGAACTGGCGAAGCACCATCAATTTTAGCGGCTTCATAAATGGATTGATCAATATTTTGTAGAGCAGATAAGTAAAAAATCATATTATATCCTGCCCATCTCCACGTAAGAGCAATAATAATGGTCACTTTAGCCCAAAAAGGATCACCTAGCCAGTTGATTGGCTCAGATATAAGGGAAAATTTCGTCAACATAACGTTGATCAATCCATCTTCGCTAAACAAATATTTAAATATGACAGAATACGCAACTAGGGAAGTGACACATGGTAAAAAGATTGCTGTTCGGAACAATCCTCTCAGCTTTAATTTCGGATTATTCAATAGTACGGCTAAGAATAAAGCGACAATAATCATAATCGGAACTTGAATAATAAGGTATATCACTGTATTTTTTACAGTTGTTAAAAAGGTAGGATCGTTAAATAGACGAGCATAATTTTTCAGTCCAACAAAAGTTAGATTCGCACCCGAACCTGATTGTAACGAAAGAATCAATGCCTGAACCATTGGATAGAAATAAAATACGCAAATCATAATAGTAGCCAATATCACAAAAGACCATCCAACTATTGTGCTCTTAATACGGTGTTTCCGATTAATATTTCGACCTGTTTTAATCGTCAAATCTATATTCATCTTATCTCAACTCCCTATCACTATTGATAACAAAAAATCCATGAACAAACTTTTACTCTCCTTCCGCGCATGAAAATAACAACTCAAGGCGCACCTCTTCACTGAAAAGCCCCGAACCACTCCGCCTCCTACGGAATGGTGCTAGTATAAAAACCAGACAGGACGGCGGAATCCCGAGGCTTAATTCATAAAACAATTGATAGATGTTCTGTATATTTATTTAACTTGTTGTTCTGCCTGTTTTTGTGCATCTTCCAACACTTTATCAAGATCTTTGCCTTTTAAGTAATCTTGCAACGCAACTGCTAAAATATCTTCAATCACATACGTATGTGCACCATAGTTTACTTGAGGAATTTCTGTCATCCATTTGGAGAAATCAGCTGTTACTTTTTGACCTCCAAAAAACTCATCTGCAGCCTTATAGGCCTCACTATTAGCAGCTGGTTTGTATGTGCCAATTGCACCAATTTCTTTGTTTAGCGCTTCATAAAACTCAACATTTGATCCAAACGTTTTAGCTAGAAATTCTGCCGCCTTTTCTTTTCCAGGAATGTTAAGTACATACCAAGAACTTCCACCTAGGTTCGTAGCATTAACAGAGTTAGGAATGCCCGATTGTTTCGGAAAAGGCACAACAGCCCACTTACCAGCCTGAGAAGCTTCGGCTTTAACAGAAGCTGTAATCCAGTTTCCTGTCGGGATCGATGCAACTGCTCCACTATTAAAAGAGGAAATAAATTGACCCCAGTCAGAAACAGGTTTCGATATCCCTGCGTTTACAATTTCTTTGTAAGTTTTAAATGCTTCCTTCAGCGGCTCATTGTCTGCCAAATTCAGGGTTACTCCGTCTTCTTTCACATACCATGAACCACTACTTTGAATCATCTCACGAATAATCCCCAGATCTTTAGGATCGAGTGCAAGCATATATTTACCCGTTGCTTGTTTTACCTTTTTCCCAATTTCAATATATTTGTTCCAGTCCAATCCTTGTAAATCATCAACAGTATATCCCGCTTTTTGCAAATAATCTGTTCTCACATATAACCCAGCAACCCCTGTATCAAACGGAAGCCCATAATGTTTACCATTTAAGCTAGTAGAAGCAAGTTTATATTCAGCAAAATCTTCCGCTTTGAAATATTTTGATAGGTCATAGAATGCATCAGGATACGCTTTAAGGAAGCTCTGTGCACTATAGTCTTCAATTAATACGATATTTGGCAAGCCTTTTGTTGTGCCAGAACTTAAACTTGTATTAAGCTTTTGAACGACATCCTTTTGAGCATTTTCAATAATTTTCAATTTAAAATTAGGATTCTCTTTCTTATAAAACTCTTCTGCAATTTTCATTGCTTTTACGTTAAAGTTTGGATCCCACGTCCACACTGTTATTTCATTCGTACTTTTTGTGCTATCTGCAGCTCCACCGTTTTTCGTTTTTGAAGAACAAGCAGTTAATAGAAGAATACTTACTAAAAATAGTGTCAAAATCTTTTTCAAAGAAAATCCCTCCTGTTTTTTTAATTCTTATGAACTTTTGGTGAAAAAGGAGTCTAATTAAGAATATACAGCCGAAAAACATACATTTTTCAGTTGTTGTCTTAATGAAATGAGCCTTTTCACTAAGTGCGTAAGATCCAATGTTTATAGACATTATCATCTTACGCATATTATGTTGCCAACTGTCGGAACGAGACTTCTCTAAACCTTCACGGCTTCATCATGCTCTCTTAACACTGCTACATCAACCCCTTGAATCCTCAATTCACCTCCTCGAAAACATTTTCCATCAATATCGCATGTTGACGGTACAAACAGTTCCAAATAGCCATTTGCCCCCATCTTCTGACCGTTTTCACACCCATTCTTCGAATATCTTCTTCAATCATTTCTTTTGGCCAGTGTTCTGGATAATAGTCTACACCGATATACATCTTTTTTCCCCATCTTTATTCATTTCGTTCCTGAAGGTGTTGAATAAAGCGATGAAACGCTCGCTTTCCTTCTTCCGTCCGCTTAAACACTCCCGCATGTTCGAGTACTTGTTCAAATCGTTTTCCTACTTCTTCTTTTAATAATTCATGTACATCATCAAAAACATAGTGTCTTTCCATTATGTCTTGCACCCATTCCCAATGTTTCAATAATGCCGGCTCCCATTGTTCTTTCGGTGTTTTGTTTGTCATATATATCGCTACACTCTCTAATTCATCCGCTAATCGACTAGGCAATACCGCTAATCCCATGACTTCAATTAATCCAATATTTTCTTTTTTAATATGATGGAGCTCCTCATGTGGATGAAAAATACCGTATGGATGTTGCGCTGATGTGCGATTGTTTCTTAACACAATGTCCATCTCGTACAACTCCCCACGTCGACGAGCAATTGGCGTGACTGTATTGTGCGGCACATCGTTTGTTTGTGCATATATATCCACTTGAGGATCGCTATATTTTTTCCATTCTTTATAAATCAAATCACTCACTTGTAATACATCATTCTTTGCTCCACGTATACGTATAACTGACATCGGCCAACGAACAATGCTCATTTGTACGTGAGGATAAGCTGGCAATGTAAACGAAAAATCAGATGGAGCTTTTTCAATCGCAAACGTATATTTTCCACCTTGAAAATGATCGTGCGATAAAATAGATCCTCCTACAATTGGTAAATCAGCATTAGAGCCGATAAAATAATGTGGAAATTGATCGACAAAATCAAGCAACCGCTCAAACGTTTTTCTTTCCATTTTCATCGGCACATGTTTATCGCGTAATACGATGCAATGTTCATCATAATAAACGTAAGGGGAATATTGGAAAAACCAACGTTCACCGCATAAATGAAGTGGGATGATGCGATGATTCGCTCGTGCAGGATGACGAATCGTTCCTGCATACCCTTCATTTTCAATACATAATAAGCAAGTAGGATAACGTTGTTCTTTTACATCCTTCATGCGCGCAATGTCCCGTGGATCTTTCTCGGGTTTGGATAAGTTAATCGTGATATCCATATCCCCATATTTCGTACGCGCTTTCCATCGTCTATTTTTCATCACTCGGTCTACGCGAATGTAATTGGATGCTTGACTAAGCTCATAAAACCAAGTTGTTGCTTCTTGCTTATTGCGTTTATATTTCTCGTAAAACGTTTGAATGATCGTTGATGGACGCGCTACAAAACAATTCATAATCTCTGTATCAAATAAATCGCGATCAGTAACTGTCTTTCCAACAAGCCGTCCATGTTCTTCAGCCCAATGGATCATCCGTTGTAAGATGGAAACAAGTGGGCGATCCGAGGAAGGCATCACGTCAACTTGTTGCCATTCGTCTAATTTCAACAACGCTAATATTCGATTGCGTGTATAAATGACATCTTCTCGTTCAATTAAACGATGATGTAGCGCATATTGAATAAGCGCTTCAATTTCTTCATAAATGTTTACCATCGCTTACACCTCTTCATATCCGTTCGGATTCGCTTGATGCCACTCCCATGCTGAAGCAACAATTTCTTCAATCGTTGTGTATAACGGTTTCCAGCCAAGTTCACGTTTTGCTTTTTCCGATGAAGCAACTAAACGCGCAGGATCTCCAGGTCGTCTCGGCACAACTTTTTCAGGAATCGGATGTCCCGTCACGCGTCGTGCAGCCTCAATGACTTCTTTTACAGAAAAACCGTTGCCATTTCCTAAATTGTATATGTTGCTTTCCCCACCGTTTCTTAGTTTTTCTACCGCTAATAGATGAGCATCGACTAAATCTAGCACATGAATGTAGTCACGAATGCACGTGCCATCAGGCGTGTCGTAATCATCTCCAAAAATATGGATCTCTTCTCGTTTCCGTAGCGGCACTTGCAAAATAAGTGGAATTAAATGGGTCTCCGGACGATGATCTTCACCAAGCATCGTTCCATACGCTCCAGCAACATTAAAATATCGTAAAGAAATGTAACGAATACCGTGTGCAACGTTCACCCATTTCATCATTTTTTCCATCGCTAGTTTTGTTTCTCCATACGGACTTTCAGGGTTTGTTTCATCTGTTTCTTGAATCGGAATTTGTTTTGGTTCCCCATACACCGCAGCCGTTGAGGAGAAAACAATTTGTTTGACGCCATATTCATTCATCACATCAAGCAACACTTCTGTTCCATAAACGTTGTTGTTGTAATAAGCTAACGGCTGTTTCACACTTTCACCAACAAGGGAGTTGGCTGCAAAATGAATAACCGTATCGATCTCATGCTTTTTAAATACGCTACTCAAAAAGTCGCGATGCCGAATATCACCTTCATAAAATATCGCCTCTGGATGAACAGCTTTTCGATGTCCTGTTTGTAAATTATCCACGACAGCAACTCTTTCTCCTTTTTCGATTAAACGATACACTGCATGACTTCCAATGTATCCAGCCCCACCGCAAACGAGAATCATCGTATGCTCTCTCCTTCTTTTGTAAGCTGTTTTGCCCCATCGCCAATTTTAGCTACATAAAAACTTGGGGCATAACCAATCTCCATTTCATACATTTGACCGACTTGCTCAATAAACGATGGAATATGATCGTCCTTTACAATATTTACAGTACAACCACCAAAGCCTGCCCCCGTCATACGTGCTCCTATTGTACCTTCATGTTTCCATGCCGCTTCAACAAGCGTATCTAACTCTTTTCCCGTCACTTCATAATCATCACGCAATGATTCATGTGATTGACGCATCAATTGTCCAAACGTATATAAATCACCTTGTTGTAAAGCGAAAGCCGCTTGCTTTGTCCGCTCATTCTCTGAAACGACATGTCGCACCCTTTTTTGTTCGATCGGAGACAATACATGTGCATATTGATTAAACTGTTCCATCGTCATATCTCCAAGCGAGTTGATGCGTACATATTGTTGTAATTTCGTCAACGCCTGCTCGCATGTCGCACGTCGCTCGTTATATGCTGAATCAGCTAATCCCCTCTTTTTATTCGTATTGGCAATGACGATCGAGCAATCTTCCAAAGACAGGGGCAAATATTCGTATTGAAGCGTTTGGCAATCGAGCAGTAGCGCATGACCTGCTTTTCCCATTCCAACCGCAAATTGATCCATAATGCCACAATTAACACCGATATATTCGTTTTCTACTTGTTGGCTAATCTTCACTAATTCCAACATCTCGATATTTAATTCAAACAAATAGTTCAACATGACAGCCGTAACGAGCTCAATCGACGCGGACGAAGACAAGCCTGCCCCATTCGGAATATTGCCATAGTATAAGACGTCAATCCCATTTTGTGCATCTCTCGGCATAAGTGCTCGAATGATTCCCTTTGGATAATTCGCCCATCCATGACGTTCGTCATATGCAAGTTCATCTTTTGTCACAGAGACAATTCCATCTTCATGAAAGTTTTTTGAATAGAGCCGAATCATCCCATCATCATTCAACCGAGCGACCGCATACGTCCCCATATGCAGCGAACACGGGAGAACGTATCCTCCGTTATAATCTGTATGTTCCCCAATTAAATTAACACGGCCGGGGGCGAAGAAGACAGATGATCTTCCATATCCCCCTTGAAATGCTTTTATATATTCATTTTTTAAATGTTCAATCATTCTAGATCACCACTTTTGCTTAAATTTATTTTAATACTAGTTACCTAAATAATCAGAAATTAAATAACCTTTTCTTATTCATTGTTATCTCCCCCTAGAACTAAGTTTTATTTTAGTAAGCGCTTACTTCTGTTAATAAAATTTTAGTAAATTATTTAACTTAGGTCAATAAAAATTTTTTGAAAAAAAGTAAAAAGTCGACCCTATTCGAGTCGACTTCTCTTCTCTTAATCAAACGTAATTTCTTTCACTTTTCCTTCATCGAGACGCTTAATGACTTCGACTAGTAGTTTTACTGTTTGTTCGTAGTCATCGCGGTGAAGAAGGGCAGCGTGAGAGTGAATGTAGCGCGTTGGGATGGAAATGGTGAGCGCTGGAACGCCGCGCATCGTCATATGGATCGCACCAGCGTCTGTTCCGCCGCCTGGCATCGCGTCAAAACGGTATGGAATGTTCATTTCTTCTGCGACACTAATGACAAATTCACGCAATCCTTTATGAGAAACGAGCGTTGCATCGTATAAAACGATATGCGGTCCACCTCCGAGTTTTCCCATCGCATCTTTTTCTGATACACCTGGTGTATCACCAGCAATGCCAACATCAACCGCAAACGCAATATCTGGTTCGATCGCAAAAGCAGATGTTCGCGCACCGCGCAAGCCTACTTCTTCTTGCACGGTTCCGACGCCATACACGACGTTTGGATGCTCCACATCTTTTAATTGTTTCAACACATCAATAGCAACTGCGCAACCGATGCGGTTATCCCATGCTTTCGCAAGCAACATTTTTTCATTGTTCATGACCGTAAATTCAAAATATGGTACAATCGCATCGCCAGGGCGCACTCCCCACTCGATCGCTTCGTCACGGCTCGAAGCTCCGATGTCAATAAACATATCTTTTATTTCAACAGGCTTTCTTCTTGCTTCTACAGGTAAAATGTGTGGCGGTTTTGAACCGATGACACCTGTGATGTCGCCTTTTTGCGTCACGATCGTCACACGTTGAGCGAGCATGACTTGGCTCCACCAGCCGCCAAGCGGTTGGAAACGAATAAAGCCTTTTTCATCAATTTGCGTCACCATAAAACCAACTTCATCTAAATGACCCGCAATCATCACTTTTGGTCCGTTTTCTTTTCCTACTTTTTTCGCAATTAAACTTCCGAGGCGGTCCGTCGTCACTTCATCCGCATACGGAGCGATATACGATCTCATCACTTCACGTACTTCCCGTTCATTTCCTGGAACGCCTTTTGCATCCGTTAACGCCTTCAACATCGTTAACGTTTCATCGAGCTTTTTCACATCTGTCACTCCTCTCTATGTACAACATTCATTATACTAAACATCTCGATAGTTGTTAATAATTGTGATTTTGTCGTTCATGATTTACTTCGTTTTTCGCGATGTACGCACGTTCAATTTGCTGGGCAGTAAAAGAGAGAGCATGAGCAAGCTGAGCGTACGCATACACTAGTTGATTGTATGCTTCTTCATTTAGCTGTCCACGAAACGCGTGAACCGCCTCAAATACGCGTAAAAATTGATCAACAAGCGGTCGGCTTTCTTGTACGTTTGGCCATTGTACACCCTCATGTAAAGAAAGGTCGAGCCCGAGCGATAAAATAAAGTGAAGACCGTCGACATATTCTTCTAAAATCGTTTCATCTGCTGCTTTCGGTTTTGAGCTCCAAAACTTGAAGCAACGTGTTTCATTCGCAAGTTCCCCGATTTCAACAAGAAGAGCTAACAACTTGCGCTCGACTAAACGTTCACCACGCAATCCGCGCTCCGTCTCAATTCGTTCGTCCAATTGCCGCTGCATATCGAATAATTTTCTTATATCCATTTTTTCTCCCCCTCTTATAAAAAATGACCATCCCCTCAAGGGAGAATGGTCATTTCCTTTATTACTTGTTTAAATTTTCTTTTGCGATGTTTGCAAGTTGTGTGAATGCCGCTGCATCGTTTACTGCTAAATCAGCAAGCATTTTGCGGTTTACTTCGATACCTGCAAGTTTTAATCCGTGCATTAAACGGCTGTAAGAAAGACCGTTCATGCGCGCTGCTGCGTTAATGCGCGTAATCCAAAGTTTACGGAAGTCGCGTTTACGTTGACGACGATCGCGATACGCGTACATTAACGATTTCATCACTTGTTGGTTTGCAACTTTATATAAACGATGTTTCGAACCGAAATATCCTTTTGCTAGTTTAAGAATTTTTTTACGACGTCTGCGTGTGACTGTACCGCCTTTTACACGTGGCATAACATTTCCCTCCTAAAATTATTTTACGTTATCTAACAATTGACGAATACGTTTGAAATCGCCTTTTGATACAAGCGTTGCTTTACGAAGTTTACGCTTTTGTTTTTGTGTTTTGTTAGCGAATAAGTGGCTAGTGAATGCGTGTGAACGTTTTAATTGACCAGTTCCTGTCTTTTTGAAACGCTTCGCTGAGCCTTTGTGAGTTTTCATTTTTGGCATAAGGTGTTCCTCCCTTTTGTTATTTGTCGTTTTTCGGTGCTAGCACTAAAAACATACTGCGGCCATCCATTTTTGGAGCCGTCTCAACCGTACCAATATCCGCACATGCTTCAGCAAATCGATCAAGCACGCGCTGACCAATTTCTTTATGCGTAATCGCACGTCCTTTAAAGCGAATCGTCGCTTTCACTTTATCTCCTTTTTCAAGGAACTTCCGCGCGTTGCGCAATTTCGTGTTGAAGTCATGTTCTTCGATCGTTGGGCTTAAACGAACTTCTTTTACGTTAATCACTTTTTGCTTTTTACGCGCTTCTTTTTCCTTCTTTTGTTGCTCGAAGCGGAACTTGCCATAATCCATAATGCGGCATACTGGCGGTTTCGCATTTGGTGCAACCATCACTAAGTCTAAATTTAAACGCGCTGCAATTTCTAACGCTTCTTGTTTCGTTTTGATCCCAAGTTGCTCTCCATTTGGATCGACTAAACGAACTTCACGTGCCCGAATGTTCTCATTAATAATAAAATCTTTGCTAATAACTAGCCACCTCCACGGTTTTTTCAAACTTGTTTGTTAAAGCAGAACGCACACAACAAAAAACGTGTGGGTACAATACACCCACACGTCTCACTCACAACATTTGTTTTGTCATGAACCTGTTAACAGCCCTACGGCGTCGATCAGGTGAGAAGCGGGTGCTTCTGCTTGTTTCCAAACAAGTATTTACTTTTACTTTAACATATATACCATAAACGAAAACGCATTGTCAACTGATGTCAATTCATCACAACAAGTAAAACTATAACAAACATGAAGAGAAAATGCAACTATTTTCGTACTTCTTTTGTGATGAAATCAACAAACGCATCAAGCGGCATCGTTTCACTTTTTTGTTCACCGTATTTTCGTACGTTCACTGCTCGTTCGTTTACTTCATTATCACCTACAACAAGCATGTACGGAATTTTTTGCATTTGTGCTTCACGAATTTTATAGCCGATTTTTTCTTCACGCTCATCGACTTCGACACGCAAGCCTGCTGATTGTAACGCATGTTTCACTTCATACGCATAATCCATATGAACGGATGGAGCGACCGGAATGACTTGTACTTGCACTGGTGCTAGCCATGTTGGGAACGCTCCTTTGTACTCTTCAATTAGAAAGGCAACGAAGCGTTCCATCGTCGATACAACACCACGATGAATAACGACTGGGCGATGCGGTTTTCCATCTTCACCGATATATGTTAAATCAAAACGTTCCGGCAACAAGAAGTCAAGCTGAACAGTCGATAACGTCTCGTCTTTTCCTAGCGCCGTACGCACTTGAACATCTAACTTTGGACCGTAAAACGCCGCTTCACCTTCCGCTTCGTAATAGTCAAGCCCAAGCTCGTCCATCGCCTCTTTTAACATGCTTTGTGCTTTTTCCCACATCGCATCGTCGTCATAATATTTTTCTTTATCTTGCGGATCGCGATACGATAGACGGAATGAATAGTCTGTTAAACCAAAGTCTTTATATACGTCTAAAATTAAATTAACGACACGCTTAAACTCATCTTTAATTTGATCTGGGCGCACGAAAATATGTGCATCATTCAATGTCATGCCGCGCACACGTTGCAAGCCTGTAAGCGCACCAGACATTTCGTAACGATGCATCGTGCCGAGTTCTGCGATGCGAATTGGCAGTTCGCGATAGCTATGAATTTTATGTTTATATACCATCATATGATGTGGACAGTTCATTGGGCGTAATACGAGCTGCTCATTATCCATCTCCATCGGTGGGAACATGCCATCCTTATAATGATCCCAATGGCCAGACGTTTTATATAATTCCACGCTACCAAGCACCGGTGTATATACGTGCTGATAACCGAGGGATAGCTCTTTATCGACGATGTAACGTTCAATTGTTCGGCGAATCGTCGCACCTTTTGGAAGCCAAAGTGGCAATCCTTGTCCAACTTTTTGTGATGTCATAAATAAATCAAGTTCTTTTCCTAGCTTGCGATGATCGCGCTCTTTTGCTTCTTGTAAAAGACGTAAATATTCGTCTAAGTCTTCTTTTTTGAAAAAGGCTGTGCCGTAAATGCGTTGCAACATTTTGTTTTTACTGTCGCCACGCCAATACGCACCTGCCACGCTTAACAGTTTAAACTCTTTAATTTTTCCTGTTGACGGCACGTGCACACCGCGACAAAGATCGAAAAATTCCCCTTGCTCGTAAATGGAGACAACTTCTCCTTCTGGAATGTCATGAATGAGTTCAATTTTTAACGGATCGCCAATTTCTTCATAGCGACGAATCGCTTCTTCACGACTTACTTCTTTTCGAACGATGTCTAAGTTTTCTTTTACGATTTTTTTCATTTCTTGTTCAATTTTCGGTAAGTCTTCCGCTGTAATTGGGACATCGACATCAATATCGTAGTAAAAGCCGTTTTCGATGACAGGGCCAACGCCAAGTTTTACATTTTTATATAGTCGTTTCACCGCTTGCGCCATTAAGTGCGCTGTGCTATGACGCAAAATATCAAGCGCCTCTGGCATATCTTGTGTAATAATTGAAATGGCACCATCTTCTTCAATCGGTGTGCGTAAATCGATCATGCGCTCATTTAGCTTTCCTGCAATCGCTTTTTTCTTCAGTCCTGGGCTAATGGAAGCCGCAATGTCTTCCGTTGTCACTCCTTTCGGAAACTCCTTTACTGCTCCATCTGGAAATGTAATTTTTACTACATCCGCCAAAGCTATTCACTCCTTTTTTAAAAATAAAAAAACCCGTCCCAAAAACGAGGGACGAGTTGGTTTCGTGGTTCCACCCTTCTTCCCGTCTATACAAACGCAAAACGAATGTATAAACGGCTTCATTTCGATAACGGCGCAAACCGTCAGCAATTACTAAACGGGTAATCGTCCCATTGTTCACTGCTGAAGTTTAGAGGTGGTAAGTGCATTTTTCGTGTTAGGAAGGTTTCAGCCTATGCCTTCCCTCTCTGTGAACCGTAAAAATACACCCGTGTCCTCATCATCACTTTTGACCTTATTCATTATGTATGTCATTATAAGCATATTTTTTTGGAAAATCAAGAGGTGGTCGTAGCTCAATTCGCTCTTGGAATACGTTTTGAATCGTTTGAATCATCCCTACATCTGTGACATCTGTATACATATATATTTTTTCCGGTGCTATCGACACGAGTGGTGCTAATACAGATGTATCAATGTACATCGGCTGACTCACCATGAGACGACGATCAATAAACTGCTTTAATTGTTGAGAAGATAAGTGAAAAAAGCAATCGTCGAAAAATTGAAACGTATCATTTTCATATACTAAATGAAGGACGTTCATTTGTGGCTGTCGTGATGAAACAATTTCGCGCAGCAATTGCACGAACGCTTGATATTCTTGTTCTAGTTTGTATTCATCAATCGCTAATTCAACATAATGCATAAGCCGATCATAATATGGCTTTAAACGAAAAGTCATAAGCGACTCAAATGAAAATACGCCTTCATGTAAACATTCATGTAGAGATTTAGCAATAAGTTGTTCGCGCGGCGTACTCATTTTTTTTCCGAGACGATAGTCGTACCTTTCCCCGTCAATAAACGAGTAAGTAAGCTGTAAAATTTGTTGTTGTTCTTCTTCATTTTCATAAAAAAACGTGCGTGAAATAATTGATAAAATCCAACGTGCTTCAAACGCTCGAATGATACATGAAGTAAAAATCGGAATAAACAATGCGCGCATGTGCGCAACATCTTGTTCATGAAAGAAAATAGTAATCGTCTTGTCATCGTAAAGCAATTTCCCATACGGTTGTGGTGCTTTACTTAATTCAGCAAATAGTCGTTGCGCATCTTGTCCATCTTGAAATACGATATAAATCAACGGTGCCCCCCCTTTTCCAAAAACATGCTTGTTTTATATATATGGGGAACACCGAACGTTTATCACATTTCGATTCGTCGATTTTTTCCTTTCATTTCGATCGGAGTAGCTAAATAGACAATTCGCTCAATCATTCGCGCCGCTTTCACTTGTTCTTCTTCACCGCGCTGCGAATGGGCGAGATGATGAGTAAGACGTTTTAAGTCAAAATTGGATGTAAAACATGTTGGTAAATGCTCAAGCATGCGATATTGTAAAATCGGCCCGAGCACCTCATCGCGCCACCAACTTGACATAAGTTCTGCCCCTAAATCATCGAGCATAAGCACAGGGACTTGTTTTGCATATTCAATCGTATCTTGAAACGCATCCGTTTGAAGAGATGATTTTAATGAACGAACAAATTCCGGCACGTACACAAGAAATGAAGCAATATGTCTTTGAGCTAATTCATTCGCCATCGCTGCTAACAAGTATGTTTTTCCTACTCCAAATGACCCATATAAATATAACCCTTTTATTCGTTTACCTACTTCATACGTCGATGCAAATGTATTCGCAAGTTCGATCGCTTCAATACGTCCAAGATCGTCCGTTTCTAACTTATCAAATGATGCTTGTAACATATCACGCGGGATAAACAAACTACGAATGAGCGACTGTTGTTTTTTTCGTTCATCTTCTTGCACTTTGCGAGCACAGCGCTCGTATTGCACATCAATGTTTTTCCCTTGCCAAATTAAATGTGGTGTATAACCTTTCAGCAAATTAGGACACTGTTCTAAACTTGAACAACGCTCACAATGTTTACTTTGTTGTACAAACTCATACAATTTGCCAAGATGGCGATTTAACATCGCATCTGTCACATCATGACCACGTAAAAACGATTGAACGTGTGGATCGTTTAAAATATCGCGTTTCATCGCCTCATATCGTTCTTTAAAATCATGGCGATTCAACAAATGATGGATTGTTTCCCGAATTGGTTTCATCGTTTATCCCCTAACTTTTCGGCTTTTTCAACCGTTCTTCCAACTCGCGCCTTTTTTGTTCTAATTCTTCTTCCGTTTTCGCTTGTTTCCGCTCAAATTGTGAGTAATCTGTTTGGAGCCAATCTGGCAACAATTCGGTACGAATCGGCTTTTTAGAGCCTTTTTGTTCTTTTTCTTTCATAAATGTTTCATATTCACGCGCTTCTTTTTTCGCTAATTCCATCGCTTGCTTCACTGTCCGCACTTTTTTCCGAGCCCATGAACTTGCAATTTTTTCAACATATTTTTTCGGAAGCTTCATATCTGTACGCAACATAACGTAATAAATAAGTACATTCATGACGCCTGGTGGCAGTTTTTGCTTAAACATCATTTCTTCAATTAGCTGCAAATCCGCTAACGCCGGTTCAGCTCCACCAGAAAAGTCCATAAGCAACTGTCTCGGTGAAACGGTTTCGAGCTGTTTCATTAAATATTCTTCTTCGTTTTTTGGCTCGACATGCGCCATCGTCCGCTCCGCTAACGGTTGCACGCGATCATATAGCCGCGGAAGCGCCTCACCACGTTCAAATTGATACCATTCTTGCGCCGCTTTTCTTAATGATTCGATATCAATTTGTTCTGCGGGATCGATGACGCTCATCACAATTTTTTGCATGTCAAGCGGGCCAATGCCATATAAAAAAGCTAGCTTTTTGATCGCATCTTTCACTTTTGCAGTAATCGCACGACGTGGGACGAGATGATGAGACAGTCCTGCATAAAATGCGTCAAAATCAAATATATCATCTTGCATCGTATACATCGCTTGTTCTTTTCCTATATACTGATGCCCGTCTTGGAGCGTTACTTCTTGCTTCGCTTCGTCGCCTAACTTATGAATCATTTTTTCAGGCTGGATCGATGAAAATACATCGTGAAATGAGCGCGTCACAGGTACAAAAGAAGTGCGATCGATAGCACGATCAGAAAAAAACTTTTTCAACTTTTGAAATTTCGTTTTTCCTACACGATCATATAAAAATACATTTAACACACCATCAGTGAAAAATTGTTCTGGTGTAAGGGGAAGGCGAAGCTCGTAAATAAATACGCGTTCATCATCTGCATTCGTTCGCTTCATATACGTATTTAACAACCCGATTCCCTCAAGTTTTAAACGTTCAGCGTATATCGTTGGCAAACTGCATTGCATAATTGCCATTAAACTATGGTGTGTCGTCTCTTCACTCCATAAGCGTGTTTGCTCAAGTTCGCTCCATAACGTCATATATAAACTATACGCTTGCGCACCAATTAACGGTTGATATAACAGTGTCAATACTTTCCGATCTAGTTCACTTAAAACACCATTGGCGTGGACAATATATCGGTCGACCGCAATTAATTCTTTCCAACTATATTCCATATTATCGACCTTCTTCATATGAAAAAGAGCATATTATGCCCTTTCTCCTTGTTCTTTTTTTATTAGTTCTTTTAATTCCTCGATAAAGACGTTTAAATCTTTAAACTGGCGGTATACAGAAGCAAAACGAACATAAGCGACTTCGTCAATTTTGGACAATCGTTCCATCACCATTTCACCGATCGTTTCGCTTTTCACCTCATTCATGCCGCTATTGCGTAATTCCCGCTCAATTTGCCGCGTTACTTCTTCTAATTGTTCAAGGGCAACCGGACGCTTTTCGCACGCTTTAATAAGACCACGCAAAATTTTTTCACGGCTAAATTCTTCTCGTGTTCCTTCTTTTTTGACAACAATAAGCGGCGATTCTTCCACTTTCTCAAACGTTGTAAAGCGAAAATGACAACGTTCACATTCACGACGGCGACGAATAGAACGCCCTTCATCAACAGGACGCGAGTCGAGCACACGCGTTCCGTTGTGGTGACACGACGGGCATTTCATATATATCAGCTCCCTAGCAGTAATTTTACTTTTATAGTAGACAAAAAAAGGACGATGTACAACTACTTCTCTCCATATATTCCCGACCCGATGTATGTTAATCGTTTCGCTAATTCGTCATACAAGCGGATGATGAGCTGGCGACTAAATCCGAAATCAACAGGAAGCCATGTTGTTTCCGTTGTCACTGAAAAGTCAATTGCTGTTTCAAACGGTCGAACAGAAATAACCGTCACGACGATAAACGCTTTTTTTCCTTTCGTTAGCGATACGCTCATTTCTCCTCGTTCTTCTGATATCGCTACAATACGACACCCATCCATCTGTTCAAACATTTCTTTCACTACTTGTAATGCAGTGGATTGTGTCGTTTTGTAATAACGGCTTTTTAGCTGTTCATCCGAATGACGTTCAGATGTTTCATTATGATTTGTTAGTATATGCTTCCATTTCACTGTTCGTCTCCTCACTTTTCAATGAATGATAAAAAAGAGGTGCAGAATCTACACCTCTTTTTCTCTTACACTTTATTATAAAGCTTTTGCTTGTTTAATTTCAATTGGACCCATACCACGAGGCAATTCAATTGTTTCACGCGTTTGCGCACCTAATGCTTCAGCGATGTAATCCGCCGCAACCGTTGGATCTAAATCACCACATGTGTACACATCAATGCTAGCATAGCCATGCTCAGGAAAACTATGGATAGTTAAATGTGATTCAGAAATGATTACAACACCGCTAACGCCTTGTGGTGCAAATTTATGAAACGCAACTTCACGAATTTCAGCACCAGACTTTAACGCTGCATCAACAAATGTTTTCTCAATAAACTCCATGTCATTTAACTTATCAAAATCGCATCCCCAAAGTTCTGAGATAACGTGACGACCCATTGTATCCATGATCGTATCCCCCTTTTATAAATTTTGAAAAAAATAAACGATGAATTTCTTTTGCTTTCTGGAATGTATAACTACCACGGGGGAAAGTTAGTCCAAAGAGGTCCTAACCCTTTAAGTAGTCACATTACCACGCGTTCAAGAAGTTCACGAAACATAGTATACTTCGTTTATATATTTTTTTCAATATCGTTTTTTATTTTTTTATCAAACGGGCAGAAAAATAACGCTGGGAACCCCAGCGTTATACATTCGCAACCGCTTCATTTTTTAACAATTGTTCCGCAACTAGTTTTGTTAAATCAACAACCCGACATGAATAGCCCCATTCGTTATCATACCATGCTAACACTTTTACTTTCCGATTTTCGATCACCATTGTCGATAACCCATCAACAATCGCAGAATGTGGATTTGTATTAAAATCAATGGATACAAGCGGTTCCATCGTCACGTCTAAAATGCCTTTTAACTCCCCGCGAGCTGCTTGCATAAATGCTTCATTCACTTCATCGACTGTCACATCTTTTTTCACATCGACAACGACGTCAACAAGTGAAACGTTTGGCGTCGGAACGCGCAACGCCATGCCGTGCATTTTTCCTTTTAAATGTGGCAATACAAGTGCTAAGGCTTTAGCCGCACCTGTTGTTGTCGGGATGATCGATTGTGCACACGAACGTGCTCGACGTAAATCTTTATGTGGATTATCGATGTTTTTTTGATCGTTTGTGTAGGCATGAACAGTTGTCATAAGTCCATTTTCGATACCAAACGCTTCATCAAGCACTTTCACAACAGGTGCTAAACAGTTTGTTGTGCATGAAGCGTTTGAAATGATGACGTGCTCTGGAGAAAGCATATGTTCATTGACTCCCATTACAATCGTCACATCTTCATCTTTTCCTGGTGCAGTTAAAATGACGCGCTTTGCTCCCGCTTCGACGTGCATCATCGCCTTTTCTTTTGCGTTAAACTTTCCCGTTGCTTCGATAACGATATCGATTTGAAGCCCTCCCCACGGTAATAGTCGTGGATCACGTGAATTTAATAGTTGTACTTTTTTTCCATTTACAATTAAACCATCTTCAACAGGAACGACATCCCCATCAAATTTACCATGGTTCGAATCATATTTTATTAAATGAGCTAACGTTTCAGGCGGATAGCTCGCATTAATGGCTACAATGTCAACATCATTGTCCATAATAGCTTTTCGGAACACCATACGTCCAATGCGTCCGAACCCGTTAATCGCTACTCTCGCTTTCATTATATAGCCCCTTTCAATATATATGTTATACTATTTATCTGTTATTCACAAAAATAGTATAACATTTTTAAGGTGTTTATGCTATAAAAAAATAAAAAAAGGGCGTCCTATTTTTCAAGGATACCCCAACGCATTAAACATGCATGCAATTGTCGTTTCGTTTCTTCAATCGTTCCGTTATTATCAATAACTGCATCGGCTTTCTTTCTTTTTTCTCCAAGTGGCATTTGTGCTTTCATGCGCGCCCGTGCTTCTTCAACGGAAAAACCGTTACGCTCACAAAGACGCCGTAGCTGCGTTTGTTCGTCTACATATACGACAAGAATACGATCAACGAGATGTTCTAATTTACTTTCAAATAAAAGCGGGATATCGAGAACAACAGATTTTTCCCCTCTTCTTGCATATTGCTCTTTTTGTTGTAGCATATGTTTACGTACGAGCGGATGAACGATGGCATTTAACTGTTTTCGCTTTTGTTCATCATGAAATACGATCGCACCAAGCTTACGTCGATCAATCGCACCATTTGAGTCTAAAATGTCGCTTCCAAACGTTTCAACAATTGATTGATACGCTTCACCGTCGATGGCTGTGACACGGTGAGCGATTTCATCTGCATCAATGACAGGGATATGTAAGTCACGGAACATCGCCGCGACCGTACTTTTTCCACTTGCGATGCCCCCTGTTAATCCGATCGTTAACACCACCTTCACCCCTATCTCATTTTAAAAATACCAATGACAATAAGCATAATCCCAGGTAAAAACGAGTATTTTTGTAGCCAGTCATACTTTCTAAACGATTTTCCAATTTTCAACCCGCTAAATAAGAAACTAAGGCTAAGCAAGCAAACGAGAAATGTGGTAAACGCTACCGAATAGTTTAAAAGCGCCGCGCTTACGCCTGCTCCAAACGCATCGAGCGACAAGGCGATTCCTAAAAATACAGCCTCCATCCCTGTAATCGTTCCTGAACGGTCAAAATCAGCCATCGTTGGTTTGCGCAAAATTTGAATGACAATGCCGAGCGAACGAATTTCTACGTTCATTAAAAATTTTTCTTCATTTTTATCTCTCTTGAGCACGGATTGAATAATCATCCATAATCCTAATATGATTAATATCCCCCCACCCATTGCGTTGGCAACGGTTGGAGAAAAAAACATATATAACATGCGACCAATGCCCATCGCTACTAAAAATGTCATGCATGAAAAAAACGAAATAATCAGCAACGAACGAAGCGGAACATGTACATTCCGCATACCATACGTAATACCGACAGTCAACCCATCAATGCTTACAGCAAACGCAAGCAAAAATAAAGACCATGTAATCATATACGCCCGCCCCTTCCTTGAAAAGCTACCATAGTATATGGAAGAGGTCTAGGCAATGTTCTTACATTACGTTTGACAATGTTTACAATAATGTGTGCCGCGATTGGCTACAGTTGTTTTGGAAATGGGATTTCCACAACGACGGCATGGCATGTTGGCACGGCCGTATACATACAATTGCGTTTGAAACGTCCCTGTCTTCCCTTGCGTATTCACATATGTTCGAACGGTACTTCCACCTTTTTCAATCGCTTCTTGTATCGTTTGAACAATTGCCTCATGTAATGCTTCGATTTCCCGTATCGTTAACGTCGTTGCTGTCCGCTCTGGATGAATGGACGAACGAAATAATACTTCATCGACATAAATATTGCCTAATCCTGCGACAATCGTTTGATCAAGCAATGTCGCTTTTATTGTGCGTTTTGTTCGTTGAAGTTGATCTGTAAGCCATGCAACCGTAAATTGCTCATCGAACGGCTCAACCCCAATACTTGATAAAGGAGGGACACGGAATTCTTCACCTTTATTAAATAAATGCATCGTACCAAATTTGCGCACATCGCGATAACGAAGTTCCGTCTGATCTGTGAATGTAAAAAAAATGTGTGTATGTTGATCAAATGGAGTATCTTCTTTTTCATATATATAACGTCCTTCCATCCGCAAATGAGAAACGAGGACGACATCATCCAATTGAAAGAGTAAAAATTTACCTCTCCGCTGAATATCGTGAATCGTCTGTCCTTTCAGACACTCACAAAACGTAGCTACATCAGGGTGCTGAATAATTTTTGACCAATGCACTTTCACACGTTCGATCGTTTTACCAACAACAAGTGGAAGCAATGTCCGCCTCACCATTTCGACTTCAGGTAATTCTGGCATGGTTGCTCCCCCTTTCGTTACTTCGCATCATACCATGTTGGACCAAAATGATAGTCGACTTTTAACGGAACACGTAATGATACTGCGTTCTCCATCACATCTGGTACGATTTTTTTCAACAATTCAATTTCTTCTTTTGGTGCTTCTAAAATCAATTCGTCATGTACTTGCAGCAACAAACGAGTTTGCAGTCGTTCTTCATGTAAACGATTAGCCAAATCAATCATCGCTTTTTTAATAATATCGGCCGCACTTCCTTGAATTGGCGTGTTCATCGCTGTCCGTTCCGCAAAACTACGAACATTAAAATTACTACTTGTAATATCCGGCAAATAACGACGACGGTGAAGCAATGTCGTCACATACCCTTTTTGTTTTGCATCTTGTATGATCTCTTCCATATACCGCTTTACACCCGGATAACTTCGAAAATATCGTTCAATAAATTCGGCTGCCTCTTTGCGCGTGATGCCTAAATTTTGTGATAATCCGTAGTCGCTAATCCCATAAACGATGCCAAAATTGACTGCTTTCGCTTGACGGCGCATATGAGCGGTCACTTCGTCTTCCTTGACATGAAAAATATCCATAGCCGTTTTCGTATGAATATCAAGGTCGTGGTGAAACGCGGCAATTAAATTTTCATCGTTAGCAATATGCGCTAAAACGCGCAACTCGATTTGAGAATAATCAGCTGCAAAAATAACCCAATCGTCTGAGGATGGGACAAACGCTTGACGAATTTTTCTTCCTTCCTCAATACGAATAGGGATATTTTGTAAATTAGGCTCTGTAGAGCTTAAACGTCCCGTTTGAGTCAACGCTTGTTGAAAAATCGTATGCACTTTTCCTGTATCTTTTCGGACGACTTTCATTAATCCTTCGACATATGTGGATTGTAATTTTCCGAGCTGACGATAGTGTAAAATTTGCTCAATAATTTCATGGTATGGCGCTAACTTTTCTAGAACGTCAGCGGAGGTAGAATAACCTGTTTTCGTTTTTTTCACAATCGGCAACTGAAGTTTTTCAAATAAAATCGTTCCTAGTTGTTTCGGAGAATTAATGTTAAACGTTGTTCCTGCAAGTTCATAAATGCGTTGCTCAATTTGTTCGAGTTGGGCAGTAAACTCTTTTCCCATCTGTTCCAAACGATCAACATCCACTTTCACACCGTAAAATTCCATTTGTGCTAAAATGAACGTCAGCGGTAATTCTAAATGTACAAGCAATTCAAATTGTTCATTCCGCTTTAGTTCTTGAATATATGTTTCTTTCAACGAAGCGATCGCTTTCGCCTTTCGTACGAGATGTTCAGCTAATACATTTGTCGGCGGAATAGCTTGTTTCGCTCCTTTTCCATATACTTCTTCGTCGCTTTGTACATCCGTATATTGCTTCGTTTTTGCAACGGCCGCCACATCCCCATTCGCATCGGTCGGATTGAGCAAGTATGCAGCTAATAATAGATCAAAATCGACACCTTTAAGTTCAATACCGTTCCACTTCAGCGCAACGATCGCTCGTTTGGCATCAAACACACTTTTTTTACATTGCTCATCTTCAAGCCATCTTTTAAATCGTGATGAAGCGAGAGCTATGTCCGTCGGAATAAAAAAGTGTCCACGCTCATTCACAAGCGCAAAGCCAAGAATAGGCGCTTGATGATAATTCGCATCCATCACTTCAACAACAAGTGCACCTTCTTTTGTCAACATGTGCTCATCAATCGCTTGAACCGTAACAAACGAAATATCGGTTAATGATAGTTGTTCTTGTGAAATTTGACCAATTTTGTCCATAAGCGAAGTGAAACCGAGCTCTTGAAATAGCGTTGCTACCCGTTCTGCATCATACGACTGCCATGCTAACTCATCGAGCGATAGTGTCAATGGAACATCACGATGAATGGTTGCCAACTGTTTACTTAGTAACGCTTGTTCACGGTACGTTTGTAAGTTTTCCTTCAATTTTTTTCCGGAAATATGTTCAAGTGAGGCAAGTACATGTTCAATCGTTCCATATTCTTTTAATAATTTTAATGCTGTTTTCTCTCCGACTCCCGGAACGCCTGGAATATTATCTGATGCATCGCCCATTAATCCTTTCAAATCAACAATTTGTGCAGGCGTTAGCCCATACTTCTCAAATACGTATTCCGGTGTATATCGCTCCATATCTGTTATGCCTTTTTTCGTGACATGAACATGAATACGTTCCGACGCTAATTGTGTCAAATCGCGATCTCCCGAAATAATGACGACGTCAAACCCTTCTTTTTCTGCTTTGGTGGCAAGCGTTCCGATAATATCGTCTGCTTCATAATTTTCAAGTTCGTACGTACGAATGTTATATGCATCAAGCAGTTCGCGTAAAAACGGAAACTGTTCCGATAATTCTGGTGGCGTTTTTTGTCTCCCACCTTTATATTCTGTATATACTTCATGACGAAATGTCGTTTTTCCTGCGTCAAACGCGACAAGCATATGCGTCGGCTTTTCTTCTTCAATGAGTTTCATTAACATCATTGTAAAACCGTAAATGGCGTTTGTATGAATGCCTTTATCGTTATGTAAGAGCGGCAATGCAAAAAAAGCGCGATAAGCGATGCTATTACCATCAATTAAAACGAGTTTGTTTGCCAAACCGAAAACCTCCTCTTGTATTCATTTACGCTTATTTTACCATGATTGCCTCCAAAAAAGAAAAAAGACGAGAACGTTCGCTGTCCTCGCCTATTCCAAGACAATCGGATTCTTGGATGAAGGGGTTTTCACCTGTTATGTTATCAATATTTTTTTAATATATGGTAAATCAATTGTAAATATATCGTTAAAAATCATTCATTGCTGTAAGCGTCAACATGGAAATGAACAGTAAACGTCGTACCTACTCCCACTTTGCTTTTTACGGAAATTGTACCGTGATGCGCCTCCACTAAATGTTTCACGATCGCTAATCCAAGACCCGTACCACCTGAGTTGCGACTTCGTGCTTTGTCCACACGATAAAATCGTTCAAAAATACGTGGAATTTCTTTTTGTTCAATTCCAATTCCTGTGTCACTTACATGAACGTGTATCTCTTTATCATCTTTCTCCACATAGACCGTTACGCGTCCACCAGCTGGTGTATAAGCGATCGCGTTATTAATTAAATTAATAAAAATTTGCTTTAAACGATGTAAATCGCCATACATATAACAAAGCGGTGCATTCGATGTACATTCCAATGTGATTTGTTTATCGTTTGCTTTCGCTTCAAGCATGACGATAACTTCCTTCAATACTTCATGCAAGTCAACAACGGATATATTTAACGTAAATCCTTGCTGTTCGATTTTTGACAAATCGAGCAAATCTTGGATTAAATGTTGAAGACGCTCACTTTCCTTTAAAATAATCGTTAAAAAGCATTCAAGCGTTTGAGCATCGTGCATCGCCCCGTCTAACAACGTTTCTGCAAAACCTTTAATGGACGTAATCGGTGTTTTTAACTCGTGAGAAACATTGGCGACAAAATCTTTGCGCATTTGTTCAAGTTTTTTTAGCTCAGTAATATCATGGAACACAACGATAATTCCTTTCCATTCGTCGTTTGTCCCAATAATTGGCGTTCCGTACACTTCAAAATGTTTCCGTTCAATGTCGATCGGAAGGAGCATTTGTTTACGTACATTTACCTCTGTCATAAATATTTCTTCTACAAGCGCAATGACTTCTTTATGAGGGAACGCTTCATAATATAAACGATGAACATAGTCAGACGGATCGATATGGAACATTTCTTTATATGCGCGGTTCATTAATGAAATATAGCCACGTTGATCAATTAAAATTAAACCGCTCCCTATATTTTCAATAAGGGCTCGCAAACGATCTTGTTGCATTTCTTGTGTACGCACCATCTCTTGTAAATTCCGCGCCAAAATGTTTAATGACTGGCTGAGCATCCCTGTTTCATCGTCTCTACTTTCATACGTTCTCGCTTTATAATTGCCGCGCGCCAACTCCATCGCTACTTTTGTTGCCGCTTCAATCGGCTTTGTATATTGATTTGTAATTTTAATACCTAATAAAAGAATAATGAAAAAAGCAACGCTTAAGCTAAACGTAAGCAACAGCCAAATTTGTTCATCTACCCGCTCGATCGCATCCATAGATAAACTCATGACAATATGTCCGAGCTTCTGGTCACGCTGCCAAAATGGTACAGCATAATAATATACATTTTGTTCTTCTTGAAAAATAACAGGACGATCTTCTTGTTTTAGTAACGTTCGAATGAATGTTTTATGACGTTTTTCATCAATTGATATGTAATTGTTTGTATCAAACATGATCTGTCCTTCACGATCAACAATCGTGATGCGCGCCGACAACATGTCGCTAATTGCGTGTAATTGTTGCTTAAACATATTAGATTGGAACGATTTATTTTCCATGTATAAAGCCAAAAGTTTTGCCTCTTTCTCTATTCGATCATGTACCGTGTCTGCATAAAATTTTTGAAACAATTGACCTAATAACAAACCTAGGCCAAACAACACGGATAAAATAACGGAAACAAGCCCAATCAGTAGGCGAGAGCGAAATTTATTCATCCGCTTTCGGCTCCTCCAGTTTATACCCTAAGCCACGTATCGTTTTAATATACACAGGCTTTCGCGTATCATGTTCGATTTTGTCACGCAAATGACTAATATGCACATCGACAATGCGTGTATCCCCAGCAAAATCGTAGTTCCATACTGCACTTAATAATTGATCACGTGTTAAGACACGACCTTTATATTTCGCTAAGTATGCTAGTAGTTCAAATTCTTTCGGGGTGAGTTCTAATCTTTGTTGTGCAAAATAAGCTTCATAACGATCAGGGAAAATTTTTAGTTGTCCGACAACGAGCGAATCGTCACTATGATTTTGCTTTTCCTCTTGTTCATGAATCACCGTTCGACGTAAAATCGCCTTCACACGTGCTACTACTTCACGTGGGCTAAACGGCTTTGTCATATAGTCATCGGCACCTAATTCAAGACCAAGCACTTTATCAAATTCGTCATCTTTTGCTGTCAACATTAAAATAGGGGTCATCACTTTTTGTTGACGCAAATGTTTACATACTTCAATTCCATCTAATTTCGGTAGCATTAAATCGAGAATGATGAAATCAGGGCGTTCCTCTAACGCTTTATGAAGTCCTTGTTCTCCATCATAAGCTGTCAATACAATAAACCCTGCCTGCTTTAAATTGTACTCTAGCAACGTGACGATCGACTGCTCATCATCGACAACTAACACACGTTTCGACATAGCCATCCTCCAACAACGTAAATTTGTTACATTTTTATTATAACGAGTTATTTGAAAAGAAAAAAACAAAAAAGAGGCAAAAGCCTCTTTTTAAAAGTTATCTAACGCTTTCACTTCAACGAACGGATATGGCGGAACGACACGCAATGATCCAACTAATATTTCTTCACCAACGGAAATGTCCGAAATTAAACGTCCAAGTTTGCGTTTTTTCCCTAGCATCCTTGATCTCCCCTTTGTTTGACCATATGCAAAAATTCGGGGGAACCCCCGAATTTTTGTTATTGTAATACTTTCATTACATTTTTCACCGACTCAACAGATTTTGCTAATGCCGCTTTTTCTTCCTCTGTTAACTCGAGCTCAATAACTTTTTCGATTCCGTTGCCACCTAAAATCGTTGGCACACCTAAATAAATTCCTTCATACCCGTATTCGCCTTCTAAATAAGCGATGGCTGGAAGAACTCGGCGCTGGTCTTTTACGATCGCTTCAACCATTTCAGCAAGGGATGCAGCTGGCGCATAATAGGCACTACCGTTACCAAGTAAGTTGACAATTTCACCGCCACCTTTGCGCGTACGTTCAACAATGGCATCTAACCGCTCTTTTGAGATTAACGTTTCAAGCGGAATGCCACCTGCATACGAGTAGCGCACAAGCGGCACCATGTCATCTCCATGACCGCCTAAAACAAACCCTGTAATATCTTTCACAGATAAATTCAACTCTTGTGCAACAAATGTACGGAAACGTGCGGTATCTAATACTCCAGATTGACCGATGACGCGGTTTTTCGGAAAGCCAGATTCTTTAAAAACCGTATATGTCATCGCATCAACAGGATTTGTTAATACGATAATAAAGCAGTTCGGCGAATACTTGACTACTTCTTTCGTGACCGCCTTCATAATTCCTTGGTTTGTCGTGACTAAGTCATCGCGGCTCATACCTGGTTTGCGCGCAATGCCTGCAGTGATGACAACAATATCCGAATCAGCGGTATCCGCATAATCCGATGTGCCAATAATGTTAGCGTCAAATCCGAGAACAGGGCTTGACTCAAGCATATCGAGCGCTTTTCCTTTTGTCGGATTTTCTAATTGCGGAATGTCGACAAGAACGATGTCCCCAAGCTCTTTTTGCGCTAAAATGAACGCCGTCGTCGCTCCCGTAAATCCAGCACCGATAATTGAGATTTTTTTTCGTTTCATACCCACGTTCTTCCATCCCCTTTTTTATTTTATTCCCCCATGTTTCGAATGAGAGCATCTGCGAATTCAGAACATTTCACTTCTGTTGCGCCCTCCATTAAACGAGCGAAGTCATACGTGACGACTTTTGAAGCAATCGTCTTCTCCATAGAGTCAACGATCAGTTTCGCTGCCTCATTCCAACCGAGATGTTCAAACATCATGACACCAGATAAGATGACCGATGATGGATTTACTTTATCCAACCCCGCATATTTTGGTGCAGTTCCGTGCGTTGCTTCAAAGATTGCATGGCCTGTTTCATAGTTAATATTTGCACCTGGTGCAATACCGATGCCACCTACTTGCGCTGCCAACGCATCAGAAATGTAGTCCCCGTTTAAGTTCATTGTTGCAACAACATCGAACTCGCGCGGACGAGTTAAAATTTGTTGCAAGAAAATATCTGCAATCGCATCTTTCACAATGATTTTTCCTGCTGCTTCTGCTTCTGCTTGTGCGCGGTTTGCAGCTTCTTTTCCGTGCGTTTCAACGATGCGGTCATACTCCGCCCAAGTAAACACTTGATCACCGAATTCTTGCTCAGCTAATTCATAGCCCCAGTTTTTGAACGCACCTTCTGTATATTTCATAATGTTTCCTTTATGAACGAGCGTGACAGATTTGCGACCATGTTCAATGGCGTATTTAATTGCTGCGCGCACTAATCGTTTCGTACCTTCTTCTGAAATTGGCTTAATACCGATTCCCGAGGTTTCAGGGAAGCGAATTTTACGCACACCCATTTCATTTTGCAAGAAATCAATTAATTTTCTCACTTCTGGTGTTCCTTTTGCATACTCAATTCCCGCATAAATGTCTTCCGTATTTTCACGGAAAATCACCATGTCTGTATCCTCAGGACGCTTGACCGGAGAAGGTACTCCTTTAAAATAACGAACTGGGCGTAAGCATACAAATAAATCGAGCTCTTGACGAAGCGCAACATTCAATGAACGAATTCCACCGCCTACTGGTGTTGTCAGCGGTCCTTTAATGGCAATTATGTATTCACGAATCGTATCAAGCGTTTCTTGTGGCAACCATTCACCAGTCAACTTAAACGCTTTTTCACCAGCAAGCACTTCTTTCCAAACGATTTTGCGCTCCCCTTTATAAGCTTTTTCCACAGCTGCTTCTAATACGCGAGATGCGGCTGCCCAAATATCTGGACCTGTCCCGTCCCCTTCAATAAATGGAATAATCGGATAGTTTGGAACGTTTAATACCCCGTTTGTAACCGTAATTTTTTCACCTTGCATCACAATAACGACCTCCAAATCATGTAGTATAAAAAAGGTGAGAAAGGCGAGTTTCTCACCTTGAGCAACCATTGTTATGCATGTTATGCACGTTCTTCAAGCGGCACGTATACTTGTCTCGTAGGTCCTGTATATTCGGCACGTGGACGGATGAGACGGTTGTTTTCGTACTGCTCTAAAATGTGCGCAAGCCATCCAGACATGCGACTAATCGCAAAAATTGGTGTAAATAAATCATGATCAATTCCTAAACTATGGTAAACAGAAGCGGAGTAGAAGTCAACATTTGGCGGCAAACCTTTCGTCGATGTAACAATCTCTTCAATTTTCACCGACATATCATACCAGTGTGGTTCACCTGTTAACTTCGTCAATTTCTCAGACATTTTTTTCAAATGTTTCGCACGTGGGTCACCTTGGCGATAAACGCGATGACCGAACCCCATAATTTTCTCTTTGTTATTCAATTTGTTGTGAATGTATGTTTCCACATTTTCAAGTGTGCCGATTTCTGTCAACATTTTCATTACCGCTTCATTTGCTCCACCATGAAGCGGGCCTTTCAATGCTCCAATCGCCGCTGTAATGCCTGAATATACATCAGACAAAGTAGCAACACAGACGCGCGCTGTAAACGTTGACGCATTCAACTCGTGATCCGCATGAAGCACGAGTGCTTTATTAAACGCTTCCTCAGCAATTGGATCTGGCTCTTTACCCGTTAGCATATATAAAAAGTTTGCCGCAAAACTTAAATCTTTGCGCGGTGGCACAGGTTCTAATCCTTTACGAACGCGCGAAAACGCAGCAACAATTGTTGATACTTTCGCCTGTAAACGAATAGCTTTGCGATAGTTCGCTTCGGGGTTCATTGCTTCCGCTTCTTCATCGTATAAGCCAAGAAATGAAATCGCTGTACGAAGCGCCGCCATCGGATGAACTTGATCAAGCGGATACATTTTAAAGTGATCAATGATTTGTTGCGGAATATCGGCATGTTCCGCCAACTGCTTTGTTAACGTTTCTAGCTCTTCTTTGTTTGGCAATTTGCGATGCCAAAGCAAATAAACGATCTCTTCAAACGTAGCATGTTCTGCTAAGTCATCGATATTATACCCAACATATGTGAGCGTATCATCGATGATTGAACTAATTGTGGAAGTGGTTGCTACAACCCCTTCGAGACCGCGAGTTACTGTCATCTTACATCTCTCCTTTTTTTCTTTTATTCCCCTTTTCCCATGTTAAAACGCGTCGTCGAGCGATTGCTCAAAACGGCTGAATAAAAATGCAAAGAAAATGCTTACATTTTGTTATATATTCACCTAGTCGCTTCACGAAGCGAGCAGGGGAATATATACGATAGTTTCGTACATGCTCCACTATTATTATAAACAATTATCAGACTTTTGTGAACTAAAAGACATCATAACTGTAGTTGAGCAATTTTCGTTACAATAATTACCATTTAAAAAGAGACAAACAGGGTACCCCTTATGCCACGTGGAGCTGTTTTTTCACGGTATCAATGGGAATATTTTGTTTTGCTGCACGATAAATGAACTCCACGAGGCTATGTCCTTTTCTCTTGCGCAGGAGATCGAGCCCATCCGAAAAATCACTGTTAGACTCGAACATGCTGTACACATACGCAAGTTGCACCAAGATCCAATACCGTTTCACCGCCCGACGCCCGCGAACGCGGTATCCATCGAGTTTCAGCTGGTCTTTCGCTTGACGGAAAAAACATTCGATCGACCAACGTGCAGCATAGTAGCGCAAGATCTCTTCATCGCTTAGCTCGCGATCGGTGCTCAAGACGCAATGAAGATGTTTCGGCGTCATCGGCTGATCGGCTTTCCATGCGAGCAGCACCACGGCATCCTTGAGACCGTTCAGAGCGCCTTCGTAGCGATACACCCGATAACGCTCTTTTCCCACCGTGACGAGGCGGGTATCCCGTGGCTCCATAGATTTGGCAAATTCTTTTGCTTGAATGGCCGTCCCTTTTGGATAGAGAATCCGATTCGTCTTCAGCATCGCGATGACGTGGAACCCTTTTTTTAAGCAGGCTCCCACGAGGGTTTTCGATGGATACCAAGAGTCCATGAGCACATAAACGGGTCGACTCACATCCAACGAAGAAAGCATCTCGATCGCGAGTTCCCCTTTGCTTTTCCCCACCGTCTTGTCGTAGAGGCGAAAGGCAAAAGGAAACGCTTGGGTCATCGTATGAACCATGAGCCAAACGAGAGAATGTCCCCAGATCGACTTTTTCTCTGCGTGAGAATAGTGCCAATCACACCCTTGAATGGCGTGTGTTGCCCGTGACGAGGGCTTCGTTTTTTGGCAAATCGTATCATCGATCGAAACAAAAATGGGTTGATTCTCTCGTTTCGAGCTGCGTTCGACACGATGAAGCACCCACTGTTGGAGTTTGCGAAGCAGCGTCTCTTCCTCCCATGGGCTTTTCGTGAAAAAATGGCTCAGTGTCGTGCGATGGTTCGGATGAAAACTCCCATGATGTAGATCGGTCAGCGTTCCCGAAAAGCCCTTTGTAATCATCGCATCCACGATATGAACGAGATGCTTCATGACAGGTTTCGAGAAATAAAGGGCCAACCCCAACATCGTCAAAAACTTGTGGATTCCTTGGTGATGTGCTAATCTATTCATGAGACATGAACCTCCTTGTGAATGGTTTGTTGGCACATCTATTCTAACCAAGGAATCGGGTTCATGTCTTCTTTTTTGTTTGGTTGTAAATTTATGTTAGTAAATTTGCTCATCTACAGATCATAATTCAAAAATATTATTATAAAAAAGCAATCAATCATGAAAATATATCAACAATTTTCATGATCACATACGCAATGCCAGCACCAATTAACGGACCGACAGCAACACCTTTAAATAAAGATACAGCTAAAATCGTTCCAAGCACGAGCGCGGTCGTCATATGCGGATCTTTCGCAAGCAACGTCACGCCGCCCTTCGCTAATAAAGCAACGGCAATTCCAGATAACAGCGCGATCCATGCGTAAATCGATCGAACGGACTCTGTCAGTTCTTTAAAACCTATTTTCCCAGATGCAATCGGAACTAATACAGCAATCGTAATGATTGTCACACCGAGATTTATTCCTTTTTGTTGTAAATAAGGAAAAACTTTTGAACCCACCCCGATACTTTTCACAAAAAGTAAAACAAGGACAGCCACAATAAGAGAATGATTTTTCGCAATCATGCCAATGACAAGAAGGATGAATAAAAAAATAAACGGCTGCATCAAATATCCCCTCCTTCTCTGAAACTTTTCCTTCTTTTACATTGTATATTATAATAGTCGTAAATGACAAAAGACGGGAGGTGAGGGAGTGTCGAATCAATATTTGTACAGTTCCCTGCGTTTTTTATTTGTGATCGTGGTGATCATCGCTGGATTAGCAAGCTTATATTATTTGTCCACGTTAACGTATCCGTTTTTAATTGCGTTAGCGATCGCCTTTTTCATTAATCCGATTGTCGATGTAATGGAGAAAAAAGCGAAAATGCCAAGGGCGTTGGCGGTCATCGTTGTTTTAATTCTTTTACTTGCACTCGTTGCTGGGCTCGTTACCCTCCTTGTTGCGGAAATCGTGACCGGCACACAATATTTAGCGACAGTTGTGCCAAATCATTTTCAAAAGCTTGTCATTTATATAGAGCAGTTTGTGGCAAGCCAAATCATTCCGCTCTATAACCAACTAGCGGCACTCTTTAAAAATTTAGACACATCTCAACAAGACACGATTATGGCAAACATTCAATCCGTTGGAACAAAAATTGCTACAACGGTCGGGCAATTTATCCAAAACATATTACAAAATATTCCTTCCATTATTGGATGGTTGCCTAATTTTGCAACAATTTTTATTTTCTCGTTGCTTGCCACGTTTTTTATAAGCAAAGACTGGTATCGGCTAAAAGCGTTGTTTCAAAAATTATTACCAACCAAAGTGCAGTCGAGTACGACAAAAGTGTTTGCCGAATTAAAAAAGGCGCTATTTGGCTTTCTTAAAGCACAGGCGACACTCATTTCCATTACGACGCTCATCGTATTAGTCGGATTGCTTATTTTGCGCGTAGAATATGCGATTACTATCGCCCTTATTATTGGCATTGTAGATGTTTTACCTTACTTAGGAACGGGATTAGTATTCGTTCCATGGATCATTTATGCCGCAATAAGTGGTGAAACTCATTTTGCGATCGGACTTAGCGTGCTGTATATTGTCGTTCTCGTACAACGGCAAGTGATGGAACCGAAGCTCCTTTCCTCGAATATCGGACTCGATCCGTTAGCAACGTTGATCGCTTTATTCGTCGGTTTCAAATTGATCGGGTTTCTCGGTTTAATCGTTGGGCCGGTATTGCTCGTCATTGGCCGCACGCTACATCATGCTGGCGTCTTTCAAGATATTTGGAACTTTATTATCGGAAAAAAAGAAGCATAAGCGACGAGCTTATGCTTTTATTTTCGAATGTAAATCCACGTTTTTGTATAAAAAATCCATTTAAATACGCGCACAAGCCACGGTTTTATTTTTTCACGCGCAAATGGGAGAAGTAAAATAAAACCTACTGTATCAGTAATAAACCCTGGCGTTAACAATAACGTCCCACCAACTAAAATACAAACACCATCTAATAGCGCATCGCTCGGTATACGCCCGTTCATCAACTCATATTTTGCCCGTTGCAACGTATGCAAACCTTGTTTTTTTGCTAAAAATGCACCGATGATGCCCGTGGCGACAATAAGCGCAAATGTCGGCCAAACCCCGATCGCCTGTCCCGACAAAACAAGAACGACAATTTCTAGCGCTGGAATAACGATAAAAAGAAGAAAAAAGATGTTTCGCACACACATCCCTCCAAAATAATAAAGAAGGGGATGTCCCCCTTCTTTATTATAGCACGCTCGCATGACCGCGATAAATAGCACCGAAGCTTGCATCTACCGTAATGTCTTGTCCATCTTTTAAAATAGATGTCGCATGGTTTACCCCAACAATTACCGGGATCCCTAAGCTTAAACCAACAACAGCCGCATGGCTTGTTAAGCCACCTTCTTCCGTAATGATCGCGACAGCTTTTTCTAACGCTTTCATCATGTCTACATCCGTTGCAGGCGCCACTAAAATACCACCTTCAACCATCTTTTCAAGCGCTTCTTCTGCTGTTTTCGCTACAACAACTTTCCCGAATGCTGATTTACGGCCAATCCCTTGCCCTTTCGCAATCATATCGCCAATCATATGCACTTTCATTAAGTTGGTTGAACCTGTTTCTCCAACTGGAACGCCCGCTGTAATGACAACAAGGTCACCATGTTTCACGATGCCTGTGCCAAGAGCGGCCTCAACAGCAATATCGAGCATTTCATCCGTTGACGTTGCGTGTTGAGCGACGCGTGGATAAACACCCCAAACAAGTGCTAATTTACGCGATACAGCTTCATTTGATGTCACGGCGATAATTGGCGCTTTTGGGCGATATTTCGAAATCATCCGAGCGGTATGACCGCTTACTGTCGGCGTCACAATCGCTGCGACATCTAAATTTAATGCGGTGTGAGCAACCGATTGTCCGATCGCATCTGTAATCGTCGTGCCGCTCTGTTTGCTTCGTTTCGATAATAAGTCGCGATATTGTAACGCTTGTTCTGTGCGCAGAGCGATGCGATGCATCGTTTGTACCGCTTCGACTGGATAAGCACCTGCCGCTGTCTCACCTGAAAGCATAATCGCATCTGTTCCATCAAAAATGGCGTTTGCCACATCGCTTGCTTCAGCACGAGTCGGCCGTGGGTTGCGTTGCATCGAATCAAGCATTTGTGTCGCCGTAATGACCGGTTTTCCGAGCGCATTACATTTTTTAATTAACTCTTTTTGGACAAGTGGCACTTCTTCCGCCGGAATTTCGACGCCTAAATCCCCGCGTGCAACCATTAAACCGTCTGCTACTTCTAAAATTTCATCAATATTGTCTACGCCTTCTTGATTCTCAATTTTCGGGATGATTTGAATGTGTAACGCGTCATGCGCCTCAAGCAATTCCCGAATTTCGAGCACGTCGGAAGAGCGTCGAACAAATGATGCAGCGATGAAATCAATCCCTTGTTCAATACCAAAACGAATGTCCTCTGCATCTTTTTCCGTAATACCCGGTAGTTTTACTTTTACACCCGGAACGTTTACACCTTTTTTATTTTTTAATACGCCACCGTTTAATACTTTTGTTTTTATTTCTTTCGCTTCTTTATCAACAGCCAATACTTCTAAACCAATTAAACCATCGTCTAACAAAATCGTTGAGCCGACATGCACATCGTCAATTAGCCCTTCATACGTAACCGAAAATTTTTCTGGCGTACCGAGCACTTCCGTCATCGAAATAGTGACTTCAGCGCCCGCTTTCAATTCAATCGCACCATTTTCCATGTCATGTGTACGAATTTCTGGACCTTTCGTATCCAATAAAATCGCAACCGTTTTTCCAGTCATTCTCGATGCTTCGCGAATGTTGCGAATGCGCGCTGCATGTTCTTCATGACTTCCGTGCGAAAAGTTGAGGCGGGCGACATTCATCCCTGCCTCAATGAGTTGCACAAGCTTTTCTACACTTTCGCTCGCTGGACCGATCGTACAAACAATTTTCGTTTTGCGCATAAATACCCTCCTACACTTTGCATATGGAAACGATACCATAAATAACCACTAAATTGAAAGTTCTTTTGATAGTTGATACATTTTTTGGTCAACTGTATGTTTTTGTGCTAACGCTTCAATGATGTCGTGGTCGACGAGATGATTGTTTTGAATGCCAACGCAACGTCCACCTTTTCCTTCGAGTAACAATTCCACTGCGCGCGCACCTAAACGGCTAGCAAGTACACGGTCAAACGCTGTCGGTGATCCACCGCGCTGTACGTGCCCTAGCACAGTTACACGCGTTTCAAATCCTGTTGCTTCTTCAATGCGTTTACCGAAATCAACACCGCTGCCAACCCCTTCTGCAACGATGATAATACTATGTTTTTTACCGCGCTCATGTCCACGTTTGAGACGCGCGACTATTTCGTCCATATCATAATCTGCTTCTGGGATTAAAATACTTTCTGCTCCGCCTGCAAGACCTGCCCAAAGCGCAATATCTCCCGCATGGCGTCCCATGACTTCAATCACATATGTACGTTCATGAGATGTCGCTGTATCGCGAATTTTGTCAATGGCATCAATGACCGTATTTAACGCTGTATCAAAACCAATCGTAAAATCTGTTCCTGGAATGTCGTTATCAATTGTTCCCGGCACACCAACACACGGATAACCGTGTTCTGTTAACTTTTTCGCACCTTGATAAGAGCCGTCGCCACCAATGACAACAAGCCCCTCAATACCGTGTTTTTTCAACTGCTCAATTCCTTTTAACTGTCCTTCTAACGTTTTGAATTCTGGGCAACGAGCAGTATATAACATCGTTCCGCCGCGATGAATAATGTCGCCAACATCGCCAATCTCAAGCTTCTTTATATTCCCGGCAATCAATCCAGCATATCCGTGATAAATGCCGTACACTTCTAAGCCGTGGTAAATCGCTTTCCGAACAACCGCACGAATAGCGGCATTCATTCCTGGCGAATCGCCACCGCTCGTAAGCACACCAATTCTTTTCATCGCTCTTCACCTCTTTAAAAAATAAAATAAGAAGTATAACCTCTTACTTTAAGATAACATGAAGGTATATGGAACACAATACATAATGAAATGTTTCACAAAACGTTGATTTTTCTCACTACAACAAGTTTGCCCAAAGTCGTCTATTTCATGTAAAAAGGCCATCCGATGATGACCTTTTTACATAACCGATACATGTTGTTGAGATTCAATAAAATCGCCAATCTTCTTATATTTTTCATATCGCTGCGCAATCAGTTGTTCAGCGCTTAATGGAAGCAATTGACGCAAGGAACGTTGCAGCACATCGTCAATATATTTCGCTTGCTCATCGACATTTCGATGCGCACCACCACGCACTTCTGGAACGATCTCATCAATGACGCCGAGCTTTTTTAAATCTTTTGCTGTAATTTTCATCGTTTCGGCAGCTTTTTTTGCGAGCGATGCATCTTTCCATAAAATTGCGGCCGCTCCTTCCGGCGAGATGACGGAATACGTCGAATTTTCAAGCATATGAACGTAGTTGCCGACACCAAGAGCAAGCGCGCCACCGCTTCCTCCTTCGCCGATCACGATGCATACGACCGGAACAGTTAAGCCTGCCATTTCAAATAAGTTCCGTGCGATTGCTTCACTTTGACCTCGTTCTTCTGCTGCTTTCCCCGGATACGCCCCTTTCGTATCAATGAAACAAATAATGGGGCGCCCAAATTTCTCCGCTTGTTTCATTAAACGGAGCGCTTTTCGATATCCTTCGGGATGTGGCATACCAAAATTACGGCGAATATTTTCTTTCGTATCTTTCCCGCGCTGATGGCCGATTACCGTCACAGGCAATCCGCGATATTTAGCAATTCCTCCTACAATCGCTTCATCATCACCAAAACAACGGTCACCGTGACATTCGAAAAAGTTTGTAAACAATCGTTCAATATAATCAAGCGTTGTTGGTCGATTCGGATGGCGCGCAATTTGCACACGATCCCACGGGCTTAAGTTCGCATAAATGTCGTTTTCCAGCTTTTCAAGTCGAGCTTCTAATTTATTAATTTCATCGGAAAAGTCAACATCGCGATGCTTTGTAAATTCTTTTAACTCACTAATTTTTTTTCGCAATTCTACAAGCGGCTTTTCGAATTCTAACTCGTACGCCATTCGTCTCCACCTCGCGATTGGTGAATGTCTAATACATTCGTTAATGTGTCTTTTAGTTCATGACGCGGGATCACCGCATCTAGTTGTCCATGTTTCAATAAAAATTCCGCTGTTTGAAAGTCATCCGGCAATTCCTCACGAACGGTTTGTTCAATGACGCGCCGTCCTGCAAAACCGATGAGCGCCCCTGGCTCAGCAAAATTGTAATCTCCAAGCGAGGCGAAACTTGCTGATACACCACCTGTCGTCGGATGAGTCATCACTGAAATAATAAGCCCGCCTTGTTCGCTAAACAGTTTTAACGCAGCACTTGTCTTCGCCATTTGCATCAAACTTAATACACCTTCTTGCATCCGCGCTCCACCGGAAGCGGTAAAAATAATAAAAGGTACCGATTTTTCCATCGCTCGCTCAATGGCGCGGGCAATTTTTTCTCCAACGACCGATCCCATGCTTCCCATACGGAAACGGGAATCCATCACGGCAACAACGACAGGAAAGCCGTTGATCGTTCCTTCCCCTGTCACAACCGCCTCATTTAGCTTCGTTTTCTCACGATCTTCTTCAATCTTTTCCATATATTGCGGGAAGTCGAGCGGGTTTTTAGAAAGAAGGTGACGGTCATATTCACAAAACGTTCCTTCATCTAATAAGCACGCAATACGTTCAGGAGCAGACATCGGATGATGATAGCCGCACGATATACAAACGCGTAAATTTTTCACTAGTTCTTTCGTATACATGATTTTTTTACACTTCGGACATTTCGTCATAATGCCTTCTGGCACGTCTTGCTTCGCTTGTTCAGATGGAATGGCCGCATATTTCTTCTTTTTGGAGAACAAATCTTTCAGCACACGTTTCCCTCCCCTACTTCGTCCATTTCTACTTTACCGAATAAAAACAACTTTGTTTGTCATATTGTGTCAGTTCTCTTTCGACATTTTTTGCATCACGAAACTTACGCAAGGAAGCCTCTGCCTTTAGGCACGGGGAGGAATTGCACCTTACGCAATGTTCATTCCCTCCCTTCGATATGTGTATCCGTCAAATCGCTGAATGACTTGGACATATCTATAATTTATTCCTTGTGCGATACGTTTACCGTCCTTGCCTTTAATATCGAAACTTCCAGTCTTTCTACATGCGACTTCGCCAAACCAAACGCCTTGATATTTCCCTCTTGGGATAACAGCCTTAACCATGTCCCCTGTTTGGAAGCCAAAGAAGAACTTTTGTCTTGCAAGATAACCTCTTGGGAAGCCATATCTATCTAGGTTTGTGCGTGAACGACTACCACGCCCCTTTGCTCTAATGAATAACACTTCTTTTGTTTTGAAATATAAGTGATTTGGTGTGCTTTCTCCCACGCAACAAGCGTCAAAATAGTGTGTTTTCGGCAAGTCTAAACGAATACGATTCATTTTCGTTCGTGCACCTGTTCCACACTCTACTTCGCATCCGCTTTGTTTTAACACTTCATACACTTTCCACCTTGTCGAGTTGACAGCACTTGCATCTTTTAATGATTCTTTGACTTGCTTTTGAATGTGCGGATACCCGAATTCTTCTGCTGTCTTACTTCCTTTGCGCTGATTACAGTCATGACAGGCAAGACATAGGTTATCCACTCGGTCTGTTCCACCTCTCGATTTTGGAATGATATGCTCCACTTCAAGTGGAACATTTTCTTTTCCGCAATAACAACACTTCCGCCCAAACTTTTCAAGCAAATACTCCCGTACTTCATATCCTTGTAGCGTGCCTTGTTGATACTCTACACCATTGATTTCAGGATTTCGCATGAGTTGCGTGTCGAATTTGGTATTTTCGTATGATATATACCCAATGGGGCATAACTTCTTTAGGCGGTTAACCCATGTTTGGATATTTTGCACGCGACTCTCTAGTGATGGCGGCAACCACCCGTCTTTTCTCCTACGATTAAGAAAACGTGGTTTTCTGTATCGAGTTTTTCGATTTCGTCTTGCTCGACGGAAAGCACGCCTTTTATCCATTCTTTCCTTGATGTCTGTGCGATGGTCAAGTTGCCCTAACCATACCACTTCTTGTCCTCGCAAAATCGCAAGTCCTGTGTGTTTGCTTCCGTGATCGATTTTGAGCCGATACGGTGTTTTCGGTCGAAAATTATCGACAATTTCTTTTAAAATAATCGTAAATGGATAGCGTTTGTAGATCGCTGCTTTTCCTTGTTTCAACAGCTTTCTCGCAACTGCTTCGTGACAAGGAGCAAGCGGACGTTTGTTTGTGTCTAACACAAAAACCATAGGGTTCTCCCCTTTCCTCTGCATAAAGCAGGTCATATTCTCCTCGACCATGTTATAGATGCTTGTTATGTGCAAGACACTAGCGCTACCCACCACGCTTGTTTAACCTTGCACGACAGAGGAACGGGCTGGAGAAGCACCCGAACGTGTCATGACATCTATAACGTAGGCTCTGTTTCAAGCCTTGGTCTGGTCAACATGGGGCTTACAAGCCCATGACTTTAGTCATTGGGTTGTTGACGTATTGTTCATACATCGCTATTGCTTCTTCGCACGACCGTTTTTGTAACGCCACCCACATTTGTTCATAAAATTCGGAAGGGAGAGTCAACGTATAGATGTGTTTAAAAAAGTCGGTTAATACGAGCCAAATGCGTAGCAACAAATAGTTATCCGTCGCTTCTACAATTCGCCGAAAAAATGAATGATACGTATGTTCCTCCCGTTTGATACGCTCAAGCTTCTCATCCGTCAGTCGTTCGCAGGCAAGCTGCAAACATATTTGTTCGATAAGAACTTTTGTTTCGATTAAATCTCGTTTTTCCCGATTTCCCTGTAAAATAAACGAGCCGAGAAGCTGAATAAGCTGATGGTCACCAAACGGCTTCATAAACGTTCCTTCCCCGCGACGCGTTTCTATTAATCCGAGCAACTCCAACGCCCGCAACGCTTCACGAACAGAAGAGCGTCCGACTCCTAATCGGTCGGCTAGCTCTCGTTCAGATGGAAGCCGATCACCTGGTTGAAGACCTGCTTCCTCAATCATGCGATGAATTTGCCAAAATGTTTCGATGTATACTTTAGAAGTCGTCATCGTTGTGCTCACCTGCAATAGCTACTAATTGTCGCGTTCGTTGTTCTACCTCTTTTGGATCGAGCATCGTGCGTGCGACCCCTGTTTCGATTGCTGCTTTCGCCACAGCAGCGGCGACAGCTGGAGCAACACGAGGATCAAACGGAGCTGGAATGACATAATCGGCGCGCAATTCGTCTTCTGTAATTAAGTTAGCAATCGCTTCAACGGCGGCTATTTTCATTTGTTCATTAATTTGTTTTGCGCGCACATCAAGCGCTCCTCTGAAAATACCTGGAAATGCCAAAACATTATTCACTTGATTCGGATAATCAGAACGCCCGGTGCCAACAACCGTCGCCCCTGCTTGTAGCGCCTCTTCAGGCATAATTTCTGGCATCGGGTTTGCCATCGCAAAAATGATCGCATCCCGATTCATCGTTTCAACCATGCCAGCTGTCAATGCTCCTGCAACAGACACACCAATAAATACATCCGCACCAACGATCACTTCTTGTAACGTCCCTGATTTTTTCTCTACGTTTGTCCATTGCGCAATTTCATGTTTGATGTCATTCATTCCGTACGGACGCCCCTCATAAACGGCCCCTTTTGAATCGCACATAATCATATGTTTGACTCCGTAACAGCGGAGCAACTTCATGATCGCAATGCCTGCCGCACCTGCTCCGTTAATCACGACTTGAATATCTTCCATCTTTTTGTTTACTAACTTTAACGCGTTTACTAGACCCGCAACAGTCACAATCGCTGTTCCGTGCTGGTCGTCGTGAAAGACAGGAATGTTCATTTCTTCCTTTAACCGCTCTTCAATAATAAAACAATGCGGAGCCGCGATATCTTCCAAGTTAATGCCACCAAATGTCGGCTCAAGTAGTTTTACTGTTTGAATGATTTGTTCCGCGTCTGATGTATTTAAACAAATCGGAAACGCATCAACTCCAGCAAAACTTTTAAAAAGGACTGCTTTCCCTTCCATGACTGGTAACGCTGCTTCTGCTCCAATATTTCCAAGTCCTAATACTGCGCTTCCATTCGATACAACCGCCACCGTATTCGCTTTTAACGTATAATCGTATATTTTGCTCGGTTCTTGATGGATCACTTTGCACGGTTCTGCTACACCGGGAGAATAAGCTAAGCTTAAATCGTAAGCGTTTTTTAGCGGCACTTTCGCCTTTACTTCTAATTTTCCTTGATAGCGCTCATGCATATGGAGTGCTTCTTTAAACAAAGACACGACATATTCCTCCCTAACAAGTGGTCACTGGTCTGACCACTTAACTTCTATAAAAATATAATAAAAATGAGAAATAGTAAAGCATTTTATTTCACGACGATATTCCCATCGCCAAGCAATGCTGTCAATTGCCGAATGCTCTCATCGTTTGGGGATACTGCGTACTCATGGGAGAGCTGCACTTTTTTTCGTTCCGTTTCATAATACAAAATGACAGGTGCATGTCCACGATGAGCGGTTAGCACATCCTTCAACTGCTTTAACACAACTGGCGATGCATGCTGTTCATCAATTTTGATATACACACATACTGGTTTTCTCACTTGTTGTACAATGAGATGCCACCCGCTCGATCGCTGTTCTATTTTTCCTTCCATATACAGTATGCTTCCTTGTTGCAATAAATCATGAAACCGCCGATAACTCGTCGGAAATACGACCGCTTGCCATTCATCGCTGTCATCACAAATTGTAGCAAACGCCATTTCTTCCCCTTTTTTCGTCCGTTTTCTCGTCACCTCCTCAACATATACAATTACTTTGCCATGATTCACATTTTCTTTCGTCCATTCATACATGCGCTTTGCTCCCCACATCGAATAAAAATGTGAAAATGATTCAACCGGATGAGGGGACACGTATACGTTCAGCCATTGTTTTTCATATTTTAGTTGATCGATAAGCGATAACGGCTCAGCTTGAACGTATTTTGGTTGTACATGAAGAGAGAAATTCATCAACTCCGCATGCTCAATCGCGACATCGATGCTTGCGTAAAGGGTGGCACGTTCAATATGAAACTCGTCAAAACAACCTGAAAAAATAAGCGCCTCGACCACTTTTTTTTGTGAAGATTCCATACGTAGCCGTGAAACAAAATCAAAAAAATCGGAAAATGGACGTTTTTGACGCTCTCGAATCACTTCTTTGACAAAAGCAACGCTCACCTGCTTAATCGCTAACAATCCAAAGCGAATACCGTTATCATCAACAGTAAAGTGCCCTTCGCTCCGTGCAATGGAAGGAGGGAGTAGCCGTATTTTTTTGCTCCGAAGTTCGTGTACACATTGCATCATTTTTTCTTTTTGCCCACTTACGTTTGTTAGTACAGCAGCATAAAAATCAAGCGGATAATGTGCTTTAATATACGCAAGCATATATGCGATGTAGCTATATGCTACTGCGTGGCTACGGTTAAACCCATATCCAGCAAAACGAACGATAAGCTCATACAATTCGTTTGCGAGATGCGCATCATACCCATTTTGTATGCATCCCTCAATGAAGTGTTTTTTCTCTTTTTCCATTTGTCCAACGTCTTTTTTACTTATTGCTCGACGTAATAAATCTGCCTGAGCTAATGAAAATTTCGCCATTTGTTCAGCGATTTTCATAATTTGTTCTTGGTACACGATGACGCCATATGTCGATTGCAAAATCGATTGCAAATCATCATGCATGTAACGGATCGGTTCACGGCCATGTTTACGAGCAATATATGTTGGAATTTGTTCCATCGGTCCCGGACGAAATAAGGCGTTTACTGCAACGATATCTTCAAACGTTGTCGGTTGTAATTCGCGCAATACCCGCTTCATTCCTTCTGACTCAAGCTGAAATACGCCAAATGTATCTCCTTGGCTGAAAAGAGCATACGTTTTTTGATCATCAATTGGCATGTTTTCAAAACTCAAACGATGACCTGTACGTTGTTCAATGCTTTGAATCATTTGTTCGATCATCGTTAAATTTTTAAGCGCAAGTAAATCGAATTTTAGTAGTCCTAGTCGTTCAAGCGCATCCATTGCATATTGTGTCACATATGTTGTCGTCTGCCCGCTTTGAAGAGGGATGATGTCCGTTAATGGACGGGGGCTGATCACAATACCGGCAGCATGAACGGACGTATGCTTCGGTAATCCTTCAATTCGTTGTGCAACGTAGTGCCATGGGCGCGTATGATCAAAGCTTCCGGTTGCTAGCGTTTGTTGGATTTCGCTTTCATCGACATCAAAAACACGACCAACTTCACGAACAGCAGAACGCATCCCGAAAGTTCCAAACGTCACAATTTGTGCAACGTGGTCGGGTCCGTATTTTTGCTCAATGTAACGAATCACTTCTTCACGACGATCATCAGGAAAATCGATATCAATATCCGGGAGAGATAAACGTGCTGGATTTAAAAAACGCTCAAACAATAACCCATATTGCAAAGGGTCGACTTGGGTAATACCGAGTATGTAAGCGACGAGCGATCCAGCGGCTGATCCACGTCCCGGTCCCGTTAGTATGCCTCGTTCACGAGCAAAGCGTACAAAATCAGCAACGATTAAAAAATAGTCACTAAAATTCATCTGTTGAATGATTTGCAGTTCATATTGCAATCGAGCGACATATGCTTGTGGTCGATCAGGAAACCGTTTCGTTAGTTGCTCCCAACACCACGTTTGCAAATATTCGTCAGCTGTTTTCCCCGAAGGAACAGGATAGCGCGGCATAAACCATTTTTTAGACTCAAACGTCACATGACATCGTTGCGCAATGCGTACCGTCTCCTCGACCGCTTCATAACCATTTGAAAATAACGCGGCCATTTCATAAGCGCTTTTTAAAAGATATTCATTTGTTGCTAAACGCGGACGTGTCGGGTCAGCCATTTTCTTTCCGTGTTTCATCGCAAGTAAACATTCAAGAGCAAGTGCATCCTCTTTATACATGTAGCGTACATCGTTTGTCGCCACGAGCGGAATGTCCCATCGTTTACTATGTTCAAAAAGTAGTGACAACAAATGCTCTTGTTCTTGTAAGCCATGTCGCTGCACGTTTATATAAAAATCGCCACGTTGAAACAGCTTCGCATACGTTTGAACGATCGCCTCAGCTTGCTCAATTTCGCCGTTCAATAAATGTTGCTCCACCCGACCGTATACCCCACATGTCATACCGATGAGTTCGCTCGTATGATGTGAGAAATCAAGTAAAGAAATGCCCTTTCCATCATTCATTTGAATAGCTGTAGCAATATGGACAAGTTGACGATACCCGTCGTTATTTTTTGCTAACAGCACGAGCTGATCAGTATGGCCATGTTCATCCATAATCGTTGCCATCATGCCGATAATTGGCTTAATTCCATGCGCTTGACACGCCTCATAAAAAGGAATAACGCCATAGAGGACGTTTTCATCTGTTAAAGCGATTGCTGGAAATTGAAGTTCACGTGCGCGCGTGACAAGTTCCTCTATTTTGACTGTGCTACTTAATAAGCTATAACCACTCCGCACTTGTAGATGGATAAACGACAATGTGTCTCCCACCTTTTCTATTTTTTTCTATTATATGCTCTATAAAAGCCGAAAAGCAAAACATACCTTGTTTATTTGTCCCATATACATAGTATACAGAAGGAGTGAGCGAGATGGAGATGAAAACGGCGTTTTTACCTGCTTTTATTCAAAGCTATTTCATTGCTTTAGGCGTGTTAGTTGGAGGGGCGCTCATCGGAGGATTCGGGGCTTTTTTGTCTGGTGAACCGCCGCTGACGATGATGTATCGCTTTGCGAGCAGTTTAAAAATTTGGGCGTTAATTGCAGCTATTGGTGGTACGTTTGATACGTTTTACAGCATGGAACGCGGATTTTTCCAAGGGGAAACGCGTGATGTCATTAAACAATTTTTACTTATTTTATCGGCAACTGGCGGGGCACAAACAGGTATGACATTCATTCGCTGGTTTACACAGGAGCATGGCGCATGAGAGTTCCACCGTACACACGCGATCCAGGCTGGCAACGCTTTTTCGCTGGAACGGCAATTGGTGCACTTATCAGTTGGATCGTTTTCTCACAAATCTTCGGCATTTTACAAGAAAAACAAGTGCGCCTGCTCAAAATGCAACAAGAAATTATTGCGCAATTAAAACATGATTTAAACATTTGGCAACAAGATTACATTCAGCTAAACAAAGAAAATAAAAAGCGACTAACAATCCAATCAATTGATGTAAAAGTGATCAATGCCAAATCTTATGGTATCGACACGTATACAACTTTTCGCATGGAAGAAGATATAAAAAAAGACATTCAACATATCACCGCAAAAGATATTGAAACGGTATATAAAAGCAGAGAGCTATTAAAAAAAGCAATTGAAAATAAAACGTACATCATCGATAATCGAACGTACCATCTCGATATCGAAACGATTTTATTTTTCACTAATATATCTATTGAACTAAAATTAAAGCAACAGTAGAAAGCGTTCTACTGTTGCTTGCATACTTCGTTTAAATCTGCCAATACGCGTTTAACTTCTTCCCACGAATAAATCGACGCACCTGCTGCTAGCGGATGACCTCCGCCACGGTATTTTTTCGCCACTTCATTGACAATCGGACCTCTTGAACGAAGACGAACACGAATTTGATCATCTTCTTCCACAAAAAACACCCATGCTTTAATCCCTTCAATATTTCCAAGCACGCTCACAAGTTGTGAAGCCTCCGATGGCGTTGCGTCATACTGCTTCAACAACTCTTTTGTTAATACAATATGAGCCACTCCATATTCAGATAGCTCGAAATTTTGCAACACATATCCGCTTAAATGTGCGATCGATAATTTCGTTCGATAAAGTTGATCGTATAAATCGACAAACGAAAACCCGTATTCAACTAACTCGCTTGCGTATTTAAATGTTTTCGGATTTGTACTTGGGAAAAGAAAGCGTCCTGTATCACCGACAATGCCCGCGTAAATGAGCCGAGCAGCTTCTTTCGTTAAAATGAGACCATGTTCTTTTCCAATTAAGTATAACTCATAAATCATTTCGCTAACGGAGCTTGCATTTGTATCTACCCATAAGATGTCACCGTACGGATCTTCATTTGGGTGGTGGTCGATTTTAATAATTTTTTTTCCTAGCTTATAGCGTTGATCGCATACCCGTTCTTCATTTGCTGTATCGCAAACAATGACAAGTGCATCGTTATACATTTCATCCGGAACAACATCCATCTTACGTAAAAATTCAAGCGACGGCTCATCTTTTCCAACCGTATATACTCTTTTTTCTGGAAACGACGCTTGAATAAGCTCCGCTAATCCTCCTTGTGAACCGTACGCGTCGGGATCAGGACGGACGTGACGGTGAATAATAATCGTATCAAATTGTCGAATATGATCAATAATTTCAAGAACTTTTTGTTCCATGGCGCTTCTCCCTTTTTTTCTCCATTAAAACATATTTTATTATGATTCGAAAAGATGTAAAATAATCACGCAACAATTTTTTCTTTTGGAGGACTGAATATGCCAATATTTGTTATACTTATCGTTTTTTCGCTTTCGTTTTATTTGTATTACAAAATAAAATATGTCCGCAGTAAAAAGCCGATGGAACGAAAATGGATTAGCGCAAAATCAAGCATGGCGCTCGGGTCGTTTGTATTTTTCTTTGCGATCAATCAATTTTTCATTCATCGGTCGACAGTATCTCTCATCGTTGGCATTGTGCTTCTTCTCGTCGGTGCAGGGAGCATATGGGCAGGATACCGAGCTCATCGCTATTATTTTCCGCTTGCTGTAAAAGAAGCGGAAGAAACGAAATAGGCTGCCGTGCGCAGCCTATTGTCGTTCAAGCAACTGACACATCATTAATGCCTTTCCGACAAGCGTCCCTTCGTTAAACACTTCAACGTCAACTTTCCCAAATTTCCGTCCAATTTCTAACAATTTCGGTTTAATATCGATGACGCTATCAATTTGTACAGGCTTAATAAAGTAAATAGTAATATTCTCCACAACGAGATCGCCACGTTTATGGAGGCGTAGAGCTCGCGTAGCTGCCTCAGTTACAATCGTCGTAAACACTCCGTACGATAACGTTCCTAAATGGTTTGTCATTTGCGGCGTAATGTTGCAACGAAAAACGCCGTCAACTGTTTCAGTTAAAAATTGGGTCGTTATAATATCGTCAATCGTCTCGCCCACTTGCGGCTGACGTTGCACCATTTGCAACGCTTTCAATACGTCTTGGCGACTAATAATTCCTTGGAGCCGATCATATTCATCGACTACCGGCAACACTTCGATGCCTTCCCACACCATCATATGTGAAGCGGAAGCGACTGACGTTTTCCCGCTTACCGTAATCGGATGTTTCGTCATTACTTTTTCAATAAGCACATCGCGCTCATACCCCATCACATCTTTCGCCGTCACGATTCCTTGCACTTTTAATTGTTGATCAATGACTGGAAAGCGACTATGTTTCGTCTCTCGATTTAGCTCGTACCACCGTTCTACTTGATCTGTTACATACAAATATGCTGTTTTTTCAAATGGTGTTAAAATATCCTCAACGAGCACGATTTCTTTTTTAATCAACTGGTCATAAATGGCGCGATTAATCATCGTGGCAACCGTAAATGTATCGTAACTTGTCGAAATGATCGGCAACTGTCGCTCATCCGCTAATTTTTTCACGTGTTCTTCCGTATCAAAACCACCTGTAATTAACACACCTGCCCCAGCTTCAAGCGCTAATTCATGCGCTTTCGTTCGGTTCCCAACAATCAACAAATTCCCTGCACCTGTATAGCGCATCATCGCTTCGAGCTTCATTGCACCAATCACAAATTTATTTAACGTTTTATGTAATCCTTCTTTCCCACCGAGCACTTGCCCATCCACGATATTAACGACTTCGGCATACGTTAACCTTTCAATATTTTCTTTCTTTTTTTGTTCAATTCGAATCGTTCCAACACGCTCAATCGTGCTTACATACCCTTTTGTTTCGGCGTCTTTAATGGCACGATAAGCCGTTCCTTCACTTACTCCCATTTCTTTCGCGATTTGACGAACAGATATTTTCTCTCCAACCGGTAAGCTTTCGATATATTGTAAAATTTGTTCATGCTTCGTAATCGTCAAGTTGTCCCACCCTTTTTCGACAGTTTCTTACTTTATATTATAAGGGTGTGCCTGACTGCATTCAATGAACGTTTTCATAGTTCTATGCTTTCGCCAACATGCAATACGCGGCCAACACCTTCGATCATCGCCACAAACCGTTGCGGATCTTGTTGAATGACAGGGAATGTATTGTAATGAATTGGAACAACCATTTTCGCCTTTAACCATTTTGCTGCGATCGCCGCATCCTCCGGTCCCATCGTAAAGTTATCTCCAATTGGTAAAAACGCCACATCAATATCATTCATTTCACCAATAAGTTTCATATCAGAAAATAACGCTGTATCCCCGGCATGATAAATCGTTTTTCCTTCGGCCTGAAATAAAATACCGCTCGGCATTCCTGTATACACAATCGTTTCATTTTCTTCTACGTAGCTAGAGCCGTGAAATGCTTGGGTGAATTTGATCTTTCCAAAATCAAACGTAAATGATCCACCAATATGCATCGGATGGATGCGAACACCTTCCCAGCTCAAATACGTAGCTAATTCATACGGAGCAATGACGAGGGCATCGTTCTTTTTCGCTAATGAGACCGTATCACCGACATGATCATTATGACCATGTGTTAGTAAAATGACATCGACATGCACATCTTCTGGTTTTAAATCTGTCATCGGATTGCCTGTGATAAACGGATCAATGAAAATCGTTTTTCCGTTCGTTTCAATTTTTACAGCTGAATGCCCGTGATAAGTGACTTTCATATTTCGTGCTCCTTTCTTTGTTTTTGACATGATTTTGTTTCTTCATTTGTTCACTATTTCCTTCTTTTTTTGTTCATGATTAATCACGCAGGAAACCCCTGCTTTCAAGCATGGGGAGGAATGCGTTTTTTTGTTTATTTTTCGCTAAAAAAATATAAAATAAAATTAGTGAAAGGTGGTGAGGACATGAAATTGACTTTAACAGCAAAAATTAAAATTTTACCGACATCTGAACAGGAACAACTTCTTCAAAAAACGATGCAAGCATATCGTGATGCGTGCAATGCGGTGTCGGAAGTGATATACAAAGAAAACACCCTTGTGCAAGCCAAACTTCACAAGATGACGTACCGCAAACTTCGCTCTACATTTGGCTTAAAATCTCAAATGGCGCAGTCTGTGTTAAAAACGGTGATTGCAAAATATAAAACCAACCAAACCAATGGACATAAGCGTTGTCAGATTGCGTTTAAAAAACCGCAAATAGACCTCGTTTTTAATCGAGATTACAGCCTAACCAAAGGGTTGTTTTCCATCAATACGTTAGAAGGACGAATCAAAGTTCCTTTTCAAACGAAAGAACTTGAAACGTATTTCGACGGAACATGGACGTTTGGAACAGCAAAGTTAGTGAATAAACATCAAAAGTGGTTTCTCCATATCCCTGTATCCAAAGAAATGGAAGAAGCAAACCTTCATCACATTTGCCAAGTGGTTGGCGTAGATATGGGTGTAAATTTTCTTGCGACTGTTTATGATTCAAACGGACAGACGTTATTTTTCAAAGGTAGACACATCAAACACAAACGAGCAAAGTATAAACAACTCCGCAGACAACTACAAAAAAAGCAAACTCCGTCTGCTCGTAGAAGATTAAAGAAAATCGGTCAACGAGAAAACCGTTGGATGCAAGATGTCAACCATTGCATCAGTAAGGCACTCGTTGAGCGTTATGGTAAGAACACGCTGTTTGTGTTAGAGGATTTAACAGGTGTTCGCCAAAGAACAGAAAAAGTGTCCGTTAACCATCGGTATGAAATGGTATCTTGGGCGTTTTATGATTTAAGACAAAAAATCGAGTACAAAGCACACAAACACCGAGCCAAAGTGATTGTGGTAGACCCAACATACACATCCCAAACATGTCCAAAATGCGGACATACAGAGAAAGCAAACCGAAATAAGAAAACGCACACGTTTTGTTGTCGAACATGCGGATATACCTCAAACGATGACCGAATTGGTGCCATGAACCTTCAACGAAAAGGAATCGAGTACATCGTTGAAGGAACGACACAGGCATGACCTGCGTCGTTGGGTAGTTGTCAACCTGCCCTGATGCAACCCCAAGTGAAGGAAGGAGGATAACATCCGCTTGCACTTCTGGGGAGTTGCAAGCCCACAGCTTTAGTCGTTGGGTAGTTGACGAATATCCGTCAATGAACGCAACAAATACCATGCCACTTCAAGCAGGAATGGTATTTACAATTGAGCCCGGTATTTACGTCCCATCAGTCGGTGGCGTACGCATTGAAGACGATGTATATATGACTGAAAAAGGACCTCTTCTTTTAACAACATATCCAAAAGAACTACAAATTGTATAGGCTGTCACAATGGCAGCCTATTTTCGATAACGATGAATGACATCAAGACCACCTGTCACTTCAATGACTGCTCCTGTAATCATATCAGAACAATCATCACATAAAAACTCCACAACACGAGCAATATCCTCTCCCGTCCCTGAACGGCCAATCGGCGTTATATCGTCTTTCATCTGGCGAGCATATGCAATTGTTGCTTCTTTCATTTCTCCAACAATATTCCCCGGACATACCATATTCGCTGTAATGCCATACTCCGCTTCTTCAAGTGCAATCGTTTTTGTTAATGAAACAAGCCCAACTTTTGCCGCGCTAAATGCTGAACGGTACATCCATCCTGGTGCGTGATCTGCTCCTTGAAAACCGTATGTCACAATGCGCCCAAAACGTTGATTTCTCATAATTGGTACAACCCGCTTAAATAAATGAAACATCGCACTTAAATTCCCTTCAATCATTTCATACCATTCGTCATCCGTATAATCGGCTAACTTTTTTCGCTCAAATATGTAAGGACCCGCATTATGAATTAAATAATCGATGCGTCCGAATTTGACAACTGCTTCATCAACAATGCGAATTAAATCTTCTTTCTTCGTCACATCGCCTTGGACAAAATGAAGACGCTCATGACAGCCACGATACATTTCTTTTAACGCTTCAACAGCCTTTATGTCGCTTCGGTAATGGACGGTAACAGCATATCCTTTGTTTAAAAATCGTTCCGTTACTTTTTTTCCGAGCCCTTTCGCCCCTGCCGTTACAATCGCATGCCTCACATTCATCCCTCCATCCATGCTTTGCTATGTTTATCGTACTACAAACAGGCGGAGGAACACACTTATTATGCTTGTTAGAAACAAAAGAGGCATCATCGCCTCTTTTGTTCATCGTCCTGTTCAATGACGCCGCTAATGTATGCGTCTGTAATTTGTTCAGTCACTTGCGCGATCCCTTCTTCATCATAATAAAGTTGTTCTTTTTGTTCCTTCTCACGCATCGTTCTACCCCTTTCGTCATAAATTTTTCGACAATACGTAGTGTTTGTTTTACAAAAAATGATATACTTGAATTGTAAGGAAAATTTTTTATTGGGGGGAGTATATATGTACAAGTATAAAAAAATTTTAGTGGCAGTTGACGGCTCAAAAGAAGCGGAATGGGCGTTTAAAAAAGCAATTGAAATTGCCAAACGAAACGATGCTTCACTTGTTCTTTCACACATTATCGACGTTCGTTCGTTCGCAACGATCGAAGCATACGATCATACAGTTGCCGAGCGAGCAGAAAAGTTTGCGAAAGAATTATTGCAATCGTATGAAAAACAAGCTGTTGATGCAGGCGTCAAAGAAGTCGTCATAGATATTGAGTACGGTTCCCCAAAAGTAAAAATTTCGAAAGAAGTCGCTCCGAAATATGAAGTAGATTTAATTGTTTGTGGTGCAACAGGAATGAGCGCTGTAGAACGTTTTTTCATCGGAAGCGTTTCCGAACATATTACACGGTATGCGAAATGCGACGTGCTTGTCGTACGCACACCTGAACAAACAGAGGCATAAAAGCGTTTGCTTTTATGCCTCTAACATTTGTTTTACTTTTTCAATTGCTTTTTTCACTTCTGTAAATCCTGTGCCCCCCGCGCTCGTGCGGCGATTCACTGCATTGTGCGGATCAAGCGCTTCATAAATATCTTCTTCAAATAAAGGCGAAGCTTGGCGATATACATCAAGCGGCAAATCCATTAAAAATATTCCTCGCTCTAAACATGTAAGCACAAGCTTCCCAACGATTTCATGCGCCTCGCGAAACGGCACGCCCTTTTTTGCTAAATAGTCTGCTAGTTCTGTCGCATTTGAAAAATCTTGTTTCGTTGCTTTTTCCATCACATCTACACGAACGGTCATCGTTTCAATCATACCCGCAAAAATTTTTAAGCTGCCGATCACCGTTTGAACGGTATCAAACATTCCTTCTTTATCTTCTTGCATATCTTTATTGTAAGCGAGCGGCAACCCTTTCATAACGGTCAACAACGCGATAAGGTGACCATACACCCGCCCCGTTTTTCCACGAATAAGTTCCGCCATATCTGGATTTTTCTTTTGCGGCATAATGCTGCTTCCTGTCGCAAACGTATCATCTATTTCAATAAACTTGAACTCTTCACTCGACCAAAGAATAAGTTCTTCACAAAAACGGGATAAGTGCATCATCAACATAGAACTATGACTTAAAAATTCAATAATAAAGTCCCGGTCGCTCACCGCATCTAAGCTATTTTCATAGATGCTGTCAAAACTAAGAAGCTTGGCGGTCAAGTGGCGATCAATCGGGAACGTCGTCCCTGCGAGCGCTCCAGCACCGAGTGGCGATTTGTTAATGCGCTTTAACGACTCTGTAAACCGTTCACGGTCGCGTTCAAACATCCATACGTAAGCAAGAAGGTGATGAGCGAATGAAATTGGCTGTGCTCTCTGCAAATGCGTGTAGCCTGGAATAAGCGTCTCCACATGTCGCTCTGCTTTTTCAACAAGCACACGTTGCAATTGCCGAATAAGTTCGATAATCTCGATAACCCGTTTTCGCAAATATAAATGCATATCTGTCGCGACTTGGTCGTTTCGACTTCTTCCAGTATGAAGCTTTCCTCCAACTGGACCAATTTCATCAATTAACATTTTTTCAATGTTTAAATGGATATCTTCATAGGCAACAGAAAAGGAAAGTTCTCCGTTTTTCGCTTTCTCTAATAACTTTGTTAATCCTTTTTTAATCGTCTCGACATCTTCTTTCGGTAAAATACCGCACTCGCCGAGCATCGTCACATGGGCGATGCTTCCTTCTATATCTTCTTCAACGAGCTGTTGATCAAAATGGATCGATGCTCCGAAGTCATCGACCCATTGTGCAGCTGTTTTTGTAAATCGTCCACCCCATAACTTTTTCACACGTTCACCTTCTTTTGGCTATTGACGATGCTATATACTTTCGTAGGCAAGCCAAATAAAGAAATAAATCCGACTGCTGCTTGATGGTCAAATTGGTCTTCTGACGTATATGTTGCTAGTTTTTCATCGTATAACGAAAACGGCGATTTCCGTCCTTCTACAATCGCATGACCTTTAAATAACTTCACACGTACAACACCTGTTACATTTTTTTGTGTCTCTTTTAAGAAAACGACGAGCGCATCTTTTAATGGTGAAAACCAAAGGCCGTTGTAAATGACTTCCGCTATTTTTTGTTCAATGATCGGCTTGAAGTGAGCGACTTCTTTCACAAGTGTTAAATCTTCTAACTCTTTATGCGCTTTAATGAGCGTTATCGCTCCTGGGCATTCATATACTTCGCGCGATTTAATGCCCACAAGTCGATTTTCCACATGGTCGATGCGGCCGACGCCATGCTTTCCAGCTAACGCATTAAGCTCAAGAATAAGCGCTGCAAGCGAGTACGCCTTTCCATTAATCGTTTTTGGTACTCCTTGCTCGAAACCAATTTCGATAATATCCGGTTCATTCGGTGTATGTTCAAGTGAAGCTGTCAATTCATACGCCTCTTCTGGCGGCGCTGCCCATGGATCTTCTAAAATGCCGCACTCGTTACTTCTTCCCCATAAGTTTTGATCGATGGAAAATGGACTATCTAAATCGATTGGAATCGGAATGTGATGTTTTTTCGCATATTCAATTTCTTCTTCGCGCGACCATTTCCATTCACGAACAGGTGCAATGACTTTTAAATTCGGATTTAATGCTTGAATCGATACTTCAAAGCGCACTTGGTCATTTCCTTTTCCTGTGCAACCGTGCGCAACAGCAACAGCACCTTCTAGTTCAGCAATTTCAACGAGCTTTTTTGAAATTAACGGACGGGACAACGCAGAGACAAGTGGGTATTTTCCTTCATATAGCGCATGGGCTTGTAAAGCAATTAACGCATATTCATTCGCAAACTCTTCTTTTGCGTCAATCATGTATGACTTGACAGCACCAACTTTTAGCGCTTTTTCTTTTACAAATTCTAAGTCTTTTCCTTCCCCCACATCTAAGCAACAAGCAACAACATCATATCCTTGTTCTTGTAGCCATTTAATCGCTACCGATGTATCTAAACCTCCTGAATAAGCGAGCACCACTTTTGGATTTGCCATAATCGTTCCTCCCTAAAGAATAAAAATACTAACAATTTAATATTTATTCATTTCGCATATTAATAATGTAACAGCTATTTTTCTTTTTTTCAATAACTATTTTGATTAAAATAAAAATTAATAAGCAAAAAGGATGGGGGAATAATATGAGTACACATTTTATATATGATGAACGCCTTGGGATTCGCCTGCCACATTTAGAGAAGGAATGGGACATGTACACAAAAGAAGAACAAGCAGAAATTTTATTGGAATGGGAGACGATTCGTGGCAAAATTCCTGATCGAATTATCGAGCTAGAGCAACAAATTAATGAAAAACAAAGGCAACTCGGAGAAGAAAATGATTTTGCTCTCTCATGTATGCTCAATTCAGAAATCGCCTCGCTCGCTTCAATGATTAACGATTTATGGATTTGGTATCGAATGAATCAAACCGTTACAAATCGCATACATCAATAAAAAAGGTGCCCATACGGACACCTTTTTTACGCTAAATTCGCCAATCTCATCACATCACGGGCGATCATAACCTCTTCATTTGTCGGGATGACTAATATATCAATAAACGCTCGAAAACACTACTAAATTAACCTTTTTCATATTCCTTTTTTTACATTATACTTTTAAGGTTGCAGTTTTTCAACTATTTTTTATATTTTTTAATTACTCAATTCACACGTCAAAATAAGCAATCCATTCCTTGTTATATCCACGTCAACAACTTTCCATGTATGCCCCATCACGCCAAATTTCGTATTTACAGTGAATTTACTTTTATTTTCATTCTCTTGCATCGTCACAATTATCTGATTTTCCGGCAAACGGATTGGCGCAAAATTATCTATTTTGAAAGTGTATTTATCAACGATTGCAGGAACAGAAATTGATTCAGTCGTGTGGCACTCATAAATTGGCTCTCCGAAAACATTGTATGATACTATTTCATCACATACTTTCTGCCCTTCAACAACGATTTCATAATTACAATGACACATTTTTGCTTGCTTATATAGTTTCCCTTGTGTCACATCAGAGACAATAAGATAGTTTTTTCCATTGTACACAATAAGATTTCCACGCTGGATTGAATCGAGAGTATAAATATATTTTTCCTCATAATCGCCAATTTTTGCATTCTGTACAATACATTTTTTTGATACATTGTTGATTGTTACTATTTCCCCGACTGTATCAAGAAGAAATTGAAAATCGGAAGTGTCAAATGTAAAAGGATTCATTTTTTAACCTCCTTATCCAGTAACATCATAAAAGATGATGTCGCCAAAATGGTAACATCATAAAAAAGGGGAATGGATAATCATCCCCCTTTAACGTCACATCCCGTTACTTTGTCATGAAATAAACAACATAAATACGTTACCTTGTTGCTCTTGTTCATCCGTTTTCATTTGACGGATTTTTCGTTCAAGTTGGTCAATGCGATTTATTAAGTTTTCATGAAAATCAGTAACGGTCATATCATCAAGTTTGTATACTTTCATAAGAGAAGGATTATTACCAATTGATTCAAGAATGGATAAAGCAGTTTTGTAAATGTTTCGTTTATTCGTTGCGCTTGCTGGATTATATTCATCATGTGGATTAAGGTCATTTTCAGCAAGGTAAACCGCTAATTCATTTTGATCTAAGTCAATCCCTTTTATCTCTAAAAGCAACCGTTGAAGATTGGTCATATTCATCATTTCCTTTCATTTTATTTTGGTGGAATGGGTAATCATAGGCAAAGCGAATTTATTTTTAATAGAAACGAGCAATATTTCATCTATGTTAAAAAAACGTTGATATATAAGCGTTTTTTGAATGTATGATGAATGTGCAAAAAACATTGAAATATCAACGTTTTTGAAAGGTTGAAAATTAAAAAAATTTTCGTGGGTGTGTAAAATGACTTGCTGCGGGCAAATTTTGGCGATTAGGGGTACTTCTGTATGCTTTTTCAATTGCCCTTATAATGTCTGTTATATGGGGAATTGCTTCCTATAACACGTATTATGTAACCTAGAGCATATTTTTACCTAATTTTTACCATATTTTATGTATTTTTTTACATTTTCAAGCCCTATTTTAGATTTGACCGCCTACCCTCACTTATTTTTGATAAGTGTGTCATTTTTCGGGAAATATTTTTTTATTTCCCACATTCATAACAGACGCAGGCAGGCGGATATATAACTGTCAAGTATTTTCCCTTGACACATCTACATTTTCATTAAACACAACATCTTGTGTCTTATTATCAACTCCACTACTATATATAGTGTTATTTTCTTCCTTTAATCTCATAAGTTCCTGCTGAACATCATATACATATGGATTCTGTTCGATCATCGATTGCAAACTCAATCCGCCTACTTCACGCAATGCCTTCATGTTCTCAATTACCTCTTTATCATTGCTTGGCAACTGATAACTAAACACAAGCCCTAACGAATCAAACTCATCACCAGTAAACGTTACGCCTTTGTATTCAAGTAACTTCCGTATTCTCTCAAAACGTTGCTCAATACCTTCACGAATATATTGCTCATTCTGCCCTGCTTTCATTAACGCCATTTGATATAAAATACGCACCGCTTCTGTACTCACATTACTAATATCTGTTCTTCCTACTGCAATAGCAGGCAAATGTGCTACTGTGTAGAGTGCATTGAGAAGTGTTTCATACAACGTATCAAACGCTTGCGAATCGAATTTATTACTTACAAATTCAAATGTTGCTCCATCGTCAAGGTTCAATCCTGCTCCAATAACATCAGGCAATCCTTCTCCTTTTAATTGTTGTCCCGTAACGACTGGAATCCCTGTGATGTAACGATAATATGCATCTGTTGCTTTACTGATTAAATCCTCAAGCGAATCAAGAATACTTATCCAATTTTCAAGTTCACTTTTTCCCTCGTTTTCATTTACTTCATTCATTGTTTTATAAATGATCGGCAATCCACTTAAATTCGCATATCTTCCTGTTAATCTTAATTGACCACCTTTATTGTTGTAAGTTTCCACAACATCCTCACTATATACAACATAATAATCAATCCCATCAACCATATACGCCTGTATAAATGCGATCATTTCATTCTCATCATTCCAAATTGGATACCCTTCACTAGCGTCAATGAGTTTCGATTTAATTGTTTTATTATTCTCAAGGTAAACATACTCATACACTTGCCCATATTTCAACATCTTATCAAGAATCCGATAATTCAATCGGTCATATTTCCCTTGTCGATTTACTTTTTGATACTCCTTCACGATGCGCTCCTTCCCTGTAATGGTTACTGGATTTTGTAGCAAAAACGATACTTGAAAGTTTAATAACGTCAACGCATGATTTAAAACAATTTTACGTGATACATACTCCTTCCCGCCAAACTTTTCATTCGGCTTTTGAAGTATTTTATGTTTTCCATCAAGATAATCCTTTAAATTCATTACATTCATTACTCTTTGTTGCGCTGATACACTCTGCACCTCTTCAATAAACCAATCTGAACGCCCTTCATGATACTCTTTTATATATTGTTGAAGATTCATTTAGAAATTCCCCCTTTTAAGAAAATAAAAAATGACTCCCCAAAGTTGAGGAGTCATCAAATATCTACATAGTACTTGGACTGTTTCATTGCTTGTACACATAATGCCATCGACATTACCATATCGTCATGATAATTATTTCCTTTTTTGTTTCCCATCTTTCCATTCTTTTGCTCTTGATAGATTTTCATTTCCTCAAGCGTCCGCACACATTCAATATTGATATAACCAAGTTCAAACGCCTGTTTTAAATCTTCTATAATTATTGGCTTTGTAATTCTTGTTGTAGTGAAACCTCTTTGCATTTTACGCTTTCCACGTTGGTCAAAAATCTTTTCTTTCATTAAGTTTAAATAGCCATGATCTTTAAAAAGTTTCTCAATAAATGGCAATCCTACGTTGTTTCTTTCGACTGCTGTGAAAGCGTAATTGTAAAATCTTAAAAGCGAATTTGCTATTTCAGCCATCTTGTAAACTGGAATGTCATTTGAATACCAACTTGCAACCTGTTGACCATCAGCGTCTAAAATACTAATTGCCGTATAATCGTTGTTACCTCCAGTCCCCGATGCCACGTCCACGCCTGCATACATACGCATTTTTGGCTCCGGTAAATGATAAATGAATAGATTTTTATTTAAATAAGGTTTTAAGGTATCGGGTAAAACTCCCAAGACCTCTTTTGTTTCTAAAGGTGGAATGACATGATGCAACCGTTCAATAATTTTATTAGTATCAAATACCGCCTTATTTGTTTCCATGAACGCTTCATCGGGCGTTGTTGGAAACTCACGTCTAAACTTTTCAAGAGAATTTGTTTGAATATAATAACGTCTAAACATCAATTGTCTATATGTAGCACTGTATTTATCTCTTAAAATCTTTTCATCATGCTCAAGGTCATCATATGTCATTCTGCGCCCTTGATTATTTAACTTAAACCAATTCTCTGCTTCATCAAATGTATGTTTAAACTGTGATTGATACGCCTTTCCCAACCATGAAAAGAAATGTGCCTTCCAAACACTTTCTTTATCTCTCCACGCCTTCATAAACATCTCTTGGTAAGTGTTGTAGCCGTATGCTGTACTTTCAATTATGATTGCACTGGATTCATTCTTTGTCAATGCAGGAATACATGTTGCAATGATTTCCTCTTGTACATCAGCAGGATATTTAGCCATTTCTGAAAGATGTATCATTTGGAATGAATTTCCTGAAATGGCATCTTCTCCTTGTGCTGTCGCGATGATGATTCGTGATCCATTATCAAGATATAATTCATCTCGGTTATTTTTTAGTGCTTTAGGGAATATATCGTATTTATCATGCGGAAGATTTTTATACATCTTCTTTATTTTAACAAAAAGTGATTTACTGACGCTTGCATGATGTGTCATGATGATATAGTTTGTATCGGGCTTTGTACATGCACTATAAAGCATGTATGCAAGAGACAGTGTAGTGAATCCGATCTGCCGTCCTTTTAGAATGATGTTATATTTTGACATCTCATCCATGAATCGCTCTTGTTCAGGATTCAAAACAAAAGGCACTGTATCACCGTTGTTGTCGACTATCTTAATGAAATTGCGTGAGAACAATTTAAAATCGTTCATAATGATTTTCAGTTTTTCTTCTTTCGATATACGTTTAGCCAATCAAATTCACCTCCTGTGACACTTCGTGACACAAATAAAAAAAGGAGTGTCATCGACACTCCTTAAAACCGACATATTGTCTGTTTTAAATCTCTAACTCATCATCCTCATCTTCTTGTACTTTCTCTTGTTTTGTTTGTGTCCGATTCATTGCTTTTTGAAGTTGTGTCATATCTTTATGAATTTGAAGAAACAATTTAACCGCCTTTTCATCACCTTGTTTTGCCTTCTCTGAAACAACATCATACACAGTTTCAAGATCACGCTGCATCTTGAGTTTCATATACAACATGTACAATTCAAAATACTCATCCGTCTGCTCCCAGTTATGAAAAACTGTAAATGAACGTCTATCTGCCCATTTGAGAAACTCTTCATCTGTCATATTTAAAATGTGTTCATTTTTCGGTGATCGTATTTGAAACTTTCGCATGAAATATGCTCTTTTGCGCCAATCTAGTTTTTCAAGTGCTTTGTGTATGCCTTGATTTCTCATTTATATCATCCTCCTTTTTTTGATTAAATAAAAATGGACTAGCGTTTTGCTAGCCCATTAATCTAATTCATTAAGCCACACATTCAATTTACTTTGTCGTTCTTGACGGTCTTGCTGTTCTTTCTGTTCATCTTCTCTTTTCTTTTCATTTAATTCCCTTCTACAACGATAGCACTAATGTCAATGATTTCACGCTTTCTTTTTTGTTCTGCTTCTCTTTTTGCTCTTTCCGCCATTTTCATATATTCATTTTCAACTTTTTTCACGACTACTTTCACCGTTTCATTTTTTTGTGTCGGGATAACCGTATCTTTAATAGAGCGCATTATGTCTCCAGTCAACATTTCACCGGTTTTCACATGTTGACTATAAACTTCCCAACCTCTTTGAATCATATCTGGACGATCATCATGCACAAATTTACCATTTATTATTTTTCCTGTTTGGAATCCTTTTACTTCTATGTATCCTTCGAGATGTTGCCGCCCATAATACGAATAGAAAATATGTTCAACCTCATTCACATCAATTGAATCAATATTCTTTTCATCAACCGCAACAATAGTGCCATCTTTTAACCGTACCGCATTTGTCATTTGTTTAAGCATTTCTCGTTCCGCTTTACGTTTTTCATCTTTTACTTTCTCTTGTGCTTCCTTCGATAAAGATTCAACAATATATTTTCCTTTTTCATTTTTGCTAATTGCATTAATTCGTGCTTCTGCTTGCTTCTTCAATTTCTCGTCATTTGTTGTGAGATAAATGTAAAAATCATTAGCAGTTAATTGTGAACCTTTTACATACCAATTATGCTCTCTTTGCTCTTGCTCATTGTTTGCATTTGTGATATCATTTTCTTGAACAGTTTGAACGGTTTCTTTAGATGATGTTGCTGATTTATTGGCAACATTTTCTTTTTGCTCAATTTTTTCTTTTGCACCAGGAAGATAATATATATTCTTCTCTTGTTTCTTCTGATTTTTTCTAACCTCTTCATCTGTATATTTTCCTTCACGTTTGCAAATAATTCCTTTGTCAATTACTCGTTTAAGTTTTGATATTGTTTGCGGTCTTGAAAGTTCTAGTAATGTCCCCCACTGTGAAAGTGAAAATTCAACCATGTTTTCTTTTGTTCTTGCAACGCAAACGTATATGTAATATTCATATACATCAGAAAATGAACGAAACTTTTCATATGGTATCGGCTCATAGCCACCTTCAATTGTACAGAAAGAAATAATCAATAATTCATTATTATTTTTAGTATCATTAAATTGAATAATTTGTTTCTGTTTAAGTGATTGAAGCAACTCTTTGATCTTTTTAATGTTTTGTGATTTCTTTGAATTAAATATAACTATTTGTGCTAATAAATCAATATTAATATAAACTTTATTTTCATGTGTTTGTAATGTGGCTAATTGTGAATAGAAATATAATTCATTTACATTTAACTTTTGCTTATGATTAAATTGAGTAAATACATTATAAATTTTAATATACATATTAGATTCCTCCTTATTAGATTAACTTTTAAAAAACTTACTCACTTACTATCCTATCTGTTAGTAAGTAAGTTTATCTGTTTATTATAGTATATCTGTTATACAGTTAAATTTCGGTCAAATTTCATACCCAAAATTTAACCACCCCTAGTTAAATTTTGGTCATAATTTATACCCGAAATTTAACTACCCTAGTTAAATTTTAGGCACAATTTATACCCGAAATTTAACTAGTTAATTTTTTGGTCTTTATTGTACCCATTTTTTAACCACTCGTCAATAGAATTCTGTAAACTTTCCGACTTCTCGAAAAGATAGAAGATGAAACCGTTTTTCACGCTTCTTGCTTTTGTAATGTACGTGATATTTTTTTATAACGTAAAAAATCAGCCAGCCGTTTGTCATAGCAAAAGAAATAATTTTTAGTCATATCTGATTACCTCCTAACAAAGTGTCGTATATTTCATTTTTCTTGTTCCGGTTAGCGCAAATGAAATTAAATTCGGTATTTGATCTTTTGATTGGATACGATATGTATAGTCATCTTGTGTTTTGAATTGTGCCAGTAAGTTAAATTGTTTTTGCGGTAACTCTATCGGAAAATCAAAAAACCCTTGCAACTCTGCAAGGGCTATATCTGTTTCTAAATATCCTTCATTATTCAATTTAATTTTTGATTTAAGATTGTACTTTTGTTGAAGATGCAAATAATCGGCTTTTGTTGTTTCGTTGAGTAAATCAATCAATTCGTCAAAACCAAGCAAATGTAAATATGTATTATGTACTTTTCTAAACTTATCAGAATAATGACCTAAAAACGATGAATCAATTGCTAAAAGAATCATTCTCCCGTCTTTCGTTGCTGGTAAAGGTAAATTATAAAAACTCCACATGGTTAATGTTGTGGACAAGGCATATTTCTTTGTGTAGTTACCTGCATGTACCTTCAATAAAGCGTTCACGTTGGCTGTAAGAGGATTCACATAGTCATTTTCATTAATTCTTACTACATGATTGCACCATGATTTACCCCTATGTAAAGCAAGGTCAATTCCGATTGCCTTCCGTTTATCTTGTTTATCTGCAACGAATATGTTTTTAAAATCATAAAAATAATTAATTTCATTTTCTTTTACATATTTTTCAATAGCACAACCTACAAGTGAATCTAAATCATCAGTTAAAATAAGTGTATTTTGTCCTTTGGTATAATCTGAACACCAATTCGGGAATTTCTCTCTCAATTCTTTCTTCATATAGTACAGTGAAAGAAAGAGAACACTCCCGCATCCTTTTAGAAAAAACTCAAAATAAATATTGATTTTTTCGTCAATCCCTTTTACAACCCTTCATATTGAAGGGCTTCCTCCTTTTACTCCAAAGAAAATTTTTGTTTTGTGAGTAAAAGGAGGCGGTCATGACGTGTTCCGTACTTTCTTCACTTTTTCACCTCCATTTTCTTTTTCTAATTCTAATAAAATATGTGTTTTATTTTTCATCTATATAACGTCTATACAATTCAACTTTTTCTTTAGACATGCCACATTCGCCCCGTTCGTATCTCGAAAGAAGAGATTGCGAGCATTGTAGTACTTGTGATAGTTCCTTTTGTGAAATTCTCTTTTTTCTGCGTTTGAGCAAATACTCATCACGCATGTTCATTTTCTTTCACACCTTTCTGTCAAAAATATGAGTAAATTTTTTATAAAAAATAAAAAAAAGGATACGCAAATTGTGCGTACCCTCTTTTTTGGCTCTATGTATTTATTTAAGCAACTGTAACAACTGCAACGGCTTTAGGGCTGGCAACTTTAAGAGTTGCCTCTGCAATGACTTGTCCTTTTACGCTGTCGCCCGTTTTCGCAAGTGGCTCAAACACAGGTTCACGAAGAAATACAAGATCAACATAGGCATCGTTAAATGCAACCATTTTATTTGCTGGTACATGTTTAGAGAGAATCAGGTTGAGTGTACCATAGTTAGTTTCAATGCTATCAACAACAAGACCGAAATTTGTTGTTTTGTGTTGATAAGAATAACGATCTAAATAGATTGCGTCAATTTGTTCCTTTACATCGGCATTTACTAATGCATAATATTGACCTTCTGCGAGGTCTTGATTCCACAAGTTACGCATTACTTGTTTTACATGATCTTCCGTAATTTTACTTTTTACATTGACTGCGTTTGTCGGATCTGCAAACTGAATTAATCCAGCCATCTGACGTTTGGAAGGTGCGGTAGAACCGTCATTTCTGATTCCGTTGATTAGTTTTTTCTCAATATTCACTTTTACTTCAAGCAAACGGTCATTAACTTCGCTCGCAAATTGATTAGATTGCATAGCGATAGCAGTACCCGAAACACTCACGCCTTTTTTGAAGATTTCGAGCACGTTATTCAATTCTCTGCGTCCACTTTCAGTAAATTTAGTCGTGTCTTCGCCTTCAACCGCTGAAATATCTTCGTCATGAGAAAGAGAACGTTCACGCCACGTGTAGATAGTAGATGTTGCTTTTTCAATTCCTTTCGCAAGAAGCAAAGAAGTAAGAGGTGTATATTCTACCCCAACCACCGCAATTTCTTTAGAAAGATTTACAAGTTCTGCATTTGTAAAGTTAGTAGATTTAAACATATTACATCATCCCCCTATTTTTTATTATTGGAATAATTTAGATAATTTAACTGCGATCATGCCAGTCGCATTTTTTTCTTTTTCATATTTTGAATATTCATCTGTTTTGGTATGATCAGCAGGAATATAGCCCGTTTCAATACGAATTTCGTTTACGATAGCAGTTAGTTTCTTCACAACATCAGCCAATTCATCTTCATTAGAAACTTTCACAATATTAGCAAACTTTTCCAAACCGTTTTCTTTAAGTGTTAATTGCACTTCTTTTTCCCACAATTCATTTTGTTTCGCTTCAATCTCTTTTTGTTTTTCTGCTTCATTAGCAAGTGTTTGCTCCATTTTTTCCATCTTTGCAACAAGTTCAAGATATGTTTTCATATCCACTTGCTGCTGGTCTTGTTGTTGTTGCTCTTGTTGTTGCTCTTGAGTTGTTTCAGTTTGAGTAACTTTTTCATCAGACATAGTATCTACCTCCATTTTCGTTAATTAAATTGAATTTTTACCGAATCTCTAACGAGAATCGGTTTACCATTGCATAACCCTCGAAACTCGAAAATAATTTCTTGTTTGTCATCGGGTAATACATAATCATAAAAATAGACACCATTTTCTTTATTGGTGTCTGTAAGAGTAATTTGTTCGATTTGCTGTTTATTAGAATCATAAATCGTCAACTTCACGTCACCAGGATCAATTAACTGACCATCAAACGTGCGAAAATGACATTTTAATCTAACTGTATCCCCTGCAAGTGCCATCATATCACCTCCACAACGGAAGGATTTTCGATTGCGTATGTATTTGAAAGATTTTCTTCATGATGAGCATATGCATATATTTTCAATATTTCTTTTTTCGTCTGACAAGAAATGTTTTCTTTTTTCGTCTGATTTGTCTGATAAGACTTTGTCTGATAAGAAATATTTGTATGAATCGGCTCTACAAAAACAGAAATATTTCTATCTTCATTTTTTGTAAGCGTTTGTTTTCGCCCTATAACCGTTTCAAAACGGACAGGTAATATAAAACTATTCACCGACACAAATTCACGTCTATGACGATATACAAGCGTCTGAACGTGCTTTGTATGTGAAGTAACTTCCCGACTTTCTTTTTTCGCTTCTATTTTCAACTGTACAGAAGATGAAATATGCTTTAGATATGATACAGTTTCCCGATTTTCTTTTTTCGCTTCTATTTTCAACTGTACAGAAGATGAAATATGCTTTAGATATGATACAGTTTCCCGATTTTCTTTTTTTGATTGTGTGCTAATTCTCTTTTCTCTGCTTCTCTTTTCTCTGCGCTTCAACAAATACTCATCACGCATTTTTTTACTCATTTCCTTCACCTTTGCGGTACTTGAATTTTAATGATCAATTTCAACTCATCTTGTGCAGTTTCAAAAGTGAAGGGCACAAATGTTTCTTCTGTCATTAGCCGATTATTCATGTCTAATACTTGAACTTTTGTTACAGTTGAATGAATAGAGACATCAGCACCAGTGATTTTTAATGAAATTTCAAGCACTGAATTCGATTCAACTTGGACTTGTTCATACATCGGCTCTCCGAAATCATTCCAGCCCGTGACTCTTTGTTCGCTCGTTTTTGTATGCACCCATTTTGCCTTCACACCGTCAATTGTTGTTGAGAAAATTTGATTATTAGCATCATTTAACAATACAATCTTATTCCAATTTTGTACAATATGCTCACGAATAGAAACATATCCATTTGCTGTAATTTCAGCCATTCATCGACACCTCCATTTTTTCAATTTTCTTTTCAATTCGTTCGATTGCATGAACGATACGTTCTTGTGCTTCATTTTGCTTTTCGATTTGTGCAAGAAGTTTTTCTTCACGCTGTTTGGATTCTTTTCTCGTATCGACTAGCAACCAAACGAAAAGAAGCGCAAATACACCGTTTGAAACAAAATGTTCAATCGGAATAGATGAAATGTCCATTTTGTCAACGCCTCCTTTCACAAAAAGTAAAAAATATGAGAAAAAATAAAACAAAAAAAGAGTGAGCATAACCCACTCTAAAAGAAAATGGAGGCGAAAAAATGAAACAAGAATTAACTGTAGTTGAGCAATTTTCGTTACAATAATTACCATTTAAAAAGAGACAAACAGGGTACCCCTTATGCCACGTGGAGCTGTTTTTTCACGGTATCAATGGGAATATTTTGTTTTGCTGCACGATAAATGAACTCCACGAGGCTATGTCCTTTTCTCTTGCGCAGGAGATCGAGCCCATCCGAAAAATCACTGTTAGACTCGAACATGCTGTACACATACGCAAGTTGCACCAAGATCCAATACCGTTTCACCGCCCGACGCCCGCGAACGCGGTATCCATCGAGTTTCAGCTGGTCTTTCGCTTGACGGAAAAAACATTCGATCGACCAACGTGCAGCATAGTAGCGCAAGATCTCTTCATCGCTTAGCTCGCGATCGGTGCTCAAGACGCAATGAAGATGTTTCGGCGTCATCGGCTGATCGGCTTTCCATGCGAGCAGCACCACGGCATCCTTGAGACCGTTCAGAGCGCCTTCGTAGCGATACACCCGATAACGCTCTTTTCCCACCGTGACGAGGCGGGTATCCCGTGGCTCCATAGATTTGGCAAATTCTTTTGCTTGAATGGCCGTCCCTTTTGGATAGAGAATCCGATTCGTCTTCAGCATCGCGATGACGTGGAACCCTTTTTTTAAGCAGGCTCCCACGAGGGTTTTCGATGGATACCAAGAGTCCATGAGCACATAAACGGGTCGACTCACATCCAACGAAGAAAGCATCTCGATCGCGAGTTCCCCTTTGCTTTTCCCCACCGTCTTGTCGTAGAGGCGAAAGGCAAAAGGAAACGCTTGGGTCATCGTATGAACCATGAGCCAAACGAGAGAATGTCCCCAGATCGACTTTTTCTCTGCGTGAGAATAGTGCCAATCACACCCTTGAATGGCGTGTGTTGCCCGTGACGAGGGCTTCGTTTTTTGGCAAATCGTATCATCGATCGAAACAAAAATGGGTTGATTCTCTCGTTTCGAGCTGCGTTCGACACGATGAAGCACCCACTGTTGGAGTTTGCGAAGCAGCGTCTCTTCCTCCCATGGGCTTTTCGTGAAAAAATGGCTCAGTGTCGTGCGATGGTTCGGATGAAAACTCCCATGATGTAGATCGGTCAGCGTTCCCGAAAAGCCCTTTGTAATCATCGCATCCACGATATGAACGAGATGCTTCATGACAGGTTTCGAGAAATAAAGGGCCAACCCCAACATCGTCAAAAACTTGTGGATTCCTTGGTGATGTGCTAATCTATTCATGAGACATGAACCTCCTTGTGAATGGTTTGTTGGCACATCTATTCTAACCAAGGAATCGGGTTCATGTCTTCTTTTTTGTTTGGTTGTAAATTTATGTTAGTAAATTTGCTCATCTACAGGAATTAATTAAAAATATGACAAAAGTCGTATTGTTGAAGGAGATACCCTTCATTCGTTGTCGATTGAATCGGCAACCAATGAAAAATATCTTTTCATAAATAGTGACATTTATAGTATTCATAATATTGCTTTTTTTAAAGATTTTTTTTACGATTTTTCCTGTAATTATCACATTTTACCCAAATGAAAAATTTTATACCTTTCATAATATTGCTTTTTTTAGAGATTTTTTTCACGATTTTTCGCTAAAATTTTATACCTTTCATAATATTGCTTTTTTTAGAGATTTTTTTTACGATTTTTCGCTAAAATTTTATACCTTTCATAATATTGCTTTTTTTAGAGATTTTTTTTACGATTTTTCGCTAAAATTTTATACCTTTCATAATATTGCTTTTTTTAGAGATTTTTTTCACGATTTTTTTACGGTTTTGCCCAAAATTTTATACCTTTCATAATATTGCTTTTTTTAAAGATTTTTTTCACGATTTTTCCTGTAATTATCACATCCCCTTGTCGCTCTAGGGCTGGAGGGTATTTTTTCAAAAAATATTTTTCATTAAAAGTGCCGAAAAATCTTGTCGCTCTAGGGATTTAACGTTTTTCTAAACTTGGACATCTTCCCCCCGCTTTTTTCTAACTAGCATATTCTTCATACATTTCATGAAGTGTATTTTCGTATTCACGATCAAGAATAGCCCCTACGATTCCCCAGTAATAACCGAAAATGTTGTGTACTTTACGCCCTTGTTTAATGTTCCGTACCATTTGTTTAAATGAATCAATAGCAAGGTCAAGTTTATCTTGCTGCGAATAATAGGAAAGATAATAAGTTTGAATCTGAATGACCTTCCATAGTTCCTCGATCACTTTATAATCATTCCAAAAGCACTTTACAAGATCACGAAACTCTTTAGGTACTCTTGAAGAAGCGAATGAGCCATCTAATGCTTTAGTACGTTTTATATTATTTTGATTGCTAGTTTTAGATAGATTGCTAGTTTGTGGGCAGTTCAATTTTTCCTCTTTAGGTAGTTCAATTGTTTGAGAAAAAGAAACATCTTCTTTTACTGGATAGCGATTAAACACATATAGATTAGATGATTGAGAACCGTTTTTCCGTTCTGTTTCATAAACAGTAAGCAATCCAAATGCTTTCGCTTTTGTAACCATGCGCTTAAAAGTTGAACGACTAATACCAACTCCATCTAATTCATGTGTAGCCGAAACAATAGTTGCGATCTTCGCATTGCAAACGCCTGCGACTTTTGCACTGAAACGAATAAGACGCTTGAGTGCAATAAGTTCGCTTTTTGTGAATTTTTGTTTTAAGTCAATCATCCATTGTTCTATATTATTGTTAAAATCTTTTAAATTTTGAAACTGTGATAAATGCTTAAATTGTTCAATGTTACCTGCTTTCATTGTTTCTCCTCCTATCAAACATATGTTCGATAGGATAAACACAACTAAATAAGCATACGGACTTGTATTTTTTCAAAAAATCGTGTATGCTATAAGCAAATGGGTTTTAGTTTGGTTTATCCTATCGGATTGGGAGTGATGTTGGTGCATCGCTCCCGCTTTTTTATTACTTCTTTTTTATTACTTCGCAAAATTCAACGCCTCAAATGCTTGCTCGTATTGTTGAAGTAAATCATCCACATTTGCTCCGTTCGCTTTTTCCTTTTTCACACGTTGAATTTCTGTGAAAAGCACCGCTTTGAGTGTTGCAAGTTCTTGTTCAGTCACTTGAATTGTTTTCATATTTGATTACCTCCTCTTGTTCGCTTTACTTTTCTTTGCTTATGTTCTTCTAAAAGATGAATAGGTGAAAATTGTTCATGTTGTTCTTGAATCGTTGAATCTAATACATGTGCATATCGTTGTGTTGTAGATAAATCACTATGATCTAAAATTTTTTGAAGCACACGAACCGAACCGTTTTGCTGGATAAACATTGCTGATGCAGTATGACGAAATAAATGTGCATGAACACGTTTTTTGATTCCTGCTCGTTCGATGATCGTTTTTAAATGCTTCCGAAATGCGCTTTGTCCTAATTGTTTTCCATGATTAGTTAAGAATACATACTCACTTTTAAAATCAGCGTTTTCTTCTTTTAGTTCTTGAAGAAGTTTTATCGTCTTTTTTGTGATAGGTATTGTTCTTACTTTCTTGTTTTTGGTATTTGTAAATGTAATGCAATGATGTTCAAAATCAACGTCATTCCAGGTTAATGAAAGGACTTCTCCAATTCGCCCGAAACTATCAAGAAGCACATGAATTAACACGTACATACGAAATTCGCTGTATATTTCATCTTTTTTAAGTGTGCGAAGTATTTTCTTGATCTCTGGAATGGTAAGAATATCAATTTTTTTCTGATGTTCTTTCACTTTTTTAACGTGTTGAAAAATATTTTCTTCTACAATTCCCTCGTTTTTGAGAACAGAAAAAATTGCTTTTGCATATGTGAGATATGTGTTTATTGTTGAAACTGAAACACCGATTTTTTTAACCTTTTTCGTTTTCTGATTCATGAATTGAAGTTTTTTGTTTAACTGCCAGTCGATGAATTGTCTTACATCGTCTACTGTAAGTGAAGAAATATCTGTTTCTTCTCCCCAAAATCGCTCAAAATCGTTAAATGTTTTTTCGTAATTATCAACTGAATTTTTTGAAAGTCCTTCGATTTTTTTAATTTGCAAAACGATTTTCCTTGCAACATTAATCGTATAAACTTTCTTTTTGTTGGCATGCTTCCGCTTTTTTAATGGCAAAGAAAAAAGCAACCTCCTTTCATATCCATTTCTGAATATGAAAAAGGTTGCTTTAGTAGGCAGGTTTTCGTTAGTTACGAGTTTAAGTTTTGGTTTGCAAAACCCTTCAAATCATTATAAATTCGCCAATCTCATCACATCACGGGCGATCATAACCTCTTCATTTGTCGGGATGACTAATACTTTTACTGGAGAATGCGGATAGTTAATAAACGCTTCTTTGCCGCGCACTTTATTTAATGCTGGATCCCAGTAGACACCCATAAATTCAAGACCACGCAACACTTTCGCGCGTACGACATCGCTGTTTTCACCAATGCCTGCTGTGAAAATAATGGCATCAACCCCGCACATGCGCGCTGCGTATGAGCCGATGTATTTATGAATGCGCCCAGCAAACACTTCGAGCGCCAACTCTGCACGTCGATCGCCTTTTGAAGCCGCTTCTTCAATATCGCGTAAATCGCTCGAAAAACCAGTTAAGCCGAGCATTCCGCTCTTTTTATTTAAAATATCAATGACTTCCTCGGCTGTTTTCCCTGTTTTTTGCATAATGTACGGGATTAGCGCTGGGTCGATGTTTCCTGAGCGCGTCCCCATCGCTACACCTGCAAGCGGTGTAAAGCCCATCGACGTATCGATCGATTTCCCGCCCTCTACCGCTGCAATACTTGCTCCATTTCCTAAATGACAAGAAATGAGACGAAGTTGCTCAATTGGGCGGCCTAACAATTCAGCTGCACGTTGTGTCACATATTTATGTGATGTGCCATGGAAGCCATATTTACGAATGCCAAACTTTTCGTAATACTCATATGGCAAGCTATATAAAAACGACTGTTCTGGCATCGTCTGATGGAATGCTGTATCAAATACTGCAACCGCTGGTACGTTCGGTAACACTTCACGAAACGCTTTAATGCCGACAACGTTTGCTGGGTTGTGCAATGGCGCTAAATCAGATAAGTCTTCAATTTCTTTTAACGTCTCATCTGTAATTAAAACGGAGTCGCTAAATTTCTCTCCACCATGTACAACGCGGTGACCAATTCCTTCGATTTCATCGAACGATTGAATAATGCCAAGCTCAATTAATTTATCGAGCAACATTTTCACAGCAACCGCATGATCCGGAATTGGCGTTACTTCTTTTATTTTTTCACCATTGACTGTAATATTAAAAATCGCATCTTCAAAACCAATTCGCTCAACAACACCTTTTGTTAATACTTCCTCGCTCGGCATGTTGAACAATTGAAATTTTAACGAAGAACTTCCTGCATTGATCGCAATGACTTTTGGCATTTGATTAAACAGCTCCTTTAACATCGTTCACAATTATTGTATGCAAATATGCGAATTTCATCGGTACGTCTCTCATTTTACGGGTCGTTCGTCACTCTTTTCAAGTATACAAATTGGACGAAAACGTTTTCTTCACATATTTGTTATATTCTGAAGGTTATGAACAATTTTCTTTCAGCCATTGTTCGAATTTTAGCACCATGGCTTGCATCGCCTGCTTATTCGAAAAGCTAGGGAGCTGTGCAAGCAATGCTTGTTTCGGTGCTTTTGCATGCGCGCCTTTTTTTTGCAAAATAAAAATACTTTTCGCTGCCTTTTCATTTTTAAACATCGAAAGCGGAAGCTGCAATAAGCCTTGAATAAACGTTTCTTCTTTGATGAGCGCATGCAATTCTTTTGATTCGTCTGATGTAAACAGCATGTTTGGAATTAAGAAAAACAAATACCCGCCTTCTTTCGTATAACGAATACTTTGTTCAATGAACAAATAGTGAGCGTATGAATGGCCACTTTTCGCATGTAAACGAAATGACTTGGCATTTTCATCATCTGGATAATATCCGATCGGCAAATCGCACACGACTACATCAACCGGCTCAATAAACAACGGCTTTAAGCTGTCTTGATGAAATAATTGAATTTCATGTTGTTGTAAATTTGCATTCACATAAGCGAGTTTCAATAGTAAATCGTCTGCATCCGCTCCGTAACTTCTTGCTTTTTTATTCGTCAGTTGATTTAATACAGCCGTCATTAAATTTCCTGTTCCAATGGCAGGATCGAGAAGCGATAACGAAAAATACGTTTTTGTAAATTCATCAACTAAATAACCGATAAATACTGATACTGCATCTGGTGTCATTTGATGGTGTGGCTGTACGTACTCCTTCATTCCTTTCAACATCGCTAATTGCAACGCTTTACGGATGTGTTCATTTTTCCATTCATGCAAATGAACAGATGCATACGCCTTTTGTAACCGTTTCTTTAACAACTCGCTCACTTCTTCTTGCAGTACATCCCCGTGAAATAAATTCTCTCCAGTTTCAGCAACTGCTTCTAAATATGAACAATTTAATTCTTCTTGTAACCATGTCGCCGTTTCATCAATGACTGTAAATAGCTTTTCCAATACACTTCACTCCTTTCTGTTCGACATTTTATTTTAGAAAATATAAACGAAAAAGGCTATCCCTTTTTGAGATAGCCTCAAACAATTATTGTTGAGCCGCTTGTTTTGCCGCTTCAATGGCCGCTTCATAGTTTGGATGATTCGTCGCTTCAGATACATACTCGACATATGTCACACGATCATTGCGATCAACGACAAATACAGCACGAGCAAGTAAACGCAACTCTTGAATAAGCACACCGTATGCTTGACCAAACGATACGTCGCGATGATCAGACAGTGTGACAACGTTTTCTAACCCGTTTGCAGCGCACCAACGTTTTTGAGCAAATGGCAAATCGACGCTAATCGTTAATACTTTTACTCCTTCAATGCTTCCTGCTTCTTCATTGAAACGACGTGTTTGTGCATCACAAACTCCTGTATCGATCGACGGCACAACACTAATTAACCGAACAAATCCTTTTGTATCGTCTAATGTCACCGGTGATAAATCGTTGGCAAGTACGGTGAAATTCGGTGCTACATCACCGACTTTTACTTCATTGCCAACTAATGTGACAGGATTTCCTTTAAATGTAACTTTCGCCATAGTAAGCCTCCTCTTTATATAAGATACAGGCTCATCATAACGTAATTAGATGAAAAATTCAATTATTTCGATTGATACTAAATATCAAAGTCTGGCGCTCCGTTATGTTGTTGCTTCGACTTTTCTTTTTTCTCAAACATATGCTGGATCTTTTCAATCGCTTGTGGAGCTAAATCTAAAATTTTCTCGTATAAGTGTGTGCTTTCGTCCACATGCAACAATTTCACACCGGAACTGTTAACAATTAAAAAAGCAATCGGTGTGATCGATACTCCGCCACCACTTCCTCCACCAAACGGATGTGCTTCTTTTTGTTGTTCGTTTCCATTGTTTAATATAAACTCACTACCGCCTGCAGCGAAGCCAAATCCGACTTTTGAAACAGTTAAAATGACACTTCCATCAGGTGTTTCGACAGGATCACCAATAATTGTATTGACATCGATCATTTCTTTTAAATTTTCCATCGCTGTCGTCATTAATCCTTCAATTGGATGTCCACTCATTTTCATTCCTCCTAACAACTGTCCACATCATTTGTGACTCACATGTCTTTTTTCCAATGTTTAACGACCTTCAGTCCTGCTAATATAGCATAACCGATTCGAAATCGGATCATACATGTAAACGACGTACGTGATACTGCTCCTTGAAAAAAAGGAACGATAGAAATGGAAGGAGTGATACAAACGTTCATATATTTACTTATCATTGCCACCACATAATATTTTACCGACCATCCGACCCCGACAAACACGGCGGTTTTTGCCGCGTCACCGACACCTATTTGTGTGTGCCATTGAAACTGTAAAACCGACACATGTTGCAAAAACTTTTTCATGATTGTATGTAAATGAACGATTTGGTTTAGCCATTGTTTCAATTGCGCTAGAAGTTCGCGAGCGTCGGTGACAGTAAACGTTGTTTTTTCGTCTTTTCCTGTCGTTGTTTTTTGCTCTGTCACTACTCCAGCTTCCTTTTTCGATATTTCAATGAGCGGAACAACAAATCGGTAATGAAATATGCGAAGGATACGAACATCAATGGTGAATTGATCATTATCTTGTGCATGTTGAAATTGAATCGTCATGTATACATGTAAAAAAGGAATGAACGTTAAGAAGGCAACAAAGATGATGGCAATAATAAAAATCATCGGTTTTTCACTTCCTTCCCGATGACATTTTCGACAAAAACGAGCAAAATTAAACGAATAAATTCGCAATGAATGGAAAATAAATGATAAAATAAACGTGAGGACATTTTAACGGAGGGAAAACGATGACTGAACGCCGCAATCGCATGTATTTCTTTCATAAACATGATGACGAAACGACAAAACAAGTACAACCACTTATTGCCCTTGCTAAACAGTATGAATTTGAAGTCGTCGATGATGCAAAACATGCAAACATTATTGTGAGCATCGGGGGAGATGGAACGTTTTTACAAGCAGTCAGAAAAACAGGTTTTCGTGATGATTGCTTATATGCCGGCATTTCAACATTAGGCACATTAAGTATGTATTGTGATTTTCATATTCACGATACAGAAAAAATGATTGAAGCAATGACAACAGAACAAATTGAGGTGCGTAAATATCCAACGATTTATGTCACAGTCAACGACTCGACATCATTTTATTGTTTGAATGAATGTTCGATTCGTTCAAGCATTATTAAAACGTTTGTGATGGACGTATTTATTGACAACTTGCATTTCGAAACATTCCGTGGAGATGGAATGATCATTGCTACACCTACAGGAAGTACCGCCTACAATAAATCGGTTAATGGGGCAGTCGTCGATCCGATGCTCCCTTGCTTTCAGGTAAGCGAATTAGCGTCGTTGAACAATAACCGTTATCGCACTCTCGGCTCATCATTTATTTTAAGCGGAAATCGCAAATTAACATTAAAAGTTGTACAAGATGGCAACGATTATCCGATTATCGGGATGGATAATGAAGCGTTAAGTATTCAACATATCGAAAAAATTGATATTGCATTAAGCGGAAAAGTCATTAAAACAGTCAAATTAAAAGATAATTCATTTTGGGAAAAAGTAAAACGAACATTTTTGTAAAAAGAGGCATTTCGCCTCTTTTTACCATTTTCTTTGATCAACGAGGCAGCGATTCGATGATGTATAAAATTTTGTGTAAAGCATTTTACTAGACCAAAAGAAAAAAGGTAGGGTATTCTCTGATTGGACCAAAAATCTTAGAGAAAGGAGTACCCTACCTATGTCTAAAAGAAGTATACCGAATGTCGACTGGGCAAATCAACTGGAAAGTGTCATTCGTCAGTTTGTGAAGGAAAAATTAGAACTGAATGAGAAATGGGCAGGGCGAAAGTTGCGAGGATTTGCCGAAGCACATGAAGCCCTCGAGCGAATGTTTGAAGAACGTTACAATTAACCATATATTGTAAACAAAATAAGGGGATTCTCCCTTTCCCCACAGGAGACTGAATATCCAGTCTTATGTGTAGAGGAAATATCCCCCCTCTATTCTAAATCCATTTCAGAGATACCCTACCCCATTTACATTACACAAAATTCTTGACGCTACCCCGTATGATACAAAAAAATTATACAAAAAAATCGAATAATTTTGTATAACTTTTCTAAAAATTTTTACAAAATAAAAAACTCGGTAGGGTCAACTACCGAGTTTTGTCACCTAACATTTATTTTTGGCTACTCAATTGTTGTTCTGCCATTTTCACGAGGCGTTTCGTCATCTCGCCACCGACAGAACCGTTTGCTCGCGCAGTTGTATCTGGGCCTAACTGCACGCCAAACTCTTGAGCGATTTCATATTTCATTTGGTCAATCGCTTGTTGCACACCAGGGACGAGCAATCGATTTCGATTTGCCATTTGTCTTCACCCCCTTGTAACCATAGGTTGTGCAAAACAAATGGACTCTATGCATCTCCTCGTTAAAATAGCTCGTCCAATGGTTGATCTGGTTTCAATGTAATCGTTTCGACGCGAGCAACTGTTTCAGCAATCATCTCATCTAAAGGTAAAAATTGTTCATATTGGATTACCTTCTCTTTTTTCGGCTTCGTTTTTGGTGCTTTTGGCGTAAAAATTGTACAGCAATCTTCATACGGTCGAATCGAAATATGATGTGTACCAATTCGCTCAGCGATCGCAATAATTTCCGTTTTATCCATCGAAATAAGCGGACGAAGAATTGGTGTCGTTGTCACATCGTTGACAACAACCATACTTTCAAGTGTTTGACTAGCAACTTGTCCTAAACTTTCTCCTGTCACGATCGCCAGTCCGTTTTGTTTTTTACGAATTTCATCTGTAATGCGCAACATCGCACGCCGCGTAGCGATCAACGAATAATTTTCCGGCACTTGTTTATAAATGGCTTGTTGCAACTCCGTAAACGGTACAATATGAAGACGAATCGTACCACCAAATTCCGTTAAACGCTGCGCTAAGTCGATCACTTTTTGCTTTGCTCGCTCACTTGTGAATGGGGGGCTAAAAAAGTGAACAGCCTCAATTTGCAAGCCTCGCTTCATTGCCAAATATCCAGCTACTGGACTATCAATTCCACCAGAAAGCATAAGCATCGCTTTCCCACTCGTTCCAACAGGTAAACCACCCGCTCCTGGTACGTCATATGCAGTAATGTACGTTCCTTCCTTTCGTACTTCAACACGAACGTCAATGTCTGGATGATGGACGTCGACCGTTAAGCCCGTTGTGTTTTTCAGCACATAACTACCGAGCTCATAGTTTAATTCATTTGTTGTGATCGGAAATTGTTTATCTGCTCTTCTTGCTGATATTTTGAATGTTTTCCCTTCGTATGGAAATTGTTTCACGAAAAATAATGTTGCTTCTTTTATTTTTTGCAAGTCGTTCTCTGTCTTTAATGCCAAACTTAACGATTGAATACCGAACACTTCTTGCAATTTTTCGATGACAGGTTGCGGTGGTGTATGATGTAGTCGAATGTACATCCGATCGCGCAACGCTTCAATTTGAAGGTTCGGAAAATGTTTCAATTTTTTTGCTATATTTCGTTTTAAACATCGTACAAATTGTAAACGATTTTTTCCTTTTGTCGACATTTCACCGTAACGAATTACAATATGATCATACGTCATTTCGTTCCCCTCGCTACTATTTTTAATCGTTCATATGCTTGCTCAATGGCTTCAATAATGATTGGGACATGCTCCATTTGTTGTTCGTATGATAAACTTATGCGAATCGAACGCTCCGCCCGCGTTTTTTCGATTCCCATCGCTAACAATGTTTTACTTGGCGCTTTTTTACGGGATGAACAAGCTGATGTTGTCGATACGTATATATGTTGCTTTTCTAATTCATGAACAAACGTTTCTGATTTTATTCCTTCTAGTGAAAAATGAATAATATGTGGAGCTGATTGTTCAAATGGCGTGTGAACACGAATACCTTCAATCGTTTGTAAGCGTTCGATGAGCGCTCGTTTCATTTTCTCAAGTCGATCATATGCCTCATGATACTTTTCCACCGATAATCGTAACGCTTTCGCCATCGCAACAATAGCAGCGACATTTTCTGTTCCTGAGCGCAATTGCATTTCTTGTGCCCCTCCCGATAAAAGCGGAGAAAGGCGCACACCTTCGCGAACGTACAAAACTCCTGCTCCTTTTAATCCATGAAATTTATGAGCAGATATCGTATATAAATCAACGTTTGCCTGTTTCAAATGAAGTGGTACTTTCGCTGCACCTTGCACTCCATCAACGTGAAACAACACTTTCGGATATTTTTTCAACATCGAACCAATTTGTTCAATCGGTTGAATAGAGCCTACTTCGTTATTTACATGCATGACAGAAACGAGAATTGTATCATCACGCAACGCTTGTTCAATATGTGTTGGAGAAACGATACCACGTTCATCAACAGGTACATATGTAACTTGAAAACCGAGTTGTTCTAGCTGTCTGCACGCCTCGGTGACAGATGGGTGTTCAATCGCTGTTGTAATGATGTGGCGGCCGCGCTGCTGATGTTGCCAAGCCGCACCTTTAATGGCTAAATTGTTTCCTTCCGTCCCACCTGATGTAAAAATCACTTCGGTCGGCTTCACCTCGAGCAAACGTGCGATTTGTTCTCTCGCTTGCGTGAGCAGTCGCTCGGCTTGCATACCTAGTCCGTGTAGCGAAGACGGATTGCCAAAATAATCGCTCGCGACTTTTAAAAAAGATTGTAGCACTTCTGGAAACGGTTTTGTTGTGGAACTATTATCTAAGTACATCATCGCGCTAGCCTCCATTACCTTCGTATACAAACAGCCTTCTTATATTATCACATCTTTATTCAAAAAGGAAATAATCAAAGAATATTGTTTGAGTCAAGACTTTGTGGGAGATTTTTTTCTCGACCGATTTTTTTGGTTATATATGGTTTTATAAAATCGTTATATGTAAGCGCTTTTACTTACTCTCATCCTGTAGGTATGTGCGTTTTCTCTCGTTTTAAAAACCTTTCAATGCTTGCAATGCCTCGTAAATCGGTGTCCCTGAAGATTGGCGAAGGTATGGGATGTTATCTCGTACCACTTCTGTCATTTGCGTTTGCACGCGCTTCAGTGCCTTTTTCACGATCGTTTCTCGTTTCGTTTCTTCTCGTTCTTCCACGCCATACATCACTCCATCGCGTGTCCGAATGAGTAACGTATCTTTTATCGCGACGATCGCTCGCAACATCGCTTCAATCCCTGCATCCCTCCAACTTCGACCGTTTTTACTTCGTTTCGCAAACACATGCATCGTTCCTTCCGCACTCCCCATCGCCCTCATGTTTGTCGTGTCAATCCCTTTTTCCTTCAACCATACGCGATAGTCACGCAAACATCCTGGCATCTCCTCGATTCGACGAACAAGCGCCTCGAGTTGCTTTTCCTTCTCCTCATGTTCTAACGTACCGATGGCACTTGTGAGTTCTCGTAACACACCTTCTTCATCCCATGATGCTAACTTCTTTCGAATCACCCGATATCTCGCATGACCTCGGAACAATTGACGAATCTCTCTTGCCACATGGAACCGATCAAGCTGAAAGTACCCCCTGTCCCCGAAATATTCTCGACACGCTGTAATCCATGGGGCTCCATCTCCATTGATGACCACCCAATCCTCAAACGGATCATAGCTGTATTCCTTCATCAGAAAATTCTCTACAGCTTCCCAAATCGGTTCATTCGTTTGATGAACCATATACCGTCGATTCACTAAGGATACGCGTTTCCCGTTTTTCTCCCATCCTTGGTGAATCGTGATGATCTTTTCTTCTTTTCCTTTGATGCGGCTTCGTTGACGTTTCACGTACAACCCGTCTGCTTCGATAAAAAACACGCGCCCTTTTTTCTCCATCGCACGGTGCCCTTCCACCTCTGCCTCGATGATGGACTGGCGAATCGTTTCGTGACTCATACATGCATACCCCACCAGCTTTTCAAGCGACTGCGCAGCCTGTCGATACGAAGAACCCGTCACGGCGAGATGAATCGCTGTCTCCTCTAATAGCGGACTCACTCCATGCGCCCCATCGAACTGGAGAAAGACATCGAGTAAAGACGTATACACCTTTTTTTCACGGTCAAAGTAGTAGTTTCGCTTCACTTCCACCTCTCCAAATAGCGTTTGGAGTCGGATCGTCCGCTTATCTTTGAGCGCATATCGTTTCTTGTCCCGCTGTTCTGCCAATGTGCGGTCGATCTCCTCCAACACCTGTTGAAGGAGATGACCATATTGTTTTTGCATATGTCTAAATAAAGACTGTTCGATCTCTTTTAATGTCAAGCCGTTTGTGATATAATCCTGCATGGGCTCCACTCCTTTCTTTGGTTGTATTTTTTTTCGCACTTACTACCTTACCAGGAGGAGAGCCCGTTTTTCATCTATTTTGCTTACATATCTGACAGGTTCCTTATTATACCAAATCAGGAACCTGTCTTTTTTTCTCCCACAAACATTTTACTCATACAAGAATATTTTAAAGATTGAAACTTTTGATAAAAACGACAAAATTTTTATTTTGTATGGTAGTATATATGCTGGTACGGAGAAAACAAAGGAGGATCAGCATGTCGAAAAAAGATTTAATAGCTGTCGGTTTTATGTTATTTGCTTTATTTTTTGGCGCTGGTAACATGATTTTCCCTCCAGCTCTCGGGCAAGCAGCAGGGGAAAACATGTGGCTTGCCATCGCAGGTTTTTTAATTACCGGTGTCGGATTGCCAGTTTTAGCAGTAATCGCGATTGCAAGAACAGGGAACGACTTGCAACAATTAGCTAGCCGAGCACATCCAGTATTTGGTATCATCTTTACAATCGTTATGTATTTAGCCATCGGTCCGTTTTTTGGTATTCCACGAACAGGTACGGCATCATTTGAAATTGGTGTGACACCATTTTTACCTGAAACTGTCGATCGATCCGTCATGTTAGCGGTGTATACTGTTGTTTATTTTAGCATATCCCTTTGGTTAGCGTTAAACCCTTCGAAATTAGTTGACCGAATTGGCAAGTTGTTAACACCTCTTTTACTCATCGGTCTTACTTTATTTTTTGTCAAAAGCATATGGACGCCTATGGGAGACATTCAACCGCCAACGGATGCATATACAGACGCCCCATTTTTTAAAGGGTTTGTTGACGGGTACTTAACGATGGATGCCATCGCAGCACTCGTTTTTGGTATCATCGTCATTCAAGCCATTCAACAAAAAGGAATTACAAATAAAAAACAATTAACGAAGCTTTGTATTCAGGCCGGGTTCGTGGCTGCTTCTGGATTAACGCTCGTGTATGTATCGCTCGCTTTTATTGGAGCATCGAGCGTACAAGCGATCGGTTATCGCAATAACGGCGGCGAAATCATTAGTCAAACAGCGACCTATTTATTCGGTCAAGCGGGTACAATCATTTTATCGATCATCATTATGCTTGCGTGCTTAACGACATCAGTTGGTTTATTATCTTCTTGCGCAAGTTATTTTTCGAAAATTTCGCCAAAGCTTTCCTATCGAATGCTCGCCATTGTTATGAGCTGCTTTAGCGCATTCACCGCAAATGTCGGTTTAACGAAACTCATTTCGTTATCCGTTCCTGTGCTTATTATTATTTATCCATTAGCCATTACCCTCGTCGCCCTATCGTTTCTCCATGACTATTTCAGGGGAAAACAAACCGTTTACATCGGGGCGCTCGCTGGTACGTTTCTCGTCAGCATCGTTGACGGACTGAAGGCAGCAGGATTTGATGTATCGTCCATCTTACATGTATACGAAAAAACATTGCCGCTCTTTGAACAAGGGATCGGCTGGCTTACACCAGCACTCATTGGCGGGGTCATCGGTTTATTACTAAACAAAACAAATCGTGTCACACGTACCGAAAGAAAAGTAAGTTAAAAACGAGTGAAAGGACATCCTTTCACTCGTTTTCTTTTAGCCACTGGCGGATGCGTTCGAACGCCCCTTCTTCGACTTGTTCTACCGCAGCGATGGCTTTTTGTAACGCCAGTTCGTATTCGTATCGTCGGAATAGTTGTTCCGCTTCCTCTAATCCCGCATTTACCGCATGAAAACGGCGACGATAGCGGTTGCCGTATTGAATCACACTCTCCGCTAATTGAGCTTGCTCAATCATTTCTTTCGTTTGATCATATACGTTTTGCACGGAAACAGTTGCCTCATCCAACGCTTGATGAACAGCTTCCATATTTAACGGTTTCCCATCTAGCGTAAGCGATACGCGCGTTAAACTTTCACGCGCCTCGCTTACTTGCAACATATAAGATTCTGGCAACCCAGGAAGTTTGCTTTTTTTCACGAGTCGAATCGCTTCAGACAATTGTTTTTTCATTTCTGCTAACTTTTCGCGCGCCGCTAGCTCGTCTTTGCGTAACGCATATAAATGCTCGCGAAACTGGGCATGCTTCTCTTTTACTGTAGCAATTTGCGCTAAAATTTCTTCAAGCTCTTCACGAATAAGCGAGTAAGCTAAACGCTCCTCGGCCATCTTCGTTTGGATGAGCATAAAACGTTTCATTAGTTGTTGTACTTGCTTCTCGATTTGTCGATATTTATCTAAGTCGCTTTGCGATAAATGATAGCTTTGTTGCACAAATAATGTTTCATCACGCGTTTCTTTCGTTTCTTCTTCCAAATCGTAAAGCGTTTGTTCAATTTTCTCCGTTTCTTCATGGACAAAACGTTCTGCATATACTTCTTTCTCTAACAAATCGTACAGCGTGTCCACATCTTCTTGCACCTCACGAAGCAGTTTTTCTGCTTCATCTACAGCAAGTGTTTCTAACAACGCAAGCACTTCCGATACTTTTCCACGGATCGCTTCCACTTCTTTTTCCACCGGAAGATGGTCAAGCACATACCCTTTTTCTAACAGTTCACGATATCCCTCGACAATGTTGTCGAGTTGCGCAGGGATTTCAATTTGTGCGTCGCTTAATAAAAGCGGAATTTGTTCAATAAAACGGTTCAATTCATGTAGCTCGTTTTGAATAACCACTACGACTTCGCGAGCAGCCAAATAATTCCCTTCCGTTGTTAACTGTTCAAATGTCTGGAATTGGTTTTGAAGAGCATTTAATCGCTCCTCAAGCGCAACTTCTGTGCAACCAAATGCATGACGTTGAGTAAGCATCGCTTTTTTTACTTGACGATACTTTTCCTTCAGTTGCTCAATTTCTTCTCGATTTTTCTCTTCGCTTCCGACTAATTCTTGCAACTCTAATAAAATACGTTGAATGTTCCCTTCAATTTCTCGTAGTTGTTGCTCCGTTTGACGTAACGCCTCTTTTGCTTTCATAAATCGGTATTTGACAACCGCTTCCTCAATGTCGAACAACTTTTCCTCTATATTCGGAAGCTGAACAGCAACAATATCGTCCCACTCATTTCGCCATTTTTCAAACAGCTGCTCTGTTTCCCCCATCATATTTAACGACTTAATTTTAGACAGTTCCTCTGGCACAGGTCGATTCATCAAGGAAATTTTCCATTGTTCTAATTCGTCAATTTGTTTATATAAACGTTTTCGATGCACATATGTATATGTAAGTCCTCCGATGACGAGGAGCGCACTAATCGCTACAAATTCCATAATGGGCCTCCTTGTTGTCAATCTTTCTTTTTTTATGGAGAAGGCATTTTCTTTTCAATGATTTTATGATACCATGTTAGCAACATTTTTTGAGCAAAAATTTTAATTTTTTTCCTAAAAAACGTGATTTTTGTCGAAGTTTGCGCCTAAAGGAGTGACTAATGTGCGCGATGGACATATTCATACACCTTTCTGTCCCCACGGAAGCAAAGATGCGCTACATGAATATATTGAAAAGGCTATTTCGCTCGGCTATACAGACATTTCATTCACCGAGCACGCACCGCTTCCAAAAGGATTTATAGACCCAACCCCTTACCAAGATAGTGCAATGAAAGAAGAGCAACTAGCGTCGTACGTATCCATTTTACAATCATTAAAAAAACAGTACGAAAGACATATTCGTATTCGCATCGGATTAGAAGTTGATTTCATTCTCGGATATGAACAAAAAACGAAGGAGTTTTTAAATGAAATTGGTCCACAATTAGATGACAGCATTTTATCTGTTCATTTTTTACACGTTGACGATCAATACATGTGTATCGATTATAGTGAAGACATGTTTGGCGACATCGTTACATCGTTTGGTTGCATTGAACGAGTGTACGATGCATATTATCGTACTGTTTTAGCTTCTGTTGTAGCCGATTTAGGGGTGCACAAACCAAAACGCATCGGACATATAACACTCGTCCGCAAGTTTCATCGCGCATATCCGTGTGAATACGATGCAACAAACATCATCGCACACATTCTCGATGAAATGAAAAATCGTCAACTTGAGCTTGATTATAACGGCGCTGGCGCAGTAAAACCGCTTTGTTTAGAGCCATATCCACCTCATTGGGTAGTCAAGGAAGCCGTCAAACGCGGCATCCCTCTTGTGTATGGCTCAGATGCCCACTCGGTCGCTGGCCTTCACCAAGGAATTGAACATATGCTGATATAGAGGGGTGAAATACATGTTTCATACGCAAACATACACAGGGACAAGAGAGGAAAATTATACACTTGTCATCGAACAACTGAAAGCGTTAATTTCAGATGAAAAAAATGTTGTAGCGAACTTAGCGAACGCTTCCGCTTTATTGAATTATTTTTTGCACGATATTAATTGGGTCGGTTTTTATATAGCCGAAGGAAACGAACTCGTTCTCGGGCCGTTTCAAGGGTTACCGGCTTGCGTGCGCATTCCGTTCGGCAAAGGGGTATGTGGAACGGCCGCTGCTGAAAAGCGCACAGTACGTGTTGCCGATGTTCACACGTTCCCAGGTCATATCGCCTGCGACGCAGCGTCCCAATCTGAAATTGTCGTTCCCATGATCAAAGACGGTCACGTTATCGGTGTGCTCGATATTGACAGCCCGATCAAAAATCGCTTTGATGAAATAGATGAACAATATTTACAACGTTTTGTTGAAACGCTCGTTCGCTACCTTGACATATAAGAAAGAGGCCGATGAATAGGGCCTCTTTCTTGTTTAATATTCTTGAACAACGACGCGGTTTTTTCCTGTCCGTTTCGCTGTATATAACGCTTCATCAGCGCGATTAAATAGCTCCTTGACCGAGTCAGCGCGATTTTTTTTCCAATACGATACTCCACATGAGATCGTCACAGGAGGGTTTGTTAATTCACGCACTTTTTGTACGAGACGATTCGCAATAGATAAACCAGCGTTAACAGATACTTTTGGTAAATAAATGGCGAGTTCTTCTCCTCCCCATCGAGCACCAATATCGTTTTGGCGAATGTTTGCTTTAATAATGTTTGCCACTTGAATAATAATTTCGTCACCTACTTGATGCCCGTACGTGTCGTTTACTTTTTTGAAGTTATCAATGTCTATTAAAATAAACGTACCTAATCCATCCTCTTCCATCGAACGTTGGATGCGTTCATCTAAGTAATGACGTGCGTATAAATTCGTTAACCGATCGGTAATGACCATCCGTTCAAGTTCTTCACGCAACGCTGCATTTGTGAACGCCAATGTCGAGTGATGAATAAGCGACTGCAACAATTTAAACATATCAAACGAAAAATGATACGCCTCTTGATGCAATACGATCGCTACTCCCTTCATCATCCCGCGCATCATCGGCACAGCCATAAGCGAGCGGAAGCGTTTCGTATGATCACTATGAATTTTTACATCACCTAAAAATAACGTATCACGTGGATGTTGAATACGATGAAAAACGAAATCTACATATGCCTTGGCTTCACGTGATTGGAAAAAAGGCGTACTTCCCGGAAGCACTTTTCGTTCTTTTTCTTGCAAAATAACAAATCCAACTTCCTCTGCATCAAATGATGTTTTTATTTTTTCAATCATAAACTGTAATGCATCTTGGAAACGTAAATTCGTATTTAAATGGTGAATCGTTTCATTAATGAGTTGTAAATCAGCAATTAATCGTTTCGATTGTTCGTATAATTTCGCGTTTTCTAATGCGCTACCAGCCGTATTCGCCAACAAAGAAATAAACCGCATTTCCCGTTCAGACAACTCCATAATTGTCGGGGCAATCATTTCAATGACGCCATAAATCCCTTGTGCTCCTTTAATCGGAGCATAAATGACAGACTTTTTATGGACAAGCGAATTGTGGAACTGAATTTGCCCCGTCACGTACGCCTGCATTGCTCCCATATGCTCATCTTCATTTTCAAATGTGAGCAATTTAATCGGCAAATCGCGGTTCGTCGTGCTATCATACGATAAAAACAAATGGCACGTAAATGTTGGATATACTTCTTTTAATGTTTTTACAATTTCTTCAAGCACATCCCCGATATTCATAGAAGCATGAATTTTTGTTGCTGCTCGATGCAACTGTTCATATCGCTTTTCTTCACTTAATACTTCAGACACTTTACGAATACGAGCAAACACTTTTAAAAAGTCGTGCTTCACTTGTTTAATAAAATGTTTTGTCATCATATCCCGCTCATGAATTTTGAAACGAACGAGTCCGCACGAATCTTCTGAAAAAACTACGCCAAATTGAATCGTCTTGACTTCACTTTCGTCATCAATGATAACAATATCGTCGAACTGCTTTTTTAACTGATCATCAAATGGAATCGTATATTGTTCTCGTTGCTGTTCGATCGTACAGTCTGTCGTCACTTCAGGCTCAAAAGCATGTTTAAACGGGTTAAGTACGTAAAAGGTGACATCTAACAAATGAAACTCTTTTTGCAATAAGGTGATGAGCGCTTGAATGATGCGAGGTAAATCGGTAAAATCTTCTTCACTTAAAAACCAATCAAAAAACTTTTGTTTAAATATTGCGTATTGATCGCGCTCTTGAACGTTCATTTTTTTCACTCACCCGCACATACTTCCTCTCTTTATGTGTAAAAAACATATAAATAAAAAAATGAGAGTTTCTGTAATATCCCTAAAGCTTAAGACCTATTAACTATATCATACCATAATCCTTATTACAAAGACCATACAAAAATGATTGACTCAGACGCAAAAAAAAACTATAATAGCCTTTGTGTAAAATATTGCAGCCTTTGTGCTCACATTTGTATGTCCATTTTGTTCCCCTTAGAGACGTGCGTCTCTAATTGGAGGCTGTATCGTGTAACTCTCAGCTGCTAGGGCGAGGATACATGAAAACAAAATGGCGATAAATGGTGAGGCACGACTGTTTTTATTTTACCAAAAATAAAAACAAAGGAGGAGCATTTATGGCTCGTTATACAGGTCCAACATGGAAAATTTCTCGCCGCCTTGGCATTTCATTAAGCGGCACTGGTAAAGAATTGCAAAAACGTCCTTACCCACCAGGTCAACATGGTCCAGGACAACGTAAAAAATTATCTGAATATGGCATGCAACTTCAAGAGAAGCAAAAGCTTCGCCATATGTACGGTGTCAATGAACGTCAATTCCGTAAAACGTTCGAAGAAGCAGGAAAAATGGCTGGTAAGCACGGTGAAAACTTCATGATTTTACTTGAGTCCCGTTTAGACAACCTTGTTTACCGTTTAGGTTTTGCGCGCACTCGCCGTCAAGCTCGCCAATTAGTAAACCATGGTCACATTTTAGTTGACGGCAACCGTGTGGATATCCCATCTTATCGCGTGAAACCAGGTCAAACAATTTCTGTTCGCGAAAAGTCTCGCAACCTTCAAATTATTAAAGAAGCGCTTGAAGTGAACAACTTCGTACCTGACTATTTGACACTTGACGCAGACAAATTAGAAGGTACTTACACTCGCTTACCAGAGCGTTCTGAATTACCTGCTGAAATTAACGAAGCATTAATCGTTGAGTTCTACTCTCGTTAATAAAAAAATCCTCTCTGCCAAAGCAGAGAGGACTTTTTTATGCGTAACGAATTAAATAATATTTTTTCTTACCGCGCCGAATAATTGTAAAGCGACCTTCAATACGATTTGCGTCTGTCATGACTTTATTCACATCTTGCACACGTTCACCATTGACATAAATGGCCCCATTTGTAACATCCTCACGAGCTTGACGCTTCGATGGGCAAATACCGCTTGCTACAAGTAAATCAACAAGCGCTATCTCCTGTTCTTCGCATACATACGATGGTACATCTTTAAACCCTTGTTCAATTTCATCCGCTGTTAGTTTGGCTACATCTCCGCTAAAGAGCGCTTCAGAAATGTTGATCGCCTGCTGCAACGCTTCTTCCCCATGAACAAGGCGTGTCATCTCAGCAGCTAACGCTTTTTGCGCTGCACGTTTTTCCGGTGCTTCAGCCGTTTGTCTTTCCAATTCGATAATTTCTTCATGGGATAAAAACGTAAAGTATTTTAAATATTTCACAACATCACGATCATCAGTGTTAATCCAAAATTGATAGAACTCATATGGCGACGTTTTATCAGCATCAAGCCATACTGCCCCACCTTCTGTTTTTCCAAATTTTGTTCCATCTGCTTTCGTTACGAGCGGAACGGTTAATCCAAACACTTTCGCATCTTCTTCTGTTTTCCGAATGAGCTCTAATCCTGCTGTAATGTTTCCCCATTGGTCACTGCCACCTACTTGCAACTTACATCCATACATTTCATATAGTTTGAGGAAATCGTACGCTTGTAAAATCATATAACTAAATTCTGTAAATGAAATCCCTGCTTCTAATCGCGATTGGACTGATTCTTTTGCGAGCATGTAGTTAATCCCAAAGTTTTTCCCAACATCGCGCAAAAATGTAATGACATCAAGCGAACCAATCCATTCATAGTTATTTGCAATAATGGCTGGATTGTCGACTTTCTCAAAATCTAAAAAACGGCTTAGCTGTTGTTTAATTCGCTCACTGTAATAAGCGACTGTCTCTTTTTCATTTAATTTTCGCTCTGTTTTCTTTCCGCTTGGGTCTCCAATGAGTCCTGTTGCCCCACCGACGAGCGCAATCGGTTGATGCCCTGCTTGTTGAAAACGACGCAACATTAAGATCGGAAGCAAGTGACCGATGTGCAAACTATCCGCCGTCGGATCAAAACCACAATATACTTTTACGCTTTCTTCTGCCAACAACGCTTTCAATCCATCTTCATCTGTCATCTGATTAATTAAACCACGAAATTGTAAGTCTTGAAGCAAATCCATCTCAACCATCCTTTCTGTTTTAGATTCAAACAAAAAAACTCGTCCTTCACATGAAGGGACGAGTTTATGTCGCGGTACCACCCTACTTAGAGAACGCCTATGTTCTCTCACTTCATTGCCATAACGGTCGACACCGTCTTTTGCTACTTGGCACACGCCGTTCGCAAAAGATGCTCCCGGAGGTAATTCATGCTCATCTATGCGCTAGTTCGCACCAACCACTAGCTCTCTGTTCGCAGGGAGATAAGCACTACTCGTTCCGCTCATCGCTCGATTATTTACATGTCAGTATATCCTCTTTTATCATAAAACGCCAACTGTTGTCAAGATCTTCAAACAAATTTAGACATTTACCGATATGAAAAGACAAATTATGATATAATAATGAAAATATAATACAGATGGGAGGTCACTATGTCAGAAAAACAAGTGCGATTCTCATGGCAAAAACTATGGCGTCATTTTACGATCACATACGAAGTCGTCTGGAACGTATGTTTAATTATATTCATCGTAAGTTTATGTGCGTTCAGCTTTGCTTTCGGTGTCGGGGCAGGATATTTCGCCTCGCTCGTGAAAGATGCCAAACCGATTCCATACAAAGAAATGAAAAAAGATATTTATAACTATGAAGAAACAACACATATTTACTTCGCCAATCGCGAATATCTCGGCTATTTTCGTTCAGACCTAGAACGCGATGAAGTCAAACTTTCGCAAGTTTCCCCTTATTTCATTCAAGCCGTCATTGCGACGGAAGATGAACATTTTTATGAACATAAAGGGGTTGTACCAAAAGCTATTATACGTGCCATTTTTCAAGAAGCAACAAATTCCTCTACACGTAGTGGAGGAAGTACATTAACACAGCAACTTGTAAAAAATCAAATTTTAACGAGCGAAGTGTCATTTGAGCGCAAAGCAAAAGAAGTGTTACTTGCTTTACGCCTTGAGAAATTTTTTACGAAAGATGAAATTTTAGAAGCCTACATTAACGTTGTAACGTTTGGACGAAACGCATCCGGACGAAATATTGCTGGCGTTCAAGCTGCCGCAAAAGGCGTTTTCGGTGTTGATGCAAAAGAATTAACATTGCCGCAAGCTGCATTTTTAGCAGGATTGCCACAAAGTCCGTTTCGCTATACGCCGTTTACAAGCAAAGGGGAGTTGAAAAACGATTTATCCCCAGCGTTAAATCGGATGAAAACTGTATTATCGCGCATGAAAAAAGCAGGGTATATTTCAAAAGAGCAGTATGAGGAAGCGATTGCATACGACATTACGAAAGATTTTGTTTCTTCCTTACCTTCTCCAATAGAGAAATACCCGTGGTTAACGTTTGAAATTGAGCGTCGTGCAAAAGACATTTTCGTTGATTTACTAGCTAAAAAAGATGGCTATGAACGGCAAGATGTGCGTTTGAACGATCAACTATATATGGAATATGCGGAAAAGGCTGAAAAACAATTACGACAAAACGGTTACACGATTTACACAACGATCGACAAAGATATATATGAGCGCATGCAAGCAATCGTAGAAAAATATCCTTACTTTGGAAGCGATACAGTCGTGCGCAAAAAGGACGAAAAAACAGGACAAATCATTTCCGTTCGTCAGCCGGTAGAAGTGGGGGCTATGCTCATCGAAAACAAAACAGGTCGCATCATTAGCTTTGTTGGAGGAAGAGATTATAAACGCGAGCAGCTAAATCACGCTACACAAGCATATCGCTCAAACGGATCAACGATGAAGCCGCTTCTTGTTTATGCACCAGCAATGGAAATGGGGATCGTTCAGCCGGGGTCCGTTATTCCAGATGTCGCGTTGGAAATCCCAACGAAACAAGGTCCGTACCGACCGAAAAACGCGGATGGAAAAACGCATGGCTTAACATCCGTACGTCATGCGTTGAAAAAGTCGTATAACATTCCTGCTATTCGGACGTATGCGCGCATCATCGAGCAACGCCCCATTTCCTATTTAGAAAAAATGGGCTTCACGAGTTTAACAACGGGAGATGGAAGCAACTTAGCGCTTGCGCTTGGCGGATTGACAAAAGGGGTAACGATTGAAGAGAACGTAAACGCATACGCAACATTTGCTAATGGCGGAACGTTTATCGATGCGTACTTAATCGAAAAAATTGTCGATAAAAACGGAAATGTCGTATACGAGCATGAAACAAAGCCGGTAGAAGTATTTTCGCCACAAACGGCCTATTTAACGATTGATATGATGCGCGACGTCATTCGCTCCGGCACGGCCGCCTTTTTAAATGGCAAGCTGAAATTTTCGGCCGATTGGGCGGGAAAAACAGGAACGGGTCAAAATACGAAAGATGCATGGTTTGTAGCAACAAATCCAAATGTCACGTTTGGCATTTGGATGGGATACGATACACCGAAATCGCTCGAAAAAAATTATAAAGGGTTATCATATTCGCAAAGAAACTTATTGTTATGGGCACAGTTAATGAATGGGGCATATGATATTCGCCCAGAACTCATTGCGCCAAAAGAGCGATTCCGCATGCCTGGCGGAATTGTTAAACGTTCGTATTGTGCTATTTCTGGGTTACTTCCATCAGAGACGTGTAAACGATTTGGACTGATAGAAACTGACTTGTTTAATACCGCATTTGTGCCAAAACAAGAAGATCGGTACTTAATCAACGGTACTTTCGTTGAACTAAACGGGGAACGATACGTTGCCTTGCCGACAACACCAAAAGAATTTACAAAAGAAGGGGTCATGATTGACACTTCGTTGCTTGAACAATGGGGAATTCAACATATAAAAGATATGAGCCAACTGCTTCCTCGAAACGACAAGTGGAAACATGTATTTGTAGCAAAAACACTTCAAGAAAACGGTAAAAAACCAGATCCGCTTGCAGTGCAACAAAAAGGAGCAACGCTCGTCTGGGGCGAACATCACGAACAAGACGTCATTGGTTATCGCGTATATTACACAGCATCAGAAACAGCACCGTTTCAAGTCATCGCAACAATACGTAGAGGAGAACAAAAAAGCATACCGTTAAAACAAGGAATATATTATGTTACTGCTGTCGACATCGCTGGATTGGAATCAAATCCGTCAAATATCGTTCGCATGCTGCCTGCTACACCACCTGAGCAATCAACCGATGAACAACCGATAGACATACCGACCGAAGAGCAACCGATAGACATACCGACCGAAGAGCAACCATCAACTAATTAAAAAAATCGGGCCGAGCCCGATTTTTTTAATCTTCCATTGTTGATAAGTCACCTGTCGGTAAGTTTAGCTCCCAAGCTTTTAAGACGCGACGCATAATTTTTCCACTTCTCGTTTTTGGAAGTTTGTCACGAAACTCGATTTCACGCGGTGCGGCATGTGCTGCTAAGCCTTTTTTCACAAAGTTACGAATATCTTCTTTTAACTCTTCTGACGGCTCGTACCCCTCGCGTAAAGCTACAAACGCTTTAATAATTTCACCGCGCACTGGATCCGGTTTTCCGATGACACCTGCTTCTGCAACAGCTGGATGTTCAACGAGCTTGCTTTCTACTTCAAACGGACCGACACGCTCTCCTGCTGTCATAATGACGTCATCAATTCGTCCCTGGAACCAAAAATATCCGTCCTCATCCATATACGCAGAATCACCAGACACATACCAATCACCAGGCAAGAAATACGATTCGTATTTTTGCGGATTGTTCCAAATGGCGCGCATCATTGATGGCCAACCTTTTTTAATCGCCAAATTGCCCATACGATACGGTGGCAATTCATTTCCTTGATCGTCAACGATCGCTGCTTTGACTCCTGGAATCGGTTTCCCCATTGATCCTGGTTTAATTTCCATACACGGATAGTTGCAAATGAGTTGTGCTCCTGTTTCTGTCATCCACCATGTATCGTGAATGCGACGATTAAATACTTTCATTCCCCAGCGCACGACTTCTGGATTGAGCGGTTCACCGACACTTAAAATATGGCGAAGTGAACGCAAATCATATTTTTTCACAAGCTCGTCCCCAGCACCCATTAACATGCGGAATGCTGTCGGTGCACTATACCATACTGTCACACCATAGTCTTCAATCGTTTTGTACCACGCTTCTGGGTTAAATCGCCCCCCTACAATGACGTTTGATGCTCCGCAAAGCCACGGACCGAAAATACCATATGATGTTCCCGTTACCCAACCTGGGTCAGCTGTGCACCAATATACATCGTCCTCTTTTAAGTCTAACACCCATTTTGCTGTTTGATAATGTTGGATCATGGCATTATGCACGTGCAATACACCTTTTGGTTTTCCGGTTGAACCAGATGTATAATGTAAAATGAGACCGTCCTCACGTCCGACCCACTCAATATCGAAATGTTTGCTTGCGGCATTCATCCGTTTTTTCAAATCAAAAAATGGGCCTTCTTCTTTCACGTCATCTCCGACTAAAAATACGTATTTTAATGCCGGCAACTCATTTACCGGTACACGCGGTAACAGTTCAGGCGTCGTAATAATGACCTTCGCTTCGCTATCTTCTAAACGGTCACGCACAGCCCCTTCCATGAACGCTTCAAAAAGCGGCCCAACAATTGCACCAAGTTTAATTGCACCAAGCACAGAGAAATATAATTCTGGTGAACGAGGCATAAAAATAAAGACACGGTCGCCTTTTTCAACATCAGCTACTTCTTTTAATACGTTAGCTACTTTATTTGAAAACTCTTTCATTTCTTTAAACGTATACTTTTCTTCTCTTGTCGCATCACGATAATAAAGAGCTACTTTGTTTTTTCGAAACGTTTCCGCATGGCGATCGATCGCTTCGTACGCCATGTTTACTTTCCCGGTTTCATACCATGAAAAATGTTTTTCTGCTTCAGACCAGTCAAACGTTTGATACGTTTCTTCATAGTTTTTCAAGTTAAAATCCCCTTGAATGACTGGTAGCGCTTCCACTTTAATCATCCCAAACTCCCCCTTGTTTGAAGTCTTTACACTCGTATTATATTATACTATAAATGATTTCTCAATTTTAAAAAAATTTTCATTTATGTTTATTATGAAAACGATTTAATTTTTATTTTTTTATGTATAATTGAAATGAGATCATTTCAGTAGGCGGTGGGGCAATGGAGCATAAAAAAACATATAACGCAAAACAGTTAAAAACACCGAAAGGAACGTTAATTATTGAGGGGCCGATTTCTCCCGAAAAACTAGCTAGTTATGAATTTCATCACGATTTAACAGCATTTCGTCAGCCGCATCAACAACATCAAGCGCTCATTGAAATTGCTGGCCTTCCAGAAGGACGAATTATTATTGCTCGCCACGGTCATACGATCGTTGGCTACGTGACCTTTTTATATCCCGACCCGCTAGAAAGATGGTCGCAAGGGAAGATGGAAAATTTAATCGAACTTGGTGCAATTGAAGTTATCCCAGACTTTCGAGGCTACGGTGTCGGAAAAAATTTGTTGAAAGTTGCCATGATGGATGATGCGATGGAAGATTACATCATTATTACAACAGAATACTATTGGCATTGGGATTTAAAACGAACGGGTTTAAACGTATGGGAATATCGAAAAGTAATGGAGAAAATGATGAACGCAGGTGGACTCGTCTGGTACGCAACGGACGATCCAGAAATTTGTTCACATCCAGCTAATTGTTTAATGGCTCGAATCGGAAAACGCGTCGATCAGCAATCTATTCAAAAATTTGACCAATTACGCTTTATGAACCGCTTCATGTATTAAAAACAAAGGGGATGGGGAAATGATTGTCGAACAAATGATGAAAACGGATGTCATTGCACTAAAGCCGTCAAACACAATCGCTGACGCACTAAATATTGTTAAGCAAAAAAATATTCGACATTTACCGATTGTTGATGATGAATATCGTGTTGTTGGTATCGTTACGGATCGCGATTTGCGCGATGCAAGTCCATCGATTTTCCATGCAAATGAACATCTCGAAGATTTGCAAAAACCGTTAAGCACCATTATGAAAACAAACGTCATTACAGGACATCCACTTGATTTTGTCGAAGAGGTCGCGGCTTTGTTTTACGAACACCGCATTAGCTGCATGCCCATTGTCAAAGAAAATAAACTTGTCGGCATCATTACAGAAAGCGATTTGTTGTACACACTTGTGCAACTGACAGGGGCTCACCAACCTGGATCGCAAATCGAAATTAAAGTGCCGAATCGGGCAGGAATGTTAAGCGAAGTCGCTTCTGTTTTCCAAAAACGTAACATCAATATTTCAAGTGTTCTCATCTATCCTGATCAAAATGAAATGTATAAAGTACTTGTTTTTCGTATTCAAACGATGAACCCGATGGCGATTATTCATGATTTAAAGGCACAAGGATACGACGTTTTATGGCCGAACTTGCCGGGGGTTTCATCATGAGTAAAAACAGCGTATTCGTTTATTCCGATGCGTTTCAAACGTATAAATTCCATGATCGCCATCCATTTAATCAATTACGTGTCAAACTGACGTATGACCTGTTGCAAACGCTCGGTGCACTTCATGATTCACAAATTGTAGCACCACGTCTAGCAACAGACGAAGAGTTAGCACTTGTTCATGATACCGATTACATTGAAGCAGTAAAAAAAGCAGGAAGAGGACAACTGCCAGAAGAAGTTGCCCTCAATTATGGATTAGGTACAGAAGATACACCCATTTTTCCAAATATGCATGAAGCGAGCGCTCTTCTTGTTGGCGGAACATTAACAGCAGTTGATTACGTACTTTCCGGCAAGGCTGAGCATGCGCTCAGTTTGGGGGGAGGGCTCCATCATGGATTTCGTGGCAAAGCATCAGGTTTTTGCATCTACAATGATAGCTCTGTCGCCATTAAATATATGCAAGAAAAATACGGTGTCCGCGTTTTATATGTCGATACAGATGCGCATCATGGAGATGGGGTGCAATGGACGTTTTATGACGATCCAAATGTTTGTACATTTTCGATTCATGAAACAGGACGCTATTTATTTCCGGGAACAGGAAATGTGAATGAACGAGGACAAGGAAAAGGATATGGCTACTCTTTCAACATTCCCGTTGATGCGTTTACAGAAGATGAGTCGTGGTTAGCAGCATATACAGAAGCGCTGATCGAAATTGCTGACTTTTTCCGTCCGGACGTCATCTTGACTCAAAATGGAGTGGACGCACATTATTATGATCCATTAACACATTTGTGTACAACGATGCGTATTTATCGCGAAATTCCAAAAATCGCGCATCAAATCGCGCATCAATATTGCAACGGCCGTTGGATTGCGGTCGGAGGAGGAGGATATGACATTTGGCGCGTTGTTCCACGTGCATGGGCGTTATTATGGCTCGAAATGACAGAACAATCCGATATTTCTGGACGTTTACCGGAAGAATGGGTCGCTCGATGGCAACCTCATGCTCCTGTTTCTTTACCACTCGAATGGGATGATCCAGAAAACTTATATTCACCCATTCCGAGAAAAGCAGAAATTACAGAAAAAAATGCCCAAACGGTCATGAAAGCGCTCCACCCAATCCGAAGCAATAAACAACGGTTAAACTTATAACAAAATAACAAGGGTGTTCCGAAAGTAGCGAACACCCTTTTCTATGTTCGTACGCACAGTTAGCTGCGCCGCCTATTTTGTCGAATCGCGATATTCAATGCGATGCGGCAACACAACGATGTGATTGTCGACATGTTCTTTATTCATATATTTCGTTAATAAACGCATCGCCACCGCACCAATATCGTACATCGGTTGCACAACTGTCGTCAGCTTTGGACGAACCATGGTGGCTAAACGCGTATTATCAAAACCGACAACTTCTAACTCATCAGGAATGCGTACGCCGCGATCTTGCGCACCATGAATGACCCCGAGAGCCATTTCATCTGTTCCAACAAAGATCGCTGTTGGTCGCTCTGCAAGTTCGGCTAACTTGTCATACGCTTCGATGCCAGAGTCATATGTGTAATCCCCTTCAACAACAAGTTCATCATCATAAGCGATATTCGCTTCTTCTAACGCACGACGATAACCAGCTAATTTTTTTAATCCGTTAATTGGATCATTTAAAGGGCCTGTTACATAAGCAATGCGTTTATGTCCTTTTTCAATTAACATATGTACCGCATCATACGCTGCTTGCTCGTAGTCAATGTTGACGGACGGAATAATATTATTTTTTTCAATTGTGGCAGCTAATACGATCGGTACATCTGACTTTTTAAACTGCTCGACATGTTCTTCCGTTACGTCGCCACCCATAAATAAAATACCATCAACTTGTTTAGCGAGCATCGTGTTTAATAAATGCAATTCTTTTTCCTTATTTTGATCCGAGTTACTTAAAATGATGTTATACTTGTACATTGTTGCAATGTCTTCAATTCCGCGTGCCATTTCTGCAAAAAAGATGCTCGAAATATCCGGAATAATGACGCCAACTGTTGTCGTTTTTTTACTTGCTAATCCGCGCGCTACCGCATTCGGACGATAACCCAGCCGTTCAATCACTTCCAACACTTTTTTGCGCGTCGAAGGCTTTACATTTGGGTTCCCATTCACAACACGTGAAACGGTTGCCATCGACACGTTTGCTTCTCTTGCTACATCATAAATTGTTACATTCATCACATACACTCCTTTTTTACACTCTATATATCGAAAACTGTCGTACATCGCAATTTTATGTAAAATTATCATACGATAAATGATTGCCTAAGTGCAACGTTTTCACAAATAAATTCATAAGAAAAGCTGGTGACAATCACCAGCTTTTCTTATGCTTTGACAAATTGTTTTTGGAATGATTTTAATTCTTCCATAAACTCATTGAATTGATTAATATCCATTTGTTGTGCGGAATCAGATAACGCAACCGCAGGATCTGGATGTACTTCCGCCATGACCCCGTCTGCCCCGATGGCAAGCGCAGCTTTCGCGCAAGGTAAAAGTAAGTCACGACGTCCTGTTGAATGCGTTACATCGACAAAAACAGGCAAATGCGTTTCTTTTTTCAAAATCGGTACGGCTGAAATATCAAGCGTGTTGCGCGTCGCCTTTTCATATGTGCGGATGCCACGCTCGCATAAAATGATTTGCCCATTTCCTTGCGACATAATGTACTCCGCTGCATGAATAAACTCTTCGATCGTTGCAGCTAATCCCCGTTTTAATAATACCGGTTTATTCACTTGACCCGCGGCTTTTAACAACTCAAAGTTTTGCATATTGCGCGCTCCGATTTGAATAACGTCAATATAATCGAGCGCTGTTTCAATATCTGCTGGCGTTACAATTTCACTAATGACTGCTAAATCAAATTCATCTGCTACACGCTTTAAAATTTTCAATCCTTCTACACCAAGTCCTTGGAAGTCATACGGTGACGTACGCGGTTTGTAAGCGCCGCCGCGCAACAATTTTAAGCCGTGGCGTTTAATTGCTTGTGCGACTTCTGCTACTTGTTCATAGCTTTCAACCGCACATGGCCCCATAACGAAATATTGATTACCATCGCCGATTTTTTCCCCTTTTACATCGACAATCGTATCCTCCGGCTTTTTCTTTCTTGATACAAGCAATGCCTTTTTATGATCATCTTCTTGCAAATCGAGCCCTGCTTTAAAAATTTCTTTAAAAATATGTTTCAACGTCGCCGTATCAAACGGTCCGTCGTTATGTTCTAGAATTAAATCTAACATTTTTCTTTCACGAACAGGGTCATAAAAGTACGTCCCTTGAGCATCTTTAATTTTCCCAATTTCTTGAACAACACGTCCGCGTTCATTAATTAACTTTAACAGCTGTAAATTCAACTCATCAACCTTTGCTCTCAGCTCGTCTAATCTTTCGTTACTCATACATCTCATCCTTTCTTTATATAACTGTAGTTGAGCAATTTTCGTTACAATAATTACCATTTAAAAAGAGACAAACAGGGTACCCCTTATGCCACGTGGAGCTGTTTTTTCACGGTATCAATGGGAATATTTTGTTTTGCTGCACGATAAATGAACTCCACGAGGCTATGTCCTTTTCTCTTGCGCAGGAGATCGAGCCCATCCGAAAAATCACTGTTAGACTCGAACATGCTGTACACATACGCAAGTTGCACCAAGATCCAATACCGTTTCACCGCCCGACGCCCGCGAACGCGGTATCCATCGAGTTTCAGCTGGTCTTTCGCTTGACGGAAAAAACATTCGATCGACCAACGTGCAGCATAGTAGCGCAAGATCTCTTCATCGCTTAGCTCGCGATCGGTGCTCAAGACGCAATGAAGATGTTTCGGCGTCATCGGCTGATCGGCTTTCCATGCGAGCAGCACCACGGCATCCTTGAGACCGTTCAGAGCGCCTTCGTAGCGATACACCCGATAACGCTCTTTTCCCACCGTGACGAGGCGGGTATCCCGTGGCTCCATAGATTTGGCAAATTCTTTTGCTTGAATGGCCGTCCCTTTTGGATAGAGAATCCGATTCGTCTTCAGCATCGCGATGACGTGGAACCCTTTTTTTAAGCAGGCTCCCACGAGGGTTTTCGATGGATACCAAGAGTCCATGAGCACATAAACGGGTCGACTCACATCCAACGAAGAAAGCATCTCGATCGCGAGTTCCCCTTTGCTTTTCCCCACCGTCTTGTCGTAGAGGCGAAAGGCAAAAGGAAACGCTTGGGTCATCGTATGAACCATGAGCCAAACGAGAGAATGTCCCCAGATCGACTTTTTCTCTGCGTGAGAATAGTGCCAATCACACCCTTGAATGGCGTGTGTTGCCCGTGACGAGGGCTTCGTTTTTTGGCAAATCGTATCATCGATCGAAACAAAAATGGGTTGATTCTCTCGTTTCGAGCTGCGTTCGACACGATGAAGCACCCACTGTTGGAGTTTGCGAAGCAGCGTCTCTTCCTCCCATGGGCTTTTCGTGAAAAAATGGCTCAGTGTCGTGCGATGGTTCGGATGAAAACTCCCATGATGTAGATCGGTCAGCGTTCCCGAAAAGCCCTTTGTAATCATCGCATCCACGATATGAACGAGATGCTTCATGACAGGTTTCGAGAAATAAAGGGCCAACCCCAACATCGTCAAAAACTTGTGGATTCCTTGGTGATGTGCTAATCTATTCATGAGACATGAACCTCCTTGTGAATGGTTTGTTGGCACATCTATTCTAACCAAGGAATCGGGTTCATGTCTTCTTTTTTGTTTGGTTGTAAATTTATGTTAGTAAATTTGCTCATCTACAGTTATATAAGATAAAAAATATGGTACATTTCTATATAATTAGAGATTATTATAAACGAAGTGGATAAAGTTGTCACCCCTTTATTTATAAAACGCGTTTCACTAGTGTCGCATTAAAATAATTTAACACCTTTAAATAAACCGAATTTTCTGAAATATAATCCAAACACAAAAAAATCCTTTATAATGGTTGGGTGGTAGTAAACCATCCAAATCCAATACAAAGGACAAAACCATGGATAAGTTTACACGAAAAACATCATTTGAACAATGGTTTTCACCGATTAATCGTCCATTATTTGACGACCTAGTGAAAACACATCAATTAAATCACTATACCAAGAAACTTTATATGGCTTCATTTATGAAACTGCTTTTGTATGCCCAACTCCATGAAACCGAGAGTTTACGGGCGTTGAGTGACGCTGTCTTTTTAGAAGAATTACAACGAGCAACGGGATTGGAATCGATTAGTTTTTCACAGTTAGGGAGACGAATCAATACCATCCCAACTGAGTTCTTTCAAACGATTTTTCTCGATTTAGTGGCACAAATTCATCGGAAAACCAATTTCCAAACAAGAAGAAAAGTGACAACGCCTTTGAAAATCATTGATTCGAGTACATTACCGCTTAATTTGACCAATCATAAGTGGGCAGAGTTTCGAAAGACAAAATCAGGAGTAAAGCTTCACTTACGACTTGTTTTTATGGAAAAAGGACTCTCCTATCCAGATAAAGCCGTACTCACGAATGCCAACGAACATGATCGTGGTCAACTAGAAGTATTCGTGGATGACAAAGAATGCATGTACGTGTTTGATCGTGGTTACTTGGATTATAGGCGCTTTGATCAAATGACGGAAGATGGCTATTTCTTTGTGACCCGTTTGCGTAAAAACGCTGTTGTCCGAGTGTTAGAATCCTTTTCGTTACCAGAAGATTCACCCGTATTCTCTGATGAAATGGTTGTCATTGGAACACCACAAAATCGTTCTGAAAACGTGTTTCGCTTACTCAAATTGCAAGATACAAAAGGAAATAAGCTTCATTTACTGACAAATCGGTTTGACATTGACGCAGATGAAATTGCAGAAATCTACCAATCACGTTGGGCAATCGAACTTTTTTTCAAATGGATGAAACAACATCTGAACATTAAAAAGTTTTTTGGTCACAGTGAACAAGCTGTACATAATCAAGTGTACGTAGCCATGATAGTGTACTGTCTGAATGTTTTAGCTCAGTTGAACACGAATAGCGAACGCAGTTACTTACAAATTAGTCGCTATTTGAAGGCTTCTTTGTGGAAATCCGCTCACATTTGGTTACGAAAAATCGAAGGAAACAGCGTCCCATAAAGGTTTGCCAGTCGTTGTTGCACAAGTCATAGGTTATAGTAAAAAAATGGATGTATACTACCCTCGCTTAGGTGTTTTCGTTTTTTCTCTAAAGTCCAGAAAAAATAAAACTGAAAATTCAGACATCATTTATGCGACGGTAGTGAACGCGTTTAAGTAATAAAGAATTTTTTAATTTTCGAAAAAGAAGGTGGGAAGCTTGATTTTTGCATTAGACATTGGCACACGTTCAGTAGTTGGCATTATTTTAAAGGAAATAGACGGACGATATCAAGTTGAAGACATTGTCATAAAAGAACATGAAGAACGGGCAATGCTTGATGGGCAAATTCACGATGTGCTTGCTGTTTCTAACGTCATTCTCGACATAAAGAAAACGTTAGAGGAGCGGCACGGGCCTTTGACGCGCGTATGCGTCGCAGCGGCAGGTCGTTCATTAAAAACAGAAAAAGGAAAAGCAACGATTTCAATTAAAGGAAAGCCGCTTTTAACTCATGAAGATGTCGCGTACTTAGAACTCACCGCCGTACAGCAAGCTCAAATGACGTTAGCAGAAAAATCAGCGAATGAAAAAAGTTATCACTATTATTGCGTCGGTTATTCCGTCACGCGCTATGAAATTGACGGCGAAGAAATTGGTAACTTAATTGATCAGCAAGGAGACGAGGCAAGCGTTGAAGTGATCGCTACATTTTTACCGAGACTCGTTGTTGAGTCACTTCTTGCAGCACTACAACGCGCTCATTTAGAAATGGAGGCGCTAACACTTGAGCCGATCGCCGCACTAAACGTGCTTATTCCTCTAACGATGCGACGATTAAATGTAGCACTTGTAGACATTGGCGCAGGAACGTCTGACATCGCCATTACCGATCTCGGTACAGTCATCGCCTACGGCATGGTACCGATGGCAGGAGATGAAATTACTGAAGCAATTTCAGACGCCTATTTGCTTGATTTCCCTCTCGCTGAACAAGCGAAACGCGACTTGCATTCGAAAGAAACGGTAACAATCACAGACATTCTCGGGTTTGAAACAGAAGTGACTCGCGAACAAATGATTGCCACGATTTCAGATGCCATTGATCGACTTGCTGATGCGATTAGCAAAGAAATTTTACGATTAAATAATCATCAATCTCCGAAAGCAGTTATGCTCGTTGGAGGAGGGAGCTTGACGCCCGAACTTCCAAAACGGCTTGCTCACAAGCTTCATCTTCCAGAAAATCGCATTGCTATTCGTGGTATTGATGCTATTCAAAAATTGCATATCGATCGTGAAGAAATGAAACATCGACCAGAACTCGTCACCCCGATCGGCATCGCAATTGCCGCAAAGCAAACACCGATCCAGTACGTGACAGTTCATGTAAATGAACAAACAATTCGCCTATTTGATATGAAGCAACTAACAATCGGTGATGCCTTACTCGCTGCAGGCATTCAAATACATAAACTATACGGAAAACCAGGCTTAGCGTGCGTCATTACGTTGAATGGACAGGTTATTACAGTTCCCGGGACACACGGAGAACCACCAACCATTATAAAAAATGGTGAGCTAGCGACATTTGATACACCAATCAAAAGCAATGACCACATCATAGTCGAAAAAGGAAAAGATGGGAAACAAGCTGTGATTCGGCTTCTTGATTTGCTCGAATCATTGCCGACAAAGCATGTAACGATAAATGATCAACACTACAACATTGAGCCACTTATATTACGAAACGGAGAAGTTGTTTCTCTCGATGTCGTCTTATGTGATCGTGATGACATTGTCGTTCATATGCCTGAAACGATTGAACAGCTTCTAAAAGCAACAAAAAACGACCACCTTCTGAAACAACTTGAACCGTTTACAATCACGTTAAACGGAAAACAAATAAAATTTCCTGAATGGTGCGGAACAGTGTATCGCAACGGGCTAGAGTGCCAACGTTATACAACGTTTGAAGACGGCGATCATATTACTGTTCACGAACAAAAGCCGCGCACCATCGCTCAAATTGCTGAAGCAAAACAAATAAAGCTTCATTATACGATGCCGATTATATTTCATGGCGAAACATTTACATTGACAAAGCCGATCGGTATATTTTATCGCAACGGTGAACAGCTCAAAGAAGATGGTCTCGTTCACCATGAAGATGAGCTCCAATTTCATGAACAAAAAATCGAACCGTTCATTTTTCAAGATATATTTCAATATGTCGAAGTTGATATTCCTCACGGGGCATCAACAACATTTACATTGCTAAAAAATGGAGAACAAACAACATTTTATGAACCGCTTACCCCAGGAGATCAACTTGAAATTGTTTGGCATAAGAAAAAGCAACTATGAGCAAGTCATAGTTGCTTTTCTCTTTTATTTTAAGTTTTCTGGATTTAACGGTTCTAATTCTGGGATGACAAAACGGCCATCTTTGCGAATAAGCACACCGTCAAAATATATTTCACCGCCGCCATATTCCGGACGTTGAATCATAACCATATCCCAATGAATGTTCGAATGGTTACCATTGTATGCTTCATCGTAACATTGCCCCGGCGTAAAATGGAAGCTTCCATCAATTTTTTCATCAAACAAAATATCTTGCATCGGATGTTGAATGTATGGGTTGACCCCGATCGCAAATTCACCAATGTAACGCGCACCTTCATCTGTATCAAAAATTTGATTAATGCGCTCTGTATCGTTTGCTGTTGCTTCAATAATTTTTCCATCTTTAAATGTTAATTTCACGTTTTCAAACGTAAATCCTTGATAAGGAGAAGGTGTATTAAACGTAATGGTACCATTGACAGAATCGCGGACTGGAGCCGTATATACTTCTCCGTCTGGAATGTTCATTTGGCCTGAACATTTTATAGCAGGAATATCTTTAATGGAGAACGTTAAATCTGTACCCGGTCCTGTAATGCGCACTTGATCCGTTTTATTCATTAACTCAACGAGAGCATCCATCGCTTTATCCATTTTACCGTAATCTAAGTTACATACGTTGAAATAAAAATCTTCGAACGCCTCTGTACTCATTTTTGCAAGCTGTGCCATCGATGGATTCGGATAGCGGAGCACAACCCACTTCGTTTTCGGTACACGAATGTCACGATGTACTTTTTGCATAATTGTTTTTCCATGAATTTTCATTTTATCCGCTGGCACGTCAGCAAACTCATTAATGTTGTCCCCAGCACGTAAGCCGATATAAGCATCCATCTCTTTCATAACATTCGCTTCGAACTCAGCCATCATGTTAAACTGTTCTTCTTGTGCACCGAGCAAAAGGGCACGGTCGACTTGATGGTCTTTCAATGAAACAAACGGATAAGCACCTACCGCATATGCTTCACGCACAAGCGCGATCACAAGCTCTCGTTGCAAACCGAAGTTTTCGATTAATACCTTTTCTCCTTTTTGTAAACGAAGCGAGTAATGAATTAAGTTTTTCGCTAACTTTTCAATACGTGGATCTTTCATTTGTCTTCCTCCATTCCATCATATGTACATGTATATTGTAACCGACCTACAAAAAATTTGGAGCTTTTTGCAGGATTTTTTCTTTTTTTGTCGAACGAAATGTAAAGTATACAGAAAGGGGTTTTACAATGAACATTATTTTATACGGGAGCATTGCACTCATCGCCATCGCCTTTCTCATTTTAGTCATTTATGTTATCCAAACGTTAAAAACGTTGCAAACAACTTTACAACACGTTGCGAAAACCGTCGAAGAAGTTGAAAAACAAATGCATGAAATCGGAAAAGAAACGGCACAATTACTACATAAGACGAACGCGCTTGCGGATGATGTGCATAAAAAAGCAGAAAGTTTGCAAGGGGTATTTGATGCAGTCAAACAAGTAGGAGTCACCGTTCAAACATTTAGCGATTCCATTTCTAAAACGTTAACAACAAATGAAAAAAAAATTACACAAGCCATTCAATGGGGCCAAACGCTTGTAGAAATATGGACAAAATGGAAAGGGAAACGAAAATAAGGAGGGTTTCATATGGCTAAAAATAGTTCTTTTCTACTTGGGACAATTGTCGGGGGAATTGCAGGCGCAGCAACAGCACTATTCTTGTCAAGCGAACGTGGAAAGCAGTTATTAACCGAATCAGCACAACATGGAAAACAACTGCTGAATGATTTAAAAGAAAGCAATATAAATGAATGGAGAAAAAGTGAAGAAAAAGAAGAACTGATAAAAAGCGAACAAGAGAAATCACATTCCGTTTCATCTATTCCGATTCCGCTTCCTTCATCAGATGTGGAACAGTTGTTAAAAGAGACAGAGGAAGCTGTGAACGATGTGGAAAAACATTTAAATAAAGGAATGGACACGCATGGAGAAAATTGAGACAGTAGAACAGTTTGAACAAATTTGTTTGTCCCATCGTCCATTTTTATTGATGAAACATAGTCTTACATGTCCAATTAGCCATCGAGCATGGGGGGAGTTCGAACGTTTCACAAAAGATTTTCCGCACATTCATGCATATTATTTACATGTACAACACGCACGCCCATTGTCGCAACATATTGCAGAAACATTTCATGTTAAACACGAATCTCCTCAAGTGTTATGGGTGACAAATGACGGAGTAGCGTGGCATGCTTCGCATTGGAACATCACATACGAACAAATGCAAAAAGCAACTATGAACGCATCATAGTTGCTTTTTGCTTATACGTGAACGGATTGTTCATATCTTTGTTGAAATTTTTGAATATCGCCTGCTCCCATAAAAATAAGCACAGCGTTATCATGTTGCTTTAATACATCGACTTGCTCCTCGTCTAAAAGCTTTGCCCCTTCGATTTTAGCACGCAAATCCTCGATAGATAATTTCCCTTGATGCTCACGAGCAGAGCCAAAAATATCGCACAAATATACCGCATCAGCTAACGATAAGCTTTCAGCAAATTCATGTAAAAATGTTTGTGTACGCGTGTATGTGTGCGGTTGAAAAATCGCAACAATTTGACGATCTGGATACTTTTGTCTTGCTGCTTCGATCGTTGCACGTATTTCAGTCGGATGATGCGCATAATCATCAATAAGCACTTGTGAACCAAACGTTTTCTCATGGAAGCGACGTTTCACGCCAGGAAACGTTTTTAATCGCTCTTGAATAATGCTTACATCGATCCCTTCATAATGGCAAAGCGCAATGACAGCAAGCGCATTAAGCACGTTATGATCGCCATATCGCGGAATATGGAAAGAAGCAAAAAACGTATGGCGCACAAACACATCAAACGATGTCCCTTCTGGTGTTTTCACAACATTTCGGGCTTGAAAATCGTTATCTTCACCGAACCCGTAAAAAACAACAGGAACTTTAGCTTGAATTTTTTGTAAATATTCATCATCCCCACAAGCAATAATTCCTTCTTTCACTTGCCACGCCATTTGTTGAAATGCTGAAAACACATCTTCAATATTTACAAAGTAATCTGGATGATCAAAATCAATATTTGTCATAATCGCATAATCAGGGGAATATGCTAAAAAATGACGGCGATATTCACACGCTTCAAATACAAAATACTTGCTCCCTTCTCTTCCTTTTCCAGAACCATCACCGATCAAATACGACGTCGGTTCTGCTCCCTGCATTACATGAGCAAGCAATCCTGTTGTTGATGTCTTCCCATGGGCGCCTGTCACAGCGATACTCGTAAATTTTTGTAAAAATTCACCTAAAAACTGATGGTAACGAATGACGGGTACACCGAGTTCACGAGCGGCTACAATTTCTTCATGTGTATCAGGAAAGGCGTTACCAGCAATCACGACCATATTTTTCTGAATATTTTGAGCACTAAATGGAAAAATCGGTATCCCACGTGCTTCTAAAGCTTCTTGCGTGAAAAACCGCTTATCATAGTCCGATCCTTGCACGACGCATTTCATATCATGTAATACTTGTGCGAGTGCGCTCATTCCAGTTCCTTTAATGCCGACAAAATGGTAAATAGTCATAAGAAAACCTCCACCAACTATCGTTGATCTATATCACAGTATATGACATAAATTCCGTTTTGCTATTTTCACGATATGTAACAAATTTCATTATACCATCGTTTGCCCACGATGATAAGAAAAACTGATAGAAGAATGTTCTTCTATCAGTTTTTCCGTGTTATTGAGGCGTATACTCCACTTTTTCAAGGCGCGGATTTGGACGATAACGCCGTCCTGCTTTCGCTTGATGTTTTCCATTTAACAATACATTATCTCCTGTAAAACCAATGTGCACTTTCAATAAACTACTTCCCACACCATACATATCAACTGGTACACCTTGTTTTTCAAACTCAATAATGCGCTGTTCATTAAATCCGCCACTAACAACGATTTTAACATGTTCAAATCCTTCGCGATCAAGCGCTTCGCGTAAAGCAAAAATAAGCGGTGGATTGACGCCACGTGGATCAAATGTGCCAAGCACTTCTGGATGGCGAATAAAATATTGATCGATCATCGTCCGAGACGTATCAACGCGAACAGCCTTTAGCTTATCGCCAAATTCACGAGCCACTTTCAGCGCATCTGTAATACAGTCATTGTTGTAATCAACAAGAACAATTAAATCATCATCTGGATATTTTGCATGATACGCTTTTGCTGCCGCAACAACGTCACCATCAAACAATTGAATGAGGGCATGCGGCATCGTCCCCATGCCTTGTTTTCCCCACCACTCGTTCATCGCATGGGTCGCTTGAGCGGTGGAACCACCAATAAACGCAGCGTATCCATCACCAGCTTGCATCATAAAATGATCATCCCGATCTCCCATAAAAATGACCGGCTTTTGTACACCAGATAATGCCGCCGCTTTAACTACATTGTATACGTTTGTTGCTACAGATGTTCGGCGCGCTAAAATTCCATCAATAATGCCTTCTAAATACCCAAAATTTTGATACGGCCCTGTAATCGTAAGCACCGTCTCAAACGGACTAATTTTGTCTCCATCTTTTAACGAGTAAATCTCTAATTTTTCTGGTTCATCTGCAAATGTATGCAACAAGGCGATCACTTCATCGGTGCCACATAAAACAGCATGTTCTTTTTGAAAAAATTGCATTGTGACGATATTATCCGGACGAAATTCTTTGACGATTTCACGCGTTTTTAAAAAATATACGGCTGAAAACCATCCGTCTCGCACACGCTCATCAAATTTAAACGTTTTATTTGTTAGCCGTTTAATTTTCCCTTGTAATTTCAACTCGATCTCTTTCATTTTTCTTTCCCCTTCAGCCATCGTTTTCACGTCTTTAGCATAGCACGTTTTCTATTTCACGACTACTCCGTCTAAATTGTATCTTGTAGTTGCTCAAGATCTTGCTCGTCAATTAGCACATCGCGTGGCTTGCTTCCTTTTGGTGCCGATACAATCCCACGCTGCTCCATCATTTCAATTAAGCGCGCTGCCCGATTATAGCCGATACGAAAACGACGTTGCAAACTCGACGTCGAAGCACCACCTTGTTGAACAACAAACTCACATGCTTCATAAAAGAGCTCATCATCTTCCTCAGCTTGTACATGTTGTTGCAACAACTCATCGTGTTGAAATAAATAAGACAGTTCCATTTGTTGACGCACATGGGCAACGACGCGCTCAATTTCTTCATCCGATACAAAATTGCCTTGTAAGCGAATTGGTTTTGCTGTTCCGTTTTCTAAAAATAACATATCGCCTCGCCCAAGTAATTTTTCAGCACCGTTTATATCAATAATTGTACGTGAATCAATTTGTGACGATACAGAAAAGGCAATGCGCGTTGGGATATTTGCCTTAATTAAGCCGGTAATGACATCAACAGACGGTCGTTGTGTAGCAACAAGTAAGTGCATCCCACACGCCCGCGCTTTTTGGGCAATACGGCAAATAGCTTCCTCTACATCGGCTGGAGCAACCATCATTAAATCTGCTAATTCATCAATGACAATAACAATATAAGGTAGATGTTGTTCTGGCTTTTGTGCTTTTCGTATTAACTCATTATAACGAACAATATCGCGCACCCCTGTATGTGCAAACAGCTCATATCGCCGCTCCATTTCAGATACAGCCCATTTTAATGCTGCTGTTGCTGCTTTTGCATCTGTAATAACTGGGCTAACTAAATGTGGAATATGATTGTACGGTGCAAGTTCGACCATTTTCGGATCGATCAATAATAACTTCACTTCGTGCGGTGTTGCTTTATATAACAAACTTACTAACATCGCATTCATGCAGACGCTTTTCCCTGATCCAGTTGCTCCCGCAATCAATCCGTGCGGCATCTTTTTTAAATCAGTAACAACTGGTCTCCCTGAAATATCTAATCCTAAGGCAACGGCTAACGGAGATTGTGATTGTTGGAACACCTCGCTTTGTAATACTTCACGAATGAAAACAGGGCGGCTTGAGCGATTAGGCACTTCGATTCCGATCGTGTTTTTCCCAGGGATAGGCGCTTCGATACGAATATCTACAGCCGCTAAATTTAATTTGATATCATCCGCTAAATTCGTAATTTTATTCACTTTCACTCCAAGTTCTGGTTGCACTTCAAAACGAGTCACCGTCGGACCTTGAGTCACGTGAACGACTGTTGCTCCAACGTTAAAATTTTTAAACGTCTCATTTAACCGCTCTGTCTGCTCTTTTAGCCACGTTTCATCGCCCTCATGTTGAATCGCTGGAGCATGCAATAGCGATAACGGCGGAAACGTATAAGATCGCTGTTGCTGTTGCTGTCGCTCTTTCCATTTTTCTCGATCTTGTTTTAACATCATCACGTTATATGGCACACCGCTTCTCTTTCTCTCCCGTTCTTCGTTCGTTTGTTCAATTTTTTCTTCTCTACGCTCCTGCTCTTTACTTTCTCCTACCTGTATTTGCGTAACTTGTTCTTCACCAGCTTCCCTCTGCACTTCTTCTTGTTGCATTTCTTCTTTTTCATGAGCAACATCTTTCTCTTCATGATGAATTGGCTCACTTGCTGGCATATGCACATGTTCGTTTGTTTCAGCTTCTTCAACGATCGGAAGTTCAAATTCAACAACCGCATCATGTTCTTTTTTTCGCTCAACACGCTCCATTCGCTTATAACCAAATATAGGCGATGGCACATCTGTCGGACGAAACGTGCGTGATTCGTTTACTGTGCGCTCTATGCGTGTTATTTTTTTCTCAGAGGAAACGGTCTGTGGTGATGAGCGCTTTTGTTCATATATTCGCTCTTTTTGTCTTTCTTTTGGTTCATCTGGAATTAATGGAAAGCGAAATTTCCCTTTCGGATATTCATAAACAACTTTTGCCTCCACATGTTTATGATCATTTTTTTGTACGGAAGGGAGGCGTTTGCGCGTTTCTTTTTCCTTATCATTTTCTCCAAATAAATAACGAAGTAGTGCCTTAAACCAACCCATTTAATCCTCACTCTTTCTCTTATACATTCGGTTTTATTTTACCACAAAAAAAGCTGACTGCCGTGATGGAAGTCAGCTAAAAAATGGTTGACCTACTTCGTACTCATCATCTAAAACGAGAATCCCTTTCTCTTGTGGGGCGTTTGGCAAATCGAGTTCACGGGCAGAACAAATCATTCCGTAAGACTTCACCCCACGAAGTTCTGCCTCTTGAATGACTAGACCGCTTGGCATGACTGCTCCGACTTTTGCGACAACGACTTTTTGTCCTGCTTCTACGTTTGGAGCCCCGCATACAATTTGCAATGTTTCCGTACCAATGTCTACTTGACAAACACTTAATTTATCAGCATTCGGGTGCTTCTCCTTTTCTTTCACGTAACCGACAACAAATTTTGGTGAAAAATCAGCCTTTAATTGTTCATTTACACCATTTTTTTGCAATATGTCGTTAATCGTAGCGATTACTTGTTCGTTTAGTTCAACGACTCCATTTCCTTCAAATGTGCTATATGTAGACGCATGAAAAATATTGTAACCAACTGTTTCACTTGTTTGCTCATCATAAATGCGCACAACATCCCCTTTTTTCTCAAAAGCACGCACTTGTGGATCAACAACTTTTAAAGTAATGAGCAACGTGTCGCCAATACCTTCTCGATTGTAAAATACGTTCATCATTTCTCATCCTTTCGATGATTTTTTCCAAGAATAAAAATCGGTTGCAATTGCCCACCTTCATATAAAAATGAAAGCGCAGTAATCGGCACTCTGCCACTTGCAAAAAAACTCATCGTTAACTGCGCAAGTACATCATAGCCGATTTCGTTTTCAATGTCAGCAATAATGAGCACATCTTGATGAGGAACCGCAAGCAACATCGTTCCTTTTATTTTTTCGGAAAAACTTTTCAAAAAAGCATCATTCAATATGCGACTTGCATCATATCCATCGTTTGTATTCAAAAAATAAAACGTATTGCCACCGACACGATCTTCTTTTACTGTCGTAGGCAACGAACGGATGTTAAAACGGGCAATTTCTTTCAATTGTTGCACATTCCAACGCTCGGATTCAACTAAACGTTCATCAATGAGCCGATACGTTGTTCCTAAATCGAGCGCATAATAAATGCGCGTTTCTGCTGTATGCTCGTCATAAATAAACGCAGCGCCTTCGTTCGTCGTTGTCGGAAATGAGGTAGAACGAATGACCGGATATATATGTTTTTCTTTTCCGTGTAACGGCGAATCATCATGTAATGCCGTTAACGTTTGTTCGACATAATAAACAATTTCGTCAATGGCACGCTCTTTCTCAACCTCCCATTTTGCGATAATAGGGGGTAACGAAATCGTCACCCCTTTTTTCGTGTCACGATGCTCAATGCGAAGTGTATCTTTTTTTCGATCCCATCGAAATTCCCATGGGTAGTGGGATAATCGTTGTTGAATATGCTCGCTTATTTGCTTACTATTCATCACGCTCACCTAAACTTTGAATAAAAGCGACGATTTCTTCTTTCGTTTTCCGATCTTTGCTGACAAATCGCCCTTTCTCTTGGCCATTTTCATATGCAATAAAACTCGGAATGCCAAAAACGTTGTGCTCCGCAAACAAATCAAGCAATTGATCACGATCGACCGCATAAAACGTATAATCGGAAAATTGCGCTTCAATTTCTGGTAAAACCGGTTTGATGAATTGACAATCCCGGCACCAATCAGCCGTAAACATCATAATCACTTTTCCACGCTGAATGACTTCATTGTATTGCTCGATGCTTTCAATCATTTTCATCTATTTATCCACCCTTTCTTATGCTCATATTGCCCTTTTAACATATAAACAATATGTGTATACATCGTTGTTCGGTCGATGGCTCCGTTCGTCAAAATGCCGATCGCCCCTTCATTAGAACGGACATCGCGACGATCGGCGTATTCGTCTATCACTTCAGCTAATTCTTTCCCAGTTTTTAATTGTTCACTAATTTCGGCAGGAAGCGGAATGCGCGCCCCTCCTGCCACAACGACAACGCCGTCCCGATCTACAAGCGCACCCCAATTACATAGCCAGACTGTTCCATTACGTGCAGCAAATACGCCTCCTTCTAAACCTATTCCGATATGTGCTTGTTGTTCATGAACAGCTAACGTTGCACGCTCAATCGCACCTTGCAACGTGTCTTCATCGGAAAACGGCTGTTTTGACACGTTCGGCTGCACGTCACTCGCTATAATCGCATGATGCGCCTCATGAAATACAGCTTTTACCGCTTTTACTTTCGTGTTGTTTTTTGTTCCAACTGCAATTTTCATCGCTCAATCACCTTAACCGTTATGACGAATCGCATCGACTGTCGCACGGTCACATTGTTTTACAAGGGCGATTAATAACTGTTTCGCCGCTTCATAGTCATCCACATGAATGATAGAAGCATGTGTATGAATATAGCGTGCACAAATGCCAATGACAGCTGAAGGAATGCCGCTATTCGCGATATGCACTCTCCCCGCATCTGTTCCCCCACCTGGTGAAATGAAATATTGGTATGGAATATTGTTTGTTTCCGCTGTATCTAAAATAAATTCGCGCATGCCGCGATGAGTAATCATTGTACGATCATAAATGCGCACGAGCGCCCCTTTCCCAAGATGCCCGAACTCTTTTTCGTCTCCTGTCATGTCGTTCGCTGGGCTTGCATCTAGCGCAAAGAAAATATCTGGTTTAATCATCGTTGCTGCCGTTTGTGCACCGCGCAATCCGACTTCTTCTTGAACCGTTGCTCCAGAATATAATACGTTCGGCAACGTTTCATCTTTTAATTCCTTTAACAACTCGATCGCCAAGCCACAACCGTAACGATTATCCCATGCTTTCGCCATAATTTTTTTCTCGTTTGCCATCGGTGTAAACGGACAAATCGGTACAATTTGTTGCCCCGGACGGATGCCCATGCGCTCTGCATCGGTACGATCATCTGCTCCAACATCAATAAGCATATTTTTCATATCCATCGGCTTTTTTCGTTGCTCTTCATCAAGCAAATGAGGCGGGATCGAACCGATGACTCCAACAATCGGACCTTGATCTGTTATGATTTGTACACGTTGAGCGAGCAGTACTTGACCCCACCAACCTCCAAGCGGTTGAAAGCGAATCATTCCTTGTTCTGTAATGGCGGTGACCATAAAACCCACTTCATCCATATGCCCTGCAACCATCACAACTGGACCATCTTCCGTTCCGCGCTTCACTCCAAAAATGCTCCCAAGCCGATCTTGCACAATTTCATCGGCATATTTTTGTAACTGTTCACGCATGAAGGCGCGCACCGCATGTTCATTTCCCGGTGCTCCCGGCAATTCCGTTAACGTTCGAAATAACTGCAAATCCATCGCTATATCCCCTTTCTTTTCTCGCTATTTGTCATTGTAGCGAATTTTACATGTAGTTTCCACTCGAACAATTCGGTATACTAAAAGAAAAAGTGGAGGAATGCATATGCGCATGAAAACATTTCTTACCGGTATCGTTGTCGGTGCAACAGCAGCATACATATTTGACCAATGGCAACATAGACGTTTGATTTCATCTGAACAAGCGCTTCAAAAAGCGAAAGAAGCTTTTCAACAAACGGGTGACGTTACAGGATCGTGGATTCAAACAACCGTTGAAATGATTGAAAAAAACGGGTTGCGCTATACTGTCTATCGAGGAGGAGTCACTCGTCCAACCGATGCTTATGAATGTCTCATTGATGCAAAAACAGGGACGATTATTGAAGCACGAAAATTGTAAAACCCAAGCAAAGCCGCTTGGGTTTATTGACGTTTAACGGATTCAACAATATAAAATCGGGTCGGTACGAAGCGGAATTTGGTTATGTTCGTTGCATGGGTATTTTTTCGTCCAAAGAGGCTTTGGTACAACCCCAAACATCGCTCCCCCGTCTAAATGTGTAATTCCCCCATTCAGCCACGTCATCGTTGCTTGACCGATCGTTAATTTCTCCATCTCTTTTCCCCCTTGTCCTCTTTCACTCTCCATTTTAACATTACAAAAATATTCAGAAAAGAGAAAAACCTATGCCAGATTTACGACATAGGTTTTCGATATTTTGCTTCACAACGATAAATCGGGTTTCCTTTTTCCGAAAACTTTTGTTCATATTCTGTCATCACATTTCCTTCGAAGCCGCTTCGATGAAGATCGATACTAACATACTGAAGAACTAAACCGTATTGCGAAAAACTAACAAGGGAATATTCAAACAGCCCGCGATTATCCGTTTTGAAGTGAATTTCCCCTTCATCCACTAAAATGTTTTCATATAGCTCTAAAAATGCACGATAAGTTAAGCGGCGCTTTTCGTGTCGCTTTTTTGGCCATGGATCAGAGAAGTTTAAGTAAATGCGCTCTACTTCTCCTTTAGCAAAAATATTCGTTAAGTCTTTTGCATTGACATTTAATAAACGCAAATTTGGCAAATTGTTCTCGATCAATTTGTCGAGGGCGCATACAATGACGCTCTCATATAACTCAATTCCAATATAGTTAATGTGAGGATTCATTTTTGCCATTTCGGTAATAAAACGGCCTTTCCCTGTCCCAATTTCAATATGAATCGGATGATCGTTTGAAAACAATTCATGCCAACGTCCTTTATATTGCTCTGGTTGTGGAATAATGTATTGCGGATATGATGCAATTTTTTCTTTCGCCCAAGGCTTATTTCGTAAACGCACGTCTCATCCTCCGTTTCTTTGTATATAAAAAGATAAAAACGGCCATATTATAAAGCGAATAGGGGGATGAACATGGCCATTAATCATGAACATCAATTAACTGTGTTAAAAGATATTTTATCGGAACATCACCTTGATCGTTCAGGAACCGTTGCAGAATGTGAACAAATTGAACGGCTCGCCAAATCGTTAATGACGAACGATGCCGTCCATTCTGAACTGAAACAAACATTGTCCCATATTTACACGTATAGTCAAAACGGCAAAAATGCAACCGATCTTTCTTTACACATCGATCAACACGAACAGCAACTTGCGAATTGGATGGATCAATTAACGTAGCACATGTTCAAGGAAATGCAACAGTCGTTGCATTTCCTTTTCATTATTCCTTCCTTTATGCCATGCAAGCAACGTAACCGTTTGAGCAATCGTATACCATTTCATACGTAGCTGCAATTGCTCATCGAACTTCTCACCATATTCTTCTAGCCAACTCGACCACTGCTCTCTTGGAATGTAAGCATATAACAACATTCCGATATCAATCGCCGGATCGGCAATCATTGCGCTATCCCAGTCAATTAAATACAATTGATCATCTTCTGTTAAAAGCCAGTTATTATGATTCATATCGCAATGACAAACGACATAATCCATACAATACACATCATCTACGTGTCGCTCTAAAAATGCCAATGCGTCCCGAACGGTCGGATGCGCCTTTAATTCAACGTATTCATTTTGCTTTACTTCCTCTAGCAAACGATGAGGTACTAAAGGTTTTTTACCAAGGCGCTCCATCATTCCCAACAATTCTTTCGAGCGATGAATTTTCCGAAGCAATTGAGCAACTTGTTTGCTAGTCATATCACTCGGCTTTAATTCACGCGCTTGTAAAAATTGTTGGGCGGTAATTACGTCTCCATTTTCCATTCGTTTCGTCCATACTAATTTTGGGACGATTCCTTCCGCTGATAAAACAGCCAAAAACGGAGAAGAGTTACGCTTTAAAAACAACTTCTTCCCATCGTACTCCGCGATATATGCATCCCCTGTCGCACCACCTGCCGGGGAAATTTCCCACTCCTTACCTAGTAACTGTTCCAAGTGAGCTCACCTTTCGACTTAGTCAAAATAAAAATTGCAATTGTCATCTTACTAGATTTTATCTTTCCCATCGTTTCCCCGTCAACATTCAATTAATACCCACGTCCCGATTCCATTAATTTCAATAAAGCATTCGCACTTTTTCTCTACTTCTTCCCGATTTGAGCTGAAAACGACTTTCCATTTTCCTTCAGAAAGAGGTAATGTCGTTTTTTTCTCCTCATTATGATGCACGACAATAATTTGTTCCCATGGACCATACACACCCACATCAACAAGCTGATAGGCGATCACAGATGGATGGGTATCATAAAACTTGATATGACGCCGAACTTGATCGGCAGTAAAAAAACGAAACGCAGCATGTTTTTTACGAAGCGCAATAAGAGCCGTTATCTCTCGAATATCTTCTTCCCATTCACTTTTCCGCTCCCAATCGATTCGATTCACTTCATCAGGAGCGTTATAGCTGTTTTCAATTCCTTGTTTCGTTCGATAAAACTCTTGACCGCTATGCAAAAATGGAATACCTTGGGATAATAAAACGATCGCGGTCGCTAGCTTTTGGCGCTTCCGACGAATATATTCGCTCTCATGCGAATTGGCAATCATCATTTTATCCCATAATGTATGGTTATCGTGACATTCAACATAATTGACACTTTGCCTTGGCGAAAAAAATAGATGAATGCTTCCTCGAATAACTTCCATTACCGCTTCCTTATATGAACAATCACCTAACGCAAATCCTCGATCGTGCACTTGGAATGTGCTACCTTTAACATAGTCGCGAAAATGATCATTAAAATAAGCGATGCGCGGTGTGTGTCTTGCGTTTGCAATCGTTGTCTTTTTTTCTTGAGGCAATGGGGTAGCTAACTCCCATCCCTCTCCAAGAACAAGAACTGTCGGATCGATTGCATCGATAGCTCGGCGGACGTCATTCATCGTGTCGATATCTAAAATGCCCATTAAATCGAAACGAAATCCATCGACGCCGTATTCACTTAGCCAATATGTCACCGAATCAACGATAAATTTTCGTACCATTTTCCGCTCAGATGCTAAATCATTCCCAACTCCTGTTCCATTCGATGGATAACCGTTTGATTCGTATCGGAAATAATAACCCGGTACAAGCTGTTCAAACGATGATGTTTCTCGAATATATACGTGATTATAGACGACATCTAAAATGACGCGAATGCCTTCTTGTTGAAACGCACGAATCGCCTGTTTTAGTTCGATGATACGCGCATATGGATCGGTTGGATCCGTTGCATAACTTCCTTCTGGAGCATTGTAGTGCACCGTGTTATATCCCCAGTTGTATTCAAATGGCTCGAGCTCATCCACCCCTTCGAAATCTTGCACAGGCATAAGTTGAACATGTGTCACACCGTGCTGTTTCACGTACGAAAGACCTGTCACCGTTCCGTTTGGTCCTAATGTGTCCCGCTCCGTTAAACCGAGATATTTCCCTTTATGTTCCACGCCACTTTTAGGATGGATCGTAAAATCACGAACATGCATTTCATAAATGATCGCATCCGTCATAGAAATAAACGGAGGCATCGTTGGTTTTTGTATGTTTGTCTTCGAAAGGTCAACAACAACACCGTATGTGCCGTTAACTGAAACGGTTTTTGCATAAGGATCCACCGCTTCCCGCCAAACAAAATTGATATATGTCTTATACGTATACAAAAAATATTCTATATTTTCATAAACGGTATATGTCCATATTCCTTTTTGTTCGCGCACCATGGCATAAATTTTTTCTTCTTTCGTCTTCGGATGAATAAGCTTTAATGACACCTTTGTTGCCGTCGGCGCCCACACTTTAAACGTCGTTTTTTCCGGTTTGTACGTTGCACCAAGATCATTTCCGTCATATGCGTATAAATCGTCAAACGCTTTTGTTCGCATCACCGCCCCTACCAGTAAAGGTGTTTGCCATCCTTCTTCTGTATAAACGACATATCGTTTCCCTAATGGAACGATAAAAGGAACGAGACACTCATATTTTGTAAATGAGTGCTGTTTCTCACTTGAACGAACTGTTAAACGGTATGCTGTTTGTTCTTCATCGCATAAAAAAAATATTGGTGCACGTTCGTGAACAACATCGTTCGGTACCAAAATAGTAATTAACGTCAACTCATCTAAATAGGCTTCAAACGAGTGTTGTTTTGTCATCATTATCGGTCACCAACTTCCAGTTTTGAAGTCAATTATTTTTGTTATAAAATGGACTAAGATAAAAAAAGGAATTCATTTGTCTCATGTAGCGTTCCATTTCCGCTTTTACCATCTGGTTACTTACTTATTATGCAAGAAGAACAAAAAAAGTATTTATCCTTACCATAATTATAAAAAATCGAAAAAGAGGCTACGCTTCATTCGTCAGCCTCTTCTATTTCTTCAATAACGAGCGGATCGTAATAGCGCGTATCACAATATGTCAACAATGATTGCGCCGCCTTCAGTTGCGTATGTTTCAATGGCATCGTCAACTGTCTGAGTGACATAAACCATATCTCATAATGACGGCGATCGACGATATCAAAATCGCTCGGTGCATAGCGATAATCAATATACCCTTCTCGATTAATCAACACTTTTTTGATCGGCATATCGACGGAAAATTGCTTATAAATCGTTTGAACAACTTTTTCCGTTCGATGAAGCGAAATCATCGGATTGACGATTTTTCTCTCCACATTATCGACAATCTCCGTCCAAAAACGTTCAGCTGAGCCAACAATAATGTTATTTTTCCGTTCTTGCGTAAACGCAACGCACCACGTCGTTGTTGGACTAATCAAAATCGTATTAAGCTCGACAGGAGCTTTTTTCAATAAAAATACAGGCTTGTACATACATAAGTATGTATCTGGAAAACGTTGCAAAAAATATTTTAAATATGCGTCATAATAATATTTCGGATCAATAACGGATTCTTCCGTTAACGTCGAGCTCGCCCAACGAATTTGCAGTTGAAACAGCTTTTCTAAAAATAATATTTTCAATTCTTCAATCGTTCTTGGTTCGGACGGAATAGAAAACATAAAGTCTTCCTCTTCTTGCGACTGTTCATTTTCGTCCGTCACATCTTTTACTTTTTCCCGTTTCCATATTCGTTTAATCTTATCAAAAAATGACGGTCCCTCCTCAAGCCATTTCCATGACTCATGTACACGCGACTCCATTTGTGGCGCCAATTGACCCGTCTCCCATACATGCTTCATTCGTTCCCATTGCTTCCTTTTTAAACGAATAAACTCGCTCGGATAATGATACATATCTAGCTCGTAGCGCGAAATATAGTCTTGAAGCTTAATGAGCTGTCCCACGCCTTAACCTCCAGCAATCAATTGTTACTTTCATTCTACAACAAAAGCAACAACGGGCAAAGAAGAGAAGCGAAAATTGCACTTAGCGTCATCGCAACAGAACTAATGGCAGCCTCTTTTTTTCCGATTTCAAGCGCTTTTGCCGTACCAATCCCGTGCGAAGCCGCACCAAGCCCGCTCCCTATACCTAATGCTGTTGTTATGCGAAACATACGAAAAAGGCTAGGACCAAACATCGCGCCAAAAATTCCAGCAATCATTACATATACTGCCGCAAGCGTCGGTATGCCATCAATCAACTTCGCAATATCCATTGCTACAGGCGATGTAACTGATTTCGGAATGATCGAACGAACGACCTGTTTCGGTAAATGAAAAAGGCGAGCCAGTAATAGGCCGCTTCCCATCCCGATCATTGTGCCAAAAAATGTACTGCATAACAACGGCCATAAAAACTGTTTTAACGTACGGCGATGTTGGTAGAGCGGCAAAGCTAAAGCGACGACTGCAGGACCGAGCAAATGAACGAGCCATTTTCCTCCGCTCATATATTGTTCATACGACAAATGAAAGAGCGATAACGTGATGATGATGACTACTGTGCTCGTAGCGATTGGCACAAGCAAAGGAAAATAAAAGCGAGCATACAATTTGCGCATCGCCATATACACGACAATCGTCCACAAAAGCATAATCGCGCCGATCATGCTCCTTTCACCTCATGCATTCGCTTTTGTTCACGTGTTTGTGCCCATTGACCGATGAAACCAGCAAACAACATGACGATCATTGTACTCACGATGACAACGAAAATAGACCATATCCCTTTCCCTAAAAAAAGTTCAACATAATCAATGATGCCAACAGTTGCCGGAATAAACAAAAGTGTTAAATGAGACAAAAGCATGTTAGCACCACGGGAAATCCACTCTTCCTTCACCATTCCGGTCATTAACAATAAAAATAGCAACAACATCCCTATCATACTACCTGGAATAGGGATGTGTAGCAGTTGCTGAATAATCGAACCAAAAATATACAGCATATACAATACCCCGATTTGAATGACCGTAATCCCCATTTTTTCTCCCCCTGTTATTGAATTATGAAAGAGGAAAACGCATCAACGGCTTATATTTCGGCGTTTGATCCATATGTGTTTCGTATAGCACAACGTCGTGTACGAAAAAGCGAATGTCCTCTCCTTCAATCTTTCTCGGATATGTTTCAAGTGAGAACGGAAACGATCCGTTCCATTTTTTCGCCAACGTAATATGTGGCGTGAACGGTCGAGCATCAAGAGAAAAACCTATCTGCCGGCAAACGTCATACACATCTTGGCGAAGGGAAAACAAACAAGGCTCTTCTTTTACGCCATACCATAAAATACGAGAACCAAACGAATAAACTTCGCTCAATTGTAATGAAAATACTCGATGTCTTTGGATCACATCTGGCATAAGCGCTGCGATTTGTTTTCGTTCTGTTTCCGTTGCCCGCCCTAAAAAAGCAAGTGTAATATGATAATCTGCTTCATGAACGAACAAACGAAATGGCGCTTTCCATTCGGAAATAAAGGCATGAAGCTGCTGTTTTACTTCATTCGGCAAAGGAATTGCCAAAAAGTAATGCATTTATTGTCCCACCTTTTAATTTTCTAAATTTTATCAAATTTCCGATGTTTTATGCAACGCCTTTTTTGACTGCCAGGCGAAAATAACCATTCCTCCAAGCGTCAACAATCCAAAAAATAAATACACATGTTCAATCGTCCAACGTTCTAAAATATACCCTCCTACAAATGTACAAAACCAGCTTCCAAGTCCATTTCCAACTGTAGCATAAAGCGATACAGCCGTCGTACGCACGTGTGCAGGGGTAATGTCACGCACATATTGAAGGGCAGCTGGGATAAACAAACCGACAGACGCCCCTTGTACAATTGTCGTGGCATACACGATTATTAAAGGTGGTTCAAAAAAATAAAACAACCAACGAGCACAAGATAAAGCTGTTGCAACTAATAGCACGTTCATCATCCCGAATTTCCGAACGACACCGTCAGCAAATTTCATAAACGGCGCCTCACTACCTGCCGCTAACAAAAATGCAAGGCCTACGCCTGCAAGCGTTCCTCCTAAATCGGTAATCAAAATGCCAAAATAAAAATTGTTAGCATAAATTGGACCAAAAACGAGAAACGTCGTTAGCAAAAATAAAAGAAACGGTGGAATGCGAACTAACTCTTTCATTCCTTCCCGAATGTTCACCTTAGCACTTGACTGTTCTCGTGGCAACTTCCATGCGAGCATGCTCGAAATAATGAGCAAAGCAACGAAAATGTAAAAGATAAAACGAAGATGGAACCACTCAGCCACTTGTCCAGCGACAGGAACAGCCGACGCAAACCCAAGCGCCCCCCAAAGCCGAATCGATCCATATCGCTCATTTGCCTTTTGTACATAATGAAGAGTAATACTATCAGACAGAGGCACGATACCACTTTGCATAACTGCAAGCAGAGCAGCAATAACAAGCAACGATACGTAAGAGTGGGCGAGTGAATACATCAGTCCGAATAAAGCGGTTCCTAATAAAGATATCATTAATACTTGAACCGGCTTACGCGTATAATCACTCAGCATCCCCCAAATAGGCTGAGTAAAAATCATGACGATCGGGCTAATGGACATAATCATCCCAATTTCTGTCCCAGACAAACCGACTTCATCTTTTAAATATACAGATAACAACGGAAAGAGCGAACCAAAACTAAAAAACTGTAAAAAATAAAATGCTCGAAAAATACGTGTATACACAAAAAATCCCCCATATCGAATAAAATAACGAAAAGTACCGTCACGATCGACGGCACTTTTCATTATAACATATTTTTGGAAATTGTCATTTTGCTAATTCATAAATCGCTTGGGCGTAAATGGCTGTTGCTTTAAGTAAATCATCGATAAACATATACTCGTCTTTTTGGTGCGCAACATCTGGGCGATTTGGGAATAACGGACCAAACGCTACCCCTGCTTGTAAAGAACGCGCATATGTCCCACCGCCGATGGCAAGTAGTGACGATCGTTCACCCATCTGCTCTTCATAGACGCGTTGCAACGTTTGAACGAGCGGATGATCTTTTGCTACATAATGGGGCGAAGAGTTAGAAAAGTTTGTTAACATAAAGTGATGACCGTTTGCGACTCGCTCGATCACTTCTTTCGTATGGGCAATGTCGCTCGTCACAGGGTAACGTAAATTGATACCTATTTTCCCACCATGCTCACGCGTATATGAAAGAATACCGACATTGATCGTTAAATCTCCTAATTCCTCATTTGTATGCGCAACCCCTAATTGCTTTCCGCGCGTATCGCCATAAAAGTATTGAGAAACGAAACGAACAAATTCGTTTGCTTGTGGATCGAGTGTTTCATCTGCTAAAAATTTTGCAAGCCATAGCCCCGCATTCACTCCGTCGTCTGGTTCCATCCCATGCACAGAAACACCGCGAACACATAACTTCATCGTTTCGCCATCTATATACGCCTCACCTTCAAGTGTGTGTACTTGTAAAAATTCAGTAAAACGATCTTTCATATCGTTTCCGTTCGTTAACTGCAAAACAGCCTCTGCAAAATCTGGAACCATATTGTATCGACGACCAGCTTGAAACGACAGAAGAACACAATCAGCCGTTTGCTTATTTATTGGCTGTTGAATGAGATCAAAATCGGCAATCCCTTTTTCAGCGTAAATAATCGGGAAATCGGCATCTGGCGCAAATCCGAGCGTCGGCATTGGCTCAGTTTGAAAATATCGTTCGACGCATTGCCAATCGCTTTCTTCATCTGTCCCAATAATCATGCGTACGCGCTTAGATAGCGGTAATCCTAGCTCTTTTACAATTTTCATCGCATAAAATGCAGCAATCGTCGGCCCTTTATCATCTAATGCACCACGTGCGTAAATTTTCCCATCTACAATCGTTGCCCCAAACGGATCAAACGTCCAACCATCTCCAGCGGGAACAACATCTACATGACATAATATGCCTACAATCTCTTCACCATTGCCCATTTCCAAATGACCAGCTAGTCCGTCAACGTTTTTTGTGACAAACCCTTCTTCTTCACCACGCTTTAGCATGTAACAAAGCGCTTCATACACCTCTTTTCCTAGCGGGGCTTCTTCTGTTGCTGTTTGTTCATTTCGTACGCTTGGAATGCGCAAAAATGTTTGCAAATCTTTCAAAAGCGCTGACTCTCGCTTTTTTACTTCTTCCATCCAGTTCATATTCATCGTCGCTTTCACCTTTCCTTAAGAAAAATATGGTATTAATTGTATTAATATTGTGTAAAATTCAGCAAAGTTATAGCATTTTTCTTATGTTTTCGTGTAAAATAGATGGTAAGACATCTAGTTTTTCATCTTTGTTGTACCATGCGAATGATGTAACGATAGGGAGTGATCATTTGAAACCATCTACCGATCGCATGCTAACCCGTATTAAGTCCGTCTACATGTTCATTAGCGAAAGAGGAACAGTGACAACGCAAGAGCTCGTGGAAGAATTCGGTATTACACCACGAACAATTCAGCGGGATTTAAACGTGTTAGCATACAACGATTTAATTCACAGCCCTAGCAAAGGTAAATGGACAACAACTAAAAAAAGGGTGAAGATGTCATCTTAACAGCATGGATATAGACGGAACCTGATTCGTTCAGGTTCCTATTTTTTGCCTTCTCCTTTTAATAAAGCAATTTCTTCATCTGTCAATTCACGATACTCTCCCGGTTCTAACGTTTCATCAAGCGATATCGGTCCCATTTGAATCCGCTTTAAATAAACAACACGTTTACCGACCGCTTGAAACATTCGTTTAATTTGATGAAACTTTCCTTCTGTAATTGTAATTCGTACGTCTGAACGCAAACCCGAGCGGATGACCACAAGCTCTGCCGGCTTTGTTTCGTATCCATCATCGAGCACAACACCACGTTGAAATGCGACAACATCATCTTCAGTCACTTCCCCATCAATAATTGCTTCATATATCTTCGGCACATGTTTTTTCGGCGACAGTAGCTGATGGGCAAGTTGTCCATCATTCGTTAACAGCAATAACCCTTCCGTATCTTTGTCAAGCCGTCCGACAGGAAATGGATCAAATATGCGATCTTCCTCTTCTAGCAAATCAACAACTGTCTCTTCGACCGCATCTTCTGTTGCTGAAATGACCCCTTTTGGCTTGTTCATCATTAAATAAATGAACGGTTTATACTCCACTTCTTCTCCCCACACAGTAACAACTTGTGCTTTTGGATCGACGTGCGTTTTCGCATCTTTTATCGTCATCCCATCGACTTTAACGACGCCTGCTTTTAATAGCTTTTTCACTTCCTTTCTCGTTCCGTATCCCATATTTGCCAACAGTTTATCGATTCGCAGCACTAAAATCCCTCCAAATGTTTTTCGTTTTTAGGCATCCGTCCATACACGAATGTCAATTGTCACATATACTTCCTACGTAACAACTAAAGCGAAAGGAGTTTTCCGAATGGATGAACGCCAACAACAACAGCAAATGCCTGGTATGCCTTATTACGGAGGTACTCCGTTTATGCCGGGATTCCCTGGAACACCAACATTCCCAGGAACACCAACATTCCCAGGAACACCAACATTCCCAGGAACACCTGGATTTCCAAGCGACTCTCTTGAGCGTCGCGTCGACCGTCTTGAACGCATTACCGAGCGACAACAACAACAAATTAACAATTTAAATCGACGCCTTCAACGCGTTGAGCGTCAGCTTGGATTCCCGTTTAGCAGTGATTTCTAATAGAAAGAAGAAGGCTACGATACGGCCTTCTTTTCTTTTTTTCGCAAAAATGAAAACCTGTTTCCAAATAACGCATATAACAAGTTCGAGCGTTTACTTAAATAAAAATAAACAGCTGCTCCGATTCCCCCACCACATGCAACAATAATCACCGATTGGATCATGCTGCCGTTGTAATGAAGGAAACGATCGAGGAGCTTCACAATCGGCCAAACGACTGCGCACATCATTGTCGTCAAAATTCCCATAAACAATACACGCTTGGCAACAAAATGATACCGATAATTTGTATAACGATGAATAACCCATAAGTTTAACCCGACCGATAAAGCATATCCAATCGTCGTTGCCAAAATAGCCCCTACCGTTTCAAATGAAACGATCAGTATATAGTTAAACAACAATTTAAACAAAAGCCCAATCGTTAAACTAATTACAGTAAATTTTTGTTTGTTAATACCTTGTAAAATGGCTGCCGTCACAGAAAATAAAGCAAAGAAAATAGCCGTTGGCGCATATGCGCGCAACACTTCTGTTCCGAGTGGATCATAACTATAAAACGCAGCATATACGTATTCAGATAAAAGAGCCATGCCAATAACTGCAGGCAACGTAATAAACATAACGACTTGAAACGTGTCGTTTAAATATTTTCGTAACCGCTTGCTTTCCCCTTTCACATAAGCTTTCGTAATCGTGGGAATAAGCGTTAAGCTAAACGACGTTGCTAACGTGACCGGAATAATGACGAGTTTTTGCGCCCATACGTTAAAAATACCGTATGCGTCCTCAGAAATCGCACCGAGCCCGATGCTTGCCATCGCTTTGTTAAATGTAAATTGATCAATAAGCTGATATAACGGCATCGCCAAACCAACAAAAGCAAATGGTGCTGCGTAGGCAATCAGTTCTTTATACATATCTTTTAACGACATATGGATCGTGCCACGATCTTGCTTTAATAGTTCATCTAAAAATGATTTTCGCTTAAACCAATACATGAATAAAACAGCTAGTCCACCGACAGCGCCAATAAAGGCAGAAAACGTTGCAACTTGAATGGCAGTCACAAGCGAACCATCAAAAATACGTAAAACGATATAGCTACCTGCAAGCAAAAAGATGATGCGGACAAGCTGTTCGATAACTTGCGAAAGCGCTGTCGGCCCCATTGATTCATGCCCTTGAAAAAAGCCGCGAATTAAACTCATCATCGGCACAAGCAATAAAGCGAAACTAACCGCACGAATAACAGAAGTAACATCGGCAATCGAGTTGCCGTGTCCGTCATCATTGACAACAAACGGTGCTAATAGTGGTGCACTCATGTATAAAATAAGCCAAGCGAGAAAACCGGTGACCGCCATTAACATGATCCCTGAACGAAACAACTTTCGTCCAATCGCATATTCCCCAAGTGCATTGTATTTCGAGACAAACTTGGATACTGCAAGCGGCACTCCCATCGTTGCGATGCTAATAAATAGTGTGTATGGAACGTAACCGTAAGAATAAAGTGCTCCTCCTTGTTTGCCAACAAGTTGGTAAAATGGGAAGACGTATATAAGCCCTAATATGCGTGACAAAAACACGCCTCCCGTTAAAATAAACGTGCCACGCAATAACTTTGATGATGACATAACATCCCTTCCTTAACGGATTCATTGCTTCACTTATTTTAGCACACTTTTTTCTTTTTCATAAAATCATTTATAATCGTAACAGAAAGGACGTGAAAGTGATGACATATGATGTTATAGTCATCGGTGGAGGACCGTCAGGACTCATGGCAGCCATCGCCGCTGGGGAACGAAGTAAGCGTGTGCTCCTCCTTGATAAGGGAGATAAGCTCGGACGAAAATTAGCTATTTCTGGCGGCGGGCGTTGCAATGTGACAAATAGACGACCAGTCGATGAACTTATTCAACACATTCCGGGAAACGGCCGTTTTTTATATGGCGCATTTTCAATGTTTAATAATGAAGATATTATTCGCTTTTTTGAACGGCTTGGCGTTCCGTTAAAAGAAGAGGATCACGGTCGTATGTTTCCGGTGAGCGATAGTGCGCAATCTGTCGTACAAGCTTTGCTTCGAGAATTAAAACGATTGCGCGTCGACATTCGCGTTCATACTCCTGTCAAAGACATTGAATATAAAGATGGATCCGTATATGGAGTGACGCTGCGAACAGGGGAAATGATTCGAGCAAAAGCGGTTGTCGTTGCCGCCGGAGGGAAATCTGTGCCACATACCGGTTCGACAGGGGACGGCTACGCATGGGCAGAAAAAGCTGGACATACGATTACAGAACTGTTTCCAACCGAAGTGCCGATTGTTTCACACGAACCATTTATTCAAAAGCGAACGTTACAAGGATTATCACTACGCGATGTGGCATTAAGCGTATTAAACGCAAAAGGGAAACGAATCGTGACACATCGTATGGATATGATTTTTACACATTTTGGGGTTTCAGGACCAGCAGCACTACGTTGTAGCCAGTTTGTCGTCAAACAATTAAAAAAGCAACCGTCCGTTATGATGACGATCGATGCCTTGCCAGATGATAAAGAAGAAGCGTTATTTCAACGCATTGTACGTGCCATAAAAGAAGAACCGAAAAAAACGATAAAAAATATTGTAAAGGCACTTCTCCCTCTTCCTGAGCGATATATATTATTTTTATTTGAACAAGTAGCGATCGACCCGCAAACGACCGCGAGTACGTTAGGGTACGACAAAGTTCGCTCATTCGTCGCGACATGCAAGACGTTTTCTTTTTCCGTTCATGGCACGTTGCCGCTTGAAAAAGCGTTCGTCACAGGGGGTGGCGTGTCAGTGAAAGAAGTGCATCCGAAGGAAATGGCATCGAAGTTAATGAAAGGTCTTTATTTTTGCGGAGAAATTTTAGACATTCACGGTTATACGGGCGGCTACAATATTACTGCCGCACTCGTCACCGGACGACTCGCTGGAATGCACGCTGCCATATATGCAAAACAATAAGATCGCCACGAAGCGATCTTATTGTTTTATCTTTACACAACTTCTCCGTCCCATCCGAGCATGCCATCGACAATGTTACATACATCATAACCATGCGCCTCTAAATAACGGCAAACGTGTTCACTACGCACGCCAGAACGACAAATAATCACATATGTTTTCTGTTTGTCTAGTTCACTCATTCGTTCAGGAATGTCCCCCATCTTTATATGAATCGCTGATGGAATCATTCCGAAAGCGACTTCTTCATCTTCACGCACGTCAATAACCTGAATTCGCTCCCCAGCTTCGATCATTTGTTTTAATTGAGCGGCTGTCATTTCTTTCATCAATCTCTTCCTTTCTTTAGCAAAAGCCCCCCGCCACATGTGCGAGAGGCTTTGTACATTAATTTGCAACAATGTTCACTAATTTTCCTGGTACAGCGATCACTTTACGCACCGTTTTTCCTTCAATTTGTTCTTTAATTTTTTCGTCTTCCATCGCCAATTGTTCAAGTTGTTCTTTCGTTGCATCAGCTGGCACATGTAGTTTTGTACGTACTTTTCCATTCACTTGAATGACAATTTCGACTTCATCTTCAACTAATTTTGCTTCATCATATGCTGGCCAAGCTTCGTAAGCAATCGTGTTGCTATGACCTAGTTTTTCCCACAACTCTTCAGCAATGTGCGGACAAACTGGCGATAACAGTTTTACGAATCCTTCCATGTATGCTTTCGGCAATACAGGCGCTTTATATGCTTCATTAATGAATACCATTAATTGTGAAATGGCGGTATTAAAACGAAGCGCTTCGTAATCTTCGGTTACTTTTTTCACTGTTTGATGATATACGCGTTCAAGCGTATCTGTTTCCGGATTGTCAACGATTTTTGGATTTAGTTGACCGTTCTCTTCAACGAATAAACGCCATACGCGATCGAGGAAACGGCGTGCACCGTCAAGTCCTTTTGTCGACCATGCAATCGATGCTTCTAAAGGACCCATAAACATTTCGTATAAACGTAATGTATCGGCGCCATGGCTTTCAACAATATCGTCTGGGTTGACGACATTTCCTTTTGATTTGCTCATTTTTTCATTATTTTCCCCAAGAATCATCCCTTGGTTGAATAGCTTTTGGAACGGTTCTTTTGTTGGCACAACACCAATATCGTATAAAAACTTATGCCAAAAACGCGCGTATAACAAGTGCAATACGGCATGTTCTGCCCCACCAATATAAATGTCGACAGGCAACCATTTTTCTAATTTTTTAGGGTCAGCCAATTGCTTATCGTTATGCGGATCAATATAGCGCAAATAATACCAGCAACTTCCTGCCCACTGTGGCATCGTATTCGTTTCGCGACGACCTTTTTTGCCTGTTTTTGGGTCAACAACGTTCACCCATTCTTCAATGTTTGCTAGTGGGGACTCCCCTGTGCCCGACGGTTTAATTTCATCTGTCTTTGGCAACACAAGCGGTAATTCTTCTTCTGGCACTGGCGTCATCGTACCGTCTTCCCAATGGATGATCGGAATCGGTTCGCCCCAATAACGTTGGCGGCTAAACAACCAATCGCGGAGGCGATACGATACTTTTTTCTCTCCTTTTCCGTTTGCTTCTAGCCATTCAATCATTTTTTTCGTCGCTTCTTCTTTATTTAACCCGTTTAAGAAATCAGAGTTCACGTGTTCCCCGTCACCTGTGTACGCTTCTTTCGAAATGTCGCCACCGGCAACGACTTGTTTGATCGGCAAATTGAATTTTTTCGCAAATTCATAATCGCGTTCATCATGGGCTGGCACTGCCATAATTGCGCCTGTACCGTAGCTCATTAACACGTAATCTGCGATCCAAATCGGCAATTTTTCCCCATTGGCTGGGTTGATCGCATATGCTCCCGTAAATACACCTGTTTTTTCTTTCGCTAAATCCGTGCGCTCAAGATCGCTTTTGCTTTGAATTTGTTTTAAATATGCTTCAACCGCTTCTTTTTGCTCAGGTGTTGTAATTTTTTCAACGAGCGGATGTTCAGGGGCAAGCACGGCATAAGTTGCACCAAATAGCGTATCTGGACGCGTTGTAAACACCGTAAACGTTTCATCGTGTCCATCGACTTGAAAATGAATATTTGCTCCTTCTGAACGGCCGATCCAGTTGCGTTGCATTTCTTTAATGCTTTCCGGCCAGTCTAATTCTTCTAAATCTTCAAGTAAACGGTCCGCATATGCCGTAATGCGAAGCATCCATTGTTTCATCGGCTTACGAATGACTGGATGACCACCGCGCTCGCTTTTACCATCAATGACTTCTTCATTCGCAAGTACCGTCCCTAGTGCAGGACACCAGTTGACCGGCACTTCATCCATATACGCTAATCCTTTTTCATATAGCTTTAAGAAAATCCATTGTGTCCATTTGTAATAGTTCGGATCGGTCGTGTTCACTTCGCGATCCCAGTCATATGAAAAACCGAGCGATTTAATTTGACGGCGGAAGTTGTTAATATTTTTTTCTGTAAATTCAGCTGGGTCATTTCCTGTATCAAGCGCATATTGCTCGGCTGGTAATCCGAACGCATCCCATCCCATTGGATGCAACACGTTATATCCCTGCATGCGTTTCATGCGCGCTAAAATGTCCGTTGCTGTATATCCTTCTGGATGACCAACGTGCAATCCCGCCCCTGATGGATATGGAAACATGTCAAGCGCATAAAACTTTCGCTTTCCATCGTCTTCTGTCGTTTTAAACGTTTTATTTTCTTTCCAATACTTTTGCCATTTTTTTTCGATTTCTCGATGATTAAAACTCACGTGACAAACCTCCTTTTAATCCATTTTTAACAAAAATGAAAAACAAAAAACCCCCCATCCCAAAAAGGGACGAGAGGATTCTCCCGCGGTACCACCCTTGTTAGCGCACGAATCGTGCACTCACTTTCATCATTAACGCAGATTCACGGCGCATGCTACTTCATTCGCATACGCGACTCCAAGGCGAGTTCGTAAACAAACTTCGGTTGACTCGCACCACCCGTCAACTCTCTGCCGACCATTTGTTTACTACTACTCCTTTTCACCGTCATTTTCCATTATTTCATTATACATATCATTTTAAAAAATTTACACCTTCGTTGCAAGTGTATTTAAATTTACGTTTGAGTCAAGACTTTGTGGGAGATTTTTTTCTCGACCGATTTTTTTGGTTATATATGGTTTTATAAAATCGTTATATGTAAGCGCTTTTACTTACTCTCATCCTGTAGGTATGTGCGTTTTCTCTCGTTTTAAAAACCTTTCAATGCTTGCAATGCCTCGTAAATCGGTGTCCCTGAAGATTGGCGAAGGTATGGGATGTTATCTCGTACCACTTCTGTCATTTGCGTTTGCACGCGCTTCAGTGCCTTTTTCACGATCGTTTCTCGTTTCGTTTCTTCTCGTTCTTCCACGCCATACATCACTCCATCGCGTGTCCGAATGAGTAACGTATCTTTTATCGCGACGATCGCTCGCAACATCGCTTCAATCCCTGCATCCCTCCAACTTCGACCGTTTTTACTTCGTTTCGCAAACACATGCATCGTTCCTTCCGCACTCCCCATCGCCCTCATGTTTGTCGTGTCAATCCCTTTTTCCTTCAACCATACGCGATAGTCACGTAAACATCCTGGTATCTCCTCGATTCGACGAACAAGCGCCTCGAGTTGCTTTTCCTTCTCCTCATGTTCTAACGTACCGATGGCACTTGTGAGTTCTCGTAACACACCTTCTTCATCCCATGATGCTAACTTCTTTCGAATCACCCGATATCTCGCATGACCTCGGAACAATTGACGAATCTCTCTTGCCACATGGAACCGATCAAGCTGAAAGTACCCCCTGTCCCCGAAATATTCTCGACACGCTGTAATCCATGGGGCTCCATCTCCATTGATGACCACCCAATCCTCAAACGGATCATAGCTGTATTCCTTCATCAGAAAATTCTCTACAGCTTCCCAAATCGGTTCATTCGTTTGATGAACCATATACCGTCGATTCACTAAGGATACGCGTTTCCCGTTTTTCTCCCATCCTTGGTGAATCGTGATGATCTTTTCTTCTTTTCCTTTGATGCGGCTTCGTTGACGTTTCACGTACAACCCGTCTGCTTCGATAAAAAACACGCGCCCTTTTTTCTCCATCGCACGGTGCCCTTCCACCTCTGCCTCGATGATGGACTGGCGAATCGTTTCGTGACTCATACATGCATACCCCACCAGCTTTTCAAGCGACTGCGCAGCCTGTCGATACGAAGAACCCGTCACGGCGAGATGAATCGCTGTCTCCTCTAATAGCGGACTCACTCCATGCGCCCCATCGAACTGGAGAAAGACATCGAGTAAAGACGTATACACCTTTTTTTCACGGTCAAAGTAGTAGTTTCGCTTCACTTCCACCTCTCCAAATAGCGTTTGGAGTCGGATCGTCCGCTTATCTTTGAGCGCATATCGTTTCTTGTCCCGCTGTTCTGCCAATGTGCGGTCGATCTCCTCCAACACCTGTTGAAGGAGATGACCATATTGTTTTTGCATATGTCTAAATAAAGACTGTTCGATCTCTTTTAATGTCAAGCCGTTTGTGATATAATCCTGCATGGGCTCCACTCCTTTCTTTGGTTGTATTTTTTTTTCACACTTACTACCTTACCAGGAGGAGAGCCCGTTTTTCATCTATTTTGCTTACATATCTGACAGGTTCCTTATTATACCAAATCAGGAACCTGTCTTTTTTTCTCCCACAAACATTTTACTCATACTAAATTTACACCTTCGTTGCAAGTGTATTTAAGTATGGGTTTGAGTCAAGACTTTGTGGGGGATTTTTTTCTCGACCGATTTTATTGGTTATATATGGTTTTATGGACTTGTTTCATGTAAGCGCTTTTATCTACTCTTATCCTGTAGGTATGTGCCTATATCTGTGTTTTTAAAAACCTTTCAATGCTTGCAATACCTCGTAAATCGGTGTCCCTGAAGATTGCAAAGGTATGAGATATGATGTCGTACCACTTCTGCCATTTGCGTTTGCACGCGCTTCAGTGCCTTTTTCACGATCTCTTCTCGTTTCGTTTCTTCTCGTTCTTCCACGCAACACATCACTCCATGGCGTGTCCGAATAAGTAACGTATCTTTTATCGCGACGATCGCTCGCAACATCGCTTCAATTCCTGCATCCCTCCAGCTTCGACCGTTTTTACTTCGTTTCGCAAACACATGCATCGTTCCTTCCGCATCCCCCATCGCTCTCATGTTTGTCGTGTCGATCCCTTTTTCCTTCAGCCATATGCGATAGTCACGCAAACATCCTGGCATCTCCTCGATTCGACGAACAAGCGCCTCGAGTTGCTTTTCCTTCTCCCCATGTTCTAGCGTACCGATGGCACTTGTGAGTTCTCGTAACACCCCCTCTTCATCCCATGACGCGAATGTTTTTCGAATCGCCCGATATCTCGCATGACCTCGGAACAATTGCCGAATCTCTCTCGCTACATGGAACTGATCGAGCTGAAAGTACCCTCTATCTCCAAAATATTCACGACAACCCGTGATCCATGGGGCACCATCTCCATTGATGACGACCCAATCTTCTAGTGGATCATACCCATATTCTTCCACCAAGAAGCTCTCGATGGCTTCCCAGATTGGCTCATTCGTTTGATGAACATAGTTAGCGTCGGTTCACCAAAGAAACTCGTTTGCCGTTTTTCTCCCATCCTTGGTGAATCGTCACAATTTTCTCTTCTTTTCCTTTCATGCAGCTTCGTTGCCGTTTGACGTACAACCCGTCCGCTTCAATGAAAAACACCCGACCTTTTTTCTCCATCTTGCGGTGTCCAACGACTTCAGCCTCGACAATCAACTGACGAATCGTTTCGTGGCTCATGCACGCATATCCCACCAGTTTCTCTAAGGACTGGGCAGCTTGTCGATACGATGAACCTGTCACTGCCAGATGAATCGCTGTTTCTTCTAACAACGGACTGACTCCATGTGCCCCCTCAAACTGAAGAAAAGCATCCAACAGACAGACATACCTCCGTTTTTCCCGATCGAAGTAATAGTTCCGCTTGACTTCCACTTCTCCAAACATCGTCTACATCCGTATCCCTCGTTTATCTTTGAGCGCGTATCGTTTTTTATCTCGTTTTTCTGCCAATGTGCGGTCGATATCCTCCAACACCTGTTGAAGCAGTTGACCATATTCTTTTTGCATATACCGAAACAATAACTGTTCAATGTCTTTCCATGTGACTCCATCTGTGATATAATCCTGCATGGGCTCCAATCCTTTCTTTGGTTATTTTTTCGCACTTACTACCTTACAGGAGGAGAGCCCATTTTTCATCTATTTTGCTTACATATCGGACAGGTTCCTGATTATACCAAATCAGGAACCTTTCTTTTTTTCTCCCACAAACATTTTACTCATACCTGAAATGTGCTGGATTGACGGGTAAGCTCTTTAAGCATCGGGCATAGGAATAAACTAGGTGCCACGACCAATGCCATTCCGAGAAATGGGAATCCAGGTGAATACAAGTACAAGTATCCACTGACAAGTGTTAAAACCCCAGTGGTTAAACTCATGGCAAGTGATGCGTAGAGTCCATGAGCTGAAGGAATTTTGTCCTTACTAATATATTGATTAACAAAAGTCATGAATGCAAAGTGCGTGAGACCAAATGTTAAAGCGTGCAACGGTTGAGAAAACACAAAAACCAGTAGATTCTCAAAAAAATAGACACTTGACCAACGGATAATTGATGCAATCCCGGCCAATAGAAACATAGTCGCTACATCGAACTTAGTGAATACTCGGTTTGAAATGTAAAAGAACCCGATTTCAGCTAAGACAGCCAAAACAAGGATTCCACCAATATAAACACTATTGATTCCTATGTGTTTAAGATAAATAACTCCGTAATTATAATAGGCAGCATGGGTACCTTGTAAAACCATACTCAGGAGGAGACATATTAAAAATGATTTTGATTTCAGTAATTCAAAGGAACCTCCTGCCCGTTGAGAAAGCTTAACTCTTAAGCTTGATGGAGATCGAATTAATGATAGGATTAAAATGAATAGATTACCGAGTAAAAACAAATAGATAATATTGTTCGCATTTTTTGAGGCTACCCATCCTGTTAACACTGATGAGAGAATAAAACCGAACGATCCCCATAATCTGCATTTTCCATAGTCAATCCCATTTTCTTCTTTTGATAGAATGGAGGCCTTTGTCTCGTTGATAGGTAACAACATGGGATAGATGAGGCTGAAAAAGACCATTACTAACATAAGCCCTGCCAAATTATTAAAAGGCAAAAAACATACTAGGATGATTAGAGATAAAAAAGCGACTATAAGCGAAACGTGTGATAACCAATACCTTTTGCACAAGGCAGGAAAAATGTACGAAGTTGAAAAAGCTCTTACTAGTAATCCGATGGATATCACGATCCCTGCTTGTTGAGCAGTTAACCCTTTTGTAATCAGCCAAACGGTCCAGTACGGTAAGAAAATCCCCCAGGTGAAGAAAAATACAAAAAAGTTTGTGGATAACCATGTTTGTTTCATAACACTTCCCCTCATGTCAATACATTTTTTTTCGTTTTCTGAATGGTTTCAATAAGTTGTAGGGACAGTTCAAAAGCCTTTCTTTCTGAATCCGGATGATAGTTATCGGAGAAGGGATTAGCGAACCCGTGCTGTCCTTTAAACAACTCGACTTTTATCCCTGATTTACAGGATAATTGCTCGATGAGCCAGTTAACATTAAATGACTTTTCGTGCTCAGAAAACAGTAATAGTACGGGTAGTTTTGGGAATAAATTGAGATAGTCTCTAATCCGTGATCCATAGTAACCTATGGCCGCATCTCCTATGCCATAATGTTCGCAACATAACCAAGCTACGGTTGCACCGACGCTATACCCCCAGAACACAATGGTTTTGTATCGAGACTTTAAGGAATCTACTAAATTTAAAACTTGTTTTTTCGCTTTTCCAAATCCAATTTCATTTTTGAAATATTGGTAAGCATCTGCCTCATCATCATAATGAAAATGATCTCGATTTAATAAATTGGGGCAGTATACATCATACCCTTTAGTGGCAATCATTTGAGCTACGTGTTTCATATGATCGTTAATCCCATAGATTTCATGTATTAGGATGACAGCAACATCAGAATAATTACAGTGTTTTAACATGATATGACAAACTCCTTATCCTTATAATTAAAGATAGAGGGGGTGTCGCACTCCCCCTCAGTATAGGAAGTTAGTATTTGATCGGCATTGTAACAATACCATGAAAGGTAGGGTTAGGCGTCCATTCAGGTCTTTCAAGATTATATAAAGGTGTAATGTGAGAAAAACGTTGAATAACTTCTTTTAAAATTTCGGCGATTTCTACGCGAGCAAATGCTGCAGCAATGCATGCATGATAACCACCACCAAAACCAATATGCTGTTTACCTGTCCGATTGATATCAAATTTTTCTGGATTTTCAAAAACGCGTTCATCACGACCAGCGGAACCGAGGAAGAAATAGACCGAATCTCCTTCACGAATAAGTTGGTTATGAATAGTAATATCTTGGGCAGCGTGTCTTGTTATGTATTGAATTGGTCCTTCAAGTCGCATAGCCTCATCCAAGACCTTAGGAATTAGAGACAGATCTTTTTTGAGTTCATCAAATACTTTTGGATGTTTGAACAATAGATGCAACGTATTACTTAACATGAACTGCGGAATTTTATGTCCACCAAAAATTAGATGAATGGTTTGTGCGATAAGTTCATCGTCACATAATTCTCCTTCCTCACCCGGATTATCTGAGATTAAACGGCTTAACAAATCGTTGCGTTTTTTGATGCGTCTTTCAGCAATTGCTTCTGAAAGAAACATGTACATTTCTTTCATACTTTTTTTGGTTTGATCGCTAATATCTTTGTCAGGGACGTGGGAAACAACAAAGTTTTGCATAAATTGAGCAATGTCATCTGACCAACGGATAAAACGTTTAACCTCTTCACCTGGAATACCAAGCATTTTACAAAGTACCAACGCCGGAATTGGATGAGCAACTTCAGAAACGAAGTCAAACTCGTTCGAATGTTTTTCAACCACTTGATCTAAAACTGATGTTACAATTTTCTTGATTTCAGGAGTGATAGCCTCAATCTCTTCTTTCCAAAAAGCACGGTTCATGTATTTTCTTAAACGTGTATGGATTGGACGGTCGTTATAAATCATCCATGTGGATATAATGTCGATGATCTCCTTAAAGTGCTTGTCTTCGCCTTCAGGGAGATTTTTCATTTTGTGCCAAATTAGTGGGCTAGTGATAAAGGTGTCTCCCTGCAAATATTTTGTGATGTCATCATATCTTGTTATAAACCACGAACGCATTTCTTCATTCCAATAAGTCTCATGTTAGTGTCTGAACCTCTGTTTTTGTGGTTATCAAAAAATAGAAAATTAAATATTCTTTTAATATAATCATCTATTCTGATTTCAAACTTGAGGTTTATATCATTTTTCAGAAAACATATCTTTGTAATTTGGATTAATATTGCTAGTTTCAAGCTGCTATGTAATGGTAATTGTATTTTGCTGTAGTAAGGCTTTGCTGGATTTATATAAAATTCTAAGGAATCAATAAATTCAATAACAATTTTATTTAATGCATATCTTTCCCTAGATATTTGGCCAGATAAAAAATCTTCCAAGAAATTATCTTTGATTTCATTGAAAAGACAATTGATTATTCTCTCTAAATTATCAATATTCTTATAATTAGGGTTAGATGTTATACCTTCTAATATTAACGAAAGTATAGTATTTGAGTTTAAAATATTAGCAAATTGATTTCTACTAAAGAAACCCACCATGTCTTTTATATCGTAGATGGCATTAGAGATATCATCTGCGAGTTCAATTATATATTCTTCAATAACAGGTTGATTGTAAGTCTGGAGAATTTTATTTACAAAAATAGATGACTCCTGATAATATCCCTTAATTAAATTCGCTTCTTCTTCCCTTTTAAGAGGTATTACATTTTTATGTTTAAGAAGCGCGGCTACAGTTCTTAATGTAACATTATGAGATTCTTCAGTTACAATTCTTATTGTTTGAGCATTGGATTCAAATCCCCCAAAGCATTTCATTATATTATCAAGACTTCTTTCGGCACTATGACCAAAAGGAGGATGTCCTATATCATGCGCAAAGGTTGCCGCATGAATAAGATTCAAATCAATAGTTGGTAAATCATTTTTTAACAAATGATTGTTTACTCTTTCAGTAATTATTTCTGCGATTTCGTTGACTTCCAAAGAATGAATCAATCTATTCCGTAAATTATGGTTATGAGGAAATGGAATAAGTTGTGTTTTAGTATGTAAAATACGAAAGTATGGTGATCTTAGTATTCGTTGGTAATCGCATCTAAACTCTGAAATCGAAATCTTTTCTTGTTCTGGTGAAAATCTGCTTTTGTCATATTTTTTATACATTAACCTCTCCCACTCTACAAAAATAGTTTTCTGAATAAATAGTAAAAACCCAAGAGGATAGGTTTCTATTAATGTTTCACGAGTGAAAACCTATCCTCTTGGGTTGATGTCTTCGATACTATATGTACAACTTATAAATAGGTATATGAATCCCGTCCATATCCCTTCATCTTTCTTAATTACTGAATAAAATGGACTTAGATTCACTTTCACTCGTAGTCCAGCAATTTAAGGTTGCCGGGTAGAAACTCTCAGACCATATTTCTGAGGATATACGAGCAAGTTTTTATTAAAATATTCATTTTTATTAATAATTCACTAGCATTGCAGTAATTAAATCTGATGATTCAAAATACTAAGAATGTTCAATTTTTTATTGATTTCGAAACAAAAAAATCCTTTACAATGGAAGTACAGGTGGTTCCTGTCCAAATCCAATCGTAAAGGATAACTGTTATGGACAAGAATACACTAATTTCATCATTTGGTAAATGGGTTTCACCCATAAATATTCAAAAACTTAGCGAACAAGTCAAAGAATTGAAACAGGACTATTACACAAAAAAGCTGACAACAGAAGCCTATATTAAATTTTTATTGGTAGCCCAACTGCTCGAATTTAAGAGCTTAGAGGAAATGAGTGATGCACTTGTAGACGAAGATCTTCAAAAAGCACTCGGATTTGAATCGATAAGTGCCTCTCAGCTATCCCGAAAAAACAATCAGATCAACCCACTAATTCTTGCAAATTTGTTCTTGGATCTTGTTTGGAAAATTCAACGGTACCATTATAAAAACGGAAAGAATATGCCACTGAAAATCATTGATTCGAGTACACTCCCGTTGAATTTGACCAATTATAAATGGGCAAAATTCCGTAAAACAAAAGCTGGTGTAAAGCTACACTTACGGCTCGTTTTCATGGATAAAGACACCGTCTATCCTGAAAAAGCAGTGATTACGACAGCAAAAGAACATGACCGAAATCAACTCGAAGTCCTAGTGGATGATAAAGAAGCCATGTATGTGTTTGACCGCGGTTATGTGGACTATGAACGTTTTGACCGGATGACAGATGATGGCTATTTCTTCGTTTCAAGACTGAAGAAAAACGCAGTCATTCGTGAAGTCTATACATTTTCACTTCCTGATGATTGTCACGTTCTATCCGATAAAATGGTCTATATTGGTACCACACAAAATCGTACTGAAAATGTCTATCGTCTACTAGAAGTTATGGACACAAAAGGGAACTTACTTCGTTTAATTACCAACCGATTTGATTTAAAAGCAGAAGAGATAAGTGGTATTTACCGATCTCGCTGGGCTATTGAACTCTTTTTCAAATGGCTTAAGCAACACGTAGAAATTAAGCACTTTTATGGAATGAGTGAAACAGCTATTCAAAATCAAATTTTCTTAGCCCTTATCACGTATTGCTTACATGTTCTCATTCAATTGGAGATGAAAAGTAAGAAATCCCTACTTCGAATTACTCGTTGGTTAAAGAGAGCTCTGTGGAAACCAGCTTATGTTTGGTTGCGAAAATTTGATGGGCGAGCCAGTCCATAATCTCCCTTTTGTCGTTGTCGCTCTGATTTAACTGTATATATTTACCAAATGGACAGTGCCGCCTTTCTTTAGGTTTTGTCTTTTTGGCACAAATTCACAAAAAATAATTAACAGAAAATTCTAACTATATTTATGCAATGCTAATGTTAATAATTATATAGATTGTAAAAATTTATGTCAACAAAAAAATGGAATGTAACTATTCACCCCGATAGTAGTATGTAAAGGAGCGCAACACAAATAAGGCATCCCCGTAATAGAAAATGCCCTAAGTGGTAGAAAGAACACGATCGAGCGTTTCGCCTGTCAACAGAAGACATAACGAATCCCACACGTTTTTTTCGTGTTTCGTCAGTGTGGAAATGATGCTTCTTGTGATGCAAAAAGACTGGGCGAATGTTTCTTCGCGAAATGTACCCGAAATGTTCTCTTTCACTTTGACCATGCGAAGATCGCGTTCGGCTTGGTTGTTGTCAAAGGGAACATGCACTTCACGTAAGAAACGCAACACTTCTTCCTTTCGTTTCTGAAGCCGTCGAACAAAAGCGAGTGCTTTTTTCGGAAGAGGCGTCTTCGCTTCCAATCGGTGTTGTGCTCTTTCTAGGATGCGATCATACACTCGTTCCCACCGTCTCGCTTCTTCTTCGGAAAGTGCACCGTGATGGGCTTCGACGGCTTGCTTGGCGGCTAACAGAAACGTGGTCATGCGCATCGCCCACGTATGCCCTTGTTCGATGAAGCCCTTCAATTCACGCAAATGATGGGCGTGACAAAGGGCATGAGTGGCTTGTGTGTATTTCGGATACGTACCGAACCCATCGTGCATCATCGTCCCTTGATACCGCGGAAGAATCCCGATGTCATCGGTCGCTTTCTTTCCACGAGAAGCGTGAGGAGCCAAGTACGTATATTTCGATGTGCACGCGACATGCACCCATGCGAGTTTCCCCTTGATGCGCAAACTCGTTTCATCGACATGCAGGATGTTGGATTCAAGTAAGGCGTCTTCGATGATGTCCATATTTGATTCCAGCGCTTCACGTCCTCGTTTCACCATATTGGCAAGGGTTCCTGTACTGATTGAGTGTTGATATAATGCTTCGATTGTATCACTCAAACGTTTGTAAGGGATCAATTGGATATGATGCAAATATACAGCGAGCGCTGTGAGCCGTGGACCGTATTGCACATGATTCGTGACGTGGGATGGGAATTCGGCTTGTTGCACGCATCGACAATGCGGACACGATTTCACTTCACGTTCATGTTGTGTCACCTCGATCGTCACAGGAGGGAGATCAAACACTTGACGGATATCGACTTTGAACGGTTTGACTTCACGCAAAGAAGCCCCACATCCTTGACACGTATGCACACGGTGGACGACACGATGATGTGGATGTTCCACTTGACGGAGCGTCGTTCCTTGATGTCCTTCTTGTCCGCCTGGCTTGTTGCCAGATGGTTGACGAGAAGAACGTGTGTTGGCAAAACGGTCAGAAGATGGGGGCAAATGGCTATTGGAGCTGTTTTTTTTCGTGCGTGCTTCCAGCTCTTGAACACGGTACTTCAGTTGTTCATTTTCTTTGCGTAGTTGTTTGTTTTCGTGACGCAAATGTTCATTTTCTTGAACGAGTTGATGAATGAGCTGTTTTTGTTGTTGAACTTTGCCGATTAAGCTCTCAACTGTAAATACAGCTTGTTGTACCGTCAACATGCGATTCACCTCCTTGTCTATCAGTATTCACATCATAGACAAGGAAAGAAGAAAATATTCAGCTCACTTTATGATGTGGCTGAATAGTTACAATGGAATTATAACCCGTGGTACTAGATAAAATCGAGTAAGCATAAAAATAGCTCTTGCCTGCGGATCTCCTGTAGAATGAAAGTGCGATCCAACATTCGAAAGGAGAATCCCCATGCAAGAGCACTTTCATTTTACTACAGATCAAGCAAAGATTCAAAAACAATATGCAGTCATTTTCTTTTTTGTTTCTGCCCAGCTGTCACAAATTCAATTCTATCTTCAACGTCGCAATCGTCATTTGGTGAAACAAGAAGATACGGTGATCATTGCTATTCATCTTTTAGGAAAGCTGCTTGGCTTCTCTTCCGAACGTGCATGGCATCGCTTTGTGACTGGGAACTTGTTTACGGATGGACATTTTCTTGAACGTTCTCGATACAATCGCCGTTGCCGAGCGCTGCGCTTTGCGATCAAATGGATTCGTCATGAACTAGCGAAACGTGGACAACACCACGCCTATGCGGTCGTAGATAGTATGCCACTCGAGTTGTGCCATGCCGCAAGAATGTACCGTGTCAAACGATTCCAAGGAATCGCGGACATCGGACTTTGTGCGTCGAAAAAGCAGTGGTACTACGGATTTAAGCTCCATCTTCAGGTGACCAACCAAGGACTGCCCATGGGATACGTGGTAACGGAGGCGTCCTGTCACGATCGAACTGCAGCTGAAACCGTCATGACTCAAATTCCTCACCTCTATAACTTGGGTGACAAAGGATTCATCAGTAGCGAATTGCAAGAAAAGTTGTATGAAGAGTACCAAATCGCTTTTTGGACTCCATCTCGCAAAAACCAGAAACACCGCCCATCGGAATCATGGGAGAAATGGCTCAAACAAAAACGTAAAGTTATAGAGACGGTGTTCTCCGTCCTCGTTGACCAGTATCGTATGACAGAAATTCGTGCGAATTCGATTGCGGGATTTGAAGTAGCACTAGATGGCATCTTGTTGGCATATTCACTTGTCACACTTGGGCTAGTTGAGCGCTAGCGCTCAACTAGCACCACGGGTTATACACATTATTTTAAAAAATTTACACCCTCGTTGCAAGTGTATTTAAGCATGGCTACTCAATCATATAGATGATACACATGATACAAAAAGTATAAAATAATTAAAAATATTTCAGGTAGTTATTTTATTATGATTAGGTTATTATACACTAAAATGAAAGGGAGTTGACAATAAATGATGAAAAAATGTTTGAGTCAAGACTTTGTGGGAGATTTTTTTCTCGACCGATTTTTTTGGTTATATATGGTTTTATAAAATCGTTATATGTAAGCGCTTTTACTTACTCTCATCCTGTAGGTATGTGCGTTTTCTCTCGTTTTAAAAACCTTTCAATGCTTGCAATGCCTCGTAAATCGGTGTCCCTGAAGATTGGCGAAGGTATGGGATGTTATCTCGTACCACTTCTGTCATTTGCGTTTGCACGCGCTTCAGTGCCTTTTTCACGATCGTTTCTCGTTTCGTTTCTTCTCGTTCTTCCACGCCATACATCACTCCATCGCGTGTCCGAATGAGTAACGTATCTTTTATCGCGACGATCGCTCGCAACATCGCTTCAATCCCTGCATCCCTCCAACTTCGACCGTTTTTACTTCGTTTCGCAAACACATGCATCGTTGCTTCCGCACTCCCCATCGCCCTCATGTTTGTCGTGTCAATCCCTTTTTCCTTCAACCATACGCGATAGTCACGCAAACATCCTGGCATCTCCTCGATTCGACGAACAAGCGCCTCGAGTTGCTTTTCCTTCTCCTCATGTTCTAACGTACCGATGGCACTTGTGAGTTCTCGTAACACACCTTCTTCATCCCATGATGCTAACTTCTTTCGAATCACCCGATATCTCGCATGACCTCGGAACAATTGACGAATCTCTCTTGCCACATGGAACCGATCAAGCTGAAAGTACCCCCTGTCCCCGAAATATTCTCGACACGCTGTAATCCATGGGGCTCCATCTCCATTGATGACCACCCAATCCTCAAACGGATCATAGCTGTATTCCTTCATCAGAAAATTCTCTACAGCTTCCCAAATCGGTTCATTCGTTTGATGAACCATATACCGTCGATTCACTAAGGATACGCGTTTCCCGTTTTTCTCCCATCCTTGGTGAATCGTGATGATCTTTTCTTCTTTTCCTTTGATGCGGCTTCGTTGACGTTTCACGTACAACCCGTCTGCTTCGATAAAAAACACGCGCCCTTTTTTCTCCATCGCACGGTGCCCTTCCACCTCTGCCTCGATGATGGACTGGCGAATCGTTTCGTGACTCATACATGCATACCCCACCAGCTTTTCAAGCGACTGCGCAGCCTGTCGATACGAAGAACCCGTCACGGCGAGATGAATCGCTGTCTCCTCTAATAGCGGACTCACTCCATGCGCCCCATCGAACTGAAGAAAGACATCGAGTAAAGACGTATACACCTTTTTTTCACGGTCAAAGTAGTAGTTTCGCTTCACTTCCACCTCTCCAAATAGCGTTTGGAGTCGGATCGTCCGCTTATCTTTGAGCGCATATCGTTTCTTGTCCCGCTGTTCTGCCAATGTGCGGTCGATCTCCTCCAACACCTGTTGAAGGAGATGACCATATTGTTTTTGCATATGTCTAAATAAAGACTGTTCGATCTCTTTTAATGTCAAGCCGTTTGTGATATAATCCTGCATGGGCTCCACTCCTTTCTTTGGTTGTATTTTTTTCTCACTTACTACCTTACCAGGAGGAGAGCCCGTTTTTCATCTATTTTGCTTACATATCTGACAGGTTCCTTATTATACCAAATCAGGAACCTGTCTTTTTTTCTCCCACAAACATTTTACTCATACATGAAAAAATTTTTTCTCATCTTCTCTATTCTCATCAGTTTTCTTATTCTCGGATGCCAGTCGGAACACATAAAAGGATTTATTGTTTTTGGGAAATGGGACGGTGTATATGTAGCAAAAAAAGATGCTCCTTTTGTTCTTAACTTCATTTTATTAAGTGACAGCCCTCTAACAAACGTAACATCTATCGATTTTCCCGAAATCTCACACGCAATCGATGACATGCAATATGATCTTATCAAAGGTGATAAATACAAAGACTTTCAATTATTTAATATCGCTGTAAATTTACGTTTAAAAGAAGTAAGTAGCGCGACACTATCTAAAATAACTCTCATATTTGATCAAAAATATAAAGAGACATTCCCGATCGGTCAAATCAAGTTAGCTGTAGACGAGAAAGGAATATTTACTCCACAAAATGAGTATGTGACAGCTTATCCAAATACGCAATTTTTTCAAGCAAAGCTGAAAAACGTTTCAAAGCATACGATCCAAATAAAGGGTGTAACTGTAGAAAACACTTATTTACAGACAAAAGATGTAAAGATAAACGATAAATCGGAAAAACAGAGTGTAAGTCCGAACGAAACAATAAATATGTATTTTACTTTTGCTGAAAAGGCGGAACAAAGCGCTCACTTTTATATTGTTTCACCAAAAATTGAATATGAATTAGCAGGAAAAGCATCAAGCACATATATTGATCCTGTTTTTTACGGTGTGACAAACCTTACCAAAGAAAAACTAGATGACATTTTGAAACAAAACTAAACTATCCCCACCCGGAGCATGTCCGAGTGGGGAAATTACGTTTCATTATGATATTCCGATTTTGCTTCTTGCCCCTTTTTCGCATTCCTTTGTTTCACTTCTTTTATCGGATCACCAAAATCTTTCGCATGCAATGTTTTTTGTTCTGGATTGTTTTGTTTCGAACGTTTTTTCATCGTTTTCCTCCTAGTGACGAAGTAAAATCATATCGTTTTGTAATTGTTCAAGCTGCAGGCGCATGCGATGCAATTGCTCGCGCTGTTGGGCGTTACAACTTAACGAAAAATGTGCCAAATCGGTCACCGCATGTTCAAGCATTTGCTGGGCTTTTACATATTCTGTATCGTTATAATGTTCAAGCTTGCTTGCTTCCGTATATTGCTCTTTTGCATAGCGAAGCACATCTTCACAATGTTGTAAAAACTCATCCATTGACTGTCGTGTTGCCATACGCATCCCTTCCTTTCTTTCGTATCGCTTTATAGTTTGTACATTTTCTTGTCATTTATCACAGCACCGTTGAGTTTCTCGTTTGAAACGTGCTACAATGCTAAAATGATGCGAGGTGATAAACATGAATCCTTTTCCATATACAAACGACAAGAAACGATACCATACATGGAATTATCATTTACGCCAAACGTTCGGTGAAAAAGTGTTTAAAGTGTCGCTTGATGCAGGATTTGATTGTCCGAATCGTGATGGCACCGTCGCGTACGGCGGTTGCACATTTTGTAGCGCTGCCGGTTCCGGTGATTTTGCAGGTAGACGAACGGACGACTTAGTAACGCAATTTCATACGATTAAAGAAAAAATGCATACGAAATGGAAAGATGGCAAATACATCGCCTATTTTCAAGCGTTCACAAATACGCATGCACCCGTTGACGTCTTGCGTGAAAAATTCGAATCGGTGTTACATTTAGAAGGGGTCGTCGGTTTATCAATCGCTACACGCCCCGATTGTTTACCTGACGATGTCGTTGACTATTTAGCCGAATTGAATGAGCGAACGTATTTATGGGTCGAGCTTGGCTTGCAAACCGTCCATGAACAAACCGCTACTTTAATTAACCGCGCACATGACTTTTCGTGCTATGTAGAAGGGGTACAAAAGCTACGTAAACATAGCATTCGCGTTTGTGCCCATATTATTAACGGATTGCCGCTTGAAACGTACGACATGATGATGGAAACAGCAAAGACGGTCGCTCATTTAGATGTACAAGGCATTAAAATTCATTTACTACATTTGCTAAAAGGAACTCCGATGGTGAAGCAATATGAAAAAGGAATGCTTCGCTTTTTAACGTTCGACGAATACGTGCAACTCGTTTGTGATCAGCTAGAGGTATTGCCGCCAGAGATGATCGTTCATCGGATTACAGGAGACGGTCCGATCGATTTAATGATCGGTCCGATGTGGAGCGTCAACAAATGGGAAGTGTTAAACGCCATCGATGCCGAATTAGAGCGACGCAATAGTTATCAAGGGAAAAAATATGTACGAAAGGGAGAAAGATGATGAAACTCATGCGCATTTTGCCGTTTGCGCGCTCGCTCATCGACTTAGCTGTCAAAGAGGGAGATATCGTCGTCGATGCAACGGTTGGCAACGGCCACGATACGCTTTATTTAGCTGAACGTGTCGGAGAATATGGGCATGTGTTTGGCTTCGACATTCAAGCGCAAGCGATTGAAAATACGACAAAGCGATTGCACGAACATCATATAGAAACACGTGTCACACTTGTGCAAGCAAGCCACGCGGAACTTGATGCGCATATCCCTCCCGAATATAAAGGACGCATTACCGGAGCGATGTTTAATCTCGGTTATTTGCCCGGGGGAGATAAACAAATTGTCACAAAGCCAAACTCAACAATTGCTGCGATTGAACAATTGCTGGACATCATGGCTCCGGAAGGAATCATCGTTCTCGTCATTTACCACGGTCATCCCGAAGGAGCAATCGAGCGTGATGCTCTTTTACAATACGTTTCAACAATCGATCAACAGCGCGCACACGTCATTCGATACGAATTTATGAATCAAATCAATCATCCGCCGTTTATCGTCGCGATTGAGAAGAGGTAAGAAGTAGCGATCGGTCTTCCCTATCGCTACTTTTGCTTTGTTAGTGAAATATTTCTTCTAAATGAACAAACAAACCTGGAAAGCAAACAGATTGAACAGTTCCAACACTTACTTTAATATCCGCCTGCTCGTATAGCCTCTCTTCATTTAATACATAAACGGTCACGGCTTGTTTCATTGGATTGACAATCCAATATTCTTTTACACCATATTCCATATATAAATTAAACTTCGTCACTAAATCGTACGCTTGATTCGAAGGACTGAGTATTTCAACAATTAACGTCGGAACACCGACATATTTTGTGTCTGTAAATCCGGTTTGATCACAAATAATGCTTAAATCAGGAATGACGAGCTTTCTTTCAGAACATGTTTCACTCACTAGCTCAATGTCCGTAGGGGCGGCAAATACTTTACATGTCTTTCCTTTCAAATAACTCCCGAATATTGTATGAAGATTGCTTGATACGAGTTGATGCTGGATGCTCGGTGAAGGTGTCATATAAACGACGCCATCAATATATTCTAATCTTTCATCACTATGTTGACGCATAATTAGATATTGTTCATACGTGACGTGTGAAAAGCGAGGTAACGACATATTCATCCCTCTCTTCTTTTCTTCCATTATACACCCGTTTTCTTCACGCATACATCCATTTTTGCCATTTTCGATACATTCTGCCGTTCCAATAAAAGAAGTGGGACGTCATGCCACCGGAACGCAACAATTGTTTCGCTAGCTTATGAATACCTTCTTGCTCGTGTACTTTTTCATCTGATAAATATAATCCGAGCAAGCCACGATGAATAAAGCGATGAAATTCACGATGTGGCAATTGTGCAATATGGCGATCTGCCTCTTCAATGAAATGACGCAAACGGGCAAATAGCGTCTCCTCATTCGGATAATAAAAACAAAAATTTAAATCTCCACCTTGTCGGTCTTCCTCTTGATCAATGAAATAATCAAGCAAAATGTGCAGCCCTTGTACGTATGGAAAATAGCTGTTGCGCACACGTTGTGCAAGAAGCTGATCGAACGCATCGTTGCAGGCGTAAGCAACTAGACAAAAAATACCGAGCGTTGAACCAGAACAAGCGGAAAATTCGTACCACTCCATTTTCGGCAACGATGCTTCATGTTTAGCGAACCATTGCTTCAAGCGCGGAATGCGCTCCTCTTTTTTTACATGTTTATGTACTTGTAAGTCACAATAATATGATGCAAGTTCATGTAAAAATGGAGCAATGACGTCATAATGTTTCACTTCTTGCAACATTTCTTGGCACGTATCGACAAGGGCATGCAAATAGCCACCGTCATCTTGTTCGGCACGATAACGATAATATGCCTCTTTTTTTGCCCCGACCGTTAACGCATGGATCATTGAATCGTGCAACGCACGAAAGTCAGTCGGATCCAGCGACGTACTGCGATCGCATAAATTATCGAGGTAATCGCTAATCGTTTGATAAGCAACGATAAAACGAATGCATCGCTCCATTTCTTTTCCCGCCAGTAAAGCTAAAATCGCGCCCCCTTCGCAATGAAACGTTTTTGTTGCGATGCTCGCTAACGCTTGTTTGCGCAATTCTTCGTTCGGAATAGCTTCTGCTCTTTTTTTCCAAACGGCTAGTTCCCGGTGAACAAGCGGAAAAACGCGATGATAGACAGCTCGCATTAGACTAAACGGATTTGTTGGAACGTTCAATGAGTTCACCCCTTTGCAGCTGCAAAGTTAAAAACGTATGGGCATATAAAAATACTTGTTCACGTTCAGGTTCGTTAAAAATTTCATGATACAGTTTTGGCCATTCTTTATACACTTTTTCACTTACCGTCAACTGATCAAACCATGATTTGACTGCATGTTTATCGACAATTTTATCATCTCCCGCCTGCATGACAAGCATCGGAACGTCTGGTAAGTCCGCAATTTTATCATGAGCAATCTGAATGGCTTTGACTAGCTCACGATACCAGCGAACAGACACTTTCGTCACGTATAATGAATCGTTTTTATCCATCTCACGCACTTCTTCATTTCGAGTCGCCATCTCCACCGTTAACCCTAATGGAAAACGCTTTTTCGGATGAATGACATTTAAAATGCGTGAGGCGATTTCAAGTGCTTTGGACGGATAGTGAACGAGCCCTAAACATGGAGAAGATAAAATGACACCGCGCACAGGAAGACGCTTTTCTTGTAATGTGCGAATGACAACAAGTCCCCCCATACTGTGGCCAAGTAAAAAAACAGGCTGCTCATACACGCTTGCTTCATGCACCCAACTGGCAACCGCTTCGATATATTCGTCAAAGGAATCAATATGTCCTCTTCGACTGCGTGATGTCGTTCCTTGCCCTGGTAAATCTCCTGCAACAACATGAAAACCGTGCGTGCGAAACATTTCAATAAGCCATTTATACCGACCGTGATGTTCAGCGGCACCGTGAACGATTACAATCGTTCCTTTTGCGTTTTCTCCTTCCCATTTCCACATATACACCCCTCCTTTATGTTTACGAATAGACGAAAAATTTGTACACTAAATATAACAAAACGAAACGAAAGGGACGAGTGAAATGATTTATCCATATAAAGAACACACACCAAACATTGCACGTTCTGCTTTCATCGCCGATTACGTTACTATTACAGGCGATGTAACGATTGGAGAGGAAACGAGCGTTTGGTTTAACACTGTCATTCGCGGAGATGTTGCACCAACGATCATCGGCAATCGTGTGAACATTCAAGACAATTCTGTCCTGCATCAAAGTCCAAACAATCCACTTATTATTGAAGATGATGTCACCGTTGGCCATCAGGTCATTTTACATAGTGCCATCGTGCGAAAAGGTGCCCTCATCGGCATGGGCTCCATCATTTTAGACGGTGCCGAAATTGGTGAAGGTGCGTTTATCGGCGCTGGTAGCCTCGTTCCACAAGGAAAAAAAATCCCGCCACGCACACTTGCATTCGGTCGTCCTGCGAAAGTGATTCGTGAATTAACTGAAGAAGATGAGCGTGAAATGGCACGCATTCGTCGCGAATATGTCGAAAAAGGACAATATTATAAATCACTTCAAGTAAACAAACCACGCGACAAATAAGCGTGGTATTTTTACATTGTTTTATTATTGACTTCACATATGTATTTTATCATAAAATCAGGGGGATTTGCTTATGTTACGAAAATGGTACGATTGGGAGTGCAAGTTATTTTACAGCATTAATCGTTATTTTGATCAAAAATGGCTAAACACCTATTTTCGTTCAATTACACACGTTGGAGGGGCTACATTTTCAATTACATCGGTTATGCTAGCCATTTGGCTATTGCGGGATGAATGGCGCGATACTGCTATCGCAAGTGCGATCGCCTTAGCACTTAGCCATATTCCTGTCACAATGATGAAAAAAATATATCCTCGCAAACGACCGTATATTTCACTGCATAAAACGAAAGTAACAAAAAACCCATTAACTGACCATTCATTTCCATCAGGACATACGACTGCAATATTTTCTGTCATCGTTCCGTTTTTACTATACGCTCCAGCGCTTGCTGTTTGTCTTTTACCTATTGCTGTTAGCGTTGCCGTGTCGCGCATTTACTTAGGGCTTCATCCTATTTCGCGCAGGAGACTCCCACTTCAACGAACAAAGGGAGTAAGTGGGAGAGGAATGCGCGTTCCCCCTTTCTTTTGTGTATGATATAATAGAGGCGTGGAGAAAACCGTTTAATAAAGGCACTCCAGTAACTGCTACTCGATGTATGGAGTTGGTTACAGGAAACGTTGTAACCGTAAAACATCGAGCGTGGGTTCGTCTGTTGTGTGTGGAAGCCAAGTACTGCCAACAGACATGCCGAGAGAATCGGTAACGATGCAGGCATGACCTGCGTCGTTGGGTAGTCGTCAACCTGCCCCTGATGCAACCCCAAGTCAAGGAAGGAGGACAGAGTCCGTTTGCACTTCTGGGGAGTTGCAAGCCCTCACTTCAAGCGTTAGCTAAGTGGGGGTAGTTGACTTTCTGTTCTTACTTAAAAAATAGGAAAGGAGAGCTACATCTTGTAACTCTCCTCTTTTCCTTACTTCGCTAACTGTAACGCTTGTTGTTTTAACGCTTCCGCTTTATCTGTACGCTCCCAAGGAAGATCAATGTCCGTACGGCCGAAGTGACCATAAGCTGCTGTTTGTTTATAAATCGGGCGACGGAGATCGAGCATTTTAATAATGCCTGCTGGGCGAAGGTCGAAGTTGTTGCGCACCACTTCAATTAATACATCCTCAGATACTTTGCCTGTGCCGAACGTGTCGATTGAGATCGATACAGGTTGCGCCACACCGATCGCATATGCTAATTGCACTTCACATTTATCCGCAAGACCTGCTGCGACAATGTTTTTCGCTACGTAACGAGCCGCATATGCTGCCGAGCGATCTACTTTCGTTGGGTCTTTTCCTGAGAAAGCCCCACCGCCGTGACGAGCATAACCACCGTAAGTGTCAACGATAATTTTGCGTCCTGTTAACCCTGCGTCACCTTGTGGACCACCGATGACGAAACGACCTGTTGGGTTAATGAAATATTTTGTGTTTTCATCGATCAACTCCGCTGGAACGACAGGTTGAATGACATGTTCTTTAATATTGCGCACAATTTGATCTTGCGTAATTTCTGGATGATGTTGTGTGGAAACAACGATCGTATCAATGCGTACAGGTTTGCCGTTTTCATCATACTCCACTGTCACTTGCGTTTTTCCGTCCGGGCGTAAGTATGGTAAAATGTCTTCTTTACGCACTTCTGCTAAACGGCGCGCAAGTTTATGGGCAAGTGAAATTGGAAGCGGCATAAGCTCTTTCGTTTCGTTGCACGCGAAACCAAACATTAATCCTTGGTCTCCTGCACCGATCGCTTCGATTTCTTCATCTGTCATTTGCCCTTCACGAGCTTCTAACGCTTTGTCAACACCCATCGCGATGTCTGGTGATTGTTCATCAATTGACGTTAATACGGCGCACGTATCGGCATCAAAACCGTATTTTGCACGTGTATAGCCAATCTCGCGAATCGTTTCACGAACAATTTTTGGAATATCTACATATGTAGACGTTGTAATTTCTCCGCTCACTAAAACAAGTCCTGTTGTTACACTCGTTTCGCATGCAACACGCGCATTTGGATCATTCGCTAAAATCGCATCTAAAATCGCATCGGAAATTTGGTCACAAATTTTATCCGGATGCCCTTCCGTTACAGATTCAGATGTAAACAGACGACGTTTAGGCATTCAAACATTCCTCCTCAGTATAATGACAAATGATACGGTACTCATCCCTCTTATTATGGTCTATCGTGAAAAAAACCTTTCCCTCAGAGGAAAGGTTCTTGCATTTGTCTGCGCCTTTCACTCTTATCGTTCAAGGGCGTCCCCTTGCCACAGGTTAGCACCTTTTCACGTATGTGACGGTTGCTGGGTTTCATCGGGCCTGTCCCCCTCCACCAACTCGGGATAAGAGTATCCGTTCATCTCAGCATCATATCACATCTATCATAAGCGAGTCAACGTTTTTTCTCCCTTTATGATGTCTAAAATAAATTCAAGAAAAATACATGAATTAGTATGGACTATTTATCAAAATGTGTTATACTTTTTACATAAAGATAAATCAAACAAAGGTAGGTTTTGTCCAATGAATTCCATTGAACTGACAAACAAATTATCAACGCTCTTACAAAGGGATGGGGTTTTTCATAACTTATCTGTACCACGACTAGTAGAAAAAGTACTAACTCGGAAAGAAGGCATCCTAACTTCATCAGGAGCGATTTGTGCAACAACCGGAAAATATACAGGCCGTTCTCCAAAAGATAAATATATTGTAGAAGAACCATCTGTTAAACATAAAATTGATTGGGGAACTGTCAACCAACCAATTTCTGAAGAAGTATTTGATAAACTTTACAACAAAGTGACCGATTATTTAATGACAAAAGAAGAACTATTTGTATTTAATGGCTTTGCAGGCGCCGATCCTGCTTATCGCTTACCGATTCAAGTTATCAATGAATTTGCTTGGCATAACTTATTTGCCCATCAATTGTTCATTCGTCCAACAGCGGAAGAATTACAAACACATGAACCACAATTTACAGTCATTTCTGCACCAACATTTAAGGCAAATCCATCTGTTGACGGCACGCGTTCAGAAACGTTTATTATTATCTCATTTGAACGTCGTACCGTGCTTATTGGTGGAACAGAATATGCTGGTGAAATGAAAAAATCCGTTTTCTCTGTCATGAACTTTTTATTGCCAGAACAAGGAATCTTCCCGATGCACTGTTCAGCAAACGTCGGTCAAGAAGGTGATGTCGCGCTCTTTTTCGGTTTATCTGGTACAGGAAAAACAACGCTTTCTGCTGATCCAAACCGTCGCCTAATTGGCGATGACGAGCACGGTTGGTCAAACAACGGTGTTTTTAATATTGAAGGTGGATGTTATGCCAAATGCATTAACTTATCACGTGAAAAAGAGCCGCAAATTTTCGATGCGATTCGCTTCGGCTCCGTATTAGAAAACGTCATGATGGATCCAGATACGCGCATACCAAATTACGACGATGCAACGTTAACTGAAAATACGCGTGCGGCGTACCCGCTTGAAGCGATGGATAATATTGTTCAACCAAGCATTGCAGGTCATCCGCATACGATCGTCTTTTTAACAGCAGATGCATTCGGGGTATTGCCGCCAATTAGTAAATTAACGAAAGAACAAGCAATGTATCATTTCTTAAGCGGATATACGAGCAAATTAGCAGGCACAGAGCGCGGAGTGACAGCGCCGGAAGCAACGTTCTCTACATGCTTCGGCTCACCGTTTTTACCGCTTCCAGCAACACGATATGCAGACATGCTTGGACAAAAAATCGATGCTCACGGCGTTCAAGTATTTTTAATCAACACCGGCTGGACGGGAGGCGGATACGGCATTGGCGAACGGATGAAGCTATCGTATACGCGCGCGATGGTCAAAGCGGCGTTAGAAGGAGAATTAAACAACGTCGAAACCGTTCAAGACCCGATTTTCGGTCTGCATATTCCGCTTCACGTTCCCGGTGTGCCTGATGAAGTGCTGCAACCAAAAAGCACATGGGCCGATCCAGAAGCGTATGAACAAAAAGCAAAAGAGCTTGCGGCGAAGTTCCAGGAAAACTTCAAAAAATTCACAAACATTGATCCACGCATCGAAAAACTCGGTGGGCCAATCGCGTAAACAACAAAAGCTGCCTGTTTCGGCAGCTTTTTTCTTTTTTTTATTGTTTGTACAAAGTTTGTACAAACCATTTACGAAATGGAACATATAGTGGTATATAAAAACGAACAAAAGGAGGCTAAAAAATGACGAGAAGACGAAAAATTATATTAAAAGCAAATTAAAAGAAAAAATGAAATAGCTTTCAATGACACATCTCCCCTATAATAAAACATGCAAGAAAATAATAAGACGTGGCGAATTGTCCACGTCTTGTTTTCTTTATAAAAACAAAAAGCGCCGAGATGCGACGCTTTATTTTTCTTTTACCATTTTTCCTATAACATTTTCTTTCACTTTATGCGAAAGGTCATCTATATTTAATCCATATCCAAGCGTGCCGTATACATATCCTTCACGTGGCTCGATTAGTTCTGTTTGTTCGTGATAAAGCCGTGGTGTTTTCCATAGCGCAATTAACGCTTTTGTCATCGGCATTTCATAATAACGATCCGGCCGTAGTTGTTTAATATATTGTTTAACGAGCGGATAATATTTTGAACTCATCGCTGGGAACAAATGATGTTCTGTATGGTGCGAAAAGTTAAAATGCAATATGTCGACCCACTTCGGAACGATGACAGTTAAGCTGTTTGCTAATGGATCGTTAACTGGAACGAGCGGATTTAAGCGATGGTTCGTTGAAATGTATCCCATCACGATCGTATTTCCAATAAGTAGTGGAAGAACGAACGCAAAGAGCCATTTTTCTACTCCGATCATCAACAATAACCCAATCCATACCGACCATGGTAAGACAAATTGCCAGAATACGGCACGACGATTTCCTTTTTCAAAATCCTTCCAAAAATGAAGAAGCATATGAAGCGAATGAACTGTAAACATCCCTGCTAAAGACAAGAACGAAAAAGCCGCACGAATCGGAAACGGAATGCGATAAACCCAACGGAGGAAACGACTTTGAGCTAAACGTTTGATCGTTGGCCACGCATCCGGATCAAGTTCCTCATGTTGTGTATGCACATGATGCGTTGCGTTATGCCATTTTCTCCACAACTTTGGACCTGTGCAAAGTGGCAAAAATGCAATGCCTCCTAACAAATCACGAAGCCACGCCCGTTTGACAACTGTTCCATGCAAAATTTCATGTCCTAAAAACCCTAAACCAGCAAAACAAAATCCAATAACAACTGAAAGCAATCCGTTCCATAACCAATGGAGATCAAATAAAGAAATCGTGACAATGCTGCTAACTAAAACGAGCATGTAAGCAAGACCACCAAACAGACGAGACGGAACAGGACGGAACGCTTCCTCAGGCAAATACGGGGCAATGCGAGCCGCATACCACCCAAATGAATGAAATTGTTTCATCAATAAAAAACTCCCCTCATACGTAAACACTTCGTTCAAAAAAGAAATGAATATTCAAACATCTCTCTTTCAAACTTATTGTCATCGTACCATTTACATTTTTGTCCTGTCAATAAAATTTATCACTAGATCATATGATTTATTTATATGATATAGTATCAATATATGAAATGCAGTTGTGTAATCGTCATAAATGTGTTTCAATGAAGGTAAAAATGTGGAATATGGAGTGATCCTATGGGTATGCCGTTAGAAGTACAAACAATGATCGTCACAAATGGAAAAGAAAAACGAATTGAACACAACTTATTTGTATTACAAAAAGAAGGCTATCGTTTATATCCGCTTGATGTCCCATTAGAAGTAAGACGAACAAAACACGGAGAAGCAACAGGGCAAGCTGTTGTCAAAAAACTTGTTCTTGAAAACGAGACAACGATCGTTACATATGAATTGATTGCCTTACATTCAATTAATTAAACCGTCGGGGGATGTGCTCGGCGGTTTTCTTTTTAGATCATTCACACATTTTTATTAGGCGCATACGATAAAGCAAACGACAGGAAAGAGGGGAAACACATGCGAAAATGGGGGTTTTTGCTCATTATTTTAATGTTTTTACTTACAGCCTGCTCATCAAATGATGTAAAAACGTTACGCGTTGCAGAAGTAACTCGATCCATTTTTTACGCTCCACAATACGTGGCAATTGAAAAAGGTTTTTTTGCTGAAGAAGGGCTTCATATTGAGCTAAATACAACGTGGGGCGGCGATAAAACGATGACGACACTTTTATCAAACGGAGCGGATATTGCGCTCGTCGGTTCCGAAACGTCCATTTACGTGTATAGCCAAGGAGCTGTTGATCCGATCATCAATTTCGCGCAATTGACACAGACCGATGGTACATTTTTAGTTTCACGAAAACCAATCGCCAACTTTACATGGGATCAACTGAAAGGAAGTACATTTTTAGGACAGAGAAAAGGCGGCATGCCGCAAATGGTCGGAGAATACGTCTTGAAGCAACACGGAATTGACCCGCACAAAGATTTAAACCTCATTCAAAATATTGAATTCGCAAATATTGCCAATGCATTTGCAAGCGGAACAGGCGATTTCGTCCAACTATTTGAGCCAACTGCTAGCATTTTTGAACAAGAAGGAAAAGGATATATTGTCGCTTCATTCGGAACGGAATCTGGTCATCTCCCATATACGACATTTATGGCAAAACAAAGTTTTATCGACAAAAATAAAGATGTCATCGAAAAATTTACGCGTGCCCTTTATAGAGCACAACAATGGGTACAAACACATGATGCGAAAGAAATTGCAACAGTCATTCAACCGTACTTTGAAAATACAGATATCGCTCTCATTGAAAAAGTCGTCGATCGCTATAAACAACAAGGTTCATACGCAACTGATCCGATTTTAGATGAAGAAGAATGGAACAATCTCCAAAACGTGATGAAGGAAGCAAATGAATTACCGTCGTACGTGGATCACTCCATTTTAGTCAATACATCATTTGCTGAACATGCAAAAAAGTAGGTGAACATCATGCCCATTTTAACGATTGATCAAGTGATGCACGCCTACGTCACAAAGCAATCTGCCGTATTGGCGCTTGATCATCTATCGCTAACTGTCGAGAGAGGAGAGTTTGTCTCCTTTCTCGGCCCAAGCGGCTGTGGAAAAACAACGCTTCTTTCAATTATCGCAGGATTGATCGAACCGACAAAAGGACGTGTGCTTATCGAAGGAAAAGAAATAAGAACAATGCGTCAAACGATTGGATATATGCTACAACATGATTATTTGTTCCCATGGAAGACGATCGAACAAAACGTGACACTTGGATTAAAGCTAATGGGAAAATATAGCGAGAAAACAGGGAGACAAACACTCGCCCTATTGCATCAAATCGGGCTGCGCGATGTCGATGACCGCTATCCTAATGAATTGTCGGGAGGAATGCGCCAACGCGCTGCACTCGTACGCACGCTTGCAACGGATCCGAAAATATTACTGTTAGATGAGCCGTTTTCAGCGCTTGATTATCAAACAAAGCTCAAACTAGAAGATCTTGTATGGGAAACGTTAAAACAGTATCAAAAAACAGCACTTCTTGTCACGCACGATATTGGTGAAGCCATTGCGATGAGCGACCGCATCGTTTTATTTACCGCAAGACCGGGAAAAATTCAAAAAATCGTTACCGTTCCAGATTCGTTAAAAGCGTGTACACCGTTTCAAGCCCGCCAACATCCAGATTTTTCACCGCTCTTTCAAATGATTTGGAAGGAGTTAGAGAGCATTGAACAAACATGAGTGGTTGCAACGTATATATGATCAATATATGGCATATGAAAAACGCGAAAAACAAATCGTCCGTTTTTTTCAAGTAATCATTGTCATTACGTTTTTTAGTTTATGGGAAATCGCAAGCCGATTTCATCGGATTGATCCGTTATTATTTAGCTCCCCGTCTTCCATTTGGCATTTGTTTATCGCCAAAATACGCGATCATACATTGCTAACACACACGACCGTCACATTAACAGAGACGGTGCTGGGCTTTATCACCGGAACGATGATCGGCGTTTGTTTTGCAGCAATACTTTGGTGGTTTCCGCGCATCTCAAAAATCGTTGATCCGTATTTAGTCATTTTAAACGCGATGCCAAAAGTAGCGCTCGGTCCGATTTTAATCGTCGCACTCGGACCGAATATGACATCGATCGTCGCAATGGGAGCGATCATTTCGATCATCATTACAACGATTGTCGTTTACACCTCATTTAAAGAAGTCGATGCAAACTATATAAAAGTGCTTCGAACATTCGGAGCAACGAAACGACAGTGGTTTACAGAGGCCATTTTACCTGCCTCCTTCCCAACAATCATTTCAACGTTAAAAGTAAACGTTGGTCTATCTTGGGTTGGTGTCATCGTTGGTGAATTTCTCGTCTCAAAACAAGGGCTCGGCTATATGATTATTTACGGCTTCCAAGTGTTTAACTTTACGCTCGTTTTATTAAGTTTGCTTATGATTGCTTTACTCTCTAGCATCATGTACCAGCTTGTCAGTTGGTTTGAAAAAAAATTAATAAAACGCGCATAACCCCACACGTCAAAAAGCGGTGGGGTTTTACAACATTCCCCGCCGCTTTAACTCTTGTTTTGTATATGTCCATACGCCATCTTTCATAATAAAACTAAATCGTTCATCTTTCGCTATGTCATCTGGCATATGCTCAATGAGCACAGGACCATTTGTTTCAAAATACGACTCCCTTTGTTCCAAAGATTTAACATGGGCAAAGTAAATATTTTTTACAATCGTTTCATTCGGACAGTTGACTTCATACTGTCCAATGTACGTGATCTTTTCAACGACCCCTCCCGTTTCTTCCCTTACTTCACGAATAGCTGCCTCTTCTGCCGTCTCTCCCTCTTCTACTTTGCCACCCGGAAACTCCAAGCCACGTACAGCGTGATTTGTCAATAACCAACGACCACCGTACCGACAAATAACGAAAACATGTTTCGGTTGCTTCGAGAAAGGATGGTCAGAAAAAGAAAGTCGAACGTTGTATCCGTAGTAATCTTGAAATACAATCATCACCGTCTACCCTCAACTGTATGTTTTCTTCATTGTACCACACAGTGAAGTAGTCGACAGCTTTTATAACTGTATGACACCCATCGTTTCAATTTGTTGTTTCGCTTCCTCATCGCCAAGTTCATAAATCATTTCATACACTTTTTTCATTGCGTTGTCATACCCGTCGTTCGGCCGATCATAATGATATTGCACATATGGCACATGTGCACGCCAAAACGATTGCCAATCGGATGAATACATTTCATCAAAATACTCCCGTAATTGAATGATTTCTTCATCCGTCGCTTCAATGCGAAATTCCCATGGGGAAGCCGTTTTCACTTGTGAAATCTCACCACGTGCCACCGAAACATAATACGTTTTTTTCATCGACCCACCTCTTTTTCGTTTGTTACAGTTAGTGTGAGTCGATTCATTTATTTTCATGCAACAAAAGCACTCATCTGCGACTGAACATGCAAATAAGGTGGGGCCACTCCCACCTTATCCGAGAAACGATTTGAGCATCCATACATGTTTTTCTAAACTTTGATGAATGCCTAAAAGCATATCGCCTGTTGTTTCATCTCCAATTTCTCCGGCGTAGTCCATGCCAGCTTTCAATTCTTTAATCATCGTTTCAAAATCGCGAACAATTTCCGCTACCATTTCTTCCGCCGTTTCATTTCCTTTTGCTTCATGTACGGATGCTACCGCTAAATAATCTTTCATCGTTGCTAGCGGTTTTCCACCTAATGCTAATAAACGTTCTGCTAACTCATCAATATGTAGTGCCGCTTCATTGTACAACTCTTCAAATTTTGTATGCAACGTAAAAAACTGCGGCCCTTTCACATACCAATGGTAGTTGTGTAATTTTACATATAACACGTTCCAGTTTGCAATTTGTTTGTTGACAATATCAATTAATTTTTCTTTCACACTAATTCCCTCCTCGATTATAAACTTCCCCCTCTTTCATTATAGCAAACAAAAAAAAATTTGGAAAATGATACGTTTTTGCATGAACAATGTAGAGAGACATGTAACCATCATTGTATTGGTAGTGACCGCTTCGAAAGCATAGTTGATAAATTGCCAACTGAAAAAATAAAGGCCCAGACGTATAGCGCGCCTGAACCTTTATTTTTTAACTGAACACCTTTTTCAATTCTTCCTTTGGCTGCGATAGCCAATATCGCATAAGTCGCTTAGCTCCTTCTAAATCGTGCAATTTCGCTTGACCGCACTCTTTTTCCGTTGCAGCTGGCACTTCTGTAACCGTCAATGCCTCATTCATCGTCGCCTCAAGCAAATCAATAATTTCTTCGACTGTTGGCGTGCCACTAACGACTAAATAATACCCCGTTTGACATCCCATCGGAGAAATATCGATAATATCAAAATGAGCGTATTTTTCAGCATGCTTACGAATGTGCACCGCTAGTAAATGTTCAAGTGTATGAATCGCTGCCGGTTGCATCGCTTCTTTATTTGGTTGACAAAAGCGAATATCAAATTTATTCACAACACCGTCGCTACCGACTTGATGAACACCACAATGGCGAACGTACGGTGCTTTGACCGCACAATGGTCTAGTTCAAAGCTTTCTACTGAAGGCATATTTCTCACCTCTTTTTCAATTGTCACGTTTTTATCATACACAAAAGTCCGACTTTTTTCATCTTTTTTTGTTGGAATTGTTTCGTCCAACTATGTTACAATAAGAAAAAATAGGGGCGGGCGTATTACATGAAACATATATTCATCTTACTCATTCGTTTTTATCAACGATTTATTTCCCCTTTAAAACCACCGACATGTCGCTTTTATCCGACTTGTTCGCATTACGGATTAGAAGCGATTCGTCGCTTCGGTGCACTTAAAGGAGGCTATTTAACAATCAAACGCATTTTAAAATGCCATCCATTTCATCCAGGTGGATTTGATCCTGTTCCAGAGAAAGAGCAAAAATAGTTGCCCTTTCTCTTTTTTTCGATATGATAAACAATGTAAATCGTAATAATTACGTTTGAAGATTGGTCTACTTTTGTCGATCCACTCCCACCATTTGTTTCTGTTTCATAGTTTTCAAATCGTAACGATTACGATATAATAAAACAGGAGTGAGAAAGATGTTATTTGACGATCAGAAACATCTTTCTTTATTTGGAAGGAGGAAGAAGATGAAGGTAAAAACCATTTTATCCATTATACTTACGAGCACACTGCTATTGTTTGGATGCTCGCAACAAGAACAGACGAATGAATCGAAGAATGAGGAAAAAAACGATCAACTTATCGTTTATACAACTGTATACCCTCTTCAAGACTTTACTGAAAAAATTGGCGGTGAGCACGTTCAAGTGGAAAGCGTATACCCTCCTGGCGTTGATGTGCACACATACGAACCGACGGCAAAAACGATGCAACAAATCGCAGATGCTGACGCTTTCATTTACATCGGTCAAGGAATGGAAGGATTTGTTGATCGCGTTGTCGAAACGCTAGAGAATGAACACGTCAAGTTCGTGGAAGCAACAGCTGGGACGGAATTTCTTCCAGCCAACGATACTCATGGAGACGAACATGCTCATGAAGATGAACACGCCCATGAAGATGAGCATGAGCACGGTGATGTAGATCCTCATGTCTGGTTAGATCCGATATATTCAATCCAAATGGCTGAAACGATTAAACAAACGTTAACGGAACTAAAACCTGAGGCAAAAAATGATTTTGAACAAAACTTTGCTTCGTTAAAACAGCAGCTTGAACAGCTCGATAGCCAGTTCCAACAATTGATAAAAGGCGCGAAAAGAAAAGAAATTCTTGTCGCTCATGCGGCTTACGGCTATTGGGAGAAACGATATGGCTTAAAACAAATAAGCGTGACTGGGCTATCGCCAACAAACGAACCGTCACAAAAGCAGCTTGCTTCGATTATTCAAATCGCCAAAGACCATGACATACACTATATCTTTTTTGAGCAAAACGTAACATCGAAAATTGCTGAAGTTGTGAAAAACGAAATCGGAGCTGATGTACTTATCCTTCACAACTTAGAAGCGCGCACAAACGATGATATTGCAAACAACAAAGACTACTTCGCAATTATGAATGACAACATCTCTGCACTAAAAAAAGCTCTACAATAAGCGATCATAACGGTCGCTTATTTTTTGTATATTTTTCCCATTCCAAATCAAACTATGAAACGACATTGTATGGAAAGGGATGAAAGATCGTCGCTATGTAGCAAAGGATGAAAAATAACGATTGCAAATGTTGAGATTTTTCGCTATAGTTTTAAACGTAAACCTTTTTCGTACAATATATTGTGATAATCGTACGAAATAATAACTATATATTGAAACCGACAAGTGAAGGTGTCCAAACGGACTTAATAGGGAATCTGGTGCGAATCCAGAACTGTCCCCGCAACTGTGTGCGCAGACGAAATGGAAATAACACCACTGTATATGTCAGCTATTTATGGCGCATATATGGGAAGGAATCCAAAGTAGGAAGAAGCGCAAGTCAGGAGACCTGCCTTCCTTGTATCGTTTCATATTCTTCGGGGATTGAGAAGATGAAACGATGGTGAAAGCATGCCTTTTTCCATCGTTTCATCCGCTCAACGAGAGCGGATTTTTTTATTTTCTAGGGGAAGGGATGTTATATGGTGTACATAAAACAACAAACAGAAGTAAATGAAGAAACGATCCGCACATTATTGTTTCATATTTTCAAAGACTTTCCACACTTATCAAGCGCGCGATACATCGAGCGTACGATACGGTCGCTGACGTATACAAAATCATACGATGACATGATGAACAAACTCATTTTAAATGCACTTGACGAAATCACCGTAGAACAACCTGATTGGACGTTTGTCGCAGCACGCCTTTATTTACAACAGCTGTACAATGAAGCAGCAACCAATCGTGGCTATGATGTATCCGACACATACCACTACTTTTATGAGTTACAAACAATGCTCGTTGATCTCGGTATTTACGATCCGTTTGTACTTGAACGATATACGAAAGAAGAACTACAAGAAGCGGGGACATGGATCGATTCGAAAAAAGACGAGCAATTTACCTATATCGGATTACGCACACTCGTTGATCGTTATTTAGCGAAAGGATATGACGGAGAAATTTATGAGTTGCCACAAGAACGCTTTTTAACCATTGCTCTTACGCTGATGGTGAATGAGCCAAAAGAAAAACGAATGGAACTTGTTAAAGAAGCGTATTGGGCATTATCGAATCAATATATGACGGTGGCTACACCAACATACGCAAACGCAGGCAAATCTTATGGCCAATTATCGAGTTGCTTTATTGATACAGTTGATGACAGCTTAATCGGCATTTATGAATCGAATACAGACATCGCTCGCCTCTCCAAAGGCGGTGGGGGAATCGGCGTCTATTTAGGAAAAATTCGGGCACGCAACTCGGATATTAAAGGATTTAAAGGCGTATCGTCTGGTGTCATCCCATGGATGCGCCAATTAAACAATACCGCTGTATCGGTTGATCAGCTTGGTACGCGACAAGGAAGTATTGCCGTCTATTTAGACGTTTGGCATAAAGACATTTTCTCTTTCTTAGACGCAAAATTAAACAACGGCGATGAACGGCAAAAATGCCATGATTTATTTTATGGCGTATGCATCCCTGATTTATTTATGGAACAAGTCGAAAAGCGGGGCGATTGGTATTTATTTGACCCACATGAAGTGAAAAAAGTGATGGGGTGGAAAGATAAAGGTGGGAATCCGCTAGGTCTTGAAGATTTTTACGATGAAGAACGAGGACATGGCTCCTTCCGCGAAAAATACGAAGAATGTATCAACCATCCAGAGTTAAGTAAAGAACGTGTACCTGCCATTGAAATTATGAAGCGCATTTTAAAATCACAATTAGAAACGGGTACACCTTATATGTTTTATCGCGACGAAGCGAATCGCATGAATCCAAATAAACATGCGGGTATGATTTATTCTAGCAATTTATGTACGGAAATTATGCAAAATATGAGCGCGACTACCGTAACAAAAGAGTATACGCAAGATGGTGAAATCATTATTCATAAAAAGCCAGGCGACTTTGTCGTTTGTAACTTATCTAGCATTCATCTCGCTCGCGCCGTACAAGACGATGTACTAGAACGATTAATTCCGATTCAAGTGCGTATGCTTGATAACGTCATCGACTTAAACGAAAATCGCATTGAAGTGTTGCAAGCGGTGATGACAAATAAAAAATATCGGGCAATCGGTCTAGGTGCATTTTCATGGCATCACTTATTAGCGTTAAAAGGAATTAAGTGGAATAGTGAAGAAAGCGTTGATTTCGCTGACAAGCTATTTGAAAAAATCGCTTATTTAACGATTCAAGCAAGCATGGAATTGGCGAAAGAAAAAGGTGCATATCCGGCGTTTGCAGGTTCTGATTGGCATACAGGGAAATATTTTGAGCTTCGCGGTTATCATTCCCACGATGAGTTAGATTGGGATGAGTTAAAGCAACAAGTGATGAGACATGGGATACGTAATGGGTATCTCATGGCGCCTGCTCCAAACGCTTCGACATCCGTTTTAGCAAACGGAACGGCGTCATGCGATCCTGTCTTCAATCGCTTATATTTTGAAGAAAAGAAAAATTATAAAATTCCTGTTACCGTTCCTGATTTAAATGCCAAAACATTTTGGTTTTACGAAAATGCCTATGAAGTGGATCAAAAGATGAGCATTCGTCAAAATGCCGCTAGACAAAAACATGTCGATCAGTCGTTAAGTTTTAATCTTTACGTATACAACACGATTAAAGCGAAAGATCTTTTGGATTTACATTTAACGGCATGGAAAGAACGGTTAAAATCGACGTATTACGTTCGCAGCACTGCCGTAACGATTGAAGAATGCGACGTTTGCTCATCGTAGGAGGAAAAAGCGTCAACAACCCAATGACTAAAGTCATGGGCTTGCAACTCCCCAGAAGTGCAAGCGGATGTTATCCTCCTTCCTTCACTTGGGGTTGCATCAGGGCAGGTTGACAACTACCCAACGACGCAGGTCATGCCTGCATCGTTACCGATTCTCTCGGTGTGTCTGTTGGCAGTACTTGACTTCCACGCACAACAGACGGACCCACGCTCGATGTTTTACGGTTACAACGCTTCCTGTAACCAACTCCATACATCGAGTAGCAGTTATTGGAGTGCCTTTGTTAAACGGTTTTCTCCACGCCTTTATTATATCATACACAAAAGAAAGGGGGAACACGCATTCCTCCCCATGCTTGAAAGCAGGGGTTTCTTGCGTGATTAATCATGAACGTTCTCATTTGCTATACATCCAAAACGGGAAACACAAAAGAAGTCGCCTTGTTAATTGAAGAAGCTTTTCGCTCATACGGACATGCGGTGAAAACGATCGATATTGAACATATATTTGCGATCGAATCGCTCATTCATGAGGCGCATCTTCTTTTATTCGGTTCATATACGTGGGGAAATGGACAACTTCCAGATGAAATGAGAAAGCTACTTCGTTTTCTTATCAAAGAACGAAATCTTCCTTTGCCTCCTGTTGCGCTGTTTGGCACAGGGGATCAAATGTGGCCATACTATTGCCGTGCTGTCGATGAAATGGAGTACCATTTGCGAAAAGTGACGACGGTGCTCGGCACGCTAAAAATTGAACAATCACCACGCGGCCATCAACAACATTTACCGACTGTATTCGTACAACAGCTACTAGAGGAGGTTGACCGTTTTGTTATTGGCGAAAGTAAAATTGCTCGAGCCGTCGCATCCAAATAAGGCAACAAGCATTATAAACGGGAAAGCAAGCGGCATTTTAAACTGGAACGATATTAAATATAGCCATTTTTACGATATATACAGAATGTTGCTCAGCAACTTTTGGACGCCGTTTGAAATTAATATGTCGGATGATATTAAACAATGGCATGAGTTAAGTGGACGGGAACGGGATGCATTTTTACACATTATCGGCTTGCTTTCAATTTTAGATTCTGTTCAACCAAATTTTATTGGGGCGATGAAAGAATACATTACCGATCCGAGCGTCAAAGCAATTTTTTCGATTATCGAACAGCAAGAAGTCGTTCATAATCAATCGTACTCGTACGTTCTTGCTTCGATCGAAAAATTATCGGAGCAACATCGTGCGTTTGAAATGGCACGAACAAATCCGCACATTTATAAGCGAAATGAACACGTCATTCGCGTATATGAAGCATTTCGCGAGCAACCAACGGTAGAGACGTTTTGCCGCGCGCTCGTCGCTTCGCTCGTCTTAGAGGGGATTAATTTTTATTCTGGGTTTGCCTTTTTTTACAATTTGGCAAGAAACCAAAAAATGCTCAAAACATCAACGATGATTAGTTATATTAATAAAGATGAGCTATGCCATAGTTACTTTATTTCTCAACTTGTACGCGCAGTGTTATGGGAAAATCCACAAATTGATGAAAATGGAGCGTTTTCTGCGTGGATATATGACTATATCGACGAAGCCATTCGTTACGAAACAGAATGGTCGCGCTTTGTGTTGCGCGATATTGATGGCATTGACGTTATCGAAATGGAAAAATATATTGAATACCTTGGAAATAAGCGATTGCGGATGCTTGGGTTAGACGATCGATACGATGCTGATGAAAATTGTATGCCTTGGATTCGTGTCTTTAGCGATGAAAATGTGAATTTAGGCAAAACCGACTTTTTCGAGGCGCGTCCACGTTCATACACAAAAACAACAGATATGAATGGGTTTGATGAATTGTAAAAAGGTGGGGATCCCCACCTTTTTACTCTAATGATCGTACATATGCCGCAATTTGCTTTATTTCTTCTTCGCTAAGCTGCTCTACTTCCTTTATCTGGTGACGTACAATAGCTTCTTCAATCGTGCTTGCGCTTCCGTCATGTAAATACGGGGCAGTCGCCCACACTCCACGCAATGTAGGAGTATCCCACTGCTTCGGAGTTCGAGGATTTTTAAATTGCGCACGTGCATCCCCGGACGATGAGCGATCGAGTACATTTTCTGTTCCGATATCGTGCAAAAACGATATTTGACCTGTTGTGAGCTGCCCATTGTTATCCACTGCTTTTACACTATCCGTAAAATACTTTCCTCCATGACAAGTGAGGCAGTTCCCCTTTCCAAAAAACAGCTGCTCCCCTTTTTTTGCTATATGTGTTAAACTTCCATCTTTCTCTCGATAAGGGCTCTTTGGAACAGGAAATGAACTTGGATCATCCAAATATGCAAATAGCGCATCAAACATATGTTGCACATCAGGCGGTAACGGTTTACTTGGATCGTATTGCAACATCCCGCCCATCTCCCCTTGGACTGTATGAATATAGTCAGTAAAATCATCACGCGATCCGTCCCACATAAATAATCCTGTCTTCGTTGTTAATATGTTGCTTGGCACATTTCTTGGTCCTTTCGGTGTCATAAGCGTCAAGCCATTTATATCTCCGTCGCTATGACAAGATGCACAACTCATCCAATTATTTTTTGTTATCTCCGCTGCATATTCATCGCTATTTGCACTATAAAATATCTTTTTTCCTTCTCTTACAAGCGGTGGTAACGAATCTTGCGAAATTAGAGAAATATTTTTACCTATTTGTTTTGCTTTTGCATATGCTTGTTCACCGCCTGTTTTTACAATGGCAAGTTCATGACTCATCGCTTGATGAATATAAAGTGTTTCGCCATCCGGGGAAATGACAATTCCTCTCGGATTATCTCCTTGAATTCTGCGCAATACTTGCGTAGCATTTCCTCCACGGGCAAGGTCAAAAACGACAAGATCTTCACTGCCAGACATAATGGCATATGCTTTTTTTCCGTTTGGATGAAATGCTATATCGTACGGATTCGACACAATCATTGTTTCATTGTTTACATCTGTGACGTTGATTTCTTCAAATAATTCTTTTCTTTCATCTAACACTTCTTCATCAATATCTAAACGAATGACAGAAATAGCCGGAAAAATCGTCTCTTCAAAATGAATAGGTGTATCAACATTTGTTAATAAATGTGGCACGTATGCTTTTTTTCCATCAGGTGCAATAACAAACTGCTCTAACGTATTTGGGATGCCCTGACTTTTTTTTCGATCTTCTTGATCGGGTGAAGGTGCCAATGAAATTTGTTTAACGACTTTTTCTTTTTTTGTATCAATGACTGTAATTTTCCCTTGCAAATAATGTGGGACATATAGCTTTTTACCATCTGCCGTAATTGTAACCGTTCGAGGACGATCACCTACTCGAATGTCTTTTTTCACTTTTCCTGATTGCAAATCGACAATAGATAATGTGCCCGAACGGTAGTTAGCGACATATAACCATCGACCGTCTTGGCTCGTCACAAGGCCAAACGGTTCAATCCCTGTTTGAATATGCCCAATGACTCTTTGCTTTTTTAACGAAATAATATCAACTCGGTGGTCATACATACAGGACACATATAAAAATTGTTCATCAGGACTTAATGTTAATTGCCGTGGCTCCCGTCCAACAGCAATTTCCGCCTTCTTCTTTTTTGTTTTCACATCGATAATTGTTACAGTAGGTACGTCTATATTTGCAACATACAATTCATCTCCCGCTCGATTCATAACAATATTGTTGCTGTTTACTGCCACATCGCGAATCACTGTTTGTTTAGACATAAATACCGGTTGCTTAGCGCACGAAGCGAGAAAAAAAACAAAAAGAACTATGGCTAATTTTTTCATACTCATCCCCCACGCAGAAAAGGCGCCCGGTTCAGACGGTCCGCCTTTTACTTTTCTTTTACTTCAACATTCACAAGAATAGGAGCAATACCATACGGGCCATCTCCAGCTTGAACTTGTGGCACGTGATCTTTATCTGTGTTGCCAGATTGGTCGTCTTTTTTATACACATCCCCTGTATCCCAAAACTCACTTGCTTGCATTCCTTCTTTTATGCTCGGTCCATCGATGATGAGATTGTAAAAATCTACATATCGGGAAATAATTGTTTCGCGATCAAGCTCTTTTGGTTGTTGTTCATCTTGATCTATGTTGTTTAATTGGTTTATGGCTAAACGGAATATACTAGAAAGAGCGCCAGCCACAAACGGATCATATTTCATTTCACCTTTTGCCGTTTGATAAACATGCAATTTCTGATCCCAAAAATATCGATCCATGGCAACATAAATATTTCGTGCAGCTTCACGGTACTTCTCTTCTTTTGTAGCCAAAAAGGCTGCCGTTAACCCACGAATCGCTCCAAGTTGAGAAAGTAGCGTTGGTTCTGATTTATCTATCCCTTCTCCAATTGTAAACCCATTTGCGACAAGTCCATCTTCTCTTATTAATTTTTCAATGATGAAATCTGCTTGTTTATGAATAAGCTCGAGCGCTCGTTTTCCTTCCGCCGTATGCAAACCTTCTGCTTCTTCTCCATTCGCATAGCCAACTGGCAAACCGTCAATTGCTCGTTGAAAAATACGAAGTGCTTCCATCGTATAACCAGCATCAAACGTGTTCATATACTTCCCTTGCTCAGTTCCGCTATGTTCTTCAACAAATATACCTAATTCATCATTGAAATGCATCGCATCAACGTTTTTAAAAACAGTCAGTAAAATATCTCGATTCACCGAATACGGATCGTCACTTTGTACATCATTATGAACATTTTCATCGATATTTTCATTTGGTGCTTTTGGATAAGGTTGACCATCAAAAACAGCTAAAAAGGCGGGATTTTGATTTTTGTTAGCCTCGCGCTGATCGGTCATACCAAAAAATTCAGCCGCTGGCCATAACATAAGCCATTGGTCTTTCAAAAAGCTACGTTTATCTTTCAAAATGAGTTGTTGAGCATCAGGTGCTTGATCATCTCCATTTTCAACAACTTCAACTTGATGTGGCAAATATACAAACCCTTTTTCCGGCTCATAAGTTCCCTTGTTCAATGAAGTAAGCTTGTCATTTTTTGCATCATAAAATAAATGGTCACGAATAAACAACAACTTATTCCATATTTGCTCAGTTAAAATCATTCCTTGCATTCCATCAGCCGAACTAACTCCTAATGCAATATTTGAATGCTGATCATCATTTGCCGTTTTTGCCTCTATTTCCTCGTCTTTATCAACCGTATGGAACGCACTTAAAAAGTCACCAGCCCATAAAGCTTGTTTTAAAAACGTTGCCCCGTAAGCTGCAGGAACAAGCATTTTATTCATTTTTTCACGAGCCCATCGCAACGTTTGAAAATCTACTTGGTACACTGGGACGTACGTACCGTCATCATTTTCTGCATATACGTCTGTATCCACTTGTTGTATGTAATGTGGATCCCCACTTTCATACTCAATTAATGTAGGAAACATATTGCGAAATATTTCTTCGCGTGGATATCCAACTTGATCAGCAAGTAAATAAAAACGTTCAGCTAATACTTCATGACTTTCTTTTCCGCTTTGTTTCGCTAATTTTTTTGCTATAGGACCGTGAATAAGATGCAAACCGAGCCCTGACTTTTCCGTTACCTCATACATGGCTTCCTCAGAATACTCGTAAGACTCTACACCTGCAATATAATCAAATTCGGTCGGTTCATTTATTTTTCGAACATCCAACAAATCTAAATCTAATCCTAACCCTTCTGCTAAAGGTTCACCAGACAGCTCAAACTCTGAATACGCAAACATATTTCCTGCGGTTCGAAACGTATAATCTGTCACAGGAACTTGGATAGTTTTTTTTGTCTCTTCTTTCTTTTTTATCGTTTGTTCAGCACAGCCGCTAACAACTAGCGACGATGATAAAGCAATGGCTGAACCGATTTTGATCCATTTCCCCATACTTCCCTCTCCCTAAAACTGAAATTCATTATCATTATACATTTATGATACTTGATGCACATGTCTTGTCAAGCAAAAATGTATGACACGATTCTCTGACATATGGTAAATATAAACTTTTTCTGGTTTTACTTTAAAATGATTTTCAAACATGCGCATTGCTTTTGAAAGCGAAATTGCATCAACTATAAAAATGTTCATACATGATGGGACAACGCATGTGTCAGACGTACATGATGTAGTAACAAAAGCATCATGAGCATCTAATATGTGAACAAACGACTGATCGTTCGCAACAAAGCGAAGCAAGTAATCTGTCATTTGTGCAATCATTTTATAATATGTAACGGGAGAATCAAAAGAAGCGATCGAAAACGATGATGTTGCCCGTTCAATTCCTTTTAGCAACGTAAGCGATGAACGATGAGGTGGAGATATGTTGTAATGATAAGCTAACACTTCATTCATAAACGATTGCCACAATGTCATCTCCCCCTTAATTCACTTGTTTCAATTCCTCCATTTGTTGAATAACGAATTGAATGGAACTCCATGAACGCTTTACAAAATAGATAGGCTTATGTTGATCCTTCGCTTTTTGCTTAATGACTTTCGCTAAATTATGGTTAATATAATCTGTCATGACAAATACGATATCGACATGCTCTGGAATTTGTCGTTTCACCATGTTCACTTTGCGGCCATCTAAATGAATAATCTCCTTAAATCCTGAGTTTTTTAATTTATCGGTAATGTTTCCTAAATGATCAGCACCAACAACTAATAATGACGACATATAACTCCCTCCGATTTTTTGTTTTATGTTACACAATTCCATTCTAATTGAGAATGATTATCTATGTCAACATTTAATCATAAAAAATTCCCCTTGTTTTTGCTCATTTTTTCATGTTATGTGTCGCTAATCTTTTGTCTACACTAACAACAGCATAAGGAAAGGAGGGAACAATCATGGCCAAAGATGTACTTTGTGAAGTGCAAAACTGTCAGTTTTGGTCACAAGGCAATCGATGTAGTGCAGAAGCTATCTATGTCGTAAGCCATGCTGGCCCAACAGCAGCAAGTTCGACTGAAACAGACTGTAAAACGTTCCAACCAAACAGGTGACACCCCCACTTGCTTACGGCAAGGAGTTTTCCAATTTTTACATGTTAAAAACAATGAATAGACATATTTTTTTAAAATTATCGCCACAGTTTTGCAACATTTCCCTCACCTCTTCTTCACGTATTGAGGTTACTCTTATACGTAGTAAAAAACATTTTGTATGTTGGAGGGGGACTTATGAGCGATGTACTTTTGTTAAGCCGTTTTCAATTTGCCATTACGGTTTTTTATCATTTTTTATTCGTCCCGTTGACCATTGGTCTTATTGTTTTAATTGCATGGATGGAAACACAACATGTGCGAACAAAAAATCCGCTTTATCGACAAATGGCAGATTTTTGGGGGAAATTGTTTGCTATCAACTTCGTCCTTGGCGTAGTCACAGGCATTACGATGGAATTTCAATTTGGTACAAACTGGTCTGAGTATTCGAAATATATGGGGGATATTTTCGGATCTCCGCTCGCCATTGAAGCGCTCGTTGCTTTCTTTTTAGAATCAACATTTATGGGCATTTGGCTATTTGGGAAGGATAAAATTTCACCAAAACTTCGTGCGTTTTCGATTTGGATGGTTGCGCTTGGTACAAACATTTCAGCACTTTGGATTATTACAGCAAACGGGTTTATGCAAAATCCGGTCGGGTATATTGAGAGAAACGGTCGCATCGAACTACAAAACTTTTGGGAAGTTGTGACGAATCCATATGCTTGGCATATGTTCGTTCATACCGTCGTCAGCTGTTATATCGTTGGAGCGTTTTTTGTGATGGCTGTTAGCGCATGGCATTTGTTGCGTAAGCAGCATGTCGTATTTTTCGAAAAATCGTTTAAGTATGCACTTATTCTAGGTCTTATCGCGACAACAGCAACACCATTTATCGGTCATAAATCAGCATCGTTTGCGGCAAAGATGCAGCCTGCTAAAGGAGCAGCACTAGAAGCTGTTTGGGAAACGAAAGAGGGGTTACCTTTTCATATTATTCAAATTCCGGATCCAAAAAACGAACGAAATATCGTTGAATTTTTAACGATTCCGAAGCTCGGAAGTTACTTTTATACGCATTCGTTTGATGGAAAAGTCGTTGGATTTGATCAAATTCCGAAAGACGAACGACCGAACGTCAATATTGTGTTTTACTCATTTCGATTAATGGTCGCACTCGGACTATATTTCGTCGCTTTATGTTGGTATGGGTTTTACTTGTATCGTAAAAATAAATTAATTGAATCAAAACGCTTCTTAAAGGTAGTCATGTATTCCGTTTTGTTACCGTACGTTGCGATCAATGCTGGCTGGGTCGTTGCGGAAGTCGGACGTCAACCATGGACGGTGTATGGCTTAATGCGCACAGCCGAAGCGGTATCGCCAATCTCGCTTTCACAAATCATATTCTCACTTGTCAGCCTCGTATTGTTTTATACGATTTTGCTTATTGCTGACGTGTACTTAATGTTGAAATATGCGAAAAAAGGTCCATACACATCCGCGGCTACGAAAGGTGGGGAAATGCAACATGTCTTATGAAATAGTTGCGATCATTTGGTTTGGTCTATGGGGACTTATTTGGACGATATACTTTGTATTAGATGGATATACGCTCGGGACGGGCATGTTGTTTCCGTTTTTAGCGAGAAACCGTCAAGAGCGAAATCAACTACAAGAAGCGGTTGGACCGTTTTGGGGTGGCAATGAAGTATGGTTAATTACAGCGGGCGGAGCTACATTTGCTGCATTTCCTGCTGTTTATGCTGACTTATTTAGCTTCTTATATACGCCGATGATGCTCATTTTATTCGCGCTCTTTTTCCGTGCTGCTGGATTGGAATTTATGCATAAAGACGATGCACCGCTTTGGCAAAAAAGTTGGAAATGGGCATTTACAATTAGCAGTTTTGCTTTAGCACTTTTATTTGGCGTTGCCTTTGCGAATTTGTTTTACGGCTTAAAAATTGGCCCATCTGGATATGAAGGAACGTTTTTTAGTTTACTTCATCCGTACGGTTTGTTAGGCGGATTATTGTTTATCAGTTTATTTATCGTCTCTGGTGCTCTCTGGGTCATGCTAAAAACGGTTGGAGAGGTAGCGGAGCGAGCGTATGCAGTCGCTCGCCCTGCTGCTATTGTTGCAACGGTCATATTATCCCTTTTCTTCGTTGCAACAAGTAATCGGACACCTTTGTTTCACAACTTTACAAAAGCATCAATTCTTTGGGTCGTTCCAGCGCTTACTTTCGTATGTGCATTACTGATGTTATTGTTCGTTTGGCAAAAACGAATTGGACTTGCATTTACGAACATTTGCTTGACGATTTTCACACTTATGGCAACTGGTTTTATCGGCATGTTCCCAAATATGCTTCCTTCCCGCATCAACGATGAATATAGCACAACGCTTTTTGAAGCAGCAGGAAGCGAATTGAACTTAAAAATTATGCTCGGCGTCGCCATCGTTATGGTACCGATCGTCGTAGGCTATCAACTTTGGAGTTATAAACTGTTTAAAGAAAAAATTACGAAAGAAACAGCGAAAGGATATCAATAAGAGGAGGCTTTTTACGCCTCCTCGACCCATTTTTTTAGCTTATGGCGCATCAGTTTGTTTGTAGCATTGCGCGGCAAATGATCAACAATGTAAATTCGCTTTGGCACTTTATATTTAGCCAATTTACTCATACAAAACAACTTTAATTGTTCTTCCGTTGCTGTCCCATCATATAATACAACAAATGCATGTGGCACTTGTCCCCACGTTTCATCAGCAACTCCAATGACGCCTGCTTCTTTTACTGCCTTATGTTCCAAAAGTACCGCCTCAATTTCGGCAGGATATACATTTTCTCCACCAGAAATAATTAAATCTGAACGACGGTCAAGCACATATAAAAATCCTTCTTCATCCATATATCCAATATCTCCGGTATATAACCAACCATCTTTTAAAACCGCATTCGTTTCCTTTTCGTTTTGCCAATACCCTTTCATGACGCTCGGACCTTTGACAACAATCTCTCCTACTTCATTGGCATTCAGCTGGTGTCCGTCTTTTTCAATGCGAATACCCATATGAAACAGCGGCTTTCCTGCTGAGCCATGTTTATGACGAGCATCTGGAGATAATGTAGCCACTTGGGAAGCGGTTTCTGTCATACCATATGTTTGATATACAGGTATATTCCAATTAGCACACGAATGCAATAACGGTTGCGAAACAGGTCCTCCTCCAACGAGCATACAACGAAATGACGGAGGGTACGGCTGCTTGAGTTGCTGAATTATTTGTTGCACCATGGTGCTGACAGCGGACATCATCGTAACTTTCCCTTGCAAAATAAGCTCATTGCTACGTTTCGCGTCAAATGATGACATAATATAAACACTCATGCCATAAATGACGCTCCTCATTAAAATCGACAAACCACTAACATGAAAAAAAGGAACAGCGGCAAGCCAACAATCATTTTCATGCAAGCCAAGATTTAAAGCGGAACCAATCGCACTCCACCAATGATTCCCATATGTTTGCATAACCCCTTTTGGCTTTCCTGTCGTCCCTGATGTATACATAATGGTTGCTACATCATCAAGATGGTACATCGTTTGCCATTCTCCATCTCGTTCTCGGAGTTTTATAAATTCATTCCACTCAATCACTCGTTCGTCTGGAAATGGCGCATCACAAATGACGAAACGCGCCCCACTATGATCCAACTGCCACTTTATTTCTTCTATCGACAAGCGTACGTTTTGTAACAAAACAATCGCTCCAATATAATGAAGCGCATGAATGACTTCGACCATATGTATACTATTTTTCATTAAGATAGCTACAATGTCGCCTTTTTTTACACCGAGATAAACAAATTGCCTTGCCCGTTTTACTGTCCGATCATGAAGTTCCGCAAATGAAATCGATTGTGTGTCGTCGTATAGCGCTACACGATTCGGAGTTAAATGTGCACGTTGACGTAACCAATTTGGAATCATGTTCACACCACCTTCAAAAAAACAGCTTGATGTATGCACATCAAGCTGTTTTATTTTTATGGAAAACGCGGGAACTGCTTGAAGTCCGGTTTTCTCTTTTCTTTAAATGCATCGCGTCCTTCCTTAGCTTCATCCGTTGTATAGTAAAGAAGCGTTGCATCTCCAGCAAGTTGTTGAATGCCTGCCAATCCATCAGTATCAGCGTTGAACGCAGCTTTTAAGAAGCGAATAGCTGTCGGGCTTTTTTCTAAAATTTCTTCCGCCCATCTCACCGTTTCTTCCTCTAACTGTTCAAGCGGAACAACTTTATTCACTAGTCCCATTTCTAGCGCCTCTTGGGCATTGTATTGGCGACATAAATACCAAATTTCACGCGCTTTTTTATGACCGACAATGCGCGCTAAATAACCGGCTCCATATCCTCCATCAAAGCTACCGACTTTCGGACCTGTTTGACCAAAAATCGCGTTATCTGCTGCAATCGTTAAGTCACAAACGACATGTAGCACGTGACCACCGCCGATCGCATAACCTGCAACCATCGCAATAACCGGCTTCGGAATAACACGAATTAAACGTTGCAAATCTAATACGTTTAAGCGCGGAATTTGATCATCCCCCACATATCCACCATGTCCACGCACTTTTTGGTCGCCACCCGAACAAAACGCTTTGCCGCCTGCACCTGTTAAAATGATGACACCAATATTAGAGTCGTCACGTGCATATGCAAACGCATCAATTAATTCCATTACTGTTTTTGGACGAAACGCATTATGTACTTCAGGACGATTAATTGTGATTTTTGCAATGCCGTTATACGTTTCGTACAAAATATCTTCATATTCCCTCTCTTTTATCCATTCAATCGCCATGCAATAAACCTCCTCTTAGCACAAATTGTTGAACAAGCGTACCAAACCGCTCACGCTGCTCCATATGCACAACGTGTCCAGCTTGCGGAACGGCAATGAGCGTTCCGTTTGGTAATAATTGTACCATTTCTGACGCAATTCGACAAAACTTTTCATCATCTTCTCCACAAATCAACAATGTCGGCATCGTCAATTGATGCAACGCTCCCCACCAAGAAGGTTGCGCTCCTGTCCCCATGCCGCGCAAACTATTGGCTAATCCGACAACCGTATGCTGTAACCGCTCTTCTCGTAACTGCTTTTGCACATCCTTTGGCAATCGTTGAAGCGAAGAAAACAACGGAATTTTCTCCCATTGATCAACAAACGATGCAACCCCATGTTGTTCAATAAACTGCGCTAATCGTTCATCTTCTTCACACCGCTTTATTCGCTCTTCTTCCGTTTTTAATCCCGGGGAACTACTTTCTAATATTAATGTTTGAACGTACTGCGGATAACGAATCGCAAACGTTAACGCAAGCCGCCCCCCCATTGAATATCCAAGCACATGAGCTTTTTTTATTCCTAATCGATCAAACAACATCGCAATATCTTTCGCCACCGTTTCAATATCGTAGCGCTGTATAGCAGCTGGAGCATCCGTTCGTCCGTGGCCAAGAATGTCAATGGCGATGCACTGTATATGTTGGCTCCAAGTTGAAATAAACGGATGCCACGTTTGACAGCTGCCTGTAAATCCGTGTAGTAACAACAGCGGTTGTCCATTACCGTACATTTCCACATAATACGTTTGTCCTCGAACGACAAACTTCATGTTCATTCCCCTTTATTCAACAAGTTGGACATTTCCTTGGAAACATCTTTCCACAATTTCCGATGGATTTTGACATTATATTCACGTGATGTCGGAACTTCAATGACGTTTAATGTCGGGCGTGAAAGAGCGTCCGTCATCGCTCGTCGAAAATGTTCCCACGTCTCTACTTTTTCATAATGCCCATTATACATGTCAACAGCATGCTGAAATGATAAATGTGTCGGCGTACCAAATAACCGTTCGAAATGCTTTGGTTCATTCGCTTGCGGTAAGAAAGAGAAAATACCTCCGCCGTTATTGTTTAACACGATGATTGTCGCATGTAGCTGTTGTAATTTCGCTGCCAACAAACCGTTTAAATCATGATAAAATGACAAATCGCCAATCACTAACACAAGTGGTTGGGAAACGTAACTTGCCCCAAGAGCACTAGATACAACTCCATCAATGCCGTTTGCTCCTCGATTCGCGAGTAAACGGATTCGTTTACTCGATGACATAAAAAACGTATCCGCATCACGAATAGGCATACTGTTGCCAACGTAGAGTGTTGCTTTGTCTGGCAATAGGTTGGCAAGTTCAATAAATATTTTCCCTTCAAACATATCCGTCTCTTCTTCTGCTTTCAACAAAATGTGTTTTGCACGTTCATTCATATATTGCCACTTGCTCATCCATTGCGACGAACGAAGGGAATGTGAGGCACGTTGCGCTAAATCATAACAAAACTGAACCTCATTTGCTTCTATCAGTACTTGAAGCGACAACGTTGGATCGCGCCATTGTCCCGCTTCATCGACAACTATTTGTTTTACTTGTTTATGCTTCTGCAACCAAACATAAAGCGATTTCGATACAGGCATCGCTCCGAACCGAATAGCGACATCTGGAACAAACCTATCCGCAAACGTTTCATTTTTTAACATCGCATCATACGATTCAATAATACATCGTTTCTCGTGTATACCTGTCCGCAATGGAGAGAGAGGATCTGCTAAAATAGGGTATTGCAATGCTTCCGCTAACTTCACAACTGCCTCAGAAAAACCTTCGATATGCAAATCTCCGCATATAATGACCCCTTTTTCGACACCGCTCAACTCCGCATACAACTCATCGATCATCTCTTCACAAAGATGCTTATTTCCTTTATACACGATGCGAGCTGGAGAAGATGGCAAAAACAACGGCTCATCGATCGTTGGAACGAGTGGTTCGCGCAACGGTACGTTAATATGAACCGGTCCTTTTGGGACAGACGATGCAACGTATACCGCGCGAGCAGCGACCATTTCGGCATAACGAAGCATTCGCTCATTTCCTTCTGGAAGCGCCATATCAACAAACCATTTTACATATGAACCATACATATGTAACTGGTTAATTGCTTGTGGGGCGCCAACATCACGCAGTTCATGAGGGCGATCAGCCGTAATCACAACGAGTGGGACACGTGCATAATAAGCTTCAACGATTGCTGGATAATAATTTGCTACTGCTGTCCCTGATGTACAAACAAGAGCAACTGGCTCTCCAGAAGCCTTCGCCATGCCCAATGCGAAAAAAGCAGCGGAACGTTCATCAATATGAACATGAATATTTAACGTTGGATGTTCAGCCATAACCATCGCTAGAGGAGTGGAGCGAGAACCAGGACTAATGACTACTTGTTGTACTCCCATATGAGCTAGTTGCTCAACGAAAGCTGTGACATACGCTGTCATTTCATTCATCTTTGTTCCCCCTCTAGCGCTAATAACATCGGTTTAAACTTTACATTCGTTTCCTCGTATTCATTATGTGGATCAGAATGGGCGACAATGCCACATCCTGCAAACAAATGTGCTTTATTGTCTTCAAGCAATGCCGAACGAATCGCAACAGCGAACTCTCCGTTTCCGTTCGCATCAACCCAACCAATCGGAGCAGCATACCATCCACGATCAAGCGGCTCAATCTCCCGAATCGTCTGTACCGCCTTTTCTTTCGGAAATCCCCCGAGCGCAGGGGTTGGATGAAGCCGTTCAACGAGTGAAAAAATCGAGACGCCTTCCTTCACTTTCGCCTGAACAGGCGTATATAAATGTTGAATATGTCTCATTTTCAAAAGCGTTGGTTCGTTCGGAATGACAACTTCCGTGCATACTTCATTCATTGCTTGTTTAATCATATCGACAACAAACGCATGCTCGCGGCGATTTTTATCGTCTTGAAGCAACCATCGTCCAAGCTCTTCATCTTCTTTCACCGTATGTCCACGGCGAATCGATCCCGCCAAACAAGCTGTTTCACACATATGCCCATTCTTTCTCACAAGTTGCTCCGGAGAAGCCCCGATGAAGCAAGTAGAGCCATTTTCAAAAGCAAAAATGTAGCTCATCGGTTGTTGTTCATGAAGCTCGTGTAACACATGAGAACGATCAATTCGCTCAGAAAAAGAAAGAAATAGCTTCCGTGCTAAAACAACTTTCTCAATTGCATCATTTCGAATAAGATCTGTCGCGTAATGAACGGAACGGAGCCATTGGTCGCGAGCAACTTCTTCTTTTTTCACAATGTGAGCACGATGCGAATCGCTCTCATCGCGTGTGTGAAATAAGGAATCGATCATTTCTTCAATCTGATTGAGCGATTCATGAACAACATTGACTGTTAACCATATTTCATCTCGCTGCTTTGTTAACAAAAATGTAGGTACAACAAACTGGGCAGAAGGAAATTCAATCCAATGTTCATCCGACTGTTTCAGCGGGTCAAAGGCAAATCCTCCAAACATCAGTGGCCCTTGCCCTTCAATGAAAGCGCCTTCTACAATTTGTTTCCATTCTCGTTCGACGTCACGAAACCGCTTTTTCGTCTTTTCATTGCTTTTTATAACTTGAGCTCGTCCAAGTCCAACAAATGTTCGTTCGTGCAAGCAATCCGACCAGTAAAAACGTTGCCCATAAAATAACGTTTCACCCGCAGAGAAAAAAGCAAGCGGATCGATTTGTTCCATTCTTATGGTAATACTAACCATATGCTCTTTTTTCCCTAATACATGACGCAATTGGTCAATAACTTTGTTTTGATATAAAGTAACCACCTTTTATCACGCCTATACTTAAACTTTTTGTCCCTTTTCCATTATAATATTGTTTTTTAGAGATAGGAAACAATTTATATTGTCAAGACATTGACACATTTTCCCCACTTCCCTAAACTTATTGTGAACGACATTTTACTTAAAGGAGAAGAATGGTATGCCCACACCAGTACGTTCAAATACTCAAACGGTTCATTATAAACGAGACTGGCGCGTTTGGTGGCGTTTATTGCGACCACATACGCTAACTGCAGCGTTCGTTCCCGTTTCCATTGGTACTGTGCTTGCAGTAGACGAAGCACCAATTCGCTTCTCTTTATTTTTGGCCATGCTTATTGCCTCATTGTTTATTCAAGCGGCAACAAATATGTTTAATGAATATTACGATTATAAACGTGGTCTCGATACACCAGAGTCCGTCGGTATCGGTGGAGCAATCGTGCGCGATGGCATTTCTCCAACAACTGTCTTGTTTCTCGCTTGGTCTTTTTTTGCTGTTGCTATGCTACTTGGCGTTTATATTTGTGTCAATAGTAGCTGGTGGCTAGCTGTAATCGGAACGATTTGCATGGCCGCTGGATATTTTTATACGGGCGGACCTGTTCCAATCGCTTACACTCCGTTCGGCGAATTAGCAGCAGGCTTTTTCATGGGGCTAACTATTATTTTAATTTCATTTTTTATTCAAACAGGTACAGTGACAACAACGCCTATTCTTGTCTCTGTTCCCATCTCTATTTTAGTTGGAGCGATTTTATTAGCCAATAACATCCGCGATTTAGATGACGATCAAAAAAGTGGTCGAAAAACGTTAGCCATTTTACTTGGAAGAAAACGTGCCATTCGGTTATTAGCCGGCATGTTTATTACATCATTTTTATGGATTGTGTTACTTGTTTTTACGAAAACGATTTCACCATGGACATTGCTCGTATTTTTCAGCATTCCAAAAGCATGGCAAGCAACGAAAGGATTTATCGGAAAAACAAAGCCGATCGACATGATGCCAGCAATGAAAGCGACAGCACAAACAAATACACAATTTGGATTTTTACTCGTCATCGGCCTTTTCATTCATTATTGGTTACAATAGTTCCACAGAAAAAACCGTAGCCCAAAAGCTATGGTTTTTTCTTTTTGGTGAATACTATGCATAGTCGATCATAAAGGAGGGGTCATATTGCAATATTTATCTGCTTTACGCGAACGTTTATTACAAGAAAAACAACAAATTGAGCAACGATTGAAACAAAACGATCATTTTGGTCTTACCCGAACATCTGCTCATGACTCAGTTGGGGAGCTTTCAAACTACGATAATCATCCTGCTGATAGCGGAACAGAACTATATGAACGTGAAAAAGATATCGCATTAAACGAGCATACCGAACGTGAGCTTCACGATATCGAGCTTGCACTTCAAGCGATGGAAAATGGAACGTACGGGGTTTGCCAAGTATGCGGAAAATCGATCCCATGGGAACGTCTTGAGGCCATCCCAACAACAACGTTTTGTAAGGAACATAGCACCGATCAAGTCGTTTCACAACATCGTCCAATAGAAGAAAGTGTTTTGTCTCCTCCATTTGGCGAATTTGTCGTTCATGACGATGCAGAAACTTTTGATGCCGAAGATAGCTGGCAAAAAGTTGCACGTTTCGGTACATCAGAAACACCTTCGGATCTACAAGAGGATACTGTGCATTACGATCGAATGTATATCGATGCAGAAGAACAAATCGGTTACGTCGAACCGTTTGAAACATTTGCTGCAACAGACCTTTATGGGACCGGCATCACGGTTTATCCAAATATCGTCCATGAACAATATGAACAAATGCTTGACGACGAACAACTTATGTCTCCTCTTGGCGACCTTCCTGCATACGAAAAAGATCCTTATACTTCCTAAAAAAGTCCTGTGAGCATATGCTTACAGGACTTTTCCATTAGTGAATATTCCAAATGTCTTGAGCGTATTCTTCAATCGTTCGATCGCTTGAGAAATACCCTGAACAAGCGATGTTCACGATGCTCATTTCTAGCCATTTTTGACGATTTTTATACGTTGCCCCAACTTGCTGTTGCGCATCGGCATACGACGCGAAGTCGCGTAAAACAAAATATTGATCATTATGAGCAAGCAACGAATCGTAAATCGGTTCAAAATGATCATACGCATCTGGAAAAAAGCCATTTACAAGCTGATTGACGACTTGATGAATACGTTGATCATGATGATAATACTCATATGAATGATATCCACCGTTGGCATAATAGTGCAACACTTCTTCTGCAGTCAATCCAAAAATAAACATATTGTCATGACCGACACGTTCTAAAATTTCAATATTTGCTCCATCGAGCGTTCCAATTGTAATCGCTCCGTTCATCATAAATTTCATATTTCCTGTGCCTGATGCTTCTTTACTAGCTGTCGAAATTTGCTCACTTACATCAGCGGCTGGAAAAATTTTTTCTGCCAATGAGACACGGTAATTTTCTAAGAAAATCACTTTTAATCGTCCGTTAATTTGCTCATCGCTATTTACCTTTTGTGCAACGGAATTAATTAACTTAATGATCCGTTTCGCATAATGATATCCTGGGGAGGCTTTTGCTCCAAAAATAAACGTGCGCGGATACATATCAAAATGTTCATCTTCTTTTAATCGGTTATATAAATGCATAATGTGCAACACATTTAATAACTGCCTTTTATACGCATGCAGTCGTTTGACTTGTACGTCAAAAATGGATGATTCATCAACAGCGACTCCTGTTTTTTCGTAAATATATGTTGCCAACTGTTGTTTATGATGATGTTTGACTTTTTCTAATTGTTCTTGAAATGCATGATCAGTTGCATACTTTTTCAACTGAATAAGCTGCTCAGGCTGCTTTATCCATTCCGTTCCGATCGCTTCGGTAATAAGAGAAGAAAGCTCCGGGTTTGCTTTAAGCAACCAACGACGATGTGTAATGCCATTCGTTTTATTATTAAATTTTTCTGGAAAATATTCGTAAAATAACTTCATTTCACGATGCTTTAAAATTTCAGAATGAATTTTGGCTACACCATTCACACTATAGCTTCCTACAATCGCTAAATGGGCCATTTTCACAAGCCCATGAGCAATAATGGCCATTTCCTCAATCCGTTTCCAATCACCAGGATATCGATTCCATAAGTCGCGACAAAACCGTTCGTTAATTTCTTGTACAATCATATAAATTCTTGGCAAAAGCGGTTGGAAAATGTAAATAGGCCATTTTTCCAACGCTTCAGACAATGTTGTGTGATTTGTATAAGAGATCGTATTTGTCGTAATGTGCCACGCTTCATCCCATCCCATTCCTTCCTCATCTAACAAAATTCGCATCAATTCTGGAATGGCTAGCACAGGGTGGGTGTCATTCACATGAATCGCTACGTGTCGATGGAAATGTTGTAAATGACCGTATCGTTGCCGATAGTCGCGCACAATGCTCCCGATGCTTGCAGCAACAAGAAAATATTGCTGTTTTAACCTTAAAATTTTTCCTTCATCATTTGTATCATCAGGGTACAAAAATTCAGAAATAGCTTCCGTTTCTCGTTTATATTGCATGACATGTTTATGAAGCGGAAACTTCGCGGGCTCGGCACTCCACAATCGCAACGTATTTACAGTCGTCGTATCATACCCGATGACAGGCATATCATAAGGAACCGCCATCACTTTTTCTACATCATAATGTCGAAACGTTAATCGCCCATCTTGTTCGTAGCATTCTACTTTTCCCCAAAAATTAACTTCTACCGCTAAATCTTCTTTTTTTACTTCCCAAACGTTCCCGTGACGCAACCATTGTTCAGGGAGTTCGACTTGATAACCATTCACTATTTTTTGATCAAACAAACCGTGCTTATAACGAATTCCTTGACCATGTCCAGGCAAATCAAGAGAAGCAAGAGAATCTAAAAAACAAGCAGCTAATCGACCAAGCCCTCCATTTCCGAGACCTGCATCTATTTCCACTTCTTCGATATGAGCCAATTCAATGCCAAGCTCTTTTAATCCTTGCTCCACGACATCTCGTATACCAAGATTCATTAAATTGCTGCCCAACAAGCGACCTAGCAAAAATTCAATCGACAAATAATATACTTGCTTTTTATGCTCAGCACGGTATCGTTCGTTCGTTTGAATCCAATGTTTGCTAATGTACTCACGAATCATATGCCCTAGCGTATTGTATTGATCCAGGACAGTGGATTCCCAAAACCGTTTTCCATACATCATTTCTAATCGCTTCAAAAACGTTTGCTTAAACTCTTCCTTATCCGTGAACATAGATGCCACTCCCAGCCATTAATTCGTCGTATAGTTGATTGTATTTAAATGCCGATTGTGCCCAGCTGTAATCCTTGTTCATTGCTTGTTTCATAATTGTCTCCCATATTTCTTTTTGTTCATAAAATGACCGTGCGCGCTGAATCGTATATAACATATCATGCGCATTAAAGTTTTTAAACGTAAAACCTGTTCCTTCTTTCGTAAATTCGTTAAAAGATTGTACCGTATCATTTAATCCACCTGTTTCGCGAACGATCGGCACAGCTCCGTAACGCATCGCAATCATTTGTCCAAGCCCACATGGTTCGAACTGTGACGGCATTAAAAACATGTCCGCACCAGCATAAATTTGATGAGCAAGCTGTTCGGAGAATCCAATATATACGCGAACCCGATCTGGATATGTCATCGCCATCTCATGAAAGAAATGTTCGAACTCCCATTCCCCTGTTCCGAGAATGATCATTTGGACATTTTGAGCAATGATCTCATGAAATACACATGTCACTAAATCTAGGCCTTTTTGTTTTGTGAGCCGCGAAACAATAGCGATAATTGGGATATCTTCTTCTGACGGCAATGAAAAATGTTGTTGGAGAGCTCGTTTATTAATGCTTTTTCGCGCAATTGTCGTTACATCATACGGCACTGCAATATACGGATCTTTTTTTGGATTATATATTTCATCATCAATCCCATTTAAAATGCCAACTAAATGCGAACTTCTCGCTCGCAACAGCCCGTCAAGCCGTTCACCATAATATGGCGTTTGAATTTCCTCTTTATACGTTGGACTGACCGTTGTAATCATATGCGCTGAGACAAGCGCCCCTTTCATAAAACTGACGTTTCCATAAAACTCCAAATGTTCAATAGAGAAATAACGGTCGTTTAAATTCAGCAAGTCCCCTAAAATTTCGCGTGGGAAAATACCTTGAAATTGTAAATTATGAATCGTAAATACCGTTTTCATTCGTGCGTAAAATGAATTGTTCGTATATTCTTCACGCAATAAAAATGGAATCATACCTGTATGCCAATCATGGCAGTGGATTACATTCGGTTGAAAATCAATGACCGGAAGAGAATCGAGTACAGCGCGACAAAAATATGAAAAACGCTCGCCGTCATCGTAATGTCCATATAATGAATCTCGCTTAAAGTAATACTCATTGTCGACGAAATAATATGTAATTCCTTCATATTCTAATTGTTCAATTCCACAATATTGTCTTCTCCAACCAACACGAACGACAAGCTCAGCAATTTTATGCATTTTTTTTCGCATATGTTCTGGAATTAACCCATACTTTGGTAACATGACACGTACATCTGTCCCAAGCTTTTTCAACTCTTTTGGTAATGCACCAGCCACATCTGCTAACCCGCCTGTTTTTACGAATGGTACACATTCTGATACGACAAATAATACTTTCACGATTTCATCAGCGCTCCTTGTATTGTTCCTTTTCGAATGACGATTGGCTCCTTCGGTGTCCCAATTAATTTCACCCCATCGCCAATTCGGGCATCTTTATCAACAATGACATATTCAAGATGACAGTTCTCCCCAATTTGACTTTTTTGCATAATAACGCTATGTTTCACAACAGCTTCTTTTCCTATTTTTACTGATCTCGAAATAATGCTATTTTCAATTTCCCCTTCGATGACGCATCCGTTTGCGATCATTGCATTACGCACGCAAGCATGCGATGTATATTTTGTCGGTGGCTCATCTTTTACTTTTGTATAAATCGGTCTTCCTTTTAAGAACAATTGTTTCCACACATCTGGTTGAAGAAGTTCTAAACTATGATGAAAATAACGTTCGATACTATCAATGACCGCAACATACCCATCATATTCATAATCACATACTGTTAATCCATTTGTTTGATCATTGACAACATCAACAATACTTTGATAATGATTTCTTTGTTGGTTAGCGATCAAATCGAGTAACAACGATGTTTCTAAAATAAACATGTCGAGGGATTGACCATGATGACATATACGAGTAATATCGCACTCGTTCATGATGTGGCGTCGCAGCACTTCTTCATAATCGATGTTACATACTGTATAACTATTGCAAATGAGAGCGTACTTTTGTGTACTTCGCAAAAAATAATCGATATGTTGCTGGAAATGTTGAAATGATCCAATATGAGAAATCGGGAGATCTGTTGAAGGAAAAAGGAATAAGCCATCGCGTTTTCGATTCAAATCCCAATTTTTACCCGAACCTAAGTGATCCATTAACGAACGATATTGATATTTTGGGAAAATAGCGACACTTTCAATCCCTGAATTAACCATATTTGATAAAACAAAATCGATTAATCGGTAACGCCCAGCAAACGGGACAGCCGCAATCGAACGCTGGAGCGTTAAATCATTCATTTCCTTCTTATATGTTGTAGCATCAATGACCCCAAGCATTAATTTTCCCACAGCTTTTCATCCTCTCTCTCTGAAAAATGTCCCAAAAGCCCCTCTGTTACAAGAATGACTTCCATTTCAGATGAACTAGCATAAATGGAAGTTCCGTCTGGAATTTCTATGTTCGGTGGAACAATCGCTTTTTCAATGTATACATTTTTCCCAATAACCGCATTGGGCATAACAACGCAATCTTTTACTGTTGCACCCTGTGCGATGTGCACCCCTTGGAACAACACAGAATGCTCTACATGCCCTTCAACAATGCATCCTTCATTCACTAAAGATTCTTTTACTTGCGCATATGGAGCAATATATTGCGGTGGCTCATTCGGATTGACAGAATAAATGCGCCACGTATGATCGAATAAGTTTAATGCCGGGGTATCCTCGAGTAAATCCATATTTGCTTCCCATAAACTCTTTACTGTACCGACATCTTTCCAATATCCTTTAAATGGATAGGCAACAAGTCGCTTTTTTTCATCGATAAGTAAAGGAATAATATCCTTACCAAAATCATGACTCGAACGATCGTTGCGATTGTCCATTTCCAAATATTCTTTTAAAACAGACCATTTAAAAATATAAATGCCCATGGAGGCTAAATTATTTTTCGGATGAGCTGGCTTTTCTTCAAACTCAACAATTTCCATCTCCTCATTTGTGTTCATAATGCCAAAACGACTCGCTTCTTCCCAAGGCACTTCAATAACAGAAATCGTCACATCTGCCTTCTTTTCAATATGATATTGCAACATATCTGCATAATTCATTTTATAAATATGGTCACCAGAAAGAATGAGCACATGCTCTGGATCATACTGCTTTAAATAGTTTAAGTTTTGATAAATCGCATTTGCTGTCCCTTTATACCATCTCATTTCCGACGATTCAGCATACGGTGGAAGAACGGTTACCCCACCATTTTTCCGATCTAAATCCCATGCACTACCAATTCCAATATACGTATTTAACTCTAGCGGTTGATATTGAGTCAGCACGCCAACTGTATCAATACCGGAATTGGCGCAATTACTTAATGTAAAATCAATAATACGATACTTTCCCCCAAACGGAACAGCCGGTTTAGCTACATTTTTTGTTAATGAGCTTAATCTACTCCCTTGCCCCCCCGCGAGTAGCATAGCGACGCACTTTTTTCGTACCATGGTTTCCCTTCCCTTCTCTTTTTCTTGTAGGTCGTAAAATAGTGATAGCATACGGCGGAATCGTCATTCGAATGTGGTACGGCTTTCCGTGATATGATTCTTCACATGCCTTAAGTGGCTTTTTGTTTATATGTCCCGCACCACCGTACATCACATCATCGCTGTTGAATACTTCTCGATATGATGTCAGAAATGGCACACCAATTTTGTAATTGTCATATACAACATTTGTAAAGTTACAAACAACAATTAGCGTATCTTCCTCTTTTTTTCCGCGCCGAATAAAAGAAAAAATACTTTGTTCAGCGTTGTTCACATCAATCCATTCAAACCCATTTGGATCATGATCATATTCGTATAGTGCTTTTTGTTTTTTATAAAAATACGTGAGGGATTTCACGTAATCATCCATTTTTCGATGCATATCAAAATCAAATAGCACCCAGTCGAGTTGTTCTAAATCTTTCCACTCATCAAACTGTCCGAACTCTCCACCCATAAATAATAGTTTTTTTCCTGGATGAGTTATAAAATAGCCGTAAAGCAAGCGAAGTTGGGCGAATTTATCCCAATAATCGCCGGGCATCTTATTCAACAACGATTTTTTTCCGTGTACCACTTCGTCATGAGATAAAGGTAAAATAAAGTTTTCCGTATAAGCATAAAGTAGAGAAAATGTCATTTTGTGATGCATATGTTTTCGTTCACTCATGCCCGTTTCCATATAAGTTAGTACATCATTCATCCAGCCCATATTCCATTTGTAGTTAAATCCTAATCCACCGTCGTACGTCGGTGCTGTTACTTTCGGCCAATCAGTTGAATCCTCTGCAATCATTAATACGTTTGGATCAAAAGCAAAGACAACTTCGTTTAACTTTTTTAAAAATGAAATGGCATATGGATTTGGATGTAATACGTCACTATTTGGCCAATAAAGCATATTCGCCACCGCATCTACACGAAAACCGTCAATATGATAATATTGTAACCAAAACAAAGCATTCGAAATTAAAAAGCTGTGCACTTCTGGCTTCCCTAAATCGAAATTAGCTGTTCCCCAAACAATATTTTCCCGATCTTGCATATTCACATATTCATACGTCGGTTCGCCATCAAACATATATAGCCCATGTGCATCTTTACAAAAATGTCCCGGAACCCAATCTAAAATAACACCGATTCCTTCTTGATGACAGCGATCGATAAAATACATAAGATCATGGGGCGTCCCATAGCGACTCGTTGCAGCATAGTAACCCGTTCCTTGATATCCCCATGAACGATCGAGCGGATGCTCAACAAGCGGTAACAGTTCAATATGAGTAAATCCATGCTCAACAACATAAGGAATTAACTCATCTGCCATCTCCGCATATGTATAACATTGCCCATCTTCTTTCTTTTTCCACGTTCCGAAATGAACTTCATAAATAAACATCGGTTGCTCATAAATAGGCTTTCGCTTCTTTTTTCTTTGCCACGCTTGATCGTTCCATTTGTATCCATCCAACTGATATACAATAGAGGCTGTATGGGGGCGTTCTTCAGCATAAAAAGCATATGGATCTGCTTTAAGAAGAGTGCGTCCATCTTTTGTTATAATTTCGTATTTATATAAATATCCTTCTAAATTTTCTGGAACAACAATCATCCATACTCCTTGATCGTTTATTTTTGTTAATTCATGCTCCTCTCCGTTCCAATCGTTAAATGTCCCAACAAGCCGAACTTTTTTGGCATGTGGGGCCCATACACAAAAACGCGTTTCCGTTCTCCCGTCTCGTTTCACAAGATGTGCACCGAATAAATGATAGCTTTCATAAAACGTTCCTTCGTGAAATAAATGCAACTGCAAATCGGTTGGACTCATCGTTAGCAAATGTTCATCCTTCCTTTCCTAAAGGGATACAAAATCACTCCGTACTGATATATTACACTACGCCATGTAAAATTCCTGTAAGAAAATTAAGATATTTCTCGACAATGTTCAACAAATCACATGCTAAATGTGGCGAAATGAAAAATCAATACGAACGTCCATAAAATTGTCGTTTGATTATCAAATGATAATTATATATAATATTTTATAGTAATTATTTTTTATATTTTTTTATATTTATTATAAATAATAAAGGGGTGTTTATATGTACGATTTTCATCATTTGCCACATATAAAAGTGCAGACAACATCAAAAAAAGCACTTTGGACGACATTATTATTAACCGCTTTTTTCACGATTGTGGAAGTCATAGGGGGCATTTTATCAAATTCCCTTGCTTTATTGTCAGACTCAGCACACATGGCGTCCGATGTGATTGCATTAGGGTTAAGTATGATTGCTCTTTATTTAGCTTCTCGTCCGCCAAATAAAAAATTTACATTTGGTTATTTACGGTTTGAAATTATCGCCTCATTTTTGAATGGGCTTGCACTTGTCGTTATTGCGGTGGGGATTTTTGTCGAAGGAATCCGTCGTTTCATTCATCCCGAATCCATTCAATTTTCCTTCATGTTAACGATCGCAACAATCGGATTTATCGTTAATCTTGTGTTAACAATCGTTTTAAGCCAGAGCATGAAAGAAGAAGAAAATTTAAATGTAAAAAGCGCTTTATGGCATTTCATTGGCGATTTGCTCAGTTCCATTGGTGTCATCATTTCAGCAATTTTGATTTACTTTACAAAACTATATATTTTCGATCCACTGATCAGCATAGTCATTGGGGCAATTATTTTTATAGGTGGGGCAAAAATTGTCCGTGAGTCGTACTTTATTCTGATGGACGCTGTTCCACATCAATTTGATATCGAACGCATTCGTTCTGATATTCTTTCTATCGAAGGAGTAGAAGATGTGCATGAATTGCATATTTGGGCCATTTCGACTGATCATTATTCCCTTACTACACACGTTCTCATTAACGAACATATCGAACCATTTCGCATCGTTTTAGCCATTAATGAAATGTTAAAAGAACGATATAATCTCTCACATGTCACAGTTCAAGTCGAACATCCATCTATTCACCCACATGGTGAATACGGGAAACAATTTTTAGACAAAAAATAAATTTGAGCAAAATGTAAAAAGGACATCCCATATCAATTATGAGATGTCCCTTTTTCTAGTGACCCGTACGGGATTCGAACCCGTGTTACCGCCGTGAAAGGGCGGTGTCTTAACCACTTGACCAACGGGCCATATGTGGCAATGGCGGAGAAGGCGGGATTTGAACCCGCGCGCCGCAAAACGCGACCTAACGGTTTAGCAAACCGTCCCCTTCAGCCACTTGGGTACTTCTCCAAATGGCTCCGCAGGTAGGATTCGAACCTACGACCGCTCGGTTAACAGCCGAGTGCTCTACCACTGAGCTACTGCGGAACGAAAATAAAGATTATAATGGGCCTAAGTGGACTTGAACCACCGACCTCACGCTTATCAGGCGTGCGCTCTAACCAGCTGAGCTATAGGCCCATGTAAGCGGGTGATGGGAATCGAACCCACGACATCAGCTTGGAAGGCTGAGGTTTTACCACTAAACTACACCCGCACGTCGAATTTTATAATAAGCAACACTCATCACGCTCAGTCATGCCTCTTCCTCTACTAGCATATTCAAAGATGATGGATGCGTCGAGGCAACTCGTGGTTTACTCGACGAAGCGTCGCTCGTGGCTGAGGTTTTACCACTAAACTACACCCGCATATTTGAATTTGCAAATGTTATGGGGCGACTAGTGGGAATCGAACCCACGAATGCCAGAGCCACAATCTGGTGCGTTAACCACTTCGCCATAGCCGCCACAATGATGCCGGCTGCAGGACTTGAACCCGCAACCTACTGATTACAAGTCAGTTGCTCTACCAATTGAGCTAAGCCGGCATAATATAAAGCGATATGAAACTGTATATGGCGGAGGAGGAGGGATTCGAACCCCCGCGCGCCTTTCGACGCCTCTCGGTTTTCAAGACCGACCCCTTCAGCCAGACTTGGGTACTCCTCCGTATAATATAACATGGTGGACCTTGTAGGACTCGAACCTACGACCGGACGGTTATGAGCCGTCTGCTCTAACCAGCTGAGCTAAAGGTCCTAAGCTAGTAGCGGCGGAGGGAATCGAACCCCCGACCTTACGGGTATGAACCGTACGCTCTAGCCAGCTGAGCTACGCCGCCATTATAAATATATGGTGGAGCCTATCGGGATCGAACCGATGACCTCCTGCGTGCAAAGCAGGCGCTCTCCCAGCTGAGCTAAGACCCCTTGAAAATGGTCGGGAAGACAGGATTCGAACCTGCGACCCCATGGTCCCAAACCATGTGCTCTACCAAGCTGAGCTACTTCCCGTCCTCATAATGATATAAACATGGCGCGCCCGAGAGGATTCGAACCCCTAACCTTCTGATCCGTAGTCAGATGCTCTATCCAATTGAGCTACGGGCGCATATGAAGTGCCGAGAGCCGGACTCGAACCGGCACGGTAGTCACCTACCGCAGGATTTTAAGTCCTGTGCGTCTGCCAATTCCGCCACCCCGGCATGGCATATTGGAGCGGAAGACGGGACTCGAACCCGCGACCCCCACCTTGGCAAGGTGGTGTTCTACCACTGAACTACTTCCGCATTATGCGGGTGGAGGGACTTGAACCCCCACGCCAGAGGCGCCAGATCCTAAGTCTGGTGCGTCTGCCAATTCCGCCACACCCGCATCATGGTGAGCCATGGAGGACTCGAACCTCCGACCCTCTGATTAAAAGTCAGATGCTCTACCTACTGAGCTAATGGCTCAAAAACAATCTGGTGCCGGCTGCAGGACTTGAACCCGCAACCTACTGATTACAAGTCAGTTGCTCTACCAATTGAGCTAAGCCGGCACACTATATATTCATACGAAACTGACATGATTCAAAATGGTGGCTCGGGACGGAATCGAACCGCCGACACAAGGATTTTCAGTCCTTTGCTCTACCGACTGAGCTACCGAGCCATACATGGCGGTCCCGACGGGACTCGAACCCGCGATCTCCTGCGTGACAGGCAGGCATGTTAACCACTACACTACGGGACCATTTTGGTTGCGGGGGCAGGATTTGAACCTGCGACCTTCGGGTTATGAGCCCGACGAGCTACCTGGCTGCTCCACCCCGCGATGATGAGAAAGAACTAATTTTTTATCTATGGTGGAGGATGACGGGATCGAACCGCCGACCCCTTGCTTGTAAGGCAAGTGCTCTCCCAGCTGAGCTAATCCTCCATAAAAGATGACCCGTACGGGATTCGAACCCGTGTTACCGCCGTGAAAGGGCGGTGTCTTAACCACTTGACCAACGGGCCATATATTATTTCCAAAGTGGCTGGCGGAGAGCAAGGGATTCGAACCCTTGAGACGCTCATCGCGTCTACACGATTTCCAATCGTGCTCCTTCGACCACTCGGACAGCTCTCCGTAAATGGCTCCGCAGGTAGGATTCGAACCTACGACCGCTCGGTTAACAGCCGAGTGCTCTACCACTGAGCTACTGCGGAATAAAAACGTAAGTAATTCATACTGCTTAACCATTATTTCAATTGGATGTTACTGCCTCTTCCTCTACTCGCATACTCAATGATGATGAATGCGTCGAGGCAACTCGCAGCTTGATCGATGAAGCATCGCTCGTCACTGAGCTACTGCGGAATAACATATTGTTTTGCCCGGCAACGTCCTACTCTCGCAGGCGGTGTCCCGCCAACTACCATCGGCGCTGGAGAGCTTAACTTCCGTGTTCGGGATGGGAACGGGTGTGACCTCTCCGCCATCGTCACCGAGCAATAATGCTTCAGACAAATGTTATTATAACGGAATATTTTTTGTTGTCAAGCATTTTTTTATTCCTTCAAAACTAGATAACAGAACAGTCGCCTTCGCTTTTCTTGTGTGCTTAGTTAAGTCCTCGATCGATTAGTATCCGTCAGCTGCACGTGTCGCCACGCTTCCACCTCGGACCTATCTACCTTGTCATCTTCAAGGGATCTTACTCGCTTGACGCGATGGGAAATCTCATCTTGAGGGGGGCTTCACGCTTAGATGCTTTCAGCGCTTATCCCTTCCGCACATAGCTACCCAGCTGTGCTCCTGGCGGAACAACTGGTACACCAGCGGTGCGTCCATCCCGGTCCTCTCGTACTAAGGACAGCTCCTCTCAAATTTCCTACGCCCGCGACGGATAGGGACCGAACTGTCTCACGACGTTCTGAACCCAGCTCGCGTACCGCTTTAATGGGCGAACAGCCCAACCCTTGGGACCGACTACAGCCCCAGGATGCGATGAGCCGACATCGAGGTGCCAAACCTCCCCGTCGATGTGGACTCTTGGGGGAGATAAGCCTGTTATCCCCGGGGTAGCTTTTATCCGTTGAGCGATGGCCCTTCCATTCGGAACCACCGGATCACTAAGCCCGACTTTCGTCCCTGCTCGACTTGTAGGTCTCGCAGTCAAGCTCCCTTCTGCCTTTACACTCTTCGAATGATTTCCAACCATTCTGAGGGAACCTTTGGGCGCCTCCGTTACGCTTTGGGAGGCGACCGCCCCAGTCAAACTGCCCACCTGACACTGTCTCCCACCCCGATCAGGGGTGCGGGTTAGAATCTCAGTACGACAAGGGTGGTATCCCAACGGCGACTCCACCTAGACTGGCGTCCAGGCTTCTCAGTCTCCCACCTATGCTGTACATGTCGCACCAACATTCAATATCAGGCTGCAGTAAAGCTCCACGGGGTCTTTCCGTCCTGTCGCGGGTAACCTGCATCTTCACAGGTACTATGATTTCACCGGGTCTCTCGTTGAGACAGTGCCCAAGTCGTTACACCTTTCGTGCGGGTCGGAACTTACCCGACAAGGAATTTCGCTACCTTAGGACCGTTATAGTTACGGCCGCCGTTTACTGGGGCTTCGGTTCGCACCTTCGCTTGCGCTAAGCGCTCCCCTTAACCTTCCAGCACCGGGCAGGTGTCAGCCCCTATACTTCGCCTTACGGCTTCGCAGAGACCTGTGTTTTTGATAAACAGTCGCTTGGGCCTTTTCACTGCGGCTCCCCTGGGCTATTCACCCGAGGGAGCACCCCTTCTCCCGAAGTTACGGGGTCATTTTGCCGAGTTCCTTAACGAGAGTTCTCCCGCGCACCTTAGGATTCTCTCCTCGCCTACCTGTGTCGGTTTGCGGTACGGGCACCTCTCACCTCGCTAGAGGCTTTTCTTGGCAGTGTGGAATCAGGCACTTCGGTACTTTATTTCCCTCGCCATCACAGCTCAGCCTACTCAAGCGGATTTGCCTACTTGAGGCGCCTAACTGCTTGGACGCGCACAACCAGTCGCGCGCTGACCCTATCCTCCTGCGTCCCCCCATTGCTCAAACGGTGAGGAGGTGGTACAGGAATATCAACCTGTTGTCCATCGCCTACGCCTTTCGGCCTCGGCTTAGGTCCCGACTAACCCTGAGCGGACGAGCCTTCCTCAGGAAACCTTAGGCTTTCGGTGCAGAGGATTCTCACCTCTGTTTTCGCTACTCACACCGGCATTCTCACTTCTAAGCGCTCCACTAGTCCTTCCGGTCTAGCTTCGACGCCCTTAGAACGCTCCCCTACCGACGACGTAAGTCGTCCCACAGCTTCGGTGGTACGTTTAGCCCCGGTACATTTTCGGCGCAGAGTCACTCGACCAGTGAGCTATTACGCACTCTTTAAATGGTGGCTGCTTCTAAGCCAACATCCTGGTTGTCTAAGCAACTCCACATCCTTTTCCACTTAACGTACACTTTGGGACCTTAGCTGGTGATCTGGGCTGTTTCCCTCTTGACCACGGATCTTATCACTCGTAGTCTGACTCCCGAGCATAAGTCATTGGCATTCGGAGTTTGACTGAGTTCGGTAACCCGATGAGGGCCCCTAGCCCAATCAGTGCTCTACCTCCAAGACTCTCAACTCGAGGCTAGCCCTAAAGCTATTTCGGGGAGAACCAGCTATCTCCAAGTTCGATTGGCATTTCACCCCTACCCACACCTCATC
>NZ_JBBOPX010000001.1:225000-445000 GCF_038003845.1 Anoxybacillus sp. FSL W8-0382 | reverse complement strand
ACTCCCCCCTGTACTTTTTTTGTCTCTTTTTTGGTTTGTATCTCCATAAAAGAGGATTTATCTCGTTTTCAAACATGAAAGTGGTGCAGGGAATCATCAAAAAAAGGGATGTATGGATCATATATCCATAGAACTAACACCAAAATCAAAGTTGATTTCCAACCATCACGGATTCAGGATTTTTCCATTTAACAACCAATTCATTACTTTACGATTTGAACCGAGCAACACCCATTCTTTTACTCGATGTTCATCTACAACGTACAATGATGCACTTTTTTCACCAAACACGTAATGTTTAATAAAAACCGCTTCTTCTCCCTCTCGAACGATAACGAATAAGATAACATCAAATAAATCCGTCTCCGGAGAATAATCCGATCCTCTTTCAACCATTAAAATACCGAGAGTGCGTGACTGACTAGCTCGCTCTTGGTAAATCGGGCGTAACACATCTTCCATAATCGAATCCTCCACTTTTCAACATTGTTTGACCGTATTCGACATTTTTAAAAAAACTCCTGCTTGGTTAATGCTTATCATTCAAAACTTATGATATAGTTATGCGTAGGAGGAGATAAATGTGGGTGTAAAATATTCAAGCAAAATTAACAAAATTCGTACGTTTGCGTTAAGTTTAATTTTTATCGGATTTTTCGTCATGTATGGAGGCATCTTTTTTCGTACATCGCCGATTGTTATGACATTATTTATGATTTTAGGACTGTTGTTTATTATCGCAAGTACAGTCGTTTATTTTTGGATTGGTATGTTGTCGACAAAGACGGTACAAGTCGTTTGCCCTTCATGTAACAAAGTAACAAAGATGCTAGGTCGAGTCGATGTATGTATGTATTGCAACGAACCACTCACCCTTGATCCAACACTCGAAGGGAAAGAGTTTGATGAAAAATATAATCGGAAAGTAAGGGACAAAAAAAGCTGATAGCATCGATGCTACCAGCTTTTTTAATGATGTCCCTTTTGACAATCCGGGCACGTTCCGTAAATCTCCATCCGATGATGACTTACTTTAAAACCTGTCACATGTGCCGCTAAATCTTCTACTTCATCTAAGCCCGGGTAATGGAAATCGACAATTTTCCCACATGTTTCGCAAATAACATGATAGTGATGTGTCGTAACAAAATCGAAACGACTAGATGCGTCACCATACGTTAACTCTTTAACGAGACCGACTTCCTTAAACACGCGCAAATTATTGTACACAGTTGCGACACTCATATTTGGAAATTTTCCTTCCAAAGCTTTATAAATTTCATCCGCTGTTGGATGGGACATTGACTGAATCAAATATTCGAGTATCGCATGACGTTGCGGTGTAATACGGACGCCGGTTTCTTTCAACGCATGAAGCGCTTCTTTTAATTGATGTGCGTGCGTCACCGTCATGCCCCCACTTTCATTTATAAAAATTATAATTATTACTTTATAATTTTTATAAATAGTGTACAAAAAAATAAAACCTTTTGTCAATTGTATTTTCCGGAAAGAAAAAAGGACGACTCTACACAGAATCGCCACATACGTCTTTGAGGAGGTGTGTGCTCTACTATATCGTACGCAACGATTTCATTATTTGTTTAAGCTAATCGCCTGTTTTAAAGCGTTTAGCACCTCTTCAACATGCCCATTTACTTTCACTTTTCTCCATTCTTTTATAATTTGACCATCTGGGTCGATTAAAAATGTCGAACGCTCAATCCCCATATACTCTTTCCCAAAATTTTTCTTTAACTTCCACACATTATACAACTTCGCTACGTCTTGCTTTTCGTCGGCAAGAAGTAAAAACGGTAAGCAATGCTTTTCAATAAACTTTTTATGTCGTTCAATGGAATCAGGGCTGATTCCGATGACAACTGCCCCAAGTTCCGTGAATACTTCGTATTGATCACGAAACTCACAAGCCTCTGTCGTACATCCTGGCGTCATGTCTTTCGGGTAAAAATATAATACGATGTACTTCCCGCGAAATTGTGACAGCGTGACGTTTTCCCCATTACTTGCTGGCAATGTAAAATCAGGTGCTTTCATGATTCTCTCCCCTTACCTTCTTTCTGCATCTATCACCGTTCGGACAACAAAAGCGGCGGGTAGTGCGTAGCCGAGCAACGCTTCGACCATCGCAATCCACCGACCAATTCCAATCGGTACAATATCCCCGTAGCCGACCGAAAGTAATGTAACTGCACTAAAATATAAACTCGTTTCGACATATTGAAAAAAGTTAGAAGCGTTTATATTCTCCCCATTTTCCATCATAACAACATGTCCATTTATATGCAAAATTGTATACACGAGTGCAAAACCGATCATTGTCGTTGAATAAACAAATAAAATGGCAATAAAATTTTTCACTGAAATAACAGAACGTTTCGTTTGCCAAAACGAAATAAAACTCATACATATAACAAAAACGATCATGCCAATCCACACATACGTCACAACATCCCCTCCTGTTCCTTTATATATACGAGGGGATGTTTTATTTAATTCCCGGCACCACGATAACGTTTGACGCCCGCATTCCATAGCAGCAACGATAACGTAAAACATACAATGCCCATCACCGGTGTTAAAAATGAATACATATACCATTCCGTTTTACGCAAAAAATACGCCGACGGATACACGCCGACAAACGCAAACGGTAAAATCCATGTCAAAATGTAGCGAATAATACGATTATAAATATCAACCGGATATCTCCCGTAGTTTCCTATGTTATACATCATCGGCATAATTGAACTGCGCGCATCAGACCAAAAACTGATACTTGCTAACGAAATAAAAATGCCTGCGTAAACAAACGTTCCTCCTAGCACGAACAACACAAACAAAATCGCATCATACCAATGAAACGTTATATCCAATCGAGACGCAGCATACCCCATGACAATGAAACCGGTAATGCCTCCAAGGAGCGACTCGAGTTCCATTCGTTCAAGTACAATTTGAAATAAACTATGCACAGGTCGAGTTAACACTCGATCCATCTCTCCGCGCACAATATATCGTTCATTAAAATCCCAAATGTTAAAAAATGAAGCAAATAAAGCGAAAGGAATTAAAAAGAAACCGTAAATAAAAATAATTTCATCGCGCGTCCAACCGTTTAATAATTGCGTATGCCCAAATACAACAAGAATAAAAATTAAATTTACCCCTTGAAACATCAGATCAGACAAAAACTCAACAACCAAATCCGTTCGATATTGCAACTTTGTCTTAATATATTGGCTCATATATTGGAAGAAAATAGACATATAAAACATATGTTCGCCCCCCTTGAATGATAAGTTTTCGTTTGGCTGCTTTCCATAGCAAATAAATCGGAACGATCAGTACGACACACCAAACGGCTTGAAACATCATTCCCCGCAACGCTTCACTCTCTGTAAAACTTTCCGTAAAAATCATGCTCGGAATATAGCTAATCGCTTGGAAAGGTAAATATTTCATCACATCTTGTGCCCATTCTGGATAAAAGCTGATTGGCAAAATAAGTCCTGAAAACAAATCAATAACAAACCGTTTAGCTCGGAGTAGTCCTTCCCCATTTAATGTAAAAAATGTAACCATTCCTGCAAGCAAATTGAGCTGAGAGTTAATGATAAAACTGAGTATTGTCGACAAGACGAAATATGCCCACGTATGCGCGTTCGTTGTAAATTGAAGCGAAAAAACGAATGTAACGATAACCATGCCCGGAAGCGAGAAGAAAAGTAAGCGAAAAATTCCTTCTCCAAGCCCTTGCATCGTTTTCATGACTAAATAGTTGTACGGACGAATCAGTTCAATCGCCACTTTACCATCACGAATTTCCATCGCAATTTCACGATCAATGTTATTAAAATAAAACGCTCTTGCCATCCATGCGATGGCGACATATGTCGTCATTTGATCAACTGTCATTCCTTGAATAGACGACTGCCCTCCATAAATAGCAGACCACAAAAAATAATACGCGCCGATATTAATGCTATAAATAAAAATGCCGCTATAATAATTCGTTCGATAAGCTAGCATCATTAAAAAGCGCATACGAATCATTTCAATATATTTACCCATGATGAATCCCTTCTTCATAAATGTTGCGAATAATTTCTTCCGTTGAAACTTCACGAATGTGAATATCTTTTAACTCATAGGAAGAAACAACTTTTCCGATCACATGTGCCATATCATTCGCGCGAACATGCGCAATCCAGCTGTATCGGTCTTCCCCTTGTTCCCATGTAACATGAACGAGCGATGTCAGCTCTTCTTTTGAAACAAGATCTCGAAATTGGAAGTGAATTTGTTTCCCTTCTCCCCAGTTTTGTTTTAAATGTTGCAATGACCCATCATAAATGATTTTCCCTTCATCGAGCATAATAACGCGTTCACAAAGCGCTTCGATATCTGTCATATCATGTGTCGTTAATAAAATCGTCGTGTTGTACTTCTCATTAATTTCTTTTAAAAACTGACGAATTTTTAACTTCACAAGCACATCTAAACCGATCGTTGGTTCATCTAAAAATAAAAGCGGCGGATTATGAATAAGGGCAGCAGCCAATTCACAGCGCATTCGTTGACCAAGCGATAATTTGCGCACCGGCTTATCAAGTAAAGGACCGATATCTAACGTTTCAATGACATGATCCATATGTTCGTTATAGTCTTGGTCAGAAACGCGGTATACTTTTTTTAACAACCGGAATGACTCTTGCACCGCAATATCCCACCATAATTGCGATCGCTGACCAAACACAACGCCGATCGTCTGCACGAAACGTTCCCGCTCTTTATGTGGATTCATCCCATTCACAACAACTCGTCCAGATGTCGGCGTTAAAATTCCTGTTAACATTTTGATTGTTGTCGATTTACCTGCTCCGTTTTCTCCAATGTATCCAACCGTTTCGCCCTGTTTGACAGCAAATGAAATATCGTCGACAGCACGAATGATTTTATAGTTTCTCGTGAACAAATCACGAAACGCTCCTGCTAAACCAGACCGACTAGAGTAAGATTTAAATTCTTTCCGTAGTTTTTCTACTTCAATCGCATACATGTTCCTCACCCCTTATGAAATCACTATTCACTAGTGTAACGAAAATGTTGAAACTCAACAAATGGTGTGCTCAAATAAATGTGATAAAATAAACACCATGAAAGAAATTTTACATAAAAGGAGGAGGCTTCGCGTGAATTTTACGAAGTCTGAACAATTATATCAAGAAGCGCTCGAACATATCGTTGGTGGCGTCAACAGTCCTTCTCGTTCATATAAAGCGGTTGGAGGCGGTGCTCCTGTCGTTATGGAAAGAGCACAAGGGGCATATTTTTGGGATGTAGATGGAAACAAATATATCGACTATTTAGCTGCTTATGGCCCTATTATTACTGGACATGCTCATCCGCACATTACAAAAGCAATTCAACACGCAGCTGAAAACGGTGTTTTATATGGGACACCAACACCGTATGAAATTACGTTCGCGAAAATGTTAAAAGAAGCGATCCCTTCCCTCGAAAAGGTGCGTTTCGTCAATTCGGGAACAGAAGCGGTCATGACAACAATTCGCGTCGCACGTGCATACACAGGTCGTGATAAAATCGTGAAATTTGCAGGTTGTTATCACGGCCATTCCGATCTCGTTCTTGTTGCGGCTGGTTCTGGACCATCCACATTAGGTACACCTGATTCAGCAGGGGTACCAAAAAGCATTGCACAAGAAGTGATTACTGTTCCTTTTAATGATGTCGATGCGTTTAAACAAGCTATGGATCGTTGGGGGAATGAAGTAGCAGCCGTTCTTGTCGAGCCTATCGTTGGTAACTTCGGTATCGTTGAACCAAAACCAGGCTTTTTACAAGCAATTAACGATATTGCTCACGCGGTCGGAGCGCTCGTCATTTACGATGAAGTCATTACAGCTTTTCGTTTTATGTATGGTGGCGCTCAAAACTTGCTCGGCATCGAACCAGACTTAACCGCACTCGGAAAAATTATTGGTGGCGGTTTGCCGATCGGTGCATACGGCGGTAGAAAAGAGATTATGGAACAAGTAGCCCCACTCGGCCCTGCTTACCAAGCCGGAACGATGGCGGGAAATCCCGCTTCCATTTTAGCTGGTATTGCTTGTTTAGAAGTATTACAACAAGAAGGCGTGTACGAACATCTCGATCATCTCGGCGCGATGTTAGAGGCTGGCATTTTAACACATGCGAAAACATACGATATTCCTGTGACGATTAACCGTCTAAAAGGAGCACTCACCGTATACTTTTCAACAGAAAAAGTAGAAAACTATGAACAAGCCGAACGAACAGATGGAGAAATGTTTGCTAAATTTTTCAAGCTTATGCTTCATCAAGGGATTAATCTTGCTCCTTCGAAATATGAAGCATGGTTCATTACATTAGCCCATACAGAAGAAGACATTGAATATACAATTAGAGCAGTAGAACACGCATTTAAATCCTTAAAAAATGAATAAATATACAAAATAACGAGGTGATACGTATGTTTTCACCTCGTTTTTTACGCTCAAAATCAATGAAAACACTTACAAATTTCATGAACTTTTTGTTACATAAACTGAATATCATATCCAAAAACATGAATAAATAATTGATTTTCTATCATGGTCGTGTTAATATAGACTATAAAATTTAGAAAATTTTATTTTTTAAAAAAGTTTTTTTGTAGGAGGTGGCGAAGGCGAGAAGCGAATGATAGTCGCTTGCAAGCCGCATGCTATGAAACAACGGTGGAATCCAGCTTCATTTCAACATTTTTACAAACATGAGCACGACGCGTGTGGAATTGTCGCTGCGGTTGAAAAACGACGCATCCCGACAAGAGAAAACATTACAACATGTATTAACGCCCTCGTCACAATGAATCATCGCGCAGGATTTATCAACGGAGAAGGAGATGGCGTCGGCATCCACATCGACATTCCAAAAGCACTTTGGAAAGAAAAATTGGCTGTTGCCCAACTTAATCCTCAACTCGTTGACCGCGACGATTTTATCGTTGGCCATATATTTATTACACGAACAACGAACGTGGAAGAAAAAAAAGCACGTATGCGCCAATTATTTGCTCAGTCCCAATTGACGCTCATTTTTGAATCTGACCGCGTTACATCTTCTTCAGCGCTCGGTCCAATTGCTTTACGCGAAGAACCAGTATTTTGGCAAGTTGCTCTTTTACCAAATCATCAACAAAAAACATTATCTCAAACATTATTTGAATTAACAATTGAGATCGAAAAAGATGAACATATTCATGTCGCTTCGTTAAGCAATCATCACGCGATTTATAAAGTCATGGGTGCTGGTGATATTTTACCAAAATATTATCATGACTTAGCGAGTCCGCTTGTCGCATCTACGATGACACTTGGCCATAATCGCTATTCAACAAATACATTATCAAACTTTTTCCGCGTTCAACCGTTCAGCGTCCTAGGTCATAACGGTGAAATTAACACGATTGCCAAACTACGTGAAGAAGCAACAATGATCGGTGTCCCATTGACAAACGGCGGAAGCGATTCGCAAGATTTAAGCCGTACGATGGAAACGCTCATTTATCGAGATGGTTATACACTATTTGAAGCGATGGACTTTTTATTCCCTCCCATCGTAAACGAAATCAAAAACTATCCAGATCATTTACAAGATTTATATACTTACATTCGCGAAGCTTGGGGACATTTTGCTCAAGGTCCTGCCGGAATCATTTCGCGCCATGCTGATGAAGCGGTATTTAGCGTCGATGCACTTGGATTGCGTCCACTTTGGAAAGTTGAGACCGAGCATCGTTACGTATTCGCATCTGAGCCAGGCATTATTCCAACGTGCGAATACACAGGCGAACCAAAACCGCTCGCCCCAGGGGAAAAAATCGGCTTAAAATGGCAAGCGGACGGAACGATTCGTGTTTATGAATACGCAGATTATCAACAAGAAGTATACAATCGTATTCGAAAGCGTTTAAATATTGAAAATATGCGCCAACGTCTACAAACGCCGACATTCAAACCTTATGTGCTCGTTGCTCAACCAACAAAAGTGCATAATGGACAGTACGCTGCATTCGGTTGGGATCGCGAACATATTCAATTGCTCGAACAAATGGCGGAAAAAGGTGCTGAACCGATTCGCTCCCTCGGTCACGATGCTCCGCTTGCAGCGATCGATCCTGAACGAAAAAACATTGCTGATTTCATAAAAGAAAGTGTGGCGGTTGTCACCAACCCTGCTATTGACCGCGACCGCGAAACAGAACATTTTTCGACGCGCGTGGTTGTCGGAAAGCGGCCAAGCATTGTTTCACATGAAGAACATCCGTACACAGTTGAACTTCTTTCACCTATTTTAATTGAAGGAAAGCTCGGAAACGAATGTGCCGAAACATTGCAACAGCCATCATATGATCAACTCGTTCATGCATTTGAAGAAAAACAATTAGCGTACTTTATATCAGCGACGTTCGTTGAGCACGAAACGATCCCGATGGCGCTTAATCGCTTAGGCAAAGAAGCATGTGAAGCTGTCGCAAATGGGAAAACATTACTTATTATTGACGATGTAAAAGCGCATCAAAGTGGGCATTTATGGATTGATCCGCTCCTTGTCATATCAGCCATCGATCAAGCATTAACAAAAGCGGGGATAAGAAGACATTGTTCTCTCTTACTTCGCTCCGGTGCGATTCGCTCACTTCACGACTTGATCGTCGCTTACGGACTCGGCGCGAACGTCATTAGCCCATATTTAATGTTTGCGACAGTAGCTGACACGTCAACTCGTCCAGCAATTCATTTATATCAAGCGTTAAATAAAGGGCTCGAAAAAGTCATCTCAACGATCGGGATTCATGAATTGCGCGGATATAGCCGACTATTTTCGTCCATTGGATTGCATGACGAAATCGCAGCTGTACTAAATATCGTTAACTTTTTCGGCTCGCACACACTTATCCAAAATTTTGACACATTAAAACAAGATGCGATTGCACGAGCTAAAGATTTTGAATCAGAGCAAGCAAAGTTACGAAAAACGTTTCACGTATTCCCACGTATTTGGAAAGCGATTGGCGAAGTAGCTCAAACCGGCTCATACGACAGCTATCGTGACAAATTGACAGAAATCGAAACGGGGACACCAACAGCCATTCGCCATTTAACAGACTTAAAACAAGCAGACGTCCCTGCAAAAAAAGAACACGTCGACATTTCAGTTGGTGAACATAGCTTGCCGTTTGTCATTGCTTCGATGTCATTCGGTTCACAAAATGAAATTGCCTTTCGTGCATATGCCGAAGCAGCAAATCGCCTCAACATGATTAGCTTAAACGGTGAAGGTGGCGAAATTAAAGATATGCTCGGTAAATATCCACGCACGCGCGGGCAACAAGTCGCCTCTGGTCGATTTGGCGTTAATGCTGAACTACTTAATTCATCCAATTTGCTTGAAATTAAAATTGGGCAAGGGGCAAAACCGGGCGAAGGTGGTCATTTACCTGGTTCAAAAGTAACAGCTAAAATTGCTGAAGCGCGAAATGCAACGATCGGCTCTGACTTAATTTCACCGTCAAACAACCATGACATTTATTCAATCGAAGACTTAGCGCAAATGATTGCTGAATTAAAAACAGCAAATGACCAAGCAAAAGTGGCTGTCAAAGTGCCTGTCGTCCCTAATATCGGCACGATTGCGGTCGGCATCGCAAAAGCTGGCGCTGACATTATTACGCTAAGCGGTTTTGACGGAGGCACAGGAGCAGCACGCATTCATGCCATTCAACACGTTGGCTTACCTGTAGAAATTGGCGTCAAAGCGGCACATAACGCCCTTTTAGAAGCCGGATTACGCCATCAAGTGGAAATTTGGGCAGACGGCGGCATTAAAAGCGCGATGGACGTGATTAAAGTTATGCTTCTCGGCGCCAATCGCGTCGGTTTCGGAACGTTAGCGATGATTGCCATCGGATGTACGACATGCCGTGGTTGTCATTTAGATACGTGCCATGTCGGAATCGCTACGCAAATTGAATCAGAAGCACAAGCAAAAGAACACGGTTTGCGTCGCTTCGTTCCAAGACAATTCGAGCAAGCCGTACAAAACTTAGTTCGTTTCTTTACCGCGTTCGGTGAAGAACTTAAAGCGCTCACCGCATCGCTCGGTTATACAAACTTACAACAACTTGTCGGTCGCTCTGACTTACTTGAACAAACACGCGGACGCGATCGGATAAATTTAGCGACGTTATTAAAACCATTGGAGATCGGTCAATGGTATCAAAAAGAAGTAGCAGCAACATCGGAAGAAGGAAAGCTTGCCGTTGCAGTTGGTGCGGAATATTTAGATTACCAAGTTGAAGACTTGCACCGCTCACGTGAATTTTCAACTGTCACAGCTGAACAGCGTGTGCTCGGTAGCCGTGTTGCATGCCATCGGGTACGTGGTCGATTAGACGGATCGTACAAAAAATTGCCAAATATTTCTTTACGATATAAAGACGGCTCTGTACCTGGCAATGGACTCGGTGCGTATAACGTCACGGGCATTCATATTCACGTCGATGGCGGAGCACAAGATGGCGTCGGAAAAACATCGTTTGGTGGCGGCATCTTCATCTTCAAAGCAAAAGGAAAAGACGGAAAGTTTTACAACGGATCAGTCGGAAAAGGATTTGGCTACGGTGCCCAAAAAGGACTATTAGTCGTGCAAGGAAATGCTGATGCACGCGCAGGCATTCGCCTATCAGGGGCGGATATGATTATCGGTGGTCAAGTGACAAAACCAATTCCTGAAGTAGAACATGGCAATATCGGTGTCAATGCCAACATTAAAGGATTTGCCTTTGAATATATGACAAACGGACGCGGGCTCGTTCTCGGCGATCCAGGGCCATGGATTTGTGCAGGAATGACAGGCGGTGTCGTTTATTTGCGTCATCAGCCAGAAATGGGATTAACGAAAACAGCTCTTGAACGTCGCATCGCCAAAGGAGCGAACGTTACGATTCAACCGCTTAACGAGAAAGGAAAAGCGGACGTGACAGAACTGCTTCGCACATATGTTGATTTGCTTATCGAACACGAACAGCACGACGAAGCAGCAACGCTTCAACCGTTGTTGCAACAACCGGAACAACACTTTTTCCAAGTCATCCCGAAAAAAGAACAAGCAGATCCATCGGTGTCAACAGAATAAACATAAAAAGAACTGCTTCAAAAAAATGAGGCAGTTCTTTTAATTTTTTTCCTTTTTTCTTGATATACTGATAAAAAACATGTATATTTTTTTGTTGTTCTAACAAGATGATAAAAAAGAAAGGAATTTGAGCGACGATGAGACTTGGAGCCCGCGTCTTTAAAACCGGGATTGCGATTACATTTGCATTAGTTTTAGCAAAATTGTTGCAGTTACCTTCCCCTGTATTTGCTGGCATTTCTGCTGTATTTGCGATGCAACCGACCATTTACCGTTCATACTTGTCCTTAATTGAACAAGTGCAAGCAAATGTCATCGGTGCGGTTTTTGCGATTGTTTTTACACTTATTTTCGGACACGATCCGTTTATTATCGGATTAACTGCCATTTTAGTTATTGCGTTATTTCTTCGTCTTCGTTTAGAATCTTCCATTTCTGTCGCGCTTGTAACGGTCATCGCAATTATGGAATATACGGGGGAACACTTTATTGAATTTGCGCTTATTCGCTTTTCTACGATTATGTTAGGTGTGTTGTCCGCGTTTGTCGTGAATTTAGTTTTCCTTCCACCGAAATACGAGAAAAAACTATATACGAAAATTGTCGAATATACAGAACAAATTTTAAAATGGATTCGCATGAATATTCGCCATGCATCTGAGCACCATCTGTTGAAGGAAGATATTGAAAAGTTTAAAGAGAACATGATGAAACTTGACCAACTTTATTTACTCTACAAAGAAGAACGAACGTATTTCCGTAAACATAAATATAGTAAGTCGCGCAAACTTGTCCTGTATCGACAAATGATTGTTGCAACAAACCGCGCCTTAGAGACGTTAAAGCTACTGCATCGTTTAGAAAACGAGCTGTCGCATACACCTGCTGAACTTCAAGATGCAATAAAAAACGAACTCGATTGTTTATTAAATTACCACGACCAAATATTGCTGAAGTTTATCGGGAAAGCAAAATCTGATCCACAATCACAATTTGCAACGGAAGCGTGTTCTGGAAAAAAAGGATTAATTCGCTCGTTTTTAAACCATTATGTTGAACAAAGCGTCGAACAAGAAAATTATCAACTATTTCCTCTGATCGGAGCGATTATTGAATATAGTCACCAACTTGAACATTTAGACACACTGATCGAAAGTTTCCATCATTATCATAAAGAAGAACATGTCGTGCCTACTCCTGAACAAGAATAAAAAGATGTCCCGTTTATGCCTCGGGACATCTTTTTCACTTTCCATACATAATAAACTTTTTATACCAATGTTCGACCACTTCAGGGGCAAACGGTCCCTTTTTTTCTTTAATCCATTGAATTAATTTTTGAATGTTATTTTTTAAAATCTTATCAATAATTTCAGGATAGTTCATTTCGTCGCGATGTCGTTCATATTCATCGCGATCTAATATTTCATACTGTCCGTTCGGAAATACTTTAATATCTAAATCATAATCAATATATTTGAGCGCTTCCCCATCCCAAACGTAAGGCGAGCTGATATTGCAATAGTAATACACACCTTCTGCACGAATCATCGCAATAATGTTAAACCAATGCTTCTCATAAAAAAAACAAATGGCCGGCTCGCGTGTCACCCACGTTCTCCCATCTGCTTCTGTCACAAGTGTGCGATCGTTGCCGCCAATGATTTCTTCTTCGCTTCCTTTTAACACAACTGTTTCCTTCCACGCTCGGTGGATATGACCGTCATGTTTATAACTATGAATTTGAATGATCGCCCCTGTCTGTGGATACTCCATACACATTCCCTACTTTCATTCGACGCTTTTTCCTCTATTATAACGTTAATCAGCGAGGAAGAAAAAGGGCATCGGACGAAAACCGATGCCCTTTGCGCGTTATTAGCTTTTCTTTGCTTCTGATTTTGCATTTTGTTGCTTCACGTGTTGAACATCAGTTTCAGTCGCAAACTCTGTCCCATACTGGCCAGCGTTTTGTTGTTTTACATGTTGAATGTTTGTTCCTGCTGCTGTTTTGTTTGGTTTCATGATACTCACCTCCACGCTTATTACTTTGCGCCATCTATTTAAAAAATATCCGTATGAATAATTTTTATTTCATTTTCCAAACTACATGAAAGAGGTGAAAAAAATGTATGTTGGACGCGACTTGACAGCCCTTCAAATGATTCCGAAACAAAAGTGGAAAGATAGCGAGTTAGCGTTTTTTCATCGCGCCCTTCAACAAGTCACTCCATATTTGAATGCAGAGGGACAAACGTTACATCGTGAAATGATCGAAGAAATTGAAGCGAGGGGCGGTTTACATCGGAATGAGGCAACATATACAAATGGAACATGCGTATTTTATGAGTAAAGGCGCATGCCTTTACTCATACGCTTGCCATATTTTTTGGTACACAACTGGAAATGCGTAAGATGCAAGCTCCTCGATCGTTACCCACTTGCGCGTTGGAATATCTACTGTAAGCCCAATCGCTTCTCCTTTATACGCTTCAATGTGCCATACAACGTGGGAGAACACATGTTGAAACGTACCAATTTGTTGTACTGAACGAGTCACAACACCATATCTTTCGCTTATTTCCTTTATAAACGTTTGGTCGTCTGCTGTCGGGGCATGCTCGTCATTTGGAAACTGCCATAAATTCGCTAATAATCCGCTACTTGGTCGTTTTTCAATCAATATGTTTCCGTCCTCATTGACGAGCACAATGGCACGGAAGGCAACATGCTTCGGTGCTTTCGCTTTCGTTTTTACTGGCAGCTGCTTCTCCATCCCTTCTGCAAACGCACGACAATGTCGTTGAACAGGGCATAATAAACAACTCGGATTTTTCGGTGTACATATGAGCGCGCCAAGCTCCATTAACGCTTGGTTAAAATCAGACGGATTATCGTGCGCAATGATACAAGAAACAAGTTGTTCAAACTTTTTTCGCGTGCTCCCTTTTGCAATGTCATCTGTTATATAAAAAATGCGCGATAACACCCGCATGACATTTCCATCTACCGCGGGCTCGGGAATGTCGTAAGCGATGCTTAATACCGCACCCGTTGTATATGGTCCAACTCCTTTCAACGACGAAAATTGTTCCTTCGATGCCGGCACACATCCATTGTATTTTTCTTTCACTTCTTTTACCGCTGCATGTAAATTGCGAATGCGCGAATAATACCCAAGCCCTTCCCATGCTTTCAACACTTCTTTTTCCTCTGCGTCAGCTAACGCGTCTAAAGTCGGGAACTTTTCAATAAACTTATAAAAGTAAGGGATGACGGTATCGACGCGCGTTTGTTGCAACATCACTTCCGATACCCATATTTTGTACGGATCTTTTTCTTTTCGCCAAGGCAAATCGCGTTGTTCTTTGACGAACCAATGAATTAAATCGTGCTGAAATTGCTCAATATGAAAATGGTCCAATATTTGTTGTACATTTTCTTTCACGTTCATTCCTCCATGGTGGTAAACTAAAAGTAAGTCCAATCGGAAAAAGGAGGCCTTTTATTTGGATACTGGTACACACGTTTTAATGGGATTTGCATTAGGTGGATTAGCGACGCTCGATCCAACGATTGCGAACGATCCGACGCTAGCTCACGCGGTGCTCATCGGCACGATCATCGGCTCGCAAGCACCTGATATCGACACTGTTTTAAAATTAAAAACTGTAGTTGAGCAATTTTCGTTACAATAATTACCATTTAAAAAGAGACAAACAGGGTACCCCTTATGCCACGTGGAGCTGTTTTTTCACGGTATCAATGGGAATATTTTGTTTCGCTGCACGGTAAATGAACTCCACGAGGCTATGTCCTTTTCTCTTGCGCAGGAGATCGAGCCCATCCGAAACATCACTGTTCGACTCGAACATGCTGTACACATACGCAAGTTGCACCAAGATCCAATACCGTTTCACCGCCCGACGCCCGCGAACGCGGTATCCATCGAGTTTCAGCTGGTCTTTCGCTTGACGGAAAAAACATTCGATCGACCAACGTGCAGCATAGTAGCGCAAGATCTCTTCATCGCTTAGCTCGCGATCGGTGCTCAAGACGCAATGAAGATGTTTCGGCGTCATCGGCTGATCGGCTTTCCATGCGAGCAGCACCACGGCATCCTTGAGACCGTTCAGAGCACCTTCGTAGCGATACACCCGATAACGCTCTTTTCCCACCGTGACGAGGCGGGTATCCCGTGGCTCCATAGATTTGGCAAATTCCTTTGCTTGAATGGCCGTCCCTTTTGGATAGAGAATCCGATTCGTCTTCAGCATCGCGATGACGTGGAACCCTTTTTTCAAGCAGGCTCCCACGAGGGTTTTCGATGGATACCAAGAGTCCATGAGCACATAAACGGGGCGACTCACATCCAACGAAGAAAGCATCTCGATCGCGAGTTCCCCTTTGCTTTTCCCCGCCGTCTTGTCGTAGAGGCGAAAGGCAAAAGGAAACGCTTGAGTCATCGTATGAACCATGAGCCAAACGAGAGAATGTCCCCAAATCGATTTTTTCTCTGCGTGACAATAGTGCCAATCACACCCTTGAATGGCGTGTGTTGCCCGTGACGAGGGCTTCGTTTTTTGGCAAATCGTATCATCGATCGAAACAAAAATGGGTTGATTCTCTCGTTTCGAGCTGCGTTCGACACGATGAAGCACCCACTGTTGGAGTTTGCGAAGCAGCGTCTCTTCCTCCCATGGGCTTTTCGTGAAAAAATGGCTCAGTGTCGTGCGATGGTTCGGATGAAAACTCCCATGATGTAGATCGGTCAGCGTTCCCGAAAAGCCCTTTGTAATCATCGCATCCACGATATGAACGAGATGCTTCATCACAGGTTTCGAGAAATAAAGCGCCAACCCTAACGTTATGAAAAACTTGTGGATTCCTTGATGATGTGCTAATCTATTCATGAGACATGAACCTCCTTGTGGATAGTTGTGGCACATCTATTTTAACCAAGGAATCGGGTTCATGTCTCCTTTTTTGTTTGGTTGTAAATTTATGTTAGCGAATTTGCTCATCTACAGTTAAAAAATAACGCCAAATATATTCGCAACCATCGCGGCATCACCCATTCCATCCCCGCGTTATTTGTTTGGACGCTGCTCATTAGCGTTGCCCTTTTTTACGTGTATGGTGCATCGTTTTTTCACATCGCGCTTTGGACGTTTATCGCTGTCAGTTTTCATGTGTTTGTCGATATTTTTAATTCGTATGGCACGCAAGCATTACGTCCTTTTTCAAAAAAATGGGTCGCCCTCGGTATCATCAATACATTCGACCCGTTCATTTTTATCATTCACTTAGCTGGTGTCATCCTATGGCTGAACGGGCACCATGCTGGGTATACGTTTCTCGCTGTGTACGTTGTGCTCATTGGTTACTATATCATCCGCTTTCGTCAACAACAAGCAATAAAGCGCAAGATCAAACAAATGTTTTCGGATGTCGAACAAATCATTACCGTACCGACAATAAAATGGAATGAATGGCATTTAGCTGTGACAACATCAACCCACTTTTACGTTGCTCGCTCGCAAAGAGGGGCGATTAACGTACTCGACATATTCGAAAAATGCCCTATTCCAAACATTCCTGTCATTGAAAAAGCAAAACAAGATGAAAATTTAGTGGCATTTTTGTCGTTCTCACCAGTATATCGTTGGGAAGTTCATGAGTATGACGACCATTATGAAGTGCGTTTTATTGATTTGCGTTACCGAAGCAAAGATTATTATCCATTTGTTGCGGTCGTGCAGCTTGATCGCGACTTAAATATTGTTAGCTCCTATACAGGATGGATTTTTAACGAGAAGAAATTGCGTAAAAAACTAGAACTTATTCCAGGCTAAAGTAAACGGGCGGTGTTCATAAATCACCGTCTATTGATGAATACTATACGTGTGCTTCAAGAGCACGACATCACGTCTGGGGGGACTAACAGTGGGCAATAAAGAACGAGGCTTTCCGAATCAAAACAACGAAAAATTAGAAGGTGAGCCACGCGCAAAAGCGGAATACGCATCAAAACGTGCAAACGGCACGATTAATACGCACCCTCAAGAACGAATGCACGCATCAAGTCAACGTGGCGACATCGAGGAGGAATAAAATGGGTAAACATTGGCGTAAAAAATTTTATGATAACCGTTATTCCGATCCTTTCCCACAGCCATGGGCGAACCCGAAACACGCTCATGCGCAAGTAAACGGTGAAACACAACAATCGCAAAGTTTAATGATTCTACATTCTGAAGTAAGCAAACGGAAAATTTAATGGGAAAGAGGTTGACGCTCGTGTCAACCTCTTTTCTTTAACAATGAAATAGGCAGCGCCACTTCTGTATTCGGATCGTTCAAACGATAGCCCCATGCGAACACACCATTCATATATTGAAGTTTAAATAACGACTGCGGATCTCCTTCAATTTCGTAAAATTCTCCCGGTTGAAAATCATTCGGGTTTAATAAATATGCTTTCGCCATCGCAATTTTCCGCTCATACACCGCATATTCATTTACCATGCCCATCTGTTCTGCTTTTCGTGCTTTTTCCGTTAACATGGCGATCTCTTGTTTTAATTCCCATTCACTCATTTCACTATATCGTTTTTGTTCCATTCTCCCCACCCCAACTTTATGACTAACTCACCCTCATCGTATCATAAAGCGAAGCTAAAATACATAGATGGATATAAGGATAAATATTCCATCCGTCGATACACAATAAAGCATCGGTATAATCGTTCCTTTTTTACGAACTAGGCCGACAACGGAAACTGTCGCAACAACGTTTAATCTTGACAACTGCTTATGTATACGTCTTCCTTATTGTTATAAATATAAATACACCGTTTTGGGACGATTCCGACCATATTCAAGATCGCTCCCGCCTTCGCTCACCAAAACAAGTAGCCGAAACGATCATAAACGAATATAAGCGACAAGCAGAAATCATTGTAGAATAGGAGGATTTATTCCTCCCTTTTCTTTTCTAAAAATTTTTCAATGGATGAAAGCGAAAAGCCTTTTCGGTACAATGCTTGTTTCATTTTTTGCTCGTACGTATAACGGTCGTATTTTTCATAGCGGCGATGTGCTTTTTCCCCGTAATATACGAGCGCTTCCCATTCCGCTCCATCATCTGCAATCATATGCTGTTTTGCCATTTCAACAATATGTGAAGGAAAACCTTTCATATGCAACAGTTGTGCAATGTATGCTTTTTGTTCTTGATGCGACCGTTTTTTCGATTGCTTATTTATTTTTTCCACCCACTTGATCGCTTTGTCTCGTTGCATATCCTCTGTATAGCGTTCCATCGCTTGTGCGATCACATCTTCACTTATCCCTTTATCCATTAGCTCTTTATAAATCACATAAGGTCCTTTCATTGTCGTATTTACTTGCGTTTGCACGTACGCATGTGCAAATTGCTCATCGTCTATATATCGTTCCTGTTGTAGCTTTGCAATCACTTGTTCAATCGTCCGAACATCTATGTCCTTTTTTTTCAAATAGTCAACAACTTCTTGTTTCGAGCGCATACGGTAAGCTAAAAAACGAAGCGCCATCTTATACGCTTGTTTTTCATCATCTTTTTTCATCATTTCCATCCATTGCTCTTCTGTTACGGTCATTCCTTTTTTTAGGCGATACTCAATCAATACGTCTTGATCAACAGACATGATTTGTTTCTCTCCATCTTCTTTCACAAAATGAACGTAAAAACGTTCAGCATTTTTTCGATCCACTTCAATTTTTTCAATCCACATCTTGAAAACACACCTTTTCTTTCTTTTTTTCTTGAAACAACGCATAATAAAGGAAAGGAGGGAAAAATAATGAATATTTTGATTGCTGGAGGAACAGGATTTGTAGGTAAGGCGTTAACAGCATATTTTACACAAAACGGACATCATATGTATATATTAACGCGAAATGCACAAAAACGGGAGAACGATCCGTATATTCATTATGTACAATGGTTAACAGATGACGCAAATCCTCATGAACAACTCCCTTCCATTGATATAATCATAAACTTAGCTGGTGAATCAATTAATAGTGGACGATGGAACGAAACGAGAAAGCGCGCAATTATGGAAAGTCGATTACAAGCGACACATGCCATATATGAATTCATTACAAAAATGAATAAAAAACCGCAAGTGGTTATTCAAGCGAGTGCCATCGGTATTTACGGCACATCGCTTAATGACACATTTACCGAACGTCGCGAAACAATCGGGATAGACTTTTTAGCTCAAACCGTGAAACGATGGGAAGAAGCTGGGCGACGCATTGAATCACTTGGCGTGCGCACGGTATTTATGCGGTTTGGCATTATTTTAGGTAAAAATGGTGGAGCACTTCCACGTATCGTTCTTCCTTACAAATGGTTTATTGGTGGAACGATCGGAAGCGGGAAACAATGGATTTCGTGGGTGCATATAAATGACGTCATTGGCGCCATTGACTTTGCCATTCGACATGAAAACATATCGGGTTCAATCAACGTTACTGCCCCACATCCTGTGACGATGGAACAGTTCGGAAAAACGATTGCAGAAGTACTACATCGCCCACATTGGCTCCCTGTTCCGTCCTTTGTGCTTAAAGTATTGCTAGGGGAAATGAGCATGCTTGTGTTAGAAGGACAGCGTGTCATCCCAGAAAAATTACTTCAAGCAGGGTATCATTTTTCTTTTCCAACTATTGATCGAGCGCTAGCGAACATACTACAATCGTAACGAATACACTATTCGAAAAAGGAAATAAAGGAGTCTAGCATGAAAAACATATTGCTCAAATATGGTACAGTATATCCGATTACGTCTCCTCCGATGAAAGGGGCAGATGTGCGTATCGAAAATGGAAAAATTGCAGAAATCGGCTATAACCTTCTCGTAAATGAGAAAACAGAAGTTATTGATGTCTCAGGAAAATACGTCTTTCCTGGGTTTATCGACGTTCATACACACCTTGGTCTATACGACGAAGGAACAGGATGGGCAGGCAACGATGCAAACGAAACAATTGAAACGATGACGCCGCATGTGCGTGCCATTGATAGCGTATATCCGCTCGATCCTGGTTTTCGCGATGCGATCGAACACGGCATTACAACGGTTCACATTATGCCCGGAAGTGCGAATGTCATCGGTGGAACGACGGCAGTCATTAAAACGTACGGAAAAAACGTCTCAAAAATGATTGTGAAAGAAACCGCAGGTCTAAAACTCGCCCTTGGAGAAAACCCAAAACGAATGCACAGTCAAGGAAATAAAGAATCACTTACACGTATGGGCATTATGGGGATGCTTCGCGAGACGTTTTATAACGCCAAATATAGCGATTGGCCGCACGATTTTCGTACGATCCCTATCATTCAGGCGTTAAATCGCGACATCCCGATTCGTGTCCACGCCCATCGTGCTGATGATATTTTATCCGCCATTCGTTTTGCTGATGAATTCGGACTTGACTTACGCATCGAACATTGTACCGAAGGACATCTCATTGCCGAAGAACTGCAAGGGCGAGATTTACAAGTTTCGGTCGGACCAACACTAACACGTCGATCGAAAGTAGAATTGAAAAACAAAAGTTGGAAAACGTATAAAATTTTATCTGATGCCGGCGTTCATGTTTCGATCACGACAGACCATCCTTACACACCGATTCAATATTTACACATTTGCGCTGCGATTGCTGTACGTGAAGGGCTTGATGAACAAAAAGCGCTCGAAGGCATTACGATTTTACCAGCACGCAACTTAGGAGTTGATGACCGTGTCGGCAGCTTAGAGATTGGAAAAGATGCCGATATTGTCGTTTGGAATTATCATCCGTTCCACTACCTCGCAACTCCTATGTTCACCATGATAAATGGAGAAATAATATACAAAAAAAATTAATAAAAAAACTATTTATTTTTTACATCATTTCAAGTATGATATAAAAGGTTATGTACAAAAAACTATATATGTATGCGATAGTAAGGGAAGGCAAATGGTGCGCCACCAGCAGTGCGCTGGTTCTAGTGGGTTCGATTCCCACCCCGAAATTTTTTGATTTGCATAAATTAAAAAATTTCGGGGGTGGCTCGTTCCCTATGGTCGACTGCCCTCGTGAATGGAGGGAGATACGATGCTTAAAAAACGTGAACTGCAAGATTGTCAAGCGTTATACGAGCTTATGGTGCACCCGGATGTCTTCCCTTTCGTGCGCCATAAAGCATATTCATACGAAGAGTTTTTATTTATTACAAAGCAAACGATGGAAGCCGAAGAACGCGGCGAACTCATTTCGCGTACCATTTTAGATGAGTGGGGCAATCCGATTGGAACGATTAACTTATTCGATATTGAAGATGGCGCAGGCTTTTTAGGCACATGGCTCGGAAAACCGTATCATGGAAAAGGATACAACCAACTTGCCAAAGACGCCTTCTTTAACGAACTGTTTTATGAGCGTTCCATCAACACGATCTTCATGCGCATTCGCAAAGTCAACGTCCGCTCCACAAAAGCTGCTGAAAAACTCCCTTACGTCACCCTTGCTAATGAAACGAGAAAGCGATTATGGGAAGAAATTAATCAAGGTGAAGACATATACAACTTATATGAAATTTCAAAGGACAACTATACGTTATATGTGATGCGCCAACAAAAAGCTGATGATGAACAACAATTAAAAGAAGCGTAACCTGTTCTGTGCGAACAGGTTTTTTTATTTGGATAATTTTTTATTTTTCTGTTCATAATGTTAATGTTACATTTTACAAAAACGAGGGATACATATGACTGACAAAAAGAAACGTGGGAAAACAAAAAGCACGCTCTCTAGTGCGCAAGAAATGACATATGCCCGCGATTTTAAGCGTGCCGATCAAGCTGGAGGATTCACCGCCAAGCACGCACGCCATTAACAACATTCTCCATTCATTTTTTTCGCTATTCGTCACATGCTAGTAGCGAAATAAACGAAAAGGAGGCGAAAGCGATGGGTCGTTCACGCGGTCAAAAAGCTAGAGACAAAAACAAGTCAACGATGCCACAAGTGCCGAAAACAATGAAATCAGACGGTTATGATGTCGAGTTTTCTGCCGAATTTGCTGATCATGAAGATTTAGAGGCGCAAGCACGCGCTGAAGCAGCCGGCATTCGCCAAAGTAAAAAGAGAAAATCTTAAGAGACGAAGAAGGTGTCCGAATGTCGGGACACCTTCTTTCCTAACCTCGTAACTCGTACTACACTCTAAATTTCGCCACTTCACTTCTTAATTTCTCGGCCATTTCAGCTAACGATGTAGCTGCGGACATGATTTCTTCACTATATGACTAAAATGGAAACTTTATATGATGTCAACTCCCAAACAAAATTTTTAACTTTTTATCCAAAAATATTTTTCATTTTTTTGAACATTTTATTTGTGATATTTTTCACAAGTTAAATGCATGATATATTACATATGTACAGACCAAAAAATCTCTTTTTTCCTAAAAGGAGGATTATAATCATGAAAGCTGCAGTTGTGGAACAATTTAAAGAGCCGTTACAAGTGAAAGAAGTGGAAATACCTAAGATCTCATACGGGGAAGTATTAGTGCGCATTAAAGCGTGTGGGGTATGCCATACAGACTTGCATGCCGCGCATGGCGACTGGCCTGTAAAGCCTAAACTGCCTCTCATTCCTGGCCATGAAGGCGTCGGTGTAATTGAAGAAGTAGGTCCTGGGGTGACACATTTAAAAGTTGGAGATCGCGTAGGTATTCCTTGGCTTTACTCAGCGTGCGGTCACTGTGACTATTGCTTAAGCGGACAAGAAACATTATGCGAACATCAACAAAACGCTGGCTATTCCGTCGATGGTGGCTATGCTGAATATTGCCGTGCTGCAGCCGATTATGTTGTAAAAATTCCTGATAACTTATCTTTTGAAGAAGCTGCTCCAATCTTTTGTGCTGGAGTCACGACATATAAAGCATTAAAAGTCACAGGGGCAAAACCTGGGGAATGGGTAGCCATTTACGGTGTTGGCGGGCTTGGACATGTCGCAGTCCAATACGCAAAGGCGATGGGGTTAAACGTCGTTGCTGTCGATTTAGGTGATGAAAAACTTGAGCTTGCTAAACAACTTGGTGCAGATCTTGTCGTCAATCCGAAACATGATGATGCAGCACAATGGATAAAAGAAAAAGTGGGCGGTGTGCATGCGACTGTCGTCACAGCTGTTTCAAAAGCCGCGTTCGAATCAGCCTACAAAGCCATTCGTCGCGGTGGTGCTTGCGTACTCGTCGGATTACCGCCAGAAGAAATACCTATTCCAATTTTCGATACGGTATTAAATGGAGTAAAAATTATTGGTTCTATCGTTGGTACGCGCAAAGACTTACAAGAAGCACTTCAATTTGCAGCAGAAGGAAAAGTAAAAACAATTGTCGAAGTACAGCCGCTTGAAAACATTAACGACGTATTTGATCGCATGTTAAAAGGGAAAATTAACGGCCGCGTCGTTTTAAAAGTAGATTAAAAAGAAGGCGTCTGTGGGCGCCTTCTTATTTTACTTCAACGGAAAATACTTGATAATCATGAAGCTCTTCCTTATTTACGTCCCACAAAACGTCCGATACGGCCGATCAGACGGCTCAGGAGGTATAGCATATTGTTCTTGTTCTTTCGTGTATGCATACGGATGTTGCAACGCATGAAGCAACTGCTCCATGACCGTATAATCCCCGTGTTCAACCGCCGCCGTCAGCGCTTCTTCGACCCGATAGTTGCGCGGAATGATCGCCGGGTTGTTTTGCCGCATTCGTTCATACACTTCATCTTTTGTTACGCCTTGACGGGCGATTCTTTCCTGCCAACGTGCATACCAATCACGAAACTGTTGTTCGCAAAAATTCCACTCGCCTAACGTTAATGAGCGAAACGTATTCGTATAGTCAGCACGATAAGTATACATAAGATGAAGCAACTCCCCAATAAGCTTTTTGTCTTCCTCCTCTTTCGTAAAAAGCCCAAGTTTTGTCCGCATCCCTTCTAGCCAATACGTTTCATACAACGCCGGAAATCGACCTATCGTTTCTTGCGCAAGCTCAATCGCTTTTTCCTCATTATCATGCAAAAGCGGCAAAAGACTTTCAGCCAAACGTGCAATATTCCATCCAGCGATATACGGCTGATTACCGTACGCATACCGCCCTTGCGTATCAATGGAGCTAAACACCGTCTTTGGATCGTACACATCCATAAACGCGCACGGTCCGTAATCAATCGTCTCACCGCTAATCGTCATATTATCGGTGTTCATCACCCCATGAATAAACCCGACTAATTGCCATTTCGCTACAAGCGCCGCCTGCTTTTTCATCACTTCTTCCAATAAAAAAAGATAGCGGTTAGACGCCTGTTCACCGTTCAAATCATGGCGCTTCATCGCATAATCTGCCAACGCCTGCAACTCGTCTTTCGATAAAAAACGAGCCGCATATTGAAACGTCCCGACACGCAAATGACTCGCTGCCACGCGCGTCAAAATCGCCCCTGGCAGCTCTGTTTCGCGAATAACAACTTCCCCTGTTGTCACAACGGCTAAACTGCGCGTCGTTGGAATACGAAGCGCATGCATCGCCTCACTAATGATATACTCACGAAGCATCGGCCCGAGCGCTGCACGTCCATCTCCCCCGCGCGAATACGGCGTCCGTCCCGACCCTTTCAGCTGAATATCGAACCGTTCTCCGTCTGGCGTCACATGTTCCCCAAGTAAAATCGCTCGCCCGTCTCCAAGCATATTAAAATATCTGAACTGATGTCCTGCATACGCCTGCGCCAAAGGCTCCGCACCTTCAGGAATTCGATTTCCGGCAAACACCGCCACCCCATCCTCGCTCGCTAGCGCCTCCGTACATAGCCCAAGTTCCCCTGCCAGCGAACGATTGAGCACAGCCATCTTCGGATTACGAACAGGCGTCGGATATATTTTCATAAAAAACCGCTCAGGCAAGCGGGCATAACTATTGTCAAAGTTCCAGTTGGTTTTCAATATATTTCCCTCCCGCATTACAGTCCAACACTTGTTCTTTTCTTACTGCTTCTAACTTCATACACAAAAATTGTGTTCTATTTTTTCAGTATACCCCATTTTTCTTAACAACGCTGCGGTGACGGATTGTTATGACAAAATGCTAACAAATGATGACAATAAAAGAAGGTAACAGGTAAATAATAGTAAAAAGCGGAGGGTAACAAAATGGCGCAAAGAATATCGTATCGCGCTAAAGATATTTTGTTTAAATCGCTAAGCGAATTGTATCGTAATCAAGCGCTTGATGTGTACGACCTCCATGATCTTCCGAAAATTAAAGCGCTTCTGCCGAACGAATTCCCAGCGGTGCGAGCCTGATGAAAAGCGTTCTGACACATTATTTCTTCTCGAAGACGATTCGATTCTCCTCTTAGAATACGAAAGCATTGACGGTCACCTTCTAAATTATATATAATAACCACATAACAGTTAAAAAAATATTTTAACTTTTATGGGGGTATAAATTTGTATAGCATTAGTAAAGAAAAAGTTAGGAAGTATATGACGAAATCAGGAATTTCTACACAAAAAGAACTTGCGGAAAAGATGGGAATTAGTAAAAATCAATTATCTATGCTCCTTTCCCCTAATTTCAATCCTATCAAGTCAAATGCCTTAAAGCTTTGTCATACACTTGGGGTAAACATTGAAGACATTATTTATTCCGAACAACTTGAGCTCGATTTAGGAGATATAGATACAAAAGCTGATGTTGAAATAGAAAGTACCATAAATGTTTTTCACTACGAAGGCTCCCATAGTGTAGAAGTGAGAGATATCGTTGCAGCTAAACAATATACAGCTGTTGAATTATTTGCAGGTGCCGGAGGGTTAGCGCTTGGGCTTGAAATGGCGGGCTTTCACTCCTTAGGGTTGGTAGAAATTGATAAATATGCCTGCAAAACATTAAGAAAAAATCGACCTCATTGGAACGTAATCGAAAAAGATATTATTGAAGTGGCTGAGCATGGAATAAAAAACTTTATCAATAACTGTCCAAACGATATCGATCTATTATCTGGAGGGTATCCTTGCCAGGCTTTTAGCTATGCAGGGAAAAAACTAGGGCTAAATGATGCAAGAGGAACGCTATTTTACTATTACGCAAAAATTCTGCAAGAACTGCAACCAAAAATGTTTTTAGCCGAAAATGTAAAGGGACTTGTCAACCACGACAACGGAAAAACACTAGCAACCATGCTCTCCGTTTTTGAAGAAATAGGCTACAACGTTCAATGGAAAGTATTGAATGCTTTAGACTATGATGTAGCACAAAAAAGAGAACGAATATTCATTATAGGGATAAGAAAAGATTTAGTTGAAAAATATAACGTTTCTTATCGTTTTCCTAAACCGTATGGATATACGCTGACATTAAGGGATGTCTTGCAAGATGTTCCTCCATCCGAGGGCGCTAAATACCCTGAAGAAAAGAGAAAAGTTCTTGAACTTGTTCCCCCTGGCGGTTACTGGAGAGATCTCCCAGAAGAAATCGCCAAACAGTACATGGGAAAAAGTTACTACTCAGGTGGCGGAAGAACCGGGATGGCGCGAAGATTGTCATGGGACGAACCATGCCTAACATTAACATGTTCTCCTGCCCAAAAACAAACGGAAAGATGCCATCCAGAAGAAACAAGACCTTTTACTGTCAGAGAATATGCAAGAATACAAAGTTTCCCTGACGATTGGGTATTTGATTGCTCGATGAACAATGCTTATAAACAGATTGGTAACGCTGTTCCCGTTCATATGGCTAAAGCTGTAGGTTTATCTATCGTAAAAGTTTTGAACGAAATTAACAAAAAGGGGAATGCCTAGGCATTCCCCTTTGCTTTATATTTCTAGCTATCGGCGTTCAACGTTTCCTCGATCTCTTTTGCGAGCTGTTCAATAATCTCTTCGATTAGCTTTGAAGAGTCAAATTCTGTTGCAACTTCCCCTATCGCATCTGTTAATCTTTGATAAAAGTTTTCAATCCCCGTAATTCTGTACCAAAACTCTTGTCCAACAATGACAGGATATTCTTGATTAATTTTTCGATAATGACCGCTTAACTGATCAGGTGTACCATAAAGAACACCAACGACTAAATCAGTGAAGCCAATATGAAGATTATTCGTCCTCGCAAGCCTTTTAACACCTGCAAAATGATTCTTTATCGTTTCTACATCGTCTTTATTAATGGTGTTGGGTCCTGCTTTTACTTGACAATATTTTCTTCTTCCATCTAATTTATCAATAAATTCAATGTCTATCCCTGCTGTAGTAGAAGCAAAGCTCCCCAGTACTTCACTACAAAATTTTTGGAGTTTATTCCCAAACGTTGTGTTAATAGATGTCCCCAATACCCTTGGATACACCAACGCCTTTGCCATGCTAACAGGATCGTCATTCCCTGTTAAAAATCTCGCTTTATACTTGTCTAAAAACGGGTTCAAATGGAACTCCTTTAATTTCTTCAACTTTTTTGTATTACGTATATGGCTAGAAGCGATTTCTTTCCTAAAAAATTCTTTCGCTCTTTCAATCATTTCGTCCGATTCTTCTTCACTCAATACATTTACATGTGACGTTTCTCCCGACATTTCCATCCCTCCTACAAACACCCTCTACTTTTATATTAACATTTCTATCCTCCAAAATGTGTTAAAGTAGCATCAATTTATTTGAGTTTTAACTTCGCGACACTCCCGACATGCGCTGTATGTGGAAAAAGGTCGAACGGTTGAATGTATTCGATGTGATAGTGCTTTGCGAGGGTGTCGTTGTCGCGCGCAAGGCTGGATGGACAACTCGATATTTCGCCAAAAACGCTTCATAAATGGGTAGCAGATTATAAAAAAGATGCTAAGCATAGCTTTGTCGGGAGTGGGAACCTCAAGCCAGAAGATCGTGAAAAGCGTGAACTTCAAAAACGTATTCGGGATCTGGAGGAGGAAAACGCGATCTTAAAAAAGGCCATGAGCATCTTCGCCAAAAATCAGAAGTAATTTATGCATTTATTCATACGCATAGAAAGGAGTTTCGTGTGGCGAAGATGTGTGAAGTCTTAGGCGTTTCAAGAAGTGGATACTATGCACGGGTTAAACGACCAGAAAGTCAACAAAAGAAAAGACAGGAAGCATTGAAAAAGCAAATCAAAAAGATTCATATCGAGTCAAGAGAAACATGCGGCAGTCCAAAAATCACAAAAAAGGGGTTAAGGTATCTCAAAAAACGGTCGCCAGAATCATGAAAGATGGTGATATTCGTTCAAAAACAAAGAAAAAATCACTAGCATTGCAGTAATTAAATCTGATGATTCAAAATACTAAGAATGTTCAATTTTTTATTGATTTCGAAACAAAAAAATCCTTTACAATGGAAGTACAGGTGGTTCCTGTCCAAATCCAATCGTAAAGGATAACTGTTATGGACAAGAATACACTAATTTCATCATTTGGTAAATGGGTTTCACCCATAAATATTCAAAAACTTAGCGAACAAGTCAAAGAATTGAAACAGGACTATTACACAAAAAAGCTGACAACAGAAGCCTATATTAAATTTTTATTGGTAGCCCAACTGCTCGAATTTAAGAGCTTAGAGGAAATGAGTGATGCACTTGTAGACGAAGATCTTCAAAAAGCACTCGGATTTGAATCGATAAGTGCCTCTCAGCTATCCCGAAAAAACAATCAGATCAACCCACTAATTCTTGCAAATTTGTTCTTGGATCTTGTTTGGAAAATTCAACGGTACCATTATAAAAACGGAAAGAATATGCCACTGAAAATCATTGATTCGAGTACACTCCCGTTGAATTTGACCAATTATAAATGGGCAAAATTCCGTAAAACAAAAGCTGGTGTAAAGCTACACTTACGGCTCGTTTTCATGGATAAAGACACCGTCTATCCTGAAAAAGCAGTGATTACGACAGCAAAAGAACATGACCGAAATCAACTCGAAGTCCTAGTGGATGATAAAGAAGCCATGTATGTGTTTGACCGCGGTTATGTGGACTATGAACGTTTTGACCGGATGACAGATGATGGCTATTTCTTCGTTTCAAGACTGAAGAAAAACGCAGTCATTCGTGAAGTCTATACATTTTCACTTCCTGATGATTGTCACGTTCTATCCGATAAAATGGTCTATATTGGTACCACACAAAATCGTACTGAAAATGTCTATCGTCTACTAGAAGTTATGGACACAAAAGGGAACTTACTTCGTTTAATTACCAACCGATTTGATTTAAAAGCAGAAGAGATAAGTGGTATTTACCGATCTCGCTGGGCTATTGAACTCTTTTTCAAATGGCTTAAGCAACACGTAGAAATTAAGCACTTTTATGGAATGAGTGAAACAGCTATTCAAAATCAAATTTTCTTAGCCCTTATCACGTATTGCTTACATGTTCTCATTCAATTGGAGATGAAAAGTAAGAAATCCCTACTTCGAATTACTCGTTGGTTAAAGAGAGCTCTGTGGAAACCAGCTTATGTTTGGTTGCGAAAATTTGATGGGCGAGCCAGTCCATAATCTCCCTTTTGTCGTTGTCGCTCTGATTTAACTGTATATATTTACCAAATGGACAGTGCCGCCTTTCTTTAGGTTTTGTCTTTTTGGCACAAATTCACAAAAAATAATTAACAGAAAATTCTAACTATATTTATGCAATGCTAATGAGAAAAAATATAAGGCAACCACGAAATCGAAGCATCATTTGCCTGTGTATCCCAACTTATTTTTCACGAGACCTTTGCAACAAGGGAAGAGGCCAAACATCGGATTTTTGAATATATTGAGTGTTTTTATCATGCCGAGCGAATTCATTCCGCTAACGAGTACATATCTCCGATGGCATATGAGAAGATGTATCAGCAAAGCAAAAAGCAGTGAACTCTTCTCTCCACAAAGTCACGATATAAGGGACATCTTTCCTCTTGAGGAGGGAAGGGTTTACCAAACCGTTCTCCTTCTCAAGAGGCCACCAAACGAAGTACGGTAGTAGGGTTTTAAAATTTTTCTCGATTTTACGTGTCTATTTTCTTGACATAATACCAATTTATTTTTTCTCATTTTTTTCTACAGCATGTCCGCCAAATTCGTTGCGTAAAGCTGCTACTACTTTACCTGTAAATGTATCTGTTTCTAATGAACGATAACGCATCAATAAGGACATAGCGATGACAGGAGTGGCTGTTTGTAAATCTAAAGCCGTTTCGACTGTCCATTTTCCTTCACCGGAAGAATGCATAATTCCTTTGATTTCCTCTAATTTTGCATCTTTAGAAAAGGCGCGTTCTGTTAATTCCATAAGCCATGAACGAATAACCGAACCGTTATTCCATACTCTTGCTACTTTTTCATAGTCATAATCGAATTCGCTTTTCTCTAATATTTCAAATCCTTCACCAATGGCAGCCATCATCCCGTATTCAATCCCATTGTGAACCATTTTTAAAAAGTGGCCGCTGCCTGCTTTTCCTGCATATAAATATCCATTTTCTACAGCCGTATCCCGGAAAAGAGGCTCGACAATGCTCCAAGCTTCAGGATCTCCTCCAACCATGTAGCATGCTCCGTTCCGAGCACCTTCCACCCCGCCAGAAGTCCCGGCATCCATAAAACGAATCCCAGCTTCTTTTAGCTCATTATAACGATGAATCGATTCCTTATAGTGAGAATTGCCGCCATCAATCACGATGTCTCCTTTGTTTAAAAATGGGGTAATCTCACGAATAACCGAATCAACAACATTGTGCGGAACCATGAGCCAAACAATTCTTGGATTTTCTAATGATAAAACGAGTTCCTCTAAGCTTGATACACCTTTAGCGCCGTATTTTTTTATTTCTTCAACCGCATTTGCATTTACATCGAACGCCACTACTTCATGTTTATGGTCAATGAGATTTTTACCTAAGTTTAATCCCATTTTCCCTAAACCGATTAACCCGACTTTCATGTTCATTGCCCTCCTCGAACTGTTTTAACCTTTCGACATTATTCACATTTTATACGTATATATGCACAGCTAATCTATAGTTCCATTTAGAAATGATATTTTCTAATGATGAGAATGAAGTTCGACAAGATCATTCGTAACTACCACCAATTGAATCCGTCCTCTTCCAGTAACCGATGAGAAGCCTCTGGCCCCATTGAACCTGAACGATACGAATGAAGGGGAAGGAGATTTCCCTCAAATGCCTCTAAAACAGGCTGTACCCACTTCCAAGAGAGTTCAACTTCTTTCCAATGAGCAAAGAAAGTCGAATCGCCTCGCAAAGCATCAAAAATTAACAATTCATAGGCTTCAGGTACATTTTTCTCATTAGTTGAAAAATGCATATGAATAGGCTCGATTTTTCCATTGTTTAATATATTTTTACTATTTAATTGCAACGTAACACCCTCATTCGGATTGATTTCAATCACTAAAAGATTAGGAACCGTTTCCTCATTTTTTGGCAAGTACCATTCCTTTAATGGATTTTTAAACTCAATCACAATACGAGTAGATTTTTCCTTCATTCTTTTCCCTGTACGGAGATAAAATGGCACCCCACTCCAAAACTCATCATCAATCCACAAGCGAGCCGCAACAAATGTATCTGTTGTTGAAGAAGCAGCAATTCCAGGCTCTTCTTTATATCCAACAACTGGTTTACCAAAGATTTCTCCAGGACCATATTGGCCGCGAACGACATGTAAACCTACTTCTTCTTTTTGTAATGGGCGAAGAGATTCGATGATTTTTCTTTTTTCGTCACGGATGTCTTTTGCGCTGATCCGTTTTGGCAGGTGCATGGCTGTCATCATCAACAATTGCAGCATATGATTTTGGAACATATCGCGAATGGCCCCTGCCTGGTCATAATACCCCGCTCTCTCTTCTACCCCAACCGTTTCACTAGCCGTAATTTGTACATTCGCTATATACTGATTGTTCCATAATGATTGAAACAAAGGGTTGGCAAATTTTAAGGCTTCAAGATTTTGGACCATCGGCTTTCCAAGGTAATGATCCACTCGATAAATTTCCTCTTCTTCAAAAGCTTTACTTAACTTTTCATTTAAATGTTGTGCCGATCTCCAATCGTACCCAAACGGTTTTTCGATCATCAAACGTTTCCAACCTCTTGCCGATCCTAATCCACTTTCCTTGATGTTCGACGTAATTACATCAAAAAACTCTGGCGCAACGGATAAATAAAACATGCGGTTTTCAGGAATATTCAACTCTTTTTCACGCTGTTGAACGATTTCCAATAGCTTTTTATACCCTTCCATATCCGTTACATCTAAAGAAGTATAACGAAATGCACGGAGAAATTCTTCCTTTTTGGAACGGTCATTGATGAAACGTGTAGAAAATGTTTTTAATGAATGTGCCACATGTGTTTGAAAGTCATCATCCGACCATTCTCTTCTACCTAAACCAATAATGGAAAACGAATGAGGCATTTTTTGATCGAGAAATAAATGATATAATGCAGGAAAAATCAGGCGTGTTGATTAACCAATAATATCCATAAAAAACATAGAAAAAAGAGCACCTTTCCTGTAGAATGTAAGTAACAACACAAACAAACCTAGGAGGTGCTCTCTATGCACAAGCATACCACACTCCCAAATTTGATGCAAAAAATTGTTTCTGATGAAGATCTCCAGTCGATTACCGAAGCCGTTGGCTACCATGACACTTCGCGGACGTTTACGGTGCGCACGTTGGTTGATTTTTTTCTGCTGGCGGCACTTCACGAATGGAAAAGTTTCCGTCATGGTGCCGATGTGGCGAAAATGTACGGATTGCCGACGTTTCATTACTCGACGGTTTCTAAGAAAGCGAAAGAAGTTCCGTACGAGGTGATGAAGCGCTTATTTGCTTTGGTTGTTTCTAAGTGCAATCGCCAAACCCGCCGTTCGCTTCGCTTTCCAAAAGCATTGCGTATAGTAGACTCCACGACCGTCACCGTGGGGAAAAACCGCCTGACATGGGCACCCTATCATGGGGAACGATCCGGAGTGAAAATGCACGTCGCGTATTCCCCTGAGCAACAAATGCCGAGCGACATCGTAGAAACCGTAGGGTTGCGCCACGATGGACCGGTGGGAGAGCGGCTCACAGACGTACAAACGGTTCTTGTCGAAGATCGAGCGTACTTTAAAATTGAACGCCTCGATCGGTTTGTCGAACAGAAGCAACCGTTTGTGATTCGGATGAAAGACAATGTCGAGATCCATCAAAAAAAGAGCCTAAAGCGCCTTTCTTCCTCCTCTTCTTCTATTGTGGCGGATTTTACTTGCCAGTTAGGAACGAAACAATGTCGTTCCAAAAAGCGCCATCGCGTCGTGATCTTTCAGGATGCGAACGGGCATGAAATCCGTGTGGTCACGAACGTCTTAGAGGCATCGGCGGAAAAGATTGCCGAGATGTATCAAGAACGTTGGACAGTGGAAGTGTTTTTCCGATGGATCAAGCAATATCTAAACGTTCCGACCTTATTTGGCAACAACGAGCATGCGGTATACAACCAACTTTTTGCGGCATTTATCGCTTATGTGTTACTGAGATGGCTATATCATCGAACGGAAAAACGGACAACCTCGTCCCTTACCTTTCTTTCGTTTGTCCGTCGTTTTTTCTCTGGGCAACTTCCTCTCGAATGGAAATCCGAGATGGCAGCTGTCTTATTTGAGTATGCCCGAATATATGGGAGGAGTATGCCTAATTTTGGATGATCAACAGCCGTGAGGAAAAATTTTTCTTTTCGCTAAATCCCCTGTTGCTCCAAACAAGACAAAGGTCATAGAATCCAATTTTCATTCCCCCATCCTTTCGAAACATTTTCTAAACCGAAAATTTTTGAATACAGTGAGATAAAAAGATCAGATTCAAATGGAATCCGATCTTTTTATCTTTGATAAGAAATTTTGATGGTAGTGCCGATTAGAAGTTAACATCCAAACCATAAAACGCTGCGATGTATAATTTTTTCATTTCTTCTACCGATGTTTCACGCGGATTCGTGCTTGTGCATGGATCTTGCACGGCATTGGCTGCCATTTCATCCACGTGTGCATGGAACATCTCCTCGGATACCCCATATTCTTGAAGCGTATTTGGAATGTTCATCTCGCGATTCAAGTCACGAATCCAAGCAATGAGTGAATCCACCAATTCTTTATTGTTTTCACCCTTCAGACCAAGTCGTTTGGCAATGGCAGCATAACGGTCCTCGACTACTGTGCGGTTAAATTGAATCACATATGGTAAATAAATCGCATTGGCACATCCGTGTGGCATGTTAAACGTTGGACCGCTTTTATGCGAAAGACTGTGCACGTTTCCTAGTACGGCATTAGCAAATGCCATTCCGGCCATCGCCTGAGCATAATGGACTTGCTCACGAGCTTTTCGATCTCCTTGGTAAGAAGCAAGAAGATTTTCTTTAAGTACTTCAGCTGCTTCAATCGCCAGCGAATCCGTGAAAATGGTACGAGGCTTGGCTACATATGCTTCAATGCTGTGTGTAATCGCGTCCATTCCACTGTAAGCTATCACATGCTTCGGCATGGATTGAACCATAACCGGATCGATAATGGCCATATCTGGCGTCAATTCGAAATCAGCCAGTGGATATTTGACACCTGTTTCCGCATCGGTAATCACAGATAAGTTGGAGATTTCAGATGCACTTCCACTTGTAGTTGGAATTCCCACGAATTTTGCTTTTGTGCGTAAGCGCGGCAGACTAAATGGACGAGTAGCGTCTTCGAATGTTAATTCTGGATGCTCATAGAACAACCACATCGCTTTCGCCGCATCCATGACAGAGCCGCCGCCAATTCCAATTACCCAGTCAGGCTGAAAATCATTAAGAACACGTACGCCTTTTTTGACTATTTGGGTCGTCGGTTCCGTCGTAATCCCCTCGATTACGGTTGTTTCTATATTGGCTTCTGAAAGAAGTTGTTGAATTTTATCAAGATTCCCATTTTTCTTGACGGAGCTACCACCAATGACGAGAACAGCTTTTGATCCTTCCAACGTTTTCAAAACATCGAGAGCATTCTCTCCGAAATAAATATCGCGCGGAATAGTAAAACGATTCATGTTGTCCCCTCCTATGCTTACGTTTTGTTTTACAAAAGCTAGTATAATCCGTATAATCCTATTTTAGAAGTACGCACTTTATTATCATGTAGTGATAAAAATATAATATAGTATAAAAAAGTATACTTATGGTTATAATTCAGTACGGATATATGCTCAATGAAATGACTTCACGAAAAGTCCTTTATCTGTAAGAAGAAATAAATCCTAGATGTTATAGGTGTAAATGAAATGTTTTGTAAATACATGCATTGTTATCATATAGTGTTAAAAAGTATACTATTGGTTTATAATAGAGAATGGAGGTGGAATAAATGGGACATGTTTGTGGCAAAATGTATAACTGTGAAAAAGAATTGACACTTGCCATTATTGGCGGTAAATGGAAAATGCTTATTTTATGGCATCTAGGAAAAGGTGGGACGAAGCGGTTTGGCGAGCTGAAGGCTCTCATGCCGGGGATCACCCAACGAATGCTTGTTAACCAGCTGCGAGAACTGGAAGCAGACCTTATTGTTGAACGCAAAGTCTATCCAGTAGTTCCTCCAAAAGTAGAATATTCACTGACTGAACATGGAAAAAGTCTAATGCCAATTCTCGATGCTATGTATGAGTGGGGTAAAAATTATATGGAGACGGTCGTGAAGGGCCAAGTAAAAATCAATGAGTCCACCAAATAAAAAACGCTCTCTCCTTTGCTCGAAAACGGCCTTCTCATCTTCCTTTATTTCAATATCGTTATGTTTGCAGAAAGAATGTGTGTTTATTGGAGCGCTAAATCTTATAGAGGCATACAGTCATCAAAAAACGGGCAGAATCTTTATAAATGGTCTGCTGCCCGTTTTTTACGTATATACATTGATGACTCTCCTCGCTTAATTCTTTATATTCCCTTTTAGTATACTTTTTTACACTATGTTACATGAAAGTGTGTACTTGTTAAAGCGAATGATGTGCTTAATAATATCAATATCATGGATATTAATAACGTCAACTACCCCCACTTAGCTAACGCTTGAAGCGGGGGCTTGCAACTCCCCAGAAGTGCGAACGGACTTCGTCCTCCTTCCTTGACTTGGGGTTGCATCAGGGGCAGGTTGACGACTACCCAACGACATAGGTCATGCCTATATCGCTACCGAGTGGCTCGGCATGTCTGTAGGCAGTACTTGACTTCCACGCACAACAGACGGATGTACGCTCGATGTTTTACGGTTGCAACGTTTCCTGCAACCAACTCCCTACATCGAGTAACGGGGATTGGAGTGCCTTGATTCAACGGTTTTCTCCACATTCTTATTCTATCATATACAAAAGAAAGGAGGAAGGGCGATTCCTCCCCGACTTTCGCTCTCGCTTAGAAGTCGGGGTCTCCTCGCCAAAGATGATGAAACTCAGAGTTTCAGCCGTTCAATATCATCTCCATACGATAAATTCTTTTGAAGAATTTGCTAATCAAGTGGAGCATTATATTAAGACAGCTCAAGAATTTGATGCAGATTTTGTTTTATTCCCAGAATTTTTTACTACTCAGCTCATGTCCATTGGCAATGAACAAGGACGGCCTTTGACGATTCAAGAGCTTCCTGATTTTACTGAACAATATCGATCTTTATTTATAGATTTAGCCAAGAAAACAAAGATGCATATTATTGGAGGAACACATGTCATCCGTAAAGGTGACCGATTATACAATGTGGCTCATTTGTTCTATCCAGATGGAAGAGTTGCCGAACAGGCAAAGCTCCATATTACTCCGACGGAAGTAAAGGAATGGAACATGTCGCCTGGTGATGGTCTACAAGTGTTTGAGACTGAAAAAGGAACGATTGCCATGTTGACGTGCTATGACATTGAGTTTCCAGAAATTGTTCGCATGGCTAAAGCGAAAGGCGCGGATGTTATTTTCTGTCCTTCTTGCACGGATGATCGTCACGGATTCCATCGTGTTCGTTACACAAGCCATGCAAGAGCCATCGAAAATCAAGTCTATGTTGTCACGACGGGTACAGTAGGTTCCCTTCCGACGATTGACTTTATGCGGGCGAATTTTGGGCAAGCAGCGGTGATTACACCGAACGATATTCCATTTCCTCCGCGCGGCATCTTAGTCGAAGGAGAAATCAATCATGATATGGTTGTAACCGCTGATCTCGATTTAGACCTGTTATATCAAGTTCGCGAAAGCGGTTCCGTCACTACATGGCGCGATCGTCGCACCGATCTCTATCCGGACTGGAAATAAGGTATAAGGTAAGACTAGCGCTCTTAAAGGGGGGAGAAAAATGTATCGAAAAGAATTTTACGTCTTTGACCAAGATCGTCCTGTTCCTGCGGTCATTCGAAATTATGAAGAAAAGGACTTTCCCGGCTTAATCCGCATCCAGCAAGAAAGTTTCCCACCGCCATTCCCATCTGAATTATGGTGGAACACGGAACAGCTGAAAAACCATGTTACTCTCTTTCCAGAAGGAGCCTTATGTGTAGAGGTCGATGGCGAAATTGCTGGATCGATGACAGGATTGATTGTTGACTTTGATCCGAATCATCCGGAACATACATGGGAGGAAATTACTGATAATGGATATATTCGAAACCATAATCCAAATGGAAATACGCTCTATGTAGTCGATATTGGCGTGCGCCCTGCTTATCGCAAATTAGGATTAGGAAAATGGCTAATGTTATCCATGTATGAAGTCGTCGTTCAATTGGGATTAGAACGTCTGTTAGGCGGAGGAAGAATGCCCGGCTATCATAAAAAAGCTCATGAGATGACGGCAGAACAATACCTCGAAGCAGTCGTCAAAGGAGAATTAAAGGACCCTGTTATCACTTTCCTGCTTCGCTGCGGCCGTACCCCTGTTCAAGTGGTGGCTAACTATTTAGAGGATGAAGAGTCTTGTAACTACGCGGCGTTGATGGAATGGAAAAATCCTTTTTATACAACAAAATCTGAACAAGGAGAATGATGAACATGGAATATCGGAGAATTACGAGTATTGAAGACCCTTTGTTTAAAAAAATGCACGAATTGATGCAAGAGGTATTTCCTCCTGAAGAAGTATTAGCATTCGATCTTTGGAAAGAGCCTCTTGAAGATCCGGGAATTCGTGTGTGTGTTGCTGTTCATGAAGGGAATGTCGTAGGTGCGACAGAGTACCGCTATTATGAAGATTTAAATGTCGCAATGACAGACTTCACGATCATTGGCCAACCAGGACTTGGCATCGGCCGATTTTTAGCGCAAAAGAGGCTAGAAGATTTGAACGCTTGGGCCGCAGCAAACGGAAAGCAGTTATTTGGCATGTTTGCGGAAATTTATGATCCTTATCGGGTGGAACATTATGAATTTGGCGGAATTAAGCCGATGGATCCGTATGTCCGCCGTGAAGTATTGTCTCATCTTGGTTATAAGCGTCTTGATTTCCCTTACGTTCATCCGTCTTGGAACAACGATGGAGAGGCTGTAACTGGGCTCGACCTTTGTTTCCTTCCGATGGATGATAACGTAAATGAACTTCCAGCGGAGCTTGTTGTGAAGTTTTTGAAACGATATTATTCTGTCTTATCAAACAAGCCAAAGGCTTGGTATGAAATGATTGAAAATCTTGAAACAAAAAATACGGTACCTCTTTTAAGCATTTAATGTACTGACGTCGTATTCATTTAATTTCAAAAGTCCAAATTCAAAAAACTAAAAAATCCTTTATCAATTCAAATAGTGACAGTACACTTTGTTTATAAAAAGTACCGTGTTAAAATTCCTTCTATAAATAATCATAGTAATGAAGGAGGTTGTTCATATGAGCAAAAAAGTATTAATTGTTACAGGAGATGCGGTGGAAGCGTTAGAGATTTATTATCCGTATTACCGTTTGTTAGAGGAAGGTTTTGATGTTACAATCGCTGCTCCGAAGAAAAAGAAACTGCATACAGTTGTCCACGATTTCGCTGATTGGGATACTTTTGTAGAAAAGCCAGGCTATCTCATTGATGCACATGCATCGTTTGCAGAAATCGATCCAACACAGTACGATGCGCTCATTATTCCGGGAGGACGTGCGCCAGAATACATCCGCCTCGATGAAAACTTGCCAAAAATTGTACGCCATTTCTTTGAAGCGAACAAACCAGTTGCGGCGATTTGCCATGCTTCACTTGTATTAGAAACCCTTCCTGATATTATGAAAGGGCGCAGCATGACCGCATACATTGCCTGCAAGCCAGGTGTAGAAGCAATTGGTGCCAACTATGTATCTGAGCCAACTCATGTTGATAACAATTTCGTATCCGCTCATGCATGGCCAGATTTACCAGCATTCATGCGCGAATTTATTAAGTTATTAAACAAATAAAATCGTTTGTTAAGGCGTTCTCCTATGGGGACGCCTTTTTGGTTTAAACAACATGTTGCATTGATTGTTGATGATCTAGACACAAAATATTTATGAGCAGTTTTTACTTCTCAATCTAACACGAAGGCGCATTTTCATGAAAAGGTAAGACGTCTCATACTTCGCACGACTCTAATGAAAAGACCGCAAAACGCTTCCTTTAAGAAACGCTTTGCGGCCTTTTAGCGAACAGTGCCAGGCACTGTTCGCCAAATAAAAAATCCTTTGTTTTGACCTTGTTAGGGTGCGAAATATGAGTTCTAAGCGTTCTTGGATATATTTCTAAGGAAAAAATGAATTGTATATGTTTGGATTAGTCTCAATAAAAGCAGCAAAATGTTTGGGATGCAACATAATCAAGATTATAGGAAGTCCTAAATTTTCAGTAACATACACTGCACCTTAGCAAACCTTAAAAGCTATGCTTTTTAGGGTTGGTTAGCCGACTTGGCTTCCCCAAGCCGTCCGAAGAGCGCAGACCCTTTACGCGCCTAACAAGCAAAAATTATAATGGGGAGAGGCAAAGGAAGGAGCGTACTTGGGAAGGAGGTAAAAAAATAAAACGCATTTTTGGCCTGTTGCATTTTTTAAAATGCAACGGCCTAAAAATGCGCCAAGACAAACTCTTTATGTTAACCAATTATTTTATACTCACCATTAGACCAAAATAAGTACAAACTATAAATAACAATCCACAAACTACTGCAAAATATGGCTTCATCTTTTTGTAAAAGCTCAAAAAGATCATAATTAAAAATATAAAACTAAAGAGTATTAAGAAAAATCCTTCAACAGAAAACATTGGTTTTAGATTAACGGGAGTTATAATCGTTTTGCCGATTAAGTATTCAAGCCACTTAGATGCTCCCTCAGATTTAACTGTAAAATCTATATCGTGTGGGGGAGATAAGGTGCCAAGTATACTTGTGAAAAAGAATATGACAGTAATAATGATGGTTTCAGCTTTCAACCAAGCTCGAATATTAAGATTAGGCTGCGCTGACAATCTCCTTAAAAGAATTCCATTGATTAGTGCAAATGCAAGTAAAGGTATGATACTGATATGCTTTAATAATAACATTTGACCATAAGGCAGAACCCATGAATTGATATAATCACTTATATCTACTACAAAGAGCATCACAGAAAAGCCACTTGTTAATATGATTACCATACAACCAATAGCAAATGGTGTAAACCATTTTAAAAAGGTCATCCAGTTATGAAGGTTTTTTGAAAACCATGCAACATGAATGAGAATTCCAGTCCATAATGCTACTGCTAAAAAGTGAATACTGTGAGAAAGCAGCCCAGTCCAAAATGATAATGATGCAACATGGCTAGCGTAACCAACTGCTAAAATCATCAATAATAACCAAAAGGCTTGTAAATATTTCGAACCTTCCACATACACGGTCATCCACAAGAAGGTTGCCACCCAACCAATGAAAATCCACGCTTTTCCAACTTGAAAGTCAGTTAAGATTGACCATGATTTCTGATTAAAATAGTCACTACCATCAGAAAAATAAAAAATGACTTGTAAAACTGGACCAAAGGATGAGACGATGATGCCTAATATAGATAAAAGGAGCATTGGTTTTGGAATAATGATTTTTGGTTTTTTTTCATCAGGTACAAAAGATAATGCAACATGACCAGCAAGTAAAGAATAGAAAATATAGTTAAAAAATTCGCTAAGTGAAACAATGAATGGCAATGCTTATCCCTTCTTTTTCAAGATTGATATCAAACCAACGATAAGAATAATACCTAAGCTAACTGTTAAAATTCTGATCAATGTGCTGGAAGATGTATTTTTTGCTTGACTATCTTCTTCTGTTTTCTGACTTTTTTCTAGTTTCGTATCTTTTTCAATGCTGTCTTGTTTCGTTGTAGAGGTCGTTGACTGGGTTGGCGTTTTTGTCTTATTTTGTGCTACTTTTACATTAAACGGAATTTCGCCAGTGATTGGATGACCGTCTTCTCCAACAATTTTCCATACAATCGTATATGAACCGTTCTCAAGTGGGGTTGAAATAGTACCGATAAGTTGATTGTCTTTCACCGTGATATTGTTCAATGGAATTTCATTTCCATTGTTGAGAAGATGCATTGTGCTTAGTTTCTCTATTTTTGTCTCAAATGTAAGAGTAATTGTTTCTAGTGGTTGAGTTACTGTTTCTTTTGCTTTAGGATTAGAAGACGATAAGTAACTATGAGCATGTCCGATGGATGGAATACATAAAAAGGTAAGAAACATCATTAGAATCATTTTTTTTATCATTTTTAATCACCTAGTTCTTTTTTAATATGATTTTTCGGTACATACCTTTCATCATAACATCTTTATCTTCAACTAAGTAACATTCATGTTTGACCTTTTTGTAAACCTTTTCAAATGAAATACCTATATCAGTACCCAACAGCTTGATGATGGGACGAATTACTTTTTTTCCGAATGACAGTTCTCTATGTTTAGGTGCAAATTTATCAAATATAATAATACGTCCACCTTTCTTCGTTACACGCACGATTTCTGACATCACTTTTTCGGGGGAAGGGACTACGCTTATGACTAAACTTGCTACTACTACATCAAATGAATTGTTTGGAAATGTTAGAGATTGAGCATCCATTTGAATGAATTTTATATTTTCATTCTGATACTTATTTTTTGCTTTTTCCAGCATTTCTTTAGAATAATCAATAGCAACTACATTTATTTTTTCTAATGGACAAAAGGCCAAATCAGCACCCGTTCCTACTCCAACAAATAGAACATTCTCGCCATCTCCAAAAGGAAATTCATGAAATATCTGTTTTCGCGCTGAATAAAACACACCTCTATTAAAAAATAAATCATAAAAAGGAGCCCAACATTTATAAATAATCCGATTCCATTTGTTATTCATTTTCTTTTTCTCCTTTTTACATGGCATTTGAGCATTGATTAAGTCAATTACTGTAGATGAGTATTTTTCATTACAGTAATTTCCATTCCCTAAGAGACAAACAGGGGACCCCTTAGGCGACATGGAGCTGTTTTTTGATCACATCAATGGGAATATCTTGCTTTGCGGCGTCATAGATGAACTCGACAACGCTGTGCCCTTTCCGAGACCGAAGAAGCTCCAGGCCGGAAGAGATGTCTTGTTGAAATTCCGCGATGCTGTATACGCAGGCTAACAGCACCACGACCCAATACCGTTTCACCGCCCGAACGTGGCGAACACGGTACCCATCGAGCTTCAGCTGGTCTTTTGCCTGCCGGAAAAAGCATTCGGTCGTCCAGCGCTGGGCATAGTAACGCAAGATGTCTTCGTCACTCAGCTCCCGGTCGGTGCTCAATATGACATGGAGATGATCCGGCGTCATCGGTTGATCCGCCTTCCAGGCCAGCAGCACCACCGCGTCATCAAGACCGTTGAGCGCGCCTTCGTAGCGGTAGACACGATAGCGCTCGTTCCCCACCGTGACGAGGCGGGTGTCATTTGGCTCGATATAGCGGGCAAACTCCTTCGCTTGGATGGCGATACCTTTCGGGTAGAGAATCCGGTTCGTCTTGAGCATGGCGATGACATGAAATCCTTGTTTCAGACAGGCTTCGATGAGCGCTTGGGACAGATACCATGAATCCACGAGCACATACACCGGCTGAGCCCGCTTCCCCTTGAGCGAGGAAAGCATCTCGATCGCCAGGTCGATTTTGCTTCTTCCCGATGTCTTGTCATACAGACGAAAGGCGAACGGAAACGCTTGCGTGAAGGTGTGCACCATCAGCCAAACAAGCGAATGCCCCCAGACCAATTGATGATCGCTGTGAGAGAAATGCCAATCACACCCTTGAATGGCGTGTGTTGCCCGTGACGAGGGCTTCGTTTTTTGGTAAATCGTATCATCGATCGAAACAAAAATGGGTTGATTCTCTCGTTTCGAGCTGCGTTCGACACGATGAAGCACCCACTGCTGGAGTTTGCGAAGCAGCGTCTCTTCCTCCCATGGGCTTTTCGTGAAAAAATGGCTCAGTGTCGTGCGATGGTTCGGATGAAAACTCCCGTGATGTAGATCGGTCAGTGTTCCCGAAAAGCCCTTTGTAATCATCGCATCCACGATATGAACGAGATGCTTCATCACAGGTTTCGAGAAATAAAGGGCCAACCCTAACATCGTGAAAAACTTGTGAATTCCTTGATGATGTGCTAATCTATTCATGAGACATGAACCTCCTTGTGAATGGTTTGTTGGCACATCTATTCTAACCAAGGAATCGGGTTCATGTCTTCTTTTTTGTTTGGTTGTAAATTTATGTTAGTAAATTTGCTCATCTACAGATATTTATAAAGAGTTCTTGGTATGTTGCAAGAGGCATTATTCAAAAGGAGTGAATCAGATCGTCTATGCCCTCATTTTATTTTTGCGGATGTTGAAGCGTATGCTTTCCATTAAATTTTTCTTGCGTCTAATGTCAAAAAAATAAAATTAACTCCTTTTGCTTATTATCGATTCATGCTTGCTGTTTTTTATAAAAAAGATTAGGAGTACTCTTACAAGTTTGAAGAGTACTCCATCTAAGAGTCAGTACAGGGACTTTTAAAACTTCAACGTTATTAAGATATTACAGGTTTGGCGTTGGAGTCGGTTCGGCATACCCATTTTTATATGCTTCATCAATTTTTTTCGAATCTCTTTTATTGATTTTCCTGCTTTATAATCTTGAATGGAAGTGGCCGCAATTTCTAGGCAAACTCCACATTTTGTAGCATGATCGTCCCACACAATTGCTCCGTCTTTAAGATTTTTATATACAAAGCAGTCATAATTATTTTTATGCCCAGAAGATTCACCGCAGCCACAATAACACGGAATATTTTCAAGCAATTCTCTATTTTTCGCTGCGCTAGCGTATAAGTTTTTCATTTCTTTCGGTTTATCATCCAAGAAATTTGGTAGAACCTCGACACTTTTTGTTTCTTCTACAATATCTCTGCTTTCTGTTTGTTGATGTTCTTTTTTGTTGTTTCCTGATTCTTGTAGCGAATTAGAGCAACCAACAATTAAGAACGCACTTAATAATGTAATAGGGAAAAATTTTTTGTAATTTACCATTTTATATCCTCCTGACACTAGATTAATAAATGAACATATATTCATAAAAGATACGTATCTATTATACACGTTTTCTTAACACATAGAAAAGCTTTTCAGTTTGAAAACAACACAATACATAGTGGTTAAACGGAATATGAGATACTAGGGAGGCGGAAGAAGTAAAAATTTTGATGTAAAAAATAACACTACCGTCGCATAAATGATGTCTGAATTTTCAGTTTTATTTTTTCTGGACTTTAGAGAAAAAACGAAAACACCTAAGCGAGGGTAGTATACATCCATTTTTTTACTATAACCTATGACTTGTGCAACAACGACTGGCAAACCTTTATGGGACGCTGTTTCCTTCGATTTTTCGTAACCAAATGTGAGCGGATTTCCACAAAGAAGCCTTCAAATAGCGACTAATTTGTAAGTAACTGCGTTCGCTATTCGTGTTCAACTGAGCTAAAACATTCAGACAGTACACTATCATGGCTACGTACACTTGATTATGTACAGCTTGTTCACTGTGACCAAAAAACTTTTTAATGTTCAGATGTTGTTTCATCCATTTGAAAAAAAGTTCGATTGCCCAACGTGATTGGTAGATTTCTGCAATTTCATCTGCGTCAATGTCAAACCGATTTGTCAGTAAATGAAGCTCATTTCCTTTTGTATCTTGCAATTTGAGTAAGCGAAACACGTTTTCAGAACGATTTTGTGGTGTTCCAATGACAACCATTTCATCAGAGAATACGGGTGAATCTTCTGGTAACGAAAAGGATTCTAACACTCGGACAACAGCGTTTTTACGCAAACGGGTCACAAAGAAATAGCCATCTTCCGTCATTTGATCAAAGCGCCTATAATCCAAGTAACCACGATCAAACACGTACATGCATTCTTTGTCATCCACGAATACTTCTAGTTGACCACGATCATGTTCGTTGGCATTCGTGAGTACGGCTTTATCTGGATAGGAGAGTCCTTTTTCCATAAAAACAAGTCGTAAGTGAAGCTTTACTCCTGATTTTGTCTTTCGAAACTCTGCCCACTTATGATTGGTCAAATTAAGCGGTAATGTACTCGAATCAATGATTTTCAAAGGCGTTGTCACTTTTCTTCTTGTTTGGAAATTGGTTTTCCGATGAATTTGTGCCACTAAATCGAGAAAAATCGTTTGAAAGAACTCAGTTGGGATGGTATTGATTCGTCTCCCTAACTGTGAAAAACTAATCGATTCCAATCCCGTTGCTCGTTGTAATTCTTCTAAAAAGACAGCGTCACTCAACGCCCGTAAACTCTCGGTTTCATGGAGTTGGGCATACAAAAGCAGTTTCATAAATGAAGCCATATAAAGTTTCTTGGTATAGTGATTTAATTGATGTGTTTTCACTAGGTCGTCAAATAATGGACGATTAATCGGTGAAAACCATTGTTCAAATGATGTTTTTCGTGTAAACTTATCCATGGTTTTGTCCTTTGTATTGGATTTGGATGGTTTACTACCACCCAACCATTATAAAGGATTTTTTTGTGTTTGGATTATATTTCAGAAAATTCTGTTTATTTAAAGGTGTTAAATTATTTTAATGCGACACTAGTGAAAAAATAACGATCTAATTTTTCCGTTATAACCTCGAATATAACCTCGAATCATTTTATTGCGGAAAGACAGAAAGAAAAGTGTGTTTTTATGTTGATAAGACATGTTTTGTTTCATTCATGCATAGGATAGATAAAAATGAATTATGGACAAAATGGATGGTGACATCATGGGAGAAAGAGAAATATTAATGGTTCCCATCATTACTATTTTTATGTTTTTAGGAATTACCTTGGGGGGATTTTCAGCTTTTTATTCCGTTTTATTTTAGGAATGAAAATAGAGCGGACTTTCGTTTTCTGCGGCGGTCTGTTGCTCGGATTGATTCTATTCGAATTGCTTCCAGAAAGTTTTACTCAGAATAGCTGGATGGGAATTGTCTTAGGGATATTAGCAGGTATTTTATCGATGAGTATAGCTGAGAAATTATTACATAAAAATTTAAATGTGGCCAATGGAAGCCTAGAGTATATACGTTCTTTTGTACTTTTGCTTGTTGCAATTGGCATTCATAACTTGCCAACTGGTTTGGCGTTAGGGACCACAATGAAAACCGATGCATTTTCTCTTTCTCCACTGTTAGCCGCATTGATTCTACATCATATTCCTGAAGGAATGGCTTTAATGGGGGCAATGGCATTTGTAGAATCCCCATCCGTACTGTTTGTAATTAGTGCTGTTTTTTTGGCTGTTGTTCTTGGCGCAAGCATTTTTATCGGATTTCTAATTGGAGACAATTCTTACAAACTCAATACTCTCTTGTTCGGAGGAGCAATTGGCACTTTATCATTCGTAACGTTCCATGAAATCTTATGGAAAGCCAAAAGAAAAATGAGATTTCATGAGTTTGGGTTGTATGTATTACTTGGTTTATTGTTTGTTTATATGTTTTTATTACTTATTCATTAAATATTGTTTGACAGTGTATAGAGTATTATGATACTTTTTTTGTAGCATATATAAAAATGTGTTCATATATTCAATATAGGAGGAATATTTTATGGAAGAATCTAAACACACACAATCTGTTGATAAGGATTTAGACGAGGAAACCTTATTTATTGTTTCACAAACGTTTAAAGCATTAAGTGACCCGACGAGAATTAGAATCTTATATTTACTATCACAAAAGGAGTATTCAGTGAACGAAATTGCTGAAAAATTGTCGTTAGGACAATCAGCTGTGTCACATCAATTGCGCTTTCTAAAAAATTTGCGCCTTGTTAAATACCGACGCGCAGGAACGACGCTGTATTATTCTCATGACGATAAACATGTCATGAACATCCTGAAACAAACAATTGATCACGCGAGACATCATTAAAAAGGCAGGGATTTTATCATGGAGGAATATCGAATAAAAGGTTTGTCATGTGCTCATTGCGCCGCCGAAATCGAGAAGAAAATTCGGAGTTTAGAACACGGGGAATCAGCAACACTAAATTATAATACAGGAAAACTAAAAATTGATGAAAAAGTTGATTTAAAACAAGTCGAAAAAATTTTATCAGAAGACGGAGCATTTATTGAAAAAACTCAAGCTCATCATCACGAACATGAGCATTCACATCATCAAGGAGTCAATTTAAAGTTTTTACTTATTGTTTCGACTGCTTTATATTTCATAGCGTTTTTCCTTGAGAAGCAGACAAACAGTTTTCTGGTGATCGGTTTGTACTTAATTGCCATGGTTATTAGTGGATATCAGACGTTTTTGAAAGGTTTAAAAAACTTAATTAAACTGAAATTCAACATTGATACGTTGATGACCGTGGCATTAATTGGGGCCATCTCCATAGGAGAGTGGAAAGAAGCAACGGTTGTTGCCATTCTTTTTGGATTAAATGAATATCTTGAAGGCATTGGAATGGAAAAGGCCAGAAAGTCGATGGAAAAGTTGTTGGAAGTGGCTCCAAAGCAAGCGACAGTATTGAAGGATGGCATAGAGAAAGTGGTTCCTATTGAGTCCCTTCAAGTAGGAGATATTGTTTTAGTAAAACCCGGAGAAAAAATTCCTTCGGATGGAGTAGTTGTGGAAGGTAAAAGCTCCGTGAATGAGGCCGCTATTACGGGGGAGTCATTACCTGTTGAAAAGGAAAATGGAGAAACAGTATTTGGCGGAAGTATTAATAACGAAGGGATTTTGAAAATTGAGATTACAAAATCATATGAGGATTCATCATTAGCCAAAATTTTACACTTAGTCGAGGAAGCACAGGAAACAAAAACGCCAACTGAATTGTTTATCAATCGTTTTGCCAAATATTATACTCCTCTAATCATGATTGTTGCCGTTTTAGTTATGGTGATACCTCCACTATTTTTTGGTGCCGAGTGGAACAAATGGTTTTATCAAGGTTTAGCCGTTTTAATTGTCGGGTGTCCGTGTGCGCTAATTTTATCTTCACCGATTGCAATTGTTTCTGGGATTACAAGAAATGCTCGTAACGGGATTCTTGTGAAAGGGGGAGTGTTTCTTGAGCAGTTAGGAAAAATTAATACGATTGCCTTCGATAAAACGGGAACTCTTACAAAAGGAGAGCCACATGTTGAAAAAGTAACGGTTTATATAGATGATCAAGATGAGTTTTATCGGATTATCGGTTCAATTGAGAAAAATTCATCCCACCCGTTGGCCAAGGCAATTATGAAAAAAGTGGTTGAGACAGAAGTTGCTTTACATGATCCGGAGGAAATCGAAACGGTTTCTGGACAAGGAATCATCGCGCTTATTCAAGGCAAACGGTATTGGGTGGGGAACGAGAAAAGTATTTCGCATTTACAAATAACGGAGAAAGTAAAAGCCGATATTGAGAAAATGAAAGAAGAAGGCTTGACGTTAGTGTTGCTTGCTGATGAACGTCAAGTGATGGGGCTAGTCGGAATTTCTGATGAAATTAGAGAAGAAAGTAAAAGTGTAATCAAGGCGCTCCATCAAGCGGGTATTCAACATACAGTGATGTTGACGGGTGACCATCAAAAAACAGCAGAGAAAGTGGCACGAAAAGTGGGAGTAACAGAGTATTACGCCAATCTGTTACCAGAAGATAAAGTGGAAAAGGTAAAAGAATTAGCGTTAAAAGGCAAAGTGGCGATGATTGGTGACGGTATCAATGATGCACCTGCTTTAGCAACAGCTGATTTGGGTATTGCAATGGGAAAAGGTACTGACAGCGCAATTGAAACGGCAGACATCGTTTTAATGCAAGACCATCTTGGAAAACTACCGAGCGCTATAAGAACTGCTAAAAAAGTAAATCGTATTATCAAACTAAATATTTCCCTTGCATTAGGTCTTAAATTATTAGCTCTATTACTGACTATTCCGGGCTTGCTTACACTCTGGATTGCTATTTTATCGGATATGGGTGCCACTATTTTAGTTACTTTAATTAGCTTAACGATTTTGTGGGAGAATAAAGAACATAATGTAATAAATTAGATAAAGAAATATACATCTAAGTTTTCGATGTATTTGATACACGCATAAAATAAAATTGCTAAAGATTAACCGTTGGTGGGAAAACGGATGAAACCAGAAAAAACGGAATCGAAAATGAAAAAGAGTATAGAACAGATTATTGAACATTTTAGAAAGAAAGGCATTCAAGTAGAGAAGGTATTATCGAGAGCGAGCATGGCAAGAAATCTTAAATGTGTTCTGTTATAAAAGTCATATGGTTCTTACGAAATTAAGTAAGAGGGGAGCGGGGCGACTCTCCCTTGTCTTCTCCACCACCTAGCACGCGGTCCTGAACTAAGTGGTTCACTAATCTTGATGAAGTTCAACATATTTCTGCATAATGCTCTTGAGTCCTCGGGATTGCCAATACGCAATTCCGAGGACTTTGTTCTGTATAAATGAGGAGTGCGTGTCGTCCGCCATGCTTTTTGGGTAAAAGCGTCATCTTTCCGTTCATATGCCCACCCAAGTTTATTGAAATAGCCCTTGGCGGCTTTGGACTTTACCTTGTCTAGCAGTCTCATCGGGCAATTTGGTTCGTGTAATCTAGACCAGCGTTTGCCTCCAGATTTCTCCAGATTCTACCTCGTGATAGACACCTTGCCTTTGGTTAGCCGTAGACGCTCGCTAATCCCCGCCTAGGATTTTTATAGATGACGCCCATACTGGGAGCACCATGAAAAGGTAAAAATGCGCCGCCATTTTTGCGCCTAGGATGATTGCAAAATTTTAATGTGCTCTAAAATCGTTTCGTACGGAACATCCTGCACTCCGTTATATGTCTGGACGATTTTGCCGTCTGGACCGACCAAATAAAAGCTTGTTCCGTGAATGACTTGATCGTCGTTTTCCGGTTTTTTCACGATCGTTTTAAAGCTTTTTTGCGCCAGTTGCTCGATTTCTTCTTGGCTATATCCCGTCAACAAATGCCAATTTGACAAATCTGTTGTAAATTTTTTGGCATAGGCCTCGAGCTTTTCCGGCGTATCTACTTCCGGATCGACGCTAAATGAGACAAATTCGACCTTAAGCCCTTTCTTGGCCGCCATTTTTTTCAGCTTCGCCATATTCGCTGTCATCGGCGGACAGACGGTTTCACAGCTTGTAAAAATAAAATCAGCTACCCATACTTTTCCCTTTAAATTACGCAACCCAAACCTCTTCCCATGTTGGTCGGTAAACGTAAAATCATCTACCGGCCAATTTTTGGCGTCCGGAATCGTTTTTCCGCACGCAGCTAGCAACACGATGGAAAGAATAAGCAACATTCGTTTCATCTTTACCTTCACCTATCCTCTCTCTTCGTCCGTATCATACATGATCCTGAGCGCTACGTCTCCGGTATAAATCGAAATAATTGGCGTCGTCCTGGCAATATCGATATGCGAACATCCCGTCGCTTCTATGAGCACCTGTTTCAGTCATTTCGCTCATGCCTGCGCATAGCATGGGCAATCGCCATCGCCCGTACGGTTTGCTTGGCGAGTTCCTCTGCAAACTGATTCGTTAAATATTTCACCGTCCGTGAGAAACTTTAGCTTGTCCATAAAATCGATAAGCTGAAGTTTCTTTAAGGAGTTTTTTTCACTTTACAATTACTTCGTTTTTAGGCATATTATGCATTCCTCTAGCTGTTGTGTGTGAAATGACATAGTACTTTCCTGTTTCTTTAAAGACATAAGTAACCTTGTATTCACCATTTTTAGTGTGTTTGGCTTCAATTTTTTTATGTTGGTCTTTCGTTTGTCCTTCCTTCCAAATTTCAAATGTTACTTCATCAGCATCTTCTACTTTTTCGGTTCCTTGAGTAACAGTGGCGACTAATTCCACCTCTTTATTGACCTTTATATTCTCTGGAATTGTTTTAAATTTTACTTCAATCAATTCTGGGGCTTCTTTTTCCTGGCTACACCCACCAAGTACAAAAAGGCTTATTAAAGCCAACGCGAATAACTTTTTCATTTTTAACACTATCAAAAACCTCCCTAAGTAAGGTTAGTAATATCTTATATCATTTTACTTCATAAAAAGGCTTTGTTCTGTTATGAAATGTGGCTAAAAACCAACAATAAAGAAATTTCCATGCACAATGCAATATTATTAAATGAATATATATTCATATTTAAAACATCACTGATTGGTATGTAAAATATAAAGGCTGCAAAATGGCGAATATACGAATGATTGGTTGCTATCGTTTAATGAATACATTTGGAAAGAGAGAAACCTATTGAATAATAAAATAAATTCAGAAGAAGAATATGTAAAAAGGAGGTTCAAATATGGGACATCATCATGGTTGCGGAGATCATTCTCATGCACATCATGCAAATCAAAAAGCATTGCTAATTAGTTTTTTTCTCATTTTATCATTTCTTGTTGTTGAAATTATAGGTGGGATTTTAACGAACAGTCTTGCTTTAATATCCGATGCAGGACACATGTTAAGCGATGCAGCAGCATTGGGTTTAAGTCTTTTAGCTCTAAAGATGGGAGAAAAGCAAGCAAGTGAAACGAAAACCTACGGATATAAACGATTTGAAATTTTAGCTGCATTATTGAATGGAGTGACCCTTTTACTCATTTCTGTCTATATATTCTACGAAGCCTACCATCGTTTCTTTGATCCACCTAAAGTAATGAGTTTTGGAATGTTGACAGTAGCTGGAATTGGACTTATCGTTAATGTTTTAGCTGCATGGATTTTAATGAAAGGAGATAGGAGTGAGAACCTTAATTTAAGAAGTGCTTTCTTACATGTGTTGGGAGATTTACTTGGGTCAGCTGGGGCGATTGTAGCAGGATTACTTATATTACTTTTTGATTGGAACATTGCTGATCCGATTGTGAGTGTGTTGGTATCTGTTTTAGTTTTAATTAGTGGTTGGCGTGTAACGAAGGAATCTGTCCATATTCTCATGGAAGGAAGACCGGTGCATATTGATTTGCAAGAAGTGAAAAATAAATTGTTGTCTTTATCAGGAGTCACAAGTGTTCATGATTTACATATATGGTCGATTACTTCAGGCTTTCCGGCTTTGAGTTGTCATCTTGTTGTTGATTCTCGGATTGATCGCGATCATGTATTACATGAGGCAAAAGCGATGTTACAGAAGCATTTTGGCATTCAGCACTCCACTATACAAATAGAAGGCGAACAAATGAAAAAATGTACGGAAACAGATATTTGCAATTAACACCCCCTTTTTTTTGATAAGGGGGAAATTTTATTCTTTATACGCCTAACCTACAATAGCCTTTTTGTTAAAATGTGAAATAGGTTTTTTAAGAAAGTTTTTTTAATAAAAATACATATAATACCAAGTTTGCATTTACATCAAAGTGTTAGATTTGCGAAGTCGGTATCCGACAACGTATAGGAAATTTAAATAGAGTACGGCATGATGTTGTATTGCTTGAACGTTGCAGTCATAATTACTTTATAAATTTTATATAATGCTTTGTATATATAAAAAGTGACTGTATATGGCAGAATAAAAGTGGTTCTTACGTAATTTTAGTGATAGGAAGGGGACTAATTAACTGTAGTTGAGCAATTTTCGTTACAATAATTACCATTTAAAAAGAGACAAACAGGGTACCCCTTATGCCACGTGGAGCTGTTTTTTCACGGTATCAATGGGAATATTTTGTTTTGCTGCACGATAAATGAACTCCACGAGGCTATGTCCTTTTCTCTTGCGCAGGAGATCGAGCCCATCCGAAAAATCACTGTTAGACTCGAACATGCTGTACACATACGCAAGTAATGTAAATTATCAATCGTTTAAGATGACTATAAAAACCCGCCCGCACTCTCATTCGTTTGCTATTGCCAAAAGTTTATCCATCACGATTTTTCTCTGAGTTTTAACGTCTGGAAAAAAGCTTGTCACCTCTGTTTTTCGGCCATCATGAAATAACTACATACTCAACAGCCCAAACATTGTGATGAACAAGGGGGAAGAGATGATGAGAATATCTGATTTTCTTAAAAGATATCATTTGCATGGGAGTTTAATGGCGAACAGTGCCAGGCACTGTTCGCCTACATGTTGCACTGATTGTCGATGATCATGAAAAGGTAAGACGTCTCATACTTCGCACGACTCTAATGAAAAGACCGCAAAACGCTTCCTTTAAGAAACGCTTTACGGTCTTTTTGTTCTTTGTTTATTGAGGTGAAAATTCAGTTTGATCAATTACTTGAATTAGTTTAAAATTTTAGTTAGGACTTAAAATGGTGATTAGGACTCCTTACACTATTCAAGATTGGCATGTCTTTTAAACATCGTATTGGAGTCCAATCCTTTTTTCTCCATGCATCTCAATATGATCGCATCATAGAATAATAGGAGAGTTTGCTCAAATAGTGAACCCATTGGCTGGATCGTTTTATATCCGCTGTCTGATTGGTCTTTCGGTGAACCAGGTAATTTAACAGTGATATCAGCTAATTGTCCGATGGTTGATTCAGGGAAAATCGTAACAAGCGCTACTGTCGAGCCTAAGCGTTTTGCTTTTTCCGCCATGGAAACTAACGTTTTCGTTTCTCCTGAACCGGAGCCGATGATTAAAATGTCATCTTGTTCCAGGTTAGGGGTTATCGTTTCTCCTACTACATAGGCATCTAACCCCATATGCATCATTCGCATCGCAAAAGATTTGGACATAAATCCAGATCTGCCTGCACCAGCTACAAAAATTTTCTTTGCCTCAAGAATCCCCTTTACCAATTTTTCAGCTTCTTCATCAGCGATTAAATCGACTGTGCGATTTAACTCTTTTATGATTTCCGCTAAATATTGTGTAGTCTGCATAATTTCATTCACCTTGTTGGATCATTTTTTTCATTTCAGCAGCTGCAGCTCGTTTATCTTTTTGGCCGGTAATACCGCCGCCGACAACGATAAGATCCGGTTTTGCTTTAATGACTTCTGGCAGCGTGTCTAATTTAATGCCGCCGGCGATGGCTGTTTTCGCATTTTTCACAACACGCTTAATTGTGTGAAGTTCTTCAAGAGAATCTTTTCCGACTGCTTGAAGATCGTATCCTGTGTGTACACAAATATAGTCTACACCAAACTCATCCACTTCTTTAGTGCGTTCTTCTAAATTTTTAACACCGATCATGTCAACCAAGATTTTTTTTCCTTGTTTTCTAGCTTCTTCAACGGCCCCCTTGATTGACATATCTTCAGCCACTCCAAGGATCGTGATAATGTCCGCGCCAGCTTCGGATGCTTTCATGACTTCATATGCAGCCGCATCCATGATTTTTAAGTCGGCTAAAACGGTTAAATGAGGAAATGCTTCTTTAATTTCCTTAACAGCTCTCAGGCCTTCATTAATAATAACAGGAGTACCGATTTCTACAATATCCACATACTCCTCAACTTCTTTCACAAGTTCTTTTGCTTCAGGAATATTTACAAGATCCAATGCTAATTGTAGTTGCATGAATTCTTCCCCCCTAATAAAAATTGATTGTTTGTTGCACAAGCGAACGTATCTTTTACCTGCTTACCACTTGTACAGCAATCAGTGTACTATGTATGACTTTCTTTAGAAAGTACGCACTTTATTTTTACATAGTGTTAAAAAGTATACTATTGGATATGATCATTTCATTCTCGGAACACCTGTCTTCCTTTTTCAAAATGTGCCTAACAACATCTGACCGATGCGTATGTCGAAGCATGAAATTCCCTCCTTCCCTCTTCAACCGCGCTAATATGTACTTTCTTTCGCCATTTTGCAAATAAATCCTCATTTTTTCAAAGATGTTCATTCACTAGCATTGCAGTAATTAAATCTGATGATTCAAAATACTAAGAATGTTCAATTTTTTATTGATTTCGAAACAAAAAAATCCTTTACAATGGAAGTACAGGTGGTTCCTGTCCAAATCCAATCGTAAAGGATAACTGTTATGGACAAGAATACACTAATTTCATCATTTGGTAAATGGGTTTCACCCATAAATATTCAAAAACTTAGCGAACAAGTCAAAGAATTGAAACAGGACTATTACACAAAAAAGCTGACAACAGAAGCCTATATTAAATTTTTATTGGTAGCCCAACTGCTCGAATTTAAGAGCTTAGAGGAAATGAGTGATGCACTTGTAGACGAAGATCTTCAAAAAGCACTCGGATTTGAATCGATAAGTGCCTCTCAGCTATCCCGAAAAAACAATCAGATCAACCCACTAATTCTTGCAAATTTGTTCTTGGATCTTGTTTGGAAAATTCAACGGTACCATTATAAAAACGGAAAGAATATGCCACTGAAAATCATTGATTCGAGTACACTCCCGTTGAATTTGACCAATTATAAATGGGCAAAATTCCGTAAAACAAAAGCTGGTGTAAAGCTACACTTACGGCTCGTTTTCATGGATAAAGACACCGTCTATCCTGAAAAAGCAGTGATTACGACAGCAAAAGAACATGACCGAAATCAACTCGAAGTCCTAGTGGATGATAAAGAAGCCATGTATGTGTTTGACCGCGGTTATGTGGACTATGAACGTTTTGACCGGATGACAGATGATGGCTATTTCTTCGTTTCAAGACTGAAGAAAAACGCAGTCATTCGTGAAGTCTATACATTTTCACTTCCTGATGATTGTCACGTTCTATCCGATAAAATGGTCTATATTGGTACCACACAAAATCGTACTGAAAATGTCTATCGTCTACTAGAAGTTATGGACACAAAAGGGAACTTACTTCGTTTAATTACCAACCGATTTGATTTAAAAGCAGAAGAGATAAGTGGTATTTACCGATCTCGCTGGGCTATTGAACTCTTTTTCAAATGGCTTAAGCAACACGTAGAAATTAAGCACTTTTATGGAATGAGTGAAACAGCTATTCAAAATCAAATTTTCTTAGCCCTTATCACGTATTGCTTACATGTTCTCATTCAATTGGAGATGAAAAGTAAGAAATCCCTACTTCGAATTACTCGTTGGTTAAAGAGAGCTCTGTGGAAACCAGCTTATGTTTGGTTGCGAAAATTTGATGGGCGAGCCAGTCCATAATCTCCCTTTTGTCGTTGTCACTCTGATTTAACTGTATATATTTACCAAATGGGCAGTACCACCTTTCTTTAGGTTTTATCTTTTTGGCACAAATTCACAAAAAATAATTAACAGAAAATTCTAACTATATTTATGCAATGCTAATGATGTTCATTGACTTCACAAAATGACGAAACAGTAGTAAAATTCATGATTAATCACGCAGGAAACCCCTGCTTTCAAGCATGGGGAGGAATGCGTTTTTTTGTTTATTTTTCGCTAAAAAAATATAAAATCAAATTAGTGAAAGGTGGTGAGGACATGAAATTGACTTTAACAGCAAAAATTAAAATTTTACCGACATCTGAACAAGAACAACTTCTTCAAAAAACGATGCAAGCATATCGTGATGCGTGCAATGCGGTGTCGGAAGTGATATACAAAGAAAACACCCTTGTGCAAGCCAAACTTCACAAGATGACGTACCGCAAACTTCGCTCTACATTTGGCTTAAAATCTCAAATGGCGCAGTCTGTGTTAAAAACGGTGATTGCAAAATATAAAACCAACCAAACCAATGGACATAAGCGTTGTCAGATTGCGTTTAAAAAACCGCAAATAGACCTCGTTTTTAATCGAGATTACAGCCTAACCAAAGGGTTGTTTTCCATCAATACGTTAGAAGGACGAATCAAAGTTCCTTTTCAAACGAAAGAACTTGAAACGTATTTCGACGGAACATGGACGTTTGGAACAGCAAAGTTAGTGAATAAACATCAAAAGTGGTTTCTCCATATCCCTGTATCCAAAGAAATGGAAGAAGCAAACCTTCATCACATTTGCCAAGTGGTTGGCGTAGATATGGGTGTAAATTTTCTTGCGACTGTTTATGATTCAAACGGACAGACGTTATTTTTCAAAGGTAGACACATCAAACACAAACGAGCAAAGTATAAACAACTCCGCAGACAACTACAAAAAAAGCAAACTCCGTCTGCTCGTAGAAGATTAAAGAAAATCGGTCAACGAGAAAACCGTTGGATGCAAGATGTCAACCATTGCATCAGTAAGGCACTCGTTGAGCGTTATGGTAAGAACACGCTGTTTGTGTTAGAGGATTTAACAGGTGTTCGCCAAAGAACAGAAAAAGTGTCCGTTAACCATCGGTATGAAATGGTATCTTGGGCGTTTTATGATTTAAGACAAAAAATCGAGTACAAAGCACACAAACACCGAGCCAAAGTGATTGTGGTAGACCCAACATACACATCCCAAACATGTCCAAAATGCGGACATACAGAGAAAGCAAACCGAAATAAGAAAACGCACACGTTTTGTTGCCAAACATGCCAATACACATCAAACGATGACCGAGTTGGTGCGATGAATCTTCAACGAAAAGGAATCGAGTACATCGTTGAAGAAACAACAAAAGCATGACTTTTGTTGTTGGGTAGTTGTCAACCTGCCCTGATGCAACGTTTGAGTCAAGACTTTGTGGGAGATTTTTTTCTCGACCGATTTTTTTGGTTATATATGGTTTTATAAAATCGTTATATGTAAGCGCTTTTACTTACTCTCATCCTGTAGGTATGTGCGTTTTCTCTCGTTTTAAAAACCTTTCAATGCTTGCAATGCCTCGTAAATCGGTGTCCCTGAAGATTGGCGAAGGTATGGGATGTTATCTCGTACCACTTCTGTCATTTGCGTTTGCACGCGCTTCAGTGCCTTTTTCACGATCGTTTCTCGTTTCGTTTCTTCTCGTTCTTCCACGCCATACATCACTCCATCGCGTGTCCGAATGAGTAACGTATCTTTTATCGCGACGATCGCTCGCAACATCGCTTCAATCCCTGCATCCCTCCAACTTCGACCGTTTTTACTTCGTTTCGCAAACACATGCATCGTTCCTTCCGCACTCCCCATCGCCCTCATGTTTGTCGTGTCAATCCCTTTTTCCTTCAACCATACGCGATAGTCACGTAAACATCCTGGTATCTCCTCGATTCGACGAACAAGCGCCTCGAGTTGCTTTTCCTTCTCCTCATGTTCTAACGTACCGATGGCACTTGTGAGTTCTCGTAACACACCTTCTTCATCCCATGATGCTAACTTCTTTCGAATCACCCGATATCTCGCATGACCTCGGAACAATTGACGAATCTCTCTTGCCACATGGAACCGATCAAGCTGAAAGTACCCCCTGTCCCCGAAATATTCTCGACACGCTGTAATCCATGGGGCTCCATCTCCATTGATGACCACCCAATCCTCAAACGGATCATAGCTGTATTCCTTCATCAGAAAATTCTCTACAGCTTCCCAAATCGGTTCATTCGTTTGATGAACCATATACCGTCGATTCACTAAGGATACGCGTTTCCCGTTTTTCTCCCATCCTTGGTGAATCGTGATGATCTTTTCTTCTTTTCCTTTGATGCGGCTTCGTTGACGTTTCACGTACAACCCGTCTGCTTCGATAAAAAACACGCGCCCTTTTTTCTCCATCGCACGGTGCCCTTCCACCTCTGCCTCGATGATGGACTGGCGAATCGTTTCGTGACTCATACATGCATACCCCACCAGCTTTTCAAGCGACTGCGCAGCCTGTCGATACGAAGAACCCGTCACGGCGAGATGAATCGCTGTCTCCTCTAATAGCGGACTCACTCCATGCGCCCCATCGAACTGGAGAAAGACATCGAGTAAAGACGTATACACCTTTTTTTCACGGTCAAAGTAGTAGTTTCGCTTCACTTCCACCTCTCCAAATAGCGTTTGGAGTCGGATCGTCCGCTTATCTTTGAGCGCATATCGTTTCTTGTCCCGCTGTTCTGCCAATGTGCGGTCGATCTCCTCCAACACCTGTTGAAGGAGATGACCATATTGTTTTTGCATATGTCTAAATAAAGACTGTTCGATCTCTTTTAATGTCAAGCCGTTTGTGATATAATCCTGCATGGGCTCCACTCCTTTCTTTGGTTGTATTTTTTTTTCACACTTACTACCTTACCAGGAGGAGAGCCCGTTTTTCATCTATTTTGCTTACATATCTGACAGGTTCCTTATTATACCAAATCAGGAACCTGTCTTTTTTTCTCCCACAAACATTTTACTCATACTGATGCAACCCCAAGTGAAGGAAGGAGGATAACATCCGCTTGCACTTCTGGGGAGTTGCAAGCCCACGGCTTTAGTCGTTGGGTAGTTGACATAATCATATAAGAAAGGTGGGAATAAACAATAAGGCGAACAGTGCCAGGCACTGTTCGCCTATTTTACGGGGATAAATATCATCTACTCCCACTCTTCAAAAGATAAATTGGTAGGCTCGTCTAAAAGGTCAACTGTAAAATCAATATTTGTTGTTGGTGTACGCTCATCCACTTCCTCAAATTTAAGTTCATCAATCCACACTTGCCCTTTCCCCAAAAGTAAAACACCAAAAGATATGACTGCACTATTTTTAGGAACATCTAAAACGATATAGTAATGATTCCATTCAGTATCTCCTACAATCGGGCGGTCACTCATATTATCAAATTGCAACACATCCCCAAGTGCATCATCCACTCGCATCCAAAACCCACAGAATCCATCAACACCTTTTGATTTTATAAACCCAGAAAGTTTTATCCTTTTACCAAGATACTTTTCTGCCTTAAATTGTTGCATCATTGTGGCAAATTCAGCTTGAGATTGGACAGTAACAGCCTTTAAGAATCCAGATGCTTTCCCCTTGTGAAAGATTTCTCTGTCAATTCCCATTTTATAATTAAACGGGTGACTTCCGCTTAATTTCCATCCTTTCAATTGTTCGTTTTTCAACATGACATCCTCCCTTTGTAAAGTTAATTTACCCATGATTTTGCGGTATTGTCCTGGCGGTAATTGATAATATTTCTTAAACGAACGGGTAAATGATTCTTGTGTTTCAAAGCGATAATAGAAAGCAATATCTATTATCTTTTTATCCGTATAAAGCAGCATGTTGGCTGAATTAGCAATTCTTCGATATCGAACATATTCAGATACAGTCACACCAACTTCTTTTTGAAAAATACGATGAAAATGGTACTTTGAAAAACCAGCAAACTGAGCAATGTTTTCTAAAGATAATTCTTCATGCAAATTAGTCTCTATATATTCAATCGTTTTTTGAATAATGGGACTGTAGCTCATTTCATAGGCCTCCTTACACCTCCTTACAAATAAGATAACAGAAGAAACCATGATTTTTTTGACCTATATTGCTTTGTTTAACATCAAACGAATATTGATTTTGTATATCATAAAGTTCAAAGCATAGGATAAGTCCCGAATTTCCTGATCAAATCACATCAAAAAATGATTTTCCTTTCGCCTGCCCCCTTTAAGTAACAAACCGTAAGAACGCGATGATCCCATTTTGAATTCCCTACTATGTCAAGAGACAATAAATCATGTCCATCCCTCTCCTCCCCCCTCAAACCCTCTCTTCCCTAGAACCTCAAGGGTTTTCGGGATTTGAGGAACCAGTTGGAACAAAAAACCAGGAAAATAAAAAGTGTCCGTCCAATTGGAATAAATTGGCGAACAGTGCCAGGCACTGTTCGCCTTTAAATAGTGCACAAAAAGACGAGGAAACACCTCGCCTCGTTTTGTCAGATATCGTTGAATGCAACATATTGGCTATTATGTTGTATTTATTTTCTCCTTTGTAAAGAAGGATAGCTATGAAAACTTGTGAGTTTAGTTAGTTTAATTATCTATCACCTCAATCTTTTCTGCACCAACCTGTAAAATTTTAGACTCTTGCACAGGTGGGGTATACCAAACTCTAATTTTTTGACCAACATTTATATTCTTATAATATTCCTCATCAACATAGAATAAAAAGCTATCATGATTAGCTGCATATTTAAGTATTTCGTCCTGAGACATACTACTGATATCCTCTTTGGTAATATCATTAATAACCAATAGTCTTTTACCATTATACTCTTTCCCTGAATCCGTGATGGTTGGAAATCAACTTTGATTTTGGTGTTAGTTCTATGGATATATGATCCATACATCCCTTTTTTTGATGATTCCCTGCACCACTTTCATGTTTGAAAACGAGATAAATCCTCTTTTATGGAGATACAAACCAAAAAAGAGACAAAAAAAGTACAGGGGGGAGTGATGGATATGAGTACACGAACATCTGTTTGTTATCTTGCCTCTTTCCATTTTTGATACACATTCAGTAGGAGTATACTGTACCCACTCCTTCGCGTCAGTTTCATCCAGATCTGTCGTGATCGGCGGACGAGTCGACCTGCCATCGTGATCACCGTCTGAATGATCGTCTTGATGCGGCGGCGTTTCACTTTATGATGTAATGGATGTCTCGGATCGCTTAATAGATCTTGTCCAATCAGGCGAAGAAGGTTGTACACGAATGCTCCCATGACTAACACGAGCGCATTCGTTTTCATCTTCCCTGATGGAAGTCGCTCTAAATCTAAGTCGCTTTTCAGTTCGCTATGAAACTGTTCGCATGTCGCATGATCGTGATACAATGCGAGCACATCACTCATTCGAACATGCTCGTATCCTTCGAGGCGCACCCAGTAGCTTTCGACTTCGTAATCAGGAACGAGCATCAGCTGTCCATTTCGTTCCATCGTTCGTTCCGTCACTTGGGTGACTTGAACGTACGTATACGTGTGTCCATCGATTGCTGCTGTCTGTGGAAGGCATAACTCATACGTTTGTACTCCTTCTGTTTGTCCATCATCGACGCGTCTGCCCTTTTGCGAAGCGATCTGGAACCAAAGCGCTTTCGATTCTCGGCGTAAGTTTCGCTTGATGACAAAGTCCACGTCTTCCTTTAGACATACGTGCACATTCGCTTCCGCATCGTTTCCTGCATCCATGCGGACAAGCAGACGAGACGAGGTCAGCGGACGAGCTCGACGGATGGCGGTAGTTAAAAACGAAGGCATGTTGTCTTGTACATGTTGTTTCCCTGGACGCAGCTCGGCATGAACGATATACCCTTCCTTCCCTGCGTACGCAAACAACGGCGTAAAACCGTCAAATCCTTTATACGTTCGACTCACTCCTTCTTTTTTCGTATCGGAGTTATCAAATGGGGAAGCATCTATATCAAGGGGAAGCCATGTCGTTTTCCCTTTCGTCCAACAAGCGGACAAGGTAGCGTGTTGTCGAACCAACAGACGCATCGATTCCTCCCAAATGATGGTTTCGGTCATCGGGAGACAAGCGAGCTGATCGAGACGCTGTCGCAACGTTGGGGAGGAAGGTACGTGCCGAATGCCCATTGATGTCGAAAAGATATCGTCCTGACGATACGCTTCGATATGATCAAAATCCGTTTTTCCTGTGGCAAGCAAGCCGATCATCGAGCGAATGACGTCGCTATGGGAAATGTGCACATCTCGACGAACCGTTGGGAGCCGAAGGGCGTTTACTCGTTTATCCAGCTTCGTTTGGTGCAGTAAGTAGCCCACGAGAGCAAGCCCAGCACTTGGAGTAATCGCTTCATCTGTCAATACAAACCGAATCGGGAAATCTTTCATCACATTCACCTACTTGATGAAGAGTCGTCAACGTCGTTTTCCCTTATCGTATCAACGGTTTGCGACCATTGTAAAGATGTTTTGTCACGGATTCAGGCTTTCTTTAACGCTACATACCCTTCAAATAAAACAAAATCAGATGATTCTTTTCCTGTTTCATTTTTAGAACAAGAAATTAACAATAATAGGATTGGAAACCAAAGAAGTTTCTTTTTCATAGCTACCCCCTGACCAGAACTAATAGAGATTAGTTTTAGTATTAAAAAACAATTTCAAAAAAATCAAAACGCTCTATAAAATGTAATAAAACTTTCAGTCAAATCTTACATTTGTATCGCTGGCGAACAGTGCCAGGCACTGTTCGCCTTGAAGCGCTATATAGAATTAAACAGACGATTTTTCCCTTAGCGTAGGGAAAATCTTAGTGGCAGTACCTTTTTAAGAAATGGTTTTAATCAACTTTAAATGGGATTTCTTCTTTATAAGCCTTTGTATATTTTTCAATCAACTCCTTCTTCTCCACATCGCTATTAATTGGAATATCTCCACCAACAGGGATTAGTGTGTGCCACTTTTCTTCCGCTAAATATCTAGTCGCGAACAAGTAAGTTTGTCCTTCCTCAATTAGTTTATCACCCTCCATTAAAAACAAATAATCTCCTTCATACCCACCTACTTGGTTCACTTTTATTGTACCGTTTACTTCACCCTTAATATTATAAAGAACCTCAACTTCGAATTGTGTTTCTGGATAATCCCTATTTCTTGTTCCAACTTGCTTTACAACTCTACCTACAAAAACATTATCTGAAAAACCTACAACCTCTCTAGGATTGCTAATATCAATAGCATAATTTAAATCTATAGACTTAATTATAGGATTTTTTGGTGGAGTATTTGTAAAATAATTAGGAACAAAATATATAATTGATATAAACGCAATCATCACTGGAGCTAAAACAAGTACCCATTTACGTTTTGGCTTTTTTAATTCTAACTGTAGATGAGCAAATTTACTAACATAAATTTACAACCAAACAAAAAAGAAGACATGAACCCGATTCCTTGGTTAGAATAGATGTGCCAACAAACCATTCACAAGGAGGTTCATGTCTCATGAATAGATTAGCACATCACCAAGGAATCCACAAGTTTTTGACGATGTTGGGGTTGGCCCTTTATTTCTCGAAACCTGTCATGAAGCATCTCGTTCATATCGTGGATGCGATGATTACAAAGGGCTTTTCGGGAACGCTGACCGATCTACATCATGGGAGTTTTCATCCGAACCATCGCACGACACTGAGCCATTTTTTCACGAAAAGCCCATGGGAGGAAGAGACGCTGCTTCGCAAACTCCAACAGTGGGTGCTTCATCGTGTCGAACGCAGCTCGAAACGAGAGAATCAACCCATTTTTGTTTCGATCGATGATACGATTTGCCAAAAAACGAAGCCCTCGTCACGGGCAACACACGCCATTCAAGGGTGTGATTGGCACTATTCTCACGCAGAGAAAAAGTCGATCTGGGGACATTCTCTCGTTTGGCTCATGGTTCATACGATGACCCAAGCGTTTCCTTTTGCCTTTCGCCTCTACGACAAGACGGCGGGGAAAAGCAAAGGGGAACTCGCGATCGAGATGCTTTCTTCGTTGGATGTGAGTCGCCCCGTTTATGTGCTCATGGACTCTTGGTATCCATCGAAAACCCTCGTGGGAGCCTGCTTGAAAAAAGGGTTCCACGTCATCGCGATGCTGAAGACGAATCGGATTCTCTATCCAAAAGGGACGGCCATTCAAGCAAAGGAATTTGCCAAATCTATGGAGCCACGGGATACCCGCCTCGTCACGGTGGGAAAAGAGCGTTATCGGGTGTATCGCTACGAAGGTGCTCTGAACGGTCTCAAGGATGCCGTGGTGCTGCTCGCATGGAAAGCCGATCAGCCGATGACGCCGAAACATCTTCATTGCGTCTTGAGCACCGATCGCGAGCTAAGCGATGAAGAGATCTTGCGCTACTATGCTGCACGTTGGTCGATCGAATGTTTTTTCCGTCAAGCGAAAGACCAGCTGAAACTCGATGGATACCGCGTTCGCGGGCGTCGGGCGGTGAAACGGTATTGGATCTTGGTGCAACTTGCGTATATGTACAGCATGTTCGAGTCGAACAGTGATTTTTCGGATGGGCTCGATCTCCTGCGCAAGAGAAAAGGACATAGCCTCGTGGAGTTCATTTACCGTGCAGCGAAACAAAATATTCCCATTGATACCGTGAAAAAACAGCTCCACGTGGCATAAGGGGTACCCTGTTTGTCTCTTTTTAAATGGTAATTATTGTAACGAAAATTGCTCAACTACAGTTCTAATTTAGCTTTTTGTATTCCCAACTTACTTCTAGTGTGAACTTCCTTCGGGACTTCAATCTTATTTATTTCCTGTGTAATTTTATTGCTCACATACATCATCTCCTTTCCATTCTTTTTGAAGTTTTTTTAACGCTCTATATAAAATTGTTTTTGCTGTTCCTAAAGGAATATCAAGTATGTCCGCAACTTCTTGAATAGTGCAACTATTATAGAATCTTAAGATAATGACATTCTTCTCATCTAATGATAATTTTTCAATCAAATCCTTTATTGTAACAGAATTTGGAATATTGTCATCTATATCTTGTTTACTTACCTGAGATTCGACTACATCGTAATTTTCGATTAACGTAATTTTCTTTTGAGAGCGAATAATATCTAAAGCACATCTTATTGCAATGCTAATTGACCAAGTTTTAAAGTATTTTGGTTCTCTAAGACTGATTATCGATTTGAATGCTCGATATGCAGTTTCTTGAACTACATCCAGTGCATCATCTTTGTTTTTTAGATAAATAAATGCAATTCTATAAATTTCTCCTTCATACGGCTGAAATATTTTCAAAAATGCTTCTCTATCGCCTTTCTGGGCTCTTTTAATCAATCTTATAATTGAAAACACCTCCAATAATTGCTTTATCAATTATTAGACGTAAAGAGTTATAATTTAGCTTTTAGTTTTCGGAAATTTTTTCAACTATATAAAAACAAGGATGTCTCAAAAGCGTTCGTATATTGTTCACTTTTGGGGAATTTTTTTGGCAAAAAAGAAGAAAACCGTTCCTTTTTTGGTATCATAAGGTCACCACAACCCAACCAAGAAAGGACGGTTTTCTAATGTACATTCATTATAACCGAAATCAACTCATTTTGCCAATGAATCTTGATAATGTCCATTCCAGAACATCATCTTTGCCAGATTGTGTATCTAGCCGTAAAATATCGAACAGTGCCAGGCACTGTTCGCCAAATATCTGAAGGTAAAAACAATACCATCAGACTTAAAAATGTTGATTTAGAAAAGATAAGACGAAAAGAATTATTTTCAGAGGCTGCTAAAAATGATTATCAAAACTTATACTTATCTTATTTTGAAGAAAGTGACTTCTATAACAAAGATAAAGGATATGAATATTTTATTATTCCTAGTGATTATGAAGGTTTTATTTATGTGAGTAATACCAATACTAATCTTTACTATATGTATTTATATCCAGAAATGATGGGTCCTACAAGACCTTATTGGATTAAAAAGTTAAATTAAAAACGTTAGATCACTAGTGTTGTATTAATTTAATTTTAATATTAAAAAGACTCACAATCTTCACTTATTTTATTTTGTGAAAAGAAAAAGTCCTTTATAATGGATAAGTCAGGTGGTAACCCGTCCAAATCCACTAAAAAGGACCAAACTCATGGACAAGATTACACGAAAAACTTCATTTGGACAATGGTTTTCGCCAATAAATCTTCAATTATTTGAAGAACAGGTGAAAACGATGAAATTAGATTACTATACGAAAAAATTAACGACAGAGTCATTTCTAAAATTACTGCTTTTTGCGCAATTGGAAGAAATCGAAAGTCTCCATGCGCTAAGCGATTGCCTTTTTGATGACCAGCTTCAAAAAGGGGTCGGCCTTAATTCTATCAGTATTTCACAGTTGTCACGGCGATTAAATGGTATAAACCCAGATCTATTTCAAAAGCTTTTTCTTGATTTAGTCGCAAAAATTCATGCCAAAACACAACACACAAAACGGGTCATGCCTTTAAAAATCATTGATTCAAGCACATTGCCACTTAATTTGACCAACCATAAATGGGCGAAGTTTCGCAAAACAAAGGCGGGTGTAAAGCTACATTTGCGCCTTGTGTTTATGGAAAAGGGGATATCCTATCCTGAAAAAGCTTTGATGACAACGGCAAGAGAACATGACCGTGGACAGCTTGAAATCATGGTGGATGACAAGGAATGCATGTATGTGTTTGACCGTGGCTACCTAGACTATGAGCGCTTTGATCGTATGACGGATGACGGCTACTTCTTTCTTTCCAGACTACGGAAAAACGCTGTTATACGGGAAGTTTATGATTTTAAACTACCCGAAGATACGAGTGTTTTGTCAGATCAAATGGTATTGATTGGAACAACTCAAAACCGTGCTGAAAATTACTTTCGCCTTCTAAAAGTGATGGATTCAAAAGGAAATGAACTCCATTTAATCACAAATCGTTTTGATTTAAGCGCCGAAGAAATTTCCGAGATGTACAAATCACGATGGGCTATTGAACTGTTTTTTAAATGGATCAAACAACATCTCAGCATCAAAAAATTCTATGGTCAAAGTGAATGGGCGATTCAAAATCAAGTATTTATCGCACTTATTGTTTTTTGCCTACATGTTCTGGCACAAATTGAAACAAATAGTACGCGAAAAACCTTACAAATTAGCCGTTATTTAAGGGCTGCATTGTGGAAACCAGCGCATATCTGGCTTCGAAAAATTGAAGGAAAAGCCATCCCTTAATAAGTAAATTGTCGTCGTCGCACAGGTCTAATTGTCAATAAATTTCCAAATGGATGGGGTCACCTTTAATTGGGTATTCACCTTTTTGGCCCTAAACAGGAAAAATAATAAAACTGAAAATTACGACAATATTTATGCAACACTAGTGATTTTCCGTTGGCATCGACTTTTGTTTCTTTTGCCTTTGCTTGAAGTGCTCTGAAATTCATTTTTTCTACTTGGATATGATGACCTAATGCGATGATCCAATTGGCAAGCCGTTGATGATCTTGTTTCCGTTTATCTGCCATTTTTCTTTGTAATTCTGCTAACTGATTTCTCGTTTTGAGATAATTTTTACTCCAAACCCATTTTTCCTTGTTGTCTTTTTTTATTGTCCCATCTTCATTGTATTTGTGCGGATTATTCGCCCGTCTTTGACGATCCAATTTTCGTTGAAGAACTCGCTTTTGCTTTTCTATGTTTTCGACACTCGGCGCAAGAATAAGCAACTTGACATTATTCATCGAGCAAATAGCGACGGTTTGTGTTCCTATGTCGATACCAACATCGCCTCGCCCTATTGGATGTTTTATTTCTCCTGTTTGGCGGTTTATTTTCTTTGGTGGTACACCTTCAAGAGTGAGTTGAAGAAAATACTTGATTTTTCCTCTAATTCGTCTACGGACGATGCGACAATATTTTATACGGTCTTGTAGAGCCAGATGTGTATATATGTCGTTTGGGTGAATTATAACAGGAATAGATAAACCATTCCAAAGCAAATGTTTGTTTTCGAAACGGATGCCTGTGCTATTTGTTTTTCCTTCTAATGAATCCATATCGTTGTATTTCTTAAAAGACACTTTTTTTGCATTACCAAAGATGAGTTTTTCCATTGCCATCCATGCTCTCGTAGCGATTTTTTGTGCGGTGTGTGAGTCGATGTGTTTCTTGAAATGGTGTTGCATTGGCTTAACAAAATCGTGCATAGCGTATTCATTGATTCCGTACTGACGATATAACTCATTTAGCAAGTTGTTTCTTTCTTTTGATTTTGGTTGTTGGGCTAGATGACGATACTGCTTATCATGTTGTAGTTTTTTATGCCGTTTCAGCAATTCGCCCAAACAAGCGTTGTATATTTTTCTGCCAATTTCAAAACGTTTCTCTAATATGTACGCCTGCCATAGTTCTGTTTTGAGTTTCAACGTCAGCACATAACTTTTGGTTTTTGTTTTCGCCAACGACACCACTTCCTTTATACGTTCTTTTGATTTTCGATGTATTGTTTAACCGCTTCTTCTGAAATATAGCCGACAGTACAACAAAAATAACTTCGTGTCCATAGCGACGGTAGTCTGCTTTTTAACGAAGGATATTTCTCCCTTAATATTCGACTGCTTTTCCCTTTAAACGCTTGTATAATTTTGTGCAAATGTTGACGAGGGTCAAAAGAAATGAACAAATGAACATGATCAGGCATAATTTCCATTGCTTTGATTTGTACATCATGTTCTTTGGCAACTTCTTCAAAAATTCTTTTTAAATCTCGTTCAATATCTCCAACTAACACTTTTCTACGGTATTTTGGACAAAACACAATATGATATTGATTGAGATAAACAATCCCTTTTTTATGGGTGTATTTTTCGTTTTCCAAAAACAATCACCTCTATACTAAATATACCATAAACAATAGATAAAATAAACACATCTAATAAATTTATCAAAAAAAATACGCAATTCATCCCCTTGTCTAAAGACAGGGACTTTCTTGCGCCTCCCCCGTAATCGCCATACAAATATTAATATTTACGTTCAAATGCATACTCTTTGATGGTTGCAACAATTTGCTCGAAGGAATATCGATGATTCACTACATCAACAACAAATTCAATGGCATCATCTTGCGGCATCGTAAAATAGTATCCATTGTATTTTAAAAATTGAACAAGTGCTACAAAGGCAGTTCTTTTGTTTGCATTATGAAAACAATGGTTCTTAGCCAAAGACTCAAATAATGCTGCCGCTTTTTCAAAAATAGTAGGATAAGCATCTTTACCAAACACACTTTGTTGTGAACGGTAGACAGCCGATTCTAACAATGCAGGTTCTTTTATCCCTTTCAGCTCATTTGGAGAATATTTTCCAATAATGAAAAAATTAATCGCAACGACTTCTTCTACGGTTAGATATCTCATCGATCAATAAGCCCCTTGATGGTCTCATCATATTCTTCAAGAGTTTCGTTTAATACTTCAAAAAAATCTTGGGAGATTCCTTTTGGCAAATCAACTTTTTTACTTTTCTTTATAACAATTTTATCCTCTTCAAGCTCCATTTGTATTTCATCTCCTTGATGAATACCAAGCTTATTTAGAAACTCCATTGGAAAGGTAACCCCAAGTGAATTGCCAACTTTTAATACTTTTCGTTCTGCGCTTAACATTTATCTCACCTCTTTGTTATAACTGTTATAATAATTATAACACGAATTAGATTTATAGAACAGTGCCAGGCACTGTTCGCTAATTCCTCAGCTATAGATGCTTTAGATTCTCCTTGAAGGTCCTACTTTTTTGTTATGGCAAAGCTTTATACATCATTTCGCAATTCAACGTTTGTAACTATACTTGTTGATATATGCTTTTGAGTCTAAAAAATGCATTTTTAATTAATCGATTCAAATGATTGCTTTTGCGACGAGAATAGTATTTGTCGAAAAATCATTGGTATCATTTTTTATAAATATGTATATACTATGTATATACATATTAGGTTGGGGGTGATATAATGTATTCAAAAGAATATTTAGAAAACAAAATAAACCAGAGTAAAGGGGTTGACTACATGTCTACAGTTATTGTTCAAAAATGGGGAAACAGTTTGGGCATTCGAATCCCAAAAGATGCTGCTGATAAAATAGGGATTAAACAAGGTTCCGAAATAGAATTAAATGTGATTGGAAATGAAGGTATCATCACATTAAAGCCAAAAAGAACACGGAAGAAATACACACTGGAAGAACTAATATCACAGATTACACCTGAAAATCGACACGAGGAAATTGATTTCGGGATAGAAGGGCGTGAATTGATTTAATGCCAGCAGACGTACCAGAGAGAGGCGATTTCGTTGTTTTAAACTTCAATCCACAAACTGGTCATGAGCAGGCTGGGAGAAGGAATGCTATTGTTTTATCGCCTAAAGAATTCAATCAAGCAACAGGATTTATAGCTGTTTGTCCGATTACCAATCAAAAGAAGGGTTATCCTTTCGAAGTGGATTTACCAAAAGAAGGAATATCCCTTGATGGCGATGGCTATCCAATAACAGGGGTAGTTTTAACTGATCAAATTAAATCATTGGATTGGAGAGCTCGTAATCTAAAAATTTTAAAGAAGTATAATCCAGAAGATGCACAAATTGAAGAAATAGATAAAATCATTGATGAATGCCTAGCGAAAATAGAAACATATCTGACTTGACAAGATCCTTTCTCTTTCAGAAAGGGATTATCGAAACTGTTCGCTATAATCGCCGACGGATACAAGGTGGCCTAGATTGTCAAACACCCGCTCAATATGCAAAGGCCATTTAAAAGCGAACACAACCTTCCCGTCCTACCTACCTCTTTTAAGAATTCCCAGGAACTATCAAATACTTCCCTTGACAGTTCTTAGGGGGCTGAGACACTGTGAAAAGATTAAGAAAAGAAAAGGAATCAGAACCGCTTAGCCCTGATTCCTTCGGGTTAACCGATTTTATATTGTCTACTTTTGGAATCGCAATGCACAAGACTATTCGCAAAAAAATATGAGCTTGTTAAAAAATACTATAGAATATGTATTATAATTTATGATATCTTAAATCTGAAATTTTTAAAGGAGGGATGCGCTGTGAAAGATTTATTAAAAGAGCTGGAACTTCATTGCAACGCTCAGATCCTGGAAAATATTGCACGTGCTCTTCACAGTGCATATCAACCGTTTTTGTTAGATGTTCAAATTTGGCAAATTATTGAGAAGGTATTTCCTGAAAACCTTTTAGAGATCGTACGACCTTACAAAAAAACTTTGTTGGGTCACGATTTAGTAAACGATTTAGTTTTAAAATATTATCCAGCTGAAATGCAAATTAAATATCATTTTGCAAAGAAATATTTAAATCGTAAAAATGAAATTATAACCTTTGAGCTGAATGTAAATAATAGCCGTTTAGACATAGCTAGAATTAATGGGATTTCATATGCGTATGAAATTAAAACAGAGTTGGACACGTTAGACAAATTAGAAAAACAAATACAAGACTATGCCCTTGTTTTTGAATATATTTACGTTCTAATACATCCAAAACATCTAAAGGGAGCTTTAAGCAAAATCCCAGATTATGTAGGTGTTATTACATACAATTTAAACGAAACTAGCTGTAAATTTCATTTCAAACGCAAAGCAAGCAAAAACGTTGATTTAGATAGTAAGACTCAACTACAAATTCTTACCGCAAAAGAGCTAGAATTTTTCTTAAAACACACTAATGCCTCAATATCAATGCCAGCTAGCCGCTTACAAAAAGAAGAATGGATATTGAGGCATTATGATGAAAAAAAAATCAATACTTTGTTTAAAGAAGTATTAAAGAAACGTTTTGATAAAAAATGGTCGTTCCTTTGTGACCACTTTGACCAAATCAATCCTATTGATATTCAAGTTTTCTTTAAAACTTCTGCTAATCCAAAATGGGTTTATTATAAAAATTCTTCCATAGTATAGAGATAATGGCCTATGGCAAATCCTTTCCATTCAGGTTGACTATTGCCCGATTTCGTCCCGTTACTTATTTGAATGATTGCAGAGCAACCCATACAACTTTGTTTATGTGTGTTGTTATATTCATTCCAAACTTGTGAATTGATTATCGTCGGAACAACCATTGTTTCAAATGTGTGCGCTTGCTTTAATATACCATTGAAACCATAATAACAATTGCTATTCCAAGAATACATTAAATATCCAGGACTTATTATACCGCCATCAGTCAGATTATCTTTCTTTACACCTGCATAATCGCCAAAAGCATTAAATCCAAAATTTACATAGTCTGTTTTAAGACTATTATCAGCCTCTTGAACAATTTGTCCATTCGCTAAGCCCACATTTGTTAAGTCTCTTGGTATCGCTGACCGAAGCAATACAGTTTTATAATTTACATTTGGATTTATTGCTTGAACTATTGGATAATTGCTTCTAATTGACGGGTGATAATGTGACGCTTCATCAATATCAAATATAACAATATCCCCATCTTTAATAACAGATGACATTTCTTGAGTTATTTGCGTTAGATGATTTGGAAAAATACGAAAAGCTAATACTTTATAGTGTGGTCTAAGAAGTTGTTCTTGGTGAGTAACTTGACCAGGTTGATAAGGCACAGTAGGATCATAAGTTACAACTGGTATGATATGTGAAAGAGACAATAACTGTTGATTTAAAAATAAATTAACACGAGAGGCTGGATTTACTTTTATAGGGTTAATAAAATTTCGCACTGCAGATTTCGTCTGGTTAGTTAAAGTTAAATATAACGGGAAGTCAAGCATTATACAAGTATTAAACTGCCCAAAATCATTCACAAATGAAGTAATTATATCATCTCTGGAGTTTGATCTTAATTTTTCCGTCACTATTTCAATTAAAGGAAGCATTTTATTGCTAATGGCAGTCGATAAAATGGCTTTCCTCTCTTCCTGTCTATACCGCAAGACAGGTACATACTTAAAATCATTTATTTGCATACTTTTTCCCCCCTTGTAAAATTATATTTAAAAATTTAAACTTATTAAACAATTCTATTAACTCTTTGATTATATCAACATTTTACATTATAAAACATTAATTTGCAAAGATAACTAGAGAGTATAAGTGCGAGCGGTGCCTTTCACTCTTCGTCTTGTCCATACAAACGCTCAATTTACGAACGGTTTGTCGCTCATATAAAATTAAACACTATTTACTATAAATAAATTTTACAAGAAATCTTTTCAAATTATGTAATAAAAACAAAAAAGACAGAAGCCCTGCAGCTTCTGTCGCAAATGAATTATGAACGGCTAAGTGCCCGCAGCATAAACTGATTCACATCTTTCTCCGGTCCTATGAATTCGATATTTGTACCGATGGCTTCGAAGTGTTTGCGGGCGAAGTCGATTTTTGCTCTTTCTTCAGGACGCAAAAATTCTTCAATTTCCGTGCCTTTTGTTTCAAGAACAAAATATAGTTTTTCTTCCCCATCTTTGTCAATGACAAGCGCCCAGTCTGGGTTGTACGAACCGATTGGGGTGTCGATTTTAAACCAGCTTGGCAGCTTGACGTATACTTTGACGTTTTCGTCGTTTTCAAAGCGCTGGGCGAAGCTTGCTTCAATATCCGAATCATAAACGACATAATCAAACGGTGACTTCTCGCTGCGAATGGCATTGTCGTTTAAGTAGGCCAGCAGCTCTTCGTTTTGGAACAATTCGACGGCATAATACGCACCGTCGCCGATTTTGTAATATTTGACACCGTCATTGAGCAATAATCTCATTTCCCGCTGGATGATTTTCGTCACTTCTTCAATAAACTTTTGCGGGTTGTTTTTAAAATCGTCAAGGCGCTTGCATCCGGTTAAAATTTCCACAATCGTCTTCCGTGTTAAATTTGTACGATTTTGCAGTTCTGTTATAATATCTGGCAATGTATGATGAGCGGTAATATAATCTTCGACACGCTCACTCACCGTTTGCGCATGAATTCCTTCCACTTTGTCCATCGTCACTTGATCTTTTCGGCTTAAAATACGAATTTTATGAATCGGCGGCATTTTTTGAATGCTTGCAATGCTCTTCTTAATTAATTGTTCGCTATCGAATTCAACAGAATAGACAGTTTTATATTTTATTCTCTCCCACAACTGAATAAACTCTTCACTATCTAAAATCGCTTTATTCAATTGAACTTTTTTTCGATCGTTTGCATTTTTTATCGGCAAGCGTTGTAAATAGTGTCTTATTTCTTTTATAATCGCTTGTTTCCAAGGTTGAAACTCATCACTGAAGTTTAATTCATGCTTGTCTAACGCTTCTTTTAACGATGGCTTTGCCTTTCCATTTTCATCAATATAATCATATTGTTTCAGTTCTTCATATAATTTTGCCGACAACTCATACCCCATTTGCACAGGTTCTTCTGTATCTGGATCGATATACACTAGCTTCGCAAACACATGCTTTTCGAATTTGCCAAATGTCACTCCTGTCTCCTCTTCTATTTCCTTTTGCAATGAGGCGACAAACTCTTCATATGATTCATTTGCCATAACCGTTAACGTGTTGACGTTATAGTCTTGGACACGTTCGCCATTTTGGTTCACTGCTAAACGCAGGCCTCGTCCAATCTCTTGTCGTCTTGACACGTACGTCCCCGCTGAATCTTTTAATGTACAGATTTGAAACACATTCGGGTTATCCCATCCTTCACGCAGCGCCGAGTGTGAGAAAATAAAACGAAGCGGCTCGTCTAAGCTTAATAAGCGCTCTTTGTCTTTCATAATCAAATTGTATACATCTGTATCCGCTTCTGTATTTCCCTTTGTATCTTTTAACCTTCCTTTTTTATCTTGCGCAAAATATCCGTTATGAACTTTCTCTACATCCATATCAACATCGATGTCATTAAATAATGTACGATATTTTGGCTTCTGAATTAATTTCTTGTATTCTTCTTCAAACATGATGGCGTATTTTCCTTTAATCGGATTACCATCTTTATCATAATCACGATAGTTGGCCACCTTATCAATAAAGAAAAGACTTAACACTTTAATGCCGCGCGGTCTTAGACGCAGTTCTTTATCTAGATGCTCCTCAATCGTTTTGCGGATTTGATATCGTTTAATCGTATCGTCGTCAATATCGCCAATGACGTCACCTACTCGCAAATAATGACCGTTTACTTCAATGGACTCATTTCCTTCTGTCCAATCAATTTGTTCAACAATATAGCCGCGGTACAATTCCCGTTCTCCAGAAATATCGTATAAATCGTCCCCATACTTCACTGTTTTTGTTGTTCGTTTCACTTTGCCGCGCGTTTCAACATCAAGTTCAATTTTTGCTTTTCCTTCTTTTACTTCTACTAATTTTATATAAGGGACGTTAAATGATTCTTCAGAACGGACGGACATTACTTCAATTTTCTTTACGAGTTTTTGATTATAGGCATCCACTGCATCAAGACGGTACACCATGTTGTATTTATCGACATGGGTAGCCGAATAACGCAACGTACATAACGGATTTAGCGATGCGATCGCCTCTTTGGACTTCGGTGTCGTATCGACACTTTGCGGCTCATCGATGATGACAATCGGATTCGTTTGTTGAATGAACTCTATCGGACGATAACCGTTTAGTCGGTCGTTCGTCCGGTGAATAACGTTTGCTTTATCTTCTTTTTCCGGGTCTTCAAAACTTTTACGGAAAGCATCGATATTAATAATCATCACTTGAATCGTTGTTGCCGTCGCAAAGTTACGCACTTTATCGAGCTTTTGCGAATCATAAATGAAGTACTCTAACGGCGTACGGTTGTACAACTCGTCAAAATGCTCTTTCGTAATTTGCAATGACTTATACACACCTTCGCGAATCGCCACAGATGGCACGACAATGACAAACTTTGTAAAACCGTAATGTTTATTTAATTCATAAATCGTCCGTAAATAAACATACGTTTTCCCGGTTCCCGTCTCCATTTCGACAGTAAAATTCATGCCATCGAGCGTTTCGCTGCGCGGCAAAACGTTCTTCATTTGGATGGATTGGACATTTTTTAAAATTTCTTGAGGCGTAAGGTCTAAACGGTTTCCTACGCCTAATGCCGTTTGAATCATGCCGGCTTCTTCTTGCGTACCATAATATACAGTAAAGTTGGACTGTTTCATTTGTTGGCCTTTAAAAATTTGCACAACGGAATCAATCGCCTGCTTTTGGTAGTCTAAGTCAGAAATAAACTTTAACTTCATGGCTTATACACTCCTAACGTCCGTGATTCCGTTCTTTTTCAATGTTTGTATGGCATTTGTTTTCACTGAATCATTGATGAAACCAGACTCTTTGAAAATCACTTTTGGTGTCATGTGCTCTGACTGATGTTTCATCATCTCATTAACAATGTCTAAATCAATCTCATCTTCTAGACATAATAAAACAGAACCAAATCCGACGTTGTAAATCGTTTTCCCGTTATAGTCAATCTCTTCGATTGGCGTTGTGAGCGGTAAACCGATTTTTAGTAAAATTTCATACAATAAGTCTTCTTTCGTACGGTCTTCTTTGATGTTATCCTGCAGATCGAAAAGGGTTTGTTCTAGGTTCTCGAAATCCGGGTCCCAAAGCTTGACGTTAGAAGAATCAAGTTTAAATACTTTAAAGCCAATATCCAAATCTGTTTTCCCTGTTTCTTGAACGATTTTTTCACCAGCGCGGCGGATGCGTTCTTTTCCAATTTCGCAAATGTTTTTATATCCCGCTTTATACGCTTCTGAGTTTTCATCTGTTTCCTCCGGCAATTGCACCATGATAAACTTACGATTACCGCCGTCTTCAGTATTTAATTGCATCACGGCATGGGCAGTTGTTGCTGAACCAGAGAAAAAGTCTAAAACAATTGAGTCATGATCTGTACCAACTTTACAAAATCTATACAATAATTCTATTGGTTTTGGGAAACTAAAAATTTTTTTATTAAATAATTCTTCTACTTCAGCAGTTCCTCTCCTGTTTGAAACTTCTTTATCAAGTTGCAAGCTTCTTATTAACTTTTCAGAGTGTCGCATTTTTTGAACAATCCGATATTCATTATTTTCGGTTTTATAACCTATAATTTCTTTATTTAATTCTTTTTTAGCTTTTTCCTTTCCCCATCTCCATACAAATTGAATGTTATCTTTTTGAGACTTTGGTGGAAAAATCTCTATAAATCCTTCTTTTTTCTCTAAATGAATTGCATAAAATCCTTCATCCCCAAGTGGGCAATTAGGATCTAAATAAAATGGATAGAATAAATTAGGTCTATTTAAATTTGTAAAAGCTGTATTACTATTGTATAGAGGGTGTATGTTAAACCCCCCTTTTTCATCTTTAAATCTAAAAGATTTGTCTTCATCGGGAAGTAAATTAGTAGTTGTTTCTTTTATATTTTTTGCATAGAATAACGCATATTCATGCATTTTACCTATATGTCCATAATCTCTCGCATTAGGAGTAGAGTTAACTACAAAATTCCCAATAAAGTTATCTTCACCAAAAATTTCATCACACATTTTTTTCAAATTCATAACTTCATTATCATCAATACTAATAAATATAACCCCATCTTCCCTCAACAAATTCCGTGCCAACTTTAATCTCGGATACATCATATTCAACCAATCGGTATGATATCTTCCATTTGTTTCTGTATTCGCCCTTGTTGTTTGCTGAGTCATTTCTTTATAGTTCTTAATGTTATCCCTGAAATCATCTTTATACACAAAATCTTTTCCCGTATTATACGGTGGGTCGATATAAATCATCTTAATCTTGCCAAAGTACGATTTTTGCAACAGCTTTAGTACTTCGAGGTTGTCTCCTTCAATATAAAGGTTTTCCGTTGTATCCCAGTTTTTGCTGGATGCTTTGTCTGGGCGGAGTGTTCCCGTTGATGGCGTTTGTGCAAGTTTCATTGCCTGCGTTTTGCCGTGCCATGTGAATTCATATCGTTCGTTGCGTTTTTCAATTTCTTCTCCAAGCACAAGTTTTAATTTTTCAAAGTCGATTTTCCCTTCGGTGACGACTTCTGGGAATAATTGCTTGAGTGACTCAATATTTGCTTTGACTAAATCCAGCGATTTTCCGTCTAGTTTTTCCATCGTTTGTCTCCTTTCATCGCAATTGTTGTTTTAACTGCTCGATTTGTTTCGTTAGCTGTTGAATTTTAATATTCATCTCCATTTTTCGATTGAACTGCGTTTCTTTTTTAAGTTTATTTTTCCATTTTGTTATTTCCGCTTCAAAATGTTGGATTTGCACAATGAGCTGCTGTACTTCTTCGTCTTCTGCAACGATAAACGCTCCGACAGCCTTTGTATGCTGAAACGCTTGTACCGCTAGATGAATGTCTTTATAAAACCGAAAAAAATGGGAAAATGATATTTTCGTAATATGAATCGTTTTTATAAACTGATGGACCGTTTCACTATCGTCGTCTAATTGAAACCAAGGAGTGTAATACGATTCTTCCAGTACAACCTGCGACATATCTACTTTATTTAATCGTTTTAAGCATGTGCCGATTTGAAAGTTTCCTTGCTTTTCAAAGACAATGACGACAGGGTTCGGAAGTGCCCCTTGGATGATTTCACCGATGACCGGCAGATGATTGTCTTTCGCTTCCTCCCTCAGTTGAATCGTAATAAACATAACCCCTTCATAATGGTATTCTTCGTTGATAAATGGCTGGATATTGATCGTACTTGGGGTTAATAAATAACTTAATTCCATTCGTTCAATATATTTCGTAATGTAGTCTTTTTCTTTCTTGTTTAAATCGGCGAAGTCGTAGAACATCTTTTTATCTAATTTTTTATGGAGCGGGCGGACTTTATCGTCCAGCCCAATCACGCGATAAAACATCTGTCCAGCCATCATTCTCACCCTTTAATAATCAGATAAGAAATAATCTCAAAATCCTGCAGGCTAGTATTCGCATTTGTGACAAGGCTATCTAAATTTCCTAAGCTAAAAATATTCAATGTCAGTTGTTGGTCAAATTTCCCGACGATTTCTTCCACCGCTTTTTCTAACAATATTTTGTATTGCCCCATGTCTTTGCCGTTCTTTGTTTCTTCATAAAACGCCGCATATAATTGTGCTTCGACTTCCTTTTGCCCATTGCATAGCGAGCGATAAATATCAAGAATTTTTTTGATGTGAACATGGTTATAGAGTACATGCCCATCCTCTTTTATATACACCAAATAATATGGATGGAGCGCATTTTGTTCATTAGAAGCTGTAAAGTTGTTAATTTGTTTTAGGCAAAAAATAACTCCAGGTTGAATTTCCGCACTCAGTTTTTCATTTTTATTCGTTGTGATACTGAATAAACCTAATGGAGCCTTCTCGATTACATCTTTATTGTTCTTCATGAAATTTAATAAATCCATTCGGAAATCATCCATCGTGAAATCCGTTAATGAAATATTCCCAGAAATATCTTCTAAATCAATGACTTCGTTTTGTAGTTTTTCGAGTTGTTTCCGGCGATATTCTAAATCTTTCATTTCGTTGCTGTTGTCAGCGATGACGTTTTCTTCCCCAGTAGAAGAAATATCAAGGATGGTCATTCGGTCTTTGACCCTGCCGACTAGATTAATATATTCATCGAGTTCCATCGACGGCCAAAAGTTCACTAACTGAATACGTTCATTTTTACTTCCAAGTCGGTCAATACGTCCAAATCGTTGAATAATGCGCACCGGATTCCAATGAATGTCATAGTTGACGAGATAATCGCAATCTTGCAAGTTTTGTCCTTCGGAAATGCAGTCGGTGGCAATAAGAATATCAATCTCTTCCGTCATATTCGGCATGACTTTTGCTCTTTCTTTGGAAATAGGTGAAAAGTGCGTTAAAATGCTGTTGAAGTCAGCTTTCGGTACATTAAATGTTGTTCTTGGCCGATCTTTACCTGTAACAACTGCACAATGAAGCCCAAATTGTTTAGAAACCCATTGATGTAGGTTTTCGTATAAATATTTCGCTGTATCGGCAAATGCAGTAAAAATGAGTAGTTTTTTGTTTTGTCCATTGATTGGATGTTCGATTTTCGTTTGAATAACTTTTTTAAGGGCTAATAGTTTTTGATCGCGATTTGGATTGATTCGTTTTGCATGCTGCAATAACTTCAGCAAAATTTCCCGATCATATAACAAATCTTGTTTCCAACGAATGAGATCTATATCACGAAGCAAAATTTTTACTTTTGCACCAATGAATGCATCTTCCAATTCTGGATCTTCTGTATCCATGTCAGCGAACTCGCCGATGCTGTCACTTGTTGAATAATGGTCAATTTTAGCAATGCAAGAGTCAATTTGAGCAATAATGCTTTCTAACGTTAACGAAAAAGAATAAACGCTGCTTTCAAGCCGTTTTAATAAATTTGTTTTCATTAAATAGACGAGGTTGTTTTCTCGGTCCGTTTGTTTAAATACACGCCCGTTGGCCACTTTCGTATCATACTTTTCGTGGTAAAAAGCCTGCATATGAGGCAAAATATACTTCATTGGTGAATAAAGAGCAAATCGCAAGCGCAAAATATCATTATTAATTACGGAGAGAGGCGGAAATTCATTTTCCACATCAATCTTCTCTTTCATATTAATTGGCTTTAGGCGCTGTGGAAATTTTCCGATATCCTTAACATTGTAATATTTTTCAATATGACGGCGGGAACGGGCAATCGTCAACGAATCAAGCAACGTAAAATAATCCCAGCTTAACATGTCCAATAACTGTTCCGTTGTCCGCTCTTCTTCCGGCAAGTTGCTCCATTTGTTAAACTGTGACTGCGCCCGCCGAATCGTTTGGCTGATGCTTTTAATGTTTGCTGTTTCTGCTAACGCTTTGTCATTTCCTTCTGTAATAAAAGCAATTTGGTTTTTTAAATCATCCAGTTTGTTGTTCACTGGAGTAGCGGAAAGCATCAGCACTTTTGTTTTAACTCCAGCTTTTATAATGTCATTCATTAACCGGGCATAACGGGTGATATGGCTTTTCCTTGGATCATTGTTGCGAAAATTATGTGACTCATCAATGACGACTAAATCATAATTTCCCCAATTCACATACTGCAAATTAATATCGCCACTATACCCGCTCTCCCTTGACAAATCGGTATGATTCAGCAAATCATAAGAAAAACGGTCTTCAGCTAATATATTCCGCTTATCATTGGAACGGTAAATCATCCAGTTTTCCCGTAATTTTTTCGGTGCAAGAACTAACACGCGGTGATTACGGAGTTCATAATATTTGATAACCGCTAACGCTTCAAACGTTTTTCCGAGGCCGACACTATCGGCAATAATGCAGCCGCCGTACGTTTCGATTTTGTTGATGGCACCAATCACGCCATCGCGCTGAAAATCGTACAGTTTATTCCAAATCACTGTATTTTCAAATCCGGTTCTCGTTTGTAACGCCTCGTAATCTTTCGTATCTTGTAAAAAATCTTTGAAAAGGTTGTAGAGTGTAACAAAGTAAATAAACTCCGGCGAATTTTCTTTATACAATACTTCTAAACAACGCAATATTTGTTCTTTTACATCCTGCAAGGCGTACTCGTTTTGCCAAATCGCATCGAATTTCCTGATAAGCTGGGCATTTGTCGCCGCATCATCAACGATATTATTAATGTACATACTTGAGGAGTTGCTGTAGCCTAATCCCGGACTTGAGAATGGCGCTCCACCGACAAGGCCGATTTGCGTTCCGTCTTTGTTTTCGACATGATATAACCCGCCTTGAATCCGTTGATTGGTGACTGACTTAATTTGTGCTTTTTGTTTCAGCCATTTGGCAAATTCTTTGGCGATATATGCTTGATTTAATTTTGTTTTATACTTTTGCTCCTCTTCGACTCCGTACAATAACGCCTCGTTTTTTTCTATTTGCCCTTTTAATAAATTGTCGCCTTGCACGAAAGCCGGTTCTGTAAAAATAAAGCGAAATTCTTCTAACTGAGAAAGCTCTTTCTTTAATTCGACAAACGCATATAAAGTAAAATGTGCAGCAGCAACGGATAACTTACTGCCCTTTGTAATATATTCTTTCAAGACATCTCCCACTAAACCCGTTTGTTTATTATCAATAATTCCTTTTGACATGTTTCAGTCTGAACTCCTTTATTAGAATGCCTATTCAACGTACTGAGACAGAAGACCATATCGTTATTTCATCATAATTACATTATACTAAAACAACAACGAAAAATTTTGATGAATTTTGTCGAAAACTTATGTGAGTATACACATGTATAAATATGGAATTCGGGATAAATATAACTTCTCCCCATGCAAATGAAATTCTGTCACCCATTTCTCATTTGATTTCGATGCGTGAAAGTCATAAACTGTATTTAGTCATATAAAAACTGCACCTCCAAAGGTTAGTTGTGTCTAACAATTGGGGTGCGGTTCAGCTTAAATGTGCTTTTTTATTCCTGTCTACTTGACAGGGGTCACTTCATCCATTACTTCCTCACCAACTTCGCGACACTTTCGACATGCGCCGTATGTGGAAAAAGATCGAACGGTTGAATGTATTCGATGTGATAGTGCTTTGCAAGGGTGTCGATGTCGCGGGCGAGGCTGGATGGGTTACAAGAAACGTACACGACTGTTTTCGGTTTCACTTGTAACATCGTTTTTAATAAAGCGTTGTCGCAGCCTGTTCGTGGAGGGTCGACAACGATGACGTCTGGCTTCCACCCTTCTTTCACCCATTTTGGCAACAATACTTCCGCTTTTCCAACCGCATAAGTGACGTTGGTGAAGCCGTGACGTTCGGCATTTTGGCGCGCATCGTCAATCGCTTCGGGGATCGTATCCATACCGCGCACTTCTTTTGCCTCGCGAGCGAGCCAAAGCCCGATTGTGCCGACGCCGCAATACGCATCGACGACGCGTTCGTTTTTCGTTAGTGCTGCTGCTTTTTTTACTTCGTCGTATAGCTTGATCGTTTGAATCGGATTAAGCTGGAAAAAAGCGCGGGCGGATAGTTCAAATGAAAAATCGCCAAGCACTTCTTGAATGTACGGCTCGCCTGCGAGAACGATCGTTTCATCGCCAAAAATAAGCGACGTTTTTTGCCCGTTAATGTTTTGCGCGATCGATTTCACTTCTGGCAAACGGCGTTTCACTTCCGCTACAAACAGCTCTTTACGCGGCAGTTCTTTCGTCGCTGTCACAATGACTAATTGTATATCACCTGTAAAAAATCCGACCCGGGCGACAATCGTGCGCACAACACCTGTTTTCTTTCGTTCGTGATAAACCGGAATGCGCAAATCTTGTAAAATCACTTTCACGACCGTTGTGACGCGATTAGTCGCGTCATGTTGAATCAAGCAGCGGTCAATGTCAACGAGCTCGTGCGAGTTCATGCTGTAAAGTCCAGCGATGACGCGCCCTTTTTTCACTCCGACTTGAAATTGGCTTTTATTGCGATAATGCCACGGGTCTTCCATTCCGATCGTCGGACGAATATGAAGTGCTTCTATATTTAATCGGCTATGGCGTTCCAGTGCTTGAATGACGATATCACGTTTTGCCTCTAATTGCGCGTGATAGTCAAGATGTTGCAGTTGACATCCACCGCACCGTTCATATACTGGACAAGGCGGCTTAACACGATGAGGGGAGCGTTTTCGTATGCGCACCATTTTTCCTTCTGTATATGTTGGGTACACATTCGTCGCTTGAACGACGACTTCTTCTCCTGGAAGCGCTCCTGGAACGAACACCACTTGTTTTTTAAAATAGCCGACCCCTTCTCCGTTAATGCCTAATCGTTTAATCGTTAATGGAAATTGCTGTCCTTGTTGTAGCATTGCTTATCTCCCCTATTCTATACTTCTCCACAAATACAAAGCGGCATAGCTTGCATATGGTTCCCACATTCGTTGAAATGCGTCCATTTCTTTCATCGTCGGGCGATGATCGAGCTGAAATGTTCCTTCAATCGCCCGTTGCAAACCGACGTCTCCTTTCGGGAGTACATTTGGACGCCCCAGACCAAACAGTGAATCATTACCATCTCTCCCCTTTCCCATTGTATCAAAACAAATCCCTTTGCACATCGTCAAAGGGAGAAAATCCAAGTAGGAACATTGATTTTTTGCAACATGAAATCGTCTAAGCTTTTAAAAACATATCCTTCTTTTCGCAAATCGTCAATAATTTTAGCAAGCGCATCGGCATTGTCTTTGGATACTGTATGCAGCAATATAATCGCACCAGGATGAATTTGTTTCATGACGTTATTGTAGGCATACAACCAACCTTTTTGATCGTGCACGTGCCAATCGACGAACGCTAATGACCAAAAAACATGATAATAGCCGAGTTCGCGCGCAATACGCATCGTACGCTCATCAAAAATGCCGCGTGGAGGACGCATGTAGCGCATATGCTTCTGACCCGTCAACAGTTCTGTTTTCTTTCTAACCATCTCTAGCTCCTCACGCAACTTTTCATCGCTGACGGTCGTCAAATCGGGGTGGTGCCATGAGTGGTTACCTACAATATGCCCTTCATTGACCATGCGTTTGACTAAATCAGGGGCAGATTGTAAATAATGACCAGTTACAAAAAACGTCGCAGGAACGTTTTTTTCTTTAAGCACGTCTAAAATTTGCGCTGTATAGCCATTTTCATATCCGTTATCAAACGTTAAGTAAATATGTTTTTTCGTCGGATCGCCTAAATAAAAAGCATCGTATTTGGCGAGTAGTTCGTCTAACTGTTTCCCAGCAGAAGGAGGAAGATGATTTTCGCTTCGCTTAAACCCCCATGACATCGCATCAACTTGACTAAGCGGAAAACATAAAAAGAAAAAAAGCAACATGATCGTTTTTTTCACTGCTTGCACCTCCGTATTCATTTCAATAATAGGTTGTGCAAAAAGAGATATAAAAAATCCGCCTAGCTCATCACTAGACGGATTTCCATTAAAATACACGTTCTTTAAACTGGGCTAATTTTTCAAGCGATGATTTTTCGACGTCTTCGTGCAAGCTGTTTCCGTGCGAATCCATCGTGACGACGGCTGTAAAGTCTTTTACACGCAAATGCCACATCGCTTCTGGAATGCCAAATTCTAAAAAGTCGACGCCTTCAACGGATTGAATGCAATCCGCATAATATTGCGCTGCACCACCGATGGCATTTAAATACACGCCGCCGTGTTCCTTTAATGCCGCTAACGTTTTCGCCCCCATGCCACCTTTTCCGATGACAGCACGAATACCAAATTTTTTCATAATTTCTCCTTGATACGGTTCTTCACGAATGCTTGTCGTCGGACCCGCTGCTTTCACGTGCCATTTTCCATTTTCGTCTTTTAACATGACCGGCCCACAGTGATAAATGATTTGACCGTTTAAATCCACAGGGGCATCATGGTCCATTAAATATTTATGAATCGCATCGCGTCCTGTATAAATCATGCCGTTAATACGAACGACATCGCCGACTTTTAATGAGCGAATTTGTTCTTCTGTAATTGGCGCTTCAAGCACCACTTCACGCGCTTCGCCCACAACTTCCGTTTCTTCTTGTTGGAAGTCGACGTCGTCTCCCTCTTGATATAGCCATTCTTGAATATCGCCCGTATGCGGATCAATGATAACGCCTAAGCGGCGAAACGCCCAACAGTTGTATGCGACAGAAACGAAAAAGCTTGCCGGGATGCGGTGCATGACACCGATTTTACAGCCGAGTAGCGTCGTTTCTCCGCCAAATCCCATCGTGCCGATGCCGAGTTTATTGGCTGCTTCCATAATGTATTCTTCTAATTTGCGCAAGTCTTCATTCGGGTTCACATCGTCAACAGGGCGGAATAGCTGCTCCTTCGCTAAGTCATATCCGGCAGAGCGGTCGCCGCCGATGCCAACGCCAATAAATCCTGCGCTACATCCTTGTCCTTGCGCTTGATATACCGCATGTAAAATACATTTACGAATGCCATCTAAGTCACGACCGGCACGACCGAGCCCTTCTAATTCACATGGCAAGCTATATTGAATGTTTTTATTTTCACAGCCGCCACCTTTTAAAATTAAACGAACATCAATATAATCTTTTTCCCATTGCTCAAATTTCACAACAGGCAGTCCGATCCCTAAATTATCACCGCTATTTTCGCCTGTTAGCGAATCAACGGAGTTTGGACGCAATTTTCCGTCTTTCGTTGCTTGAGCGATCGCTCGACGAATCGCTTCTTTCATCTCCATTTGATTGACGCCTACAGGGACTTTAATTTTAAATGTCGGCAATCCGGTATCTTGACAAATCGGCGATACATTTTCATCTGCCATTTGAATGTTTTGTACGATCGTCGCAAGCGACATCGCCGCCCTCGTTCCAGCATTTTCACGCATCTTCGCCTTAGCGATGGCGCGGCGTACATCTTTCGGCAATTTTGTTGACGTCTCAACGATTAGCTTGTACATACTCTCTTGAAACTTTTCCATCCTATAACCCTTCCCCTTTGTTCAATATGTAACAATTTTTCGAATTCTCCACTTGTATTATACATCTTTTTTAAACGCAAAAAAAAAGCCGCTTAGCGACTTTTTCCCCAATCCTTTTTAAACCGCTCGTATTTCATTTCTAAATCATCAATCATTTGAATAAGACGGTCAATATCTTCTAACTCCGTCGTTTCTGGGTCAATGGCTTCAAGCACTTCAAGAAACATATTTAAGCGCGTTTTTAAATAGGATAGTTGTAGATTTTGATCTGATACTGCGTTGCCCAACGTCGTCACCTCGCTTTTTCTTTATCGTACGCAATCGCAACATCGTTGACAATCGTTCCATTTCGTTTGCATAATTATCGTTAGGTCTATTTTAATTAAAAGGAGCTTGATTATGGGAACATTATTGCGTCAAGCGATTACCCCTACATTTGACCCATGGGAAGCATATATGGATGTCGAACAGTACGGCAGCATGCAGTTGACAAATATCGAGTTTACAACAACGACGCTCTGTAATATGCGTTGTGAGCATTGTGCAGTCGGTTACACATTGCGTACGAAAGATCCTGAGGCGTTGCCGCTTGATCTCCTTCTTCGCCGTCTCGATGAAATTCCGCACTTGCGCTCGTTAAGCATTACAGGCGGTGAACCAATGCTTTCGATGAAATCTGTTGAGCAATACGTCGTGCCGCTGTTAAAATACGCACATGAGCGGGGGGTGCGCACACAAATTAACTCAAATTTAACGCTCGATTTAGAACGGTACGAAAAAATCATCCCTTACTTAGATGTTTTGCATATTTCGCATAATTGGGGCACGATCGATGATTTTGTCGAAGGCGGTTTTGCGATGATGGAGAAAAAGCCAACCGTCGCACAGCGTGAACGTTATTTTATACGCATGATCGAAAATGCACGTGCCATTTCGAAAACGGGCGTCATCGTATCCGCGGAAACGATGTTAAATAAACGGACACGTCCACATTTAGAAACGATTCATCGCCAAATTGTAAACGACATGGGCTGTAAACGACATGAAGTGCATCCGATGTATCCGAGTGACTTTGCGAGCAACTTGGAAACGTTAACGCTCGATGAACTGCGCGAAACGATTCATCATTTGCTCGATATACGGGATGAAAACGTTTGGATGTTGTTTGGCACGTTGCCGTTTTATCCGTGCAGCGACAACGAAGAAGATTTAGCGTTGTTAAAACGTTTATATGCAAGTAAAAATGTTACAGTACGAAACGATCCAGATGGACGTTCACGGTTAAACGTCAACATCTTTACAGGCGACATTATTGTGACTGATTTCGGTGATGAACCGACGCTCGGAAACATTCAAACCGACTCGCTTCTTTCTGCTTATGACAAATGGATGGCATCTCATTTAGCAAAATCACTAAACTGCCACTGCCCTGCGGTGAAATGTTTAGGACCGAACGTGCTCGTGAAAAACCGTTATTACCCAGACGTTGATTTTACGACGCGAAAAGCAAAAATTGAACGATAAAAAGCTTGTCGAACGCTCGACAAGCTTTTTCTTGTCATCGTGGTACGTCGCTAGCAACAAATGCGAATGATAGACGGTCTTGCACAGGAATCCAAGCACCGATACCTTGCGATGTTACGTTTTTCACGACAATGCTTTTTTTCTTTCCTTTTAAGACGATATATACTTCGCCATACGTCACTTTTCCTTTTTCATTGACCGCCGGGGCGTAAGCATATAAATAGCCTAACTTTTTCGGCGGAACGTTATACGCTTGTTCCTTTTTCGTTCCCATGCCGATCCATGTGCTGAAAGAGAGCGGTAAATTTGTTTTTTTCATCGCTGTTAAAAGCATCATTTTTTTCACATCTTCTTCGTTCGGTATGCTTGCCGTTAGGCCTCCGCGCACTTGTTTTTGCATCTCTTGGCGATACATCAATCGAACAGCCGTTTTCCCACCACGATTGTCAATAAAGTTTGTATTTACTTTTTGATACTCCCAGTTCGTTGATGTTTCTATCGATTCGTAATTCAACGGCCATTGCCCTAAATAAATCGTCGCTTCGTAACCAATCGCAAATGGCGTGCTTGAAATCGACGATTCGTTTAAAAGACGAATTAATTCCGGATTTTCAATTTTAACATTCGCGGACTGAAGCAGTTGTTTCGCTAGTTCGCTCGGTTGTAAATACGGCAAATTTTGTGTCGGATTCGGATACGTATTTTCTTTTGAAATGTCAATGACCGATGAAGGAAGTTTGACAGTTGCTTCACTAATCGTTGGCATACAGAAGAAAATAAACATCATGCTGAAAGCAAACCATCTCTTCATACGTAAGCCCCTTTCCTTTTTACGTTGTTCATCGTTATTTTTTTCAAAAGTAAACAATTTATCCTCTTCACAAAAAAAATCCGTCAGCAACCGCTAACGGATTACAACAAATAAAATCCGATTCCCATAATCATATACGCTCCAAGCAATGTCGCTCCTTCAAACCAGTTTGTATCTCCATCGTTCGAAAGCACAATTGTCAACAATACCGCTGTCACCATTGCAACAAGTTCTGGAAGCGTAAAGACGAGCGCCATTTTCGTCGGAAATGCAAGCGATACAAGCACTAATACAGGCGCAACAAACATCGCAATTTGAAGCGTTGAACCAACGGCAATTTCAACAGCGACGTTCATTTTATTTTTATATGCCATAATAATGGCGGAAGCATGCTCAGCGGCATTTCCGACAATCGCGACAATAATGACACCGATAAACAGTTCGCTCCAGCCAAACGAATGGGCGACGACTTCAAACGTATGAACTAAGCTTTCTGATACATATGCTACAGCCGCAGTAGCAAGCGCTAAAATGAGCATCGCTTTTCCTTTTGACCATTCTGGCTCTTCATGTTCTTCCTCACCTTCTTTATGTTGATATACACCGCGATGAGTGACGAGTTTAAAATATAGTGCAGCTAAATAGAGCGCAATCATAATGACTGAAATGCCTACGCTTAACGACAGCGTCTTTTGTTCATTCACCGTCATCGAAAACACTTCTGGAATAACAAAGGCAACTAAAATGGCAAACGTTAATAGACCTGAGTTATGGCGCGCATCATATACGTTAAATGATTGCCGTTTATATTTTAAACCGCCGACAAAAAACGATAAGCCTGCCACAAGCAGTAAGTTACCAAGCACAGAGCCGGTTAAAGATGCAAGCACGACACCAACTAATCCAGCTTTTAGCGCAAAAATCGAAATGATGAGTTCTACCGCATTGCCAAATGTCGCATTTAACAAACCGCCAATGCGCGGCCCTGCCACAATTGCCAAGCTTTCTGTCGCTCGCCCCATATAACTAGCAAGTGCAATAATGGTAACACAGTAAACGACAAACATCGGTGCTGCGGGCCAATGAAGCAAACTTCCTGCAACAGAAAGCGGCACACCAATCGCCGTCAATAAAAAAAAGATGCGTTCCATCGAATCGTCCCCTTTTTCATTTATGGAATATCAACCATATTTTACACAAATTCATTTCCGTTTTCATCTGTCTTTTTTGTTGCTTCTTCGCATAAAACATTTTAACATCGAACATAGTGAACACGTTACAGGAGGGCACTATGCGACAACGTCATTTTTTCATTTTAATTAGCAGCGTCATGATTTCTGGTCTTGCGCAAGGGCTATTACTACCGCTTATTTCTGTCATTTTTGAACAAAATGGCGTTCATTCATCGCTTAGCGGCATGCATGCCACAGCCATGTACATCGGCGTCCTAATTGTATCGCCACTTTTAGAACGTCCGCTTCGCCGTTACGGCTTTAAACGTTTAACTATTATTGGCGGAGCGATCGTTATCGTTTCGTTGGCTATTTTTCCAATTTGGTCATCTTTGCTGTTTTGGTTTATGCTTCGTTTGTTGATTGGAATTGGCGACCACATTTTTCATTTTGGCACACAAACGTGGATTACATACGCATCTCCTGCGCATCGACGCGGGCGCAACATCTCACTATACGGCTTATCGTTTGGCGTTGGTTTTATGATCGGACCGCTTCTCGTTCCGCTCGTTCACGTTCATGAGACGTTGCCGTTTATCGTCTCATCATTGATTAGCTTATGTGGGTGGGTGTTATTATTTTTTCTCCCACATGCCTATCCTGAAACAGAGCAAGCTGAAAAAATTGGCACGCTACGCTTTTTTCATGCTTGGAAACAAGCGTGGCCCGCATTGTTATTGCCGTTTGGCTACGGATTTTTAGAAGCTTCACTCCATAGCATGTTTCCGATTTACGCCTTGCGAAATGGACTACATGTTGAGACGGTCGCGATAATGCTTCCGGCGTTTGCGCTTGGCGGAATTGCTTTTCAACTCCCGCTTGGCGTATTAAGTGATCGCTTCTCGCGAAAAGCGATGATCACCGTTTCGTTAACCGTCGGATCGATCTGCTTTATCATTGCACAATGGTTCATTTCTCCTGTGCCGTTGACAGTCACCTTTTTTGTCGCAGGTATGTTTGTCGGTTCACTTTTTTCGCTCGGCATGGCGTATATGACCGATTTGTTGCCAAAATCACTTCTTCCTGTCGGCAACATATTGTGCGGGATGTTATATAGCATCGGCAGCATATGTGGGCCTGCGATTGGGGGCATTGTATTACAACAGCAAGAAAGGCTATTTTTCTTTAGCGTGAGTTCGCTACTGTTTCTTTTATTACTTGCCCAGCGTCCGCTCACGAAATTTTCAAAATATTTTTCAAAAAAACAAGAAAAAAACATTGACGCTTTTTAAGCCTCTGTTATATAATACAATTAAACAAAACAAACTGTTTTAAAACAGAGGGGAGAGCGATGATGATGAGTAGAGAAGAAAGAAAAAATATGATTGAGTTTATTACAAAATTACGGAGCTTTAATCAAGAACAACTCGTTTATATGACTGATGAAGAAATCGAACATATTTACAACCAAACATACTATCATTACGAAGAAATCGCAGAATAAAGAGGGATGCGCGCCGCATCCCTCTTCTCTTTAGTGATATCCGTTTTGTCCATTCGCACTGCTACTCGTTTTATGTTTCGGGCGGTTTTTTCCTTTTTGCTTTGTTCCGCCGTCTTTTTTCGTTTTTTTCGTCACGTATATTCCCCCTTCATATCCACGTTCACTTTTAATATGGTTTAACCGCGTTTTTTTATAAGAGGGAATAACTACCGTATGCGCATATTTCCTTCTCGTTTACAACAAAGAATAGCGTTTAGCTCCCCACCTAATACAATCATCATGCCAGATAAATAAAACCAAACCATTAACGCAATAATTCCGCCTAAGCTGCCATACATCGCAGAATAGTTACCGAACTGGTTTACATAGGTAGAAAAAGCAAGTGAGACGCCCATCCAACCTACAGTCGCAAATAACGCTCCTATCCATACGTCGCGAAACCGGACATGTTTGCTTGGGGCAAAAACGTATAACACAGAAAAAACAAAAAATAAAATGACAAAGCTAACAAACCAACGAATCGTTTCCCATACGTGTAAAAACACATCAGAAAGACCAAACGCTGAAAAAAGAAATGTACCGATCATTTTTCCGAATACAGGGAAGACGAGCGCGACAATAATGACAAAAATCATCGCAAAAGTAAGCAAAATCGAAACTCCACGAGCAACGAGAAAAGAGCGTGTTTCTTTCACATCGTATGCTCGATTTAATGCCCGAATAATGGCCGACATACCGTTCGATGCAGCCCACACCGTAGCAAGCACGCTAAAAGATAACCACTTTCCACTTTGCGCTGCTATAAGTTGTTTAATGTTTGTCTCAATTAAATGCGCCGTTTCGCTTGGCGCATATTGACTGAAAAAGGCGATCACATCTTCGTGCGGGATAGGCAAATACGATAAAAACGTTAACAAAAACAGTAAAAATGGAAATAGCGACAGCAAAAAGAAATATGCTAACTCAGCGGATAAATCAAAAATTTCATCTTCTTCAAACCGTTTCATTAGCTCACGAACAACAGAAAAGCTAACAATCATCTCCCACCCCACCTCGCTTCCACGAGGAACGTTTACGAATCAGCTCCTCTATCCACTCCATCACTTGCGGTGTTGTTTCTTTTACTTCACTTAGTTTATTCACAATAAACTGCAAATCATTCATCATCTCGTCTACATGTTGTCTCGTTTGATGAACAGTCTCCTTTACTTGTTCTACGCTATCCATCCACTCACGACACGTTTCTTTAATGACTTGTCTTGTTTTGTTATTCGCTAACAACAAAGCTATCCCTGCTAATGCAATCCATTTCCCCTTTCCCATCGTCTTCTCCCCCTTACAACGAATGATCTCGTTTTATTCGCTCTAATATATGTTTACATCCTTCTTCGACTAATTCGTACACTTCTTCAAAATTTCCTGTAAAGTACGGATCAGGGACATCGTCTACGCGACGGTTTGGCACAAAATCCATAAAACGAGCAATGACAGCGTGCGACGAATCGCCAACAAGGCGACGAAGATGAGCGATATTATCGCTATCCATTCCGATAATATAATCGAATGTATGAAAATCTTCTTTTGAAATTTGACGTGCTTTTAACCCTGTAAAGTCAATTTGTTTTTCCGTTAAAATACGCTGAGTCCCGTGATGTGGTGGTTTCCCCACATGCCAATTGCCCGTTCCTGCCGAGTCAACAGAAATGACATGATCCAATCCTTCTTGCTTCACAAGATGCCGGAATACAGCTTCTGCCATTGGAGAACGACATATGTTTCCTAAACAAACAAATAACACCCGAATCATTGCTTTTCACCTCATAACGTAGAATAAGTAGAATGAACAGTCAAACCATGGTACAATGAACACAATCATATACGAAAGGATGACGACGATGCATTTATCCGTTGAACAAATGATCGAACAAATAAAAGAAAAGTTAAAAGTATTAAATTTTGATGCCATTAAACCGGACCATTTCGATGAACAGCTATACGATGAATTAAAAGATATATACGATATGGTGATGAAAAAGCAAACATTTAGTCCAAGCGAAATGCAAGCAATCGCTGAAGAGCTTGGAAACTTGCGAAAAAAACTATAAAATTGCCTGTCCGGCAATGAGGAGCGACGGATGATCAACAAGCGAAATTTCCTCATGTGTATCCATATATCGGACATATGGACGTTGCATATGCTCAACAATTTTTGTCACGATTGCGTTTCTTCCGTCGCTCATTTTCACCATCGTTCCTGGTAAATACGCAGGGATCGTATCAACAAACAACCGCACAAGTTGTTGGCTATAGCGAATGCCACTCCGCGCCATAATAATTTCAAGCGCTTCATGCGGTGGCACAAATTCGGAAGAAATTAAATTTTCATATTCGTTGGCAATAGCGCAAATTTGAGCGTACAAATGAATGTTCGTTTCTTTTAATCCGCGCGGTGCACCAGAACCATCTGCATGCTCATGATGTTGATACGCCATATGTGCGCATAACAAACTCACATAAAATGAGTCGCAAACATCTCCACCCCCTTCAACATCTCCCATACAAACAGTATAATCATGTTTTTTTTCATTTGCCATGACGTTTTAAAAAAATAAATTCCGATAGAAAAACTATGATTGACATTCGGTTGAATTGTGTTAAAATTTAAAACAATCAAATAGTAAGGGGGATGAAGCATGATTACGTATGAAACGTGGGATGATGTCCAAAAACCTACTTTTCCAATAGATAATAATGAAAAAGGGGCACTACATGTGCTGTCATGGGCGTACGATCATTATGGTGATGATCTTTTGTATGCTTGCAGTTTCGGCATTGAAGGGATTGTGCTCATTGACCTTATTTCGCAAGTACGTGACGATGCGGAAATTGTTTTTCTCGATACGCATTTACATTTTTCTGAAACGTATGAAACGATTGAACGCGTGAAGCAAGCGTATCCTCGCTTGCGCATTCATTTGCAGTCCCCATCTTTATCGCTTGCAGAGCAAGAACAACAATTCGGGGCTGAGCTTTGGAAAAAAGATCCGAACAAATGCTGTGAACTAAGAAAAATTATTCCCCTTCGGCAAGCGATGACAGGAAAAAAAGCATGGATTTCCGGACTGCGCCGCGAGCAATCACCAACACGGCAACATGTCGAATTTATCAATCTCGATAAAAAGTTTCAAAACATTAAAGTTTGCCCGCTTATTCATTGGACATGGAAAGACGTATGGCGCTACGTGCATCGCCACAATCTTTCCTATAACCCGCTTCATGATCGTGGATATCCGAGCATCGGTTGTGCACCATGTACAGCCCCTGCTTATACGGAAGAAGATTTGCGTTCTGGACGGTGGGCTGGGCTAGGAAAAACAGAATGCGGCTTGCACGAGTCGTAAAGGGGGAAACGCGTTGGTTACAGTTGCTTTTATTATCGCTTTTTTCTTTGCGATGAACATCGGGGGAAGCGGTGCTGCCGCAACGATGGGTGCTGCTTATGGGTCAGGCACATTGTCAAATAAGCGCATCGCTTTATTCATATGCGCTGTTGCTATTTTTCTCGGCAGCTTAAGCGGAGGAGAAGTCGTCAAAACGATCGGTTCTGGCATCGTCCCTACATCTATTTTGCAAACGGATCTTGTCGTCATCGTCTTAGCAGCCGCTACCATTTCATTATTTGCCGCAAACATGCTCGGCATTCCGTTATCCACAAGCGAAATTACAGTTGGGGCGGTCGTTGGAGCTGGCATTGCATATCAAAGTTTATACGTCAGCAAGCTTATGTGGATCGTTTCGTTTTGGATCATTACACCGTTCGCTGCTTTTTTTCTCGCTTTTTTCATTAGCAAGTGGATAAAAGGAAAAACATTGAAACAAAACAAATGGGTTGGCTTGTTGCTCATTATCGCTGGATTTTTCGAGGCATTTTCTGCAGGAATGAACAATGTCGCAAATGCTGTTGGTCCCCTTGTTGGAGCAGGTTTATTATCTGTCCAGCACGGCATCATTTTTGGTGGATTGTTCGTTGCACTAGGGGCGCTTTTGCTTGGCAGCCGCGTGCTAGAGACGAACGGGAAAAAAATTACGACCTTCTCTCAACTTGAAGGGTGCATTATTTCAGGAATCGGCGCAACACTCGTTATCGTTTCGTCTCTTTTTGGCCTTCCCGTTCCGCTCACACAAATTACGACATCAGCCATCATCGGCATCGGCACAACAAAAAGTGGCTTTTCGATTTGGCAAAAGCAAATTGTCATTCAAGTGCTAAAAGTATGGATTGTCTCGCCTATTTTTTCACTAGCTGTCTCATATAGCTTAATTAAATTGTTCCTTCATAGCGATATTTATACAGCAATCGCCATTGTTAGTGTTTGTTTTGCTACACTCGGAACGATTAGCTTAAAAAAGACGATCACCGAGGAACGTCGTTCGTTTCACGAGCACGGTGGCGGTATTTAATCCTAGTTATTTTATAAGAATAATAAGTTTAGGAGGCATAAAAAATGAAACAAATTGTATTAAGTAAGGCAGAATTAAGTGACCTTGAATTGCTTGCGATTGGCGGCTATGCACCACTCACTGGATTTCTAGGGGAAGATGACTATCATTCCGTCGTCGAAACGATGCGACTAACGAATGGAGCAGTATGGAGCATCCCCATCACACTTGCGGTAACCGAACAACAAGCAAAACAACTATCGCTCGGCGATGAAGTCGAGCTCGTTTATGAACAAACCGTATACGGCACAATGGAAGTACAACATATATATCGCCCAGATAAGCGAAAAGAAGCTCTTCTTGTATACCAAACAGAAGACTTAGCACACCCTGGCGTTAAAAAATTATTTGAAAAACCAGATGTATATATTGGAGGCCCTGTCCAACTTGTACGCCAAACAGACAAAGGAATTTTTACACCGTTCTTTTTTACACCAAAAGAAACAAAACAACGATTTGCGGAACTTGGTTGGAAAACGGTCGTCGGGTTTCAAACGCGCAATCCGGTTCACCGTGCTCATGAATATATTCAAAAATGTGCACTTGAAATTGTCGACGGTCTTTATTTAAATCCGCTCGTTGGCGAAACGAAAGAAGATGACATCCCAGCAGACATTCGCCTAAAAAGCTACCAAGTATTGCTTGAGCATTATTATCCAAAAGATCGTGTTTTCCTTGGCGTATTTACGGCCGCGATGCGCTATGCAGGTCCACGTGAAGCCATTTTCCACGCGCTCGTACGCAAAAATTTCGGCTGCACGCACTTCATTGTCGGACGTGACCATGCGGGAGTTGGCAACTATTACGGCACGTATGATGCACAAAAAATTTTCTTACAGTTTACAAATGAAGAACTCGGCATTACTCCGCTCTTTTTCGAGCATAGCTTTTATTGCACAAAATGCGAAGCGATGGCGTCAACAAAAACATGCCCGCACGATGCAACAGCCCACGTCGTTCTTTCCGGCACAAAAGTAAGGGAAATGTTGCGAGCTGGTGAGATGCCGCCAAGTACATTCAGCCGTCCCGAAGTGGTTCGCGTGCTGATGGATGGATTGCAAACAGTCGGAGGTGGACGGTCATGAATATCGTTTGGCATCAAGAAAGTGTGACAAAAGAAGATCGCCGAAAAAAAAATAACCATCACAGCTTCGTTCTTTGGTTTACTGGGTTATCGGGATCAGGGAAATCCACGTTAGCGAACGCTGTCGCGAAAACGTTGTTTGAACAAAACGTTCAATGTTACGTGCTTGATGGTGATAACGTGCGTCACGGTTTAAATAGCGACTTAGGTTTTTCCGCTGAAGATCGCACCGAAAATATCCGTCGCATTGGTGAAGTCGCGAAATTGTTTGTAGACAGCGGCCAAATCGTGCTCACGGCCTTTATTTCTCCTTTCCGCCAAGATCGCCAACTCGTTCGCAATAAACTAGAACAAGATGAGTTTGTAGAAGTTTACGTCCGCTGTCCGCTTGAAACGTGCGAACAACGTGATCCAAAAGGGTTGTACAAAAAGGCGCGCAATGGCGAAATTCGCGATTTCACCGGCATTGATTCGCCATATGAACCACCGCTTTCACCAGAACTTGTTGTCGATACAGAACAATATTCGATTGAACAATGCGTGCAACAAATTATTTCTTACTTAAAAAATAAACAATGGATTTAGGTGGAGACAATGGGGAAAGTATATTTAGTCGGCGCAGGTCCTGGGGACCCCGAACTCATTACTGTGAAAGGATTAAAATGCATTCAACAAGCAGACGTCATTTTATACGATCGCCTGATTAACGAACAGCTACTATCGTATGCCAAACGTGACGCAGATTTGATTTATTGCGGAAAGCTACCAAATTACCATACAATGAAACAAGAAACGATTAATCATTTTTTAGTGAAACATGCGAAAAAAGGGAAAACAGTCACGAGATTAAAAGGCGGCGATCCATTTATGTTTGGACGCGGTGGCGAGGAAGCGCAAGCACTTATGAAACACCGCATTCCTTTTGAAATCGTTCCAGGCATTACATCCGGCATCGCTGTTCCAGCATATGCGGGTATCCCTGTAACTCATCGCGACTTTAGCGCAAGTGTTGCGTTCGTTACAGGCCATCGCCGATGTGATGCCACAGATGCAGTACAGTGGGAACATTTAGCGAAAGGAGTCGATACGCTCGTCATTTATATGGGCGTAAAACAACTCCCTTTCATTTGCAAACAACTAAAGTTATATGGCAAACGGCCGCAAACTCCTGTTGCGATCATCCAATGGGGAACGCTTCCCGAACAAAAAACGATCGTAGCGACATTAGATACGGTTGTGGACGTTGTGAAAAAACATCCGATCTCTAATCCTAGCATCATTATTGTTGGAGAAGTCGTTCGGCTACATGAACAGCTGCAATGGTTTGAAATGATGATGGATGAAAAAATGGCACATGGAATGAGGTAGCGTATGAAGGCTGTTTTATATATTTGTCACGGAAGTCGTTCAGCAGAAGGACAAAAAGAGGCGGTCGCTTTCGTCGAACGTCTCTCTTCTTCTATTTCCATACCGATTCAACATATATGCTTTTTAGAATTATGTGAACCGAATATTGTCACAGGAGTGGAACGTTGTGTTCGTGAGGGAGCAAAAATGATCTATGCTATTCCCCTTTTACTATTGTCAGCTAATCACGCTAAACACGACATCCCGCTTGAACTAGAAAAAGCAAAAGGGATGTTTCCTTCTGTGACGATTACATACGGAAAGCCGTTCGGTGTGCAACATGATATCGTTTCCGCTATATCCGATACAATTCAACAAACTGACGCCATTATGCTCGTTGGCCGCGGAAGTAGCGATACGGAAGCACAAGCGGATTTTCAGCAGATCGCTCATTTATTGCAAAACGAAACAAACATACCCGTATATCCATGTTATTTAGCGGCTGCTTCTCCTTCTTTTTCTGACGTTGTTGCTTCGCTTGCACATACAGGTTGTCATAAACAAGTTGCGGTTGTACCATACATTTTATTTTTCGGGCAGCTGCTTGACTACATTCATCAGACGTTGCAAGCACAACAAACAAGCGAGGTGTCATTTACGTTGTATCCTCCCATTCGAACATACGACGTTTTGGATCGTCTCGTTGAAAAACAATTGAATGAATGGGAGGAAAAGGTATGATCCCTCTTTTCGTGCGAATGACAGGAAAAAAAGTTGTCATTGCTGGCGGAGGGCAAATTGCTTATCGCCGCTTGCTTCCCCTGCTTCATGAAGGAGCCCACATTACCGTCATTAGCCCAGAAGTGATCGATGAGATTGTTCATTTAGCACAACAACAACAAATTACATGGCATGCGCGCGAAATCGAACCGAACGATTATGCCGATGCTTTTTTGATTATTGCAGCGACAAACGACCCGAATGTCAATGAACAAATCGCTACATATGCAGCGCCAAACCAACTTGTCAACGTAGCTAGCCATCATCTTCTCGGCAACGTTCATGTTCCTGCATTTTTTTCGCGCGGAAAATTACAAATCGCCATTACAACAGGTGGTGCAAGCCCGACTCTTGCCAAGCAAATCAAAAAACAACTTGAACAAATATTTGATGAATCGATTGCTGAATATATCGACGAGCTATATGAGCAACGGCAACAACGAAAAGAGCCTTGATCCTTTCGATCAAAGCTCTTTTTTTTACGACTCTAATACTAGCACCTCTAATGAGTAAATCTTTTTACGTATTCAACGTATGCAATGCGAGGTAGGCTGTTGTATGATTTTTATAGAAAATTTTTAGCGAAGGAGATAAACATATGATCGTTCGTTATTCCATTGTTGCGCACGGTCGCGTACAAGGTGTAGGGTTCCGCTACTTCGCCCAATATGAAGCAAGAAGACGGGGGCTGACTGGTTGGGTAAAAAATTGTGATGTCGACCATTTAATCGAAATAGAAGTGCAAGGAGAAGTTGAACGTGTGGAGGCGTTTGTCGATGAAATAAAAAAAGGACCGCCATTTGCGCGTGTGGAACGAATAGAACAATACGCCATTCCTACAGTTCCTCACGAAACTACTTTTCGCATTATATATTGAAAAAAGCTGACTGATGTCAGCTTTTTTCATGACAACTTGTGCCGCACGATCCTTTGACAGAGCAAGCCGCACATGTTCCACGCTTACTTTTTTGAATGAAACGAAAAATCGTCCATGCTGCGTATCCAAAAATGACTGATCCGATAACAATATTCACAACCATATATATCCCTTCCTTTAGAAGCCAAGCAAGCTTCCGCCTTGGTAAATCACAAATGAAACAATATACGCCAGTACGAGCGCATATCCAATGGAAAACATCGTCCATTTTCGTGAACCTGTTTCTTTGTAAATCGTTGCAACAGTTGCTAAACACGGAACATATAGTAACACAAATACCATAAAACTAAACGCAGATAAAGCTGTAAAATGCGAGGCCATGAGCCCTTGAAGCGACTCAACATCAGGCACATGATAAATAATGTTCATCGTCGACACAACGACTTCTTTAGCTAAAAATCCGGTCAACAGTGCTGCTCCAGCTTGCCACGTTCCAAATCCAAGCGGTGCAAGTAACGGAGCAAGTACACCACCAATCATCGCCAAAAAGCTATCGTCCATGTTTACATTGATACCATGCGGTCCAACGTAAGATAATAGCCAGATGGCAACAGAACCGCCAAAAATGAACGTCCCTGCTTTTTTCACAAATCCTTTTCCTTTATCCCACGTGCTACGCCATAGCGCTTGCCATTGCGGCATACGGTATGGTGGCAATTCCACGACAAACACCGATGCTTCTTCTTTTAAAATCGTTAACGAAAAAAGTTTTGCAAGTATAAGTGCGAGTGAAACACCAAGAACGTATAAAGAAAGAACGACAAGTGCCTGATTTGCCGCAAAAAACGCACCGACAAACAAAGCATATACAGGCAAACGTGCCGAACAAGACATAAGCGGTGTTAACAACATCGTCACGAGCCGCTCCCGTGGTTGCTCAATCGTCCGTGCCGCCATGACGCCCGGAACATTGCAACCAAACCCAATAATGAGCGGGATAAACGCTTTTCCATTTAATCCGACCGACTCCATTAATCGATCCATGACAAGCGCTACACGTGCCATATACCCTGAATCTTCTAAAAACGAAATAAAGAAAAATAAAATAAAAATTTGCGGAACGAACACAAGCACGCCGCCTACCCCTGCGATAATGCCATCAACAACGAGCGCACGGATAAATTCAGAAGCACCGATCGCTTCTAGCATCGCCGTCACCGAATCGGTTAACGGACCTGCAAAAAACGCATCAAGCAAATCGGAGAGCGGTGCCCCGAGCCAATCAAATGTGAGTTGAAATAATATATACATCGCTAGTAGAAAAATCGGAATGCCGACATATTTATTTGTGACTACCGCATCGATGCGGTCTGTCACCGTCACACGCGCAATTTTTTGGCGTTGCACTGACTGTTCAATCACTTCTCTTACAAAGGAGCGACGACGTTCGTAAATGAGCTGATCAAGCGGTGTTTGCTCGGCTTGTTGCACTTCTTTTTCGGCTTGTTCATATAATGAACGCCACGTTGTTTCCGGCAATTTTTCTGCTACATAATCGCGGACGTAGCTATTTCCTTCATAAAATTGAATGGCGAGCCAACGGGCAGGGAATTTCTCCTCCGCTCCCCACGTCTCAACAAAACGTGCAATCGCTCGTTCCAACGCGATTCCGTAATATATGTGGAGCGGTTTCACTTCTTGAGACACTTTTCCCATTAACATGCGCTCCACTTGATCGCACCCTTTTCCCGTTCGGGCAACGACTGAAACGATAGGTACATGCAACGCTTCCGCTAATTTTTTTTGATCGATGGATATCCCCCTTCTTTCTGCCACATCGACCATATTTAAAGCAATCGCCAATGGCTTACCAAATTCCAATAACTGTACAGTCAACAATAAATTTCGTTCTAATTGTGACGCATCGACAATATTTAAAATTTCATCGAATGACTCGGTCAATAAAAATTGCGTCACTACTCGCTCATCTCGTGAGATCGGATGAAGCGAATATACGCCGGGCAAATCAATTATTTTCGCTTTTTTACTGCGCAAAACGCCCACCTTTTTTTCAACCGTCACACCGCTCCAGTTTCCAACATACTCATACGTCCCTGTGAGCTGATTAAACAATGATGTTTTCCCTGTATTTGGGTTACCTACGAGTGCAACATGCATCATAACGGCTTCACCTGAATGTTCATCGCCTCATGGCGACGGATGCCAACACATTGCCCGCAATTTTCAATCATAAATGGGCCACCAAGCGGCATCGTGCATTTTAAACATATTTCTGACCCCTCTGTTACACCCATATCTAACAGCCTTCTTTTTACTAAATCACTTACTCGCGATAAATCAACAATTTTTGCGCGTTCCCCAACCCGTAATTGCGTCATCGCAACCATACGTAATCCCCCAATTAATAATGATAACCTTTATCAATACACATTATAATACCATAAAAAGAAAAAATCTATCTTTTTTCACCATGTTCACAAAATGTTAAGAAATGTTAAGACGCCGATGATATCGAGATATGTTTGAAACATGCACGTATAATCGCTTCATTTGCTTTTTCGTTTTTCGCACAAAATGAAACGTCTTCACCACATATATCAACACCGAGCACGTGCTTGTAGCGATAAAGATGGTCGATATACGTCACGAGCGTCTGTAATGGCATCGTCCCTTGATCCCAATTTGTTTGGGCATCTTGTGGGCGAAGCACATCTTTGTCAATGCTAATGTATATATGTTTTGTCGGAATGGCGCGCACAATCGTCATTGGCGCGTACATCATATCGCTTTTTGGAAAGATAGTTACACATGAAGAGACGTGCGAAGTTGCTGAACCGATGATGACAATGTGTTTTAATGCTGGAACGTGTTTTTGAGCGTATGATACCCATGAGCCACATGAAAGAAGTGGAAACAACGTTTGCTCATTCATATCTGTATGATGGTCAAACAATACGAGCGTAAACGGCTCATGAAGCTGCTTAAGCAATACGTACGAAACATAATGATAATTGCCGCTACCGATAAACGTAATCCCTCTCGTGTAGCGACGAGTAAGACGGCTTTCAATTTCTCGAATGGCTTGATCATCACAATATAAATTCGTTCCTTTAATGTCATACATATCGATCCACTCATGAGGAAAACGAAGAAGATTTCGCTGCCACGTATACGTATCGTCGAAGTTTAAAAACGTTACACTTGGATGCATATTTCTTCCCACCCTTGTGCAAGTTTTCTCTTCAACAAAATTATACAAACATCTTATCAATACATACAACGACGTTTTTGGAGAAAGTATTAACATATTCGTCACAAGTAAATACTAGTACCCCTTTATCTATTTAGTTACTTGTGATACAATTCACAACATGAATTAATCAAAAACGGGGCGTGTTTTGTGGATGTGCGTGAAGAAGTCGAACGCGATATGGGCTTCATTCCGGACTCAATCAACATCCCACTCGGACAATTGCGCAAACGACTTCATGAGCTTCCTAAAGATGAAACGATCTACGTTTATTGTCAAGTTGGATTACGCGGTTACTTAGCCGCACGCATATTGTCCCAACATGTCTTCCGTGTGAAAAACTTAGACGGTGGGTATAAAACATACGCAGCCGTTTATGGTGAACAACACGAACAGCAAAAGGAAGAAGAAAAACCATTGGAGAGTGGCGACGTCATGCATGTTCAAGCAACAACTACGCTAGATGCATGCGGACTACAATGTCCGGGACCAATTATGAAAGTATATCAAACAATGGAACAATTGAAAGACGGCGATGTATTACAGGTGAAAGCAACAGATCCAGGATTTGCTCGCGACATTCAATCATGGTGTAAAAAAACAGGCAACACGCTATTAAAAACGACGTTCGAAAATAAAATGTTTGTCGCCTACATTCGAAAAGGAACGGAAATAACTAACGGAACAGAAACGAAAAAAGATGGGGCAACAATCGTCGTTTTCAGCGGTGATTTAGATAAAGCAATCGCCTCGTTTATTATCGCATCTGGCGCTGCTGCAATGGGGAAAAAAGTGACAATGTTCTTTACGTTCTGGGGGCTAAATATTTTGCGAAGAAAAGACGCACCTCCTGTTCAAAAAGATATGCTTGAAAAAATGTTCGGCATGATGATGCCAAAAGGCGTTCATGATCTACCGTTATCAAAAATGAACATGGCAGGCATGGGACGAAAAATGATTCAATACGTCATGGAGAAAAAACATGTAGACGATATTGAAACATTAATGAAAAACGCCATGGCTGCAGGTGTAAAACTCGTCGCTTGCTCGATGTCGATGGACATTATGGGCATTAAAAAGGAAGAATTAATTGACGGAATCGAAATTGGTGGCGTCGCAACATATTTAGGAGATGCTGAAGAAGCAGGATTAAACTTGTTTATTTAAAAAAATCGGGCTATCTCGTCGTGGAGATAGCCCTTTCAAGTATATTCACAGGGGGATCGGGGGAATACACTTAGCATTATCCATTATGACCGTTATTTTTGATTTTATACGTGCATGCATGAAATTTTTTATGCTATTTTTCGCTTATCGATCTTTTTATTTTTCACATAGCCCGCTAGTAAAATCAATGCGGTGACAACAATAAGAAATACGAGCGATTGCGAACCATGTGAAACAGCGATCCATTTTTGTAACTGTTCATCCTTTAATAACATTTCCCCTGCTGTCCATGCTAAAATACCTGAGCCAACGTACGGAATCCACTTATATTTTTCCATCGCCAACACAATGGCCTTTGATCCGAAAATCATAATCGGAATGCTGATCGCGACACCAAAAGCAATCATGCCAATATGCCCACCAGATGCACCAGCAATCGCAACGACGTTATCTAAACTCATGATAGCATCGGCAACGATAATGGTCCAAACGGCTTTCCATAACCGATCTGCCGCTTGTACATTTGCTTCCTCTTCCTCGTTAATTAACACTTTATATGCAATCCAAAGCAACAATAATCCCCCGGCAAGATGGACGAACGGAATTTGTAATAACAATACAATGACTGCGGCAAATAATACGCGTAAAATAACCGCTCCAGCTGTACCAAATAAAATGGCTCGATTGCGTTGTTTTTCTGGCAACCGACGTGTAGCCATCGCAATCACAATGGCGTTATCCCCAGATAAAATAATATCGATCGCAATAATTTTTAACAAAGCGACAATCGCTTCTGACGAAATGATCCAATCACCCATTACAGTTCCCCTTTTTCAATGTACTTCTCCCCTATCTTATCGCGAAGCTCGTCTACATTCAACTTTTGTATTCCGACATATATGTTAAATTCTCTCTCTATTTTTACAAAAACTGATCGTTGTAATGTATTTGTAACATAATTTAATGGCTATGTAACAATTTTTCGACATCTTTTTTGCTATAATGTACTCGTCCATGGAACAAGTCTTTTGGAGGTTCAAGCAATGAAAAAAGTTCTGGTCACTACCGCTCTCTTCATGTTGCTATGTTTCACGTTTTTTGCAAACCCTTTCAAAACAGAAGCTGCCTTCTCAGCTAAAACGCTTATCGCTGAAGCACATAAAGTTATTGGCACACCGTATCGTACAGGAGGAACGACACCGAAAGGATTTGACTGCTCTGGTTTTGTTAGCTATACATATAAAAAATAGGTGTATCGCTTCCACGTTCTTCTGGCGCGATGTATACGAAAGGGCGTCCTGTTTCTCTGAACCAATTAGCACCGGGAGACTTACTATTTTTCAAAACATCGAAACATAAAGGAATCTCACACGTTGCCATTTATATTGGAAAAAATCGTATGATTCATGCTACGTCCAAAGGAGTTAAAGTAGACTCGATTCACCAATCTTACTGGAAACAACGTTTTGTTGGCGCTAAACGATTATAATGCGAAGGCGAGCACTTCATGCCGAACGTCTTTTCGACGCGGAGTGCTTGCTCTCGACAGTAAAGCAGGGAATGTTCCCTGCTTTTTTTCATGATTTTTTCATTTTCCCCCCGCATTTTTTCGATATATAATGTATGTAACATGGGGATGATGGAGGTGCTTTTTGTTTACATCATTTGTTGTTGAATGGCCGCGGCACGATGGGCTGTTTCTGTTACATACGCTGCCATTTGTTCATTCGCATCTTTTAAATGTTCTACTGTTGCACTCACCTCTTCAAGCGAAGCGCTTGATTGTTGAATGAAAACTGAAAAATCGCTGATGGAACGGTCCATTTTTTCTCCTTGTTTCTCTAACTTTTCGCTAATGATAAAAAAGTGTGATAGCTGCTCTTGTAAGTAAGTTAGCGATTGATATAGCTTTTCGAAGTAAGCGTTGACTTCACTTGTCAACGTCTCATTTTTTGTCAGTTGTTCGCTCGTTTCATCCATCCGCTCCAGCAACTCATTATTGCTTTCATTCACTTCTGACAAATTGTGAACGATTTGTTGTGTCGTCTCCTCCGTCAACACAGCTAGCTTGCGAATTTCTTCAGCGACAACCGCAAATCCTTTTCCATATTCCCCTGCGCGTGCTGCCTCGATTGTCGCATTTAATGCCAATAAGTTCGTCTGATTTGTAATTTGATTAATTTTTTTTGTTAACTCATTTGTACTCGCAATTTTGCTCGTTAACGCATTTAATGTTGCCCTTGTGGCATGAATGACTTCGCGAAACTTTTCTGTATGCATCAATAACAAATGCATTTTTTGTATGCCCGCTTGCGCCATCTCGCTCGATTGCGAGGAATGCTCCTTTAATTGTTTAGACGTTTCATAAATTTGCTCACCCATCGCTTTCGCTTCCGCTACTTCATTGTGTATATCGATGACTTGCTCGCTCTGCGCCTGACCCGCTACCGCAGCTTGACGAATCGCTTCTTTCATTTCTTCTTGCGCTTGCACATTTTGAAGTACTTTTTGGTGAATATGTTCGACGTTTTCAATAATATGCTTTACTTGTTGTTCGAGCTCATGTCTTCTTGCTGTTTGTTTTTCTTTTTCCTCGTGCGCCTGCCCAACGTGTTCAACAAGTTGATGAAATTGCTTACGGCTTAGATATAGCAGCACAGAAAGCGCGATACCGATCACCACATAAACAATAAAAACCGTATGTCCTGTCTTTTGAAATACTTGCTGAAAAGAAGATGGAACAAGTGCACCGACAACTAAAATGATAATGCCAAGCAGAAGTCCTGTTACAAACAACGTGCGATTCAAATGCAATACAGATAACACAACTAAACAAAAAGCGAGTGCGATCGTTCCTAAACTTCCCCCTGTCGTAAATAAACTACCTAATGTCGCAGAAAATAATATAAAAATAATAAAATATGGATAGATGTGTTCGTACTTTTTCATCTTTTTTAACGCCATATACACGAGGGCATTTAGAACAAGACTGCCACCATAAAAGGCAATCTTCTCAACTTTCTCTCCAATCAAAATAGGCCCGACTACACCTGTTACTGCACTAAGCGTGTAAATAAGAAACAAGAAAAAATTTTTCTTCCTCAGTTCTTCCATTTTGAGTTGCTCGATGAAATCCACACAACCTTCCCCCTTCTTCTTTTTTCTATAAATATATCAAAAAAATAAGAATATAGTAAGTATTATTCTGAAAATTAGGAATATGTCCATATAAAAAAACATCGCATCAATGACGGTGCCTTTCATAAGGACGTTCTTGGTAAAAATAATTCGGTTTTACAATTGTATTATCATAATATTGGTGAAAAATGTGCGTCGTCGCTGGGGATAGTGGTGGAATAAGCCAAGTCCAACTGCCCGTTACTTTCCTTCCTGCTTCTTGCTCTTGCTGTTCAAAACGTTTAAACTGCTGAGCCGCTGTATGATGATCGACAATACTTACCCCTGCTTTTTTATATGAGTATAGAACAGCGATATTTAACTCGACAAGCGCTTGATCTTTCCATAATGTACTATTTCTTGACGTATCAAGCCCCATGCATGAAGCAATTTTCGGAAGCATGTTGTATCGGTAATCGTCAGCGAAATTGCGCGCACCAATTTCTGTTCCCATATACCATCCGTTAAATGGAGCCGCTGTATAACGGATGCCGCCAATCTCCAAACACATATCTGAAATAATCGGCACAGCATACCATTTAAGCTGTAAATCACGAAACCACGAAAACGTCGGATGCTCAATCGGCACTTCCAGCACAATATCCTTTGGAATCGGAAATAACTTCGGCTCGCGACCATCGACTTGGATGACAAGCGGTAAAATATCAAAGTGCGTTCGATCCCCTCTCCATCCTAGCTGTTCACACGCTTTCGTGAATGAAATGGACGATGAATCACCGATCATTCCATGCTCTGTTTCGTAACCAGCATAGCGAATTAACTGATGATTCCAAATGCGCACTCGCTCAGGACGAAAAATCGTAATGGTCGGACGGATTTTCCCACCGTTTGTCGCAAATTCGATGTGATAAAACAGCCGCTCAACAACATCCTCTTCCCGCTCAATCGTACGCGCATCAAACACGTGAAGCGTTTGCCAAAATAGACGCCCGATACAACGATTGCTATTGCGCCATGCCATACGCGCTCCGTGCTCAAGTTCTTCGTACGTATGTTCATACGTCCCTGTTTGTTCAATTTCTCGCTTCACTTGTTGCAACCGCTCATATATTTCATCATCGTTTTTTCCTAGTTCTGTATAACATAACGTAATAAATTGTTCCGCCTCTTTCCATAACATATGCCATCACTCCATGTTCGTATCTTCTTATACAATACACCATGTATGAAGAAAATGAAAAGAAGGAGCATGTCGTTTCCTGTTTCGCTCTTCATTCTTATCATTTATAATAGTACTGGGGAACGGTCTTTATCTGTACTGCCACATCAAATAAAGCCTCTCTTCGACACACGACATGCCACACAGCTGTTTCCCTTTCTAATTTCCCACAAGAAAGGAGGAAAACGATGGAGCAAATGCTACAACGCATTTTGGACAAGCTTGAAAACATAGAAGCAGAACTCGCAGAAGTTAAAGCGAACATGGCAACAAAGCAAGACTTAGCGCTTGTCCAACAAGCAGTAATTGAAACAAATGAAATCGTTAAAAAAATAGAAAGTAGAAGCGACAACCATGAGAAACTATTGACTTTTCTTTCGCATCGCTCTCTTGAACATGAGGCGGCTATTTGTAGCAGTCGTTCCATTTTAACGAAATAAACGAGGGAAGCTCCCTCGTCTATTCAATATGATTTAAAACATATTCATCTCCTTTTCGAACGATAACGACATAAAAAGGAACTTCCGGTGCAGAGAAATATATATTCCTCTGCATCCGAATGTCCCTTCCATTCATTAAGGAACCATCCATGAAAGTACATTTGACTGTAAGAACGTTAAAATGCCAATTAAAATGATTAAGAAAATACTATGCTTCACAGTAAAGCGGAATAGATCGGATTCTTTGCCAGCTAATCCTACCGCAGCACAGGCAACTGCAATTGATTGTGGAGAAATCATTTTTCCGACAACCCCACCAGATGAGTTCGCTGCTACCGCAAGCACTGGATCCATGCCGAGCGACGTCGCTGTTACTTTTTGCAAGTTTCCAAACAACAAGTTTGATGATGTATCTGAGCCGGTAATAAATACACCAAGCCAACCTAAAAACGGCGAGAAGAAAGCAAAGAGAGAGCCTGTTTTCGCCAATGTCATCCCGAGTGTTGTGCTCATGCCAGAGGCGTTTGTCACATAGGCAAAGCCGACAACCGAAGCAATAGTGACAATCGGGAATCTTAATTCATTAAGCGTTTCACCAAACGTCGCAAACCATTCACGCCAAGAAATACGAACGATAAATTTCGTAACAATCGCTGCAAATAAAATTGCTGTTCCTGCTGCTCCAAGCAACTCTAGTTTATAAACAGCTAAAATCGGTTGGCCGCTCGCGTTCACAATTTTATTGCTTAATCCAGGCACTTCCGGCATAAATGTTAACGAAGAACCTAATGTATTAAGCGCTTTCAATAACGCGTTCGTTCCTTCGTAATGTCCTGTTAGCGCCGCTTTTACTTGTGGAATTCCCCAGATAGAGATAAACGCTGTTAATACTAAAAATGGAGACCACGCCTTAAATACTTCACCACTTGTATGTTTTGTTGATGTGGCGAATGTAGCACGCGTTTCACTCTCAAAACGATACACGCTTTTTGGCTTCCAAACTTTTAAAAACACAGCTAAGGCAACTAGTGAAACAAGTGCCGATAAAATATCTGGTAATTCTGGCCCTAAAAAGTTTGAGCTTGCATATTGAGTAAGCGCAAACGAGATACCAGATACTAAAACAGCTGGCAATACTTCGACTGTCTTTTTCCATCCAGCCATAATTAATACGAGATAAAACGGAATAAATAACGACAAAAATGGCAACTGGCGACCGACCATTTTCGAGATTTCCATCGCTGGAATGCCCGTCGGACCAGCAACAGCAGTAATCGGAATTCCAATGGCTCCAAACGCAACTGGCGCTGTATTAGCAATTAAACAAATACCAGCTGCATATAAGGGATTAAACCCTAATCCGACAAGCAATGCCGCAGAAATCGCGACCGGTGCCCCAAATCCAGCAGCTCCTTCCAAAAATGCCCCAAACGAAAAAGCAATCAACAACGCTTGCAATCGACGATCTTCCGTAATCGACAAGACCGAGTCGCGAATCGTATCAAACTGTCCTGTTTTCACAGTCAGTTTATATAAAAAGACAGATGTAATAATAATCCAACCGATTGGCAATAACCCGTATACTGCTCCTTGCGTTGCCGACATCACTGCCATACTAACCGGCATTTTGTAAGCGATTACAGCAATGACCAAAGCAACGGCTAGCGTCGTCACTCCCGCTATATGTCCTTTCATTCGCTTCACTGCCAACGCCCAAAAGAAATATAAAATCGGAATGAGCGCAACAACCGCTGACAGTGCCAATTGATCAGCAACCGGCGTAAAATCTTGCTTCCACATAAAAACCTCCCCTTTCTGTTTTCACCGATTTCTCCCATGATAAAACTGATTACTTAGTCGTCTGATGACCATATGACTGCTGTTGATTCAAATTATAGAAGCAACGCCTAAAAAAAACAAGACAAAAAAGAAATTTTTTCGAAATTTCTTTTAGCGAACAGTGCCAGGCACTATTCGCATCTCAAAAAAAGGGTGTCCCGCTGCATCCAGGACACCATCGACTCCAACCAATCAACCTGTTACAATGCCTTCTCTTTCTTTTCTTCCCATCTCTTATATCCATTTTCCCAGAATTCCGCGTTCTTGATTCCGTATTTCGACGCGTTGAACTCCGGATCTTTCCCTTGCTTCAGCTGTTCTTCGTAATCTTTCAAGGCCATATAGGCCGGTTTAAACAACAACAAGATCGCAATCAAGTTGAGCCACACCATGATACCAAGCCCGATGTCGCCCATCGCCCACGCCGTCGTCGCCGTTTTGACCGTTCCATAGAACGTGGCCGCCAAAAAGACGAGCTTCAAGGCAAAGAAGGCCGTTCCCCTCTTTTCACTGCGCACCAAATAGGCGAGGTTCGTCTCGGCAATATAGTAATACGCGTATATCGTCGTAAACGCGAAGAAGAACAGAGCGATCGCAATAAAGGCCGACCCGAATCCCGGGAAGAGCGTGTCCACCGCCGCCTGCGTATACCCTGCGCCTGGTTCCACCCCTTTCAAATTCTCGACAATCGTCTCTCCCGTTTTTTCATTGATCACATTGTATTGACCTGTAAACAAAATCATCAGCGCCGTCGCCGTCACGATCAAGAACACGTCCAAATAGATCGAAAATGCCTGCACAAGCCCCTGCTTCGCCGGGTGGGACACTTCCGCCGCCGCTGCCGGGTGGGCGCCCGTCCCTTGCCCCGCTTCATTCGCATAAAGGCCGCGTTTGACCCCCCACATCACCGCCGAACCAAGAATGCCGCCAAACACTTGATCAGCGCCAAACGCGCTTTTGAAAATCAAACCAAACACATCCGGGACTTTTTCAATATTGGCCGCAATAATGGCAATCGCGACCAACAAATAGCTAACTGCCATAAACGGCACGACAATTTCCGCCGTTTTCGCGATCCGCTTCACTCCGCCAAAAATCGTAAAGCCAAGAACGGCAATCACGAAAATTCCCGTCACCAATTTCGGAATGCCAAACGCATTCGAAAAGCTGTCGGCAATCGAGTTTGCTTGAATTCCCGGCATCAGCACCGCCATCGAGAGAATAATCGCCGCGGCGATCACCACCGCAAACCATTTCCAGCCAAGGCCTTTTTCAATGTAGAACGCCGGACCGCCGCGGTATTGTCCGTCTTGTTCCTCTTTATAAATTTGCGCTAGCGTCGACTCGACATACGCGGTCGCCGCTCCGATAAAGGTGATCACCCACATCCAAAAGACCGCGCCCGGCCCTCCATAAGCAATCCCCGTCGCCGTCCCGGCCACGTTCCCGACGCCAATGCGGCCGGACAACGACATCGTCAACGCCTGGAAAGAAGACACCCCGGCCTCAGAGCTTTTCCCCATCGTCACAAGCCGGATCATCTCTTTCACATGGCGGATTTGCAGGAAACGGGTGCGAATGCTAAAATACAAACCGCAACAAACAATGAATGCAATCAAAAAAGGACTCCATAGCCACCCGTTCACCGTTTCTACAAGCTTTTCAATCAACCCAACCCCTCCTATGCAAGCTGATTATTTTTGTTGTACAACACACAACTTGAATAATATTATAAATATTACACATTTCAGCTTCAATAATTTTTTCATATATCATTCTTTTTTGCATTTTCTTTATATTTCCTGCGCTTGTCCTCGTATAGAAAAATGAACGACTTTCTTCGCTTTTTTTAAAAATAACTTTGAAGCCCAAAAATGATAGATGAGGCAAGACAGAGAAATCCGCCTCGAACGGTCCCCTAATGCCAGTCCTTGAGGCCTTGAGCGCGAGCCCCATCTCCCCCAATGATCCCCATCTGAATCGCCGCAAACGCAAAGCCGAACATACAGAACAGCGTGTTCGTCTTTGGCTGTTGTTACATATAGCCGATGAGAAACACGACAAAACCCGCTAATCCGACCGATGCGACGAAGAGGCCAAAGGCGATCCGTTTCGCGGCTTTGCTCTTTTGGACAACACCATACACGAACAACACGATCGACATGACCAACAAAAGCAAAATGAGAGACGAAATGCTCACGTTCAGCGCTCCTCCTTATCGTGCACTGCCCCTAGGAAAGACAGCGTTTTTCCATCCGTGCCATCATGGCCGTGATTCATCCATCCCCAATAGAACCACTTCTCGGTTGATGACATCCACCGCTCACGCCCCCACAATATCTTCTGAATTTCTGTTAATCTCATCGATAATGCTAATGATCCTCCGCGCGTCGTCCATGTTGTCTTTAAAGAGTTCAACAATGCTGCCGACGGTTTTGAACGGTTCTTCCTGCAGCACCCGCTTGTCCATGACCCCGTTTTTCACAAAGTAATCGACGATCAATTTGACAAAACGGCTTTGTTGGATGTTCAACCGTTCGCTTGATAAAAATTCGGAAAACGCCTCGTTGGCGGCCTGCGGGTCAAGGCCGACAATTTGACGGACAAGCTTTGTAATCGGTGTGTCTCCGAATTCTCTTTTATAATCTTCCTGTGTGCCAAGCTCATTCCAAAGAATATGCTCCAACGTTTTTAAGTCTTGGACGGCTAGCTTTTTATTATTTCGCAACTTGTAAATGGCCATCTGGTCGCGGTGTTCGTGCAGATAATGTTCAACCTTTTTCCGATAATTTTTCAGATCATTGACATTAAACATCGGGCCGTTTTCTTTGACTTCTAAAACTTGGTCTTTAAAGTTCGTATAGTAAATTTTTTGCGTTTCTTTTTCAAGGAATTTGACTAAACCACGCAACGCTTCGCGAACGGCTTCCAATTCGAAAATATCGACTTCGCTCCAAAACTCTTCCGTCTGTACTTTTTCAATAATGTATTTTTGTTCCATCACTTGAGGAATCGAACCTAGTTTCGATAATGCCTCTGCAGTACGAATCACACTCCGAATCGGCTTTGTGGCATTTTTCGTTTGCAGTTTTGCCAACTCAATCGTGTACATGAGCAAATCAAAACGTTTCGCAAATTCATCATCATTCAACGGAACAATCAGCGGCGAAATATGTTCTTTAATTTCATTGACATCCATCGCTGTTAAGGAATCCCACTTGGCTCGATTTTTAAACTTATGCACATATTGAATATGTTGGCGTACACGGAAGTTTTCTTCGTTTAACTTATTGATTTCCGCCAGCACCTCGTCAATTAATTCATTGCGATGGGCAATATACTCTTCTTCTTGATATTGTAAATGCTGCAGTTCTTTAATGATTTCAATTTTGGCGTTAAATAGACGCTCCGTTAAGCTTTCCACCGCTTTTCCTTCGATTCCTTTTGGATTTTCGCGGAAAAACTCGAAGTTGCCGCAATAGTCAAAAATAAGGAAATGCGTTTTATCTTGTCCGACTCCGAATAAGTCTTTGCATAAACGGGTTCCGCGCCCGATCATTTGCCAAAACTTTGATTTGGATCGTACTTTCTTGAAGAACACAAGGTTGACGACTTCCGGAATATCGACTCCAGTATCGAGCATATCGACCGATACCGCAATTTGCGGCCATTTGTTGCGGTCGGAAAAATCATCGATTAATGTTTGGTAGTAGTTCACGCTGTAATCAATGACCCGTGCAAAGCCGCCCCTGTATTCAGGGAACAATTGATCAAAGCGCTCCACAATCCGTTCCGCATGGCGATGGTTTTTCGCAAAAATAATCGTTTTGCCGAGTTTGTCTCCTCCTTCGACGCGAATTCCTTTTTCCATTAAATCTCTGAGTACCGTATCAATCGTATCGTCATTAAACAGCCATTCATTTAACGCGGCACTGTCAATATCCTCGCCTACTTCCTCATCAAATGTTTCTTCATATCGTTCTTTTTCTTCATCCGATAACTCATCGTAATGAATGCCTTCTTCAAGAAATTTAAGCTTTGTTTCAATCGTCCGATAATCGACTAAATAGCCGTCCTGAACGGCTTGATCTAACTCATAGGCATAGGTCGGCACACCGTTTTCTAAATCAAACACTTCATACGTATTGCGGTCAATTTCGTCTTTTGGTGTGGCGGTAAGCCCAAGCAATATCGCGTCAAAATAGTCAAAAATTGCTCGGTACTTCTTATAAATACTGCGATGGGATTCATCGACGATAATTAAATCAAAATGCCCGACGGTAAAGAGGCGTTTGCCGTCTTTTCGTTTCGCTTCGTCAATCGCGTTCATCATTGTCGGATACGTCGAAAACACCATCCGGCTTTCCTCTGGATTATCTTTGTTATCGAGCAAATTGCAAAGCGTCAAATTCGGAAGCAAATGGCTAAAGCTATTTTTCGCTTGCGTTACCAGTGTTTTGCGGTCTGCTAAAAACAAAATATTTTTTACCCAATTGTGGCGAGTGAGAACATCGACAATCGAAATCGCCGTCCGGGTTTTGCCGCTCCCTGTTGCCATGACAAGCAACGCTTTGCGCCGTTTGTTCTCGAGCGCGTCGCAGACTGCTAACACCGCTTCTTTTTGGTAATAGCGGTTTGTAATGTTGTCATTGATTTGCACATTTTTTAGCGGCTTCTTCATCGTCCGACGATCAATAAGCAAGCTTAATTCTTCCTTATTGTAAAAGCCGGAAACTCTCCGCGCCGGATAGTTAAGGTCGTCCCAAATATACGTTTCAAAACCGTTTGTGTAAAAAATGATTGGACGTTGGCCGTGCATCTTCTCAATGCAGTCGGCGTATAGTTTGGCTTGTTGCTTTCCTTTGTTCGGATCAGCGGTTGTCCGTTTCGCTTCGATGACCGCCAACGGCTTCCCGTTGTCGCCAAAAAGGACGTAATCGACATAGCCGACTCCTTCTTGATTCGGCATGCCAACCACAGGATATTCCACAACAACATCCTTTTTAAATTCCCAACCCGCCAGCTTCAAATCTAAATCAATATATTTCTTTCTTGTTTCCCATTCGCTTAGTTCATCGACTTGGAAGTGATATTCTTTTGTATTCGCTTCCCGTTTGGCGGTGAGAAGAGCGCGGAGCTGTTCATTTTCTTTCATCATTTCCTCAAGACGCTTGTCTTTCGAACTTAGCCGTTCGTATAAATCTTTTAATTCTTCCGGACGCTCGCGCTTTTCCTCTCCGATTGGCAATAACGATTCATCAAAATCCATAGCCGTATATTCATCTGAATAACAATAATCAATCCAAGACACAAACTGATGAAGATGATGCAGGGAAAGAATCGCTTCTTCCCTCGTAATCATCGAGTTCGTATGAACGGCGACATTTCCCAGTTTGACAATGTAACGCAACAACGGCAATAAATCTTCATCAATAATGGACAAAAAGCCGTTGTCATGAATCAAACTGGAAAGATTATCTTGATACGGAACTTTCAAAGCGCTGTCAAAGCTGTACACCCACTTAACGGCAAGCTCCAGCGCACGGCGCGTCAAAATCGCGCACGTCGCCGGACTCACAACTAAACTTTTCTCCGCCTCTAAACACGCATTCGTAAAGTTCTCATAATGAGGTTTTCCTATTAGAAAACTAAAGTTGGATAACAACAAACACCCCTCCCCTGATCAAACCGATATGAATTTCCTTTACATGCATTAATCGTTGAATAATTCTCCCTTAAATGCACGTTGCATGAGGGAGTTGAAATTTTTTTCTAGCTCTCTCAAGCTTTTGTGAAGAATTGACTTCTGGGAATCAATTTTTTTTACTATTTCAGAAAATTTGTCTTGCAAATCTCTTGGCGGCAACGGAATTTCCATATTTCTTATATCCGTTAAAGACAAGAACTTTTGTGTTCCCCCACGTTTATTTTTATTGAGAATATAATCAAGATAATGTGAATCCAGTAAATATTTTAGGTATATATTGACCACAAGAGGATTATTAAATTTTATTAATGCTACATTCTTTATCGCAAAATTTGGCTGTTCATCAACAATAATTGGATTTCCGATTGTACCAATCATCGGCATAATAATATCTCCCACATCAACCTTAGACCTCTTATTAATATTTATAAAGTCTTCTTCCGAGATGTAGTTTACATTACTTAAATCTATTTTCCCGTTTTTAATATTTTTAGAAGTTACTAAAGGATAACCGTTTGGAACATACTTAGGCGAATCGTGTGTTCCATCCCTTACATCTGCAATATCTTTAAGTGGTCGTCTTTCCCATGTTTTATTGGCAACAGGATCGCCAAACATTTCCAAAAACACACTTTTTGTTAACTGATCTAACGCTTCAATTTGGGCTTTTCGTTTGTCAATGAGTTCTTGGGCTTTGTCTAAAACGTCAACAACTTTGAGTTGATAATCTATCGGAGGTATCTCAATTTGGAAGTCTGAAAATTGCCTTTTATTAATAATTGGAACTACAGGTGCATTTGCTATACGCTGAAGTTTTTTCCTATAATCCCATATTTTATAAGCTAAGTACTTTTCATTGACTATATTTTTATTAGGGACAATAGCATTTATTTGTTGATTAAATGCAGCTATTTCTTGTTTTAGTATACCAACTTTACCTATAATTCCAATACATGTAACTAACACGCTGCCTTGTGGCAAAATGCGAGCATGTTCAGCACCTTTATTAGATAAGTACTCTTTCGATTCGTTTAACATTGTTATTCTATCTATATACAAATCATCGGGTTTGATAAACATAACATCCTTTGAATCATAAAACTCACTATTACTTTTACTAGGTGTATTTCCTGTAATTACTTCACCTATATCTTTTAACTTATATGTTCTAAAATTCATAGAACTTCACACTACCCTCTAATCATCTTTTTCAACTCTTGTAATCCTTGCATAATCTCTTTTTCCAACGTCTCCACTTTTTCAAGTATCACACTTGGCGCTTCATACTGTACCTCTTCATACTCAATCTCTTTATATTTGTTAATCGAAAGGTCATAGTCGTTTTCACGAATTTCTTCCACCGGCACAAAGAACGATTGCTCTGTCCGTTTCCGATCTTTTTCTGCTTCACGGTTATGGAAGCGCGCAATGATGTCCGGAATATCGTTTTCTTCAACCGGGGTGCGCTTGTCGTCCAATGAGTAGCCATCGGCTTTCATGTCATAGAACCATACTTGATCCGTTCCGCCGACTCCTGTTTTCGTAAAAATCATAATCGCCGTTGAAACACCCGCGTATGGTTTAAACACACCGCTTGGCATGGAAATAATCGCTTCTAATTTATGATTTTCCACAATCTCTTTGCGGATATCTTTATGCGCTTTCGAGCTGCCGAACAATACCCCATCTGGCACGATGCAGGCACAGCGTCCGCCTGTTTTTAAGATGCGCAGGAATAAGGCCAAGAATAAAAGCTCTGTCTTCTTTGTTTTAACGACTCTTAATAAGTCGCTGGAAACGGCTTCGTAATCCAACGAGCCTTTAAACGGCGGATTGGCAAGGACAAGGGTGTATTTGTCTTTATCTTTGTTTTGCTCGGATAATGAATCACGATATTCGATATTTGGATTTTCAATGCCATGGAGCATCATGTTCATCGCGCCAATCCGCAACATCGTGCGGTCCATATCAAAGCCGTAGAACATATGGTTATTAAAATGTTCTTTTAAACTTTGCGCTAAAAATAAGTCACTGCGATGTTTGCGCAAATATTCGCCCGCTGCGACTAAAAACCCTGCGGAACCGGCGGCCGGATCAACAATAATATCTTCCGGTGTTGGTTTGACTAACTCGACCATCATCTTGATAATGTGACGCGGCGTGCGGAATTGACCATTTGTTCCCGCTGTCGCGATTTTGGATAGCAAATATTCATATAAATCTCCTTGTAAATCACGGTTCTTCATTGGGAGTTTATCAATGCCGTCCACAATTTTTGAAAGCATTTGCGGCGTAGGAATCATAAAAATCGCATCGCCCATATATTTGGCGTAGGCAGAATCTTTATTGTCATGAAGATTTTTAATAAATGGGAATACTTCATTAGAAACGATTTCGTACATTTGAGTAGCTTCTAAGTTTTTAAACTTGCTCCAGCGCAAGTGCTGCTTATCTTCAGGAAAGATTCGTTCAAAATCAATACCTAACAGAGCAGCCTCTTGTTCATTTTTCGTTTCCACTTCATCAAGACCTTTAATAAACAAAAGGTATGTAAACTGCTCAATAACCGTCAGCGGGTTCGTAATTCCGCCTGTCCAAAACGTTTCCCATATTTTATCGACTTTGTTCTTTAATTCTCCTGTAATCATATATCTGCCTCCTTATTATTTCCAAACTTAATTATACCTGAATCCGTGACAAAACATCTTTACAATGGATGCAAACCGTTGATACGATAAGGGAAAACGACGTTGACGATTCTTCATCAAGTAGGTGAATGTGATGAAAGATTTCCCGATTCGGTTTGTATTGACAGATGAAGCGATTACTCCAAGTGCTGGGCTTGCTCTCGTGGGCTACTTACTGCACCAAACGAAGCTGGATAAACGAGTAAACGCCCTTCGGCTCCCAACGGTTCGTCGAGATGTGCACATTTCCCATAGCGATGTCATTCGCTCGATGATTGGCTTGCTTGCCACAGGAAAAACGGATTTTGATCATATCGAAGCGTATCGTCAGGACGATATCTTTTCGACATCAATGGGCATTCGGCACGTACCTTCCTCCCCAACGTTGCGACAGCGTCTCGATCAGCTCGCTTGTCTTCCGATGATCGAAACCATCATTTGGGAGGAATCGATGCGTCTGTTGGTTCGACAACACGCTACCTTGTCCCCTTGTTGGGCGAAAGGGAAAACGACATGGCTTCCCCTTGATATAGATGCTTCCCCATTTGACAACTCCGATACGAAGAAAGAAGGAGTGAGTCGAACGTATAAAGGATTTGACGGTTTTACGCCGTTGTTTGCGTACGCAGGGAAGGAAGGGTATATCGTTCATGCCGAGCTGCGTCCAGGGAAACAACATGTACAAGACAACATGCCTTCGTTTTTAACTACCGCCATCCGTCGAGCTCGTCCGCTGACCTCGTCTCGTCTGCTTGTCCGCATGGATGCAGGAAACGATGCGGAAGCGAATGTGCACGTATGTCTAAAGGAAGACGTGGACTTTGTCATCAAGCGAAACTTACGCCGAGAATCGAAAGCGCTTTGGTTCCAGATCGCTTCGCAAAAGGGCAGACGCGTCGATGATGGACAAACAGAAGGAGTACAAACGTATGAGTTATGCCTTCCACAGACAGCAGCAATCGATGGACACACGTATACGTACGTTCAAGTCACCCAAGTGACGGAACGAACGATGGAACGAAATGGACAGCTGATGCTCGTTCCTGATTACGAAGTCGAAAGCTACTGGGTGCGCCTCGAAGGATACGAGCATGTTCGAATGAGTGATGTGCTCGCATTGTATCACGATCATGCGACATGCGAACAGTTTCATAGCGAACTGAAAAGCGACTTAGATTTAGAGCGACTTCCATCAGGGAAGATGAAAACGAATGCGCTCGTGTTAGTCATGGGAGCATTCGTGTACAACCTTCTTCGCCTGATTGGACAAGATCTATTAAGCGATCCGAGACATCCATTACATCATAAAGTGAAACGCCGCCGCATCAAGACGATCATTCAGACGGTGATCACGATGGCAGGTCGACTCGTCCGCCGATCACGACAGATCTGGATGAAACTGACGCGAAGGAGTGGGTACAGTATACTCCTACTGAATGTGTATCAAAAATGGAAAGAGGCAAGATAACAAACAGATGTTCGGGTACTCATATCCATCACTCCCCCCTGTACTTTTTTTGTCTCTTTTTTGGTTTGTATCTCCATAAAAGAGGATTTATCTCGTTTTCAAACATGAAAGTGGTGCAGGGAATCATCAAAAAAAGGGATGTATGGATCATATATCCATAGAACTAACACCAAAATCAAAGTTGATTTCCAACCATCACGGATTCAGGTTATACATAGTTTTATCGGAGTTAGAAACTTTGATTTCTCTGGATTCAATCAACTGTTAAAAAAGGGAAAATCTCTTTGTATGAAGGGTTATCCTTGTTTTCCTCACAATCACATGCCAAACCCGCCTCTTGATAGGCTTTCATCAGTATTTTGGATTGTTTCGATGTACGGCATGCCCTTTCAGCCCAATCCTTGTCTCTCGTTCTCTGCTACTCCCGCTCCCATTCTCCCTTACAATCAGGACATTGCCATCGAATGACCCGGTCTGCCTCCAGACCGGATATGCCGATTTTTCTGCTAGCCGCCAAGCAAGCCGTTGAAGCCCATCACGGTGCACTTTCCGAGGAAGAAGCGAGACGGTTGGAACGTGCGTATGATCGTATTCTAGAAAGAGCACAACACCGATTGGAAGCGAAGACGCCTCTTCCGAAAAAAGCACTCGCTTTTGTTCGACGCCTTCAAAAACGAAAGGAAGAAGCGCTGCGTTTCTTACGTGAAGTACATGTTCCCTTTGACAACAACCAAGCCGAACGCGATCTTCGCATGGTCAAAGTCAAAGAGAACATCTCGGGTACGTTTCGCGAAGAAACATTCGCCCAGTCTTTTTGTATCACAAGAAGCATCGTTTCCACACTGACGAAACACGAAAAAAATGTGTGGGATTCGTTATGTCTTCTGTTGACAGGTGACACGCTTGATCATGTTCTTTCTACCACTTAGGGCATTTTCTATTACGGGGATGCCCTATTTGTGTTGCGCTTCTTTACATACTACTATCGGAGTGAATAGTTACTCGAATCGAAATAAAAGAAGACGGTTCACCGAAAATTTATTATCGGTTTGCAAATGATTTTTTAAATGAATAAAGGATATAGGAAAAGCCCGTTTCATTGATTTTTAGAAACGAGCTTTTCCAAATATTTATTTTTTTATAAGCAACGCGCAACACTCCACATGATTCGTATGCGGAAACATGTCGACCGGCTGCACTTCGAGTGTCTTATACCCGCCGTCTTCGAGGATGCGCAAGTCACGAGCGAGTGTGGCCGGGTTGCAGGATACGTACACCACCCGCTTTGGCTTCATGGCGATAATCGTTTGCAATAACGATTCGTCGCAGCCTTTGCGCGGCGGGTCAACGACGATGCAGTCAGCTTCGATGCCTTGTTCGTACCATTTCGGAATGACGACTTCCGCTTCACCGACGGCAAATTCGGCGTTGTCGATGCCGTTCAGCTTCGCGTTGCGTTTAGCGTCCTCAATCGCTTCTGGAACGACTTCGACACCGTACACTTTTTTTGCTTTTTTCGCCAGGAAAAGAGAAATTGTTCCAATGCCGCAGTAAGCGTCAATGACGGTTTCTTCACCTGTTAACTCCGCATATTCGAGCGCCTTTTCATACAGCACTTTCGTCTGTTCCGGGTTCACTTGATAGAAGGAACGGGCCGAGATCGCGAATTGAATGTCACCGATGTAATCGTAAATGTATTCAGCTCCCCACAGTACTTTCGTCTCGTCACCCATAATGACATTTGTCCGTTTCGGATTGATGTTTTGAATAATGGACTTCACATTTGGTACCGTTTCAATAATTTCTTGAACGATTTTCTTTTTATGCGGCAACTCCTCGGTGCGTGTAATCAAAACGACCATCACTTCTTTCGTCGTTGCCCCGTAGCGAGCCATTATGTGACGGAGAGTACCTTTATGCGTTTGTTCGTTGTAGGCTGGGATGTTATACTTCTCACAAATTTGTTTGACCGTTTGCACGACGATATCGTTCATTTCTTGCTGGATCAAACAGGTGTCCATATCGATAATGTCGTGGCTTCTTTCTTTGTAAAAACCTGCGACAAGTCCGCCTTCGCGCTCACCGACGGGCACTTGCGCCTTATTGCGATAGCGCCACGGATTGCTCATGCCAAGCACAGGATGAACAATGACATCTTCAATTTTCCCGATGCGAGCAAGCACTTCTTTTACATGTTTATGTTTCGCTTTCAATTGCCCTTCATAGCTAAGGTGCTGCAGCTGGCAGCCCCCGCATTGCTTATAAACCGCACACGGTGCCTCTACGCGATCTGCGCTTGGCTCATATAATTCAATTAAACGACCGTAGCCGTAGCCTTTTTTTACTTTAATGACTTTAATTTTCGCTTTCTCTCCTGGGAGCCCGTTCGCGACAAAAATCGGAAAGCCATCGATTTTTGCCACGCCTGCACCGTCGTGTGTTAAGTCTTCAAATACGACATCGTAATATTCGTTTTTTGCCACTGGTGCTTCCATGTTTCTTTCTCCTTCCGCAAAATGCTGTCAAGATTTTAGCATAATCGAACAAAAAAGAACAGGATTACTCCCCTGCTCTCATTTGTTCTGCTTTTTCCTTTGGTACAAATACTTCAACGCCAAGCAACACTAAGAGAAACGGCCACCAGCTCGCAAAAATGTCTGCAGCTCCCATTCCTTCCCATTGAGAAATAAACAACACGATGCCAAGCAAAATAAGAGAGGCTCCCATTGACACCGTCCCAACGCGCCATTTTCTCATTTCGTCCCCTCCTTCTTCTCTTTACTGCCTAAAAGCAGCTTGAAGCCGCCACCAATTAACAAAATGCAAACGATCGTTGTTTGGAAAAATTGATTGTACCAGTAATAAATATCGATTTGTAATAGCTTTGATAGATGCGAAGCAAATGCTGGAAGCAGGATGCTGTCAAGCAAATAATAAAGACCTAACAACAATAATCCGAATCCAACCCATCTTTGATGATTGATAAAGTAGGAAACGATCGGCTGATCCTCAAGCTCTTCTTTGCCATACTTCGACGCCTTCTGCAATGCGTCAAAAAAGCTGTAAAACCAAATGAGCGGAATAAGGAAGAAAAAGGCAGACAGTCTTAACACATCCATCACATAAATCGCCAGCAAAAAGGCGGCCATTAACTGCAAGCCTCTGCGCTGTAATCCTAGGTACATATGACCCGCACCCGGAAAAATCGAAAGGAGAGTCGCAAGTGTTTTGCTTTTCCTTCCATCCTCGCGTTTCGCTTCAAAATCTTCGAAAATCGTTCGATCGACCAGTGACTCGCCGTTTTGTTTTCGATTGAGCTGTTGAACAACATCAAACATGTTGTAAATCCAAACGATCGGCAAAATTCCTAAAAAAACTAAGAAACTGCCTTCATGCAGCAATACCGTTACAAAAAATATCATGATCATAAGCCCAAAGAAGCTGATTAATAACGTTAACCCTCGGTTCATCAAGCCGAGCCGGAAATGCCCGAGCCCGGGAATGAAGGAAAGAAGAATCGTGTAAAACTTCTCGTTGTCCTGATTTGCCTGTAAAACCTCTCCTTGGACAAGTGTATGCTCCGGCTGTCTTTTGATGAGTGTAAGAATCATATCTAAAATACTGACCAACCAAATCAATAAAGAAAAGAGGACGATCGCCAACGGTTCACTACTATATGTCAGAAAGACAAGACCGACCGCGAGCACAATCGGCGCAAAAAAGGAAAAGCTATAAAACACTCCCCTTGCTTTTTTATTTAAATAAAAATGCCCAGCACCAGGGATAAATGATAAAAAGAACGCAACTAACGAATTTTTGTTCATCGATTATTCACTTCCTCCTTTTGATTTACCTTTAGCCAATCGAGAAATGATAATGTTTTATCCATCCATTGTTCCGTATAGGCCGGCCTGTTTTCTGATAAATCTGTTCCAACAACGCCGACATTTGTGACTAATTGAAAAATTCCCGAAGACATAAACCCAATCGTAATCGCAGCGGCAATTCCGTAATGAAGCAATTTTTGCTTCGTCTGTGTCTGCTTCGTACGCTTTGGCTTTTTATATTGTTCAACTTGTGCAAGGATGACATCGGCTGAAACAGCTTCATCGGAAGGATTCGGCAAGTCGGAAGCATTTTCTTCAATGAGCTCCATATATACCGCTAAGCATTGATCACAACTATAAAGGTGGCTCTCCATTTCCTCTCTTTTTTCCTCTGGCAGTACATCACAAATGAACTGCCGCCATTCTTCGTTCGTGTAATGACTCATTGAAAATCCTCCTCCCTCCAATGCTTTCTTAGCCAGCTGCGTGCTCTGTAAAGCTTTGTCTCGACCGTTTTCACTTCGACATTTTGTTCTTTCGCAATTTGTTGATACGATTTTTCATCTATGTAATAAGCGTAAATAACATCTCGATAGTTAGGCGGAATTTCCTCAAGACGTTGGCGGATTCGCTCTCGCTCCTCTTTTTTCATAACCGAAACTTCAACCCTTTCATCGGCTTCGGCCTCAATGGACTCCATTACTTCTTCACGCTGCCGCTGCATTTTCCGCTTGACATCAATCGCGTAGTTCACAGCAATGCGCGTCATCCATGTTTTAAAGCCTTGTGACTGATATCGGGGGAGTGAAAGATAAATCCGCACAAATACTTCCTGCGTAACATCCTCGGCATCTTTTTCGTTGCGAATAATCGAGTACACCGTTTTAAATAAATAATTGCGGTATTTCTCGATTAACAGGCGAAATGCATGCTCGTCTCCTTTCCTTGCTTTCGCGATTAATGCTTCGTCCTGAATCTCACTCTCCCCCTTTCTATCTGTCTTCACTTATATAGACGAAATCATTAGCCGTTTGCCCTACACTTTTTTGTAATTTTTTTCGTGTCAATTTTTGTGAAATAAAAAAACGCCTAGGAAACAGGCGCTCCATCTTTTTCTCCTTAAATCTTCAAAAGTGACGTCATAATATTCGTTTTTTGCCACTGGTGCTTCCATGTTTCTTTCTCCTTCCGCAAAATGCTGTCAAGATTGTAGCATAATCGAACAAAAAAGAACAGGATTACTCCCCTGTTCTCATTTGTTCAGCTTTTTCTTTCGGAACAAATACATTCATATGGCGATATAAGTTAACAAATTCGCCCGGAAGCATGCCGCCATACTCGCCGTCTAAATTGAGTTGCATATTTTCTTCCGTGTACACTTTGACGCGGTTTGCTTTCGTATAAATGATGTGCGGATCGTGAATATGCTCACCGCGTAGAGCCAGCGTCGCAATTTTAATAAATTCAGCTAAGTTCGTTTCTTTTAAAATAATTAAATCAAACATGCCATCATTTAATGATGAATCAGGTGCTAGTTTTTCAAAACCACCGACCGAGTTCGTCAGCGAAACGAGGAACAGCATGACAGCCCCTTCAAACATTTTTCCATCGTACTCGATTTTGACATGGACAGGGTGCAAGGAAGGAAGCATTTCAATTCCTTTTAAATAATAGGCCAGTTGACCAAGCATTGTTTTTAATTTGCTTGGCACTTCGTACGTTAACTCCGTCAAACGTCCGCCACCAGCAATGTTAACAAAATAATGCGTCTTTCCTTCGTTCGTTACCGCTCCAATATCAATTGGCACGGCTTCCCCGTTCACGATGACATCACATGCTCCTTCTATAGAGCGTGGCACACCGATCGCGCGGGCGAAGTCGTTCGTCGTTCCGACTGGAATAATGCCAAGGTTCGGGCGATATGACGCATCCGCTAACCCGTTGACGACTTCGTTAATCGTGCCATCTCCACCAGCAGCAATAACAAGATCAAATTCGCGTTCGACCGCTTTTCTCGCTGCCTCTGTCGCATCCCCTGCCCCTGTTGTCGCATGACATGACGTTTCATATCCTGCTTGTTCTAACCGAATGAGTACATCAGGCAAATGCTTTTTAAATACTTCCCTTCCCGACGTCGGATTATAAATAATACGTGCTCGTTTCATCCCCATCATCCTATTTATTTTATTTTTCCACCATTTAACATCATACCAAATTTTCACAACCATTGCAACGAACAAAAGAAAGCCGACTCAACGGAGCCAGCTTACTTGAACATTTCATACCAAATTTTTATCACAGTCGCTACGATTAATACAAGCAAAATGTATTCGAGCACTTTTGTATTTAAGTTTGTAGAAAATAATGACTCCTCGCTTTTCCTAATCACTTCTATTTTTCTATTTTCACTCATTTTTCATCAACATTTGATATCATGAAAGAAAAAAGGTGATGAGGATGAAAGTGTTGCTTGCTGAAGACGATATATATTTAGGTGAACTCATTGTCCATTTATTGAAGAAAAAAGGAGTCGAACATATTGACTGGGTGCAAGAAGGAGAGGACGCTTACGATTATGCCCTCGCTTCGTTTTATGATGTGATCATTTTAGATTGGATGTTGCCAAATAGCGATGGGGTGAGCGTATGTCAACGTTTAAGAAAACATGGTTATCACGGAGCGATTTTAATGTTAACCGCAAAAGATGCGGTTCAAGATCGCGTTGAAGGACTGGAAGCCGGAGCGGACGATTATTTAGTGAAACCGTTTGAAATCGACGAGCTTATGGCGCGGCTGAAAGCATTGTCTCGGCGCACGTTCGCACCGATTCAAGAAGAAATTGTTCGCTGGGGAGCGTTTGAAGTCAATCGTACAAGCCATACACTGTTGAAAGATGGTGAACAAATTATATTAACCCCACGTGAATTTCAACTACTTGATTTATTATTACAAAATAGAGGACGCGTTCTAACACGCGACATTATTCTTGATCGCATTTGGGGATACGATGCGGACGTATCGATGAAAACGATTGACGCAACCGTTAAGCTATTGCGTAAAAAAATTGGCGATGAACAACAACAACTCATTAAAACGGTACGCGGGGTGGGATATACCATTGAAAAATAGTATACGATCTTTGTTTCATCATTCCGATATGTTTCGCCGCACACAATCGCGATTAACTGCCACATATAGCGGTATTCTTATCGCTTTTTTAGCCATCTTTATCGCGGTTGTTTCTTTTCTTATTCATACCGTTATTACAAATGACCAAGAGCGACGCATTCGAACGCTCGCCGAACAAGAAGGCCAAACGATTGAAAACATGCTAAAAGAGCAATCGTTTATCGGGTGGTCTAGCGATCAAAACGTCATATTTTTAAGTGAAGATCAACTATTTTTTTACGTCATTGATACACGTGGACGATTGATGATGGGAGATGAAGTGAATAAAGGATTGCGACCGCTGCTCCTTTCGACGCTTCAACCGTGGACGCCAGAAAAAAACGAATTGAGATATGTCGAAGTCACGATCCCCCATCATCGCTATGAGTTAAAACGATTTCGTGCGGATGAATTAAAAATATTAACGGCTGCCCGACCAGTAATTGTTGACCGACAACTTATCGGCATTTTATACGTTGGGATGGATGCGACAAGCATGTTTCGCTTGCTCAAATGGTCGACATTTATTTTGCTTAGTCTAGGCGTCTTATTTATCGCTGTCGCTATTGCCTTTAGCTATTTCATGTCCAAACGAGCGCTCATCCCCATTCAAGATGCTTACAATCGGCAACGTCAATTTGTGGCAGATGCTTCCCATGAGTTGCGCACGCCGCTTAGCGTCATTTTTTCCTCTGTTGAAGCGTTAAAAATGGATACGTCATTAACATCCGATGAATTTAGCCGAAAAACGATCGAACGTCTAGGGGATGAAACGAAACGAATGACAAAGCTCATTAATAACCTTCTCACCCTTGCGCGTACAGACGATGCAAAGCTACAAATTGAAAGAAAACCGTTTGAACTACGTGCATGTGCAGAACGTACGTTACAGTCGTTACAAGAGCTTGCAAATAAAAAGAACATTACGCTTCAGTTTCATGCGTCTGAACAAATTGAATTTGTTGGAGACGAGGACAAATGTACACAACTGTTGTACATTTTGCTTGATAATGCCATCAAATATACACCTGAAGGCGGAACAGTTTCCCTATCGTTAGCTCAACACGTAATAAAACAACGAAAAGTAGTAACCATCTCTGTGGCTGATACAGGTATTGGAATTGCTCCTGAGCATCTTCCCCGCATTTTTGACCGATTTTATCGTGCAGACAAAGCGCGGACACGACAAATTGGCGGACACGGACTTGGGCTTTCTATCGCAAAATGGATTGTCGAAGCACATGAAGGAAACATTCAAGTACAGAGCGAAGTGGGAAAAGGAACGACATTCACGATCACTTTTCCAAATGATAAACGTGCATAAATATGTTGCACGTTTTTTTCTTTTTCACCTAATTTTCTCTTTTCTCTTGTACAATTCAAACTGTAAATAACGAAGGAGGTGATAGATGTGAAAAAACGAACGGTTTTCTTCTTGATCGGTGGACTAGTTGTCATCGCCGTATTCGCGCACATCGCTACTTATTTCATGCACATCGGTTGGAGCGGACGAATGCCAGCAGAACACATAATGGGAATGGGTAAACATCATCGCGCGTTCGGTCATCACGGTCCACAAATGATGCGACCACACGGTATGCCAATGTTCGGATGGATTCCTTTCCTTCTTCAGCTGGCATTAGTCATCATCGGATGGATTGTTTGGAAAACGACGCGCGGTGGTGGGAAGTGGATTGGCGGTGCGCTGATGGCAATTGGGCTCATTGCGCTTTTACCAAAAACGTTGCTCGCCGTCTTAGCGATCATTGCAGCGTACGTTTTACTAAAAAACAAAACAAAGCCGACACCTGAATTTGCACCATTTGTCTCACCAATTCAAAGCCATAGCTTTTTAGATGAATGGGAAAAAACAATACAAAAGGAGGAAAAATAAATGGGCATTTTGAAACGTGTCAAACATGTCGTCCTTGCTGACTTGCATGATATGATCGACAAATGCGAAGATCCAATTCGCATGACGAAACAGTACATTCGTGAACTAGAAGAACAGCTTGAACAAGCACAACAAGCATTGGCACAACAGTTTGTGCTAGAACAAAAATATGAGCGTCTCATCGCAGATGCAAAAGAAATGATCGAAAAACGGGCTCGCCAAGCAAAATTAGCTGTAGAAAAAAATGAAGAGCCGATCGCAAAGATGGCCCTTCAAGAAAAAATCGCCTATGAAAAAAAATTAGAGCTATATACGCAACAATACAACACATTAAAAGAAAAAACAACCGTTTTAACGGAAAAAGTGAAACAATTGTACGAAACGTACGAGCAATTAAAATTGAAACAAATGCAATTAATGACGCGCTTTTATGTCGCTGAAACGATGAAACAAATGGATGAGGCGATCACATCTTTCCGTTATGACCATGTCATAAAAGGCTTTGCACGCATGGAAGAAAAAGTGATGTTGCTTGAAGCAGAAGCAAAAGCTCGCTCAGCCATTCAAACGTTGCCCCCTCAATCATTTGATATAGAAGTCGAACAACAACTGAAACAATTAAAAGGTGAGTAACACGGCTGTTGATTATCCAAAATTAGGCATACTCCTCCCATATATTCGGGCATACTCAAATAAGACAGCTGCCATCTCGGATTTCCATTCGAGAGGAAGTTGCCCAGAGAAAAAACGACGGACAAACGAAAGAAAGGTAAGGGACGAGGTTGTCCGTTTTTCCGTTCGATGATATAGCCATCTCAGTAACACATAAGCGATAAATGCCGCAAAAAGTTGGTTGTATACCGCATGCTCGTTGTTGCCAAATAAGGTCGGAACGTTTAGATATTGCTTGATCCATCGGAAAAACACTTCCACTGTCCAACGTTCTTGATACATCTCGGCAATCTTTTCCGCCGATGCCTCTAAGACGTTCGTGACCACACGGATTTCATGCCCGTTCGCATCCTGAAAGATCACGACGCGATGGCGCTTTTTGGAACGACATTGTTTCGTTCCTAACTGGCAAGTAAAATCCGCCACAATAGAAGAAGAGGAGGAAGAAAGGCGCTTTAGGCTCTTTTTTTGATGGATCTCGACATTGTCTTTCATCCGAATCACAAACGGTTGCTTCTGTTCGACAAACCGATCGAGGCGTTCAATTTTAAAGTACGCTCGATCTTCGACAAGAACCGTTTGTACGTCTGTGAGCCGCTCTCCCACCGGTCCATCGTGGCGCAACCCTACGGTTTCTACGATGTCGCTCGGCATTTGTTGCTCAGGGGAATACGCGACGTGCATTTTCACTCCGGATCGTTCCCCATGATAGGGTGCCCATGTCAGGCGGTTTTTCCCCACGGTGACGGTCGTGGAGTCTACTATACGCAATGCTTTTGGAAAGCGAAGCGAACGGCGGGTTTGGCGATTGCACTTAGAAACAACCAAAGCAAATAAGCGCTTCATCACCTCGTACGGAACTTCTTTCGCTTTCTTAGAAACCGTCGAGTAATGAAACGTCGGCAATCCGTACATTTTCGCCACATCGGCACCATGACGGAAACTTTTCCATTCGTGAAGTGCCGCCAGCAGAAAAAAATCAACCAACGTGCGCACCGTAAACGTCCGCGAAGTGTCATGGTAGCCAACGGCTTCGGTAATCGACTGGAGATCTTCATCAGAAACAATTTTTTGCATCAAATTTGGGAGTGTGGTATGCTTGTGCATAGAGAGCACCTCCTAGGTTTGTTTGTGTTGTTACTTACATTCTACAGGAAAGGTGCTCTTTTTTCTATGTTTTTTATGGATATTATTGGTTAATCAACACGCCTGTTCCGAAATTAATGTTTTCATCACTTAATCCGAAGAGCCTTTAAAAGTAAGATCAGCTAGTTCATCCTCTTCAACAATCAGCTATTAGGTGCATACACTTACTTTTTTAGTTCAAGAAGTTGAAAAACTCTGCAGTATTTTTATTTTTTATTAAAAAAAGTCTACATGAAATATCGATGGTGAGAAACAGAATGCTCACAAACCACATAATTCAATTAATTTACTTGATAAAACTCTCATAAAATCCTTTATGAAAATTAAATCATCCTACTTTTTGTCCTCCCTTATTTTTAAATATTGTACCCGTTATTTTGTCTTAATTTAAGAATACATAGGTATATACAAAAGAATGGATATTCACAAAGATAACAAGTTTCTCAAACAAATCGACTTTAAATCATTTTAAAGAAGCACTGTTCCTTGAGGTGATAATAAAAACGAGGAAATACCACTTTTGGCTAGGACGTTGTGCTTGGGGCGTTTCATTTGTGGAAAGATTATCACTAAAATAAAAATGACCACCCCAAAAAAGGGTGGTCATTGATCATTGTTTTATATTTATTAGCATTAACAACTGATCATCTTAACAATTATCAGCATCTCCGCCAAACCACGCTACAATATCGATATATGCGCAATAATCAACCGATTTATTGCGTGTAACACAATCTACAAGCTCTTTATCGCAACAATCATCTCCCCAACCAAAATTAGCATAGCATCTGTCATGAGCCCGGCAACAACTATCAATTGCGTTGATTGGGGTTCCACCACCTTTTGACATACCATCTCCGCAACCCGGTCCGCAGTGTCTATAAGTGCCTGCACATTCAACTAAGCAAAAGCTAAATGGGAAATCTTCAGCTTCTACATCGTTTTCCCTATTCATCAACTGAACAGCATAATTTGTTTCTTTAAAGAAGGTTGGGTCGAATTCCGTTCTAAATAGTTGCTTTACTTCACCATTACCAGTTCTTAAGCCAAGGACTTCTGTATTTTCTGGATCTGATACATCTGCAGAATAGTACATGAAAACATTATTGTCTTTTTGTGATTCTAGGATGTACAGTTTTGCGTGCTTCTCTTTGTTAAAAAGTACAATGGATTTAAACTGAGCCTTTCCATCATCCCAAACAACTTCCCCTTTAATTGCTTCAATTACTTGGAGGCCCTGTGTTGAGGTTGGATATTGTTGTTCCATAGCCTCTTTTAATTTTTTAAATGTGTCATCTTGTTCCACCTTGTTTAATAAGTCAGTTTGTTCTTCTTTTGACAATAGGATGATATTTTGTAACATATTATTTCCTCCTTATTTATTATTGATTGTAAAACCGAAAATGTAGCTACATTTTCAAACAATACTTCCAACTAACGCGTTAAAAGGAAGTAAAGGTGGTACCCGGATTCGAACCGGGGACCAAGGTTTTGCAGACTTCTGCCTTACCTCTTGGCTATACCACCATATTTTTTACCCAAGATCCTTTAGTAACGATACAAATTTCATTTTTTATATCTTAATAAGCAACTTACATATCATAAAGAAATCGAGAACAAGAATTTTACAACTATTTAAATGAATATTTTTAGAGGATTTTTTTGTTACTAAGGGTACGGGTAATGCTAGACCGTCTTGGAGACAATCAGAAATTGACATAGGAAAAGAATATCCAGAATATAGTGCTCAAAAATCTTTCAAAAACGGAAAAGAAGTACCTTATGGGACAAAAGGAAGCTCAAGACCAGATTTTTATAGAGAAGGATTTAGTATAGAGGTAAAAAATTATAAAATTACTACCCCAAGTGGTAGAAGCAGATTAGTAAACAATATTTCTACCCAAGTTGAAAAACGATTAAGTGATTTGCCGAGAGGTACTAAACAAACTGTTATTATCGATATACGGGGACAAAACGTATCGGAAGAAATACTAGATGATTTGTATGATAGAATAATGAAAAAACAAATGGTAAAGTAAATATTAGTTTAAAAACTAATGAGTGAGGTGACAGAATTGGCTGTAGGTTTGAAAGTAAAATATTACTGGTATCCAATTGGTCATGGTGATTTTTTACATTCGTTTTTTTCAACAGTAAGCTATCATTTAGAGCCAAATGGTTGGGGAACAAAGTATCCTCTTTTAGTAACTATTCACTCCGATAGTAGTATGTAAAGAAGCGCAACACAAATAGGGCATCCCCGTAATAGAAAATGCCCTAAGTGGTAGAAAGAACGCGATCAAGCGTGTCACCCGTCAACAGAAGACATAACGAATCCCACACGTTTTTTTCGTGTTTCGTCAGTGTGGAAACGATGCTTCTTGTGATACAAAAAGACTGGGCGAATGTTTCTACGCGAAACGTACCCGAAATGTTCTCTTTGACTTTAACCATGCGAAGATCGCGTTCGGCTTGGTTGTTGTCAAAGGGAACATGTACTTCACGTAAGAAACGCAACGCTTCTTCCTTTCGTTTCTGAAGCCGTCGAACAAAAGCGAGTGCTTTTTTCGGAAGAGGTGTCATCGTTTCCAATCGATGTTGTGCTCTTTCTAGGATGCGATCATACACTCGTTCCCACCGTCTCGCTTCTTCTTCGGAAAGTGCACCGTGATGGGCTTCGACGGCTTGCTTGGCGGCTAACAGAAACGTGGTCATGCGCATCGCCCACGTATGCCCTTGTTCGATGAATCCTTTTAACTCACGCAAATGGTGGGCATGACAAAGGGCATGGGTGGCATGTGTGTATTTCGGATACGTACCGAACCCATCGTGCATCATCGTCCCTTTGTATTGTGGAAGAATCCCGATCTCATCCGTTGCTTTCTTTCCACGAGAAGCGTGAGAAGCCAAGTATGTATATCTCGATGTACACGCGACATGCACCCATGCGAGTTTCCCATTGATGCGCAAACTCGTTTCATCGACATGCAGGATGTTGGATTCAAGTAAGGCGTCTTCGATGATGTCCATATTTGATTCCAGCGCTTCGCGTCCTCGTTTCACCATATTGGCAAGGGTTCCTGTACTAATCGAGTGTTGATATAACGCTTCGATTGTATCACTTAAACGCTTGTACGGGATCAATTGGATATGATGTAAATAAACAACGAGCGCAGTAAGGCGTGGACCGTATTGCACATGATTCGTGACATGGGATGGGAATTCGGCTTGTTGCACGCATCGACAATGCGGACACGATTTCACTTCACGTTCATGTTGTGTCACCTCGATCGCCACAGGAGGGACATCAAACACTTGACGGATATCGACTTTGAACGGTTTGACGTCACGCAAAGAAACCCCACATCCTTGACACGTATGCACACGGTGGACGACACGATGATGTGGATGTTCCACTTGACGGAGCGTCGTTCCTTGATGTCCTTCTTGTCCGCCTGGCTTGTTGCCAGATGGTTGACGAGAAGAACGTGTGTTGGCAAAACGGTCAGAAGATGGGGGCAAATGGCTATTGGAGCTGTTTTTTTTCGTGCGTGCTTCCAGCTCTTGAACACGGTACTTCAGTTGTTCATTTTCTTTGCGTAGCTGTTTGTTTTCTTTCAACAGTTGCTCAATGACTTGTTGTTGGTGAGTAATGAGCTGCTTTTGTTGTTGGACTTTGCTGATTAAGCTTTCAACTGTAAATACAGCTTGTTGTACCGTCAACATGCGATTCACCTCCTTGTCTATCAATATTCACATCATAGACAGGAAAAGCAAAAAATATTCAGCTCACTTTATGATGTGGCTGAATAGTTACCTCTTTTATTAGACAAACTATATAATGGTAAACTTGAGTATAAATATATTAAAGATGTTATTAAAGAAATAGATGAAATTCAAGAAAGTTTGAAAAATTACAGTCCATCACAAGTCGTTTGGGATATCGAAGACCTTTCAAAAACACCTCCATGGGGAGATAATATAAGTGATGAAATTACAGACTTATCTAACTATTTTGTTACAAGTGATGGGGAAGATTTAATAACTATTTTAAAAAAAGCATTAAATAAAGCTTTAAAAATAAAGTCAGACATTGAAATAGAAAGTATTTAAGAAAGTTTAAACTATGATTTTTGATAACCTTGAATGGCTATAAGCCTTTCAAGGTTTTTTATTTTAAGGCTGATTATCTAAACGATACACTCGTTCAAGAAGCAATGAGAAGACCTTCTCGCCAGCGTTCCGTCTGTCCAATGGCAGCCGGCCTTGGCGGGAATTGGTCCAGAGCCCCGTATATGGATGAGCGGAGCCGAGAAAGAAGTAAAAGAACTACGATGAACATGATTGGCAAAACTAGGGGTGAGGTGGTTGGTAAGGGGTAATGAGGATGCATAAAATAAAAATTACCAGTGAGAAGAAAGAAATAGATGTAAAAGTGTTTTTTTGTATGTATTCGAAAGCTTAATTCTGTTAACTATCTTGATATTATTGATGTTGACATTATTTAAAATTACAAACATGAAAAAAAGCGTACATATATACTTATGCACGCTCATTTCCACAAAAAACTGTTTCTTATTTATAGTTAATGCCAATACCAATCCATATTATAATAAAATATGAAATAATGAGAATGAAATGTAGACTTCCCCCTAAATATGAATAGAATAAATCTCCTTTTTTCATTCCTAACAAGGATATGAAGACTCCAAATAATGAAATAAATAGGTAGCCAAAAGTGAAAACTGGTAAGTGGGCTATGAGTTGAACATTTAACAAAAGAAGGAGAAACAAAGCGACCAAGGTATTGATCAAATTAATATGAGATAACTTTATTTTCATTTATTTATCAACTCCCTGCTATGGTAAATTTATCTGTCCCAATCGAATAACTTTGACTTCCTTCATCTTTTCTAGGGACGAAATATCTTTAACGGTTCCTGTAATGGCAATTCCATAGATCTTCAATTCTTTATGTTTTTTCACCCATTTTAGTCGCTCGGCCATTTTTAAATCTTTATATTCTGTTAGTTCCGTTGCCCATTTTTCGTATTTGTTCAATAGCTCCAGCCCTTTGACTACTTCTTCGTAATCAGTAAACGAACGATTGAATACAGAATCTACATGCACTTTTTTGTATGGAAAACCAATTGCCGGTGTTTGGATAAAATCTAAATCATCCTTCATCTGTTCCTCTACACCTGTTTCTAACGCAAGCCATGTAATGTTATATCCTTTAAATTTTTCGTTTATTTCTTTTAAGGAGTAGGACTGATCCAAGGAAATATAGATTTCAAGCGGCCAATCACCCGGAAGAGACTGAATTTTTGTTCTTTCGTCTTGTAAATAGTATTTTGCTTTCGGATGAATAAAGTTGATTCCAATTTGATTAATGGAATATCCGATAGCTCGATAATTTGATTCTTTAGAAAAAATATCATTTAAGAACAGTTTGTAAGTATCCTTGCCTAAATAACTTCTTTTATCACCAAACATCTTATATTTGTCGGTTGTTACATTCATGGTAAACGGCTTAATTTCGTCGTCAACGGTATCGTAATCCACGTACACATTTGGGACCATCATTTCACTCGCAGTCCTAATCGTTCGTATAAATTCGTTTCCTTTGCTGTGGTCTCGCCCCCAACCGTAATAAATAACAGTAAACATCGTCAATAGCGGAACAATAACGAGTATAAAAGATAAAACGAGCAGCGTATTTCTAAAAAAGAATTTTTGTTGGGCCTTTTTCACCATTTTTGCGAGATCGGCTTCCTTCATCCCTTCATCATGAAGGGTTTCATTGAGAAATTCATTGTATACATCAAAACTTTCTAGAAGCTCCTCTATTTTCAGTTCTTCCTCTTTGCTTAGTGTGCCATTTTGATATTTCTGCAATAATTGTTTTAACTCGTCTTTTCTCATCCCTTCACCTCATTGCGTAATCGTTTTTCTAATTCCCGCCTTCCCCGGAACACAAGGCTTTTTAAATAAGGAATTTTCACGTTTAACATATCCGCCGCTTCTTTGTAGCTAAATCCTTTTATATCGACTAACGTAATGGCCTTTTGCTGCAGTTCTTTCATTGTGGCCAAATGTTTATAAATTAAATCCGCTTGATATTTCTGCAAAACCGCATTCTCCGTCTCCAGTGATGGATCTAGCTTCAACGACGTATAAAAATCATCAACCTGTACAGCCTTTATCTTTTTTGTTTTTCTGTAGTGGTCGATGAAGGTGTTATAGGCTATCCGGTAAAGCCATGATTTTATTTGTACTACCTCGTTCATGCTGCTTAAATGTAAATAAACCTTATAAAATGTTTCCTGCAGGAGATCCTCCGCTAAATGATAATCATTGGTTAATCCGTATAGATACTGAAAAAGGGATTTAGAATGTAGGCTCATAAGTATATCGAAATCAAACTTACTAGCAATCGTTTCCACCCCCCTTCCCATATAAAAGACGAGTATAGAAACAAAAAGTTTCTGTTTTTTTAAATTTTTTTATGAAAATTATACAATAACACGGCTGTTGATTATCCAAAATTAGGCATACTCCTCCCATATATTCGGGCATACTCAAATAAGACAGCTGCCATCTCGGATTTCCATTCGAGAGGAAGTTGCCCAGAGAAAAAACGACGGACAAACGAAAGAAAGGTAAGGGACGAGGTTGTCCGTTTTTCCGTTCGATGATATAGCCATCTCAGTAACACATAAGCGATAAATGCCGCAAAAAGTTGGTTGTATACCGCATGCTCGTTGTTGCCAAATAAGGTCGGAACGTTTAGATATTGCTTGATCCATCGGAAAAACACTTCCACTGTCCAACGTTCTTGATACATCTCGGCAATCTTTTCCGCCGATGCCTCTAAGACGTTCGTGACCACACGGATTTCATGCCCGTTCGCATCCTGAAAGATCACGACGCGATGGCGCTTTTTGGAACGACATTGTTTCGTTCCTAACTGGCAAGTAAAATCCGCCACAATAGAAGAAGAGGAGGAAGAAAGGCGCTTTAGGCTCTTTTTTTGATGGATCTCGACATTGTCTTTCATCCGAATCACAAACGGTTGCTTCTGTTCGACAAACCGATCGAGGCGTTCAATTTTAAAGTACGCTCGATCTTCGACAAGAACCGTTTGTACGTCTGTGAGCCGCTCTCCCACCGGTCCATCGTGGCGCAACCCTACGGTTTCTACGATGTCGCTCGGCATTTGTTGCTCAGGGGAATACGCGACGTGCATTTTCACTCCGGATCGTTCCCCATGATAGGGTGCCCATGTCAGGCGGTTTTTCCCCACGGTGACGGTCGTGGAGTCTACTATACGCAATGCTTTTGGAAAGCGAAGCGAACGGCGGGTTTGGCGATTGCACTTAGAAACAACCAAAGCAAATAAGCGCTTCATCACCTCGTACGGAACTTCTTTCGCTTTCTTAGAAACCGTCGAGTAATGAAACGTCGGCAATCCGTACATTTTCGCCACATCGGCACCATGACGGAAACTTTTCCATTCGTGAAGTGCCGCCAGCAGAAAAAAATCAACCAACGTGCGCACCGTAAACGTCCGCGAAGTGTCATGGTAGCCAACGGCTTCGGTAATCGACTGGAGATCTTCATCAGAAACAATTTTTTGCATCAAATTTGGGAGTGTGGTATGCTTGTGCATAGAGAGCACCTCCTAGGTTTGTTTGTGTTGTTACTTACATTCTACAGGAAAGGTGCTCTTTTTTCTATGTTTTTTATGGATATTATTGGTTAATCAACACGCCTGATACAATAAAAAAGAATGCAAAAATCATCCAACATCAACTATATACTTTGATTACTTACTATACGAAGTTATCTATAGACTCTAATGAGGAAGTGTGTAGCCTAATAATAAGGCGATGGTTTGTATTACACATCGACACATTGCTCCAATTGAAAGAAATTATTGTCACTCCATGTATATGTATCAGGTAAATAAAACTTGACTAAAAAATTGTTTTTATGTAAATAAAAAGAGGACAGCCTTAAATAAGGCCGCCCCCCTGTGTTTTTATATATCTTTTATTAAATCTAAATCTTTCGCGTTGTAGAATGTCTCTTCATCCAACTCTTTTTCAGATTTTGCAACGAGCAAGGATACAACAATATCCCCTGTTACATTTACAGTTGTTCTCGCCATATCCACTATGGCATCTACTCCTATAACTAAGGCTAAACCTTCTACTGGTAAACCCACACTAGATAACACAACTGTAGTCATAACAGATGCTGTTCCCGGAACTCCGGCCGTTCCTATAGTAGCAATTGTTGATATTGCAATAATTAATATATATTGGGTAATAGATAGATCAATTCCATAAATTGAACTAACAAAAACTGCAACAATTGCTGGATATAATCCTCCACAACCATCCATGTTGATTGTAGCCCCTAACGGAGCAACAAAATGTGCAATTTTTTCAGGTACTTTTAATCTTTGGATTATTACTTCAAGTGTTACAGGTAATGTTCCATAGCTACTTCTAGAAGTAAATGCAACTACCATCGCCGGGTACACTCTTTTAAAGAAAATAAAAGGATTTATCTTACCTATTAAAAAAACAAGACCACCATACGTAAATAAGAGATGTACAAGACAAGCAATATACACTGTCACTATAAAAGAACCTAAAGGTAGAAGTGTATCTAAACCATATTTAGCGGAAACATTAGCTATTAGTCCAAACACTCCATAAGGAGTTAATTTTAGAACCATTTTTGTTAGCCGAAACATAATTTTCGAAAAACCGTTAAAGAACTTTATAACATGTTCAACTTTGTCAGGATGTTTGCTGTTCTCTATATTTATGTTAAAGCCGATGATAAAATCCCCAATATAGCCGGAATAAAATTCCCCACTTACAATAGAACCATAGTGTCAATGAGAGGAGCTATGGTTCATGATCACGAGAGGGGAATTTTTTATGATCAAAGAGATGTATGAAAGGGGAATGAATATTTCCGATATTGCGAGGGAATTGGGGATCGATCGGAAAACCGTTCGAAAATATATTCACTCCCCCAATCCTCCTTCCAAATCTAAGCGGAAACAGAGAAAAAGCAAGTTAGATCCATTTAAAGACTACCTTCAAAAAAGAATGTTAGAGGATGGGGTGTTTAACAGCGAAAAATTGTTTTTCGAAATTCGACAACAAGGTTACACAGGAGGAAAAACAATTTTAAAGGACTATATAAAACCTTTCCGGGAGACGGCGAAAAAGAAATACACCGTTCGCTATGAAACACTCCCTGGCGAACAAATGCAAGTCGATTGGAAAGAAGTCGGGGAGGTCGTGATCGAAGGGAGAAAAGTCAAGTTATCGCTATTTGTGGCCACATTAGGCTATTCACGGATGAAATACGCGGTATTTACGACCAGCCAAGATCAGGAGCACTTAATGGAATGCCTGATTCAAAGTTTTAAGTACTTTGGCGGGGTTCCGAAGAAGGTGTTATTTGACAATATGAAAACCGTTACGGACGGACGGGAACAAGGAGTGGTGAAATGGAATCAACGTTTCTCTGAATTTGCGGGTTATTACGGATTTATTCCCAAAGCGTGCCGGCCTTACCGGGCCCAGACAAAAGGAAAAGTGGAACGAGCCATTCAGTATATCATGGACCACTTTTACGTGGGAACCGCATTTGAAAGTGTGGAAGAGCTCAATTCCCTGCTTCTTCGCTGGCTTGATCAAGTGGCGAATCGGAAGCCAAACGCCACTACCGGTATTCCCCCGCAAGAACGTTGGGCAGAGGAACAGCTCAAACCTCTCCCAGTGAAAGATTACGATACGAGCTATCTTTCCTATCGAAAAGTGCATTGGGATGGCAGTTTCTCTTATAAAGGGGAACAATGGCTCCTATCAGTGGAGTATGCGGGGAAAGAAATTCTGGTGAAAGAGCGATTGAATGGGGATATTCACTTGTTCTATCGAGGGGAGGAGATTTCTTACTTGGACCAACAGAAAAAAGCAATTTCATTCGCGGAAAAAATAAAAAAGAAACAGACGAAAATGGCGGCCACCATTTCGCCTGTTTCGGTGGAAGTGGCTACTCGCCCATTGTCCGTTTATGACGCGTTCCTGCGAGGGGAAAGCTCATGAAAGAACAAATACACGAGTATTGCCACCGTCTTCAATTGCCTGTCATGGCGGAGCGATGGCCCGCCATGGCAGAATACGCAGCTACTCATAATATACCATATTCGGAGTTTTTATTCCGTTTATTAGAGGCAGAAATCATCGAAAAACAGGAACGATCGATCCAAACGCTCATCAAACTGTCCAAGCTTCCGTATCGCAAGACCATTGATACGTTTGATTTTACCGCACTACCTTCAGTGGATGAGCGTCGAATTCGAGAGTTGCTTACGTTATCCTTTATTGATCGAAAAGAGAATATCCTTTTTCTCGGCCCACCGGGGATTGGAAAGACGCACTTGGCCATTTCGATTGGAATGGAGGCGATCGCAAGAGGGTATAAAACGTATTTTATTACCGCCCATGATTTGGTGACTCAGTTAAGAAGAGCCGACCAGGAAGGAAAGTTGGAAAAAAAGCTTCGTGTCTTTGTAAAGCCAACAATTCTGATTATTGATGAAATGGGATACTTAAAACTGGACCCAAACAGCGCTCATTACTTATTTCAAGTGATCGCCCGGCGATATGAACATGCCCCGATTATCCTCACCTCCAACAAAAGCTTTGGGGAATGGGGAGAAATCGTGGGAGACTCGGTGTTGGCGACAGCGATGTTAGATCGATTATTGCATCATTCCATCATTTTCAACCTAAAGGGGGAAAGCTACCGATTACGGGATAAGAGACTCCAAGAAGAAAAACGGAAGGATTGATGAGATCCTTCTGGGGAATTTTAAACCGACGATTTTGGGGAAAAAATAATCGGCCTTGACATTTAAAGCGATTCCTAATAATAAAGTAAAAATAACAATAGGAATCACTTCGCCATTTGCCATATGACCAATGGGATTAGAAGGGATAAAATTAACTAAAACTTCATTTATCGGAGGAATCTCTATTGGCTGAAAATCAACTCCATGACTTAATGTAACGTTTCTTCCCGGATTAAAAATTTTTGCGATAAGAAGACCTAAAAGACTTGCTAAAGCTGCGGTAACCAAAAACCATGATATTGTTTTCAAACCTATCCTTTTTAATCGAATATGTCCTTCTAAGGATATTAAGCTAGTAATTAGTGTAGTGAAAACTAATGGTACAACTAACATTTTGATTAAATGAACATATACTTGACCTATACTATCAAACACAATAACGGAGTCTTTAAAAACTATTCCAGCCAATACACCTAAAATCATTGATAAAAAAACAAACGTTCCAAAATTCAGATGTTTTTTTTGTAAATAATAAAACACCCCAAACACTACCAAGGTAATAAACAAACCTATAATTACATTATTCATTTCTTTCGATGATGTATAAAATTTTGTGTAACACATTTTGCTAGACCAAAAAAAAGGTAGGGTATTCTCTGATTGGACGAAAAACATTCCAGAGAAAGGAGAACCCTACCTATGTCTAAGAGTATATCGAATATCGACTGGGCAAATCAACTGGAAAATGCCATTCGTCAGTTTGTGAAAGAAAAATTAGAGCTGATTATGCGGGAAGAAATTAAAAATTTCCTCGAAATCGAACAAGCGGACACATCCAATATGAGAAACGGCTACTATCAACGAAATCTAGATACACAATATGGCCGGATTGAAGGGCTTTTGGTCCCAAGAGACCGAAATGGAGAATTTCAAACGCAACTGTTTGCCCCTTACCAACGACACACCGGCTGGCTGGAAGAAGCCATCATCAAGATGTATCAAAGCGGCATGAGTACACGGGAAATTGGCAAGTGGATCGAACGAATTCTAGGAAGTACCTATTCTCCTACGACGATCAGCCATATTACCGATGTCGTAAAGGAAGACATCGAAAAATGGCGCAACCGTCCACTGCACAAGCGTTATTCCGTCTTATATTTGGACGGTTTGTATGTGAAACTTCGCCGCGATACGGTAGAGAAAGAAGTCATTTATGTGGTGTTAGGAGTAAATGAAGAAGGATATCGCGAAATTCTCGATTTTTTCGTGGGAGGACAAGAAAGCGCCTATGGATGGCGGGGGATTCTCCAACAGCTCTACAAAAGAGGAGTCAAGGAAGTGCTTTTAGGCGTATTTGATGGTCTTCCGGGGCTGGAGGAAGCCTTTAAGGCGGTGTATCCGAAAGCCGATGTACAGTGCTGTGTCGTGCACAAAGTCCGCAACACCCTCAGCTGTGTTCGGAAAAAAGACCAATTCGAAGTGGCCGAGGATTTCAAGCTGATTTATCGCGCGCCGAATAAGGAGATGGCGTTACAAATGTTTCAACAGTTTGAGTCGAAATGGTCCAGCAAATATCCAAGAGAAGTTCAATCTTGGGCAAATGAGTTGGATGTCCTCCTTACATTTATGGATTATCCAAGCAGTATTCGAAATGTAATTTACACGACCAATGCCATCGAACGAACGATCAAGGAAATTCGGAAACGTCTCAAGCTGATGAACAGTTTGAGCAGTTTAGAAGCCGCGGAAAAAGTCGTGTATTTAACCATTCAAGATTTTAATGAGAAATGGGCGGGGCAAAAGTTGCGAGGATTTGCCGAAGCGCAGGAAGTCCCCCAGCGAATGTTTGAAGAACGTTACAATTAACCATATATTGTAAATGAGTGAGATAATGAGTGAGATAAGGGGATTCTCCCTTTCCACACAGGAGACTGAATATTAAGTCTCCTGTGTGGAGGAAACAGCCCCCTCTCTATTCTAAAATCCATTTCAGAGATACCCTATCCATCTTGCATTACACAAAATTCTTGACGGTACCTTTAGCTTCTACAAAATAGACATTGATTAAAAGCAAATATTGTGTTTTGTCTTCACTTGAATAAATGATATTTTTAAGGTTGTTGAAACCAACTATAGAAGATGAATGAATACCAACATATTAGAAAGATGAGCCATATAGTGTTTCCCCAAATACCAATTTTAATAAAAACATCTTCTGATTGATTTTTAGAAAATTTCCCCCAAATTAACCCTATTGCAGCAATTGGGATAACAATAAAAAAACCAAATCCTTGAAAAACAAAAAATAAAAAAAAGGAACTTAATAATAACAATAATGGAACTACATTCAAAAAAACTCCTCCCTTTCTCCTCTTCTTCAACAATTTATTTAATAAGATGATTATATTATATTTTTCCATATATGAAAATAAAACTAAAAATTGATTGTGAATATTTAAAAACAGGTTTCTTTATTAAAATGAATTAACACAGCGATAATAATCATTCAAAGTTTTAGTAATAAACATGTTTGATAGTATCGCTGTTGTTAATTCATATAAAAACAAAATAAATGGAGGGAAAAGAATATGTCAAAAAGAAAAAAATTGAACAAAATCTCTTTAGCAGTCTCATCTTTAGGTCTAACCTTGTTATTAGGTGCGAGTGCTCTAGCTGCATCTTCTATTGCGAGAATCGATGGGTCACATTTAGATGTTTCCGGGGCAACCATTACTGTTGGTGATGGGGTCCTTGATGAGATTACTTACCAAAATAATAGTCATATTGATTTCTATGCTATGGTTTCACGTGACGTAGTTGGGCTAGATCCAGAAGTATTTGATCGTAGAGTATTGGATTACGAAGAGGGTTCGATATATAATAGATCTGTTACAAATGGAAAATATTACCCTCGTTCCAAATGGTCTGGTGAAAGCGGAGCAGCTTATACGAACGCTTTAACGTATATTGAAAATAACTAAATGGGAATAAAGCAATATGAGGATGTAAAGCCTCATATTGCTTTACATATTTAGAAATGAGGTGTACCAAATGAAGGTTCTTAATTCCATGGACGTCATGTGGATCCTTTTTCGGAGAAATCCTCTTTTTTGGGTTTTATTAGTTTGTTTTCTTGCTTATGTATACTATGGTTTCCATTTTTATTCTACTGGATATAACTTTTCTCCCGGAGAAGCACTAGTAAGAATGAGTTTTGCAGTACAAGGGGGAATGCTTGCTTTTTTATTTTTTTGGAGTTTTATTTATTAGACTGGAAGAAAATAATCATTTACACGATATATTTTCATCGATCCCAAAAGGAAATTCCTATAAGTTTATGGGGAAATTCCTCTTTTTTTCTGTTTTTACGTTATTTGTTTGTTTATTTGTATTTTCCATATACGCATTTCTATTTTTCCGAAAAGGAATATCCTTTCTTTCTTTCTATTATGATGCGTTTCTTTATATTGTACTTTACTGGGGACTTTCCTTCTTATTATCTATGCTAATAGGAGCTTTGTTGGCATCTTGGTTTAAAGGAAAAATTATTTACCCTCTTATTCTTTTTGTTTGGGCGCTAATTGGACCGGCAAATTCTTATTTTTTTGGTACAGCTGCATCCAAATCTTTGTTCTCTGATTTTCTAGCATGGATCAATCTTGGAGAACCTAACCCCTTGGCGTTATTTAACGATTTATACGGATTTGAACTTTCTGTATATCATTGGATGAAAAAATTATTCATGCTGCTACTTATCAGTTTCCTTTTTCTTTTCACTCATTTTATAAGAAAACGAGGTAATATAGAGAAACGTTTTTATATGTATTTTGCATTGTGTTCAGTGAGTATAGGAGCTTTGATTTATTACTTTACTTTAGACAGACAAATCTATATTAGCAATTCTTTACTGACAGAGACAAGAGAACGCGTTGATGAAACTTACTATCATACTTTGTCTCATGAGTATTCTGAACCGCATCCAGATATTGCTATTACAAAGTATGACGTTAATATGAAGATAAAACGGTTAGTGGAGATCAATACTACTGTTACATTAGTGAACAATTATAAACAACCGTTAAACAATGTATCCTTGTCTTTGTATCATGGTTTTAAGGTCATAGACGTTTCGAGTAATCATAAAAAATTATCATTTGAACAAAAAAACGATCTTTTAAACATTCAATTGCCAAGCGAATTACGGCCTAAGCAAAGTTGCCAGATTTCCATTTCTTATGAAGGATTGAGTTCGCCGCTGTTCTTCGCAAATTCACGAGCAGTATATTTACCTTATTACTTTCCGTGGCTTCCATCAAACAATATAGAACCTGCTTTTCAATATACGAGGCTTGGTCTTATAAGAAATAATCATCAGTGGGGCAACGATGCCGAAATTGCCCTAACCTACGATGGGCCTAATCCTTTATATACGAATATAAAAAAGATTGGAAATAAGAAGTGGCATGGAAGATCTTCTTTTGGGTTATCAGTAGTGGTTGGTAATATAGCGGAAATGAATAGGAAGAACGGTGGCGCACAATTTGTGCAACCGATGACTTGGGGGAAGAATTTGTACCAATATCCTGAGTTTAAAGAACGAACTAATGAGATGATGAAAAATATTTCAAACAACTTTAATATCGAATACAAAGGATTTCCAGAGTTAATTATTTTTGTCCCTATTCTTTCTATCAGTGATTTCGTTGCAGAAGAGTATATTTGGTTTGCATCCGACCATTTAATTTACGGAACGGGATTACAGTATAATGCGACTATCCTTCCTTACAACGAGTCATATTATACTTATATGTTAGTCCCTGCTCTTACATGGAAATACAAAGGTATTCAAATAGATGATATTGAGTATTTAAATCTATTCGATTCCGTATACGCTTACGTTTATAATCAGCAACATGGTATTGAAGACGATGGTGGATTTTTACCTGATGTATATTACATGAAATCAGAAAAGGATAAAATAAAGAATAGCATTATTCAATGGGTAAAGAATGAGGAAAACATTGAAACTAAGAACAATTTTTGTAGAGAATGGTTCAAGTTAATCGAGAACGGAAGACAAGATTGGAACACGTTGAAAGAACTAACAAAACAGTATTTTTATGATAAGGAGGTTCAAGATGGATACACTAGAAATTAGAAATGTAAAAAAGAAATATAAAAACAAAATTGTATTAAATAATATTTCATTGAGTATAAAAGGCACTTATGGACTTCTTGGACCGAACGGAGCTGGAAAAACTACATTAATGAAAACAATAGCTACACTAATACCTTTAGAAGAAGGAACAATATCATTTGGAGATATTTCATGGGAAAACGACCAAAGTGTTAAACCATTAATCGGATATCTCCCTCAGTATTTTTCAGCATATAAAACAATGAAAGTTTACGAAGTGCTAAATCATTTTGCAGTTTTAAAAGGGATTACCAATAAAGAACGTAGGATGTCAGAGCTTGATAGTGTATTAGAAAATGTAAATCTTTATGAACAAAGAAATGAAAAAATCAAAAACCTCTCGGGGGGAATGATCAGAAGAGTTGGAATAGCACAAGCTCTATTAGGTGATCCCAAAATCCTTATTGTAGATGAACCAACTGCTGGATTAGATATTCAAGAAAGAGTAAGATTTCGAAATTTACTAAGGAAAATCGCAACAAATCGAACTATTATTATCTCTTCGCATATCGTAGAAGATTTAGAAACCATATGTGATCATGTTTCTATAATGAATAAAGGAAACATCCTTTTTGAAGGCACTAGGCAAGAAATTCTAAAAGTAGTCAATGGATTAATTTGGGAAAAAGAATTGCAACATAACGAATTAGCATTAATTCCAGAGGAACAAATTATTTCAATAAAAGAAGCTGGGAACCATTATATTGTTAGATTGTTATCGAAAGTTGACATAAAGGATGCTAAACTTGCCACTCCAACATTGGAGGATGCCTATCTTTATATGATGAAGGGGGATCACAATTGAAAAAGATAAACATTCTTTTTGAAATAAAATCTATGGGATGGTCTTTTTTTCTCCCCCCTGCTATCTTTTTGTTATTGATTTATCAATTGATTACTTATAATGGTTTTCCTGTATATATTTATAACACTCTAGAATTTTTGATTGCACCCTTAGCATGTTGGTGGATCATTTATTTATATTTTGAATACTTTGAAGGGGGATTACAAGAACTTATCCCCTGTTATCCATTATCGAGCTGGTATCACGGAATATATCGCGTATTAACCTTTATATCTATTTATCTATTGTTACTAATAGGTGGTTTATGGATTGTTCATTCTGTAATTGAAGAACAACGTTATGTACCTTTACTTATTTATTTTGGAACACTGAGCTTGTTATTTGCTACATTTGGATTTTTGTTAGTCTCCATTTGTAAAAATATTATAACCCCAATTGTAATTATCGCTATCTATGTAGTGACGGAGTATCTAACAAATGGGAAAATGATGCCTTGGTATCATGCTATGGCTTTTATTACGAATCCATTTTCTATTGAAGATGTAACTTTTAAGGGAATTACTAATATTTTAATATCTGTTTTCTTTTTATCATTAGGTCAAGTCATATTATCGTTCGACTTATATAAAAAATACACATAATATAAACAAAACTCCTACCTTTTTTTAACTCTGAGGTAGGAGTTTTGTCGTTTGATTCATCTTTTGATTGGCGGCCACTCGATCGAGCTATGTACAAACGGATTCATTTAATGTAAGGAAATAAGATCATGTTTTTCTGAAGGAAATTATCTTTCAATACTTTATAACACTTTCTAATTTCCCTTTTGTTTGTAAACATTTCAGCAAGCATGTTATTGTAACAATACTGTACTAGGAATATCTTTAAAGTAAACAACAGTGTATCTTATCGTTTACGATTTAAAGCTTCTCGAAGAAAACAACCCAATTCGCCGCACCATCTTATATTTGTTGAAGAAGATAGCTTTTATAAAGATCTAGTTTGATTGCTCTTTTTTTCTCATTAATTTTACTCTCTGGAGTCTAAATGACTTACCATCAAACCCTTGTTTCGTTGACAATCGGTGTTTGAGTCTAGTCTGTCTAATAATAACTCTCAAATCCGATGGTTTTCGACAACCAAGGTACTTCTCCCTGCTCTGCCTGTCATTAAATTTCCACTCTTACATAATCGGTATACACGTGTGATTAATTCTTCCTGTCGCTGGCCGGCCTGTTTCACTTCTTCTCATTTCTAGAAAATGGTTTTATGATGATCCTTCCTGTTCCGTTAAAGTGTTTATAGAACATTATGACTGACTTAGCACAGCCGCTGTACCCTTCAGACAGAACACACTTTACGTCAAATTTCCTTTTCCACGAGTTGTTTAGCTGCTGAAAAGATTACACAGGCGATTTATCTGTCTATGATTTATAAGATTCCTATTTTTGTAGAGGTGTCTCCCTTTCCTCGAAGTCGATGATTTTGCTTTTTGAAAAGGCCATATGTAGGAGCGAAGTTTGTGTTTCCGTAGTCATCATCTGTTGCTCTCATGCCAAAACGGCCGCCGGAAACACTTAGAGTGTGGATGAAACCATATTCTCATGTACAAGTAGTAAGCAGGGATGGGTTTACGGGATTACGTCAAGAGATTACCAATGTCAATACTTCCATTCTTTATTTGTATTATCGATGTGACTTAATAGCTAAATACGAAAAAACTGGATTTACTTCTCCCTCGTTCCCTCTATTTTGTCTAGCCGTTTTATTAATATCAAAATGCTCGGCGCTTACGCAGCAAAGTGACAAATTAATCGGTTGAAAAAACATCAAACGAAAGATGTATGGGTATGCAATCTTATAATTTCACGATTTCGAGTCAAATACGTTCTCAACTTATTCAAAATTACCTTGCAGAACGTTTCTTAAAAATATCTTCTCCTAAATAATGCTCATTTTTTTAATTTCATCATAATGTCTGTCAACGTATAATTAGGGAAAAGTTAAATTTCTTAAAACGTGCAAAACAGTAAAAAGCTCTTTGCCCTTAAAATGGGCAAAGAGCTTTTTGTACAAAAACTCTTATAATTATCACCAATAATTAGCAGTTAGCAGCCGTATGATGGAATACCCCATAAATTTCTACATATGCTACGTAATCAACAGACATATTACGTCTTACACAATCACAAATTTCTTTGTCGCAACACGGATCCCATTTACCAAAGTTATGCCAACAACGATCATGGGCACGACAACAAGAATCAATGGCATTAATTGCTGTTCCTCCACCTAACGGACCATAATCCCCACAACCGGGACCACAGTGATTATATCGACCAGCCGAAATAGTGGATAGACAGAATTGTCCATCTCCCCAGTTAGCGTTGGCTTCTACCTCTTGTTTCTTGAACGCTTCCAAAATATTAGTTTGGTTCATTAACTGGTTATTAAATGGGATAGTATATGGTGTTTCCTCTACACCATTTGTAATCCCAAATCCTTGCACGTTTGTTAGTTCAGAGTTTACAACTTCGCCGGATAATGCAAGATACTCACCGTTATTATTAAATTCTAAAATATAGATTCTTGAAAGGAAATTTTCACCATTTAAAATAAGTGTTCTAAAAGGAATTACCGTATTTTCATACAGCACTTCTCCCTTATATGCTTCAGCGATACTTAATTTATGGGTGGACTCAGCTTTTACAGATTCCATTTTTTCTTTCAATTTTAAAAAATCATTACTTGTTAGAGCTTTATTTAGCAATTCTTGTTGCTCTTTTTCACTTAAAACAACAACATTATTAAGCATTATTTTTCCCCCTTCATATTAATGTTCTGGTTATGGTGAAAATTGTAGCTACATTTTCACACCAACTTTCAGCAAACGCGTTTGAGAAAGTTAGAGGTGGCACTCGGATTCGAACCGAGGATCAAGGTTTTGCAGACCTTTGCCTTACCGCTTGGCTATACCACCCTAATGATCATGACAATATATAAAGAAAGGCAAAGTATGATTTATACAACCACATTCAAAAATAAAAAGAACTATTTTTCGTAAACCAAAAAAGGACAGTCCTGATAATCTGATATGATCCCCTTATAGTAGACAGAAAAAAGAAAGACAATTAATCTGTCTACTATGGAGGGGATTTTTCTATGGGGAAAATACGAAAAACATATGATGTAAAGTTTAAAAAGAAAGCAGTGGATTTATATTTGAAAGAGGGCATGGGCTACAAAACAGTGGCTAAAGAATTAGGGATTGATCATTCCATGGTACGTCGATGGGTCAAATACTATGAACAGGAGGGAATACAAAGTCTAGAGGGAAAACAAAGGCAAATGGACCAAGCAAAGGAAGACCGAGAACTCGTCCAGAAGATCCTGAAACGAAAATCAAGCGTCTTGAGGCGGAAGTAGAGATGCTAAAAAAGCTTTTAAAGATGTGAAGGGGCGAATGGAAGCCGTACCAGCTCACAAGAAATTCGCAATCATTCAAGAAACGGCTGGGTGTCATGGTTCGATTCAACAATTATGTGAGATAGCAGGAGTGTCTCGAAGTGGATACTACAAGTGGGTAAAACGACAGGAACGCCCTTCTCAGAAGCAATTGGAAGACGAGCATCTAAAGAAAAAAATCGAGGAGTGCCATGAAGAACTGAAAGGCATCTATGGGTATCGGAGAGTCAAAGTCTGGCTTAAGAGAAAATACAAACTGAATATCAACCATAAACGAGTACAAAGGTTGATGAGAGAGATGGGAATTTGTGCGGTGATTCGGAAGAAACGGCCTTATTACGGGAAGAAAGAGCCTTATGTCATTTCGGACAATCATCTAAACAGGGAGTTTCACGCGTCAAAGCCAAACGAGAAATGGGTGACAGATATTACATATTTGATTTTTAATGGGCAAAAACTCTATTTGTCCGCCATTAAAGACCTATACAATAATGAAATTGTGGCCTACCATATTAGTTCGAGAAATGACATCAAACTGGTGCTTGATACACTAAAAAAGGCCATAAAAAAACGGAATGTAAATGGACTCCTCCTACATAGCGATCAGGGGTTCCAGTATACATCCCGCCAATACAACAACTTACTTAAAAGATACAATATAAAGGCCAGTATGTCCAGAAAAGGAAACTGTTTAGACAATGCCTGCATGGAAAACTTTTTTAGCCATTTCAAGGCAGAGTGTTTCAATCTGTACTCTTTTCGCACAGCCGAAGAGGTGAAGGATGCCGTGCACAAGTATATTCGTTTTTATAACCACGAACGTTTCCAAAAGAAATTAAACAACCTGAGTCCTTATGAATATAAGACTCAGGCTGCTTAAATGTGCTTTTTTATTCCTGTCTACTTGACAGGGGTCACTTCAACTACCTTTGACATCAGGTTTATATTCATGATACCCCGATCGAGTAGATGTGGAATAGACAAATTTTACTCCACAAGGGCAAACATAGACGTCTTCTTTCACTAAACGGAATTGACTGGAACGGCATGTTGAATGTTCTTTTCGATGAAATCGGCGATAAGAAACATAGGCATGAATCCCTTTGTCTTCGAGTTCTCGCCCAAGACGTGCGTTATAACAGCCAGCATCTAACACGATATTTTCCGGTGTATAACCGACCCGTTGTTTGACTCGCTCGATGCGTTCAATGAGCACACGATGTCCTGGCACATTTGCCGATGTGACGTAGGCATCGAGAATGAAATTGTGTAGTGTGTCGACAATCCAATGATCATGGTAAGCGAATAATCCACGAGGATCATGTTTGACGGATAGCCCTGCATCGGGTCTGTGGTACTGCAAATCACTTCTTTCTCTACCTCTTTTGGTGACTTTGGATCTAAAGGTTTTTTGCCGTGTTGTAAGCGCTTTTTGTTTACAAGCTGTAACACGTACTCATCTTCCTTCTCTACCACTTTTCGAACCACTTTGACGCGTTTCCGTTTGTTCGCATTGGCTTTCAACTCGGTTTCATCTGCAGCCCATGTTTCTGGGGATAAGAAGCCTTCTTTTTTAATCTGTAAGAGTACATATTCAAATAAAGTTTCCCATACGTTTTGATCAACACGATGGCGCAAAAATTTTGAAACGCTGGAGTGACATGGGGCAGAATCGTCCATAGAAAGACCTAGAAACCATCGATACGTGAGATGTTGATCAATTTGTTTACAAGTGAAACGAACAGAACGAAACCCTTCAACATATTGAATGATCAAAATTTTTACTAACATCAAAGGATCAAGGGATGGACGACCTTTGTCCTCTGAATAAAACGGTTTTAATAAGGAGTACACGTAATCCCAATCCATCACTTTATCGATTTGAACAAGTAAATGACGTTTATCGTACATTTTTTCATACGCTTTTCTGTTCTTTTTCAATTCTGACTTGGAGAAAGGACGGTACATGCTTCTACTCCTCCTTCTTCATAGTTTTCCTTTAACATATTAACAAAAGAAAAACGATTTTGTCCTTGACAAAATCGTTTTTCAACAGTCTGAGACAGATGAAAATATTTCATCTGTCTGTTTACATACATAATGGCTTAATTTTTGAGTTTTAGGTACTATTAAGGTGAACTCCAGATTAACCCCACAATATATACCCATAAAACATATACTGTGACTGTCACTACATTTAGCCAAAATGCCAGTTTAACCAACCATCCTGATTCTTTTGCCTTTTTACCAATTAAAGCAAGAGTTGCACCCACGATCCATAAAAAGATTAGAAGGTATCCATTGGGATTTTTAGAAAACAAAATCATGGAAAAACTTAAAATCCATGACACCAATGACAAATACTTAAACAAAAACAGCCCTCCTTTTTATTACTATTAATGCAATATACACTAATAATAACAATCGAGTAGGAGGGAGCGATTAACTCCCGTCCTCTCACACCACCGTACGTACGGTTCCGTATACGGCGGTTCAATTAAGATCATTGACGCAAGTTTTCATAACGAGCTTCAAGACTTTTCAGCCCTTGGTTTCTCCAATAGGAGTTACCAAGGGTTCTGTGTAATATTGGACTATTTGAAATACGCCAATAACTCTTCCGAGTATTTCCCCATTCATACGCTTGCCATTGTGGTACGCCAAGTTGAATAAGGTTGCGTATCTTTGTTTTCGGTTTCTTCCAGTTCTTCCATAGGCACATTCGAAGTCTTCTACGAATCCATTTATCTAATTCAAGGAATATAGATTTGGTGTCTGCTAACGCAAAATATCCACACCATCCCATTAGATATTGATTCAGTTTCTGAATGCGGTATTCCATCGGGTAGGGCATCTTGCGTGATGTGATTTCACGAACTTTATTCTTCATTCGTTTAAGGCTTTCTTTTGCGATACGAACCTTTGGCTCTTTATGATAGGTAAAGCTAAATCCTAGAAACTTACGTTTCCATGGACGGTCGACCGCTGATTTCTTTTCATTTACTTTCAGTCGTAGTTTTCCTTCAATAAATCGCTGGATACTTGCCATTGTGCGAAGTCCTGCTCGTTTACTTTTCACGTAAATGTTACAGTCATCCGCATATCGAACGAATTTGTGTCCTCTTCTTTCCAATTCTTTATCTAGTTCATCTAGTACAATGTTAGATAGTAGCGGACTTAATGGTCCTCCTTGTGGAGTTCCTTCTAATGTGCTTGACCCCACACCATTAATCATGACTCCCGATTGTAAATACTTACGAATCAATTTCAGTAATGGTTTATCTTGGATTCTCTTCGCGAGTGTACCCATTAATCTGTCATGGTTGACCTTATCAAAGAATTTCTCCAAGTCCATATCTACAACCCATCGATGTCCATCTCTTATATATTCTTTCGCTTTCCTCACCGCATCATGGGCACTTCGGTTTGGTCTAAATCCGTAGCTGTTTTCAGAGAATGTAGGGTCATACACTTTTGAAAGTACTTGGGCGATTGCTTGTTGAATCAAACGGTCTGTTACGGTAGGGATTCCTAGTAAACGAACACCGCCGTCAGGTTTCGGGATTTCGACTCTGCGGACTGGCATTGGTTCATAAGTTCCCTTGAGAATTGCCTCCTTAATAGATAGCCAGTTTTCGACTATGTGCTGTCGTAGGTTTTGTACGGGCATCATATCTACTCCGTGGCTTCCTTTATTCTGTTCTACACGTTTTAGTGCTTGAAGCATGTTCTCCCGTGACAGGATTTGATTCAAAAGCATCGTTATTCTCCTTCCGTGAATAGCTGTTCTCTTTATGCCAGTGGTCACTCCACCCTCCAAGAGGTCCCCCACGGGATTCACCGCTTCCTTCCTCAAGTGAGGTACTACGTTTTCTGTGTTCATCATGACTCACTGAATGCCAAGGGCTATTCTCTCTTAATTGTTCGGTCCTTCTTAGTAGTTCTAAACCAACTAATACTATGACCTCTGCTGACTTCTGACGGTTCAGCTACTTATCACTAAGTAGGTTATGAAGCGTACTTCACATATCCGCCAGACCTCCCCGGGTAAGAATGTAATCTTTCCTTCCATCTATCTGCTTCATTTACTCTGTACCACCTTTGGCAGAAAGGACTTTGTTTTGTTTAGCAAACTCATCCAATGATACCTAGCCTTATATGAAGTTCGTGTTCCTCAGACCGGAAGTTTGCCGCTCGCTTCCTTCAGATTCCGCGTCACCACGGACACCCTTGCGTTAAGCTAACTGTTACTTCTGCCTTCACAGTTCAGGACTTACACCCTATAGATTACACCCATGCCAGGCGCACTAAAATAAAAAAAGATGCTGAAAAGTTCAGCATCTTTTTAATAATTAAATCGTTAACATAACCATCCGCGTGGTTCGAAGTAAGTGTTAATTTGAAGCCAACTCCAATAATCCTGATTTTGATATGGGTCAATACAATTAGCGAGTTCTTTATCGCAACATTTATCCCCTTCGCCAAAGTTATGCCAACAACGGTCATGAGCACGGCAACAACTGTCAATGCTATTAATTGGAGTTCCACCACCTAGTGACATACCATCTCCGCAACCGGGACCACAGTGTCTGTAAGTTCTACCGGCATCTTCATTTTCCAAGCATAATTTACCATCAATCCAATCCAAAGCCTGACCTCCAATTGTTTTGCCCGGAGAGTAATTAGGGTTATTCGGGAAGTCGTAAGTTTTGGTTCTGTTTCGAGTTCACCATTATATTCTTTAGTGAAAGTTGGTAAAACTTCTCCTAACTTCGCTTTAAATCCTTTATAAATTTGTTCTTGTACAACTTTACCCGTGAAAGATTCGTGAACTTGTTCAAAATCATCTACTTTAACATAAGAAATAGATACAGTTTTTTCAGGGTTTTTGAAGGTGACAGCCTTAACGTTTGTCAATTTTCCATCAAAATTAATTTGGTCCCCTTCTAAAGCAACAGATACTACTAAATTATCAACATTGAAGTCTTGATATTTTTGCAACTCTTGGACGATGAGGACAAAATCTTGCTTTTCCTTTAAACTCGCTAACAACTCTTTTTGTTCTTTAGCTTCTGTAATAATACGCCCATCTAAAAAACCTTTCTTCATTACTATTTTACCCCTTTCTATAATTTATTTTAGTAACTATTCATCCCGATAGTAGTATGTAAAGAAGCGCAACACAAATAGGACATCCCCGTAATAGAAAATGCCCTAAGTGGTAGAAAGAACACGATCGAGCGTGTCACCCGTCAACAGAAGACATAACGAATCCCACACGTTTTTTTCGTGTTTCGTCAGTGTGGAAACGATGCTTCTTGCGATGCAAAACGACTGCGCGAATGTTTCTTCGCGAAACGTACCCGAAATGTTCTCTTTGACTTTAACCATGCGAAGATCGCGTTCGGCTTGGTTGTTGTCAAAGGGAACATGTACTTCACGTAAGAAACGCAACGCTTCTTCCTTTCGTTTCTGAAGCCGTCGAACAAAAGCGAGTGCTTTTTTCGGAAGAGGTGTCATCGTTTCCAATCGATGTTGTGCTCTTTCTAGGATGCGATCATACACTCGTTCCCACCGTCTCGCTTCTTCTTCGGAAAGTGCACCGTGATGGGCTTCGACGGCTTGCTTGGCGGCTAACAGAAACGTGGTCATGCGCATCGCCCACGTATGCCCTTGTTCGATGAATCCTTTTAACTCACGCAAATGGTGGGCATGACAAAGGGCATGGGTGGCATGTGTGTATTTCGGATACGTACCGAACCCATCGTGCATCATCGTCCCTTTGTATTGTGGAAGAATCCCGATCTCATCCGTTGCTTTCTTTCCACGAGAAGCGTGAGAAGCCAAGTATGTATATCTCGATGTACACGCGACATGCACCCATGCGAGTTTCCCATTGATGCGCAAACTCGTTTCATCGACATGCAGGATGTTGGATTCAAGTAAGGCGTCTTCGATGATGTCCATATTTGATTCCAGCGCTTCGCGTCCTCGTTTCACCATATTGGCAAGGGTTCCTGTACTAATCGAGTGTTGATATAACGCTTCGATTGTATCACTTAAACGCTTGTACGGGATCAATTGGATATGATGTAAATAAACAACGAGCGCAGTAAGGCGTGGACCGTATTGCACATGATTCGTGACATGGGATGGGAATTCGGCTTGTTGCACGCATCGACAATGCGGACACGATTTCACTTCACGTTCATGTTGTGTCACCTCGATCGCCACAGGAGGGACATCAAACACTTGACGGATATCGACTTTGAACGGTTTGACGTCACGCAAAGAAACCCCACATCCTTGACACGTATGCACACGGTGGACGACACGATGATGTGGATGTTCCACTTGACGGAGCGTCGTTCCTTGATGTCCTTCTTGTCCGCCTGGCTTGTTGCCAGATGGTTGACGAGAAGAACGTGTGTTGGCAAAACGGTCAGAAGATGGGGGCAAATGGCTATTGGAGCTGTTTTTTTTCGTGCGTGCTTCCAGCTCTTGAACACGGTACTTCAGTTGTTCATTTTCTTTGCGTAGTTGTTTGTTTTCGTGACGCAAATGTTCATTTTCTTGAACGAGTTGATGAATGAGCTGTTTTTGTTGTTGAACTTTGCCGATTAAGCTCTCAACTGTAAATACAGCTTGTTGTACCGTCAACATGCGATTCACCTCCTTGTCTATCAATATTCACATCATAGACAAGGAAAGAAGAAAATATTCAGCTCACTTTATGATGTGGCTGAATAGTTACTTATTTTATTTGCTGAGCAAATTTGAAGAATACCCCTAGTTATTTGCTCAATATAGAAAGAAACATTAATTATGAATGTAACAACCACAAAGTATATTTTTTACCCGTGGTGCTAGATAAAATCAGACAAGCATAAAAAATAGCCCTTGCATGAGGAACTCCCTAAAATGAAAGTGCAACCAAACATCAAAAGTCCTGCAGTAATATGTCAAGGTGAAAAATCATCGAAATTGGAAATTCGATTGTCCGATGACCCGAAAAAAGGCAATACTTAAGAAGCCCAGTCTTGTCTTATGTCATTAACTGGGTTTTAATGCAAAATCAGTTAGATCGATACCCCTATCGATCTTCCCCCTTTCTTGGCGTGTAGATTTGACCGTTGCGTAGCAGCGCATCGATCACACGCACGAGTTTTCGAGCGGTGAGGACGAGGGCTCGTTTGTGTTGGTGCTTTGGTACTTCCTCATACTTCTTCCGGTAATAGGTGCGAAACGACGCATCATGCCGTTGTACCGAGTTGGCAGCCTCCACTAGGTAGTAACGGAGATAGCGATTGCCGGAACGAATGAGGGAAGTCTCCTCGGCTTGGAACCGACCGGACTGGTGCTTAGACCAAGTCAAACCTGCATACTTTGCTAAGGCGGCTTGGTTGTCAAAGCGCTCGATTTGTCCAATTTCGGCTAAGATGCCAGCGGCGTAGACCGGACCAATGCCGGGAATCGTTTGTAACGTATTTGGGATGCCTTCCAAATGGCGAGTAATCGCTTTATCTAGCTCTTTAATTTGCGCTTGAAGGCTACGGATGGATTGAATCGATAGCCCTAAAAGCAAGTCGATGGAATCCTCGACACATTTGGAAAGCCGATACGACGAACGAGCCGCCTTTTGAATGGACTTGGCGATGCATTCCGGATCGGCAAAGCGATTGCGTCCTTTTTGGCGCAAGAAGTCAGCGAGCTGTTGCACGTCCATCTGACTGATTTCGTCTAAGCTAAACGACTCGAGAAGAAGCTCTAAGATGGCATGTCCGAACACGGAGCTGTCCACCTCTTGGGTAAAGGAACTGCACTTGTAAAACAAGTGTTGGAGGAAGTACTGCTTTTCCCGAGTCAGCTGATGGACGAGATGATAGCGCATGCGCGTGAGCCGTTGAAGGGCGATAAACTGTTCTTGCATGACAGCTGTCACTTTCAAACGGCCAAAGCGAAGCCGATCGGCGATGATCCACGCATCGATGCCGTCCGTTTTATCCAAGTCAGTGTACGCTTCTTTAAATTTGCGAATGAGCTTTGGATTGATGGTAAACACCTTGACATTCCAAGACTTCAGCTCCTCCTGTTGGTGGAAAAACATCGCTGGATGCCAGCTGTAGACCGAAGTGGCTTCCATCCCGATGAGAATTTCGGATGGTTGGAGCTTGTTGGCCCACAGGAGGATTTGATCGCGAAGGAAGGTCGCGCCAAGGAGATGATTGTCCACCTTGAATTGGGCGCACGTGTTTCCTTCTTGATCCATGATACACGTGTATAAGTCCGTTGAGCTCACGTCAATCCCGACGTAGAGTTTCATGAGATCACCTCCAATCGTAGTAGGATCGTGGGGTTGGGACTCTTCGGGATGCCCCCGGACCGCGCCTGTTGACCAGTCACCCTCGCATATGAGAACTCACGTTGGGCCATGGGCTGCCTGGAAGCTGCTCCTTCCAGCATGGGAAACCAACGGGAACAGCCTGCGGGTTAGAAGTCCGAACAGGAGCCGGGGAGACAGACTTTCTAAGTAGTCAAAGCTACAGGAGAGAGAAGAGTGTCCCCGATGATCCTAAGACCATTATCCAAGAACATCGCGAAAAGTCCAACCCCGATGTAGTGCCATCCACGGGGGAGGGGCGCGCCCCTCCCCCGTGGGCAAATCACTTACACATATGCGATTGTCAAGGAGCATATCCAACTGGAAATTCGATTTAAAAATCTTTCTAAACATACTATACGAGGAGAGGTTCTCATGCAAGAGCACTTTCATTTTACAACATCAAACTTCAAAAACAATATGCATCGATTTTGCTTTTTGTATCGGCTCAACTATCGAGTATCCAGATTCCTCTTCAACGTCGAAATCGTCATTTGTTGAAACAGAAAGACGAAGTCATCATCACCATCCATGTCCTTGGAAAGTTGTTGGGCTTCACTTCCGAACGGGCTTGGCATCGGTTTGTGATTGGGAATTTGTTTCCCAAGGACTTATTCCCTGAGCGTTCTCGGTACAACCGTCGCTGCCGAGCGCTTAGCTTGGCGATCAAGTGGATTCGGCACCAGCTAGCCAAGCGTGGGCAACACCATGCGTATGCGGTCGTGGACAGCTTGCCGATCGAGCTGTGTCATTCAGCTCGAATGCATCGCGTCAAACGATTCCGTGGAATTGCCGATATTGGCTATTGTGCTTCCAAAAGGGTCACTTTCTATGGGTGGAAACTTCACCTGCAGGTCACCGACCAAGGGCTTCCGATGGGATATGTTGTCACCGAAGCGTCTTGTCACGACCGGGTGGCCGCTGAAACCGTCATGACGCAAATTCCACATCCGTATAACCTCGGTGACAAAGGGTATATCAGCCAAAAGCTGCAAAAGAAGCTGTACGAAGAGCATCGAGTCGCTTTTTGGACGCCCGTTCGAAAAAATCAGCGAATTCTCCAATCCGACGCATGGAAACAGTGGATGAAACGAAAACGCAAAGTGATTGAAACCGTGTTTTCGATTTTAGTCGATTCGTATCGGATCACCGAGATTCGAGCGAACTCGGTTTCTGGATTTGAAACGGCACTGGATGGTATTTTACTGGCTTACTCCCTTGTTGTTCTTGGGCTAGTTGAGCGTTAAGACTCAACTAGCACCACGGGTATATTTTTTATATAAATAGAGATCAATATTCCAACATATACAAACCTTTTTGATCGTTCTTTCAGTCGTCTTGAACGTCCTTGCTAATGTCAGTATTACAATCTGAAATTTATACAGTCTAAATGTAGAAATGGTTGTAAAATACCGATTTTAAGATTCTTTATTATATGAATTTACTTATAAGGAGGTTTAAAACATGAAAAACGGTAGCGAAAAAGATTTGAAAGAAAAAAATCAATCTTCTGAGGTTGAAGCTCAAATCGTAGTATATTGTGATAAACATCGTAGCTGCTGTGCTGACAACAAATATTGTGAAGGAACTTTTTATTCCTTTCCATCAGGAGATTCCGTACTACAACATTGTGGATGTTAGTTGAGTAAATAACTAAAAAGCGAAGATATTATTTTTAAGCAATATGAGTCATAACTCATATTGCTTTTTTATTTATTTTATCTGTAGAAAATTAGAAACTTGACCAAAATAAAAGAAGTCCCAGTTGCTGTGGACTTCTTATCTCTTTTATTTCATTTCTAGCGGTATAAAGGTGCAATTGTGATTTGCGGAGAATGATCCAGAACGATTCATCATATCATATTTGAAGTACACCATATCAATATAATCGAGGTATCAATTTTTTGTTAATGGTTAATTAATGATAAAAAAACAGAAACCGCCCAATAAACATTGGACGGGTTACCTGTCTATTTTGTTAATTTTTCTAATAACTTATTTTGATTAAATCCTAGAATTTTTGATACAATATTTCCGTTTTCTTTTATTATGGTAAATGGAGTACCGTAACCACCTAGATCTTTAAATTCTTGAAAGAATTCCTCGTTCTCATGAATATCCCTTTCTTCAAATGCGATTCCTTTTTCCGATAAAAAATCCTTTTGCTTTTTGCAATATATGCAATGTTTTGTAGAATACATGATAATTTCCATTGTAATACCCCCTATAAAGAATACATTACATAAAGAAAGACCACCCTGAAAAATAACAACCTCATCAACAAATTTTTTTGCCTTTTTGTATTTGTTCTTTTAACTCCCAAAAGCCGGGTATCGAATCAACATCATACCTTTTAATGTACATAATTAACCTGTACTTTAGCTCTTGCGCCAAATCTTCTCGTTCTCCTAATTTGGTAAGCGAGAGCGTTTTTTGTAATTTTGGTTCAAACATATTAATAATTTGTTCCAGCGCTTGATTATCTTCCTTCGATTCTTTAACTAATTCATAAAACATGACTTACATTTTACCCCTTTCTTGACTCTTTAATTACTTCACCTAATTGATGAATAACTAATTCTAGGCTCTCCAATTTCCGTTCAAATCGTAAAAACAAGTAAACAGTTATGGCTATAGGAAAACCAAAATTTCCAATAATGGTGACCCATTCAGGGAAATCACATACATTCATCTTTTAATCCTCCTTTTTTTCAATAAATTTACAAATACTTTTTAACGCTGCTTTGTGTATTTTGGATACAGCTTGTTGAGATTTGTTTAATACTTTGCTAATTTCCGTATCTGTAAGGCCTTTTACATATGCCAGACTGATCACTTCTTTTTGTTTTTCAGTTAGAGATTGAATAGCCTCATAAAGAACAGGATTAGTAATATAATCTTCGATATTATCGCTTCGCAAAATATCCTCTACTTGTATCTCCGTTTCTACATCGACAAGCATAGCATTGAAGGAAGTGTTTGATGTATCATTCTTTATAGGTTGATCAACAGTTAGAGGATGACGTTTTAGCATTTTGCGGTAGCGCTTATCGAAATTTATTGCATTAAAATATAAAACCATAGAGATATAGGAAGTAAATCTGATATCGAAGTAAAATTTTTTAAATTCATTATCAAGTAATTTTTGGTTTTCCTCCGTAGGATCACAAATGACTTCAACTAATAATTTTTGATTTTTTTTTTCCATTAGGAACGACTTTACAATAGGATTTTCCAAAAAATCTTTATTTTCTTCTTTAAATTCCTCTATTTTTTGTTTACAAAACGGGTCTAATTTTTCAAAATTCAAATTGTACTCCCCTTTCACTACAAAAGTGAACATACGTTCTGTTTTATAGGTGTAAAAAATGACCAATTAAGGTAATTAGTCGATTAGTCATAAGTTTATCGTATTGATTTCGTGGAACAGAGTATTCACAAATATATTATATATCATTTCCTTAAATCAATTCCACAAAATTCCAAAATTTTTTTAGAAGTCTTAGCATATTCTTTGACTAATTCTGCGATAAACTCTTTTTCTTCTTCTGTCGAATTTTCATCTAAGCATTTTGTGAAAAATGCTTGGGTTTTTCTAGCTTCACAGAAGCATTTGAGCAGCATTTCTTGATTGATTTTTTTGGTATTCTCGTTTTCATTTACACTTACGATTGGGTTCTTTTTTAAATTTAGTACATTAATCTTCGTATTTTCCATTGTGTTAATTGGTGTTGTATGTTCCATTAATAATTGAAAGATTTCCATTTCATTTAGTTCTTTTTTAAGCAACTTTTCATATTCCTCGATTAATAAAGCGATAGCTCCTGATACATGAGGTGTAGCCATTGAGGTACCAGTCAAGGTAGCATAGCTATTGTTTAAGTAAGAGGAATAAATTTTTTCTCCGGGTGCATAAAGATCGACAAACTCATTTGTATTGGAAAAAATAGAAATATTGTTATCTTTATTGATTGATCCAACTTCTATTACTTCCTCAAAAGCCCCCGGATACCGATACTCGTTTGTTTTTGTATCCCCATCGCCATCATTACCTGAAGCTGCTACCACTAAGATATTATGAGCCACTGCTCTTTTTATCGCGGCATGTAAATTAGGATCCGGTGTTTTAGTTCCCAATGACAGTGATATAACTCTTACCTTTTCATTCATTGGTCCTTTCCAATCAATCGCGTAATGAATTGCTTCGACTACCGAATTGATTGAACCGCTTCCATACTGATTCAGAGCTTTTAAAATAAGTAACTTTGCATCAGGCGCAACCCCTACTATTCCGGATCCATTTTTAGATCCCGCTATTATACCTGCTACATGAGTTCCGTGGCCATTTGTATCTTCGAAAATGGTAATGTCTCCACCATACTCTTCTGTAAAGTTATAACCACCTATAATATTTCTTTTAATATCTGGATGATTTATTGCACATCCTGTATCAATCACAGCAACTACTACTCCCTTACCCGTGTAACCTTTTTTCCATTTGTACTCTGCTCCAATTTCCATAACACTGGAGGAACGATTTTCTTCTGACTGTTCTAATTGAACAATCGGAATGAGTTTCACTTCATTTGTTTTCACAGTTATACCCCCAAAAAATTTTTCTTTCTTTTCTTAATAAAGAAACTTGTTAAAAATGATTTACAACCTTGACTGAAATTTTTTTTGATATACAGTCGAAATAAAATGATTCATTTAGAAAATTTTCGAAAAAAGTAAATTATAATTTTAGTAATTTGTCACAAATTGAAAGGGGTTCACAATTAAGAAGGCCACCAATTGATTTGTTAGAGTCCATTGCAAAGATATATGGAGTTGAAATATCTTATCTTTTTCGAATGATGAATCATGTACAAAAGGAAGGGATTTTAACAATATAATGGGGGAGAGGAAGGACTAACTCCATAGGATATCAAAAAGATTGTTGATGCTGTCCTCTCATTAAATAAAGAGTAAAATATACATCTAAAAACCTTTTTCAATGATTGTTTATAAATAATTTCAGTATCGTTTTAAGCGGTTTAACAAAAATGTTAACTCGAAAATAAACGAGATTAATTTTCATACTGCGTAGTGAAATAAACTTTTTTATTGATGACTATGTTAAACTTCGGTTTTAGTGTTTGTGCAAAAAGGGAGGGTGTTCCAAAAGTGATAGGATGCCCTCTTTTTTGCTTTTATAAGAATTTAGCTTCTATAAAAATGTAAGGAGAAGGGAAGCGTTCGTTCCAATCCTTCATATCTTTTTTTATTAATTGTAAGCGAATACAAATCGGAATGCTTATTCGAATGAAAATTGAGCGGTGTTACAATAAAAGTATAGTTAAACAATTCTTGTTTTCTTTTTTAGTGGTTTTCAAACTGAACTCGCAATATTTTTCGATTAACAATCTTTAAAAGTCAGGTTTCTACCCACATAACAAGTACAGAAAAGGAGTGTTTTTGAACATGCTACAAAGAATTTTAAAATCTGGCAGTAACACACTATTAGCAGCGTTATACCTTGTTCTATATACATGCACCTTAAAACCATGACTTCTGTATGAACACCTTTTTTCATGGCTATACTGCTCCTAAATATTTCTATACAAAAGGAGCGGAATTGGCATGAAACGTTTGAAAATCACAAATGATCACGGTTGGACGCCTCGAACCCTTCGGAAACAAGAACGGAAAATCAAAGATGCTTCCCTTCGCGTTCGGGTGACCGCTGTTCGTCTCGTCATGGAAGGTCATCTCGGTAAAGATGTGGCCAAAATGGTCAATCTGTGCCGTCAATCGGTTGCCATCTACGTTGCACGTTTTAATCAAGGTGGGCTCGATCATCTACTCGATCGTCGGTTGCCGCCTGGTCGCGTGCCATTTCTTACGGAAGAACAACAACAAGAAATTAGACAACTCGTGTTAACTACTACACCTGTGGATGCTGGCTGGGGCATCGCTTCGTCATGGAACACGCGCATTTTACAATCTTATATTCAACAAACCTATGGCGTTTCGATGTCACGGGAAGGGATTCGCAAGTTGTTGCATCGTTTGCGTTTGTCATGGACACGCCCGACGTATAGTCAAAGGAGACGCTAAGCGTCAAGCTGCTTTTCAAAGAGAACTTGAATTTATAAAAAAACTAATTACCGAGAATGTTACCATGTTTTATGTGGATGAGACACATGTTCGTGCTTATCAAGCGCTACGTACGACATGGGCAGAAGTAGGGAATCAAAAACAAGTGCCAAGCTACGGACACCATGACCACGTGTCCATCTTTGGTGCAGTTGATGTTCAACAAGGCGATGTGGTGTTTCATCGTGCATCGTCCGCCAATGCCGAAACGTTCCTTGACTTTTTGCGCCGATTGAAAGAGAAATATGCGGATCGATTCCTCGTGCTTGTGTTAGACAATTCGCGTATTCATCATGCCAAGATGGTACAAGCCTTTCTTGATGGCGAGGAAGGCGATGCTTTTCATTTCATCTTTTTGCCACCGTATTCCCCACAGTTGAACCCGATTGAACGGCTGTGGAAGTGGTTGAAAGATGAAGTGATTGCCAACGTTTTTCACAAGGATCAAAACGATATTGCCCAATCCATTACTCGTTTTGAACAGTACGTTCTACAACACCCGGATGAGGTGTTGCGTCGCATCGGGTGTACTGCGTAAATCAGAGGTTAAAATTTTAAATTGGATGTATATATATACGCAACAATACAGCACATTAAAAGAAAAAACAACCGTTTTAACGGAAAAAGTGAAACAATTGTACGAAACGTACGAGCAATTAAAATTGAAACAAATGCAATTAATGACGCGCTTTTATGTCGCTGAAACGATGAAACAAATGGATGAGGCGATCACATCTTTCCGTTACGATCATATCGTAAAAGGCTTCGCACGTATGGAAGAAAAAGTAATGTTACTTGAAGCAGAAGCAAAAGCTCGCTCAGCCATTCAAACGTTGCCCCCTCAATCGTTTGATATAGAAGTCGAACAACAACTGAAACAATTAAAAGGTGAGTAATACAAAAGGTGTCCCTATCCGGACACCTTTTGTATATGTTATGTCGTCCATTCGTCATGAATGATGCCGACAAGTTTCCATTGACCGTTTTCTTGTTCAAAAACAAGACGTAAAATGAATTGACTTGTTTTGCTTCGCTTTTTAATTGCTCAGCATCTAACTCACTCTTTCTTGTTTTCTTTCTTGCAAAAATGATGAAAATGCGGGAAGTACACATGTATATACATGTTTACAGGTATAAAAAACAACCGGCATATGACCGGTTGTTTTTAATGCCCCGCATGACCAGATGTTAACACCCAAATGGATCCTGCGACAATGACGATCGCAACAAACGCTGAATATGCCATATTAATAACGTTCGTTTTTCTGTCTTCGCCTTCCGTTACGTGCATAAACATAAATAGTTGCAGTCCGGCTTGAATGACCGCGAGTGAGCCAATGATCCACATCACAATTGTATATGATACGTTCATTTTCAACGCAACAAATACGGCGACAAACGTTAAAACTAACGAAAGCAAAAATCCAACAACGTGACTAACGGGATATTTACTTTTATGTTCCATTTACGCCACCATCCCTTTTAAATAGACGAACGTAAAAATAAAGATCCAAACGACATCAAGGAAATGCCAATATAAGCTAATAATAAACATTTTTCTCGCCGTAACTGGCGTCAATCCGCGTTGGAGCAACTGGATGATAAGCATGATTGCCCAAATGATCCCGAATGTAACGTGCGCTCCGTGTGTGCCAAGCAAAACGAAAAAGCTTGATAAGAACGCGCTCGTTTGCATCGTTGCTCCTTCGTGCACGTAACGAATAAACTCACGAATTTCCATAAATAAAAATCCTGCCCCTAATAAAAGGGTAATGACGAACCAAGTAAGCAGTTTTTTCATATCGCGTTGTCGCATGAAAAAGACTGCCAAACCGCATGTAAAACTACTCGTTAACAACAACAACGTTTGAATCAGCACATCGTTTAGCTTAAAAATATCGCTCGGCGTCGGGCCACCGGCATAGCGGTTACCTAACACACCATATACAGCAAACAACGTCGCAAATAATACAATTTCTGCGCCAAGGAAAATCCAAAATCCTAAAATGTTGAGACGGTTTTGTTCCGTCTGATATTCGAGCGGAAGCGAATGATTGACGTTAGCCGACATGGTTTTCCGTCCCCCCTTCTACATTTCTCCACGTGCGCTCTGTTTGTTTAATTTCATCGACGCTTACATAATAACCGTCATTGTAATCGAACGAACGGATAATAAGCCCAATAACAATCCCAATTGCCGCAACAGCTGCCGCGATATGCGCCTCAAAGACGAGGAAGAAACCTGTAATTCCAAACACAACCCCCATATAAAACGGCAATCCGGAGTTGCTCGGCATATGAATTTTCTTTATGTCGCTTTCTTTTAATGTGAGCGTTTCACCGCGCTTTTTCATATGCCAAAACGCGTCTAACTGTTTCACCTCTGGGACGACCGCAAAGTTATAAAACTGCACTGGTGATGCTGTCATCCACTCGAGCGTACGCGCATCCCACGGATCGTGGGAAACATTTCGTTTCGCATAACGGAAGCTCCAATAAATGTTATAACAAAATACCGCAAAACCGATCGCTAAAATGATTGAACCGATCGCAGATACGAGGAAAAGCGGCGCAAAGCCTGATTCTGCTGAATACGTATACGCACGACGAACCGCCCCTTTTAAACCAAGGAAAAACATCGGCATAAATGTGACGTTAAATCCGATCGTAAACAACCAGAAATGATATTTTCCAAGTTTCTCGTTTAACATAAAACCAAACATTTTTGGCCACCAATAATACAATCCTGCAAACACCGCAAACACGACACCTGGAATTAACACGTAATGGAAGTGTGCGACTAAAAACAATGTGTTGTGATACTGATAGTCTGCAGCTGCCATCGCCAACATGACCCCCGTCACGCCACCGATGACGAAGTTTGGCACAAAGGCAAGCGCCCATAACATCGCTGTTGTAAATTGAATGCGTCCTTTTCGCATCGTAAATAGCCAGTTGAAAATTTTCACTCCGGTTGGAACAGCAATTAACATCGTTGTAATCGAGAAGAACGAGTTTACCGCAGGACCTGCATCCATCGTGTAAAAATGGTGTACCCATACGAGCATACTTAAAAACGCAATACCAACGATCGAAATGACCATCGACGTATATCCGTACAACGTTTTTCGTGAAAATGTCGCAATGACTTCAGAGAAAATACCAAAAGCAGGCAAAATAACAATATATACTTCTGGATGACCCCAAAGCCAGAATAAGTTTGCCCAAAGCATATCACTTCCGCCTGAAGAAAGTGTAAAGAAATGTGTTCCATACAAGCGGTCAAACGTCATTAATGCTAAAGCGACTGTGAAAATTGGAAAAGCCGCTACGATAATGATTGACGTAATCAACGTCGTCCACGTAAACATCGGCATTTTCATTAACGTCATGCCCGGTGCACGCATTTTTAAAATCGTGACGATAAAATTAATACCAGTCATTAACGTCCCAAGACCTGCAATTTGTAACGCAATCGCATAGTAGTTATTCCCGATGCCTGGGCTAAATTCTTTTCCTGCAAGTGGGAAGTATGATGTCCACCCTGCATCTGGTGACCCTCCAACAACGAACGAAATGTTAAATAACATCGCCCCGCTAAAAAACAACCAAAAGCTAAGTGCGTTCAATTGTGGAAAGGCAACATCGCGCGCACCGATTTGCAACGGAACGACGACGTTCATTAAACCGATCAAAAACGGCATCGCCATAAACAAAATCATAATGACGCCATGGGTTGTAAAAATTTCATTGTAATGTTGGGCATCTAAAAAGTTCATTTCCGGCCGAGCCGTTTGCGCCTTCATTAACAACCCGTCCATGCCACCACGGAAAAACATCAATACACCTGATAAAATGTACATAATCCCGATCTTTTTATGGTCGACGGTCGTTAACCATTCACGCCATAACCAACCCCATTTTTTAAAGTACGTTAAGCCAACGACAATCGCAACGACAGTCAGTACAATCGCAATTTGTGAACCAACAAGAAGCGGGTCTCCCCCAACAAATATTTCATTCCACTTAATGCCCATGATGTTCACCTCCGCTATGGCTTTCAGAAGCTTGTTGCTCATCATCTGTCACATTTGATGTATGTCGATCATTTTCGTCAAAAATTTTTCCTTGGTATCCATGCCCACGATATAATTCTGGATTTGTGTACGTCTTTGAATGCGGATCAGCATGGTTTACCCATTGTAAATGTGTATCAACAAACGTCAATCGTCCTAAATGGGTTGGCAATAACAGCTCTTCATATTTTTCTTTCGTTAATTTCGGTGCCGTTTGTTTTACTTCTTGTACCCATTTGTCAAACTCTTTTGGCGTTTGCGCTAAAACTTCAAATTGCATATGCGCATACCCACGTCCATTAAAGTTTGTATTTCTTCCTTCGTACGAACCAGGACGTTCCGCAACAACGTACAATTCTGTCTCCATTTTGTTCATCGTATATTTTTGTCCCGCTAACGCAGGCACCCAAAATGACTGCATAGTCGATGCGGAAGTCATTTTAAATAGCACGAGACGATTGACAGGAATATTGACGTAGTTCACTGTTTCAATATTTTGCTCTGGGTAGCTAAAAATCCATTTCCAATCCGCTGATGTCACGTGAATAACAAGCGGATCTTGATCTTCGTACCCCTTCGGAGGCTTTTCTAAATCATATAATGTTCTCACAGTTGGGATCGTTAACGCAACAACGATTAAAATCGGAATTACCGTCCATACAATTTCAAGCACCGTACTTCCGTGTTCTTCAGGCGGCTCCTCCCCTTGACGCTCAGGTCGATCTCGATATTTCCACACAATATAAGCAAACAAAGCAAAGACAACGACAACAACAAGAAGCATCCACCAAATCGACCAGTTAATCAACTCCGTAATGCTTCGTGCCGCTGGTCCTTGCGGTTGAAACACAACCATCTCACAGCCTGCAAGAAGCGGAAGCAATCCGACTACCAGTAAGGAAAACAAGCGCTTCATCATTTTTCACCTCAACAAAATTGTGATTCATTGAACAAGTAAGTAAATACATAACGAACGAATTTAAATAACTTTGTGGTATTAGCACTATCAAAATGATTTTAACATGTATTGTAGAAATAATTGTGACGAAAAAAGTAAGGAAGAAACTGCATTGAGGGGAAAACAAAAAGAAAAATCATTGACAAAAAGAAAAATACTTTTCTCGACATCAAAAATCGTGCGAGAAAAGCGCTATCTTTTATATAATACATGGAAATAAAAAAAGAAATAGGTTGTCCATTTGAAATTTTGTCACATTTTCGTTAAATTTTTTTCGAAATTTGTTCAAATTTATTTCCAAAAACAAAAAATACCCATGAAAAACACTTTTTCATCTCAACAGCTTCCGCACCCATTTGAGCGCATTTGGAAAGTTTGGATAAAACGAACACTAAATGCAAGGAGTTTATTCGCCATCCCCGGAATAATGACGGTTTTATTGTTCATTACTCCTTTTTTTAAACGTTTAAAAACACTACCGTCGCATAAATGATGTCTGAATTTTCAGTTTTATTTTTTCTGGACTTTAGAGAAAAAACGAAAACACCTAAGCGAGGGTAGTATACATCCATTTTTTTACTATAACCTATGACTTGTGCAACAACGACTGGCAAACCTTTATGGGACGCTGTTTCCTTCGATTTTTCGTAACCAAATGTGAGCGGATTTCCACAAAGAAGCCTTCAAATAGCGACTAATTTGTAAGTAACTGCGTTCGCTATTCGTGTTCAACTGAGCTAAAACATTCAGACAGTACACTATCATGGCTACGTACACTTGATTATGTACAGCTTGTTCACTGTGACCAAAAAACTTTTTAATGTTCAGATGTTGTTTCATCCATTTGAAAAAAAGTTCGATTGCCCAACGTGATTGGTAGATTTCTGCAATTTCATCTGCGTCAATGTCAAACCGATTTGTCAGTAAATGAAGCTCATTTCCTTTTGTATCTTGCAATTTGAGTAAGCGAAACACGTTTTCAGAACGATTTTGTGGTGTTCCAATGACAACCATTTCATCAGAGAATACGGGTGAATCTTCTGGTAACGAAAAGGATTCTAACACTCGGACAACAGCGTTTTTACGCAAACGGGTCACAAAGAAATAGCCATCTTCCGTCATTTGATCAAAGCGCCTATAATCCAAGTAACCACGATCAAACACGTACATGCATTCTTTGTCATCCACGAATACTTCTAGTTGACCACGATCATGTTCGTTGGCATTCGTGAGTACGGCTTTATCTGGATAGGAGAGTCCTTTTTCCATAAAAACAAGTCGTAAGTGAAGCTTTACTCCTGATTTTGTCTTTCGAAACTCTGCCCACTTATGATTGGTCAAATTAAGCGGTAATGTACTCGAATCAATGATTTTCAAAGGCGTTGTCACTTTTCTTCTTGTTTGGAAATTGGTTTTCCGATGAATTTGTGCCACTAAATCGAGAAAAATCGTTTGAAAGAACTCAGTTGGGATGGTATTGATTCGTCTCCCTAACTGTGAAAAACTAATCGATTCCAATCCCGTTGCTCGTTGTAATTCTTCTAAAAAGACAGCGTCACTCAACGCCCGTAAACTCTCGGTTTCATGGAGTTGGGCATACAAAAGCAGTTTCATAAATGAAGCCATATAAAGTTTCTTGGTATAGTGATTTAATTGATGTGTTTTCACTAGGTCGTCAAATAATGGACGATTAATCGGTGAAAACCATTGTTCAAATGATGTTTTTCGTGTAAACTTATCCATGGTTTTGTCCTTTGTATTGGATTTGGATGGTTTACTACCACCCAACCATTATAAAGGATTTTTTTGTGTTTGGATTATATTTCAGAAAATTCGGTTTATTTAAAGGTGTTAAATTATTTTAATGCGACACTAGTGGTTTAAAAACTTAAATATATAAAATGAAAAATTTGGCCTTTAGCATATCTAAAGGCACTCCTTCTCAACAGCATGAATTAAATCTTTCAATAATTCAACAGCTTTTTCGATAGATAATACATAGTATCGCAATGTCCCTTTTTGTTCTACCGACACTAGTCCTTGGTCACGCAAAATTTTTAAATGGTGCGAAATCGCTGGACGCGATAAACTTGACCGTTCCGTAATTTCATTGACTGTTAGCTTATCGTGTTCCGCAAGCAGCAATACAATATCTTGGCGATGAGGATCGCTTAGCGCTTGAAATAATGGTATACACGATCGAAACACCTCGATCGCTTTTTGTCCCATTCCCCTCTTCCTTTCTTTTGTTTAAAAGTTTAAACATTTGATATCTTTATCTTATTCTTTTTCTTCACGCCTTTCAATGCATTATTCGAAAAATAGATCCTTTACCTTCCCTTCACCTCCCTCCTCAACTGTTCCACAAGCGCCTCTTGGTATCCTGCTTTTTTCCGCCGCAATATTTCTTGTTTTACTGGCTGCAAGTCATGAAGCGTCACCGATTGCAGTTTCGCCAAACGTTCATCGGATAGCGGGACGGTCGGTTTGGTCGCCAAATAATCAGAACAGTCGTAATGCCAAAGCCGAACAGATGAACCGTACCGCTCGACAAGGCGCTGCGCCATTTTTAGTCCTTCCGGGTCAAAATCGCCCGAATAATAAAAGGTAACCCCTTCTTTTACGAGTAAATCAAACAGCCACCTCGTCGCTAAATTCAATTGACCGTTTGTGCTAATGAGCGGTACGTTCGCATCTAACAGCGTCGAAAACACACCGGCATTTTCGACGACAAAGACGTTGTTTCCTACAGACGGATACGCCCGCACTAGCGGCATCACTTCCCGTAACGGCACATTTAGCGCCGTATTCGTTGCACATGCGGCAGCGAAAACAGGATGGCGGCCTTTCTCTGTTTCTGCCATCACGCCAGCGCACGTCACAAAGTTTAATACATCTTCCCGCAACAGCCGATACGACTGCAATAGTTCGTTCACGTCTTCGACCGCCGAAAGGTCGTACTCGGTGTCCGTATAAAATTCGAGCGCCGAAAGCAATAGCTTCCCTGCAAGTGTATGCAAATCAAACATATGCGGATCGTTCGCTACTTTTTGCGCAAAAACGGGCAAGCGAACGTAGGTGGACGGAAGCTGTTCGAGCGCGCGGCAAACAGCAGAAAGCGCCACCTCTAACGCGTGATGGTTTTGTTGATACGCTAATTGCACAAACCGCTGCTTTTCTACCGCCATCAACCAATCGCGCTGTGCTCGATACGTATTCATAAGCCGGGTAAAATAGGCTTCCTTTTCCCGCTCTATTTCTTGTTGTTGCTCTTTTTTCGTTACGAGCGGCTCGCCAAAATAGCATGACAGCAACTCCACGAGAGAAATGCCGGCAAACCTTGTATTCGCAAGCTGTTGTTCAAACGCCGCGAGCGACACGCGGCTCATTTCTTTGCCAAAAAACGACGCGATCGCTTCCTTTTCCTCCGCCGAAAAAGACGAAACGGAAATCGTGCCCCCTATGCGACCAAGCGATTCGTATTTCTTTTTCATTTCGCAAAAAAGGCGGTGAAACGAACGTTCACCGCGAAAAAATTGCACCGCTTCCTCTACCCGATTCAATGCGATCCCCCTCTCATCATTGCCGCTAACTTTTCATCCGTAACAAGCTGCTTTATTTTTCCGTTCCAATAATAGCGAATGACCGTCACGAACGAAGCATTTTTCGGACGAACGAGTTCGCAAATCGATAGCGCCGGAACGGTATCATAATCACCCCAGAGCGCTTGCGAGTTCATCACATAGTTAAACCCAAGCTGCTCGACAAGCCCGAACATATTGCGAATATTATTTTCGTCTACCCCCGCGAACGCTTCATCCAACGAAATAATGTACGGCGCATCGTCTGCTGCTTCTTGATAACGCGAATACGTCGCGGCAAACAACGGAATATACATCGCCATCGCTTTCTCCCCGCCGCTAAATTGATAGAACCGTTGGTTCGTCAACTCTCGTTTCGGTTCATTCGTTTTTTGGTAATAAAGGGTAAATGAAAACCATTTCCGATAGTCTAATACTTCTTTAATAATTTGGTGGAGCGTATTGCCTTGGCCGCGCTCTTCTAGCAATTCGCGCGCTCGATGAATTTTCGAGCGGAAATGTTTCGTCACTCGCTGCAAATCTTCCTCTTTTAATAGCCGCGAGTTCATCCGCAACAACTCGACAAGCTCTTTCGTATCCATCTCTTCTTCCGTTTCCGCGGTGCGCGGCTTCCATTGAATAAACAACACCAGCCCAGAAGACGTGTCGAGCTGTTGCATTAGTTCGTTCATATCTTTTACCCAACGCTCCGCCCGTTGAATGCGGCTGCGCAAAATTCGACCGATCGTTTTTAAAATAATTTCTTCATACAATTCGCGGTCTTGCTCTTTCATATATTCCCGCTGCAAGAAAATGTCGTGCTCGATTTCACGCAATACATAAAATGGTGATACGCGCTGCCCTTTATAATCAAGCAAAAGGACGATGCGGTCTTGCTTTTCTCTCCATCCGGATACTTTTAATTCCATTTCTTCATCTAGCTCGATATCCGTAAACAAATTGTCCTCCTCAGCTGCGACAGGCTCTTGGCTGAGCCGGTATTCCGTTAAATTCGCCGACTCTTGGAAAAAGACGCTATTTAATCGGTTCACAAGCGACGTTCGAGCTTCTTTCGCTAGCACCCCGTATTGCTGCATCGCTTCTTTTGCTTTTTCCAACCAATCAGAACCGTGAAGCTCTACAAGCTCAAGGGAAAGCTCTCGCGCAAACGACCGCTTCCACGCCTCCGCTAGCCGCTTTGCGAACGTTTCTTTCACCGAAAGCTGTTCGCATTTTTCACGAATGGCTTTCAGCTCATGCTCTAGCGCAATGCGCTCGTTCATTTTCGCTGGCATTTCTCGCTGCAAAAATGCCAACCGGTCGCGGACGCGCTGAATTTCCGCTTGAACTTCTTCTGCGCCCATTAGTTGCAGCGTCCGCTCGATTTCTTGTCGCTTCAGTTCGAGTTTTTGCTGCTCTTTTGCGAGCATATGCCGTTCGCCTTTCGTTTCATCGATTTCTTGTTGCAACGTTTCTAACTGCTCTGTCCGATGATGAATCATGTCGAGCAAATGGAGAAACTCCCGATGGGTCATTTGCAATTCATGAAGCCCACGCATATACGATTTCATAAAAACAAGCGCCTGTTCATAGCCGTCCTTGGAAAACTCTAAATCGAGCCCCTCGGTTTGCTCGCGCAACGTTTGTTTTGCTTGTTGCCAATCGCGGGCAAGCTGGGCTAACTTTTCGTTTTTCTTTTCCCATTCGCGTTGTTTGCTTATTATCATTCGCTTCGTTTTTTCTCGTTCTTCAAAGGCTGCGCGCATGTCGCGGTCGGTTGGAAAGGCACGAAACCAGCGGGTTATTTGCGCAATCGTCTGCTCGAGCTGTTTTAGCATGTCGGTTCCCTCATGAAGCTGGGTGCGAAGTTCGTGGAGTTCTGCTTCGAGTGCGGCGATCTTTTCTAGCCGCCAACGCTTGCGGGCAGTGCGTCCGATAAACAACGCTTTTTCCCGCGCCGGGGCATGCCCTTTGATTAAGCCGAGCGTATAACGCCCTTCTTCATGAAGCATAAACGTTCCGTCCATTTCTCTATCGGCAAGAACGATGCTTTGAAGTACTTCGTTAATGCGCGTTTTGGACACTTTGCATCCTTCATCTACATCTGGCTGCAAATAGTCTGCTAATGTATGCGCCAATTCGACAGGACGTGGAACAATCACTCGGTCACACGTTACTTCGACATCGGTTTCTGTAATTAACGCATCAAGTAGCCCTGCATGATACAATGCCGATTCAATCCGCTCCCGAAGCGGTTCTGGTACATGGTCTTGAAATTCCACCCCTGCATAAAACGGGACAAAAGCAATCCCTTTTTCGTCTAACTCCGCCCGCGCTGCGATCGTTTGTTCATCGCGCATGAGCTCGGGGTCTTTTTGCGTTTTCCATTGGTTCCATTCGGCTTCTTTTGAGGCGATTTTTTCCTCTAATAACGTGCACGTATGCTTTTGCTTCATTTTTTCTTCGTTTTTTCGATTGAGTGCTTCGTAATACGCTTCCGTAAACGGTTGCTTCATCTCATCGACGTGATACGTTTCGTATAGTTCGTGAAGACGCTGTAAAAATAGTTGGACAGAGGGTTCCGGTACGGAAACGTCTTGGCATTGTTCGAGCCAGCGAAATACTTCTTGTTGGAAACGCGCTTTTTCGTTTTCTAACAGTTCGAGCCATTTCGCTTCTTCATGGCGCAATTCGTCTACTTCCCGCTGCAGCTCCCCTGCCTCTTTACTCGTTTCTTCATAGCGCGCCTTCATTTCATCATGGCGGCGCCAAAGCGCAATCGTTTGTTCTAGTTTTTCAACGTATTCTTGTCCTTCTCGCTTCCAGACGGTAAAATCAAATTTCGTTTGGCGCTGTCGAGCAAAGTCCGCTTCGTTAAGAGCATGGGAAGAGAAGGAACTTTCCATCGCATCATGCCGTAAGTCTTCTACTTGCTGCGTGAGTTGCTTTTCTATCTGATACCGCCGGTCTTCGTCTTCTTCTAACTGGCGCTTATAGCGGCGTTCGAGCTGCTCTTTTTCATCGATTTGCCGCAATAGTTTTTGTTGCTTGTCATGAATGTCGCGTATTTCTTGTTGGACTCGCTCATATTCTTTCGCCGCTTGAAACACTTCGTGGCTCGCTAATTCTAATTCTCGTTGATGCAATACGTCCTGTTCGTTTGCAAGCGTTTGAATGTATTCGCTCAAAGCGACAAGGTGCGCTTGCTTTTCCTGTTCCTCCGCAAGCCATTGCTTTTCTTCTTCTGCTAGCCGCTTCACTTGTTTGTCAGCCTTTATCCATTCGCTTGCTTTTTCCGCAATCATATACTCGTTATACGCTCGATATTGCGCACAAAGCCGTTTTAGTGATTGCTCATCGCGCTCTAGCTGCTCGAGTTGTTGCTTTGTTTGATCCATATTTTCAATCGTTTCCGATAAATGGCGCAACTCGTCGTCTGTCAACGCGGGGAGCGAGCTTTCTAAAATCTCGTAAATGACCGTTGGCTTGAAATCTTTCGATAGCTTCGGGCTGCGCAATTGAATCAATAGCTCAATTAATTCTTGAAACGCCTCCATCGATTCAAAGCGGAAGACGTGCTTATTGACGAGCTCCATATATTCTTTTTGTGAATCCACGACCGTTCCGCCGTTGCCAAGTACATTCGCCAGTTCGCGTTTGGTGAGCGGGATTTTTTCCGTTCCATCCGCTGATTTTTCCGTTTTATATAAAAATAAATCGCGACCGATGCGGCGGTTATCAAAAATGACGAACCCCCAAAAATCCATATTTTTTTGTCGCTTTGCCCGCAACCCGATTCCCGTTGTCACATATTGGTCCGTCTGCTTTCGTTTATATTCTAAAAACAAATAACCTGTCCGCTCATCGCGATCGACAATTTCCTTTTCGCCAAGCAAGTAATCTTCCATTTTTCGTGCCCGTGAACCGAACGGATCAAGCCGGTCGGGCGTTTTTTTCCCGTCCAATAAGACTGGAAGCAAGCTTTGCATCGTTACTGACTTCCCAGAACCGTTCGTCCCACGAAGCAACAACTTCCCGTCAGCAAATTCGAAATATTGCTCGTCGTAATACCAAAAATTAATTAATCCCGCGCGATGAAGCACCCATTTATTCGTCATCATCGTCTCTTCCTTTCGTTGTAAAGTCGTCTGGATATTGACCGACAAGTCGTCCAAGCAGCGGATAAAGCACGACCATGCCCGTTTCCTGTTCATATTCTGCCATCTTCCATTCTTTTAAAGCAGAGAGCAGTTCAGAGGCGAGCTGTGCCGTCGTCATTTCCCGATACGTTTTGCTCCAGCCTTCGCCATACTGCTCGCTGCACCGGTGAAGCAACTGCCGAAAATCGGACATCGTCACGTGGATTTGCCCGTATTCATCCGGTGGATAGTTGTCCAAATGAGCGCGAACCACAGAGGCAAAATGAAGGATAATATCCGACGTTCCCTTTTGATCTGGAAATAACGTATACACATGTTGCCGTTCTGGAATCGTCAATAGTGCTGCGTTTTTATATAGCTCGTAGCGAAAATCGGTATGCGCCTCGATGTCATCGCGCAGTCGATGGCGGAAGTTGCGCAAATAATAAAAGTTTGGGTCGTCTTTTTGCCGGCGATATACGACAGGCGATAAAAAGAGCTGCCGATAAATAAAGTGGCGGCGGTAATCGTCGGGTGACATTTTCCACTCTTCCTCCAACAGTTGCTCGATCGTTTCATATTGAATGAAGTCTTTCGGATAGGACCGCATAAAATAGCGGGACAGTACAGGAACTTCATACAACGCTTCTTCGTCTTCTTGATTGGCAAACGCCTCAACTTCCCCGTCGACGTGATGTATAATCCCGATTTGCTCGGCTGTTTTTAAGACGCGAATTAACGCGCGACGATGTTGGTAGTTCGTCCAATCGAGCGCAGTTTCGCCTGGATACATCGCTTTTATTTCTTCGCATACATCAGACAATAAAAATTTTTCTTCGACTGCTTTTCCTTCTAAATATGCTAACAAGCAACAAAATAACGCGTAGTCGAGCGGTTCTTGAAACGACTCCATTCCCATCCACGCTTCTGGTTCGGCTGGTATTTTTTCGAGCTTAGCAAAATAGCGGTGGACAATGAGCCGATAGCCGAATTTCTCTTGCACATACCGCTTTAGCACTTTTTCACGTTCTCGTATTTTTTGAAAAAGTTCCGGCTCTTTTTCCCGAACAATCCAAAACTGTTCAAACAGCGCCGTTAACGCTTCTTTCGCTTTCTCATCGAACTCTTTTTCCATTCTCTCTTCTCCTAGTCTAGCAAATGGATTTCGTAATTTGGCATCATTAACGTACCATCTTCTGCTTTCAGTATAATCGTCCCTTCACGTTGAACTACTTTCACTTTCCATCCGTTTTCCGTTTGCACCGTCCGGTCTTCTCGCCCCATCGCTTTTGCAATCCACCCGAGCAGCGTTTTGCGAATATGCGGAGCAACGACCGGTAGCTCCTGAAGTACAATTTTTCCGTCGTTTATAAGCTGTGTGAGTTCTTCTTCCTCCTGTTGTTTCGCTGCTAAGTAGGCGGCCATCGTTTCCTCTTTTTCTTTCCGCAGATCAATCATTGCTTCTGGCTTTTTCTTTTCTCGGTAGTGGCGAACGCGCGGTTTTACGAGCCATTCTGCCGGCTGTTCCTCCCAAATATCGCGGTACATATTTTCCGTTGCATCGTTTTCGGCGACGATGTGCTTTGTATGAAAACAGCCGAACACAACCGCCGATAATTTATGCGCTTCTTCTATCGTTTCTAATGAAGAAAACCATTTCGCTAAATGCAAGTAATCTTTTTTTCGGCTGCGGAAGTGGTGATGACGTTCCCCTAAGCGCTGAACGACGCGCGTCATTCGCCGAATCGCTTCGTTTGTCTGCTTTTGTAAAAACGACAGTTCGCTTTCATGCCCGTTTCGTCCTAAAAACCATTCGCTTAAACTGCGCCACGTGTCTAATTTCTCTTCTACTAGCTGTTCACGCGAAAGAATCGCCCCTTCAAAGCGTGGAATGGCAAGCTGGTAAGCGACCACTTCCTCAATAAAACGGCGAACACCGTCCTCTGGCAAGTCTTCGAGCAGTTTTTCAATTTGCATCGACGTTTTTTGCAATGCGACGATAAAATCGCGCAAATAAGCGGTAAACTGTTCTTTATAGACGAGAAATGAATCAGACATCATCCGTTCTTCCATGTTTTCTCCGTTTAAATAGGCAATATAGTCGGCAGAATTTTGGATGATTTTTTTAAAATAATCAAACGTTTCTTCCCACACTTGATTCATTTCTTCCCTTTTTTCGGCAAATCCATCGTGGATAATCGATTCCATTCGGACAAGCGACGCATACAAGCGGTCAAACCGCGTTTTTTCGAGCGATCCACCGAACGTCTCCCCTAGCTGCTCAAGCGCGCGAATCATTCGTTCGATTTCAACCGTATATGGGCTGCATTGATAGCGAAACCGTTTCTTTTTAAATTCCTCAATCGTCCGAATATGACCCGTTTCTTGTCTAGCGATTAAGTTTCTCCATTTGACAAGCTGCTCTAAGTCTTGTTGCAGCTCTTCTTCTGTGTAATCTTGAAATTCATCGAATTGTTTTAAAAAAGCGTACACTTCTTCTGGAAACAAATATTGCCGCATTCGTTCGTGTTGCGTATAAAAATAGCGTAAAATCGCGCGGTACCGGTACGCGTTATCCACTACTAAATATTTCGCCTCCGTAATCGGCTTTAGCCACGACGTATCCATCTTTCGCTCCCCTTCTATCCTTCATCTACTATCATTGTAATCGATTCGCTATTCGTTCTCTACTAAAACGTCGTTGGGAAAATGTGCTCCTCAAGTAGCTTGCCTAAAAAATGAACATGTTCGCTAGTCATCCGCTGTCGATTCGTGTAAAATGGAAACGAAAAGGAGGTGAACGAAATGGTGGAACAGTTGCTTTATGAAATTCTTCATGAAGTCAAAGCAACCCGCGAAAAAGTCGAATCGCTAGAAAAACGAGTGGATGTGCTAGAAAAAGAAGTGTCTTCCTTACGCCAACAAGTACAAGCACTGGACGAGAAAGTTCAAGCGCTGGATGAGAAAGTTCAAACGCTCGATGGCAAAGTCCTAGCACTTGACGAAAAAGTGCAACTACTCGACGAAAGAACGCTCGAAACGAAGGCGATTTGTGAAGCGGTTCGTCATGGTCAAGAGGTGCTCGCCGCAAAATACGATGCACTCGCACTCGATGTCCACAACATGCAAGGAAACATCACCCGCTTAACTAACATACTCGAAGAGAAAGTACTCCCTGCCCTCACCGACCACGAATCGAGCATCCAAGTATTAAACAACCGTGTATTTAAAGTCGAAAGCACTTTACAAAAGCTTGTACACCTATAAAAATAAAGCGGCATTGTCCGATGGCAATGCCGCTTTGTTTTTATCGTTTATTAATTTCTTCAAGCAATAGCTTATTGACAAGCGGTGGGTTGGCTTGTCCTTTTGTTGCTTTCATAATTTGACCGACTAAGAATCCGATCGCACGGTCTTTTCCGTTTTTGAAGTCTTCGATCGATTGTGGATTCGCGTCGAGCACTTCTAACACAATTTTGCGCAACGTTGCTTCGTCAGAAATTTGCACAAGCCCTTGTTGTTTGACGATTTGCTCTGGATCGCCGCCTTTTTCCACAAGTTCTTTAAAGATTTTCTTCGCAATTTTTGACGAAATTGTACCGTTTTGAATAAGTTTAATCATGCTTGCAAGACTTTCTGGCGTTAACGCAATGTCATGTAATTCTTTTTGTTCTGCGTTTAAATAAGCAGATACTTCGACCATGAGCCAGTTTGAAGCAAGCTTTGGATCCGCACCATTTGCAACCGTTGCCTCAAAAAAGTCTGCCATTTCTTTTGTAAGCGTTAATACTTTCGCATCATACTCCGGCAAACCAAGCTCTTCGACATATCGCTTTTTCCGCGCATCCGGAAGTTCTGGAATGGACGCACGTACGCGCTCTTTCCACTCATCGTCAATATAAAGCATCACTAAATCTGGTTCTGGGAAGTAGCGATAGTCTTCCGAACCTTCTTTTGTACGCATTAAAATCGTTGTTTTCGTCGCTTCATCGAAACGGCGCGTTTCTTGCTGGATCACACCGCCAGACAATAAAATTTTCTCTTGGCGCTTCGCTTCGTATTCTAATCCTTGGCGAACGAAGTTAAATGAGTTTAAGTTTTTCAATTCCGTTTTCGTACCGAACTTGTCTGAACCGATTGGGCGAAGGGAAATGTTTGCGTCACAACGAAGCGAACCTTCTTCCATTTTGCAATCGGATACGCCTGTATATTGAATGATTGATTTTAATTTTTCTAAATACGCATACGCTTCTTCTGGTGAACGAATATCTGGCTCAGATACGATTTCAATAAGGGGCGTGCCTTGACGGTTAAAGTCAACTAGCGAATAGCCATCCCCTGTATGCGTCAGCTTTCCGGCATCTTCTTCTAAATGAATGCGCGTGATGCCGATTTTTTTCTTTTTGCCGTTCACTTCAATTTCGATCCAACCATTTTGTCCAATCGGTTGGTCGTATTGTGAAATTTGGTACGCTTTCGGGTTGTCTGGATAAAAATAGTTTTTCCGGTCAAACTTCGTTTCCGTCGCAATTTCGCAGTTTAATGCCATCGCTGCTTTCATCGCATATTCAACCGCTTGTTTATTCAGCACCGGAAGAACGCCCGGATACCCTAAGTCAATGACGCTCGTTTGTGTGTTTGGGGGCGCTCCGAATGCGTTTGGGCTACTTGAGAAAATTTTCGATTTCGTTTTCAGCTCGACGTGCACTTCAAGTCCGATGACAATTTCAAAATTCATCACTCATTCCCCCCTTACAACGTTGGTTTTTGTTTATGATAGTCTGTTGCTTGTTCGAACGCATGAGCGACGCGATAAATTGTGCTTTCATCGAAATGTTTGCCGATAATTTGCAAACCAACCGGAAGCCCGTCGACAAATCCGCATGGAATCGAAATACCTGGAACACCGGCAAGGTTTACTGGGATCGTTAAAATGTCGTTTGCGTACATTGTTAATGGATCGCTCGTTTTTTCACCAATTTTAAACGCTGGCGTTGGGGTTGTTGGTCCGATAATGACGTCGTATTTTTCAAAGACGTTTTCAAAGTCTTGTTTAATGAGCGTCCGCACTTTTTGCGCTTTTTTGTAATATGCGTCATAGTAGCCCGAGCTTAACGCAAACGTTCCGAGCATAATGCGGCGCTTCACTTCGTTGCCGAACCCTTCGCTGCGCGTTTGCTTGTACATCTCCATTAAGCTTTTTGCATTGTCTGTTCGGTAGCCGTAACGAACGCCGTCAAAGCGAGCAAGGTTAGCAGACGCCTCAGAAGATGCTAACAAGTAGTATGTCGCGAGCGCATATTTTGAGTGAGGAAGTGAAACTTCTTCCCACGTTGCGCCAAGGCTTTCTAAAACTTTTAGCGCTTGTAATACCGATTGGCGCACTTCGTCTGATACCCCTTCTCCTAAATATTCTTTCGGCACGGCAATTTTTAAACCTTGAATGTCACCTGTTAAGGCAGAAACATAGTCTGGTACGTCAACATTTGCGGATGTAGAATCCATCGGATCCAATCCAGAAATGACTTGTAGTAAGTATGCATTATCTTCAACGGTGCGCGTAATCGGACCAATTTGATCAAGCGAAGACGCAAACGCAACAAGCCCATAGCGCGATACGCGGCCGTACGTTGGTTTTAACCCAACAACCCCGCAAAACGCAGCTGGTTGGCGAATCGATCCACCTGTGTCTGATCCAAGCGCAAATGGCACTTCTCCTGCTGCCACTGCCGCTGCTGAACCGCCGCTAGAACCGCCTGGCACGCGCTCTAAATCCCACGGATTGCGCGTGAGTTGAAAGCCAGAGTTTTCTGTCGATGATCCCATCGCAAACTCGTCCATATTTAATTTTCCGATCGTCACTGCGTCAGCTTCGTTTAAACGCTCTACAACCGTTGCATCGTAAATCGGGTCGAAGTTGTACAAAATTTTGCTGGCACACGTTGTGCGTAGCCCTTTTGTCACAATGTTATCTTTAATGCCGATCGGCATTCCGAAAAGTAAACCAAATTCCTTTTCTGTTCCCAATTTTTCATCTAGCTCTTTTGCCTTCATGCGAGCTTGTTCTTCGTTTAACGTTAAAAACGCCTGTACTTTTTCTTCTACTTCGGCAATCCGTTTAAACGATTCATCCACTAAATCTGAAACGGAAATTTCTTTTTTATGTAATAAACTGTGCAGTTCAGATACACGATAATCAAACAATGACATATTCTTCCCTCCTTACTCTAAAATGGCTGGTACTCGGAATTGCCCGTCTTGATGGTCTGGTGCGTTTTTTAATACGTCTTCTAACGGAAGACCAGCTGTCGGTACATCTTCACGCATGACGTTTTTCATATTTAACACGTGCGACGTTGGCGGAACGTTTTCTGTATCCAGCTCATTTAACTGCTCCGCAAACGTAATAATGGCGTCTAATTGTTTCGCAAACATTGTCGCTTCTTCCTCTGTAATCGCTAAACGTGCTAAATGCGCGACGTGTTTTACTTGCTCGATTGAGATTCGTGACATATGTTTCACCTCCGATATTGTCGACCTTTCACAATACTATGATGATACCAAACTTTCGTGCAGTGAAGCAACATTTGCCATTCATTTTAGATGAACAAAAAAACGAGATGCCCAACTGGACATCTCGTTATCGTTGGGAAAACTGTTTCAATCGCTTCTTGTGTATAACCAGATCCAGGGTTTACCCCTTTTAAATTTTCGACAATGAAACAATATACATTTTTATCGTTTATTCGACATAAATCAAGCATTGACGAGAGAACAAATAACATTGTAGAATGAAAAAAATTTTTGAAAAACAACTCGTATAATTTCGGAAATATGGTCCGAAAGTTTCTACCAAACGACCGTAAATCGTTTGACTACGAGGATTGCTCCTCGTATCGAGTTGGGGAGGAGGAACATCTATGAAACAACTTGCAGTAGCTTCCAAAAGACAAATCGCTGATATTGTTGTGAAAAACGGAAAAATCGTCAATGTTTTTACCCACGATATCATCGAAGGAGACATTGCGATTACCGACGGAAAAATCGTCGGTATCGGTACATATGACGGGCATACGATCATTGATGCACAAGGAAAATACGTTTGCCCGGGTTTGATCGACGGACATGTTCATATTGAATCATCAATGGTTACCCCAAGCGAGTTTGCTCGCGTCATCGTTCCGCACGGCATCACAACCGCCATTACTGATCCGCATGAAATTGCGAACGTCTCGGGGACAAAAGGCATTGAATTTATGCTAAACGATTCGAATAACATTCCGCTCGATGTATATGTCATGCTGCCATCGTGCGTACCCGCCACCGATTTTGAACATGCTGGCGCGACATTGCACGCCGAACATTTAGCCCCATTCTTTTCCCATCCGCGCGTGCTCGGACTTGCAGAAGTGATGGATTATCCTTCACTTCTAGAAGGAAAGCAACCTATGCTTGCGAAACTAGCCGCTGCGATGGAAGCAAATAAACTGATCGACGGTCATCTAGCTGGACTGGATGAAACAGCTGTGAACGTATACCGAAGCGCCAATGTCCACACTGACCATGAATGTGTCACAATAGACGAAGCGATCGCCCGCATTCAACGAGGCATGTACGTACTAATTCGGGAAGGTTCGGTCGCAAAAGATTTAAACAAACTACTCCCTGCTGTCAATACGTATAACGCGCGCCGCTTTTTATTTTGCACAGATGATAAACATATTGATGAGCTTGTCACAGAAGGAAGTATCGATCATCATATTCGTCTAGCGATTCAAGCAGGCATGAATCCACTGACAGCTATTCAAATGGCGACATTAAATGCGGCAGAATGTTATCGCCTATATACGAAAGGCGCGATCGCTCCTGGGTATGATGCCGACTTTTTGTTTGTAGAAGATTTGCATGCATTTTCTATTACACACGTCTACAAAAAAGGGAAACTTGTTGCTCAAAACGGGCGAGCGACATTTTCGGTAGAAAAAACTAATTCAATCGACAAAGCCATTACGCAATCTATTCATGCGAAAGAAATAACGAAACAACATATACAAATCCCATTTCTTCATGGGAATAAAGCAAATGTCATTCAAATTATCCCAAATCATTTGCATACAAAACGGCTCATGACAGAAGTGGATGTTGAACACGGGGTCTTTCAACCATCGGTGGAGCGGGATCTGTTAAAGCTTGTCGTCGTTGAACGTCATCGTGGTCTTGGCGTTGGTGTTGGTATCGTCAACGGCTTTCAACTGAAAAAAGGGGCGATTGCGTCATCGATTGCTCATGATTCACATAACATCATCGCCACCGGAACGAACGATAACGACATCATCGTTGCAATTGAACATATAAAACATATAAACGGTGGACTTGCTGTTGTCGACAATGGACATGTGTTAGCAGACTTGCCGCTTGAAATCAGCGGTCTCATGACAGCGAAAAGGTTTGAAGACGTATTAGAACGACTGCAAAAGATACACGATGCTTTAATAACGATTGGAGCATCAGACGAATTCAATCCATTTATTACACTTGCCTTTCTAGCATTGCCAGTCATTCCAGAGCTGAAATTAACCGACCAAGGCTTATTTGACGTTTCATCGTTTCAATTTATAGACGTGGAAGCATAGGGGGATTTTTTATCCCTCTTTTTTGTCGAATGATGTTATAATATGGTTGTGTGCAAAGGAGGTGAGAAAATGAGCGAGCAATTATTGGAGAAAATTTTACTCGTCGTCACAGACATCCAAAAAGAGTTGCAGGACATTCGTGAAGAACAACAAGCCATTCGCGAAGAGCAGAAAACATTCCGTGAAGAAATAAACTCGTTGCGGGAGGAAATGAATGCATTCCGCAAAGAGCAGCAACTCATTCGCGAAGAGCAACAAGCATTAAAAAATGGACAAAAAGAGCTTTACGATCTTATGAACGCTCTTCTCCATCGTCAGGACGAAACGGACGCAAAGCTTGAAGCTTTAACAATGGATGTCCATCATATGCGCGGTGAAATGACAGCAATGAAACAAGAAATCCACGCACTAAACGAAAAAATTGACTCCCACTACAAACAATTCAACGAACGTCTCAACAACCTCCAACTTGACGTTGATTTCACCGTTCATAAAACAACGATGACGGAACGCGAACTTTTCAAAATGAGAAATCGGTTGTTTTCATAGAGAGGGCATTTCCCTCTCTATGAAATTCGATTTATATACTTCTTTCATTTAAAGGTAACATCACTTCCAGAAATGAATGAAATTACATGATTCTCCGCCCCACATAATATCCCAGTGCTCCCATATAAATCGGGGCTGCAAAGCCAAAAGGAGGATAAAAAGGAAGCGACGTAATCGTTGCGATCCCTAAAACAACAGCCCAATCCCATTTAAATCCCCATTTTTCATCGATAAAAAAAATGAGCGCCTCTGTTACCGCACATATAAACGGAACAGCTAGTACTGCAATTGGAAAAATGGCAATAAAGAAAGAAAAACCGCTAAATAATGAGAACGAAAGGGCAAACATGACAAACGACAACAAAACTCCTATTAAAAATTTTTTCACTCATTCTCCCCCTATTCTTCCAATTCACGAACTCGTTTTTTCATCTCTACTAATAATTGATCAAATAAATGAACGTATCGCTGGCGAATATGTTCATAAATTTCCATCGCTATTTGTTCATCGTATGTATGTGATGTCCTATTTCGATCTTCTAACATTTGAATCCACGCTTCTCCATCTTGAATAAGTCCTTCTTTAAATGCTTGTTTAATCGTTTTTCGCGGACTTGTCATTTCGTTGTTCCCGTTATATTCTAAGTAACTTTTCATCCATTTCCATGCTAGTTCGTACGCAAATTCAAATCGTTGAATTGTCGCGTCAAGAGCTAAGTCGTCTTTTTCCACATCACGCGCGATGCTTTGATGCAGTTTATTTAATGCTTTTTCAAAGTCAAATAGTTTATCCATGATTTTATTCATCGTCACAACGGCCTCCCCGCGTTCATTCGTTAAAAAAATTGTCTTTCCTTCGAGATCAATATACGATTTGAGCTTTTCATTGGTGATCTTTTCGTAATCAATAGCATCTACCGTATAAATGATATTTGCTTCCGCTAAATCGTCTTGAATGCGATACAGCTGCTCGTTATGGCTTCTAAACTTAATCGCAATATCGATGTCCGACGTTTCTTTATAATCGCCTCTCGCCCTTGATCCGAACAAAATCACTCTTTCAATGATGTCGGCATAATTTCGAAACACACAAATGAGGTTATAAAATGTTTGCTTTTTTAAGCCGTACATGTTTGTACTCAATCGCCCATCACCACCCACTTCTATATCATCTTTTATACCCTATCACTCTTATCTTACGTATTTGAAACCCCTCTTAGCATTTTCGCCAAGAGGGGTTTTCCATTAAAACATTTCGGATACCGTTTTTGCTTGCATATGAAGAAGTAAGTAGTCTGGACCGCCTGCTTTCGAGTCTGTTCCAGACATATTGAATCCACCAAACGGATGGTAGCCGACGATCGCACCTGTGCAACCGCGGTTAAAGTAAAGGTTGCCAACATGGAACTCCTCACGCGCTTTTTCAAGGTTAAAGCGGTTGTTTGAAATGACGGCACCTGTTAAGCCATATTCGGTATTGTTGGCAATTTCAAGCGCATGGTCGAAGTCTTTTGCTTTCGTGAACGCTACAACAGGTCCGAAAATTTCTTCTTGCATAATGCGCGCTTTCGGATCAACATCCGCAAATACCGTTGGCTGAATGAAGAAGCCTTTCGAATCGTCTCCTTCACCGCCTGTCATAAGCTTGCCTTCTTGTTTCCCAATTTCGATATATTCCATAATTTTGTTGTACGCCGATTGATCAATAACCGGTCCCATAAACGTGCTTTGTTCTTCTGGGTTGCCGACTTTTAGTTGCTTCGTTAACTCGACGACGCGGTTTAATACGTGGTCATACACTTCCTCAAGCGCCACAACACGCGAGCATGCCGAACATTTTTGACCAGAGAAGCCAAAAGCGGATGCCACGATCGATTGTGCAGCTAATTCTAAATCTGCTTCTTTGTCGACAACGATCGTGTCTTTTCCGCCCATTTCCGCAATGACGCGCTTGAGCCAAATTTGTCCTGGATGCACTTTAGCCGCACGTTCATAAATGCGAATACCGACATCGCGAGAACCTGTGAAGCTAATGAAACGTGTGCGCGGATGGTCAACTAAATAATCGCCTACTTCCGCACCGCTTCCTGGAATGTAGTTTAATACACCTGCTGGAAGGCCCGCCTCTTCTAACACTTCCACGAATTTATACGCCACGACTGGCGTTGCACTTGCTGGCTTTAAAAGCACCGTATTTCCTGTTACAAGCGCTGCAACCGTCGTTCCCGCCATAATCGCAAATGGGAAGTTCCACGGTGAAATGACGACGCCAACGCCAAGCGGAATGTAAAAGAAGCGATTTGTTTCTCCTGGACGGCTTTCGACAGGAATGCCATCTTTTAACTTCAACATTTGGCGAGCATAATATTCCATAAAGTCAATCGCTTCCGCAGTATCTGCATCTGCTTCTTTCCATGGTTTCCCTGCTTCTTTCACAAGCAATGCGGAAAACTCATGTTTGCGGCGACGCACAATCGCTGCCGCACGGAACAAAATATCTGCGCGCATTTCTGGCTTTGTTTTGCTCCACCATGTAAATGCCGCATCTGCTGTTTGCATCGCTTTTTCTGCTAAATCTTTATTCGCTTTCGCTACGCGACCAACCACTTCTGTTTTATTTGCTGGGTTGATCGAAACAATTTTATCTTCTGTCATGATGCGTTCGCCGCCAATCACAAGCGGATAATCTTGACCGAGATAGGCTTGCACCGTTTTTAACCCTTCTTCAAACGCTTTTTTGTTTGCTTCGACTGTAAAATCAGTAAATGGTTCATGTTTATAAGGTTGTACCATTTATAAGCCCCCTTCGTTGAGATTACAAAAGCGTTCCCACACACAATCCCATTCTAACGGATGGAGCATACATATTCAAATTTTTTATGGTTGATAGATGTGAACGAACGGCTCATTTTGATCTGGATTTTTTATAATGATGCTCTCCGGTCCACGCACCGAAGAAATGTAAACGGAAATCGGCATGTAATCAGGCATTTTCTCCATAAGAAGACCTGTGACATATTGCGTAAATCCGATGACTTCTGTCTTCCCGTAAAACTGCATCACAATATCAATTGTCAATTGTTGCAATTGGTCATCGCGATAAAACGCCCTGCCAATCACTCCAGTATAATTCGGGAAAAATTCTTCAATATCGGATTTTAAATTTAAAAATTTCACTAAATCATCGCGATGATTTTTTTCCGCTTCATCCGATGGAAACACATAATATTCTTCATTTATTTTTTCCCAATCTTGAATATCGTTACTTCCCTTATCAACATAACCAACCGCAAAAAAGTGTCCTGGAACGATAGACGATTTTGGTTGTTGCTCAAATAAACCAACAACAATTGGCACTTCCTTTAACCCATCGATTTGACGTAAGCGAGAAACAATTTCCGCCGCTGCTTTTTTCCCTTCCTTCTCCATATCGCTTTTTGAAATTTTTACTTCGCGTGGATATCCTTCTTCTGTTTCATAGTAATGAACAGAATTCATCGCAAGTCCGATGACAACCCCGCCTAATTTCACTTTATCGTTTCCCGTTTTCACTAAGTAGTTATGTTCTAAAATATGTGAAATGTAAAGGGGAGATTTTTTATTTTTTTCTGCATTTGTCCCTTCATTTCTTAGAGCAGGATTCAACCCTTCGCCATTTCCTTGTTTTCGTTTGAGCCACGACTCAATCGTCTTTCGATCTAAGTATTGTCCTTGTTGAAACAAATATTGTGACGGAGAAAACTTCGTTTGTGCAATGCGCATTAAACCAAGTTCAAATTCATCCATATCTAATCTTGTATTCACATTTTCAACGACAAGCCCGCGCGCCTCTCCAGGTTGAAAAGGTAAAATGGTGCGATAATACGAATTAGAAATGTTGTACTTTGGAATAATCGCCTTTTGTTTTTTATTATCTGTCTCTTGCACTACTTGCTCTTCTTGATTAAATTTTGGCGCGCATGCTGACAAAGTAAGAAGCATACAAGCAAGCAATATGATCCACTTTTTCATCGTTCACACCTGCTTTGATTGTTGTATTTCTTGAAGAAAACGCGCTTCATCCCAAATCGTAATACCAAGCTGTTTCGCCTTCTCTAATTTTGACCCAGCGTCTTCACCGACAACGATAACGTCTGTTTTTTTGCTGACGCTTCCTGTCACTTTTCCACCTAACGCCTCAATTGCTTCTTTTGCTTCACTCCGCGACATCGACTGCAACGTACCTGTTAAAACAAACGTCTTCCCAGCAAACGTGGAGCTTATATCGACTGTCTGTTTTGCTCCTTTATATGTCATATTGACACCATATGCCCGCAAACGTTCAAGCAACTGCTTCACTTCTTCTTTTGAAAAATACGTGACGATTGAATCCGCCATTTTTTCACCGATTTCGTGAATGGCCGTCAGCTCTTCTTTTGTCGCTTGTTGGAGTCGCTCCATCGTTTCAAAATGTTCCGCTAACGTTTTTGCCGCTTTTGCGCCAACATGGCGAATACCGAGACCAAACAATAAGCGCTCAAGTGAATTTTGTTTTGACGCTTCAATCGCTCGTAGTAAGTTTGTTGCTGATTTTTCACCCATTCGTTCTAATGCGACAAGCTCGTCTTTCGTTAATGTGTACAAATCTGCCACGCTGCGAACAAGACCATGCTCAAATAGTTGAGCAATGACTTTTTCACCTAGTCCGTCAATGTTCATCGCTTGACGTGAGACGAAATGAATCAGCCCTTCCCGAATTTGTGCCGGACATTGCGGATTCACGCAGCGGAGGGCCACTTCATCATCCAGTCGAACAAGCTCGCTTGCACATACTGGGCAATGGGTTGGCATATCGAATGGCTCTTCTTTTCCTGTCCGTCGCTCTGGTAACGAACGAACAACCTCTGGAATAATATCGCCTGCTTTTTTTATGATAACGTAATCGCCGAGACGAATATCTTTTTCACGAATGTAGTCTTCATTATGAAGTGATGCGCGTTGCACGATCGTTCCTGCCACACGTACCGGCTGCAAAATAGCTGTCGGTGTCACCACGCCTGTCCGACCGACACTTATCTCAATATCAACAAGTTGCGTGACAACTTCTTCAGCAGGAAATTTATATGCAATCGCCCAGCGCGGACTTTTTGCTGTCGCTCCAAGCTGCTTTTGCTGCGCAAATGCGTCTACTTTAATGACGATCCCGTCAATATCATACGGCAATGACGCACGCCGTTCATGCCACTGCTCGATGTAAGCAAGCACATCATCAATCGTTTCACATACTTGTCGCGCTGGATTTGTTTTAAATCCAAGCTCATCTAAATAATTAAGCGCTGCGCTATGTGACAAAATTCCGAGCTCTTCCGCGTTGACGACATGGTATGCAAATATGTCTAATTGACGAGAAGCAGCAACTTTCGGATCAAGTTGTCGAAGCGAGCCAGCTGCCGCGTTACGCGGATTCGCAAACAATTCCTCCCCGTTCATTTTTCTCTTTTCATTTAATTTTTCAAACGATTTTCGCGGCATATACGCTTCGCCACGCACCTCAATGGTCACTTGTTTCCGTAATCGAAGCGGCAACGAGCGAATCGTTTTTAAGTTTTCTGTAATATCTTCACCAGTCGTTCCATCGCCACGCGTCGCCCCTTGTACAAAATAACCGTCTTCATAGCGCAGCGACACCGCTAAACCATCAATTTTCAATTCACATACGTAACGCACATCGCCAACTTCTTGACGAACACGGCGATCAAAATCTCGCAAGTCTCCTTCATTGAAAGCGTTGCTTAAACTAAGCATCGGCACACGGTGGGTCACTTTTTGAAACGCTTCTAATGGGGCGCCACCAACACGCTGCGATGGAGAGTCCGGCGTTTTATATTGCGGATATTGCTCCTCTAACTCCATTAATTTCCTCATTAATTCATCATACTCAGCATCAGAAATAGACGGTTGATCTAACACGTAATATGCGTAATTATGTTTTTCAATTTGTTCACGCAATTCAGCAATTTGCTTTTCAACGTCGTGTTGTGCCACGTTTTTCATCCTTTCTACACTTTCGTAATCGGAGCAAATTTCGCCAATAGTCGCTTAATGCCAATTGGGCTTGAAAAAGCAACATCTAGTTCTTGATCGCCATCGTTTTCTTTTACACGAACGATTGTGCCAACTCCCCATACTTTATGACTTACCTGAATCCGTGATGGATTGACATCGACTTTGACTTTTTTGCTGGTTTTATGGATGTGTGATCCACCATTCCCTTTTTATGTTTAAAACAGATGTCATCTTCACTCTCAGAAATGAAATAAATATCTTTTTTAGGTATATAAACCAAAGAAAAAACAAAAAAGGACAGAGGGTTAGGATGAGTACAGAATTGCGAACAATCGTTCGTTATGCTCCTTCTCTCCATTTTATGTAAATGTTCAGTAGGGGCTCGCTATAGCCACTCCTTCGCGTCAGTTTCATCCAGATCTGTCGTGATCGGCGGACGAGTCGACCTGCCATCGTGATCACCGTCTGAATGATCGTCTTGATGCGGCGGCGTTTCACTTTATGATGTAATGGATGTCTCGGATCGCTTAATAGATCTTGTCCAATCAGGCGAAGAAGGTTGTACACGAATGCTCCCATGACTAACACGAGCGCATTCGTTTTCATCTTCCCTGATGGAAGTCGCTCTAAATCTAAGTCGCTTTTCAGTTCGCTATGAAACTGTTCGCATGTCGCATGATCGTGATACAATGCGAGCACATCACTCATTCGAACATGCTCGTATCCTTCGAGGCGCACCCAGTAGCTTTCGACTTCGTAATCAGGAACGAGCATCAGCTGTCCATTTCGTTCCATCGTTCGTTCCGTCACTTGGGTGACTTGAACGTACGTATACGTGTGTCCATCGATTGCTGCTGTCTGTGGAAGGCATAACTCATACGTTTGTACTCCTTCTGTTTGTCCATCATCGACGCGTCTGCCCTTTTGCGAAGCGATCTGGAACCAAAGCGCTTTCGATTCTCGGCGTAAGTTTCGCTTGATGACAAAGTCCACGTCTTCCTTTAGACATACGTGCACATTCGCTTCCGCATCGTTTCCTGCATCCATGCGGACAAGCAGACGAGACGAGGTCAGCGGACGAGCTCGACGGATAGCGGTAGTTAAAAACGAAGGCATGTTGTCTTGTACATGTTGTTTCCCTGGACGCAGCTCGGCATGAACGATATACCCTTCCTTCCCTGCGTACGCAAACAACGGCGTAAAACCGTCAAATCCTTTATACGTTCGACTCACTCCTTCTTTCTTCGTATCGGAGTTGTCAAATGGGGAAGCATCTATATCAAGGGGAAGCCATGTCGTTTTCCCTTTCGCCCAACAAGGGGACAAGGTAGCGTGTTGTCGAACCAACAGACGCATCGATTCCTCCCAAATGATTGCTTCGGTCATCGGAAGACAAGCGAGCTGATCGAGACGCTGTCGCAACGTTGGGGAGGAAGGCACGTGCTGAATCCCCATCGATGCCGAAAAGATATCGTCCTGACGATACGCTTCGATATGATCGAAATCCGTTTTTCCTGTGGCAAGCAAGCCAATCATCGAGCGAATGACATCGCTATGGGAAATGTGCACATCTCGACGAACCGTTGGGAGCCGAAGGGCGTTTACTCGTTTATCCAGCTTCGTTTGGTGCAGTAAGTAGCCCACGAGAGCAAGCCCAGCACTTGGAGTAATCGCTTCATCTGTCAATACAAACCGAATCGGGAAATCTTTCATCACATTCACCTACTTGATGAAGAATCGTCAACGTCGTTTTCCCTTATCGTATCAACGGTTTGCGACCATTGTAAAGATGTTTTGTCACGGATTCAGGACTTACTTTATCCCCCACGCGCCATTCCCCTTGCGAAGCAGTAGATGGACGCACGGATGCGGATGATTTTTTCACTCGTTTATGCGCATATTCAATCAATTCTTCAGGAATTTCATCAATAAAACGAGATGGGGCATTGACATGCGTTTGTCCAAATAACGTACGCATATGGGCGCGCGTTAAAAACAGTTCTTCTTCAGCACGAGTAATACCGACATACGCCAAACGACGCTCTTCTTCCATTTCATCTTCATCATTTAATGAACGGTTATGTGGGAAGATCCCTTCTTCCAGCCCGACTAAAAAGACGACAGGAAACTCTAATCCTTTAGCTGAATGGAGCGTCATTAAAACGACCGCATCATTTGTTTGTCCTTCGCTATTATTATCAAGCTGGTCGATATCTGCTACAAGCGCCAAGTCTGTCAAAAAGGCAACGAGCGATTTATCTTCGTTTACTTGTTCAAAATGTTGGGTGACAGATAAAAACTCATCAATGTTTTCAAGTCGGCTATGCGCTTCTAACGTTTTTTCTTCGCGAAGCATATCGCGGTAACCTGAACGATCGAGTACATCTTCAACAAGTTCGGTTACAGATAAATAATGCTGCATTTGGCTCCAATGATGAATTTGTTCGCGAAATTGTACGAGCGGTGCAGCGATGCGAGCGCTAATCCCCATTTCTTCAATGGAACCAAGCGCATCAAACATCGATATCCCTTGACTCGAAGCATATGCTGCAATTTTATCAATTGTCGATGCCCCTATGCCGCGTTTTGGAACGTTAATAATACGAGTTAAGCTAATGTCATCATTCGGATTCGCAATTAACCGTAAATACGCTAAAATGTCTTTAATTTCTTTTCGATCATAGAATTTTAACCCACCGACAATTTTATATGGAATGTTCGCCTTCAATAACATTTCTTCAAGCACGCGCGATTGCGCATTCGTACGATATAAAACCGCAAAATCTTTATACGTTCGTTTTCCGTCATCGACATATTCTTTAATTTTTCCAACGACAAATTGCGCTTCATCGACTTCCGTCATCGCTTCGTAATACACAAGCGCTTGCCCTTCGCTATTTTCTGTCCAAAGTTTTTTCGGTTTTCGTTGCGTATTATGTTCAATGACCGCATTCGCTGCCTGTAAAATCCGCTTCGTTGAACGGTAATTTTGTTCAAGCAAAATCACTTTTGCATTCGGATAGTCTTTTTCAAACGATAAAATGTTGCTAATGTCGGCACCGCGCCAACGATAAATGGACTGATCGGAATCCCCGACGACACATAAATTTTGAAAACGTTTTGCAAGCATGTTCACAAGCAAATATTGCGAACGGTTCGTATCTTGATATTCATCGACATGAATGTATTGAAACTTTCGTTGATAATATTCCAGCACTTCCGGAACGCGTTGAAATAATTGGATTGTCGTCATAATTAAATCATCAAAATCAAGCGCATGATTGCGCAACAATCGTTTTTGATATTCTTGATACACTTCCGCTACAAGCTTTTCATATGGGTTTGCTGCTTGTTCGGCATATTTTTCTGGTGTCACCAAATCGTTTTTCGCGCTGCTAATCGCACCTAAAAGCGCACGTGGATCATATTTTTTCGGATCAATATTGCGATCTTTTAAAATATGTTTTAACACCGATAATTGATCAGTCGGGTCTAAAATAGAAAAGTTCGCATGAATGCCAATGCGATCGATGTCACGTCGTAAAATGCGGACGCACATCGAATGAAACGTCGAAATCCATATATCTTCCGCTTGCTTTCCAACGATGCGCTCCACGCGTTCTTTCATTTCACGTGCGGCTTTGTTTGTAAACGTAATCGCTAAAATGTTCCACGGAGCAACGTCTTTTTCCGCCATTAAATAGGCGATGCGATGCGTTAATACGCGCGTTTTGCCACTTCCTGCTCCCGCCATGATTAGAAGCGGTCCTTCTGTCGTTTTTACCGCTTCTTTTTGCTTTTCATTTAATCCATCCAACAGCATATGTGCCGACATACTCATTTTTTTCACCACCAAAACATATGTTCTCTTTTTTATTCTCCATTTATGTTGATTTTCCTTTTACCGCTTCGACTGTTTGTAATGCCATTTGTAAATTTGTATAAATAGCGTTGCCAACAACAACTGTATCCGCCCACATCGCCATCTCTTTCGCTTGGGCTGGTGTATGAATGCCACCGCCATAAAACAAACGGGTGTGTTTTAGCGTCCGCTTTACTTTCTCGACAAGCCTTACATCTCCGTATCGCCCACTATATTCCATATAAAAGATAGGAAAATGATATATATGTTCCGCCATGCGAGCATAAGCGATGACATCTTCCGCTGTTACATTCGTTCTTGCACTCGTTAACGATGCCGCCTTACATTCCTCGTTTAAAATACAATACCCTTCAACAAACAGTTCTTCCCAATTGATTAAATCACCAAACTGTTTGACCGCTTCGTGATGTAAATCAATTAACCAAGTAAGATCGCGGCTATTGAGCACCATAGGAATGAAATAATAGTCAAATCCAGGTGTGACTGCCTCGATATTTGATACTTCTAGCGCACAAGGAACGGAAAAACGACGCACACGTGCAAGTAAGTCAATAACGTTTTCAAGCGTTACACCGTCTGTTCCACCGACGATAATCGCATCGGTACCTGATTCACATATTTGCTCTAACTGTTCGTCAGTAATGGCTTTGTTCGGATCTAATTTAAACACATGTCGCCATGTTGTCATCTCATTCATGTTTTTTCACCTCATCTCATTATAACAAAAATCATACCAAAACATCGTAAAAAGAAGCTGACTCACTGTGAGCCAGCCTCCTCCTTTTGTTCGTTATAAATGCGATCGAGTGCCATCGCATACGCATCATTTCCATAGTTTAAGCAGCGCTTTACGCGTGAAATCGTCGCTGTGCTTGCCCCTGTTTCTGTTTCAATTTTATGATACGTATATCCTTCACGCAACATGCGCGCTACTTCCAAACGTTGCGCAAGCGCTTGTATTTCATTCACTGTACATAAATCATCGAAAAAACGATAACATTCTTCTAAATCTTTTAATGACAAAATCGCTCGAAATAATTGGTCAAGCTCTCTGCCTCGCAATTTATTAATTTGCATATACGTCCCCCTATTCATATTGTACTTGTTTGAGATTTGGAACGACTTGAATCCATGTTTTACCTGGAACAAATCCGAGTGGAGCACCGCTTTTGTAAGGGAGAAGGCGCCCCTCAACATTTTTCCACTCTACTTCCTGTACTGTTCCTTTTTGGAATAAGTATCCTTTTCCACCTGATGTAAAGTCAATATCTCTCCGACCATAGTCATCAATAATTCGATGTGTTGCTTCAACAACAAACACATTTTCTACCGCAATAGGTGTATTCGTTTCCCGATCAACAGTCGGCTTGCCACCACTCGAACGAACATATTTCGTTCCATCATATGTATAATGAACGTGAGCATACGATCGTTTAGAATACACAACATCAATATTCGTCGCTTCTACAGCACGTGTCAAATCATTTGAGAAAAACGGCAATGGCTTCACTTCTTCTTCAAATGCATAGCCGTTTTTTTCAGCACCTTTTTTAATATGTTCAAAGGAAATGTACGAATTGTGCGGCGCTTTTCTCGTTCGATCTCGCCAAAATAACGTCCCATCGTAAAACAATCCATTGACGTGATCTACTGAACCAGACTGCAATAACCGTTGAGCCTCTGGACTCCATCCATGGCATACATATAACGCATGAAAGCCGTTGCTTAATTGAATAAAATAATCGCGCGCGCTCCGAACAGGTCCGATCACATCAGGCTGCTCACTTTGATAAATCGCTAACAGCCGCGTAATATCCCCTTCAGCAAGCGCCTCGTAGACGATATCTGCTTTATGTAACCCCGATTGCGGTCGGGCGGTAGGGTAGTTGTTAACCATAACCGCTACGACGCGTTGCATCGTTTTTTCACTCGCTGGCATACCCGTTAACGGGAACGTCCACATCGCTTCTTCTTTCCCTTGTTCATTCCCTTGTTCGATTGTTGTTGGAGGAGACCCCTTTTCTTTCATGTTTTGCTCTGCACGTTGACATCCAACACCAAACATAACCGCGAGCGTAATGAGCAACAAAAACAATAATCGCCGCAACATGAACCCAACCTTTCATTTTCGTCTCTTTTATATTTTAACGCATTATTGTCGGAAAGAGTACTGTTTTATGCATAACATCGTAAATTCCTTTCGGTGTAATGCGAATATACGGCAAATGTGTCGATGATAAAAAAAGCAAAGTGTAAATTGGATCCGCAAACGCATAACCGCGCGCTCGCAACAGTTCGCCGAGCGTTTTTTCTTCTTCCATTAACACTTCCATCGGTTTTGCCGACATTAATCCGCCTAAAGGAAGCGAAATTTCATGAATGATTTCTCCGTGTTCACAAAGGACAATACCGCCTCCGATTTGTTTCATACGTTCAAAAGCAAACAACAAATCACGTTTACTTTTCCCAATTAAAATAATGTCCCCTGTATTAGAGTACGAACTAACAAGTGCTTGCACATGTGTCGCAAACCCTTTTAATATAGTGTTTACACGCCATTTTCCGTTGCGATCAATAAGCATTAAAAAGCTTTCATCATGATCCGCTGATAGCTCATCAGCAGATGTATCAATCGAAATCGAATATGGCTTAATAATGACCGAGTTCTCCATATACATCCCTAACGGCATTGAAAACTGCAAATCATCCATCTGTAAATCCCAAGTCAGCGCAAGTGGCATAAGACCATGTGCATCCCATTCCATCGTTGAGAAAGCATGAACAGGAACGCCATCACGTTTGACCCATTGTCCGCTTGCTAAAACAGAAATCGGTGTCGGATTGGAAGCATGTTCAAGAATATTAATATGTGCAATACGCCCTGGTGTAATGCTTCCGTGCAAATGATCCATATTATAATAACGAGCGACATTCCACGTTGCCATGCTATATGCATCAATATCGCTTACTCCTTCTTGTAATGCAATGCGAATCATTTCGTCGATCATTCCATTTTCATAAAAAGCAGGGGTCGAACCGTCTGTCGTAAACATGCAATGATCGTAATGATGAATGCCGCATTGTTTCATCTCTTTAAGCAACGTCGGCAAATCAGGCCGAATGGATGAATGACGCAGCGATACGGTATACCCCTGCATCAACCGCTTATAGACGTCACTTCCGGTCATCGCTTCATGGTCAGCGTCCGCACCAAACAGTTTCATTTTCGTTAACGTGCGATCTGAAGCGCCCGGAAAATGACCTTCTACTTTTTTACCGAGCTTTTTCGCTTCCTGTATCCAATGGAGAATGAAATCGTCCCCTTCTAACAGCTTTGGCCATCCAGTTAATTCCCCAACTTGTAATACCGCATCATTTTCCAGCCAACTTTTCATGTTTTTATACGAAAAAAAATGCTCTTCTCCGTTCATTTCTGTCTGTGGATCCAGTCGGCACCACCAATACATCGTCACCGGTTGTTTTTCCATAGCGGACAAAAAAGAAAACGCTTTCTTTTTTGTTAACTGTAAAAAAAGGAATAGATTGTCATTAATAAGTGTTGTTGTACCGTGCTGTGCTGCATATTCCGCTAACGTATGGGGATTATATAACTGAAACGGATGAGCATGTGGCTCCATATAGCCAGCAACAAGCACTTGATTCGAGCAGTCCACTACTTCGCATGAATCGAGTTGCTTCGGTTTATTTGGACCGACATATACAATTCGGTCATCGCAAACCCAAACGTTTCCTTGTACCCATTGACGTACGTATGGATGTAAATACGTTGCGTTCATGAACACTTTTGTTGGCGCTTGCTTTCCGTCAACAACGGCAACGTGTCGGCGAATTTGTTCGTTTTTCCATCGATATCGTTTTTCCATCATGATCGCTTTCCTCCTAAATCGTACCATCGTCTATTCACATTTTAACGGATGAAAGCAAATTTCACAAACAAAAAGGAGGGAGAACATGAAACAAAACATCGGTATCATCAATGCGATGATTCGCATCACATGCGGATTTACGATGCTAGCTTGGGCAACTGCCAATTTTTCTCGCAAACCGTGGCGTGAATCGTATATTTGGGTCATGATGCTCGCTGCGATGAAAATCGCAGAAGGTATCGTTCGTTTTTGTCCTGTGATGGCTTTGTTTGAACGATATCAATGCCATTGTGACAGCAACAATGAGAATGAGAAAGCGATTCCGATTGAGCCAGTTAACCCTTCGTAACAATAACCCCCTTGTATGCATACAAGGGGGGAAAGGAGAGAAAGTATGATTGCCGAATATATAACAGATACATTCTTTATTCTTATTCTTTTAATTGGCAGCATCGTTGCCCTTAGTTTTGTATACGTTCGCAAGCGACGTGCGCGATAGCTTTATTGCCAATATCACGTCGATAAAAAAGTTGAGCACAGTCAATGTTCTGAATTTGTTCATACACAAGACGTTGTGCTTCTTTCAACGTATTCCCACTCGCCACAACAAGGAGCACTCGTCCCCCGTCTGTTACCCACTCATCGTCCACACGTTTTGTGCCAGCGTGAAAAACTTGTGCTTTCGTTATACGTTCTAGACCACGAATAACAGCACCTTTTTCATATTGTTCAGGATATCCTTTCGCCGCCAATACAACCCCAATCGTTGCTTCGTCACTCCAATGCAACGTAACAGGCTTATCTTCTAAAAGTGAGACGATGACTTCAACGAGATCATTTTGCAAACGCGGCAAAATGACTTGTGCTTCAGGGTCACCAAACCGTGCATTAAATTCGATGACTTTTGGTCCTTCTTCCGTCGCAATTAATCCTGCATATAAAAATCCAGTAAATGAACAGCCTTCTTTCGTTAATGCTTTCACCGTCGGTTTGACGATCGTTTCCATCGCATCGTGAACGATCTGTTCGCTTATTTGCGGCACAGGAGAATACGCCCCCATTCCTCCTGTATTTGGACCTTGATCATCATCGAACGCTCGCTTATGGTCTTGGGCGATAACCATTGGATATACACGTTCTCCATGTACAAATGTCATAAGCGAAAATTCTTCGCCTTGTAAATATTGCTCAATGACAACTTGTACCCCCGCTTCACCAAACTTTTTGGCAACCATAATGTCATACAAAGCATGGAGCGCCTCTTCAACTGTCATCGCCACCGTTACCCCTTTTCCTGCTGCAAGCCCATCCGCTTTAATGACAATCGGAGCCCCTTGTTCGTGCACATATTGTACAGCTTCATCATACTCTGTAAATGTCGCATAGCTCGCTGTCGGAATGTTATATTTTCTCATCAAATCTTTCGCAAATGCTTTACTTCCTTCAATTCGCGCCGCCTGCTGTTTTGGACCAAAAATGCGTAATCCTTCCCTTTCGAAACGATCAACTACTCCTTCCAACAGCGGTGCTTCCGGTCCAACAATCGTTAAATCAATCGCTTCTTTTTTCGCCCATTGCACAAGCGCTTCGACGTCAGCCTCTAAAATCGGAACGCGCGTAGCGATTGCATTCATTCCATCGTTTCCTGGCGCCACGTATATGTGGGTCACGAGCGGGCTTTGTGCTACTTTCCATGCAAGTGCATGCTCTCGGCCACCACGACCTATAATGAGCACTTTCATCCGTTGCTTCCCCCTTAATGTTTAAAATGGCGAACGCCTGTAAATACCATGGCTATTCCATATTCATTAGCTTTTTGAATCGAATCTTCATCGCGAATCGAACCGCCCGGTTGAATAATGGCTGTGACTCCCGCTTGAGCAGCCACTTCAACTGTATCGCTCATCGGGAAAAAGGCGTCGGAAGCTAATACCGCTCCTTTCGCTTTCTCTCCCGCCTGTTCAATCGCAATGCGAGCAGCTCCAACACGATTCATTTGTCCAGCGCCGACACCAATCGTCATCCCGTTTTTCGCGAGTACAATCGCATTCGATTTGACATGCTTCACCACACGCCAAGCGAACGTTAAATTCGACCATTCTTCTTCTGTCGGCTGTCTTTCAGTCACAACTTGAATGTTCGCATCATCAATTGTATACGTGTCTTCGTCTTGAACAAGTAGTCCCCCACGTACCGATACGACAAATGGTTCTTTTTTCCGCTCTGCTTCAAAATCGACCGTTAACAGACGAATGCTTTTCTTTCTCTTTAAAATTTCTAGCGCTTGTTCTGTAAATGAAGGGGCGATGACAATTTCTAAAAAAATGTCATGTAATTTCGCAGCCGTTTGTTCGTCAACTTCACGATTAAGCGCCACGATGCCGCCAAAAATGGACGTTGGGTCGGCTTCGTAAGCTTTTTGAAACGCTTCAGCGATCGTCTTGCCAACGCCGACTCCACACGGATTCATATGTTTCACCGCTACCGCCGCTGGTTCAGTGAATTCCCCTACAATTTGTAAAGCTGCATTGGCATCGTTAATATTGTTGTAAGACAGTTCTTTTCCATGTAATTGCTTCGCTTTTGTAATAGAAAATGGTAAACTGAGCGGTTTTTCGTAAAATGCAGCCGTTTGATGTGGATTTTCACCATATCGTAACGATTGTTTCTTCACAAACGTCATCGTCATCGTTTCCGGATACGTTTCTCCAACGACGTTTGTCAAATATTGTGCAATCATCGCATCATACGCTGCAGTATGGCGAAATACTTTTGCAGCTAACGCCCGTCTCGTCTCAAGCAATACTTCGCCATATTGTTTTAACTGTTCAATGACTACATCATAATCGGCAGGATCGACAACAGCTGTGACGTAAGCATGATTTTTCGCCGCCGCTCTAAGCATGGTCGGACCGCCAATATCGATCTGTTCAATCGCTTCCATCAACGTCACGCTTGGCTTTGCAATCGTTTCTTGAAATGGATATAAATTAACAACGACAAAATCGATCGGCGTGATGCCATGCTCTTGCAGTTGCTGTTTATGTGTTTCGTCATCTCGCACAGCTAACAGTCCACCGTGAATATTTGGGTGCAATGTTTTGACCCGTCCGTCTAAAATTTCTGGGAAGTTTGTCACATCAGAAATGCTTGTCACAGGAATTCCGTGTTCTGCTAATACACGCTTCGTGCCACCTGTTGAAATGATTTCCACTCCAAGCTCAGCTAGTTGCTTGGCGAATGTGACAATTCCTTTTTTATTTGACACGCTAATAATTGCTCGTCTTTTCATTCTTTGTACTCCCTTTCTCCGTCAACAATTGTTGAATGACTTGCGGATACAACACATGTTCAATTTCATGAATGCGGCGCTCAACGCTTTCTAATGGTTCTCCGTCATCAATATATAGTGCCCGTTGCGCAATAATTGGTCCCGTATCCATTCCTTCATCAACGTAATGCACTGTAACCCCTGTCACTTTCACACCGTAGCGATACGCTTGGCCAATCGCATCTTTTCCTGGAAACGCCGGCAGAAGAGAGGGATGAATGTTTACAATTCTGTTCGGATATGCCTGTAAAAGCGTTGGACCGATAAGCCGCATATAACCAGCAAGAACAACTAAGTCGATTTCTTTTTGTTGTAGTTGTTGTAAAATCTCACGTTCAAATTGTTGTTTCGTTTCATATTGTTTAGGGTTAAAAACAAATACCGGCACGTGTTCACGAATCGCTCGTTCAATCACTTTGGCATGCGGTCGATCACATACAAGAAGCGCCACTTCTGCTTGAATGTCTCCTTTTTTTACTGCGTCGACAATCGCTTGAAAATTCGTTCCGCTTCCTGATGCAAAAATAGCTATTCGCTTCATTCGATTTTTCCCCCAGCAAACGATACACCTACTCCTTCTTTTACCCGACCGATAATGTACGCCTCTTCTCCACACGATTCAAGCAACTGCACAACGTCTGGCACAACATCGCTATCGACAGCTAATACAAAACCGATTCCCATATTAAAAATATTAAACATTTCCGTTCGTTGTAGCTGTCCATGTTGCTGTAAAAAGTTAAAAATCGGCGGAATCGGCCATGAACCGTAGTCTATTTCGGCTTGTAATCCTTTTGGCAACATACGCGGAATGTTTTCGATAAAACCGCCCCCTGTAATATGTGCCATCCCTTTCACACGAAATTGTTTTAATGCTTCAAGTACCGCTCGAACGTAAATGCGTGTAGGCGTTAACAACTCCTCGCCAAGCGAGCGAGAAAACGGTTCATATATGTCATCTAATCGCAAGTCGGCATCTTTTATAATTTTTCTTACAAGCGAATAGCCGTTGCTATGAAGCCCGCTCGAAGCCAAACCGATCAGCACATCGCCTGGAACAATCGTATCCCCTGTGACTACTTTCGTTTTTTCAACAACTCCAACCGCAAATCCAGCTACATCATATTCATCTTCACCGTACATGCCCGGCATTTCTGCTGTCTCTCCGCCAATGAGCGCACAGCCTGCTTCGACACAACCGTCGGCCATCCCTTTGACAATGTGCTCAATTTTTTCTGGCACCGCTTTTCCACAGGCGATGTAGTCAAGGAAGAAAAGCGGCTCTGCCCCTTGTACGACAATATCGTTTACGCACATCGCTACGCAATCAATTCCGATCGTATCGTGCCGATCAAAAGCGAATGCAAGCATTAGTTTCGTCCCTACACCGTCTGTTCCAGATACAAGGACAGGTTGTTTATACCCGAGCGAAGAGAGGTCAAACATTCCTCCAAAACCACCTAAGCTTCCAAGTGCACCGATTCGGGCAGTTTTGGCGACATGTTTTTTCATCCGCTCTACCGCTTCATATCCAGCTTCAATGTTCACACCGGCTTGTTTGTACACATGTGCCAACATGCTCTCCTCCAATCTTCGTCGGATATTGTCCTGTAAAGCAAGCTAAACATTGCCCGCAGTTTGCTGAATCGTTTGGTCTTCCAATCGCTTGCAAAAGCCCTTCTGGACTTAAAAAAGCAAGAGAGTCCGCTTCAATGAGTTGTCGAATTTGTTCGATCGTATGTTTAGCCGCAATAAGCTCTTCTTTTGTTGATGTGTCGATGCCATAAAAACATGGGTGCGTAATCGGCGGGGAGCTAATGCGCACATGCACTTCTGTTGCTCCTGCCTCTCGAAGCATGCGTACGATACGCTTGCTCGTCGTTCCACGCACAATGGAGTCATCAACCATGACGACTCGCTTCCCAGCGACGACCCCTCGAACAGGCGACAATTTCATTTTTACTCCTTGTTCCCTAAGTGCTTGCGATGGTTGAATAAACGTCCGTCCAACATACCGATTTTTAATTAGCCCCAACTCGTACGGAATACCTGTCGCTTCCGCATAGCCGATCGCTACTGAAATGCTTGAATCCGGTACACCTGTCACCACATCCGCTGCAACAGGGGCTTCAACGGCTAACTGTTTTCCTAAATTTTTTCGTGCTGTATGAATGTTAATGCCATCAACGTTGCTATCCGGGCGAGCGAAATAAATATATTCCATACTGCAAATCGAGCGGGGAACTTTAGGGGCGAAACGCTCAGAACGAATGCCTTGTTTATTAATCATAATGAGCTCTCCCGGCTCCACTTCTCGCTCATATGTGGCACCAATGACATCAAACGCACACGTTTCCGACGCTACAACGTACGCCTCGCCTAAACGCCCAAGCGATAAAGGGCGAAATCCATGTGGATCAAGAGCGATATACATTTCTGTTTCCGTTAAAATTAAAAAGGCAAAAGCGCCACGTAAATGCGACAACGCTTCTTTAATCCGTTCTTTTAAAATCGGTTCGCCACTACGCTTAATTAAATGAGCAAGCACTTCCGTATCAGAAGTCGTTTGAAAAATACTTCCTTGTTGTTCTAAACGAAAGCGCAACTCATCGGCATTTACTAAATTTCCGTTATGTGCAAGCGCTAAACTGCCGCCTTGGGAACGGAACAAAAGCGGTTGAACATTCGCATACCCGCCTCCGCCGGCAGTTGAGTAACGGACGTGGCCGATCGCAGCCATGCCCGTTAATTGTTCTAGTTCACCGCGACTAAACACTTCTGTGACTAAACCAAGCCCCTTATGAAATTGTAACGTTCCGTTGCCTCCGACAACAATTCCTGCTCCTTCTTGACCACGATGTTGTAAACTATGCAGTCCGTAATATGTCAACGTCGCTGCTTCCTCATGTCCCCAAATGCCAAAAATTCCGCATTCTTCATTTAATCCTTTGATTTCAGCAAGCATGGAATAGCTCCTTTCCATACGTTTCGCATTGTTTCTACTGGAACGTGGATGATACTCGTATCCTCATTCACCACATGAAGCATTTCATCGTTCGTCACTTCCCCAATACATATCGCTTGAACGAGCTGTTCAAACGCTTGACGATGTTCCTTTTTTACAGAAACGATAAAGCGTGATTGTGTTTCACTAAATAGTTCTGAAACGACATCACCTTGAATTGTCACACGTGCACCTAAACCTTGTGCGGTCATTAGACATTCCGCAAGTGCAATCGCCAAGCCACCTTCCGATATGTCATGCGCTGATGCTACTACTCCAGCTCGAATCGCGGTGAGAAGCTGTTGTTGTCGCTCTGCTTCCACATGTAAATCAATCGTTGGCGCTTTTCCAAAAATGCGACCTGTTAGCCATTTTTGTAGCTCGCTCCCACCAAATTCTTGCTTAGCTTCCCCAATGACATAAATCAAGTCGCCAGGTTGTTTAAATGCTTGTGTCGTAATATGACTAATATGTTCAACGACACCGACCATGCCGACAATTGGTGTCGGATAAATGGCTTCGCCGTTCGTTTCATTATAAAGCGATACATTTCCGCTAATGACTGGTGTTTCTAGTACACGACACGCTTCGCTCATTCCTTCTACCGCTTTTTCAAGTTGCCAAAAAATTTCTGGTTTTTCCGGATTTCCAAAATTCAAACAATCGGTAACGGCAAGTGGCTGAGCACCGGAACATACGATGTTGCGTGCTGCTTCTGCGATCGCAATTTTCCCACCGACTTCTGGATCTAAATATACGTAGCGAGAATTACAATCGGTTGTCATCGCCAGCGCTTTATTTGTGCCACGAATGCGTAAAACAGCTGCATCAGACCCTGGAGCAACAACCGTATTTGTTCGCACCATATAATCGTATTGTTCATACACCCATTCTTTACTTGCAATCGTTGGCTGACTTAATAATGCAAGCAACGTTTCTTCATAATCGTTAATCGTCGGTACGTACTCAATCGTTTGAAACTCACGATAATATGCTGGTTCTTGCGACGGCTTATGATATACAGGGGCATCTTTGGCAAGCGCATCAACCGGAATTTCGGCAACGACTTCCCCGCGGTGATACAAACGTAACATTTGATCATTTGTTACGCGACCAATCGCTTTCGCCTCGAGCCCGTATTTAGCAAATACATCTATAATTTCTTGTTCACGACCCTTCTGAACAACAAGAAGCATGCGCTCTTGCGACTCAGACAACATCATTTCATACGGTGTCATTCCTGTTTCGCGTTGTGGTACAAGATCTAAATTCAGTTCGATCCCAGAGCCTGCCTTGCTCGCCATTTCCGCCGATGAGCTTGTTAAGCCGGCCGCCCCCATATCTTGCATCCCAACAAGCGCATCGGAATGAATGACCTCTAAACAAGCTTCAAGAAGCAATTTTTCCATAAATGGATCTCCGACTTGAACAGCTGGACGTTTTTGTTCAGATTGTTCCGTTAATTCTTCCGATGCAAACGTTGCTCCATGAATGCCGTCACGCCCCGTTTTCGCCCCGACATACATGACCGTATTTCCAACGCCTGCCGCGATTCCTTTTTGAATATCTTCATGTCGAATCACCCCGACGCACATCGCATTTACAAGCGGGTTTCCTTCGTATGCCGCATCAAATTGCACTTCACCACCAACAGTCGGAATACCGACACAATTTCCATATCCCGCAATCCCTGCGACGACGCGCTCAAATAAATATTTCACGCGCGGTGACGTTAATTCGCCAAAGCGAAGCGAGTTTAATAACGCAATTGGTCTTGCCCCCATCGAGAAGACATCGCGAATAATTCCCCCAACACCTGTGGCAGCCCCTTGATACGGCTCAATCGCAGATGGGTGGTTATGACTTTCAATTTTAAATGCTACCGCTAATCCATCTCCAATATCGACAATACCAGCGCCTTCTCCTGGTCCTTGGAGCACATGTCTCCCTTCAGTCGGAAACTTTTTTAATACAGGTTTCGAATTTTTATAGCTACAATGTTCTGACCACATGACAGAAAAAATGCCCGTTTCTGTATAATTAGGCAAACGTCCAAGAATACGCTCAATCATCGCAAACTCTTCATCTGTTAATCCCATATCACGATACATCTTCTGTTCTTTAATCATTGTTGGACTTGGCTCAAGTAATAACGACATGTGCGTCCCTCCAATATGTCACAATTGATTGAAACAGTTTTAAACCGTCTGCCCCTCCAAGCAACTCATGAACAGCTCGCTCAGGGTGTGGCATCATACCAAGTACGTTCCCTTTTTCGTTCACGATGCCTGCAATGTTGAATAAACTACCGTTTGGATTTTCTCCCTCATAACGAAAAACAATTTGGTTATTAGCGATAAGCTGTTGTAACGTTTGTTCATCACAATAATAGTTTCCTTCTCCGTGCGCAATGGGGATTGTAAGCACTTCTCCTTGCTCGTATTGCGATGTAAACATCGTTTCGTTATTTTCGACACGAAGCTTCACCGGACGGCAAATAAACGTTAACGTATTGTTGCGTCGCATCGCCCCCGGGAGAAGCCCCGCTTCTAGTAAAATTTGAAATCCGTTACATACACCTAAAATCGGTTTCCCTTCGTCTGCTGCTTTTTTTATCGCTTTCATGACGTTGGAAAAGCGCGCAATCGCTCCAGATCGTAAATAATCCCCGTATGAAAAACCACCTGGCAAAAGAATAGCATCAAACTCATCTAAACTTTCTACATCATGCCAAACGTATTCAACATCTTCCCTTAATTCATCTGCAATCGCATGATACATGTCGACATCACAGTTGGAACCCGGAAATACAATGACCGCAAATTTCACTGAACGACGACCTCCTCAATTTCATAGCGATAATCTTCAATGACCGTATTCGCCAACAACTTTTCACACATATCTTTCACGAGTGCATCTATGTCGCGGTCACTTTTTTCTACCGTTAACTCCATGAACTTTCCAATACGCACATCTTGCACCTCATGATAACTTAAGCTATGAAGCGCTCCTTTTACAGCATTTCCTTGTGGATCTAATACATTTTCACGCAATGTGACATACACTTTTACTTTGTACATGATAATCCTCCTAATCGTTGTAAAAGTTTCGTATATGTTTCTGTTAAGTCGCCTAAATCACGACGAAATACATCTTTATCAAATTTTTCTTTCGTGTGTACATCCCATAATCGACACGTATCTGGGGAAATTTCATCCGCCAACAGTACCGCTCCCGTTTCATCTTTTCCAAACTCTAATTTGAAGTCGACAAGCTGTAAGTCACATGAACGAAATAAGGAAGTTAAAATGTCGTTAATGCGTAACGCCGTCTGTTTCATGTGCAAAAGCTCATCATGAGTGGCAAGCTGTAACAAAGCGATATGATCTTCCGTTAATAGGGGATCGCCTAAATCGTCATTTTTGTAGTAAAATTCTACAAGTGGTTTTTCAAGTACCGTTCCTTCCTCAAGACCAGTACGCTTCGACAAACTCCCGGCGACAATATTGCGGACAACGACTTCAAGGGGTATGATCGTCACTTGACGCACAAGCTGTTCTGTATCGGATATTTTACGGATAAAATGATTATTTACACCTGCTTCATGCAACAAGGAAAATAGTAAACTCGTAATTTCGTTATTTAATCGTCCTTTTCCGCTAATCTTTGCTTTTTTTTCACCGTTAAATGCAGTTGCCTCATCTTTATATTCAATCCATAATACACCCTCTTCGTTCGTCGCATACACTTTCTTCGCCTTTCCTTCATACAGAAGGTGTTGCTTTTCCATGTTCTCTCCCCCAGTTATACAGAATATTAGGAAATTTTCGTGTAAAGGTAAGGACGGCGCCTTACCTACTGCAAGCCAAGTCGCTCGAAAATCGTGTCGACATGCTTTAAGTGATAGTTGTAGTCAAAGCAATCAGCAATTTGATCCTTCGTTAAACGACTTGTAATTACTTCGTCTGCTTCAATTAACGAGCGGAACGGCACTTGTTTTTCCCATGCTTCCATCGCCTTTGGTTGTACAAGATCATACGCTTCCTCACGCGTCATACCTGTGTCAATAAGCGCTAGCAATACGCGTTGTGAATAAATAAGTCCGAGCGTGCGATCCATATTCTTCTTCATATTTTCTGGGAATACGGTCAAGTTTTTCACGATATTTGTAAAGCGGTTGAGCATGTAGTCTAAAGCGATCGTTGCATCCGGTAAAATAATGCGCTCCGCTGACGAATGTGAAATGTCACGCTCATGCCAAAGCGGTACATTTTCATACGCCGTTAACATATACCCACGAATGACGCGAGCCATTCCTGTCATATTTTCTGAACCGATCGGATTCCGTTTATGCGGCATCGCAGACGAACCTTTTTGTCCCTTAGCGAAAAACTCCTCTACTTCCCGTGTTTCACTTTTTTGTAATCCACGAATTTCAACAGCAAATTTTTCAATCGATGTTGCAATTAAAGCGAGCGTCGCCATATAGTGGGCATGACGATCACGCTGTAACGTTTGCGTCGAAATAGGCGCAGGCTGTAAGCCAAGTTTTTCACATACGTACTGCTCAACAAACGGATCGATATTGGCATACGTACCAACAGCACCAGAAATTTTTCCAACGCGTACCGTTTCGGCTGCTTGCTTGAAACGTTCTAAATTTCGCTCCATTTCGGCATACCAAAGCGCCAATTTTAATCCAAATGTCGTTGGCTCAGCATGAACACCATGCGTTCGTCCCATCATGACCGTATATTTATGCTCAATCGCTTTTTCTTTTAATACAGCAATAAAGTTCTCTAAGTCACGCAATAAAATTTCATTTGCTTGTTTTAATAAGTATGATAATGCTGTATCAACCACATCCGTAGACGTAAGGCCGTAATGTACCCATTTTCGTTCTTCTCCTAGCGTTTCTGATACCGCGCGCGTAAAGGCAACAACATCATGGCGCGTCTCTTCTTCGATTTCTTTAATGCGCGCGATATCGAATGAGGCGTTTTGACGAATTTTTTCAACATCTTCTTTCGGGATAACACCTAACTCGGCCCATGCTTCACATGCTAAAATTTCGACTTCTAGCCAAGCACGAAAACGGTTTTCTTCCGTCCAGATTGCACCCATTTCTGGTCGTGTGTAACGTTCAATCATACGTTCATCCTCCGATCTGTCCAAATCGCAAATTCATCTATTTTTCGTTGGATCGCATCGACATCATCAGCTAACCATGTCACATGTCCCATCTTTCGCTTCAGCTTCGCTTCCTTTTTTCCATAAAAGTGGACGTGGGCGTCACGAAATTGGGCGATGTTTTGAATGACTGCATCCACATGTTCTCCTAAAATGTTGACCATAATTGTAGGTTTGAGCAACTCCGTACTGCCAAGCGGCCAATTACAAATGGCGCGAATATGTTGTTGAAATTGCGATGTGATACAACCGTTTATTGTATAATGACCTGAGTTGTGTGGTCTAGGGGCAAGTTCATTGACATATAACTGCCCATCTTCTGTTAAAAACATTTCAATAGCTAGTGTGCCGACAAGTTGAAAAGTTTCCGCTAATCGTCGAGCATACATCTCCGCCTGCGCAATGGTTTTCTGGCTAACTTGGGCTGGGGCAATCGTTTGATGCAAAATATTGTCGCGATGAATGTTCTCGACAACAGGAAACAGCTCTATTTCACCAGAAACGCTACGCACAACGATAATAGATAACTCTTTCACAAATGGAACCCATGCTTCCAATACACATTCACCGTAAGCGAGCAGCGAGCGCGCCTCGTGAATATCATCTAAACAACGAATGACCACTTGCCCTTTTCCATCATACCCTCCACGACATGTTTTCAATACAGCCGGAATGCCGATCTCCTCAATCGCCCGTTCCAATTGCTCTTCTTCCAGTATGAGACGATAAGGGGCAACAGGCAACCCGGCAGACTGAACTGCCCGTTTTTCTTTCCAACGATGCTGTGTAATAGAAAGCAGCTCGCTTCCTTGCGGCACATATCCCTTCTCTACTAATCGTTTCAACGCATCAGCATCAATATTTTCAAACTCATATGTCACAACATCGCTCACTTCGGCTAAATGACGTAACGCTTCTTCATCGCTATACGAAGCGACAATTTCAATGTCAGCCACTTGAGCACAAGGCGATTGCGGAGTAGGATCAAGAACCGCTACGAAAAACCCCATCTCTTTTGCAGCGATCGCCATCATTCTTCCTAGTTGTCCTCCGCCAATAATACCAATCGTTTGCCCCGGGACAATCGTTTTAATCAAGCTGATCACTACTTTCCATCACTTGTTTTCGAATCGCTTCACGCCGCATCCGCAATGCATCCATGTACGCCGGATCGTGCGTTCCGAGAATCGATACTGCAAGCAATGCCGCATTGACGGCACCTGCTTTTCCGATAGCCACTGTCGCTACTGGCACTCCTCCGGGCATTTGGACAATAGATAGTAACGAATCAAGACCATTTAGCGTTTTAGACATAACCGGAACACCAATAACAGGCAACGTTGTTTTAGCTGCTACCATTCCTGGCAAATGAGCAGCTCCCCCTGCTCCAGCGATAATGACTTTAATGCCGCGCTCTTCAGCTGTTTCAGCATACGTAAACATAAAGTCCGGTGTACGGTGAGCTGAAACAACTTTTTTTTCAAACGGAATATGCAATTCTTCTAATATATCACATGCATGACGCATCGTTTCCCAATCTGATTGACTTCCCATAATGACAGCTACAAGTGGCTGCATCCGTACTCACCTCTTTTTATAATCAGAAAAAAATCCAGAACAACGCCCCTCGACCATAAGGGAAAGCATCGTTCTGGACACATTTCGCCCATTGGGTGAAAAAAGCCAATAAGATCCTTTCCCTCATAGTCCAATAATTTACGGTTATTGGGTAGAGACTTTTGGGCCATATCCCCAAAATTATATGAGGGTTCAACAACGTATTCATTTATCTTCATCTTACCAGTCGTTTTTCAATCATGTCAACATAAAATCGAACATTTTTACACACAAAATAATTAATGTTCGGTTTTTACTTAAAAATCACCATTTCATCTTTTTCACCATATAGTAAAAAGAAAAAGAGAAAGGGGAGAAGCTTATGGATTGGACAAAGCAATGGGAAGCCTTTTTTACTCATCCATTTTGGAACTCATCAAATTCCTTTTCTTCCTATTCATCAGGCATCAATATGTATCGTCGTGATAATGAGCTACTTGTCGTCGCAGCGATCCCAGGGTTAGCACATGTACACGATGCAGAAGTGTACATTCATTATAATACATTAGAAATTAAAGCAAATGTTCAATTGCAGTTTGAAGGCTTTGAACTAATTGAAGAAGGAATTACACAAGAACCTTTTGAACGAGAGATACAACTTCCCTTTCCTGTAGGAGAAAAAGTGGAAGCTGTGTACGAGAACGGACTGCTATTTGTTCATCTTCATCGTCTCATCCCTGATCATATAAAAAGGAAGGTGGACATTAAATAAAAAATGAGCTAACCTATATCGGTTAGCTCTTTAACTATGGGGGAGAGGATTGTAAAAGCGTTAAACGCAAATACATGGACAAAAAAAGTTAGAGAACAAAACGGAGATGCCCTCTAACTTGCTATGTCCGCCCGGCAACGTCCTACTCTCGCAGGCGGTGTCCCGCCAACTACCATCGGCGCTGGAGAGCTTAACTTCCGTGTTCGGGATGGGAACGGGTGTGACCTCTCCGCCATCGTCACCGAGCAAACATGCTTTTTCGTTTCGCCTTTTTGGGCGTGAAGGATGATTCCTTCAAAACTAGATAACAGAACAGTCGCCTTCGCTTTTCGTGATGTCTAGCTTCGAACTAACATCCTCCTACGCCTTCGCTTTTTCCGTTCGACGTGCAAGCACGTCTTCGTCAAAAGCTCTCGGCTCCGTCGGACGTTTCCTTGGCTTCGCCAAGGACCGTTCTCAGCTTTTCTTGATGTCTAGCTGCGGCTCCTAGCCCCTCGAACCGCTTCAGTCCTGCTGTGGCGGCAACAGCCTCCTCGCAGGCCTTTCGCGCTCTTCGTGTCTGGACAGTCGCCTTCGCTTTTCGTATGTGCTTAGTTAAGTCCTCGATCGATTAGTATCCGTCAGCTGCACGTGTCGCCACGCTTCCACCTCGGACCTATCTACCTTGTCATCTTCAAGGGATCTTACTCGCTTGACGCGATGGGAAATCTCATCTTGAGGGGGGCTTCACGCTTAGATGCTTTCAGCGCTTATCCCTTCCGCACATAGCTACCCAGCTGTGCCCCTGGCGGGACAACTGGTACACCAGCGGTGCGTCCATCCCGGTCCTCTCGTACTAAGGACAGCTCCTCTCAAATTTCCTACGCCCGCGACGGATAGGGACCGAACTGTCTCACGACGTTCTGAACCCAGCTCGCGTACCGCTTTAATGGGCGAACAGCCCAACCCTTGGGACCGACTACAGCCCCAGGATGCGATGAGCCGACATCGAGGTGCCAAACCTCCCCGTCGATGTGGACTCTTGGGGGAGATAAGCCTGTTATCCCCGGGGTAGCTTTTATCCGTTGAGCGATGGCCCTTCCATTCGGAACCACCGGATCACTAAGCCCGACTTTCGTCCCTGCTCGACTTGTAGGTCTCGCAGTCAAGCTCCCTTCTGCCTTTACACTCTTCGAATGATTTCCAACCATTCTGAGGGAACCTTTGGGCGCCTCCGTTACGCTTTGGGAGGCGACCGCCCCAGTCAAACTGCCCACCTGACACTGTCTCCCACCCCGATCAGGGGTGCGGGTTAGAATCTCAGTACGACAAGGGTGGTATCCCAACGGCGACTCCACCTAGACTGGCGTCCAGGCTTCTCAGTCTCCCACCTATGCTGTACATGTCGCACCAACATTCAATATCAGGCTGCAGTAAAGCTCCACGGGGTCTTTCCGTCCTGTCGCGGGTAACCTGCATCTTCACAGGTACTATGATTTCACCGGGTCTCTCGTTGAGACAGTGCCCAAGTCGTTACACCTTTCGTGCGGGTCGGAACTTACCCGACAAGGAATTTCGCTACCTTAGGACCGTTATAGTTACGGCCGCCGTTTACTGGGGCTTCGGTTCGCACCTTCGCTTGCGCTAAGCGCTCCCCTTAACCTTCCAGCACCGGGCAGGTGTCAGCCCCTATACTTCGCCTTACGGCTTCGCAGAGACCTGTGTTTTTGATAAACAGTCGCTTGGGCCTTTTCACTGCGGCTCCCCTGGGCTATTCACCCGAGGGAGCACCCCTTCTCCCGAAGTTACGGGGTCATTTTGCCGAGTTCCTTAACGAGAGTTCTCCCGCGCACCTTAGGATTCTCTCCTCGCCTACCTGTGTCGGTTTGCGGTACGGGCACCTCTCACCTCGCTAGAGGCTTTTCTTGGCAGTGTGGAATCAGGCACTTCGGTACTTTATTTCCCTCGCCATCACAGCTCAGCCTACTCAAGCGGATTTGCCTACTTGAGGCGCCTAACTGCTTGGACGCGCACAACCAGTCGCGCGCTGACCCTATCCTCCTGCGTCCCCCCATTGCTCAAACGGTGAGGAGGTGGTACAGGAATATCAACCTGTTGTCCATCGCCTACGCCTTTCGGCCTCGGCTTAGGTCCCGACTAACCCTGAGCGGACGAGCCTTCCTCAGGAAACCTTAGGCTTTCGGTGCAGAGGATTCTCACCTCTGTTTTCGCTACTCACACCGGCATTCTCACTTCTAAGCGCTCCACTAGTCCTTCCGGTCTAGCTTCGACGCCCTTAGAACGCTCCCCTACCGACGACGTAAGTCGTCCCACAGCTTCGGTGGTACGTTTAGCCCCGGTACATTTTCGGCGCAGAGTCACTCGACCAGTGAGCTATTACGCACTCTTTAAATGGTGGCTGCTTCTAAGCCAACATCCTGGTTGTCTAAGCAACTCCACATCCTTTT
>NZ_JBBOPX010000001.1:207500-220000 GCF_038003845.1 Anoxybacillus sp. FSL W8-0382 | reverse complement strand
TCAAGAACATCCCAAGGAATGCGCGCCCAATCCGCTGTCATACCGTCAATCGAAGTGACTGCACGAATACCGACCGTATAATCATACGTGCGCGCATCACCCATTACACCTACGCTACGAATGTCAGGTAGAACCGTGAAGTACTGCCAAATTTCACGATCAAGCCCGGCTTTTTTTATTTCTTCACGTAAAATGGCGTCTGATTCACGAACAATCTCTAACTTCTCTTCTGTCACTTCCCCTAATACGCGAATGCCAAGTCCAGGTCCTGGAAACGGTTGACGCCATACAATTTCATCCGGAATACCTAATTCTGTACCGAGCGCTCGCACTTCATCTTTAAAGAGCGTATTCAATGGCTCGATTAATTTAAACTTCATATCTTCTGGTAAACCACCGACATTGTGATGAGATTTAATCGTTTGGGCTGTTGCTGTGCCGCTTTCAATAATATCAGTATACAACGTACCTTGTACTAAAAATTCGATGCCATCTAGCTTTGCTGCTTCGTCATCAAATACGTAAATGAACTCATTCCCAATAATTTTTCGTTTTTGCTCTGGATCGCTTACACCTTTTAATTTGTTTAAAAACCGCTCTTTTGCATCCACCTTAATGACGTTCATATGGAACCCTTCGCGGAATGTTTTCATGACGCTTTCCGCTTCCCCTTTGCGAAGGAGCCCGTGATCGACAAAAATACATGTGAGTTGATCGCCGATGGCGCGATGCACAAGCACAGCCGCCACGGAAGAATCGACACCGCCGCTTAACGCACAAAGCACTTTTTTATCTCCAACAAGCTCGCGAATTTTGCGCACTTCGCTATCGATAAAGCTTTCCATTGTCCAATCGCCTTTGCATTGGCACACGTCAAATACGAAATTTCTTAAAATATCGTTTCCGTAGACGGAATGGCGCACTTCTGGATGGAATTGCACCGCGTAAAACTTTTTCGCCTCATTGCTCATTGCCGCAATTGGACAAGAAGCGCTAACAGCATCTACAGTAAACCCTTCTGGCGGAGCAGTGACTAAATCGCCGTGGCTCATCCAGACCACTTGCTCGTCTGGGAGACGTTCAAAAAGGGCGGAAGCGTTCTTTACTTGAATCATTGCTTTTCCGTACTCACGATGTGTTGCTTTTTCTACTTTTCCGCCTAAATGATGCGTCATCAGCTGCATGCCATAACAAATTCCTAAAATCGGCAAACCAAGCTCAAAAATTTTCGGATCACACGTAAACGCATTATCATCATATACGCTGTTTGGACCGCCAGAAAAAATGATTCCTTTTACATTCATTTGTTGAATTTGTTCGGCTGTAATCGTATGTGGGTGCAACTCGCTGTACACACCAAACTCACGAATGCGGCGCGTAATTAACTGATTGTACTGGCTACCAAAATCTAAAACGACGATCATTTCTTGTTGACTCAAACGAAATCACCTCATCTACATATAATAAAAAAGCTAGCATTCATACCCTCTCATAAAAAAACGAAGGCAGAATTCTAGCAATATAGAACACTGCCTTCGTAGTCGGGTCATTTACGGTGTCCCGGTAGAGACTCTCGAACCATATTATCGAGGATATACGAAGGTGCGCATCTTAAATTTTAATCCATTCTACCAACTTCATTCCTCGTCGGTCAAGATGCTGTCTTTTTATTCAATTTTCTAACAATTAACAACAATATGTAACTTGCATATGATATATGAGCAAAAATTGTAGGAGAATGCACGTCAACTACCCCCACTTAGCTAACGCTTGAAGTGAGGGCTTGCAACTCCCCAGAAGTGCAAACGGATTTCGTCCTCCTTCCTTGACTTGGGGTTGCATCAGGGGCAGGTTGACGACTACCCAACGACGCAGGTCATGCCTGCATCGTTACCGATTCTCTCGGTGTGTCTGTTGGCAGTACTTGGCTTCCACACACAACAGACGGACCTACGCTCGATGTTTTACGGTTACAACGTTTCCTGTAACCAACTCCATACATCGAGTAGCAGTTATTGGAGTGCCTTTATTGAACGGTTTTCTCCACGCCTTTATTATATCATACACAAAAGAAAGGGGGAACGCGCATTCCTCTCCCACTTACTCCCTTTGGTCGTTGAAGTGGGAGTCTCCTGCGCGAAATAGGATGAATCAACCGAAAGCACTGATCGGTTCATTTACTCAAGCGATAGGTACTGTTACTTCGGCCATTGCGAGCATTCCTTCTCTAAGCGACAAAAAAACAGTTTGCTCTTGATTTATGGGGAAACGTATTGCAAGCGACAGAAAACGCCTTAGAGGCAGATGCTGAAACTACCGATGTACTGAGTGTATGAGGAACGAGGAAATAAAGAAGACGGGCAGTCGATCAGTATCGCTGGAGCATGGATTCAAGCTGTTGGCTCTATTCTTTGTTTTTTGAGTGAATTAAAAGAAAAAACTACCCCTTTGAAACAGGGGTAGTTTTTGCATTACATCATGCCGCCCATGTCAGGCATGCCAGGTGTGTTTTTGTTTTCTTCTGGCTTGTCAGCAACAACTGCCTCAGTTGTTAAGAACATAGCCGCAACAGATGCTGCGTTTTGAAGCGCAGAACGAGTTACTTTTGTTGGGTCAACGATACCAGCTTCAATCATATCAACCCACTCGCCAGTTGCTGCGTTGAAGCCGATGCCAGGTTTTTCTGTTTTTAAACGTTCAACGATAACAGAACCTTCTAAACCAGCGTTGTGAGCGATTTGACGAACTGGCTCTTCGATCGCACGAAGAACGATTTTCACACCAGTTGCTTCGTCGCCTTCAGCTTCGATCGCTGCAACTTTGTTGTATACGTTCATTAATGCCGTACCACCGCCGGCAACAATACCTTCTTCAACTGCCGCACGTGTTGCGTTTAATGCGTCTTCAATGCGTAATTTGCGCTCTTTCAATTCTGTTTCTGTTGCCGCACCAACTTTGATTACCGCAACGCCACCAGCTAATTTCGCTAAGCGCTCTTGTAATTTTTCACGGTCAAATTCAGAAGTAGTTTCTTCTAATTGAGCACGAATTTGGTTGATGCGTGCTTGAATGTCTTCCGCACGGCCAGCGCCACCAACGATTGTTGTATGTTCTTTTGTCACAACGACTTTCGCTGCACGACCAAGTGAAGCAATTGTTGTTGATTTCAATTCGCGACCTAACTCTTCTGTAATGACTTCACCGCCTGTTAAAATCGCGATATCTTGAAGCATCGCTTTGCGACGGTCACCGAAGCCAGGCGCTTTAACTGCAACAGCTGTGAACGTACCGCGAAGTTTGTTCACAACTAATGTAGCAAGCGCTTCACCTTCTACATCTTCAGCGATGATTAACAATGGTTTGCCTTGTTGAACAACTTGCTCCAATACAGGAAGAAGTTCTTGAATGCTTGAAACTTTTTTATCTGTAATTAAGATGTATGGATTATCTAATACAGCTTCCATTTTATCAGAGTCTGTAATCATGTATGGAGATACATAACCGCGGTCAAATTGCATACCTTCCACAACATCTAATTCTGTTGTGAAACCTTTAGACTCCTCTAATGTAATGACACCGTCTTTACCAACGCGTTCCATTGCTTCTGCGATTAATTGACCAACTTCTTCGTCAGCCGCAGAAATAGCTGCAACTTGAGCAATGGAGTCTTTGCCTTCGATTGGTTTAGAGATCGCTTTTAATTCTTCCACAGCGACCGCAACAGCTTTTTCAATACCTTTGCGAATGCCCATTGGGTTCGCACCAGCTGTTACGTTTTTCAATCCTTCGCGAATCATCGCTTGTGCTAATACAGTTGCTGTTGTTGTACCGTCACCAGCAACGTCGTTTGTTTTGCTTGCTACTTCCGCAACAAGCTTCGCACCCATATTTTCAAACGGATCTTCTAATTCAATCTCTTTCGCAATCGTTACACCGTCATTTGTAATTAATGGAGAACCGAACTTTTTCTCTAATACAACGTTACGACCTTTTGGACCTAATGTTACTTTTACTGCATCAGCTAATTTATCTACACCGCGTAACATCGCACGACGAGCTTCTTCGCTGAATTTAATTTCTTTTGCCATACATCTTACCCCCTTGATGAAATTTTAGTTAAGTATTTTTATGTGCTTTATATGTTATCAGGCGAACGATTAACCAATCACAGCTAAAATGTCACTTTCACGCAAAATTAAGTATTCTTTTCCATCATATTTTACTTCTGTACCCGCATATTTTGAGAAGATGATGCGGTCACCAACGCTTACCTCTGGAGCTACGCGCTCACCATTATCAAGAACGCGACCTGAACCAACTGCCACAACTTTTCCTTCTTGTGGTTTTTCTTTTGCTGTGTCTGGTAAGACAATTCCGCTCGCTGTTTTTTCTTCAGTTTGAATTAATTCAATGACAATACGATCACCTAGTGGCTTCAACACGGCAAACGACCTCCTTAATTAGATTTTCGTTCCGTTATTAGCACTCATTCTTATTGAGTGCTAACACACTTATTATATTAATGAACTTTTTTTAATTTTGCAAGTAGGAAGTTAAAAATTTTTCATTAAATGATTCCCTCTTTAACATTATGTCTTTCCTTTCGAAATTCATACAAAAAATATGATAAAATGAAAAAGTATTCAATTTAGAAAGCAGAGGACGATCATTCGCTCAGCTAAGGAAGCAGACGCTTAGAAAATGCTCGTCTAAAGCTAGACAATTTGCACGAAGGGGTTGAACATGTGAAAAAGCAATATTGGTATGTCATCATTACATACGTCGCTATGCAACTATCGAGTTTAGTCGGCGTTCCTTTACTTGCGCATAGCGGATTTATTAACGCATCAAATAAAGATATAGCCATATCGATCGCTTCTGGTTACTGGGCTGTTATTAGTTTCCCGATTGCTCTTTTTCTCGTTCTTTATTTTATGAAAGAAGATATGAAATACTCATATGATCGCCATCAAGCATCGATTGGCATGTCATTCTTTTGGGCGATTGGGGGGTTTTTGCTCGCTCTTTTCGCCCAAGGCATTGCAGCTAATATTGAGATGCACCTATTTGGTGTCGAAATGGGGTCCGAAAACACGAGACGCATCGTTGAAATGGTCAAATTGACACCAGCTCTTATACTCGTTACATCAGTCGTCGGACCAATTTTAGAGGAAATCATCTTTCGGAAAATTATTTTCGGGACGTTGTATCAAAAATACAATTTTTTCTTATCAGCGCTCGTCAGTTCACTTTTATTTGCTGTTGTTCATTTAGAGTTTGAACATTTGCTCTTGTATGCGACAATGGGGTTTGTGTTCGCCTTCTTATATGTGAAAACAAAACGCATTCTCGTACCTATTGCAGCACACGTGTTGATGAACACGTTTGTCGTTGCCATACAAATATTATTCGCTGAAGAAATCGAGAAGATTATGCGCGAAGCAGAACAAATGCAATTCGTCATTTGGAGGCTGTTTTCATGAAATATGAACCACTATTTTACTTTCTAATGGGCATTTTATTTACTTATTTTGCTGTGGATAGTGCTGATGACGGCATTTGGGACGTAACAACAATGCTGTTCATCCTAATTGCAACATTTGATTTTGGCACAGCTATTCGCTCTTTATTGAAAAAAACCTCCCGCTCATAAACGGGAGGTTTATTCATTTCCGTAATGCTTTAAAAAATAAACGAGTGACTGCAATTCGACCGCTAAATCAATATGATGAACACGAATGTGTTCTGGCACATGCAGGCGAGCAGGTGTAAAGTTTAAAATCCCTTTAATCCCCTGTTGAACAAGTCGGTCAGTAATCGGTTGAGCAACTTGGGCAGGAACAGTTAAAATCGCTACGGCAATTCCCCCGAGTTTCTCCTCCAATTCATCTAAATGATAAACCGGAACCCCTCCGACTTCTGTTCCGACTTTATCTGGATCTACATCGAACGCCATCACAATTTTCGTATTATTGTTTTTGCTGAAATTGTAGTTTAAAAATGCAGTCCCTAAATTTCCAACCCCAAATAACGCCACTTCTGTCGTCTCATCTTGGTCTAACGTTTTACGAAAAAATGACAGCAAATAATTGACATTATATCCGTATCCTTTTTTTCCAAGCGCACCAAAGTATGAAAAATCTCGGCGAATCGTTGCTGAATCGACTTTTACAGCTTCGCTTAACTCCGCTGAAGATACACGTTGCTTGCCTGATGCATGCAAGTTTTTCAAAAAACGATAGTACAACGGTAGTCGCTTTGCGGTCGCCTGCGGAATTTTTGGCTGTTCATTATTCACGAGTCAATCCCCCACATTTCCTTTCACAAATAGTTAGCGCTTTCATTTTTCTCTCCTATACGTCTAAAAAATTCTTCCCACTTCTAAACTATACACTATTTTTTTCATTCTGTCTTTCCTTTGTACCCTTTATTATTATTTTTGTCAAATTTGTTATTCGTACACTAGTGTTGCCGAATATCAAGAAAGTACGTTACACTATCAAAAGAAGATTGAGGTGAGAAAGAATGATCATTTTACAAGTAAATCAACTATCCAAATCATATGGAGCAGAACAAGTTTTATCAGACATTAAGCTTGAAATACAAGAAAAAGACCGTATTGCGTTAGTTGGAAGAAATGGCGCGGGAAAATCGACATTATTAAAAATCATTGCCGGACAGTTGTCATACGACACAGGCGAAATCATTAAACCGAAACACGTAACGATCGGTTATTTAGATCAATATACAGGGTTGCAAGCGCATCGTTCCATTTGGGAAGAAATGCTCGATGTGTTTGCCCCGCTACAACAAATGGAAAAACAATTACGCGAACTAGAACAACAAATGAGTTTACATGATGCTGACTATGAGCGCCTACTTGAGCAATATGATCGTTTACAAACAGAATTCAAAGAAAAAGGCGGCTATCAATATGAAGCAGATATTCGTTCGGTTCTCCATGGTCTCCGCTTCTCACAGTACGATTATACGACAAAAGTATCTACATTGAGCGGTGGACAGCGGACGAGGCTAGCGCTTGGTAAACTGCTCCTTACAAGGCCCGATTTGCTCATTTTAGATGAACCGACAAACCATTTAGATATGGAAACGTTGCAATGGCTTGAACAATATTTAAAAAATTACGATGGAGCCATTCTTATCGTCTCCCACGATCGCTATTTTCTTGACCAAATCGTGACACAAGTGTATGAACTATCACGCACAAAAATAAAAAAATATGTCGGAAACTATACAAGCTACTTACAACAACGTGCTGAACAATTTGAACAACAACTAAAATTGTATGAAAAACAACAAGAGGAAATTACAAAATTAAAAGATTTTATTCAACGCAACATCGCTCGTGCATCAACAACGAAGCGAGCACAAAGCCGTAGAAAACAATTAGAAAAAATGAATATCATCGACAAGCCACTCGGTGATGAAAAATCGGCATCGTTTCGTTTCGAAATCGAACGCCCAAGCGGAAATGATGTGCTAACAGCTAACGATTTAGCGATCGGTTACGATCACATCATTGCAAAAAATCTTTCGTTTCGCATCACTCGCGGTGATAGTATCGCATTAATTGGACCAAATGGAATTGGAAAATCAACTCTTTTAAAAACGATCATCAAACAACTCCATCCGAAACAAGGAGAAATACGCTACGGAACAAACGTACAAATTGGCTATTATGATCAAGAACAAGCACAATTAACATCAAACAAACGAGTGATCGACGAACTGTGGGACGAAGATCGATTAAGAACAGAGAAAGAAATTCGGACCATTCTCGGCAACTTTTTATTTTCTGGTGACGACGTATTGAAGCCTGTTCAGACGTTAAGCGGTGGAGAAAAAGCGCGACTCGCTCTCGCTAAACTCATGATGAAGAAAGCAAACGTATTAGTTTTAGATGAACCGACAAACCATTTGGATTTAGATAGCAAAGAAGTGCTAGAACAAGCGCTCATAGAATACCCAGGAACAATTATATTCGTTTCACACGATCGTTATTTTATTAACAAAATTGCAACAAAAATATATGAGTTATCCACAGACGGTCTTGTTGAGTATTTAGGGGACTATGATTATTACGTAGCAAAAAAAGCAGAGCTGCTTGAGCTTGGACAAATTAGCCAAAAAACTAAAACGGGCGAATCGTTGTCACCAAAACGTTCGTACGAAGAAGAAAAAGAACGAAAAAAATTAGAACGACAACGACAACGAAAAATCGAACAGCTAGAAACGGAAATGGAGCGAATCGAACAACAAATTGCTACGTATGAACAACAATTATATGATCCTTCCTGTTACAACGACTATGAAAAAGCTCGGGATACTCAAGGAAAAATTGATGAGCTGAAACAAAAATTCGACGAGTTATTCGAACAATGGGAACTTTTACAAAAATAATAACGAGCTAGCTCCATTTGTGGGCTAGCTCATCTTTTACACAAAGATATCCACAGAAAAAACACCTAAATATAAGTTATTCACCAACTTTTCCACATTACCCACAACAACAAAAGAAAAATCCCCCATTTTGTTGTGGTTAACTTGTTATGATAAAATAACATACAATCAACGTTTTCCACATTATTCACATGTATGTGGATAAAATAATCCACAACAAGCTGAATTGTTCTTAGAAAAATTCGTATGACAATTAGAAAAAGGTGCCCCATTGCTTTTGGGACACCTTCTTACTATAACAGTAAACTTGGGTTTGCATTTAATGCCATGGTGGCACGCTTTCCTTGTTGAAATAATACTGTTCCCGCTGCTGCAATCATCGCTGCATTATCTGTACAAAGCGACAACGGCGGGATAACTAACTCGACTTCTGGCAGTTGATTCATTTGTTTTTGTAATTGTGTACGTAACCCTTCATTTGCCGCCACACCGCCAGCCAGCAATATTTGTTTTACGCTGTAATGCATGGCTGCTTCGATTGTTTTTCTCACTAATACCTCAACGACACTTGCTTGAAAACTTGCCGCCATATCTTCAGGTCGGATCATTTCTCCACGTTGCTTTGCATTGTGCAACGTGTTAATAACCGCTGATTTTAATCCACTAAAACTAAAATCATACGAACCTTCTTCTAACCACGCGCGCGGTAAATCAATAATTGGTTTCCCTTGTTTCGCTAAACGATCGATATGAGGTCCCCCTGGATAAGGGAGTTGCAAGGCCCGGGCAACTTTGTCATACGCTTCTCCAGCCGCATCATCACGCGTTTCTCCAATCACCTCAAATATCCCATGCTCTTTCATGTAAATGAGCTCTGTATGACCTCCAGACACAACAAGCGCCAGAAGCGGAAATTTCATTTCTTGTACAAGTTGATTTGCGTAAATATGTCCTGCGATATGGTGCACACCAACAAGCGGAATGCGATGTGCAAAAGCCAACGCTTTCGCCGCATTTACACCAATCAATAGCGCCCCAACTAATCCCGGTCCCTCTGTTACTGCAATCGCGTCAAGTTGACTTATATCCATATTTGCCTGTTTCATCGTTTCTTCTAATACGAGCGTAATTTGTTCAACATGGTGACGGGAGGCAATTTCAGGAACGACTCCTCCAAATCGTTGATGGCTTTCCATTTGTGAAGCGACAACGTTAGCTACAATTTCACGTCCATTTTTCACAATGGCTGCAGCTGTTTCATCACAGCTTGTCTCAATTCCAAGCACAAATATGTCTTTTTCGCTCATAATTTCACCCACATTACTAAAGCATCTTCTTGATTATCCGAATAGTATCTTTTACGAATACCTCCATTTAAAAAACCAAGTTTCCGATACAACGACTGTGCAACGATATTCGATACTCGCACCTCTAACGTCATTGTTTTTGCCCCCTCTTCTCTCGCCAACGCCATCGCCTGTTTCATTAGTGCTTCTCCTAATTTTTTCCCGCGAAACTCCGGTAATACTGCAATGTTTGTAATATGTGCCTCATCCATGACCAGCCACATGCCACAATAACCAATGATTTGTCCATCATGCTCCATCACAATGTAACGAGCATACGGATTATTTGTTAATTCTTGGTGAAAAGAGGAACGACTCCACGGCAGTGTAAATGAACGCTGCTCAATTTCTATAATGCGATCAAGATCTTGAAGCGTCATAAAACGGAAGGAAACGTCCACTTAACATTCCGTCCTTTCTTGCTGACGAGCAAGCCAATTCGCTTCTGCCTCTGCTAAACGAATATAGTTTGGGACAAACGTATGAACATATTCTGGCTCACGGTTCATTCCTAACCATGCAAGTTCGCTTGGGCGCGGATTGTGAAGTGTCGCTGAAGCTACTTGAACAGAACGACCTAGTACTTCAACAAACGTAGCTTCGTGTAGTACACTATCATTTCCAACTAATAAAATGGATTGATCATATGCTTTTAATTCATTCGCCCAATCAGTAGCTAAAATGACTTGATCCGCTACGATCGATTGCACGTGATCTCCTTCTACTTTGTAAAGACCAGTATAAATTTGTCCGCGTCGAGCGTCTATTAATGGAACAATAAGCCCGCCAAAATACTTCGCATTTGCTGCCATCACTTCTAAACTCGATACACCAACAAGTGGAATGTTTAGTGTCCAAGCCAAAGTTTTGGCAATCGTCACCCCAATGCGAACCCCTGTATATGATCCAGGACCTTTGGCGACAACAATACGGTCAAGATCTTGAGGGTTCATATCACATTGTTGCAAAAGTGATTCAATGGCAGGCATCACTCGGATCGAATGATTTTTTTGCAAATTTGTAATGATTTCTCCTTTAACAACTTGACCGTCAACGACAGCAATCCCCATAACAAACGTTGATGTATCAATGGCTAACACTTTCATCGCTAAAAATCTCCTTACATAACTGTTCATAACGTTGACCGATCGGAGAGAAGCGAATAATCCTGCTTCCTCCATCGGCATGGTGAATCGCAATATGTAAACGTTCCGTTGGTAAATATGGTTCTATTAAATGAGCCCACTCAACAACGGTTACACCATCACCAAAAAAATATTCCTCAAATCCTAAATCTTCTTCACTTTCTGCTAAACGATATACATCCATATGATATAAAGGGATACGCCCTTCATATTGCTTTATAATAGTGAAAGTTGGGCTACTTACATTGCGGTCAATTCCTAATCCTTTAGCTAATCCTTTTGTAAACGTTGTTTTTCCTGCTCCTAAATCACCTTCTAACGTAATAACGTCTTGTGGCTGAACATACTGAGCAAGTTTCATCGCTAATGCTAGCGTATCTTCAGGATGATGTGATACATATTCATATGTTTTCATCGTTCATTCCCCTAATTAAATAAAATCAGCATACAAAAAAGGCCTTAGGATCGCTCTCCTAAGGAAATGCTACACGTATAAGTGTACACGAAAACAAATCATAACGCAAAAAAGGCATAAAAAAATACGAAACTTACACTGTTTCGTCTCATTAATCTATCTTCATCTTCGAATATTGGTTGCGGGGGCAGGATTTGAACCTGCGACCTTCGGGTTATGAGCCCGACGAGCTACCTGGCTGCTCCACCCCGCGACGATAGAAATTAACTAATAAGAAATAAATACAATAATGCCCGGCAACGTCCTACTCTCGCAGGCGGTGTCCCGCCAACTACCATCGGCGCTGGAGAGCTTAACTTCCGTGTTCGGGATGGGAACGGGTGTGACCTCTCCGCCATCGTCACCGAGCAATATATTGAAGGATAATTCCTTCAAAACTAGATAACAGAACAGTCGCCTTCGCTTTTCTTGTGTGTTTAGTTAAGTCCTCGATCGATTAGTATCCGTCAGCTGCACGTGTCGCCACGCTTCCACCTCGGACCTATCTACCTTGTCATCTTCAAGGGATCTTACTCGCTTGACGCGATGGGAAATCTCATCTTGAGGGGGGCTTCACGCTTAGATGCTTTCAGCGCTTATCCCTTCCGCACATAGCTACCCAGCTGTGCTCCTGGCGGAACAACTGGTACACCAGCGGTGCGTCCATCCCGGTCCTCTCGTACTAAGGACAGCTCCTCTCAAATTTCCTACGCCCGCGACGGATAGGGACCGAACTGTCTCACGACGTTCTGAACCCAGCTCGCGTACCGCTTTAATGGGCGAACAGCCCAACCCTTGGGACCGACTACAGCCCCAGGATGCGATGAGCCGACATCGAGGTGCCAAACCTCCCCGTCGATGTGGACTCTTGGGGGAGATAAGCCTGTTATCCCCGGGGTAGCTTTTATCCGTTGAGCGATGGCCCTTCCATTCGGAACCACCGGATCACTAAGCCCGACTTTCGTCCCTGCTCGACTTGTAGGTCTCGCAGTCAAGCTCCCTTCTGCCTTTACACTCTTCGAATGATTTCCAACCATTCTGAGGGAACCTTTGGGCGCCTCCGTTACGCTTTGGGAGGCGACCGCCCCAGTCAAACTGCCCACCTGACACTGTCTCCCACCCCGATCAGGGGTG
>NZ_JBBOPX010000001.1:160000-202500 GCF_038003845.1 Anoxybacillus sp. FSL W8-0382 | reverse complement strand
AGCTCGAGCGGTACGCTGTTGCCTTTTCAAAGAAGCTAAATCGATCGTGCTCTACCTACTGAGCTAATGGCTCATCACATTCATGGCTGGGCTAGCTGGATTCGAACCAGCGCATCACGGAGTCAAAGTCCGTTGCCTTACCGCTTGGCTATAGCCCATTGATATAACTTCATGAAATACTTCTACGAATATGCTTCATGAGTTAACACCGCAGGATAATTTCAAGAATTTCTGTCAGGAAATTCGGGAAATTATCCGACATTGATATAATATTTTCAAAACAATGGCGGTCCCGACGGGGATCGAACCCGCGATCTCCTGCGTGACAGGCAGGCATGTTAACCACTACACCACGGGACCACAAAGAGTGGAGGATGACGGGATCGAACCGCCGACCCCTTGCTTGTAAGGCAAGTGCTCTCCCAGCTGAGCTAATCCTCCGAAATAAAATGGAGTGAACAAAATGAGCACTCCAAAAGATGACCCGTACGGGATTCGAACCCGTGTTACCGCCGTGAAAGGGCGGTGTCTTAACCACTTGACCAACGGGCCATGTTTATCATCTTCGTGGCGGAGAAGGCGGGATTTGAACCCGCGCGCCGTAAAAGAACGACCTAACGGTTTAGCAAACCGTCCCCTTCAGCCACTTGGGTACTTCTCCAATGGCTCCGCAGGTAGGATTCGAACCTACGACCGCTCGGTTAACAGCCGAGTGCTCTACCACTGAGCTACTGCGGAATAAAAAGCAAGTGACTCATATGCCTTAAGCATGATTTCAATTAAACTTACTGCCTCTTCCTCTGCTCGTCTAATCAGTGATGATCAATGCGTCGAGGCAACTCGCAGCCTAGTCGACGAAGTATCGCTCGTCACTGAGCTACTGCGGAATAACTCAATCATTAGGACTGCTTATATTATATTTACTCTTTTTTGATCTGTCAACCGCCTTTTTTTATTCCAATTTCTCGCTGAATGACGACGGCCTTTATAATTTAGCATATAAAGATTTGGCTTGTCAACACTCTCTTTTTATTTTTTTCAATTTCCCACGACAAAAGCCACATACATATCGATTTGTATGTATTGCTTTTCTTCGCACATACATGTAGCGACATGATGTACATTCGTAATAATACGTTTTCCCTTTCTTCGGTAATACAATAGGCTTACAAAAACGTGGAGCTTGTACCTTTTGTAATAATTCGCGAAAATCACGATCGCGATGGCGATAGCCTTTTCCTTCAAGATGCAAATGATAGTGACATAATTCGTGCTTAATGACTTGAATGAGTTCTTCTTCTCCGTACTGCTCATAATATTTTCTATTTAGTTCGATATGATGTGTAGAAAGCACATATCGCCCACCAGTCGTGCGTAATCGATCATTAAATACCGCACGATGACGAAATGGTTTATGGAATACATCCAACGATATGCGCTCAACAAGCGCCTGTAATTCACACTCATCCATTTTGCTTCCGTCCTTTCACCATTGGGCTCTTTTACTCATAACATAATAAAAAACAATTTGAAGGTGATCATTATGCCGATGTGGTTAAAAAATCAAATGCGGCGTGCATACTATGAGAAAAATCGCGCACAAATTAAACTTCTTAATCAATGTTGGTTTTTTTATCGGAAAACACACTGCTCATGACAGTGTGTTTTCCAATGTTGGTGGAATCATTGTTAAAGCGATGCGCTCTTTTTGTAAATCGACCGAATCAACCCATACTTTCACAATATCTCCGACAGACACAACATCAAGCGGATGTTTGACATATCGCGTACTTAGTTTCGAAATATGAACAAGTCCATCTTGTTTCACACCAATATCTACAAATACCCCAAAATCGACGACGTTTCGTACGGTGCCTTCTAACTCCATTCCCTTTCTTAAATCCTCCATCTTTAACACATGTTTCTTTAAGATTGGTTTTGGCAAATCATCACGCGGGTCACGCTCCGGGCGATTCAATGCATCGATGATATCTTGAAGTGTCAATGTGCCGATATTCAGTTCTTGTGCTACCTCTTCGATGTTAATTCCTTCAAGCGCCCCTCGCAACTGCTCACTTCCAATCGCCTCTGTTGAAAAGCCAAGGCGATGTAGCAGTTGGTACACTTCCTCATATCGCTCTGGGTGAATTGGTGTGCGATCTAACGGCTCATCCCCATCTAAAATACGTAAAAACCCGATACATTGTTCGTACGTTTTCGCGCCAAGGCGTGGGATATGTTTTAATTGCGTGCGATTCGAGAACTTCCCGTGCTCTTCCCGATATTTCACAATGTTTTCAGCTACCGTCTTTGTTAGGCCCGATACATATTGCAATAACGTTGGAGAAGCAGTATTAACGTTCACACCAACTTGGTTGACTACTGTTTCAACAACAAACTGCAACGATTGCTCAAGCTTTTTTTGCGACACGTCATGTTGATATTGGCCGACCCCAACAGATTTTGGATCTATTTTTACTAATTCAGCAAGTGGATCTTGCACACGACGGGCAATCGAGACAGCGCTTCTCTCCTCCACTTGCAAATGCGGAAACTCTTTACGCGCCAAATCTGATGCAGAATATACACTTGCCCCTGCTTCATTGACGATCAAATAAAACACGTTCCCGTCCCACTCAGAAATTGTATCGGCTACAAACTGCTCTGTCTCTCGCGATGCCGTTCCGTTCCCAATGGCAATTAGCTCCACTTGATACGTATGAAGTAATTGCTTTAATTTTTCTTTTGCTTTTTCAACTTCATTTTTCGGAGGATGCGGGTAAATGACATCGATATGAAGTACTTTTCCCGTTTCATCGACGACAGCTAACTTACATCCTGTTCGATACGCCGGGTCTACTCCCAAAACAACTTTCCCTTTTAATGGTGGTTGTAACAATAAATTACGCAAATTTTCAGCGAAAATGTGAATCGCTCGTTCTTCCGCGCGTTCTGTCAACTCATTTCGCACATCCCGTTCAATTGACGGAGCAATTAAACGTTTATATGCATCTTCAATCGCTTCCACAACAATGGGAGCGGCCGATGCTTGTTCGTTCGTTACGATTTGTTTACGAATGTATGCAGTCATTCGGTCCGTATCTACGTCAATGTCAATGCGTAAAATTCCTTCTTTTTCACCCCGATTCATCGCTAAAATACGATGAGCAGGTGCTTTGGCGATCGGTTCACGGTGGTCGTAATACATTTCAAATACACGCTTTTCGTCTTTTTCCGTTTCTTTCCCAAAAGAAACAATAGTGCCCGTTTCCCACGTTTGTTGACGAATCCATTGCCGAAAGGCTGCATCATCTGACACTTTTTCAGCAATAATATCTTTCGCTCCTTGGATCACTTCTTCGATCGTATGTACTTCTTTTTGCTCATCAATAAACAATTGTGCTCGCTCTGCAATTGACTCATTAGGAAACGTTAATAACCATTCTGCAAAAGGTTCTAGCCCTTTTTCTTTTGCGATTGTCGCTTTCGTTCGTCGTTTTTGTTTATACGGGCGATATAAATCTTCCACCTCTTGCAGTTTCGTTGCTTTTGTAATCGCTTCTTTCAGCTCATCCGTTAACTTTCCTTGTTCATCGATTAAACGAATCACTTCTTCTTTTCGTTTCGCTAAGTTTTGCAAGTAATTCCATTCATCTAAAATGGTGCGAATTTGCACTTCATCGAGCGCACCAGTCATTTCTTTTCGGTAGCGCGCAATAAACGGAATCGTATTCCCTTCCTCATGAAGTTGGATGACGTGTTGTACATGTATAAATGGAATGTTTAATTGCGCAGCTAGTTGCTTTAGTAGCTCCAAACAAAATTCCTCCCCTAAACAAAAATAGCTACACAACGTAGCTATTTTTCCAGCATATTAAAAATCAATAAGACCGAGACTAATTTGCAACGCTTCATCTACTTTATCCATCATCTCATCATCTAGATGGGTAATCTTATCTGTCAGACGTTGTTTATCAATCGTCCGAATTTGTTCAAGTAAAATGACAGAGTCCCGTTCAAATCCGTAGCGCCTTGCGTCGATTTCAACATGTGTAGGCAACTTCGCTTTTTGGATTTGCGCAGTAATGGCAGCAACGATGACGGTTGGACTAAAACGGTTCCCGATGTCATTTTGAATAACAAGCACAGGGCGCACGCCCCCTTGCTCTGATCCAACTACTGGAGAAAGATCGGCAAAATACACGTCACCACGTTTGACAATCAAAAGATTACCCCCCGCTAACTAAGCGTTCAACGGTGTGGTCAGCTTCATATTCCGCAAGAAAAGCTTCCGACGCAAGCGACAAATTAATTTTCGCCATCTCCATATACCCACGTCTCATCGCTTCTCGAATTTGACGTTTTTTCCGCTCACGGATGTACATTTTCATCGCTTGATAAATCAGTTCATTTCGGCTGCCGTTTTCTTGCTTCACAATTCCATCTAATTCGCTCACTAACGCCTGTGGTAACCGAATAACAATTTCTGTTGTTGCGCTGGATTCAGACACAAACACACACCTCCAACTAAACTACAACCACATAGTTGCTCCCAATTTACATCATACCATTTCATCTTCGCGATGCAAAGTCATTTCCAGCATCATTTGTTGAATTTTTGTAGAAATTTTTCGAAAAATACCGTTCTCCTTGCACCTATCTACTATAATACCGCATTTCTCACGAAACTTACGCAAGGAAGCCCCTGCCTTTAGGCACGGGGAGGAATTGCACCTTACGCAAATTCCGCCACCCCCTTTCCATAAGCATATCCGTCAAATCGCTGAATGACTTGGACATATCTATAATTTATTCCTTGTGCGATACGTTTACCGTCCTTGCCTTTAATATCGAAACTTCCAGTCTTTCTACATGCGACTTCGCCAAACCAAACGCCTTGATATTTCCCTCTTGGGATAACAGCCTTAACCATGTCCCCTGTTTGGAAGCCAAAGAAGAACTTTTGTCTTGCAAGATAACCTCTTGGGAAGCCATATCTATCTAGGTTTGTACGAGAGCGACTACCACGCCCTTTTGCCTTGATAAATAACACTTCTTTTGTTTTGAAATATAAGTGATTTGTTGTGCTTTCGCCTACACAACAAGCGTCAAAATAATGTGTTTTCGGCAAGTCTAAACGAATACGATTCATTTTTGTTCGTGCACCTGTTCCACACTCGACATCTAATCCTGTCTGCTTTAACACTTCATACACTTTCCATCTTGTCGAGTTGATAGCACTTGTATCCTTTAATGTTTCTTTGACTTGCTTTTGAATGTGCGGATACCCGAATTCTTCTGCTGTCTTACTTCCTTTGCGCTGATTACAGTCATGACAGGCAAGACATAGGTTATCCACTCGGTCTGTTCCACCTCTCGATTTTGGAATGATATGCTCCACTTCAAGTGGAACATTTTCTTTTCCGCAATAACAACACTTCCGCCCAAACTTTTCAAGCAAATACTCCCGTACTTCATATCCTTGTAGCGTGCCTTGTTGATACTCTACACCATTGATTTCAGGATTTCGCATGAGTTGCGTGTCGAATTTGGCATTTTCGTATGATATATACCCAATGGGGCATAACTTCTTTAGGCGGTTAACCCATGTTTGGATATTTTGCACACGACTCTCTAGTGATGACGGCAACCACCCCTCCTTTCGCTTGCGGTTCAGAAAGCGTGGTTTTCTGTATCTTGTTTTTCGATTTCGTCTTGCTCGACGAAAAGCACGCCTTTTATCTATTCTTTCCTTGATGTCTGTGCGATGGTCAAGTTGCCCTAACCATACCACTTCTTGTCCTCGCAAAATCGCTAATCCTGTATGCCTGCTTCCATAGTCGATTTTTAGCCGATATGTTGCTTTAATTTCTGATTCGTCTACTGATTTTTTCAAGATGATGGTAAATGGAAATCGCCTGTAAATCGCCGCCTTCCCTTGTTTCAACAGCTTTCTTGCAACTGCTTCGTGACAAGGAGCAAGCGGACGTTTGTTTGTGTCTAACACAAAAACCATAGGGTTCTCCCCTTTCCTCTGCATAAAGCAGGTCATATTCTCCTCGACCATGTTATAGATGCTTGTTATGTGCAAGACACTAGCGCTACCCACCACGCTTGTTTAACCTTGCACGACAGAGGAACGGGCTGGAGAAGCACCCGAACGTGTCATGACATCTATAACGTAGGCTCTGTTTCAAGCCTTGGTCTGGTCAACATGGGGCTTACAAGCCCATGACTTTAGTCATTGGGTTGTTGACTTCAATTATACTCTTGTTTTTTAAAAAAATACGGGGAACACGATAACTAATTGTACAAGGAATTTCATAATTAATCGTATTTACATGCGCGGCAACATCATCAACGGAAATACGGTCCCCTTGTTGTTCACCGATGAGCGTCACTTTTGTACCGACAGGAAGCTCATACGGCAAACGAATCATCATTTGGTCCATACAAACCCGTCCAACAATTGGGGCACGTTTTCCATCAATGAGCACAGAAAAATGTTGCATCCGACGTAACCACCCGTCAGCATAACCGATCGGAACTGTGCCGATCCATTCATCTGTCTCTGCTTCATATGTCGCTCCGTAACTTATTTTTTCTCCGCCTTTCACTTTTTTTACATGCGTTAAGCGACTGTGAAGCGAAAACGCTTCTTTTAACGGATAAGGTAACAATGATTTCATTTCTTGCGACGGTGCTAATCCGTACATTGAGATACCGAAACGAACCGCATTGAATATACGATCGGGATAACGTAGTCCTGCTGCACTATTGGCGCAATGAATGAGCGGTGGCTTAATCGACAACCATTCTAGCATGTGTAGAAACGTGTCATATTGAAACGAAAAATAGTCTATATTTTGTTCATCAGCTGTTGCAAAATGTGTGTATACTCCTTCGAGTATGAAACTAGGATGCTGTTCGATTGCGTGTATCATTTGCTGTACTTCTTCTTTTGTTTTCGCTCCTAATCGCCCCATCCCTGTATCTAACTTCATGTGAACGTTCAACGGTTGTTCATACGGGGCATACACGATCGCCTGTTCAAACCAATCCGCTCGAAAAACAGTTAGCGCAATGTTTTGACTAGCGGCTAACGGCGCATATTGAGGGTTTGTTGCCCCAAGTACGAGAATCGGTACGTCTAAAGAAATGCCTTTTTTTCTTAAAGCGAGCGCTTCGTCTAAAAAAGCGACGGCTAAACGTGTTGCACCTGCTTCAAGCGCTGTTTTCGCCACCTGAATATCCCCATGTCCATAAGCGTTCGCCTTCACGACAGCAATGACTTCAACATGAGATCCAACATGCTGTTTCATTGACTGTACGTTATAAAAAATCGCATCTAAATCAATTTCTGCCCATGTATCGCGGTAAAATGCTTGCTCCATCCTTCAAAGCCCCTTTAAAAATATGTTCACGTTTGATTATTTCTTTTGCCCTTGCATCATGTCAACAAAAAATAAAGACTCGCCGCGCGAGTCTTACTTCATAACCTTCCCTTGCACCGAACGGGCAATCGCAACCATTTCTTCTTTCGTTAAATCTTGTGAAGCGAGAATAAAATCGACACCTTTATACGTCCACGTCAACGTGCCGTTTGCCATCGCTCCAACGGCAAACCCTAAATCAACAGGCTCACCTTTAACCGTTGTCGATACGTTCGCTGTCGGTATAGCGTGCGCTTTTTCTTGTACAAGCGTAAACGACTTTTCCCCAGCAAATGTCATCACTATCCGCTTGCCATTTGCCGTTGTAAATTCTTTTTCTTCAGCAAGTTTCACACCATCGAGTTCGTATGTCGGATACATGATCGGCGCTGCTTGTTGGTTTGCTGCTGTCGTCGCTTCTTGTTCATTTTCTAACTTCGCTCTTGTCATATTTTTACTTACATCAAAAGCGTTATCATCAAACGAAGCATTCCATTCAACTTTGGAAAATTCAACTGTTAACATCGGTTGGGAGTCGACATCCATGACCATCACTTTTACCGGTGTTAAATCTTTTTTGTTTAACGTAATCTCTTGCTTCGGTAACATTTTTTTGTTTTCATAATTTGTTTTCGTTTGGAACACGTAATGGTTTTTTGTCGCTTTAAAATCCGCTTTCGTATCAGCTAAAATGTCTTTTACGAGCGATTCATACAAATATACTTGACTTGCGTTTTGCGGCCAGTCGCTTTGAAAACGAAAACTTTTATTTAGTGCAGGCGTTAATACAAATACTCCTTCGTCGTTGCGCAAAATCATTTGATGTTGATCACGCTGGGCGTTTTTCAAGTTCACGCGATAATAATTTGGAGACTTATGCCAAATCTCAATTTCATATACTTGTGGCTCCGTCCCTGTTTGCAGCGTCATTTTTGCTTCGGCTTTGTACCCAGACATCGTTTGTACTTTCTCATCGAGCGCCTTTAATACATCTTGTTGCGACTTTTCTCCGCAAGCGGCCAAACTGCCTACAATAAAAAGAAGCAGGCACCAAAAAAGCCATGTTCGTCTCATGTTTTCAACCCCTTTACCTCATTTGGACTCCCTTCATAAGCCATCATATGAGGTGAAACGGGAGAATATGCAGACTAGCTTGACAAGCGTTCAATGATTACTTGCGCAACTGCATAATGTTCGCTATGTGAAATCGAAACGTGCACACGTTCATCTATGGATGGAGAAATAATATACGGCTTGCCGTTTTCGTCATTGTTTATTTCAATATCGCGAAAAGAAACATGTGTACCAATCCCCGTCCCTAACGCTTTCGCATACGCTTCTTTTGCCGCAAATCGTCCAGCCACAAATTCAATTTTTCGTTTTGACGACAATTCGAAAAAACGCATACGTTCATTCTCTGTTAACACGCGTTCTATAAACTTCGGTTGCCTTTCTAACAAATGAGCTATACGACTTAACTCTACAATATCGATGCCAATCCCAACAATCATCCATACCCCTCCAACAAACAAAAAGAAGCTATCTGTTCAGACAGCTCCTATCGTTTTGTACGTGTTTTCGCTCCGCGTCCACGCGTCTCACTACGACGTTGGCGCGTTTGGACTTGCCGCTTTTTCTCTTTTTTCATAATCGGCATTTCTTCTGTCAACTGCACCGGCGTCATATCCGGCTCTTTCGTTAACATTTTAATGCACGCAGCAACGAGCGAAACAGAGTCGTGCTCCTCTAACAATTCCTCAGCTGCACGTTTATAAAATGATAAGTTGTTATGCTCAATCGTCGTAAGCAGTTTTTCAATCGCTGCCCGCTGTTGACTTTCAAGCGCCTCATCTAGCGTTGGCGGTTTCATCCGCTCCATTTTCCGCTTTGTCGTCTTTTCAATATGATGCAATTGTCCAATTTCACGTGGTGTAACAAACGTAATCGCCATGCCTGTTTTGCCCGCACGTCCTGTTCGGCCGATGCGGTGAACATAGCTTTCTGGGTCTTGTGGAATATCGAAATTATATACATGCGTAACACCAGAAATATCTAAACCGCGCGCTGCTACATCTGTGGCAACTAAAATATCAATTGAACCTTCTTTAAATTTACGCAATACAGATAAACGCTTCGCTTGACTTAAATCTCCGTGAATGCCTTCTGCTGTATAGCCGCGCAAGTTGAGCGCTTCCGCTAGTTCATCGACACGACGTTTCGTTCTTCCGAAAACGATCGCTAACTCAGGAGATTGAATATCTAATAAGCGCGTTAACGTATCAAACTTTTTCTTTTCTTGAATTTCAATGTAATATTGTTCAATGTTTGGAACGGTCATTTCTTTCGCCTTCACGCGAACGAGCTCTGGATTTTGCATAAATCGTTCAGCGATGCGGCGAATCGGCTCTGGCATCGTCGCTGAGAAAAGAAGCGTCTGACGTTCTGTCGGCACGTGGCTTAAAATCGCTTCAATGTCTTCGACAAAGCCCATATTTAACATTTCATCCGCTTCATCTAACACAACCGTATGCACATTTTGTAAACGGAGCGTGCGGCGTTGAATATGGTCAAGCACGCGCCCCGGCGTACCGACAATAATATGCGGGTGTTTTTTTAACGCCCGAATTTGTCGTTCAATATCTTGCCCCCCATAAATCGGCAAAACGCGCACGCGCTTCGTTGAACCAATTTTATATAGCTCTTCCGATACTTGAATCGCTAGTTCTCGTGTCGGTGCAACAACGATTGCTTGCACCGCATCGTTGTTCATATCAATTTTTTCAATAAGCGGGATGCCAAACGCAGCTGTTTTTCCTGTTCCTGTTTGCGCTTGACCAATAACGTCACGATTTTGCAAACTAAGCGGAATTGTCGCCGCTTGAATCGGCGTTGCCTCTTCAAATCCCATTTTACTAACTGCTTTCATCAATTCTGGACTCAATCCAAATTCTTTAAATGTAACCAATTTTTTCATACTCCTTCTTCAAATAACTTACGAAAAAAGGCATTCCCGTATAGACGGAAGTGCCTTGTTGAAATTCATTCCGTAAACAGCTCTCACCCATCATACCATTTTATGCATATGTTTTCAACAAATTGAACGCCTCTTTTTTATTCATTTAACAAATAAATGATTTCCTCTAACTTCATACCACGAGATGCCTTGAGTAAAATGACATCGCCCGCTTCCATAATTGCTTGCACATCTGCGGCTAATTCCGCTTTCTCTTCATACGAACGAACACGTCCTTCGCCAAACCGCTTTTTTGCTTGCTCGGCGATCGCCTTTGCGCGCACTCCGTACGTGAATACGTAATCTATTTTTTGCGGATCAAGCATCCGACCAATTTGTTCGTGAAAAGCGATTTCTTGTTCGCCTAATTCAAGCATATCCCCGACAATTGCTATTTTTTTACGATATCCTGTCAATTGTCCAAGCAGTTCAAGGGCTGCTCGCATTGACGTCGGGCTTGCATTATATGCATCGTTAATCACCGTCACTCCGTCATGACGTTTCACGACTTCTGTACGCATTTTTGTTACCGTTAAGCACGAAAACCCTTCTTTCATATGAGCCACATCGACGGAAGCGAAGCGTGCAACCGCCATCGCGGCTAGCGCGTTCATGACATGGTGGCGACCGAGAAGCGGCATATGAAACGTTTCGTCTGGCCAACCATTTACCGTAAACGTCGTTCCATCCGCTTGAACACGAATGTCTAGCGGATAATAATCGTTTGTCGGTTCCATTCCAAACGTTTGAACATACGAAAGGGAGGATTGTTGCACGCGCGCTTGCAACAACGGCTCATCTCCGTGATAAATCAATAAACCGTCACGTTGTAGTCCTTTCACGATTTCAAACTTCGCCGTTGCAATTCCTTCGCGTGAACCGAGCTCTTGTAAATGCGATTCACCAATGTTTGTAATGACCGCAACATCTGGTTCGGCAAGGGTAGAGAGCAACTCAATTTCCCCAAAACCGCTCATCCCGATTTCAACGACCGCATACTCTGTTTCTTCTTTTAAACGAAGAAGTGTCAGCGGCACACCGATATGATTGTTTAAATTCCCTTCCGTTTTTTGTACACGATACAATGTCCCCAGCAAAGAGGCGATCATATCTTTCGTTGTCGTTTTTCCGTTGCTTCCTGTCACGCCGATGACGCGCGTACGAAGTTGTTTTCGATACGCATGAGCCAACTGTTGCAGCGCAACGAGCGAATCGTCTACAAAAATAAGCGGCACATCTTTCGGAGCGTTCGGCTCATGTTCACTCCATAGCGCAGCCGTTGCCCCTTTGTCAAACGCCTGCCGAACAAACTCATGACCGTTAAATGTAGCTCCTTTTAACGGAACATATAAGTTTCCTCTCTCGATTGTGCGCGTATCTGTCGACACACCATGAATCATAACAGAAGCATATCGCTCATCAATTATACTTCCAGGAATCATCGTTTGAATGTCTGCTAATGAACGTATAATCATATGATCACCTTAAAGTACATACGTAATGTTTTGTTTTTCTTCATATCGCTCAATCGCCAGTTGAATGAGGCGTTCAATTAATTCCTCATACGATACACCTGTATGTTTCCATAAGAGCGGGAACATGCTGAACGGCGTAAAGCCCGGCATCGTATTGACTTCGTTAATATACGCCCCTCCAGCTGCTGTCAAGAAAAAGTCAGCGCGAACTAATCCGGCTAAATTGAGCGTTTTAAAGGCAGTAAGCGCCATTCGTTTAATCGTTTCATATTCTTTATTCGTAATGTTTGCTGGGATGACTAACTCTGTATTTCCATCGACATATTTTGCTTCGTAATCATAAAACTCTTTTTTCGGCACAATTTCCCCAACGACAGAACAAATCGGCTCATCGTTTCCGATCACTCCAATTTCCACTTCACGACCGACAATCGCCTCTTCCACAATGACTTTTCGATCGTAACGAAACGCCTCTTGAAACGCTGTTTGTAATTGCTCACGGTTTTTACATTTACTTATTCCTACGCTCGAACCAGCATTGGCTGGCTTGACAAAACACGGATAGCCAAGCTCACGTTCTACCGTTTCATATACGGTTTCTTTATGTTTTTCCCATTCTTTTTTTAAGAAAAAGACGTAACGGGCTTGGTTTAATCCTGCTTGAGCAAACAATTGCTTCATAACGACTTTATCCATGCCAACCGCTGATGCTAACACACCGTTTCCAACATACGGTACGTTTAATAATTCTAACATCCCTTGTACCGTTCCATCTTCTCCGTTCGGTCCGTGTAAAAGAGGGAAAATAACATCAATGCCATTCGCAATCGAAGCGAGCGCTGGTAAACCGTGTTGAAACGCTAGTTGTTTGACATCTTGCACTTCCCCTTCAATCGCCTCGCCGCGCAACCATTCTCCGTCTATCGTAATGTAAATCGGAACAACCGTAAATTTTTCTTTATTTACCGCATTAATAACAGAGCGTGCGGTTTGCAACGATACTTTATGCTCAGGAGATTTGCCGCCGTATAATACACCTAATGTGATTTTCATGTTTGTTCCTCCTCAACTGTTCATTCACTTCATTTATTGTAGCACAACTACTTTTTTATTTATATGGTGAAGCAAGCCTAGATGGTGACGATGCATATTATTTCCCTGCTTGGAAACGATGAAAATACAATTGGACAAAAAGTGTGTGGTTATGAATACAGTGCAAATGTTATTCGTTTTAATGTTATCCATCGGCCTAATGAACCATGTGATTATCATTCCTGTTTTGCTTGAAATCGCCGGGCGGAATGCATGGATATCAACCGTCATCGGACTTATATTGCTCGTCATGTTTCTCCCTCTCGTTTATTTTCCGATAAAACAATCGCAACAGACGCACATCTTTCAATGGCTAAAAGAAAATACCGGAGCTCCAATTGCTTATTTTATCGCTTCTGTCACATGTATATATTTACTCATCGTTAGCATTGTGACATTAAAAGATACGACTATTATGATTAGCTTATTTGAAATTTTTAAAGAGGCAGGGATGCGGCTTCCGATTGCGATCGGACAAACGTTATCGGTCGTTGGGGGCTTAATTATCGGGCAAGCAGCAATAAACGCAGGTTTATCAGGACCAGGTACGCTTGTCGTCATGGCGACATCAGTTATTGCGACATTTACACTCGCTAATCAATCGCTTGCTGGAACGGTGTCGATTTTACGTTTTATCGTTCTTGCTGCTTCATCTATGCTCGGGCTTTTCGGATTTGTCGCATCCATGTTTTTTGTTCTTATTTATGTCGCAAATTTAACATCGTTTGTTTAGCACCACTTTCCCCAATAACAGGAGATATATAGAAAGTAGTGATTACAGGCGTATGGAAAAAATTTAAACGTCGTCCAAGCATGTTAAAAACAAACGATAATACACCCGGTGACGAATCATGACTCGGTTATTTCTTTACTTTTTTGTTGTTTATGTTTAGCCGGCTGTTGGGGAATGAAAGAAATTGACCATCCCGCTTACATTCATGCGATCGGTGTGGACTATGAAGACGGACAAGTCGTCGTTTATGCTCAACTTATTAGCTTTTCATGGCTTGCAAAAGTCGAAGCGGAGGGGCGGAAGAGAAAAATCAACCGTTACGATCGGAAAAGCAACGGGAGAGACGTTTAACGTGGCGACGGATCGGTTATATCAAGCGGTTCAACAAGGGGTATCGTGGGGGCATATTAAAGGAATCGTCTTTACAGAACGAGCGTTCAACCGAGGGCTCGTACGCGAGGTCATTGATGTACTTGATCGTTACAACGAAATTCGCCATACGGTTTGGACCTTTGCAACAAAGGAACCGATTGAACAATTGTTTGAGACAACACCGTTTTTAGATTATTCGCCATATTTCTCATTACTTGCCAATCCGAAAGACATTGACGAACAAAGTTCATTTATTCAACCGAAGCCACTACCGTCGCATAAATGATGTCTGAATTTTCAGTTTTATTTTTTCTGGACTTTAGAGAAAAAACGAAAACACCTAAGCGAGGGTAGTATACATCCATTTTTTTACTATAACCTATGACTTGTGCAACAACGACTGGCAAACCTTTATGGGACGCTGTTTCCTTCGATTTTTCGTAACCAAATGTGAGCGGATTTCCACAAAGAAGCCTTCAAATAGCGACTAATTTGTAAGTAACTGCGTTCGCTATTCGTGTTCAACTGAGCTAAAACATTCAGACAGTACACTATCATGGCTACGTACACTTGATTATGTACAGCTTGTTCACTGTGACCAAAAAACTTTTTAATGTTCAGATGTTGTTTCATCCATTTGAAAAAAAGTTCGATTGCCCAACGTGATTGGTAGATTTCTGCAATTTCATCTGCGTCAATGTCAAACCGATTTGTCAGTAAATGAAGCTCATTTCCTTTTGTATCTTGCAATTTGAGTAAGCGAAACACGTTTTCAGAACGATTTTGTGGTGTTCCAATGACAACCATTTCATCAGAGAATACGGGTGAATCTTCTGGTAACGAAAAGGATTCTAACACTCGGACAACAGCGTTTTTACGCAAACGGGTCACAAAGAAATAGCCATCTTCCGTCATTTGATCAAAGCGCCTATAATCCAAGTAACCACGATCAAACACGTACATGCATTCTTTGTCATCCACGAATACTTCTAGTTGACCACGATCATGTTCGTTGGCATTCGTGAGTACGGCTTTATCTGGATAGGAGAGTCCTTTTTCCATAAAAACAAGTCGTAAGTGAAGCTTTACTCCTGATTTTGTCTTTCGAAACTCTGCCCACTTATGATTGGTCAAATTAAGCGGTAATGTACTCGAATCAATGATTTTCAAAGGCGTTGTCACTTTTCTTCTTGTTTGGAAATTGGTTTTCCGATGAATTTGTGCCACTAAATCGAGAAAAATCGTTTGAAAGAACTCAGTTGGGATGGTATTGATTCGTCTCCCTAACTGTGAAAAACTAATCGATTCCAATCCCGTTGCTCGTTGTAATTCTTCTAAAAAGACAGCGTCACTCAACGCCCGTAAACTCTCGGTTTCATGGAGTTGGGCATACAAAAGCAGTTTCATAAATGAAGCCATATAAAGTTTCTTGGTATAGTGATTTAATTGATGTGTTTTCACTAGGTCGTCAAATAATGGACGATTAATCGGTGAAAACCATTGTTCAAATGATGTTTTTCGTGTAAACTTATCCATGGTTTTGTCCTTTGTATTGGATTTGGATGGTTTACTACCACCCAACCATTATAAAGGATTTTTTTGTGTTTGGATTATATTTCAGAAAATTCTGTTTATTTAAAGGTGTTAAATTATTTTAATGCGACACTAGTGAACCGAAGCGCATAAATGAATTTATCGCTGCATCTGATGAAAAAGCGGCTGTCCTTCCGCTCCCCTCTCTTGCGGTTGAGGAAAAAAGTTGGACGGAAAATAAAAAACTGTAGATGAGCAATTTTCATAACAATAATTACCATGTAAAAAGAAACAAACAGGGTAACCCTTATGCCACATGGAGCTGTTTTTTCACGGTATCAATGGGAATATTTTGTTTCGCTGCACAGTAAATGAACTCCACGAGGCTATGTCCTTTTCTCTTGCGCAAGAGATCGAGCCCATCAGAAAAATCGCTGTTCGACTCGAATAGGCTGTACACGTAAGCAAGCTGCACCAAGATCCAGTAGCGTTTCACCGCTCGAACCTGACGAACACGGTACCCATCGAGCTTCAGCTGGTCTTTCGCTTGTCGAAAAAAGCATTCGATCGACCAGCGTTGGGCATAGTGGCGCAAGATGTCTTCATCGCTTAGCTCCCGGTCGGTGCTCAAGACGCAGTGAAGATGTTCCGATGTCATCGGCTGATTGGCTTTCCAAGCGAGCAGCACCACCGCATGGTCGAGACCGTTGAGCGCTCCTTCGTAACGATAGACGCGATAATGCTCTTCTCCCACCGTGACGAGGTGAGTGTCATTCGGTTCGATGGAGCGGGCCAACTGCTTCGCTTGGACGGCAACGCCGTTCGGATAGAGAATCCGGTTCGTCTTGAGCATCGCGATGACGTGGAATCCTTTTTTCAGACAAGCTTCCACGAGCGCTTTCGATGGATACCACGAATCCATCAGCACATAAACGGGACGGCGTACATCCAACGAAGAAAGCATCTCGATTGCGAGTTCCCCTTTGCTTTTTCCCGCCGTCTTGTCGTAGAGGCGGAAGGCAAAGGGAAACGCCTGGGTTGCAGTATGAACCATGAACCAAACAAGAGAATGGCCCCAAATCGATTTTTTCTCTGAGTGAGAGTAGTGCCAATCACATCCCTGAATCGCGTGTGTTGCCCGTGACGAAGGCTTGGTTTTTTGGCAAATCGTATCATCGATCGAAACAAACAAGGGTTGATTCTCCTGTTTGGCGATGCGTTCGACACGACGAAGGATCCACTGCTGGAGTTTATGAAGCAGCGCCTCTTCCTCCCATGGGCTTTTCGTGAAAAAATGGCTGAGTGTCGTGCGGTGGTTCGGATGAAAGCTCCCATGATGAAGATCGGTCAATGTTCCCGAAAATCCCTTCGTGATCATCGCATCCACGATATGAACGAGATGCTTCATAACGGGTTTTGAAAAATAAAGGGCCAACCCCAACATCGTGAAAAACTTGTGAATTCCTTGATGATGTGCTAATCTATTCATGAGACATGAACCTCCTTGTGAATGGTTTGGTAGCACATCTATTCTAATCAAGGAATCGGGTTCATGTCTCCTTTTTTGTTTCGATGTAAATTTATGTTAGTGATTTTGCTCATCTACAGTAAAAAAGAAAAACCGATGTTAAAAATGGATGGCGTTTGTTTTTTACATCGCTACAACAAACAAGCATGTATCCCGCGCCGTCAACTTGATGGTTTACGCTGGGTAACGAAAGGGACGGAGCGGACACCGATTTACATTCAGCCAAACGGCAAAATGATTGGGACGCTCGTTGTGCGCGGACCAAAAGCAAGCGTGTCGTATGAAATCAAAGACGGTCGTCCGGTTTTCACCGTTGACGTACAAGCGACAGGAAGCATCATCGAACTGCTCAAAAACATGCCCGAAAAACAAATTATTGAATACGCAACCAAAACAGTAAAAAAGGAAATCGAGGATTTATTTCAACTCGGCGTCAAAGAAGGCATCGATACGCTGCAATTATCGAACGCCTTGTATCGTCAAAATGTAAACGATTGGCCCAAATATACAACAAACGGATTAGTTCCGCTTACAAAGGATACACTAGGAAAAATCAACGTGAAATTAAGCATTGACACATATAGAAAGTCGAAAAAATAAAAGCGATGAGCCGGCCTCATCGCTTTTTTGTTGCATATATATTCGCTTCGATCCATTCGCTAAGCGCATCTTGCGCTGTTTTTTCACGCCCGTACCAATAATGCTCCATTCGTTTTTCTAATTGATTCATTTCTTCATCATTCATCAATATACGCATTAATTGTTGGTCGTAAGGTTCTTTATCGTGAAGAAGGTAAATGAGTCCTTTTTTTCTTAAATAGTGCAAATTCATTTGTTCTTGCCCTGGCAAATACGAAAGCGTAAAAGCAGGCAGCCTTTTCGCTAGCACTTCGCTCATCGTTACACCGCCCGGCTTTGTCACAACTGCATCCACTTCATCGTACAACTCGTTCATTTTCGCTGGATCGGCAATGTATCGGAACGGGCGAATATGCGGATCGTTCCAACTTTTTAGCTCATGATATAACGCTTCATTTTTGCCGCATAGGACAAAATATGTCAGTTGTGTATGTGTCGCATTCGTTAAAAACGGTTTAATTTTTCCTAACCCTTGGTTGCCACCTGCCACTAAAATTCGTTTATTTGTTCTCCTTTTCATTTTCCGAGCAGGTACAATGTGTTCATGCGTCGGGATACCCGTTACAATAACACGATTCCGCCCGATGCGAAACGTTGAGCATATCGATTGTTTCGCTTCTTCATGCGGAACGAAATGATAGTCAATCGCCGTTTTTCCCCAAATGCCGCTTAAGAAAAAGTCGGTATATACGTTCACAACAGGAACTTTGACAGCCCCTTTTTGCTTTAATCGTTGCAACACGTGCGAAGGAAACGAATGCGTACATATGATAAGGTCAGGCTTTTTTTCTTGGAGAAGGCGCTTCATCTTTTTTTCAAAATAAAGCAACCACGGCTCCATCGTCGGTTGTTCAAATTTTTTCATCCACCGCCGATACATCCATTCATACGAATGAGGTGATACCGAAATCCAACGGATGTAAAAATCTGCTACCCGCCTTTCAATTTGTTCGCTGCAATAGCTAAGAAAATCGATCTTTTCGCAATACACTTCTGGAAAGCGATGTTGCAACGAATAAATAAGCGCATCGGCAACTTGATGATGGCCAGATGGCATTTGAAACAAAGGTAGTACGAGAATGTTCATCATTATGCGAACTCCCTTTTAGTTTTGTTTTCTTTTTTTCACATATAGTCCAATGAAAAATAAACTAAAAAATAGCACCGTGATCCATGGTAGTATATGAAGCGGGATATGAATACGCTCCCCGAGAAACTTGCCTACACATACAAATAAACAAATCCAAAATGACGCGCCAACAAACGATAAAAAAAGAAACGGAAAAAACGGAAAGCGAACAACTCCTGCCATATACGGAGATAATTGTCGAACACCTGGAACAAAATAACCAAATGTAATGAACCAACGCGCACGTTTACGAAAATGGCGATAAGCGTATCGATATCTTCGTCGGTGAAAACCAATGTAGTGCCCATATTTAAACAATAGGGGCGAACCGAATGTATGCCCAGCAGTATAGGCGGCCACCATGCCAATTGTTGCACCAGAAATGGCAAAAAATAAGCTTTTTAAAAAATGCAATTGGTCATGCGAAATAAAAATGCCAACAAAAAACAGAAGCGATTCTTCCGGTGCGGGAATTCCAACGATGCCGAAAAATAGAGAAAGAAATAACACAATATAGCCGTGTGATTGAATATACGTTAAAATGCTGTTCGCTTCCATTCCCGCGTCCTCCTTTGTTCTTCGCCTATCTTTACCCACTTCACATGCGTACGTTGCAGCAATCGCTCTAACGCTTGTAACATGTTTGCCGGCGCGTCTTGATCGGCTCCCATCGTCGAACCACTATCATGTAGTACAATAATTGCTCCATCTTCTATGCTTTTTGTTAATCGCTCATAAAGTCGAGCAACGCCTAATGAAGCGTTCCAATCACCGAGAATATATGTCCACATTACTGTTTTATACTTTTTTTGCATGAACAACGTCCATATGTTTATATGTCCCCATGGCGGACGGTAGTATACAGGGCGAACGCCTGTGATTTGCTCAATGATACGCGCCGATCGATGAAGCTCCCATTCCGCTACAAATGGAGGCAGAAACCAATTGCTCGTATGATAATAATGATGCAAACCGATCGTATGACCTTCTTCGTGCATTCGCTTAATGAGATGTGGATATGCTTTCGCCTTCCAACCGACAACGAAAAATGTCGCTTTTACGTCGTATTTTTTTAATATATCGAGCAATTGGGCTGTATACGTCGGATCTGGTCCATCATCAAAGGTTAATGCGACACCGTCTTTCACTCTTTTTTGTACACGAAATGATGAAAGACGAATCAGCCACGTTGGACATATGCTATAAATAAAAAACAGTGCAATAAGCCATATGTATGTCACATGTTAAACCCCTTTCTTGATTATACAAAAAAAAGCATGAAGTACGAAACAAAGAACGCTGCTTGTAAAACAAATTCATTTTTTTCATCGTTAACATTCGCACATCGCTTTCTCGTTCGACACGCATTTTGTCGATTTCCGGGGAAATTTACCGAAAAAAAGGCGATGTTGGAACACATCGCCCCCATTGTACCATATGTCTTCTAAACTACACAGGGTAAACCCCATATTTTCGTTCAGAAAATACAACATATTTCGACATACATGCATCTAATCGCCGAATAAGCTCGGAACGCAACTCATTTGGCGCGATAATCCCATCGACAACCATTTCGGAAGCGAGGCGATAAATATCGATGTCTTTTCGATATCCTTCGCGTTTTTGTTCAATAAATGCAGCGCGTTCTTCTTCTGGCAGTTCAGCAATTTTATTCGCGTACACCGCATTCACCGCCGCTTCTGGTCCCATAACTGCAATTTGTGCATGCGGGAAAGCTAAGCAACAATCCGGCTCAAACGCTGGACCTGCCATGGCATATAATCCCGCCCCTTATTTGCTTGATGTTGCAATTTTTAATTATGACTCATTTGATTAATGGTTTGCTGTATGGTTCGATGATGTTTAGTGATCATGCTAAAATAACGTTTGTAATAACCCGTGGTGCTAGTTGAGCGCTAGCGCTCAACTAGCCCAAGTGTTACAAGTGAATACACCAACAATATGCCATCTAGTGCCACTTCAAATCCCGCAATCGAATTCGCACGAATTTCTGTGATACGATACTGGTCAACGAGGACAGAGAACACCGTTCAATGACTTTCCGTTTTTGTTTGAGCCATTTCTCCCATGATTCAGATGGGCGGTGTTTCTGATTTTTGCGAGATGGAGTCCAAAAAGCGATTTGGTACGCTTCATACAACTTTTTTTGCAATTCGCTACTGATAAATCCTTTATCACCCAAATTAAAAGGATGAGGAATTTGAGTCATGACGGTTTCCGCTGCGGTTCGATCGTGACAGGACGCCTCCGTTACCACGTACCCCATCGGCAGTCCTTGGTCGGTCACTTGAAGATGAAACTTAGACCCATAGTACCACTGCTTCTTCGACGCACAAAGCCCGATGTCCGCGATCCCTTGGAATCGTTTGACACGGTACATTCTTGCGGCATGGCACAACTCGAGTGGTATACTATCTACGATCGCATAGGCGTGGTGCTACCCACGTTTGGCTAGCCCATGGCGAATCCAGTTGCAACGATTTGCCTGTATGAAAATCAAAATTGTTTGGCACTTTCACAGTTATGCCGTGCGCCCCGCCCGTATAGCTGTATAACGTAAGCGGTTGACTGTACGCTGTTAACATAAATAATGCCAACACGATCAATATGCTCCGTTGTTTAAACACGCTGTTTACCTCGTTTGTTTTACCGAAAGTTTGCGTTAAAACAAACGAATTTATGCGTGCTATCACTTTAACATTTGTTTCACTAACTCTCGATTTCGTTCCTTAAACGCTTCGTGATGTGAAGATACCATCGCATACGGATCGGCATTGGGTTCAATGAACCGTTTCGCACTATTAACTGCATTCGCTGCGTCTTGGAAAGCACCTGTAAGTAAATATAACTTTCCATCATATTTTGAAATATCACCAGCTGCATATAACCCCGGAACAGAACATTCTCCTTTTGCATTTGTCGCAATATAATATTCGTCAACCATTTGAATGGGTAGTTCACTATTGGCAAGCAATGAAGCATCTCGTTCATACCCATGGCTAATAATGACATCATCTACATCGAGTTCCAACACATCGCCCGTCTCATGATTTGTCAGCACTACTTGCTCAATCGTTTCATGATTGCAACTAGTGATCAACTTTGTAATAGTCGTATGGAAAAAGCAGGTGGCTGAACTATTTAATAATTGCGTCACTTGTGCTTCATGTCCTTTTAACGATTCATTGCGATAAGTAACATATACCTTTTTCGCAATCGGTACGAGCTCATTTGCCCAATCAATCGCTGTATTTCCCCCACCTGAAATGATCACCGTTTTCCCTTTAAACTGTTTTAACGATTTCACCGTAGTAACTATTCAGCCACATCATAAAGTGAGCTGAATATTTTTTGTATTTCCTGTCTATGATGTGGATATTGATAGACAAGGAGGTGAATCGCATGTTGACGGTACAACAAGCTGTATTTACAGTTGAGAGCTTAATCGGCAAAGTTCAACAACAAAAACAGCTCATTCATCAACTCGTTCAAGAAAATGAACATTTGCGTCACGAAAACAAACAACTACGCAAAGAAAATGAACAACTGAAGTACCGTGTTCAAGAGCTGGAAGCACGCACGAAAAAAAACAGCTCCAATAGCCATTTGCCCCCATCTTCTGACCGTTTTGCCAACACACGTTCTTCTCGTCAACCATCTGGCAACAAGCCAGGCGGACAAGAAGGACATCAAGGAACGACGCTCCGCCAAGTACCCAACCCTGACCACCGAGTCCTTCATCGCGTGACGGAATGCAAAGGATGTGGTCACTCGTTAGAACATGTCGCTCCGCTTCAAGTAGACATTCGCCAAGTGTTCGACCTCCCAGTGGTTCGAATGGAAGTCACTCAACATGAGCGGGAGGTAAGGAGTTGTCCAGAATGTCATCTTGTCCAGCAGGCGGAGTTCCCTTTTTATGTCACGAATCATGTCCAGTACGGTCCAGCTATCACTTCCCTTGTTTTATACTGGAATCATGCACAGTTGATCCCGTGCGAGCGTGTCACGGAGATGGTCAAAGCACTCACTGACCATTCGATGAGTGCAGGCACAGTCGTGAACATGACGAGACGGTGGCAGCCTGTGGTAGAAGCAGCGATCAAAGAGATCGAAACCGCGTTGCTCACCTCTAGCACATTACACGTCGATGAAACGAGTCTGCGTGTGAACGGAAAGAACCAATGGGTGCACGTGGCTTCCACTGCCAAGACCACACGATACGGGCTTCATCGCTCCCGTGGAAAGAAAGCGACGGACGACATCGGGATTTTGCCGCGGTACAAAGGAACGATGGTGCACGATGCGTATTCGGTGTACCCGATGTATACAGAAGCGAGCCATGCGCTTTGCCACGCCCATCATCTCCGGGAGCTTCGGGCATATACAGACCTTTACGGTCATTCATGGTCGAAAGAGATGACCGAAGCGCTGTTGGGGATGAAACAGGCGGTGGAGAACGCTGACGGAGCCCTACCGGAAGAGGAAGTCCGGTATTGGGAAACCGTGTATGACAAGCTTCTAGCGAATGGTCGCCGAGAACTTGAGGAGCGTGGCGTCCGCAACGCGCAAAATTTCATCCAGCACCTAGAAAAGCGCAAGCAAGAAGCGCTTCTCTTCCTGCGAAAGAAGTTCCATTTGACAACAACCAGGCCGAGCGCGATTTGCGGATGGTGAAAGTCAAACAAAAAATTTCTGGAACGTTTCGTCAGGAAGACGACGCCGAGGCTTTTTGTGCTATTCGCAGCGTCATTTCCACCCTACAAAAACAGGGGAAACCAGTTTGGGAATCATTGCAAAGACCCCTAACCGGAGAGTCTCTTCCAACGATTCTCCATTCCTCCTAGGGCATTTTCAATACGGGAAATGCCCTATTGGTGCTGGATTCTGGAAATCTCACGAATATTGGGCTGAATGGATACATAGTAAAAGGGGTAAAAGGGGGGATAGGAGTTGTCTTTAAACTTGAGATTTTAAGATAGGTGTGCATAGGAAAAATAGAGGGTACAAAAAATGCGAATGTTCCTGTATGGTAAAGGTCACTAAACCATTGGAGGAAAATTCGCATATACTCTCGGTTTATCAAAGAACTCATCGATTTTCCAGATGTTTTGATTCAAAAGGTACGAAAAGAAGAAGAACGTTGGATTTTCGAACTTTCTCTTCCTGAACAATGCCCGTTATGTCTTGTCTGCTTGAAGCGCACGATCAAAATGACAGGCAAAAAGAAGCAGTGAATGCATGGGTATGCTTAACGGATCGTCATCTTTTGGGTGGAACTCTCAACCCCTTTATTTTCCCTATTTACGCTTGTGAGGAAAAATCAGAAAATCAGTGATTTTTGCATATCCTTACGCAGGAAACCGCATTGCTTGTCAAGTACATGTTGTGGTGAAGGATTAAAAATTATTTTCCACAATTTTGATTATAAGAATTTCCGAATGCAGAATAATCAACAACCGTGCTAATTTTTAGTTTTTCGTTTTTTATATAAAGCCAGACTAATTGTAGAGGCAATCACTCCGCTGCTAAAACTCACTCTAAGTACATTTATAATATATTCAGGTATTTCTTTATACTCCGTTGTTGTCACCCCTCCTGACATATATGTTACTGTTTTATAGGGGACAAATATCAATGCTAAAGTGATTCCTATGACAAAACCGTACATAAAGCCTTTTTCAATAAAATTATTCAAGACTCATTTCTCCTCTCTATGTGTCTGCATTTACAATTCAAAGTTTTGAACTATAGAGTTTTTGTAATAAAAGAAAGTCTGTAGCGTATTCTCAATCGTAAAAAACTGTTGCTCCCTTTATCTAAAGCTAATTCGTTCAATCACTAACTGTAGATGAGCAAATCTGCTAACATAAATTTACAACCAAACAAAAGAAGAGACATGAACCCGATTCCTTGGTTAGAATAGATGTGTCACCAAACCATTCACAAGGAGGTTCATGTCTCATGAATAGATTAGCACATCATCAAGGAATCCACAAGTTTTTCACGATGTTAGGGTTGGCACTTTATTTCTCGAAACCTGTGATGAAGCATCTCGTTCATATCGTGGATGCGATGGTGACGAAAGGTTTTTCAGGGACGTTGACCGATCTTCATCATGGGAGCTTTCATCCGAACCATCGCACGACACTCAGGCATTTTTCACGAAAAGCCCTTGAGAAGAAGAGACGTTGCTTCGCAAACTCCAGCAGTGGATCCTTCGTCGTGTCGAATGCAGCTCGAAACGAGAGAATTCCCCCCTTTTTGTTTCGATCGATGGATACGATTTGCCAAAAAACGAAGCCCTCGTCACGGGCCACGCACGCCATTCAAGGGGGGTGATTGGCACTATTCTCACACAGAGAAAAAGTCAATCTGAGGCCATTCTCTGGCGAACAGTGCCTGGCACTGTTCGAGTCGGATGCCCCCTGGCTAGAGCGAACGTCGCCGCCCGCAATGGCGTCAAATCCCTCATAAAGGGCGGCGGCCGTCTTGTTAGAGCCTTCGGACGTTTCGTTCCCAGGGGAGGTTTTTGGAAACGCCGTGTTTTGGGAACTTTTTCGATTTATGAACGGCGTTTTTCTTTTATTATCAGTCTTCTAATTTTTTACCGTTTTCTCACGAATTTAACAACCATAAAAACAGCTAAAATAACGACACCTATAAAAAGGTAGCCTAAAATAGACGTAATGGTGGTCAGCATGTCCCATTCTCCTTTTTGTTAATTGGTACCGGTATACAATGTTTGATCCTTCACACGAGCATATAAATAAATAGTCCATTCTCCACCCCAAATGCTATTAAGGGTTAGATGATATCTAGCTTCAGCCGGCAAAGTATATGTTTCTGTTTTTCTAAGAATAGAGACCCAATCTTTTTTAACAGTGTAAGGCGGAGTTATAAAATACCATCCATTATAAGCTCGTGTTATTGTGGCTAACCCAGTACTACCAATTCTTTACCTCCACTGTTTTGTTCTTCACAACCTTAACAGTAGAGGGAATTTTAGGAGCTGGCAAGCCTTTTTTTATGCCATGAAGCTCTGCACTTTTTTGTTGCAGAACTCTGTACTTTCATTTTGCACTAAACAACTAATTTCATATCATCTAGCCACAAGTGTTTTATTCACAACTTCTAATGCTTATTTCACCACTCGTAGTTAATAAAATTCATGGGAATGTTTTCTCCGTTTCATATATCAAAAGCCCCCCCTTCATTGATCACTATGATTATAAAAAACAACAACCTTATCGAGTGTCTAAATTCATTAGAGGGCTAATGAAAGGATGGTGAAATTTATCCCTGTTCGATCATTCTTGCGAATGCCTCATCAGGGTTAATTGTGTTAAATAATTTTAACCAGTCTTGAAAATCGCCTTCATAAAGGACCTTACCTTTGTGTAGAAAAATTAAATGCGAGTCAATATAAGATAAGTCTTGAAGTTGATGTGTAGAGATTATGCAGATACGCTGATTTTCAATTAATTTCTTAAATTTATTCATAATTTTTAATCTTGATGAAGGGTCAACACCACTTGTCGGTTCATCAAAGATATATAATTTTCTCTCAATACTACTGAGAAGGGTTATGAAAAGCCACTTTCTTTCACCAACAGACATCTTACCAATTTTCATAGACCACAGGTGTGCCATTAATTCTCTTTCCCTACTATCCAAAAAGTCCAAGTAGTCATCAATTTGGTTACTTCCTTTTTTTCCAGATAATCTAGCTACAAACTTTGCAAAGTCTTTTCCTTTAATTTCGGGTGAGAAAAATATATTTTGAGTTAGATAAAGCATTTCCTTTTTATCAGGTAGTGATATTTCGCCTGTTTCCGGAGTTAAGTTCCCAGTTAAACAATCAAATAAAGTTGTTTTTCCAGCACCATTAAGTCCAACGATAACATTAAGCTTTTTAGTATTTAACGTGAAAGTAACACCATTCAACACATAATCTTTTGCTTTTTTATACTTATATTTCAAGTTAAAAACATGCAATTAATTTTCCCCCTAACGAGATGTTAACGATAAAAGATTAAATCGTTTAATAATAAAAAGTCCAACTACAAGGTATAGAAGAATCGATAAAAGTAACAGATAAAAATTATACGTATAATCTATGCCCATTAGCAGATTAATGACTATTTCCGTAATTTCATGAATGATATAATACGGATTTACATAGTTTAATAGATTACTACTTCTGCTATTTAATGAGAGAAAAAAAGAGGATAAACTAATATATTCATAATTGTAGATAAATTATTAAACTTAATTGGAATAGCGGCGATTGAGACACTTGCAATAGCTAACGGGAAACTCACCAGTAATACTATTGATGATGTATAAAATTTTGTGTAAAGCATTTTGCTAGACCAAAAGAAAAAAGGTAGGGTATTCTCTGATTGAACCCAAATATTCCAGAGAAAGGAGAACCCTACCTATGTCCAAAAGTATACCGAATGTCGACTGGGCAAATCAACTGGAAAGTGTCATTCGTCAGTTTGTAAAGGAAAAATTAGAACTGATCATGCGGGAAGAAATCAAACATTTCCTCGAAATCGAACAGGCCGGAACATCGAATATGAGAAACGGCTACTATCAACGAAATCTAGATACGCAATATGGCCGAATTGAAGGCCTTTTGGTCCCAAGGGATCGAAATGGGGAATTTCAAACGCAGCTGTTTGCCCCTTACCAACGTCATACTGGTTGGCTCGAGGAAGCCGTCATCAAAATGTATCAAAGTGGCATGAGTACGAGGGAAATTGGCAAGTTTATCGAACGAATTTTAGGAAATGCCTATTCTCCAACGACAATCAGTCGTATTACCGATGTAGTGAAGGAAGACATCGAGAAATGGCACAATCGTCCTCTACATCAGCGTTATTCGGTTTTATATTTGGATGGTTTATACGTAAAACTTCGTCGCGAAACCGTGGAGAAAGAAGTCATTTATGTGGTGTTAGGGGTGAACGAAGAAGGATATCGCGAAATTCTTGATTTCTTTGTGGGAGGACAAGAAAGCGCCTATGTATGGCAGGAAATCCTTCAACACCTCTATCAAAGAGGCGTCAAGGAAGTGCTTCTGGGCGTATTCGATGGACTACCGGGGTTGGAGGAAGCCTTTAAGGCGGTTTATCCGAAAGCCGATGTGCAGCGTTGTGTCGTTCACAAAGTCCGTAACACCCTCAGCCGTGTTCGAAAAAAAGATCAATTTGAAGTGGCAGAGGATCTCAAACTGATTTATCGCGCGCCGAATAAGGAGATGGCGTTACAAATGTTTCAACAGTTTGAGTCGAAATGGTCAAGCAAGTATCCGAGAGAAGTTCAATCTTGGGCCAATGAGTTGGATGTTCTCCTTACATTTATGGATTATCCAAGCAGTATTCGAAGTGTGATTTATACGACCAATGCCATCGAACGAACGATCAAGGAAATTCGGAAACGCCTAAAACCGATGAACAGTTTGAATAGTTTAGAAGCCGCTGAAAAAATCGTGTATTTGACCATTCAAGATTTTAATGAGAAATGGGCAGGGCGAAAGTTGCGAGGATTTGCCGAAGCGCATGAAGCCCTTCAACGAATGTTTGAAGAACGTTACAATTAACCAAATATTGTAAATAAACAAAATAAGGGGATTCTCCCTTTCCACACAAGAGACTGAATATTCAGTCTCTTGTGTGGAGGAAACCAGTCTCCCCTCTATTCTAAATCTATTTCAGAGATACCCTATCTATTTTACATTACACAAAATTCTTGACGGTACCGAAACGACCTCTTGTTTCCGTATTTGAGCTAATAACATTTCCTTCATCATTAATTTGCCCTGTATATCTTAAATAATCTTGTAAACCCTCTCTATAATTGTCAGGATAAATAAAATCGTTCGCTGTATTATAAGGAGGATCAATATATATCATTTTTATTTTCCCATAGTAGCTTTTCTGTAACAATTTCAACACTTCCAAATTATCGCCATCAATAAAAAGATTTCCTGTTGAATCGAAATTAACTGATTCTTCAACAGAAGGGATTAAGGTTCCAATACTAGGTGTTTGGATAGCTTTTATCGCATTACTTTTTCCTGCCCAGGTAAATTCATATTTTTCTTTTAACGTTGTATTTTCTATGCCGAGGAACTGCTTTAACTTTTCAATGTCAACCTCCCCTTCTTTTACCACTTCAGGGAAGATTCTTCCCAATTCATTAATTCTGTTTTGTATCACATTTTCTGAACTTAGCGATAACTTCTCATTCATTTAAATCACCCCACAACTTATTTTAATATAAAATCGCTCTTTGTTTCTAAAAAATAGAATTTAAATAACCTTTTATTCATTTAACCTTTATCCGCATGTTTCCTTCTATTCGAAATAAAAAATGCTGGTGACTAACGCCAGCATTTTGTTTATATACGACTTTATTTTTCACGGACAGCTGGATTCACCAACAGGCTTTCAGTTCCCGACTTTTTTGTTCGGTACCCAACTTTTTTGTCCGGTTCCCGACTTTTTTGTCATTCAACAACCATGACGTGTGTTTTTTAAGCTTTATTCCACCGTTACAGACTTCGCTAAGTTGCGTGGTTTGTCGACATCGCAACCGCGATGTAGTGCCGCATAGTAAGCAATGAGCTGCAATGGCACGACAGACGCAAGCGGTGTGAGCATCGGATGAACGGCTGGAATGACGAAACGGTCGTCCTCCATGTCTAATCCTTTCATCGAGATGATGCACGGATTTGCACCGCGCGCGACAACTTCTTTTACGTTTCCGCGAATGCTTAAGTTCACATGTTCTTGTGTCGCTAGGGCAATGACTGGTGTGCCGTTTTCAATTAAAGCGATCGTACCGTGCTTCAATTCCCCGCCCGCAAAACCTTCTGCCTGAATATAAGAAATTTCTTTCAGCTTTAGCGCGCCTTCTAATACAACATAATAGTCGACCGCGCGACCGATAAAGAAGCAGTTGCGTGTTGTCGCTAAATATTCGCGTGCGATGTTTTCTATTTCATGTTTTGCGTCGCAAAGTGTCTCCATCGCATTCGCTACAATGCCAAGTTCTTTTGTTACGTCAACATTCAATTCGATGCCTTTTGCTTTTGCAGCCACCGCAGCCAGCATCGCAAGTACTGCAATTTGTGCTGTATATGCCTTCGTTGATGCAACAGCGATTTCTGGCCCAGCATGAAGAAGAAGCGTATAATCTGCTTCGCGCGATAATGTCGAACCTGGCACGTTCGTAATCGTTAATGATTTATGACCAAGCTCTTTCGTGCGCACGAGCACCGCGCGGCTATCTGCCGTCTCCCCGCTTTGTGAAATATAAATAAAGAGCGGTTTTTCCGATAAAAGCGGCATATTGTATGAAAATTCGCTTGCAATGTGCACTTCAACAGGGATTTTCGCCCAGTTTTCGATCAATTGTTTGCCGACTAAACCAGCATGATAGCTCGTGCCGCATGCGACGATATATAAGCGATCCGCTTCATTAATCGCTTGCACAATGTCTTCATCAATCGCTAGTTCACCTTGTTCGTTGCGATATTTTTCAATTAAACGGCGAATGACAAGCGGCTGTTCGTCAATTTCTTTCAACATGTAGTAAGGATACGTTCCTTTTTCAATGTCGCTTGCATCTAATTCCGCTACATATGGCGCGCGTTCCACTACTTCACCATTTAACTTTTTAATTGTCACATGTTCTTTTGTCACAATGACGATTTCTTTATCCATTAACTCGACGTATCGGTTTGTTACTTGCAACATCGCGAGCGCATCGCTTGCGACGACGTTAAATCCTTCACCTAATCCAGCCAAAAGCGGGCTTTTGTTTTTCGCCGCGTAAATGATGCCATCATTTTCTGCATCAATTAAAGCGATCGCATACGAGCCTTTCAATAACGAAAGCGTCTTACGGAACGCTTCTTCCACCGACAATCCGTCATTTACAAACGTTTCGATTAACTGAACAATAACTTCTGTATCTGTGTCACTTTTAAACGTCACATGTGCTAAATAATCGCGTTTTAACAATTCGTAGTTTTCGATCACGCCGTTATGCACAAGCGTGAAGCGGCCAGATGCACTTTGATGTGGATGAGCATTCACGCGGTTTGGCACGCCATGTGTCGCCCAACGCGTATGACCGATGCCAAGCGGTGCATCTACATCTTCTGCAACGGCGGCACGCAAATCGGCAATCCGTCCTTTTTCCTTAAATACATGTATACCTTTTTCATTTAATAACGCAATCCCTGCCGAGTCATAGCCACGGTATTCTAATTTTTCTAATCCGTACAATAAAATTTCTTTTGATGGTTGTTCACCAATATAACCAACGATTCCGCACATAAAAAAATCCTCCCTAATGTTAGGGGCAAGAAGGGGCTCTTGCCCCTTAAATAATTGACTTGCTTGCGATGAACGCTCTTTCCTTTGTGCAAAGAGTCGCCTCTTTGTTTTAAGAAAGAACTTGCGGCTGTCATCGCATCAGCCGGGAGGCATCCGCCGAACACTCGATAAACCTCCTCCTCGTCAACTAAGCTTTTTTCCGTCCAAGCTTAGTCCAGGCGCTTTTATACGATCGTTTCCGTCTATCCTCCTTTCATGTAAGATGTCAAACAACAATAGTTTACAACAACAAAGAGGCAACCGTCAATGTGTATCGCTTACCCCTGTATAAACAAAATATGCATAAATGGAATAAACCGTTCCATTTATGCATATTGTCTACCGAAACCATTATTGTGCGCCAAAACGCTCACGAATAACGGACGCAATGCGCTCGACGTATTGATCGCAAAGTTCATTTGTCGGCGCCTCTGCCATCACACGAACGAGCGGCTCCGTCCCTGATGGGCGAACGAGAATGCGGCCGTTTCCAGCCATCTCTTCTTCCACTTCGCGAATGACACGTTGCACTTCTTCGTTTGCGATTGCTTCCTGTTTATCTGTCACTTTTACATTCACTAATTTTTGTGGATATTTTTTCATTTCCCCCGCTAGCTCAGAAAGCGGTTTTTTCGTCGCTTTCATAATATTGACAAGCTGTAACGCTGTCAACAGGCCATCGCCTGTCGTGTTGTAATCAAGGAAAATAATATGCCCAGATTGTTCTCCACCTAAATTGTAACCGTTCTTTTTCATTTCTTCGACGACATAACGGTCCCCTACAGCTGTTTGCACACTTTTTATTCCTTGCGCCTCGAGCGCTTTATAAAAACCGAGGTTGCTCATCACTGTCGAGACGACCGTTTGATGTTTTAAGCGCCCTTGTTCATTTAAATATTTCGCGCAAATGTACATAATTTGATCCCCATCAACGATTTGGCCATTTTCATCAACTGCAATTAATCGGTCGCCATCTCCATCAAACGCTAAGCCAACATCGGCTCCCTTTTCCTTCACAAACGCTGCTAGCGCCTCTGGATGAGTAGAGCCAACCCCTTCGTTAATGTTTAATCCATTCGGCGATGCCCCCATCGTAGACACATCAGCATCCAAATCGGCAAATAAATGCGTCGCCAACGACGATGTCGCACCGTGGGCACAATCAAGGGCAACGTGAATTCCTGAGAAATCTTCATCCACTGTCTGTTTTAAGTATTGTAAATACTTTTGTCCACCTTCAAAATAGTCATTTACTTGTCCTAAATCTTTTCCTGTTGGACGAGGTAATGTATCTTCTTCGCTATCAAGAAGCGCTTCAATTTCCTGTTCTTGTTCGTCGGACAGTTTAAAACCATCCGGTCCGAAAAATTTAATGCCGTTGTCTTGGACAGGATTATGCGAGGCGGAGATCATCACTCCCGCCTGCGCCCCTAGCACTTTCGTTAAATATGCTACACCCGGCGTTGAAATGACACCTAGACGCATCACTTCTGCCCCGATGGAGAGCAATCCAGCAACAAGCGCTCCTTCGAGCATATGACCAGAAATGCGTGTATCGCGTCCGATTAATACTTTCGGACGTTCTTTATCTTTCGTTAATACATATCCACCAAAACGACCAATTTTAAAAGCTAATTCTGGCGTTAATTCGCTATTGGCAATCCCTCGAACACCGTCTGTTCCGAAATACTTACCCATGCTATCGCTCCTTCTATTATTACTCGTTTCTTGTAATGCGAATCGTTGCTTCTTTTTGTGGTAGTCTCCAGCGAACGTTTTGAGGACCATTGACTTCAATTGGTACGTCATGTTCTCCAATACCTAATTCACTAACGTTTAAGTATACCTCAATATCTTTCAACTGAATAGCATTCAGTACACTTTGAGCTCCTAAAGCAGTTAGCGCAATATTTCCATCGGCAGGATCGATAAATTCTGCCTTGTATGCATCGTTTAGTCCAATCACTTCAATTGGAACTTGACCAAACGTTCTCTCTTTTTCTTGCTCCACTTCAATTAAAATTGTAACTTTTGCTGGATCTACAGCTTTTACTCCTTTTGGTACAGGCACATCAACTTGTAAAGTTGTATTGCCTGTAATATCGCTTAAATCGACTTCAATGCCGCTAATAAATTCGATGTCGTCAATTTTTGCTTTTTGTCCAAAAATTGTAACTTCGCTCGGAATCACTTCCATTTTACTAATGCTTAATCCTTCCCGTAGCGTTCCTTTTCGATCAATTTTTAATGGAACTGTTTTGCTTGGACTTTTAATTGGCACAGTAATATCAACAATAGACGGTTCCACATCAAGAGGCAACACATTTCCTTCTTTGTCATACACCGTCACTTTCGACTCTCGCTCAATCGTTTCTTCGACTCCTTTTAAGTCAACACGTGCCTTTACTAACGCAACTTTGTCAATTAGCGTTTTTGCCCCTGTCACTTTCACAATATTTGGCTTCACAATTGGTTGTTCCGGTGAATAACCGTCTGCAATTTGTGATTTATTAATAAAATCGACTTCCACAGAAAAATCTTTTGACACACGCTCATCAATCGTCACAGTAATTGTCGCTGGATCAATAGTAACGCGTAACTTTTCAGAAATATTTCGGTATTTCAAAGGAACTGTATGCTTACCAATTGGCAGTTTAGATAAATCAACATATACTTCAAAATCTCGTTGCAGCTTCGTTGGCGTAACGATGCTTTTCGGCCCCTCAAGCATGACGTTCACCGATTGTGGGATACCAGAAACAACAAGGTTTTCTTGATCGTAATATGCGACGACGGGAACGTCCGTCACTGTTTCGACATCGGTTTGACCGACCGTATTTCTTGACGTGCTGTTTGATTGTGTTTCAATATTCACCGAAACGTAAATCATAAGCGCTAGCAACAAAGAAAAAATGCGTATAAACCATGGGCTATTCATCCATTTATCCACTTTTTTTCGCCCTCCACTGCCAACGAGATGAAGAAGTTGTCTTCGGTTGAACGAGCTCTTTCGTCAGCAATTCTCGCAATACATCTAACTTTAAGTCGCGGTAAAGCTCCCCATTTTTCGTGACAGAAACCGCTCCCGTTTCCTCAGACACAACGACGGTAATGCTGTCTGTCACTTCACTAATACCTAACGCAGCGCGATGCCTTGTGCCAAGTTCTTTAGAAATAAACGGGCTTTCCGACAGCGGCAAATAACAAGATGCCGCAGCGATTTGATTTCTTTGAACAATAACAGCTCCATCGTGAAGTGGCGTATTTGGAATAAAAATGTTAATGAGCAATTCTGATGAAACGTGTGCGTGTAATGGGATGCCGGTTTCAATATAATCGCCCATTCCTGTTTCTCGTTCAATAGAAATTAACGCCCCGATTCGTCGTTTTGCCATATACTCTGTCGCTTTCACAATCGCTTCAATGATGTGCGTTTGCTCTTCCTCTTCAGGCGTCGTGCTCCGAGAAAACAGTTTTCCCCTCCCTAGCTGTTCAAGTGCTCGACGTAACTCAGGCTGGAAAATAATGATGATAGCTAAAAAACCCCATGTAATCGCCTGATCCATCAACCATTGCAATGTGCTTAATCCAATAAAGCTACTTACAATGCGAACAAGGATAATGACAATAATCCCTTTTAGCAGTTGCACCGCTTTCGTACCGCGTACAACCATAATAAGCTTATAAATGACAAACCAAACGACAAGAATGTCTACAAACTTAATGAGGTAATTCACAAATGTTGGGAGCTCTCCAAATGGCATTCTTACACTTCCTTCACTCATTCTAATTGCTCTCACATGTAAAAAAGCCATCAATATGGATGGCTATTTCGTTAATGTTTTGGCGATATTGTAACCGACTCTTTTTACATTATACCAAATCCAATCAAATACTTCATTAACTTCTTCAATTTGTCCGGTTACTTCACCAGCAGAAGCTAAATATTTATGACCGTTAATAACAGTAACGTTGCCACGCACTTCTCCTTCAATTTGAATATCACCATTTCGGACAACAATATCACCTTCCACGACTTTTCCTCTCGGCACAATGATAGTATGATTTTGAACAATTAAATGTTCTTGCTTAGAAAACGAAAATTCATTGTCTTCTTGCCAAACGGCCCACAAGCCACTTGTGCTTAATAGGAGAAATAGTGATGCAGCCGTTAAAAACGGATGATGAGTAAACCACCGTTTCCAACGTACACGTCGTTTTTCACGAGGTAAGTTGTACATCACTTTTTTGATAAAATCGTCTGAAGGGGTGAAGTGAGAAACGTTTTCGACAAACGCCACTGTTTTTTCCAATGCATAAAAATGTTCGCGACATGCTTCACATTGTTGAATATGGCTACGCAATTGTCGTTCTTCCTCTTTTGGAATATCCCCATCTAAGTAGTCATGCATCCATTGAACAATTTGTTTAGAGCATGGCATCTGTCTCACTCCTTTTATCATAAATGGCCTAAATGTTTACGCAATGCTTCACGACCACGATGAATGCGCGTTTTTACTGTGCCAATCGGTAAGTTTAAAATGTCACTAATTTCTTGTAACGATAGTTCGTCAATATATTTTAAAACGATGACTGTGCGATATTTTTCGGGCAATTTTAAAATCGCTTCTTGAACCATTTTCTGTAACTCTAAGCTTTCTAAAGCATCTTCCGGAGAAGTTCCCTTATCTGCAAGCTGAGAGTACATCGTTAGCCCATCTGTTCCTGACACTTCCGCATCTAAATAAACATCAGGCTTTTTTTTACGCATGCGATCGATCGATAAATTCGTTGCAATGCGATACAACCAAGAAGAAAATTTCATAGTTGGATCGTACGTATGGATGTTGACATACGCCCGAATAAACGCTTCTTGTGCCGCATCCTCCGCCTCATGACGATTTCCTAACATGCGATAGCATAGTTGATAAATTTTATCTTTGTACATTTCAACAATATCAGCAAAAGCACTTTGATCTCCTTTTTTAACTGCTTTAATACGTTGCCTAATAAACATGTCCATGTAATATTTACCTCCACATGGGGGCTACTATTTTATACGAATAACATAAAGCAAAGTTCCACAAATCGCAACGAATATGTTCATACTGTTTGAGTCAAGACTTTGTGGGAGATTTTTTTCTCGACCGATTTTTTTGGTTATATATGGTTTTATAAAATCGTTATATGTAAGCGCTTTTACTTACTCTCATCCTGTAGGTATGTGCGTTTTCTCTCGTTTTAAAAACCTTTCAATGCTTGCAATGCCTCGTAAATCGGTGTCCCTGAAGATTGGCGAAGGTATGGGATGTTATCTCGTACCACTTCTGTCATTTGCGTTTGCACGCGCTTCAGTGCCTTTTTCACGATCGTTTCTCGTTTCGTTTCTTCTCGTTCTTCCACGCCATACATCACTCCATCGCGTGTCCGAATGAGTAACGTATCTTTTATCGCGACGATCGCTCGCAACATCGCTTCAATCCCTGCATCCCTCCAACTTCGACCGTTTTTACTTCGTTTCGCAAACACATGCATCGTTGCTTCCGCACTCCCCATCGCCCTCATGTTTGTCGTGTCAATCCCTTTTTCCTTCAACCATACGCGATAGTCACGCAAACATCCTGGCATCTCCTCGATTCGACGAACAAGCGCCTCGAGTTGCTTTTCCTTCTCCTCATGTTCTAACGTACCGATGGCACTTGTGAGTTCTCGTAACACACCTTCTTCATCCCATGATGCTAACTTCTTTCGAATCACCCGATATCTCGCATGACCTCGGAACAATTGACGAATCTCTCTTGCCACATGGAACCGATCAAGCTGAAAGTACCCCCTGTCCCCGAAATATTCTCGACACGCTGTAATCCATGGGGCTCCATCTCCATTGATGACCACCCAATCCTCAAACGGATCATAGCTGTATTCCTTCATCAGAAAATTCTCTACAGCTTCCCAAATCGGTTCATTCGTTTGATGAACCATATACCGTCGATTCACTAAGGATACGCGTTTCCCGTTTTTCTCCCATCCTTGGTGAATCGTGATGATCTTTTCTTCTTTTCCTTTGATGCGGCTTCGTTGACGTTTCACGTACAACCCGTCTGCTTCGATAAAAAACACGCGCCCTTTTTTCTCCATCGCACGGTGCCCTTCCACCTCTGCCTCGATGATGGACTGGCGAATCGTTTCGTGACTCATACATGCATACCCCACCAGCTTTTCAAGCGACTGCGCAGCCTGTCGATACGAAGAACCCGTCACGGCGAGATGAATCGCTGTCTCCTCTAATAGCGGACTCACTCCATGCGCCCCATCGAACTGAAGAAAGACATCGAGTAAAGACGTATACACCTTTTTTTCACGGTCAAAGTAGTAGTTTCGCTTCACTTCCACCTCTCCAAATAGCGTTTGGAGTCGGATCGTCCGCTTATCTTTGAGCGCATATCGTTTCTTGTCCCGCTGTTCTGCCAATGTGCGGTCGATCTCCTCCAACACCTGTTGAAGGAGATGACCATATTGTTTTTGCATATGTCTAAATAAAGACTGTTCGATCTCTTTTAATGTCAAGCCGTTTGTGATATAATCCTGCATGGGCTCCACTCCTTTCTTTGGTTGTATTTTTTTCGCACTTACTACCTTACCAGGAGGAGAGCCCGTTTTTCATCTATTTTGCTTACATATCTGACAGGTTCCTTATTATACCAAATCAGGAACCTGTCTTTTTTTCTCCCACAAACATTTTACTCATACGTTCATCTTACATATCTGACAGGTTCCTTATTATACCAAATCAGGAACCTGTCTTTTTTTCTCCCACAAACATTTTACTCATACGTTCATACTTTAAAAAAATGAAGAGGTGGCATGATGCCACCTCTCATACAAGCTTCTCACCGAACAGCGATCCCATTAAAGCGACAGCAGTTGCAGCTGTTTTATTGCGCTCATCTAAAATCGGATTCACTTCAACAAATTCAGCTGAAGTGATGATTTGCGCTTCAGCTAGCATTTCCATCGCTAAATGACTTTCACGGTAAGAGAGCCCACCGATCACCGGCGTTCCAACTCCAGGTGCATCATGTGGGTCAAGCCCATCTAAGTCAAGAGACAAATGTACACCGTCTGTTCGTTCTTTTAAATACGCAATCGTCTCTTCCATTACTTTTGTCATACCGAGACGATCAACCTCATGCATTGTATATATTTTGATTCCTTTTTCTTTAATTAATTGTTTTTCGCCTTCATCAAGTGCACGAGCACCGATGATCACAATATTTTCTGGTTTCACTTTTGGACTATATCCACCAATCATCGTTAAAGCTGGATGACCAAGTCCTAAACTTGCAGCAAGCGACATACCGTGAATATTTCCCGAGGGAGACGTTTCCTCCGTGTTTAAATCTCCGTGCGCATCGTACCAAATGACGCCTAAACTTTTATAATGTCTAGCCACTCCTGCAAGTGTCCCAATCGCAATGCTGTGATCCCCACCAAGCACTAGTGGGAAACGACCTTTGGCCACAACTTCATCCACCGTAGCGGCTAGTTTTTCATTCGCCTCAGCAACCGCTTTCAAGTTTCGTAATTTTGGATTTGTCACATCTTGAACGCGCTCAGCGCGACCAATTTGAATATCACCTAAATCCTCAATATCATGATTTAAGTTTTCTAAACGCTCTACTACGCCAGCGTAGCGAATGGCACTTGGCCCCATATCAACACCACGGCGTGTTTGTCCTAAGTCCATTGGCACTCCAATAATCGAAATGTCCATCTCGATCTCCTCCCCTTGTTGTATCTGATGTTTATTGTACATGAGGAGAAACAGTTGGCTCAACTCGACAACTTTTTGAATATTTATTCTATAACAAACAGAAAAAACCTTAGGTAATACCTAAGGTTTTAGTATGGAGCCTATCGGGATCGAACCGATGACCTCCTGCGTGCAAAGCAGGCGCTCTCCCAGCTGAGCTAAGGCCCCATGGAGCGGAAGACGGGACTCGAACCCGCGACCCCCACCTTGGCAAGGTGGTGTTCTACCACTGAACTACTTCCGCAAACAGTGAGCCATGGAGGACTCGAACCTCCGACCCTCTGATTAAAAGTCAGATGCTCTACCTACTGAGCTAATGGCTCATTATACAAATGGCTGGGCTAGCTGGATTCGAACCAGCGCATCACGGAGTCAAAGTCCGTTGCCTTACCGCTTGGCTATAGCCCATCGATATAACTTCATGAGTTAACTTCTCAGAATTTACTTCATGAATTAACACCGCAGGATTATTTTGAGAATTTCTGAAGGAAATTCGCGAAATAATCCGACATCGATATGACAAAAATGTATGTAATCATTGTGTGAAAACAAATGGTGGAGGGGGACGGATTCGAACCGCCGAACCCAAAGGGAGCGGATTTACAGTCCGCCGCGTTTAGCCACTTCGCTACCCCTCCGCGGATGGTGCCGGCTGCAGGACTTGAACCCGCAACCTACTGATTACAAGTCAGTTGCTCTACCAATTGAGCTAAGCCGGCAGTCATTTTCCCTAGACTACATTATGCTACCCAATTTCCTACACATTTATCAAAACGTATGGTGGAGGATGACGGGATCGAACCGCCGACCCCTTGCTTGTAAGGCAAGTGCTCTCCCAGCTGAGCTAATCCTCCGTAAAAGGGATGACCCGTACGGGATTCGAACCCGTGTTACCGCCGTGAAAGGGCGGTGTCTTAACCACTTGACCAACGGGCCAACATACGACACACAAGCTTCCAACCGGGCTTGAACCGGTGACCTCTTCCTTACCATGGAAGTGCTCTACCAACTGAGCTATGGAAGCACTGGCTCCGCAGGTAGGATTCGAACCTACGACCGCTCGGTTAACAGCCGAGTGCTCTACCACTGAGCTACTGCGGAATAATCGTAAAAGTGATTTATGCATTATCTTGCCCGGCAACGTCCTACTCTCGCAGGCGGTGTCCCGCCAACTACCATCGGCGCTGGAGAGCTTAACTTCCGTGTTCGGGATGGGAACGGGTGTGACCTCTCCGCCATCGTCACCGAGCAAACATGCTTTAGACAAATGTTATTATAAAGGAATATTTTTTGTTGTCAAGCATTTTTTATTCCTTCAAAACTAGATAACAGGTTTTGTGTAGTCGCCTACGCTTTTCTTGTGTGTTTAGTTAAGTCCTCGATCGATTAGTATCCGTCAGCTGCACGTGTCGCCACGCTTCCACCTCGGACCTATCTACCTTGTCATCTTCAAGGGATCTTACTCGCTTGACGCGATGGGAAATCTCATCTTGAGGGGGGCTTCACGCTTAGATGCTTTCAGCGCTTATCCCTTCCGCACATAGCTACCCAGCTGTGCTCCTGGCGGAACAACTGGTACACCAGCGGTGCGTCCATCCCGGTCCTCTCGTACTAAGGACAGCTCCTCTCAAATTTCCTACGCCCGCGACGGATAGGGACCGAACTGTCTCACGACGTTCTGAACCCAGCTCGCGTACCGCTTTAATGGGCGAACAGCCCAACCCTTGGGACCGACTACAGCCCCAGGATGCGATGAGCCGACATCGAGGTGCCAAACCTCCCCGTCGATGTGGACTCTTGGGGGAGATAAGCCTGTTATCCCCGGGGTAGCTTTTATCCGTTGAGCGATGGCCCTTCCATTCGGAACCACCGGATCACTAAGCCCGACTTTCGTCCCTGCTCGACTTGTAGGTCTCGCAGTCAAGCTCCCTTCTGCCTTTACACTCTTCGAATGATTTCCAACCATTCTGAGGGAACCTTTGGGCGCCTCCGTTACGCTTTGGGAGGCGACCGCCCCAGTCAAACTGCCCACCTGACACTGTCTCCCACCCCGATCAGGGGTGCGGGTTAGAATCTCAGTACGACAAGGGTGGTATCCCAACGGCGACTCCACCTAGACTGGCGTCCAGGCTTCTCAGTCTCCCACCTATGCTGTACATGTCGCACCAACATTCAATATCAGGCTGCAGTAAAGCTCCACGGGGTCTTTCCGTCCTGTCGCGGGTAACCTGCATCTTCACAGGTACTATGATTTCACCGGGTCTCTCGTTGAGACAGTGCCCAAGTCGTTACACCTTTCGTGCGGGTCGGAACTTACCCGACAAGGAATTTCGCTACCTTAGGACCGTTATAGTTACGGCCGCCGTTTACTGGGGCTTCGGTTCGCACCTTCGCTTGCGCTAAGCGCTCCCCTTAACCTTCCAGCACCGGGCAGGTGTCAGCCCCTATACTTCGCCTTACGGCTTCGCAGAGACCTGTGTTTTTGATAAACAGTCGCTTGGGCCTTTTCACTGCGGCTCCCCTGGGCTATTCACCCGAGGGAGCACCCCTTCTCCCGAAGTTACGGGGTCATTTTGCCGAGTTCCTTAACGAGAGTTCTCCCGCGCACCTTAGGATTCTCTCCTCGCCTACCTGTGTCGGTTTGCGGTACGGGCACCTCTCACCTCGCTAGAGGCTTTTCTTGGCAGTGTGGAATCAGGCACTTCGGTACTTTATTTCCCTCGCCATCACAGCTCAGCCTACTCAAGCGGATTTGCCTACTTGAGGCGCCTAACTGCTTGGACGCGCACAACCAGTCGCGCGCTGACCCTATCCTCCTGCGTCCCCCCATTGCTCAAACGGTGAGGAGGTGGTACAGGAATATCAACCTGTTGTCCATCGCCTACGCCTTTCGGCCTCGGCTTAGGTCCCGACTAACCCTGAGCGGACGAGCCTTCCTCAGGAAACCTTAGGCTTTCGGTGCAGAGGATTCTCACCTCTGTTTTCGCTACTCACACCGGCATTCTCACTTCTAAGCGCTCCACTAGTCCTTCCGGTCTAGCTTCGACGCCCTTAGAACGCTCCCCTACCGACGACGTAAGTCGTCCCACAGCTTCGGTGGTACGTTTAGCCCCGGTACATTTTCGGCGCAGAGTCACTCGACCAGTGAGCTATTACGCACTCTTTAAATGGTGGCTGCTTCTAAGCCAACATCCTGGTTGTCTAAGCAACTCCACATCCTTTTCCACTTAACGTACACTTTGGGACCTTAGCTGGTGATCTGGGCTGTTTCCCTCTTGACCACGGATCTTATCACTCGTAGTCTGACTCCCGAGCATAAGTCATTGG
>NZ_JBBOPX010000001.1:97500-155000 GCF_038003845.1 Anoxybacillus sp. FSL W8-0382 | reverse complement strand
AGTACAAAAACTATACTGAACTAGAGAGAGGGAAAATTATTCGTGACTTAGCTCAAGCTAAAAAAGTGTTTGATACGTTAGGCATTAAACATACCCCTTTCCTACGCGTGCCGACAGGAAATTTTAATAAAAACGTTTTGAAAGTTGTTCATTCTTTTGGTCATACTGTTGTTCATTGGAGTGTTGATTCAAAAGACTGGCTTAATCCTGGCGTAAATGTCATTGTTGAAAATGTGACAAAAAACGCAAAAGGCGGGGATGTTGTGTTACTTCATGCATCAGACTCAGCGAAGCAAACCGCTCATGCATTAGAGCAAATTATCGTTTGGATGAAAAAAGAAGGATATAAAAGTGTGACCATATCCGATCTTGTCAATAACGCTCATATAAAAAGTAAAGAAATAAAATGAGGCAGCAAGCCTCATTTTATTTCCGCAAAAGTCGATGCAATGTAAGCAACTGATAAGCATTACAAATCAATAACGGAAACAACATTAAATACAACCAATTTTCTTCGTTGATCCGCAATACCGGAAACCACTCAATCACCGTTACAACAACCATAAAAAATAACGCAGGAACAAACGCTTCTTTATTTGTCTCACGCATTTTTACATAGGCTACAACGAGTCCAAACAAAAAAATCAATAAAGCAACGAGTACATAGCTGACGATCGATTCGCCTTCTTTCGCAAACAGTTGGTAGCGAAAATAAACAAGATCAAATAAAACAAAAGCAATGAGAACAATTTGTACCGCATTCCATAGTCCGACAGATCGGAAAATTCCAAGTCCAAAACGATGAATCGTTAAGTATGCAAAAAAACCCATTTGACTAATGACGCTAAAAATGAAACCTACACCAATAAGCCAAACGAGAACAGATAAAATTTCTTTTATCTCAAACGATGTGAAAAGATGTGCGTATTCATTCCATTTCACAACAAAGCCAACAATCCCCGTGCTTATTCCGCCGACAAACAACGTAGAAAAAAATAATTGAACCCACTTTCGACTGTTCACTTATGCAACCCCCACTTCTCAATATCCCTTTCAAAATTCTATCAACGAAATAAGAAAAATGCTAGCGAATATTTTTGCAAAGAATATTGAATATTAACAGTAAGGAAACTTGTTGAAAGGAGCCTTTGGTAATGAAACGAACATTTCTGCTCCTCGTATTTAGTTATGTATTAACACTGGCAGGGTGTGCCCAGCAAGAAAAAATTCCTGCGCAACCCGATTACGACCAAACGAAAAAAATGGTCGTTGATATTTTAAAAACAGACGAAGGAAAAAAAGCAATTCAAGAAGTGATGAGTGATGAAAAAGTCAAACAACAGCTTGTTATGGATCAACAAATAGTAAAAAAAACAATTGAAGAAACGTTAACTTCAGACAAAGGAAAGACATTTTGGAAAAAAGCATTTGAGGATCCAAAGTTTGCTCAAAATTTTGCAAAAAGCATGCAAGAAGAACATGAAAAATTGTTGAAAGCGCTCATGAAAGATCCTGAATATCAAGCAATGATTGTAGACATTATGCAAAATCCAGAGATAAAAAAACTGATACAAACGGAAATGAAAAACAAAGATTTTCGCGCTCACTTGCAAAAAGTGATTACAGAAACTTTTAGCAGCCCGTTATTTAAAGCAAAAATTGAAGACATCCTCATCAAAGCTGCGGAGGAGATGCAAGGGGAGAAGAAAAAAACTGATGAGGAAGAGTCAAGCGAAGAGCAAACAGCATGAGGGGCTCAATCGCCCCTCATCGCAATTTCGCAATGATTTTCCTTGCAATATCCATATACACTTTTCCGATCGGATGATCTTCTCCATATACTGAAGGAGCGAAATCATCATCGTTCCAATCTGGTTGTCCGAGCGGCAGTTGTCCTAATAAATCCGTCTGCAGTTCTTCAGCTAACTTTTGACCGCCACCTTTTCCAAAAATATATTCTTTTTCCCCCGTCGTTTTGCTTTCAAAATATGACATATTTTCAATGACACCGACAACTTCATGATTTGTACGTACCGCCATCGCTCCCGCCCTTGCTGCTACAAAAGCTGCTGTGGGATGAGGAGTCGTCACTATAATTTCTTTCGATGTTGGGAGCATTGTATGCACATCTAACGCTACATCGCCTGTACCTGGAGGCAAATCTAATAATAAATAATCCAACTCTCCCCATTCCACTTCATCAAAAAAGTTTTTTAACATCTTCCCAAGCATCGGGCCGCGCCAAATGACCGGGGAATTATCTTCTACAAAAAAGCCCATAGAAATAACTTTTACTCCGAGCCGTTCAACTGGGATGATTTTTTCCCCACGAACAATAGGGCGCTCAGTGATGCCCATCATGTCTGGTACGCTAAACCCATAAATGTCAGCGTCAATTAAACCGACTTTTTTACCAAGCCTTGCAAGCGAAACAGCTAAGTTAACGGAAACAGTCGACTTTCCTACTCCACCTTTTCCACTTGCGATCGCCAAATAAATCGGCTCATTTACCATTCGCTCTTCTTCTAACGGCAATTGAGCAAAGCGAAGTCCAACAGAAGACGCCCCTGCATCTTTTAAACGTTGCACAACGGTTTGTTGTACTTGAAGTTGTTGAGCCGTTTCCATTTTAGCTAAAGCAATTTTCACACTCACTAGCCCTTTTTCTTCATTTATCTTGACTTCTTGAATGGCTCCTGTTTCTTTAAACGTTTTTTTCAAAAAAGGGTCATAAATTGTTTCGAGCAGTTCCACAACTTGTTTTTCTGTCAACATCGCGCCTCACCAATCCTTATGTATTCGGTTTCACACTTTCAATATAACATAATTTTCTGGATAAAAAAATGAATCCTTCTCACTCAGAAGGATCACGTTCATTTGATACGTAACGTAAAATGCCTTTGTAAATCGAAGCCGCTAACTTTTCCTGATACGATGAAGACACTAGTAGTTTTCGTTCTTCCTCGTTTGATAAAAAACCAATTTCAACTAAAGCCCCTGGCTTTTTAGCCATTTTTAATAAATATACCGTTTGAATGGGCTTCGCCAATCGATGTGTATTTTCCAAATTGACACGTAGCTCTTGTTGAATAAACTTAGCTAATCTCGCATTTTCCTCTAATGAAGGATAGTAAAAAACTTGTGCGCCTCTCCACTTCGGCGAAGGGATGGCATTTAAGTGAATACTAATGAAAAAATCTGCCTCTGACTCATTAACAAACTGCACTCGCCGTTGTAAGTCCTCTATTTTTCTTCGGCTATATCCTCTTGTCTGTTCGCTAGCTAAATCATGATCTCCTTCTCTTGTCATTTGAACAAGCGCACCTTGTTGTTGCAAATAATCGCGTAATTTCAACGCCACATGTAGCGCGATTTCTTTCTCCAAAACGTCTCCTTCAACCGCTCCCCCATCAGGACCCCCGTGCCCTGGGTCAAGAATGATTACCTTCCCTGATAACGGTAAGCTCCATGCTTTCCACGAGCGATCGCTTAACACGTAAAACTGTAACAAAAGGACAAAAACAATGAAAAAAATAATAATACGTATTTTCATCCCTTCTCCTCCCCACTATTTATGTTATATGGGACAAGAGAAGAAATTAGAACGGTTATTTTAAACGAAGCTTTTGACGACGCAATCCTTTTTCCATTCCCTCTTCCCACCATACGTCGATATAGCGAGCACATACATCGTATATTCCATCTCTCCACTGTTTCATGTACTCATGTAGCTCATGAATGAGCTGCTCATACTCATCTATACAACGACTTTTTACCGTTTCGATTTTCTCGCCGTAATATGCAAATCGACTATAATGCGCCCCGAGTAAGTACGCTTCAACCGCAGCGTCAATACAAATGTTTTCAATGACATGAGAAATAATCATATATCGTTGCCAATATGTATGTACACGTCTACACAATTCACGATAAGAAAGATCCCGCAATACGTTTCGTTCATAAGTAAGCTGTTTTTCTAATTTCTTCGCTGTAAATGATGTAAGCATTCCCATTTTGCTGTCCCTCCTTATGTATATTGTTTGCATGTGACAAAGGAACATACAAAAAAAATCTCGGCAAAATAATTGCCGAGATTTTTTGAAATTAACGTTTTGAGAATTGTGGTGCACGACGAGCGCCTTTGAGACCGTATTTTTTACGCTCTTTCACACGAGAATCGCGCGTTAACAAGCCTGCACGTTTTAATGTTTGACGGTATTCAGGGTCAACTTGCAACAACGCACGAGCAATGCCATGACGGATTGCGCCTGCCTGACCTGTGAATCCACCGCCGCTTACGTTTACTAGTACATCGTAGCTACCGAACGTTTCTGTTAAAACAAGTGGTTGTTTTACAACTTCAACTAATGACTCGTATGGAACGTAATCACGAATGTCACGACCATTTACGATAATGCGTCCTTCACCTGGAACGAGACGCACGCGCGCAACTGAGCTTTTGCGACGACCTGTGCCGTAGTATTGTACCTGTGCCAAAATAATGCCCTCCTTTAATCAATTATCCACGAAGTTCGTAAACTTCTGGTTTTTGTGCTTGATGCGGATGTTCACTTCCGCGATAAACGTGCAATTTTTTGAACATTTGACGACCAAGGCTACCTTTTGGAAGCATGCCACGAATTGCTCTTTCAAGCATTTGCTCTGGATAATTTGTGCGCATTTCAAGCGCTGTTCTTACTTTTAATCCACCTGGATGTAAGCTGTGACGGTAGTATAATTTGTTTGTTAATTTTTTACCTGTTAACTCAACTTTCTCTGCGTTGATGATGATCACATGATCACCAGTATCAACGTGCGGTGTGTAAGTTGGTTTATGTTTACCGCGCAAAATTGCAGCAACTTCACTAGCAAGACGTCCTAACGTTTTGCCTTCTGCATCAACAACGTACCATTTACGTTCTACTTCATTTGGCTTCGCCATATACGTACGCATTTGTTTTCCCTCCTAAAATAAAAAATGAACAAGCGATATTTATTTCAACACGATTAATTTCCGGGGCTAATCGTGGGTTTAAAATACATACCATATGATATAATATCTCTTTCAACACCCAATGTCAAGAAAATGTTACACCTGGATTAGTTGTCATACGAAACGTGCCATAAATAAAGACCGTGACCCGGTGCGGTCTTTCCGGCAGCACTTCGATTTTTTTGTTCCAAAATTGTTTTCATCTCTTCAGCACGCCGTTCCCCGCGTCCGACTTCTAGCACCGTCCCAACGATAATGCGAACCATATTGTATAAAAAGCCATTTCCAACGAGACGGAAGATCAATTCGTCTCCTTGTGGAATGACTTCCGCCTCGTAAATCGTACGCACTTTATCCTCTATTTCCGTTTTTGCTGAACAAAAACTCGTGAAATCATGCGTGCCAATCAGATCATGAAGCGCTTCGTTCATCGCTGCTACATTAAGCGGATACGGATAATGATACACGTAATGACGCAAAAACACGTTTTTCTCCCCCGTCCATACGCGGTAACGATATTCTTTCTTTTTCACGCTAAACCGTGCATGAAAGGAAGGGGATACTTCACTTGCTTCTTTGACAATGACATCATCAGGGAGAAGCGCATTTAACGCTCTCGGCCATTTCTCATCTGGAATGGACAGCGGTGTGTCAAAATGAATCACCTGTCCGTGTGCATGAACGGTTGCATCCGTCCGTCCTGAAGCATATACGCGAACAAATTGCCCCTTATGAATGATCGAAAGCGCACGCTCAAGCTCTCCTTGTACCGTTCGCTTTTGTTGTTGAATTTGGTACCCCACAAAATGCGTACCATCGTACGCAATAATACATTTTATTCTTCTCGTCATCTGAACTTAGCCCCTTTTACGAACGAAGTAACCATAACGCAATGGCCAATAAGGTAAGCAAAAGCATAAAAACCGTATCTGCACGCTTCCACGTCAACTCGCGCCATTTTGTTCGATCTTTCCCTCCGCGGTATCCGCGCACTTCCATTGCAACGGCTAACTCTTCTGCACGTTTAAATGCGCTAATAAATAGTGGAACGAGCAACGCCGTCATCGCTCTCATTCGTTCCGATAATGGGCCGCCTGAAAAATCAACGCCACGAGCCGCTTGAGCTTTCATAATCTTCTCGGTTTCTTCCATCAATGTTGGAATAAAACGAAGAGAAATCGACATCATTAACGCTAGCTCATGAACAGGTATATTCCATTTTTTTAATGGCGAAAGCAATGATTCCATCCCATCGGTCACTTCGATTGGCGTTGTTGTTAACGTCAATAATGTTGTCACAACAATAAGGAGCAAAAAGCGTAAAGAAATAAATGCCCCTTGTTGAATACCTTGATCATACACTTCCATTCCAAACCATTGAAAAACAACATGTCCTTCTTTTGTTAACAACACGTGAAGAAGGAATGTAAATACAATCACCCATAAAATAGGCTTCAGCCCTTTAACAAAAAACGAAAGGCGAATGCGCGATAAAAACAACAAGATGCACGTAAAAAAAGTTAATAGCCCGTATGTCCATCCGTTATTAGCAAGAAAAACGATGAACACATAAATAAACATAGTAATAAGTTTTGTACGTGGATCGAGACGGTGAATGAAAGAGTCCCCAGGAACATATTTTCCAATAATCATACTGTTCATCATATACCCTTCACCTTATTAAATAACGTTTGTAAGTTTTTAATGACATCTTCTATCGTCAAACATGGGGTGTGAAACTGCACGCCAAATTTTTGTTCGATGGCTCGCTGAAACAATATCGTTTCAGGTACATCTAATCCGAGATGTAGTAAATCATCGACGTGACGGAAAATTTGCTCCGGCGTCCCTCTTCGCACAATCGTCCCTTGATGCATGATGATAATCTCATCGGCATAACGTGCTGCTTCTTCCATACTATGTGTGACGAGCACAATCGTCATCCGTTTTTGTTGTTGAAGGCTAGCGAACATCTCCATCATTTCTTTTCGACCACGAGGATCTAACCCTGCAGTCGGTTCATCTAACACAAGCACTTCTGGCTCCATCGCCAAAACGCCTGCGATGGCGACACGACGCATTTGTCCCCCACTTAAACCAAATGGTGATTTATGTCGCACGTCTTCTGGCAATCCGACAAGCGCTAACCACTCACTAACGCGAGCTTTCGCCTCCTCTTCTGTCATTCCAAAGTTCATCGGTCCAAAACAAATATCTTTTTCTACTGTTTCTTCAAATAGTTGATGTTCAGGAAATTGAAACACGATTCCTACTTTTTTTCGCAAAGGCTTTAACTGTTTTTCTTTCTTTCCTGCTGTTATTGTATAATCCCCAAGATGAACAGTCCCTTTTGTCGGCTGGAGTAAGCCATTTAAATGTTGTAAAAAGGTGGATTTTCCTGATCCGGTATGACCGATCACCGCAACATACGACCCACTCCGAATATCAACATGAATATCGTACAACGCCCGTTTCTCAAAAGGGGTATTTACTTGGTAACGGTGTTCGACATCGCGGAATACAATGTCCATAATTCACTCACCAACCCCTCTATTGTCAAATGATCGGTTGTAATCGGAATACGATTGTCTTTCAACCGTTGACTTAGTTGCAGGGAAAACGGTAAGTCTAACCCCATTTCTTCTAACTTCATCCCATGCGCAAAAATATGTTTAGGTGTTCCCTCTAGTGCGATCCTTCCTTTATTCATGACAATCACTCGGTCGGCTTTTGCCACTTCATTTAAATCATGAGTAATTGAAATAACCGTCATATCGTGTTCACGACGAAGTGATTGGATCACTTGAAGAACTTCTTTTTTTCCACTTGGATCAAGCATCGATGTTGCCTCATCTAAAATAATGATATTTGGTTGAAGAGCAATGGCGCTTGCGATCGCCACACGTTGTTTTTGTCCACCTGATAGACGATGTGGTTCGTCATTCATGAAATTTTCCATACCTACTTTTTGTAACGCTTCTTTTATGCGCTTTTCCATCTCATGTTTTGGTACACCACGATTTTCAAGACCAAAAGCAACGTCATCTTGGACAGTCGTTCCAACAAATTGGTTATCTGGGTTTTGGAAAACAATCCCTAGTCGTTTTCGAACGTCCCATACTGTTTCTTCATTTAACGGAATACCGCATACGTGAATCGTTCCACTCGTAGATGGCAATAGGCCAATCAACAATTTAGCAAGCGTCGATTTTCCCGATCCGTTATGTCCAACAATTGTTACCCATTCGCCTTCATACACTTGAAACGAAACGTTTTGTAAAGCATACGTTTGTTCATTCGCATATTGAAAACTTACATTTTCCACACGTACAGCAACTTCCACATTTCTCTCCTCATCTCTTCTGAATTTTCTTATTCTCTACTCTACTACAAAAAAGAAAACAAAAAAAGGGCATAGATCCAGTTCAAAAACTGTCTCGCCCTTGTAAAAACATATTAAACTAGTTCGATAATGACCATTGGCGCACCGTCACCGCGGCGTGGTCCAAGTTTCATAATACGTGTATAACCACCTTGACGGTCTTGGTAACGAGGTGCGATGTCGCTAAACAATTTTTGAATCGCATCTTGACCTGTTTCTGTGTTTGCGACTTCTTTGCGTACGAATGCAGCCGCTTGACGACGTGCATGCAAATCGCCGCGCTTTCCTAATGTAATCATTTTTTCTACAACAGAACGCAACTCTTTTGCACGAGCTTCTGTTGTTTCAATTCGCTCATTAATGATTAAGTCTGTCACTAAATCACGAAGCAATGCTTTACGTTGAGAGCTTGTGCGTCCTAATTTTCTGTAAGACATGTGATGTCCCTCCTTTATTTCACTTTTAACATGAAAATGCCTAGTTAACCAAACGCTTAACTAGTCATCTTTACGTAAGCTTAATCCTAGCTCTTCTAACTTCGCTTTTACTTCCTCAAGCGACTTGCGGCCTAAGTTGCGCACTTTCATCATATCTTCTTCCGTTTTTTGAGCAAGCTCTTGCACTGTGTTGATGCCAGCACGTTTTAAGCAGTTGTATGAACGAACAGAAAGATCAAGCTCTTCAATTGTCATTTCGAGCACTTTTTCTTTTTGGTCTTCTTCTTTTTCGATCATGATTTCAGCATGTTGTGCTTCGTCTGTTAAGTTCACAAAAATGTTCAAGTGCTCTGTTAAAATTTTTGCCCCTAGTGAGATTGCTTCTTTCGGGCCGATGCTACCATCTGTCCACACGTCGATCGTTAACTTATCGTAGTTTGTCATTTGACCGACGCGCGTATTTTCGACTTGGTACGATACGCGCGATACCGGCGTATAAATGGAATCGATCGGGATAACACCTATCGGTTGATCCTCGCGCTTATTAGCATCAGCTGGTGTATACCCACGCCCGCGTTTCGCTGTCATTCTCATGCGCAAACGACCGTCTTTTGCCAAAGTAGCAATATGAAGGTCTGGATTGAGAATTTCTACATCGCTATCGTGAGTAATATCCGCAGCTGTAACGACTCCTTCACCCTGTACATCAATCTCAAGCGTCTTTTCTTCGTCCGAGTAAATTTTTAGCGCTAGCTTTTTAACATTTAAAATGATCGTTGTTACATCTTCCACGACGCCATCAATTGTTGAAAATTCGTGCAATACACCATCTATTTGAACAGATGTTACAGCGGCACCAGGGAGTGAGGATAACAGGATACGACGTAAGGAGTTACCCAAAGTTGTACCATATCCACGCTCAAGTGGTTCAACGACGAATTTGCCATATTTGGCATCCTCGCTGATTTCAACCGTTTCGATTTTCGGCTTTTCAATTTCCAGCATTCCTTTAACCCTCCTTCAAAACGTCGAAACCCCGATTAAACCGATGACAGCTCAATCGAAATTCCCCCATGAATAAGTTCCCGAATGTGCACAACAACTGTTTTTCATTTCCCTGTAAGAATGACTATATCCCATTATTGACACATGCGCAAATTCTATACAGAGAAATTAAACACGACGACGTTTTGGCGGACGGCATCCGTTATGTGGAACCGGTGTAACATCTTTAATTGCTGTAATTTCTAATCCAGCCGCTTGAAGTGCACGAATCGCTGCTTCACGACCAGCACCTGGACCTTTTACGTTTACTTCAACAGTTTTCATGCCATGCTCCATTGATGCTTTTGCAGCAGCTTCTGCAGCCATTTGTGCAGCGAACGGAGTAGACTTACGAGAACCTTTGAAGCCTAACGCACCCGCACTTGACCAAGAAATTGCATTTCCATGAACGTCTGTAATTGTGACGATTGTGTTGTTAAAAGTCGAACGGATATGAGCGATACCAGATTCAATATTCTTTTTTACACGACGTTTACGCGTATTCGTTTTACGTGCCATTCGTTCATGAACCTCCTTTACTTAATTATTTTTTCTTATTCGCTACTGTACGACGTGGACCTTTACGTGTACGAGCATTGTTTTTCGTATTTTGGCCACGAACTGGCAATCCGCGACGATGACGAAGACCACGGTAGCAACCGATCTCCATTAAACGCTTAATGTTTAAAGATACTTCACGACGAAGATCTCCTTCTACTTTTAAGCGATCTACGATTTCGCGAATTTTTCCTAATTCTTCTTCTGTTAAATCGCGAACACGAGTGTCTTCAGATACACCAGCTTCTGCTAAGATTTTTTGTGCAGTTGCTTTACCGATTCCGTAAATGTATGTTAATGAAATGACTACACGTTTGTCACGAGGAATATCTACACCTGCAATACGTGCCATGATTTGTACACCTCCTCAAGTTTTATCCTTGTTTTTGCTTATGCTTTGGATTTTCACAAATAACCATAACTTTTCCGCGTCTGCGAATGACTTTGCACTTTTCGCAAATCGGTTTTACAGATGGTCTAACTTTCATGTGAACTTACCTCCTTGTTCGTGCGGAGTGTTATTTATATCGATACGTAATTCTTCCACGTGTTAAATCGTAAGGTGATAATTCAACTGTTACTTTATCACCTGGTAAGATGCGAATAAAATGCATGCGAATTTTACCTGAAACGTGAGCTAAAACGGTATGACCGTTTTCAAGTTCCACTCGGAACATCGCATTTGGCAACGTTTCAACGACTGTACCTTCCACTTCAATTACATCGTCTTTCGCCATTGAACGGCTCTCCCTTCTTTTTTGAAATGAGTAACATGTTCAACTAACACGACCAGTTTAGTTTAAAGCTTACGATGCGCATCCGCAAAGAAGGTTAAAGCGTTCAAAGTGTTGTTAAAATTTCATATCCCGTCTCGGTAATGGCAATCGTATGCTCAAAGTGAGCACATAGTTTGCCATCTACTGTGACGACCGTCCAATTATCTTCTAACGTGCGAACATAACGGGTTCCTGCATTCACCATCGGCTCAATGCACAGAACCATGCCTGGCTTTAACCGTGGTCCTTTATTTGGCGGACCGTAATGTGGGATTTGCGGACTTTCATGTAAGTCTTGACCAATTCCATGCCCGACATACTCACGCACAACGGAAAAGTTATGCGCCTCAACGTATGTTTGGATCGCATGAGAAATGTTCGTTAACCGTGCGCCAGGTTTCGCTTCTTCCAATCCACGATACAATGACTGTTCTGTCACTTCTAAAAGCTTTTTCGCTTCTTCTGAAATGGCTCCGACCGGATACGTCCAAGCCGAATCACCATGATATCCATTATATTTTGCGCCAATATCGATGCTAATAATATCTCCTTCGCGAAGCACACGGTCTCCTGGAATACCATGAACGAGCTCTTCATTGACCGATGTGCAAATGCTCCCACGGAATCCATTATATCCTTTAAACGAAGGAATTGCACCATGTTTGCGAATGAACGTTTCAGCAATATGATCGAGCTCTCGCGTCGTTATGCCTGGCTCGATATATTTTTGTAGTTCTTGATGAGTTAAAGCGACAATTCGACCAGCTTCACGCATAATTTCAATTTCGCGTGGGGTTTTGCAAATGATCATGATTGTAAGCCCCCAAGTAATTCACAAATGTCAGCAAACACTTGATCAATATGTTGTTGTCCATTAATGTTGCGCAAGTACCCTTTCGCTGCGTAAAAATCAAGCAACGGCTGAGCTTGCTTCATATTGACTTCAAGACGATTCGCTACGGTCGCTTCGTTATCATCTGCGCGTTGATACAATTCTCCTCCGCATTTATCGCAGATGCCTGCTTGTGCTGGCGGATTAAATACAAGATGATACGTTGCGCCGCATTCTTTACAAATGCGTCTGCCTGTTAGACGTTCCATTAAGATGCTTTTATCTACTTCGATGTTAATAACATAATCAATGGAACGGTTCAATTGTTGAAGAAGCGTTTCTAACGCTTCCGCTTGAGCGACTGTTCGTGGAAATCCATCAAGCAAAAATCCGTTTTGGCAATCGTCCTTGCTTAACCGTTCACGAACAATGCCGATCGTCACTTCGTCTGGAACAAGATCGCCGCGATCCATATACGATTTCGCCTGTAAACCGAGCTCTGTTCCTTCTTTAATCGCTGCTCGAAACATATCCCCAGTAGAAATGTGAGGAATTTTATATTTCTCAACAATTTTTTCTGCCTGCGTACCTTTTCCAGCACCTGGAAGTCCCATTAATACTAAATTCATCAACGTCTCCCCCTCAGCTCTATGTGAGGTAGAGGGAATAAAATTCCCAACACCTCTTTTTATTTAATAAAGCCTTTGTAATGGCGCTTCACTAATTGGCTTTCTAGCTGCTTCATCGTCTCTAAAGCAACACCGATGACGATCAGCAAGCCCGTTCCTCCAATTCGAGCAGAAGGCGGTAGTTTAGCGAACTCGATAAAGAAGACAGGAAGAACAGCGATTGCTGCTAAAAATAGAGCTCCGACGAAAGTTAACCGGTACAAAACGCGTGTGATGAATTCTTGCGTGTTCTTTCCTGGACGAATGCCTGGAATGTAACCACCTTGCTTTTTCAAATTGTCCGCCATTTGTTCTGGATTGACTTGAACAAACGCATAAAAATACGCGAAGGCAACAATTAAAGCGACGTATATGATCATACCAACTGGTTGCGTGTAGTCAAAAACTTTTTTAATCCATAATGTTACATCATTCGAGCCGAAAAACGATGCAATCGTCGGTGGAGTAATAATAAACGACACCGCAAAAATAACCGGAATAACGCCTGCCGGATTGACTTTTAACGGAATGTGTGTCGAATGACCACCTACCGGACTACGTCCTTCTAATCGCTTTGCGTACTGAATCGGAATTTTCCGAAACGCTTGTTGCACATAAATGACGCCAACAATAACTGCAACAACTGCTAAAGCGACTAACAACACTGTGACGATGCGTAAAAACAGCTGATCGCCAGCATTTTCAAACTGTTGAACGTAAATTTGATTAAGTGTTGTTGGGATACCGGATACGATCCCTGCAAAAATCAATACGGAAATCCCGTTTCCAACACCTTTAGCTGTAATTTGCTCACCAAGCCACATTAAAAAGGCTGTTCCAGCTGTTAACACAAGCGCAATAAGCAAATATGTCGGAATGCCTGGATTTTTAATGAGCATGCCACCAGACATATTATGAAAACCGTACGACATAGCGAACGCTTGGATAAATCCAAGCACAATCGTAAAATAGCGGGTAAACTGAGCGAGTTTACGGCGGCCTACTTCTCCTTGTTTCGACCACTCTGTAAATTTAGGAACAACATCCATCTGCAATAGTTGAACGATGATGGATGCCGTAATGTATGGCATGACGCCCATCGCAAAAATAGAAAAGTTTCGTAAAGCGCCACCACCAAATGTGTTCAATACGCCAAAAGCGTTGAACTGATCTTGCATTTTTAGTACGTCTGCATTGACGCCCGGCACAGGAATAAACGTACCGATGCGAAATACAATGAGCATAAGAAGGGTGAATACAATTTTTCTTCTTATATCACCCACGCGCATAAAATTGGAGATTGTTCGAAACATTAAATCACCTCAGTTTTACCGCCAGCAGCTTCGATCGCTTCTTTTGCAGAAGCAGAGAATTTATGAGCTTTTACTGTTAATTTTTTCGTAAGCTCACCGTTTCCAAGAACTTTGATGCCTGCTTTCAACTTGCTTACTACGCCTGTTTCAAGCAACAATTCTGGTGTTACTTCAGTACCGTTTTCAAAGCGATTTAATGCTTCAAGGTTAACGATCGCATATTCTTTACGATGAATGTTTGTGAAGCCGCGTTTTGGTAAACGACGGAATAAAGGTGTTTGACCACCTTCAAAGCCGATGCGTACACCGCCGCCAGAGCGAGCGTTTTGCCCTTTATGTCCTCTACCAGAAGTTTTTCCGTTACCAGAGCCGATACCACGACCAACACGGTTACGTTCTTTACGGGAACCCGGTGCTGGTTGTAATTCATGTAGCTTCATGCCGAGGCACCTCCTTATTCTTCTAATTCTTTTACTGTTACAAGGTGAGAAACTTTATTAATCATCCCACGAATGGCTGGATTGTCGTTATGAACAACTGTTTGATGCAATTTTCTTAAACCTAATGTTTTAACCGTCACGCGTTGGTCTTGCGGACGACCGATTACGCTGCGAGTGAGGGTAATTGCTAATTTTTTCGCCATCATTTTTCCCTCCCTTATCCTAACAGTTCCTCAACTGTTTTACCGCGCAATTTTGCTACCTCTTCAGCACGTTTCAATTGCTTCAAACCGTCAATTGTTGCGCGCACCATGTTGATTGGTGTGTTGGAGCCGATTGACTTCGATAAAATATCGCTAATACCTGCTAATTCTAATACCGCACGTGCAGGACCACCAGCAATAACCCCTGTACCTTCGGATGCTGGTTTTAAAATGATTTCACCTGCTCCGAAATGTCCGATAACTTCATGTGGAATTGTTGTACCAACAATCGGTACAGTAATTAAGTTTTTCTTCGCGTCTTCAATCGCTTTGCGAATAGCATCTGGAACTTCTTGAGCTTTTCCAGTTCCGAAGCCGACATGACCGTTTTTGTCACCAACAACGACTAACGCAGCGAAACGGAAACGACGTCCACCTTTTACTACTTTAGCTACGCGGTTAACGGCAACAACGCGTTCTTCTAGTTCAAGTTTATTTGGATCAATGCGACGCATCTCTGTCCCTCCTTCTTAATTAGAATTGTAATCCAGCTTCACGAGCAGCGTCTGCAAGTGCTTTAACACGTCCATGATATAAATATCCGCCACGGTCAAATACAACCGCCGTAATTCCTTTTTCAAGTGCACGTTTAGCAATTAATTCGCCCACTTTTTGAGCTGCTTCAACATTGCCTGTTGATTCTAAGTCAAACTCTTTATCTAACGTTGACGCGCTAACAAGTGTCACAGCTTTCACATCGTCGATAATTTGCGCGTAAATGTGTTTGTTTGAACGGAACACATTTAAGCGTGGACGTTCCGCAGTTCCTACTACTTTACGACGAACACGAGCGTGTCTTTTTTTGCGAACTGCATTTTTATCAAGCTTAGTGATCATTCGTGTCACTCCTTTCATTTACCTAAGCAGCATTATTTCTTACCTGTTTTACCTTCTTTACGACGTACAACTTCGCCCTCGTAGCGAATACCTTTTCCTTTGTAAGGCTCTGGTGAACGAACGGCACGAATGTTTGCTGCTAATTCACCAACACGTTGTTTGTCCGCACCTTTAACGATGATTTTTGTTTGTGAAGGAACTTCGATTTCAAGTCCTTCTTCTGGCTCGATTTCAACAGGATGAGAGTATCCTACGCTTAATACAAGCTTTTTGCCTTGTTTTGTCGCACGGTAACCGACACCGACAAGCTCAAGTGCACGCTCATAGCCTTTTGAAACACCTTCAACCATGTTTGCAAGCAAGCTGCGAGTCGTTCCGTGAAGTGCACGATGATGTTTCTCATCGCTTGGACGCTCAACTGTTAAAACGTTGCCTTCTAATTTAATGATCATATCTGGATGGAACGTACGAGTAAGTTCACCTTTCGGACCTTTTACAGTAACCGTGTTACCGTTTAATGTAACTGTAACACCAGCTGGAATTTCCAATGGTTTTTTACCAACACGTGACATGTACTACACCTCCATTCGTTGCAAAATAATTACCAAATGTATGCTAACACTTCGCCGCCAGTACGTTTTTGACGTGCTTCTTTGTCAGTTAAAATGCCTTGAGATGTTGAAAGAATTGCGATTCCTAGGCCGTTCAATACGCGTGGTACTTCGTCAGCCTTTACATATACGCGCAAACCAGGTTTGCTAATGCGTTTAAGACCTGTAATTATGCGCTCGTTATTTGGACCGTACTTTAAGAAAATACGAAGAATACCTTGTTTGTTATCTTCAATGTATTCGACATCACGAATGAAACCTTCACGCTTTAAAATTTCAGCGATTTCTCTTTTAATTTTCGAAGCAGGAACTTCAAGTTTCTCGTGACGCACCATGTTCGCATTACGAATGCGAGTAAGCATATCTGCAATTGGATCTGTCATCACCATTATGTTTTACCTCCTTCCCAACTCATGGGTTTATTACCAGCTTGCTTTTTTCACACCAGGAATTTGACCTTTATACGCTAATTCACGGAAACAAATACGGCAAAGTTTAAATTTGCGATATACAGAGTGTGGACGTCCACAACGCTCACAACGAGTGTACGCTTGTACTTTAAACTTTGGTGTGCGTTTTTGTTTCGCGATCATTGATTTTTTAGCCACGTTTTCGCCTCCCTCTTTTTACGAATGGGAATGATTATTTTTGGAATGGCATACCGAGCAACGCAAGTAATTCACGAGCTTCCTCGTCAGTTTTCGCAGTTGTAACGATCACGATGTCCATACCGCGAACTTTGTTTACTTTATCGTAATCAATTTCAGGGAAAATTAATTGCTCTTTTACACCTAATGTGTAGTTTCCACGTCCATCGAATGATTTTTTCGATACGCCGCGGAAGTCACGAACGCGCGGTAAAGAAACAGAAACGAGCTTATCGAAAAACTCGTACATGCGCTCACCGCGAAGTGTTACTTTCGCACCGATTGGCATTCCTTCGCGAAGACGGAAACCAGCGATTGATTTTTTCGCGCGTGTAACAACTGGTTTTTGACCAGAAATTAATGCGAGTTCTTCTACTGCGCTATCTAACGCTTTTGCGTTTTGTACCGCATCACCAACACCCATGTTGATGACGATTTTTTCGATTTTTGGAACTTGCATCACTGATTTATAGTTAAACTTGCTCATAAGAGCAGGAACAACTTCTTTCAAATACTTTTCTTTAAGGCGGTTCATTTGAGTACCTCCCTTCCTCAGTCACTTCATTATTTGTCTAAAATTTCACCAGAACGTTTCGCATAGCGAACTTTTTTACCGTCAACTACTTTGTATCCAACACGAGTTGGTAATCCTGTTTTTGGATCAAGAGGCATTACGTTTGATACGTGGATTGGCGCCTCTTGGCTGATAATGCCGCCTTGTGGATTTGCTTGAGAAGGTTTTACGTGTTTTTTTACGATGTTCACACCTTCAACAAGCACTCGGTTTTTCTTTGGAAACGCAGCAAGAATAACGCCTTGTTTTCCTTTATCCTTACCAGAGATCACTTGCACTTTATCACCTTTTTTTACATGCATCTGAATCGCACCTCCTTAAAAGGCTTTTCCTTTTCATTAAATCACTTCTGGAGCTAAAGAAACGATTTTCATAAAGTCTTTGTCGCGCAACTCACGAGCAACTGGTCCGAAAATACGCGTACCACGTGGGCTCTTGTCATCACGAATGATTACGCAAGCATTTTCGTCAAAGCGGATGTAAGAACCGTCTGTACGGCGCACGCCACGTTTTGTACGAACGACAACCGCTTTAACAACTTGACCTTTTTTAACAACGCCACCTGGTGTTGCATCTTTAACTGTCGCCACAACGATGTCGCCAACGTTCGCATAACGACGACCAGAACCACCTAGCACTTTAATGACAAGCACTTCACGTGCACCAGAGTTATCAGCAACTTTCATACGAGTTTCTTGTTGAATCATTGACGAAACCTCCTTTCGGATTTGTATCCATCACACCGAACATATTGATTAAACGATAACAGCTTTTTCAACTACTTCAACAAGACGGAAACGTTTTGTTGCAGAGAGAGGACGTGTCTCCATAATTTTTACAATGTCGCCCACTTTTGCTACATTGTTTTCGTCATGTGCTTTATATTTTTTCGAATACTTTACGCGCTTGCCGTAAAGAGGATGCTTTTTATAAGTTTCTACAAGAACCGTAATTGTTTTATCCATTTTATCGGAAACAACACGGCCGACGAGAACTTTACGATTGTTGCGTTCACTCATTGTGCGAACCTCCCCTCGATTTCAATTATTTATTAGCAGCGATCTCTCTTTCGCGAATAACAGTTTTCATACGCGCAATCGCTTTGCGTACTTCACGAATACGAGCAGTATTCTCTAATTGACCTGTTGCCAATTGGAAGCGAAGGTTGAATAACTCTTCTTTCAACGCTTTAATTTTTTGTTCAATCTCGGCAGTGGTAAGTTCACGAATTTCTTTAGCTTTCATTTGATTCACCACCAATTTCTTCACGTTTTACGAATTTACATTTGATTGGAAGTTTGTGAGAAGCAAGACGTAATGCTTCACGAGCCACTTCTTCAGAAACTCCCGCGATTTCAAACATTACTTTACCAGGTTTAACAACAGCTACCCAACCTTCTGGAGCACCTTTACCGGAACCCATGCGCACTTCAAGTGGTTTTGCTGTGTATGGTTTTGAAGGGAAAATTTTAATCCATACTTTACCGCCACGTCTCATGTAACGAGTCATCGCACGACGAGCAGCCTCGATTTGACGGTTTGTAATCCATGCTGGCTCTAACGCTTGTAAGCCATACTCACCAAAATGTACTTCCGTACCGCCTTTTGCACGACCTTTCATGCGACCGCGATGTTCACGACGATATTTTACGCGTTTTGGCATTAACATGATTAATTTCCTCCTTCCTCAGTTTTCTTTTTCGTAGGAAGGACTTCTCCACGATAAATCCATACTTTCACGCCGATTTTCCCGTATGTTGTATCCGCTTCTGCTGTTGCGTAGTCAATGTCAGCGCGAAGAGTATGAAGTGGAACTGTTCCTTCGCTATAATGTTCTGAGCGAGCGATATCTGCTCCACCTAAACGACCAGATACCATCGTTTTAATTCCTTTAGCACCTGCACGCATTGTGCGTTGAATCGCTTGTTTTTGCGCACGACGGAATGATACGCGGTTTTCAATTTGACGCGCGATATTTTCCGCAACAAGTTTTGCTTCTAAGTCTGGCTTTTTGATTTCAACGATGTTGATATGAACACGTTTGCCAGTTAATTCGTTTAACGCTTTACGAAGCGCTTCAACTTCAGATCCACCTTTACCGATTACCATTCCTGGTTTCGCTGTGTGGATAGTGATGTTCACACGATTTGCCGCACGCTCGATCTCAATGCGAGAAACAGCTGCATCACTTAAGCGCTTTGTGAGGTACTCGCGAATTTTAAGATCTTCGTGTAAAAGGTCCGCGTAATCTTTTTCAGCGTACCATCTTGATTCCCAATCACGAATAATACCAATGCGAAGACCGATTGGATTTACCTTTTGACCCACTGATTATCCCTCCTTCTTTTCTGAAACAACGATCGTGATATGGCTTGTGCGTTTGTTAATTGCGCTAGCACGACCTTGTGCACGAGGACGGAAACGTTTTAATGTTGGTCCTTCGTTCACATAAGCTTCTGTAACAACGAGCTTATTAACGTCCATGTCATAGTTGTGTTCTGCGTTTGCCACTGCAGATTTTAATACTTTCTCGATAATCGGAGAAGCAGCTTTTGGCATATGACGAAGAATGGCAACTGCTTCACCTACTTGCTTTCCTCGAATTAAGTCAATGACTAAGCGAGCTTTACGAGGAGCAATTCGAACCGTTCTAGCAACAGCTTTAGCCTGCATAATGAAAGCCTCCTCTCATATTAACGTCTTGTTTTCTTATCATCAGCAGCATGGCCTTTGTATGTGCGCGTTGGCGCAAATTCACCGAGCTTATGACCAACCATGTCCTCTGTGATGTAAACCGGAACGTGTTTACGACCATCGTAAACAGCGATTGTGTGACCAATGAATTGTGGGAAAATTGTCGAACGACGAGACCATGTTTTGATCACTTGTTTTTGTCCAGTTTCATTCAATTTCTCGATTTTTTTCATTAAATGATCATCACAAAAAGGACCTTTTTTCAAGCTGCGACCCATAAGTGAACCTCCTTTCGTGATTGCTCTACGGTTCTTTTGAACCGTAGCTCAACCCCGTTATTTTTTACGACGACGTACGATAAATTTATCGGATTTGTTTTTCTTCTTACGCGTTTTGAATCCAAGAGTTGGTTTGCCCCATGGAGTCATTGGAGACTTACGTCCGATAGGTGCTTTACCTTCACCACCACCATGTGGGTGATCAACAGGGTTCATAACAGAACCACGAACAGTTGGACGAATGCCTAACCAACGAGCGCGTCCAGCTTTACCGATGTTCACAAGCTCATGTTGTTCGTTACCAACTTGACCGACTGTTGCGCGGCAAGTTGCTAAAATCATGCGAACTTCACCTGAAGATAAACGAACAAGTACGTACTTACCTTCTTTACCAAGCACTTGTGCAGATGTACCTGCAGCGCGCACTAATTGTCCACCTTTACCAGGTTTCAACTCAATGTTGTGAATTACTGTACCAACTGGAATGTTTGCTAAAGGTAATGCGTTACCTACTTTAATGTCCGCATCTGGACCTGACATGATTTCCATGCCAACTTCTAAGTTTTTCGGTGCGATGATGTAACGTTTTTCACCATCGGCATAATGAATTAATGCGATATTCGCAGAACGGTTTGGATCGTATTCGATTGTAGCAACGCGTCCTGGAATGCCATCTTTATCGCGTTTAAAGTCAATAATACGATATTGACGTTTATGACCGCCACCTTGGTGACGAACTGTCAATTTACCTTGGTTGTTACGACCGCCTTTTTTCTTTAAAGGGGCAAGCAACGATTTTTCCGGCTTATCTGTTGTAAGCTCAGAGAAGTCTAAAACCGTCATACCACGACGACCGTTAGACGTTGGCTTATATTTTTTAATCGCCATGTCCATTTCCCTCCTTCACTTTTAAACTTATACTTCAAATAGTTCGATCTCTTTGCTGTCTGGCGTTAATGTAACAATCGCTTTGCGACGGCGGTTTGTTAATCCGCTGTAGCGACCAACACGTTTGAACTTTCCTTTATAGTTCATAATGTTGACCTTTGCTACTTTTACGCCGAAGATCGCTTCAATCGCATCTTTTACTTCCGTTTTGTTCGCTTTTACATCAACTTCGAACGTATATTTTTTCTCACCCATTAACTCTGTTGAACGTTCAGTAATGACGGGGCGCTTAATAATATCGCGAGGATCTTTCATTATACAAGCACCTCCTCTACTTTTTCCACGGCAGCTTTTGTAATGACAAGCTTGTCGTGGTTGAGTACATCAAGAACGTTAATTCCGCTTGCTGTTACGACTGTAACTCCTGGGATGTTGCGGGCTGAAAGAATGACGTTCTCGTTTGCATCTGCTGTTACAATTAACGCTTTGCGATCAACAGAAAGGTTGTTTAAAATTTTAACCATTTCTTTTGTTTTCGGTGCTTCAAGTGTTAAATTGTCTAATACAACGATGTTGTTTTCAAGCACTTTTGAAGATAAAGCTGATTTAATTGCTAAGCGACGAACTTTTTTCGGAAGTTTGTAGCTGTAGCTGCGTGGAACTGGACCAAATACAATACCACCGCCGCGCCACTGTGGAGAACGAATCGATCCTTGACGAGCGCGTCCAGTACCTTTTTGACGCCATGGTTTACGGCCACCGCCGCTTACTTCTGCACGATTTTTTGTTTTATGAGTTCCTTGACGCAAGGAAGCACGTTGCATAATTACCGCTTCAAATAACACATGTTTGTTCGGTTCAATACCAAATACGGCATCGTTTAATTCGATTTCACCGATGTTTTCTCCGTTTTGGTTGTACAATGCTACTTTTGGCATTGGGTGTTTCCTCCTTTCTTAAAGAAATTATTTCGCCTTAACCGCGCTTTTAATGATAACAAGCCCTTTGTTTGGACCTGGTACGTTTCCTTTAATTAAAATTAAGTTGCGTTCTGGATCCACTTTGACAACTTTTAAGTTTTGTACTGTTACTCGCTCGCCACCCATGCGACCTGGAAGCTCTTTTGATTTGAATACACGGTTTGGAGCGATTGGACCCATTGAACCAGGACGACGATGATAACGAGAACCGTGCGCCATTGGTCCACGAGATTGTCCATGGCGTTTAATTACACCTTGGAAACCTTTACCTTTTGACGTTCCTGTGACGTCAACGATTTCACCTTCGTTGAAAATGTCCACTTTTACTTCTTGACCTACTTCATATTCTGCAAGATTCACACCACGAATTTCACGAATGAAGCGCTTAGGTGTGGTGTTTGCTTTTGCAGCATGACCTTTTTGCGGCTTGTTCGCTAATTTCTCACGTAAATCTTCAAAACCTAATTGAATCGCTTCATAACCGTCGTTTTCAATCGTTTTCTTTTGAAGAACTACGTTCGGAGTCGCTTGAATTACCGTTACAGGAATAAGATCCCCGTTTTCAGCAAACACTTGAGTCATGCCGATTTTTCTTCCTAAGATTCCTTTCATCTTTCACACCTCCTATATAGCAATTACAACTTGATTTCAATATCAACACCAGACGGTAAGTCTAAACGCATTAAAGAATCTACTGTTTGTGGAGTCGGATTGACGATGTCAATTAAGCGTTTATGTGTGCGCATTTCGAACTGCTCACGAGAGTCTTTGTATTTATGAACCGCACGTAAAATCGTGTACACCGTTCTTTCAGTTGGTAACGGAATCGGTCCAGATACAGTTGCGCCTGAACGCTTTGCAGTTTCCACAATTTTCTCAGCAGATTGATCAAGAATTCGATGATCATACGCTTTTAAACGAATACGAATTTTTTCTTTTGCCATTATTTTCCCTCCTTCTTCGCCTATTTTTAAAATAGACATTCTCCATGGAAATTTCCTTCACACTCGCCATGGCAAAGCGGCCGGGTGTGTCAGCAACCTCCCACTTCATCGCAGTCAAAGACCAACGTTTATTATTATATATAAAATCCATAGCTAATGCAAGTTTTTTTATTTCTTTTCTTCACAAACTGCCTTTCCTATTATACATATTTCGTCATGCATTTTCAATGGAGCAAAAAAATAAGTGGTCTAGCTGACCGCTAGACCACTTCCATCGATTACTCGATGATTTCAGATACAGAACCTGCACCTACTGTACGTCCACCTTCGCGGATCGAGAATTTTGTACCTTCTTCGATCGCGATTGGCGCGATTAATTCTACTGTCATTTCGATGTTGTCGCCAGGCATTACCATCTCAACGCCTTCTGGAAGTTGGATGATACCTGTTACGTCCGTTGTACGGAAGTAGAATTGTGGACGGTAGTTAGAGAAGAAAGGAGTATGACGTCCACCTTCTTCTTTTGTTAACACGTAAACTTGCGCTTTAAATTTTGTGTGTGGAGTGATTGTTCCTGGTTTTGCTAATACTTGACCGCGTTGTACTTCGTCACGAGAAACACCGCGAAGAAGTGCACCGATGTTGTCACCAGCTTCAGCTTGGTCAAGAAGCTTACGGAACATTTCAACACCTGTAACAGTTGTTGCTTTTGGCTCTTCAGAAAGACCGATGATCTCTACTTGGTCACCAACTTTTAAGATACCGCGCTCAACGCGACCAGTAGCAACTGTACCACGACCAGTGATTGAGAATACGTCCTCAACTGGCATCATGAACGGTTTATCGATTTCGCGTTGTGGAGTTGGGATGTACTCATCAACAGCGTTCATAAGCTCAATGATTTTTTCTTCCCAAGCTGGATCTCCCTCAAGTGCTTTTAACGCAGAACCTTTAATTACAGGAACTTCGTCTCCAGGGAAGTCGTATTCAGATAATAAATCGCGAACTTCCATTTCAACAAGCTCTAAAAGTTCTTCATCGTCTACCATGTCGCATTTGTTTAAGAATACAACGATGTAAGGTACACCTACTTGGCGAGAAAGAAGAATGTGCTCACGAGTTTGTGGCATTGGACCGTCAGCAGCAGATACAACAAGGATCGCGCCGTCCATTTGCGCAGCACCTGTGATCATGTTTTTCACGTAGTCAGCGTGACCTGGGCAGTCAACGTGTGCATAGTGACGGTTGTCAGTTTCGTACTCAACGTGTGCAGTTGAGATTGTAATTCCGCGCTCACGCTCTTCTGGAGCAGCGTCGATTTGGTCATATGCGCGTGCTTGTGCTTTACCTTGTTTCGCAAGAACTGTTGTGATTGCAGCTGTTAAAGTTGTTTTACCATGGTCAACGTGGCCGATTGTACCAATGTTGACGTGTGGTTTCGTACGTTCGAATTTCTCTTTAGCCATTATAATATCCTCCTTAGTGTTTTTTATTAAGTATAGAATATAGAATGCTCGGAAGTGAAAGTGCACAGGCACGTCCACTTCCAAGTCTTACATAAGTATTTATACTTGAACAATGCTAGAAAATCAATTATTCACCTTTATTTTTTTTGATGATTTCCTCGGCAATGCTTTTCGGAACTTCTTCATAATGGTCGAATACCATTGTGAATGTTCCGCGACCTTGTGTATTTGAACGCAATGAAGTTGCGTATCCAAACATTTCAGAAAGTGGAACCATCGCGCGAACAACTTGTGCGTTACCGCGAGCTTCCATACCTTCGACGCGACCACGACGAGAAGTGATGTCACCCATGATGTCACCTAAATATTCTTCAGGGACGATGACTTCTACTTTCATGATCGGCTCAAGCAACACAGGATCACATTTTGATGCTGCGTTTTTCAACGCCATAGAAGCAGCGATTTTGAACGCCATTTCGCTTGAGTCAACATCGTGGTAAGAACCGTCGAATAATTTCGCTTTAATATCAACAACTGGGTATCCAGCAAGAACACCGTTTTGCATTGCATCTTCAAGACCTGCTTGAATTGCAGGGATGTATTCTTTTGGAACAACCCCACCAACAATCGCGTTTTCGAATTCGAAGCCTTTTCCTTCTTCGTTTGGTGAGAACTCGATCCAAACGTGACCGTATTGACCGCGACCACCAGACTGGCGCACAAATTTTCCTTCAACTTGTGCAGATTTACGGAATGTTTCACGGTATGCAACTTGTGGAGCACCAACGTTTGCTTCTACCTTAAACTCGCGACGCATACGGTCAACGATGATGTCAAGGTGAAGCTCACCCATACCCGCGATGATTGTTTGACCTGTTTCTTGGTCTGTCCATGCACGGAATGTTGGGTCTTCTTCTTGAAGTTTTTGTAATGCTGTGCTCATCTTATCTTGGTCAGCTTTTGACTTCGGTTCGATCGCGATTTGAATAACTGGCTCTGGGAATTGCATAGACTCTAGGATGACTGGGTCTTTTTCATCACACAATGTATCACCAGTTGTTGTATCTTTTAAACCTACAGCTGCCGCAATGTCACCTGCGTAAACTTGTGCAATTTCTTCACGGTGGTTTGCGTGCATTTGTAGAATACGACCGATACGTTCACGCTTACGTTTTGTTGAGTTCAACACGTAAGAACCAGAGTTTAATGTGCCAGAGTATACGCGGAAGAACGTCAACTTACCAACGTAAGGATCTGTCATAATTTTGAACGCTAACGCTGCAAAAGGAGCATCGTCGCGCGCTTCGCGAACTGTTTCTTCTTCTGTATCAGGAACAGTTCCTTTAATCGCAGGAATGTCGACTGGCGATGGTAAGTAGTCAACAACCCCATCAAGCATTAATTGAACGCCTTTGTTTTTGAATGCAGAACCACAGAATACAGGGAAGAATTGAACAGAAACTGTCGCTTTACGAATCGCAGCTTTTAATTCTTCTTTTGTAATTTCTTCCCCTTCTAAATATTTCATCATTAATTCTTCATCAAGCTCTGCAACTGCTTCAATTAATTTTCCGCGATATTCTTCAGCCATATCACGATAGTCTTCAGGAATCTCGATGCGCTCGATGTTTTTTCCTAACTCATCGTGATAGTGGTATGCGCACATTTCAACAAGGTCAATGATGCCTGTGAATTGATCTTCTGCACCAATTGGTAATTGGACAGGGTGCGCATTCGCTTGTAAACGGTCATGAAGCGTTTTTACAGAGTATAAGAAGTCTGCGCCAATCTTGTCCATTTTGTTTACGAAAACGATACGTGGAACACCGTATGTAGTCGCTTGGCGCCATACTGTTTCTGTTTGCGGTTCTACACCTGATTGTGCGTCTAATACCGCCACTGCACCGTCTAATACGCGCAATGAACGTTCAACTTCTACTGTGAAGTCGACGTGTCCAGGTGTATCGATGATGTTAATACGATGGCCTTTCCATTGAGCTGTTGTTGCTGCGGATGTGATGGTAATTCCGCGCTCTTGTTCTTGCTCCATCCAGTCCATCGTTGCTGCGCCCTCATGAACTTCACCGATTTTATGAACGCGTCCTGTGTAGAAAAGGATACGTTCTGTTGTTGTTGTTTTACCGGCGTCAATATGGGCCATGATTCCAATATTGCGAGTGTTTTCCAAGGAGAACTGTCTTGCCATATGGATTTTTTCTCCTTCCTTAAATGAAGTGTCGTAATTTATTTTGCATACAGGAATATAGGCGAATGAGCGATGGGCATGCTTTTTTAGTTTCAACCGCATCGCTCTCACCTATTCTTAATTTAACGAAAAAATTACCAACGATAGTGTGCAAACGCTTTGTTTGCTTCTGCCATTTTGTGTGTATCTTCGCGTTTTTTCACAGCTGCACCTGTGTTGTTAGCAGCATCCATAATTTCATTTGCTAAACGCTCTTCCATCGTTTTTTCTCCACGAAGACGAGCGTAGTTCACAAGCCAACGAAGACCTAATGTTGTGCGGCGTTCTGGACGCACCTCAACAGGAACTTGATAGTTTGCACCACCAACACGGCGTGCGCGAACTTCAAGAACTGGCATAACATTTTTCAACGCTTGCTCAAACACTTCCATTGGATCTTTACCTGTGCGTTCACGAATAATATCGAACGCTGTGTAAAGAATTTTTTGTGCTTTACCTTTTTTACCGTCAATCATAATTTTATTGATTAAACGTGTAACTAGCTTTGAGTTGTAAATTGGATCTGGTAACACATCTCGTTTAGGAACCGGACCTTTACGTGGCATAGTTTTTCCTCCTTTCAGTGAAAATCAGCGAGAAATGATAAATGTTATTTCTTAGCTGCTTTTGGTTTTTTCGCACCGTATTTTGAACGACCTTGCATACGGTTTGCCACACCAGCTGTATCTAAAGCACCGCGAACGATGTGGTAACGTACCCCTGGTAAGTCTTTTACACGTCCACCGCGAATTAATACAACGCTGTGTTCTTGTAAGTTATGACCGATACCTGGGATATAAGCAGTTACCTCGATACCGTTAGATAGACGTACACGGGCATATTTACGAAGCGCAGAGTTTGGCTTCTTTGGTGTCATTGTACCTACACGTGTACATACTCCACGTTTTTGCGGAGAGTAAACAGTTGTTTGAACTTTTTTGAAGCTGTTATACCCTTTATTTAACGCAGGTGATTTAGATTTCACTACCTTTTTTGTACGACCTTTACGTACAAGCTGGTTAATTGTAGGCATGGTAAATTTCCTCCCTTCACAATCAAATTCAAGCCCACACATCCAGGTGGCTCATTTTTATGCAAAAACAAAGTTTTTGTAGTAAACCCACAAAAACAGTTTTTAACGAATGATCGCAACAGCAGCCGCTCCTACATCGATTTTACATGCTTTCCCGAGCTTTTTCATCGAGTCCACTTTACAAACAGGTACATTTGCCTCTCTTGCTGCTTCTAGCACTTTATCGATAATTGCTACATCCGCATCTTCAGCAATCACGATCTCATGTACCTTTCCATCTTTCAGAGCTCGTACTGTTTGTTTCGTTCCTACAATAATCTGTTTCGCCTGTGCGACTTTTTCATAAGACATGTAACATATCCTCCAAAGTGACAGGTTTTCGGAACACCTTTATTATGCTATCACTTTCTGCGTGCTGTGTCAACTATTTTTTGACCTATTGCTAGCAAACGATGCTAGCAATAGGTTCATCATTATTTCGTTGTAACAGCGTCTTCGTCTTTTGCTGTTTTAATTATCGGCTTTACTTTGCGGTAACGAGCCATACCTGTTCCCGCCGGAACAAGTTTACCGATAATGACGTTTTCTTTTAATCCAAGTAATTCGTCACGTTTTCCTTTAATTGCTGCATCCGTTAAGACACGTGTCGTCTCTTGGAATGAAGCTGCAGACAAGAACGAATCTGTTTCAAGCGATGCTTTCGTAATTCCGAGTAGCACCGGACGAGCTGTCGCCGGACGTTTACCCTCCATCAATACTTTTGTATTCGCATCCGTAAATTGATGGATGTCAAGTAGTGTACCTGGCAACAAGTCTGTATCGCCTGCATCGATGACGCGAACTTTACGAAGCATTTGGCGAACCATGACTTCAATATGTTTATCGCTAATTTCTACCCCTTGCATGCGGTATACTTTTTGTACTTCACGCAACAAGTATTCTTGTACAGCATTCATGTCTTTGACTCTCAACAACTCTTTCGGGTCAATTGAGCCTTCTGTTAGTTCTTGACCACGCTCAACTTTCTGTCCTTCTTGCACTTTCAAGCGAGCGCTGTAAGGAGCTGTATACGTACGTGTCTCGACTTCGCCTTGAATAACAATTTCACGTTGACGGTCACGCGTTTCGTTAATCGCCACAACAACACCATCAATTTCTGAAATGACGGCTTGACCTTTTGGATTACGCGCTTCAAACAACTCTTGTACACGCGGTAAACCTTGCGTAATATCGTCTCCTGCTACCCCACCAGTATGGAACGTACGCATCGTGAGCTGTGTACCTGGTTCACCGATCGATTGGGCTGCGATAATACCGACCGCTTCACCAACTTCAACTTCCGCACCTGTTGCCAAGTTGCGTCCGTAACATTTTTTACATACACCGTGTCGCGTATTACATGTAAATGCAGAACGAATCCACACTTCTTCAATACCCGCTTTGACAATGGCGTTTGCGATGTCTTCTGTGATCATTTCGTTTTCACGCACAAGCACTTCGCCTGTTTCTGGATGTTTTACCGTTTTTCGTGCATAACGTCCAATGAGACGATCTTCAAGCTTCACGATCACTTCCGTACCATCTTTTAATGCACGAATTAACGTACCACGATCTGTGCCGCAGTCGTCTTCGCGAATAATGACGTCTTGTGCAACGTCAACGAGACGACGTGTTAAATAACCAGAGTCCGCTGTTTTTAACGCTGTGTCCGCAAGACCTTTACGCGCACCGTGTGTTGAAATGAAGTACTCAAGTACCGTTAAACCTTCGCGGAATGAAGATTTAATCGGAAGCTCGATAATACGTCCAGCTGGGTTTGCCATTAATCCACGCATACCAGCAAGTTGCGTAAAGTTCGATGCGTTACCACGGGCTCCAGAGTCACTCATCATGAAAATTGGATTTCGTTTATCAAGCGATTCCATTAAGCGACCTTGAATTTTATCTTTCGCCGCACTCCAAATCGAAATAACACGCTCATAACGTTCTTCATCAGTAATTAAACCGCGTCTAAATTGTTTTAATACCGTGTCAACTTTTGCTTGTGCTTCTTCTAAAATTTCTTGTTTTTCAGGCAAGACAACAATGTCCGCGACACCAATTGTAATACCGGCTTTTGTTGAGTACTTAAAGCCAAGATCTTTCATGCGGTCAAGCATTTTAGATGTTTCTGTAATTTTGAAACGTTTAAACACTTCCGCGATGATGTTACCAAGAATTTTTTTCTTAAATGGTGGAACGAGTTCGAGCTTACGGATTTCTTCTTTCACGTTCACACCTTTATCTAAGAAATACTTATCCGGCGTTCGTTCTTCAATGTTCTCTTGCGTCGGCTCATTAATATATGGGAATGACTTCGGCAAAATCTCATTGAAGATTAACTTTCCAACTGTCGTGATCAGCAACTTATTATTTTGCTCTTCTGTAAACGTTTCGTTTTTCAACGAACCGGCATGAACGGCGATGCGTGTATGCAAATGAACATAGCCATTATGGTAAGCTAACAGCGCTTCGTCCGTATCTTTAAAGACCATTCCTTCTCCAATTGCACCTTCTCGTTCCATCGTTAAGTAGTAGTTTCCTAAAACCATGTCTTGTGAAGGCGTAACGACTGGCTTTCCGTCTTTCGGGTTCAAAATGTTTTGTGCCGCAAGCATAAGTAGACGTGCTTCCGCCTGTGCTTCTGCTGAAAGTGGTACGTGCACAGCCATTTGGTCACCGTCGAAGTCGGCGTTGTATGCCGTACATACAAGTGGATGTAATCGAATCGCACGCCCTTCTACAAGCGTCGGTTCGAAAGCTTGAATACCGAGACGGTGAAGGGTCGGTGCGCGGTTTAATAACACCGGATGCTCTTTGATGACAGATTCTAAAACATCCCAAACTTCTGGGTGGACGCGCTCAATTTTTCGCTTCGCACTTTTAATGTTATGTGCTAAGCCACGCTCTACTAATTCTTTCATAACGAACGGTTTAAACAACTCAAGCGCCATTTCTTTCGGTAATCCGCATTGATACATTTTCAAGTTCGGACCGACAACGATAACGGAACGACCAGAGTAGTCAACGCGCTTACCGAGCAAGTTTTGACGAAAACGACCTTGCTTTCCTTTTAACATATGGGAAAGCGACTTCAACGGACGGTTTCCTGGGCCTGTAACCGGACGGCCACGGCGACCGTTATCAATTAACGCATCAACCGCCTCTTGAAGCATCCGTTTCTCGTTTTGAACGATAATGTTCGGCGCCCCAAGATCTAATAGACGTTTTAAACGGTTGTTTCGATTAATGACACGACGATATAAATCGTTCAAGTCCGATGTCGCAAAACGACCACCGTCTAACTGTACCATCGGGCGCAACTCAGGCGGAATAACCGGTAGTACATCTAAAATCATCCAGGAAGGATCGTTACCAGAGTTACGGAACGCTTCAAGCACTTCAAGACGTTTGATCGTACGAGCACGACGTTGTCCTTGTGCTGTCTTCAATTCCTCTTTTAACGTTTCTACCTCTTTTTCAAGATCGATGTCTTGTAACAATTTTTTAATCGCTTCCGCACCCATTGAAGCTTGAAACGAATTTCCGTACTTCTCGCGATACGCGCGATATTCTTTTTCAGAAAGCAATTGCTTCTTTTCTAACGGCGTATCGCCTGGATCCGTCACAACGTAAGATGCAAAGTAAATGACTTCCTCTAGCGCGCGAGGGGACATGTCTAAGACAAGTCCCATGCGGCTAGGAATTCCTTTAAAGTACCAAATATGTGAAACAGGGGCTGCTAGTTCAATATGACCCATGCGCTCACGGCGAACTTTTGCACGTGTGACTTCGACACCGCATCGGTCACAAACGACACCTTTATAACGAACGCGCTTATATTTTCCACAATGACATTCCCAGTCTTTCGTCGGACCAAAAATGCGTTCGCAAAACAGTCCATCTTTTTCTGGTTTTAATGTTCGATAGTTAATCGTTTCTGGTTTTTTAACTTCACCATACGACCAAGAACGAATTTTCTCGGGTGAAGCGAGTCCGATCTTCATATATTCAAACTTATTCACATCTAACAAGGGGCCTACCTCCCTTTTAGTATCCAGGTTTTACCCTTATGTCAACACGCTATTCTTTTACAACAACGCCGTCATCTTCTTTGGCTGACTCATCTGTAGGTGGGATGATGTCAACTGGTTGAACGTCATCATCTTCCCCAAAGTTTTCCATACTAATTTCTTTTTCATCACTTGATAAAACTGTGACGTCCATACCCAAGCTTTGTAGCTCTTTAATTAACACTTTGAACGATTCAGGAACGCCTGGTTCTGGAACGTTTTCGCCTTTCACAATCGCCTCGTATGTTTTCACGCGACCAACGACATCATCTGATTTGACAGTTAAAATTTCCTGCAACGTATAAGCTGCACCGTATGCTTCAAGCGCCCATACTTCCATCTCACCGAAACGTTGACCACCAAACTGCGCTTTTCCGCCAAGCGGTTGTTGCGTAACAAGTGAGTACGGACCTGTCGAACGAGCATGCAGTTTATCGTCAACCATGTGCGCAAGCTTAATCATGTACATAATACCGACAGAAACACGGTTGTCAAACGCTTCTCCAGTCCGTCCGTCGTATAGAACGGTTTTCGCATCGCGTGCCATTCCCGCCTCTTCTAACGTTGCCCATACATCCTCTTCACGAGCACCGTCAAATACAGGCGAAGCGACATGAAGACCCAACTTTCTCGCCGCCATTCCAAGATGCAGCTCAAGCACTTGCCCGATGTTCATACGCGAAGGTACGCCTAATGGGTTTAACATGATGTCAACTGGTGTGCCATCTGGTAAAAACGGCATATCTTCTTCAGGTAAAATACGAGAAATAACCCCTTTATTCCCATGGCGTCCTGCCATTTTGTCACCTTCGGAAATTTTCCGTTTTTGTACAATGTATACACGGACAAGTTGGTTTACACCTGGCGGCAACTCATCGCCGTCTTCGCGAGTAAACACTTTGACATCAAGAACGATTCCGCCCCCACCATGTGGTACGCGTAAAGATGTATCTCGAACTTCACGTGCTTTCTCGCCAAAGATAGCATGTAATAGGCGCTCTTCTGCAGTTAACTCCGTAACACCTTTTGGAGTAACTTTACCAACAAGCAAGTCTCCATCTTTTACTTCTGCACCGATGCGGACAATACCGCGTTCATCTAAGTTACGAAGCGCATCTTCACCAACGTTTGGAATATCGCGCGTAATTTCTTCCGGACCGAGCTTTGTATCGCGCGCTTCAGATTCGTATTCCTCGATATGAATCGATGTATACACATCGTCTTTCACGAGACGCTCGCTCATAATAATCGCGTCCTCGTAGTTGTATCCATCCCATGTCATGAACGCAACAAGCACGTTGCGACCAAGTGCTAACTCGCCTTTTTCCATCGATGGACCGTCAGCTAAAATTTCACCTTTCTCTACAATGTCACCAGCTTTAACAATCGGGCGTTGATTGTAGCACGTTCCTTGGTTTGAACGAACAAACTTCAACAGACGATATTTATCTAAGTCACCTTTGACTTCTTTTCCATCGACTTCGATTAAACGGCGTACCCAAATTTCTTTCGCTTCGACTCGCTCAACAATTCCGCGATGCTTACAAATGACTGCAGCACCAGAGTCTTTCGCTGCCACATACTCCATTCCTGTACCAACGATTGGAGCTTCCGGTTGCATAAGTGGAACAGCCTGACGTTGCATGTTCGCACCCATAAGTGCACGGTTGGAGTCATCGTTTTCTAAAAATGGGATACACGCTGTAGCTACGGATACGACTTGCTTTGGTGAAACGTCTACATAATCGACACGATCACGTTTAACGACAATGTTTTCACCGCGGAAACGAGCAACAACGTTCTCTTCTAAAAACGTCCCATCTTCCGCAATCAGAACGTTTGCTTGAGCCACAACGTAATTGTCTTCTTCATCCGCTGTTAAATAATCAATTTGATCCGTTACTTTTCCTGTCTCAGGATCAACACGACGATAAGGTGTTTCAATAAAGCCAAATTTATTCACTTTTGCGTATGTCGAAAGCGAGTTAATTAATCCGATGTTCGGACCTTCTGGCGTTTCGATCGGACACATGCGACCATAGTGTGAATAGTGAACGTCACGCACTTCAAAACCAGCACGTTCACGCGTTAAACCGCCCGGACCAAGCGCAGAAAGACGACGTTTATGTGTCAATTCGGCCAGTGGGTTCGTTTGATCCATGAATTGCGACAACTGCGAGCTTCCGAAAAATTCTTTAATAGCCGCAATGACCGGACGAATATTAATGAGTTGCTGTGGTGTAATTGTGTTTGTATCTTGAATGGACATCCGTTCACGAACGACGCGCTCCATGCGCGAAAGACCGATCCGGAACTGATTTTGCAGCAACTCCCCGACAGAACGAAGTCGACGATTTCCTAAATGGTCGATATCGTCTGTATCGCCGACGCCATGCAATAAGTTAAAGAAGTAGCTAATAGATGCAATAATATCTGCAGGTGTAATATGTTTTACTGTTTCTGGAATATACCCATTACTAATGACTGTGATGACTTTTTCGCCATCTGGATCGTTTGGAGCATAAATTTTGATTGCTTGCAAAGCAAACTCATCTTCGACAACGCCCCCAAGCGGTTGGTATTTACGTATACCGATCCCTTTTTCGAGCTCAGGTAAAATGCGGTCGAGCGTTCTCCGATCAAGAACCGTTCCTTTTTCAGCAATCACTTCACCCGTTTCTGGATGAACGAGCGTTTCTGCTAAACGTTGACCGAATAAACGGTTTTTAATATGGAGCTTTTTGTTAATTTTATAACGACCAACGCTTGCTAAATCGTATCGTTTTGGATCAAAGAAACGAGAGATGAGCAAGCTTTTTGCGTTTTCAACGGTAGGCGGCTCCCCTGGACGTAACCGTTCGTAAATTTCAAGCAACGCTTTTTCTGTACTTTCTGTGTTATCTTTTTCTAACGTATTACGAATATACTCGTTATCACCAAGTAAATCGACAATCTCTTGGTCTGAACCAAAACCTAACGCTCGCAATAACACGGTCACGGGCAATTTACGCGTACGATCAATGCGAACGTACACAACGTCTTTTGCATCTGTTTCATATTCAAGCCATGCACCGCGGTTTGGAATAACGGTAGCTGTAAAGCCACGTTTTCCGTTTTTATCTACTTTTCCGCTATAATATACGCTCGGTGAACGAACAAGCTGAGAAACGATAACGCGTTCAGCACCATTAATAATGAACGTGCCTGTTTCTGTCATTAACGGGAAATCTCCCATAAATACATCTTGTTCCTTTACTTCACCTGTTTCTTTATTGATTAGGCGTACTTTCACCCGAAGCGGTGCTGCGTATGTAACGTCGCGTTCTTTTGACTCTTCGACAGAGTACTTTGGTTCTCCTAAGCTGTAATCAATAAATTCTAGTGACAAATTCCCTGTAAAATCTTCGATCGGTGAAATATCTTGAAACATTTCACGCAATCCTTCGTCGAGAAACCACTGGTAAGAAGAAGTTTGAATTTCGATTAAGTTTGGTAGTTCTAACACTTCACTAATGCGCGCATAACTTCTTCGTTGGCGGTGTCGTCCGTATTGAACTAGTTGACCTGTCAACTGATTCACCCCTCAAATCAAACATTAATAACTTGTCATCAGACAAAAAAGAAATGGTTTCTTATAAGAAAACCACATGTTTGACCTATTATATATTTTATAAGTTTTTCCTTTAAAACTAAAATTATACATACATACACAGCATACGTAAACTAAAAAAAATACACATTTAGCATTTTATAATGGTATCATACTGAAAATCGAGCGTCAAGCGTTTTTTGCTCGAATAATAAAGTAACCTTTTTTCTTTTCCACAACATCAACTTCATCAAAAATCGTTTTTAACTTTTCCAAAGCGGATGGGGCACCTTGTTTCTTTTGAATGACAACCCATAGTTGACCACCAGAAAGCAAGTAGTTCGCACTTTGCTCGAAAATGGAATGAACGACTGCTTTTCCTGCACGAATCGGCGGGTTTGTCACAATTGCAGCAAACTTCCCTTCTACTCGATCAAATAAGTTGCTTATGTAAATCTCAGCATTTTCAATGTCATTTTGCTGTTTGTTTTTCTTAGCCAATTCAATCGCTCGCTCATTTACATCGATCATATGTACCATTCGATGAGGAAAATCTTTCGCTAGCGCCAAACCGATTGGCCCGTATCCACAACCAACATCAAGAATATTTCCACTCACATTTGGTTCCACGAATGTTTCAATTAGTAGTCGGGAACCGAAATCGACTTCTTTTTTTGAAAACACACCTTGATCAACGGTAAATAAAAACTGATGACCTCGTAACATATACGCCCATTGAAACGGCTTACTTTCTACCACAGGTCGCTCCGTATAGTAGTGATCACCCATCACTCTCACCTCTCTTTCCTTTATTGTAAACGAATGCACATAAAAACACAAAGAAGCTCGCCGTTTTGAGCGAGCTTCTTTACTTTATTACTTAATTTCAACTTTCGCGCCAGCTTCTTCAAGTTTCGCTTTGATTTCTTCAGCCTCTTCTTTAGAAACGCCTTCTTTAACTGGCTTTGGAGTGTTGTCTACTAAGTCTTTTGCTTCTTTTAAGCCAAGACCAGTAAGTTCGCGTACAACTTTGATAACTTTGATTTTTTGCGCGCCGCCATCTGCAAGGATAACGTCGAATTCAGTTTTTTCTTCAGCAGCAGCACCAGCAGCAGCACCACCAGCAACTACTACAGGAGCAGCAGCAGTTACACCAAATTCTTCTTCGATTGCTTTTACTAAGTCGTTTAATTCTAAAACAGTCATATTTTTAACCGCTTCAATGATTTGTTCTTTAGTCATGATCGATCTTCCTCCTTAATATTTTAGTTTTAGGCAATTTGAAAATTAAGCGCCCTGTTCTTCTTTCTTCTCAGCAACCGCTTTTGTAACAAGCGCAAAGTTGCGGATTGGTGCTTGAAGAACGCTAAGCAACATAGAGAGCAAGCCTTCGCGAGATGGGAGCTCTGCAAGCGCCTTAACTTCTTCAAGTGTCGCTACGTTACCTTCGATGATACCTGCTTTAATTTTTAACGCTTCGTTCTTTTTCGCGAATTCGTTTAAAATTTTTGCAGGAGCAACGACATCATCATTGCTGAATGCAATCGCATTCGGACCTGTTAATGTTTCATCCAAACCTTCTAATCCTAACTCAGCAACAGCACGACGAGTTAATGTATTTTTGTACACTTTGAACTCGATGCCCGCTTCGCGAAGTTGCTTACGAAGCTCTGTAACTTGAGCGACATTTAAGCCGCGATAATCAACAATGATCGTTGATTTGCTCGCGCGAAGCTTTTCAGCAATCTCCGCTACTAGCTGCTGCTTTTGTTCAAGTACGCTGCTCATGTCAACACCTCCTGTAGAAGTTGAGTTTCGACACCACTTATACCGTTCAATAAAAAACCTCCATGTCAACGCAGACATGGAGGCCCCCGAAAAGTGCAAGATGCACTTATTTATGAGTCTCAACACCTCGGTAGGAAATTAAGCCTATATGAGGCACCTACTGTCTACGGTACAAATGATATTCGTTTTTCAAACAATGAATAGTATACTAAAGCGTTTCTAAAAAGTCAATATCTATAATTAGTTAGAAACAGCAACTGTAGAAGGATCTACTTTTACGCCAGGTCCCATTGTTGAAGCGACTGTTACGTTTTTCACGTATGTGCCCTTCGCCGCTGCTGGCTTCACTTTTAAGATTGTCTCATAGATTGTTGCGAAGTTTTCTACCAATTTTTCAGTATCAAATGATACTTTACCGATCGGCACGTGGATGTTTCCTGCTTTGTCAACGCGGTATTCTACTTTACCAGCTTTAATTTCATTAACCGCTTTCGCCACGTCAAATGTAACTGTTCCTGTTTTAGGGTTTGGCATTAAACCTTTTGGTCCTAAAATACGACCGATTTTACCTACCTCACCCATCATATCAGGAGTTGCAACGATCACATCGAACTCAAACCAACCTTGTTGAATTTTGTTGATGTAATCTGTATCACCTACATAATCTGCACCTGCTGCTTCTGCTTCTTTCGCTTTTTCACCTTTTGCAAGCACTAATACGCGGCGTACTTTACCTGTACCGTGTGGTAATACAACCGCACCGCGAATTTGTTGATCCGCTTTCTTCGGGTCAACTCCTAAACGGAAAGCAACCTCTACTGTTGCATCAAATTTTGCAACGTTTGTCTTTTTCACTAATTCGATCGCCTCTTGCACAGCGTATGCTTTTGAGCGATCAATCAACTTCGCTGCCTCTAAGTAACGTTTTCCTCTTTTCGGCATGTTCATTTCCTCCTTTTGTGGTTTTAACGGAAAGACCTCCCACGAATAAAGGTTGCGAAAACTATATAGTTCGCTTCCGCAACCTTCTCCAGCCAGATCTTCATTAGTCTTCGATGACGATACCCATGCTGCGCGCTGTTCCTTCGATCATGCGCATAGCTGCTTCAATGCTCGCCGCGTTTAAGTCTGGCATTTTTGTTTCAGCAATCTCGCGCACTTTGTCGCGCTTTACTGTTGCCACTTTATTACGGTTTGGCTCACCAGAACCAGACTCGATACCAGCCGCTTTTTTAAGTAATACAGCAGCAGGTGGAGTTTTCGTAATAAATGTAAATGAACGGTCTTCATATACCGTAATTTCAACAGGAATAATTAAACCTGCTTGATCAGCTGTACGAGCGTTGAATTCTTTACAGAATCCCATGATGTTAACACCAGCTTGACCTAATGCTGGACCGACTGGTGGTGCTGGATTCGCTTTCCCTGCAGGAATTTGCAATTTGACAACTTTAATTACTTTTTTAGCCACGAGACACACCTCCTTAAGTCCGTGATGTGGTATTAGGGATGTTCCCTCCCACTCCATATATAAAAACAATCATCGCATTCGTCTCAATGATTGAGACATACTGACCTTAAAATATTATCACTTTTCTTGCTCATTTGCAAGTTGTTTACTATTATATTTTTTCAATTTGCGAAAAGTCAAGCTCTACTGGTGTTTCACGCCCGAACATGTCAACGAGCACAGTTACTTTTTGCTTATCCATTTCGATTTCTTGGATCGTTCCAACAAAATTCGCAAATGGACCTTCTTTAATACGAACTGCTTCATTTAATTCAAAATCAAAATCCAAATCAATTAAATCAACGCCCATCCGTTTTAAAATCGCGGAAACTTCTTCTTCAAGAAGCGGCGTCGGTTTAGATCCGGCACCAGCTGAACCAACGAACCCTGTTACCCCTGGAGTATTACGAACGACATACCAAGAATCGTCTGTCATAATCATTTCAACAAGGACGTAACCTGGAAAAACTTTCTTTTTGACAACTTTCTTTTTGCCACCTTTTGTGTCTGTTTCTTCCTCCTCAGGCACAACGACGCGAAAAATTTTATCTTGCATGCCCATCGACTCAACACGTTTTTCTAAGTTTGTTTTTACCTTGTTTTCATAACCCGAATACGTATGAATAACATACCAATTCTTTTCCATTTGATGGGACGATATCGTCCTTCCCTCCCTAAACAAATCTTTTTTAGGCAAAATAAAAACCCGTCACCGGGCTTTATTTCTTGTTTGTTATCTTTCATTATACCATGGATATACGACCACTATTCAAGTATAAGACGAACTAACTCTGAAATTCCTAAATCAACAACAGCAAAAAATACAGTAAAAAACGCCACCGTCGCCAGAACGGTAATTGTATAGTTCACTAGTTCTTTTCGTTTTGGCCAGCTGACTTTTTTCATCTCGCGAACAACTTCGCGGAAAAACTTCGTTACTCGTTGCATAGAAAACCCTCCAACATCTCGGGATCATCAACTTACTTCGTTTCACGGTGAATCGTATGCGTATGGCATGTTTTACAAAACTTTTTCATCTCTAGCCGCTCATCGTAATGAGCTATATTTTTCATCGTTGTATAGTTTCGGCTTAAACATTGACTACACGCTAAAATCACTTTTTTGCGCATACGTTTTCCTCCGATACACTGCGTCTTAAAGACTGTATCATACAATATTTTTTTATGTCAATATTATAAACGAATTCCTTGAATTTCTACATACTTTTCTAGTTTGCGTTTCACGCGTTGCAAGGCATTGTCAATCGATTTGACATGACGATTGAGTTCTTCCGAAATTTCTTGATATGATCGACCTTCTAAATAAAGGAGAAGCACTTTTCTTTCTAAATCGCTGAGTAGCTCGGTCATCTTTTCTTCAATGTGATTGAACTCTTCTCTATTAATAATTAGTTCTTCGGGGTTTGTTATTTTCGTTCCCGAAAGAACGTCCATCAATGTACGGGCAGAATCATCTTCGTAAATTGGCTTGTCCAATGAAACGTAACAATTGAGAGGAATGTGTTTTTGGCGCGTAGCCATCTTAATAGCTGTAATCATTTGGCGAGTAATGCATAACTCTGCAAACGCCTTAAATGAAGATTGCTTGTCTTCTTTGAAATCCCGGATCGCTTTATATAGCCCGATCATTCCTTCTTGCACAATATCTTCGCGATCTGCACCGACTAAAAAATATGAACGTGCTTTCGCTCGAACAAAATTTTTATACTTATGAATTAAGTAATCAAGCGCCTCACTATCACCTTGATGTACGAGTTCTACAATCATTTCATCTTCTAATTGTTCGTAACGGCTTTGTTGTTTTTTGTTTGCATTTGCGCTCACGCCGATCCCCCCGCCCTGCACATGGATAAAAGTATTATACAGTACATTTTTTTACAGGGTCAATCGTTCATTTTTCCCCTCTTCGCCATTTTTCGAAAATTTTTGCGACTTCGTCTGTGAGAGGAATTTTTGACATCGGCTTTTTTTGTTGAATGTGCTTGACGTTCGTTGAAATATTTCGCTGCACCGCATCTACTTCAATCAATAATTCTCGGGCTGATTTGCGCAACGCCCCTTGACCGAAAATTGCCCATTGTTCCGTGTAGTCTGATGTAGCGACGTATACTTTTGTCCGAACTTGCTGGAGCGATTTCGCTAATTTCTCGATATGCTCATCAGCCGTTTCGTTTTCCTTTGTAAAAATGACCTCTACTTGATGATCGACATATTTTTTTGTTGTTCCTTGTACGAGGTGTGCATCGAAAACAATAATGACTTTACAACCGGTAAATGCTTGATATTCCGCCATTTTCTCGACAAGTCGGTCGCGCGCTAACGATAAATCTGTATCGCGCAACTCGCGCAGTTCTGGCCAGGCACCGATGATGTTGTAGCCATCAACGATTAAAATATCCATTTTACTCACCTAATGGATGTCGCTTTCGGTACACCTCATACATTAACAAGCTCGCCGCAACCGAGGCATTTAACGATGTGACATGTCCTATCATCGGCAAACGAACGAGCACATCGCATTTATCTCGTAATAAACGGCTTATTCCTTTCCCTTCACTACCGATAATTAAGGCTAACGGAATGACTCCATCAAGTTGACGATAATCTTGAGTTCCTTTTGCATCCGTTCCAAAAATCCAAACGCCCCGCTCTTTCAATTCATCAACCGTCCGCGCTAAGTTCGTTACACGCGCAACAGGCACATATTCAATCGCACCGGTTGACGCTTTCGCTACCGTTGCGGTTAAACCGACCGAACGCCGTTTCGGAATAATAATACCATGGGCACCTACCGCATCAGCTGTTCGCATAATCGATCCTAAATTGTGTGGGTCTTCAAGCTCATCCAAAATAATAAAAAACGGTGCTTCTTCTCTTTCTTCTGCCTTTTTAAATAAATCATCTATGTCATAGTATCGGTATGCAGCAACTTGCGCAATGACCCCTTGATGATTGCCGTCACTTAATTGATCCATCTTTTTTTTAGGAACATATTGTACCGTAATACCCATCTCTTTTGCGAGCTGAATGATCGATTGCATTTGACCACGTTGTGAGCCTTCAGCAATCCATATTTTATTCATTTCTCGTCCAGATTTTAATGCTTCTAACACCGGGTTTTTACCAATAATGAGATCCATCATTACTTCCTCCTTTCCTCATCGTTTTGATGTACATGTAACGCCAACTGCATTAATTGATGAAGTCGTTCTTCATTTCCGCTCAAAAAATGGTAACCGATTAATGCTTCGAGCCCTGTACTTTGACGGTACGTTTGTACATCTGTATTTTTCGGGGTACTCCCTGATTTTGCATTACGACCTCTTCGAACAATAGCCATTTCTTGCTCAGAAAGTTGGTTATGATTGAGCAACCATTGTAATACTTTCGCCTGCGCCTTCGCACAAACGTACGTTTTTGCTAAATTGTGTAAATCGTTTGGTTTTACTTTTCCTAAGGTCAGAAGGTGATGCCGTACGAATAATTCGTATACAGCATCACCAATGTAGGCTAACGTTAAACCGTTTAACTGCTGAAAATCTTTCATTTTGTTAAACAAATGCAACATCGTTTTATCCTCTTCTCCATCTCGTTCCTTGCGGTGTATCTTCTAAAATGATGTTTTTCGCTTTTAATTCATCGCGAATGCGGTCAGCTAAAGCGAAGTCGCGATTTTTTCGCGCTTCAATTCGCTGTTGGATAAGCGCTTCAATTTCTTCATCAAGCAACTCATCTTGTTGCAGTGAAAGACCAAGCACATCAAAAAGCTGTTCGAATTGTCGTAAAAACTTCTGAATAACCGCTTGCGACGTATGCTTCTCCATCAAATATACATTCGCTTGTTTTGCTAGTTCAAACAGCACAGCGATCCCGTTCGCTGTATTAAAATCATCATCCATTTCGCGAATAAACTCGTTTCTTAATTCCTCAATTTTTGCTAGCCATTGTTCATCGTTTGTCGTTAAATTCGTGCTACTTTCTAAACGGTGTTTTAAGTTCGCATATGCAGTCTTTAAGCGCTCCAACCCGCTTCTTGCACTTTCAAGCAACGGTTGGCTATAGTTGATCGGATGGCGATAATGAACCGAAAGCATAAAGAAACGTAGCACTTGCGGATCAACTTGCTTAATAATATCGTGCACTAAAATAAAGTTCCCAAGCGATTTTGACATCTTTTCATTATCGATATTAATGTAGCCGTTATGCAACCAATATTTCGCAAAAGGCTTTCCTGTTAACGCCTCAGATTGGGCAATTTCATTTTCGTGGTGCGGGAACGTTAAATCTTGTCCCCCAGCATGAATATCAATCGTATCCCCTAAATATTTACGTGCCATCGCGGAGCATTCGATATGCCAGCCCGGACGACCTTTCCCCCATGGACTATCCCAATAAATTTCTCCTTCTTTTGCCGCTTTCCATAAAGCAAAATCAAGAGGGTCTTCTTTTTTCTCTCCTACTTCAATACGAGCACCTGATTTTAATTCATCAATCGATTGATGCGATAGCTTCCCATAATCAGAGAAACGGCGCGTTCGGTAATATACATCACCATCAACTTCATACGCATATCCTTTTTCGATCAGTTGTTCAATAAATTGAATAATTGTATCAATGTTTTCGGTGACACGCGGATGGACGTCCGCTTTTTTGCAACCGAGTGCTGTAATATCTTCAAAGTACGCCTCAATAAACCGTTCTGCAATGGTCGGTACATCTTCACCTAATTCCCTTGCTGCTCGAATCAATTTATCGTCTACATCCGTGAAATTCGAGACGTATTGCACTTCATAGCCACGAAATTGTAAGTAGCGGCGAATCGTATCGAATACGATAGCTGGGCGAGCGTTTCCAATATGAATGTAGTTGTATACTGTTGGACCACATACGTACATTTTCACTTTATTTGGCTCTAACGGGATAAACGGTTCTTTTTTTCTCGTCAACGTATTATACACTTGAATGCTCATGGTTCACCGTTCCTTTCTTTAGTTCTTCTAATTGTGTTTTTAGTTGCTCGATTTCTGCTTCTAACTCTTTAAAACGATCTGCAATCGGATCCGGTAAATCACAATGATTTAAATCTTTATTCACACGCACGCCATTTTGCACAACAACGCGACCTGGAATTCCAACGACTGTTGAGTTCGGTGGCACATCTTTCAACACGACCGATCCGGCTCCAATTTTACTGTTTTCTCCAATAGTAATGGAACCAAGCACTTTGGCACCAGTCGCAATCAAACAATTATCTTTAATGGTCGGATGACGCTTTCCTTTTTCTTTCCCTGTTCCTCCAAGTGTGACGCCTTGATACACTGTCACGTTATCACCAATTTCGCACGTTTCTCCAATGACAACTCCCATACCATGATCGATGAAAAAGCGCCGACCGATCTTTGCGCCGGGATGAATTTCAATACCCGTAAAAAAGCGACTAATTTGCGAAATGAGGCGCGCTAAAAAATAAAATTTTCGCTTATAAAGCGCGTGGGCAATACGATGTGCCCAAATGGCATGTAAACCTGAGTACGTCAAAATAACCTCTAAACAACTTCTTGCTGCCGGATCTTGTTCGAAAATAACTTCAATATCTTCTTTTAATGTTTTAAACATATTGCTCCCCCCTTTGTTATTTTTCAAATAAAAAACGTCCCTGTGTACAATGACACAGAGACGCTTGGTTGCGCGGTTCCACTCTGTTTAGCCGAAGGCTCACTCTTGCCCTTATAACGGAAGGGGATCCGCTCCATTCTACTGCAGAACGTCTCTGGTTCGAAAGGAGGCTCCGAGGTGCATTTCAAAAGAATCAAACATAAACCACTTCCAGCCAAGGTGGTTCTCTCTGGCATGCTGATTCTTTTTACTTCTCCTCATCAACGCTTTCACCAATATAGGTTACACCTATTTTATTATATAAACGAGGAAATGTTAACGGATGAATTTTACTAATCGAGACAATACCGCTTCTTTTCCGAGCAAACGAATCACCTCTGGAAGTTCGGGACCGTGCGTTTGCCCTGTTACCGCCACACGAATCGGCATGAATAAGTTTTTCCCTTTTTGCCCCGTTTCTTTTTGTACCGCTTTAATGGCTGCTTTAATGTGGTCACTATCAAACGTTGCAAGCTGTTCCATTTGCTCGTAAAATGCTTTTAGTACATTCGGCACTTGTTCGCCAGCTAAAACAGCCTTTGCCTCTTCATCATACTCGATTTCTTGTTTAAAGAACAACTCTGACAGCTCAACAATTTCAGCGCCGTAGCTCATTTGCTCTTGATATAGTGCGATTAAATCACGAGCCCATTGTTTTTGTTCATCTGTCATTTGTTCTGGCAAGCGACCAGCTCGAACTAAATGTGGAAGTGATAGTTCCACTAACCGATCTAAATCAAGCTTTTTAATATATTGATTGTTCATCCATGTCAGCTTTTGTTTATCAAACATCGATGGCGATTTTGATAAACGGGACACATCAAACATGCGAATAAGCTCTTCTTTCGTGAAAATTTCTTCTTCTCCCTCTGGCGACCAACCTAATAGCGCAAAAAAGTTAAACATCGCTTCTGGTAAATATCCGAGTTCTTTATATTGAGAAACGAATTGAATAATTGACTCATCGCGCTTTGATAATTTTTTACGATTTTCATTTACAATTAATGTTAAATGTGCGTATTTTGGTGGCTTCCAACCGAAATATTCATACACCATTAACTGTTTCGGTGTGTTTGATAAATGTTCTTCACCGCGGAATACATGTGTAATTTTCATTAAATGATCGTCAATGACGACAGCGAAGTTGTACGTCGGGATGCCATTGGCCTTTACGATCACCCAATCGCCAATATCTTTCGATTCAAATGATACACGACCGCGCACCATATCTTCAAATTCATATACTTTTCCTTCCGGTACTTTTAAACGAATCGTATACGGTTTTCCTTCAGATTCAAGCTGTTGAACTTGCTCTGGCGTTAAATGACGGCATTTGCCACTATATTGCGGTGCCGCAATGCCCGCCGCTTTTTGTGCCTCACGCTCTTGCTCTAGCTCCTCAGGCGTACAAAAACATTTATACGCATAGCCTTTTTCTAACAATTCGTTTGTATATTGGCGATAAATATGCAGACGCTCCGTTTGACGATAAGGACCATATCCTCCGTCTTTGTCTACCGATTCATCATATTCAATACCGAGCCATTTCAAGTTTTCAAGCTGTGATTGTTCGCCACCTTCTACATTCCGCTCAATATCTGTATCTTCAATGCGAACGATGAATTTCCCATGATGGTGACGAGCAAACAAATAGTTAAACAACGCTGTGCGCGCACCACCAATATGTAAATGACCCGTCGGACTTGGCGCGTAGCGCACCCTTACTTCCTGTGTCATGTCATGACCTCCATCTACCTAATTTCTGTACCTCATTGTACCGTAAACCGCATACAAAATCCATCATTCATTATTTTTTTGTAACAAAACAACAGCTTGTGCGGCAATTCCTTCCTCTCTCCCTGTGAAGCCAAGTTTTTCTGTTGTCGTCGCCTTGACGTTAACTTGTGAAATATCCCCTTCTAACAATTCAGCAATACGTTTTTGCATATTTGGAATATGTGGTGCCATTTTTGGTTTTTGCGCAATAATCGTACAATCAACGTTAACAAGCGTATACCCGTGTTGACGAACAAGTTTCCATACGTGTTGTAAAAGTAGCGCAGAGTCAACGTCTTTGTATGCTTCATCTGTATCAGGGAAATGTTTTCCGATATCCCCTTCACCAATGGCTCCTAAACAAGCATCAGCAATCGCATGCAACAACACGTCCGCATCAGAATGTCCGAGCAATCCTTTCTCATACGGAATGTTGATTCCACCAATGATAAGCGGACGCCCTTCAGCAAACTGATGAACATCAAACCCTTGTCCAATTCGATACATCATCGATCCCCTCTCGCACGTAAAATCGCTTCCGCAAATAATAAATCTTCCGGTGTCGTTAGTTTAATGTTTGTATACTCACCTTCGACAATGACGACACGATGACCCATCCGCTCAACAAGACTGGCATCATCTGTTCCGATAAATCGCTCTTTTTTTGCCCGCTCATGGGCATTAAGAATTAATGACATGGAAAAAGCTTGTGGCGTTTGCACAGCCCACAAGCTCGATCGATCGACCGTTTTCTCAATATGGCCATCGACCACCTGTTTCATTGTATCCTTGACAGGAACAGCGAGCACAGCTGCTCCCGTCTCCTTTGTTGCATGCACAAGTTCGTGAATTTTCTTGATTGTTACAAACGGACGAGCACCGTCGTGAATGAGCACAATGTGACCATCGTTGACCACTTTTAGTCCGTTATAGACGCTCTGCTGTCTTTCTTCCCCTCCTGAAACAAGGGCATTCACTTTTTTTATTTCAAAACAATGAAGCATACGAACAAATTGGTCACGTTCTTGATCGTTAATAACTAACACAATACCTCGACAAAAATCATCTCTTTCAAATACACGTAACGTATGAATAATAACGGGTACTCCTTCAAGCTCAATAAACTGTTTATTTATTCCTGCATTCATTCGTTTTCCTTGACCAGCTGCCGGTATAACGACATGGTAATTCATTCTCCTATCTCCTAACAGCTTATAATGCTTTTTCAAGTAGTTTTATTTTAGCAAAAATCATTCTTCCAGCCGAAGTTTGTAACACGCTCGTTACAAGCACATCGACTCGTTTTCCGATATAGTCCTTCCCATCTTCTACAACGATCATCGTTCCGTCATCTAAATAAGCAACACCTTGATTTTGTTCTTTTCCGTCTTTAATGACGTGAACATTCAATTCTTCCCCCGGAAGAACGATTGGTTTTACCGCGTTCGCTAAGTCGTTAATATTTAATACGGGAACATTTTGTAGTTCGCATACTTTATTTAAATTAAAATCATTTGTCACAACAACCCCTGATGTCAATTGAGCCAATTTGACGAGCTTGCTGTCAACTTCCTGGATTCCTTCAAAGTCGCCTTCGTATATTTCAACGTTAATGGCTAACTCTTTTTGGATACGGTTTAAAATATCAAGCCCCCTCCGTCCACGATTTCTTTTTAGTGCATCCGAAGAATCAGCAATATGTTGCAATTCTTCTAGGACAAAACGAGGAATAACAATCGTCCCTTCCAAAAAGCCCGTCTGGCAAATATCCGCAATACGCCCGTCAATAATGACACTCGTATCTAAAATCTTTAGCGATTTTCCTTTTTTCTCCTCTTCTTCGCCACCTTTTTTCTTGCCACTTCGGTTTGACAACGAAAATAAGCCCATTAACTCATCGCGCTTTTTAAATCCGACTTGAAATCCTAAATATCCTAACAATAGCGTAAGAAAAATAGGCAATATCGTATTAACAAGCGGAATTTGAATAGAGTTTAATGGAATAATGACTAAAAAGGCTACAATCAAGCCGAAAATCAAACCGAGACTTCCAAATAATAAATCAGTTACAGGTGCTTTGACTAACGTTTCTTCCATCCAATGAATAAGTCCAACCACATGATCGACTAACCAGAACGTGAGAAGGAATACGATGATCGCACCAACTGGAGCCGCTACATATGGGCTATTGACATAAGGAAGATCGTTTAAATGTAACATTTTCAACAAAGTAGGAAAGAAAATAATTCCTAACATTCCCCCAGTAATTAAAAAAGATGCTTGCACAATTCGTTTTAACACGTTTTTCACCTCCTCTATTACATTATAAACAGTTTCCAATGTTTGAAACCAATCTGAACATCATTTTTAATCATTTTTTAATGGTTTTGTTAAAATATTGGACCATTTTTCCCTTCTCCTAATGCGTAGTATAGCGCCTCTTCGACATTAGCTATTCCGATGATTTCAACACCTTTTGGAATGTTCCACCCACCGATGTTGCTTTTCGGAATAATGATGCGCTGAAAGCCAAGTTTAGCAGCTTCTTGTACACGCTGTTCAATGCGGGAGACACGACGCACTTCCCCTGTTAATCCAACTTCCCCGATTACAACGTCCGTATGATTTGTCGGTTGATCTCGAAAGCTAGATGCAATGCTTACCGCAATCGCTAAGTCAATCGCAGGTTCATCTAACTTTATGCCACCAGCCACCTTTAAATATGCATCTTGGTTTTGAAGAAGCAGACCAACTCTTTTTTCAAGCACAGCCATTAGTAAAGATACGCGATTATGGTCTATTCCTGTCGCCATTCGACGTGGCGTTCCAAAGCTAGTTGGCGATACTAATGCTTGAATTTCCACTAATACCGGTCTTGTTCCCTCCATGGAAGCGACGACCGTTGAGCCAGCTGCACCTTTCGAACGCTCTTCTAAAAAAATTTCCGACGGGTTTTTGACTTCAGTAAGCCCCATTTCTTTCATTTCGAAAATACCGATTTCGTTTGTGGAACCGAATCGATTTTTCACTGCCCGTAAAATGCGATACGTATGATGACGCTCTCCCTCAAAATATAATACAGTATCAACCATATGTTCTAAAATGCGCGGTCCTGCAAGCGCTCCTTCTTTTGTAACATGCCCAACTATAAAAATCGCAATACCTTTTGTTTTAGCTAGTCTCATTAACTCTGCCGTACATTCACGAACTTGTGAAACGCTCCCTGGGGCCGATGTAATTTCTGATCGATATATCGTTTGGATGGAATCAATAACGACAAACGCTGGCTTCATCTCGTCAACCGTTTGGATAATATGTTCTAAGTTTGTTTCAGATAAAACGTATAAATGTTTAGCTGTCACATGCAACCGTTCAGCACGCAACTTCGTTTGTTTTACCGATTCTTCCCCCGAAATATATAAAACGGAGTAGTCATCGCTTGCAAGTTGAGCGCAAATTTGTAGCAACAACGTCGATTTCCCAATACCCGGATCCCCCCCAATCAAAACGAGAGAACCACGAACAATGCCGCCTCCTAACACGCGGTTAAATTCTGTAAACTTCGTATCAATTCTCGGCTCCTGCGTTGTTTCCACCGTTGTAATCGATACAGGTTTAGTTGTTCCACCTTCTGTATGCACAAATAATGCTCGGGTGTGTGGTTTTACTATTTCTGTTTCTTCAACCATCGCATTCCACGAATGGCACCCCGGACATTTCCCCATCCATTTCGCCGTTTCATATCCACAATGTTGGCAAACGAACTTTGTTTTCCGCTTAACCATAACTCCATTCCTTTCATGATGAAAAACAAGGTATGCGTGTAAGCATACCTTGTTTTCGTTATTTTACTGTCTCTTTTGTCAACACAACAAACTGTCCGTCCTTTACATCCATGACAACTTTTTGTCCGCTGCCGATTGTTCCTTTTAACAGTTCTTCAGATAAACGGTCTTCAACATGTTTTTGAATCGCGCGACGCAATGGACGTGCACCATATTCTAAATCGTAACCTTCTTCTGCTAATTTTTCAATTGCGGCATCGGTTAACTCTAAATCGATTTGTTGTTCTTGTAGGCGTTTTTTCAATTGCTCAACCATTAATGAAACAATTTCTTTCAAATGTTTCTTCTCAAGCGAATGGAACACAATAATTTCATCAATTCGGTTTAAAAATTCCGGACGAAACGCCTTTTTCAATTCGTCCATCACTTTCCCTTTCATATCTTTGTACTGTTGACTCTCGTCTTGCACATTGAAGCCAACGTATTTATTTCTCTTCAGCGCATCCGCACCAACGTTTGATGTCATAATAATGATCGTATTTCGGAAATCAACTGTCCGTCCTTTCGAATCCGTTAAACGCCCATCTTCTAATACTTGTAGTAAAATGTTAAATACGTCTGGATGAGCCTTTTCAATCTCATCTAATAAGATGACAGAATACGGCTTGCGACGAACTTTTTCCGTTAATTGTCCACCTTCTTCGTAGCCAACATATCCCGGAGGTGAACCGACAAGACGTGATGTCGAATGTTTCTCCATATATTCAGACATGTCAATTCGAATCATTGCATCTTCATCACCAAACATCGCTTCTGCAAGCGCACGGGCTAATTCTGTTTTCCCGACACCCGTCGGACCAAGGAAAATAAACGAACCGATTGGGCGTTTTGGATCTTTTAAGCCTGCACGGGCGCGACGAACTGCTTTTGCAACTGCTTTGACAGCTTCTTCTTGTCCAATCACACGGGAATGTAAAATTTCTTCTAGTTTTAACAACCGTTCTGTTTCTGTTTGAGCTAATTTGGAAACCGGGATTCCCGTCCAGCTAGATACAACAGCTGCGATGTCCTCTACAGTTACTTCGGAGTTTTCTTGACCTTGTTTCTCTTTCCATGCTCGTTTCGTTTCTTCAAGTTGTTCGCGCAATTTTTGTTCTGCATCTCGTAATGATGCTGCTTTTTCAAACTCCTGGCTTTGTACCGCTGCATCTTTTTCTTTACGAATTTCCTCAAGTTTTTGTTCAAGCTCTTTTAAATTTGGTGGTGTCGTAAACGAACGTAAACGTACTTTCGAGCAAGCTTCGTCAATTAAGTCAATTGCTTTATCTGGTAAAAATCGATCTGAAATGTAGCGATCTGAAAGCTTCACAGCTTGCTCAATTGCCTCATCTGAAATCGAAACGCGATGGTGAGCCTCATAACGATCTCGCAACCCTTTTAAAATTTGGATCGATTCTTCAACTGTTGGCTCACCAACATGAATTGGTTGAAAACGTCTTTCTAACGCCGCATCTTTTTCAATATATTTGCGATATTCATCCAATGTTGTTGCGCCAATACATTGCAACTCTCCACGTGCAAGAGACGGTTTTAAAATATTTGATGCATCAATAGCTCCCTCTGCGCCACCAGCTCCGATGAGCGTATGCAATTCGTCAATAAACAAAATGATATTTCCTGCTTGACGAATTTCATCCATCACTTTTTTCAAACGATCTTCAAATTCTCCACGATATTTTGTACCTGCCACGACCGTTCCCATGTCAAGCGTCATGACACGCTTATCACGAAGTGTTTCTGGCACTTCGTTATTGACAATTTGTTGAGCTAGTCCTTCGGCAATGGCTGTTTTTCCTACCCCTGGTTCCCCAATTAAAACAGGGTTATTTTTCGTTCTGCGGCTCAATACTTCGATCACACGTTGAATTTCTTTACTTCTTCCAATGACAGGGTCTAAACCGCCTTCGCGTGCGATCGCTGTTAAATCACGAGCTAAACTATCTAACGTCGGCGTATTCGCATGCGTTGCTCCCCCGTGATGTCCTGAGGCAGATTCGCTGCTTCCTAATAATTGAAGCACTTGCTGGCGAGCCTTATTTAAGCTTACTCCTAAATTATTTAAAACGCGTGCCGCTACACCTTCTCCTTCACGAATAAGGCCAAGTAAAATATGTTCTGTACCAACGTAAGAATGTCCAAGCTTTCTAGCTTCATCCATTGAAAGCTCAATCACTTTTTTGGCACGTGGCGTATAGTGGATCGTTTGCCCAACTTCATTTCCCCGTCCAATAAGCGATTCTACTTCTTTTTGAATTTTATCTGGCCCTAATCCGAGCGCCATAAGCGCTTTTGCTGCAATTCCTTCCCCTTCTCGAATAAGACCGAGCAAAATGTGCTCTGTTCCAATATTGTTATGCCCCAATCGAACCGCTTCCTCTTGCGCTAATGCTAACACTTTTTGTGCTCGTTCTGTAAAACGTCCGAACATCATTTTCATCAACCTCCTTTAATTCACTTCCATTGGTGTAATCGTTCACGAATGAGCGATGCACGACGAACATCACGTTCTTGCGGGCGTAATGCACCACCAGCATACTTTTGTAAAAAGCCGGGCTGCGTCAAAATCATTAGCTCCGTTAAAATTGTTTTTGGTACGTTCGTAATATATCCGAGATCGATGCCTAGTCGTACATCAGATAAACATTGGGCAGCCTCTTTTGAACCAATGATCCGGCTGTTCGTTAGCACACCGTAAGAACGATATACCTTATCTTCTAATTGTATGTTAGAAGTTTTGACTAATGCCTCACGCGACATTCGTTCTTGTTCAATTAGTTGACGAACAACTCCTGTTAAATCTTCAACAATATCCTCTTCACTTTTTCCAAGTGTAATTTGATTAGAAATTTGGAAAATGTTCCCCAACGCCTCACTACCTTCTCCATACGTGCCGCGAACAACTAGACCGAGCTGGTTGATCGCAGGAATCAATTGATTCATTTGTTGTGTTAACACAAGACCCGGTAAATGCATCATTACAGATGCTCGCAAACCTGTGCCGACATTCGTTGGACAGCTCGTCAAATAACCGTACTTTTCGTCGAAAGCGTAGTCAATATGTTGTTCAATCCAATCATCCAAAGCATTTGCCATTTTCAATGCTTCTTTCAGCTGAAAACCAGCAAATAAACATTGAATACGAATATGATCTTCCTCGTTGATCATAATACTTGCTTCTTCTTGTTCAGATAATAAACACGCACCAAACGTACAATCTTCAGCTAAATGAGGGCTAATTAAATGTTTTTCAACTAATACACGTTTTTCAATAGATTGTAATTCATTCATTTTTAATAAGAAAAAAGAACCGATACGATCGAAACTTTTTTGTGAAAATAATCGTTCAAACAACTGAACAATTTGCATTGCTTCCTCATTTGTAAATACCGTTGGGAACGGATATTTTCTCATATTTCTCGCTAAACGAATACGGCTACTAAGTACAATATCAGAATCTGGCCCCTCTTCATTCATCCATGGACTGAGAGCGCGTTGGAAAAACAAATGTTCATTCATATAATTAGGCGCCCCCTTCCGCATGTAATTCTGCTTCAAGTTCTCGAATTTGATCACGCACTTCAGCAGCTTTCTCAAATTGTTCTTTAGCAATAAGCTCCTGTAACATTTGTTTCAACTGCCCGATTTGCTTACGGACGTACAACGTACCTCCTACTCGCTTCGGAATTTTCCCCTCATGCGCTACATGTCCTCCATGTAACTTTCGAAAAATAGGTGGTAAATGGCTACGAAACGTTTCATAACAACTCGCACAACCAAAACGACCGACTTTAACGAATTGGGTGTATGTCATTTTACAACGCTCACATTGTAATATATGTTCATTGTGAAAAGAGGGAGCTTTTGGCTCTTTTAGTGATGCATCCATATTATTTAATAGTCCTGCAATTAAATTATTGATTGAAAAAGCTCCTTGATGCGGAAACATAAACATTTCGCCTTTTTCATGAGCGCATTGCTCACAAAGATGAAATTCTGTCTTCTCCCCATTAACAATTTTAGTGAAATGAAGCGTTGCTGGTCGTTGATTACACTCTTGACATATCAAAGTATTCACCCTCTCTACATATACTTTAACGATGTCAGCATCGCTTTTAATATGCGCGCACGCAACTCGTCACGATGAGGAAGGTCAAGAGATAAAACCGTGCGATCAATGATGCTTAACATCATATTCGCTTCTCGTTTTGAAATTACCTTTTCATCTAATAAGCGTTGAATAATATGTTCTCCATTTGTTTGACTAATTCTTTCTTGGACAAGTGACAATAAATGATCAATAAGCTGAGAAGTATTTTGATTTTTCACTTTCATTATGCGAATATAGCCGCCGCCACCTCGTTTACTCTCAACAATGTATCCTCTTTCTAACGTAAAGCGTGTGTTAATGACATAATTTATTTGCGAAGGAACACACTGAAACTTGTCTGCAATTTCGCTTCGTTTAATCTCAACGATATCTTTTCCGCTCATATTTAATACTTGTTTTAAATATTGCTCAATGACATCAGAGATATTCCTCACATAATCCCTCCTCTGCCAGTTGACTTTGACTATATTTGACTTTAATTTTAATATATACGGATTTCTTCAAAAATGCAAGGATTCCCTTCTTTTTCTTATATATTTTACCCATTGCATTCACGATATAAAACAAAAAGACCAAGACAAAATTTGTCTTGGTCTTTCCTTGCCCGGCAACGTCCTACTCTCGCAGGCGGTGTCCCGCCAACTACCATCGGCGCTGGAGAGCTTAACTTCCGTGTTCGGGATGGGAACGGGTGTGACCTCTCCGCCATCGTCACCGAGCAATATATTGAAGGATAATTCCTTCAAAACTAGATAACAGAACAGTCGCCTTCGCTTTTCTTACTGTCTAGCTTCGAACTAACATCCTCCTACGCCTTTCGCTTTTTCCGTTCGACGTGCAAGCACGTCTTCGTCAAAAGCTCTCGGCTCCGTCGGACGTTTCCTTGGCTTCGCCAAGGACCGTTCTACGCTTTTCTTGTGTGCTTAGTTAAGTCCTCGATCGATTAGTATCCGTCAGCTGCACGTGTCGCCACGCTTCCACCTCGGACCTATCTACCTTGTCATCTTCAAGGGATCTTACTCGCTTGACGCGATGGGAAATCTCATCTTGAGGGGGGCTTCACGCTTAGATGCTTTCAGCGCTTATCCCTTCCGCACATAGCTACCCAGCTGTGCCCCTGGCGGGACAACTGGTACACCAGCGGTGCGTCCATCCCGGTCCTCTCGTACTAAGGACAGCTCCTCTCAAATTTCCTACGCCCGCGACGGATAGGGACCGAACTGTCTCACGACGTTCTGAACCCAGCTCGCGTACCGCTTTAATGGGCGAACAGCCCAACCCTTGGGACCGACTACAGCCCCAGGATGCGATGAGCCGACATCGAGGTGCCAAACCTCCCCGTCGATGTGGACTCTTGGGGGAGATAAGCCTGTTATCCCCGGGGTAGCTTTTATCCGTTGAGCGATGGCCCTTCCATTCGGAACCACCGGATCACTAAGCCCGACTTTCGTCCCTGCTCGACTTGTAGGTCTCGCAGTCAAGCTCCCTTCTGCCTTTACACTCTTCGAATGATTTCCAACCATTCTGAGGGAACCTTTGGGCGCCTCCGTTACGCTTTGGGAGGCGACCGCCCCAGTCAAACTGCCCACCTGACACTGTCTCCCACCCCGATCAGGGGTGCGGGTTAGAATCTCAGTACGACAAGGGTGGTATCCCAACGGCGACTCCACCTAGACTGGCGTCCAGGCTTCTCAGTCTCCCACCTATGCTGTACATGTCGCACCAACATTCAATATCAGGCTGCAGTAAAGCTCCACGGGGTCTTTCCGTCCTGTCGCGGGTAACCTGCATCTTCACAGGTACTATGATTTCACCGGGTCTCTCGTTGAGACAGTGCCCAAGTCGTTACACCTTTCGTGCGGGTCGGAACTTACCCGACAAGGAATTTCGCTACCTTAGGACCGTTATAGTTACGGCCGCCGTTTACTGGGGCTTCGGTTCGCACCTTCGCTTGCGCTAAGCGCTCCCCTTAACCTTCCAGCACCGGGCAGGTGTCAGCCCCTATACTTCGCCTTACGGCTTCGCAGAGACCTGTGTTTTTGATAAACAGTCGCTTGGGCCTTTTCACTGCGGCTCCCCTGGGCTATTCACCCGAGGGAGCACCCCTTCTCCCGAAGTTACGGGGTCATTTTGCCGAGTTCCTTAACGAGAGTTCTCCCGCGCACCTTAGGATTCTCTCCTCGCCTACCTGTGTCGGTTTGCGGTACGGGCACCTCTCACCTCGCTAGAGGCTTTTCTTGGCAGTGTGGAATCAGGCACTTCGGTACTTTATTTCCCTCGCCATCACAGCTCAGCCTACTCAAGCGGATTTGCCTACTTGAGGCACCTAACTGCTTGGACGCGCACAACCAGTCGCGCGCTGACCCTATCCTCCTGCGTCCCCCCCATTGCTCAAACGGTGAGGAGGTGGTACAGGAATATCAACCTGTTGTCCATCGCCTACGCCTTTCGGCCTCGGCTTAGGTCCCGACTAACCCTGAGCGGACGAGCCTTCCTCAGGAAACCTTAGGCTTTCGGTGCAGAGGATTCTCACCTCTGTTTTCGCTACTCACACCGGCATTCTCACTTCTAAGCGCTCCACTAGTCCTTCCGGTCTAGCTTCGACGCCCTTAGAACGCTCCCCTACCGACGACGTAAATCGTCCCACAGCTTCGGTGGTACGTTTAGCCCCGGTACATTTTCGGCGCAGAGTCACTCGACCAGTGAGCTATTACGCACTCTTTAAATGGTGGCTGCTTCTAAGCCAACATCCTGGTTGTCTAAGCAACTCCACATCCTTTTCCACTTAACGTACACTTTGGGACCTTAGCTGGTGATCTGGGCTGTTTCCCTCTTGACCACGGATCTTATCACTCGTAGTCTGACTCCCGAGCATAAGTCATTGGCATTCGGAGTTTGACTGAGTTCGGTAACCCGATGAGGGCCCCTAGCCCAATCAGTGCTCTACCTCCAAGACTCTCAACTCGAGGCTAGCCCTAAAGCTATTTCGGGGAGAACCAGCTATCTCCAAGTTCGATTGGCATTTCACCCCTACCCACACCTCATCCCCGCACTTTTCAACGTGCGTGGGTTCGGGCCTCCAGTAGGTATTACCCTACCTTCACCCTGGACATGGGTAGATCACCTGGTTTCGGGTCTACGACCTCGTACTATACGCCCTATTCAGACTCGCTTTCGCTACGGCTCCGTCTTTT
>NZ_JBBOPX010000001.1:35000-87500 GCF_038003845.1 Anoxybacillus sp. FSL W8-0382 | reverse complement strand
AGTTCTTCTGCTTTATGTGTGCGTTCGAACCGTTTTCCAAATGGATCGATCCCTTTTTCACGCAACTTATGTAACTTTTCACGACGAACTAATAGCTGATCATTTAATTCCTCATGCGACATAACGAATTCACTCCAATAACCGTTTATTTTTTAAGAAATACTGCCAGCATGAGCTGACAGTATGTTTTACGATTCTATGACAACATGTTGTTCTTTTGCTTCAACTTCCTCCACAAAACTCATAAGCAACGTCACGAGTTCATCACGCGTCTGACATTCATTTATCGCATTGCGAACTTTGGCATTTCCACGAATACCTTTTAAATACCAAGCGGCATGTTTACGCATCTCTTTTACAGCGATATATTCATTTTTCAAAGCGATTAAACGATCCAAATGTAAAATACACACTTCGATTTTTTCACGTACAGACGGTTCCGGGATAAGTTCACCCGTTTCTAAATAACGAACGGTACGATAAATCATCCATGGATTACCGAGAGCAGCACGCCCAATCATGACGCCATCGACGCCTGTTTGTTCTAACATTCGTTTAGCATCTTGAGGGGTCTGGACATCACCGTTACCGATAACGGGGATACGAACCGCTTCTTTCACTTGCTTAATGACGTTCCAATCCGCTTTTCCTTCATACATTTGTACGCGCGTTCGGCCATGAACAGCAACCGCTTGTCCACCTGCCCGTTCTACCGCCTGAGCGTTTTCGACAGCATAAATATGATTTTCATCCCAACCGATTCGCATTTTTACTGTGACAGGCTTCTCCACCGCATCGACGACGGCGGCTACCATGTCGTAAATTTTATTTGGATCTAACAACCACTTTGCTCCCGCGTCACACTTCGTAATTTTCGGAACAGGGCATCCCATGTTAATATCGATAATATCGGCGTTCGTATGTTGATCTACATATTTAGCGGCTTGTACAAGCGTCTCTTTTTCCCCACCAAAAATTTGCAAACTCAATGGTTTTTCACGCTCGTCAATATAAAGCATGCCCATTGTTTTTGGGTTATTAAATAAAATCGCTTTATCGCTAACCATCTCTGCACAAACAAGTCCTGCACCAAACTCCTTTACAGTTAGACGAAATGCTGAATTACATACCCCTGCCATCGGTGCAAGTACAACAGGGTTATTAATTTGTACATTTCCGATTTTAAACATCAAATCCCCTCCTTTCCCAATAATTGTTCTTCCACTTCTTCGCGGCTTTTCCATATACGAACACCCTTGTCCGATAACTGCTCCACATACGAACGTAAAGGACGTTGAACAGATGGAATAATTAAAGATTCATCTATTTCAAACAACGGGATTAATACAAACGCCCGTTCAAACATACGCGGATGCGGAATAATAAGTTGTTCTGTCTCAATATTTTCATGATTATATAGCAAAATGTCAAGGTCTAACGTCCTTGGCCCCCAACGAACTTCTCGTTTGCGGCCAAACTGTTTTTCAATATCCATCGTTACTGCTAGTAAAGCAAACGGAGATAATGATGTAGCCACTTTGATAACCATATTTAAAAAACAATCTTGATCGACATATCCAACGGGATCTGTTTCATAAACGGAAGATGTCGCTAAAACAGAAATACATTCATGGTCATGTAACGCTTTCACTGCTTGAAGCAAATATGCAAAGCGATCCCCTATGTTTGATCCTAACGCAATATAAGAAATATGTTCCATTTCTAACGTCCTCTCGTAATTTCAACCGCCACATAAGCATAATGACCTTTAATTGGTGGATTAGGCTTTGTCACCTTCACTGTACACGATGACGCTGTTTCATACGCGGATAAAATTTGCTCAGCAATCTGCTCTGCTACCGCTTCAATAAGTCTAAAAGGCTTGCCTTCAACGATGCTTTGACATATGTCGTATATATGCGCGTAATTAATCGTTTCGCTCAAATCATCAGTAATGCCAGCTCTTTGTAAGTTCGTTTCGATTGTGACGTCAACATAAAAACGTTGGCCGAGTTTATTCTCCTCCGGAAACACCCCATGATAACCGTAAAATTCCATTTGACTAATGTAAATTTTATCCCGCATTTTCTTCACCTTTTCCAAGCATCGCATCCATCATTTTAGCCATTCGAGCAATCGGTAAAACATCGTGCACACGAACAATGTGCACTCCTTTTGCAATGCCGAGGCAAACTGTTGCTCCTGTCCCTTCTACTCGTTCATGAACGGGTAAATCAAGCACATGTCCGATAAATGATTTTCGCGATGTTCCTAACAAGATCGGATACCCGAGAACCGAAAATTCATCCAACCGACGCATCACTTCCAAGTTATGCTCTACTGTTTTAGCAAACCCGATCCCTGGATCGATAATAATTTGTTCGTCTTTCACACCAGCTTGTTTGACTATATCAATACTTTCTTTTAAATCGTTCATCATGTCCAAAATGAGATCTTTATAATGGCGATCGTAACGATTATGCATTAATACAATAGGTACACCATAGTAAGCGGCTACTTGAGCCATATTGGAATCTGCCTTTGCTCCCCAAACGTCGTTAATCACTGTCGCGCCCGCTTCAATGGCTTGTTTAGCTACTTCTGCTTTATACGTATCAATCGAAATGGGTACATTCACCGCTTTAGCAACCGCTTCTACAATCGGGATGACGCGACGCAATTCTTCTTCAAGTGATACTTTTTCGGCTCCAGGGCGAGTGGATTCTCCCCCAATATCAATGATATGTGCTCCTTCAGCGACAAGTTGCTTCGCACGCTCAACAGCCTGCTCTACATGATTATATTTTCCGCCATCAGAAAAGGAGTCAGGAGTGGCATTTAAAATGCCCATAATAATCGTATTCTTTCGCAAGTCTAACTTATATGTTCCACAATATATAACATCCATCAATGAACGTACCCGTCCTTTCTTTCATACCTTGTCCATAAATGTGTAGTAAAAAAGGCGTACGCACGTTGGAGACGGCTCGTCATTTCCCCACATTTCCCGGGATATATATCACCATCCAATCGACAAACCGGCACGATTTCTTGAATGGAGTTTGTTAAAAATATTTCATCTGCTTCTTTCAGTTGTTGTAGCGAGTAAAATCCTTCTCTCACACGAACACCCCACGAGCGCAACAAATCGATCACAAACAATCGCGTTATACCGTTTAAAATACCGGTTTCTACTGAAGGAGTATACACGATGCCATCTTTCACCCAAAAAACGTTAGAAACAATTCCCTCTGCGACAAATCCGTCTTGTGTAAGGAAAATACCTTCCACGTGTGCATCTTTGCCGATTTCCCACTTACCTAAAATATTGTTCAAATAATGGTGTGACTTCAAACGGATATACCCTTCTGGTGTATTTCTTCTTATTCGTAACGTTTGGCAAACTTTTTCCTCTGCAAACGTCGGAACAGGTTTCATGTACATAATAACCGTTGGCGCTGTGTATTTATCCACTTGTAACCCCACATCACCAACACCAGCCGATATATTTAAACGCACATATGCATCGCGATAACCGTTTGCCTCCAACAGTCGGGAGAGAATATGCATCACTTCGTCCCGCGTTATAAAAAACGAGATGTTTAACATATTTAACCCATCGTGAAGGCGCGTTAAGTGATCATCAAGCAAAAAAGGATGTCCATCATATACGCGAAACGTTTCAAATAAACCGAGTCCATACATAAACCCGTGGTCAAACGCGGAAATGCGTGCCTCTTCCTTTTTTACGATTTGCCCATTGATATAAATAAACATGCAACATCACTTTCGTTTGTATAATGTAATAAAATTTTTAAGCATGTCTAAACCATATTCCGTCATGATCGACTCAGGATGAAATTGAACCCCCTCAATCGGCAGCGTTTTATGGCGAATGGCCATAATTTCTCCTTCATCTGTCCACGCAGAGATATCAAAACAATCGGGCAATGTTTCCCTTTTTACAATTAATGAATGATAACGCGTGGCTGTAAAGGGGTTGGGAATTTGAGTAAAAATCGTCTTGCCATCATGAAAAATCGACGATGTTTTGCCATGCATTAAACGTTCGGCCTGAACAACTTCTCCACCAAACACTTGGGCAATCGACTGATGGCCAAGACATACACCAAAAATCGGGATTTTCCCTGCGAAATATTCAATGGCTGCCATGCTAATACCCGCTTCATTCGGACTGCAAGGACCAGGTGAAATCATCAAAAAGTGGGGGTGAAGTTGTTCAATTTGAGCAATCGTTATCTCATCGTTTCGTTTAACAATTAATTCTTCCCCTAATTGCCCTAAATATTGAACGAGGTTATACGTAAATGAATCATAGTTATCAATCATTAAAATCATTTGGCTCACCTCATGCTTAATTGTACATACTCTTCTTCACTCAACTCTTTTGCTTTCCATAACGCAAATGCTTTCTTTAAACATTCTTTATACTCATGTTCCGGTTGTGAATCAATGACAATCCCTGCTCCTGCTTGCACATACGCAAGACCATCTTTTGCAATCATTGTCCGAATTGCAATGTTCAACTCCATATCACCATCAAATCCAATCCACCCGATTGAACCAGTGTAGATGCCACGTCGAACAGGCTCTAGCTCTTCAATTATTTCCATCGTTCGTACTTTTGGTGCCCCTGTGATTGTTCCACCTGGAAAAACGGCTGATATAACATCAAATGCATCTTTTCCTTCCGCGAGCTGCCCAGAAACATGGGAGACAAGATGCATGACATGAGAATATTTTTCAATGACCATAAACTCATCCACTTTTACCGTTCCATATGCACATACACGTCCAAGGTCATTCCGCTCTAGATCGACGAGCATTAAATGTTCGGCACGTTCTTTTTCATTTGCTAATAATGATTGGGCAATTTGATCATCTTCTTGAATCGTTTTGCCACGTGAGCGTGTTCCTGCGATCGGACGCGTACTTACATACTTTCCTTTCTTTTTCACAAGTAGCTCCGGAGAACCGCTTACGATTTGAAATTCAGGGAAATGCATATACGCCATATACGGTGATGGATTTAATGTGCGCAATTTTTCATAAATCGTAAACGGATGTGTAAGTAACCGTTTCGATTGTCGTACAGACAAGTTCACTTGAAAGACATCGCCTTGCGCAATATACGTGCGCACCTTTTTGACAGCTTCCATAAACTGTTCTTCACTCATTGACACCGCTTCTTCTTTTTCGTAGTTCGGAATAAACGGGCGGGAAACGTCGGAAAAATCAGTTGTCCATAGTTGTTCGTATCGCTCGAGACGTTCGTTCGCTTGTTGCTCTTCTCCTTCTACATAATGAGTGATGAAATAAAGAAAAGATGCATGATGATCATATACGAACACATCATCAAATACTAAAAAATATAAATCAGGCATATTTAAGTCATCACATGCAATCGAAGGAAGCTTTTCAATATAGCGAACGCAATCGTAACTGATATAGCCAATTGCTCCACCTTGAAAATCTGGCCCTTCTTCTAATTTTTCTATTTCCCACTGACGGAACCATTTCTTTAGCGATTGCAATATATTCCCTTCAAACGTTTCTGTACGATGCTTCTGCCAAACCGTCAATTTATCATCTTTACCAATAACGACTGCAAATGGTTGTAAACCGATTATGCTATACCGGCCGTCTCGCCCACTTTCAAGCAAAACATGGTGCAACTGTTTTCGCGATAATGCTTTATATTGCGAAAACCAATCACGTTGTGCGTATGTGATCTTTTTGATCATTGTTCGTCGCCTTTGTTTGTTCAAAGATGTCCCCCCTCTTCATCAATCCATACGCTTATTGTACAACGAACATGTAGAAACAATCACGAAAAAAAATTCGGCAAGAATGTCCTTGCCGAATTATTCTTCAAATTGATATAACGGTGTGCTCAAGTAACGTTCACCGTTACTTGGAATAATCGCTAACACTTTCTTTCCTTTTCCTAATTTTTTCGCTACTTGTAACGCGACATGAATGGCTGCACCTGATGAAATACCACCTAAAATCCCTTCTTGACGAGCAGCTAGACGAGCAGCTGCAAACGCTTCTTCTGTCTTTACAGTAACGACTTCATCATAAATGGATGTATTTAAAATATCAGGAACGAAGCCGGCTCCAATTCCTTGAATTTTATGTGGACCTGGTTTTCCGCCGGAAAGCACTGGAGAGTCTGCTGGTTCAACAGCATAAATTTTAATGTTTGGATACGCTTGACGCAACACTTCTCCTGCTCCTGTAATCGTTCCACCTGTTCCAATTCCGGCCACAAATGCATCGAGTTGATCGCCCATTTGCTCAACAATTTCTTTTCCTGTTGTTAAACGATGTACTTCTGGGTTCGCTTCGTTTTTAAATTGTTGCGGCATAAAATAGCCGTGCTCTTGTGCGAGCTGCTCTGCTTTTTGAATCGCACCTCGCATTCCTTCACTTCCTGGCGTCAGCACAAGCTCTGCCCCGTAAGCGCGAAGCAAGTTGCGGCGCTCTAAACTCATCGTATCAGGCATAACAAAAATCGCTTTATATCCTTTCGCAGCAGCAACCATCGCTAAACCAATTCCCGTATTTCCGCTTGTCGGTTCAATGATCGTGTCACCAGGCTGAATTTTCCCTGCTTTCTCGGCTGCTTCAATCATCGCTAGCGCAATACGATCTTTCACGCTGCTTCCTGGGTTCATAAACTCTAGCTTCAAGTATACATCTGCGCTATCGTGATCAACAATGCGGTTTAATTTAACTACCGGTGTTTGACCAATTAACTCTGTAATAGATTGTACTACACGTGCCATTTCATCCACCTCTAATCCCGAGTATTTTTATAGAATTTGTAACCAATTTATCAGTTATTTTCGAAATTGTCAATCATTTTGTTTTGCTAATTTTTTTAATTCCTCAAGATCTTCGGCTGAAAACGTATACGTTTCATTACAAAAATGACAAGATGCTTCCGCTTTTCCTTCTTCATCAATCATTTGCTGAATTTCTTCCACCCCTAAGCTAATAATCGCATCTGCTACCCGCTCACGTGAACAACGACAAACGAATGATACAGGCATCGTTTCAAGAATTTTTACATTTTGTTCTCCGCCGAGTAGCGCATGTAAAATTTGTTCTGGTGTTAAACCACTTTCAATCATTTTTGAAATCGGTGGAATGGTAGTTAAATTTTTTTCAATGTCTGCAATGGTTTGTTCTTCTGTACCCGGCATCAGTTGCAAAATAAAACCACCAGCCGCCAATATCGTATAATCCGGATTGACTAGCACACCAACTCCAACGGATGATGGCGTCTGTTCAGAGGAAACGAAATAGTATGTAAAATCCTCACCAAGCTCCCCAGACACGAGCGGAACTTGTCCTGTAAAATAATCGCGTAATCCTAAGTCTTTCACAACAGTTAATGTTCCATTCGTTCCAACAGCTCTAGCAACATCGAGCTTCCCGTTTGCATTTAGTTCAAAGTGAACATGCGGATTGGATACATAACCACGTACATGCCCTTTGGCATTGCTATCGACAAGAATATGACCAATAGGGCCACCACCTTCAATTTTAATTGTAATTTGACTATCTCCTTTTAACATCGCTCCCATCATCACACCCGCTGTCATCGCACGACCTAGTGCTGCGGATGCTGTTGGCCACGTTTGATGTCTTCGCTGCGCCTCCCGTACTGTTTCTGTTGTGCGCACCGCATACGCTCGCACTTGACCATCGTATGCTAGCGCTTTTACTAAATAATCTGCCATAGTTGTCACGAAACTTACGCAAGGAAGCCCCTGCCTTTAGGCACGGGGAGGAATTGCACCTTACGCAAGTTCCGCCACCCCCTTTCCATAAGCATATCCGTCAAATCGCTGAATGACTTGGACATATCTATAATTTATTCCTTGTGCGATACGTTTACCGTCCTTGCCTTTAATATCGAAACTTCCAGTCTTTCTACATGCGACTTCGCCAAACCAAACGCCTTGATATTTCCCTCTTGGGATAACAGCCTTAACCATGTCCCCTGTTTGGAAGCCAAAGAAGAACTTTTGTCTTGCAAGATAACCTCTTGGGAAGCCATATCTATCTAGGTTTGTACGAGAGCGACTACCACGCCCTTTTGCCTTGATAAATAACACTTCTTTTGTTTTGAAATATAAGTGATTTGTTGTGCTTTCGCCTACACAACAAGCGTCAAAATAATGTGTTTTCGGCAAGTCTAAACGAATACGATTCATTTTTGTTCGTGCACCTGTTCCACACTCGACATCTAATCCTGTCTGCTTTAACACTTCATACACTTTCCATCTTGTCGAGTTGATAGCACTTGTATCCTTTAATGTTTCTTTGACTTGCTTTTGAATGTGCGGATACCCGAATTCTTCTGCTGTCTTACTTCCTTTGCGCTGATTACAGTCATGACAGGCAAGACATAGGTTATCCACTCGGTCTGTTCCACCTCTCGATTTTGGAATGATATGCTCCACTTCAAGTGGAACATTTTCTTTTCCGCAATAACAACACTTCCGCCCAAACTTTTCAAGCAAATACTCCCGTACTTCATATCCTTGTAGCGTGCCTTGTTGATACTCTACACCATTGATTTCAGGATTTCGCATGAGTTGCGTGTCGAATTTGGCATTTTCGTATGATATATACCCAATGGGGCATAACTTCTTTAGGCGGTTAACCCATGTTTGGATATTTTGCACACGACTCTCTAGTGATGACGGCAACCACCCCTCCTTTCGCTTGCGGTTCAGAAAGCGTGGTTTTCTGTATCTTGTTTTTCGATTTCGTCTTGCTCGACGAAAAGCACGCCTTTTATCTATTCTTTCCTTGATGTCTGTGCGATGGTCAAGTTGCCCTAACCATACCACTTCTTGTCCTCGCAAAATCGCTAATCCTGTATGCCTGCTTCCATAGTCGATTTTTAGCCGATATGTTGCTTTAATTTCTGATTCGTCTACTGATTTTTTCAAGATGATGGTAAATGGAAATCGCCTGTAAATCGCTGCCTTCCCTTGTTTCAACAGCTTTCTTGCAACTGCTTCGTGACAAGGAGCAAGCGGACGTTTGTTTGTGTCTAACACAAAAACCATAGGGTTCTCCCCTTTCCTCTGCATAAAGCAGGTCATATTCTCCTCGACCATGTTATAGATGCTTGTTATGTGCAAGACACTAGCGCTACCCACCACGCTTGTTTAACCTTGCACGACAGAGGAACGGGCTGGAGAAGCACCCGAACGTGTCATGACATCTATAACGTAGGCTCTGTTTCAAGCCTTGGTCTGGTCAACATGGGGCTTACAAGCCCATGACTTTAGTCATTGGGTTGTTGACCTTTCTTGTTTCGTTCATATAACAATTGTAATCCTTTTAATGTTAAAAACGGATCAACAATATCAATGATATTCGATTCATGGGCAATTAAAGATGCTAACCCACCTGTTGCAATGACTTTTGGAGGAACGGCACTTTTTTCTTTCATTCGTGACACAATGCCCTCCACTTGTCCGACATATCCGTATAAAATTCCTGCTTGCATCGCACTTACCGTATTTTTTCCAATAATGTCATCCGGACGAGCAATTTCAATACGCGGAAGTTTAGCTGCTCGAGAATAAAGCGCTTCCGTGGAAATTGTAATCCCTGGGGCAATAGCCCCTCCCATATATTGCTTATGCTCATTAATATAGCAGTATGTTGTCGCTGTACCGAAATCGACAATAATAAGCGGTGCGCCGTACAAGTGGATACCTGCCACAGCGTTGACAATCCGGTCCGCTCCGACTTCTTTTGGGTTGTCATACTTAATATTCAATCCCGTTTTAATGCCCGGACCTACAATGAGCGGTTTAATATGAAAATATTTTGTAAACATGCGCTCTAATGCAAACATAATCGGTGGCACAACGGAAGAAATAATAATGCCGTCAATGTCAGAAAAACGCAATCCGACATCTTGTAATAACATTTTTACGATCATTCCGTATTCATCTTCCGTTTTGCTTCGGCTCGTTTCAATGCGCCAATGAAACTTCAACTCGTCTCCGTCATACACACCTAATACAGTATTCGTATTTCCAACGTCTAATACAAAAATCATCACTCATCCCCACTTTTTCACCATTTGTTCCTTCTTCATCATATCACACTCGGTTAAGCGGACGGTAAAAAAAGATGCCTCTTATGAAAAGAGACACCTTTATTCTTCTTTTTTCGTTTGGATATTTACTTTTACTTCCTCTTGTTTATTGTCATTGCGGTTTGGTAACGTACCATGTTCGAACAAATGTTTAATTTGCTCTGCATCAAGTGTTTCCACTTCAAGCAACGTATTGGCAATCAGATCCAACTTGTCGCGGTTTTCCGTTAGTAAGCGTTTCGCTTTTTCGTAACATTCTTTAATAATGCGTTGCATCTCAAGGTCAATTTCATATGCAATTTGGTCGCTATAATTTTGCTCATTATGCAAATCACGACCTAGGAACACTTGAGCATGAGACTGACCAAACTGCATTGGTCCAAGCTTATCGCTCATTCCAAACTCCGTAACCATGCGACGAGCAATGCTTGTTGCGCGCTGGAAGTCATTATGCGCTCCTGTACTTACTTCGCCAAATACGATTTCCTCAGCCACACGTCCGCCAAGAAGCCCTGTAATTTTATCAAGCAGCTCTGGTTTCGTCATAAAATAACGGTCTTCTTTCGGTAACATGACTGCATATCCACCAGCTTGGCCACGTGGCACAATCGTTACTTTGTGGACCATTTCCGCATCCGCAAGCACCATGCCAATGACTGTATGACCTGCTTCGTGATAAGCAACAATTTTTCGCTCTTTTTCAGAAATGACGCGACTTTTCTTAGCAGGACCAGCAATGACACGATCCGTTGCTTCATCAATATCGCTCATATCAATTTTTTTCTTGTTCCGTCGAGCAGCAACAAGGGCAGCCTCATTTAATAAGTTTTCTAAATCAGCACCAGAAAAACCAGGCGTACGCATCGCAATCGTCTTTAAATCAACTGACTCATCGAGCGGTTTGTTGCGTGCATGCACACGAAGAACAGCTTCACGTCCTTTCACATCTGGACGGTCAACCGTAATTTGACGATCGAAACGACCAGGACGTAAAAGGGCAGGGTCTAAAATGTCCGGACGGTTTGTCGCAGCGATAATAATAATTCCTTCATTTCCGCCGAATCCATCCATTTCAACGAGCAATTGGTTTAATGTTTGCTCCCGTTCATCGTGACCTCCACCTAAACCAGCACCACGTTGACGTCCCACTGCATCAATTTCATCAATAAAAATAATACAAGGGGCGTTTTTCTTCGCAGTTTCAAACAAATCACGTACACGCGAAGCACCAACACCGACAAACATTTCAACGAAATCTGAACCACTAATAGAGAAAAACGGTACACCAGCTTCTCCAGCAACCGCTCTCGCTAATAACGTTTTTCCTGTTCCAGGTGGTCCGACGAGAAGAACACCTTTCGGAATGCGAGCTCCGAGTTCCACAAACTTACGAGGATCTTTTAAAAACTCGACAATTTCAACAAGTTCTTGCTTTTCTTCATCCGCACCGGCAACGTCTTTAAAACGAACACGCTTCTTATCTTCATTATACAGTTTCGCACGGCTTTTGCCGAAATTCATCACTCGGCTGCCGCCACCTTGTGCTTGATTTAATAAAAAGAAGAACAAAATAAAAATGATGATAAACGGAATAATGGACGTGAAAAACGTCACCCATCCGCTCGTTTCATCCGCAGGCAACACTTCTACTTTCGCCTGTTGTGCGGCTTCGTCAATGCGCTGAAGAATTTGCGGACTGTTCGCTACGTACGTCGTAAAAAATTGTCCTTCAGCATACGTTTTTAATTGTCCGCGAATTTCATAAACGCCTCGCTCTGGCTTCAACGAGACGTACTTTACATCACCGTTTTCTAGATGGGTAATGAACGCATCGTACGTCATCCGCTCTGCACGTTGATTGCCGCCATTTAAAAAGCTCACAACACCAATGACGACAAGAAAAATGAGTAAGTAAAAAATTGTATTACGGAAAATGCGGTTCATCTCCTACCTCCTCCCACACTTAAAACACGCTATAGTCAATAGTATCATAGAAAAACGTTCCAAAACAAACGATGTGCATGAAAAAATTATTTACTGTATACTTCTGGTTTTAACACACCGATGTACGGAAGGTTTCGGTATTTCTCACAATAGTCTAACCCATAACCGACAACGAATTCATCTGGAACGATGAAACCGACATAATCAGCTTCAATATTTGCTTTTCGACCAGACGGTTTATCAAGCAAAGTCACGATTTTAATCGATTCTGCTTTGCGATAACGGAATAAATCTGCTAAATAACTTAACGTTAACCCGCTATCAATAATATCTTCAATGATGAGAACATCACGACCTTCAATCGATGTGTTTAAGTCTTTTAAAATTTTCACCTCACCCGATGACACCGTTGCATGACCGTAACTTGATACGTCCATAAAATCGATTTCTAAATATGTATCGATATGCTTAATCAAGTCTGCCATAAACGGCATCGCGCCTTTTAGTACACCAACCAAAAGCGGAAAGCGTCCTTCATATTCTTTCGTCAATAATGCTCCTAGTTCTTTTACTTTTTGTTGAATTTGTTCTTCTGTAATTAAAATTTTTTCCATATCTTGATGCATGCCCATATTCTTTCCTCCTACTATCATTCATTGCTTTTTATAGTGTAATACAATATAGCGATTTTTTGTAATATTTGTTGCTGTGTAAACAGATTTCTTTACACCAGGAATCCATATGATGTTCCCGCTCGCATCTTCGACAACTGGCCACTGCGCTCGTTCGTTCGCTGGAATTTTTTCATCAATAAAAATACGAGATATTTTTTTCGCATGTTTCATTCCTTTGACTTTCATGCGATCTCCACACTTTCTTGTTCGCACACGAAGAGGCAACATTAATTGATCAGCCTCAATGACTATATGATCATCGTCTTCAATGAAAGGATAGCGATCAACAAACTGACTGATAAGTTGACATCCGTTTGGTAATACGATCGTATCGGGAACATGGAAAAGAAACTCATATTCGCTCGTCTGTCTCTGCTGAAACGTAAATATACACACCTCATATTGACGAATAACTTTTAATCCGTTCGGAAAATGAAGCATACCTGAAGGATGTGGCCGTTTTAAAAACAGCAACGCTTGGTTTATATGTATAGAAGACAATGACGATGGGACGTTCCCATAAAGATAGTTTAATATTAGTTGAATCCCTCGTCTTTGTAAAGGTTTTGGCATGCGTATGAACGGAGGAATATCGACATGAATCCCTTCTTCTTGTTGATGAACAACGCGTTTCAACTCCTCTTTTGTCAGTTGCTCTAAAAATGCTTCATCTTCGCTCATCATCTCACTAAACTGTTGAATATGCTCATGAACGCGAATATTTTCCCGCTTGAAAAAAGGCAAGACGAAATGACGGAAACGGTTGCGCGTGTAATCATCCTTTTCGTTGCTCGGATCGTGCCGAGCATGCAATCCATTTTGTCGACAATACTGTTCAATTTGCCTTCGATCGATGCATAAAAACGGTCGAACGATATAGCCACTGCCAAATGGGCGCTTTACGGGTATCCCTGCGTACCCTCTTGTCGTACTTCCGCGTACTAATCGCATAAGCACCGTTTCAATTTGGTCATCGCCGTGGTGAGCTAAAGCGACACAATGTGCGTGATGTTTGTACATAACTTGCTCAAAAAAGGTGTATCGACAATCACGGGCTGCTTCTTGCACACCCTTTCCTGTTCGTTCCATATATGCAGGAACGTCTAATTGTGTCGCCTCACATATAATACTATGTTGTTCGCAAAAATGTTTCACAAAATGCATATCTTCTTCTGATTGTTTTCCCCGCAACATATGATCGACATGTGCAGCAACAAGTTGAATATCGTAACGCTCTCTTTCACTCCATAAGAAATGAAGCAACGCTAATGAGTCCGGACCGCCTGACACGCCAACAACAACAGTTGTACCACGCTCAAGCAATTGATGCTTTTCGATAAACTCATGCACAACTTCTAGCATATTCTCCCTCTCGGTTAGTAGTGTCGTTTTTTACAATCGTATCATATTTTATTGCCCGTACTCAAAACGAATGCGGAAAAATTAAAGAATTTGAACATACAAATAAACAACATACATAAATAAAAGGCACACAAACAAAAGCATCGTCTCTAATACATGAAATTTTTTCTTCCTTTTTACACGCACCGTTCTCTCTTCGCGCTTTTCTTTCTTTGCAGACGGTCGTTGCATACATTGTAGCAAATCTTTCCTCATTTCATGAGCGCTAGTGTACTTTCCATCCAGTGCACACCATAATATTTCCGCATATTTTTTCAAATAGGGGTGAGAGGAGATCATAAGACGTAGCTGCTCTCGGCCATTTTCCTTTCTTTCAAATCGTTTTGGATAGCACATATTAATCATAATCATCGCCACCGCAAATAAATCATACGACGGCTCGGCTTTTCTTGTTCCCATACCCCAATAGCCACGATCAAAAAACTCTGTAAACTCTTTAATGGCTCGTCCGCGAATGGTTGTGCCACCCACATCAATTAATCGCACTTTCGGGACCGTCCCGGAAACAATTAAATTGTCTGGTTTTAAATCACCGAATACCCACCCTTTTTCGTGCAACTTATGCAAATCGCCTAACAACTGCAATATAATGACGATGATCCAATCTTTCCCCCGTTTTTGAATAAAAGTTAACAAATCATCCCCTTCAATATATTCCATTACATAAAATGAATAAATTCTTTTTTCTTGCGGATGAAACCAATCGTCTACGTCTAATAAACAAGGTCCGAGGGCAACTCCCTGGACCTCTGAAAATCGTTTCAACACATTTACTTCTGACATCATCGCTGTTGATTGATTGCTTATTTTTAGCGCCACAAACGTCCGTCCTTCTCTAGCCAAATAAACAACCCCATTTGCTCCTTTACCGAGTTGCTTTATCATTTCATAACGACGTTTATGCCACTTCCCTTGTATAACTGTTCCCGTTGGAATGTTACATAGATTGTTCGATGTATACATCGTCATCACCATCATGCGTAAACAAACTTTTTAATGAGCGTCTTTTTTGGAATTGTTGTAGCGCCTCGCGAATAGCTGGACCGGTCGGTGTAATTCCCCCGGATGTTAGTTTTGGAAACACACTTGAAATGGACTCCATTTTCGGCGTCCAATCTAGAATACGATCTACCTCTCCTTTTTTCCCGGGAAATACAAAAACAGAAAACTCATTATTTCCCAAACGAGCATTCAAACTGATCGATAAGTCTAATAACGCTTCTTTTACCGTTTGCAACTTTGTCTTCATACTTCCACTTGTGTCTACTAATATTAAAACTTGCAAGTTAACAGTTTCCCCTAACTCCTCAACAACTTCCATCACTTCTCCCCTTTTTTCTGGCGGAAGCTGTTCAATGGAAGCCTGGGATCCTAAAATTTGTTTTAACTCCCGATTAATGACGCCTTGCAACGTCTGTGTCATTGCTTTTCTTGTGACCATTTGTACCGTTTGTGATAACTGTTTAGCGTATACGACTTGACTAATTCCTCCACCTGATTGTGCGATTCCTTCAATTTCCCGTAATCCTTGCTCATCAATGATGTCTTGATCAAGAACACCGATTACATTAACCGTAATCCCTTGTTCTTTCGCTAATGCCGCCATAGCAATTGGATCTTCACCATGATTAGAACAACCGTCTGTGATTAATAAAATTTGACGCAACGTTCCTTTTCGCATACGTTCATCCCCTCCGAAAAAAGTAGTATACTCCCATCATCGACGTTCAGAGGGGATTTTATACCTTTATTTCATATATTGATATGCCGGAATGACTGCCCATTTCGGTGTATTATGTTTAATTCTCGCCACAACAATCGTCATATCATCTTCGATTTCTCCACCGTTGACACGAATGACTTCTTCTAAAAGCAATTCAGATACTTCTTGCGGATCATTCGTTTTTAATTCTTTAATTTTTCGTTTTAGCCATACATCATGATTTTCGATATGCGAAACCCCATCAAAAATGCCGTCACTCATCATAATGAGTAAATCTCCTGCCTTTAATTGCTCTTCAATCATTTCAAACTCTACCCCAGTAATAATTCCTATCGGCAAATTGCTCGATTCGATTTTCATCACGTTATTTCCACGTTTAATAAAGCTTGGAGATGAGCCAACTTTTAAAAATTTTGTTGTTGCATTTTGCAAATCAACAATGGCTAAATCGAGCGTTGAAAAAATTTCTTCTGTCGTTCGCAACGCCAAAATAGAGTTGATCGATTTAATCGCAATTCGTTCCTCAATTCCCGATTGTAAAATTTTTTGTAATAGTTTGAGCGTTTCTTTACTTTCATAATGCGCTCGTTCCCCATTCCCCATCCCGTCACTAATAGCTAACGCATATTTTCCACCACCAATTTCCATCATCGCATAGCTGTCACCTGAAATAAATCCGCCCCCCTTCGCAACGTACGCAACGCCTGTATCAATAACAAACGCTTTTGAAGAACTGAAAGCAACCCGACAGTCCCCGTTCGGATAGACAGAGCACTCTTCTTTTTTTACAATAATCGTCTCACCTAAAATATCAGACAGCATTGGTGCAATCAGTTTTTCACATTCCCCCCTTCCGTCGCAATATGGAACAACCATCTCAATATCAACACTTCCTTTGTCTAAACTATAAATTTCAACATCGTTCACATCGACACCGAACTGTTGAAGGGCGTGCAAAATTTGTTCTTCTTGCACATAATAATTTTCACGCTCTTTTTGAATTTCTTTCGCAAAATCTTCCATCACTTGTGATACACCTAATAACTGTTCTGCCACAAGTCTTCTACTTTCTTTCATTTGTTGCTTTAATTTTTTATTCGCTTTATAAAACGACACATCTTTCTCGATAATTTGAACAACTTTATTTGCTTTCACACAATGTTTATCCCATTCTCGCAACAATTTTGCATTCGTTATTTGATCATTTTCGCTTGCCTCTTGCATAATTTTTTTCATGTAGTCATATGTTTTATCGAAGTGGTTAATCCAACATTGATCTTTCTTAAAACACGTTTGGCACGTTTTAGCAGCTACATCACTTAAAAAGTAATCAATTTCACGTTCTTCCTCCTCTTCGTGCGTAAGTACACCATAGGAAGAGAAACTTTTTGATAACGCTTGAAACACATGAGAAAATTGTTCCACTCGCTGAGCGGTAACATCGCGGATTTTTCGCACATATTGTTGTTGCTCATTCGTATGTTCAACCGTCCCTGGCACATATTTCGCCATTTTACTCGTCAACGCTTGTGGGGTTATAAGAAAAAGTAAAACGGCTAATAGCGACTCCACGATATTCGGGACAATATCTGCGATCCCTTGACTATAAAGGGCAATTAACAATGTCGCGACAACAAGACCAAGAGAAACGCCTATTTTTTTCCCTTCCTTCAAAAGCCCTCCAAGCAACCCAGAAAAAGCTAGTAAGCTCATTTGATATAAATTCGAGACGCTCGCTAAGCTTAAAATAAGTCCTGTAACAACGCCGACTGTTGAACCAACGGTCGCACCAGCTACAAAAGCAAACAACAACAATACATAGCGCGATGCAACATGTTCTAACGAAAGATCATAAATTGACCAACCAACCATTCCCGTCAGCATAGAAGAAATAAGAATGACGAAAGAAATGACTTCTTCTGGTTTTAACGTTTGCTTATATTTTTGATGATCAAACAATGGCACGCTTTGTAAAAAAATGAGCGTTAAAATTGAGCCAAGTCCCGCTTCAATAAGCATCGTCATTCCCTCGTATATCGTCCATTCATGCCCCCACGTATAAATCATGCCTGTTTTCGCGAAAATGGAGGCAAAAAACACGACAACGGGCAATCTTTTCGGCAGAGCATCAATCCAGAAAAATAGACGATAAAAGATGAGAAACATCACGATCGAAGCAACGATAAATATAGAAGTGTAAAAAGAGACGGTCAACGATCCTGCAAATAAAGCAATAAATACAAAACCTAACTTATCGCGTCGAAGTAAATAAATTGCTGCAAAAAAAGGCAAAGCAAACGGTGTCATCTTTGTTAAAATGAAAGCTCGTCCAAGCAAAAAACCGATAACTAGAAATAAAAACCCTTGTTGAAATAATAAATGACTGAATCGAACTGTAAACCGCTGAAGCCATTGTGACGCCGTCGTTTTCGTCCCACTTAAAGGTACTTCCGCCATTTGATTGATTAACTTCCGTTCCACTCGCTCCATGTTCATCCTCTCCCCTTTTCCATATATCAGTCTATTACTTCGTATTATACAGACTGAATTATCAAAATTTTGTCAAAAAAAGAAGATGAATCACATAAATTTTTCGACGGAATATCACAAAAAACGGCTTATATAAACAAAAAGACACCAATTTCGTGGCGAAATTGGTGTCTTTTTGATGACCCGTACGGGATTCGAACCCGTGTTACCGCCGTGAAAGGGCGGTGTCTTAACCACTTGACCAACGGGCCATTATGCAATTTGGTAGCGGCGGAGGGAATCGAACCCCCGACCTCACGGGTATGAACCGTACGCTCTAGCCAGCTGAGCTACGCCGCCATGCAACGACATTTGTAATTCTACTATGTTCCTCCGATAAAGTCAATAGTTTTTTCATAAAATCCAAACGAAAAAGCATCCACTTACGAAATGGATGCTTATATAAACTGCCTCATGTCCCATTCGGCAGCAAGTTAACCACGTCGAGCACCACGACCTCCTCGTTTTGATTCGGTATGGCGTTTAAGGGATGCTAAGCGATCTTCACTTTCTTTTAAGAAACGGCTAATTTTCTGCTCAAAGCTTTCTTTTGAAGCGCGATCGTTTCCTTTGTTGCGCGGACGTGAAGCTTGTTCCTTTGCCTTTTTGATCGATAAGCCAATTTTCCCATCCTTCTCAACATTAATAACACGAACTTCGACAACATCGCCTACTTTGAGATGTTCATTAATGTCCTTTACATAGCTGTCAGCTACTTCACTAATGTGCACTAAGCCTGTCGCGCCTTCTGGTAACTCAACAAACGCTCCGAATTTTGTAATGCCCGTTACTTTTCCATGTAACTTGCTGCCTACTTCAATTGACATAAAAAAAGTGCTCCTCCTTAAAATCTGAAAAATCGTTTCTTTCATTATACATAATGAAAAAAACAAGTGTCAATAAGCCTTCTGCCTATCTTACTTACTCATCCGGAGTGATAAAAATAATTTCTCCCTCTTTCGACAAAAAATATTGCTTTCGAGCCAATTCGGCAATATATTGATCATCGTTTAATTTTTTGATTTCCTCTTTCAATCTTTGTTCGTCTTGTTGCAACGTGCGTAACTTTTCTTCTAGCTGTTCTTTCGTTTTTAATTGCTCATCAATCGCAGAAGATTGTGCCGTCATCGTATATAAAAATAGCGAAGAAGCGGCTAACGCCATCGTTGCCACAATGCTAAAACGAATCACCTTCTTTTTACGACGTCGCGCCTTCTTATGTTCTTGTTTTTCTTGTTGAATGACATACGATGTTTGTATTTTTTTCACTTTACTTCTCTGTGGGGCGCCCATGTTTTTCACCGCTCCTTCTTCACTACCCTTTTTTTCTAAACATATTCGCTATTTTTGCAAGAAACCCTTTTCCGATATGAAAAATACGACCAACCGTTGCTTGAAAACGAAGTGGGGTTTGGCGCCAAATGAAACGCCCAATCCATATAAATGGCTGAAACAAAAAACGTATACACATATGGATTACTTTATATAAAATTTTACCAATGGATAAAACAAAATGGCAAGTAGTGATGAATAAAAAAACAAAAAAACGGTAAAGAAGTCGGAGCGGAAGTATGACAGCATAATGAAACATTCGGATGATTAGACGATATAACATTACAAAAGCACGAATAATTTTTTGTAACAAACGAACGTACATACGTTGAAATAAAGCTTGATAGGCAGCATATCCGCATAATATGGCCAAAAAAATATACAAACGAACTTGCCCATTGTTAATAACCAATAATGTGTAAAAGACATATAGTGCTTGCGTGATCCAAAAAAGAATGTCTGCAACCCATACGATAAGTCGATGACGCTTGGAACGATTGAATATGTGTGCATATGTGTCAAAAGATGACCCAATGATCATTCCGATTCCGATCATCGCAAGCAAAGTCGTAAATTGCACGTGCAAACTCATTTAAACAACTTGCTAAAGAACCCTTTAGCCTTCTCCGTGTGATGCTCGTCTAAATAAATGATTTCGAAAATTTTACCTTTAATCGAGACAATCCCTTTATCTACATCTAAGTTTTTCATTTGTAAATTTTGTCCTTTCACAGACAAAAACCCCATAACCGTTTCCAGTAAAAATTCTTCATTATCAAAACTTTCTACTTGTTTTACACCGGTAATTTCTAACGTGCGCCGACTGCGCATAACAATGTCATGTTCTTGAATAGGACCTTTATTTCCAATGTTTTGTGTCATCAACGTTCCCCCTCACAACGATCGTTTGTACAAGTGTATGAGGGAGGAAAATAGTTTAGAACAAGCTACTCCACTCGCTCTTCTTTTACAATTTCATATAACGCACTCGCATCTTCTTTTTTCGCATGTTCTTGTAATTCGACCACTTTCACTGTCACATGTTTTTGGCCAAATTGAATCATAATTTCATCACCTATTTTTACGGTTGAACTCGCTTTCGCCTGCTGACCGTTAATAAATACACGCCCCTGCTCCGCTACTTCTTTCGCTAAAGTTCTTCTTTTAATGAGCCGTGAAACTTTTAAAAACTTATCGAGTCGCATATTATAACCCCTCCCTTTTCGCTTCTTCCCATATTTCATCTAATTGCTCTAAAGAATACGCACGCCAAGCTTTCCCTTGTTGTTTTACTTTTTGTTCAATGTATTGAAAACGATGGTAAAATTTTTCGTTCGCCATGGCTAACGCCTCTTCAGGATTGACTTTATAATATCGGCATACGTTAATAAGCGCAAATAGTAAATCTCCAAACTCTTCTTTTAGTTTTTGTTCATCCATACGATCAGCTTCTTGCTGTACCTCATTCATTTCTTCTTCAACTTTACGCCACATCGGCTCTACGTCCGACCAGTCAAATCCAACTTTTGCTGCTCTTTTTTGATATTCATATGCGCGCAGCGTACTCGGTAACGCTTTGGCAACATCGTCAAGTAATGAATGAAGTTCGGTTTCTTTTTCCGCCTGCTTGATTGCTTCCCAGTTGCGTACAACCTGTTCCGCATGCTCAACATGAACGTCCCCGAATACATGAGGATGGCGCCGAATCATTTTTTCTGTAATGGCTCGAATGACATCGTCAATCGAAAACATTCCTTCGTCTTCGCCAATTTGGGCATGAAGCATAACTTGTAATAATACATCGCCAAGCTCTTCAATTATATTTTCATCATCTTGCCGATCAATCGCATCAAGAAGCTCATACGTTTCTTCAAGCAAATACTTTTTCAATGACTGGTGCGTCTGTTTCCGATCCCAAGGGCAACCGTTAGGCCCACGCAACGTCGCAATCACACGTCGTAAAGTAGTAAAATCATGATATAACAGCTCATCATTTTCTACTTTTGGTACGTAAACGCTCGTTAAATTGCTCACCGTTATGACCCGATCTAGCTCATATAGCGGGACTTTTTCGATTCGTTGTTGTTTACTTCCTGCTGCATAAACGATAAAAATAGGATAATCATATGGTAATTTTTCCAACAAAGCTAGTTTCACATCGGATGCAATGAACGAGTCATATACTTGACAAAAAATAATATGATTCCGCAACTGAATTTCGTCCGGTTGAAATGAGGTAGCATCAATCAATTGAAAACCTTCGATTGGATCGAGCTCAACGGCAGTAAATAACGCATCAAGAAAACTTTGTCCCCCTTCTACACGAACAGAAATGTGATCTTTTTTTTCGAGCAATAGCTTTACTGTACGCTCAGCGACAAGTGGATGGCCCGGAACAGCGTATACGACATCCCCTTTTTTCACTTCTTCACATAAATGTTCAACAATATGTTCGTATACTTGTTCAAATTGATCATATTTTTCGTATATGTCGTCAAACGATTGAATGTGTATCCCTTCTGCTTCCAACTGTGAGACAACAGGATGATCTTTCGTTCGTAAAAAGAGGCGATTCGCCTGTTTTAACGTACGGTACACACCGAAAGACAACTGATCGATGTCTCCTGCCCCAAGACCGACAATTGTAATTGTACCCATGACTATCCAGCCTTTCTTTGCTTTATTTTTATTAAATAACGTCCAAACGGAAAAGCTAACAAGTCTTTTTCCGCCAAAACCTCTTTTTTAACGATCATTATAATATAAACAAACGCCCCAATAAAAACACCAATGATCGCTTGAAGCGATGAAAACAGACGTCCATGATGAATTGGTAACTCGTTTATCAATATGATATATCCAACTAAAATGATCGCCATCATCGCTGCGGCTTTTATCGTTTGAATGATTATAGAGAGCGAAAGCAAAGGACGAGACATTCGTTTTTGCACATAAAAAAAGGCGATGACGCACATGACGGCATAGGCAATGAGTGTCGCTACAGCTGCCCCTACTGTATGCCATAAAGGAACGAGCAACACATTCAACCCCCATTTTGATATCATGCCGACACAAACGATGAAAAATGGACGAAATACATTCCCAAGCCCTTGCAAAATGGCGATGAACGTTAATGTTAAAGAAGTAAAAAGAATAGAAACGGCTAAAATCGTCAACTCCATCGCACCAACATGGTCTTTAAACAACATGATATTCGCTTGTTTTAATATGCAAACTAAACCAACGACTGCCCCCATTCCAATGATAAACGCTACGCGAACAGCTGTATATATTTCGTTGCGTTCTGTTTGTTCATGCGATAACATCGGCACAAGCGCTAATGAAAAAGAAGTAGCTACTACTGTCCCAAGCTGAATAAACGGTTGACCACGGTCATAAATTCCCTTTGCTGTTTTAGCTAGTTCATGCAATCCTGCTTGTTGTAACAAAGGGAGAAGGGTAAATGAATCAACAAGCTGTATTAAAACAAGGAGCATGTTAGCTAAACAAATCGTTACGCCATGAACAGCTAAAAATAAAAGCACTTTTCTTTTTTCTTTTGTTGGAATCCATGGCTCGGTATGAACATTCGTCCGCTTTCGCAACATATATACGACGAGTACTGCAACAGCAGCAAAACTTCCCATAAGTGAACCAATCATCGCACCAGCTCCTGCCTCATAAACGGTAAATCCGCGATGAAGCAAAAAAGAAGAAAGAAATAAAATCGCTCCGACACGTACAAGTTGTTCAACTACTTGCGAAACAGCGGTCGGATTCATCTCTCCTCCCCCTTGAAAATATCCGCGAGAAACAGAAGTAAACGGAAGAAGCAAAAAAGCAAACGAAACGGCGCGAATCAACAGAGCTAGTTGATGATCTCCCATGAGCGCCGCGAGTGACGAAGCGCCAAAATAAAGAACGGAAAACATGACGATACTAAGGCATGATAAAAAATAAAAAGAAAGCCGAACAACAGCAAACTTATATGTTGATTGTTTATTTTCGGCAATAAGTTTTGAGATCGCAATCGGATAGCCATACGTTGACAAAGCGAGAAAAATACCGTAAAAAGGATAAACTTGTTGATAAATATAAAATCCGACATCGCCTACAATATTTTGATACGGAATACGGTAAAAAGCGCTTAATATTTTTGTAAATAAGGCGGCGACCGTCAACACAAACGCACCACGCAACCAGTCTTTTTTTTCCATACACTTCACCTTTTTTACTATTACATACATCAAAAAAAGGTAGCGAGATGCTACCTTTATTGTTCCATTTGTCGAGCAAGGAAGCTCGCCGCAGTTTCTGCTGCTTTATGTTCTACTTCGCCAAGCGTTTTATCTTTCGAGAAAATAATGACTGCCCCGATTGGATCTCCTCCAGCAATAATCGGTGCAATCACGTATGATTGCATATGTTCTTCATGACCTTGCGCAAATGATACGCTTGTTTCTTCTGTGTACAAAACGGACTGGCGATCTTCCATCACTTTTTCAACAAGTTCGCTTACGCTCTTGTTTAAATACTCCTTTTTCGATCCGCCTGCTACTGCAATAAATACATCGCGATCACAAATGAGCACTGGTTGTTCTAAACTGTCGAAAAGAGCTTCAGCGTACTCTTTTGCAAAGTCACCTAATTCACTAATTGGTGAATACTTTTTTAAAATGACCTCACCATCGCGGTCAACAAATATTTCAAGTGGGTCTCCTTCGCGAATACGAAGTGTTCTGCGAATTTCTTTTGGAATTACTACTCGTCCTAAATCATCGATTCGTCGAACAATACCTGTTGCTTTCATCTATCGATGCCTCGCTTTCATCTAGTGATTAAAAATGGCACTGGTGAAACAGTTGAATAATTCACCATTGTTGTGATTAGTATCCGTCACAAACAAAGTTATATACACAAAGGAGGGGGATTTTTTTTAAAAAGTGAAAATCCCCCATCTTCATCGTTGCCATTTACTTATAAACAATAAACATGAACAACCAATTATTTTTTAGCATATTTTAACCCTTTTAGCAACTCATAAATGATCATTAACCACTGTTGCGGCTTCATTCCTTTTACATGAACGACAATTTTAAAGCGATCCCCATCCATGCCGAAACCAACATCCCTGCCATACGGTTCACCGAGCTTAAACAATTTGCTAACATCAATTTGCTTTGTCGTTTCTTGTGAGAATAAAATGGTGACTTCTTGCTTCGTTTGCTTAATGGATTTAACGAGATGCTGTTTTGCATATATTTTCATTTCGGCAATTTGGAATAAGTACGCTACTTCATCTGGATACTCGCCGAAACGATCTAACATTTCTTCTCGCAATTGTTCGAGCTCCTCTAACGAATCGAGCGCTCGGAATCGTTTATACATCTCAATTTTTTGCTGTTCATTTGAAATGTAGTGCTCTGGAATATACGCATCCACTTCTAAATCAATTTCCACTTCAAACGGTTTTTCTTGTTTTGTTCCTCGTTTTTCTTCAATCGCTTCTTTCAACATTTGAGAATAAAGCTCAAAGCCGACGGAATCAATAAAACCGTGTTGTTGTGCTCCTAATAAGTTGCCAGCCCCCCGGATAGATAAATCACGCATCGCAATTTTGAAGCCAGATCCAAGCTCGGTAAACTCTTTAATGGCTTGTAATCGTTTTTCTGCTATTTCATTTAGCACCTTATCTTTTCGGTACGTAAAATACGCATACGCAATGCGATTGGAGCGTCCTACGCGCCCGCGCAACTGATATAATTGTGAAAGACCCATCTTATCCGCATCATAAACGATTAACGTATTCACATTTGGAATGTCAACACCTGTTTCGATGATCGTCGTACTCACTAGTACATCATATTGACCTTCTAGAAACGCAAGCATGACCGCTTCAAGTTCATGTTCGGACATTCTTCCGTGTGCATATGCCACACGAGCATCAGGTACGAGCGCCGAAATTTCTTCTGCCTTTCGATCAATATCTTCAACGCGATTATAAAGAAAAAACACTTGTCCCCCGCGCGCCATTTCGCGTTCAATCGCCTCTCGCACAATGATCGGGCTGTATTCCATCACATACGTTTGTACAGGGAAACGATTTTCCGGAGGTGTTTCGATGACGGACAAATCGCGGACACCGATAAGCGACATATGTAACGTGCGCGGGATCGGTGTAGCGGTTAACGTTAATACATCGATATTTGTTTTTAGTTGTTTAATTTTTTCTTTATGAGCAACACCGAACCGTTGCTCCTCGTCAATAATTAATAAACCTAGATCTTTAAACGATACGTCTTTTGATAAAAGCCGATGTGTTCCAATAACCATATCAATCGTACCATCTTTTAAGCCTTGGATTGTTTCGGTTTGTTGCTTTTTCGTGCGAAAACGACTCAATAAACCGACGTTAATCGGATACCCTTGGAAACGTTCACGAACTGTTTCGTAATGTTGTTGCGCTAAAATCGTCGTCGGTACGAGAAAGGCAACTTGTTTTCCGTCCATGATCGCTTTAAAAGCGGCCCGCAACGCTACTTCTGTCTTTCCGTAACCAACATCCCCACATAGCAATCGATCCATCGGCCGTTCGCTTTCCATATCGCGTTTAATTTCACGAATGGAACGAAGCTGATCTTCCGTCTCTTGATATGGGAACGCCGCTTCAAATTCCCTTTGCATCTCGTTATCCGGTGAAAAAGCGTACCCTTTGCTCGCTTCGCGCTCTGCATATAATTTCATCAAGTCCTCAGCAATATCTTGAACAGAAGACTCTACTTTCTTCTTTACTTTCTTCCACTCTGTTCCACCTAATTTATAAATTTTCGGCTCTTTTCCTTCTGAACCGACATATTTTTGGACGAGATCCATTTGATCAACAGGAACGTATAACGTATCATTCCCTTGATATTGAATATGAATGTAATCTTTATGAACACCGTTAATTTCTAACGTTTCGATCCCTAAATATTTTCCGATTCCATGGTTGACGTGGACGACATAGTCGCCGACTTTTAAATCTGTATAACTTTTAATCCGTTCCGCGTTCGACAATTTTTGGCGTCGCACAGGACGTTTCATTCGCTTTTTAAATAGCTCTTCTTCTGTAATGACGGCGAGTTTTTGCATCGGCAATTCAAAACCTGCAACTAACCCAGACGGGACAATTTGACATTTCCCATGCAATAATGCATCATCTCTCCCGATTTGGACAGCATCAATCTCATAATCTTCTAACGTCTGTTTCAGTTTTTTCGCTCGCTCTTCATTTCCTGCTAACAAAACGACAGCATAATTCCTCTTTTTCCACCGCTCAACTTCTCCCTTTAACAACTGCATTTGACTATAAAACACTTGCATTTGCTTACAAGATACATTAACAATGTTTTGAGGATGCGTGTATGGAATATGACGTAAAAATAAAGACAAGTAAATCGTTGATCTCGTCCGTTTTTGCAATACTTCTGGAAACGAATAAGAAACCGGGACACTTTGCACAATCTTTCCTTCTTCTAACAAGTTTGTGTACCATTCTGCTTCTTCCTGTTCCAGTTTTTCTGCTACTTCTTGAATACGACTCATTTCATCGATGATGACGACACCGTGCTCTGGAATGTAATCTAGCAAACTTGCAGCAGAAGGATAGAAAAGCGAGAAATATTTGTACATTTCTTCGATTGATTTTCCGTTTTTTAACTGCTCCAATTCAAATGATACATGTTCATATAAACGATTTTTCGTTTTTTCATCATGAATATGTTGCAACGTATCATGAAGTTGTGCTTCTAGCCGTTGAATCGCTTCGTTTATATGTTGTTGTTCAACGATCAATTCCGTTGCCGGTCCAATTAACACCTCATCTATCTCAGCCACCGAACGTTGATCATCGACTGAAAACGTCCGAATTGACTCGATCTCCACGTCGAATAGCTCAATACGATAAGGAAGCTCAGCTGTAAGCGGATAAATATCAATAATACCTCCTCGGACGCTAAATTCCCCCGGAGTTGAAACAACAGACACACGTTCATATCCCATCGCAATAAATTGCTTCAAACAATGTTCCACATCCATTTGCTCACCGACGCGAAAACGAAGTTGATAACGTTGCCATACATCTTTCGGTGGCAATAGTCGTCGAAGTGCAGCAATGGGAGCGATAACAATTCCTTTTTTCCGCCCACACCAATAGTTTAACACTTCTAATCGTTGTGCTCGCAATTCCGGACTAGCTACAGCTAATTCAGCTGCAATTAATTCATTGACAGGATAAAGAAACACTTCTTCCTCATCAATTAATTGAATGAGATCATCATATATTTTTTGCGCTTGAAATAAATTGTGCGTCACAATGCATAAAGGTCGCTCAGTATCCTCATATAAAGAAGAAATGAAAACAGAACGGGCAGAACCAGACAAACCGGTCACAAGCTGTTCCTTTAAACCATTGCGAACCCCTTCTGCAACCGATTGCATGTCCGCGTGATGAATAAAATATTGTCGTAATCCGCGCAAAAAAACCCCTCCTCTCCAAACATAAATACAAAAACGCTTTGGGTAACCCAAAGCCAATCATTGAATAAATTTTTCATATTGGTGAAGATCAGGATTTCGATCCAACGCCTCCTGGCAATCTTCGCAAATCGCCTTGACGCAAATTTCCCCTGTCGGAAGATATTGAATCATATCTAACCTTTCTTCTTCTGTTAATCGATGAAACCCTAATTGCTCACTCTCTAACTCAAGTGCATCGATCGTCCCGATTTTTACGCCACAATGGCGGCAATAGTAATGCAATGCCATATGCGTCCCTCCCAAATGGTTGTTTTAATCGAATACATTTTGAACCATTTAGTCGGGAATTATTCATTACTTATTAAATTCGTTCATCACTTGAGCAAACGGAACGTGTAACGATCGCTCGCATGCATCTGCTGCCTTTTTAATCGCTTGTTCGATTTGTATTTTCTCTTCCGCTGTCCATCGCCCTAATACGTAGTCACTCACTCTCATTCCGTTTTTCGGCCGATCAATGCCGATGCGAATGCGTTTAAATTGCTCTGTTTTCAAATGATGAATAAGCGATTTCATTCCGTTATGACCGCCAGCGCTTCCCTTTGGACGCAAGCGAACCGTTCCGGTTGACAAATCTAGGTCGTCGTAAATGACAATGAGATCGTCGACATCAATATTATAATAGTCCATCAACGGTCGAACGCATTCACCCGATAAGTTCATATATGTAAGCGGTTTGCATAATATGACTTTTTCACCTGAAATGACGCCACTTGCAAATATACCTTGGAACTTCGTTTGATTGAACGTAAATCCCCAGCGACGAGCAAGCTCATCGATCACCATAAACCCTACATTATGCCTCGTTTGTTCATATTCTTTTCCAGGATTCCCTAAACCAACAAACAGCTTTACCATTTCCCTGCTCCTTCTCTCTATACCGCAAAAGACGTAACCAATAATGGCTACGTCCGTCGCGGTGTTGTTTCGCGTCCTTCTTCCGATTCCGGTCTCCCCGGTTCTTGTTCTTCACCGCTATGAATTTCTTCTTCTTGTTTTGGTGGCAAAATCGAAGCGATCACTTCTGTTGGATCGTGATTGATTTCATAAGCACCGTTTGTTTGAATATGTGAAACTGTAATAACATCGCCTACTTGCAAATTCGTTATGTCGACATCAATGGATGGAGGGATGTTTGACGGCAGCGCCCGAATGGACAATTGATGCATTGCTTGTTGCAATACACCCCCATCTTTCACGCCAGCTGCTTCACCAACGAGATGAATCGGAACGTGAACATCGATTTCTGTTTTTGCATCAACAGCTAAAAAGTCAATATGAATAATATCATGGCGAATCGGGTGTTTTTGCATATCGCGAGCGATGATACGAATATGATTGTCGTTCATCTTTGCGTCTAAAAGACCTGTACCACCTGTAGCCCGCAACTGCTTTAAAAACTCAGCCGCATCAACAAAAACTGATTGGCTATTCATCGTTTTCCCGTACAACACAGCCGGGATGTGACCTTGTTTCCGCATTTGTTTGACGTAAGAACGTCGATGATCTGTACGCAATTGAAGTTGTAACAATGAAATCACCTTCCTATTTTAGCATCGCTCATAGCTTCCCCTAAAATAGGAAGGTCTAAACGTCATTAGTCAAACAACGCGCTAATCGACTGCTCTTCATGTACGCGAATAATTGCTTCACCAATCAGAGGAGCAACAGATAACTCGACAATTTTATTCGTTTTCTTTTCTTCAGGAATCGCAATTGTATTCGTGACAACAAGCTCTTTAATTTTCGAATTTTGAATTCGTTCAATCGCTGGACCTGATAAAACTGGGTGCGTACAACATGCATACACTTCTTTTGCCCCATACTCAGCTAACGCATTTGCTGCTAAAGTGATTGTTCCAGCTGTATCAATAATATCATCCACTAAAATCGTCGTTTTTCCTTGTACATTACCAATAATGTTCATCACTTCTGCTACATTTGGTTTCGGACGACGCTTGTCAATGATCGCAATTGGCGCTTTTAAACGATCTGCCATTTTCCGTGCACGCGTCACGCCACCATGATCTGGAGAAACGATGACAATATCATCAAGTTGCTTTTCCTTAAAGTAATCCGCTAAAATCGGAACTCCCATTAAATGATCGATTGGAATATCGAAAAATCCTTGAATTTGCGGTGCGTGTAAATCAAGCGTAATCACGCGAGTAGCACCAGCTGTCTCTAATAAATTAGCAACCAATTTCGCAGTAATCGGTTCACGAGAACGCGCTTTGCGATCTTGACGAGCATATCCGTAGTATGGCATAACGATATTAATTGTTTTTGCAGACGCTCGCTTTAATGCGTCAATCATAATAAGTAACTCCATTAAATGCTCATTCACGGGCGCGCTCGTTGATTGAATAACATAAACATCGCATCCACGAATACTTTCTTCAATGTTAATTTGAATTTCCCCATCACTAAAACGAGAAACGGAACACTTTCCTAATTCAACACCAATCACTTTTGCGATTTCTTGGGCTAAGATTGGATTAGAGTTTAACGAAAATAACTTTAAATTAGAATTTAAATACTGAGACATGGGTCAATGAACCTCCATTAGGATTTTTTCTTCGCTTGTAGACGTTCAACATAATTTTCTTTATTTGTTTGTCGAGCACGAGCGATAGCTAAAGCTTCACTAGGTACATCATCGGTAATCGTGGAACCAGCCGCTACATACGCTCCACTTCCGACCGTAACAGGAGCAATTAAGTTCGAATTACAACCAATAAACGCACCATCTTCAATTTTTGTCACGTATTTATTGGCACCGTCATAATTTACTGTAATGGTTCCGCAACCAATATTGACATGTGCGCCTACTTCAGCGTCCCCAATATAACTTAAGTGCGATGCTTTACTGCCGTCTCCAAACGTCGCTTTTTTGATTTCGACGAAGTTTCCGATTCTCACATCATCACCAATTTTACATAGCGGACGAATATGCGCAAATGGACCAATGGTTACGTCTGATCCTATTTCACTATCATGTACAACCGAATGACGAATCGATGTGTCGTTGCCAATACGGCTATTTTTCACTTCACTATTCGGTCCGATGATACAGTTTTCACCGATCACCGTATGTCCCTCAATCCATGTCCCGGGATAGATGACGGTATCCTGTCCAATGTGCACATCTGGTCCTATATACGTATGCTCAGGATCGATGATTGTCACACCATTTGCCATATGTTTACGATGAATGCGTGCACGCATAATTTTTTCTGCTTGTGCAAGCGCAATGCGGTCATTTACACCTAACGTTTCTTCAAACACCGGTGTTTCATATGCTGAAATGATTTCGCCTTGTTTTTTCAAAATCTCGATGACATCTGGTAAATAATATTCACCTTGTGCATTGTCGTTTGACACTTTCGTAAGCGCTTCAAATAATGCACGATTATCGAAACAATACGTCCCTGTATTAATTTCTCGAATGTTCCGTTCTTCTTCGGTTGCGTCTTTATGTTCTACAATTTTTTCGACATGTCCATCTTTATTTCGGACAATGCGACCGTATCCTGTTGGATCTTCTGCAAGGGCGGTTAAAATCGTTGCTTTCGCTTTTGTTTGTAAATGATGTTGTAAAAGCGCTTCCATCGTTTCTGAGGTGATCAATGGCGTATCTCCACAAACAACGAGAGTCACACCATCTTTATCAGCTAAATGAGGTGCTGCTTGCAAAACAGCATGTGCCGTCCCAAGCTGTTGTTCTTGAATGACGTACTCACTTTGACTGCCGAGTTGTTCTTTTACTCGTTCTGCTCCAAAACCAACAACTGTAATTAGTCGATCTACATGTAACATAGAAATTGCATCCACTACATGTTGTACCATCGGCTTTCCACAGACAGGGTGCAACACTTTATACAGCTTTGAACGCATGCGCGTCCCCTGTCCAGCCGCTAAAATGATCGCATATCGTCTCATCGTAAGGCCTCCATACCTCTCTTTATCCATATTGAATATATATCAATTATGTATGTATTTCAAGGAAACATTGTCATCTACCAAAAAAATTCATCATTTTCATCATATATTCTTTACGAATAGGATAAACATCATTTTCCATATAAAAAGGACCCTTTTTAAGCGAAAGGGTCCTCTTTCTTATTTATTACGAAGCGCCTGCTTCTTCAAGCTCTTTTTCCAACTCACCAGCACGGTGATATTCAGCTAAAACAGCTTCTTGGATTTTCCCGCGGGTTGTTGAGTTAATTGGATGAGCGATGTCACGGAATTCCCCGTCAGGAGTACGCTTGCTTGGCATAGCGACAAACAAGCCGTTATTGCCTTCAATGACACGAATATCATGAACAACAAATTCATGATCCAACGTGATCGAGGCAATCGCTCTCATACGTCCTTCGGTATTCACGCGGCGTAATCTCACGTCAGTTACTTCCATTCTGTTCACCACCTTTTCCCTATATAAGAACTTAATCGAATTTATTCCACGTCGTTTTTTATTTTCCTGCTAACTTTAGAAAATTTTTTTTACGATTGTTTAACAAGGGCAACGACTTCAATTTCAATTAACGCATCTTTTGGCAAACGAGCCACTTCAACAGCGGAACGCGCTGGTTTATGATCGCGGAAATATTGACCATATACTTCATTCATCGCCGCAAAATCGTTCATGTCTTTTAAAAACACCGTTGTTTTTACAACAGTTTCTAAAGACGCTCCTGCTGCTTCAAGCACCGCTTGCAAATTTTTGAATACTTGATGCGTTTGTGCTTGAATATCCCCTTGCACCATTTCTCCTTCAGGAGTTAAAGCAATTTGTCCAGAACTGTAAAACATGTTGTTCACAATAATGCCTTGAGAGTACGGTCCAATCGCTTGTGGAGCTTGATTTGTGTGTACAACTTTCATGTCTATTCCCCCTGTATGTAAAAATCATTTTACTTATTTGACAAAATGAAAGTAATTTCCTTCTTCTACTGTAATTTGTTTTTCTTTTACATTGACAGATGTTAGTTTAACGAGTGAAACATATTCATCAACGAGTCGTTCTTCTGCTTCTTCCGACTCGACAAGCACACCAATCCCAACAACGTTTGCGCGGAATTCTGCGAGCAAACTAATCATGCCGTTGATTGTTCCGCCCGCTTTCATAAAATCATCGATAATTAAGACATTCGCTCCTTCTGTTAAACTTCGCTTCGATAGCACCATCGTTTGAATACGTTTTGAAGAGCCTGATACGTAATTGATGCTGACCATCGAACCTTCTGTCACTTTGCTGTCGCGGCGAATAATGACGACAGGTACATTTAAAAAGCTTGCAACAGCGTAGGCTAAAGGAATTCCTTTTGTTGCAACTGTCACAACAAAATCAATATGTTCATGGGCAAACGCAGAAGCATATAAGCGACCAATTTGGTTGACGATACGTGTATCGCCAAGCAAATCTGTCATATACAAATAGCCCCCTGGCAATAGCCGATCGGGATCCGCCAAGCTTGTACATAGTTGCTGAATAAATTGTTTCGCTTCCGTTTCTGACATTTTCGGTACGTATTGCACCCCACCGGCCGCCCCAGGAAGCGTACGCAACAAACCGATTCCTTGCTGTTCAAACGTTTGCTTAATAATAGCCAAATCTTCGCTAATCGACGATTTCGCTGATCCGTATCGTTCCGCAAAAAAAGTAAGCGGAACAAGCTGGTGTGGATGATAAAGCAAATAGTGTGTCATATCGACAAGCCGACTACTTCGCCTTAATTTCATACAATAACTCCTCCTTTATTGTTCATGTCTTTCTCCAATTAATCGAACAGCATATACGTGTTCGCAAAAACCTCGCAAACCATTATATACACGTTGTAACCGCGAATCATGTTGAACAAGACCAAACACGGTCGGTCCGCTTCCGCTCATTAATGAGACATCTGCACCAAAACGTCTCATTTGTTCCTTAATTTGCGCGACTTCAGGATACATGTTTAGCGTGACACTTTCTAATACGTTTCCAGCGAGCGCACAAATTTTCTCATAATCTTTTTCTCTAATCGCAGCAACCATTCCGTCTACGTCTGGATGATCGACGGATTGCAAGTTTAAATTCCGATATACATCCGCAGTTGACACACCGATCGTTGGCTTCGCTAAAATGACCCAACTTGGTGGAGGAGCAGGAATATGCTCAATTTTCTCTCCCCGTCCCGTTGCGATCGCTGTTCCTCCATATACGCAAAACGGAACGTCCGAGCCAATCTCCGCCCCAATTTCGGCAAGTTCGTCTAAACTCAACCCTAACCCCCACAGCTTATTTAATCCTCGCAACGTTGCAGCGGCATCGCTGCTTCCACCTGCAAGACCCGCCGCAACGGGAATATACTTCGTAATAGAAATCGCTACCCCTCGACGAACACCCACTTTCTCCTTCAACAATTTAGCAGCTTGATATGCTAAATTGCGTTCATCATCCGGCACGAAGCGATTGTGCGAAATAATTTGGATCGTATCGCTATACAAATCCATTAACTCGACACGATCAGCTAAATCAATCGTCGTCATCACCATTTTTACTTCATGGTAGCCGTCTGGGCGCTTATGTAATACGTCGAGTGATAAATTAATTTTCGCTGGTGCTTTCACTAACAACCTCAAACTGTTCACCTACTTTTCCGACTTCAAACTCCTATCGACATTTTACCACAAAAAATAGTGAACAAATACGAACCTTTTCAATGGCCACAAAAAAAGAGACCACCGATATTGGTCGCCTCCTTAGCCGTCATGAATGTGAGCTGCTCATCGCTACTTGTTCGTCATCTAAAAATGTAAGTTGTACTGTTTCCGTCAACACGTCTGCATAACTATATGATACACGTTCAAAAGCGTTTTCTTCTTGATCAAGTTCAACGACAAATACGGACGGATATGTTTGCGCTAACACGCCGCAACGCTCGATTGTCTTTCGACGCCCACCGTTCGCTTTTAACGTCAATCTTTTACCGAGATTCGAATCCAACACTTTTTTAATTTCCGACAATGTTTTTCCCATCGTATCCACCTCACTATTACATAGTATAACAAATGAAAAAAGATAAGTCAAAAAACAAGAATTATATCAACAAAAAATATTAAATGTCAATACTTTTGTTTTTATTATGAACAAATAAAGAAAAAACTATGTACAAAAAGTGTTAAAAAACAAAACTTGTCTTTTTACCACTACGGCAAAAAGACAAGAGATTTTTTGTTTATGTTTGCTCATCCATCGTCCGAAAAGGCATCCCTGTCCGCAAAACACCGCGCGTCTCAACACCACCGAGCCCCTTTTCCCCTGTCAATGTATTTCTTAATACGTCCCATACGTTAATGCGGTCCATAAAAGGAGTGAAACTAACGCGTGAGACAATATATACAGGATCGAGAGCATGAATATTGACGCGTGCAGGAGAGCTTGCGAAGTTCGCACCTGCTCGAATAAGCGATTCAAAATGAGATTGACACGCCCCAGCAAAAATGACAAGTTGATCGAGATTCGGAATTTTTTTGCGTGCCTGCTTCACTGTTTGGACAAAATATTTCGAATGACGATACGCCCTTAAATCATCTACCGATCCTTTCGATTTCGAATATGCATCATGTCCCGTTACAACTAAAATATCTGGACGCACTTGTTCAAGTAGTGGAATAATACGATCGGGCATATCTGTTTCATGACAATGAACACCATATACCGGGACCCCGATTCGTTCATACAGTTGCATGCATTTACGTAAATAAAGCGGGTCGCCATCTATATGAAGCACACGTCCCGGTAATTGGAAAAAATCCATTTTCACTTCATATCCGCCTGTCGCATCATATTCACTTTTTTCCCGTAGCGCCCGATAATCTTGACGCAACAATTTATAGCACTGCTCAATATGCCGCTTTTCTTCTTCTTTTCTTCTCTTTTTTTCCCGCTCGTCAATAACAACTAAATCAGAAAACGGAGCATCGGCTATAAGACGAACATCCTCCCCATATAAAATGGCTTCTTTTTCCCCTTCTTTTTCTTTTATATCAATAACCCGAAACAAAATATCACATTCATACGATTTTCGTGCAACAATATCTCCCACTTGAATCACACACACTCGCCCTTTCGTTTGTTTTGTTTGTAACATATGCGACGAAAGGATAGAACGTGTAAAAAAAAGAGGCATTAAGCCTCTTGATAAAAAATGGGATATAATTGTTCGCTTAATGTAGCGAACTCAGCAATGGCGAGCGTCTCTCCTCTACGTTTCGGATCAATACCAGCATTCGCGAGCGCATTTTCAATCTGTTCTTTTTTCTCCTTGCCGTTTGGCAATTGGTTCAGTAAATTATTTAAAATCGTTTTCCGCCGCTGTCCAAAACTCGCACGAACGACAGCAAAGAAAAAATCTTCATTCGAGACAGAAACGGCAGGTTGCTCTCGTTTCAATAAGCGAATAACGGCAGAATCGACATTTGGCTTTGGCACAAATACCGTTCTCGGCACATGCATCACCGTTTCAGCATGCGTATAATATTGCACAGCAATCGTCAAGGAGCCGTAATCTTTTGTCCCTGGTTTCGCAGCCATACGATCAGCTACCTCTTTTTGTAACATAACGACCATACCGCGAATAGGTAAACGACCAGTCAACAACTTCATAATAATTGGGGTCGTGACGTAATACGGCAAGTTGGCAACAACCATAATATCATCAACATCTGTGAACTGTTCCGCTATCACTTGTTGTACGTCTGCTTTTAATATATCTTCGTGAATGATTGATACATTCGTATATGGGGAAAGCGTATCTGCTAAAATGGGAAGAAGCCGTTGATCAATTTCAAATGCGACCACTTTTTTTGCTCGCCGCGCTAGTTGCTCCGTAAGCGCCCCGATTCCCGGTCCAATTTCAATAACACCTGTTCGTTCAGAAAGTTGGGCGAAATCAACAATGCGGTGTAAAACATTCGGCTCAATTAAAAAATTTTGACCTAAACTTTTTTTGAACGAAAAACCATACTTCTCTAAAATTTCTTTTGTACGGGTCGGTGTAGCAATATCTTTATACATGTTCTTCCTCCTGCATTACTTGCTTCATCGCTTCTATAAATTGTTCTTTTGAAATTTGAAACATTTGTAACCGTTTATGCAGCTGTTTTCCGTTTGTATAACCAATTTTTAATAATTGACCTAACCGCTCACGGCGAGCTCGTGCGAATGGACCACCGATTAATCCGGCATCGACAAGCTGTTGAAATGAAATTTCTTCTTTCGGATCAATCATTTCTTCGTACACACTTAATAGCGCTGTGCGAATCGCTTCAATCGAAGCGTGCTCAACACCGAGACCTTTTCCGTGCTTTCCCCGCGCTTCTTCACGCGTTAAAAAGGCATGTTTGCATCCCGGCACACGTTCAGCAATTGTTTTACGAATTTTTTCACCCGGATAATCCGGATCGGTAAAAATAATGACTCCACGCTGTTGTTGAGCTAAACGAATGCGTTCGATTGTTTCATCATTAATGGCTGCACCGTTCGTTTCAATCGTATCAGCATCTACCGCCCGACGAATCGCTACGGTATCATCGCGCCCTTCAACCACGATAATTTCCTTAATTTTCATAAAATCCTCCATCTCTCATGTGTTCTTCACCCATTATAACGAAAAAAACAGAGGATCGTGAAATCCTCTGTGTTATTTTATAATTTTTATTTTCACACGTTTCGTGCCCCAGCGATATGCAGTTGATTTATCAGGGAAAAATAAATCGATTTTATATCCCTTTACATTTTTCCCTGTGTCGGCCGCAACTGCATATCCGTACCCCTCTACGTATACTTTCGTTCCGAGCGGAATAACGCGTGGATCAACAGCAATTACTTTTGCGTTTGGATTGGCACGCAAATTAATTCCCGTTGCTGTCGTTCCAGAACATCCTGTGCAATATGCTGTATACGCTGTAGCGATCACGTAAAGTTCTTCGGACACTTCCCCACTTCCACGCGAGGCTAATATTTTGGCAACTGGCTTTGTTCCAATCGCAACAATACGATTTTTGCTCGGTTTAATTGTCTCTGTTTTAATTAATTTACGCGATACTTCTTTTCCGTTTTCCAAGATGACTTCGTACTGCTTGGCGACAAGCCCTTTTTCGCCTTCGCTAATTACCTTTTGCTCGCCTTTTTCCAATTGTGCGTCTTTCTTTTTCACAACTGTATAATTTACCGGTTCTTCCACTACATCGGTGACTTTTTCAACTCGAACAATGTTTATTTTTGTGTTTGGTTGAATCATTTCATTCAATTTTGGTTGAACGCGATCCAGCTCCCGCAATGTAATGTGTTGTTTAGCTAAAAAGTCAGCGACCGTAGTCGAAGTAGACCAAACTTGTTGCTGTTTGCCGCCGTCATTTAATGTAATCGGGAATGCTTTGCTTACAACAATTTTCATGTTTTCTTTCACTTTTTCATCGACGTTCGGTAATACTTGATCATGCTCACGGAGCTGAATTTGTTGAACATGTAACACATCCTTCACCGTTTTAGCCGTCGTCCTTAACTTCTTTTCTACCCCATCAACAATGAGTACAATCGGCTTACTCGCTTCCCACTTAACAGTTAAATGATTAACAATTTTTGTTTGCGGTGAGGGAGAAATAAAATCTTCTTCTTTTAGCTTAATGTTTTGTTCTTTTAATAACTCAGCGACTGTGTTGGCATGGGTACGTACTTTTTGCTCTTTTCCGTTTGTATATAACGTAACCGTTTCTTTTGTCCATTCATAGCTAGCATATCCTGTCATTCCTGATAATACTAGAAATCCTCCTGTAGCTAGCGCAATTTTTTTCTTTGATGTTGATTGCAATAATTTTTTTACATACGTAATCAAAATAAAAACGCCTCCTTTTCCGATAGATGACCGTGACGACCCTCCCTCTCTATGAAACTTATTATCTATTATTCAAAATATTCTTTCATAAGGGAAGAAAGACTTGTCGACAAGCTTATTGTATGCTTGTAGGAAAAGTTGTAGAACGATCTCGTTTCATCTTTTCTTTAGACAAGCCTTCCTAGAAATCGACACGTTTCTCTATCACATAATGCCGAATAATCGCTTGGCGTTGTCGGACGTTTTTTGAGCAACTTCTTCAAAAGATAACCCTTTTAATTCAGCGATCGCTTCGGCAACATACTTTACATAGCTTGGTTCGTTTCGTTTTCCGCGAAACGGATGCGGCGTTAAATACGGACAGTCCGTTTCAATAAGTAGCCGATCAAGCGGAATTTCTTTTGCTACTTCTTTCGGTTTTTTTGCATTTTTAAACGTAACAGGACCACCAAACGAAATATAAAAATTCATATCGATGCATTGGTGCGCCACTTCTACACTACCAGTAAAACAATGCATCACGCCACCGACTTCTGCCGCTTGCTCTTCCTGTAAAATATGAACAATATCAGCTGTCGCATCGCGATTATGTATAATAATCGGCAACTTCACTTTTTTAGCTAAACGAATTTGCTTTCGAAATACTTCTTTTTGTACTTCTTTCGGCGACTGATCCCAATAATAATCAAGCCCCATCTCACCGAGCGCCACCACTTTCGGATGCGCTGCTAGCTGCTCAATCATCATAAGATCGTCATCAGTCATATGAATCGCATCAACAGGATGCCATCCGACAGCTGCGTAAATAAAGGAATATTGATCAGCTAACTCCATTGCTCGCTCGATAGTTGGACGATCAAATCCGACAACAACAATATGTGACACACCTTCTGCACGTGCTCGTTCGATAACTTGTTCAACATCTTCGTTAAATTGTGTAGCATTTAAATGTGCATGTGTATCAAATAACATATAACCCCTCTTTTCTTCCGATGTTCAGTTTACCACACAATCTCGTTACATAAATCACAGCCATATAACAATTACGTTACAAAATAGAAACAAAGAGGTGTTTTCGCAACACCTCTTTACTTCACTTTTGCACCATTTGGAAGCGACTCGTCTACTGTCGCCAACGATAATACACCATCTTTTTCTCCTGCTAAAATCATACCCTGTGATAATTCTCCACGCAGTTTGACAGGTTTTAAATTCGTCACACAAATCACTTTTTTCCCAATTAAGTCCTCTGGTTTGTAATATTTCGCAATACCTGATACAACTTGACGTTTTTCATATCCTAAATCAAGTTGCAGTTTAAGTAAGCGATCGGCTTTTGGAATTGGTTCAGCGTGAATCACTTGTGCGACACGCAAATCAACTTTCATAAAATCGTCAATTGTAATTTCTTCACTTGTTTCCTCGTTTTGTTCTTGTTTTTCTTCTGTATTTGCTACTGTCCCCTTCATCTGTGATTGAATGTATTGCACTTCCTCTTGAACGTCTAAACGAGGAAACAGCGGTGCTCCTTTTTCAACCATTCGCTCATGTTGTGAAGCACCAAACGTTTGTAAGCTGTCCCAGCCCATCAGCTTTTCATCTTGAATGCCTAGTTGAGCAAACATCCGTTTTGGCGTTGTGGTCAAAAACGGCTGCAATAAAACAGCTACATAACGAAGCGACTCCGCTAAATGTGACATGACAGAAGCTAACTGTTCACGCGCTGTTTCGTCTTTCGCTAGTACCCATGGTTGTGTTTCATCAATATATTTGTTCGTGCGACTAATGAGTTGCCAAACGGCAGCTAGAGCTTGCGAAAATTGCATTTGCTCCATCGCCTCTTCATATTGTGTCACCGTATCATATGCCATTTGCACAAGCTGTTCATCAAACGATGTGTGCGTTCCGCTATATACAGGAACACGACCAGCAAAATATTTTTCGATCATCGCTACCGTCCGATTTAATAAGTTCCCTAAATCATTCGCTAAATCGTAGTTAATGCGTTCAACAAAACCTTCTGGTGTAAACACACCATCTGAGCCAAACGGCACTTCACGAAGCAAATAGTAACGTAACGCATCCAACCCATATCGGTCAATTAACGTAACGGGATCGACAACATTTCCTTTCGATTTCGACATTTTTCCGTCTTTCATAAGCAACCAGCCATGTGCAAACACTTTTTTCGGAAGCGGAAGATCTAGCGCCATCAACATAATTGGCCAATAAATCGTATGGAAACGAACAATTTCCTTTCCAACAAGATGGACATCGGCCGGCCAATACGTTTTGTATTTTTCGTCATTTTCCGTTCCATATCCTAGCGCAGTAATGTAGTTGGACAACGCATCAATCCATACATAAATGACATGTTTCGGATCTCCAGGAACAGGAATACCCCAGTCGAACGTCGTCCGTGATACGGCTAAGTCTTCTAATCCTGGCTTGATGAAATTGTTGATCATTTCGTTTTTACGCGATTCTGGCTGAATAAATTGCGGATTTTCTTCATAAAACGCCAATAAACGATCAACATATTTGCTCATACGGAAAAAGTACGATTGTTCTTTTACTTTTTCTACAGAACGCCCACAGTCTGGACAATTTCCTTCAACTAGCTGTCGTTCCGTGTAAAACGATTCACAAGGGGTGCAATACCATCCTTCATATTCATCCAAATAAATATCTCCTTGTTCTAAAAGGCGAGCAAAAATTTTTTCAACCACTTGTTTATGACGCTGCTCCGTCGTACGAATAAAATCGTCATAAGAAATATCAAGCTTCTTCCATAATTCTTTAATGCCTGCAACAATTTCGTCGACATACTGTTGTGGAGTAACTCCTTTTTCTTCCGCTTTTCGCTGAATTTTTTGGCCATGTTCATCCGTTCCTGTTAAATACATGACGTCGTAGCCACGCATCCGTTTATATCTCGCCATTGCATCGCCAGCTACCGTCGTATACGCATGACCGATATGTAATTTATCACTCGGATAATAAATAGGTGTAGTAATATAAAACGTCTTTTTCGTCACTTGTACCCCTCCTTGTCGCACGTGTAGTAGAAACGCTCTCGCCCAAAGGACGAGAGCGATTGCATACTTGTATTCTCGATCAATACATCTATTCCTCTTATCTCAAAAAAATATACATAAAAATAGAGAGCGCTGTCAACTATTCGACATCGTCTTGTCGACAACCAATACACATTTGTCGAATTTTGTCGAAAAAATAGCGATATTTTTGTCGAATTCATGCCGAATTTTGTCGAATAATATTTATAATAATGTTTGTATCGTCTTGAAAAGTAGTTAAAAACTGTTATGCATCTATTGTCAAATCGTTTGGATTTTGTCATTTCAACTATCATTTTGTCGAATTTTATATGCAACGACATGTAAATCATACATTTTTTTTTTATTATTGCATATAAAAGGATTGACGCATAATGGAAAAGTTGTTATGATAAATCCATAGAGATTTTGTCGAATATTGACGAAAAAAAGATGAAAGAAGGAGAGGAGAACAGTATGAAATCAACAGGTATTGTTCGTAAAGTAGATGAATTAGGTCGTGTAGTTATTCCAATTGAATTGCGCCGTACATTAGGTATCGCGGAAAAAGATGCGTTAGAAATTTATGTAGACGATGAGCGCATCATTTTGAAAAAATACAAGCCAAATATGACTTGTGTAGTAACTGGGGAAGTATCTGACGACAACTTCAAACTTGCAGACGGAAAAATCATTTTAAGCAAAGAAGGCGCAGAAGTATTATTACAAGAAATTCAAAGCCTTCTTCAACAATCAAAATAAAAAGTTTCTCTAGTTTTTTCTAGAGAAACTTTTTTCTTACTTATGGTACGCGTCGTACACATCCCGTTTCGGCAATTGTCGATCTTTTGCTACTTGTTTAATCGCTTCTTTCGAAGTGTATTGCTTTGCCTCTATGTAATAGTTGACATGTTCCACAATCGTTAAATCATCCCACCATACTGATTGTTCATCTGGCATATGATTCCCTTCCACAAGAAGGCAAAACTCTCCGCGCACTTCATGATGTTCTGCCCAATGCATCACTTCTTCAATCGTTCCACGAATAAACTGTTCGAATTTTTTTGTTAATTCACGTGCTAGAGCCATTTTTCGATTTCCGAATATATGATGCATGATCGTTAACGTTTCTTGGAGACGATGCGGTGCCTCATAAAAAATAAGCGTATCTTTTATATGTTTTAATCGTTCGAGTTCTTTCTTCTTTTCTTTTTTATGTCGTGATAAAAATCCGTAAAAATAAAAATGATTCGTCGGTAGTCCAGAAGCTGTTAACGCCGTAACCGCCGCATTTGCACCAGGAAGAGGGACAACTTTACATTGTGCATGTAGCGCTTCAACAACGAGCTCGTGGCCAGGATCGGAAATCGTTGGCGTCCCTGCATCGCTCACTAAAGCAACATGCTTACCTTCCAGTAGAGAAGCAATAATATGCTCTCCTCGTGCTTGTTTATTATGCTCATGGTAACTCACAAGCGGCGTATGAATGTCGAAATGATTCAGTAACTTTTTCGTTTGGCGTGTATCTTCAGCCGCGATGAAATCGACCGTTCGTAACGTTTCAATCGCACGCAACGTCATATCTTCTAAATTTCCAATTGGTGTTGGAACAATGTACAAAATCCCTTTTCCATCTTCTTCAATAAAACTTTTTTGCTCGTTCATCCCATCTCATTCCCCGTATAAAATATGTTTTAACTCGCCTGTATACTCGCCATTTTGTTCATATACAAAGAGCGGCGGTAATATTTTTAATCCTTTATTTCCGTCTTTCATTCCTTCAATTAAAATGGTATTCGCTTCTTTCCCTTCCTTCGGATAAACAAAACGTAAACGCTTCGGCTCTAAACGGTATTGTCTCATTAATGTCACGATATCTAATAACCGCTCCGGTCGATGAACAAAAGCAGCTTTTCCACCTTGTTTGAGCAATTGACTGCTAACGCGAATGACATCTTCTAACGTACAGTAAATTTCATGACGCGCAATGGCAAAATGTTCATTTTTATTGATTTCTTCTTCGTTTGGCGTTGGAAAATAAGGAGGGTTGCACGTCACAACGTCAAATTTACTATGTCCAAGATAAGCAGGCATATGTTTAATATCCCCATGAATGATTTCAATTTGCTTTTCTAATTCGTTATATTGCACGCTTCGTTTCGCCATATCATAAATCTTCTCTTGAATTTCTACACCAATAATTTTTCCTTTCGTCCGTTTACTTAACAACAGCGGGATCACTCCGTTGCCTGTACATAAATCAACTAAATTTCCTTTTTGAATCGGAACGTATACAAAATTCGCTAACAATACAGCATCTAATGAAAAAGCAAACACGGATGGACTTTGGATAATTCTCATATCTTCTGCTAGTAAGTAGTCCAGTCGTTCATCTCCACGCAACATGTAAACTCCCTCTTTCTACAACAAAATAGCCTTCCAGACCATTTGTCAGAAAGGCTATTTTTTATTTAAAAATGACAAGCAAAACAAACAATCTCCATCGGTCCGTAAACTTCCGTAATGTACGTTGCAAATATGAAATCCCTCTTGATACAAGCGAGCTAAATTATCATACCCTTCGCCTATATCGACTAACTTCGCTTTCGTCTGTTTTTTGCCTTGTTCAATTTTTCGCTCAGACAGCTGCTCGAGCCGTCTACGCAAATGGTCATTTTCAACTTGGAGGCGATGATTTTCTTCGATTAACTCTCCAAGATAACTTTTTAACTCACCGAGCTGCTTGTATAAATGAGCAATTTGCTCCTCGATACTCGTTACAGATTGGAAAATCTCTTTTTTATTCACGCGCCATCCACCCCATCACTCTGTGGCTTGAGTAGGAAGAACTTTTTCTTTTATTAATTCATCAATCGTATACTCAACTACCCGATCTTTTTCCACTAACTCCACTTGTAACACTCGTTCTAAAATGTTCAAACCAACAACTTTCCCTAGTCCAAGAGGCGTTTCGATCATTTCCCCTAAATCCGGCAACTGTTCTTTCGCTGTTTCGTATTCGTCGTTTTCATATTTTAAACAACACATTAATCGACCACATAATCCTGATATTTTTGTCGGATTTAATGATAAATTTTGATCTTTTGCCATTTTTATAGAAACAGGATCAAAGTCACCTAAAAACGTCGAACAACAAAGCATACGTCCACATGGACCGATTCCACCTAACATTTTCGCTTCATCTCGTACGCCGATTTGTCTTAACTCAATTCTAGTGCGGAAAATAGCAGCTAAATCTTTAACAAGCTCGCGAAAATCGACTCGTCCATCAGCAGTAAAATAAAAAACGATTTTATTACGATCAAATGTATACTCCACATCGACGAGCTTCATTTCTAATCTATGCTCTTCTACTTTTTTCAAGCAAATATCGTATGCTTCTTCCGCTGCTTTTTTATTTTCTTCTACAACAAGCTTATCTTTTTGATCAGCTAGGCGAATTACTTTTTTCAACGGCAAAACAATATCTTTTTCGTCGACTTGCTTTTTAGCTACAACAACCTTCCCAAATTCAACACCGCGAACAGTTTCAACAATAACATAATCACCATTTGAAATGGGTAAATCCCCCGGGTCGAAATAATAAATCTTTCCCGCTTTTTTAAAACGAACACCTACAACTTCATACAAACGCAGATCCCTCCCGCAACTGCAATACTAACTGTTCCATTAAAAGCTGCGGATTCATATTCGTATGCAACCGCGCTTTTGCTTGTAAAATTGCTTTCATATGTTGAGCAATTTGCTTTTCAGAATAGAGAAAACGCGACCGCTGGAATTCGCTTATGCAATCATCGTATGCAATTTGTTGTTTTTCACCGAGTATGACATATAGTAAGTCTTTATATAAATATAATAACAAGTCCAATCCTATATTCATTTGCTCTTTATTCGTAAAATGAGTCAGCCAATGTTGCTGAATAACGAGCAATGCTTGGACATATTGCTTGTTTAATGCTTCATATAATTGTATCACTATTTTTCGTGCTTGTGCAAACCAATCATCTTGACTTAATTGATATGCTTCTTCCACATTGTTCGTTACTCTTGCAGCTAATATCGCTAACTCCCGCGCTACACCTTTTTGTTGTAAATAAGCATATATTCGCTCCGTTGACAACGGATGGAATGAAACAACTTGGCAACGCGAAACAATGGTCGGAAGTATGCGATGAAATTGCTCCGTTAACAAAATTGCCACCGTTTTTGCTGATGGTTCCTCTAAAAATTTCAGCAAACTGTTGGCTGCTTGAACAGTCATTTGATCAGCATGTTCAATAATATATAATTTACGACTCGATTCGACAGCTGTTTTTGTAAACTCCTCTTGCAATTGCTCAATTTGTTGCTTTTTAATGGAGTTTCCATCTGGGATAACGAGATGAACATCCGGATGATTACCAGATTCAATTCGTCGACAGTTGACACATATTTCACAAGGCTCATCGTGCACATGTGTCAAACAAAACAGACGCTTCGCAAATAAAAGAGCTGCTTCCTTCTTCCCCGTCCCTTTTTGTCCTTTAAACAAATAGGCATGGGCCACTCTTCCTTTTCTTATGCTATTGGCGATCGTTTTCGCTACATGCGGTTGATTCATTTCAAGTGTTTTCCAAGACATAAAAATCCTCTCACTTTCTTATTAAAGGCTCAATTAGTGCCCATACGTCCTCAAACACTTTTGTTATCGGTTGAGTAGCGTCCACTTTTTTTATCCGATTTGGAAAACGGTCTAATAGCACCATATACCCTTTGCGCACTTGTTCATGAAACGATAATTCCTCTAAATCAAGTCGATTCACTTCCCGCAATCCATTTTCGCGAATGCGCGCTAATCCAAGCGATGGATCAATATCAAAATAAATTGTTAATGTAGGCATCCAATTCTCAATAGCGAATGCATTAATAGCTAATATCTCATCTATCCCTAAACCGCGCGCTACACCTTGATAAGCTAAAGAACTGTCAATAAAGCGATCACAAAGAACGACTTTCCCATCTTTCAACGCAGGAATCACTTTTTCAACTAAATGTTGTCGCCTTGCCGCAGCATAAAGCAAAGCTTCTGTCCGCGCATCCATTCGTTCGTTATTAGGATGCAAAATAACTGCACGAATTTGCTCGGCAATGTCGATTCCACCTGGCTCACGTGTCGCTACAACATCAACATGTTGTTCGCTCAAATAATCCTTTAACATGCGGACGATCGTTGTTTTCCCTGCCCCCTCTGGACCTTCAAATGAAAAAAATAAATAGCTCATCTCATACCTCCTGAAACACTTCGATGTAATCTCCGTCTATATCTGTTTGAAAATAGGCATCCGTTTTCTTCAAATACTGAATGATCTCAATATGTTGCCTTGTCACAATTTCTCCGATAAGTAAAATAGGAATCCCAGGTGGATAAGGGACAACCATTTGAGCACAAACACATCCGATTGCATCGTGAAGCAAAATTTTTTTTGTTTGGCGACCTTTCGTCCATTCATAACTTACTGCTTGACAATGTTTCGGTAACTGAATTTGTACCCGTTCATTTTGCGGCTCACGACGAATGGATTGCAACGCGCGTTTTATACGCTCCGTAACGTCTGGGAGTTGTTTCATTTTCGCAAGCGGATAGACAAGTAATACGTTATACGGATCAGCCATCTCCGTGAATATCCCATTCATTTCTAATAACTGTTGTAACTCATATCCTGAATGTGCGCTACGTGTTTGCAACGTAATTTTTAATAAGTCTGTTCGGATAAGCGGATGTCGTGATTCCACAACATGAATCGCCTCAATTGTTCGCAATTCTTGTTTAAATAATTGAATTTGGGCAATTATTTCATCAATCGTTTCACGCGTTTGTCGTGCTACATAAGCGCGTGCCAAATCAAGTGAAGCCATGATCGGATAAGACGGGCTACTTGTTTGGAAAACTTGCAAAAAGTATTTTAACGCACGTTCATCGACCAGTTCGCTATTAAAATGTAGAAAAGACCCCATAGTCATAGCTGGGAGCGTTTTATGGGCTGATTGTACAACAACGTCCGCCCCACACTCAACCGCCGATTTTGGAAAAGGTTCTCCGAGCACAAAATGAGCACCATGTGCCTCATCAACTAAAACAGGGATTCGATAAGAATGTGCCAAATGAATGATTGGTGTTAAATCAATAGCCATGCCGTAATAGTTTGGATTTGTTAAAATAAGTGCAGCCGCATCTGGATGCTTGCGCAACATATGAGAAATTGTTTCAAAAGACACGAAAGACATGACTTGAACATCTTCATCAAATTCTGGAGAGATAAAAATCGGTGTTGCCCCAACAAGATGTAGCGCATGTAAAATGGATTTATGACAATTACGTTGCACAATCACTTTTTTATTTTGTACACATGCTGCCGCAATCATTGCCAAGTTGCCAGCGGTAGAACCGTTCACTAAAAAATATGTACGTTTTGCACCATACAACTTTGCAGCTAATTGTTGTGCTTGTTCAATCGCCCCGGTTGGATGATGTAAGTCGTCTAGATGGGAAAGCTCTGTTACATCTAAATGTAACAATGATAAAAAGGAAGAAAGAGCCTCCTCGTAAAAAACAGCTCCGTATTTATGTCCTGGCACATGAAAAGAGATTGGTTTTTTAGAGGCATGTTCACATAAAAGCGTATATAGAGGTGTCTTCGTCTGATCCATCTTTCTTCGCATCCTCACAAGTTTAATTTATATATCTATACCCGTGGTGCTAGATAAACTCGAGTAAGCATAAAAATAGCCCTTGCTTGTGGATGTCCTGTAGAATGGAAGTGCCAACCAACATTCGAAAGGAGAATTCCCATGCAAGAGCACTTTCATTTTACTACAGATCAAGCAAAGATTCAAAAACAATATGCAGCCATTTTTTTCTTTGTTTCTGCTCAACTGCCATCGATTCAAATGTATTTGCAACGTCGCAATCGTCATTTGGTGAAACAAGAAGATGCGGTAATCATTGCTATTCATCTTTTAGGGAAGCTGCTTGGCTTCTCTTCCGAACGTGCATGGCATCGCTTTGTGACTGGGAACTTGTTTACGGATGGACATTTTCTCGAACGTTCTCGCTACAATCGTCGTTGTCGAGCGCTACGCTTTGCGATCAAATGGATTCGCCATGAGCTAGCCAAACGTGGGCAGCACCACGCCTATGCAGTCGTAGATAGTATGCCACTCGAGTTGTGCCATGCCGCAAGAATGTACCGTGTCAAACGATTCCAAGGGATCGCGGACATCGGGCTTTGTGCGTCGAAACAGCAGTGGTACTATGGGTTTAAGCTTCATCTTCAAGTGACCGACCAAGGACTGCCCATGGGATACGTGGTAACGGAGGCGTCCTGTCACGATCGAACCGCAGCGGAAACCGTCATGACCCAAATTCCTCATCCTTTTAATTTGGGTGATAAAGGATTTATCAGTAGCGAATTGCAAAAAAAGTTGTATGAAGCGTACCAAATCGCTTTTTGGACTCCATCTCGCAAAAATCAGAAACACCGCCCATCTGAATCATGGGAGAAATGGCTCAAACAAAAACGGAAAGTCATTGAAACGGTGTTCTCTGTCCTCGTTGACCAGTATCGTATCACAGACATTCGTGCGAATTCGATTGCGGGATTTGAAGTAGCACTAGATGGCATATTGTTGGTGTATTCACTTGTAACACTTGGGCTAGTTGAGCGCTAGCGCTCAACTAGCACCACGGGTATATCTATATATTAAAATAAAACAGGCCCTAATCATAGTAGGGGCCTTTCGTTATGAATATATTTTATTCTCTCTAATTTTTCTTAGACGATCGACATAAAATTTGTATTTCTCCTCATTTGTTTCTGTTTGAACGAGATCGTTGTGACAATCCATACATATGAAATGATGAAAAACATGCATTCCTTTTTTATTTTGCTCATCACATATAATACAAGCTTTTTGATAAGACATTTATTCTCCACCTCCCGCTAACAGTTTTCCCAGTTTCATATAACAATATACTCAGAAAAAAGCATTTGGTGCGGGAGTAAAAAAAGACCAAGACAAATTTTGTCTTGGTCTTTTCTTGCCCGGCAACGTCCTACTCTCGCAGGCGGTGTCCCGCCAACTACCATCGGCGCTGGAGAGCTTAACTTCCGTGTTCGGGATGGGAACGGGTGTGACCTCTCCGCCATCGTCACCGAGCAATATATTGAAGGATAATTCCTTCAAAACTAGATAACAGAACAGTCTCCTGAGCTTTTCTTACTGTCTAGCTTCGAACTAACATCCTCCTACGCCTTCGCTTTTTCCGTTCGACGTGCAAGCACGTCTTCGTCAAAAGCTCTCGGCTCCGTCGGACGTTTCCTTGGCTTCGCCAAGGACCGTTCTACGCTTTTCTTGTGTGCTTAGTTAAGTCCTCGATCGATTAGTATCCGTCAGCTGCACGTGTCGCCACGCTTCCACCTCGGACCTATCTACCTTGTCATCTTCAAGGGATCTTACTCGCTTGACGCGATGGGAAATCTCATCTTGAGGGGGGCTTCACGCTTAGATGCTTTCAGCGCTTATCCCTTCCGCACATAGCTACCCAGCTGTGCCCCTGGCGGGACAACTGGTACACCAGCGGTGCGTCCATCCCGGTCCTCTCGTACTAAGGACAGCTCCTCTCAAATTTCCTACGCCCGCGACGGATAGGGACCGAACTGTCTCACGACGTTCTGAACCCAGCTCGCGTACCGCTTTAATGGGCGAACAGCCCAACCCTTGGGACCGACTACAGCCCCAGGATGCGATGAGCCGACATCGAGGTGCCAAACCTCCCCGTCGATGTGGACTCTTGGGGGAGATAAGCCTGTTATCCCCGGGGTAGCTTTTATCCGTTGAGCGATGGCCCTTCCATTCGGAACCACCGGATCACTAAGCCCGACTTTCGTCCCTGCTCGACTTGTAGGTCTCGCAGTCAAGCTCCCTTCTGCCTTTACACTCTTCGAATGATTTCCAACCATTCTGAGGGAACCTTTGGGCGCCTCCGTTACGCTTTGGGAGGCGACCGCCCCAGTCAAACTGCCCACCTGACACTGTCTCCCACCCCGATCAGGGGTGCGGGTTAGAATCTCAGTACGACAAGGGTGGTATCCCAACGGCGACTCCACCTAGACTGGCGTCCAGGCTTCTCAGTCTCCCACCTATGCTGTACATGTCGCACCAACATTCAATATCAGGCTGCAGTAAAGCTCCACGGGGTCTTTCCGTCCTGTCGCGGGTAACCTGCATCTTCACAGGTACTATGATTTCACCGGGTCTCTCGTTGAGACAGTGCCCAAGTCGTTACACCTTTCGTGCGGGTCGGAACTTACCCGACAAGGAATTTCGCTACCTTAGGACCGTTATAGTTACGGCCGCCGTTTACTGGGGCTTCGGTTCGCACCTTCGCTTGCGCTAAGCGCTCCCCTTAACCTTCCAGCACCGGGCAGGTGTCAGCCCCTATACTTCGCCTTACGGCTTCGCAGAGACCTGTGTTTTTGATAAACAGTCGCTTGGGCCTTTTCACTGCGGCTCCCCTGGGCTATTCACCCGAGGGAGCACCCCTTCTCCCGAAGTTACGGGGTCATTTTGCCGAGTTCCTTAACGAGAGTTCTCCCGCGCACCTTAGGATTCTCTCCTCGCCTACCTGTGTCGGTTTGCGGTACGGGCACCTCTCACCTCGCTAGAGGCTTTTCTTGGCAGTGTGGAATCAGGCACTTCGGTACTTTATTTCCCTCGCCATCACAGCTCAGCCTACTCAAGCGGATTTGCCTACTTGAGGCACCTAACTGCTTGGACGCGCACAACCAGTCGCGCGCTGACCCTATCCTCCTGCGTCCCCCCCATTGCTCAAACGGTGAGGAGGTGGTACAGGAATATCAACCTGTTGTCCATCGCCTACGCCTTTCGGCCTCGGCTTAGGTCCCGACTAACCCTGAGCGGACGAGCCTTCCTCAGGAAACCTTAGGCTTTCGGTGCAGAGGATTCTCACCTCTGTTTTCGCTACTCACACCGGCATTCTCACTTCTAAGCGCTCCACTAGTCCTTCCGGTCTAGCTTCGACGCCCTTAGAACGCTCCCCTACCGACGACGTAAATCGTCCCACAGCTTCGGTGGTACGTTTAGCCCCGGTACATTTTCGGCGCAGAGTCACTCGACC
>NZ_JBBOPX010000001.1:12500-30000 GCF_038003845.1 Anoxybacillus sp. FSL W8-0382 | reverse complement strand
CGATCTCTTTTAATGTCAAGCCGTTTGTGATATAATCCTGCATGGGCTCCACTCCTTTCTTTGGTTGTATTTTTTTCGCACTTACTACCTTACCAGGAGGAGAGCCCGTTTTTCATCTATTTTGCTTACATATCTGACAGGTTCCTTATTATACCAAATCAGGAACCTGTCTTTTTTTCTCCCACAAACATTTTACTCATACATAAACGGATATGTCCGTTTATGAAATGACATATTGTTGAAGGAAAATGAGTGCTACAACACCAGGAATACCTAGAAATCCGGTAACTGCTACTGTAAACAAATTAATCGGCAGATGAATACCTAATACACCACCAACAACATTAATTAAAAAAATAAATAAAGCCCCGATCACTAAACGAGCAATTCCTTCTCCAATGAATCGAGTCAAGCGTATCGGAATACCAATAAGCAAAATAATAACAATTAAACTAACGATCGACACAATGACAACAGTTTCATTCATCATTTTCTCCCCTTCAAGCTGTTTTATTTTTAAATATATGCCCACCTCTTTTCTATATGACAAGCCCATACGAAAGGGAAGGGGAATCATCCCTTCCCAATTGTCACTTTTCTCTTTTTTGCTTCTCGAAGGAGAAATAAATATTTTGCTTCAGCAATTTTTAAATCGAAGATGATTTTGTCGGATGGTTCGACACTTTTTTCTATTAATTGTTTTTTTTCCATCCAATCATCACGATAACGTTGCAAACGTTCAATCAGCTGATCGTTAAATTGTTTGCGTAGCCACCCCTTTTTCTTCCAAAACACTACAATTCCCTTCTTCCTTCAAGAGCTTTAGATAACGTCACTTCGTCCGCATACTCCAAATCGCCACCAACCGGTAGCCCGTGAGCAATGCGCGTAATTTTTACACCTGTTGGTTTTAACAAGCGTGAAATATACATAGCGGTTGCTTCACCTTCGATGTTTGGATTCGTAGCTAAAATTACTTCTTGAACCGTTTCATCTTGAAGACGTCTAAGCAATTCAGCAATTTTAATATCTTCCGGACCAATTCCTTCCATTGGTGAAATTGCCCCATGTAACACATGATATAGCCCGTTATATTCTTTCATTTTTTCCATAGCAATAACGTCTTTCGGATCTTGAACGACACAAATGATGGAACGATCACGCTTATCATCTTCGCAAATATAACAAGGATCTTTATCCGTAATATGACCACATGATGAGCAATATGTTAAATTTCTTTTCGCATTGACAAGCGCTTTTGCGAAATCTAGTACTACATCTTCTTTCATGTTTAATACAAAAAACGCCAGACGGACGGCCGTTTTCGGTCCGATGCCTGGCAATTTCATAAAACTGTCGATTAGCTTCGATATCGGCTCTGGATAATACATACGAACCCCCTAGAATAATCCCGGTATGTTCAATCCTTTTGTAAACTGCCCCATTGTTTCTGCTGTTAACTCATCTACCTTTTTCAACGCATCATTCGTTGCTGCAAGCACTAAATCTTGCAACATGTCGATATCTTCTGGATCAACAACTTCCTCTTTAATTCTCACTTCTAAAATTTGTTTATGACCGTTCGCGACAACAGTGACCATTCCGCCTCCTGCTGTTCCTTCAACCGTTTTTTCTGCTAACTCTGCTTGCGCTTTCTCCATATCTTTTTGCATTTTTTGCATTTGCTTCATCATTTTTTGCATATTTCCCATTCCACGCATCATTGTCATCATTCCTCCATTATTCTTTAATTTCAATTAAGTGTTCACCAAACCATTTTTTTGCTTCTGCAATAAATGGATCTTCCTGTTCATGATGTTCGTCTTCATTTGTTTGCTGCCGAATAAACTGCTCGCGAATTTGAAGCCATTCGCTTTCTGGAACAGGGATCGTATCGAGTTTTTTCCCTGTTAATTCAAATAATACTTGCTCTAAATTATCTTTGACGTAGTTACTATTATCAGCAACCATCTTACAGTGAATTTCATATTTAAATTTTAGCACGAAAGCTGTGCTACTTGCTGCTACAGGTTCACTTTCTTGTAATAATGCTGCATGGGACACTTTGTTTTGCTTCTTCAGCAAATCAAGCACATGCCCCCAATTCCCTTTAACAAGAGATAAGTGCTGATGCGTCGCTTGGCGAAGCACTTCATGAATGCGTCCTATCGGTATTTTATAGTCTGTGCGAATATTTTTCACCGTTTTTTTCACCGGTTCACTAACTTCCGAAGCAGCAGGCTTCACACCTGCTTCTTTTAGTTTCTCCAATTGTTGCTCAAGCTGTTTTACCTTCTCCTCTAAATCTAGGGAGGAAGTAGATTTTATCGCATGCTCCTCTTCATAACAAAGTTTTACGATCGTGACTTCCATATGAATACGTGGATGATTTGTCAAACGCATATCGTGTTGGCTTTTGCTTAACAAATCGATCGCTTCATATATGAACGATGTCGGAATCATGTCAGAAAGCTCTCGAAATCGCTCATCAACAAGCACACGATGCGTCACATCCTCAAGCTGTGGCGCTGCTTTATATAAAAGCATATCTCGGTAATAATAAATTAAATCTTCGACGAGACGGTTCGGATCTTTCCCTTGTTCCATTAAATCTTGAAAAAGGCGTAACGCCTCAACCGTCTTCTTTTCATACATCGCGTAAATTAAATCAGCAATTTTCCGCTGTGAGACAGCGCCTGTAACCGCTAACACATCTTCAAGCAACACCCGGTCATCACTAAAAGAAATGGCTTGATCAAGCAAGCTTAACGCATCACGCATTCCACCATCAGCAGCACGCGCAATTGCAAACAATGCTTCTTCCTCTACATCTATACCTTCTTCAGCAACAACCGTTTTTAAACGTGAAACGATGGATTTGAGCTCAATGCGCCGAAAATCAAACCGCTGACATCGAGAAACGATCGTTAACGGAATTTTGTGAGGCTCTGTTGTCGCTAAAATAAAAATGACATGTTTCGGTGGTTCCTCCAATGTCTTTAATAATGCATTAAACGCCCCGATGGACAACATATGCACTTCATCGATAATATACACTTTATAAGGTGCTGAGGTTGGAGCAAATTTCACCTTATCGCGAATATCACGAATTTCATCTACTCCGTTATTTGATGCTGCGTCAATCTCTAACACATCTGAAATCGAACCGTTCATAATGCCTAAACAAGTCGGACATTCGTTGCATGGCTCTGCTGTTGGACGATGCTCGCAGTTTACCGCTTTAGCGAAAATTTTAGCTATACTTGTTTTTCCTGTCCCACGTGGACCAGAAAATAAATATGCATGTGAAATCTTTTGTTGAAGCAGGGCATTTTGCAACGTTTTTGTGACGTGTTCTTGACCGACAACATCTTTGAAGCTTTGTGGCCGAAAAACACGATATAAAGCTCTATAACTCACGAAACTGCCCTCCTCTTTGTCCTCGTATCCCATTTATTATATCATTAAAAAACGTATGAAAAAAGCACTTGCCTCCTAGGCAAGTGCTTTCGATCCCATTTATGTAAATTGCCGTGCACCTTCTGTCGACTAGCTGCCATAAACGTTACTAGAGTAGTTAGCTCGGTTCAGGCACCCCTGCGGCACATGGGATTGTCCGCTTACTGCTGCTTCCTTCCGGACCTGACAGGGTTCACGGATTCCCATTGCGCAGGACCCAAACGTCAACACCACTTACTCTAGGCAGACTCTACAGCAAACTAGCCTAAAGAAGGAATTCAGCCTCGCTAGAGCGGATTGCGAGTACAGGGCACCGCTACCTCCCCGCTTAGCACGGCAATGCGTTATCTCTAACGCAAGTATAAGTATATCTCTTTTTCATCCAAATTGCAACGACTACACAATGGAAGTTTGAGTCAAGACTTTGTGGGAGATTTTTTTCTCGACCGATTTTTTTGGTTATATATGGTTTTATAAAATCGTTATATGTAAGCGCTTTTACTTACTCTCATCCTGTAGGTATGTGCGTTTTCTCTCGTTTTAAAAACCTTTCAATGCTTGCAATGCCTCGTAAATCGGTGTCCCTGAAGATTGGCGAAGGTATGGGATGTTATCTCGTACCACTTCTGTCATTTGCGTTTGCACGCGCTTCAGTGCCTTTTTCACGATCGTTTCTCGTTTCGTTTCTTCTCGTTCTTCCACGCCATACATCACTCCATCGCGTGTCCGAATGAGTAACGTATCTTTTATCGCGACGATCGCTCGCAACATCGCTTCAATCCCTGCATCCCTCCAACTTCGACCGTTTTTACTTCGTTTCGCAAACACATGCATCGTTCCTTCCGCACTCCCCATCGCCCTCATGTTTGTCGTGTCAATCCCTTTTTCCTTCAACCATACGCGATAGTCACGTAAACATCCTGGTATCTCCTCGATTCGACGAACAAGCGCCTCGAGTTGCTTTTCCTTCTCCTCATGTTCTAACGTACCGATGGCACTTGTGAGTTCTCGTAACACACCTTCTTCATCCCATGATGCTAACTTCTTTCGAATCACCCGATATCTCGCATGACCTCGGAACAATTGACGAATCTCTCTTGCCACATGGAACCGATCAAGCTGAAAGTACCCCCTGTCCCCGAAATATTCTCGACACGCTGTAATCCATGGGGCTCCATCTCCATTGATGACCACCCAATCCTCAAACGGATCATAGCTGTATTCCTTCATCAGAAAATTCTCTACAGCTTCCCAAATCGGTTCATTCGTTTGATGAACCATATACCGTCGATTCACTAAGGATACGCGTTTCCCGTTTTTCTCCCATCCTTGGTGAATCGTGATGATCTTTTCTTCTTTTCCTTTGATGCGGCTTCGTTGACGTTTCACGTACAACCCGTCTGCTTCGATAAAAAACACGCGCCCTTTTTTCTCCATCGCACGGTGCCCTTCCACCTCTGCCTCGATGATGGACTGGCGAATCGTTTCGTGACTCATACATGCATACCCCACCAGCTTTTCAAGCGACTGCGCAGCCTGTCGATACGAAGAACCCGTCACGGCGAGATGAATCGCTGTCTCCTCTAATAGCGGACTCACTCCATGCGCCCCATCGAACTGGAGAAAGACATCGAGTAAAGACGTATACACCTTTTTTTCACGGTCAAAGTAGTAGTTTCGCTTCACTTCCACCTCTCCAAATAGCGTTTGGAGTCGGATCGTCCGCTTATCTTTGAGCGCATATCGTTTCTTGTCCCGCTGTTCTGCCAATGTGCGGTCGATCTCCTCCAACACCTGTTGAAGGAGATGACCATATTGTTTTTGCATATGTCTAAATAAAGACTGTTCGATCTCTTTTAATGTCAAGCCGTTTGTGATATAATCCTGCATGGGCTCCACTCCTTTCTTTGGTTGTATTTTTTTTTCACACTTACTACCTTACCAGGAGGAGAGCCCGTTTTTCATCTATTTTGCTTACATATCTGACAGGTTCCTTATTATACCAAATCAGGAACCTGTCTTTTTTTCTCCCACAAACATTTTACTCATACACAATGGAATTTAATTGGAATTACATCTATTTTTTCTCTTTTTTTTGCTGACGCAAACGTCGAAAAAACTGACTCAATAGGTCGCCACATTGTTCAGCTAATACCCCGCTAACAACCTCCGATTGGTGATTAAATCTCGATTCTTGTAATAAATTCATTAATGTCCCTGCACATCCCCCTTTCGGATCGCTTGCCCCAAATACAACGCGTTTGATCCGAGACAGAACAATTGCCCCAGCGCACATGGCACAAGGTTCTAACGTCACATACAACGTTGCTTGTTCTAGTCGCCACGTGCCTAGTTTTCGACATGCTTCATCAATGGCCAAAAGCTCCGCATGAGCAATCGAGCGTTGATCCCGTTCGCGCAAATTATGGGCTCGCGCAATCACTTGGTCGTTATATACAATAACAGCACCGATAGGCACTTCTCCTATTTTTTCTGCTTTCTTTGCTTCTTCGATCGCTAAATGCATGTAATACTCATCATTTCTCATCTTTTGAAACTCCCGTACCTTTTTATCATCTATAAAGTATATCAAAACAAAAAAGCAACATACATACTAATCATTTTATGTTAAAATAAATTTTGTCTGTCTACACAGACGGTTTCACCCGAAGGAGGTTACACAATGTCCCGCGTGCCCTTTATTACTGTGGAAGGCCCAATTGGTGTTGGAAAAACATCATTAGCTAAGGTCATCTCAACCCATTTTCAATATGAGCTATTAAAAGAAATTGTTGATGAAAATCCTTTTTTAGGTAAATTTTATGAAAACATCGAAGAATGGAGTTTCCAAACAGAGATGTTTTTTCTATGTAATCGCTATAAACAGCTAGAAGATGTCGAAAAAAAGTTTTTAAACAATGGGAAACCGGTTGTAGCTGACTACCATATTTTCAAAAACTTAATCTTTGCTAAGCAAACGTTAAAAGGAAAACAGTACGAAAAGTATGTACGAATTTATGACATTTTAACAAGCGATATGCCAAAACCAAACGTTGTTATTTATTTGCATGCTTCATTACACACGTTGTTAGAGCGTATTGCTATGCGGGGTCGCGAATTTGAAAAAAACATTGATCCGAACTATTTACAACAACTATCTCATGCTTATGAACAAGCAATAGAACAATTTGAACAAGACCACCCCCACATTTCTGTATTGCGATTTAATGGAGATGAACTCGACTTCGTTCATAATGACAAAGATCGATTTTATATTTTAAATGAACTGCAATCTGTTCTCAAAAGGAGCTTAGAACAATGAACTTACGAGAAAAATATCATATCCCAAGCGATGCTGTCATTACCATTGCTGGAACGGTCGGTGTCGGAAAATCAACGATGACAAAAGCGTTAGCTGATGCGCTTCAATTTCGCACTTCTTTTGAAAAAGTAGATACAAATCCTTATTTAGATAAATTTTACGCTGATTTTAAACGTTGGAGCTTTCACCTTCAAATTTACTTTCTCGCTGAACGATTCAAAGAACAAAAGCGTATTTTTGAATACGGAGGAGGATTTGTCCAAGATCGCTCCATTTACGAAGATACAGGTATTTTTGCAAAGATGCATTTCGAAAAAGGAACGATGTCGAAAGTTGACTACGAGACGTATACGAGTTTATTTGAAGCAATGGTCATGACTCCGTATTTCCCTCATCCTGATCTGCTTATTTACTTAGAAGGAAGTTTTGAGGAAATTATTAAACGCATTCGTGAGCGCGGTCGTCCAATGGAACAGCAGACACCAACCGAATATTGGAAAGAAATGTATGAAAGATATGAGAGATGGATCAATAGCTTTAACGCTTGTCCTGTTTTGCGTATTAACATTAATGAATATGACATTATTCGCGATGCCGAATCGATCGAGCCGATCGTTGCAAAAATTGGATACATGATTGAACAGTATCGCAAGTTAAAAAAATAAGGATGTTCCCAGTTGTTTTTGGGACATCCTTTCATTTTTTCACATAAAACAAAAATTCGTTACGATATGTAACGAATTATCCGATAAACAATCTCCATTTTATGCGCTGTGGTTTATGGATATTCGAATAATGGCGGAGGAGGAGGGATTCGAACCCCCGCGCGCCTTTCGACGCCTCTCGGTTTTCAAGACCGACCCCTTCAGCCAGACTTGGGTACTCCTCCGTATCGACATGTATTAAATTATCATAACCATCACGACATGTCAACACTTTTTATAAAGAAAAGGGGGGCAAACTTTCTCCCCCTATGAAATAACTTCTTTTCCTCCCATGTATGGTCGAAGTACTTCTGGAATAACTACCGTTCCATCTTCCTGTTGGTAATTTTCTAAAATCGCTGCAACAGTTCGTCCGATGGCTAAACCAGATCCGTTTAGCGTATGCACATGTTCTGGCTTCGCCTTTGGATCACGACGGAAACGAATATTTGCGCGGCGAGCTTGAAACGCTTCAAAATTGCTGCAAGAAGAAATTTCACGGTATGTGCCGTAGCTTGGTAACCATACTTCAATGTCATATTTTTTTGCTGCAGTAAAACCTAAATCAGCTGTACACATGCTCATTACACGATATGGCAGACCTAATAGTTGTAAAACACGCTCTGCATCATTCGTTAACTTTTCAAGTTCTTCATAAGAATCTTCTGGTTTTACAAATTTCACAAGCTCTACCTTATTGAACTGATGTTGACGAATTAATCCGCGTGTATCTCTTCCTGCTGATCCCGCTTCCGAACGGAAACATGCACTATATGCAACATATTTAATCGGCAAATCATCTGCTGATAAAATTTCATCGCGATGTAAGTTTGTCACAGGAACTTCTGCTGTTGGAATTAAAAAGTAGTCTTCACTTTCAATACGAAACGCATCTTCTTCAAACTTTGGAAGTTGCCCCGTTCCCGTCATGCTTGTCCGATTAACGATGTATGGCGGGAGAACTTCTTCATATCCATGTTGTTCAACATGTAAATCTAACATAAAGTTAATTAACGCACGTTCTAAGCGCGCTCCAAGACCTTTATAAAACACAAATCGGCTTCCTGTCACCTTTGCTGCTCGTTCAAAATCTAAAATACCAAGTTGATCAGCAATTTCCCAATGTGGTTTCGGTTCAAAAGAAAATGAACGTGGTTCACCCCATTTGCGAATTTCCACATTGTCGTCTTCTGATTCACCAATCGGAACAGATTCATGTGGAATGTTTGGAATGGATAAAAGCAATGTTTCAAGCTGTTGTTCTACTTCGCGCAATTCATCATCAAGTACTTTAATTCGATCACCAACCTGGCGCATTTCAGCAATGAGATGATCCGCGTCTTTTTTCTCGCGTTTTAATAAAGCAATTTGTTGTGACACATCATTGCGCTTATTTTTTAATTCCTCCGCTTGTGCAATCAACTCACGACGACGGCGATCGAGCTGCTCGAATCGTTCAAAATCAGTTAAGTCTTCACCACGATGTTGAAGTTTTTGTTTTACTTCTTCAAAATTGGCACGTAAAAATCGTAAGTCTAACATCGCAATTCCTCCTTTACATTTGTTTAGTAAATAAAAAACTCCCGTCCCAGAAGAAAGGGACGAGAGTATTCCCGCGTTGCCACCCTAGTTGAAGACATATGTCTTCCACTCGAGAAATATAACGGTTCTCACCGGAAATGCTTACTAACTGGACGTGTTCAGCATTTCGCTCCAGGATGGATTCACAAGTCATTCCTGCCGATTCACACCAACCATCGGCTCTCTGAAAGGAAGAGGGCTTGCTACTAGTTCCTGTCATCGCTTTTTCTTCATATCATTTTCTTGGAAATAATGTACTATAAGTTTAAACAAAATGCAACCCGTTTATTCTTTTGTCTCTTTCACCATGTTGATAAAGTATTGCGTCATACGATGGTCGTCTGTTAATTCTGGATGAAACGAACATCCTAAAAATTGTCCTTGTCTTGCCGCGACAATGCGATCCTCATATGTCGCAAGCACATCAACATCGGCTCCTACAGATACAATGTGCGGAGCTCGAATAAATACACCAATAAAGTCATCCGCGACTCCTTTAATAGATAAAGATGCTTCAAAGCTTTCACGCTGGCGACCGAACGAGTTGCGTTCAACCGTAATATCCATTAAACCGAGATGCGGCTCATCGTAACCAACAATTTTTTTCGCTAAAATGATTAAGCCTGCACACGTTCCAAACATCGGCTTCCCTTCGCCTGCGAATTGCTTCAGCGGTTCAATAAAGCCGTATTTATCCATCAAACGACGCATCGTCGTACTTTCCCCACCTGGAATGATAAGGCCATCAATCTGTGTCAATTGCTCGACCTTTTTAATCACTACCGCTTCTGCACCACACGCTTCAATCGACCGTACATGTTCACGTACGGCCCCTTGCAATCCTAATACTCCTATTTTCACCATATTCATTGCTCCTTTACATTACCATCCGCGTTCTTGCATCCGTTGTTCAGGAAGCAACGAAGAAATATCAATCCCTTTCATCGCTCCACCTAATCCTTTTGATAAGTGGGCAATTAATTCGTAATCTTCATAATGAGTTGTCGCCTCTACGATAGCACGTGCATATTTTTCAGGGTTTTCTGATTTGAAAATACCAGAACCAACAAATACACCATCAGCACCTAAATGCATCATTAATGCTGCATCCGCTGGTGTCGCAACACCACCTGCTGCAAAGTTAACGACAGGAAGACGACCAAGACGTTTAATTTCTAACAACACTTCAAACGGTGCACCTAAATTTTTCGCTTCCGTCATTAATTCATCTTCACTCATGCTGACGACTTTACGCACTTGCGCGTTTACTTTACGCATATGGCGAACAGCTTCAACAATATTTCCTGTGCCCGGTTCGCCTTTTGTACGAAGCATCGATGCTCCTTCAGCGATACGACGAGCTGCTTCACCTAAATCACGGCAGCCACATACAAACGGCACAGTAAATTGACGTTTATCAATATGAAATTCTTCGTCTGCTGGCGTTAATACTTCACTCTCATCAATATAGTCTACGCCGAGCGCCTCTAATACACGCGCTTCCACATAGTGGCCGATACGCGCCTTCGCCATTACCGGAATAGATACTGCTTTCATCACTTCTTCAATAACTGTCGGATCAGCCATGCGGGCAACACCACCAGCTGCACGAATATCAGCTGGAACGCGCTCAAGAGCCATCACTGCAACAGCACCTGCTGCTTCTGCGATTTTCGCTTGTTCTGCATTCACGACGTCCATAATGACGCCACCTTTTTGCATTTCCGCCATTCCGCGTTTTACACGTTCTGTACCTGTAACCGCCACCGTTCATTCCTCCCATTATGTATATCGTTATTGTGATATTGTACTGAAAAATCAGTTTAACGACAACTATTCATTACTTCAGTACACTATCCATATTCTAGCATACGTTTTTACTAGGTAAAAGTGTAGAAACACTAGCTACATTTTTTTATTTTAACTCAATTTTTCAAAAAATCATAATAAAAATTTTAAAGCCCTCCAAAAAGAGAGCTTTAAAATAACCCTTTGATTGCATTTGAAGCACCACTCCAAATATCGCTAAACAGTTCACCAATGGCGCGCAGCGCTAAAATAAAGCCATTTGCTTTCTCTACAGCTCGCTTTGTTACGATGTCAACTTGTGCTGCTTTTTCCCCTCCTTTCGTTAAATAGCCGTAGTCTGTTCCTTCATATTTCACGTACATATATCCTACTTTTTGACCTTTTTTCACAGGGGCTGTTAACGTTTCTTTTTCAATAACAACAACAGGTTTATATTTTTTCTCTTCCCCGCGTTTAATAACAAGCGATAGTGGTTGTTTTGTCGCGATCGCAACTTCTTTTTCTTTCCCTTTTTTTACGATGACTGTTTTATGTTTTTTCGTCGTATAGCCTTTTGGATACAACTTTTGCACAGTATAGTTGCTAAACGCATAGTCTAACATTTTTCTCGTCTGTTCAAAACGTGATAAATATGTACCCTTACCATTCGTTTTTGCATTCATCACAACGGTAATAAAGCGCATACCATTCCGCTCTGCTGTACCTGTAAAGCAATACCCTGCAAACTCTGTATATCCCGTTTTTATACCATCTACACCTTCATATGCTGCGATAAGTCCCGGAAGCATCCAGTTCCAGTTATCCATTTTAATTTGGTCATCTGTTCCTTCTCGGAAATACTTTCGGGGAATACTTGCCGTTTCTAAAATTTCCGGGAACTCGTGATATAAATGATATGCTAATGTCGCTACAGCACGAGCAGACATGACGTTTTCTTCGTTATCTCCACTACCTGCTGGGTGCAATCCCCCTAAATCTTTGTTATTGAGTCCGGTTGCATTAACAAACTTGTAATCTTTTAATCCCAGCTCTTGCGCTTTTTCATTCATCATCTTCACAAAATTTGCTTCCGAACCACCAACAATTTCTGCGATTGCAACCGTCGCCCCGTTTGCCGAGTAAATCGCCATTGCTTCGTATAATTCACGTACTGTATATTTTCCATCTTTTCTTAACGGAACATTCGATAAATCGCGCTTTTGAGAAATTTGATATACATACTCACTTACTGCATATTCTTGATCCCATTTCACGCGCCCTTCATGAATGGCCTCTAGCAACAAATACTCCGTCATCATTTTTGTCATGCTAGCAATCCCTAAAACGGCATCAATATTTTTTTGGTATAAAATTTTTCCTGTTTCCGCTTCAACGAGAATAGCGGCATCTGCTTCAATATTGAGCACGTCTTCTTCCGCTTTTATATTTTGCGGTAACGTCGCCATAAATAAGAACATTGCTACAATGGAAATGATGAAGCTCTTGTACGATGTTTTCACGCTCAAACCCTCCAACTCTGTTTTACATAACCGTTATTTTAACATACTCTTGTAAAAAAAAATAGACAGAGGAATCTTCCACCTCTGCCTATGTATTTACTACATAAATGAATAGTTTGGCGCTTCTTTCGTAATTTGGACGTCATGTGGATGGCTTTCTCTTAGTCCTGCTCCAGTCATGCGCACAAATTGCGCTTTTTCTCGCAATTCTTCTAAATTTCTCGTTCCGCAATAGCCCATTCCTGCTCGCAATCCACCGACAAGTTGATAAATGGTATCAGCAAGCGGCCCCTTATAAGGTACTCTTCCTTCAATGCCTTCCGGAACAAATTTTTTATTATCTTCTTGGAAATAGCGGTCTTTACTTCCCTTTTCCATCGCTCCAACTGATCCCATACCGCGATATACTTTAAATCGTCTACCTTGATAAATTTCTGTTTCCCCCGGACTTTCAGATACACCTGCAAGCAAGCTTCCGAGCATAACCGCATGTCCACCAGCTGCTAAAGCCTTTACAATATCACCAGAATATTTAATTCCCCCATCAGCAATAATTGAAACACCATATTTCCTTGCTTCTGTTGCACAGTCATAAATGGCTGTAATTTGAGGAACACCGACACCTGCGACAACCCGTGTCGTACAAATTGATCCTGGACCGATACCGACTTTAATGATATTTGCTCCTGCTTCAATTAGATCTCTTGTCGCCTCTGCTGTCGCGACATTTCCAGCGATAATGTTCAATGTCGGGTAAGTGTCGCGAATTTTCCGTACCGTTTCAAGCACTCCTTTAGAATGACCGTGGGCTGTATCAACTACAATGACGTCAACGTTTGCTTCCACAAGCTTTTTCACGCGCAACATCGTATCTGATGTCACCCCAACAGCCGCCCCAACAAGAAGACGTCCTTTCGCGTCTTTTGCTGCATTTGGGAATTCAATGACTTTTTCAATATCTTTAATGGTAATAAGCCCTTTTAACACACCTTGATCGTCAACGAGAGGGAGTTTTTCAATTTTGTACTTTTGTAAAATTTTTTCTGCTTCTTCTAATGTTGTTCCAACAGGGGCAGTAATTAAATTTTCTTTTGTCATGACATCAGAAATTTTTATTGAGTAATCTTGAATGAAACGTAAATCACGATTTGTAATAATTCCAACAAGCTTTTGTTCTTCAGCATTGTTCACGATCGGAACGCCTGAAATACGATATTTACTCATTAAATGTTCCGCATCATATACTTGATGTTCGGGGGTTAAAAAGAACGGATCGGTAATTACCCCGCTTTCTGAACGCTTTACTTTATCGACTTGTTCCGCCTGTTGCTCAATCGACATGTTTTTATGGATAATTCCTAATCCTCCTTGGCGCGCCATCGCAATCGCCATTTCTGCCTCTGTCACCGTATCCATTCCCGCACTAATAATTGGGATGTTCAATTTCAATGTTTTACTTAGCTCAACCGTTAGATCGACATCACGTGGCAACACTTCTGACTTCGCCGGAATTAAAAGAACATCATCAAATGTCAATCCTTCTTTCGCAAATTTTGTTTCCCACATCGTTTTTCCCCCTCACTTTGGAAATATTAATTAGTAGAGTATCAACTTCGCTTTTTTCTGTCAAGAAAACATAAAAATGTTCGATAATTCAATCAATTAACTAAGGAGAGTACACGATGTGGGAAGTGTTTTATTCATCAAATTTTACACAACAGTTTTTACTTGATCGGTACAAACAAGAAGGAAGAGAAGACGCTGAAAAGAAAAGCTATGATAATTGTTATCCATTTATGTATTACTTGCAACACGGAAAAAAGTTTTACGACACCGCCCATGAAGCACCGCTAGCGATTAAGCCTGTTTTATTATTTTATGGAAATGTTCAACTTCTTAAAGCTTGTTTATTAACTATTCACGCTGACTATCCTGAAACATCGTCCGTTTTAGCGCATGGGGTATCAACAAGAAAAAGAAAGAAGCAAAACTATGATTTTTTTAAAGACGAAGTAAAAGTTCAAAAACATGGTTTGTTTACTTATTTTTCTGAAAAAATGTTTCATGTGAAACATGCATATGGAGAAAAGTTTTGTATGAAAGATCTGTTAGAACATATTGAGGAATTAACTCCTTTATTTGAGCTATATTTTAAACATGTAAACGAACGCAGCAAACATACCCATGAAGTCGTTGCCCACTATTTATTGCTTTATAATTTAAGCATGATTTGCCGTTATGAAACAGAATGGTGGTACGATCTCCTTCATAGTTATTCAAACGATGCGTATCCTTTTATTGTACAATTTTTAGAAGTAACCAAACATAAAATACCACTATATTTGTATCATTATTTATTAGATAGCAAAAAAGACCAAGACTAAATTGTCTTGGTCTAGTCTTTGCCCGGCAACGTCCTACTCTCGCAGGCGGTGTCCCGCCAACTACCATCGGCGCTGGAGAGCTTAACTTCCGTGTTCGGGATGGGAACGGGTGTGACCTCTCCGCCATCGTCACCGAGCAATATGTATTCCTTCAAAACTAGATAACAGAACAGTCGCCTTCGCTTTTTCCGTTCGACGTGCAAGCACGTCTTCGTCAAAAGCTCTCGGCTCCGTCGGACGTTTCCTTGGCTTCGCCAAGGACCGTTCTCAGCTTTTCTTGTGTGCTTAGTTAAATCCTCGATCGATTAGTATCCGTCAGCTGCACGTGTCGCCACGCTTCCACCTCGGACCTATCTACCTTGTCATCTTCAAGGGATCTTACTCGCTTGACGCGATGGGAAATCTCATCTTGAGGGGGGCTTCACGCTTAGATGCTTTCAGCGCTTATCCCTTCCGCACATAGCTACCCAGCTGTGCTCCTGGCGGAACAACTGGTACACCAGCGGTGCGTCCATCCCGGTCCTCTCGTACTAAGGACAGCTCCTCTCAAATTTCCTACGCCCGCGACGGATAGGGACCGAACTGTCTCACGACGTTCTGAACCCAGCTCGCGTACCGCTTTAATGGGCGAACAGCCCAACCCTTGGGACCGACTACAGCCCCAGGATGCGATGAGCCGACATCGAGGTGCCAAACCTCCCCGTCGATGTGGACTCTTGGGGGAGATAAGCCTGTTATCCCCGGGGTAGCTTTTATCCGTTGAGCGATGGCCCTTCCATTCGGAACCACCGGATCACTAAGCCCGACTTTCGTCCCTGCTCGACTTGTAGGTCTCGCAGTCAAGCTCCCTTCTGCCTTTACACTCTTCGAATGATTTCCAACCATTCTGAGGGAACCTTTGGGCGCCTCCGTTACGCTTTGGGAGGCGACCGCCCCAGTCAAACTGCCCACCTGACACTGTCTCCCACCCCGATCAGGGGTGCGGGTTAGAATCTCAGTACGACAAGGGTGGTATCCCAACGGCGACTCCACCTAGACTGGCGTCCAGGCTTCTCAGTCTCCCACCTATGCTGTACATGTCGCACCAACATTCAATATCAGGCTGCAGTAAAGCTCCACGGGGTCTTTCCGTCCTGTCGCGGGTAACCTGCATCTTCACAGGTACTATGATTTCACCGGGTCTCTCGTTGAGACAGTGCCCAAGTCGTTACACCTTTCGTGCGGGTCGGAACTTACCCGACAAGGAATTTCGCTACCTTAGGACCGTTATAGTTACGGCCGCCGTTTACTGGGGCTTCGGTTCGCACCTTCGCTTGCGCTAAGCGCTCCCCTTAACCTTCCAGCACCGGGCAGGTGTCAGCCCCTATACTTCGCCTTACGGCTTCGCAGAGACCTGTGTTTTTGATAAACAGTCGCTTGGGCCTTTTCACTGCGGCTCCCCTGGGCTATTCACCCGAGGGAGCACCCCTTCTCCCGAAGTTACGGGGTCATTTTGCCGAGTTCCTTAACGAGAGTTCTCCCGCGCACCTTAGGATTCTCTCCTCGCCTACCTGTGTCGGTTTGCGGTACGGGCACCTCTCACCTCGCTAGAGGCTTTTCTTGGCAGTGTGGAATCAGGCACTTCGGTACTTTATTTCCCTCGCCATCACAGCTCAGCCTACTCAAGCGGATTTGCCTACTTGAGGCGCCTAACTGCTTGGACGCGCACAACCAGTCGCGCGCTGACCCTATCCTCCTGCGTCCCCCCATTGCTCAAACGGTGAGGAGGTGGTACAGGAATATCAACCTGTTGTCCATCGCCTACGCCTTTCGGCCTCGGCTTAGGTCCCGACTAACCCTGAGCGGACGAGCCTTCCTCAGGAAACCTTAGGCTTTCGGTGCAGAGGATTCTCACCTCTGTTTTCGCTACTCACACCGGCATTCTCACTTCTAAGCGCTCCACTAGTCCTTCCGGTCTAGCTTCGACGCCCTTAGAACGCTCCCCTACCGACGACGTAAGTCGTCCCACAGCTTCGGTGGTACGTTTAGCCCCGGTACATTTTCGGCGCAGAGTCACTCGACCAGTGAGCTATTACGCACTCTTTAAATGGTGGCTGCTTCTAAGCCAACATCCTGGTTGTCTAAGCAACTCCACATCCTTTTCCACTTAACGTACACTTTGGGACCTTAGCTGGTGATCTGGGCTGTTTCCCTCTTGACCACGGATCTTATCACTCGTAGTCTGACTCCCGAGCATAAGTCATTGGCATTCGGAGTTTGACTGAGTTCGGTAACCCGATGAGGGCCCCTAGCCCAATCAGTGCTCTACCTCCAAGACTCTCAACTCGAGGCTAGCCCTAAAGCTATTTCGGGGAGAACCAGCTATCTCCAAGTTCGATTGGCATTTCACCCCTACCCACACCTCATCCCCGCACTTTTCAACGTGCGTGGGTTCGGGCCTCCAGTAGGTATTACCCTACCTTCACCCTGGACATGGGTAGATCACCTGGTTTCGGGTCTACGACCTCGTACTATACGCCCTATTCAGACTCGCTTTCGCTGCGGCTCCGTCTTTTCGACTTAACCTCGCACGAGATCGTAACTCGCCGGTTCATTCTACAAAAGGCACGCCATCACCCATAAACGGGCTCTGACTACTTGTAGGCACACGGTTTCAGGTTCTCTTTCACTCCCCTCCCGGGGTGCTTTTCACCTTTCCCTCACGGTACTGGTTCACTATCGGTCACTAGGGAGTATTTAGCC
>NZ_JBBOPX010000001.1:0-7500 GCF_038003845.1 Anoxybacillus sp. FSL W8-0382 | reverse complement strand
TGTTCATCAGCTAAAATAGCCTTTAAACGTGCAATAAGTCCTAATAACTCAGCATACTCTTGCTCGATTTTTTCACGCTCTAATCCAGTTAAACGTTGCAGGCGCATATCTAAAATAGCTTGCGCTTGCTTTTCGCTTAGCTGGAACTTTGTCATTAACCCTTCTTTTGCTACATCTACGGTCGCGGATTGACGAATGAGCTCAATCACTTCATCTAGGTGATCGAGGGCAATGCGTAGTCCTTCTAAAATATGGGCGCGTGCTTCTGCCTTGTTTAACTCAAATTGCGTACGACGACGAATAACAACCTTTTGATGTTCTAAATAATGCTGTAAACATTGTTTCAAATTCAATACTTTTGGTTGACCGTCAACAAGAGCAAGCATATTAATGCCAAAGCTCGTTTGTAAAGCCGTTTGTTTATATAAATTGTTAAGTACGACATGAGCACTCACATCTCTTCGTACTTCAATGACGATACGCATGCCGCTTCGATCCGACTCATCACGCAAATCTGTAATGCCATCAATTTTCTTTTCGCGTACAAGCTCAGCAATTTTTTCAATTAACTTCGCTTTATTGACTTGATAAGGTAACTCACGGACGATAATCACTTCTTTTCCGTTCTCTTTTTGCTCGATCTCTGCTTTGGCACGCAACGTAATCGAACCTCGTCCTGTTTCATACGCTTTTCGTATACCGCCTCTCCCAATAATTTGCGCACCTGTCGGAAAATCAGGTCCTGGCAAATATTCCATTAATTCAGCAATCGTCATATCTGGATCTTTCATTAGCTCTAATAAAGCATCAATGACTTCTCCAAGTTGATGCGGCGGAATATTTGTTGCCATTCCAACCGCAATCCCTGAAGATCCGTTCACAAGCAAATTCGGAAAACGAGCTGGCAAAACAATTGGCTCTCGTTCTGAACCGTCATAGTTGTCTTGGTAATCAATCGTGTCTTTGTTAATATCTCGCAACAGCTCCATCGAAATTTTCGACATTCTCGCTTCTGTATAGCGCATTGCTGCTGCAGCATCCCCGTCAATTGATCCGAAGTTTCCATGTCCATCTACAAGCATATATCGATAGTTGAAATCTTGTGCCATCCGCACCATCGTATCGTATACCGCTGCATCACCGTGTGGATGGTATTTCCCGATGACTTCACCGACAATACGTGCCGACTTTTTGTAAGGCTTGTCCGCCGTCATTCCTAAATCGTGCATTGCATATAAAATACGACGATGTACCGGCTTTAGACCATCACGCACATCAGGGAGCGCGCGAGATACAATGACGCTCATCGCATAGTCAAGAAACGATGCACGCATTTCTTGACTAATACTCACTTCTTTTACTCGTTCAGACATACAACAACGAACCTCCCTTACTTAGCAAAATAATAAAACAAGGGGAGGGTGAACAAACACTCTCCGACATGTTTAAATATCTAGATTTTTTACGTATTTTGCGTTTTCTTCAATAAATTGTCTACGCGGCTCGACTTTGTCCCCCATTAAAATTTCGAACGTTTCGTCCGCCTCCATCGCATCTTGCAAACTCACTTTCAACAACGTTCTCGTTTCTGGATTCATTGTTGTTTCCCAAAGTTGTTCAGGATTCATCTCCCCAAGACCTTTATAACGTTGAATGACCGGTTTTGGTTGTTCAGGTAACCGCGTTAATATTTCTTCAAGTTGTCGATCACTATATGCATATTCGATTCGTTTTCCTTGCTGAATTTTATATAAAGGTGGTTGAGCGATGTAAACGTAGCCTTGTTCAATGACCTCGCGCATGTAGCGATAAAAAAATGTCAATAACAATGTGCGAATGTGTGCACCATCGACATCGGCGTCCGTCATAATAATGATCTTATGGTAACGAGCTTTTGTAATATCAAAATCTTCCCCGATTCCCGTGCCAAGAGCTGTAATAATCGCACGTACTTCATTGTTGGATAAAATTTTATCTAAACGTGATTTTTCAACGTTAATAATTTTTCCGCGCAACGGTAAAATCGCTTGGAAATGACGATCGCGTCCTTGTTTTGCAGAACCACCTGCCGAGTCTCCCTCAACAACATACAGTTCACATATCGCTGGGTCTCTCGATGAACAATCTGCCAATTTCCCAGGCAAACTTGATACTTCAAGGGCGTTTTTTCTTCTCGTTAATTCTCGCGCTCGCTTCGCTGCTAAACGTGCTCGAGAAGCTAAAATTCCTTTTTCAACGATTTTTTTTGCAACGGATGGATTCTCGAGTAAAAACTTCTCAAATTGTTCAGCAAAAATGGACTCTGTCGCCGTACGAGCATCACTATTTCCGAGTTTCGTCTTCGTTTGCCCCTCGAACTGTGGCGCTGGGTGTTTCACCGAAATGATGGCCGTTAATCCTTCCCGTACGTCCTCACCTGTTAAATTAGCATCTTGTTCTTTAAACATATTGTTTTTACGGCCATAATCATTAATAATTCGCGTCAGAGCTGTTTTAAACCCTAACTCGTGCGTACCACCTTCATGTGTATGAATGTTATTCGCAAATGAGTATATATTACTTGTATAACCATCGTTGTATTGTAGGGCAATTTCGACTTGAATCCCGTCTTTCTCCCCTTCAATATAAATTGGTTCCTCGTGAAGCGTTTCTTTTGTCCGATTTAAATGTTTAACGTATGAAGAAATTCCGCCTTCATAGTAGTATTCGTTGCGTCGCTTTTCACCGCGTCGATCTTCTAGCGTAATACGAATGCCTTTGTTTAAAAAAGCAAGCTCCCGTAAACGGTGCGCGAGTGTATCGTAATCATACTCCGTCGTTTCTGTAAAAATTTCCGGATCTGGCTTAAAATGAATCGTTGTTCCTGTCCGATCTGTCTCACCTACAACTTGTAAATCAGAACAAGGCACACCGCGCTTATATTTTTGATAGTGAATGTTTCCATCGCGATGTACATATACTTCTAGTTCTTCTGACAACGCATTAACAACAGACGCACCGACCCCATGCAAACCGCCAGATACTTTATATCCACCGCCGCCGAATTTCCCTCCAGCGTGCAACACAGTCATAATTACTTCAACAGCTGGTCTCCCCATTTTTTCATGAATGCCAACTGGAATCCCCCGACCGTTATCGATAACTGTAATGCTATTGTCTTCTTCAACAATAACGTTGATTTCCGTACAAAATCCAGCTAGCGCTTCATCAATACTGTTGTCGACAATTTCCCAAACGAGATGGTGTAATCCTTTCGGTCCAGTTGATCCGATATACATCCCCGGTCTTTTTCGTACTGCTTCTAATCCTTCGAGCACTTGAATCTGACTTTCATCATAAACAATTTGTTCCCTTTGTTCCATCGTCACTATTGATCACCTACGCTTTCCTTTTCGGACAATACGTCCGAGTTTGATAAACAACTATCGTCTCATCATTTGTCCCGAGACAACTTCGTACACATCTGCATCACGAATAACGCGATGCTCAATCCCATCTATGCTCGTTGTTGTTACGAATGTTTGCACTTTGCCTTGTATAGCATTTAACAAATGCGTTTGGCGAAAATCATCCAGTTCTGATAGGACATCGTCAAGTAAAAGAATAGGGTACTCTCCAATTTCCGAAAAAATTAAATCAATTTCAGCTAGTTTCAATGAAAGGGCCGTCGTTCGTTGTTGTCCTTGTGAACCGAACGTTTGTACATCCTTTCCGTTAATTGTGAACGATAAATCATCTCGATGTGGCCCGATAAGTGTTGTGCCTCGTTCGATTTCTTTTGTTTTTATTTGTGCGAACTTGTCGTTATACACTTCTACTATTCTCGACCATTGTTGTTTGTCTAATACATGAACCGAAGGACAATAGTGAATAGCTAATTGTTCATTACCTCGACTAATTTCACCATGAATCGGTTTTGCCCACGTTTGTAATAATTCGATAAATTCGTATCTTTTAAGCGTGATCTTAGCTGCAAGTTCTACCAGTTGTTCTGTAAGCACATCAAGAAACGTTTCATCCATCTGTTTTTTCGACTGAAGTAGTTTCAAATATTGATTTCTTTGTTGCAACACTTTTTGATATTGACCAAGCTCATGCATGTAAACAGGAGATACTTGACCGATCTCCATGTCGATAAAACGTCTTCGAATTTGTGGGCTCCCTTTTACAAGGTTTAAGTCTTCTGGAGCAAACATGACGACGTTCATGTGCCCGACATATCTGCTTAACTTCGCCTGTTCAATATGATTGAGTTTTGCTTTCTTACCTTTTTTTGACACAGTTAGTTGCAGAAAAATGGACCCGTTTTTCTTTCCTACTTTACCTTCTATTTTAGCATAATCTTCGTCCCAACGAATTAAATCTTTATCGTTCGTCGTTCGATGTGATTTCGCCATAGATAAAACATAAATGGATTCCATGATGTTCGTCTTACCTTGGGCATTTTCGCCTAAAATGACGTTTACTTTATTTTGAAATTGCCAACAACCTTGTTCATAATTGCGGTAGTTTTTTAAAGTTAATTGTTCCAAAAACAAAGGTGCTCCCACCTTCACGAACAAATCGTAAATGTACCGATTGTTTTGATGTCGACAACGTCCCCTACCTTCAGCTTTCGCCCGCGACGTTGTTCCTGCTCATCATTAACAAATACATCGTTTGTTTGTAAAAACCATTTCGCCATCCCACCTGTTGAGATGACGTTCGCTAGTTTTAAAAATTGTCCGAGTGTAATGGTTTCTGTTGAAATTTTTATTTCTTTCATCCATCATCCGCTCACTTTCTATAAAAAGTGTCCATTCTTTCATTGTACTAAAAAAGAAAGGTGAAGAAAAGGAAAGCTGCTAGTTCATCTAGCAGCTTTTAATATGTGCGCACAGGTAAAATTAATTGGAGCATCGAATCGTCATGAAGCGGACGAATTAAAAATGGTCGCATTGCACCAGTAAAACTAATTTTAATTTCTGTCCCTTCTAACGCTTTTAGTGCATCCATCATATATTTTGCGCTGAAAGAAATTTTTAATTCTTCTCCCTCAACTTGTTCACACTGCACTTCTTCAACTACTTTTCCGATTTCAGGTGAGTTCGAAGAAATTTCAACGATTTTGTCGGCTAGTGTCGATAAACGAACAACGTTGTTTCTTCCTTCACGCGCTAATAAAGATGCACGGTCGATCGCTTGTAGAAACTCCTTCGTTTTTACAATCACATCTGTCTGACTGTCTGTTGGAATAAGTCGAGACGTATCCGGATAGTTCCCGTCTAATAATCGTGAGAAAAACAACAAATGTTTTGTTTTGAATAATATTTGATTTTCTGTCACGACAATGTGCACAAGTTCATTCGACTCTTCGAGGATTTTATTTAGTTCGTTCAAACTCTTTCCCGGAATGACGATATTGAAGTACGCTTCTGATTCCGTTTCTACTTTTGCTTTTCTCATAGCTAGCCGATGGCTATCTGTTGCAATACACGTCAGTTCATTATTTTCAATTCGCCAGTTTACACCTGTCAAGATCGGACGTGTTTCTGAAGTCGATACAGCGAATACAGTTTGACGAATTACATGTTTTAACAAATCAGCTGGAACTTTAAACATGTTTTCCTCTTGAATTTGTGGTAAGCGCGGATATTCCTCTGGATCCAATCCGTTTAAGTGAAATTCGGCTTTTCCGGAACGAATGGTTGTGACAAATTGATCTTTTACTTCGATTTGTACGGTTTCTTTCGGTAGTTTACGAACAATTTCGCTAAAAAATCGCGCTTGGAGAACTACGCCCCCTTGTTTAATGACGTCAACAATAATACGATCCTTTTCCTCCGCTGGAATAAACGATTCAATCGAAATATCTGAGTCACTCCCTGTCAATGTAACTCCTTGCTCAGAGGCGACAATTTTAATTCCAGTCAAAATAGGAATGGTCGTTCGGGATGATACAGCTTTCATAACATCTTGCACACTTCTCACTAAGTGCTCGCGATCGATAGTAACTTTCACAAAGAAAACCTCCCTAATTATTAATTATATTTTTTTAAAAAACTATTAATCATAGTAATAGGCGCTGTGATTATGTGGATAAGTGAGTAAAACAAAGGAAGCACAGACTATCCACATGTGGACAGACTGTGCACAAACACAAAGTAGTTATTCACATTATTTCAGTTTCTCCATAATTTCTTTCAGCTGTTTTTGCAATTGAACGTCAGTCTGAATGAGAGCTGAAATTTTTTCATGGGCATGGATAACAGTCGTATGGTCACGCCCTCCAAATTCTTCACCAATTTTTGGGAGCGAACAGTCCGTCAGTTCGCGTGAAAGATACATTGCAATTTGTCTTGGAAAAGCAACAGATTTTGTCCGCTTTTTCGCCTTGAAATCTTCGAGTTTTACATTAAAATGCTCCCCGACAACGCGTTGAATATCTTGGATCGTAATAACTTTTGGTTTGGAGCTCGGAATAATATCTTTTAATGCTTCAGCTGCCAAATCTGCGTTAATTTCTTTATTAATTAAAGAAGAGTAAGCAACGACGCGAATGAGTGCCCCCTCTAATTCACGAATGTTCGAATCAATTTGATTAGCAATGTACAACATCACTTCGTTCGGTATGTCGAATCCTTCCGCTTTCGCTTTTTTGCGCAAAATTGCAATTCTCGTTTCTAAATCGGGAGGAGTGATGTCTGTAATTAAGCCCCATTCAAAACGAGAACGAAGGCGATCTTCTAACGTCGGAATTTCTTTTGGTGGTCGGTCGCTTGAGATGACAATTTGCTTACTTTCTTCATGTAGCGTATTAAACGTATGGAAAAACTCTTCTTGCGTTTGTTCTTTTCCAGCTAGAAATTGAATATCATCTATTAGTAACACGTCCACATTGCGATATTTGTTACGAAAATCATCCGGACGGTTGTCACGAATGGCATTAATAAATTCGTTTGTAAACTTTTCAGAAGATAGATAAACGACTTTCGCTGATGGGTTGTGTTCAAGAACGTAATGACCGATTGCGTGCATGAGGTGCGTCTTGCCTAGGCCTACACCACCATAAATGAAAAGGGGGTTGTATGCTTTGGCCGGTGCTTCTGCCACAGCTAAAGAGGCAGCATGAGCAAAGCGATTTCCAGATCCAATGACGAATGTATCGAACGTATACTTCGGATTGAGCATGCTTTGTGGAAATTCTGTTTGTTCATCATCGTGTTTTCGCGGTTTACTTGTTGGTTTTACATCAAATTCTTCCGATGTTTGATCGTTAGGAATCGTGCATTTGATTTTTAATTCTTCCCCGGTAATATCATAGAGCGTTTGTTCAATAAGCCGGGTGTAGCGCGATTCGAGCCAGTCTTTTGTAAATTCGTTTGGAACGGTAATAATAAGGATATCGCCCTTTAACGAATGTGCAGTCGTTGATTTTAACCATGTTTCAAAACTCGGTTTGCTAATTTTTTTCTCAATTTCGGCCAATGCTTTATTCCATAAGTCCGAAATATTTTCCAC